>JAVSMQ010000001.1:0-77953 GCA_032027125.1 Kapaibacterium sp. (SeqCode)
ATGAGTGCCGGCGGTTTTGATGTGGTTATTGGTAATCCGCCGTATGGTAGTTATTTTTCTGATAAAGAAAAAATATTTATAAAACTGAATTATGATTTTTATGAAAATAGGTATGAAAATTACGTTTATTTTATTGAACTATCATTAAAATTAGCAAAACAAAATGGTCATATATCATTTATTACTCCAATTGTTTGGTTAAATCTAGATAATTTTGCAAAATTAAGAAAGTTTTTAATTAAAGATATTCAATTAGAATCATTGAATATTTTAGGAGAAAATATTTTTTCAGAAGCAACAGTAAATACATTGATATTTAATTCAATAAAAACTTTTTCTAATTCAAATGTTATTAAAATTGAAAAAAACGAAATTGAATGGACAATAAAAAAAGATAATATTAATGAATCAAATAGCTATAAAATAAATATTAAAATAACCCCTAGCATTGAAATAATAAAAAATAAATTGAATTTTATTTCAATACCACTTGGTTCTATTGGTGAGGTCTCTCAAGGAATAACGGCATATGATAAATATCGAGGACAATCAAAAGAAATTATTGAAAGCAGGGCTTATCATTCGACAACTAAAATTGATATTAATTATGGGAAATGGTTAAATGGTCAAGATTTACAAAAATGGTCTATAAATTGGTCAGGTGAATGGTTAAATTATGGTGATTGGCTCGCAGCTAAAAGAGAACTAAAATTCTTTAAAGGAGATAGATTATTATTTAGAGAAATACCAGGAAGAAACCAATCAATACAATCAACATATGTTTCAGATTTATATTATTATGGACATAGTATAACTCCTTTCATATCTAAAGATGACAAGTTTTCTCTAAAATATATCTTATGCATTTGCAATTCAAATGTAGTAAGTTTTTATGGTAGATTTTTCTTGCCTAATTTTGCTAAAGAAATATTTCCAAAAATCAATCCAAAAGATATAAAAGAAATTCCCATTCCAAATATATCTCCTGAATCCCAACTCCCTTTCATAGAGCTTGCAGATATAATGCTTGAGAAAAATAAAGAGTTGCAGGAGATAAAGAATAAGTTTTTGGATTTACTGAAAGCAGATTACAGCATAGATAAGCTAAGCACAAAACTTCAGAACTGGTACGAAATAAGCTGGGCAGACTTCACATCAGAACTAAAGAAACTGAAAATAGAACTAAAAGGCGAAATGAAAGAAGACTGGTCAGAGAGATTCAATCGTATGAAAGCAATAGCAATGGAAATCAAAGAACTTATTAATACAACCGACCGCAAAATAGATTTGCTCGTGTATGAGCTTTATGAGTTGACAGAAGAAGAGATTAAAGTAGTGGAGGGAGAGTAAGAGATGGATAATTACAATGATAAGAATGTTTTAAAAATGATAAGTAGTTTAAATAGTAAATCACAAAATGAAATACAAAAGAAATTAAATGATGCAAATAAAAATATTGATTATTATTATTCAATATTTTTTGAATTATTAGCTGGTATGATGTTATCGAGACAAGGTTTAGAAATTAATTATGAACACAAGATAGATGGAAAAACTCCAGATTGGGTAATCCAACAAAATAATAAAATACAAGCAATTGTTGAGGTGAAATCTTATTTTAAAAAGCAAGTTTGGAAAAATTATGAAATATTTTGCGATGCAATTCAAAATGAACTTAAAACAATTCCTGTTGGAGTTTCTTTAGAAATAAATTATCTATCGACTATATATGATTATAAAGATGACTTTATGCCTTCATTAATTGGATTTAAAGAAAAAGTAATTGATTGGTTATCAAATTATGAAATAGAAGATATCTTTGAATTTCAAGATATTGAAATAAAAATTTTATTTTTCAACAAATTGTTAACTTATCCTGACATTGGGATACGTCCAACTACAGTTCAATGGGGTTACGATACAGGAGTAGAGAAAGATATTTTTAATAAAATTGATAAATATAAAAATATTATAGATAATAACAAGATACCATATATTTTAGTTTTAGTTAGGCAAGGAGATACAACAAATTTTAAATTTACGGATATTGAAAACATATTTAAAGGCAAAGTAAATTTTATATATAACCGTGATAAAAAACAGATTACTAATCAAATATTAGAAAAGAATAGCATTGTTAATAACCTTGATGAATATGTAAATGCAGTTATTTTCATTGATAATCAAAATTTGGATAAATGGAATATAAATGTTATTAATCTCAATGAAAATGCAAAATACAAAATGGATGGTTCTATTTTAACTAAAATCAATCAATTAGACAATTTTGAATTTGAGATAAATAAATTATGAAAAGGAATAAAGAAACAGTTGCCGAAGAAAAACAAATTGACCACTTCATTTATGAACTGGCAGAAGAAGATATTATATTAGCAATGTATGATTTATGGAAGTGAATTTATGAAAAATTTAATTGGTATTAGAGCTCTAACTAACATTTCAGTTGAAAGTTTAAAACAAGATTTCTTATTTTTCGATAAACTTTACATTATAGGTTTGAAAGAATGGTTTTATGAAACTCTTGTAGAATTTCCATATAGAAAAGTACGTACTTTTAATGATATGATGATTTTTGATATGTTATATACTTTTAGATATATTTCAAACAAAACCGGTTTACATCCTTCTGATGCAGCTCGTGACAAAGAACTTGAATACCTAATTAATAATGATAAAATTGTTTTAAATCGTCCAACAATTTATGATATAGATGAAAAAGATATTCAAAAATGTATAAATTTATCTAATAAAATTAACGAAAAAGGATTAAGCTATATCAATTTAATATTAAATAACAATAATATTAAAAATAAAAAGAGTTCAGATAATTTTGATATAGATATAAAAGATTTTGGTCATATGATGGCAACACGACAGGAACCATTATTTATGAATCTGGATAATAAAATATTCAATTTAGCAATTGACTCTACTATAAAAGAACAGGCTATTTGGTATAATCATCATTTAAAATACAAGTCAATTCCAATTATTGATAACTATTACTCTAATGAATTTTCCGATTCAAAAAGATATGAAGTTCTAAAAATAGTTTTAAATCATTTTCCATTGCCAACAAAAGATTGTAATTGGGAAGATATATTTAATTTTAAAAATGATGATGAATCTTATCTTTATTTTTTAAAACTAAAAAATTTTATTAATGATATTTCTAATTCAAATCTTTCTATAAAAGAAATTGATGAAAAAATTGAATTTCTTTTATTAAATTATAGGTTAGCTTTGAAAAAGCATAAATTAAAAGTAAAAGAAATTAAAAAAGAAAAATTTGTTATTAAAACTATTGGGTTAATTGAGAATTTATTGAAAGGAAATTTAAGTGAATTATTTAAATGGCATTTTCAATTAAAAAAGGAAGAGATTGCTCTCCATGAATTAGAGTTAAAAGAAGAAGGTTCAGAATTAGCATATATTGAAAAAGTGAATATTCATTTTAAAAGTTAAAATTTAAACATTTGAAATTCCTGTTATTAACAGTTAACTCACTCGGAGTTTGGTATTATGTTTTCCGTCGGTTGTGCTTTTTCTACCGATATTTAATCCCGATGGGATAGAATCAAATATACAGAACCAAACTCATCCGATGAATTTATAAATTGTTATTATTCATCGGATGAGTAAAGAACCATATGAGAAAGGTTTGTGTTTACCGTCGCTTGTTCTTTTTCTACCGATATTAATTCCCGATTGGAAAGAATCAAATATACAGAAGCAAACTCATCCGATGAATTTATAAATTGTTATTATTCATCAGATGAGTAAAGAACCATATGAGAAAGGTTTGTATTTCCCCTCGGTTGTACTTTTTCTACCGATATTAATTCCCGATGGGATAGAATCAAATATAGATGATATAACTATTCTGGGAGTGAGGATTTAAAATAAAAATCATTTCATTTTGTATTATTAAATAATAATATTTGTTTAACTAAAGTTATTAATTTATTTTTGTTAAGTTAAATAATTTGGTAATGATATGAATAATGAAAATTTGACAATCGGAAATTTAGAAAAACTGAGACTCATCGGTGATGCTAATGCTGACAGTTTCATAAAACAAGTAATATCTAGTTATGAACTCCCCTACCTAAATTCTTTCTTTAAGAAATTGATATACAACAACCAATTTAACAGTGATGATACTCCCACAGAATTTAAGGATTATATCAATGCAAATTCACAATTACCTTCGTGGGCAGATTCTTCAAAAATCCAATTGGCACAGCAGGCATTTGCACGTATCGGACCGTCTTTTATACTATCATATTTTTGTAAATCACTGCCTGAATGTTATGCCTGCGGTAAAGGTGCCGAAGTTCTTTACGACACAGGACGACTTACAAATCATACACGAAGAAGAATTGCACTCACAGCACAATTTGTTCTGGATGTAATGTCTCCCGGCGGTTTAGAACCAACAGGCAGAGGAATTGCAACCTCACTGAAAGTAAGATTACTTCACGCATCTATCCGATATTATTTACTTCAGGAAGTTCAGAAGGGCACAATTAATTATAATGTCGAAACAAAAGGTTATCCGATTAATCAGGAAGATTTGATAGGAACTATGCTGGCATTTTCAACCGTTGTAATAGCCGGAATGGATAAATTAGGATTCAGAATTTCAGCCGCAGAAAAGGAAGCTATTGTACATCTTTGGAAATGTACGGGATTTCTGATTGGAATTGATGAGAACAATATGCCGGCAGATTATAATTCATCAATTATTCTTTGGGATGAAATTTCAACAACTCTTGATGAAAAAACTAAAGCAGGGATAGTTCTTACAAGAGATTTGACTGACTTTTTAGATGAAATACTACACGAACGTATATTAAAAGATGTCGTGCCGATCCTGATGTATGCACTAATGGGTGATAAAACCTGCAAATTGCTTGAAGTTCGTCCGCCTAAATATTTTAACCCCATTGCCTTCCTGACTCTAATTCTTGGAATTTTGCTGCTTAAATTTGAAAGTAAAGGAATAATGGCAAAAATTGCTTCTCATTATATAAATCTAAAATTACTGAATGCCCTGGAGAAATATATTGCTAAAGGTGAAGACACAGGGCTTTACATACCACCAGGTTTGAGAAAAGACTGGCAAATTGATAATCCGATAACATCTTTATTTAGTGTATGGAGTAAATAAATGGATAACTTGCTGAATCTGAATAATTTAAACCCGTATCAAATGACACTTTTCATTGCAGGTTGTGTATTTTGGATATTTATTTATGTCATATATATCAAAGAAATAAGGAACAAACAATATGTAGAGATTCCTCTGATTGTTGTTTGTTTAAATATAGCGTGGGAATTTATCTGGAGTTTTCCATTCGGCAGTTCGGTCGGCAATTATTTAGGAACGGCACTTCAGGCAGGTTATACTATGTGGTTCATTCTGGATTGCTTTATTTTTTGGGGTATTTTGAAATATGGATATAAGCAATTTCAAAATCCTTTTTTCCGTGACAATTCAAAATATATAGCAGTTTTTACAGCATTTTTCGGTTTAATTTTCTTTTATACATTTAATCTTGCAGGTTATGATACAGAAATAGGTACAATTTCAGCTTATCTGGATAATATTATGATATCAGCATTATATGTATTTTCCTTTATTGATTCAAAAAACAAATCGCTTTTTTCATATAAAATTGCCTGGTATAAGATGTTAGGTACAGGTTTGATTTCAGTTGCTTTAGTATGGCATTGGAACACAAATTATTTTTTGATTTTAACAACCTCTGTAGTTTTACTATTAGATATTTATTATATATATATTATTAAACGAATTAAAGTTTAGTGTTAGAATGGTAAAGTTTTTAAAGAATATAACATCAAAAGGTATCATTTCCGGAATGACTGCTCACGAGGAAAAAGGAGTTATAATTTCAAACTATATAATCCTTATTGCTGCTGCGGTTTCATTCGTCAGGATTTTTATGTTCTATATAAACGGAGACACTGTACATAGCTCAATATCACTTATTGCTTCGATACTTTTTGTATTTGCTTATTTTATGAATATATATCATCATTTTGATTTTGCGAAGTATTTCATATTGTTTACAGGGAATGCAGCAATTTTGATGAAAGAATTGATGTCCGGCGGTACGAGTAATCAGCTTTATATTGTTATTGCAAGTTATGGGGTAGTATTTCTACTTTTCAGTATCAAAGACAGGGTTAAGATAATTTTAGCATTATTGATTCCTACAACCACTCTTATATTAAGTGTTTTCTTTACAAATATAATAGCTGAACCGGTTATTTTAGAACCTGATATTCAAATTAAAGAGAAATTTTTCGGGGCATTATCAGCAGCAGTTATAATCGTTTTAGTTATAGCCTACTTTGTAAAAAAAAGTACAGACAACGAATTAAGGTTAATCCAATCAAATGACTTACTAAAGGCATATAATGATGAAATGTCAATACAGAAAAATATCATTGAAGACCAAAATGTTGAATTGGCACAAATTAACGACGATTTAATAGCTCAGAAACATATAATTGAAGAGCAGCACACTTCACTGACTTCATCAATCGAATATGCCAGAAATATTCAGTCTGTAATACTGCCTTCAAAAGATACTTTAGATAGAATGTTTCCGAACAATTTTCTTTTATTTAAACCAAAGGATGTTGTTTCAGGAGACTTCTACTGGTTTGCAGACACTGAAGACTGGAAGTTTATTGCTGTTGTTGATTGCACGGGGCATGGTGTACCCGGTGCAATTATGTCTATGATCGGCAATGACTTGCTAAATCAAATTGTATTGCTGCAAGGAATAAGCAGTCCGTCAGAAATTCTTAAAAGACTGCATTATGGAGTTCGTTCAACACTCAAGCAGGATACTAATGAATCAAGACAAATGGACGGGATGGAAGTCTGTATTATAGCTTTTGATAAACATCAGCCAACTGCTATATTTGCCGGTGCAAAAAGACCATTAAGAATTGTTGGTTTTAATAGCGGGGTTAAAGAATATTCAGAGATTAGAGGAGATAAACATTCAATTGGTGGACATCAAAAAGAAGTTGACAGATTTTTCACTAACCATCAAATTAATTTACAGAACAGGGAATTGATTTTTTATCTGTCAACTGACGGTTATGCCGACCAAATGGATGAAAATGCCCAAAAATACAGCACTAAGAGGTTTGTTACTCTTCTTGAATCAATTTCAGATAAACCTATGGAAGAGCAAAATCAAATTCTTGAAAATGAATTTAACAGTCACAAAGGCAGCCGAAATCAAATTGATGATGTAACTATTCTTGGAGTGAGATTATGAAATTTCTAATATCAATCATATTGTTTGTATTATCTGTAAATACGGCAAAATCGCAATTACAAGGTCAAGCAATAGTTGATTCTATGCTTACAGAATTAGATAAAATGCAAGAAGATACGAATAAAGTTAATTTATTGCTAAAACTAAATTCTTTGTTTCGCACTAATGGGGAAATGGAAAAATCCATTGAATACAACCTCCGCGGTTTGTATTTATCAAGAAAAATAAGGTGGTCAAACGGGGAAATAAACGCTCATAGAGCATTAGGTAACAATTACTCTGTACAATCGAATTATTCTCTTGCCATAGAACACTTTCAGAATTCACTTAGAATTGCTGAAGAATCCGGTAATAAACGAGCAATTGCAACAAGTTATGGTGACATTGGTTTTACTTATTTACTCAGTACTAATTATGAAAAAGCAATTCAGTATTATAGTAAAGCATTGGAATTAGCAGAAAAATTCGATGTTGAGCTAGTATTTTCTAATATATACGGTAATTTAAGTATGGCTTATTATTACTTGTCCGAATTGGATACTGCTCTCTATTATGCAAAAGAATCGCTTATATTTGCAGAAAAACAAAATACCAAAAGAGAAATTGGAGTATCTCATAATTACTTAGGAACAGTTTATACAGACTTGGCAGAATATCCTCTTGCTCTTCAACATTTTGAAAAAGGATTGCAAATTGCTGAAGAAATAGGTGATGTGCGAACTCGAAGTATTTCTATTGGTTTCATGGGGCGACTCCATTATATTTTGACACAAGATTCGATTATAGCACGGATAAAAAAACAAGAAAATAATATTGATTTAAATAAAAATAATAATTTTAAGAAATCACTTAATTATATTCAACAGACAGTACAAATTGCTAAGCATATTCAAGATTTTTTCATCTTGACACAATGCTATGAATATCTAAGATTAGTTTATCGAGATATGGGTGATTTTGAAAAAGCTTACGAATACCAGGAGAAATGGTACAATCTTAAAGATTCGGCTTACAGTTTGGAAAAACAAAAAGAAATTGCAAATCTGGAAGCAAAACGAGAAAACGAGATTAAAGATGCTGAAATTAAGATATTACAGACAGAAAAAAAAGCTCAGCAGTTTCAATCTTATTTGCCTGGTGGCGGAGTTATAGTACTTCTTGGTGCGTTTGGTATTGCGTTTTTGCGTTTCAAAGAAAAAAAGAAATTAAGCGATAAATTAGCTAATCAAAATAATGAAATTGAAACTCAAAAATCAATTGTTGATGAGAAAAACGAACAAATTGTTGCTTCAATAACTTATGCCTCCACAATTCAACACGCTATTCTCCCGTGGGATAGTGTATTAGAATCTGCGTTTAATGATATTTTCATAATTTATACACCCAAAGATATAGTATCCGGAGATAGTTACTGGTTTCAGGAAATTGACGGGATAAAGTTTTTGGCAGTAATTGACTGCACAGGTCACGGTATTCCCGGYTCGATGCTTACAGTTATAGCATCTTCGGTTCTGGATGATGCAGTATTAAGCAAGAGGTTAAYTGATACAGGTGAAATACTGTCATATATGAATAACAAGGTAACTGAAGTACTCAATCAACGGCTTGCTGAGAACCAAATCCGTGATGGAATGGAACTTGCTCTTATAGCTATAAAAGATAATAAAATTCAGTTCTCCGGTGCCGGACGTCCACTTTATTTGAAGAATGGCACTTTTGAAATTATCAAAACTGATAAAAGAGGAATAGCCGGACAAACTGAAAATGATGATTATCAATTTTCTGCAATTGAGATTGAAAAATCTGAAAATCTCCTGCTTTACCTCACAACGGACGGCTTTGCAGACCAAATGAATGAAGAAAGCAAGAAATACAGTACGAAACGGTTTGTTTCGCTTCTTGAATCAATTTCAGACAAACCTTTGGAAGAGCAAAACCAAATTCTTGAAAATGAATTTAACAGTCATAAAGGCACAAGAAATCAAATTGATGATGTTACTATTTTGGGCTTAAGGATATGAGAAAAGTATTCTTGATATTAGCTATTTCATTCGTAATTCTTAATTCGTCAATCGTAATTGTTGAGGCTCAATTACAGGGTCAAGCGAAAATTGATTCGCTGATGAATGAACTTCCGAAAGCAAAACCGGATACGAACAAGGTGAAATTACTTGCCTCAATTTCTTATGTGAATAGGGAAATTAATCCGGATGAAGGATTAAAATATGGTGAACAAGGTTTAGAGCTAACAAATAAATTGAATTGGAAAAATGGAAAAGCACTTTGTTTAAATGCAATAGGTTTGAATTATTATATAGGTAAATCGGAAATTTCTAAAGCTTATGATCTAATTAATTCAGCATTAAATATCAGTATTGAATTAGGAAACAAGTCAGAAATTGCAAAGAATCTTAACTGTCTTGGAAATATTTATATAGATAAATCCGATTTTCCTAAAGCTCATGAATCCTCCGAAAAAGCTTTGCAAATATATGAAGATTTAGGTGACGAATTAGGAATGTCTTTTGTATTATCTACTATTGGACTTATATATCAGGAACAATTCAATATTGCAAAAAGTACTGAATACCTAAACAAAGCATTAAAACTCAATACAAAAATAGGTAATAAATCAGGAATTGCT
The DNA here is from genome assembly GCA_032027125.1 of Kapaibacterium sp. (SeqCode). GTDB lineage: Bacteria > Bacteroidota > Ignavibacteria > Kapaibacteriales > UBA2268 > JANJTB01. The sequence goes on from JAVSMQ010000001.1 coordinate 9,991, forward strand.
AATAATCTTTGTCTGATTGGAATTAATTACTCCGACCAATCTAACTACCCCTTGGCTTTGGAATATTATCATAAAGCCATTCATATAAATAAGGAACTTGGTCGTAAGAAAAATATTTCAAATGTTCTTAACAACATTGGAAATATATATTTAAACCTTTCAGAATATTCAAAAGCTTTTGAATATTATACTAATTCTATAAAAATTGACGAGGAATTAGGTGATAGGAAAGGTGCTGCAGGTACCCTCGCTAATATTGGAGGCATTTACTATTTTCAGGGAAATTACAAAAAAGCTCTTGAAAAGTTTCAAACAGCTTTAACAATAAATGAAGATTTGAATGATACTCTTGGAATTGCTCAACAACTTGGGAATGTAGGATTAATCTATATGAAACAGTCTGATTTCCAAAAGGCGCTTGAAAATTTTTCTAAAGCACAAAAAATATATGAAAGAACCGATAATAAAAATGGGAATGCTATTATGATTGGGAATATTGGCGTTACATATTTAAATTTAGCGCAAGACACAAACAAAATCAACGAACATAATAATTTATCAAGTTTAAATAAATCATTCAATCTTAAAAATAGTATTATCAATCTGGAGAAGTCAATATTAATTTTCAAAGAAATAAATAATTTTAAAGAACAAATAACTATGCTTGATTACTTATCAAAAGCTCATGAATTATCAGGTAATTACAAAAAATCTTTTGAAATATTCAAGGAAAGCAAGTTAATCCAGGATTCAATATTTTCAATGGATAAGCAGAAAGAAATAGCAAATCTTGAAGCAAAACGTGAGAATGAACTGAAAGACAAAGAAATATTAATTCTACAAACAGAGAAAAAAGCACAGCAATTACAATCTTATTTGCTTGGCGGTGGTGTAATCGTGCTTTTCGGTGCGTTTGGCGTTGCATTCTTCCGTTTCCGTGAAAAGAAAAAATTAAGCGATAAACTTGTTCTTCAAAAGAACGAAATTGAAAATCAAAAATCAATTGTCGAAGAGAAAAACGAACAGATTTACGATTCTATTCGCTATGCTTCTACTATCCAGCATGCAATTCTGCCGTGGGATAGTGTATTAGAATCTGCTTTTAATGATATTTTCATTATTTATACACCTAAAGATATAGTATCCGGAGATAGTTACTGGTTTCAGGAAGTTGACGGAATTAAATTTTTAGCTGTTATTGACTGCACTGGACACGGCATTCCCGGCTCAATGCTTACAGTTATAGCCTCTTCAGTTCTTGATGATGCAGTATTAAGCAAGAGGCTAACTGATACCGGAGAAATCCTGTCTTATATGAATAACAAGGTAACTGAAGTACTCAATCAGCGTTTAAAAGAAAACGAAACCCGTGACGGTATGGAAGTTGCTCTAATTGCTATTAAACTCAATACAATTCAGTTCTCCGGTGCCGGACGTCCACTTTATTTGAAGAATGGCACTTTTGAAATTATCAAAACTGATAAAAGAGGAATTGCCGGACAAACTGAAAATGATGAATATCAATTTTCTGCAATTGAGATTGAAAAATCTGAAAATCTCCTACTTTATCTCACAACGGACGGCTTTGCCGACCAAATGAATGAAGAAAGCAAGAAATACAGTACGAAACGGTTTGTTTCGCTTCTTGAATCAATTTCAAACAAACCTATGGAAGAGCAAAACCAAATTCTTGAATATGAATTTAACAGCCATAAAGGCAGACGCAGTCAAATTGATGATGTTACTATTTTGGGAGTGAGAATTTGAGAAATATCCTACTTTTTTTTATTAGTGTATTTGTTTTTATAAATTCTACATCAGTGTTTTCTCAGCTTCAGGGACAGCCAAGGACTGATTCTTTATTAAAGGTATTATCAACTGCAAGGCATGATACAACAAAAGTCCTTATTATGCTTGAACTTTCAGTAAGTTACCTTGACACACAGAAAAGTCTATCCTTAGATTATGCAAATGAGGGACTTAAGTTAGCTTCATCAATTGGCTGGAAAAACGGAATCGGAAAGTCATACGCAATTAAATCATTATATTATGAAGAAACAGGTAAATTTGACACAGCTGTTATTGAACTTCAAAAGGCTTTAAAAATTTTCGAGAAATCGGATAATTTAGAATATCTGGCGAGAATTAATAACAATCTTGCTAATCTTTACGAAACTCTAGACAACTATCCATTATCATTGGAACATCATTTTAAGTCGTTGTCAATAAATACTAAAATTGGAAGACAGGCAGGTATTGCAATTAATTATTCAAATATCGGCTTAGTTTACTGGGCTTTGCAAAATGACTCATTGGCTTTCATCTATTTTCAAAAAGCTCTGAAAATTGACAAACAACTTAATAGAAAAACCGGTTTACCGGCTATTTATACAAATTTAGGAATGTATTATCAAAAAAAAGAAAATGATAGTTTAGCACTTGAGCATTATTTTAAATCTTTAGAACTAAATACTGAGATTAATGATAAATACGGTCAAAGTATAAATCATAGAAACATCGGACTTATATTGACAAATAAGGGTATGTTTGATTCAGCTTATTATCATTTATATACATCTCTTAAAATTGAAACTGAGTTAGATAATAAACTCGGTTTTGCAGAAATATACTCTTGTCTGGGTTTTCTTCATTACACCATGACAATTGATTCTTTAAGGTTGCTGAACAAAAATAATATCATATTGAAGGATAAGATATATCACTACAATCAAAGTCAGGAATATATTAACAAATCAATAAATTTATTCAGACTTTTAAATTCAGTATCTTCAACGATTGAGCTTTATAAACTTTTATCTCAAATTAAAAGCGAATTGAAGGATTACAAATCTGCTCTTGAAAATTATATCCTTTATGAAACATTAAAAGATTCTATATTTTCAGTATCCAATAACATTAAAATATCTAACCTCGAAATGCGCCGTGAAAATGAACTTAAAGATAAAGAAATAGTAATTCTCCAGACAGAAAAAAAAGCACAGCAGTTACAATCCTATTTGCTTGGTAGCGGAGTTATAGTGCTCCTTGGTGCGTTTGGTATTGCCTATCTTAGATTCCGTGAAAAGAAGAAATTGAGTGATAAATTAGCAATTCAAAATGCAGAAATTGAAACTCAAAAATCAATTGTTGATGAGAAAAACGAGCAGATTTATGATTCTATTCGTTACGCTTCGACTATCCAACATGCAATTCTTCCCTGGGACAGTACTCTCCAAAAAGCATTCAGAGATATATTTATTTTTTATAAACCTAAAGATATTGTATCCGGAGACAGTTACTGGTTTCAGGAAGTTGGCGGTATAAAGTTTTTGGCTGTTATAGACTGCACAGGGCATGGTATTCCCGGCTCTATGTTGACTGTAATCGCCTCGTCGGTACTTGATGATGCAGTACTAAGCAAGAGGCTAACTGATACCGGTGAAATCCTGACCTATATGAATAACAAAGTAACTGAAGTACTCAATCAGCGTTTAAAAGAAAACGAAACCCGTGATGGTATGGAGATTGCACTTATAGCTGTAAAAGACAATAAAATCCAATTCTCGGGGGCAGGTCGTCCACTATATTTGAAGAATGACACTTATGAAATCATCAAAACAGATAAGCGTGGAATTGCCGGGCAAACCGAAAATGATGATTATCAATTCTCATCAGTTGAAATTGAAAAATCTGAAAATCTTTTTCTTTACCTCACAACGGACGGCTTTGCAGACCAAATGAATGAAGAAAGTAGGAAATACAGCACAAAACGATTTTTACAATTACTTGAATCAATTTCCGTTAAAGAACTTTTAGAGCAAAAATTGATTCTTGAAAATGAATTTTCTGACCATAAAGGTGACCGAAACCAAATTGATGACATAACTATTTTGGGAGTAAAGATATGAGTAAGTTTGTAATTCTTAGTGCCTTAATCTTCATAATCACCATAAATTCCGCCGTTTCTCAGTTACGTGGAAAGGAAAAGATTGATTCTTTGCTGATAGAGCTGCAAAAGTCAAAGGAAGATACAAATAAAGTTAATCTTTTGATTTCTATATCCTATGATTATAGCAAGTTTAATGTTGATGAGGGATTAAAATTCGGACAAGAATCTCTTGATTTATCTCAAAAATTAAAATGGAAAAAAGGTGAAGCCCGGGCATATAATATACTTGGTATAATCGCAAGAACAAAGGATGATAGTAAAATGGCAATGGAGTATTATCAAAAGGCATTAGATATAAATGAATCTTTAGATAATAAACAAGGTGTAGCCCGTAATCTTGGCAACATCGGTCAGATATGCATTGACAAGTCTGATTTCCCTAAAGCAGTGGAGTATTTAGAGAAAGCCTTAAAAATCGAAAGGGAATTAGATAACAAATCAGGCATTGCAGGCAATATTACAAATATTGGCAGCATCTATTTTCAACAAAGTAATTATTCTGAAGCTTTAAAATGCTTTTTAGATGCGTTAAAAAATTATGAGGAAATTGGAAATAAACATGGCACTGCAAGTAATTTGTTAAATATCGGCAACATTTATGTACTACAAAAACAGTACCATAAAGCATTGGATTATTATCTTAAATCATTGAAAATATGTAAAGAATTAAATTTGAATGATGGAATTGCAAATAATCTTGCTAATATCGGTATGATTTATTATGAGCAAAATGATATTCAAAAAGCTTTGGATTATTATTTAGAAGCATTAAAAATTAATTACCAAATGGGTAGTAAAAGCGGTATAGCCAATAATCTTATCAATATCGGTAATTTATATATTAAAATAGGTGATGTTAATAAATCTATGAATTATCTTAATAGAGGACTTGTCGTTAATGAAGAAATAAGTGATACCAGACAAATTATCTATAATTTATATGCAATTTCAGATAATTATTTAAAACAAGCAGAACAACTGGATTCACTTAGAATTTTAGGTAACAAAAATATCAAATTCAGTGAAAATAAATTGAATCTTCATTATGAAGCAGCTTTAAAATATTCTTTAAGGGCAGCCGAGATGGCTGATAGTATCGGTCTCGGTGAATTACAGCATCCTATATACCAAAATGTAGCCAAATCTTACGAAGGGCTTAAAAGATATGCTGAAGCTCTAAAATATTATAAAAAATATCAGGATAGTTGGAAATCAGTTTTTTCGAATGAAAAAAACAAAGCCATTTCTGAAATAACAGAAAGTTTTGAAAGAGACAAGAAAATCGAACAATATAAAATCAGGGAGAAAAGAAGAGAAGAAAAGGAAATGATGAGAACATACCTCTTTTTAGCCGGTTTTTTACTGTTATCAATAATTTTTATATTCTCCTTTATACGTTTTCGTGAAAATAAAAAAATGAACGCCAAATTAACTACTAAAAATCATGAAATTGAGCTGCAGAAATTTCTTGTTGAAGAAAAAAACGAACAGATATATGCATCTTTGAGGTATGCGTCAACTATTCAACATGCAATCATGCCATGGGAAAGTACACTCAAAGAAGCATTCAAGGACTATTTTTTAATTTTCATGCCAAAGGATATTGTCTCAGGTGATTGTTTTTGGTATGAGAAGGTCGGTGATATCCAATTCCTTGCAGTAATTGACTGTACAGGACACGGCATACCCGGCTCCATGCTAACAGTAATTGCATCGTCCGTACTTGATGATGCTGTTTTGAGTAAAAAATTGACTGATACAGGCGAAATCCTGACTTATATCAATACAAAAGTTACTGAAGTTTTGAATCAAAAACAAATTGATAATAATATTCGGGACGGTATGGAATTGATATTAATTGCAATTTATAAGGACCATATTCAATTCTCAGGTGCAGGAAGACCACTAATCGTTAAGAATGGAACTTTACAAACATTTAAGACAGACCGCAGAAGTATTGCCGGAAATACCGATTCCATAGATTTTCATTATAGTTCGAATGAAATTGCAAAAAGTGAGGATATGATAATTTATTTAACAACTGACGGTTTTGCTGACCAGATGAATGTTAGAAGTAAAAAATACGGTTCAAAACGTTTTATTACTTTGTTAGAAACTCTTTCTGATAAACCGTTTACAGAACAGCAGCAATTATTAGAGAAAGAACTGTCGGAACATAAAGGATTTAATAATCAAATTGATGATATAACGATAATAGGCATAAAAGTTTGATAATATAACATCAAATGTAATATCACTTAATTTGAAAAAATCATTTCTGTCCGGTAAGGTACTTAATTGACTCAACAACAGAATATGGTACGTAAAAATTGCCTATATTAAAAGCATCAAATTCACGTGAACCGTGAAAATCAGAACCGCCTGTCTCTAACAGCCAATACTGGCTTGCAACATAGTGGTAAAATTTTCTCTGCTCTTCTGAATGGCTTGGATGATTAACTTCTATTCCATCAAGACCGGATTGAATGAACTTATAAAGCGTGGGCTGGTCAATATAATTTCTGGGATGAGCAAGTACTGCAACACCTTTGGCTTTGTTTATCATTTTTATAGCCATTTCAACAGGAAAAACAGATTTCGGATAATACGCCGGACATCCCTCACCAAGATATTTCATAAAAGACTCCCTCAGGTCTTTAACATATCCTTTTTTAACAAGGACTGAACCAATGTGGGGTCTTGCAACAGGTGCTTTATCAGCAGCTTCAAGAATTTCATCAAATGATATATCAACACCCAATATCTTAAGTTTTTTATGAATTTGTTTCGCACGTGTTAGTCTGGCAATACGATAATTATCAAGATGAATTCCTAAATTTTTATCTGTCGGGTCAAAGGCATAACCAAGTAAATGATACTCTTTTCCATTTTCGTAACATGAAAATTCACAGCCCATAATCACTTCGATATCATATTCCGAACAAATTGAAGCCGCTTCAATATTACCGTCTAAAGTATCATGGTCAACAATACTTATAACAGATAATCCCTTTTCCCTTGCTAAATTCAGCAATTCAAAAGGTTTTAAAATACCGTCCGAATAAGTTGTATGAGTATGTAAATCTGCTTTTAGTTCCATTTCACCAAAATATTTGAAATATTAATTAAGTCTGTTTTCCAGAAAGGTATGGGATTATTTATCTGTGAGTTAAGCATAAATACCTTTTAAAACAGAGACAATATCTGTAAAATCAACAAGTTGGCGAATCCCATCCTTTCTTGATTTAATTTCAACTTTTCCATTTACCAGATTTTTGTTGCCGACAATAATCTGAATTGGAATACCAATCAAATCAGCATCATTGAATTTTATTCCGGGCGATTCATTCCTGTCATCATATAACAATTCGTACCCGGCTTCTGATAAATCTAAGTATATTTTTTCAGCAATTTGCTTAACTTCAGGAAATTTCGATTCATTCAGACCAAGTATATGTGCATGAAACGGAGAAAGTGGTCCTTCCCATATTATTCCTGAACTATCGTTATGCTGTTCGATATAACATGCTAAAACACGTTCTGCGCCAATTCCATAACTTCCCATAATTATAGGATGTTCGTTACTTTCAGAATCAATAAAGTTCGCTCCCAGAGCTTCTGAATATTTGGTTCCCAATTTAAATATATGTCCTAATTCAATTGCTTTCACAACTCTGATGGGAGAACCATTGATTATACATGGCTCACCCGCCTGAACTGTTCGTAAATCCTGATATTCCGGTATTGTGCAGTCGCGTGTAAAATCAATGTTCTTATAATGATAGCCGTTCTGATTTGCTCCGCTGATTAAACCGTTTGCATCTTTGAGTAAACTATCTGCAATTATTCTGACTTTGGTTTTTAGGTTAATCGGACCAATCGAACCGTGATCAGCTCCCGAATACTTAATTAATTCATCTGTTACAGCAGGTCTTATATTGGCAGTACCCAAAATGCTCTGCAATTTTGTTTCATTGAGTTCATCATTCCCCCTCATAAATAGAAGAACAGGCTCGTCGTCAGCAATATAAAGAACAGATTTGGCACATCTTTCTTCGGGAAATCCATATTGGTTTATAAGGTCATTAATTGTCTTAGCCGAAGGTGTCGGGAACAATTCAAGAGGCAAATTATCATTTATCCTGCCAACCGGAGGTATTCCGGATACTGCAACTTCAATATTTGCTGCATAACCTGAATCAGCAACAGCACAAGTATCTTCACCGCTGTCAGATTCTACCATAAACTCCTGCGACTGTCTTCCGCCCATGGCACCGCTCGAAGCTCCTACAACAAAAAATTGAATCCCGCATCTGTCGAAAATCGCTTTATAAGCTTTAGCATGTTTATTATAACTTTCATCCAATCCTTCAAATGTAGTATCGAGCGAGTAAGCATCTTTCATAATGAATTGTCTTCCTCGTAATATACCTGATTTGGGACGCGGTTCATTACGGAATTTTGTCTGAATCTGATACCAAATCTGAGGCATATCCCTATATGATTTAATATGCTGGCGGGCATGAACTGTGATTATTTCTTCGTGAGTCGGAGCAAGTACCAGACCCTCACGGTTTTTTATATGGAACATCACATCGCCCATTGATTCAACTCTGCCGGTTTGTTCCCATATCTCAATCGGATTTAGAGCAGGCAGCAGAAACTCCTGCCCTCCTATGCGGTTCATTTCTTCACGGATTATACCGATTACTTTATTTAACACTTTAAAACCAAGCGGCAGAAATGAAAATATTCCGGAAGCCAGCTGTCTGACCATACCGGCTCTTAATAATAACTGATGCGAAGGAATCTGTGCATCAGCCGGGATTTCCTTCAGCGTAGGTATAAAGTACTCTGATTGTCTCATTATTATAAAGTCCAAAAATTAATTTTAGATTTACTAAAAAATTAAACTACAAAGTTAACAAAATATGTCAATATAGTTGTAATTTTTTTTGCAAAAATAAGTGAAAAATATTCTATTCTTTTAATTTTATTTTGCATTTTTGCTATTTATTAATGTTAAACAAATAGAAATCATACAATGAAAAGTTTTAGAAAAGAGTTATGGTTCAATACCTCAACACGAAGAGCCTTTATAAATATTACTTCGGAAGTTGAAAAATGTCTTCGGGAGAGCAATATTAATGAAGGTTTTGTTCTTGTAAATGCCATGCATATAACTTCAAGTGTATTTATTAATGATGACGAAAGCGGTCTTCATAATGATTTTGAAATCTGGCTTGAAAAACTTGCTCCGGAGAATCCACATTCTCAGTACAGACATAATGGATATGAAGACAATGCCGATGCACACCTTAAACGGCAAATAATGGGTCGAGAAGTAGTGGTTGCTGTAACTGAAGGCAGACTTGACTTTGGTCCCTGGGAACAAATTTTCTATGGTGAATTTGACGGTAAAAGGCAAAAAAGGGTATTAGTGAAAATAATCGGTGAATAATTTAATTTGAATTCAAACCTGAGTTTTATATTAGTTTGTCATTTATTCTTGAATTGAAGTGTTAATCAAATCAAGTAACTTGTTGTAATTATTGATATTAAGGGAGAAATTAGTCATTCGGTTAATAATTTTAAAACATTATATTTATGATATTAATTCATGCTAAATATTTTTTGTGAATCAAAATATTTCACTTTAATAAATGATTATGAAATTATTAAGTTGATATAGTCAGGTGATAATAGACAAATTTTCCTTATTTTTGTTAGTTTATGTTGTTGATTGATTTTAAAATACACCCGATTATGAATTCAGTAAGAAAAATAGATTTTGATGAAAGTAAAGCCGGCGATTATGAGAACGAACTCAGTGAGATTACAATTACAGGTGCCCGTGAACATAATCTGAAAAATGTTGATTTAAAAATTCCAAGAGATAAATTTATAGTCATTACGGGACTGTCCGGTTCAGGTAAATCTTCTTTGGCTTTCGATACTTTATATGCCGAGGGTCAGAGAAGGTACGTAGAATGTCTGTCTCCTTATGCAAAGCAATTTCTCGGTATGATGAAAAAGCCGGATGTAGATACTATTGAGGGTCTCTCCCCTGCTATTTCGATTGAGCAGAAATCAATCAGCCATAATCCACGTTCGACTGTAGGCACAACTACTGAAATATATGATTATGTCCGTCTGCTTTATGCCAAAACCGGCATTCAATTTTGTGTAGATTGCGATTTACCTGTTGTTAAAAAAACACTTGACCAGATTATATCAGAAATCAAGATAAAATATCATGGTAATGATGTTTTGATTCTTGCACCTCTGGTTAAAGCAAGGAAAGGTCATTATCGTGAATTATTCGACAGTTTATTGAAACAAGGTTTTACAAGAGTTAGAATTGACAATCAAATCCGGTTAATTGAACCGAATATGAAACTTGAACGTTATGCAATTCATGATATTGAACTGGTAATTGATAAAATTACGCCTTCCGACGCATCAGAACATCGTTTGTACGAGTCAGTCCAGCTTGCGTTGACCAGAGCAGACGGTATCGTAATGATACAACCATGGGAAACCGAAAAAGCAAATCAACACGCTGAACTGTATTCTACTCTTAATAGTTGCCCCCGTTGCGGCAAATCTTATGAACAGTCCGCTCCCAATATGTTCTCATTTAATAGTCCCTATGGTGCCTGTAAGCGTTGTGAAGGATTAGGAATTGTTAATGAATTTGATGTGTCACTTGTTATACCTGACGACAATTTAAGCATATTTAACGGTGCTATTGCTCCACTCGGTAAGGAAAGCTCAACATGGCTTTGGGCTCAGATAAAATTGTTTGCAGAAAAGTTTAATATTGATTTGAAAGCACCCTTTAAAAACATTTCAGAAGAGAATAAAAATTTTCTACTATTTGGATTAGAAGATGATACTATTGAACAATCCTATAAGTTCGGACAAAAAGATGAACTGACATACAGACATAAATTCATCGGAATAATCAGTAATTTAAAACATTTACTCGAAAATCCGGCTTCAAGTACTCAAAAAAGAATTCTCGAAAATTTTTTAAAAGAAAGCTTATGTCCCGAATGTCATGGTGGCAGATTAAGGAAGGAATCTCTTGCTGTAAAACTTTACGGTTACAATATAATGCAGCTTTGCCGGCTTGACATACCTGAAATGGTTGATGCATGTAAGGAAATTGAAAAAAAACTTTCCGAAAGAGAAAGTAAAATTGCTCATCTGGTATTTAAGGAAATAATTACACGTTTAAATTTTTTAATTGAAGTCGGCTTGTCTTATCTCTCGCTTGACAGAAGTGTAAGGACACTTTCCGGTGGTGAGTCCCAGAGAATCAGACTGGCTTCGCAAATCGGTTCGCAGCTTGTTGGCATCATGTATGTACTCGATGAGCCAAGTATCGGACTTCATCAGCATGACAACAACAAGCTAATTGAATCATTAAAGAAACTTCGTGATATAGGCAATACTGTCATTGTTGTCGAACATGACAAAGCAATGATTGAACAAGCAGATTATTTAGTTGATATTGGTCCCGGAGCAGGTATCCACGGCGGTGAAATTATACTTACAGGCAATCCTCATGAACTGCTTGATAATTGGACAAAACATTTAGGTTATAAAAATTCTCTTACTGCTCAATATCTTACAGGCGACCGAAACATTATTTTTCCTGAAAAACGAAGGGAAGGCAACGGCAGTTTCATTGAACTAAAGGGTGCTTTAGGAAATAATTTGAAAAATGTGAATTTAAAACTTCCGCTTAATACTTTTACCTGCATTACTGGAATGAGCGGTTCCGGTAAAAGCACCTTAATAAATGATACTCTCTACCCTGTTTTGTCTAATTATTTCAATAAAAATTCAAACGCTGTCCCGCTGAAACATGAATCAATCGCCGGATTGGAAAATATTGACAAAGTAATTGAAATTGACCAGGCACCTATCGGGAGAACACCACGCTCAAATCCCGCAACTTATACAGGTATTTTTACTTTAATAAGAGATTTTTATGCAATGCTTCCGGAATCGAAAGTCCGCGGATATAAGTCCGGCAGATTTTCATTCAATGTGCATGGAGGCAGGTGTGAAGAATGTCAGGGTGCCGGAATTAAAAAGATTGAAATGAATTTTCTTCCTGATGTTTATGTGACCTGTGATGTTTGTGATGGAAAGAGGTACAACAGCGAAACCACTGCGGTTCTGTTCAAAAGTAAATCAATTGCCGATGTGCTGGATATGACTGTCGAAGAAGCTAATATATTTTTTAAGGATATTCCCAAAATTAACAAAAAATTGGTCACACTCTTTGAAGTCGGTCTGGGATACATAAAACTTGGTCAGCAGGCACCAACACTTTCAGGAGGCGAAGCCCAAAGAGTCAAACTTGCAACCGAACTATCAAAAATAGGTACCGGCAAGACACTTTATCTATTGGATGAACCTACTACAGGTCTTCATTTCGAAGATGTAAATGTTTTATTGAAGCTGTTGGACAAATTAGTTGTCAAGGGCAATACTGTAGTCGTTATCGAACACAATCTTGATGTTATAAAATGTGCCGATTATGTGATTGATTTGGGTCCCGAAGGCGGCAAGAACGGAGGTTATATCATATCAGAAGGTACACCTGAAAAAATAGCCCGTTCAACAAAAAGTCTTACCGGAAAATATCTGAAAATTGAATTACAGAAGCAAAAAAAACTTAAATTGAAAAATAAATCGTGATTATTTTAATTATTTTTCACTTATTGAAAAATATAATTATGTTCATTCGTTAAATACATATTGTTAAATTGTAAAATTTTGGTTTTAGAAATGAAAAAATATTTGTTACTTACATTTGCTGCTTTCGCTATGATTTCCTGCTCAGGCAAAGAAGAAAAGACACAACCTGAAGTTGACCCAATGGGTGAAATGCCTGCCGGGCACCCTCCAATGACAGGTATGGATGCACTGTCTGAATTGTCTGAGGATTTACCTCCTATTGACCCGTCAAATCCTGTACTTGAATTATCTAATATAACTCTTACATCTCCTGACAGTTGGGTACGTGAGAATCCAACCTCAGCTATGAGAGTTGTTCAATATAAATTAAAAAGTGATTCTAATACAAAAGTAGTAGGATTTTTCTTTGGTAAACAAGATATGCTGAGACAAAATATAGATAGATGGAAAGCTGAGTTTGTTGAACTTAAAGATGCTAAGGAAGAAAAACTTTCCGGTGGTAAGGTTACAATGGTCAAACTTGAAGGTATATATAACGTCAAACCGTTCCCAATGGCTGAAGAATTTACCCCTACACCTGATTACATGGTACTTGCAGCGATTGTTGAGACAGACGATGGACCATATTATTTCAAAGTTTTCGCACCTGCGAAAATTTTAAATGCAGAAATGAATAATTTTAAGAAATTTTTAAATTCTTATAAGATTAAATCATAAATATTTTGTATATTTGTATTGTATAAAATTTGCATTTTTGGAGCGGGCACATTCTACCCTCCTACCCACTATTCCCTATCCTTGTGCCTGCTCCATCTTTTTTTTATAAAATCCTTATTTTAATATACTTAGCCTTGAACCTCAAAGTAAATCTTAACCCAACTTCTGTGAAAGGAAAGATTCCTGACTAAGTCAATAGTTTACCCCCGAACTTATTATTGAATAAGATCTCGCGTTCATTTATTTCATAAAAAACCATGTTTATAATGTTTATGAGAAGTGTTCTAAATTACAGCATATAAATTAACGCAATTCCGGCACCGATTTTTTCAGACAACTGAACTCCCTCATAATTTTTAATGATTGGCAATTCAACAAAACCTGAAATTGAAATATCGGTAAAATGATAACTGAGTTGAGGGACAATCGCTAATATACTTCTTCCTGTATTGATGATCGGAGTTGAATCATGATTTGATTTTGTCAGATAGTCGTATCTGGCTTCAATTATTCCCGTCAAATCATCAATAATTCCTTTCGTCAAAAATAGTGAAGTCACAAAACTATTGCCGAGATTTATACTGTCTCTACCTTCTGCGAACAATTCACTCCTGTGAAAAAGTATCATATTCAAATCATCTGTAAGATTTTTGAAATAAAACAATTGTAATATCAATCCCGGGCTTCCTGACAAAGTTGTATTAGAAGTCAGCGGCAGTCTGCCGCCCAATCCTAATGTTATTTCCTGAGCATTTGCCCTATCAGAGTAAATTGTATATTTTCCTATTAGAGCAGCGGACGAAAAGCCCGAAATCTTTTCTCTTATAAATCCGAAATTCAAATCTTTATCAGGGAAAGCACCGATTTCAGTTTCGAGAGTAAATTTCTTTGTTAATCCGTATCCAATATTCAAACCCATGAAGTGTATATTCAGTTCTTCGTCATAATACTTCTTAAGCTCTTCACTGCCGCTGTAAAACCGTGAGCCGTGAATAAAATGATTCATTCCTATAATCCTTAACGAACCTTCTTTCAGTACTCCGACATTTGATGTTCCTGCAGTAAATGCAGAACTTGAAAAAGCTGCACTGCATGGCGTACACTGACTATAAGTCTGATAATAGAATAAAATTAATAAAAAAATTGCGAAAGTAACAATTTTGAGCAATTTACATTCCCTCAATTTTATTTATTATCAATGTAATATCAGTAAATTCTTTTTTTGTCAGAATTATTTGTCCGGAATCCGATTCTATAAAAACAATTGGTACCTCGGTAATTTTATACTTTTTGAATATTCCTGAAGGCTCTTCCCAATAATCGTCAAGTCCGTAAAGATTAATTCTGTTATCTTCGATATTGGATTCTATCAACAGTTTAAAAAAATACGGAAGCGATTGTGAACACTCCAAACACGTTGAAGATGCAAAAATTACAAATCTTAATCCTTTTGAATCACTTAGTGAACGAAACTTTTTAATTTCATCATCAGAAAATCCAGTTTTCCGGTATAATGTATCATCCCACCCTGATTTCAGAATCCAATCTGTTATATTTGACCTGCCGATTATTTTGTCTGATTCTTCTGTTTTACTTGAAGCACACGAAACAATCATCAAAATAATTAAAATCAACAAATGAACAAATCTATTTAAAACATTTAAATATACTTTAATTTTTCTCACTAAATTTCTAAGCCTTTTTATGGTTTTTTATCAATATCATCATCAAAAAAGGAATATTGGTCGTCATCTTCTTCCCAACCGTCATCATCATCGTTGTCTTCTTCTTCCCAGTCTTCATCATCATCTTCATCATCCATTCTAAATTCTTCTTCAAATTCAATGATGATATCTGAAAGTTCTCCATCAATCAATTCAAAGAAATCATTTTTTGATAATCCTGCTTCAAATTGATTGAGCAATATTTCCATTTGTTTTTTAATTGATAATGCAATTGATTTTGCATTATCATATAGTATTAAAGGACCATTGGGAATATAATCAATATAATTAAAAATTACATCATATTTAGATAAAAATGCAAGGTTATGAAATGAATGTTTCAAAAATTCAATATTATCATTCATCATTTTAATATAAAAATCAATTCTTTCGACTTGTATGTCATTTAACTTTTCAGGATTTGTTGCATAGTATTTGATTTCCAACTTAAACAGTTCTAACAAATTGTCAGTTCTATAGGCTTCCTTTGCTTTATCAATTATTATTTTACTATTCTGAACGGTTATTTTATTTTCTTTCAAATCATCAGCAATTGAGAGTTTAATGTGATTATACATTTTATTGAGCATTTCTACAAACTGCTTATTATCAATTTTAAAAGGAATATTCAATAATGCATTTCCTTTTTCAATAAATTGTTTTATAATTTGATTTGCAATTTCATCAAAATTTAGAATATTCATATTTATTTGAGAAAAATCAACTTCATAACCGAAGTAATCACTTATCTCATTCCTTAGGTCTTCCTCCATGTTCGAAATATTCTCTGCCTTCTCTTGTAGATAATCATAACCGGCAATACTGATAAACAAAGCATTTTGTTTGGAATCAGGTGTAATAAATTCAAATGAATTATAAAGCATTCGTATTAAAAATTCATCCAACTCAATTCTTTGTTCTTTATTAATATCAAATTTTTTTGAAGTTACATATATGTTATCAGCAAATCTGTATAAATATTTTGATAAATCTATAAGAATCGGTTTTAATTCATTTTCGTATTTAACTAATATTGTATCAAACCATTCACGCCTCGCAGCAAGTTCATTTCCCAATTTTTCAGTTTGTTCAGACAACTCAAGAAATTTTCTAATTTTTTTATCAAGTGGTGATTTGTTTATTTTTACAATCTTCAAAGTACCATCAGCAGAAGATTTGCCGTCCAGTCCTTTTTTCAATTTTGCCATAATGACCCTTTTCAAACTAAATTACACATATACAAAAATACAATTTTCAATTAATATAAAATCAATAAAAAATTGTATTTTTTCTAAATATTAAGAAAACAATTTGAAATTATTTTTCTTCTTCTTTTAAAGGTGGATTTTCATCCGGTTTTTCTACTTTGGTTGAATCCGCAGGTATTTTTGCTTCTTCAAGTTTAAAGAACTGCAAAGGATTCTGTATTGGATTTTCCGGCATCTCAATCCCCTTCAGCAACTCAACGGGATTTTGCATCAATCCTTCAGTATTATTCAATAATGATGCAGGGTCTTTTAAAAGTTTTCTCGGGTCGGGCGGTTCCTTTCTTTGGTTGACCTGCTTCATCTGGTTTCTCATTCGTCCTTTTTCAACATCCTGCTGCTTGGGAATTATAACTTCTCTTTCTCTTAGTGAATCAGGTATAGGTTCTCCGCTGTTAACAGCCAGTTTGTAGGCAACACCCAGGTTTATTTCTTTTGCATGCTCGGATTGCGGGTATTTGTCTAATAATATTTTATAATATGCAAGTGCAGAGTCCGGCAGTCTGAGATATTTTTCAAATATCCAGCCGATTGAATAAATCGAAGCAGGCGAGTATTTAGACTTTGGATAGCCTTCATAAACTTTGGAAAACTGACTGATTGAATAGTTGTAATCACCATGCCGCATAAGGTTTAAACCGGATGTATAAAGCTCAGCAACTGAATCAATAACGAAATTACTTGTATATCCTAACTGAAGCTGGGCATCTTTACCAAATTCAGTCAGAGGATGGGTCATAACTATCACATCAAGCAGTGAATCTACAAGATATGGGTTTGACGGTTTCATGACCCTTGCATAAGCGTGATAAAACCTCGAACTTTCCGGATTCGAGAGAGGTGCCGTATCAACAGCCAGCTTAAAGTAGTATTCGACTGAATCTTTATTTCCTAATTCTTCGTGTATTCTGCCAACTGAGAAAAGATTTGAAGAAAGTTCAAATTTAGAAGAGTCTGACAATGCTTCACCGGACTGATATTTCACAAGAAGCGGTTCAGCAGCCTTACGCTTAATATCCCAATTATTCATTAACTCGAACATTTTTTCGGCAGTTTTAAAAACCGGTGTACGTGTAACCCTTGCTTTTGCAAACATAGAGCGTGCTTTTACATAATCATTTTGGTCATATAAATTCATCCCCTTTTCAAAATAGTATGTTAACAAAGCAGGATTGTTTGAATATGCAGAATCAACAAATTTTTCAATTTTGGCAAGGTGTTCAAATGTCGGCTTTGGTTCATCTTCTTTTGGAGTATAAGTTGAATCAAGCCATTTCATTCGTACAACCTGCAATTTTTGTACTTGGGTATGAGCAATCCATTCTTCATACTTGCCGTCATTTTCTAATCGGTTAAGAATTTCATCGGCTTCATCATATCGTCCGATTCTTGCAAGTGAAGCAGCCTGATAAAGATAAGCTTCGAATTTCAAAAGGTAATCAGGGCTGTATTTATGAACCTGTCTGAAAGCTTCTTCAGCAAGTTCAAATTTGTGAATCCTATATAATAATGCTGCCATATCGACTTGCCAGCGTGCTTTGACTGCACCGTCGTCTGTTTGGGAAATTGCATTTTTATAAGGTCTTAAAGCTTTTTCATAATCATTGTTCAGTAGGGCAAGTTCAGCTTCAATTCGGAATGCTTCGGATAAAATGTCGTATCTTTTTTTCTGCCATGCAATGTCAACAGTACGTGAAAGCATTATTTCACCGGCATGGAATTTTCTCTGAATCAATAAATTTTTTGTATATAATAAATGAGCATCAGGCGACAAATCACCTTCTGGAAATTTATCTACAAGTTCACTACACTTTAATTGTGAGTTAAGCCAATCTTCCTGATAAAAGAAAGATTTCGACATCAACCACAGAGCTCCTTCTACATAATCGCTTTTACCCTTACGAGCTAATATTTTGGAACCTTTAATGATAATAGAATCTAATTTAACCTGTACGGGCTGTCTTTTCTGCTTGGTTACAATGAATTCTATTAAAAATGGAGGCGGACCCATTATGTTTTGGTCCTGAACATATATCTCCGGCTGAGGTACAAATACACGGGGCTGAACCCGCTTTTTTTCATCCTGAAATTCGAATTCTTCTTCTGCCTCGTAAGTAAGCCGCTCCATATTATAATAGGTATTAAAATATGTGGTAAAATTAGTGAAATTTGAGCAGGCACTACCCATCAGAAAGTATGTTGCCAGTGTTAGCAGCATCAATGTTATGATTCTTTTAGGATTCATTTTCTAATTTAATATTCAATTATACAATGTATAAAATAACTAATATACAATCCTCCACTCGTAAAGACAATTCAATTCAAAAAATGTTTCACATAATTGTATTTACGATATTCAAATATTAATATTTTTAATTTTTTTAGAATGATTGATTTAATTGCTGAATAACAATTTACCTTTAATATATGTAGAATCAACATATTTGTTGCCTAACAAATAAAGAAGTTTGGAAGTAATTGTATCAAGGGATATATTACCGATTTCAATACCCATTCTTTCTAATTTTACAGTCGCAAAATCGGCATCCACTCCGGTTTTAAAATCACCTGTAATATTTGATATTCCAAGTATATCGGCATTTCCTTTTGTTGCCGTCCACAATGCCTCCCCTGAAGATAAGACTTCTGATGTATGATCATGTATCAATTGATATGTTTTGCTTGTTTCTACGGCTTCTTTAAGCTCGTGCAGCATTGAGAGAGAAGTGCCGCCTGCAACATCGCTGCCAATTCCGACATGTATAAGTTCATTTATATTCATAAATGGGAATATACCGCTTTTCAAAAATCTGTTCGATGAAGGACAATGAACAACATTTGAATTATTACTTTTGATAAGTTCTATTTCATAATCACTCAAGTAAATACAATGTGCAAGAAGAGTTTTTTCATTTAACATTCCTGCCTGATGGTAAACATCTGTATATGTATTACATTGCGGAAACATTCCGGCAACCTTCTTCAGTTCGTCAATATTTTCTGCTAAATGAGTCTGAATATAAAAACCGTCTTTACGTGAAACTTCACCGGTTTTTTTCATAAGTTCCATTGAACATATCAGTGCGTATCTTGGTGTCAGGATATATTTGAGTTTATTCTCTCCGGCTCCGTGCCATTTTCCGGCAAGTTTTAAAGAGTCATCAATGTTGTTCCTTGTTGATTTTAACAGCAATTCAGGTGCATTAGTATCCATCATAGACATTCCGATAAACGCCCTAATACCTGAATCGAAGGCAGCCTGAAAAGCTGAATCAGTACCGTCAAAACTTGAATTTGAATATGCTGTTACTGTGGTTGTGCCATATTTGAGACATTCCTCAAAGAACATTTTTGATAAAGAAAAAGCATATTCCGGATCATTGAATTTTATTTCCAACGGATAAATATATTCGTCAAGCCATTTTAATAAAGTTCCTTTTCCTAAACCAATAGCGGGATATTGGGGAATGTGTGTATGTAAATCAATTAATCCGGGAATAATAATGCAGTCTGTTTTATCAAGTATTTCATTTATATTGTAATCAGTTATGCTTTCTGTGTTAATACCGAAATATCTAATCTTACCTTCAGTATCAACCGCCAGATAATGATTCTCAAAAAATTCCATTTTTTTATCAGAACCCGGTTTCAGAAAATGTGATTTGATAACATAACTTTTATTTCTAAACTGACCCATTTCATCCTCTTTTTTAAACCAGTCTTCTTGATTTGATTTCCAGATACTTATTTATTGTTTTCAATGTTAAATCTTCAGGTTTACACAGTAATGACATTATGCCATTCATCCTTAATTCGTTTATTATTTCCTGTTTTTCAATCATAAACTGTTCGGCAGTAATTTTTTTATAAATATCGAAATCTTTTTGAGGTATATCATTAAGCATTTTACTGACTTCGGTATTTTCAAAGAAAACAATCAAGGGCAGATGAAATTTAGCAATCAATTTTATGTAATCAATATTCCGCCTCATTGCATTGATTGTTTCAAAATTTGTAAATATCATCAGGAGGCTTCTTTGTGGAATTTTTCGTCTAATGAAAGAATATAGTATTTCAAAGCTTGTTTCAGCGTAATTGGTTTCTAAACGATATAACGATTCTGAAATTTTTGCTCTTTGGGTAATAGAATTACTTGCCGGAATAAATGTACCCAATTCATCGGAGAAAGTTACAAGTCCGGCTTTATCATATTTTTTTTGCACTATTGATGAAACCGCAAGTGTTGAATTTATTGAATAGTCAAGCAGGGTCATGCCGTTAAAAGGCATTTTCATGTTTCTTCCCATATCAATTATGCAGTAAATATTCTGCGACCGTTCATCAATAAACTGATTAACCATCATGTCGCCTTTTCTTCCGGTAGCTTTCCAGTTGATTGAGCGGTAATCATCACCGTTTCGATATTCCCTGATATGCTCAAACTCCATCGTATGCCCAAGCTTTCGGACTTCCTTTATTCCCGGATTAATCAAGCGGTTCGATATTGCTTTCATTTCATAATGCTTAATTTTAAGAAATGACGGGTAAACAGGTAATTCAGTACCTTCGCAGAAAATGAACTTTCTGCTTCCCAGTCCTAAAATGCCTGTAACATAAATATTTAATTTCCCAAAAGTGTAACTGCCCCGTTTAACAGGTCTAAGAAAATATTTCAATGTAATTTCAGAACCGGTGCTGAGTTTCCGAATTATTTTAAAATCTCTTTTCTGCAATTGAAATGGTGTTTCATCAATTATCAAACATTCTATATTAAATTTGTATCTGTTTATAAGTTTTATTAAAATCTCATTTTCATCACCGTTTGATAATTTTTCCGGTAAAATTCTATCAGCTACGATACCATCAGAAAGATAAAGAATGAAAATCTCTGTAATTACAGCCAAAATTGTCAATAACAAAAATCCCATGGCAATGTAATAAATGATTCCAAAAAAGAAACCGCAGACAAACATTACTGAAATGACTGCCAGAATCCAAAACAATCTCAAATTGGGATAATATGACCTGATAAAACTTATCAACGCGGAACCTCTATTCCCTGTATAATTGATTTAATTACTTCATCAGGACTGATTCCATCCATTTCTTTTTCAGGTGTTAAAATCAATCTGTGACGTAATGCCGGATAAGCAACATACAATATATCCTCGGGAGTTACGAAATCACGCCCGTTTATTGCTGCATATACTTTCGATGACTGCAAAATTGCCACTGCTCCTCTCGGTGATGCTCCCAGAAATACCGATTTACTCTTTCGTGTAGCCTGAACAATTTCAGCAATATATTTCAGTAATTCATCACTTATTATTGTTTTTGAAGCAGTTAACCGCATTAAATCGAGTTCGTCGGAGGTTAGAACAGGATTAATATTTTCAAGTCTGTTAATAATATTACCTGAATTTTTTAATTTCAATATTTCAATTTCGTCATTTAACGAAGGATAATCAAGGAGAATCTTAAACAGAAATCTGTCAATCTGAGCTTCAGGCAGCCGGTATGTACCTTCCTGTTCTATTGGATTTTGAGTAGCCAAAACTGTAAATGAAGAAGGTAATTGGTGAGTATTGCCGTCAATTGTTACCTGTAATTCTTCCATTGCTTCGAATAATGCCGATTGAGTCTTTGCCGGGGCTCGGTTGATTTCATCTGCCAGTATAATATTCGAAAAAACAGGTCCTTTACGAAGCTCGAATTCAAGCGACCTTGGATTGAAAACAGAAGTTCCTGTTATGTCGGAGGGCATCAAATCCGGAGTGAATTGAATTCTTTTAAAATCAAGCTGCAAAGTATGAGCAGTCAATTTTGCCATTAGGGTTTTCGCTATTCCCGGTACACCTTCTATCAGAACATGACCGCCGGAAATCAGAGCAGTCAGAATAAGCTCGACAGCATCATTATTTGCTATCAATCCTTTACCGATTTCTGATTTAACCTTATCAATCAGGTTTTTAAAATTTGACAAATCAATTCTTGAGGTAAATTCCAATTCAGATTTTTCGTTCATAAGTTAACCTTTTTATAAAATGTATCAATTTCACTGCATAAAGATTCCAACTGTTTATTATCAATTTTTGACGATAAATTTATAGTATTCATTTTATCAAAAATTCGTTTTATTTCATGCTCTGTAAGTCCTGATTTAGATGACAAATACTCATAAAATCCATCAACATGCGGATTAATATTTATATTCATCCTGTTTCTGATATAATTGTAGAAATGGTTTATTTTTTTCTGAGCTATTTCCTGATTATCGCGAATTGCAAAAGATAGTTTTGCTATTGTTGAAATAAATTCAGCTGTTGAATTTATGTGTGGTTTGATTTCAGGAATTGCTCTCTGTCTGCGTTTGATTCCGAAAATCATAAACAAAAAAACCGAAATCAGCAGTACATAATACCCGCTCGTTAGAGATTTATTACTCATAATAAATTTCAGTGGTGATTTATCCATATTACCGACTGCAAAATAGTCAATTATGACTGTATTCCGTAAGGGCAAAAATGACAAACATTTTTCTGCTAATTGGCGTGAATTTGAATCAAGCAGGTTAATATTTGTAAAAGTGAATGGAAATGAGAACAAATACAAACTGCCTTTATAAGTATCATTTTTCAATAAAACCGCGACATCATTATCTGCTTCAATCAATAAACTGCATGTTTGTTTCAAGCTGTCAGTATCGAAATATGCACAATAACCGACAGGCATGTAATATGTATTACCTGAATCGGAAATACTAATAAACCTTAAAGGTTTGTAATCCTTGTCACGCTGCTTAAAATTGTTGTCGAAATATTGGTAGGGTTCACATTTTATACCAAGTTTTTTTTCAATTATACCGAAACTTGTAGAAGCAATAAATATGTTATTTCCCTGATTGAGTAAATAAGTAATATCATCAAAATCACTTTTCGTAAATGATGTATTTTCACCAATAATTATAAAATTTTTCACCGAGTCTGAAAGCAACCGGTTGTTTTTATTTAAATTACTCTCAGAGCGGTATTCGAAAAGCGTTTTTGAATAAACTTCAACTTTCCGGGTTCTAAATAAATCCTGCACAATTTTATCGAAAACGTACATACCGAAAGGATTCTTGTCGTTTAGTCTGAATGTAGCTGTCCAATCTAATGGTTTTGTCCTTGTCAATTCAGCAATAAGCGTGAATAACACCATCAAAGTTACCGAAATATATATCAATTTAAGGGTTTTCATTTTTGACCACCCTATTTGAGAAATCTGAAAACTTTTCTGATATTATTGAATAATCATTTTCCGATATTTGAAATTTTCCATAAGATACAAAATTGAAAATATATGACAGCCGGCTAAATGCTTCATGTAAATGTGAATTCCTGATTTCCCGCAGGTAATCTGTATTTGTGCTGCCGGGTTTATAATTCAATATCCCTGATTCAAATAATATTTTCAATACCTTTAGAAAATTTAGTCTTACAGCTTCTGAATAATTGCCGCTCTCTAATGCTTCTGCAATTTCTCTGTCAAAATTCAAAGTATGTATCTCATTAAAAGAATTTTTTCTTACGACTAATGATTTACCTAATGAATTAGATAATCCTGTATTAAGTCTTTTTTTAATCAGAAGGAATATCAAAAAACCGGATATGAGTAAAATCAATATAATTAATATTGGTGATGCACCCGAATTGCCTATTAATTCTGTCAGGGGAATAATAACATATTTATAAAACAGCCTATCTAAAAATTCCCATAAATCAAATTTTGGAGCAGTATTTCCGGAATAATAAAAATCCTTATCATTATGGAAATCATTTATTTTTTGGGTATCAAAATTTCTTGTTTCAATAGATGATGAATCATATAACAAATTGTTTTTTGAAGTTGCTTCAACACTGTCATCTACAATACCGGAATTAGAAATAATTGTTGAATCAGCTTGGCTTATCTTCAAAGAATCAATCGAAATTTGGGAACTCAGAATTATCGGGTAGAAAAAAAATATCAATGAAACAATTGCTAAAATCCGCAAAATAATAACACCGGACCTCCCCAATTGGGAAGGTCTGTGTATTTGTAAATAATTTTGATAAAAATAATCACACCCAATTTTGAGCATTTATTACCTTTTTAATTGCTGCTACCTAATTCATCAATACCTTTCATCAGATTTCCGGCTTCTTTCAACTCATACTGGCTGTGGTAATAAAGAGCAAGGAATATAATCACCAGACTTGAGAAAAGATAGGCTAAAGTCGAAATAATGTTTAAAACAATAGATAACATTAGCATAAGCGGGCTGTCAGGTGCTGCTGTTATCAATCCGGTTGTCTGTAAAATAGTCAGAATACCTGCAGGCATACTGAATACTGTACTTATCAGAGCATAAATTAAACCGATGACTATTATGTAACCTAGAGTACGCCACCAATATCCTTTTACAAAATACATACTGCGTTGGAGTGATGTTCCTAATCCTGTATCCTCAAAGACCAGCACAACCGAAGATAGAGCCATAGCGATATACAGATACATACCGGGAATAATAAAGAAAATAAAGCCAATTCCTACTAAAATGAAATATACAAAATTTAATGCAAGAAGGCGCGGCAGAAATGCTTTTACCTGAGCAAGAATATTCTCAAATGGTACTTGTGGACCGTTATTGATATATTCCACAATATAACCGAGTACAATTGCACTGATTACGGATATTGCAAGATAATATATGATAAAAATCAATCCGTATTGAATCATAAGATTCTGAAAATAATCTAAACCGACAGAGTCAGGATTTTGGGCAGAATCTGTAATCATACTCATATTCTCAGTTTGAAAAATCCCGAGAACTATACCAAGCAATATCAGAAGCGGCATTGCAAGTATAAGCATGGATTTAAAAAGCGGTTTTATTTCCTGACGCGTAAATGCAAACGTTGCATTGAGTAAATCCCGTAATTTACGGTATTCATTAAACTTAACTGTGTATGAGTTCACCATAGATACTCCTTTTATAAATTTTAACTGGATAAATCACAAAATACCAGATAACAAAAATCAGTGACAAAATTATTATAAACAAATTGAAAACATCCGGCAATTCAGTCAGTCTGGTTACATAACCTTCAAGAAAGCCTGCTGCTATAAATACCGGAACTAAACCGAGTGCTATCTTAACACCTCTGACAGCACCTCTCTGAAATGAAACCAGTCGCGTGTAAGTACCCGGGAACAAAAAGCTGTTGCCAATAATTATACCTGCCGCTCCGGCAATAATAATAGCAGAAATTTCAAGCGTTCCATGTATCCATACTGTTCTGAATGATTCCCAAAATAGACCTTTTTCGATAAAGAATTGCTGGAAAGTTCCCAGCATAACTCCATTTTGGAAAAGAACAAATGCCGTCCCCAATGCAGACAGCAGTCCAAAAGAAAAAGTTTTAAAAGAAACCATAATATTATTCAAAGTGATACCCAAAAACATATCTATCCCGTTTGCTGATTTATAAACAGCCATCGGGTCGCCCTTTTCAATATTTTTTAATGTCATATTTACATATTCACTGCCAAGTACAACCCGGACAAAAGAATCGTCATATTTTGTTGAAATCAGACCGATAAGCATCCCAATCACAAAAATCGAGAATGAAATCAAAAGTTCTTTTCTTGACTCATACATAATAAGCGGTAATTCTTTCACCCAAAACCTTTTGAAATCGGAAATATCAAATTTGCCCTTGCTGTAAACCTTTGAATGTACCTTTAATGCGAGGTCATTCAGGTACAAAGTCGTTTTGCTCAGTGGATAAAATGTACGTGAATACGATAAAGCATCAATCAAATTTGTATATGCAGATTTCAGTTCATCAGGGGTAAGTTTGAGGTTACCTCCAATAAACTTTTCAACTATTTCCCACTCGGACTTATTTTTTTGCAGAAAATTTATTTCTTTCATCGTATTTTAGAATAATAATATTTACAAATTTAATAAAAAAAATGAATGGACAGTGTAAATTTCGATACTTCGCACAATGTTTTTTTAGAATTTAAGGTTGCAGGACTTTTTGACAGGATTCTTGCTGCATGTATTGACGTCGTAATTCTGGTTATTTACTCAATTATAATCAGCATAATTTTAGTTCAAATTGTGCTGGTAGAAGGGGTTTATATAATAATCGCTTTATTTTTGCCGGTAATATTTTATGATTTGATTTGTGAATCTCTTTGGGGCGGGCAAAGTATCGGCAAGAAATCAATGAAAATACGGGTTATCAGGGTTGACGGTTTGGAACCTACCTTTGTACAGTATTTTCTAAGATGGATTCTCCGTCCGGTTGATATTTGGATAACAACAGGCGGACTTGCTGCACTTGTGGTTTTTCTAAACGGAAAAGGTCAGCGTATTGGCGACATGGCGGCTGGAACAACCGTAGTAAATATTCGGAAGGCTTTTCGGCTCGAAGACACAATTTTCAGCGGCATTGATGAATCCTATATTCCTGAATTTCCTGAAACTGCCGCTCTGAACGATAAGGATATTTCAATTTTAAAAGATGTTTTAAATGCAAACTTATTACCTGAAGTACCGGAAGCGGTTATTGACGGAAATTACAGGGTTAAAAGAATATTGGAAGAGAAGATGAAAATCAGCACTCATAAGCCGCCCCTCGAATTTATTCAAAAAGTTATACTTGATTACAATTATTATAACAAAATTGCCAATTAAATTGTTTAACTTAATTCAGAATTCAGCATTCAGCATTCAGAATTGCCTTCCAATTCCGTAGGAATGCCCTGTTTGTAGAAAAAATATCATTCCCTCAAATATCATCAAGCTCCGTAAGAGCGGACTGTTAAAAGAAAATGTACAAATACGATAATGAAATTCATTTTATCTCGTAGAGATTGAATTGTGGTAACATGAGCAATACCTAATTGATTGATATCCCGTAGGGATTATATTTTTTTACCATAATTCAACCTCTACGAGGTAGTTATGTTCATCGGGACAGGTTTTTGTTACCATAATTTATCTCCTATGGAGAAGAGAACCCAAATAAACTCAAAATATGTCAATCTCAAAATGTGGATTTAAATCAGTGTAATCCTTTAATCCGTGTAATCCGTGATTCAGAATTGCCACCCAATTCCGTAGGAATGACCTTTTTGTAGAAAAAATATCTTGCCCGTAAATATTACTAAGCTCCGTAGGAGCGGACTGTTCAAACCAAAAAGACACTAATATAATAATGTAATTCATTTTATCTCATAGAGATTGAATTGTGGTAACATGAGCAATGCCTAATTGATTGATATCCCGTAGGGATTATATTTTTTTACCATAATTCAACCTCTACGAGGTAGTCATGTTCATCGGGACAGGTTTTTGTTACCATAATTTATCTCCTATGGAGAAGAGAACCCAAATAAACACAAAATATGTCAATCTCAAAATGTGGATTTAAATCAGTGTAATCCTTTAATCCGTGTAATCCGTGATTCAGAATTGCCATCCAATTCCGTAGGAATGCCCTGTTTGTAGAAAATAATCAACCCCTCAAAAAATATGAAGCTCTGTAGGAGCGGACTGTTCAATTAACAAGAATCTCTTAAAGAAATTAAATGAGTAAAATTTATTAAATAAACTTTCTAACAACTACGAATAACTTTTGAACCCGACGGAATTACTTTTGTACCCGACGGAATTACTTTTGTACCCGACGGAATTACTTTTGAACCCGACGGAATTACTTTTGAACAACTACGATGAACTTTCGTACAAGTGCGATGAACTTTGCATAAGTTTCATTGTGCTTTGCATAAGGTTCATTATAATTTTCATATGGTTTATTATACTTTTCATAAGGTTCATTACGCTTTTCATAAGGTTCATTACGCTTTTCATAAGGTTCATTACGCTTTTCATAAGGTTCATTACGCTTTTCATAGGGTTCATTATGCATTTCATAAGGTTCATTACGCTTTTCATAAGGTTCATTACGCTTTTCATAAGGTTCATTACGCTTTTCATAAGGTTCATTACGCTTTTCATAAGGTTCATTACGCTTTTCATATATATTAAAACCTTAATGAAGGACATTTTAAGTACAATGAATTAAGTTAGAATATCAAATTACAACTTTCAATCATGAACTGAAAACACAAAAAACCCTTCCGAAAGCATTGATTTTTCGGAAGGGCTTATTATTATCAATAATTATTACTTCTTTCTATATCATTCTCCTCAAAATGATTGAGGGAAGGAGGAAAATTATTAATGTTTTCATATTAATTTTCCTTTACTCTGTTACTAAAAATTTTGAGGAATATTCTGTCTTACCGTCTTGTATATGTATCAGGTATGTTCCGTTGAGTAGTTTGATTGGAATTCTTAGTTCAGAATCAATTTTAGGAGAATTTAAAGTATATACAACTTTGCCTTTAATATCGCTAATTGAAATATTAATTTGACCGGAAATTGAAATCAATCCAGTGACAAATAGCGTGCTTTTTCGGTATTGAACGGATATAGCATTTTGTTGGATTGGCTCACTTAGACCTGTTAGGATTTTATTAAGATCATAAGATTCAATACCTTCATTTCTTACTAAGAATGAATTATGAATAGGATTATATCCTAATAAACCCGATTTTCCGTGACGATAAAAGACTTTTTTATCATTTAGCAAATTCATTATCATAAAATTCCTTTTTGAAAAACTTTCACCAGAACTTAATCCAATTAAGTCATAGTCCAAAAAACAGAAATATATTACTCCATACTCAACATTCGACTCATTATAGTGTTTAAACAAACTCATGCCATCTAATTTGTAAACATAAAAATCTCTCAAATAGACTTGATACCCCACATACTTTCCATCCTGTGAGAATTTGATACTACGTACTTCAAAGTTACCGCCAATCTTAGCAAGTTCTTTAATTGGTTTTAGTGTGACAGCATCCCAGAGAGTTAAAATTGTATAAAATACATCATCTCCCATTATATCTTTTTCTGTTTTAGTACCTCCGGTTGCGAAGTATTTTCCGTCGAGTGAAGTTGCAATTACCGGTCTTGAATAATTCAAATCAAGATAAGTATATTCATCTTTTATTAAATTATAAACTACTAAGGACGAGTCAAGACCTGTTCCTAAAGCTTTTTGATGACAATAGATTATTCTGTTGCCATCTGGGAAAAACCTGAGATTTGGATATGAACCCGGCACTCTTAATTTTTTTAATACTGCTTCCGTTTCGTAATCAATTATTGTTACAGAATCTGTAAGTATCAGCAGATATTTTCCATCCGGTGAAATATCTCCGACGGGTGCTTTAATGTTAAATACCCGTATTACTTCTCCTGTATTACCATTTAATTCAGAAATACGTAAACCCTTCATGGCAATAATATTGCCATTAGGGTGTACAAGGAATGCTTCATAGCCTTCTGGGTCGGTCGTCTGCCAAAGCAGATATGGGTCGGGTTCTTGTCCCCAAAGGGGATTCATGCCGATTATTACTGACACTGCGATAAATAAAAACATCTTACAGTTCATTTTCATAACTTTTCTCAAAAATACTTTTTCAATATTAACAAATATACTTACTTATAATAACACATCAAACTCAAAAACGTCCCGAAAAAATTGAAATTGAATAAAAAGTTCACTAAACATTGTTATTGAGATTATCTAATTTTTCTTTTGGAAATTTTGTCATATTTTTACCATTATGAAATTTGTTTGAATTAATATAAGTTGGATTTGTAATTTAGTCAGAAATTTAATTAATAGCTTAAATTCTTTTTGTTGTTAAAATTAATAGTAATGTGAATTGAGAAAAAAAGTACCGATAGCGATTGTTGATTGTAATAATTTTTACGCATCATGCGAAAGAGTTTTCAATCCTCGTTTAAATGGTAAGCCGATTATTGTGCTTTCCAACAACGACGGTGTGATAGTTGCACTCTCAAACGAAGCCAAAGCACTCGGGATAAAGGGATTCTCCCCGTTATTCAAGGTTCAGGATTTGGTAACAAAACATAATGTAGCGGTATTTTCTTCTAATTATACATTATACGGTGATTTATCCCACAGAGTTATGACTACTCTGGAGCAGTTCTCACCAAATGTCGAAATTTACTCGATAGATGAAGCATTTATCTATCTGGATGGTATTCATTCAAAAGATTTGACAGCTTATTGCAGTGAAATCCGCCAAACCGTTAAAAAATGGGTCGGCATTCCTGTATCAGTCGGCATTGCTTATACCAAAACTCTTGCAAAACTGGCTAACAGACGTGCAAAAAAGAATCCGGTTTATAATGGAGTTCTTAATCTTATTGACAATCCCGATATTGAATCACATCTCAAAGGTGTTGAAGTCGGTGATGTCTGGGGAGTCGGAAGACAATATACCAAACTTTTGAACTGCCATAATATTTATACAGCTTACGACCTTTCCAAAGCAAACCAAACATGGATAAAAAAGAGAATGACTGTGCAGGGTTTGAGGACTGTTCATGAGTTAAACGGCGAACCATGCATTAGTGCCGAATATACACCGCCTGATAAAAAAGGGATTATTTCATCAAGGTCTTTTGGCAAAAATGTTACCGAAAAGAAAGATTTGGCGGAGGCAATTGCAAACTATACAACCCGTGCCGCCGAGAAACTCAGAATGCAGAAATCAATCGCAAATGCTATCTATGTTTTTCTTCGTACAAATCCATATAAAGATACTCCACAGTATCATAACGGCTGTCAGGTAATTCTGCCTGTTGCTACCGACTTTACAAATGAACTGATTGAATATGCTATGAAAGGGCTTGAGCAAATCTACCGACCGGACTATTTATATCAGAAAGCAGGAATAATGCTGACGGGAATACTGCCGAAATCAACAGAGCAGGTTTCACTTTTTGATAAAATTGACCGCGACAAATTTCAAAAAATTACAGATGCTATGGATAAATTAAATATGGAAATGGGTTCAGGAACAGTTTTTTTTGCAGCAGCAGGCATCAAACGAGGATGGAAAATGAAACGCGAACTTAAGTCACCGCAATATACAACCAGATGGGAGGAAATACCTGATGTTAAAGCTTTTTGAAAATAATGTAACATATTTGCAGGATGCAAACTACAGAAAACGTATTTTGTTATTTACTACAATTATTTATATCCTTTTTATCGGAAATGTTAATCTTTTCGACTGGGACGAGATAAATTTCGCCGAAGCAGCCCGTGAGATGATTGTAACAGGTGACTATCTGAATGTCCGTATTGATTATGAGCCGTTCCACGAAAAGCCGCCGCTGTTTATCTGGATGCAGGTTATTTCGATGAAAATATTAGGTGTAAGCGAACAGTCAGCAAGACTTCCCAATGTCATATTTGGTATTTTAACATTATCATTTCTTATTAGAATCGGCAAAAATATATTTGACCGCAGGTTCGGTTATCTCTGGGCATTGGCATATTTCGGCTCGCTTCTACCCCACTTTTATTTTAAATCGAGTATTATTGACCCTGTTTTTAATTTTTTTATGTTTGCAGGTGTCTATTATTTATTCAGGTTTACTTCCGAGAATATGATTACGGGTAAAATCATAAACAGGGATATTTATTGGGCAGGGCTATACACATCTCTTGCATTTATGACAAAGGGTCCGGTCGGGTTTATGCTTGTTTTCATTACCTGGGCTGTCTTTTGGGGATTTAATGCCCGGAGCTTCCAACTTCCGGTTAAACAAATTCTAATCTTTACCGGAATTTCATTCCTACCTGCAGTAATCTGGTATGCCGCAATATTCTATCAGCAGGGCGGCGGAATTATAAGTGAGTTTATAACTTATCAGATTCGTCTGCTTACGACAGGTGATGCCGGTCATGAAGGTCCGTTTTATTATCATTTTTTAGTGGTATTTTTAGGATGTTTTCCTGCTTCAATATTTGTTTTCAGAGCTTTCAGAAACAGTGAATTTGATAACTCATCACAAAAGATATTCAAAAATTTCAATATAATACTATTGGCAGTTGTGCTCATAATTTTTTCAATTGTCAAGACAAAGATTGTTCATTATTCCTCTCTCTCCTATTTCCCTGTGACTTTTCTTGCAGCATATACAATGCATAAAATTATTAATGGTGAAATCAGGAACAAATTATCAACAAATATCGGTGTTGCTGCAATCGGTATAATTTTATCAATACTTTTTATAGCTTTTCCGCTTGTATTAATGAATATTGACAGCTTTCTTCCTCAAATTACGGATAAATTTACAAATGCTTTGCTTCAGGCAGAAGTTAGTTGGACAGGATTCGAGATTGTAGTTGGATTTACTTTGCTAATTGGGACAATTTTTTACTTGATATATTCTATTAGGAAAGAGTATTTAAAATCATATATTTCTATATACTTAGCTACTGCGTTGACAATTTTTCTTTTTCTGCCTGTGATGGCTCCTAAAATCGGAATTTATACTCAAAGAGCACCGGTTGATTTCTTTAAATCATTAGCAGGAAAGGATGTATATGTTCATACATTAGGTTATAAGAGCTATGCTCCTTATTTTTATCAGAGAAAAGAATTAAAAAACTCAAAATATTACATGAAAATGACCGGTGAAGAATACGAAGATTTCTTACTGACAGGCAATATCCAAAAGCCTGCTTATTTTTCTGCTAAGAATAATAATATTGACGAATATCTTGTCAGGCAGCCGCAGTTGAAGGAATTATACAGGAAAAACGGATTTGTATTCTTTGTCAGGGAGCCGGTAAAAGAGTAATAGTTTTCTGTCGAATAAATTCTTTTGGATTGAGAATATTTAACTTATGAGTCTGTTACAAAAAGTATTTATTTATTCTTATTTTACATGAATGCTACATTGAGTGATGTCGAAATGTAATATATACGTTATTTGAAAGTTATTAAATCCCTTCCTTCGACTTCGCTAAGGATGACCAAAATACCGGTGTTTTGTATTTGTCCCCCGCTGGCGGGGGCAGGGGGTGGAAATTAATTTTTGGATTTCTTAAACGTTATAATGTAAAACGACAATTTTTGGTTTATAATTCTGAGAGACTGCGAAGGTCTGAATTTAATTTTCCACCCCCTAACCCCCGCCAGCGGGGGACAAATACTAAAGAACTGAATTTATCACTTTGAGGTAATGAGTACATGAATTAATAAATTAACAGCCTGGACTCTTCGCAGGCTCAGAGAGACAAAACAAGGGGTTTTATTTAAAATAAATCTTTAGTGACTCTTTATCTGGATTTCCATTTATTAAAAAACCAAACTTATACATCTTTTAATTATTATGTACAGTAAGCGGCAGAGATATTTTAACGGTAGTTCCTTCACCCGATTTTGAGGAGATTGAAATATCACCGCCCATAATTTGGGAAAATTCTTTACAAATTATCAGTCCTAAACCGGTACCCCGCTCTCCGTTTGTACCTATATCGGGCTTTTTATAATCAATTCTGAATAAATTATCAAGGTCAATTTCATCAATTCCAACACCGTTATCTTTTATAATAAATACCGCCTGACCATTATTTGACTCGTTAGATAATTCAATTGTACCGCCGCTGTTTGTAAATTTTATTGAATTATTAACAGTATTACGAATCAGTGTATCAAACAAATTAACATCATTATCTATAATCAAATTCTTGTCAACATAATTGTTAATTGTAATATTTTTATTGTTTGCAGTTGTAATCAATAAATCAATGGTTGATTGAACGGAAGCATTTGCATTAAATCTTGACTGATTAATTTCAAGAGAATTTCGTTGCGCTGTTGACCAAAGCAGAAGATTCTCAAGTAAATTCAGCATTTCTGTTGAAGAAATAGCCAGTTCCTTTATGATTTCCTGCTTTTCGATATCAGTAAAATCATCTTTGTAAATATTCATCTGGTCAAGTATCATTTTTGTTCCGCCCATAGGACCTCTCAGGTCATGAGCAATAATCGAAAAGAATTTATCCTTAGTAGCATTCAAATCCATTAAATTCTTTTCAGACAAGGAAAGAGCCTCGTTAGTTCTTTTTAATTGTTTAGCCTTAAAGACAAGCATCGCAGTTAATCCAAGCAAAAACAAAGCAAGAAGTCCGATAATATACAGATAAACAGTGATTTCGTTCAGATATTTTTTAATAAGAGCATTTTCTTCTTTAGTGCTTTTAACTTCTTCGCGGTATTTTACAACTCTTTCGGCGTTAAAATCACCTTCGAGACTTAGCGATGCCTGAGCAATTTCGCTGACAACTGCAATTTTATTCAGTGAATCGGTTAGATTTATTAATGTATCCAGATATTTATAAGCATTTTCAAAATCACCTAAAGCGAAGTAATTATCGGCAATATTATCATAAAGATTTTTTAAGATAAATGTGTTATTCAGATTCTTTGAAATCTCGAGACTTTTGATATTGTAATCAATTGATTGTTTAAAATCACCTGATTTAGTGTAATAACTTCCATAAGTGTTATAAATATTGGATATTAATAAATCATTTTTTAATGAATCGGCATACGTCTCGGCAAGTTTTAAAAATGGCAGAGCCCTGGAGGTTTCATTTTGGCTTATTAAAATTCTTGCAAAAAGATTACGGTTTGAAGTAATTAAATCTAATCTGTCCGTAAGTTTCAAATAGGTAAAGCCTTTGTCACAAAACTGCTTTGCTTTTGAATAGTTTCCGATAAGATTATAATAATTACCAATATTTGAATAAATAAATCCACGGCTGAGAGTGTCGTTTGATTCGATAGAAATTTCCAAACCCTTATCAAGGGTTTCCTTCATTTTTTCATAGTCTTTCAAATCAAGATAGATATTTGCAATATTATTAATTACAGACAACATGGAAGGAGTGTTATTATTATTTTTTGCAAAATCATAAGCTTCTCTGTATGCCTTCAGAGCAGCTATATAATTATTTTTCTTTTTGTAAATAATTCCGATATTATTCAGGCAGTGATTAATTCCGACTTTAGATTTGATATCCTTTAGAATATTCAAAGACAAGTGATAATATTTTAAAGCTGAGTCAAGATTTTCAAGATAATCATTTGCAAAAGCTAAATTGAAATAATACCGCGCTAATTTTTCGGGTTCTTTTATTTTCTTACTAAGTTCGGATATGGAAACAAGAATTTCTAATGAAACCTCTGGATTACTATTCACTAATGAAGAGGCATATAAGTTATATTCTTTAAATTTCACACTATCAGGTTTATTTTCCAATGACTTTCTTAAACTGTCAATATTAGAATACATTATATTAGATGAAATCAAAAAGAAGATGACAATAGCTTTAAACATTTTTCAAACTTATAACTTTAAACATTGTTAAAAATAACACAAATTTCCAGAAATTAAATATTATTTTATCAATTTACTGCTTTAAAAAATCCAAATAATGTGAAAATTGGTGAGTTTAAGTAAATATTTTGTAATTTTGCATTTTAAAAAACATATAAAATTAAAAATTGAGGTTAATAATGGCTATCACATTAAACGGTTCAGGTTTGACTATCGAAAAGGTAGTCGAGATAGCAAGAAATGGTGCTGCTGTTGAACTTAGTCCGGTATCTGCCGAACTAATTAAAAAATGCCGCATACTCTTAGAATCAAAGATAGAAAAAAGAGAAATAATGTATGGAGTTAATACCGGAATAGGCGAATTTTCAGAAATGGTTTTAACAGATGAACAAATTAAAGAATTTCAGAAATATTTGATTTACAACCATGCTGCAGGAATCGGCGAACCGACCAAAAATGAATTTGTACGTGGTGCAATTACAGGCAGAATCAATGTCCATGCACATGGCAATTCCGGCTGTCGGTTAGAGATAACAAATACTCTGGTTGATATGCTTAATAAAGGTGTAACTCCGGTTGTCTGCCAAAAAGGTTCTGTAGGTGCCTGCGGTGATTTAGCTCCGATGTCTCAGATGGCTTTGTCGCTAATGGGTGAAGGAGAATCTTTCTATCAGGGTGAAAGAATGCCGACAAAAAACGCGTTCGAGAAAGCCGGCATACCTATTCCCGGTTTACAGGCACGTGACGGACTTGCAACAATAAACGGTTCAAATTTATTGACAGCGATGTCTGCAATTCAGCTTTATGATTTCAATCGTCTGATTAAACATGCTGAAATAGCAGCAGCAATGTCATTGGAAGCACTTCTGGCTAACATGAAGCCTTATGATTCGAGGCTGCATGAGCTTCGCGGATTCTCAGGAGCTGTACGTTCTGCCAAATCAATCAGAAAATGTCTTGACGGAAGCGATTTGATGTCCGGCAAAATGAAAACCAAAGTTCAGGATGCTTACTCAATGCGTTCATCACCGCAGGTAATAGGTGCTGCACATGATGCCTGCAACTATGCCCGTACTCAGGTTGAAATAGAACTAAACGGAGTTGGTGATAATCCGATATTTCTCCCTGATGAAAATGTAACATTAACCGGTGCCAATTTCCAGGGGACTCCTGTTTCACTTCCTATGGATATGGCAGGTATTTCACTTACAATGGTCTGCATACTATCCGAGAGAAGGCTGAACAGATTATTGAATCCTGCTTTGAGTGTAGGACTACCGGCATTTTTGACCAAAGGAGCAGGTATGTTTTCCGGTATGATGTTAAGTCAATACACAGCTGATATGTTGATTGTCGAGCAGAAAATTCTCTCGAGCCCGGCATCTATTCAATCTATACCTGCTGCTGCAGATCAGGAGGACTTTGTTTCGATGGGTATGAATACAGCCTTGAAAAATCAGCAGATACTTGACAATGCTTTTGGTATTATCGGAATTGAACTGATGGCTGCAGCCCAGGCTCTTGACTTTAGAGAATTTAAATATGGAGAAGGTGTCAGCCGTGCACGTGAAGTTATTCGCGAACATGTTGATTTTCTTGATATTGACAGACCTCTGTTCAATGACCATAATGCAATGGCTGCACTTGTAAAATCAGGTAAAATACTTGATGAAGTTGAAAAACTGGTTGGCAGTTTAGAGAATTAATTTAATATCAATCTGAACTATGAAATCTTTTAATATAGCTTTTTTCGCCTCACATGGAGGCAGTAACATGCAGGCATTAATTGATGCTTCAAAATCGGGCAGGCTTAAATCTACGCCTGCCTTGGTTATATCCAATAATTCCAACTCGATAGTTCTTGAGCGGGCAGTGAAAGAAGAAATACCGAATTTTCATATCAGTTCAAATACTCATCCCGATGATAATGTTAGAACTCAATATATAATTAAACTTTTTGAGTTGTATAAAATTAATCTGGTTGTTCTTGCCGGTTATATGAAAAAATTACCTGACGAAGTAATAAATAAAGTCAATGGAAGAGTCCTTAACATCCATCCTGCACTACTACCCAAATTCGGAGGTGAGGGTATGTACGGTATGAAAGTTCATCAGGCAGTATTAGACGCAAAGGAAACAGAAAGCGGCGTGACAGTTCATTTGGTTGATTCAGAATATGACAGAGGCAGAATATTACTTCAGAGAACAGTTCCGGTAAATATTGATGATACCCCTGAAACACTTGCTGCAAGAGTTCTTGAAATTGAACACAGGATTTATCCTGAAGTCATTGAAATGATTGAGTCCGGAAAAATTGAGTTTAATTAATAATTACCTGTAAAATTTTAGAATATTTATAATGATTGAACAAAAAATACCTGTTTTTGATAATATTCTTGAAGCTAATGAAAGAATAAAACATCAGGTGAAACATACACCTGTTTTGACATCACAAAGTATTAACGACATTCTGGGATGCAGCATTTTCTTTAAATGTGAAAACTTTCAAAAAGTCGGAGCTTTTAAATTCAGAGGTGCATCCAATGCTGTATTATCGTTAAATGAAAAACAGTCGCGAAATGGAGTAGCCACCCATTCGTCAGGTAATCATGCACAGGCTCTTGCTTTAGCCGGAAGTATGAGAAATATACCTTCATATATAGTAATGCCTGATAATTCACCGAAAGTTAAATCAGATGCAGTAGCAGGCTACGGCGGGAATATTATTTACTGTAAGCCTACATTGGAAGCAAGAGAATCTACTTTAGAAAAGGTTGTTAAGGAAACCGGAGCTGAATTTATACATCCATATAATAATTTTAATGTTATATGCGGTCAGGGTACTGCTGCTTTGGAATTACTCCGTGAAATCAAGGAATTAGATATAGTAATGACTCCGGTAGGAGGTGGCGGACTTTTAAGCGGAACGTCAATTTCAGTAAAAGCTCTCAGCCCAAATACTTTAGTTATTGCAGGTGAACCCAAAGGAGCAGATGATGCCTTTAAATCATTACAAAAAGGTGAAATTGTTCCATCATTGAATCCCAAAACTATCGCCGACGGATTATTAACTTCTCTTGGAATATTAACTTTTGAAATTATTAGAAGTAATGTAAGCGAAATCATAACTGTTTCCGAAGAATCAATAATCAGTGCAATGAGATTGATTTGGGAAAGAATGAAAATAATTATTGAGCCTTCTTCGGCTGTACCCGTCGCTGTAATAATGGATAACAAAGATAAGTTTTCAGGAAAAAGAGTCGGTATTATTTTATCGGGAGGGAATGTTGATTTGGGTAAGTTACCATTTTGATGAACGGAATAATTTAAAAAAATTAACTAAATATTTATATGAAGTTAATTTCAAATATTGCCTAACCTACGGATTAATGTCGTAAAAAGCATCAAAATTGTCCTAAAAAACCAACAACATTTGTTTACAAAAAATAAATATAACTAAATTTGCAATATATGTTAAGTATGTGATTTTCAACATGTTATCAATATTTTAATTTTGACTTACGAATTTTAGATTTAATTATTTTAAATTTAATTTTATTTTCAATGAATTTTTGCTTAGTTTTGCTTTGCTTGATTGAGTAAATTAAGATTTTTATGGTAATGATATGTTAACTGAATATTCTGTAGTATTAGTCTTTCTTATAGTTGGTGTTTTGTTTGTTGCGGCAGGAATTGTTACCGCTGCACTTATACGCCCAAGCCACCCGAATCCACGAAAAAATTCCACTTATGAATCAGGTGAAGAGCCAATCGGTACACCATGGGTTCAGTTCAATAACCGATTTTATATTATAGCACTTGCATTTATTATTTTTGATGTGGAATTGGTAATGCTTTTTCCATGGGCAGTGGTATTTAAAGATATCGGCTGGTTTGCATTTTGGGGTATGATAGTATTTGCTTCCATTCTTGCACTTGGTTTGGCTTACGATTGGGCAAAAGGACTCTTGGACTGGGAAAAACCTATTCCGCAGATTCCTGTTTTATCAGACCTTGTGACTACCAGAGAAGAGTATTTGAGTAATATGAAGAATAAAGAAAATTAAGGTAAAAAATGGGTTTATTAAATAGATTAGATAATCCTATAC
The DNA here is from genome assembly GCA_032027125.1 of Kapaibacterium sp. (SeqCode). GTDB lineage: Bacteria > Bacteroidota > Ignavibacteria > Kapaibacteriales > UBA2268 > JANJTB01. Next base: position 49,818 of record JAVSMQ010000001.1, read on the forward strand.
ATGGTGATGGATTAATATTGGGAACAGTTGAGGATCTACTCAACTGGGGCAGAAGTAAATCAGACTGGTATCTGCAGTTTGGACTTGCCTGCTGTGCTATCGAATTTATGGCACTTAACGCATCGCATTTTGACATGATGAGATTTGGTGCTATTCCACGTACCTCGCCCCGACAGGCAGACTTTATTATTGTTTCAGGAACTGTTACACTGAAAATGGCAGATAGAATAAAAACGCTGTACGAACAGATGTCAGAGCCAAGATATGTAATGTCAATGGGTTCGTGTGCAAATTCCGGCGGTCCTTACTGGGAACATGGTTATCATGTTCTAAAAGGTGTGGACAGAGTTATTCCGGTTGACGTGTACGTACCGGGATGCCCTCCAAGACCGGAAGCATTTTTTGAGGGATTGGTGAAATTACAGGGCATGATAAGCCACCAGGCAATTTTCAGAAAACGTGAAAAAATGTCACCCGAAGATTTAGCTGACCTCGACCTTAGAAATAAAAAACTTAAGGAATATAATGACAGATTTGAGCAGGAAACCATCGAACATGGTATAAATCCACCTGTTACATACAGCGGCTACTCACTTGATTTCAAAAAGGACGGAGAATAATATGTCTGCTAATGAAATATATGAAAAACTAAAAGCGGAATTTGGAGAAGATATTTTATCTTTTACCGAAGATGCTGCCAATGAAGCCTTTATCGTTGTTAATCCATCAAGAATTGTAGAGATAAGTCTGTATTTAAGAGATGAATCTGAGATGAAATTCGATTACATGGTTAATTTATCAGGTGTTGATTACGGAACTAATCTAACGGTAGTTTACCATCTTTATTCTATTCCTTTAAATCAACGCATTGTTCTTAAAGTCGAGCTTGACAGAGAAAATCCAAATGTACCTTCTGTTGAAAAAGTTTGGAAAACTGCAAACTGGCACGAAAGAGAAGCTTATGATATGTTCGGAATTGTTTTCGAAAATCATCCGTTTATGGTTAGAATATTATGCCCTTATGACTGGGAAGGCTATCCTCTTCGTAAAGACTATGTCCAGCCTGAGACTTATCATGGTATTAAGGTAGCTTATTAATTTCAGAAAATTAATCTTCAGATGAAAAATAATGATTGAAAAAAAAATATTAGATGTAGATTTTAGCAGAGTAGAAACGGAAAGGATGAGGATAAACATGGGTCCTCAGCATCCATCTACTCACGGTGTACTCCGTCTGGAAGTTGAATTGGACGGTGAGATTGTTACAGAAGTTGTTCCCCATATCGGATATCTTCACAGGTGCTTTGAAAAAACCTGCGAAAAGATGTCTTATCCTCAGGTTATTCCTTTTATAGACAGAATGGACTATATCGCTTCTATGAATAACGAGCTTCCTTATGTTATGGGTATGGAAAAACTCCTTAATATTAATATTCCTGAAAGAATTGAAATGATAAGGGTGGCAATGTGCGAGCTGAACAGAATAGCTAATCATCAGCTTGCGGTGGCGACATTCGGTCTTGATGCAGGTGCATTCAGCCCCTTTCTGTATTTATTCCGTGACCGCGAAATGATTCTAAATCTTTTCGAAAAGACTTCGGGCGGCAGATTACTCTATAACTATTTTTGGATTGGCGGATTGATGAGAGATGTCCCCCCTACTTTCAAAAGCGATTGTTTAGAGATTATCAGCACTGTCAGAAAAACAAATGCCGAAGTAATGGACCTTTTAATAGGTAACAGCATTTTCATAGAAAGAACAATTAATGTAGGAATTTTGCCGGGAGATGTAGCGGTCAATTTCGGTGTAAGCGGTCCTGTACTTCGCGGTTCGGGCGTAGCTTATGATTTAAGAAGAAGCGAGCCGTATTCAATTTATGACAAATTTGATTTTGATGTTGTTGTCGGCAAAGGTGAACTTGGTACTATTGGTGATTGCTGGGACAGAAATATTGTCAGAATGAGAGAAATGGAGCAAAGCTGCAGGATAATTGAACAGATTATTTCTCAATTCCCTGATGAAAGTTCAGATGTGCGTGCATTGTGTCCGAGAAGAGCAAAACCTCCGAAAGGCGAAATATATGCAAAGGCTGAAAATCCTAAAGGAGAATTAGGATTTTATATCGTTAGCGACGGAACAGTAAATCCTTACAGAATGCGTTCGAGAGCTACAAGTTTTGTGAATCTTAGCGTTCTGCCGGAGATTACAAAAGGTTATATGATTGCAGATTTAATTATGATTCTTGGAAGTCTCGACATTGTGTTGGGCGAAATTGACAGATAATTTGTTTTATAAAATTTTAACAAAAGTATAAACATAGAAAGATAAATTATGGAACAGAATTTTCTATATTCTATATTTGGAGACGGAATAATTACTTATGCAATATTGGTAGTAATACCGCTTGTATTTGTATTAATCTATGCACTTGTTGCGATTTTGGGTGAATTAAAAATTGCATCATGGATTCAAGACCGTCTCGGACCTATGCGAACCGGTTGGAAAGGAGTTTTGCAGCCGCTGGCAGAGGTAATCAAACTATTACAAAAAGAAGATATCGTACCTGATGCAGCAAACAAACCACTGTTTAATCTTGCACCTTATGTTATGTTTACAGGTGCTTTCGGTGCATTTGCTGCAATTCCGTTTGCATTCAATTTCGTGCCTGCTCATTTGAATATAGGTTTATTTTATATTTTCGCTTTAGGTGCTTTTTCTATAATTGGTATAGTAATGGGCGGCTGGGCATCAAACAATAAATATTCGCTGCTCGGTGCAATGCGCGGTGTATCTCAGATGGTAAGCTACGAAATTCCTATTGCACTTGCATTGTTATCAATTGCTGCACTTGCCGGCTCGCTTGACCTTCAGGAAATTATCAGTCAGCAATCCGGCGGATTCTGGAATTGGAATGTGTTCGGCGGTTATGGCTCAATATGGAAAATTCTTGTTATTCCATTTACTTTAGGATTATTTATCATACATTTTGTTGCCAGTTTAGCTGAAACCAACAGAATACCTTTTGACATACCTGAAGGAGAATCGGAAATCGTCGCCGGTTATCATACAGAATACAGCGGAATGAAGTTTGCGATGTTCTTTTTTGCTGAATATGCAAATATGTTTACCGTATCTGCTATTATCACAATTTGTTTCTTCGGCGGCTGGCAATCACCTTTCGGTGATTTTTTGAATCAGGCGTATATGCAGCCTGTTTGGTTTATTTCTAAAGCAATGGGTTTTGTATTCGTACAGATTTGGCTTCGCTGGACATTACCCAGATTACGCGTTGACCAACTAATGTATGTAAGTTGGAAAGTTATGACACCACTGGCATTTGTTTGCTTTGTAGCAATTGCTGTCTGGAGTATGCTTAGATAATTTATTATCAAAATGAGATTAAGTATGGAATATTTTAGAAAAATATATGAAGGCTTGTCAACTACCGCTATAGGTATGAAAATCACCTTCGAACATTTATTCGGAAAAAAGGTAACTAATCAATACCCTGAGCATTATCATCCGATAACCTCAGGTGATATGCCTTTACATTCACGAAACAGACTTTTTGTAGATATGAACGGCTGCGACGGCTGCGATAGTTGTGCCAAAGCATGTCCGCTAAATTGTATTACTGTCGAAACTATCCGTGTAACTCCCGATGACCCGAATATACCTGACATGAACTCGGGTAAGAAAAGAAAAATGTGGGTTCCGACACACGAAATTGATTTTGCCAAATGCTGTTTTTGTTCACTTTGTACGCTTGTCTGCCCTACTGAAGCTATATATATGACTCAGGAATTTGAGTATTCAGAATTTGACCGTGAGAAATTGAAATATAATTTTTCTAACCTCACTGCCGAAGAATCTGAAGAAAAAAGAAAAATGTTTGAAGAATATCAAATAGCAAAGAAAAAGGAACAGGAAGAAAAGAAAATTGCTGAAGCAGAAGCCAAAAAAGCTGCTGAAGAAGCTAAAGCTCAGGAGCCGTCTGTTTCTGAAGCTGCTGTTGTTCCAGCCGAGGCTGTTGCAGAAGAATCAAGTTGCGGCAGTGGTGAAGAAGTTGACTTGCTGCATGTTGAGTTAAGCCCTGAAGAAATTGAAAAGCAGAAAGCTAAAGAAGCCCGCAGAGCGGAGAATGAACGTAAAAGGGCTGAAAGATTAGCTGCTGCAGCTAAGGATAACGGATGATGTTTTTTGAATTTGAATATTATAAACTAAAAATATAAATTATATGAACTGGTATGACATAGTATTCTACGGATTCGCGGCAATAGTACTTATTTCCGCAGGGGGCGTAGTATTCTCCAGAAAAATGATGTACTCGGCATTTTCCCTGCTTTTCACCTTTTTTGGAGTTGCCGGATTATACGTTCTGCTCAATGCCGATTTTATTGCTGTTACTCAGATTATGGTTTATATCGGCGGCATTCTGATACTGATAATTTTCGGTGTGATGCTAACCTCAAAATTTGTTGATTTGGATATAAAATCCGGTACAACAGGTGTTGTTCAATATGTACTTGCCGGACTGGCTACGCTTGTAACAGCAGTTTTCCTTATTAATATGTATATCAATGTTGATTGGTTCCAAAACCCTGTACCGCAGGTTGAATCAACTGTAAAACCGATAGGCATATTGCTGATGACAGAATATTTCTTAGCCTTTCAGGTAGCTGCAATCTTATTATTGCTTGCATTTATCGGAGCGGCTAAAATTGCAAGAAGGAAGTAAATATAATGGATGGAAATTGATATGACAATCGGATTACCGCATTACCTGATTATAAGCGCTCTGCTATTTGCACTCGGCTTATTCGGGATAATCACAAGAAAAAATGCCATTATGGTGCTGATGAGTATGGAATTGATACTAAACTCTGCAAATATCAATTTCATTGCTTTTGCAAAATACGGCGGAATGAATTTTGAAGGACACGTAGCAGCAATGTTCGTGATAATTCTTGCTGCAGCGGAAGTTGCTGTCGCTCTTGCAATCGTGCTTAATATTTATCATAACTTCAGGCACGTGAACATTGACGAAATTAATAGTATGAAAGAATAATAACAATTTTTAATAGAAGCGAAATATGAGCCACGACTTATTACTTAAGATATCATTAGTAATACTAATTTTGCCTCTCGTTAGCTTTCTGATAATAATTTTTAATCAGAAAAGACTGGGTAAGGCATCCGGTATTATTGGTACCTCAATTTTGGGAATTGACCTCTTGCTGGCTCTGGTTGTTGCTTACAGTAAGATAGTGACTTACTCCGAAGTAACAATTATCCAGTGGAAATTCCAATGGTTCTCATTAGGTCACAGAACAATTGACCTCGGCGTCGGGGTTGACAACATAGCGGCAATGATGCTGATTGTAGTAACTCTTATCAGTTTCCTTGTGCATTTATTCTCGACTGAATATATGTCTGAGGATAAAAGATTCCCACAATTTTTTGCATATCTCGGATTATTTACATTTTCAATGCTTGGTATTGTAATTGCAAATAACCTACTGAATATGTACATTTTCTGGGAGCTTGTAGGACTGAGTTCTTACCTGCTGATCGGTTTCTGGTATGAAAAAGATTCTGCATCAAATGCAGGTAAAAAAGCATTTATAACCAACCGTATCGGCGACCTTGGATTTTTTATCGGGATAATGATTGCATTTTTTGCATTCAATACATTTATGTTCGATGAAATTTTCGAGCAGGTTCGTAACGGTGCTTTACCTTTCGACAGCGGTACGATGCTGACAGCCATGGGAATATTGCTGTTTGCAGGAGCTATAGGTAAATCAGCCCAATTCCCGCTGCATGTCTGGCTTCCCGATGCAATGGAAGGTCCGACACCGGTTAGTGCGTTGATACATGCTGCAACAATGGTTGCCGCCGGTGTATATCTTACTGCAAGAATATTTCCGATATTTACAGCCGACGCATTAACTTTTGTAGCGTACACAGGTGCATTCACAGCATTTATGGCTGCTACAATCGGTATTACACAGACAGACTTCAAACGGGTTTTGGCATATTCAACCGTAAGCCAGCTTGGTTTTATGGTAATGTCGCTCGGTGTCGGTGCTTATACTTACGGATTTTTCCACCTTGTGACACATGCCTGGTTTAAAGCCTGTCTATTCCTTGCTTCAGGTTCGGTTATTCATGCCATGCACCACGCAATGCACAAGTTGAACGACCATCATACAGACCCGCAGGACATTCGTAATATGGGAGGTCTCCGTAAAACAATGCCGGTTACCTATTATACATTTTTACTGGCAACTATAGCTATTTCAGGTGTTCCTTTTACATCAGGTTTTCTAAGTAAGGACGGTATTCTTGCCGGAACACTTGCTTTCGGAAATCTCAGCGGTCACTGGCTGATACCTATTATGGGGTTTGCAGCAGCCGGGATGACAGCATTTTATATGTTCAGGCTGACAATTGTTTCATTTTATGGTGAACATAAAACTGAAATCGCTTCAAAAACGCATGAAAATAAAATGCCTATAGTATTACCGCTAATTGTTCTGTCGGTTCTTTCAATTTGGATATTTTACTCTTTTAATCCTATAGATGCCTCTACAGGCTGGGTTGCTAAAGCTTTTAAACCTGCTGCAAGCGTTGTACCTGCCGAATACCAATACGGCTTTTTGGTACCGCACAAATTGCCCGAAGTTAATGCTCACGAACCTGCCGTGCATAATGCTAATGCACCCCATGTATTATTGAATCAATTTGAAGAAGAAATTCACCATCAGCATTATAATGCAATGTTTTTATCAGTCGGTATTGCCGGATTTGGAATTTTACTTGCATTCCTGTTCTATCATTTCAAGATAATTGACCCTGATAAGGTAGCCAATGCTATTAAACCGCTTTATAAACTATCTTATAACAAGTGGTATTTTGATGAGATTTATCAGGCTACATTTATTGGTGGAACTTTAGCTCTTACAAAGCTGATGTTCTGGATTGATATGAAAGTAATAGACGGTATTGTTAACGGTATGGCGACTCTTTGGAGAGGTATTGCAATTATTACCGGAAAATTTGATAATGGTGTAGTTGACGGTCTTGTCAATTTATCAGGCGGAGTAGTAGGATTTTCCGGTTCAATGCTCAGAAAGCTTCAAACCGGCAGAGTACAGACATATTTACTTTTAAGCATCATGGGAATAATAATTCTCTTATGGTGGATGATATAATTATGAAAAATTTAGAAAAAAATAAATCGGAGGATTGATGTCAGGCACTATCAACATTTTAGGGGTTGGAATTCTTACCTGGATAACCTTCTTGCCTATACTTGGAATGATTGCAGTACTTGCAATACCAAGCGGTAAAGATGATGTTAGCCGTGCCCGCTCATTGAATTATTTCAGATACATAACTTTAGGTGTCACTTTCTTACAACTGATACTTTCATTAGTTATATATTCAAGTTTTAATTTAGCCATGCCGGGCATCAATGATGCCGGCTCAATGCAATTTGTAGAGCGTTTTACCTGGATAAAGGTTATGGGCTTGCCCATGCTGGGCGACCTTAAAATCGAATATTTCCTTGGAATAGACGGTATCAGTATGCCTATGTTACTTCTAACGGCATTGGTTTCGACTGTTGCAGTCTTTGCTTCATGGAATATAAAGAAAGCTGCCAAAGGTTATTTCGCTATGTATCTGTTATTAGTGACAGGCATGATGGGCGTTTTTGTTTCTTTGGACTTTTTCCTGTTTTATGTATTTTGGGAAATCATGCTGCTGCCTATGTACTTTTTGATAGGTATCTGGGGCGGACCGAGAAAAGAATACGCTGCAATCAAGTTCTTTCTTTATACTTTGTTCGGCTCGGTATTTATGCTGCTGGTTATGATTGCGTTGTATTTCGCGGTTGGTTCCTTCAATATGTTTGATATGATGGACCCTACAAAATTTGACCAGAATTCAATTCTCAGCGGATTTGGTACAAACTGGCGGTACATAGCTTTTGCCGCATTATTTATTGGATTTGCCATCAAAGTACCGATTGTACCGTTTCATACATGGCTGCCTGATGCACACGTCGAAGCACCAACCGCCATATCTGTAATACTTGCAGGTGTACTTTTGAAAATGGGTACTTACGGTATGATTCGTATAGCATGGCCCATGTTCCCCGATGCAGTATTTTACTTCAACTGGTGGATTGGCTTAATCGGAACAGTCAGTATTGTTTACGGTGCGTTATGTGCACTGGCACAATTCAGCGTAGGCAAGCGTGACTTAAAGAAACTTATCGCATATTCATCTGTCAGCCACATGGGTTATGTAATGCTTGGATTGGCTGCCCTGAATACTGAGGGAATGGTTGGAGCTATATTCCAAATGTTCAATCACGGTACCATCACAGCTATGCTCTTCATGATTGTGGGTGTAATTTATGATAGAGCCCACACACGAAGTCTCGATGATTTTGGCGGAATAGCAAACAAAATGCCGGTTTATACAGCGGTTATGATGGTTGCATTTTTTGCTGCTATCGGTCTTCCGGGCTTGAGCGGATTTGTCAGCGAAGCACTTGTATTTTTGGGTGCTTTCAAAATGTATCCTGTTCTTGCAATTATTTCCGGTTCCGGTATCGTATTAGGTGCAGGATATATGCTGTGGGCTTTGCAGAAAGTATTTTTCGGCAAACTGCCTGACAGATGGAAAGGTCCCTGGGATCCGACCGGTAAAATTTATAAACATGACGACCTGAATTATATTGAATTAGCCGGACTTGTTCCTCTTGTACTGGTTATCATTTATCTTGGAATTAATCCTAATCCTGTAATAGGAATGATGACTGCTTCGGTTAATCATTTTGTGGAATTAATTAGAATTGGCGGCAACTTTGCCGGTTTGTAATTAAATATTGTTGAAATTTAAAGAAAAGAATAGATATGTACAGTGCAGTAGTCAATGATTTACTTAACAGTCTCGGGTTGTTCAGACCCGAGCTGGCATTGCTCTCAACATTTGTATTGGTAATAATTGCAGACTTAGTGTTTAAGAATAACAAAGTTAATGCCGGTATTTCGATATTAGGATGTATAGTAACCGGAGTTTTTCTTATTTTGCAGTCGGGTGTAATATCCGGTGCATTTATGAATATGACTTCTGTTGACCCGTTTGCTGATTTTTTCAAGATGCTGATAGTGATTTCTACCATAATTGTCATAGTAATGTCGGAGTTCTCTGAAGAATTGCATAAACGTGATGTATGGATGGGCGAATACTATATGCTCGTTTTGGGTATGGCAATAGGAATGTTTCTGATTGTTGGTGCATCAAATCTTATATTGATTTATCTTGCAATCGAGACAATGAGTTTTAGTTCTTATCTGCTCGCCGGATATACAAAAGAAATCAAACGGTCAAGTGAAGCATCACTGAAGTATGTTATTTTCGGTTCGCTGTCATCAGGTATTATGATTTACGGTATGTCTCTGCTTTTCGGATTGACAGGCTCACTCAATATCTTTGAAATTCAGAGCTATTTTCTTCAGAATGGTTTTAGTGAAATAGCTGTATTTATTTCTGGTTTGATGATTATTGCAGGTTTTGCTTACAAAATATCAGCCGTTCCATTTCACTTTTGGACTCCGGATGTTTACGAAGGCTCACCTATAACGATTACCGCATATTTATCTGTGGCTTCAAAAGCAGCGGGATTTGCCGTTCTTATAAGATTTTTGAGATTTGCGTACCTTGACCCTGTCGCTTCATCACCGGAATCATGGCAATTGTTTGCTAATCTGCCATGGAATCTGGTAATTGTAGTAATTTCGGTTGCAACTATGACCTTAGGAAATCTCATTGCACTCTGGCAGAGTAACATCAAAAGAATGCTGGCATATTCCTCCATAGCACATGCGGGATACATGCTTATGGGTGTTGTGGTTATGAACAACAGCGGACTTATGAGCATCATGGTTTATTTCGTATTCTATATGCTGATGAATTTCGGTGCTTTCTTTGTAGTTATGCTGTTTGCCCACAAAATCGGCAGTGAAGAAGTTGAGGATTATGAAGGAATCGGTTACCGTGCCCCGGTGCTGGCAACATGTCTGTCATTATTCCTTGTATCGCTTGCAGGCATACCCCCTACCGCAGGTTTTGTCGGTAAGATGGTTCTGTTCGGTGCAGTTCTCGAAGGCGGTTGGTACTGGCTGGCAGTTATCGGTGTGCTGAATAGTGTCGTATCACTTTTTTACTATGCTAAAGTTATGCGTAATATGTGGCTCCGAAAAATTGATACGGGTAAAGAACCTTTGAAATTTTCCGCTGCAAGCCAGATTGTTGTATTAATACTTGCAATTCCGACACTTGTCTTTGGTTTATTTTATGGACCAATCCTGAGATGGGCTGAATATTCAGTCAGAATGTTTTTAGGAAATTGATTATTAATATCATTATTAGTTTTAAAAAAGGAGCTTTGTTTAAAGCTCCTTTTTTTTATTTATATGAGTGACCTGATTGTAGAAACTTGTTAACCACCCCTTCCTTCGGACACCCCTCCTTGAAAAAAGGAGGGGAATAAATCAGTCTGTTAACTCCGTAGGAGTGGAATCTCGGTAGAAAAAGCACAACCGAATGGAAACCACAATCCCCCAACTCAGTAGGAGTGACCTGCTAGTAGAAAAACCACAGCCGAAGTCAAAGCTATTCCCTATTACCTCATTAGGTAGCGGACTAGTAGATATCAAATCTTTTAAATCGTCATCACGCAGAATAATAGTTTGTGTAAGCATCACATTATATTTGACTTTGTGATTCAACATATTCAACGCTTTTGAATTGCTTTTTCAATATTTTCTTCTTTACAAAAAACTAAATTCCCTGTATAACCTTGATGAAATACATATAATCTCCATTTAATTAAATGATATATTACTGCATTTTTAAACTGAACTTTATCTAAATCATAATACTTTTGAAATTTATCATAATTAATAACTCCTCTATATTGCTTGATTCCTTCATAATCTGTAGTATTAAAATAATAATCAAGAAAATATTCTTGACCTAAACTTGCTATACTATCAGTAATTTTTTGATATTTTTCAGGAATTAAGAATTGCTCAAAAGATTTAGTACAATTTTTTCTTAATATTAATGTATCTTTTTTTATAAGAATATTTTTCACAATTTCATTAAATTCTTTGTATTTCTTAAACATTTCAGTATCTTTAAGAATAAAATAAAGAGATTGATGTGATAAAATTAATGAATAAACAGTGTCATTATTTTTAATATTAATTTTTAAATAATATACTGGAGGAACTTTATCTTTAAATAAATTCGAGTAATAAATAGAATCGGATTCTTTATTATCTTCACTCTGTGCAAAGACATTTAATACTGTCAATAAAAATAACATTAATAAAATTTTCATAATATACCTTATCGTGGAAACATTATCAGGATCCTACTGTACTTGTTTTGGAGGATTCTTCATTAATGAATTTAGTTTGGATTTTAGTACTTTCATTTCTTTTGGTAAATACAAATGATCAATCTGTTTAAAAAAGAACTGTGCACGTATATAGTTTCTTCTTTCAATATAAAATTTTGTCAATTCGTGCAAAACATAAGAATTCTTATCATTTATTTCATGGGCTTCCAATAAATATTTTTCAGCCTTTTCAAAATCGCCAGCATTATTATTAACTAAGAAAACACCTATTCTAGCCCAAATATTAACCTTAGCTTTATCCATTGAAATTGATTCTAAGAAATCTATATCACTATCTTGCCAATTATTAGAAAATTGATGTACCATTATTGCTTGTGCAAAACCCATTGTCATAAAAGTACCATTAATATATGGAAACTTTTTTGCTACTTTATTATGATAATTAATGGCAGAATCTTTAAGTCCTTTATTAGCAATAAACATGATTTTTAAACCATGAAAATATTCACTTTTCGGATAAATTGAAAGCATAGAATCAATAAATTCTAATGGTTTAATGTGATTTATTATAATGTTATCAAACTTACTAATTTCAAAAAAACGAATATCTTTTTCTTCATTATTAGTACATGATAATAGTATTACAAGTAATATTATGCTACATTTTTTTAAAATCATTAATTTCATAATTATAAGTTTAAAAATTCTTTTTAATTCTTATTTCAAGTACTTTACAAACATAACTAAAATCAATCTTTTTCCCCTTTCTTTTTTCAAATCATGAAAAATAAATGGGAAACAACATAGATTTTTTGTTGTCAGATAAGAATTGAATATTGTTCTTTGAAGTTCTAACTTAATTCATTTTCCTTAAAATGTCTTTCATTAAGGTTATAATCTCTATGAAAAGCATAAGAAACCTTATGAAAAGCATAAGAAACCTTATGAAAAGCATAAGAAACCTTATGAAAAGCATAAGAAACCTTATGAAAAGCATAAGAAACCTTATGAAAAGCGTAATGAACCTTATGAAAAGGTCAGGATACCTTTCAGAAAGTCAATGTAATTGTACAATTACTCTCAGATTTTGTTCAATTTAACGCAGAATCAGTTAAAAAGAGCGTTTCCGCACTTCACGCGGTCTTTCCCGACCCTCGCTGACCAATCGGACAGCCTCGATGACCAATCGGACAGCCTCGCTGACCAATCGGACAGCCTCGCTGATAATCGGACAGCCTCGCTGACCAAATGAACAGCCTCGATGACCAAATGAACAGCCTCGATGACCAAATGAACAGCCTCGATGACCAAATGAAAGACATCGGAACATAATTGATGACAAACGAAACGTTTGTTACAGTCCTCGAAGAGCATTCCGATACTTGTACTGAACAGTCCGCTCATAAGGAGCATCAAAAATTGTCAATTGATGATTGACAATTAAGCTGGAAATGCAATGATTTAAGAATCTTTTTTTATTAACAGGGCATTACTGCGGAGTTTAACGTATTTCTTCACATCCTTTTTTCATGGAGGGATTTAGGGGTGGTAATCAAAAAGTGAAAATATCGCCTGAAAAATGGTTTGATTTTCCTTAATATTTCTTATAAATACCGAACATCATCAAACTTGAGCCCTCAGTTTCAATGAGTTTATCCTCGAGTTCAAATAATTTATTTAAAATATTCAATGTTTCTTCATTATCAATCATAAAATTATGGGAAATGTCTTTTAATACGTGCATCAAAATATTTCCACCATAATGCCTTTCATATATGGCTTTACAACAACTTCTTAAAGTAGGGACAATGCTCTCTGAGTCAACAGCCTCCGAAGGATCAGACATAATCATCCTAATCCAACCGGGACCGGAAAAATTATTTTTTGGAGATTAGTACTTAATCTGATTTTAAATTTATCAGGAATTATCTTTAGAATTTTATTAGTTTCTAATATTTGCAGTTCCTTCCACTGAAGTCTGTTCGGACCGACATATTCATTGATTATCAATAAACCTTCATCTTTTAGAAATTTATTTATTATCTGCGGTAAAAAAGATGTAATATTTTTAAAATGATGAAGAGAATTATCAAACATAATCATATCAAATTTATCATGTACCATACTAAGATTATTAACATCATCAATTACAAATTTAATATTTTCCAATCCTGAATTTAGGGCTCTTTCATTTCCTTTATTGACTCTATTTTGAGATAAATCAACACCAATAATGCTTTCAAAGATATTATTAAATGAAGCAAAATTTAATTCATGAGTTCCATCACCACAACCTAAGGACAACAACGTCAATCCCGTTTTATCTGACAAATAATTCTTAACTACAAATTCTTCATAGGTTTGATCAGGATTTCCGGTTATGATTTTATTCCACCTCTTTTGTACTTCCGGTACCATCCACCAACCTGACCTAAGCATTTCAGCCTGAAAACTTGATTTAGTTCTTGAATGCGAATTCAGATTAAATTTAGTCAGTATAAAAGCTGCACCTCTTTGCCGGACTCTTAAATATGTTTCAATTAAATCATCTTTTGTAATTAATCTCATCAAGTTAAATATCCAATTATGTGTTGAATAGAATATAATCCTAGTTTGTTAACTGCTTATATTCTCAATATATTCTTTTACTTTCTCCATATACCATTGCGGAGTGCTTGTTGCACCGGAAATACCGACGGTGTTTGAATTATCGAACCATAAGTTTTCAATTTCGCTGATATCTTCAATAAAATGAGTCCTTGGATTGACTTTAAGACAAGAATTAAATAAACTCTTACCGTTAGAAGAATTTTTACCGGAGACAAAAATCATTACATCATTGGATTTTGCAAATTGTGTCAGCGGCTCTTCCCTGCTTGTAACAGCACGGCAGGTAGTGTCGCGTCCAATAAGTTTGTTTTCTATTTCACCAAGGTCAATAAGATTAACAATTTTTGATTCAAGATATTCCTTAACCTGATTAAAAATATGTTTATCCATTGTTGTCTGGGACATGAAGACAGTTTGCTTTCCAAATTCGCTGATTTCTTTGGCTTCATCAAGTGTTTTGATTACTATACATTGGTCATTGCAGACTCCCCGAAGTCCTATCACTTCAGCATGTTCCTTTTTGCCGAAAATAATAATCTGATAACCCTGTGAATAGTATTTTTTTACACGATTCTGTAAATTTGTAACAAGCGGGCATGTAGCGTCAATTACATTAAGTCCGAGTTCTTCGGTTTTTTGATATGTTGCAGGCGGCTCGCCATGTGCCCTGATAATTATATTGGCATTTTTATCATTCAAGGCAATTGATTCCAAATCATCATGAGTAATTGTGACAAGTCCCTGCTCTTCAAGTCTGGAGATTTCTTTCGGATTATGTATGATATGACCAAGTATATATGTATTTTTACTTTCTTCGTCAGCCTTTGTCAAAGTTTCCTGAGCAATATCAACTGTTCTGACTACTCCCCAGCAAAAACCTGCCTTTGGATCTATTGTAACAATCATTATTTTTGTCCTTCAATAATTTCTTTTGCTAAACTGATTATCATTTCTGTCTGCTGCTGAATTGTTATGTTTGAAGTGTCAATTTCAACAGCATCTTCAGCTTTTCTTAACGGACTGTTTTCACGGGAACTGTCATATTCATCTCTTGCAGAAATCTGCGAAATGATTTCATCAACCGAGCTGTCAAATCCTTTTGATTTCAACTCAATCAAGCGGCGTTCCGCTCTTGCTGTTATGGAAGCAATAAGATAAATTTTCAGGTCTGCATTTGGAAAAACCACAGTTCCGATATCTCTGCCGTCCATTACAACGCCGCCGGATTTCCCCATTTCTCTTTGCTGCTCAACCATTTTTTCACGTACATATCCCATGGCACTTACCGGACTGACTAATTTGGTTACATCAGGTCTTCGGATATCATCACTTACATCTCTTCCATTCAAATAAGTTCTCTGACCTGATGAGCTTTGCTTAAGTCCGATTTTAACTTCATCAACAACTTTATTAACTTCAATTTCTGAAATTTCTGTTTTCCTTTCAATACATGCAAGCGTGACAGCCCTATACATAGCACCCGTATCAATATAAATATATCCAAGTCTTTCGGCTACTATTTTAGCTGAAGTTGATTTTCCTGAACCTGCAGGACCGTCTATTGCGATAATAATATTTTTCATTAGTTTTTGTTTAAAAGAGAATAAATAATTTTCAAAGAAGAGTCAACATCACTAAAATCGAAAACCGTTTTATCAGGATTGTACATTTCGAGTTCTTCAACGGAAAATCCGCCGGTAGCAACTGCAATCACTTTCATATTGTTTTTTCTTGCACATTCAATATCACGGTAAGTGTCCCCGATTATGATTGTATTTTTAGTATTAAAAATATTGACTTTATAATGATTATTAGTTCTTTCGATTGCAATCGGAGGCAGTAAATTTCTGTCTTCCGAATCAGAACCGAAAGCTCCGGTTGGGAAAAATCCGTCAAGTCCGGCGATGCTAAGTTTCAAATATGCATTTTCAATAAAATTACCTGTTATCAATCCAAGGGTGATTTCATTGTCTTCGCTTAATGCTTTAATAATACTGTTAATTCCCGGCAGCAGAGTAACATTTTCAGGAATTGAGTGAGCCTCAAACATACAAAGCATACGTTTCCAAATATCGGGAATTGTTTTCAGGACTTCCTGATAATCATGACCAATATTTTCTGTAATGCATTTGATAATCTGTAAATCTGTCATTCCGTGAAATTTGGGAATTGCAGAATCAGGTACCTCACAGCCAAATAATTCCTTCAACATTCCGGAAAAAAGGTCCTTTGCAATACCATGTCTAAAATTTAAAATTGTCCCGTCAATGTCAAAAAGAACTAAATACTTCATGTTACCTGTTTAATTTTAAAAAGTAAGAGACGAATTTTTATATACAACTATTTTCATTATCAGAAATAATGTGTCAATTAAGTGTTTAAATGTTGAATTTCAAAGTTTAATTTTAATTTCTATTTCTATCTTGAAACCGCTCTTAATGCGTTTGAATTTACTGTGAAATCTAACGAATAATAATTTTCCGGGTTTTGATTGACTTTTCTTTCACCGATGAATCCTATCATAGCAGCATTATCAACACAGTATAGAAGCTCCGGTGCAATGAGTTTGATTTTCCTTTTATTTGCTTCAATCCGGAGATTACTTCTTAGTCCGCTGTTTGAAGAAACTCCGCCTGCAATTGTAATAGAACTAACTCCGTATTTTTTTGCAGCTTTTAAAGTTTTAACTGTCAAAACCTCAACAATTGCACTTTGAACTGATGCCGCCAAGTCATTCATAACATTATCGCTTAAATCGCCATCGAAATTTTTGTGAATAAAATATCTTACAGATGTTTTCAAGCCTGAAAAGCTAAAATCAAAATTATCATCATGAATCATCGGACGGGGAAAATCGTATGCTTTTGGATTTCCATTCTTTGCAAGACGGTCAATGACAGGTCCTCCAGGATAAGGAAGTCCCATTAGTTTTGCAATTTTATCGAAAGCTTCACCCGCTGCATCATCTCTGGTTAGACCGATTATATCATAATCATTGTATGACTTTACATAAAAGAGTGCCGTATGACCACCGCTTACAACCAATGAAATAAATGGAAATTCAAGCGTTGGGTCCTGCAGACAGCCGGAAAATAAATGTCCTTCAATATGATTGACAGGTACGACCGGTAAGTTATATTTAAGAGATAAACCTTTTGCGAAATTTGAACCGACAATTAAACTACCAGCCAATCCGGGCTGATTTGTAACAGCTATTGCATTAATATCACTAATGGTTACCCCTGCAATTGTCAATGCTTCATAAGTTATCTGATGAATAGCCTTCAAATGAGCTCTGGATGCAAGTTCCGGAACAACTCCTCCGAATTTTGAATGAAAATATTGTGAAGAAATGACATTGCTCAAAACTTCAGAGTTGTTTACAATTGAGACCGATGTCTCATCACAGGATGATTCAATTGCCAAAATCATTGTCATTAACCTTATTTCTAATTAATTCAAGAGCTTTTGTAACCGCTCTTTCGCGATTTAATGAACGGTCATTTCCTAACCGGTATTCATAAGCATTCGTTTCATTCAAATACGAAATGCCAATCCAGACTGTACCTACAGGTTTATCATCGGTTCCACCATCAGGACCTGCAATACCCGTAATTGATAATCCAATATCTGTATCAAAATATACTCTGACATTATAAGCCATTTCTATTGCTGTCTGTTTAGATACTGCTCCGAAAGATTCGAGTGTTTTGGGATGAACTTTCAGAAAATCCCTTTTGACTTCGTTTGAATAAGCTATTATTCCACCCTTAAAATATTCTGAACTGCCTGCAATTTCAGTGAATGCTGCTCCAAGCATACCGCCGGTACAGGATTCAGCAACAGAAATTATTAATTTTTTATCTCTCAATAAATTCCCGACTACTGATTGGAGTGAATCATTGCCATATCCGATTATATATTTTCCTGCTTTTTCAATAATATAATTTTTCATTTCATTCAAATATTCCTGAGCCTTTTTATAAGTATCCGATTTGGAACCAATTCTCAGACGAACGGTTGCGGCTGCCGGTAAGTATGCAAGTGTTGCACTATTTGGAAAATCGGTTGGCAAACCTATTAAATCAGCAAGTTTTGACTCAGGAATACCTGCTGTTTTTATAGTAAGATATAATTGCACATCATTTGAATATTTTTGAAAATGTTCTACGGCGATTGCCATAAACTCATTTTCGAAAATTGAACGCATCTCAGCAGGAACACCCGGTAATGAAAGCACCAATTTTTGACCCAATTCAAAAAGCAATCCCGGTGCTGTACCAACAATATTTTTGAGAGCTTTGCTTTTTGATGGTATGAGAGCCTGCGCCCTGTTTTTCTCTGACATAATCCATTTTCTGGATAAAAAGGACTTTTCTAAATTCTGTTCTGTTTCGATATCAATAATTAACTTATCATCGAAATATTCAATCAAAACGCTCTTGGTAATATCATCATGAGTAGGTCCTAAACCCCCTGTTATCACAATAACATCCGAAGAATTAACAAGTCTGTCAAGTTCAGATTTCATTATTTCGGATTCATCCGGTACCGTAGAATGTAAAAATGCAGAATATCCTATTGAAGTCAACTTATCAGCAATCCACGCAGCATTGGTGTTAATAACCTGACCGATACAGATTTCATCTCCAACAGTTAAAATTGAGAATTTCATATCATTTCCAAATTAATATGGGATTGTTCGTTTATAAGAACAATCCCAAATATTAAAGACAAATAATTTATTTATATAAATTATACAGTTTTTTCTGTTTCGTCTGTAGATTCAGTAACCGGAGCTTCAACAGGTGTTTCAGCTACAGCAGGTGCTTCAACCTCAGCAGGTGCTTCAACTTCAGCAGGTGTCTCAACTGGAGCTTCAATTTTAGCAGGTGCTTCAACTTCAGCAGATGCTTCAACTTCAGCAGATGCTTCAACTTCAGCAGACGCTTCAGCCACAGCAGGAGCTTCGACTGGTGCTTCAACTTTTACAGCCGGTTTTGCTTTAGTTAGTGTTCTAACTTCAGGTTCAACTTCAAAGTTTTTAAAATCATCCTTGCCGATTCTTTTGTATTCGAGATTGAATTCTTCACTGAAGAAATCAGCCTGAGAACTGTCATAAGTTACTTCAACAGGAGGATTGTCAGCATTTGGTACCGGATGAGCTTTATTGTAAGCATCAATTAATGACTGATCTTTACTGCGTAATGCTTCAACTACCGAAAGTACAATCTTCTTTGCTTCTTTGTCAAACTCGACAACTTTTAAAGGAAGATTATCTCCAATCTTGAAATATTCACTGATGTTCTTGACCGGTGCAAATGAAAGTTGTGATACAGGAACAAATCCGTCCACACCCTCTGGCAATTCAACAATCACGCCTTTTTCGATAATTCTTTCGATCTTAGCTTCAGATTCCGAACCGATGCTATATGTATTTTCAAAAGTATCCCAAGGATTGTCATTTATTTGCTTATGACCAAGAGCTATTCTTCTTTGTTCAGGGTCAATGCTCAACACCATTACTTCAAGTCTGTCGCCTTTTTTAACGAATTCCCCCGGATGGCGGATTTTCTTTGTCCATGACAAGTCACTGATATGTACAAGACCGTCAACACCTGGTTCGAGTTCAACAAACACACCGAAATTCGTAAGATTTCTTACAATTCCGTTATGGCGTGAATCAACAGGGTACTTTCTCATAAGGTCTTCCCATGGATCCGGTTCGAGTTGTTTCATACCAAGAGCAAGTTTTTTGTTATCTTTATCTATATTTAGAACAGTAGCTTCCACAACCTGACCCATAGAAACAATTTGAGACGGATGTTTTACATGTTGTGTCCATGACATTTCACTTATGTGAATCAAACCTTCGATACCTTTTTCGATTTCGATAAATGCACCGTAGTCTGTCAGGCTGACAACTTTACCGCTAACCTTAGTAGCTTTTTCATATTTTTCACCGATGGTATCCCATGGATGTGGCGTAAGCTGTTTCATGCCAAGAGAAATTCTCTTCTTGTCGCCGTCGAAATCAAGAACAACAACTTTGACGACTTCATCAAGTGTAACGATTTCAGTTGGATGAGTAACACGTCCCCATGATAAATCTGTAATGTGAACAAGCCCGTCAACGCCGCCCAAATCAACAAATACACCAAAGTCTGAAATAGCTTTAACCGTACCCTCAAGCACGAGTCCTTTTTCAAGACGTGACATAATTTCGGTTCTCTGTTCGGAAAGTTGTTCTTCAAGCAGAACTTTGTGTGAAACAACAACGTTTTCACTTGGGTGATTAACTTTAACAACTTTAACGTCAATAGTTTTTGTAACCCAGCCGTCGAAATCTCTTACAGGACGAACATCAATCTGTGAGCCCGGTAAGAATGCTTCGATTCCAAGTAAATCAACAACCATTCCGCCTTTGATTCTGCGAAGAATTTTAACTTTGGTAACTTCCTGTTTATCGTATAATGCAATAATATCTTCCCAAATTCTCATGAAGTCGGCACGACGTCTCGATAATAA
Organism: Kapaibacterium sp. (SeqCode); assembly: GCA_032027125.1. GTDB lineage: Bacteria > Bacteroidota > Ignavibacteria > Kapaibacteriales > UBA2268 > JANJTB01. The sequence continues at coordinate 70,403 of JAVSMQ010000001.1, forward strand.
TAATTTACCGTTAGAATCTTCCATCTTTTCGATAAATACATCAATCTCATCGCCTATTTTATACGTTTCAGCATTAAGAAGCTCTGCTTTAGGCACAACACCCAAAGACTTAAAACCTATATCAACAAATACTTCATCTTTGGTAATGTTGACAATACGACCGCTAACCAGCTCATCTTCTTTAATTATCTTGATAGCAGTATCAAACATTTTAGAAAAGGAATCATCATCAATATCAAAACTGTCAAATCCGCCTTCTAAAAAGTTTGTGATAGCATCTGCATCATATCTCTTGACTTGTTTTTGAATGCCATGCATTGGATGTTTGGAATCAGATCCCTGAAAATCGCCTTCAGCTACAGCGACAACATCTTGATTCATATTAGCATTATCCGACATTAAAGTCCTCCAAAAAAATAAAATTATAGTGAAACAAACAGTGTAAAAATTACACCACAAAACATTTTCATATTTTGTACATTTTAGCCATGTAAAATAATACTTAAATTTCAATTAGACAAATATTTACATGTTTTTTTATGATTTTTTACAATTCTTATTGATTTTATCAAAACATCCCGTTTACAAGTTCTCCAATTTTGACATTGCGGAAATAATCTTCAATATTAATATTTTCGAGTGATTCTGATATTGAATGTTCTTCGTGTCTTACCCCTATCAGCAATTTCTCGAAATCTTCAGTTTCCAAAGTGTTGAAATAATCACCGTAAAACTTACATGCAGTAATTTTGCCGTCCTGCACATCAAGATTGATTTCGATATGTCCGCCATCAGTTTTTATTGATTTGTTGAATGAATATTTTGCCTGGTAACCGAAATTCCAATCCCATCCTGAGTATTTTGCTGCGACGAGTGATTTTATTTCTGCAACATCCATTTCATTCAGTTCGTATGCTTCAGAGTCATCATATTTATCCATAATATGATTCATTATCATTCGGGTAAAATCATCAAGTTCCAGCGGAGATTTAAGATGCTCGGAAATATTTGTGACTCTTGAACGAACTGATTTCACGGCTTTGTCCTGATATTTCAACGGATTAACTTTAAGTGCTTCACTTAAATCCTTCATTTCAGATGCAAATAACAACGTGCCGTGCTGAAGAACACGATTTCTAACAACATGCATTGCGTTGCCGGAGAATTTACGGCTGTCAATAGTCAAATCATTTCTTCCTTCAAATTTTGCAGGAATATCAAGTTTATGCAGGACTTCAAGAATTGGTTCTGTATATTTTCTGAAATCAACCGGCAAACCATCGGTTGAATTCATAATGAATGTAAAGTTCAGATTACCCAAATCATGAAAAACGGCTCCGCCTCCCGATAGACGCCTGACTACCTTTATGTTCTTCTCTTTTACATAGTCAAGATTAATTTCAGCAAGAGTATTTTGATGTTTACCCACAATGATAGCATTATCATTACGCCAAAGCATGAAAATATCCTGATTAAAATTCTTGAACAGGTATTCTTCGACAGCCATATTAAAATACGGCTCGATAGAATTGTTATAAATACAAAGCATTTTAGTTCCAATGTAATTAATAATAAATTTATGCAAAAATAATTAATTATATTTGTATTCTGTATTATTACTCAAAATAAATAAGTTACTCAAATGAATAACACTGAAAATCCGGATAATAAAGGTAAACTTTATATTGTTTCAACTCCTATCGGTAACAAAGATGATATCACTCTCAGGGCAATCAACACTATTAAACGCTGCGATATAATCGTTTGCGAAGAAATGAAAATGGGAGCCTTAACCCTCAAAAATCTAAATCTTGCTAAAGAGCTGATTCCTCTTAATGAGAATAATGAAAGTGATATGACAATGGAAGTCCTGAATTTACTCAAAGCAGGTAAAAAGATTGCTTTGATTTCTGATGCAGGAACTCCAGTCTTTGCCGATCCGGGTTTATATCTTGTCCGCACTGCAATTTCAAATAATATTGAAATGGAAGTCGTTCCCGGTGTGTCAAGTATAATGACTGCAATCGTCAGAAGCGGTTTTGATATTTATGAATTTCTTTATGCCGGATTTCTTCCACGCAAAAACGAAGACCGTGACAGAAAAATTCAGCGTCTGGCAAGAGAACGCCGAACAGTTGTAATACTTGAGACTCCATACAGATTGAACACTCTGTTAAATGCCTGCGCTGAAATTTTACCGGATAGACGTGTTTATCTGGGCATGAATTTAACTATGCCTTTTGAGACACATCATTACGGTACATTTGCAGAATTGGTTAAGAAATTTGAAAATTCAAAAATCAAGTCCGAATTTGTGCTTATCATGGAAGGTAATAAAGAATGGATTGGTCCGAAAAAAACTGAAATTTCGGATGATTATTATGATGATGACGACGACGATGATGATGATGGACCCGTTGAATATGAGTATCCTGTAAAAGCCCATATTAAACCTCCTGTTTCAACCAACAGAAAAATTATTTCTGACAAAAGCAGATTTAAAAAAAGTACTGATTCAAGAACCGGCAGTTATTCAGGTGCTAAAAAGCCGGGTAGCGGATTCAGTAGAGGCAGTTCTTCAGGAAGCAGGGATTACAATTCTTCAAGTCCAAGAAAAAGCTATGGCGGTGAATCCGGAGGTTCTTCGGAATTCAGGAAATCACCCGACAGAGATTACAAATCTTCAAGTCCAAGAAAAAGCTACGGCGGTGAATCAGGAGGTTCATCGGAATTCAGGAAATCACCCGACAGAGATTTCAAATCTTCAAGTCCTAGAAAAAGCTATGGCGGTGAATCAGGCGGTTCATCGGAATTCAGGAAATCACCCGACAGAGATTTCAAATCTTCAAGTCCAAGAAAAAGCTACGGTGGTGAATCAGGCGGTTCGTCGGAATTCAGGAAATCACCGGATAGAGATTTCAAATCTTCAAGTCCAAGAAAAAGCTACGGCGGTGAATCAGGCGGCTCTTCAGAATTCAGGAAATCACCCGACAGAGATTACAAATCTTCAAGTCCTAGAAAAAGCTATGGCGGAGAATCAGGCGGTTCGTCGGAATTTAGGAAATCACCGGACAGAGATTACAAATCTTCAAGTCCTAGAAAAAGCTATGGCGGAGAATCAGAGGGCGGATTCTCAGGAGTGAAAAGAACCCCGAGAAAAACTATAAGCCGTGGCAGACCAAGCAAAGGCGGATTTTCGAAAAAATAGTAAATCTGATTGAATAAATCACTTTTATATGATATTTCATTAAAAATTTATGTTTAAAATATTAGATATTTTGAAGATTTGTTGAAAAATGTAATTTTTTATAAAAGTGATTTTTTTATGATACGTCAAATTCAATTTTAGAAATAAATCATTGGAATATTAATTCATATTTTAAAGGCAGGTTATGAATATATCAGAAATAGAAGGTAATATTGTTGATGTAGTCGGCAAACGAATTTTCCCTGGAATAATTAAAATCCAAAATGGTTTCATTGACTCGATAAAAGAAACCGAAGAAACTTACGAAAATTATATCATGCCGGGCTTTGTGGATGCTCATGTGCATATCGAAAGCTCGATGATGGTGCCGTCGGAGTTTGCAAGACTTGCTGTTTTGCATGGTACTGTTGCAACTGTTTCAGACCCGCATGAGATTGCAAACGTATGCGGAATGGAAGGTATTAGATTTATGATTAATAATGGTGACCGTGTTCCGTTTAAATTTTTCTTCGGAGCTCCTTCCTGTGTTCCTGCAACAACATTCGAAACAGCCGGTGCAGTAATTACACCCGATAATATACGCGAACTATTAGAAGACCCTGATATAAAGTACCTCAGTGAGATGATGAATTTCCCCGGAGTTTTATACGAATTTCCGGAAGTAATGGAAAAGATAAATATTGCTCACGAACTTGGTAAAAAAGTTGATGGTCATGCACCCGGATTAAAAGGTGAAAATGCCAGAAAATATATTGCTGCCGGAATATCAACCGACCACGAATGTTTCACTCTTGAAGAAGCTTTAGATAAATTATCCTACGGGATGAAAATCCTAATCCGCGAAGGAACTGCAGCAAAGAATTTTGAAACTTTAAACTCATTACTGACCACCCACCCTGAAATGTGTATGCTATGCAGTGATGACAAGCATCCCGACGATTTGGTGATAAGCCATATCAATAAAACCGTTTCCAGAGCTGTCGAAAAGGGACATGACTTGTTCAATGTTTTGCGGGCTGCTACTTATAATCCCGTCAAACATTATAAACTTGAAGTTGGTTTGCTGCAAATTAATGACCCTGCTGATTTCATTATTGTCAGTGATTTGATTGATTTTCCCGTTATGCAAACTTATATCAATGGTGATTTGGTTGCCAATTTAGGTCAGTCATTGATTAAACCTGTTGAAGTCAATGAGATTAATAATTTCTCTGTAAATCCTAAAATGCCAAAGGATTTTGAAATTCAGGCAAATGGAATGGAAGTCTTAAATGTAATTGAAGCGCTGGATGGGGAGCTTGTTACCAGAAGACTGGTTTTCCCTGCAAAAGTTCAGGACGGACTTCTGATTTCAGATGTTGATAATGATATTTTAAAAATTGCTGTTGTAAACCGCTATTCTGATGTGCAGCCTGCTGTTGCATTTATTCGTAATTTCGGTATAAAAAAAGGAGCAATTGCATCAAGTGTAGGTCATGATTCGCATAATATTATAGCTGTCGGTGTGACAGATGAAGATTTATGCAAAGCTGTCAATGCGGTTATTGATAACAAAGGCGGTTTGTCTGCCGTCTCTGATGATTTTATATTCACACTTCCGCTTCCTGTCGGCGGTTTGATGAGTTATGAAGACGGAAGAATAATTGCCGAAAAATATCACAGAATTGATTTAGTTTCAAAAGAACTCGGCAGCAGACTGCATTCGCCATTCATGACATTATCATTTATGGCATTACTTGTAATCCCAAGCATAAAATTAAGCGACAAGGGACTTTTTGACGGCGATAAATTCGCATTTATGGAGATTGGACATTGAATACATTGGAAGTGAAAATTATCAGATTAGACGAAAAATTTTCAGACCTGCCGCTGCCTTCATATATGACTGAAGGTTCGGCAGGAATGGATGTATATGCAGCAATTGAAAATGATATTATTATTGAACCGATGAAAACAAAACTGTTTCCAACATCACTGGCAATCGAACTACCAATTGGTCATGAATGTCAGGTTCGCTCAAGAAGCGGACTTGCATTAAAAAGCGGGATTTTCGCACTTAATGCTCCGGGAACAATAGACAGTGATTACCGCGGTGAAATCGGTGTGATACTTTCAAATTTCAGTGATACTCCTTTTTCAGTCAAACGCGGTGACAGAATTGCACAATTGGTTGTAGCAAAATACGAAAGAGTTGTCTGGAGTCAGGTTAATTCTCTTGAAGAGACGGAAAGGGCTGCCGGAGGATTCGGTTCATCGGGCATAAGAGGATAACTTATGCAGAATCCCAAAATAATATTTATGGGTACACCTGAATTTGCAGTTCCTGTAATGGAGGCAGTCAACGAGAAATTCGGTTTATCTGCTGTAGTAACGGTTCCTGACAAACCACAAGGGCGGGGATTGAAATTAATACCTTCGCAGGTCAAAGCAAAAGCCGAAGAACTTGGTTTAAAGATTTTTCTGCCGCAGAGTTTAAAAGAAGAAGATTTCATAGAAGCTGTCCGCGAAATAGGACCTGATATAATAGTTGTAATTGCATTCAGAATTTTACCAAAAGAGCTTTATACTCTGCCGTCAATTGCATCATTCAATATTCATGGCAGTCTTCTGCCTAAATATCGCGGTGCCGCTCCAATCAATCACGCAATAATTAACGGAGAATCTGCTACAGGACTTACTTCGTTCATTCTACAGGACAAAGTTGATACCGGCAATATTTTACTGACAAAAGAGACCGATATTTTACCCGGCATGACTGCCGGCGAACTTCATGATAAACTAATGCCGATGGCTGCAGAATTATCAATCGAAACTATTGAATTACTTCTTAAAGGCAGTTATCAAACTATCTCTCAGAATGATTCACTTGCATCACCAGCACCAAAATTATTTAAAGAAAACACGGTAATTGACTGGAATATGTCATCGAAGCGTGTTATTAATTTTATTCACGGGCTGTCTCCCCATCCGGCAGCCTGGACAATAATGGACGGAGCAGTCCTCAAAATCCTCAAAGCAGTTGATACAGATTCAAATTCACTGAAACCCGGGCAATTCTTATTATCCAAAAAGGAATTTCTTGTCGGCACCTCAACCGGTGATATCAAAATCCTGCAATTGCAGCCTTCAAACAAGAAATCAATGCCTGTTAATGACTTCCTGAACGGTTACAGAGGCACCCTACAAGGGATGATGATTTAACGATTCTACTATCGAAATGACAAATCTCAGGAGTTTGATTTATGTCCTCCGCCGGCGAAGGGGTCACGGAGTGACGGAGGTGGAAATGATTAATCAGATTGAATCCTCGAGAATTAACCTTCCGAAGGCTCAAAACCTTCAGAAGGTTGAAAATTAGTTGGACTCCATTTTTTAAACATCACAGAAATCAACTCATGAGTTCATTCGCAAGTACTGCTTAACAATTTATTGGCATTCATTTTATCTCATAGAGATTGAATTGTGGTAACATGAGCAACGCCTTATTGATTGATATCCCGTAGGGATTATATTATTTTACTAAAAAATACAACCTCTACGAGGTAGGCTTGTTCATCGGGATAGGTTTTTGTTACCATAATTTATCTCCTTTGGAGAAGGGAACCAAAACAAACTCAAAATAAGTCAATCTCAAAAGTTGGATTTATAATCCGTGTAATCCATTAATCCGAGTAATCCGTGATTCAGATATTTGCTTTCCAATTCCGTAGGAATGCCCTGTTTGTAGAAAATAATCATTACCTCAAAATACATAAAGCTCAGTAGGAGCGGACTGTTCAAACAAAGTTGCTTTTCCCAAGGTTCATTATACTTTTCCCAAAGTTCATTATACTTTTCCCAAGGTTCATTATACTTTTCCTAAGGTTCATTATACTTTTCCCAAGGTTCATTATGCTTTTCCCATGGTTCATTATACTTTTCCTAAGGTTCATTATGCTTTTCCTAAGGTACATTATGCTTTTCCCAAGGTTCATTATATTTTTCCCAAGGTTCATTATGCTTTTCCTAAGGTACATTATGCTTTTCCCAAGGTTCATTATATTTTTCCCAAGGTTCATTATGCTTTTCCCATGGTTCATTATACTTTTCCTAAGGTTCATTATACTTTTCCTAAGGTTCATTATGCTTTTCATAAGGTTTCTTATACTTTTCATATAGTCTGTTGCACTTTTCATATAGTCTGTTACACTTTTCATATAGTCTGTTACACTTTTCATATAGTCTGTTACACTTTTCATATAGTCTGTTACACTTTTCATATAGTCTGTTACACTTTTCATATAGTCTGTTACACTTTTCATATAGTCTGTTACACTTTTCATATAGTCTGTTACACTTTTCAT
>JAVSMQ010000001.1:77993-151112 GCA_032027125.1 Kapaibacterium sp. (SeqCode)
ATATAGTCTGTTACACTTTTCATATAGTCTGTTACACTTTTCATATAGTCTGTTACACTTTTCATATAGTCTGTTACACTTTTCATATAGTCTGTTGCACTTTTCATATAGATTAAAACCTTAATGAAAGACATTGAAAATAAAATGTATTAAGTTAGAACTTTCAAGTACACTGAAAAATAGTTTTCTGAATCCAATTTCAACTCAACTAACAACCCGGAAGACCTGAAAACGAATACGGAAGACCTGAAAACGAATACGGAAGACCTGAAAACGAATACGGAAGACCTGAAAATGATTACGGAAGACCTGAAAACGAATACGGAAGACCTGAAAACGAATACGGAAGACCTGAAAACGAATACGGAAGACCTGAAAACGAATACGGAAGACCTGAAAATGAATACGGAAGACCTGAAAATGAATTCGGAAGATCTGAAAACGAATACGGAAGACCTAAAAATGAATTCGGAAGATCTGAAAACGAATCCAGAAGATATGAAAACGAATCCAGAAGACAAAATACGGAAAAAAGTGCTATTTTTTACCATTTTTTTAGCTAAAATAGTAATATCAGAATCATATTCAATTGTCAAAAAAACATCTATAAGCTCACAAAAAACCCTTCCGAAAGTTCGCTGCCTTCGGAAGGGTTGCTATTATCAATAATTATTACTTCTTTCTATATCATTCTACTCGAAAATGATGAAGGGAGAAGTAAAATATAATGAATTACATTTTGTATCTACCTGCTCACTAATATTTTATGCGATTTAATGCCTGTGATTGTTTCAATTGTAAGATTATATTGCCCGATTGGTAGATTGCTAATATCTATTTCCAAATTGTGATTTCCCGCTTCAAGAAATTTATTCTCAATATTTTTAACAATTCTTCCAGTTAAATCAAATAACTGAATTTTCGTTTCTCCTGAATTTAGAAGATTAAATTCGAAAGTTATTGAGTTTGTATTTGATGGATTAGGATAAGAATTTAAACCTGAAAGTAATGGAATGTCATCAGTTACTGATGTTAGAAAATCGAAATCAAATAAAATCAATTGTTCACCATTCCCACCTGCTATATACTTTCCATCGTTTGAAACATCAACTGCATCAAAATAACCTCCAACAGGTTCAGTCTTATATGAATATTTTTCTTCTCCATTAAGCACATCATATACAGAGATTCTTCGGTTTTCCATTCCATACCCGGCAATTACATATTTATCATCAGGAGAGAATGCAATTTGTCCTAAATAATTTAAATTCAAATCCAATGGACCCGGAACCGACCAAAGTAACTCCCAATTATTAACTTTAAATACACGAAATGCCAATTTGGTATCTACATAACGCTCTGTTACAATACTCTTGTCATGAGAAAAGTTAAGCATTCCTCCGTTATTGACTTTACGAAGCTCCACTCCTGTTTCAGCATCAATTATATGAGTTGATGAATAAATTTTACGTAACTCAGGACCGGGAGCAGGTATAGCTTTTCTTCGTGTGTAAATAATAGTTTTGTCGTCTTTTCCGAAATGAATTCTTGAAATGTCCATCCAGAGAGTATTAGCTGTATCGTCAGGATGAAATACAACCGTTCTCTCAATTTGTCCGCTTTCAATGTCCCAAATACTGTATTCGTATTTTTGGTCATAAGATGCAATAATTTTTTTCCCGTCGCTGCTTATATCATAAAATAAAATTCCTGATGGTGCAGGTTGTATATTCTCTTTTCTCTGCCTTGTGGCCATGTCAATTAAAATTAATTCTTTAGTATTGAAATAGCCGACAAGATATTTTCCGTCTGGAGTAAACCGCGTTTGAAGTATGGGGTTGTACTCGAAAAGGGTTTCTTGTGTTTCTACGTCGTGAATCAATACCTGTCCGTTGTTATTAGTAGCAATTAACTTGCTATCAGGAGAGAATTGAACATACTTTACATCATGTGTCTGTTTTATCCATACAATATCATCGTTGGAAATTAAACCAAGCGTCTGCATTATCAAAAATACGCCTAAGAAAAACAAAAACTTTTTCATAACCCATCATTCTTTTATTTAATGAACAAAAACTATTTTCAGAAGTCATTCATAAACCGATATTAACTTAGCAAATAATATTTTAAAATGCAAGAGAAATATTTATTTTTACTTCTTAATTAGGCAATTATTTTTTGTGGTTCATCTAATCATTCGGATGGGATTTTGATGTAAACTACTAAAAAAAAAACCTTCCCCGTGAATAAACGCGGGGAAGGCTGAAATATAAATTGACCGGTATTATGCCGTCATTATCAGTTCTTTGGCGTTATGACATAAACCTGAACTGTTCTGGATAGCTGTCTTCCGGTGGTGGTTTTGTTATCAAAAATCTGAACACTCTCCCCAACTCCGAAAACATCGTATTTAGCATCCTTAACTTTAGCCTGCATAAAATCACGAACGTTAGTAGCACGCTGTAAAGCTAATTTCTTGTTATAATCCGCATCGCCGATAACATCTGTATAACCGTAAATCTGTACAGTAGAGTTGAATTTGACTTCAGGAACAATACTGTTCAAAATGATTCTCTGGTCTAATTCAGATAATTCGGGGCTGTTAAAATCAAACAGCATTAAACTGTATTTAGATATTGTACGGTCGGCACGCTCTTCAGTTTTCTTTCTTGTGATTGAGAAATACTCAACAGGAATTGTACCGTTTGCAGATGATCTTCTGCCGTTAACGGTCCATGCTTTGAAGGTATAATCAACCGGAATTTCATTAGCAGCAAGGTCGTTTGGCATAATTGACCATTGTGTCGGGTCGGGCTGCCCTGTACCTGCATACTTCTTTATTAATTTACCTGCCTGCATAATTTCAAGTTCCCATCCGGCAATAGAATCCTGTGAATCGGCAAATGGTACAAACTCTATAATGTCAGGGCTGGCAATCCTCTGACGGTCGCTTTTGATTACAATAGGGTCAAATAAATCAGTTGATGAATTTAAGACATAAATCTCAATTCTGCGATTCTCTTCAATACCAAGAGGGTCACGCTGTGCTGAAGGTTTAGCAGGCAATCCGCCGGCTTCTGTAGTAATCCTGTTTGGTGAAATGCCGTAATTTTTGACAAGATAATTTTTTGCAAATTCAGCACGTTTGAGCGCCAGATCCTTATCGTTTGTTTCACTTTTTCCATCGAGAGTTCCAACTATACGTATTGCTATATTTTTATCCTTTTGCATACGCAGACCAACGATATCAAGAGTATTGGAATTAATTTTTTCGGCATCCGGTTCTAATGTTTCAAGCGTGAACGAACCGGCTTCATTGCTGCCGACAAGTTTTTGAGTACCGGTAGCAGGAACATCGGATTTTTCATTAAAGAACACATACGGCAGAACCGGGTATTGCTCTGCGTATTGAATTTCTTCAACTGATATTTTGTTTGCAGGCTGCGGATTACCGTTTTTATCATAAGCTCTGATTTCTTTAAATCCGACATTAATATCACTTACCAATTTTATTTCGGTAACAGAAGATTTATCTTTTGGAAAACCAAATGTCAGACTGATACCTACTCTTAACTGAGGTACATCCCATGTTGTAAATTTCGCATCATTTGAAATTTTACTGAAAGGAATTCTATATGAGATTTCGGGAGTAAGAAATATATTTTTGCTTATCTCAAACATCCAGCCTGCACCCAAGGCAAGTGCGATACGTGTATTAACATTGGGGATTTCAGCATCCACAACATTTTCGGGAGCGTAAGAATATGATTTAGATACCGGTATTCCCAGTTCCAAAGCAGCAAGGAAATATAAATCCGTACCTGTGACTAAATTGTGAAATTGCATTCCGGGAGTAATTTCAAACATGCTGAGTGAATTAGTGAGCGGAATATCAGCGGTATCCTTCAAATCGCCGCTAAGCATATTATAGCCAAGTCTGCCGGTTATGACAAAAGTATTATTGATTGGAAAATTTCCAATAAAGCCGAAATTTCCGCCAAAGGAAGTGGCACTTTTACTGAAGATACTTACTCTGTCTAAATTCGTTTGAAAATCAACAAACGGGTATTTAAAATCAGGACTGTGCATATTAATGTTCAATCCTCCGTAAATTCCGATATTGGTAGGAATATCCTTTTCCTGTGATTGCAAATTTGCATTAAAATACAAAAAACCAATCATTATTAGGGTTATTAGTTTCTTCATAAAAAATCTCCAAGTGAATAAAAACATTTTGAAACAATTACACGATATTGACGTTAAAAGGTTATAATGATTTGCATCTTGTGATTTATTTGTCAAAAAAACGAGTTAGTTTAATGTATTCAAAATTATTGAAAATATTAATTATAGTATTTTTCCTAACCGGCAGCTTATACGGTAAAACCGGTTCAAGTTTTTCTTTCACCGGAGGAATTGCTTTGCCAAATGATGAAGTAACAAATATATTCAACTCAAAAACAATTTCATCTACCGATACAAATAATCCTTTTTTATCATTTAACAGACCCGACATGAGTATCGGTTACACAATTTCAGCCAAAATATCATTTCCTCTTTCCGAAAATGCTTTCTTTTTCGGCGGATTTGGATTAATCCGGTTTCGAGAAGGTCAGTATGATTTATACAATGAATCTAATGATGAATCAAGAGGCTATTTACTGGCAAAAACAAGCATATACCCTATCAATGCCGGCGTACAGTATTATTTTTTAAATGACATTTTGAGTTTATACGGTATCGGTAATTTATCCTATAATTTCATTGCCAATTCAATCAATTATAAAAATTCAAAATCAATTATTGAATTATCAAACAGTCCTAACGACAGCCGCATTGGTTACACTCTGGGATTAGGATTGGAAGTTCCTTTTAAATTGTTTTCAGTTATTGTGGAAACCAAATATTCTGAACTTAATTACATCGGGAAATCAAGTTCAGAAAACACAAAATCCGTGATTCAAATAGAAGCAGGATTTAAGTTTTAATAAAATATTTAAGAATAGCTGCGAAATATTGCAATTTAAAATCAATCAACAAAATTATTATAAAAATAAATTGATTCCTAATACTACATTACTCTATGGATTAATTTAATCAAAGGAACTTTTATGAAACTAAGAAATTTTCTTGTAAAGATTTTTATACTATTGTTAGTTAGTTCGGGATGCGTATTGGCTCAGAGCTACAGCCCTGATAAATTCAGTACTGCTTTCAATGATTATTTAGTAAACAGACTTGTCAAAATTGATTTCGAAGTCCTAAATGCCGACAAATTCTCGGAGAAATACAAACTAACAGAGTTTTTTCTCAATTCACAACCTCAAAATATTTACGGATTTATTGGTCATCAGCTTGAAAGGATTAAAGTTAAGATTGATAATGCAGAACAAAGTAAAATTTCAGCCGCAAAATATATCTTAACCGGAAAGACAAATGTGAACAACAGTATTGCTGACTTTACAGGTGATTTAAAACTAACTGACATATACGAATTTAAAGAGCCGATAACAAAGCATGGACTCATTATTTGTAAATTTGATGCAGTTTTAAAGGAAACTGGAACTACTCCGCATATTGGAGTTTTCAGAGGGAATTATTATCTTATACTATCAAAGGTAGTTGATGATGTCAGATTTCCGAAGGCTATCCCTCAGTTTATTAAAAGTCACACATTTGCAGGATATTGGCAGTCCAATGATACGAAAATGAATTTATCGGTTATGTGGGGTGAAAATTATATGCTCGAGGAGTTGGAAGATTTCCTCCATGGGATTACCGGATTACTGCCGATTGATGAAAAAATAATAGAAAAAAGCTGGAAAACATATTTGGATGCATATTCGGAAGATACACCTAAGGATTTAAAGCAAAAAGCTATCGAAGCAGAAAATTCAGAATGGTGGAAATGATAATTGGGAAATTATTAATTCTTACGTTGTAGTATAAGGCATTAAATAAAAAGCACTCTTTAACCTCAATACTTAAGTATGTGAATTAAAGAGTGCTTTTTTAATATTGAAAACAATTATCAGAAATAGAATATTTTTTTATTCGCCGCCGGGTATATTTAATTCAGCGAACATATTCAATATCTCTTCGATACTTTTCGAACCTAAATCTCCTACCCCATGTCGTCTGAGTGATACAGTATTGCTGTCAACTTCTTTTTGACCGGCAATTATTGAAAACGGAACTTTCATCTGTTCGGATTCAGCAATTTTCCTGTTTACCTTTTCACTTCTTGTATCAATTTCAGCTCTGTAACCAAGGTCTTTCAACTGTTTCAAAAGATTTTCGCAGTATTCATTTTGATTTTGACCTATCGGCAGAATTGAGACCTGAACCGGAGCAATCCAGAATGGAAAGTTACCTGCATAATGTTCTATTAAAATCGAAATAAATCTTTCCATTGAACCAAAAGGAGCACGGTGTATAATTACAGGGCGGTGTTTTTGGTTGTCACTACCCATAAATTCAAGTTCAAATCTTTCGGGCATAACATAATCAACCTGCACTGTTCCTAACTGCCACTTCCTTCCGATTGCATCCCTAACGATAAAGTCAATCTTGGGACCGTAAAACGAAGCCTCGCCTAATCCTATGAAATAATCAAGCCCCATCATATCGGCAACTTCTTTTATTTCCTTCTGTGCAATTTCCCAGACTTCAGGGTCTCCGGCATATTTATCTTCGCTGTCATCTCTGAAAGATAAACGAGTAGTGACCTCCATTCCAAAAGTTCGGAATACAAGCTGTGTAAGTTCAACTGCATTAATCAATTCATCCTTTAATTGCTCGTGAGTGCAATAAATGTGTGCATCGTCCTGAGTAAACCCGCGTACCCTCGATAGTCCGCTAAGCTCTCCGGATTGTTCATAACGGTAAACAGTACCGAATTCCGCAAGACGCAACGGCAAATCTCTGTAACTTCTTGGTTTTAGTGCGTAAATCTGATGATGGTGAGGGCAGTTCATCGGTTTCAGCATATATTCTTCTTCTTCCACTTTAATCGGAGAGAACTGCGATTCGGAATAATAAGGATAATGCCCTGATGTTTTATATAAATTTAAATTTCCAATATGCGGGGTAATTACTTCCTGATAACCGCGTTGTAATAATTCTTTTTTAAGAAAATCTTCAAGTTTTCTGCGGATAATAGTTCCTTTAGGAAGCCAGACTGGAAGACCTCCTCCGATATTCGGAGTAATCATATAAAGTTCGAGTTCTTTGCCAAGTTTGCGATGGTCTCTTCTTTCAGCTTCTTCTCTAAGAACAATGAACTCTTCAAGCAATTTTTGTTTTGGAAAAGTAATTCCATAAATACGGGTCATCATTTTATTATCTGAATTACCTCTCCAGTATGCTCCTGCAACAGACAATAATTTAACAGCTTTTATTAATCCGGTATTTGGTATATGACCGCCGCGGCACAAATCTGTAAAATTGCCGTGTTTACAGAATGTGATTTTCTGACCTTTCAATCCTTCAATCAATTCTACTTTATATTCATTACCGCTTTTGGTATAATACTGATACGCCTCATCCCACGAAGACTCCGACATATCATAAGTGGAGTTCTTTCTGGCAAGTTCTTTCATTTTGAGTTCAATTGCAGGCAAATCTTCAGATGAAATTTTTGTGTCTTCGGGTAAGTCAACATCGTAGTAAAAGCCATTTTCAATTGCCGGACCTATTCCGAATTTCGTCCCGGGATAAATTTCCTGTAATGCTTCTGCCATAAGGTGTGCCGATGAATGCCAGAACATCTGCTTACCGTCATCATCATTAAAAGTAGCAATTTTAACATTGGAATTTTCTAAAATCGGGCGGTTAATCTCATAATGTTCTCCGTTCACAACAGCTCCTACTGCATTACGAGCCAGACCTTCAGAGATTGACATTGCTATTTCGTAGGCTGTAACACCGCTGTTGAATTCTCTAACCGTTTCATCCGGGAAAGTAATTTTTATCATTTTTCAAACCGAAATTTTTTAAGATTGTATTTTTATAAGAACATAATGAAGTTAATCATTTAACAAAATTGTAACATTCAGATTATTTTAAAAAGAAAATCTGCCATAATCTTGTTCGCTTGCCTGTTAACTAATTATAAAATAATTAGATTAATATCTTTGAGGAGGAGTGCAGGTAAGCAGATATAACCTATTATTTATAGCTCCTATGGCTTCGTAGCGTTTATCAAACCTGTTATATCGCGGCGGCGTCGTATAATCAACCATCATACCTGAATGTAATACACCCTTTTCAACAAAATACAGCATTAGTGATGAACTTGTGGTATAGGCAAATGTACCTGTACCGGGAGCTACTGCTATTTGGCTGCCGGGTTCGATATTTATTTTCAGGTCGTAACGTCTGCCGTTAATATTTATAAAGCAGTCCATATCACAACTTAAAAAGTATAAGTCATCGCCGTCATACGTGAATTTTGGCGGACCCGGATGAATACCTGCAAAATACTCTGCGGAATTCATAGCAACAAATCTGGTAATCTGAAACACAGCGCTGAAACCGGTTAAAGCAAGATATGGATGAAGAGTAAGATTACTTGTCATTTCATACTGTTTGCTTAAAAGCGGTTCGTAATAATCGCTTGAAAAGGTAATACACTGATGTCTGCTGTTAAATGACTTGACGAGAAATGCATAAACAGTTCCCTGACGGTTAATTGCATATTCGTACAAATCGGGATATATTTCCGAGACAGGCTTTTCATCTTCATAAATCTGCCATCCGTTCCCGCTGTAAGCAGCATATACAAATTTATTTTCAATATTAAATCCTACAGGCTTTATTTCGTCAAAAGTTGTTGTCTGCCTGCCATTAATAACAAGAGCATAAGATGACCCCCGAACTACTGTATAAGCATAGCGCGTTGCATTTTGATTAACAATGAATTTTCCTGTTTTATTCATCATTTCTATTGTTCTGTCAGGCATTACTGCATATTCGATATCTCCTCTTTTATAGGTGTAAACCAATTGATTTGTCATCGAAGAAAACATTATCTCACCGGGATCGGAAGCAAAAAGGTATATTGATGTATCAAGTGTCAACAAAGTTGTTACCCCCTGGTCAATTGCATAAGTTGCCCACTTTAAACCGTCATACGAGAACACTGGCGGTAAAACTGATGTAAATACACGGCTTTCTTCACCGTTTACTACCAAACGCTGTCTGTCGGTCGTAGGCACTGTTATAGCCCACCAGTTAAATGTTGTATCCATGCCGAAATTGAAGAGTGTTTCAACACCGTCATACAGCCTGTAATCTCTGCATAATTCCTGAGATTTAAGCCCGAAAGTACATAAGAACAAAATTAACAATAGCTGAATTTTAAACATTTTATACTTGATATTATTTCATACTCAATTTTATGACGAATTAGATAAAAGTAAGTATAAAAATAAATTAAAACTTAAGATAATTATACCAAATCAGAAAGAGTTCCCACGTTGCATTGATATCTCTCATACAATACTCCGATATTTCGACTATCTTGCCTTCTTTGAACATTGTGCCGACCATCGAACCGTCCACTCCCTCACTCTTAGGTGATTTTATGCCGAATGTACGCGTATAGAAATCAAAATTGAATCTTTTGGATGCTGAATACGGGCTTGGATTGTAAAACGTGAGTTCATCAATCAGGTCAATATGCAGAGGATAGTTGAATTTTGTACCGCTCATAAGATTTCTTGACGGTTTAATCCTGTGTATAGCCGAACGCAGCATCAGAAACGGTGCATCAAAACTTCTGCCGTTAAATGAAATCAAAACAGCCGAATCATATTTCCTTAGTATAGCCCAGAAATCCTCCAAAAGTTTTGCTTCGTTAGTAATAAAGCATTGGTCGCCGGTAGTGAGCGTTACTGTCTCTTTTTTACCGTTTTCAAATGAATTGTCAACCGACAAAGCGGCTCTGCCAATCACTTCCCAACCGCCTTCGTCAGTTGACTGCATCAATTGTGTTCCAATACAGACAACCTGAGCAGTAATCGGCGAGAGTGCCATTTCAAACTTTTTATTTTGAATTTCATCATCGGTATTTGTATTTCGCAAGATGTATTCCTGCTGCGATTCCGAAAGTAAGTCAAAATCCAGAGGTGCAGTTTCGATGTCGAAAATAAGATATTGCTGTTTTTTCATAATAATTTTTATTTGCCCGAAAATTTAAACTATACAAAAATGGTAAATAAATAATTGGAATCAAAAATAAATTATTGAATCAAAAATTTTTACTTTTATTTATTTAAAATTAATCCTCAACCTCATTTATATTCTCAATACAAAATATATCTTCAAATTCCTCTTTATTTTGAGACTTTATAAACTTATCAAAAACACTCCCATTACGAAAACCCCGTTTTATACAAACTCTGCCATAAGGTATCTGAAGATTATTAATATCTGAATTTTCATTGTATGGACCTATCATTAGGGTAAACTCGTTTGTATATTCTTCTTCTTCACCATGATAACCCCTAAAGTTAGTTTTATTAATTATATGATAGAAATAATAAATAACATCTTCATTATTAACTTCAATTGTGTGTTTAAAGAAATTCTTAAACTTCAGTTCTACCTGATTGTTTGGGTCATTTTTATAATATTTAGTAATCTGTGCTTCAGCAATATCTTTGTAATTAAGATATTTTTCAGGGAAAAGATTTAATTTACCTGACTTCCGCAATCTATCATAAACATTAAATCTTGTTACGACATTTTCAATTAACTCTTCTCTTTTTGAGTCATCAAAACGTTCTATATATTCTGTATAAAACTTACTTTTCAGTTTATCTGTAATAAAGGGTTGATTCATAATTGAATCTTTAAAAAAATTAAATGATTCTTCAGACTTGCATACATTAATTAAGTTATTAATTGTATTTAAAGTATATTTTTTATAATCTTCATCATTAATAGCAAAACTAAGATCTGAATAATACATATTCTTAAATTGTTTTATCAATTGGTTTTCTAATTCTAAAGGTAATTCTAATTCATTAATTTCGTCTAATTTTTTATCAGAAAATAAATCAAATTTATAAGGAGCGTATGCATCTGTTTCAAATAATATTTTTAGTTTATCTTTCTTTGAAATTATTCCAATCATTTTCAAATTCAGATTTTGAAAAGTATTTTTAGCATATCTCAATGATGTATTACTTGTAGGAAAAAATTTTAATCTTTGTCTTGAAAAATCTATTTTTATTGTTTCCCGAAGCTGTATCAGTTTATCTAATACAAAATCAATTACAGCATCATTGTCAATCTTAGAAATTTCAGCAAGTTGCATATAATTGTATATATTTGAAATTTTACCTGCTTTTTCATAGATTGATTTATGAAATTCAAATACTTCATTTTGATTATATAATTCAGAATATTTGATAAATAATTTTTCTAAAAATACACTAATATCTTCTTTATCTTGAAGAATAAATTCAATAGATTTTTCGACTTCAATTTTAGAATTAGTTGCTTTAATAGCATCTTCGAACATTGCCATATTACTGGAACTCCATCCAATTTTCACTTCATAAAGCCGGTTTTCAACAAGATATTTAGTTACATCAATTAACTTGGTGCTAAACAATTCCTCATCATCAGTCGAATTAATTTTGATATTAAATGATTCAAATACATCATTAATGTATGAATTGTCTAAAAATTCCTGATGAGTCCTCACTTCAAAACTTTGAATACTTTGTTTATATGGATAAAATATACCTTTTAAAACCGCTTGTGATGTTTTTGATTTAACAAGAAATTCATACGAATTTTGTATTTTTTCTGAATATGGTTTACAATATACTAAATCATATTTACCAAATTGGTCTGTTAAGTAATTAAGCGAATATTTAACAAAACTATGTCGAAAAAATTTTTCTTCATCTTTGAAATAAAAATCAGGCATTAAATTTATTTTAAAGTAAAATGAAAATCCAAGATTTGTGTCATGATAATCAAACCGGTTGAAAAAATAAATACGGTCATTAATGTCTGTTTGATTTTTGAGATTATCTTCAATCATTGAGTCCAAAAGCAAATTATCTGGTAATAGGAAACTTGCAGTTTTTGTTTTGAATACCTTTCTTGGTGCAATATTTGAATCATAAATAATAAAACTATTGATAAAAGGATTATTATCAGGAATGAAATTCGTATCTTTATAATAAATCCTTAATAAATAAGTTTTATCGTGTGCTAATATCATTTTATAATAAGTTCTATAATTATCTAGTTCCAGATTGAATTCTACAGAATTAAAACCATTAAAATCAGAATAAATAATATCATTGATAATTTTCAAGTTTTTATCTTTATTGTTATTGATAGTTATATCTGCAAACTTATTTAGAAGTGAATCTTTTGTATGAAAATTACCAGCAGAAAGAGTATTTACAGTGATTTCATAACTAATATTTGTTTTAAAATCGTAAAATGAAACATTCTTTTTAAAACTTCTTTCTAATTGATTACGTTTTATAAAAGGTTTCCCCGGAAAAGTGATTTCAAAATCTTTAGATTCGGAAATATAATGAAAAGATGAATCAATATTAGGTTGTATAATCGTATAGCTTGATAAGAACCGGTCAATATCAGATTGACTTCTGAAATTTGTATCTGAAATTCCGGTAATTTTGATTATCAATTTATTGGCATAAACAAGATGATATTTAGTATAATACCTGTTACGATATGTTTCTCCTTCATATCTAATAATCGAATCTGAAGAATAAATTCTCTTTAAACTTGCATTTTTAGTATATAAAGTTTTTGTTTTCTCATTGGTTTCATAAAAATATTTTTCGGGATTCTGAGTTGAGAAATTCGGACAATCATAATATTCACCAAAATATCCATTGTATGTTTTGATGTCAAAGGCTGAAACCTCACTTTCAATTGATTGATTAACACTTTTAATACTTGTGGGTGGAATTTTAATATTTATACCCAACTTTTCATTTTTCACATCAACCCATTCTACCCTGTCAAATTCTTTTGTATAATCTAAAATATTAGTCTCTTTAGGACATTCGATCCCTTCAACCTCAAAACCTTGATTTCGCAGATTAACAATAACGCCGTCTTCACCTAATACATAATAAATCGGCAGAACTGTAAAAGTTGAGTATTTTTTGAAATAATAAATCAGAGATTTTATTACAGAATCTTTATTAGAATTAAGGTTATCAATATCATAATCTTTAATTTCATTATTCATAAACTGAGAATAAATTGAATCTAACTGATTCTTACTAAATAAATTTGCTGTTAGTTCAATGTTGTCATAATTTATACTGTCTCTGAAATTATCAATAATATTTTTATATTTAAGAGAATCTGGAAGTTTTAAAAATTTATTTCTACTGTGATTTATATCAAATATTGATTCGTGGTTCTTATGTGTAACTAAAGTGAGGTATATAAACTCTTTCATGATATCAGATTTTATTAAATAATCTTTTGCACTATAATCAATCTTCGGGCTAACAGCCACCATCAAATCGTATGAACATTTTCTTTCAAGAATATTCTGAAAGAAACCACCCCGCGATTCTATTGTGTCACCAATTTGCAACAAAATATCGGATGAGAAATACTTCTCAAAATCGAAATTATCAGTCCGTCTATATTCTTCAATTTTATACATGTCCTTGTCGAAAGAACTTATATATTTTAAAAACATCTCAGATTTCATAAAAGCTGAAAAAACCGAATCATTGAAAAAAAAGACATCCTTGTGTTTTGATACAACACCGGTAAGAATATAAGATGGTTTATCTAAACCCTTGCCGCTTATCTTCCAAAGTTTATGGTTCAGTTCAGCATGTGAATAATATTCTTTAGTCTGTACTGAAATTGACATAAGTAAAAATACAATTAATAATCTGAGGGCTAAATTCATGATTAACCAAATTAAATTATTTGACAGATTCAATATTTGCTAAAATAATGCAATCAACAGTATTTACCAAATATTTATTTTTATTTTCAAGAAATAGTTGTATATAAAGTATGTCCATCATTCGGAATTCAGGATTTTTGTTTCTGCCGTATAGTTTCAAGTTACCATAAATAATCCCTATATCATACATCCAATTGCAAATTTAAAATC
Organism: Kapaibacterium sp. (SeqCode); assembly: GCA_032027125.1. GTDB lineage: Bacteria > Bacteroidota > Ignavibacteria > Kapaibacteriales > UBA2268 > JANJTB01. The sequence goes on from JAVSMQ010000001.1 coordinate 92,143, forward strand.
AAGATTGTTTTTTTTTATATTATAAATGATTAGTTTTGTAAATATAAAATGCACTAACAGGAAAATTTAGTGAAAAGAAATAATTCAGAGTTCGGATTTTATCGTGTATCAGCAGTCAGCCCGGAGCTTAGGATTGCTAATCCTGAGTATAATACCGGTATTATAAGTCATATAGTCAAAAATCATAAATCCGATTTATTTGTATTCCCGGAATTGAGTATCACTGCGTATTCATGCCAGGACTTGTTTTTTCAGAGTAATTTACTGGAGTCTGCCGTAAAAGCATTAATCAAACTTTGCAAAGAAACTGCACAGTCAAATTCAATACTTATTGTCGGTGCTCCTTTAGTTTGTGATAACCGGCTTTACAACACGGCAGTAGTTATTTCCGGCGGCGAGATAATTGGAGTTGTGCCAAAATCGTACTTGTGCAATGCAAATGAATATTATGAAGAACGATGGTTTGCATCCGGATTTGATAGATTATCCGATACAATTGAAATTGCAGGATTAGATGTTCCTTTCGGTACGGATTTAATATTTGAAAATTCCAATGACAGAAATTTTAAACTTGGCATCGAAATCTGCGAGGATATGTGGTCTCCCCTGCCCCCTGCTGCAAATCTTGCTCTGAGCGGAGCCACAATTATTGCCAATTTGTCTGCAAGCAACGAATATCTTGGAAAATCGGAATACAGGTCTGATTTAATCAAAATGCACTCAGGAAGTTTAATTTCTGCTTACATTTATTCTGCGTCGGGTCTGTGGGAATCAACATCAGATACAGTCTTCTCTGGCAAATCTATGATTTTTGAAAATGCCGCTTTACTTGCTTCAACAAAACCCTTTTCTTTTGAATCGGAAATTTGCACATCTGATATTGATTTAGAAAGACTGATTAATGAAAGGATGAAAAATAATTCTTTTTCCGGCTGTAAACCTACTGCAAATACCAGGATAATTCCTGTATCTATGATACCGAATATTAATCACGGATTATTACGCACTGTAAACTCAAGACCTTTCGTGCCGGATGATGAATCCAAAAGAAATTCAGTCTGCTGCGATATTAATGATATTCAGGTTGCAGGTTTATCACGCAGATTATTACATACAAAATCGAAAAGTGCAGTCGTCGGCGTCTCGGGCGGACTGGATTCTACCCTTGCATTACTTGTTATATATAATGCTTTCAAAAAGATAAATCTTGATACTAAAGGTATAATCGCTGTCACTATGCCCGGTTTCGGCACTACAAAAAGAACAAAAAATAACGCTGTCAAACTTGCAGGACTGCTTGGGATTACTTTGAAGGATATTTCAATTGAAGCAAGTGTCAGACAGCATTTCAATGATATAGGACATGATGAGAGTGTTCATGATATAGTATATGAGAATGCTCAAGCACGCAGAAGGACTCATATTCTAATGGACCTTGCAAATATGCACAACGGCATTGTTATTGGAACCGGAGACCTCTCTGAATCCGCCCTTGGATGGTGTACATTTAACGGCGACCATATCTCTATGTATGCTGTTAATTCCGGAGTTCCAAAAACTCTGGTGAAATATATGATTGAATGGTACAGCAAAGCAGTTTTTACAGGTGAAATATCCGATATTTTGCTTGATATTATAAACACACCGATTTCTCCTGAATTGCTTCCACCGGACAGTTCGGGCAACATAATTCAAGATACTGAAAATTCGATTGGACCATACTTATTGCACGACTTTTTCCTGTATTATATGATTAGGCATGGTTTCAAACCGGAAAAAATTCTATTTTTGGCTGAAATAGCTTTTTCAGGAATCTATGAAACTGAATTTATTGCAAAAACACTTAACGAATTTGTAAGGAGATTTTTTACAAATCAATTCAAGCGGAATGTCGTTCCTGACGGTATAAAAATTGGTACGGTTGCATTATCTCCAAGAGCTGACTGGAGGATGCCTTCTGAAGCAGATTATTTAACCTGGATTACAAATTGGGACAATCCGGTTACATAAGTTGCCGGATTATCCATGAAATTGATTACTATTCGATCAGATTGTGAAACAGCAAATCATTCCTCAATCATACTGATAATTCTCTGAATTTGATTTGAGTTAAACATTTCACGGTATGATAATTCCAAATCATTACCAATTAAAATGAGTTCAGTAATTTCATCATCATCAACTTTGTCCCCAAAAATCGAACCCGAAGCATTTGCGATATAATATCCGAGAGCCAGCAGAGTTTTTTTATAATCCACAGCCACATCACGTTCTGATTTTCGGTCAAGCAGAGCTGAAATGTAGCGGAGTCCTTCCCTGTCATCAAGTCCTGAAGATTTTCTTTTCTCATCAAGAACTTGAAAATTGTCTATACCGGTAAATAATTCTACCGCAAGTTCACTTTCCAACCTTCGAGCTTTTGAAATAAATTTCTCATAAGCCCGAATCTCTTTCTTGTCAAGTTTTTCACCGTTTTCAGATATCAAATTAAATACACGCGATACTGCAAGTCTGAGATTAAGAATCTCATCATCTGTAAATATTTCTGACAATTCCATCATTGATTCCTGCATAATTTTATAATATTATTTATTTATAATAATCAATTTTCGTAATAATAGCCCCGAATCACTTAAAACTTCAACAAAATATGCCCCGGCAGAAAAATCAGTCAAATTAAGGCTTACTTCGTTTGAATTTGCTGCTTTGTAATCCAGACATAATATTCCGTTCAAATCAAAAATCTTAATTCCGGTAATTGCATTTAAGCTGCTTACAAGTTTCAGATTATCCCTTACCGGATTAGGGAATATTTTGACATTGTTTGCGTAAACGTCATTATTTACTGAAACTGCTTTTGTACCGATAACGACATCGTCAATGTACCAGCCGTCTGCCTGTCTGATTCTGTTTGAACCGAATCTTAATCTGACAAAAACGCCGTCTGAGTTATCTCTGTAAGGAATTGTGAGTCTTTCGAAACGCCAGTCACTTTCGTTCAAATCGTTATCCTTCCATGGCTCAAACATATCTCTGTTGTAATTAGCCAATGGCTCCCATGTTTGTAAATTATCGTATGAAATCTCGATACTAGCTGAATCATCAGGATACAATGAGCATATCTGCATGAAAGTCATGTATAAATCTTCACCTGATGGCATTGCAACAGGTGTGAAAACCAAAGTATCAAACTGCTCCATATTATATTTTGAATAAGGTGCATTGCTCAATGAATTACTGCTGCTCACGGATATCTCATCAGTTGCTTTCCATCTGCCTGAAATATAATATTTAGGAAGTTTCGGATTATCAAAATTTTCAAAAAGTGACTCGGGATAATTTCCTGTATATAAAACTACTTCGGGGCTGAAGTTACTTTCAGTTTCGATATCAAGTGCCTGAAAATAATCATCAACTTTCGCATTGTAACTGTAAAATCCTATTTCGTCAGGTGTATCATATATTAAAATTGTCTTTCCCGTATCTTGAGGATTTAACGTTAATTCCTGAGCTAATACCCCACTTCTGAAAAGCTTAAGTTTCTGTAAATTTGCCAGAGGAGTAATTTTATCACTTCTAAAAGACGGTAATTTAATTTTCAGTTCAACTTGTCTATCCAAATTTCCTTTTGAGGATGTAATTAATGGAATATCAGGTTGTTTGGAGCCGCCCGGATAAGCAGTAATTTTTCTTGCAATACTTGAATCCCTGCCTGCAACAGCATAAATTTCATAATCATACTTTTCAAAAGCAGTAATATTTTTGTCGGAAAATTTATCGGTATTGCCGTCAAGTGTTGCAATGACAACATTATCCCTAACTAACTTATGCACGAAATCAGCAGGATTGAGCGGCTGGTCGAATGCCCGTTTCGTTGGAGGAATCCATGATAAGTCAAGTTCCAAAGGATTTGCAGGTTCAAAATATGAAGCAAAATCATCAGGCGGCGCCGGCGCCCTTGTGTTGACAACAGCCGTCAAAATATCGCTGTCGGAAATATTTGTGACAGCATTTCTCATATCAACCCACGATGGATAAATTATACCGTCATAAAAAGCATTACCGCTGTAATCACCTGCAAATGCACGGTTAGCAAACGGATTTAACCGAATATCACTGTTGATGTCCGATACTCTTTTATCAATCCAGGTATCTCCCCCATTGCTGGAGTAACTTACATAACAATCAATCATAATATTATTTGTATCGTTTCGGCTGTCCAAATACATAATTGCAAGGTCGCCTGTCAGCGGGTCAATGCTCATCCAATGCCAAAACTGATCATTTGTTGTATCGGAATGAACTATAACCGGACTGCTCCACGACTGACCCTCATCAGTAGATTTAGAAAAATAAACATTGGGATAATTATCTGCAGACCATGAAAGATAGAGATTTCCACGATTTGCACCATTTGTGATATCAGTTATTATAACAGGATAAGCTTCGGCACGTACAGTACCTTTTACAACATGTCTGTATCCCTGTCCTGCAAGCATTTTTGTTTCACCGAATATATTATATCTTTGGATAATTCTCGGCTCGGTAAATGATGCGCCGCCGTTAGTAGATTTTGAAAAACCTATTCCATGCTCTATTCCGTGATTCCAGATAATATATACCTGCCCATCAGGACCGGTTGATGCAAGCGGAAAACTCTGACCAAAAGTTGTATCTTCACTGCTGCCGCTTACTCTGTGACTAATATTGACAGGTTTAGACCAGGTTTCGCCAAAATCAATTGATTTGGAAAGTACTATCTGTGTGGCAGAGTCTCTTGGAGTTACTCGTTTCCACGGGACATATACATTTCTGTAAAATGGTGATACCTGCGAGTTGTCAACCTGAACATAATATTTGTCTTCAAATGTAGAGTCCATGGTTTGAGTTCCGAGATGTATAATTACCGGAATATGTGCTTTCCAGGTTTTTCCCTCATCAGTTGTCTTTGCTATAAAAACACCGTTTTCACCTACTAAACCTGCTTCACTGCTTAATACATCTCCAAAACCACCATAACAAAGATAACCGATTCCTTCATTGTCAAAATAAACTGACGGGTCATTAGTAGAACGCCATTCGGGATAAGGTTTGCCAAGATTAAGATTTTTCCAGTTCAGACCGCCGTCACTTGAGACATATACCCATGTTGAAGACTGGGCACGGTAATCAACGGCAGATGCTATGAGATTTTTCGGATTTTTGGGATTTACGGCAATTGAAGATTCATTCTGCATCTTATTAGGGTCAGACTCTGCTTCATCCATTGTAGCATTTATATTCAAAAAATTCGGCAATGTCGCTTTGTTTGAAAACAGAACATTCTCATTTGTGGGTTTCCTGACTTCTTCAGGCAGCGGGTGAGCCGATTTCATATATCTCATAAATGCAGCTTTTGCCTTTCTGTGTTCATCTTCTGCATCAGAAAAACACTGTACAGAAAAGGCTATAAACAAGAGTAAACCTAATAATTTCATAATACATTCCAAATTGCCAAATAAAAACATTTAAACTTAACAAATTATTGAATAAGACGGTTAATAAAATTATTTATAACTAATTTTTTGTCATTTTTTTTATACATTATATTACAAAGAATGATGAATTCTAAATTCTGAATGCTGAATGCTGGATTCGGAATTATGAGTTCAGAATGCTGAATGCTGAATTCTAAATGCTGGATTCTGAATGCTGAATGCTGAATGCGGAATTTTGAATTTTGAGTTCTTAGTTCTTCTTATTAATTCAGAATTCATCATTCAGCATTCAGAATTGTATCCAACTCCGTTAGGAGTGTCCTGTTAGTAGAAAAACAAGTCCACCTGAAGCCGCAACCGCCAACTCCGTTAGGAGTTGAATTGTGGTAACAAAACAAATCCTGATGAACAAGACTACCTCGTAGAGGTTGAATTATATGGAAAAAATATAATCTCTACGAGATAAATATGACGCTTCTTAATAAAAAAATGGAAAAAATATTTTGTTTTATAAATAAATCTTTTTAAGTTTGTAAAGGAAAAACGGCAAATCAAAGAAAACGTTTTGAAGATGAAAAAGAAGAAAAGTATTTTGGGTTTTTAAATAGATTTGATATGTTTTTTGAGTAATATTTTAACAAGTTTCTTGAAGAATTGTTTTATTTAACAAATAAGGAATGATTATCATGAAAAAGAAATTTTCAGTAAATCTTATTGGGAGTGTGTTCCTTGCCATAATGATTTACTTTTTTGCTTTTGGTGCAGAAACTGCGAATGCAGAATGTGACGATGTCACTAAAAACCCGTGTATTATTGACATTTTTGATGTGCCTTATAATGGTGAAGGTAACTTCTTATACAACTTATATCGTAGAAATCAAGAAATACTTGAAAAGTTGCGTAGAATGGAAATTCAAATTGATACCTGTAATTTAGATTATGATGAACCATGTAAATCAAAATCCCTTTCTATGGAAGAATGTTTATATTTCAGACATGCTAAATATCAGAGGGATTTGGATTTTGGGTTCAAGAAAGAAGTTAAAGTCGGTGATACAATTTCAATAGATGACTTTGATTCAAAGGAATCGGAATTAATTAATTTTTTCAATGAACTTGAATCTTTCATTTGTCATTTTAGAATTATTGTGGATCACTATTCACCTAATGATGACGATTATTTTGAAGGAACATTAATTTTTGATTCTTACTACAAGGGTGAAACGATTTATGATTTTAGAGATTCAATGTTTGTAAAAGGTTATGGAAGTTATGTTTTTGCTTTGAATTATATATCCGTTTTTGATTATACTGTTAATATCAATAATGATGAAAATCAAAGTTCTCCCAACAGTTTTTTTTCACAAAATAATGATGAACTTATAATTCGTTTAACAGAATTCGGAAATATAAATCAAGTAGAAATTTATGACCTGCTTGGAATCTGCCAAATCAGAGCACAAATAAATGAAAGCGAGACAAGCATTGACATATCCAAATTGACGAGTGGTGTATATATTGTTCGTGTAGGTAATCAATTTTCAAAATTTATAAGGGAGTAGATAATGAAAAGAATTATTTCAGTTCAGGAGGAACGAACTGTTTGTAGCAAATAATATCTTTTATAAATATCAAGCTCCGTAGGAGCGGACGTGAAATAAATTTTGTATAGTCCGCTCCTACGGAGCTTTATGATATTTGAGGGAATTGTTATTTTCTACTAACAGGGTATTCCTACGGGATTGGTTTGCAATTTTGAATGATGAATTATGAATGCTGAAGTCGAAGACCAGCGAAGCTAATTAAGTTAAATTCAAATCCCCCTTTCTGAATCACTGATTACACGGATTAAAGGATTTCACTGATTAAAAATCTGTGGCATCGGTGTAATCAGTTAAATCCGTGATTCAGACATATTCAAATCAATTCAATCATTGAAATCAGGTGCAATCAATGGTTCAGAATATGCCTTGTCCGAATCACCGATTACACGGATTAAAGGATTACACGGATTAAGACAAATTCTAATCAATTCAATCATAAAAATCAGGTACAATCAATGGTTCAGACATATTCCAATCAAATTCAATCATTGAAATCAGGTGCAATCAATGGTTCAGACAGATTCAATCATTGAAATCAGGTGCAATCAATGGTTCAGAATATTTTTTTGAATACAAATAGAGCAATCCCGCAGAAAGCAATCCTATTGCAACAAACACAAGCCAAATAAGATGCGGCTGATACGATTGCCATAATAATTCGGTTACAGAGTTTATATCCGAATTTGATTTTTCCATCAGAATTTTGAGTGCATTTGAGTGATTGATATTTTCTGTCAAATTATAATGACGGGCAAGATAATCCATTGCCAGTCCGCTTTTTTCAGCAAAGTTTTTATAAACATATCCACCGATAAGTGAGCCCCCGCCTAATCCGATTGCAAAAGACAAATTCATAAAACCCATATAAGTAGATTTCTTTTCGTTTGGTGCTATTTTAGACATGTACTGACTGAATTTAGGATTTGTAATCATTTCGCCAAGTGTGTAAATCAACATCCCAAGAACTGCTAAACTTCCGGATTGTGACCAGCCGGATGCAGCAAGACCGAGTGTTGCAAGTATTATTCCGGCAATTAGTCCGGTTGTTATTCTAAAGCCTGAAAACATCCAGTTAACAAATACAACCGCAAGAACAATAAATCCGGCATTTAAATTATACAGCCATTTGAAATCAATCATTATGCCCCGTTCGGTCTGCATTGTCATAAATTCAGGAAGATGTAAAGTTTTCACTAAAGATGATGTATCAACCCAGTCATAAATAAAATTTGGCAGAGTCTCATAAAACTGCATATATATCATCATAAAACCGGAAAGGATAAGTACGATGTAGATAACTTTCGGCTGCAAAAGACTTTTAAGAGTTTCAATAAAAACATCACTATGGAAATTATCAGTTAACTTTTCTTCTTTCAAAAATAATATCGGAATTAAAGAAAGCAGCAGAATTATACCGAGACCTGCAAAAAAAACTACCCAGGAAATTTCTTCGAGATATTTTGCAAGAGGCGGTGAGAAAAAAACAGCAAAATTTATAATCATAACATTCAATCCCCAGGCAACAGAAGAATTTTCATCACTGACATTTCCTGCTATCATGCCGTTGATTGCAGGACGGTAGAATCCGAGCCCAAATCCGAGAATGATGACTGAAATTAAAAACGGATAAAATTCTGTTTGAAATCCGGCAAGGAAGTAGCCAAACCCTGCAACCAGAACTGCTATGACAAGAACTTTCTTCCTACCGATTTTATCAGTAAAACCTCCTGAAAAAACGGGTGTAAGATTTTGCATCAACGCCCAAAAGAAGAATATTATACCCTTATCGGTATGCTCGAAATGCAGACCGCCGACAACATCTTTTTGTGCTATATAGACAGCCATTTGTATAACTAAAGCTGCATAAGTAAGCCGTTCAAGCATTTGTACGAACTGCAGAAGCCAGAATTTTCCGGGTAAAGTTTTGATAGTACCAATCAGAGAATGTGTCATAGATTTAATTTAACTCAAAAAAAAGAGAATTCACTTTAATTATGAACTCTCTTTTAAATTTATAGAAATATATTATTTATCTCATTAGAATCATTGATTTTGTATCCTTGAAACTATTTGTCATCAGAGTATAGAAATATACACCGTTTGCAAGATTTTTATCCGAAGCGCTGAATTCAATATTTTGGAAACCTGCTCCGGCATAGCCTTCATACAAAACAGCAACCTGATTTCCAAAAGTATCCGACAGAACTAATCTTACATCTGATGCCGCCGACAAATTGAATTTAAACCGCACCAAATCTCCTGCAGGATTTGGGTCGTTCTGGAAAAGAAAATCGCCGCCTGCAACAGCAGTTTCGACTCCGGGCTGTGACGGAATTTCAACACGAACAACCATATCATTGGTTTTAGTCACTCCGCATACACCTTCAACAACTGCATGATACGTACCGGCATCGCTTAACTTAGCAGAACTGAAAACCAATCTGTCACCGGTTTGACCATTAAGAAGACTTCCATCCTTAAACCACTGTACTTTTGCAATATCATTCAAATTATTACAAACCATTTTTAGTTCATCGCCAATCATAACAGTTTTATGTTTGGTTTCAAATCCATCCTGAGAGAAAAGTTCACCTGCATTTATGAAACAGAACATCAATCCAAAGAGTACAATATATATTTTCATTTTCATTTCCTTTATGTTTCTAATTTACTTCTTCATCAACGTAACTGCAACAGTTGTATTTTACTATTAATCATCACAGTTTTATGTACAATTACAAAATTGACTGTAATGAATACATCTCTCCTTCAAATCTTAAGCTTCTTCCATTGAATTGAACAATTTGATTACATCTTCCCTTTTTTTACAATCAAAAAGGTGCAGTCTGAATGAATCGTTGTTCATCAGCCTTGAAACCTTACTAAGAAGTCTAAGATGAAGACCGACGTTATTTTCGGGACCTAACAGCATAAACACAATATTGACAGGTTCCCCGTCAAGCGAGTCGAAGTCCACAGGTTCTTTCAGTAATGCAAGAGCCGCAATGGAGTCATTAACAGCCTTGGATTTAGCATGAGGCAGAGCAATTCCCTTTCCTACACCTGTTGACATAATCTCCTCTCTTTCGAGTACATCTCTGAGTGCTTGTTCAGTATCATTAATTTTACCCGACTTACCAAGTACATGTACTAAATTTTCAAGTAATTGTTCTTTATTATCAATTTGATAATCAATTTCTATAGCTTCAAAATCTAAAATTTCAGCAATTTTCATATTTACTCCTTTTAGGACTATTTACTTTTCCATGAATTAATCAATTTTTCGTACTGAACTGCAATTTCATCAGCCTCAATCTGCGAATCAGCTTCACCGTAAACAAAGAATGATGCCTGTTCTTTTGCCGGCAGAACTATTACAGATTTACCATCTTCAAAAATCTTTACCCCTTCAACTAACTCTTTTTTCAAATTCTGACTGTGTGCCATTGCACATCTCATAACAGTTCCTTTGAATTCCCATGCAACAGGCACTTCAAGGATTTTCTGGAATCTTTTAGGAAGAAGTTCATCAATTTGAGAAAGTGTCAGATTTGATTCAGCAAGCATCTCAAGCATCTTTCCAACAGTAAACATACCGTCTGATGCAAAAAGAAACTCAGGAAAAATGAAACCACCGTAAACTCCGCCTACAAAAAGTACATTTTCATCCAATGTAGCCTCCATCATCGCTGAATGGCTGTTTTTGATGCGTATGACTTCCACGTTATAACCTGCGGCGATGTCTTCTATCTCTCGGGGTGCAATTATTGATACTGCAATTTTATATGGTTCTTTGTCTTTATTTGTCTCAAGGAACAGTTTTGTTATAATAGACAATAATCTGACTGAAGAATACCATTTACCCCGTTCATCAATTATGGCTATTTTTTCAGCACCGGCTTGCATTCTGAAACCCATCTCATAACCAAGTGACCTCATGATTTTGCCGGTATCATCCATTGGTGCATCCTCATCGCTCGGATCGGGATGAAATTTTGAACCGTCAACATAATTATTTAAAGAAATTACTTCAGCATGTAATTTACCCAAAATATTCGGAAAAATTGTAGAAGCAAGTCCAAAAGAATAATCCATCAAAAGTTTAAACTTCCTTTGGACAATTAAATCAATTTTCAATGAATTTACATATCTGTTGATATAGAATTCCTGTGTCCTTTCCGGAAACGTTAATTCTCCGATATTGTCTGAAGTGACTCTTTCAATATCTTCACCAAAGAAAAATCTCTCAATTTTTTTGGTTACTGAAATAGTTATATCTCTTCCGTCCTTATTGAAAATAATGATATCGGTATGTTCCGAATTTCTTGGAGACCTCCTGACATGAAGACCTCCTGCATATTTTCCTACCCTCAATTCCTGGCGAGTCTGCGGGATTGAAATCTGCTGCAGGTCATTTACTGTAACACCTACAGACAGCGCACCGGCAGTTATTGAACGCTTTATGATTCTTGAACAAATATCAGGGTCTCTGCTTGCAAGCAGAATTGATTTTTTACCGAATGTCATACCGAGTGCCGAACCGAATTTGGCACCGAATTCAGGATTAATCTCAATATTTGATATACCGGAAATTCTTGCGTCTGTAAAAAGTTCCCTGTTCCACTTATACTCCTGAACAAGAGACCTGAAGAGAGTGGCACCCTCCTCAATAATTTTTCGGGGCCAGAGTTTTATATTTGAGAAAAGTCTTGCACTTTTTCCAATATTGCAATACTCGGCTATAAATACATTTTCTGAAATATCTACAAAGTCATTGATAACAACATTATTACATATCACATCATCAGTCATTTTTACTATATCACCAATCAGGACATTATTCCATGTTGTAATATCCTTCAAATTGCAGCCATTGCCGATTATTACATTATCACCTATGACACAGTTTTCAATTATGCAATTCTCACCGATTTTTGAATTATTTCCAATTATATTATTTCCGATAAATTTGACTGAAGAAGCAATAACTGCATTATCTCCAATTTGATTATTGGACTGCCATTTTTTATTAAAACCTAAGTCAACAATACCCCTTAATGCATCAAATTGACCGGACTGGTATTCACTAAGATTACCCACATCTCTCCAGTATCCTTCAGCAACATAACCATAAAGCGGCATTTTTTGTTCAAGCATCAACGGAAACAAATCCTTGCTAAAGTCAAATTCCTGACGAAATGGGATTAAATCAAGCACTTCAGGTTCGAGTATATAAATACCTGTGTTGATTGTATCCGAAAAGACTTGCCCCCATGATGGTTTTTCGAGAAAACGTACAATCTTACCGTCAACATCTGTTATCACAATTCCATATTCTATCGGTGATTGAACTCTTGTAAGCAGAATTGTTGCCATAGAGCCTTTTGACTTATGAAATTCTATAGCTTTTGTTAAATCAAAATCAGTCAGGACATCGCCGCTGATTACAATACATCTTTCTTTAAGTTCAACATTTGCAAATTTAAAGGCTCCTGCTGTACCATAATCAGCTTCAGCCTGTTTATAACTCATGTTGATTCCGAAATCAGTACCAATGTCGAAATAACCTGTTATTTTATCGGGTTGAAAGTACAATAATGATTTAATATCTGTTATATTATGCTTTTTTAATAAATTAACTATATGCCCCATCATCGGAACATTCAGTATAGGTACCATGGGTTTAGGTATTTCCAGTGTTAGCGGTCTGAGTCTGGTTCCAAAACCACCTGCCATTATTACAGCTTTCTTCATATTCCACTCCAAGATATTTGAGTTCATTTTTGTAAAAAAAATCGAAGTAATATATTACTTTATTATGGATGTTCAAATAAAAAAAAGCAAATTGTTCATTATAAGACTGTTTTTTCTTATTTTAGCATTTATAATATTGTCAAATTATTTTGGTTAATAACGAATTAAATTGAAAGCACTTGTAACAGGAGCGTCAGGTTTTATTGGCAGTCATATTGCCGACAGATTGATTGAAGCCGGAATAGAAGTACGTTGTATGATGCGTAAATCAAGTAATAACAAATGGTTAGATGAGAAGAATGCGGATTGTGTACAGGCTGATTTTGATGATAAAAATAGTATGATAAAAGTTTTAAAAGACGTAGATTATGTTTTTCATTCTGCCGGATTAAATTTTGCACATAATAAGGGTGATTTTTACAATATAAATACTCTTGGTACTAAAAAATTATTAAATGCTGTTTATGAAAGTGGTGCAGATATAAAGCGTTTTGTTTATGTCAGCAGTCAAACAGCTTCCGGTCCGTCAAATTCTCTTGAAGAACCTGTCAATGAAGATTCCACGCGAATGCCTGTAACAGCTTACGGACTCAGTAAAAAACTTGCTGAAGACGAAGTAATATCCTTCGGCGGCAGGTTACCCTATACTATAATTAAGCCTCCGGCTGTATTTGGTCCGAGAGATACTGCAATTTTCGAAATTATAAAGATGATGAATTTTGGTTTTGTTGCACACATGGGTCTGAAAGATAAATATATCAGTTTAATACATTCTGATGATTTGTCCAGAGGAATTGTTGATGCGGCTTTTTCCGAAATAGCCGTCAATCAGACATATTTTCTTGCTAATTCAGAAACCTACGAATGGGATTATATTAACGATGTTTTCTTAAGAAGTCTTCAAAAAAAATACTTTTTGAAAGTCAGAGTCCCCGACCAGTTAATTTTGACTCTTGGAGCAATTAACGGCTTTTTGTTCGGATTGTTCAATCTTCAGGCTAAATTTGATTATGACAAAGCAATTGATTTTACCCGCAAATACTGGATTTGTTCTTCTGAAAAAGCAAAGAATGATTTAGGATTTTCACATCAAATACCATTTGAAGATAGTGTTAAAAGTACTATTGATTGGTACAAACTCAATAAATGGTTGTAAAATGATTTCTTTCGGGAAAATAACAGCATTTACAGTTTCACTGATAATAATCTTTATTGCTTTTGCATTTTTTGTTTTGTTTCTTGTAAATGTTTCTGTTGAAACTGACTTTCAGGAAATCAGCACCAATCAGGTAAAGAAAGAAGTTGAAATCAGCTCGAATTTTTACGGAATACCATATATTAATGCGTCAAATGAAGAAGACCTTTTTTTTGCAGCCGGTTATTCACAGGCAAGTTTGAGACTTTGGCAAATGGATTATTACCGCAGGCTTGCCGGTGGAAGGTTATCTGAAATTTTCGGTAAAGAAACAGTAAAGATTGATAAATTCATGAGGTGTTTTGATATTGAATCAATTGCTCAAAGTAATTATAAATCAATTTCCGGAAAATCCAAAACTATTATTGATGCATACTCCAGAGGTGTAAATTATTATATAGAAAAGAACCATTCAGGTTTATCATTTGAGTTTAATGCCCTGAATTATAAACCCGGCAAATGGCAGCCATATCATTCTCTGATGATAGGAAAGTTTTTGACTTTTGAACTTTCATTAAGTATATGGGCTGATATTACATTTGGCGAAATATTTGATAAGCTCGGTTCTGAAAAGGTAAAACTTTTTCTGCCAAATGAGAATTACAATAATGTCATTTACAAGGTTTCGTCTAAGCAGACCGATAATAAGAAGAATATATCATTTTATAATCAGGAATTATTTGATATAAAATCAAAGTTAGGAATCGGAGGCTCTTCATCAGGCAGTAATTGCTGGACTTTCAGAAATACCGATTCAACCGGCTTGAGTAATTCAATTATGGCTAACGATGCTCATTTATTATTGGGTTCTCCTGCTAGATGGATGCAAATGAGATTAAAGTCCCCCGAAATAGATGTAATCGGAATGACGTTACCCGGGATTCCATTGATTTTATCAGGGAGAAATAGAAATATAGCCTGGGGTATAACAAATATCATGGTTGATGGATTCGATTATTTTATTGAAAAATTAGATAAGAAGCAGGAGAATTATTATACAAACGATTCCTCATTAAGTAAATTAATCTATGTTCTTGATACTATTACTATTTCCGGCGGTACACCCGAAATATATTATAAACGAAAAACGGCTAATTCTTATCTTATAAGTGATTTTCATATTCTGTCGGATTCTAAGCAATTTTTAAATTTTGAGTCCAAGGATAAATCAAAAAGGTTTCAGGAAAGGAATTCACTTAGTTTTAAGTGGATTGGCAATTATAATGATGATGATATATATTCACTTTATAAAATAAATAAATCCGGAAATTTTGAAGATTTTAAGGATGCTGTACGGCATTGGTCATCACCCGGATTAAATTTTCATTATTCCGATAAATCCGGAAATATCGGAGTAATTTCTGCCGGATTTATACCATTGCGTAATACATCGTGCAATCCCAACCTGCCTAATCCTGCATGGAAAAAAGAATATTCATGGAAAGGTACTGCAAAATTATCAGACAGTATTTTTTCGGTTTACAATCCACCGGAAAAATTTCTGGCTACAGCAAACAACAAACTGTCGTTTCGAAATGATATTTTCATTTCTGACCATTGGGAACCGGATTCTCGTGTAATGAGAATATCAGAGCTTCTGACTGAATCAGTTGTTTTCACAAACCGTGATGCCCAATATCTTCAGAATGATTTTTTGTCATTATATGCTAAAGAAATTATCAGTATTTGTTTACCTGTATTGAAGACGTATAACAATTTGCTTACAGATGAAGAAAAGGACAATATAAAATTACTGCAGGATTGGGATTTTATAATTTCAAGAGCATCTGTCAATGCTTCATTCTATACAATGTTTTATGAAAATCTGGTTAAAAATACTTTTTTTGACGAACTGGGCAGCAGGATTTATAAGCAATATTCATTTATATCCAGTCTGCCGACCAGAAAAATTATGTCACTACTTAAGCTGCCGGATTCCGAACTGTTTGATATTCAGGGAACAAAAAATGTTGAAAATAAAGAATTCATCATTTTCAAAAGCTACAGGGATGCCTTAGTCCAATTCAACGACTATTTCGGAAAAATACCGCTTGCAAACCGCACTTACGGCAAGATGCACACATTGACTTTGGAACATCCACTCAGCAAATCAAAATTTTTGAAGCCTGCAGTTACATTAGGACCATTTGAAACCGGCGGCAATAATACAACAATTAATAACGGGGAATGGAATTTAACAAACCCCTATAAGCAGGTAATCGGTGCTTCGATGAGAATTATATGCGATATGAATTCAAATTTTGTCTATACATCACTTCCGGGTGGTATTTCCGGTGACCCGATGCATCCGAATTACAGCGACCAACTTCAGATTTGGCTTAACGGCGGATATGTTAAACTGCCGTTTTCAAATGCTAAGAATAGTGAAGGTTTCAAGACAATGTTGAGATTCACTCCCGACTAACAAATTTGTTAACGATTTGAATTATACAAATAATTATGAATTTAGGACACATTTACACTATTTTCTTGAATTATTCGCAATAAAGCATTAAATTTGAATTCGTTTAGGATATGATTTTAATATATCTTTGAGAAAAACTGTGAATTGGAATAATCAACGTAGTATCTCCGATGTTGCAAAACAAGCAGAGATTGCTTCATTTGGCAAACTGCCGAAACATGTTGCTATCATAATGGATGGCAACGGCAGGTGGGCAAACGAAAAAGGTATGCCAAGGATTGCCGGACATAAAGCCGGAATGGAAAGCGTGCGTGATATTGTCAAGGCTTGTTCCCAATTAGGAATCAAATATCTGACATTATATGCCTTTTCGATTGAAAACTGGAAACGACCAAGCGCTGAAATATCCGGACTAATGAACATACTCGAACAGTATTTGAAATCTGAAATAGATGAACTCCACGCTAATGGTGTCAGGATTCATACAATCGGTAAATTGAGTTCATTACCCAAAGTGGTTCAAAAGCTGCTTAAAGAATCAATTGAAAGAACTTCTGAAAATACCGGACTCAATCTTACTCTTGCACTAAGTTACAGCGGCAGGTGGGATATTGTCAGAGCTGTTCAGATGATTGGATTGGATATCAGAAGGGGTAAAATTTCACCCGAAGATATTTCGGAAGATTTATTTTCATCGTATCTTCAGACTGCTCCACTCCCTGATGCCGACTTTATGATAAGGACAAGCGGGGAAATGAGAATCAGCAATTTTTTACTTTGGGAAGTAGCTTACGGAGAAATTTATATATCTCACAAGTATTGGCCCGAATTTCGAAGAGATGATTTTTATCTTGCTCTTCAGAATTATATGAATCGTGAACGAAGGTATGGTAAGACTTCTTCACAGCTTCATAATGAACCGGAAAATGAAAATCAAACATCTTATTTACAAAAAGTAATGAATGTGTTAAAGAAATAGCTTTTCATTCGTCTAATTAGTTTCTAACTTACTGAATCGAAAATTTTGTGCTGAAATAAAAAAGTTAAATATGCTTAGAAAATGTTTTATTATTCTTTTATTGTGTGCTGCGTATAATGTTGAATTATCTGCTCAGGCTAATATGCAGACCCAACAGCCCAATCTATATACTATTGCAGGTGTTACTGTAAGCGGCAATCAATTTGCCGATTCTGAAACAATTATTGCTCTGTCGGGTCTGAATACCGGAGATAAAATCAGACTTATCAACGAACCAAAAATACAAAAAGCCATTCAGACTCTGTGGCAGAGAAAACAATTCTCTTATGTTGACATTAAGTTAGACCGCATTACCGAAATGGGTGTTTTTATTGAAATTATTGTCAGGGAAAACCCAAGACTCAGTTCTATTATTATTGAAGATAATAAAGATATTGATGAAACCGATATTGTAAAAGCTATCGGAAAAATGAGGGGCGATATACTGTCAAAATATGATTTATTTCTTACAGAGAGAGTTGTCGAAAGCCTTTATGAGAAAGAAGGCTCACCATTTTCACGTGCTAAGGCAGAATTAGAAGATACTGATACTGCTGCTTATTCAAGGATGATTGTCAAAATTGATGAGGGTACAAATTTCAAAGTAAAATCAATTACTTTCGAAGGAAACAAAAATTTTGACGATGACGATTTAGCGGGTACTTTTAAAGAAACCGTTACAAAATCATGGTGGCAGCTATGGGTATCAGCCAAATTTGATAAAAAGAAATATATTGAAGATAAAAAACTTTTAGAAAAATTTTTCCGCGAAAACGGATTTATTGATGCAGTAATAGTAAAAGATTCAATCAGATATGATTTTGCCGATAAAGGAGTTCATATAAACATAACTGTTGATGAAGGTCCAAAAGTTTATGTCCGTAATATTAGATTTGACGGTAATACCGTATATACTGATGAAGCATTATTAAACAGACTTGAGTTCAAAACCGGTGAAGTTTATAATGTCGAGAGATTTCAGCAGAATCTAACCGGAAACGAAAGTCAGACTGATGCGTCTTCCCTATATTTGGATAATGGTTATCTTCAGGCAAGAATGGTTCCAGAAATTTTCAGAGTTCCGCCGGATTCGGTTGATATTGTTGTAAATGTTTATGAAAATGACAGATATAAAATCGGGAAAATTATAATAGCAGGCAATTCCAAGACAAAGGATAAAGTTGTCCGCAGAGAACTTTTCACTCGTCCCGGTGATTATTTTGACCGCTCGGCGATAATCAGAAGTATAAGAGCACTTCAGGTATTGCAGTACTTTAATCCTGAAACACTCAGACCTGATATTAAACCTTCGGAAAATGACAATACTTCAGTTGATATTATTTACAAAGTTGAAGAGCGTTCAACAGATACTTTTAATGCTTCTATCGGATTTGCAGGAAGTTTTGGTTTGACAGGAGCCGTTGGCTTTACTTTTAACAATTTTTCCATTACAGAACCTTTGAAGGGCGGCGGCGGACAAATATTAAACTTTAACTGGGAATTCGGTCAGGCTAACCGCTACCGTAATTTTTCACTTGGAGTAACCGAACCATGGCTTTTTGACGAACCTACAACTGTTGGATTTAATGTTTTTGATACTTATTATAATTATCAGGATTTAGACCAAAGCCGGACTGGTGTAGGTTTGAATCTGGGTAAACGCTTTAAATGGCCCGATGACTACTGGAGAGCTGATTGGAGTACCAGAGTTCAGATAAACGACAATAAAACTCAATCATTTTATTACAGAGAAGGTAAGTTTGCTGAAGTTACGATAGGACAAAGATTATCACGTACATCAATCAACCATATGTTTTACCCTACAGGCGGTTCAAGATTTTCTTTTTCGACAAATTTTGCAATGGGAGCAATTGGAATTGGTCAGATTGACTATTTCAAAAATGAATTAAATTTTGATATGTATAATGCTCTTGCTAAGGTTGACGGTAATGACAGATTGGTAGCAATGTTATCTACAAAATTCGGATATGTTGCCGGATTTAATTCTGACACGACAATCTCGCCTATTGAACTCTATAGAATGGGCGGAAACGGACTAAGCGGGTTTAGTGTAACACCGCTTCGCGGATATCCCGATAACGAAATTGGAACAGGTACAGGCAGTAAAGTTATGGCAAAATATACTGCAGAGTTGAGATTTGCAATTTCTTTAGACCCAATGCCGATTTATGTTTATGGATTTGCTGAAGCCGGAAATGTATGGAACGACTTACGGGGTACAAATCCGTTTGATTTAAAGCGCTCAGCAGGATTCGGCATTCAGATGATGGTTATGCCCATTGGCGTTATGGGATTCAGTTACGGTTACGGATTTGACAAACTGTCAAATTCAAATGAAGTGTCCGGCTGGAGATTTTTATTTCATTTAGGACAATAATTTTTTTTATTTTTATTTTCAATCATTTTTTTGGAGTAATGATTATATGAATAAGTTAACGATTAGCTTATTAAATCTGACAATAATAGCATTAATGTTTTTACCGGCGGGTAATATTGCTTTTTCACAGGCTTCTATGAAATTAGGAGTAGTTGAGGTGGAAACTGTTTTAAAAGAACTACCTGAAGCAATTGAAGCAGATAAGCTTATTAAGGATAAAGGACAGAAATGGCAGGATACATTGGTTAAGCTTCGTCAGGACTTAACAACCAAAGTTGAGCAGTATCAAAAACAAAAATCTATGATGCCTCAGGACAAACAGCAAAAAGAAGAAGAAAGTCTTCAGTCTCAGAATATGATTATGCTGCAATTCCAGGAAGAGAAATTTGGTCAGCAGGGTGAACTTAACAAATACCGTGAACAATTACTTGAACCTATAAGAACTAAAATTCGTAAAGCTATCGAAACTGTAGCAAAAGAAGAGAAAATTGTTCTCGTTGTAGATAAAATGGCTGCTATTTATGCCGATCAATCTATTGATGTTACTTTTAAAGTAATTGATAGAATCAAAAGAGGCGGAAACTAATTCCTCATCAGTGAATTTCGATAAAAAATCCTGCCGACATTAATTGACAGGATTTTTTTTTAGAATTATTTAATTTCAGAAATCCTGTAGTCAACCTTTTTAAAGCGGAGCTGATACGTTCTATTTTTTAAAATATAAAACCCTATGTTATGTCTCTCTGAGCTTGCGAAGAGTCCATGTATTCACTGATTAACAGCCTGGATGCTTCACTTCGTTCAGCATGACCAACCAAAAAGTGACGTTTTATGTTGTAACGTTCGTGAAATTCGTTGATTCTTTTAGAAAGAATATTTATGAGGCTTAAGATTTCTGAATTGACTGGAATATCAAGTATTTATACGAAGAAAATTCTACTTTATATTGTCATTCATGAAAGATAATATTTGTATTTCTCCTGTAAATAGCGTATTTTTGAGTTTTTGTTCGGGATGTAGCGCAGCCCGGTAGCGCACTACTTTGGGGTAGTAGGGGTCGGGGGTTCAAATCCCCCCATTCCGACAAAATATATAAAGCAGGTTTTTCTTGTAACAGCCTGCTTTTTTTAATTTGGAGCTAAGTAGCAGTTATGGATTCAAATATTGTGAAATTTATTTACAGCCATATATTAATGCCAATTGCTTACTTTATTTTTGGTATTTATTCAAAATTCAATGATAAAGCCAAGGTAAGAGAAGACATTTGGTATGATTTAATTATCAATATACCCAAGAAGAAATCAAATACATTACGAATACTTATTCATGCATCTTCGATGGGTGAATTTGAGCAGGTAAAGCGGGTAATAAAAGAAATCCGTAATATTATTCCTGAATGTGAAATTATTGCTTCGTTTTTCTCTCCCTCCGGCTATATCAATTTAAAGAATTCGGAAGATATTGACATTGCTGTTTATATGCCTGTTGATACGATTACAAATGCGAAACTTTTTACCGATGCAATTAAACCGGATATATCAATTTTTGTCAGATATGATTTATGGTTTAATCATTTAAATGAATTACATAAATCAGGTTCTAAAAATTATCTGATTTGTGCTACTATGCCTTCTGATTCATTCCTTATGAAATTTTCTCCTGTCAGTACATATTTTAGAATGTGCTATGATAAATTCAACCGGATTTTTACTGTCGGTCAGTCACATACTGATTTAATAAAATCATTTGGAACAATTACAAATATTGTTACATCATCCGATACAAGAGCTGACAGGATTATAAGTTCAGTATCAAATTCTATCAATCATAAAATTCTGCCTGATGACATTCTACATGACTGTTTTACATTAGTTGCCGGAAGTACATGGCAGAGGGACGAGGAAATTATAGCTGAAGCAGTTAATGAAATCAATAAAGAAAAATTCCGGATTAGAGTTATTTATACTCCGCATGAGCCTACTGTAGCAAATATAAACAGAATAAAAGCACTTCATAGTAATGTAATTTCCTTAAGCATTTTGTTGAATGAAGTCAACAGTTTAAATAATAACACCATTATCTCCGAACTTGTGAATTCTCATATAGTAACCGACAGTATTGGAAAATTATTACAGTTATATGCCAATGCAGACATTGCTTTTGTCGGCTGCGGTTTCGGAGACGGAGTTCACAGCGTTTCGGAGCCGGCAGGATACGGCATACCAATTGCCTGCGGACCCAATATTAACAAGATGCCAGATGCAGTTCATCTGAATAATGCCGGCAGTTTGAAGATAATAAATAATTCGCTGGAATTAAAAGAATGGCTGCTGAAAATGATAAATGATGATGATTTAAGAAATTATACAGGCAGAATTGCAAAAGAATATATCATATCAATGGCAGGTTCTTCTAAAATAATAGCTGAAATGATTCTTAAATCTGACACAAATTGATTATTTTTGAACTTTACGAAAAAGAAATTTAAAGGAGATAAATATATGCCGGGTTTTGAGATTTTTGGCGAAGAAGAAAAGAAAAGTGTTAATGATGTTTTAGAAACCGGAGTTCTGTTCAGATACGGATTTGATTCTGCACGTAATAATATATGGAAAGCTAAAACATTCGAGAAAGAATTTGCTGAATATGTTAATTCCAAACACTGCCTGCTGGTTTCGAGCGGAACTTCTGCCCTTTCTACTGCTTTAGCTGCCTGTGGTGTAGGTTATGGCGATGAAGTTATCGTACCTCCATTTACTTTTGTTGCAACTATTGAAGGTGTTTTATCAGTAGGTGCTGTGCCGATATTTGCTGAGATTGATGATACTCTCTGCCTTGACCCTGATAAACTTGAAAATTTTATTACAGATAAAACAAAAGCAGTTCTACCTGTTCACATGTGCGGAGCCATGGCTCGAATTGATAAAATAAAAGAAATTGCTCATAAACATAAAATTTTACTGATTGAAGATGCCTGCCAGGCAACAGGTGCAACAATGAACGGAAAGGCAGCAGGAACATGGGGAATTGCAGGATGTTTCTCTTTTGATGCTGTCAAAACGATTACCTGCGGTGAAGGCGGCGGAATAGTAACCGATAATGAAATAGTTTACAAAAGACTTGATGCTTACCATGACCACGGACATGACCACATTGGCAATGACCGCGGTAAAGAAGGTCACGTATTATTAGGGATGAACTACAGAATTAGTGAACTTAATGCTGCTGTGGGATTAGCTCAATTGAAAAAGATTGATAAGATTCTTGAAATTCAAAGACAAAATCATTCACAGATAGCCGCGGTCTTAAAGTCATTTCCAAAAATTAAATTGAGAACTGTACCTGATGAATCCGGTGATTCATGCAGTTTTATCAGTTTTATTTTGGAAGATGAAGAAACTGCCCGCAGGGTTGCCGGAGGTCTGGTAGAAGCAGGAGTTGACGGTACGACTTACTGGTATGATAACAACTGGCATTATATCCGAAACTGGAATCATATTAAGTACCTGCAGACAGCAATGCCGCTTGCTCAATTGAAATTAGAAAATTTTATTGATTATACCTCTCTGAATTTACCTCAGTCGGATGATATCATAAGCAGAACAATCTCGATGCAGATAAAACTATCATGGACTACTGAAGAGTTAGAAATCAGATGCAGTAAGATTAATCAGGTACTTAACGGAATTTTCGGCTCATGAAAGTAATTGCATTAATACCCGCAAGATATGATTCTACCCGTTTTCCGGGTAAAATGCTGGCAGTTCTCGGCGATAAGACAGTCATCCGTACAACTTATGAAGCTGTTAAAGCACTTGGAATATTTGATGATGTTTTTGTTGTTACCGACCATCATGGGATTTATGAAGAAATAACGGGTAACGGTGGTAAAGCAATTATGAGTCTAAAAAATCACGATACGGGAACCGACAGGATTGCAGAAGCCGCAGAAAACCTTGATGCTGATGTAGTATTTAATATTCAGGGCGATGAACCCTTCGTCAATTCAAATGCGTTAGAGAGTCTGTTTGGCGCTTTTAATGACCCGAATGTAGATGTTGCAACACTAATGCAGAAGCTTGACTCCGAAAATGAAATAGACAATCCGAATTTTGTCAAGGTTGTTACCGATTTAAACGATTTCATCATTTATTTTTCACGTTCAAGGGTTCCATACAATAGAGACGGCTTATCAGGGATTGAATATTACGAGCATATCGGGGTGTATGCATTCAGGAAAGACGCTCTGCTCAAATTCAGCAAGCTCTCCCCCACACCAAACGAATTAGCCGAAAAGGTTGAACCAATCAGGTTTCTTGAGAATGGAATGAAAATCAAGGTCTATAGAACGGAATATATGGGTATTGAAATTGATACACCCGAAGATTTAATAAAAGCAAATGAATTAATCAATCATAAGAGTAAATAATCATGTTTAAAAATTTTAAATTAGTTGATAAAGTTGTATTCGGACGAGGATGTTTTAATCAGTTGGATGAAATTCTAAGTCATCACCGCACTATAAATTCGCAGGGAATGATTTTTCTGGTTGACCATTTTTTTCAAGGTAATGATACTTTTTTGAAAAGAATACCTCTTAGTGGAAATGACAGAATAATTTTTGCTGATGTCACAAATGAGCCGACTACTTTTTATGTTGATGAATTGCGTGACTCTATTAATAATCATTCAGATTTACTCCCTGACGGCATTATCGGAATAGGCGGCGGAAGTACAATGGATTTGGCAAAAGCAGTTTCGCTGATGCTGACAAATCGCGGTTCTGCTGCAGATTATCAGGGTTGGGACTTAATTAAAGTTCCTGCTGTATATCATGTCGGTATCCCTACATTATCAGGCACCGGTGCAGAAGTATCAAGAACTACGGTATTATCCGGTCCGGTTAAGAAATTGGGAATTAATTCCGATTTTACTGTATTTAATCAAATGATTCTTGACCCCGAATTGATAGCCGAGACACCGGCACAGCAAAGATTCTATACGGCTATGGATTGTTATATTCATAATGTTGAATCACTGACCGGAACATTCCTTAATGAATTCAGCAAATCATTCGGTGAAAAATCTATGGAATTATGCCGTCAGGTTTTTCTCGGAGATGCGGATAGAATTGTCAAAGACGATAAACTGATGATGGCATCACTTTTCGGCGGATTATCAATTGCTTATTCACAGGTTGGTGTGTGTCATGCACTGTCTTACGGGTTGTCTTTTGTTCTGAAACTGCGTCACGGATTAAGTAATTGTGTTGTATTTAATCAGCTTGATGAATATTATCCCCAGCACGTACCGGAATTCCGTCTGATAATGGAAATGAATAATATCGAGCTGCCGCAAAATCTTACAAAAGACCTTACAGAAGAACAATTCGATAAAATGACTGATATTTCTCTCGTCCTTGAGCCATTGTGGGAAAATGCCCTTGGCAAGAATTGGAAAAACATAATGACAAGAGATAAAATCAAAGACCTGCTTAGAAAGATGTAAAAGATTTATTGTTTAAAAGAGAAGTCCGTTGATTTATATTTAGCGGACTTTTTTTAATATTTTAGTCTTATGTTTTGTCATCGTATATTTGGTTTTGAATGTTTTCGACATTTTTTTTTAATTATAATTACAATAATTATTCAAATTATCTAGTCAATCAATAAAATTGAAAAGGCAAATTATGAATGATGATATAATAAATAAAATTATAGAACTTGCACAAGAGTTTAAGGTGACAAAGTTGATTCAATACGGTTCATCAATTGATTCCTTTGAATTATCAAACGATGTTGACTTTGCTTGTGACGGAATCAATGATAAAAATTTTTTCAAATTTGGAAGAAGTCTTGAAACACTCTTGAATAAACCTATTGATTTGATACCAATTAAACCAAATAGTGAATTTATTGATTATATTTTAAGAAATGGAAAAATCATATACGAATCAACGTTTAATTGATGAATTTTGGTTTGATTAGAAAATGACATTTAGACCCTTACCGACATTACTCAAGATAATATCAATTAAAAATATTGCTTGACTGTAAAACTTGTAATATTGCAAGTATTTAAATAGTTTTATGAGAAAACATAAAATTCTCAATTTGGAGCCTTATATTATGCAAACTGTGAAAGTTTTACAGGATTGTAAATATCAGAAAATTCTTTTTCCAAACTACCCGGATCCTTCGCAGACTCAGGATGACCGGTTCCTAAAAAGTGTTATTAAACTATTAACATATTTGTTAAATGAACTGAATTAAATCAATTCAATCAAAAAAATCAGATTAATCAACGGTTCAGACAAATTACTCGGCTGTAACGACAGACGGGATTGAAAATTGGTGCTGATTGAAACGGTAATACAACTGACTTTGATAAAAAATATTGAACTGCTCACCATTAGTATTCGGATAGTAGCCAATCATAAACTGCATGGATGAAAATATCAGGTGTTCATTTTTTACTCTGATTCCCAAACCGTAACCCTGATAAAGTTTACTCAGAAATAACGAACTATTGTTTGTCGAAATCAAACCCATATCAGCAAAGAATATAATGGCAAGTTTAAAACCCAAAAATCTTATAGGAACAAAGAAATCTGCCTCGTAGTTGACGACAAATTTTTTGTTGCCTCTCAAATTATAATCCGAAAAACCCCGCAATCCCCCTTCATTATCAATATTCAGCATATCAGCAGGTCTTTTAGGGTCATAATTATATGATAAACGCGTACTGACAAAATGCCGCCACTTCCATAAACCGGAAATATTCAGTTTGGTAAAATACATCAACTCCAGAACAGAAGTACTATTCAGCCATTCATTATTACTTAGAAATGAACCAATCCGAAATCCGCCGTACAGGTATCCGAGATTTTCCGTGAGAAAGCTGTAACCTGATTTTATCCCGATATAGGGTCTGTCGGTAAATTCACCGCTTTCATAGCCGACCAGCACCTCAAACATTTTTATGAGCGGTACATCCTCCGTCCTGCCAAGTCCGAAAATGTATTCATCCTGATAATATGTTCTGTCTGAAAATCCGATTCTTGCCAGTAAGAAAGTATTGTCCTGAAATATATTTAATGAATCAAATTCCGGCTTTTGCGTGTAAACTGTTCTCGTAACTCTTCCGGCAATATTAAATCTGTTCTGATTATTTGAAGATGAATCGTAATGCTTAATATTGAAAGCATATCCAAGCCAGTAATCCTGCTGATTGTACCTTGCCGTGATGTTTGGAAATAATGTATCGGTATATCTTGTATTCTGCCAGTGCTGCCCGATGCCGCCACCCCAGTCAATTACCGGTGAGATAAAATCCCTGCTGAGTGTAAGTCCATAATGCTGCAGATTCTCTTCGGATAAATAATAAATTTTTGAAGAGATAAAAGTGTTGCCGATATTATTTATATCATAACTGCCATCCCAGTCCCAGTCATTTATATACTGCTTCCCGAACTTAAAACCGCCTCTGAATTCATTACCGAATCCAAGAAAGTTAATATCTTTAAAGAATAAATTGCCTGAACTATTACCTAGGTTTAAAGAGCCGCCCCCGTCTATACTCCAGATATCCTGCACATATACCATAATATCAATACTGTCGGGATTATCGGAAATTTTCCGGGGAATAATCCTTACATCATAAATATAAGAAAATTGTCTGATTATTCTCTCGCTTTCCTGTATATAAAAAGGTTTGAATTTCTCCCCTTTTTTAAAAATCAGCATATCCTTTATCAGCCATTCTTTAGTATTTATATGGAGCGAATTACCGACATCATCAAGCCAGCCTCGGATACTATCCATAGGGTTATCAACTTTTGCACCGAAAACATCAAGAATTTCAACTTCGATATTTCTAATAATTTTTCCTGTGTATTTTTTGATGATTTTTCTGTCAGGGTCAAGAACATTTGCTACAGGTTTCTTTTCATCTTCAACAACTAGAATAGATTTGAGAAACTTTGAAAATATGTTATCTTTTTTTGAATAGTCTTTTATATCCTCAACGACATTTCCTGTGTCAGCCGGTGTTATTTTCTTTTTTTGGGCTTGCATACTTACAGTCATACAATAGAACATAACAATAACAACAATAGCATATCCAAATCCCGAAATACAGGAGATTAGTTTTTCTCCACAGAAATCCGCGATATTTTTTTGATTGACTATAGTTTTCATAGTTACAGAAAATGTATAAATTAGTAAAATACAAAAATAAGTTCTTTTACTTATGGAATTGTTACATAATGTTAGGAACGTATTATATAAATCACTTATTTTGTGAAAAATGATTTGAGAACCACCACCCCTTTATCCCATAAGTACTAACTTAATATTTGCATAATAATTAATTTTTTCATATATTTGAATATGAAAGAAATACTAAATGACGAAAACTGGCAAACAATACTCCAATTCATGCCTCATGGCTGGATGGATATGGCTAAAGCACTTGGTGCTTTCACGCGTAAGCGTAATATTAAATCAGAAGCAGATTTATTAAGAATCCTTTTTATGTACTTAAGTGATGATAAATCTCTTATAGTTACAGCAACCCAAGCTTCATTAGGAGGTTTGGCTCAATTAAGTGATGTTGCTTTATTAAAGAGGCTTAAGTTATCCAGTGACTGGTTTCAATGGATGACTCAGGAGCTTCTGCTTAGGCGGGGTATAAAATATGATGCCCCTGCAATATTTGATAAATATAATATAATTAGTATAGATGCTTCTGTAATTTGTGAGCCAGGCAGTACAGGAACGGATTGGAGATTACACTATTCTTTAGATTTATTCGCACTTAAATGTAAACAATTTATCGTTACAAGACAGGATGTAGGTGAAAGTTTTATAAACTATACGGTTAATAAGAATGACCTTTTTATAGGTGATAGAGCGTATGGCAGATATAAAAGTATGAATTATGTTTCTAAACATGGTGGATTTTTTATTACAAGATTCATGAATAAAGCATTTACAATGTATGATGAAAATAATAATAAATTCGATATGACTGATAAAGTAAAACATTTAAAAATCGGGCAGGTATTAGAATTTAAAGCAAATATATGTTCCGGTAAATCAGAGCAATTACCAGTACGATTCTGTATTCTAAAAAAAAGTAAGTCCGATGCAGACAAGGCTGTTAAGGAAGCAATCCATGAGCAGAAAAAAAAACAAAGAAAGATTGACCCGAACACCATCGAACTTCATCGGTATATAATATTGATGACATCATTGCCTGATGAAATAACAACTGAGGAAATCCTTGAACTCTATAGATTACGCTGGCAAATAGAAATAGCATTTAAGAGGTTGAAAAGTTTATTTGGATTAGGTCATTTACCCAAAAAAGACCTGAGTAGTGGTGAAGCCTGGTTACACGGCAAAATATTTTTAGCAGTATTAACACAGACGATAGCAGATGAGAGCTATCTTTTTTCCCCTTGGGGCTACCCACTTAAATAAAATAGATTTATCAAGACGCTGCCTATGGAGAGTATTAATCCTGATATTTACTAACGTTCGTTGTATAGTCCAACCCCCTGTTATATTTAAAGATATCTTAAATAACTGGAAACAAACTTCTATTCGATTACAAGAGCCGAACAGGAAAAGGGGGAGACAAATTTCCTCTTTTCCTTAAGTTAGTGCTTATGGGGGCAGGGGGTGGAAATTTAAATTATGTTCTTCGAGATTGCTAAGGATGACACACTCGCCGATTTATCAAAAGTATATTAACAGCTATTGGTATTATCAAATCTCTACTCCTTCCATTTAATATTGCAGCCTATGCTTGGAATTTGTTCATCACTGACAGTTGTACCGGATAAAATTGCATCAAGAGCATCGGTTAAATCTTCTCCGGTTACAGGAGTGCCGTTGTTGGGTCTGGAATTATCAAATTGTCCGCGATAGACCAATAACAAATCTTTATCAAAGACATAGAAGTCAGGCGTGCAGGCAGCCTGATAACTCCGGGCTACTTCCTGAGACTTATCATAGAGATACGGAAAATTATAACCGATTTGTTTTGCTGTTAATACCATATTTTCGGGAGAATCAGAAGGATATTTCGAGACATCATTTGAATTTATTCCAATAAATGACACTCCAAGCGGCATATATTTATCAGATACTTCGACTAACGTTTTACTGACATGAATCACATAAGGACAGTGATTGCACATAAATACAATTACCGTAGCCTTACCGGATTTCAGTTCCGTTAAACTTTGAAATTTATTTAAAGCAGGATTAAATAAGTTGAAATCACTTGCTTTGGTGCCGAGTGGAAGCATTGTTGATAAAGTAGCCGACATAACTTTTCCTTCTTTGCAATTTATAACTTATATATGAAACGAATCAGTACCTTTTTTCGTCATGTTAATATATAAACAGTCTGTAATTAAGTAATAAAGTTTGATTTGTCAGTCTGAGCGAAGTCGAAGATTGACTTAATGACCTACAATTAACGCATATATAACACTTCGACTTCGCTCAGTGTGACATTAATGAAGAATTAGAATAAGTAAATACTTTTTCAACAGGCTATAAAAGAGGCAGAATGAATTACACAAAAATGATAATTTTCTTTACAGTGGTTCTGATAATCTTTGGGTTATTGGATTTTTTTGTAATTTCAAGGTGGAGAAAATACTGCATATCAAAGGGTTATAACAAAAACTCATACCGCATACCAATATATGTATCCGGCGTGATGATGATAATTTTTGCTTATGCAAATTATTATAACTTTTTGGTATATCCTGTACCGAGTTCGGTCAAAGCTTTGAATATCCTGACAAGTTTTTGGTATTTGCCGAAAATACTGATTATACCGTTTTTAACATTAATTGAAGTATATAAACCCTTAAAAAAGATTAGTGTTAGAAAATTTAAAAAAGCTAAATTGGATATACCTGCAAAGGTTATCAAATCCCGAAGGCATTTTATGGGAAATGTTGCCTGGAGTGTTGCGGGGATACCGTATTTACTTGCTGTAAAAGGTTTGGTTTTTACTATAAACGAGTTAAAAATATTTAGAGAGTCAATTTATTTTCATAAACTTCCGGCAGCTCTTGACGGCTTAAAGATTGTCCAAATATCAGATTTGCATCTCGGAACCTTTATGACTCCTGAACCATTAAACAGATTGAAATCATTAGTTAATTCGCTTAATCCGGATTTGATTTTCATAACAGGTGACTTTGTGAATTTCCGTTATGAAGAGCTTGATGCAGGAGAAGAATTGCTCAGAGGATTAAAATCCAATTACGGCACTTTTGCCTGTCTGGGTAATCACGACCACTATATGACGGACATTGACCATCAAAAACTGATTAAGCGAATCAATAATACCGGCGTCCAATTACTCATAAATGAAAATAGAGTACTGAATATCAGAGGTAAAGAAATCAATTTAGCTTCAATTGATAATTACGGTTCTAAACAGACATACGGTGACTTTAATAAAGCATTCGAAGGACTATCAGATGATAATGTTACCATCTTTTTAAGCCACGACCCAAAAACATGGGACAGTCACATTGTAGGTAAAAGGAATGTTGACCTAACCCTATCCGGTCATACACACGGCGGTCAGGTTGCTTTGGAATTTATGGGTTATGATTTATCGCTCGCTAAAGTAATGTACAAGCAGTACAAAGGTTTGTACAGTTCAGGGAATCAATATCTGTATGTTAACAGCGGAATTGGAGTTTCAGGACCACCCATAAGACTTGGGATTAATCCCGAAGTCACATTGATTACTTTAAAAAAACCAATGAATCTGGCAAAAGTATAATTAGAAAAAAATAATTTTGTAAGTTTCAAAAATAATGTTAAACTTGTAAAAAATTTTATTCATTATTTTTTGAAACTATGAAAAAAATACCGCTGCATATTAAGATACTAATTGCACTTATCCTCGGTGCGTGTTTCGGAGCATTTTTTAATATTTCAGAACATGTACTGGTAATAAAATATCTGAAGAATCAAAATGAAGAAAAGACTGAAATTGTTAAGTGGCAAGAAATCAACTTTATAGATTCAAATGATTCTTTAATTTCGACTTTTAAGACTAATGAGCAACACGCTATAATAAGGTTTTTTGAAAAGAATTATTCTGATAAACACGCAATTATTCTTTCAAATGTCAATGGTAAAATATCAAGAATTGAAAATATAAAAGAAATCTCAAGAGAAAAAACTATTGCAACAGTTATTAAACCTGTTGGTGATATCTTTATCCGATTATTAAGTTTTTTATCTATCCCGCTTGTAATTTCATCATTGGTTGTCGGCGCTGCCAGTCTGGGAGATGTTAAGAAATTAGGTCGAATAGGCTTAAAGACATTTTCAATTTTTATGGTTACAACTGTATTAGCTATAACAATTGGATTGTTGGTAGCAAATACTGTCAAGCCAGGCGAGAAATTATCCGAAAAAGCCAAAACACAACTTTTAGGTAATTATGAATCCGAAAGTAAATCAAAAATCACTTCAAATATGGATATAGATATTATTGATTTCGTAGTTACAATTATACCAAAGAATCCATTTAATGCTATGGCAACCGGTGATATGCTCCAGATAGTATTTTTTGCAGTATTTTTTGGAATAAGTTTAACTTTTATCAATAATGATTTATCCGAAGCAGTAATAAAAGTATTTTCCGGTGTAAGTGAAACCTTCATCAAAATGGTTGAGTTTGTAATGCTCATTGCTCCTTATGGGGTTTTTGCATTAATATCGGCTACGGTTGCAGATTTTGGTTTTGAAATACTATCCACTCTCGTTTGGTATATTTTTGCTGTTCTATTTGGATTGTTACTACAAATATTGCTTGTCTATACCTCAATGATAAAATTTCTGACTAAATTGTCTGTGATGAAATTCTTCAGAGGTATGAGAACTGCACAGGCAATAGCATTTTCAACAAGCTCGAGCGCTGCGACACTTCCTGTAACTATGGAGTGCGTGGAATTGAATCTCGGAGTACCAAAGAAAATATCCGGTTTTGTACTTCCGCTGGGTGCTACGATTAATATGGATGGAACGGCATTATATCAGGGTGTGGCTGCCGTATTCATTGCTCAGGTATATGGAATTGATTTAAGTATTACTGAACAGATTACAATTGTTTTTACGGCTGTACTTGCTTCAATAGGGACGGCTCCTGTTCCGGGTGTTGGAATTATTATGCTGGTGATGATACTCCAGGCAGTACATATCCCGCCGGAAGGAATTGCATTAATAATAGGTGTGGACAGAGTACTTGATATGGCTCGTACAATAAACAATATTACAGGTGATGCGACCGTTGCCTGTGTAATTGCAGCAGGAGAAAAAGAAACCGATTTTGAGAAAAATATTACCGTAATTTAAAAAAAATGATTATTTTTGTAATCCTTTTACTGAGGAAGTAAAAGAATCGGGCTTTTAGCTCAGTTGGTTAGAGCGCTACGTTGACATCGTAGAGGTCGCTGGTTCGAATCCAGTAGAGCCCACAAAAATAATTACAAGCTGTTGCCTGTCAAAGGTTTCAGCTTTTTTTATTATTTAGCTGATTATTATTATATTTGTAAAATATTAAATTATACATTACAAATTCCTTTTTTTATATGAACGAACACCAATATATTATAAACAGCGGCAAATCAGGCGCTGAACGGTTGAAAGTACTTTTCGAGACACTTCTGCCCGGAACGAGGGAACTTTTTATTAAGGCAGATATAAATAAAGCCGGAAAAATCCTTGATATGGGCTGCGGCGGCGGCGATATTTCTGAAGAAATTGCAAATATAAATAATTCTGCTGAAATTGATGCGTTTGATTTTGATAGTAATATAATCGAAATTGCCAAAGAAAAATTAAAATTCAAACAAAATGTTAATGTTGATATCAAAGACATTAGCAGTGATGAAATTGGCACAGAAAAGTATGATATTATTATTTCGAGGTTTCTTCTTTCTCATTTGACTTCACCTGACAATGCCTTGTCAAAATTTAAAAACGCATTAAAAGATGGCGGTAAAATAATTATTGAGGATGTGGATTTTGATGGTCATTTTTGTTATCCTGACTGCAATTCATTCAAAAAATATGTTGAATTCTATACTCACGCTTCTCTTAAAAGAGGTATGGACCCTTTTATAGGCAGGAAACTTCTGTATTTGATGAATAAAGCCGGGTTCACGGACATTGAGATGCAAATTGCCAATCCGGCATTTAATACCGGAAAAGGAAAATTAATGGGGATTTTAACATTGAGAAATATTGCTCCGACAGTATTAGCCGATAAACTTGTTACGGAAAAGGAATTTGCAGAAATTATTTTTGAGTTGGAGAAATTCACTGAAAGTAGCGACTCATTGCTAAGTCTTCCCCGCATTTTTCGTATGATTGGATATAAAAGATAAGATTTGGATATTTGGCAAAATTATCTTATTTAAGTTATTATCAAAATTTAATAATGTTGAGATTATCTCTATTAAATTCTTATCCAACATACTTTTTTCTTACTAATCATAACATATTGCAAATTCAAAATATTTCAAAATCTGTATCCAAATGTAATATAATATGCTGCACGATTCCAGGCATTTTGACCGTCAAGTCTGATACGATATGAAAAATCGGCAATATAACTTTGTTCAATAACGAATTTAAATCCAAATCCAATATCAAGATATTCATCCTGCCAGGGCATTTTACGAATATCGAACTCTTTCTGATAATCACCGCCTGATACATTGTAAGCACCTTCCAAAAATCCGTAGAAACGGGTTCCCGGTACTGTATGCAACGCAAAATTCAGATTTCCTATAATGCGGTCAGTCATATCTTCTCCGCGAAAATTATATTTTGCACCGGCTTCAATTGTAAATTTATCGGTAGAAGTTCCAACAAGAAATCCCGGAATAATTTCGAATGCTCCATCACTCCAAAATTCCTGCGGGTCGTTAATCACACCATTGGTTGTACCTGTCGGAATTCTGACTTCCAAAAAATATTTATTGATAAAGGCATCGTTGGATAATGCATAATCTGCAGCTAAAGCTATAAAATCAATTCGTGAATGTGAAAACTCACCGCGGGACTCTTTAATATATTTAATGATTTTTGTTGTATCTAATTTATCTCTTTCATAGTGTTCCTTAAATGTCTCATCAAGATTATAGATAGTAAACGGAACTTTTGCCTGAAGAGTCAATTTATCTGTCGCGAAATATTTAAAATCTAAGTCGAACGAATATCTCATTAAATTAAAAGTATATTTTCTCTGAACGCCCGGAAAAGTAGTCGAATCCTTAAGTTCTGTAATCAATGATTTATCTTTATCAAAAAATGCCGATGAAGTATGATTTGAAAATGAAAATAGAAACTCGAATTTCGGAATTAAGATTTCCTGATTTTTCTCTTCCTTAACTTTTCTTGAGGGAACATTATAACCGGGACTTTGACAAAATATATTACTTGATATAAAAGTAAAGAGTACAATTGAAACAGCTAAATATCTAAACATTTTATTATTATTTCTACAATCCAACAAATATTTTACAAATATCCGAACATTATTGCAATTTTCAGCAAAAAAGATTTGATTATAACGAAAATTTTAGCAAATTTGATTTTTTAAAAATATGAAATACTGAAATAGATTATGAAAAAACGTCCTGATTGGGATCAATTGTACATTACTATGTGCTATTTGATAGGTATGAGAAGCAAAGACCCCGCAACTCATGTAGGTTCTGTTATTGTAGATTCTGATAATGTGTTGGTTTCTACCGGTTATAATTCACTTCCCCGCGGAATAGAATCGGATACCGATGATAAAAGGCT
The DNA here is from genome assembly GCA_032027125.1 of Kapaibacterium sp. (SeqCode). Classification (GTDB taxonomy): domain Bacteria; phylum Bacteroidota; class Ignavibacteria; order Kapaibacteriales; family UBA2268; genus JANJTB01. Next base: position 127,880 of record JAVSMQ010000001.1, read on the forward strand.
TTCCCGTGAGGGTGGCGAGAAATATTTCTGGATTGAACATGCAGAACGTAATGCAATTTACAATGCAGCCAGACGCGGTACACAGCTTAAGGGTTGCAAACTATATGTTCCATGGACTCCTTGCACCGATTGCGCAAGAGCGATTATCCAGACAGGAATTTCCGATGTTATAATTCATCAGAACGGTCAGGATTTTTATGATTTAAATACTAATGGAAAATGGGTTGATTCTTACAAAAAAACGCAGATTATGTTTCTTGAAGCAGGTGTCAAAGCAAGATACATTGATTGTCATATTGTAGTACCCGAAATTCTTATGAATGGAGTATTTTTGGATAATGCTGTTAAACTTAACGAGTAAATAATCATGAACAGAATTATTCTTTTGATGTTGTCTTTGGTTATTATATCAGCCTGTAATGATACATTTGACGGATATAAATTCTACTTTTTTCCTGTTGATGATTTTGATACACCAAAAGTATATGCTTATCGAAATCAAAATGATAACAAGGATAATATCTATTATGCTCTAAAATCAATACGGGAGAAGGATTCCAAATACCTGCATATTGAGGTGTATGACAAAGATTTTAATAAAATTGAATCATTAAGACAGAAAGTTACCGAAAATGGAGTTTTTGCAGTCGAGTACTATACTTCATTAGATTCAAAAGAATATAAAATGAAAATTTATTCCGATACAGTTTTACTTTGGGATTATAAAAATAATGATAAATTTGTGTTTGAAGCATCCTGCAACATTCCTGAATCACGAAACCAGCAGCATACGAAAAAGATTAAATGGTTTACAGGTAAATCAGGGACTTCAAATTTCAGCGGTGTAGATTACAAAACAATTGAAGTTTGTGAAGATTGCTATTTTAATGATAGTTATGATAAAGTTTCAATTAAAAAATCAAAAAATTATTATGCCCGTGGACTTGGTATGATTGGATTCACATTAAATGAATCCGATAATAGCTCCAAAAACTACAAACTGGACAAGATTCTGAATTTCAATGAATGGAAAAGAATTCAAAACTAATAATAAGATTATAAACATTTAATTCAAAAAAGAAGCCCGGCATTGTATATTGACCGGGCATTTTTTGTATTCCAACTTTCTGAATAATGATAAATAGGAATAAGTTGTTATATAACTGTCTCGCCAAAGTCGTTGAGATGAGCCAAACCATTTTTTGCTTTAATATCTTCAGGGTCGAGAGCGAGAGCCTTCTTATAGGCATTTCGTGCATCAAATTTTCTGTCAAGATTTAGATAGGCTTCACCAAGTAAGGTATATGCAGACGGACTTTCAGGATTTCCTTCAATAACCTTATTAAAACTCTGGGCAGCCTCTTCATATAATCCAATTCGAAGACATACTACACCGAGATGAAAAAATGCCACTAAAAATCTCGGATTATTCTTTGTGACGTATTCAAAGAATTTAAATGCATCATTTAAACGACCGCAATGATAAGATAAAATACCCGACCAGTAATATGCCATCATAAATTTATCGTCCAATTCAATCACTTTGGCAAGAAATTTCAAACCTTTTTTAATGCTTCCGATTCGATAATAAGCCAGTCCTAATTCATAATAAACAGTTGGAAATTCCGGCAGTAACTGTGAAGCAAACTCAAGGTGTTTTACGGCATCGTCCATCTGCCCTAATCTGTAATAAGCATTACCGAGATGTTTATGAACAATTCCTAAATCAGGATTTTTTTTTAGGGCTAAATGATAGTGGTCAATTGCCTCCTGATACTCGCCGTTTGTTTCGTGCTGATAGGCTTCAAGCACGTCCTCGTCATCAGAATCAAATTTAACCTTTAAATCATGGTCAGAAAGCATAGGTACTCCGGAACAAATTTACTTTTGACAAAATTTTAAAATATGAAAATAGCAAAATTATATCATATATTAATAAAATACGTTTAATTTATGTATTTAGTATTAGTTTTTTTGGTATTTTTAACAATAATACTATGGTTACAACTTGGAAATATTAGTTGGGTATAATGAGAAATCTGATTGAAATAAGTAGAGATTCATTCATGGGTGTTGTACAATTGCATACTGAACGAATATTAGTATTAAAAGAAAGAAGAATCCTAAATATGTATCAACGATTTATGTATGACAACAATATAAATTCAAAATTGCATCTGCCTTACTTGTAAGTCCAGAATTAGTTGATATTGGACACTTCATAAAATATTTTGTGACCTGCTGATTGAAAATTCCGTTAGTAATTATAGATATGAACATTTTTTACATTTGATATGCAAAATTTTACTCGATACAGCGACGAAGAATTAATCAGACTTCTTGGAGACACCAGAGGGAATACTGCTGACAGGGCTGTCGATGCATTGTATGAGAGATACTCGGCAAAGTTGAATATGTATTGCATATACAAAGCGAAAAATAATTATGATGCTGAAGAAATATTTGAAGATACGTGGATGAAGTTTTTATGCAGAATAAGAGAAGGTAAAGAGTTTACATCTGTATTACCTTACCTGTATTCAATTGCCCATAATTTAGTTATTGATAAATATCGTGCGAACAATTCCCGTAAAAATATTGACATTGAATACAGGGAAATTACAGATTTTGATGAAGGAATGAACCAATTTAATCTGCAGGAACATATCGAGCAGAACGAACTTATAGAAATCGTCAGGAATGTTTTAGCAGCAATTGACACTATTTACAGCGAAACATTTATTTTACAGTGGTTCGGCGGTCTGAATCAAAAAGAAATAGCAGAAGTTTTAGGAATTAGTCTTTCTGCCGTAAAAATGAGAAGTCACAGGGCAATGAAAGAAGTAATAAAATTTGTAAAACCTTTCTACAGCGATGCTGAAAATTCGTGAGGAGAAGTAGAAATGAAAGATAATATGGATAGATTTATAAGTTATCTTGACGGAAATCTTGATGAAGAAGAACAGATAAGTCTGTTTGTGGATTTAGCCGGTGATAAGGAGCTTAGAACAGATTTTCGGGCTGTTAATACATTAAAAGCTGCCTTACCTCTGAGTGTAAATACATTCAAGCCTGACGCAGTCCAAAAAAGCAGATTATTTACAAAAGCAGGATTTATTATCCCGGTTGATTCACAAGTTGTTGCCGAGATTGTAAAACCTGAACCAATTTCCAATTCTGCATTTTCGGGTCTGTTTTCAAATGGAATTCTGCAGGCTGTTATTGCTTCAATAGTCACAGTATTTGTGATGCTATATCTTTTGAAAAATGAAGGTAATAATAATTCATCGGAAAGTACAAAAAACATAGAATCAATCAGTCAGAATTCAAAAGTAAATAATAATATTCCTTTATCGGAAAGCTATGCCGTTAATACAGATAATTCAAAAGCAGAATCAAACGCCAAACCTGTTGTAAAGTATGTTTATATTACCAAATATATTCCTGTCGAATCTATAGACCAAAATCCTGAAGAAAATTTATCGGAAAGTCCTTCAAATATGAATCAGGAAATATTGAAATCGGAATTTGATTATAAAAATGATATGTCTTTAAAAATAAATGATAATAATTTACTTCCAAAAAATAATATTTCCGATGTAGATTATTATCCGGTCAATATTAATGATATCAGTAGTTTAAACAATTTCGAAATTAATTTTGACCAATCTATACCCTGGCATATACCTGAAGACAGGATCGAACCCGAATCTTTCAGTAAATTAAATAATTTAAGTTTAAAGGCTTTTTACCGTTTGAATAATTTTTTGCGAATCGGTGCATCTATTGACCAGTCAACATTTTATACTGAGTACGAAGGCACTGATGAAGGCGGCTCACTCTATAGATACAGGATGCAGCCTAATCTAACCACATATAGCGGTGAAATGATTTTGAATCTGTTTGCTCATGAAAAAATCAGTCCTTATTTTCAGTTGGGTATCGGAGGCAATACTGCCGGATTTGTAATCAAACCCTCAGCAGGTATTGAATACCGTTTTATTGATAATTTGTCTTTTTATCTGTGCGGTTCATACGATTATTTCTCGTTCTCACATCAGGATAAGCGGTTTAACTCTCAAAAATTCAGAATCATTTACGGTATTTCGTATAAATTATAAATTTTTAAAGGAAATCAAAATGAAAAAAATAATATTAATTTTAACGTTGTCAAGTATCATCATATCGTGCAGTGATATAATGACAACTGAACCGAAATACGATAAAGAACTTATTTTCAAAAATATGACAAACAGTGATTCTTTGACATTACTTGATATTCCTGAAATTGATTTAGGCAGTATAAAAGTACGGGGAATATATTCGGAATATATCAAAATAATAAACAACTCCGATAAACATACAATCATTATTTTTAACATTGAAAATACAAACAAGAGTGGACTATTTACATATAATTATCCCAAATGGCTGCCGTTCAGTCTCGCCCCTTTGGAAGATACCGAAATGACAAGAAAAATCGAAGTAAAATTTATTGCTGATTCATTTGTTCCGAATATGTATTACGATACTTTGATTATTAATTTTAATAAAGAATTTTATATACCTATTAAAGTAAAAACAAGATACTAATTTTAAATTGATTGTGATATTTTTTCAAACAAATTTGAGGATTTTAGAGATGAAAAATTTACTGATTCTTGCAGCCGCATTTTTAATGTTAACTGTCATTACAAATGCTCAGACGAAAAACGAAAACCAGCTACAGAGATTCCCAAAAGGTGTATTTGATTTGCAGTCAAATACTAAAAGTAACTTTGAATTTAAAACTACAAACTATGGTATTTTCGGTTTTGATGTATCTGCCGGAGTAAGCGGCGGCATCTGGCCCCGTGGTAGTCAAAACCAGTATATTTTTGCAGGTGGTTTTTGGTTCGGCGCAAAAAAATACAGAAAAGTCTATAATGATAATGTAAATATCGTTTCAATTAGTTACAATCCAAATACAGGAAAAGGTTGGTTTGTTCCCGGAAGAATTGAGGACGCTGACAGTCTTAGAGATGATTTGATTAATAAATACAGAATTTATTTCAGTACTGATTTTGATCAATACACAGGGCAGCCTTTAATAAGTGAAGATGGTCCCAACTGGCCCTTTTGGATTACGGACAAGGATAAAAAATACCACTATGGGACTTACGTGAATGAATACGTTCATAATGAAACATTACGCAACAGAGAAAATAAACCATTCGGTCCTTTATTTGTTTCGGATGAAGATATTGTCTCAACCTTTAAGGATACTGATTTAAACTTTTATGAAGGCGGCTATCAAATTCGTAAGGAAAGAGGTTATCCTTTAAGAGTACAGGTTGAATCCTCAATATATTCGTGGGGTGAAGGCGATATGCACGATATTATTATACAAAGTTATGTACTTGAGAATAAATCGGAAGATACTTATACTGATTGTTGGTTTACACCGGTATATGATGTTGATATAGCCTTAAAATCAAGCGGTCCTTTTGGTGCAAGTAATGACAAAATGAAATTTTACGAATGTGATACATTATTAAATCTTGCAGTTGGTTGGACAAACCGGGATAGAGGTGAAGAAGGTAAAGGTTTCGGTTATGTCGGTTTTTCTTTGCTTGAAACACCTGCTGTTGATGAACAGAAAAATATCAGAACAGACAAACTGATATATGAACCAAGTGAACAATTGGGTATGGTTACATTTAGAAACTGGAATATAGAATTCGACCCTAAAGAAGATAATGAAAGATATGATTTTATGTCATCCAAAATTAGGGACGGTGATACAGGACCCGGCGATAAAAGAATGATGTTTGCTACAGGACCTTTTAATATGAAGCCGGGAGATAAAGCAAGAATTGCTGTTTCTATAGCTTTTGCAATGCCTGCAAAGGGCGGTGAAGCAGATGGTACATGTGAAGATATCGCTGGTTTCGTTGAAAAAACTAATAAGGATGATTCACCTGATGCTCAATCTACAGGAAAAAGTTTGATTGACAAAATTAAAAGGTCTTACAGTAATTATTATAACGGAACTGTGATGTCTGTTAGAGCAAATGAACCGAATCAGTTTGATGCTTCAGTATATCCTAATCCATCAGGCAATGAAGCAACAATAGATTATACAATTAAAACTGCCGGACAACTAAGAATTTCTATTCTGGATAATCTTGGCAAAGAAATTTCCCAGGTATTTTCAGGTTACCGGAACGAAGGAAACTATCATCATTTTATTGAACTGAGTAAACTTAATCTGACTGATGGAGTGTATTACATCAAATTAGAAAATAACAATAATTTTGCAGTCAAAAAACTGTTAATAGTAAAGTAGAGTAAAAATGCGGTTGTGCCACACCTTAAAAGTGTGGCACATCATTCATAATTAATCATCAAAAAACTAATTTTCAAAAGTCATTAATAAAACTATATTAAACTAACCAATAATATTTTAAAAAGCAAGCGAAATATTGTCTTATTTTGAATCCCAAAACTGATAATTACTTTGTATTCCCAACTCTTAATTTTGCGTTATTGCCTATTTTACTTACTTTTGTTGTTTAAATCTATTCAGATTTTTACAATTGATAATTTATAGAACAGGAAATAAGTAAATGACAGCAGCAGACGGTAAGCAAATAAAAAAATACGAGTTAAGCCACGATAAACTCAGATGGTCCTGTCCCGAAGATATTTTCAAATTCAAATCTACAGCCGAAGTTGAGCCGCTCGATAAGGTAGTCGGTCAGCAGCGTGCAATCGAAGCAATCAGAATGGGTGCAGAGCTAAAAGCAAAAGGTTATAATATTTTTGTTACCGGATTATCAGGTACAGGACGCACAACTACAGTTAAACAAATTGTTGAGGATAACTCCACATCCTGCCCGATTACTTATGATTATTGTTATGTAAACAATTTTGATTCACCGGATAACCCGATATTGCTTCGGCTTCCCAGAGGCAGAGCTAAAATGTTGTCTTCAACTATGGATGAAACCATCACCTTTCTGAGAGGAAGACTGCCCAAACTTTTTGAAGAAGAATCTTATCAGCAAGCCCGAAAAAAGATTATTGATGATTATCAGTTAAAGGAACGTGAAATCCTTAGTGAGTTTGACAAAAAAATCAAACCGATGGGATTTATCCGCGGACAGCTCGAAAATGAGCAGGGTTTTGTGCAGCCTGAGGTATTTCCGTTGATTGAGAACGAGCCGGTTGCTGTTGATGTTCTTGATGAGTATATTGAACAGAAAAAAATTACAAAAAAGAAGGCTGATGAACTCAGGTCAAAGTGGAAAGCACTTCACGACGAAGTTTTTGATTTATCGAGACGCGGTTTGAAACTGATTCAGGAATTTCGCAAAGAACTTACAGTTAATGATAAAATGTCGGCTCAGACGGTTGTTACATCATCGTTTATTGATGTTGAACATAATTTTGCAAATCATGGTCTTGAAAATTATCTGAATAAAGTCAAAGAATTTATACTTGATAATCTTAATATTTTTATTCCTGCCCCCTCTCCTGTGCCGCTTCTGGCTGATGTGAACAATAAGAACGAGAATATTGATTTTTTCAATCAGTTTAAGGTTAATGTAATTCTCGACAATACTGAAACCGAAAATGCACCGGTAATAATTGAAACCTCACCAACATATAATAATATTTTCGGAACAATAGAAAAAATTTATGACCAGCGTGGATTCTGGAAATCTGATTTTACAAAAATTAAAGCCGGCGCATTGCTGAAAGCTGACCAGGGGTTTTTACTTGTCAATGCCGATGACCTTTTTACCGAGCAGGGTGTATGGACAGCACTTAAAAGGGTATTGCTCTACGACAAATTAGAAATCCAGCCTTATGATTCTTATTTTCAAATTGCTCAATCGAGCATAAAGCCGGAACCCATAAATATCAATGTTAAAGTGATAATGATAGGCGGTCAGACACTATACAACTGGCTTTACGCAAATGAAAAAGTATTCAAAAAGATATTCAAGGTAAATGCACAGTTTGATTATGAATCTCATAAGTCACCCGAAATGCTTAAGTATTATGCAGGATTTATTTCAAAAGTTAGTTCTGAAGAAAACCTGACTCATTGCTCTCCTTCAGGTGTTGCAAAAGTAATTGAATGGGCTGTCGAGCAATCGGGTTCGCAAAACAAAATTATATTGAAATTTTCGGATGTAGCCGATTTACTGCGTGAATCCGCTTTCTATGCAAGAGACAGCAAGGTAGCTCTGATAAACAGAAGCGATGTGCAAAAAGCAATAGACTGGCGTCGCAGAAGAAACGACCTGATTGATGAAAAGCTTAGAAATGAAATTACTGAAGGCACCATTATGATTGATACCAAGGGTGAGAAAACAGGTATCATCAATGGTTTAACAATTTTCAATAACGGAATTTTTGGATTTGGCAAACCTGCGAGAATCTCAGCTAATATTTCAGCCGGCACCGGCGGGATAATAAATATTGAGCGTGAAGCCGATATGAGCGGAAAGATTCATAATAAGGGCGTGCTTATAATATCGGGTTTTTTGAGAGAGAAATTTGCAAGAAATACAACATTATCACTTACTGCATCAATAGCATTTGAACAGAATTACGGCGGTATAGACGGCGACAGCGCATCGGCAGCCGAAATATATGCAATACTTTCAGCTTTAACTGAAATGCCGATTGACCAATCAATAGCCGTTACAGGTTCAGTAAACCAAAAGGGCGACATCCAGCCTATAGGAGGAGTTAACGAGAAAATCAGAGGATTTTATGAAATATGCAAATCACGCGGACTCACTAAAAATCAGGGCTGCATAATCCCAAAGACAAATGTAAAAGACCTTATGCTTACAAGCGAAATCATAGATGATTGTAAAGCTGGTAAATTTCATATTTGGTCAATATCGAATATAGATGATGGTATTGAGATATTATTCGGTATCAAAGCCGGTAAATTAAATAAACAGGGTAAATATCCCAATGATACGTTGTATGCAAAAGCAGTATCAAGAATTGAAGAACTTGTGGAAATTATCAAACCAAAAAAGAAACCTTTAAAACAAGAAAATGAGAATCAGGATGAACAAAAATCAGATTAAAATAGCTCCTTCAATGCTGTCAGCCAATTTTGCCGAATTAGGTAATGAGGTAATAAAATGTACGAAAGCTGGTGCGGATATAATACATTTAGATATAATGGACGGGCATTTTGTGCCGAATATAACTTTCGGACCTCTGATTGTTAAATCAATCAGACCATTAACTGAACTTACTTTTGATGTCCATCTGATGATAGAAGACTGCGATAAATATATACCTGATTTTGCTGATGCCGGTGCAGATATGATTTCTGTACATGCAGAGGCAAGCAGACATCTGCACAGGTCATTAAGTCTTATTAAATCGTATGGTAAATCTCCCGGTATTGCTCTCAATCCTGTTACACCCTTGGAATTTATCTATGAAGCAGCCGAGTACTGCGATTTCATTCTCCTGATGTCTGTAAATCCGGGTTTCGGAGGACAGAGTTTTATAAGTTCATTTCTAAAGAAATGTGAAAAATTAAAACGATTCCTTGATGATAACGGATTAAGCAGAGTTGAAATTGAGGTTGACGGCGGTATAAATGCCGGTAATATAAAGCAGGCAGTTGATTCCGGTGCAACAATGATTGTAAGCGGTTCCGGAGTATTCAGCGGAGACGTTGAAACAAATATTAAACTCTTAAAGAAGAATGCAGGCGGTTGAAATTCAATTTTAAAAACCTAATATACACAATGCTCAATTCTTTAAACTTTCAAGTATTCAAAAGCTATACTCTTTAGTATTTAAAAGTTGTATAAATACTTATTAGTGTTACAATTACAAAAATGTATTTAAAAAATCTGATGGATTAATGATTTGTATTCCTGCATAAGGATTTAAAACTAACAAATCATTGTCACCGGTAATTATGTATTTCGAATCAGCACTTAGAGCTAATTCAAGAAAAATATTATCTTTTGTATCTCTGCTAACTTCTAATTTTTCAGTTACATTAAAAATCTTAGAAACACTCTGAAGTTCATTAATAAATTGAACTCTCAGATTAATATCAATGTAAGTATCAAATTTCTTTCGATTAAGTACATCAGTGAGTTCAGAAAGTGTATCATTAGAAAAGACCAAAGAACCGATTTTTCTGGCTAAGTCAAAAGCTTGACGAGGTTTGCTTGATGGAAAACATATACTGCTTATGATAACATTAGTATCTATGATTATGTTCATTGTTACTTATTTTTGAGAATACTATTTAATTTTTCTTCCGTTAATCCATTCCTTATAGCTGAAATCCCTATTTTATTCATCAGAAAGGATAATTCATCTTTATTATCATTATCGTCTTTAAGCCATTCATAAAGCAAATAATTGATACCATCTTTTCTTTTCTTATCTGCATTTTCGAAAAGATTAGCTGTTATCTCATCAACAGTTACTGATATTTGTTTTGTTGCGATCATTTTTATACCAATTTAATAATAACTATAAATTATAACGTAAATAAAAAAAATGTATTTGATTAAAACATGTTATTTTGAGATGCAGATTAATTTTGTTAAAGACGATTTCTTGGAATCATCTCGAAATGATGAACTTCTCTGAATCTCTAAATCCCTTGCCCTGCATGATACAAATATATATTCCGTTCGGAAGGTTGAATGTTACAGAGTAGGTTTCTTCCTGTCTTGATGAAGTAGTTCCCTTGAAAACATCGAGTACTTCCTTACCCAGCATATTATATACGGTAATACTGATTTCCTGTTGCTTGTCTATCTGATAAATCTGCACATTTAGTTCATAAGATGAGTACCATATTCTTGTAATCTGATTGGAAGTTAAAGAAGTATCTGCTTCTGTTTCACTTAATTTTTGCTTTACCTGAACGGATTTTGTGTTTGGAAAGTTTTTAGCAGGATGAGAAAATAAATATATTGCACTAAAATTGCCGGATGTCAAAAATAATGCTGATGCAATTATACAAAATATTATATGTTTAGTTCTCAATATCATAGTTACAAAAGTAACAAATATTCAGGGAGTATCAAAGTAATATAATAAGGGGCAGTATGAAAAGCAACAATAATCAGTATCAGCCATTATGGAAATACACTTTAAGATGAATTTGAAGAATTAAATATGGCTGCATTTATTATAGGAATATTGAGATTTCGAGGAGTTTATGGCTTTTTTCAAACAAACGGTTTTATCGCTCTGTCATACACTCCCTGAACGTAGGCTATAGCTATACCGTAATTTGTTATAGGGATATTTGCAGCTTTAGCTGAACGCAGGCGGTTAATCAACTGCTTACGTGTAATAACGCAGCCGCCGCATTGAATTATTAAAGCATAATCTTCGATTGGACGCTTGAGATTATCCAATCCTGCAACTATATCATATTCCAAATGCTTTCCGGTAAAAGTATTCAGCCAACCGGGTATTTTAACTCTTCCTATATCTTCGCAGGATGAAGTGTGTGTACATGATTCGAGAAGGAGAATTCTGTCACCGTCCTGAAGTTCCGAAATTTTCGGGGTTCCCTTTAGATATTCTTCAAAATCGCCTTTCATTCTTGCAAGTAATACACTAAAACCGGTTAACATAATATCATCAGGAATGATTGCGGCTACCTTTTTAAATACCTGACTGTCAGTTACAGCAATTTTAGGTTTGATTTTATAATTTGCAAAAAATAATTCTAATTCGCTTTCCCTCAGTACAATTGTTATGCATCCGTTATCAATGGAATCCCTTATAGCATTTACCTGCGGCAGTATCATCCTGCCATCGGGAGCTTCGCTGTCTATTGGAGTTATTAAAAGAACGACGTCACCATAATTTACTAAATTTCCCAAAAGTGACGGAGTCTCTGCATTTAGTGAACTTTTGATATTAATAAGTGAATTAATCAGGTGGTCAAGATTAGTTTTATTTATAGATGATATTTCAAAAGGTTCAATACCGCAATCCTGTTTTATCAATTCAGAAATATCCTTTGACAGAGGAGTTTCATCCATTTTATTGGACACTATCAAAAATGGTGTGTTTCTGGAATTAAATTCAAATATCAATTCCGTTTCCGGGTTTCCGAAAAGATTATCACTGATAAGTAATATGGCTATATCAATATTCTCAAGTACCTGAAGTGTTTTCTCGATTCTGAGTCTGCCCAAATCACTTACATCATCTATGCCGGCTGTATCTATAATTACAACATTTCCCAAACCCAATATTTCTATTGATTTCTTTACAGGGTCAGTTGTCGTACCTGCAATATCACTTACAATTGCAAGGTTTTGCCCTGAGATTGCATTAATAAAGGAACTTTTGCCGGAATTTGTTCTGCCAAAAATACCTATGTGTAATTGATTTTCTCTGCCTTTAGCCATATTTCAAATTCCTAATGTTCTGTTAAAACAATTAGATTACATATCAATTGTAAATAGACTTTTTCGGATATTCGTAAAATCTTATTTTTCCGTTATTTGTAAATGTGTCCTGCCAGTTATTACTATCAAAATCTAAACAAACAACTCCGCAGGTCGGGATATTATCAAAATAATTTCCGCTGTAATAAGTTGCCAGTGATGTTATATCAGGATTATGACCAAAAATTATAACAGATTCAATTTTTTCATCAAGATTTTTGATAAATTCCATAATATATTTGGAACCCTTGTCATATATATCTTTGTCAAGCACTATTTTTGATACAGGAACACCGAATTTTTCAACAAATATTTCTGCAGTCGTTTTAGCTCTGAGTGCAGGACTGGACATAAATAAATCCGGCAATTTCATCAATTTTGAAATTCTATCTGCAATAATGGGTGCATCTGCAAATCCTCTTGCGTTTAACGGACGCTCGAAATCATTGACATCGGGATTATCCCAACTGGATTTAGCATGTCTTACTATAGTGATTGTTTTCATAAATTCTTATTACTGCCTTTGAGTCGCATGAACCGGATTTTTGTTTATATTCAGTAAATTATCCTCTGCCTGTCTTACTCTTCTTATTTTGTCAGCAGATGCAGTATCTTTTTTCTTTTCATAAGCATTAGCCATCATATCAATTAAGCCATCCCTGATAAACTGCCTCTTCTCTTTTTCTAAAATCTGCAGCCAGGCTCTTTGCTCGAAAAAAGGACCAATATTTGTTATCACTTTTTGAGGTGATTTTGCAGAATCTGCTTTGGCTCGGTCAAGTACTTTTGATAATCTGTAATATACTATATCTGTAGCTGCCTTTCCTGACTCAGCCGACTCTTCAGGTTCAATCCTTTGATAATACTTCTTAACCTGTTCAGACAGTGAATTGACTGTTCCTGCATCAGCAAAATCATATACTTTAAATTTTGCAGGAAACGACGGACGTACTTTTAATCTGATATTTTCAATACTGTTCTGAAAGTTTTTTTGTTTGAGAATATTCATTATTTCACGAACCTTGGCTGTAGTTAAATCGGAATCAACAAACAATAGTCCGCTGCCGATAAAAATATCACCCATAACCCCATCTAATCTTGAAAAATTTTTGAAAAGCATTTGTCTTATGAATTGTCCCTGATTATATACACGCTGGAAATCATCTCCGCCGAGTGCAGAGCGTGAACGTAATATTCTAAGTGTTTCATTTGGTTTATCAAAACCCAGCCATTCAATAATGCCTATTGCCTGAGAAAAACCAATTTCTGCATAATAATGGATTTTATCAACCTCGCCAATTCTGCATAATTCTTTAAAATAGGTCTTTTTGCCTCTTGATGCCCTTACAACGGTCAATTTATTTTGCCCCGTAGTATCGTCAAAACCTGCATCAGCATACGTATCACGAGGAATTGAAATTATTTCGATTCTACCGCTGTCCAAAAGTATCGAAATGATATGATTGGCATCAGCGTGTTTGAACCTGCTGCCTAATCTTGAGTCAACTCCTGTGACTGCAATATTAATTCTTCTGCCTGAATATACTCTGCGTATGTGTTTACCTGCATCTGAGTCATACTCATAATCCGGTAGTTCACTCGATTCGCTTACATTTATCACTTTTACACCGCTGTCGGCATCAGGCACTATTGCTTTCAAAAATTCAGTATCAAGCTGCTCGTTGTTATCCGCATCTGCAGACTCAATTGCTATTTCATGTTTGATTTTTTTAATTTCGTTATATTCAGACTTTAGATAAACACCTACCATCACACCGGCAATCGCAAGTATGATAAACATAAATATCAAAGGGAATATTCTTCTCTTCTTTTTTGCAATCTTCTTTTTAGGCTTATTAACCATTTATAATTAATATCCGCATATTCAACAAATTTATACTCAAAAATAACACTTTATTCACAAAGTTCGCAGTTTTATAAATATTAAAATTTATCAAATGCAAATATTATACCAATTTAATTATCTTTTCCCCTACAGATCTAAAATAAATTAAATCGGTCCGAAAAAACATCATCATCCTAAAATGCTTTAAATTCATCAATTAAAGTGTTTGAAATTGTGAAAATTTCAAGGGCAGGCAAATTACTTTTTTTTATAATCACAAATTTATTAGGTATAAATGCCAAATTCCTTACGGCTTGATTCTTTACTGTTATGTAAATCAGCTAATTTTACTTAATTTTGTAAACTTAAAATTTACGTTTTTTATAAAAATGAGAATAATATGAAAAAAATTATCGAATGTGTTCCGAATTTTTCAGAAGGACGAAATAAAGAAGTTATTGAAGCTATTGCCGATGCAATCAGAAAAACAGAAGGTGTTACACTGCTTGACGTTGACCCGGGATTCTCGACAAACAGAACGGTTTATACTTTTGTCGGTGACCCGGATAGCGTTGTTGAAGGAGCTTTAGCCGGAGCAAGAACAGCACGAAAACTTATAGATATGCGTAAACACGAGGGTGAACATCCTCGAATGGGTGCAATGGATGTCTGTCCTTTTGTACCGGTTGCTAATGTAACAATGGAAGAATGTGTCGAATGTTCCAAAAAATTTGCTGAAAAGGCTGCCGCAGAGCTTGGTATTCCGTTATATTTATACGAATATGCTGCAACTGAAGAACATAGGAAATCATTACCGCAAATAAGACAGGGAGAATATGAAGGTTTTGCAAAAAAAATTCTAAAACCGGATTGGAAACCTGATTACGGTCCTGCTCAGTTTATTCCCGAATGGGGTGCCACTGTAACAGGTGCAAGGCTGTTTTTGGTTGCTTACAATGTCAACGTACTTGGCACATCCAATCAGGCACACCGCATTGCCCTTAATCTTAGAGAAGCCGGCAGAAGCGCAGATGAACCCGGCAGATTGAAAGAAGTGAAAGGTCTTGGATGGTATGTTGAGGAATACGGAATGGCACAAATTTCGATGAATCTCACAAATTACAAAGTTACTCCTGTTCATATTGCTTATGAAGAAGCGAAAAAAGATGCAATGGAGTTAAATGTTGGTATCGCAGGCTCTGAGCTTGTTGGGTTGATACCTTTGGAAGCAATGCTGATGGCTGCAGATTATTATATCGAAAAAGAAAATCTTTTTATACTTGAAGAAAAGCAGAAAATTAAACTTGTCGTTGACAGATTGGGTCTGAATTCAGTTTCGAAATTTATACCTGAAAAAAGAATAATCGAATATATGATTGAGGAGAAAAAAGATGAACCTCTTGCTTCATTGACAGTCAGAAAGTTTATCGAAGAAATAGCTTCACGGAGTTCTGCTCCCGGCGGCGGTTCGGCATCGGCAGCTATTGCGGCAATCGGCACAGGACTTGGATGTATGGTTGCACAATTAACTTACGGAGTCAGAAAATTTGACCATCTTGATGCAGAAATGAGGAAAATTATCCCCCCTCTGCACAATATTACTCAGGATTTAATTCCTATGATTGATGCTGATACAAACGCATTTAATGATTATATGGATGCACTCAGAATGCCAAAAGCAAATGAAGAGGATAAAGCTTTACGTACAGCGGCAATGCAGTCCGGTCTTCAAAAAGCAATCGAAATACCGCTGAATACTATGCGTTACGGAAATAAAGCCTGGGAGTGGATGCTCGAAGTTGCAAAATACGGAAATATTGCTTCCAAGTCTGATATTGAGGTTGGCTCGCGTGCATTGGAAGTAGGAATCTGGGGAGCTTACAAAAATGTGATGATTAATTTACCCGGAATCAAGGATGCTGATTTTAAATCACTGATTATTTCTGAATCAGAACAAATATTGAAAAATTCAGAAGCAAAATGTAAAGAAATTCTTGATATCTTGGATAAAAGAGTAAAATAAAAGCAGGCAAATAATTTACCACATAAGGTACATAAGGAAATGAATACTTATATTAACTTATGTGCCTTATGTGGTTGAAAAGTATATTACTTCAAACAATTACACCGATGCAAATACTACTCATCAAACATAGTTCCTTTATTTAAAATCCATTTATCATCCAGAACTCTTTTTACTACACGCATTTCATCAATTGCTGATTTTCCGTACATTTTTTCGAGATAAGGTTTTTTCAATTTACCTATACCATGTTCGGCTGATACAGTTCCTCCAAGCGATAATGCAAGTTCAATAGTTCGGTCGTAGAATTCACGAGCAATTTTATACTCATCATCATTCCGGCAGAAAATATTAGCATGCAGGTGGCTGTTGCCAATATGACCGAAAACAACATATTCCAGATTGATTTGTGAAAAATTTTCCAAATAATAATTGAACAGTAAAGGAAATTCCGAATCGGGTACTGCGCAATCAAGTCCCACCTTTTTCTGGCTGTTATTTGTTAGATTTTCGTACACCTGTAATGGCAATTCATGGCGGAATTCTCTTAATTTTAGATGCTCTTTTTCATTTTGAGCAAACCAGGTATCATCAGAAAGCGCGGTAAACTTTTGAATAATTTCATACCAGTCATTGATTATTTTTTCTTCAAATTTCAGGTCAATTTCCTGTTCAAACCATACAGCACCTATTGCATTCAACGGGATTTCAGAATATTTCGGTCGGAGCAGGTTTAACGATTGTTTGTCAAAATACTCAATCAGTCTGGCTGACAAACCATCATTTTCAGAAATAGAAATTTTATTATTTATTCTGCTTTTATCCCGAATCTCAATTACAAAATCAAGCAATTTTGAATTATCATCAAAGAATACAATGCCGCCTAATACTGAATCAGGTCGCGGTAATACTTGTAATTCAATTTCGGCAAAAATGCAGAGTGTTCCTTCCGAACCAATCAGCAAATCAATTGCATCCATATTTTCTTTTGCAAAGTATCCCGAAGCATTTTTAACATGCGGCATTTTGTAAGTCGGTATTTGTAATTTATATTCTCTGCCGGAGTCTGATTTTAAGGTCAATTCGAATCCGTTTGCAAATACCTCTCCCCTTTTAAGTGTAATCAACTCACCGCAGGAAAGAACTGCCTTAATACCTGTAATGTAATCTCGGATTGGACCATATTTGAAAGTTCTGGCACCTGATGCATTCGTAGCTGTATTGCCTCCAATAGAAGCATTAATTTCAGTAGGATTGACAGGTAAAAACAAATTGTACTCGTGAAGGAAAATATCAAGTTCATCAAGAGTAACCGAAGCACCTACTGATACTATTCCTTCCGATAAAATTGAGATTGATTTGAATTTTTCAGTAGAAATTACTGCCCCGCCCTGAGGAACCCTGCCGCCCGTTATTCCGGTGCCGGCACCGGAAGTTGTTACAGGGTTATCATTTTCATATAAATATTCGAGATAAGTTGTCAATTCATCAATATTTTCAGGTAAAAATAATTTATCGGCATTACCCTTTAGATTCGATGAATCGAATGTATAAGGATGAATAATATCTTCATCAGTTTTGAATTTAATTGTCATTATGCTCTTGAATTTAAATGCAAATTTAAAAAATTTATATTCAATAAATAATTAACGTGTCAATAGCCTCAAAATTTTGCTTATTTTTGTTGGGTATAGTAAATCTGTAATTAAATATTAAATCGAATATTAGTATAATTAAATGAATATTATTATAATTGGAGCTGGAGATATAGGTTTTCATCTTTGCAGTAAACTTATTGAAGATGAGAACAACTGTACTATCATTGAACTTGACCCGCTTATTGCACAGAAAGCCGGCGAGCATTTAGATGCTCATATAATAGTCGGAAGCGGTACGAGTTATAAGATATTGCAGAATGCAAAGATATCATCAGCAGATATTTTCATAGCTGTCACGCAAAATGATGAACTCAATTTGATTGCATGTATGATGGCAAAAAAATCAGGGGTAGCAACAACAATTGCCCGAATTCGTAATCCTGAATATTTTTCAATGAAGCCAACAGACTTCGGTGTTGATTTGGCTATTCACCCTGAACTTGAAGTTGCAAATGCTGTAATCCAATTGGTTAGGCAGTCAAGTGCTACAGATTATTTCGAGTTTGAGAATGGAAAGATAAAAATAATCGGAATCAGATTAGAAGATAATTTCGATTATTTTGGTGATACATTGATAAAGTTAAGTAAACATTTTGCTCATATACCTTTAAGAATTTTAGCAATTAAACGCAATGATACAACTATTATTCCGAAAGGTTATGATACTTTAGAAAAAGGTGACCGGATATATGTTGTATGCGGTAGTCAGCATTATAAAGAAACTCTCAAATTTTTCGGTAAAATAAACGCTAATATTAATAAAGTAATGATAGTAGGCGGAGGCTTGGTAGGTCAGTATATTGCACAAGAACTGGAAAAAAGAGTCAGCGTAAAAATCCTTGAATCTAATGAGATGAAAGCAAATTTGCTTGCCCAGAACTTAAATAAAAGTCTTGTAATTCATGCTGACGGTACCGATATTGATCTGCTTTTAAGCGAGGATTTATCTGAGATGGATGAGTTTATCGCTGTATCAGGCGACGACGAAACAAATATAATCACAAGTATGATTGCATATCAAATGAAGGTTTCGAGACGAATAATCATGGTCAAGAATGTTGATTATCTCAGGTTGTCAAGTGCTTTAGGTGTAGATTCGATTTTATGCAAACCGTTGATTTCGGTTAACGTAATCAGACAATTCATACGTAGAAAAAAACACGCTTCATTTGCTGAAATTCCAGGATGCGATGCTGTAATTCTCGAAATGGAAGCCAATTATAAATCAAAAATTATTAAAAAGCCACTAAGTGAAATTAAAATTCCGAGCGATGTTTTATTTGGAGCTATTTTAAAACGAAACAACCAATTCGAGATTCCAACCGGTTCCACTCAGATTGAAGCAGGTGATAAAGTTATTGTCTTTTATCAACCCGGTTTACTGAAAGAAATTGAAAAATTATTTTAACAAATCAGATATATGCGTTATTCAATAGTAGCAAAAATACTCAGTTATCTTCTTGTATTTCTTGGATTAACAATGATTACTCCACTCCCGTTTTCATATTATTACGGTGGAAGCGATTTTTGGGGAATTGCATTAAGTGCGGGTATTTGTTTGATTATTGGATTAGCAGGGGTATATTTTATACCGACGAACAACAAAGATATAAGGTCAAAGGAAGGATTTGCAATTGTTTCTTTTGGTTGGCTGACGTTTGCCCTGTTTGGTAGTCTGCCCTATCTTCTGGGAGGTGCAACTGACAGTTTTACCGATGCTTTTTTTGAAACCATGTCCGGTATAACAACTACAGGGGCATCAGTTTTTCACAATGTAGAAGCAATTCCGCACGGTGTTTTGTTCTGGCGGAGTCTTACGCATTGGTTCGGAGGTATGGGAATAATTGTTTTGACGATTGCTATACTTCCTTTTCTCGGAGTCGGTGGAATGCAGTTATTTAAAGCCGAAGTGCCCGGACCGGTAGTTGATAAATTATCACCGAGAATTACGGAAACAGCCAAAATTCTCTGGGGTGTTTATTTGTTTTTTACAATAGTTCAGACAATTCTACTGCTGCTGGGCGGCATGAATTTGTTTGATTCATTATGTCATTCTTTCGGAACAATGGCTACAGGCGGATTTTCAACAAAAAATGCAAGTGTAGGCGCATATTCAAGTGCATATATTGATTATGTAATTATCGTTTTTATGATTTTAGCAGGAACAAATTTTTCTTTACTTTATTGGCTTTTACGGGGCAAGTTCAGAAATCTTTTTACAAATGGAGAATTCAGATTTTACATTTCAATAATACTTCTTTCAACATTTTTTATTGGAATTCATCTGTTTTTTAATCATAACGGTAATGTTTTTGATAGTCTTAGATATTCACTGTTTCAAGTCGTATCAATAATGACTACTACCGGATTTGCAACGGCGGATTACGAACTTTGGTCACCATCATCTCAGTTAATTCTGTTCGGGCTTATGTTTGTTGGCGGTTGCGCCGGATCAACAGGAGGCGGTTTGAAAGTTATCAGGCTGATAATTCTTTTTAAATTTATTTACAATGAGTTGGTAAGGCTGATTCATCCGCAGGCGATAATTTACGTAAAATTCGGAAGCCTTTCTATTGACAAAAAAGTTCTTGTAAACGTTGCCGGTTTTTTTATGATTTATGTTATGATTGCAGCCGCAGGTACTATAATTGTATCTTTTTTTGATATTGATTTGTTGACATCATTCGGTGCGGTTGCAGCCACATTGAACAATGTAGGACCGGGCATAGGATATGTAGGTCCTACTGAAAATTACTCCCAAATGCCCGATGCCGTTAAATGGATACTTTCATTATTAATGATGTTAGGCAGACTTGAAATATACACTGTGGTTATACTTATGGCTCCGGCTTTCTGGAAAAAATAAATTTTGGGATTGTAACTTTTTCCATGTTATTTCATCTTTATATATGTAATGAATTTCAAATATTTTCAGGATATTTCAATGAAAATTCTTCTATCTTTTTGTTTGTTAATACTTATAACATCAGTCTCTGAAGCACAAATTTCCAAACGAATCAGCGGAAAGGTGATTTCGTCGGAAGATAATAAGCCGGTAATCAATGCATCGGTTATTCTGGAAGGAAGCGTTCACTTTACTTACACAAGTAAAAAGGACGGCTCTTTTGTTCTGAATCTGAACAATGATAAAGGAAGAATCATTGTAAGTTGTAAGGAATTTGAAACAATGATAATTCCTGTAACAAAAGATTCCTTAAATATGATTGTAAAATTAGATAAGAAGGTCTTAACGAAAGACGATATAATAGCAGTCGAAACTGATAAAGATAAGTTTGGAGAAATTTTATCGGACTCTGCAATGATTTCGGAATTAAGACCCATTAAGACCGGATTAAAAGGTAAATCGTTTTCAAAAAAATCTGAATTTTCAATGATGGCATCAGAATCAAGGGCTTCAACTATAGGAGGTGAAGGCTCAGATATGGGAGACGGTATGATGGCTTCTCCATTAGTTCCATCAGATGGGTATCCTTTAGGTGGACAGAAAGCATCATCCGGATTATTAACAGCAGGTGAGGTTAATGATTTTTCAAAATGGCAGATGTGGAATGACATAGCTGCAAATGATTTATCACAATACAAAGATATATGGAAAATTTATCCCGATAAAAGATTTACTCTGCAAATTGAGAATGAATACCACTCACCGGTTTTCGGAGCCAAAGTAAATTTACTTGAAAACGGATTTGTGATTTGGTCATCATATACTGATAATACAGGAAAAGCAGAGTTATGGCAAAATCCATTTACTAATATCCCTTCTAAAGTAGAAAATATTTCGATTGAAATTGAATATAAGGGAAAATATTATCAAATTCAACAGGCAAAACAATTTTCAGAAGGGATGAATTTTCTCAGAATTGAAACCGGCTGTTTAAAACCAAATTCTGCTGACATTGTGTTTTTAGTTGATGCTACCGGCTCTATGGGAGATGAAATCAATTATCTGAAAATGGATTTGCAGGCAATAATGAAAGATATTAAGGATACACTGCCAAACATAAATTTCAATCTGGGAGCAGTATTTTATCGCGATACTACGGATAAATATATCACAAGGCAATCTGATTTAAATTCTGATATAGCAGTTACTTCTGAATTTATTAATCAAAATGATGCCGGCGGCGGCGGTGACTTTCCCGAGGCAGTTCACCGCGGACTTGATGCAGCTATAAATCATTTGTCATGGCGGGAAGATGCTATGACAAAAGTAATTTTCCTTGTTTTGGATGCCCCCCCACATACCAATCCTGAAGTCGTTTCTGAGTTGCAGGCATTAATACTAAAAGCATCCGAAAAAGGGATAAGAATAATTCCAGTAAGCTGCAGCGGTATTGATAAAAGTACTGAGTATTTATTGCGTTCAATGGCACTTTTGACTAACGGCACTTACACCTTTTTGACTGACGACAGCGGAATAGGTAATCCGCATATAAAACCCACAACCGATAAATATGATGTAGAAACTCTTAAACAATTATTGGTCAGGCTTGTTTATCAGTATTCATATTATCCTGAATGTGCAACTTTTTATCCCGAACTTGTTAATGATACACTTGATGTAAGATTTCCGGATAAGGGTGGCGATAGCACTTCAGAAGATATTGAGGAAGCCAAAGCACTATCCTTCTTCAAATATTATCCTAACCCTTCATTCGGAGACATTAATATTGAGCTTACAGGTGAAGCTGAAGAATTATTTATTGCCGATATCAGCGGGAAAATAATTTTCAGGATAAATCCCAAAGGGCGTCTTAGAATTTTTATAAATATTTCCGAATATCCTTCAGGAATGTACAATATTATGTATCAGTACAAACCGGACAAATGGCTTAAAGGTAAAATCGTATTAATGCACTAAAATGTAAAAAAATCCTGCTTAATAGGTTTACTATTAAGCAGGATCATATGATTCAGAAAAAGAAACGACACCTACACGTCTAAATATCAGTTTCAATTTGCTGTTGAGCAGTTACAATTTGTCCGGATGCTTCAAGAGTTCAAGCAAATAACCGGAAAGTTTAAGTAATTAATGAAGTTACTGACTGTTTAGCAAACTTTCAAAAACTACATCTGAATATTTTGTTGAGCGTGTGATTAAAAGCAAACGGTTTTCTTTTCCTGTCTCACCGTCTCAGCCGAATTTCTGTCATCCGGCAAGTTTCTCAAATTTTCTTTCAGCATACTCTCCTCTATATGTGAATACTCTTCACAAAAG
>JAVSMQ010000001.1:158558-198762 GCA_032027125.1 Kapaibacterium sp. (SeqCode)
AACAATTTAGAATTTAAACAGGAAAAATTAAATGAGATATAAATTTATTTTAACTTTAATTATGCTGGTAGGTTTAAGTGGGGATTTAATTGCATCAAATGCAGCTGACACTATCAAAATTTATCAATTGGGAGACATTAATGTTACCGGCGCCTTTTCTCAAGGCAGAATAGCAGCTTCCAATATAAGTACCGTTAACTATCATATTCTTCAGAAATCGGATGTCAGTTCTGCTGCGGAGCTTCAGCTTTACATTCCATCGGCAAAAATCAGGACAAACTCCCGCGGTGAATCTATGCTTTTTTTGAGAGGAGCCGGAGAACGTCAACTCGGACTATTTTTTGATGGTATTCCCCTGAATGTCGCCTGGGATAACCGATTTGACATGAGTATGCTGCCTGTTGACATCATCGGAAAAATTGATGTCAATAAAAATGCAAATTCAATTATGTATGGACCGAATGTACTCGGCGGAGCAATAAACATCAGCACTATAGAAAGGGCTGTTGACGGTATCGGAGGAAATGTCAGACTGATGAACGGAGAAGCAGGACTAATACAGATGAGCGCCACAAATGACGGCAAAATCGGCAGTTTTAATTACATTGCAAGTTTCAGTCACGTCAAAACCGATGGAGTTACATTATCTGCAAACCGTCCGGATTCTCTTTTGAATCAGGATATGAATTCATCATTAAGAACTAATACAGATAAAGATTTCTACAGTTTCTATGCAAGAGGAGAATATGATATCTCGGGTGCAGCAAAACTCGGTTTATCGGTTTTGCATATAACAGGAGAGAAAGGCGTTGGAGCTGAGACTCATATTGAAGGTGCAAGATTTTGGAGATTTCCGGAATGGAAAAGAACGATAATTGCTACAAATGGAGAAGTAAAATTATCAGAAAACGGTGATTTCAAGTTACGGGGTACATTATGGTATGATTTATTCGACCAGATTACTGATTCTTATTCAGATATGACTTACAGAGATGTAACTACCAGTCAGCAGGATAAAGACAAAACCGGAGGAGCAAGAATTGCATTATCCTGGGACATTACAGAAAATCAGAATTTATCCTACGCATTAAACTGGTATAATATTAATCACTCTGAAAAAATTGATGCTAATCCGGAATCACTTTTTTCTCAAAATATATTATCATCAGGTTTAAGCTATAATTGGTTTAGTGATTTATTTTCATTTAAAGCAGGTGTGGTTTTCGATTATTTTTCAACAGGCGATGCCGGTGTATTTAATGAAACATCAGGAAAAACTCAAAGCGATTTCGGTGCTTTTGCAGGTTTAAAATATCTTGTTGCAGAAGATGTTGTAATTTTTGGTAATTTCTCCCGCAGGACACGTTTCCCAACTATGCGTGAAGCATATAGCGGTGCTTTAGACCGATTTGTTACAAATCCGGATTTAAAACCGGAAACTGGAATTCTCACCGAGCTTGGTTTAAGTTATACTTATGAGTCATTTTCTATAGAATTAGCAGGATTTGCAAATTTATATGATGATTTAATTGAGCAGATAAGACTCACTAAAGAGCAGGATAGTCTCAGAAGACGAATGAGGGTTAATTTTTCCAAAGCCAGTATTATTGGTAGTGATATGACATTAAGATTATCACCATTTAGAAATATGTTTATCGAGACAAACTTTACTCTTATGTTTACCGACGGTGAACAAGACGGAAAAAAAGTTGAGTATATTGATAACCGTCCTGAATTTTTAACAGGTCTGCTTATAAATTACAAATTTGATTTCGGTCTGAATCTTCAGGGTGAATTGGAAGGAGTCGGAAAGCAGTTTGAGAGAAATCCCGACGACCAGACTCAATTTATTGAAATAGGGGCTACATCAGTTATAAATTTCAGAGCAGGTTATCTTATTCCGGTAAATCAAAGTGTTATCTGGGAAATATTTGTAAGAGCAAATAACATTTTGGATACATACAGGCTTTCACAATTGGGTTTACCAGAGCAGGGAAGAATGATTAATGCTGGTGTAAGTGTTAGTCTATAATTGCTAAGTTCAAAATAAAAATCACCCCAATTATTTTTTAATTCAAATAATTGGGGTGATTAATTTTATATACAGGTTTTACATTATGGAATTTTTTAATCAATCTCAGTAAATAAGACGTGTCATGGGTAATGATTTCTTTAAATTATCTTTTGTATCGTCACTGATAGGATTGCCTTTAAGTGTGAATATTCTTAATTGTTTCAGATTTTCTAATCCTGCAGGAAGATTTGAAATCTTATTATCTGAGACAGATAAAGTTCTAAGTTTGACTAAATTTGTAATTTCTTTCGGCAGAGAAGTAATTTCATTCTGATTCAAAATCAAAATCTGGATTTCAACTAATTTACCGATAGAAGGACCCACAGTTTTGATTTTGTTACCCGACATATCAATCTTTCGAAGTTGTTCAAGTTTTGAAAGAATATCAGGAATTTCGGTAAATGAATTATTTTTAAAGGAAACCGAAGATAATGATTTAAGTTTTTCCAAATCTGCAGGCAATGATGTCAATAAATTATCATCAAAATTTAATTCGTGCAAAGAAACCATATCAGTTATGGATTTAGGAAATTCCTTTAATTGATTATTATTCATTGCTAAATTACTAAGTGTACTTAATTTACCGAATGATTTCGGGAAATGCGGTATTTTTGTCTCACTTAAATCAAGACGGAATAATGTTGGAAGATTACCAAAATCTTCCGGCAGCGAATCTAAAATATTCTTTTTTAAACTTAAAAGTTTTAAATTCTTTAATTGACCGATTTCTTTTGGTAATGTTTTTAATTTATTTGATTCAATGTCAAGTTTTGAAAGTGATTCAAGTGCAGATATTCTTGGACTGAGCGTTGTCATTTCATTTTCATTAAGATTGAGACTTGACAAAGATTTTAAACTATAAAATGATTCAGGCAGTGAGGACAATTTATTTTTTGCAATTTCAAAATCTCTGAGTTCAATTAATCTGCTAAAATCAACAGTAATAGAATTGATATTATTTCCTGATATGGCAAAGCGGCGTAATTTTACTAAATTCGAGAAATCACCGGAAAGGATACTGATTTTATTACCGGATATTTCCAGGACTTCAAGATTTTTTAATTTAAAAATAACCGCCGGAATATTAGTAAACTGATTATCATTCAGTTTCAACTCCCTTAAGTTAGCAAGAGCAGCCAGTTCCTGAGGTAAATCTGTAAGTTTATTATTACTGACATCTAATTTTTCCAGTTCAACTATTTCTTTAATTCTTGGAGTCAAACTTGTCAGAGAGTCGCCTCTTAAAATCAAATTTTTAACTCCTGTTGGATTTGCAAGAGCTTCATTGAGTGAGCCGGTTCCCCCTCTTCCTTTTTTGAAATTCTGCATTCTCTGCATTCTTTCGTTTCTGAATTTTTCCAAATCCAGTTTTTTGGGTTCGGAAGTCTGACTACCCGGTTTATTCTGTGCAATTGCAAAACTAACCATGAGTATTGATAAAAGCATTACTGTAAATATCTTTTTAAAAATCATTTTATTCCAACCGATAATAATTTAATAATCTGTTTGTTGATAATGACGAATTTGTTTACAAAACGTTAGTTAAATAATTAAGATGCAAATTGTTCCGATTTTTTTGATCTCTTTACCGGAATTACCACATTTCTAAGATTCATATTAATGTTATCTTTAATTTTTCGGGAAATTTCATCTTTTTTGCTTATATCCGATTTAATCATACCTTTAAGAATTTTATAATTCAATTTATCAAAATATTCATTTCTAATGAGGAGCGTTTCAAGAGCTTTTTGTTTACACTCTTCACTGCAAAATCCGAAATATTTTTCATATTGCTGCCTTGTTGTAATTATTTGGTCGTTACATTGTCCATAGCGGCAATTGAAGTAATCTTCAGCCGGCTGACCGGTATAATGACATTTTGAGATTACCGTATGTGTAGCCTCGTCTCCAACTCTTGCAGATATTCTACCGTCAAAAGTATAAAGATTGCCTGTCCAGTTTTTGTCATTAAATTTATTAATATATTTAACTACTCCGCCGTCAAGCTGATATACACCTTCTATACCCTCTCTTTGAAGCAGTGCACCTGCTTTTTCGCATCTGATTCCGCCTGTGCAGTACATTATTATCTTTTTATCTGAATACTGCGTTTTATAATCGTCCAAAACTTTTTTCAACTGCCTGAAATACACTGTTCCTGCCGGTACTGCTCCGCTGAAATGTCCAAGACTATATTCATAATCATTTCTCATATCAAGGAGAACATAATCATCACGGTTAGTTTCCATTACGTTCTTAAATTCGTCAACCGAGATTTTATGAGTTGACTGCTTGATTTCAGAAGACTTAAATATTTCGCCAAGTGCTACTATTTCACGTCTGTATCTAACTATCATCTTACCGAACTGATGTCCTTCGACTGAAACTGCTTTGTCATCAATATCAGGTATTTCTCTGAAAACAGGAATAGAATCAAGATAAAGCCGGTAAGCCTTAATCTGCCCTAAATTACCTGATAAGGTGGCGTTTATTCCTTCTTCGCCGATAAATATACGACCTTTCAAACCAATATCAGTGCAAAACTGTTTATGGTCTTCAACTAATTCAACAGGATTTTCAATGTCAACAAACTTGTAGAAAGTTAACAGAGTAAAATGTTCTTTTTTTACCATAGAAGTATAATTTGAGCATGAAAATCAATATTACAATATTCCGTCTTCGGTCAATTTTCCGACAATGTACTGAGAACCGTTTTCGTAACCGCATCCAATTACCAAAGAATTTTGATAAATCAGAAACTCATGTTTAATTATATCAAAACCATTGATAAGCATAACGACTGCAAGCGAAACCAATACTAAACTCTGAATATCCTGAGCATCGTCAGGATAATTTTTCAGTGAATTTGATATTGTTTTAAATGCCTTAATTTCTGCTGATTTACCGGTAGCATCCCAAAGGTCTTTTTTGAACCAGTCCTTTGGTTTAGACTGCGGCAGAAACTTAGTACCTTTCATTGTCATTTGTATTTCGCCGCCAATGCCGGTTGCTGCATCCTCTTTATTTGTAACATCAGCTAAACCAAACCAGATTGATTTTACCGATATTGGCAGAGGGTCAAGAGTTATAGTTTGGACAAGCCAGTTTTCAAATTCAATCAAAGTTCTGTCAAAATCCAATCCTTTTAAAGCAGCAATATTATATATCGGTATAATATTTTTGATTGCTTCAAAAATCAATGCCTTGCCGGTTTCAACATCCGGCTTTTGCTCAATAAGTGATGTTATAAAATCATCAGTAAGTTTACTTCTTTCCATCATTGTCTTTGTTTGTACTCTTAAAATCTATTGAAACAGAATTTATGCAATATCTTAAACCGGTGGGGTTTGGTCCGTCATCGAATACGTGTCCGAGATGTCCGCCGCATCTGCCGCATACAACTTCAGTTCTGACCATTCCATAACTTTTATCAGTAATCAGCTTAATTGCAGATGTATCTTTAATATCAGAAAAACTGGGCCAGCCGCAATGTGATTCGAATTTGGTATCACTATCAAATAATATATTACCGCAGGCTTTACATGAATAAACCCCATCCTCGAAATGCAAATTATATTCGCCCGAGTGTGGTTTCTCAGTACCCTTTTCCCTCAGAACATGGAATTCTTCCGGACTGAGAACTTTACGCCATTCATCATCTGCTTTCTTTATCTCAAAGCTCATTTTGCTGCCTTCCTCAACGCTTTTATCTTTTTTAATATTTTCTGCATTACAATGAGTTGCAAATATAGCAAAAAAGATAATAATAACCATACTACTTAACGCTTTCATAAAGCTACTCCATAGAATTATTTATATTTTTTGTTATATAGACGCAAAAAACATTTTTTCGTTACTTCTAATCTCTGTGAATCTTTAAATTGTATTTATTGTCAACAGAAAATCAGGACATGAAAAATCAACGAAATCTCTTTAAAATTATTCACAATTGGAATCGTAAAAGTCTTCATCTGAGTTATAAGGATTATCTTACTTCCGCACCTGCAGGTATATCATTTTCAGGTGTAACAAAACACAACTTGCCATCGGCACTTGCTGCAAGCATCATACCCTGAGATTCTTCACCCATCAGTTTTGCAGGTTTTAAGTTTGCTACTACAACAATTGTCTTACCCACAAGATATTCCGGTTCGTAGTATTCAGCAATCCCGGCAAGTATCTGTCTTTGGCTGTCTCCTAAATCCACCTGCAATTTCAAAAGTTTCTTTGATTTTTTGATTTTCTCGGCAGAGATTATCTTAGCCGTACGGAGTTTAACCTTTTGAAAATCACTGATATCAATCAATTCTTCTTCAACTTTTGAGTCAGTTGACTTGTTTTGCTTATCTCCGAGTTTAGCAGTCTGAATGGCAACAGTTTCATCTTCAATCCTGCTGAATAATATCGGGGGCATATTTATTGGAGAACCCTGCTTTAGTGTGGGAAGTTCGGCTGACAGCCAAATATTTTCAGTATTGATTTTCCCTTTCATCGGTTCACCGAAGTAAGAATTAATGTCAAGGATTTGGGAAATACTTTTACATGTATTGGTTATTACAGGTGCAAAAAGAATTGATAAACTACGAACAAGCTGGCAGCATACAAAAAGTGACTTTTCGGCATATTCAATATCAGATTTTACTTTTTTCCAGGGTTCCTCATCATTAAAATATTTATTAGATGCTCTGGCAATATTCATTATTTCGCTGACAGCATCTCTGAATCTGAATCGGTTAAACAATGCAGACGACTTCTCGATTCCCTTATGCAGAGCCATTATAACATCATAATCATTTTGAGAATATTTTTCAATAAATCTTTCAATTAATTCTTCATCGGTACTTGTAACAAGTCTCCCCCAGTCCAATGGTAAATCAGCATATTTGGTACTCAATACCGGGACTTTTCCTTCGAAATTCTTGTGTATGAATTGTAAAGAACGGTTGACAAAATTGCCTAAAATAGCAGCAAGTTCGTTGTTGTTACGAGCTTGAAAATCTTTCCATGTGAAATCTGCATCCTTAGTTTCAGGCAGATTCATCGCCAATGTATATCTTAAAGAGTCAGTAAATTGTGGTTCAGGAAAATCAACAAAAAAATCCTTCATATCAATAGACCAGTTACGGGATTTGGAGAATTTCTCACCTTCAAGATTCAAAAATTCATTTGCAGGCACATTATCCGGTAGTATGTAATCGCCTTTTGCATGCAGGTAAGCAGGAAAAATAAGTGTATGGAAAACTATATTATCCTTACCGATGAAGGCAATATAACGGCTTTCCTTATCATACCACCATTTTTTCCAGTCCAGATTATTTTCAGCAGCCCAAATCTTTGATGCGGAAATATATCCGAAAACTGCATCAAACCAAACATAAAGAACTTTCCCTGCTGTTTTCTCAGGTGATAATCCGGGGATTCCTTCCAGACTTACCCCCCATTTCATATCACGTGTGATAGCTCTCTCGGTCAAACCTGCTTTAAGCCAGCTCATAGTCTGGCTAATTACGTTATCCTTCCACTCACCTTTTTTACCGTCAATATATTTTTCAAGAAATTCCTGAAATTTATTGAACTGATAATACCAATGCGATGTTTTGCGAACTTCAGGTGTTTTACCGGAAACAATCGAAACAGGGCTTTTCAAATCGAGTTGGTTATAATATGCTCCGCAGCTATCGCACTGGTCACCGCGGGCACGGTCATATCCGCAGTTGGGACATATTCCTTCAACATATCTGTCAGGCAGAAACATTCCGGCTGATGCATCATAGAACTGCTCTTCTTCCTTTTCAATCAGATAACCTTTGTTCAGAAAATCAACAAAAAATTCTTTTGCAGTCTCATGATGGATGTCAAGCGATGTGCGTGCATATATATCGAATGTCATACCGAATTTATCAAAAGCATCTTTATTTGCAAAATGATATTTATCAACAATTTCCTGCGGGGTAACTTTTTCTTTCTCTGCTGAAATTGTAATGGCTACGCCATGCTCATCAGAGCCGCATACATACAGTACTTCTTCACCGGACATTCTTAGAAATCTTGCATACATATCTGCTGGCAGGTAGGCACCGGAAGCGTGTCCGAGATGTAAATATCCGTTTGCATAAGGTAAGGCTGAAGTTATTAGTGTTCTTTTCATTAGGTTTAAATTTGTTAATTGCAATATTGAAAACATCAAAAATATGCAAAATATAGGTTAATCTGATAATAAAATTGAAAATTTGTGAATAATTAGAGGTTTTATGAATTTAATAAACTGTATTTTACTGCCAACGCGGTAATTTAACAACTTAATTTTATAAAACAATGTGTTTTAAAAGTAATATACTTTTTGTCTGATTTGACTTATATATTTATATTTGAACTTAGATTAAAGTTATAATATTAATTTGTTTTTTGAAATTAGATTTATAAAAAGAATACATAATTATGATTAATGAGAAATCAAGTAAGCAGGAAGATTTAAAATTGAGGTGGTATCCCTTTTATACCAGAAGCAGATTTGAGAAAAAAGCATACGATAATATTGTTAAAAAAGGATTTGAGGTTTATCTGCCTCTAAAAAAAAGCGAGCGTCAATGGAGCGACAGAAAGAAAATAGTTGAAATGCCGCTGTTTTCATCATATATTTTTGTAAGAGTTCCCAAGTACCAAATTTATGATGTTTTACAGATTAACGGCATTGTCAGATATATTGTTTTCAATGGTAGACCTGCTGTTGTCAGAGATTCGGAAATTGAACTTATACGTAAAATTTTAAGTGAAAAAACTGAATTTGAAGTTGTTGACGGTATAATCAAAGAAGGTGCTGAAATCACTCTTACTTCCGGTCCTTTCAAAGGCTACTCAGGCAGAGTATTAAAACGCAGCGGTAAAAGCAAAATAGTAATAGAAATTGAATCTATCAACAAATCTTTACTTGTTACTGTAGATGTCAGTAATATTTGATTTTTGTTACTTATATGAATTCTTTAAATGGAGCAATTTGATGAGAAAGTTTTTATATATTTTTATAGTAATTTTGTTCGCAGTTTCGTGCAGTAAAGTATCTGTTGACAAAAATCAAACTGTAACAGTCGGCACTTTCAATATGGAATGGCTTGGCGACGGTCATAATGACAAAAAAAAGAGAACTGAAAGAGATTATGAACGTCTTGCCGAAGTCATAGAAAATATTGAAGCTGACATAGTTGGATTACAGGAAATAGAGAATGAAGCCGCTCTGAAAAGGGTAATGAAATATCTGCCTGATTATGATTATTTTATCGGCAATACAGGATATATTCAAAACCCTGCTGTGGTATTCAAAAAAGGACTTGATGTCAAATTTGTTGAAAATTACAAACCTCTTGTTGTAGAAAAGAACAAAACGAGGTCGGGATTGGTTGTTAGTGTCAGAAAAGGTAATTTCGACTGGCTCATGATGATAGTTCATTTAAAGTCAACCTCGCGTTATGACAGCACTGATGCTATGCGTCTGGCAAGTTTCGATATGCGGCGCCGGCAGGCAGAAATTCTCAGAAAGTGGGCTGATTCTGCTGCTTCAAACTCAAACGAAAAGGATATAATGATTGTAGGAGATTTTAATGACAATCCTACTCGTTTCAAAACACAAAATATGCAGCCGCTGGTTTATGACAGTACGTATAAGTTCCTGACTGATTCATACCGAAGCTGCGCCAATCCTAATTGGGATATGATTGACCATATAGTAGTTAACAAATCTGCAATATCAAGATTCCTGATAAACAGCCTTTTTGTTTACAACATCTATCACGCATATACAAAAAGCGAGATTGAGAAAATATCCGACCACTGTCCGGTTATTGTTGCTTTCGATATAGTTATTCCTGATAATGATTGATTAGAATTAAATTGAGTTTATTTGTATGGATGTGATATGGCTAAATAATTTTATAATTCCACACTCAATCACTTTCATAAACCTGTGATTCTTAAACTTCACATCTTTTTCTATGCATTAACAACGCATGAATTGACATAAATTTGTAAATATGAAAATAATCCTTAAATAATATTAAAGTAATTTGTTAAATTTGTTAATACTATTACAACAATTTGATTTTTGTTTTTTTTGAAATGACAAATTACAATGGAAGCGATATAATTCTCAGAACCGAAGGCTTGAAAAAAAGCTTCGGAAACGACTCTGTTCTGAATGGTATTGACTTTGCTGTAAGAAAAGGTGAGATAATATCAATTATCGGAAGGTCGGGCTGCGGCAAAACTACCTTTTTGAGATGTCTGAACTGTCTGACTATTATGAATCAAGGGAAAATAATCATCGGAGATATCGAACTTTCGTCCTCAGAATTTATCGGTCAGATTCTGGGCGATGATTTCAAATCGAAAAATTCCAGAGAAAATTATCTAAAGGATTCGCTTCAATACATCACAAGTGAAACAATTCAATCCAAAGTACATGAAATCAGACAATCAGTAGGATTTTTATTTCAGGATTTGAATTTATTTCCCCATCTGTCTGTAATTGAAAATGTAATGCTTCCACTTGAAAAGGTCTTACATTATACCCGAATTAATGCAAGAGACACAAGTCAGGCATTACTTAAAAAAGTAGGTATGGAAAGATTTGCAGACCGCAATTCCGGAAAAATATCAGGCGGTCAGGCTCAACGAGTAGCTATAGCTCGTGCATTGGCGGTTAATCCTGATATTATGCTCTATGATGAACCGACATCAGCCCTCGACCCGGAATTAGTGCTTGAATTTATCGAAATTGTACGCCAGTTAAAAAATGAAGGAATGACTCAGATAATCGTAACTCATTCACTCGGACTTGCGAGAAATGTTTCCGAAAGAGTTGCATTTATGGATAAGGGGGAAATTATCGAGACTGCCTCTCCTGCTGAGTTATTCGATTCTCCAAAAGATGAAAGAACCAAAGATTATATCGGGAAATTACTTCTAAATTGAAAACCTTTACCATCATATTGATGTTTTTGATTTCACAGATTTCACTCAAATCTCAGGAATTGTTTCGTTGGGCGGCAGATGCTGAAGGAAATGCCCCTTATATTTTTCAGGACCCGTTAACTCCTGACCACCTGATGGGTTTTGAAGTTGACTTTGTAGAGGCTTTATCGGGTTTGATGAACAGAACTCCGATTTTTGTTCAGAATCAATGGGACGGATTGATTCCGGGATTATACAGAGGCGATTACGATGCCGCGATAAACGGTGTGGAAATCACCGATGACCGAAAGCTTGCTGTTCTGTTTTCCGAGCCGTACTATATAACTTACGAACAGATTGTAACCCTCAAAAATTCTCCCGATTATAATTCATTGTCGGCACTGAGAGGTAAAAAGGTAGGCGCTTTAAAGAATTCGCTTGCTGAAAGAATCCTAAATTCGGAGCCGGGAATTGAAACATTGTCCTATGAAGGTGAAGTCAACGCATTCGAGGATATGAAAAGCGGCAGACTTGATGCGGTGCTGGTTGATGCACCCATAGCTCTTTACTACGCCTCATGGAATCCCGATATGAAACTGACAGGTCAGCCAATCGGAAAAGTTTACTACGGCATTGCAATCAGGCGGAATGACTATCAGCTTTTGAATAATGTCAATGCTGCTTTAGATGTAATGATTAAAAACGGAATTTTGAGAAGTGTGCTTGACCGATGGAATCTATGGAATCCCCTGATGTCGGAATATACTCAGGATATGGATGAATCAGGCACAAAACCTGATAAATATGATTATTATATCCAAACACAAATCAAAGAAATCAGTTTGGAGCAGCGGTTGGTCCGGTATCTTTCATTTATGCCGATGATAGCCCGTGCCGCATTGATGACAATACAGTTATCGGTTGTATCAATGTTCATTGCAATAGTCCTGGGATTGTTTATAGTAGTAGTCAGGCTTTATGCACCGGTTCCGTTTTCTTCACTGGCAGTAATTTACGTTGAATTTATGCGCGGGACACCGCTTTTGATTCAGCTTTTTTTCATATTCTATGCTCTGCCTTCAATCGGTATCAAGCTCTCCCCTTTTCTTGCTGCTGTACTGGCTTTAGGATTGAATTACGCAGCTTATGAAGCAGAGAATTACAGGGCTGGATTCAATACCGTACCGCGCGGGCAGATGGAAGCAGCACTTGCTTTGGGGCTAAACAGAAAACAATCTCTCCGATACATCATTCTTCCTCAGGCATTTCGAATTGTTCTGCCGCCGGTAACAAATGATTTTATTTCACTACTCAAGGATTCATCACTCGTGTCGGTCATAACTCTCATTGAACTGACAAAACTTTACAATCAATTATCAGCAACATATTTTGATTATATCGGCACGGGTATATTGATTGCATTGGTTTATCTGCTGTTAGGATTACCTTTTGTCAAATTATCCAAAAGCCTCGAAAGCAGATTATCAAACGATAAAAAGTGATTGAGAAATCAAAACACAATCCCTATTTGCAGATGTGCCACACTTTGGAAGTGTGGCACATCTACATTTGATTCTATCCCATCGGGATTAAATATTGGTAACAAAAGCACAGCCGACGATAAATAACAATCCCAACTCCAAGGAGTGACATGTTAGTAGAAAAGCAAAGCCCTCCGGGAACCGCAAATACACAACTCCGTTAGGAGTTGAATTGTGGTAACAAAACAAATTCCGATGAACAAACCTACTTCGTAGAAGTTGAAAAATGGTAAAAAAATATAATCTCTACGAGATAACAATCAATTCCATTTTCGTATTTGCCAACTTTTTGAAAAAACAAATAACATTATAAAATCCGTGGCATCGGTGTAATCAGTTAAATCTGTGATTCAGACAACTCATTATCCGAATCACTGATTACACGGATTAAAGGATTTCACGGATTAGAATAAATTCTAATCAATTCAATCATAAAAATCAGGTACAATCAAAGGTTCTGACATATATCAAAGGGGGAGGACATAAATAAAAATCCGCCAAATTTATTTACAATTTGTCGGATTTAATTTAAACAATTGATGTATTAAAATGCAGGGTGCAAAATCTGAACTATCCAGAAACAAACGGCAGCTATCAATGCAGCCAGCGGAATTGTCAGTATCCATGACACAACAATTTTCGATGCAGTGCCCCATTTGATTCCATTTACGTTGGTAGTTGAACCGACACCGACGATTGCTCCCGAAATTGTATGAGTAGTCGAAACAGGAACACCAAGATTTGTAGCAATAAACAGTGTAAAGGCACCGGCTGTTTCAGCAGCAAAACCGTGAATTGGTTTGAGTTTTGTCAGTTTCATACCCATAGTCTTTACAATTTTCCAACCACCGAATGCGGTACCTAATGCCATAGCAAGATGACAGGAAAGAATTATCCAAAGCGTCTGAGGATTTGATATTTCTAATTGAACGTCTTTGCTGAAGTAACCTGATGCAACAAGAATAGCAACTATTATACCCATAGTTTTTTGAGCATCATTACCGCCATGACCAAGTGAGTAAAGTGCAGCAGAAACTAACTGACCCTTTCGGAAAAAAGCATCCACCTTAAATGGCTTCCATTTTTTGAATATCCAGTACAGGGCAATCATAAAACCGAATCCTAAAGCTGCTCCAATTATCGGAGCCAATGGGATAAATAACATTGCTTCTTCGAGTTTGTGCCAGTTAATAACATCAAAACCCTTGTAGGCAAGTCCGGCTCCTGCAAGACCACCGAGAAGAGCATGTGATGAACTTGTAGGCAGTCCATATTTCCATGTAATCAAATCCCAGACAATTGCACCTAATAATCCCATCATCACAACATATAAAAATGCCGGGTCAATTGATTCAATCTTTATAATTTTGGAAATTGTATCGGCTACCTTCGGAGCAAATACAAACATTGCAATAAAATTGAAAAAAGCAGCCCACATCACAGCAAATTTTGGAGATAATACTCTTGTAGAAACCACAGTAGCTATAGAATTTGCTGAGTCATGAAAGCCGTTAATAACATCAAAGATTAATGCAACCGATACTGATATAATTACAATAAGTAAAACATAATCCATAAATTTCTCTTTAATTACTAATAGGTTAAGCAGATTCTATAACAATTCGCAGAATTATACCTGCAACATCCTCGGTTTTGTCCATAACTTTTTCGAGGCGGTCAAATATTTCCTTCCATTTGATGATTTCAATAACATCAGTTGTATCAAACAACTCTGCAATGCTTTTTCTATAGATATCATCTGCTTCTTTCTCAAATTTACGGATTGTGCGGCAGCTTTCTTTGATTGAATCGGGATTTTTAATATTACGGAGGGCGTGAATAGCAATATTCAGTTCCGAAACCGATTTAAAAATCAACTCAGCCATCGGCTTGACTTCGGGTTTGAATCCGTCCAGTTTATAAAGTTTCATCCTTGATAAAGAGCCGTGAATACCATCGGCAATATCATCCATACGTTTTATTAAAAGATGTATATCGGTTCGCTCAAACGGCGTAATAAATGTCATTAGTAATGATTCGGTACATTTCTGAGTAATCTCATCCATCCGGCGTTCCAGATTTTTGATATCTTTTGCTAATTCATCAAACCTGCTGAAATCATCAGTAATCTCGACAAATTTCTGTGCGGCTTCGGTACATAAGTCAATATGATTATCAAAGTAATCAAAAAAATTGTATTGTTTTGGAAGCAGTCTTTTAAACATAAATTTCTCTTAAAAATAAACAATTCGTTTTTTATAACTTACAAAAGTAAAATAGAAAATCTCAAAAACGGTTAAATATTACAAAAAACAAGTAATATTTGTCATGTTTTATCATAATTAAATGTAAAAAAACCGTTATAATAATTTTGTTAATTATAACGGCTTTTATTAATTTACTGAATCAGCCTATCCTAAAATTGACAGCAGGATACCTGCAGCAATAGCAGAACCGACAACACCTGCAACATTCGGACCCATAGCGTGGATAAGTAAATAATTGTTTTTATTATACTCCTGACCTACATTATGCGAAACTCTTGCAGCCATAGGTACGGCTGAAACGCCTGCCGAACCAATTAGAGGATTAACCTTGCCTCCGGAAACCTTATACATCACTTTTCCGAGTAAAACTCCGCCTACAGTTGAGAAACCAAAAGCAAGTACACCCAGACCGATTATTTTAATAGTCTCTAATTGAAGGAAAGAATCGGCAGTCATGGTCATACCAACGCAAGTACCCAAAAAGAAAGTAACAATATTTATTAGTTCATTCTGAGCCATATTTGTCAGTCTTTCTACAACACCGCTCTCCCTTAACAGGTTACCGCCCATCAACATACCAAGCAAAGGTGCTGCCGGAGGGACGATTAATATACCAACCATAGCAACCGCAATCGGGAAAATAATCTTGATTGTTTTCGAAACAGGTAACGGTGTTTCCATCACAACCTGACGTTCTTTTTCAGTTGTCAGGAATCTCATTATCGGAGGTTGAATAAGCGGTACGAGTGCCATATATGAATATGCTGCCACAGCAATCGGACCGAGCAGGTGAGGTGCTAATTTCAGAGTAAGATAAATAGCTGTAGGACCGTCTGCACCACCGATTATGCCGATTGCAGCAGCTTCCTTATAGCTGAAACCTAATGCTACTGCTGTCAATAATGCTATGAATACACCAAACTGGGCAGCCGCACCAAGCAAAAATGATTTAGGATTTGCAAGCAAAGGACCAAAATCGGTCATTGCACCGATACCAAGGAAAATAAGAGGCGGGAAAATCTCTAAATGAATACCCTGAGATATATAATAGTACAAACCGCCGATTTCACTGCCGACAGGAACGTTAAGCAAACCGTTCAACGGTAAGTTTGTAAGAAATGCACCAAGACCGATAGGAAGTAATAATAAGGGTTCAAAACCTTTTTTGATTGCAAGATACATAAGCAGAAAGGCAATACTTATCATTAGTAACTGCCCCCATTCGAAATAGGCAAAGCCCATTCCTTTGAAAAAGCTGTAAAACGAGTCTAACATTTAATACCCCTATTTGTATTTGACTAATAACTGACCGATTTCAACTCTATCGGTAACAGCTACTTCTATTGAATCTATAACTCCGTCAATCGGTGACGAGATATTTGTCTTCATTTTCATAGCTTCAATTATTATTAATACATCATCAACATTTACCTGCTGGTTTGGCTTTGCAATTATTTCCAAAACTATACCGTTTAATGGTGCAAATAGTGTTTTGCTGTCATTATTCTTCAACTGTCCGGTTGCTTTGGATTTATGAGGGATAATTATCTGCGGTTCAATCAAATCCTGATTGTGTGCAATATTTCTCGGTATCTGCTGATTATAATACGCAGGTAAAAGACCATCATCGTCATCCTGTACTAATTCAACATCAACTTCATATTGTTTTCCATTTACAGTAACTTTGAATTTTTTCATTTTATTTAATTCCTTTTATTTAGATTGTGTGAGGACATAACATTTAAACGACCGGCAGCAGCCCAATTTCCTTCCTGATTCTGTTGTCCTAAAAATTGAATATTTTTAATACTTGCTTTGTTACTAATTGTCATTTGAATAGCAGCAGTAATTACGGCTATCAATTCATCATCATCATCAATACTGATTTCAGGTATAGGTTGTAATCCTATTTTTGATTTTTTTGTTTTTGTCTTTGTTATTACGGCATCAATATATTTCATAAACCATATAAGACAAGCAAAGAAAATTAAAATAAGAAAAACGCTTGACATTCCTACAACCGTTAGTTCCAATGCATATAAAATTCTATCTAACTCAAACATTTTGATTAACAACTTAATTAATAATAAATTACATAGGAATAAGACCGTGCTTCTTTTCCGGTCTTAATTCTCTCTTATTTAACGATGTTTCGAGGGCAATTGACAAATAGAGTCTTGTCTGCATCGGCTCTATTACCGAATCAACCATACCGGCACCAGCTGCAACATAAGGATTAAGCATATCACTTCTGTATTTCTCAATCAATTCGGCACGTTTTGCTTTCGGGTCGGCGTTGTTTTTTATATCATCTTTATATAAAACAGATACTGCACCCTCAGGACCCATAACTGCAATTTCTGCTGTGGGCCAGGCGGCAACTCTGTCAGCACCAAGTGATTTTGCACACATTGCCAAATATGCACCCCCATAAGCTTTTCTGATAATCATTGTCAGTTTGGGAACTGTTGTAGCAGAGAATGAAAACAGCATTTTTGCACCGTGGCGAATAATACCTCCGAATTCCTGTTCAACACCGGGCATAAATCCCGGGACATCAACAAATGAGATCAATGGAATATTAAAAGCATTACAAAAACGTATAAATCTTGATGCTTTATCGGAAGCATTTATATCCAATGCACCGGAAAGCTGATTTGGCTGGTTGGCAACAATGCCGACAACTCTTCCGTTCAACCTTGCAAATGAAATTATGATATTCTTTGCAAAATGACTCTGAACCTCAAAAATAGTACCCGGGTCAAATACCCTGTTGAGAATTGTGAACATATCATAAGCTTCTCTCGGGTCATCGGGAATAATCTCGTTTAAAGCTTCGTCATTAGTCAAATCAAGTGAATTTGTTCCGTTGTATGGAGGATTTTCAGTGTTATTTGAAGGCAGGTAACTAAGTAATCTTTGTGTGATTTCAATTGCTTCAGCATCGTCACGAGCAATAAAATGCACATTGCCGCTAATGGCAGCCTGAGCCATGGCACCGCCAAGTTCTTCAGCACTGATATCTTCACCGGTTGCTTCCTTGATTACGTTTGGTCCGGCAATAAACATTTTTCCGGTACCCTGAACCATTATTACAAAATCCATCAAAGCAGGAGAATAAGCAGCTCCACCGGCGCAAGGACCTGCCACAATTGCGATTTGCGGCACTACTCCTGAAAGCAGGGTGTTGTGATAAAATATTTCTCCATAACCGCGTAGAGCATAAATGCCTTCCTGAATTCTTGCTCCGCCGCTGTCATTGATTGTGATGAATGGTGCACCGTCACGAAGTGCTTTTTTTGCCATTTCGCTCATTTTCCATGCATGCATAGCTCCAACGCTTCCACCCATTACGGTAAA
Organism: Kapaibacterium sp. (SeqCode); assembly: GCA_032027125.1. GTDB lineage: Bacteria > Bacteroidota > Ignavibacteria > Kapaibacteriales > UBA2268 > JANJTB01. Next base: position 176,744 of record JAVSMQ010000001.1, read on the forward strand.
ATCCTGAGAAGCAACATAAGCTAATCTGCCGCTTATGGAGCCTAATGCAGTTGCAACTCCGTCAGCAGATAAATCCTTAAAGTCTCCTAAATCAACAGCTTTATTTGGCTCTGCAAATATAAAGAATTCATCATAAAATCCCTTGTCGAACAATAGATGAAGTCTTTCACGGGCAGTCATTTTACCTGCTTTATGCTGTTGTTCGTTTTTTTTGTTTCCACCGCCAAGCAGAGCTTTAGTTTTTTTCTCTCTTAATTCAATTATTTTTTCTTTGACTTTCGACATACTCAAACCATTTTTATTAAAGATATTTTCAAAGACACATTAAATACTATACAAAAATAGGGTATTTAGCACCAAATAAAAAGAAATATATACTTTTGTGAGAAATTAAATGCAAAAAATGTCATAATCTTATCGGGATATGGCATTTTATAATCTCAATTATGATATGATTGTAACAATATATGTGTTTTTTATTCAAACAAATTTTTCATAATACCAATGTATAAACAAAATAATTAAATTGAAAATATTGTATGTAAATGAATAGAATTATTTTGGCATTTAAATTTTTTCTTATTAAATTGTACTCAATACCGAAACACAATTTTGATAATAATTTCAGAATTGTGACTTTTTTTTGACATCATAACTAAATACCGGATATTATGGCACAAAGAGAGCGTTGGGGAAGCAGAATAGGATTAGTATTGGCAATGGCAGGTAATGCAGTCGGCTTAGGTAATTTTTTGAGATTTCCGGTTCAGGCAGCACAAAATGGCGGCGGAGCATTTATGATTCCGTATTTCGTAGCCTTTTTTCTTCTTGCAATGCCGCTTATGTGGATTGAATGGTCAACGGGCAGAATCGGCGGAAAGCATAATCATGGCTCGCTGCCCGGAATGTTCGATGTAATGTGGAACCACCCTTTTGCCAAATATCTTGGAGTCTCAGGGTTATTTGTCTCATCAATTGTAATGATTTACTACTGCTATATTGAATCCTGGACATTGGGATTTGCATATTTTGCTCTTACAAAAGAATTCTTTAATGAACATACTATCAAAGAAATGTCCTCATTTCTCGGGAGTTATCAGGGAACCGAAGTCGGGCATTTCGACGGAATCGGCACTGCTTACTTTTTTCTGATGATTACTGTGACTGCAAACTTCTACGTTTTGTATCATGGAATAAGCGGCGGTATAGAAAAACTGGCAAAGATAGCAATGCCTTTACTTCTAATTTTCGGTATTTTCCTGACTGTATATGTATTTACCATTGGAACACCTAATCCCTCTATCCCGGAAAATAATGTCTGGGCAGGATTTGCCTTCATATGGAATCCGGATTTCTCTCAACTGTCTAATGCAAAGATTTGGCTTGCTGCCGCCGGACAGGTATTTTTCACTCTCAGCGTCGGGATGGGTACACTTCAGGCTTACGCCAGTTATTTAAGTGAAAAGGACGATGTTGCACTCAGCGGAATGGCGACAGCTTCAATAAATGAATTTGTAGAGGTGATTCTCGGCGGTTCGATAGCAATACCGATTGCAGTCGCTTTTTTTGGACTGACTACAGCAACAATGATAGCACAAAGCGGCGCCTTTAATCTTGGATTTGTTTCGATGGCAGTAATTTTTCAGGAATTACCTTTTGGTAATTTCATAGGATTTATGTGGTTTCTTCTTTTGTTTTTTGCAGGAATCACTTCATCGGTAGCTATGGCACAGCCAATTATTTCATTTCTTAAGGAGCAATTCAATTTTTCACACCGCAAAGCAGTTACCATAATTGGAGTATCTCTTTTTATCTGTGTACAGTTTGTAGTATTTTTTCTCCAATTCGGTTTTCTTGACGAGTTGGATTACTGGGCTGGTACATTTGGTCTCGTAATAGTTGCTTTGTCTGAGGTTGTGGTATTTGCTTGGATATACGGAATGGATAAAGGTTGGGAAGAAATCAATAAAGGTGCCGATATAAAAATTCCAAAAATAGTATATTATGTTATAAAATATATTACACCCGTATATTTATTTGTCATCCTTATTTATTGGACAATCAATGATGCCATACCTGATTTGTTAATGGCAGATAAACCTGCACAAAACATTCCATACTTATGGGGAGCAAGAATTATGATGGTAATCCTTTATGCTGCATTTACCTGGCTTGTTTATAAAGGATGGAAACTGAACAAACACAAATTTAATTATCATAATATTTAAGAGGGAATTAACATGGCTGAAGAATTCACAACAATGGGAATCGTTTTTATGGGATTGGCATGGATACTTGTTATATCCCTAACGGTTTTCAGTGTCTGGAGAGTATTGGGTAAGAATAAATTAGCAGATAAATCCGATTAAGAGTTATTGTTTTTATTATAAATCTGAGTTTAGATTACTCTTTCCGGATTATTCTTTACGAAGGATTCCCATGATGAGCTTTTTGATTTATCATTTCCCTGGCGGATTGTATGACAGATTGCGACTGCAAGAGCATCTGTAGCATCATAAAACTCATGTGTTTCGGTTATATTCAAAAGTTTCTTAACCATATACTGTACTTGTTCCTTGCTTGCGTTTCCAAGACCGGTGACAGATTTTTTCACTTCCCGCGGTGCATATTCCCTTATCGGAACTTCTTTCATCGTAGCGGCAAGCATTGCTGCAGCACGTGCATGTGACAATTTCATCATAGACTGGACATTTTTACCGAAAAATATTGATTCAAAAGCACTTTCGTCCGGCAGAGACCTCTCAATAACCTGAGTCAGTCTTTCAAATATAGCTTTTAATCTTAAGGGAAAAGTCTCACCTTTTTTTGATGCTTGTATAACACCGTATTCGACTAAAGTAAGTTTGTTATTGTCGAAATCAACAACACCATAACCGCAAATCACGGAGCCCGGGTCTATTCCAAGCACTCTCATAATAAAATACTTAAATTCATTTTTTATTCTTTAATTTGATTGCAAACTATCGGAAATCATCTACGATATAAAAAAGGATGTGCTCTTTCCTTATCTAATACAGGTTTGGCAAAATTGAACCGGTAAACAAGCTCAATAGCTGCTCTTGCCTCCTCGCTGCCGAAACCATCACCCTGAAGTATTTTTTCATAAATCTTGGTATGAAGGTCAGTAAATCCTTCAGAGAACTCAATTTCATTTCCATCAACCTGAATGGAACGGAAAGTTCTTTGATTTTTTTCAATTGCTTCAGCCGGTAAATCATCGGCATCAATTGACAAAAACCACTTTATATTGGCGTTTTCAAGTTCGATAAATCCCGATGCACGGTTTTCTTCAAAAACATGTACTTTAAAATCCTGAACTTTCCCGAAAATCCAAATCAGCATATCAAAAAAATGAATTCCAATATTAGTTGATATACCGCCGGATTTTTCGCTTACACCTTTCCATGAATACTTGTACCATGGTCCGCGGGAAGTAATGTAAGTAAGATTTACATCGTGCTTTTTATTTGATGTATCTGCTAAAATACTTTCTTTAAGTGCAATAATTCTTTCGTGAGTTCTAAGCTGAAGTATATTGTAAACCTTCTGACCGTATTCTGATTCAAGTTCCTGAAGTGCATCTAAATTCGATGGTTTGATTACCAAAGGCTTTTCGCAGACAGCATCAGCATGAAGTCTGAATGCAAGTCTGATATGAGCATCATGAAGGTGATTAGGCGAGCATACAGTCAGATAATCAATCGCCTGGTGGTTTGTACTTCTTCTTAATTTTTCAAGATGCCGGTCAAATCGTTCAATTTCAGTAAAGAAGCTGGCTTGCGGGAAGTACCTGTCAAGAATACCGACTGAATCATGCGGGTCAATTGCCGCTATTAAATTATTACCGGTATCTTTTATTGCTTGTAAATGTCTTGGCGCTATATAGCCTGCAACGCCTGTAATTGCAAAATTTTTCATGTTTCCTGATTTATTATGTTAAGACTTGTATAAACGTTCGTTGTCCTGAATATCCATCCACATTGCAAAAAGTAATGACTGAAAACCGCTTATAAAGAAAAATAGGAACGCAATAAGAGACTGCGCCGAAACGGTTGAACCTTCTACAAAATATGAATATGAAATATCAATGCCAAGCGGGATATTTATTGCCATTAGTAAAAAAGTAAAATGATAGAGTAAAAACAATGGATGAAAATCCCTGAATAAATATTTGAACCACAAACGTTTGTAAAACAGTTTCAGAAGCAGCCATGATACAGTCGGAATTACCTTATGAATCTTCATTTTCGACTTCTCCCCGACATCATAAACCGGTTTGATTTCTACTTCCTTAAGACTGCACATTGCTATATTAAGCTTTACCAGCATGTCATTTGGCATACCGTATCTTTTGTATATTTCGTGCAGACGAATTGCATTTAATGCTCTGAGAGATATGGCTGTATAACCTGTTTGTGTATCTGATACATGCCAGTAACCCGACGCAATTTTTGTAAGAATGGAAAGCACAGAATTACCAAAGAATCTGACTTTTGGGATTACAAGCAATGCACTTCTGTGAATCAATCTGTTGCCTTTTACATAATCAACGCCTTCTTCAATGACAGGCATACATATTGATTCAAGTTCGTCTGGGTCCATCTGTCCGTCACCAGCCATAACTGCTGTACAGTCTATATCATGGTCTTTCGCCCATTTATATCCTGTAGCTATTGAAGCCCCGACACCACCGTTTTGCAAATGATTGATTAAAATAATTCTGCAGGTATCAATATCATCTTCCTGCGCAACTTCAAAATTTGTAAAGTATGACAATTCCGTTCTGCTCTGCTCTTCAAGAACAAATTCAGCACGGTTAAATCTTGTTTTTTTTAATTTACTGACATTTTTTGATAAAGGTGTTCCGGAATATTTATATTTTTCTATATAAGATTCAACGACTTTTGAAGTATTATCTTTTGATAAGTCATTGACTATGATAATCCTGTCAACAAAATCGGGCATAGTTTCTATTACCATACCGATCTGCTTTTCTTCATTATAGCAGGGTACAACTACTGCAACGGTCTTGTTATTTAACATATAAATTCCGGTAAAAAATTATGATACATATCCTCTGATAAAATGAAATAAAGGTTATTTTAAAATCGAATTATATATGACTCTTCAAATTCAAAAGGTACTCACGTTTTTCTTTTTGCTTTATTATTACACGATTATTACTTAGAAGCGAGAAACTTAAAAAGAATTTTTCATTTTTGTCAGGTGCTGTCAATTTGACAAATACTTCCATTTCTTTACCCGGCAGGATAAATCCTTTGAGCGGTTTATCTGAAATTTCAGTTTTAAATTCACTTTTGAATACAAAATCTTTCCATGTATAAGATAAAAACAGCGGATAATCCTCATCAAAAACAATTGTACTTTTGCCGGTATTTTGAATTATAAACGGCAGAGTCAGAGTGTCTCCGGGATTTAAATTTAACAGCGAAATATCAATATTTCGTCTTGGATATATACTATACTGTATATCATCAAAATTTGAATTATTTGATACAATTGTCTTTTCAACAGGGATTTCTTTACTGTTATTTTTAACTTTTCTGATTATAAATGAATTGACAACAATACCTTTAAGCCTGTTATTGTTTGATTTATCCCTTGTCAAATCACTGAATAATTTAAAATGTAATTTCTTCAAAACAGAGTCTGATTTTAAATTCAGAGTATATCTCCAACCGCCTTGTTCAATATCCCTGTTAAATAATTCTTTATTTTCAAGCCAAATTATTAAATTTTGCGGTTTGACACTGCTTGAAGCCAGTTCAATCTCAAGGGTATAAACCGAATCAGGTTCGTTTACATAAGTGATAATTTCAGCTTTGCCGTTTATCCACTTATCATTATGAAATCCGGTTCTAAGTACTCCGCCGACATATTTTTTGTTTAGCGGTAAGTCAAAGAAGGACGGCATAAGCTCCGACCTTAAACTGTCCTGAAGTTTACCTGCACTCAACCACAAATGGTCATTTCCGTCATGCTCGATATTGATTAATACAGCATCATTACCATAAGCATATCCATAATTATTTCCTCCAATTACTAAGTCCTGCTTTGCTTTGTTTGAAGATGAATTAAAAAAACTGAAATGTTTTTCAGGCATAAGCCATACATAACTCAAGCCATTTTGTGATGTTTCGGTAAATATTGTTCTATCATAACTTAAAGTATCAATTTGAGGGAAATGTTCATGGATGAAACCTACCAGTTTGTTTCTTTGATATTTCTCGACCTGATGATAATAATCAACATAAATATAAGTGAATGTTGTGAATGACAGAAATGCAGCAGCTAATATAATTTTACCGAATTTAGGATTGTATCTGAACGAAAATGCAACGAATAAAGATACGATAATTGATGCAAGGAAATACAGCATAATATTTATATTTCCTAATACTGCTCTAAGAGGGAAGAAACTTAAAACACTTCTGAATGACAATTCTGACGGTATTACATTATCATAAGTAATTATCATTACAAACGAAAGTATGATAAAGACTGTCCATGATGATGCAACTGAAATTAAAAATTCTGTTGCATCTGATGTTATGAGTTTGTATATTGCAACAGCCATAAATCCGGCTAAAACTACCTCAACATACCTCCCGTAAAACAAGTGGTCGGCACGGTAGTGGGAAACTGCGAGTTTGCTCGGAAAAATGGTAATAAATATCATTAAAAAGGCAGTTGACATCAGAAAAAGTATTGTAAGACTGGATTCGTCATTCAATAATTTCCAAAAGCTGAACCTGTTTTTCTTTATTTCTTTGAATATGTCTGTGTGACTTACTGCTGGTACTTGTATTAATCCATTTTTCCAAATATATTGAACCATAAATACCACACCTATCAGAAAAAGGCAATAGGTCGAAAATAAAGCATAAAAAAGTGAACCCGAAGCATTTATAAACCAAATCATAATTCTTTCGGTTACTACTGTATAATAACCGAAATCCGGTAAAACAAAATATGTAAAAAAGGCTATGACAATAAGGACAACATAAGCCCAAACTGCATAAGTAAATTTTACTTTTTTAGCCATTAATAAAACGAGAAGTAATACTAAGCCCGATACCGGAATAAGCCAAAGTGCCGTAAAACTTGTTGATGCCAATACTCCGCTGACGAGACCCAGAATTATATAAAGCATATACAAATAGTATTTTCGCAGCATAAAATAAAGAGAACTGCCAAGAAGTATAAAAATGAGAAGTACTTCGGCTACCTGTATTAAACTTATTGTTATCCTCTGGCTTTTTTCCAATGCTCCGGATATTACATAAGTTAGGTGGTCGCCTATTATTACTCCCATGAGAATCATAATCATCATGACTACAATAGACAAACCTGCTTGAAAAATCGGCATTCTTTTGTAATACACAAGAGAAACAAGAAAGAAAATTGATATTATAGTAAACGGAAGCATTCTTATATGAATCCAATTCAGATACCCTGCGACAAGAGCAAATAAAAGTCCGTAACCAAGTGATTTGTGTCTGATGAATTGGTTAAACAACACTACTCCGAAAACGAAAAAAGCCGGTGTAATTGCATCAGTCAAAGCTACGTCTGTCTGGAGAAGATAAGCCGGATAAAGACAAACAATAATGGAAATCCAAAATGCCCGGTTATTATCAGCATTAAAAATATTCTTTAGTAATAAGAACAATCCTATGTACAGTGTACTTCCTATTATACCGTTTAAAATTAAAATAGAACTATATATTTTCTGAGGATTACTAAATAGCGTAAAAATGGGTGCGAGCAGTACAGAATATCCGAAACTGCCTGTAAGTTCGATTTTTGGTATTTGCTGGATATGCTCGTAACCGGCAATATATTTCCCGAAAAACAAATATGCAAACTCGTCGGGCCAAATTATCGGTACTTTCATCGGTAAACTTAACAATATATGTACGATTACTAATAAAAGATATGGCAGCAAGATGTAAGAAAAATAGTTGTTTTCCGATTTCAATTTCAAATTATTCATTTGCTTAATTTCGTTTAATAATATCATAATCTTCAAAAATATTAATTCTAAGACTTTAATCAATGAAATTTATTTATTTATTTTATTTTATTTCAATTTTTATCCCCAATAAATATTATTAATGTAATTATTAACTATCTTTTTATTAAATTTGAAGTTCTTTTTAAGTGTTTTTTGATTTCTTAAATCTTTTTGTTATGTTTGAAGATTACTTAGTGTGCTTTTAAGTTTCTAAATTTGAAAATAAGTTGTTTAATTAAAATAAGATATGATTAAAATGAATATTACTGAAAGAATCTCTGCTCTGCGTAATGAAATGAAAGCCAACAAAATCAACGCATACATAATCCCGAGTACTGACCCTCATATTAGTGAATATGTAGCTGAATGCTGGACTTCACGTGCATGGATAAGCGGTTTTACAGGCTCTGCAGGTACTGTAGTTGTAACTGATGATACTGCAGGATTATGGACTGACTCGAGGTATTTCCTTCAGGCAGAGAACGAGCTGGCAGGTTCAGGAATCGTACTTCATAAAATGGGATTGCCCGAAACTCTTGACTACCCTGAATGGCTGCAAAAGAATCTCAAAAGCGGTGATGTCGCAGGATTTGACGGAAAAGTAGTTACTGTAGCTCTTGCACAAAAAATGAAAAAATTATTTTCATTTAAAAACATAAATCTTGATACATCACACGATTTTATTCAGAAAATCTGGACTGACCGCAAACCAATTCCGACTAATCCTGTTTTTGAGCATGATTTAATGTTTGCAGGTAAGTCACGTACTGAAAAAATTAAGGAAATTCAGGCAAAAATGATTTCGCAGGATGCGGATTATCATATTCTTGCTACTCTTGACGATATAAACTGGACTTTCAACATTAGAGGAAGAGATGTTGCTTTCAATCCTGTAGCCGTTTGTTATGCTGTAATTGGAAGAGAAACATCCGAATTGTTTATTTATGACTCAAAAGTTCCCGATGATTTGAAAAAAGAATTGATTAGTGATGATATTACGCTACTCCCTTATGATTCCATTGCCGAAAGAATAACAAAATTCGAGACAGGAAAAAATGTATTGGTTGACATAAACAAAATTAATCTTTGGCTTTATGAATCAATACCTGCCGGATGTACGATAATCGAAGGAGCGAATGTATCAACACTCCTTAAAGCTTGTAAAAACGAAACTGAGATTCAGGGTATCAGGAATGCCATGAAACGCGATGCAGTTGCAATGATTAATTTTATTTTCTGGTTAGAAAATTCAGTCGGTAATGAAAAAATAACCGAAATCACTACAATGGAAAAAATCCGTCAGTTCCGGTCGGAAGTAACTTCATATTTCGGAGAGAGTTTCAATACTATTGCCGGTTATAAAGGTAATGGAGCGATTGTTCATTATGGTGCCAGTAAGGAATCCGATGCCGAAATATTTCCTGAAGGTTTCTTTCTTTTTGATTCCGGAGGACAGTATTTGGACGGAACAACAGATATTACACGTATGTTCCATTTGAGTGAGCCGACACAACAGGAGAAAACCGACTATACTTTAGTATTAAAAGGTCACATTGATTTGGGAATGGCTCAGTTCCCGGTAAAGACAAGAGGGTCGCAGCTTGATATTCTGGCACGAAAAAGTCTGTGGGACAGAGGTATGAATTATATGCACGGTACAGGTCATGGAGTCGGCTGTTTTATGAATGTACATGAAGGTCCTCAAAATATCCGCATGGATGAAAACCCGACAACCTTAGAGCCCGGAATGATAATTTCAAATGAACCGGGGCTTTACAGAGCCGGTCAGTATGGAATAAGAATTGAGAATTTAGTTCTTGTTGTTAACGGTGAAACAACTGAATTCGGACAGTATCTGAAATTTGAAACACTTACCTTATGCCCTATCGACACTAAGGCAATTGATAAATCTTTATTGACCGATGTTGAGATTCAGTGGTTCAATGATTATCACAGATTTGTATATCAGGAAGTAGCCGACCTTTTGAATGATGAGAAGAGAAGGTGGCTTTCCGAGAAAACTAAAGCTATTTAATAACAACATTCAGGTATTAATGAATAATTTCAACCAAAAAACCGATTCGAGACGTCAGATAATTATCTGGACTTCTATTATTTTTGTAACTTTACTTGTTGCAGCCGCAATATTTTTATTCGTTATTAAAAAATACGACAGCAGCACTGAAAATAAAAACGATTCACTTTTGACTGAAAGTCAGGCAGGTGATGGAAAGTCAGGAATTTTAACCGATACAATTGATATCAAAATTCTTGAAGGCAGCTACAGAGGCACGCGTGAAAGTATGGACGGCAGCATTGAAGCAGTTCTTCTTCAAATTTCAGGGTTAAATATAAATGAAAAATCCTTTTCATATATTTTAAATATCGGTATAAACAAAAAATTTAGAGGTATTGGAAGGATTGACACTGAAAAGAAGTTGTTAAATTCGGATATGATTGGTGATATTCACTATAATTTCGATGAGAAACGTAACATTATATTAACATCTATCAGTGATGTTAGTAATTCTAAGTATAATTTAATACGGGAAAGATAATGAGAAAGATTTTACTTTTTTTGCTATTCATATTATTGATAGCTTGTTCAGAAGAAAAAGGGATACCTCTTTATGATAAAGACGGTAAGGAAATTGATTCTGCAAAATTGAAAGAATTGGAATTTCAAAGGGTGCAGGACAGTATTCTAAAGAATTATTCAGGTGCAGTAAAGCTGATAAATCAAATTGATTCCGAGCTCAGCAAATTAGCTCAGATTCCTGAGACATCCGAGTCTTATAATCTTGAGACTGAAATTCTCCAAAAGATTGACTATCTGTCGTTTCAATTGAAATCTCAAAATGAAGAAATTCGTAAACTCGAGCTTCAACTCAAAAGCCTCGCAAAAGATAATAAAGCCAATCTGGAAAGGATTAAAACTCTTGAAGCCATCATTGCCGAGAAAGATGTTGTTATTGCTAATCAGATTGAAAGAATAGGCAGCCTTGAAGGTGAGCTTGCTACAACCAAAACCGAACGTGATGTTGCTGTAAGCGAAAAAATAACAGTCGAGAAATTTGCTATGGAAACTGTTAAAGAAAAAAATACTGCTTTTTACGTTATTGGACGCGAAAAAAAACTTTTGGATGATAATATTATAAAAATGGAAGGCGAGGGCTTTCTGGGTATTGGCGGTAAATACATTACTTCACCTGATGCCGAGTTGAAATTTTTCACTAAAATTGATATTACTAAAGACACACTGTTACCATTTCCTGCTAATTCTAAGATCTCAGAAGTGGTTTCAGCTCACAGCCGAAGATTACTTGAAGTACCGGCGGCACCTTCCGGTTCTGATTATTTAAGGATTCGCAACCCGGAATCATTCTGGAGGACGGACAGAATGTTAATTATAATTGTCGAAGATAAATAATTATTTGTTTGATAAATTATTTTGGTAGAATAAGAATGTTGACTAAAAAAGCACTTTTATTTATTATCTTATTTACTGCTCCACTGCTTTTAAATGCTCAGAGTGTTCCTGACACATTAATTAACCCGCAGGATACAGTCTGGAAGAGCGGCGGTATAGCAGGATTAAATTTTTCGAATGTCGGGCTTAGCAATTGGGCAGGCGGCGGAACAGATATGATTTCCATAACAGGTCTGACGCTGCTTTTTGCAGATTATAAAACTACACACATGGCTTGGGAGAATTCACTGGATATCGGTTACGGTCTGGTAAAGCAAGGAAAAGAAGATGTTAGGAAAAGCGACGACAAACTGATTATTTCATCAAAATACGGATATAATGCTACTCCGAATTTACTTTATACAGCTCTGCTTGATTTCCGTACCCAATTTGATTTAGGTTATGATTACAACAAAAAAGAAGCGGATTCGGTTAGTCCACTGCTGATTTCTGATTTTATGTCGCCTGCTTATCTCAGTCTGGGTCTTGGTATGAATTATAAACCCGATGAATACTGGCAGATATTTGTTTCTCCCCTATCAAACCGTTTGATAATAGTACTAAACGAGCGTCTGTCAAATCAGGGTGCTTATGGTGTAACTCCGGGTGAGAAAGTATTCAGCCAGTTGGGTGTATCGGCAAATATAAGTTTTATTAAAGATATATTTGAAAATGTCAATTTCAGATCGAAACTGAATCTGTTTTCAGCTTATAACAGAATTTCTTCGGTAGTTGTTACTTCTGAAACAGCTATAAATATGAAGGTAAATTCCTTTATAAATGCAAGTTTCAATTTGGATATTATATACGACGACAAAGTAATGGTTAACAGAAATGACGGAACTGTGGGACCATCAACACAAATTCGGCACGTAATAGGAATCGGTTTTTCGTATAGATTTGGTTATGAAAAGAAATAATTTTATTTGCAAATTGTGAAATTTTTACTTAATTTTACAAAAATGTAAATGCGGCTTTTGCGAAAGTAGCTCAGTCGGTAGAGCGTCAGCTTCCCAAGCTGAATGTCGCGGGTTCGAATCCCGTCTTTCGCTCAGAAGATAGAATAATTAAATTTATCTTTTGAGATTATTTCATTATTATTAAAATTCACATTTTTTCTAATTTTTTATTTTAACAAAATATTTAAAGGCTTTTAATATGAGATTTGTAATTTATCTATTTTTAACTCTATTTATATCTAATACATTGTTTGCTCAGACTGCAATGGATACAATTGTAGTTGATTATGCCTTTTGGGGTAATAATTATTTTATTGACGGAAAGGAATTTTCCCGAGGACATATAGATTTTATTTTGGAAGGATATGACTTTTCAAAAGATTTGGTGAAAACTTCTAATAATCAAAAATACTGGGGTTATGGTACTTTATCCGTAGGGGTTTTATTAACGGGAGTTTGTTTGTATAACGTATGGGAATCGTACGAAAATTATGGTGAACCACCGACTAAATCAAGTTTTTATATTAAATCTGCTTTAGCAATAGGTTTAAATTTTGCTGCAATAATTTACTTTTCAAAAAGTAAAAAAAGCTTTAGTAAAGCAATAAAAGCCTATAACAAAAGCTTAAATGCAGATTCCGGTTCGAATGAGTTTAAAATCAATATTGATTTTAACAGAATTACTTTTACATATTCGATGTGATTAATAGAAACAAAAGAAGTAAAGATTAATTTTTAACAAAATATTTAAAGGCTTTTAATATGAGATTTGTAATTTTACTATTTCTATCGATTTTTATATCTAATACGGCGTTTGCTCAGACTGCAAAGGGTACAATTTTCGTTGATTACTTATTTTTTGGAAACGATTATTATATTGACGGTAAAGAATATAACCGCGAGGAAATAATTCATTTATTGGAATCCGATAAATTATCAAATGAATATTTAAATAAGTCCTATAATAATAAAAATTGGGGTTACGTAACTTTGAGTGTTGGTTTGGTATTTAATTTCATATCATGGCAGGAATTAAAAACCTCAAATGATACTAAATATAAGCAACAATTAGAGGCAGCATTTTTTCTTAAAGCAGCAATTGGAATAGGTCTGGATTTGGTTGCAATTTTATGCTTCTCAAACAGTAAAAGTTCATTTAGTAATGCAATTAAAGTCTATAATAAAAATTTAATAAAAGATACCGGCTCGAATGAAATTAAAGTCAATATTGATTTTAACAGAATTATTTTTACATATTCGATGTAATAAATTGATAAAATTACTTTTTGCAATTATATCATAATAATTTCGTTTAATTTTTTAAGTCTATTATATCAGGCATTATAAGATGAATTTTATAAGTGAAGTTATAAACAGTTCGCAATTGGAAAATATATTCAATCTCCCTATTGAGTTAAAAAATCGGGAAGTTGAGGTTATTGTTATTCCATATCGGGAAAATTCTGACAAAAAACATAGAAGTCCATCAATGTATGGAATATTGCGTAAATATAAAAATCCGAACTTAATTGAAAATGAGAAGTCAGCTTGGATGGATGCTGTGGAAGAGAAATATGGAAATAGTTGATGCCAACATCATTTTGAGATATTTATTGGGAGATTCAAACGAATTACAACAAAAAGCTTCTAAAATAATAGATGAGAGTTTGTGTATTCTGATTCTTGAAGAAGTGTTAGCTGAAGTTGTTTATGTTCTTGATAGAGTTTACAAATTAGAAAGGCAGGAAATTGCCCAAACGTTATTATTATTCATTAAAAAAGACAATTTATTACTTCATAATCAAGAAACAATATCATCTGCGTTATTGTTTTATTCCGACCAAAAAATTGATTTTGTAGATTCCATTTTATTGGCATATTCGTTAGATAAATCTAACATTATACATACACTCGACAAGAAATTACTAAGGTTAATAAATAGTGTCAAGTCTAATTCTTAGCATTTCTTCAAACAAGCCAAATCTTTATTACTCATTCCCTGTTCCCTTTCCACATTTCTAAACATTAACTTCATCATATATTCTTCATTATGATTATTATTTCACACAAAATATTCAAAAAGTAACAAAAAATCAGCCGATTTGTAAAAACTATTTGCTAAGAAACTTTAAAAAAGTTAATTTGTAATTTATTTTATTTCAAATTTAAAAATAGGTTTTTAGAATGAAGCAAAATGTATTGGAAAAACTTTTAAGATATGTCAAAATAGACACCCAATCAGACCCTGCGGTCAACGATACCCCCAGCACACAAAAGCAATTCGACCTCGCAAATTTATTGGTCAGCGAGCTTAAGACTCTTGGTGCATCAAATATTGAAATAGACGACAAATGTTATGTCTATGCAACAATCCCCTCGAATATTCCGCAAAACGACCCTGCTTACGGCAAAGTCCCTGCAATTGGATTTATTGCACACGTTGATACTTCACCGGATACAACAGGCACGGACGTTAAGCCTCAAATTATCGAGAATTATAAAGGTGGTGATATTGTTCTTCCGGCTGATAATAATATTGTGATTAAAGTATCGGAATGTCCGGCAATGAATAAATGTATCGGACATACTGTCGTTACAACCGACGGCACTACACTGCTCGGTTCGGATGACAAGTCGGGAATTGCAGCGATAATGACTGCTGCCGAATATTTTATCAATAATCCCGATGTTATCCACGGTGATATAAGAATAGGATTCACTCCTGATGAAGAAATCGGTCGTGGCGCAAATTTCTTTAATGTTGAAAAATTCAACTGCAAATATGCTTATACAATAGACGGCGAAATGCCCGGCGAAATCAACAAAGAAACTTTTAGTGCCAATGCCTGCATCGTTCGGGCTTACGGTCGGGATATTCACCCGGGTTTCGGCAAAAATATTATGGTGAATTCAATCAGAGCAATTGCAGATGTAATTGCATTGATGCCACGCGATATGGCTCCCGAAACAACTGAAGGTTACGAGCCTTATATTCATCCTCATAAATTATCGGGAACAGTTGATTATTCAGAACTGAACATTCTTTTCAGAGATTTTAAAACCGAAGGTCTGGACGTTCAGAAACAGATGATGGAAGAAATCGTTGCCAAGGTTCAGGAAAGTCATCCAAAAGTAAGATTCGAAATCGAAATCATAGAGTATTACCGTAATATGCTTGAACTTCTTGAAGCTCAACCCGACGGACTTGATTATCTTTGGGAAGCTGCAGTTCGCTCGGGAGTTGAACCATACTGGAATCCTATTCGGGGCGGTACAGACGGCAGCAGACTGACAGCAATGGGATTGCCGACACCGAACATATATAACGGCGGTCAGAATTTCCACAGCAAGACAGAATGGGTATCAATTGATGCATTGGTTAAATCGGTAGAAACGATAATAAACCTTGCTCAGATTTGGGTTGAAAAAAATCGTTAATTATTTCATAACCGTATAAAAAACAGGACTTTTAATGGAACATAACAATTTAGACAATAGCGGACTTCCGGAGAATGCTTACACAGAGTTAAAGCCGGGAGAAGAATATTATCCGGTAATGCCTGCAAACAAGGTATTCCCCGAGGTGACACCCTGGTCAGTCGGAATGGGTTTGCTTATGGCAGTGATTTTCTCCGCTGCAGCAGCTTTCTCAGGTTTGAAAATAGGACAGGTATTTGAAGCAGCAATTCCAATTTCAATTATTGCAGTCGGCACCTCTACTTTTTTTAAAGTAAAAAATCCTCTTGGGCAAAATGTAATTATCCAGTCAATCGGAGCAAGTTCCGGTGTGATTGTAGCCGGAGCAATTTTTACAATACCCGGATTATATATTTTGCAGTATAAATATCCTGAAATTCAGGTAAGTTTCTTTCAGATTTTCTTCTCGTCATTATTCGGCGGATTTTTAGGCATATTATTCCTGATACCTTTTCGAAAATATTTTGTAAAGGATATGCACGGTAAATTCCCTTTCCCGGAAGCTACAGCTACAACCGAAATTCTAATCACAGGTGAAAAAGGCGGCTCTCAGGCAGGTGTTTTGATAACAAGCGGTTTAATCGGCGGTATATTTGATTTTATGTTCGGCTCGCTTAAGTTGTGGGCTGAGGTCATAACATCTAAGATATTACCAATCGGTGTGACACTTGCTGAAAAGTCAAAGATTATAATGAAACTAAATGTCAGCGCCCTGATATTCAGTTTCGGTTATCTTGTCGGATTGAAATTCTCAACAATAATTGTAGTAGGCTCCCTCCTATCGTGGCTGGTATTTATACCACTCCTGAATGCCATAGGCGGCATTGTAGCCGGTCCGGACGGAGTCAATTTCTTTGCATCAATGAGTCCTGAGGATATTTTCAGGCTTTATGTGCGTCCGATAGGTATAGGAGCTATAGCAATGGCGGGAATAATCGGTATCATCAAATCATCGGGTGTCATCATTACAGCTTTCAAGCTTGCTGTATCAGGTATCTTCGGCAAGAAAACAGGTTTGGAAGAAGAAGAATTACGCACTCAGCAAGATTTGAAAATGCCGTTTATAATTTTATTTACTGTTTTGACAATTATTGCGATTTTTATTTTCCTCATAGCCGGTGTTGATATAACTATATATCAGGCTCTGATAGCACTTGCAACGCTTGTTATTATATCGTTTTTGTTCACAACGGTTGCTGCAAATGCAATAGCAATCGTAGGAACAAATCCTGTATCAGGTATGACTTTGATGACATTGATAATTTCATCAATCGTACTTGTAGGAGCTGGATTAAACGGTCCGACAGGTATGGTCAGTGCATTGATTATCGGCGGTATCGTATGTACTGCTCTATCAATGGCAGGCGGTTTTATTACAGATTTGAAAGTCGGTTACTGGCTGGGTTCTACTCCAAAGAAACAGGAATCGTGGAAATTTCTCGGGACGTTAGTATCAGCGGCGACTGTCGGAGTAGTAATCTATATCCTAAGTCAGGCTTACGGATTCGTAAAAACTGATATGTTTCCTGACCCACTTGTTGCTCCTCAGGCGAATGCAATGGCTGCCGTTATTGAGCCTTTGATGCTTGCCGGGGCACAGATACATTGGATGCTGTTTGTTGTAGGTGCGATAATTGCATTGCTTGTAAACTGGATAGGTATCTCTCCCCTTGCGTTTGCACTCGGTATGTTTATTCCTTTGGATTTGAACACACCGCTGTTGATTGGCGGATTGATATCACATTTCGTCGGTAAGAGTTCCAAAGATAAAAAACTTGCAAATGCACGCAGTCAGCGCGGTACTTTGATTGCATCCGGCTTTATTGCAGGTGCGGCATTGTTTGGAGTTCTTGGGGCATTAATTTTGTTCTTTAATAACATTGGCTGGTTCAGTTTCACTCTCGATATGCACATCTGGGAAGAAGGTGCTATAGGTGCTGAAGTAGTTGCCTTGGTCGCATTTATAATTCTTCTTGCATACTTTATATGGGAAACCTTACGCGCTAAAGCAGAAGATTAGTACCTAAAAATCATTTTTTTACCCTAAAAATAAAGCCCTCATATTCAGATATGGGGGCTTTTTCATAAACATAAATTACAACAGGATTCATACTTTAATCTTCATACATTTCGTGCCAGAACCTTTTGTGAAAGAAATCCGATAGTTCGATAAATTCAAGTGGGGGCTGAATATTCCCCCTTTCAATCTCATAATAAATATCACAATATATCTCGGTTATATTAATTTCTTCATCTTCGTCCAACATCTTATCTGTCTCATACCTGTCGTAAGTTGCCATAATATTTTTTATATCAATTCCCGGAATTTCAATATTATGGTCACACATATATCTTAGAATTTCGTACATTACATCAAGTTCATAACATTCTGCAATATTGATATCGACATCATCAAATGTTTCCCATTTTGAATGGCATTGTTCAATAAAATCAAATAGTTCCTGCTTTTCCATTATATTATATTATTAAATTTTTATTAAAAGACCAACTTCAATTGTTCAAAATTAACAATTATTTTTTGTTAAACAATGAATATAATTGAATTAGTAAAAACTCTTTATTATACTTTATGACATTCTCACAAAATTAATAAAACAGAATTTTTCAGTTCTAATTATTAGCATTTTGCTAAAAAAGTCAAATTTTTCAACAGCCACTTAATTTTGTTTGATTTACTTCTTTGTTTTTTGCCAGTAGTTATTTATGATTATTTTGCAGAAGTTACGCACGGTATCCGTTGTCATCAATTTGTGTTTTTTTTAGTAGTATTATTTTTATTATTTTTGAAATATTCGTTTTCGTTTAAATCAAGTTTTGGGGGAGATTAACTATGTTCCGAATTAAAATCTTACATGTAAGTTCTTTAATATTATTACTGTCTTCAATACTAAGTTTGAAAGCCCGAACAGGTGATATAATTTTAACACCGCGAATCGGTGTTAATAATCTATATACAGATTTATCAAAATTACTTGATATGGGTGGAACAATAGAATTATCAACAGGATATTTCGTAGCGGATAGAGCGGAGATTGAATTGGAGTTGAGTTATAATTTTTTTCCTACTTTTAAATATTATAAAACATCAATTGAAAATCCTGAAGGCAATAGCGTTGAAAATAATCTGAGTGATTTTAGTTTTTCAATAGGAAGTAATTATTATCTTAACGATTATACAACTTCTTTTTCCCCTTACTTCGGTATTCAGACTGGTTATACTTTTGTAAACGAAACTGTTGATTCGCAGAAAGGTGATGAAAATTATGTGACGTCAAAAAATAATATTGTATTTATTTCACCTCAGATAGGATTAGCTATCCCATTAAATAACGGAGGTCTGATAAACATTAAAACCAAATTTATGATTCCTATTGATAATTCAGAATCATCTGGTAAATTTAACGGAAACTATCCGCAATTATATGGTGATAATTACAAATACTGGTCAATAATTTTAGGCTATTCGTTTAATCTGAACTAACCCAATTACTTTTTTTTATTGAAAAGCCCTCACTTTCGATTATGAGGGCTTTGGAATTAATTAATGTTCGTAATAGTACAAACTAATGCATAAGAACAAATTTTCCTTTCATCCATTTATCTGCTGCATACTGATACATTATAAAATACATTCCTGAAGGATATTCTGCCAAATTAACCGACAATTTATCCTGACCTGACGGATTGAACCTGTAAACAATTTTTCCACTAATGTCTGAAATAAAAAGTTCTTCTGCTGTTCCTTCAAGTTCTATATTAATTTCTCCAAAAGTAGGATTCGGATAAAATTTTATACTTTCCAAATTAATATCCTTATTTTCAGTATAATCATTGAGATTTATTTTTTCAGAAATTACATTATTTAATGAATCATTTTTGAAAATTGCTTCTTCAGAAACGATTTCTGGATAATATGAATATTGATATACCAGTCTGATTATAATATCCCTTAAAGTTTCAACTTCGTATTTATCGGTTGACGGCTTGATATGAGGATTGCCGATACCGCTGTCATCTGTCAGAAAAGTATATGTACCGTTTGTTAAAATCGCTAATGAGCGCAGAAGATATTCGGTACTTTTATCAATACCACTACAGGCAACAGGAATAATACGTATTCCTTTTTCTGAAGCTTTCAGCATTAATGCCTGCATCTCAGCTATTATTTCAGGTTGACTAAAAGGAGGAGCATCCAGAACGAGAAAAATTATCTTTGTCATTGCGTCTTCTCTCCAATTAAAATGATTTATAGCAACATCAAGTCCTCTATTTACTGCTTCAGGCACAGTATAATTACCGTCGCTGTTTGCTACTTGTTTATTAATAAACTGAGAAGTAACATTAAAATCTGCATTTAAATTTGAATATTGATAAACATATTTTACAGATAGTGTATCCCAATAAAAGACGGAACCGAGATTTATGGTTATATCAGGAAGTGTATCTTTTATCTGATTTATTACACTTAAAATATCTGATTTAAGATAATCAATTTCATCACGCATTGAATTGGTACCATCAACAACAAAAGCTATATCAACCGATTGGGGTTTTAAGCTACCTGTTTGAATAGAAAAGAAGTTGATACCATCTGAAAATTGTTTAGGTGATTGAATATAATAATTCTTATCCGAATATTCAATTTCAATGAATATTTGACCTTCTTTCATCATTATGTCTGTGAAAGGATTTCTCCATAATTCAACTTTTCCTGTATTGTCTGTAAATGATGACCAAATCACAAATTCATTTTCTATCAGACTAATTTTTGCACCAAAAACAGGTAGATGAAATTCATTTTCGAGCTGCAAAGTATATCTTTCTTTAGGATATAATTTCCAGATGTCTTTATATTCCGAAAGGTCATCTGCGGCGATATCATTCCACATAACCCATTTTGAAAAATCATTTACTTCACCGGCTGTCAACTGACCTGCATATTTGGAAAGGTCTGGATAGAATCCGGTTAAATCACCAGAATTAGGAGCATTGGAACCACCATTTATTGAACTTACATCTGTTGCCGCATAACTTGAAACCATTGGGTAATAGACTGATGCATCTTTGTCTATAACTCCCGAATTGCCAGTAAAACTATTGCTTACCGACATTCCGTCAATACGAATATCGGTCTGGGAATCTCTACCGCCTCTTACAGAATATCCTGAACCTGAATTCATAACACCGGAAGATAAACTTATAGCATTACTTACACCTTCCCTTGCTGTATTTTGGATATCCATATTAATTCTTTTATCCATTGAACCGATTTTATCGTGATAGACAATTTCTTGTTGGGCAATTACCATTATTTCTTGTGTTTTTACTGTTTCGTCCTTTAATACTACTTCCTGATACGTAATCTCGCCGCTTGAAATTCTAATTTTCTGTCGTAACGTTGATTTTCCGGTAAAGGAAAACCTTACAGTATATTCATCTGCTGAAATACCTGTAATCGAATAACTACCGTCATTTTCACGAACAGCGGCGCCCTTTTGTGTACCTTCGATAAATACCGAAGCACCTCTTAACCCCGTTCCGTTTTCATCCAATACTTTACCTTTAAGAATACCCTTTTCAGAAGAACTTGCAATATTATTCTTTTCATTTAATATTTCTGGTTCTTTAGTTTCTAACTCCTGAATTTCGCCGGAAGCAGTTTCTGCAATTACTGCATCATTACTAACAGTAATTTTTTTTAGAACAATCAACATATTGTAAGAATCAATCGTTACAGGAATTCGTGTAATTCCGTAATCTTTATGAAAAACTATAATCGTTCCGTTGTCGGAATCAAGATTAAGCCGGAATGAACCGTTTTTCATATCCGTATAAGTAAAATTAGGAGATGCTTCAAGAATTACGGGAACTCCAACGGCAGGTTTGCTGTCTTCAAAAAGAATTTGTCCATTAATCCTTTTGACGTTTTGAGAAAATACCAAACTGACAGATAACATCAGTAACATGATTAAACTTATTTGTCTCATTTCAGCCTCCGATAATTAAGAGTAAACATTTTCTATAGATATAGATG
>JAVSMQ010000001.1:204254-221561 GCA_032027125.1 Kapaibacterium sp. (SeqCode)
GATAAATTTAATTCAAGCAATGGTGTTGATTATCAGGAATTAGTTAAAAATGAAATTAATACATTCAATGCAGTTAAATCAGCACAAGTTCAACTTGTCGAAAAATATGAAAATATCTTTGATAAACTCTACGAATATGCCCCAATTATTATAGCCATCGGCGACATAACCGTCGAAAACTCTCCATTTGTTTATATAAATAAGTTTACTGAAAAAGAACTTGGCTATTCAGTTCAAGAAATGTTAAACGGCGGTCAGAAATTCCTGAATTCAATTATACATCCGGATTTGAAAAATGATTTAATAGAAAAGAATAATAACTTTTTTGCAAAACTTCAAACAGAGCAGCCTGAAATTTCGGATAAAATTGTATTAGAACAGGTTATAAGAGTTAAACACAAAAACGGTCAATATATTTGGTTTAATATCCGAACTACATTACTGACAAGAAAAACTGACGGCTCGCCCCACCTTATACTGACAATTATGAGTAATGTCAATGACAGTATCGCGTTACAGGAAGAGAAGCAAAAAACGTTATCACTGGAAATTTCACTTCTTCAACAAGAAGTTAAATCTAAAAACGAGCAGTTGCAAACCCAACTACTGTCATCAATTGAATCTAACAAATGTTATGAAGATGTAATAAAATATGTTAATGTTGTAGCGCAGGAAAAGCCTGATACAGACCGTAATTATTTTGCTAAAATTACAAATTACATAAAACGCAACAAACCTGATGTTAACGTTTGGGAAGAATTTATCGAAAGATTTCATGACATTAATCCGAATTTTGTCAACCAGGTATCTAAAACTTATCCCGATTTGACTCCTACTGAATTAAAAATCTGTTCACTGACAAGAACCGGACTTTCTTCAAAAGATATTTCGAGTATTTTAAAAATTTCTATAAGAAGTGTTGAAAATCATAAATATAATATAAGGAAGAAATTTGGATTAGAACCTTATCAAAATCTTTACAACTTTATTAATATGTTGTAACTGCCTGATGAGATAAAGAGAAACTAATGGAGCATGTACCAAAAAAAAATGGACACAACTTACGCCATGTCCAAATCTTTTCTTTTTTTTTATCGAGTACCGGGAGAGGGATTTGAACCCCCGACACATGGATTATGATTCCATTGCTCTAACCAACTGAGCTACCCCGGCAAAAACTAATTTATAATTGATTATAAAGAAGAATTCAAATATACGATTTTTTGAAATATTCAGCAAATATTTTATTCAATATTTTTTATTTCTTAACAAATATTCCGTCTATCTCAACTGCATAACCGGTTAAGGGGTCATTCCAACCCGGTTCGATTTTTACAAGTTCGAAACCAAGATTTTTCATATAAAGTATCATATCGAGATAAGTTCTTTCGCCTTTATAAAGTTCCATAAAAGATAATTCCAATTGAAAACCCTTTATTCTATCTAAACAACCTAAACAACCTTCAATAACTTCATATTCATATCCCTGAGTATCAATTTTAACGAATAGATTATCTTCAAAGGAGCAAAATTCATCAACAATCGAATCAAATCTCTTTATCTCAATAGACTCTTTTCCTGTATATTCTGCTTCATGACATAATTGATTGAGCAAAGACACATTTTCCAAAATTGATGAACTAACAGAATTTGATGATATGTTGATTTCAGTAATTTTATTTTCGGCACCAAGCCCAAAGTTCCTTACAATCCAATTATCATCATTATCAGATAATCTCAGCATTTTATTGAATGCAACTTTTTGGGGTTCGAATGACACTATTTTACCATTAAAGCCGGTATTTCTTACAACATGAGCATAAAAACCTACATTTGCTCCGACATCAAAAAGAACATCAATTTCCAAATGTTTAAATATTTTATTCCGTTCACCAAGATATTTATTTTTATTTCCGAGATATGAATACACAGGTCCGGGAAAATGTCTTTTTAATGATGTTTTGAAATTTTGTTTAAAATCCATTTTTTACGTTAATTCTGCCGAAGCAGTTCATTTAGTTGAACAATTTATCAAATATAATTTAAAATTTATTGACTATCCGTAATTTTTTTTAATTCATCCCGTAAGGATGCAGCTTTTTCGTAATTTTCATCTTTTATTGCTTTTTCGAGTTCAAATTGAATTGTCTCAATCCTGCTTTTAGGCTTGATTCCTTTTGGATTTTTTATATCTTTTTTAAGAAACTGCATATCATCATCATCGTCATCAAACTGGTCTAAATTATGAGGGTCATCTCCGTGCGGAGTCAGTCCGGTTTCGTCTAAAATTGCACTTGTGACAAAGATTGGGGCATTACACCTTACAGCGAGAGCTATTGCATCACTTGGTCGGGAATCAAGTTCAAATCCATGAGAATCAAAAATCAATTTGGAATAAAAAGTACCGTCAACCATATCATTAATAAAAACTTCACTTAGAGTAGCATCATAATGGTCAATGATGTTCTTCAGAAGGTCGTGAGTCATCGGACGTGGCGGAACTACACCCTCCATCTCCAATGCTATTGCCTGAGCCTCGAAGGCACCTATAATAATAGGTAATCTTCTGTCACCGTCCACTTCTTTTAAAATTAATGCATAAGCATTATTACTCGCCGGAGATGCCGACAATCCCAATACTACTAATTGTACCTTTTCCATTTCCAATCTTGCTTTCTTCTAAATTATATTATGACAAATGAATCTGTAAAATATTTTTGTTTGTCTGCAGTTTCACATAGAACTATCTAAGTGTCCCAATGCTATCTGCATCATGTTTAAATCAAAAGTTCTTAATTTAACAGTTGATATTTATGTAATTAATTATAAATCAAATTATTTATAAAACCACTCTACAATTACTGACAACGAATCACGCAGAACTTTCCTGTTAATAATTTTATCAATAAAACCATGTTCAAGTAGAAATTCAGCCCGCTGAAAACCAACAGGAAGTTTTTTTCTGATTGTTTCTTCAATTACGCGAGGACCGGCAAAACCAATCAATGCACCGGGCTCGGCAATATTAACATCACCAAGCATTGCAAATGAGGCAGTAACTCCGCCTGTTGTAGGGTCTGTAAGTATAGAAATAAACGGTATCCCCGCTTCATCAAGTTCAGCAAGAATAGCTGAGGTCTTAGCCATCTGCATCAATGACAAAACAGACTCCTGCATCCTTGCTCCGCCGCTTGCCGATATAAGGATGAAAGGCATTTTTTTGTCTAAGGCAAGTTTTGCAGCACGGTAAATCTTCTCTCCTACCACCGAACCCATACTTCCGCCGATAAAGCTGAAATTCATACAGGCAAAAGATACTTTTCTACCTTTAAGAGTACCTGTTCCGGTAGTTATTGCATCATTGAGACCTGTTTTTTTGTAACTTTCGGCAATTCTTGTCGGATAATCCTTTGTATCAGTAAATTCTAAAGGGTCCTTTGAACGGATGTTTTGGTTGGTTTCTTCAAAACTTCCCTCATCAAGAATAATCCTGATATATTCTTTTGAGCCGATTCTAAAATGATAAGAACATTTTTTACAAGTGAAAAGACCTTCTTCCATGTCGGTTTTATACATTATTTCACTGCATGTCGGGCATTTTGTCCAAAGACCGTCAGGCATAGCTTTTTGGGTTTCTTCTGTTATGTTAGCTTTAGATCTTAAAAACCACGACATAATTTTCCTCTTTTATAATTACTTTTTTCATATTCAAAATTTTCAGTAGCTTTAATAACAAATAACTCAATACTAAATTGTATTTGATTTATAAGAATTATTAAATGCATTATTCAGGTCATCCATAATTTCTAATGCAATATCGGTATCAATATCAGGAATTGCAGCGTCATTTAAATTAAATGAAGAAGCAGTATCAATATAAACAGTAGCCAGTCCCAATCTTCTTTGAAAAAATGTTTCACGAACATGCAGAGTTTGGATTTTTCCAACAGGTATTATATTTATTTTCTGAATCCAAAAGCCCTGTTTAACAAATATCAATCCTTCACGGATTGTATAACCGCGGAACTGCCATCTTAAAAATGCTGCATAATACAACCCCGGTAAAACGACTAATCCTACAAGGATATACATATCAAATACAAAGTATAAACCGGCAAAAACAGGCAGCAATAAAACCATATATCTGATAAATGCTCTTCGGATAGACTTTTTTGAAATACTTTTAAAATCATCTGGTATTAATACAGGATATATTTTCCCGATGATTGCTTCAAGAATCTCTTTTTTTGCCAGAGGAATAGCAGCAGGCACAGATTTTTTGGATAAATCAAATCCCGCAGTCTGAAGTGTCATTGTATAAAAATTAAACTTTTTCTTAACAGGATTTGTGCTTATTGTAATCTGCTGCAATTTTTTTAACGGTATTGTTACAGAATATTTTGATATTAATCCGTAGGAAGCAAAAAGTTTGTTACCGTCGCGGATTAATCTGTAACCGTAATAATGAGCAAATGTCCAGATAATATCAATTATCCAGGAAATAAGAATTGACGAAATTACAAATACTAATATCATTGGTACAAGGTAATAAGAAGGCAGAACAGAAACCGATTCCATAGTTTCGTCAAGATATCCGAATATCATGTCATTTAGATATTGATACTGACCTATAAATGACATTGCCCAAAATCCGTAAATCAGGAAAAGCGGTCTGAGTCTTATCATACCATAAGTCAAAACATCTCTGTTTGTCATTTCAATCAAAACTTCACCTGATTCAGAAGGATTATAGGTTTCTGACTTGAAGCTGCTTATTATTTCTTCTTTTGATAATTCCTCTGCATTTTCTTTCACTTCGCCGGGGGATTTAATTTTCTTCTGATAGACACGGATAATCCTGTTAATTTCGTCTGCGTCTTTTAGTTTTACAAATTCAAGAACACCTTCGGAAGTCACATCACCGGCTGTTTCAATCTGAATTCTTGCAATTCCGAGTATTCTCTGAATCATATCCTGCTTGACATTTATGTTCTGAACTCTTTCCAGTGGTATATTTCTTTGCTTTCGCGCAAAAATACCGGACCTTATTATTATTTCACTTTCGGAAATCATAAAGCTGAAATAATACCAGCCGAGTAAAATACTTGGCAGCAAAAACATTCCGAGAAAAATAAATATCAATATATATATCAGGTCTTCCATTCGGCTTTGCACAATCCCGAAATAAACCGGAATAGCAATAGCAGGAATATTCCTAATCAAGCGATAAAGAAGCGTCAGGGGATGTAATCGTCTGAAATGACTATACTCTTCGTAATCATCATTCATACTGCATCCTCAATAGATGCATTTTTCAGCTTGTCACGCAGGTCTTCGGCATATTCAATCGGAAGACCGGGAATTACCACATCTGCTCCGCGTGTACCGGCAGTATAAATAACAAGTTTGCCAAGATGAGCCATACGCTCAAGAATACTCTGCTGGACATCAAGATGCTGTATTCTTCGGTAGGGCGCAGTCGTTTTGATTCTGGTGAGAATTCCTCTCTCAATATATATTTCATCCTCACGAACCTCGAATCTCCAAAATTTATATCTTAATAGCGGTACAGCAATTGTTAATATAACACCAATGACAAAACAACAGACTGCAATCATACCTTTTGGTATAATCCAGTTATTCAGATTCCCGGGAATAACAAAAAATTCAAGAAAAGCAAGAACAACTGTATAAAATACAAATTGAATAAATATTCCGACAGCCCAGATTATTTTTATTGCAGGGTCTAAACTATACATTTCATAATTCTCGTTTTTAAAAATAACTATGAAACGTAATTTTAGCAGTTAAATTATGGAAACTACTGAAAATATCACTAATAATACAAAAAAATACAATATTTTTTGTTAAATAAATAAAATTGTTTTGTTAGTTAAATAAAATATCCTATTTTAGAGATGTTTGTTTATAGTTTTGGGGATTTTTTGCAGTATTTGCATACCATTTTCTAAACTTACTCGACTTTTGTTTATTTTTTTTCTATGGGGTTTTTTGTATGAATATCTACGTTGGTAATTTGAATTTTAAGACTACTGAAGAGTCTTTATCTACGCTTTTTGGGCAATACGGAACGGTTCACTCCGTAAAGTTGATTTCTGATAGACAGACCGGCAGACGCAAAGGTTTCGGTTTCATTGAGATGGATAACGCTGAGGGCGAAGTTGCAATCAGAGAGTTAAACGAAAAAGAATTCGACGGCAGAAATATCAAAGTTAACGAAGCACGCGAACGCGAAGATTCTGAACAGGGATCATACCGCCGCTAATTTCCCGCAAAATTCCCAAAACTTAAATAAAAGCGGTTCTTTCGACCGCTTTTTTTATTTTAATTTATGATTTTAATTCCTTTTGTTTTATATTGCATTTTATATTTTGCTCAAACAAATTAAGGAATTTAAAATGAGAAAGTTTTATACCTTACTTATTTCACTAATGATGATTTCGGCTGCATCGTCTTATTCCCAGTACGGGAATTTCCAGATGGATAACGGCACTATAAGAGGCGTGTACAGCAGCCAGGTAAATTTTGAGGAATCAGTAATACTTAAACCGCCTGTTCCGGGAATAGCCAAAAAAGTTTACGTTTATTTAAGCGGAAGTGCTGCTCAAAAAGATACTATATGGCTTGTCGGAGACCCGACTGACGGCTCTATTCCCCCAACCTTATGGTGCAGATATATCAATACTTATCAGGGTTATATTATTGATTACAAAGGTACTCCGGGCTGGTTCGAAATTGACATTTCTAATATTATCCCCCAATCGGGTTCCGATGGTTTAAGGATTGGCGGTTTAAATGCTGTTGTAGTTCAGCACACTATAAAACCGGGCGGACCTTATTTTACAATTGATAATCAAACCCAAACACCTACTAATGCAAATTCTTTTTTAAACGATGTTTACAAGCCAAATCCTAATTTCAGTAATATCGCCGGTACAATTATATCTTATACAGAAGGAAGATATATGGTCAGGCTGCAGATGGAATACGAATATCTGGATAATGAAGGCAAACCCGGAACACAGCCCCCTCCTACTCTTGTAGATGAAACCGTTGCAAAAGGTTTGGTCGCAGCCGGACAGCCGGTTGTATTTGAAATGGCTTCGGCAACTGATTGGAATAATGATGGATTTGATGATATATCAATTGCATCAAATTATTTCCAAAATAAAGGCGACGGAACTTTTGAAAATATTACAACTAAAGTCAACATTCAAAATTACGGGTCCGTATGGGCAGATGTTGACAATGACGGGTTCAAAGATTTTTATACCGCACGCGGAGGTGCTGCCGACAGGATTTATTTCGGTAAGAGTGACGGCACTTATGAGGAAAGTACAAATAATATTTTTGCAATTGACGCTCCGACTGTCTCTCCCCTTTTCCTTGATTATGATGCTGACGGACTTTTAGATTTATTCATTGCTTACGGCAGACGCGAATCCGGAGGTAATGAAACATATTATCCTGACAAATTATACAAAAATATGGGCAGCAGAACATTCAAGGATGTTACAGCCGAATCCGGAATTGCCTTAGGAGAACCTTCTCCATTTTATGATACCTGGGGAGCTACAACCTGTGATTATAACAGCGACGGCAGACCTGATATTTTTGTAGCAACTTACAGATTAGCACCGGATTTGTTGTACCGCAATAATGGTGACGGCACTTTTACAGAAGTTGGCAAAACCACCGGAGTACGTGGAGCAGCCACTTACTACGATAATTATTTCGGTCATGGAATGGGTTCTGACTGGGGTATGCTGACCGACGATAATGACCCTGATTTGGTAGTAGGTAATCTTGGTCACCCTGATTCAAGGGCACTGGCATCAAATCCCTCATTAGTATGGGCTAATAATACTAAAGGAAACATTTTTACTGATGTCACACGTTCGGTATCGTTAGGATTTTATGAAATGAATGCAGGAGTTGTACTTGCCGATTTGAACAACGACGGAAAAAATGATATCGCTCATGCCCAGTACGCATACTACAAAAAAAATACCGGTCTTGATAAATTCACAAGAATATATTTACATGAAGAAAGTCAGGGTTTGAGTCCATTCTGTTTGAAAGATATTACATGGGAGTCAGGTCTGAGAATTCACGGTGCATGGTCGCCTGTTCGAGGAGATTTTGACAACGACGGTGGAGTTGATTTGTTAATCGCCAGCAGCAATGAAAACGCTAAGCTATTCAGCAATAAACTTTCCCGCGGCAATTGGATTACATTTAAACTAAAAGGTGACGGACAAAAAGTCAATCGCGACGCATTCGGTAGTTCAGTCACTATTTTTACCGGTGACGGCAAAAAACGTATGTCGCAGCTTCCCGGCACAATGCTGAATGCACGAGCATCGCAAAGCAGTAATGATATTCATTTCGGTTTGGGAAACAGTACTTATTTTCTTGACAGCGCAATTATTAGATTTCAGGATGGTAAAGTTGTGAATACCGGGAAATTATATGCAGGTAATAAATATGTTGTCAATTATGACGGTTCGGTTACTTCAGTAATGCCAATCAAACCAATTTTGATAGAACCTGCTAATGATACAGTATGTTATGTTGGTGATAAACCATTTGTATTTTCATGGTTAATGCCGGGAAATGAAACAAGTTATACTATTGAGTTGTTCGATTCAAATAATCTAAGGATTAGAATTTTAGCATTTGAAGGAAATAGAGATTCTTTTACTACAGGATTGGTAGAACCATTTGATAAACCCGGAAAATATCACTGGAAAGTAACTGTTTACTATGCAGATGGCAGCATTGCAGTATCTGATGTTTGGACTTTTGAAATTCAGTCATCAGCAAGTAAAGTTTATTTGATTTCTCCTGCAAACAATGCAATTGATGTACCATTAAATCCTAATTTCAATTGGTCCCAAATTGTAGGTAAAAAAGCAGTTAATTTTCAAATTTCAAAATTTTCAGATTTTCAGGAAGTTTTCATTGATCATAGTAATAAGTCTGAAATTATGATTCTGAACTACCAACTTGAGGATGACAAATTAACAACTAATACCAAATACTTCTGGCGTGTCAGAGTTGCTGATGATATGGATGTTGACGGCAATGCTGAATGGGGCACATGGTCAGAAACATTTAATTTTACTACGGTACAGGATGTTTCGGTTGATGGTGACAATGCAATTGCACGGTTCGGTTTTACAGGAGTATATCCTAATCCCGTAAATACTGCGACTACATTTGAATTTGAACTGCCTTATTTTGCAAATTTATCTCTGGTTATATTTGACATGTCCGGTAAGAAGGCTGCTGACGTCACTGAGGCATATTTCGAGCCGGGAGTGCACAGCATCGGCTTTGATGCTTCAAACCTTCCTGCCGGGACATATCAGGTCAGGATAACAGACGGCGTGCATATCAACTCAAGAAGTTTCAGCATAGTTAGATAACTTCTTGTTTGTTCATGTTTTTATAAAAACTCATCCGGTGACAATTGATAATCGGATGAGTTTTTTTATTTGTAATAATGAATACCCCTATGCAAGCTTCTCGGAATTTACCCAATATGATTAAAAGTTGGTAAAAAAATGATTGTTATTATTCCCCACTTTTTTAAAGCAGATAAGTAGATTTTTAATGGTACTGTTTAAAGTAATTTTAGTAATATTATCGGAATTTATCAAATCCGGTTTGGTAGCAACGCTATTTATTATATGGCAAAACCCAATACCATTTGAATTATTAAACAAACATTTAATTTGTAGGACTAAGGATTCAGCTTTTCCCACATAATTTTATGTTTTTCCAAATCTTTTTTCCAGACATTTTCACCTCCGGTAAATTTTGAATTTATTTTCACGCTTTCAGAAGCGTATCTTTTGGCTAAAGGTATTTCGTCCATAAAATAATAAATCTCACCCAAAGTGTCCCACGAATTAGGGTCGGATGGAAAATAATAGGCATGAAATTTTGCAACGGTCAATGCTTTTGTGAGTTCCTTTTTTGCAGCTAAATTATAAATTAATTTATGAATAATAAACTTCGGTATAGAATTTTTCATAAATTCTTTAAATATACTGTCGGATTTTATTAGTAAATTGCTCTCTGACAGGTCAACAATATATTTCTCAATTTCACTCGGCAGAATACCATTATTTATAAAATTATTCATTGTATCGGCTAAAATCAAACCATCGGGCTGGTTATGAAACGGATTGATAGATATAATATATTTGGGTGAAATGTTCTTTTTTCTGAGGAAAACAATTAAATCTTCTGTTCTTGGGCTTATAAATTCTTTTCCCTGCACCATAAATTTAGGGTATCTTTGGTAAATACAGGATGTATGAAAACTTTCTGATTTCGGCATATAAAAATACAAAAAATCTTCTGTCGGAACTGATGTATATTCCTGATTATTAATTTTATATGCGATAATTTCATTTTGCCTGTCTTTCAAAACCAAGCTGTCATTTTCAACAAATTTTATAAATTCTTTATACTTTTCATAGGTGGCAGTATCAATAAAATCGTTTAGCCTGTTAAAATTACTTCTTGTTGTAATGACTATAATCCCTTTCGAAATAAACGGTATTACTGATGCTATACTATGAGGATGCCAGTGGCTGCTGAGTAAATATTTCAAAGGTTTTTCGGGGAAATAGTTTTGAATGGATTTGATTGTTTTTACGCCGGCTTCAGTATGGTCAATTAATGTGTCAGTTGATAATTTGTGGTCTGATATTGAAATTTCAATCAGTGCAACATAATCTTCAAATTCGACTATTGTCCCCTTTGTTATAAAAGGTTTGGCTGGGATACTGTCGAAATATATAAAATACAAACCCTCTTTAGCTTTTGATATTTTGTAGAATTCCTTGCTATCCGAAATATTATCCATGCTGACTATATTTACTGAAGTAAATAAAAGTAATCCAATAAAAAGATTTATAAGTAAGTTTTTCATAATTTCCTCATTTGAATAAATACAATAATTGCAAAAATACGGTTTATTGAATATCTCTGCTTGTAAAATATTGCAAATTTCGTTTATATTCCGAAGGTGAGACACCTAAATATTTTTTAAAATATTTGTTAAAATGACTCTGATCGTAGAATCCGGACTCGAAAGCCAGGTCGGTTAAACTCGGACAGTCCAGTATCATTTGCTTTGCATATTCAAGTCTGAGAGAGATTGTATATTCCCACGGGGTAAGACCTGTATAATTTTTGAACTTTCTTAAAATATTGAACTTGTTTGTTTTATATTTTTTACAGAAGTCATAAAGGATGATTTTATCTTTGAAATTGTTGGTAAGAATATTTTTAATTTCTTCCAAATATTCTATTTTAAAATGCTTGTCGTGTGTAGAAAAATCATTTGATTTATAATCGGCACATAAATTATTAAATACATTAGTAATATAATTTTCGAGCTTTTTGTTGTCGTCCATTGATTCGGATATATTTTTAATCAGATTTGCTGTATTGTAATCTTTCATAATTATATATGGTTTTTGAGCAAAATAATTATAATCTGCGCCATTATTATTTAAAACATGTTTGACAAAATCAATTTTAATATATAATGAAATGTATTTCCAGTAAGAATTTTCCAGACCGAGTGTGGCATGAGGAACATATGGCGGTGTAATAATAACAGTACCGGTACTGATTAGAAATTCCTGATTCGCTATAAGTTCAAGTTCACTTCCTTCCTTTATTACTGTTATACTCCATTCATTATGAAAATGTACAGGGAATTTACGGTTCAGGAACAATGCCGATTTGCATTCGATACCGTCTAAGGATGCGTTTTTTAGAATAGAAATTTCAGAAATTGATTTTTGCATAAAGATTTTCAATGAAAACTTTTTGTAAAGGTTAAATTCTATTTTTATGTAAGAATAAACGCTTTTATAAAATTATTATTGATAAATGCTTTTCAAGCAAAAAATGAGGGAATAGCAAAAACATCCACCCTGACCTTTAAATATTATGAATCACAGATTTAACTAATTACACCGTTTCCACGGATTTACAATTAGTGGAATCTTTTTAAATATTATATTTGGATTGTATCCGCTGATAATAATCTATAATTTTACAAATTTTCTAGTTATTTGATTTCCAGTTCTATCTTTTATTACTATATAATATACACCGCTTATGATATTTTTTATATTTAATTCAAATATTTCCTGAGTTAACGAAAAATCTTTTAAAACAATTTTTCCATAAATATCATATAATTTGATTTCATAATTAATTGGTTTTAAATCTTCAATTTTAATATAGTTTAAAGCAGGATTAGGATACACTCTAAAACTGGTATCAACTTCGACAGATGACATTAAAGATTTTTTGGACAAAGCAAATATATTAAAGGAATTTTTCTTCAATTTAAATTGATTTTGAGCCTTGATAGTATATTCGACCGGTTCAATGACATTTGAAGAATTAATTTCATTTCTGTCTGTATATTTTTCGGAATATAATTCATACTTTTTTATATTACTATCTTCCATAATTTTCAGATTGTGTTTGAAATCACATGTTAATTCAGGATGTTTATTAATTACGGCAATATAAATTGAATCATTATCGGAAGTCACAGTTGCTCTGAACCAAGGAACATTATATTCCGCCCAATTAAGATTTATATGTTCAGCATCAAAAGTTGGTGCATCAACAGAAGTAAAATGTAAATAATCCCCGGAATGTTCAGTCAACATTTGAATAGCCCAAAATGTAGGGGAACCTTTTATTATCCTATCTCCATCTGTATTATAACCTCTTTCGAAAACTCCTGAATTTGAAGTATGATTAATTATGTTAATCAAATCATTATTTTCGTAAGCCTGCATTATATGATCAGCAGCCCATAAACCACTTTCTAAACTAAATAGTCTGTCGGTATGAAACCAGTCAATACCGGAATATGCTGTCCATAATTCTGTTACAGCAAGTTTCATATCATATCTTTGCTTTTTAATTCTCCAATCTCTAAACATATCAATAAATTTCTGATTACCCTGATAACCAGCCATCATAGCTTTATATACCATTGTATCGGGTAAATTATCTATATCTGCATAATGTACATAATGCCAACCGTAAGTATTAAAATAATCCCCTGCGATATCAACACTTATATCATAAAAATTCTGATAATCCCACAGATTGCCACCAAACAGAAGTTCAATACTATTATCTACTTTTAACATTTCGATTGCATGTTCTTTGAATTTAATAGCATTAGAATCTACATAATCCCACTGTTCATTTCCAATTTCAAAATATTTTGCTTTATATGGTTCCAAATATCCATTTTCAGCTCTTTTCTTACCCCAAAATGTATTTGTATCCGAATTCAAATATTCAATTAAATTTGCAGATTCCTTTGGAGACCCTAATTTTAAATTTGTTACAAATTGAGGTTCTGCTCCAACAGCTTTACAAAAATCAACAAATTCATCAACTCCAACTTCAAACCTTTGAATTTCACCGGTGTAAAGATTAGGGGATTTTCTTTGGTCAATGTCACCAATACCATACTCCCAATGAGCAGCATATTCATCTGCCATAGTACCACCGGGGAATCTGATAATTCCCGGTTTCCATTTTTTATACAAATCAAAATATTCTTTTCTGACCTGATTGATGTGATTTTTGGGCAATAGTGATGCTTCATCTAAAAGCAGAGTTCCCTTTTCTTTGAAATAAATAATTAATTTCGCTTTATGAATATTCAAATCAGGTGGTATCGAAAGTTCATATTTTTTCCATACATTATCAGGTTTTCCAAGAGATTGTTCAAATAGAATTTTTTTATTATCTAATATATCGGCAATTCTAATAAAAACATTTAGATTATCACTGGATTTCATATAAATATAAAATTCGCACCCGGCATTTGAGAAATAAGTTTCCTGTGATATACCCGACAAATTATCTTCATTAGCATTTATGATTGTTTGGGAATATACACCATTTTTATTTACCATATCCTTAGTGTTGAGAATATGTGTTGAAAACTTTTCTTCAAAATACATCATCCATCTGCGGGATATTCCTGTTTCGTATTGGGATAAATCAAAACCTCGGTTCTGTAATTCCTGAGCAGCAAAACCTAAACTGCCATTAACAAAATCATGAACCATTTCTATAAATCCACCATTATAGTATGGTGATATTTTATGATTATAATGATTAGTTTCGATTACTATTTCAGCTTCATATTCACCGGACATTGATGTATTAGCATTTAATACAAAAAAAATTATAAATAATATTATCTTTTTCAAACACATAATCCTGAAAATTTAATTCAATGCAATTATTTTAGAAATATCAATTATCTAAAAGTAATAAATATTTTCCAGATAATCAAATATATGCGACTTCAATTAAAAGTTTTATCATCCGGACTTTTTACTAAGTCTCAAATTTTCGAATAAATTACAAATGCAAAAATCGAGTAGGAGGCGTACAATTAATTTGTACGCCTTCCTCTCACACCACCGTACGTGCCGTTCGGCATATGGCGGTTCGTTAAACATAGTCTGAAGTATTACTACTTAGACCTGGTTTGTTCTTTGGTGTTGCATCTTGTTCTTCGACCACTTTTGAAATCTACTCTCGGTTTCCAACCTACTCTCATTCAAAAGACTCTACTTCTCATTCGAGTTTTTAGTCAACACTCTCTGTTCTTTAACATGGATAAACAGTACAATTACTTAAACCGTTTAACATTCAGTCCTTCCTTAACCGTTAAGCTAAATACTATGACCTCTGTTGACTCCTGACATTGCAGCCTTGCATCACTGCAAGGGTTGTCTTTCGCTTTTAATAAGCTCAAACGGAATGTCAGGTCTCCCCGGGTAAGAGCAATAACTTTCTTCTCATATATGCGTCGGATTTACATTCATAAACTTCGGATAGTTTGGGGCTTCGTTTTGTGTAGCAAACTCGCCCGTTTACACCTGCCTGTATCCGCTTCCTGTTCGTCGCACCAAGATTTTGCCGCCGACTTCTTTCAGATTCCTTCTCACGAAGGACGCCCTTGTCTTTAGCTAACGATTCCCACTATCAAGGCTCGTTCGGGACTTGCACCATATTGATATTGCCCACATAGGACACAAAAAAACTCAGCACCGGTTTTAGACCGATGCCGAGTATATAAACAATTAAGTTTTAAATTATGCTGACTTATTTGCTTTAGTCGCAGGTACGGACAACTTCAACTGTTATCCTACGGTTTTGCTTACGAATAGCTTCCAATTCAGTCGGCGAAATCTTTTTCAAAGCTGCGCCTTTAGGTTCAGGTATTTTCTCTTTTCTGGAACCATAACCGATGGTTGACCTGATTGTATTAGGATTTGCACCATTATCTATAAGCCATCTCTGCACTTTCTTAGCTCTCATATCAGATAATTCCTGATTTCTCTTGGGGTCACCCTCTTTTGAAGCATGTCCTTCGATAATTACCTGAAGTCCGGGGCATTGCTTAATATAATCAAGCATTTTAATAAGACTGGAGTTTGTTCCCGGAAATTCATAATTAAATTCATCAGTATTTACTATGAACAGAATTTCAGGAAAGTCTGTCTTTGTACCTACTTTCGGTGGAGGAGGACAGCCGTTACGTCCGGCTACTGTGCTTTTTACACCCGGAGTATGAGGACAATCATCTTCACCGTCTATTACTTTATCACCGTCAGTATCGGGATTACGCGGGTCAGTTCTTGTCTGATTGACTTCCTGACCGTCTGACAGTTTATCGTTATCAGTATCACGATTTGTAGGATTAGTATCGTGAATCTTTACTTCATCGCCGTCGGTTAATCCGTCACCGTCTGTATCACGGTTTAGAGGGTCTGATTTATATTTCATTATCTCATCACCATCAGTCAGACCATCATTATCTGTGTCGGGCTTTAGGGCATCGGTTTTATGCTTGTTAATTTCGTCACCGTCATACAAAGTATCACCGTCGGTATCCATTTTCAACGGGTCGGTTTTGTACTTATTAACTTCATCACCGTCACTCAAACCGTCACCATCTGTGTCCATTTTAATCGGGTCGGTCTTATGTCTGATGACTTCGTCACCATCCGGTAATCCGTCATTATCGGAATCAACATTTTTCGGGTCGGTTCTGTATCTAAGAACTTCTTCGCCGTCTTTCAGTCCGTCGCTGTCGGTATCGGGATTAATCGGGTCGGTTTTGTATGACATTATCTCTTCGCCGTCTTTCAGTCCGTCTAAATCGGTATCTACATGAAGCGGATTAGTCTTATAGTTAAGAACTTCTTCACCGTCTTTTAGTCCGTCGCCGTCGGTATCAGGATTGTATGGGTCAGTACCTAAGTCTTTTTCTCTCTTGTTTGTCAGTCCGTCTTCATCCCAATCATTATTACCAAGAATATAATAAGAAAAACCGGCACCAAATGTCATGAAGTCATCATTACCGTTTGCGTCTGCTGCTGGGTCCCATAAGGCACCATTTTCGTTCTTGCCGCCAAGGTCATCAAGATAATCAGATGATGAAAATCTGTAGGCAGCTCTTGCATTCACTACAAATCCTTCGGCAATATAAAACTCAAATCCAATACCTACAGGAATTACCATCGTCCACTTATCATAAACATTGCTTTTCTGATTATTCGGCAGCGGACCATCATAACCTGTATCACCGGATTGAGGCTCAAAATTAAGTGCTCCCACACCGGCAAAAAGATAAGGTACAAATTTTTCGCTGGGATATAAATTCCAGGAAGCAGTTATTTCGTAAGTGGTCAACCTTGTTGCGCTTTTGTCCCTTATTACCGGCAGACCGTTAATTCCGGGATAATCCGGTGTACCGTAAAGGTCTCCATAAGTTTTGCCGGTACCGAAATACCCGGGATATTTGGTTATGGCATTTAGAGAATTTTTCCAGCGCATCTGGGCAAGCCCGACAGTAGTAGTAAGTGATAACTCAGGTATGATATTATACCTAAAGAAAACATCGCCTGACAACCAGAACTGGTTATCTGTGAAATCTCCCCAATATTTGGAACCGCCGGCATTAAATCCAAATGACAGTGTTCCGCCCTCACTTTGGCTGAATGAACTCATTGGCGACAATACGGACATTATCAGCGCAATGATGAGGACTTTCCATTTTATTTTAGTAAATTCCATTTTAAAACCTGTATATAAATTAATAAATTATATTAATTTACCTGTTAATTCTTATATTAACAAGCTCATTAATGTGAAATAGATTTATACTTTGTTTTTATTTTGGATTACATATAC
>JAVSMQ010000001.1:229726-444168 GCA_032027125.1 Kapaibacterium sp. (SeqCode)
GTAGAGGTTGAATTATGATAAAATAATATAATCTCTACGAGATAACTATCAATTGGGCATTGTTCATGTTACCACAATTTAATCTCTACGAGATAACTATTAATTGGGAATTGTTCATGTTACCACAATTTAATCTCTACGAGATAACTATGTTCCAACTCCGATGGAGTGCCCTGTTTGTAGAATATCAATCCCACCCCTGAAACCAACTACCGCCAACTCCTTTAGGAGTGCCCTGTTAGTAGAAAAAGCACAGCCCGACGGAAACCATAAACCTTATCAACCTTCCGAAGGTTGCCAACCTTCGGAAGGTTTGTTTTACCGTTATGTAACTCAATTTAATTCGACGAAAGTTCTTCGCATGGGCTGAAAAATAGTCCGCATGCTCTGAAAACTAGTCCGCACACTCTGAAAAGTAGTCCGCATGCTCTGAAAAGTAGTCCGCATGCTCTGAAAAGTAGTCCGCATGCTCTGAAAAGTAGTCCGCATGCTCTGAAAAGTAGTCCCCATACTCTGAAAAGTAGTCCGCATGCTCTGAAAAGTAGTCCGCATGCTCTGAAAAGTAGTCCGCATGCTCTGAAAAGTAGTCCGCAAAGGTTTCGACGGTTTTTGCATATCCTTTGACGGTTTTTGCATACCCTTCGACGGTTTTTGCATACCATTTGACGGTTTTTGCATATCCTCCGACAGTTTTTGCATACCCTTCGACAATTTTTGCATAGGTTTTGACAGTTTTTGCATACCCTTCGACGGTTTTTGCATAGGTTTTGACGGTTTTTGCATACCCTTCGACGGTTTTTGCATAGCTTTTCCCGTAATTTTAAACCTTTGCAAAAGGCAATATTACTCAATCTATGCAAGTTTGAGATTTAACCATCATATTTTTTAGACTTTGTAAGTATAATTTTGATGAAAAAGCAGAAAAATCAAAAAATAACCACCACTTTTGGGGTGATGGAGTGATGAGGGGGAATGGAAAGGAGAATTTATTACCCAAAAACTATTGCGGATTCTTACCGCTTACATTCTAATTGATTTTTATATGCTGTAAAATGGAAAAATATGTTTTGTACTATTTTATTAATTTTTGAAAAAGTTGAATTATTCGTTGATACATTTTTTCATCTCCAATCTTTTCATCTTTTAAAATTTTTAAAATGTAGTCCATTCTTAATTTCGGGTCTTCAGGAATTTTATCTAATTCTCTCCATTGATCTGGGCTTAAAATATCTAAAAATATACTTTCAAGTGATTTTAAAGAAGAATTGTTATTTAAAGTAGATAACAAAAGATTTAAATTTCTTGAAACAAAAAAATGCCATATTATTTTTGTTTGTTTATTCAATTCATCAAGCTTTTGCAATTCGGACGTATGTTCTTTATTAAATTGTATTTCATACCATTTATAAAAATCAACAACTTGTATATAGTAGTTTTCAATACATACTTCTAAATCAATTGTAGGATTATCTTTAATAAATTCTTTTGCTAGCTTTTTCCATTCAAAATCAGATATATTTTTAATTGAAATAAGGATACTTGTTTTTGCTTTAATTAAATCAGTGTTCGAATCAGTAGGTATAATGCCACAATGTTGGAAATAGTTTCTTAAATCCTTTAAAAAAATATGAAGTTTATTTTTTGTAAATCTATCTTCAATTTCTTTTTCATAATTTGGAATTATTTTACCATCTTTTATTATATTTCTATGAATTCTTCTTGAATGGTCAACTAATGTAAAAGCTGCAGCTAAATAGTTGTGTAAACATTTTATAATCTCCCTATGAATTTCATCAACTTTATATTTTTCTCGAGATGAAATCATTAATTCAATATTGTGAGAATTGTTATGAAATTGAATTAAAGTTATTAATTCTTTATGATTTCTATTAAAAATATCAAAAGATAGCATTAATTCATTAAACCTTGCTAACCTTATTAATT
Source organism: Kapaibacterium sp. (SeqCode) (assembly GCA_032027125.1). Taxonomy (GTDB): domain Bacteria; phylum Bacteroidota; class Ignavibacteria; order Kapaibacteriales; family UBA2268; genus JANJTB01. The sequence goes on from JAVSMQ010000001.1 coordinate 231,671, forward strand.
CAACCGATTTTCTTGCTTCATCATTAATTCCAAACATATTACTTTGATCCGAATGTTGTATTACTAAATCACCTTATATTAATAAATTTAAACAACTTGATTAATTCCTTCATTTGTTTTATAAGAATTAAATATCTTTATCATTTCTGCTACACGTTCTTTCATTTCTTTATCTTCTATAAATTTTAAACTATCTCTTAAATTATAAAATATGATATACTTGAAATTTTGAGTAAAATTTGAATCTTCTTCAATCAATTCTTTTTCCATAAATACACTATTTAAATCTTCAAAATATTGATTTAAATATTTTTTAGATTCATAAATATATCTTCTATCATCTGGAATAAATTTTCTACTAATATTAAAATATGTCCAAAAATTTGATAATGACATAATACTTTGAGCAATTTTCATTTGTTGTTGATAATTAATAAAATCAGAATGATGAATAGTTGATAATGTATCAAAAATTTCAAAATGGAAATATTCTTGTTCACCAACAATTTTCTCAATTAAAACTTTATTTTCATCAATGTATTTTTTAAATTCTATTTGTTCTTTTTTCATTGAGTCAATAACATCATTCAATATTATTTGCTTATCTTCTAGATTTGCTATTATTTTTTCAGATTGAGTTACATATGATTCTAAATTTTCTAGTTTTTCATTTGATTCATTTTGTATTTTTTGTACAGATTCAACATTTAGATTTGATTTTATTATTCCATTATCCAATTTTTTCTGTTCATCTTCCAATTTCTTAACATTTTCCTTATTATTAAAATATACTGAAAATCCAATTACTAAAATTACTATTGTAATTAATATACTAATAAAAATGGAATAAAACGCAATATTGTTTGAATAAGAACTTTGGTTGATTTCCAAAGTAATTAATCTGTGGTTGGTCAGCGAATCTAATTTATATTTAGTAGTGTCTTGTTTAATTACTTTAATTATTGAATATACATATTCTTTTGTATAATTATTTTGAGAATTAATCAAAAATAATATTACACCAAAAGTTACCAATAAAATTAATAATGGGGTCCATAAATAATTTGTAGAAGCATATTTCATACATTTATCCTTAAAACTATTTTCTTTATCTTTTCCTATACTTCCCATTTCTTACTCTTCCTCCACCACTTTTAACTCGTCATCTGTAATTTCGTATTTAAATTGTTACATCACTCGCTCACCACCCCACCTTTTCTCTTACTGCTTCACAATTATTCTTTTATTGTTATTAGCATTAATTATATACACACCTGAACAAAGATTGGAAACATCAATACTGTTATTCAAGCTATTTAATTCTTTGACAATTACTACATTACCCATTAAATCACATATTTTTAGTGAAACTGGAAAATTCGTTTCACCAACATTAATTTGTAAATTATCATTTACAGGATTAGGATAAATTGATATTTTATTATCATTGGAATATATATTTTCAATATTTGTAGAAAAATTGTCAAGGGCAATTGCATGACGAAAACCAGCAGACACTTGTACCCATTTTGTAGCTTTAGTAATTTGAACAGGGCTTAATTTATTTGATAATGAACCATCACCTAATTGACCGAAACTATTAAGTCCCCAACCCCATAAAGTTCCATTACTTTTTATTGCAGTTGTGTAACCACCACCACAAGATACTTTTACCCAATCATTATCTGAACCTATTTTCGTGGGATTATTTCTGTCGTCTTTTGTTCCGTCACCCAATTGTCCATATAGATTACTACCCCAACCCCATAATATTCCATCTGAATTTATTGCTAAAATAAAATCTTGTCCACCTGAAGCATGTAACCAATTGTTATTTGAACCAACTTGATAAGGTATAGTTGCATTGCCACCCCAAACCCACAATGAGCTATCTTGTTTTATTGCTATAGTATGATTCCAACTACTACGCTCTAAACTTGCCCAATCTTGATTTGTGCCAATTTGGTAAGGTGTAATTCTATCAGTTGTCGTGCCTGTTCCTAATTGTCCATACTTATTAAAACCCCATGCCCACAGCGTCCCATTATTCTTCAATGCAATAGAATGATATTTCCCACATTGTATTTGTTTCCAATCATTGTCGATGCCTATTTGAATAGGATTTAATTTATTAACTTTTGTACCATCACCAAGTTGACCAGTATTGTTAGCTCCCCAAGCCCAAAGAGTTCCATTATTCATTAATGCTAATGTATGTGAACCACCAACAGCAATTTGAATCCAATTAGTTTCCATACCAATTTGGATTGGACTATCCTTTTTTATTGTTGTACCATCACCAAGTTGACCAGTATTATTATCTCCCCACGCCCAAAGAGTTCCATTACTCTTCATTGCAATAGAATATGAGTCTCCACATAATACTTTTACCCAGTCATTACTAGTACCAATTTGGGCAGGATTTACAACCTTTTGACCTGAAATGTCTTGTCCCCACGAGTATAATTCACCTGCTTTTAATTTGAAACTTGATAAAAGTATCAAAACTACTACTGTGCATAAAACTTTTTTCATAAGTCACCAATTTATATTGTGTTTAAATATTTATTCACTTTATTTTACTTATTTTCATTTAATCTTTTAAATTCATAAGTAATTACAATTTTTAGCTTTACAAACTTATAAAAATTATTTCATAGTTTATAAAATTATTTTTATTTTCATCAATTATTTATTCAATATTGAAAACTATTTAATTTTTCTCCCAAACTGTAATAACTCAGCTACTAATCAAGTAGTATAAAAAAGACTTTTGGAAATAAAAAAAGCTGTCCGGAAATTACTCCCGCACAGCTTTTTTGTGACTTGATAATAAATATTATTTGGCGCTTTTCTGCCATTTAACTTCATAATATCCGGGACGTTCTTTAACTGCATTTTTCAAGAAATCGTTTCCGTATCCGGAACTTTTCGGATGTCTGCCGCCTTCGACATTCACGTCATTAATATAACCGTCGTTGTATTTCATAACCATAAATTCCCAAAGCTGACGCCATCTGTTGACTACCGATTCATACTGACCGACAGAATAATCAGTTAAATATCTTACAGCCAGATTTTTATCTTTTTTGTATAGTTCGAGAGCAGCATTTTCGACTGTCGGCTGCATATCAAGAAACTTGTTTTCCAGTTCGCTCTGAACTTTCTGTATATCCTGCAAAGCATAAGAATATTTTGTATAAGCAAGATTTGAAACCAGATTAAATACCCAGAAAGCCGAATTGAGACTAAATTCCTTTATTGAATATCCCTGTGTGGATGGCGGCGGCTCAAGTATAGAGCAGTAAATCGGTGCATAAACGGTAGTATAGTTATCGTCAACACCATACCAGAAAATACCGCCGATTTCGCGGGGAAGCCATGAACGCAGTTGGGAAACAAATGTGAAAGCAGTCTGCTGGGTTGAGATTGGTCTCTCCCATGCATAAAGTGTCGAATCTCCTTCCATTTTGAAAGTCAGACCTTTCCAGCGTACCGGATTACCGAAAGGACCGGCAGCAAAGCCTTTTTTCATATCAAATTCAGTACCGTCAAAATGGTCTCTGAAAAGTTCGATTACATCTTTAACGGAAAGTTTCTTATCCGGCTTGATAAATAACGGATATGGCTCGGCTCCCTCAACAGCTCTCCAGTAATCGGAAGATAAATTCATCGAAGGTGCAGCATTTTTGAACAAACTCCAAACTCTTCCCTCACAGAAAAGCAGTGAAGAAGGGTCTAACGGGCAATAAGCATCAACGAATGAAAAATCACCATTCTTCTTGGAGTCGTAATAACCGTACTTTTGAGCAAATGTGATAATATCTTTTGCATAGATACAATTTTCAGGGTCGTTCAACGGGAATTTACGTATTCTTGCCTGATTTGCATGAGCGGCAACATATCCGTCGGGAATTCTCATAGCAACCCAGACAGCACCTTTTTCCTTACCGCCTTTTCCTATCATCTCAAGAATCCATGCTTCATTCGCATCAGCAACTGAAAATGATTCACCGGTTGAATAATAACCGTATTCAGCGACTAAATCACCCATCACTTTAATGGCTTCGCGGGCTGTTTTAGCCCTCTGGAGAGCAAGACGCATCAAACTGCCGTAATCTACAATCCCGTTAGTATCCTGAAGTTCTTTGATACCGGTAAAAGTTGTCTCGCCGATTGATACCTGATATTCATTTATATTACCTATGACTAAATAGGTTTCGGGTGCCTGTTTAATTTTACCCAGAAATTTTCCGGTGTCCCAATCATGAACTTCAACCGAGTCGTTTGGTTCGTGTTTTTTAGCCGGTAAATAAAACAATGGTTCCATAAAACCGCCTGCATCGGCATTATAGGTTATCATAGTCGAGCCGTCAGCGGAGGCGCCCTTTGTAACCAAAAAGTTTGTACAGGCATCTGAAGTCATATACGACACAGACATGAACAATAAAACCATCATTAATGTTTTCACAAAATGCATAAATTCACCTTTAAAATCAAAAAATATCAAATTTGTAATTTTTAAGTTTGCAATATATAATTATTTACGCTGATTTTCAATAACTTTCGGAAAATACGGCATATCAGTAAGTAGAAAAAAGTAAAATATTTTAATTTTGTCAATGAGAAAAGACAAGCACCCCTTAATCTGAAATCCAAATATAAAAATGTCTGAATCACGGATTAAACTGATGACACGGATTACACAGAATATAAATCCGTGTAATCCTTTAATCTGTGTAATCCGTGATTCTGAAAATGAATTTGTCCGAACCTTTGATTGTTCCTGATTTTTATGATTTAATTGATTAGAATTTGTTTTAATCCGTGTAATCCATTAATCCGTGTAATTAGTGATTCTGATAATGAATTTGTCAGAATTTTATATTATGCCGGACAATTTACAATCAAATTTTCAAAGCTCCTTATTTTTTGGTATTTTTGTTGTTTTATAAAATGCCAATCTTAAATAATGCAAAAATCTGACAATAATACTGAATCTGAAATACTAAAAGGTTTAAATCCTGCTCAAGCTGAAGCCGTCAAAGCTTTGAACGGACCGCTGTTGATAATTGCCGGAGCGGGCAGCGGAAAAACCAAAGTTCTGACTCACAGAATCGCCAATCTAATTGCAAACGGTGTAAATCCTTATAATATATTAGCCCTTACATTTACAAACAAAGCCGCAAAAGAAATGAAAGAGCGGATTTCCAATCTTATTTCTTATGACAAAGCACGTCAAATCTGGGCTGGTACTTTTCACTCGGTATTTGCAAGAATTCTGAGGTCGGAAGCAGATAAAATAGGTTATACATCAAACTTTTCAATTTATGATACCGATGATTCTACAAGCCAGATTAAACAGGCATTGGCTACATTGGGTCTGACAAATCAGAAATTTAATGCAAATGCAATACGCGGGAAAATTTCAGGACTTAAAAACAAACTTACAAGCCCGACTGAATTTGCCGGACAGGCACAATCGAGTGATGACAGAATTATCGCTGATATCTACAGACATTATAATGAAAATCTGCTGAAAAACAACGCTATGGATTTCGACGACATTCTGACGAATATGATTGTCCTCTTGCGTTCATCACAGGAGATACTGGATAAATATCATAAACTTTTCAAATATCTGCTGATAGACGAATATCAGGATACAAATAAAGCACAGTATATTGCTATAAATCTGCTTGCAAAATCTCATCAGAACCTGTGTGTGGTCGGTGATGATGCTCAGAGTATTTACAGATGGCGCGGCGCAGACATTGGAAATATACTGGACTTCAATAAATTCTATCCTTATTCAAAAGTTGTGCGTCTTGAGCAAAATTACCGCTCAACAAAAACAATTATTTCAGCTGCTCATAATATTATTAAAAATAATCATAATCAAATTCCCAAGACACTTTGGACTGAAAATCCGGAAGGCGAATTAATAAATATTGACCAGTGTGCTGACGACCGTGAAGAATCTTTCAGAATTTCAACTATAATTCAAAAAGAAGTGAAAAAAGGCAGACAGCTTAAGGATATTGCTGTTTTATACAGAACTAATGCCCAATCATTATCAATTGAAAATTCTTTGCGCTCGCAAAATATTCCTTATATCATTATCGGCGGGATTTCATTTTACAAGCGTAAGGAGATTAAGGATGTTCTTGCCTATATCACTTTGCTGGCAAATCCGAGCGATAACGAAGCCTTTATCAGAGCTATCAACGAACCGCCCCGAGGAATTGGTCTTACATCACTTAGAAATCTCAGACTATATGCAGAATATAATAATCTGACATTACTAAAAGCAAGTGAAAATTCTGATAACATACCCGAAATCAAAGGAAAGGCTTCAATTGCTGCCAGACAATTCGGTGAATTAATAAATAAATACCGAAATCTGCTTTTAGAGTCTAATCTTAGTTTAATAATTGAGGATTATCTCGATGAGAGCGGCATTTTGAAAATGTACCGTGAAATCGGAAGTGATGATTCGCTGGACAGATTAAACAACATAAATCAACTGCTGACAGATATGATTACATTCCTTGATGATAATGAAGGCTCCGACCTTGCCGATTATCTGCAGCAAATCTCATTGGTTTCCGATATTGATGAAAAAGATTTAAACGGCAATAATATAACCTTGATGACACTTCATTCTGCAAAAGGATTAGAGTATCCGGTTGTTATAATTGCAGGTGTCGAAAGCGGTCTTTTCCCGCTTGAAAGAACCAGACTCAATCAGGAAGAAGAAGAGGAAGAACGGAGATTGTTCTATGTCGGGGTAACGCGGGCAAAAGAAAAACTCTATCTGACTTATGCAATGCGTCGCGCAAGATTCGGTGAAATTTCCAATAATGGACCTTCAAAATTTATCAGAGAAGTACCGAGAGAATTGACAAATCTTAACCAATCAACAGGTATGAGTGCATTTCCGGCTAAATCACATACGATGAATTCAGCACCAAAGGCAAAGCCCAAAATATTTAACGATAGTTACAGCCAGATTCCTGCAGACGAAGATTATTCGCAGATACCTGTCAGTCATATTCCTTTTAGAGTCGGCGATAAAGTAAAACATAATAATTTCGGAAGAGGCAGGATTATTTCATTATCCGGTGCAGGCTCGCAGGAGAAAGCTATCGTAAATTTTGATTCGGTAGGAAATAAAGTTATGATGTTGAATTATGCAAAACTTGAGAGATGGTAATGTATAAGTCAACCACCCCTGACCCCTCCTTGCTAAGGAGGGGAAATAAATCAACAACCACTGACAACTCTTTGCTATGGTGGGGAAATAATTCAACCACCTCTGAAAACTCATTGCTAAGGAGTGGAAATAATACACCGGTATATTATATTTTAGATTCAGGTGAACTAAAATGCCATTAAAAGTCAATGACGATATTATCATTTATGAAGAGGATATTTCTTTTGAATTTTCCCGTTCATCAGGACCGGGCGGACAGAATGTAAATAAAGTAGAAAGTGCGGTTACACTCAGATTCAATATTTCCGGCAGTTCTTTGCCTGACAATATTAAATCAAGGTTGTTGAATTCAGGTGATAAACGGATTAATTCCGATGGCGAACTTCTGATTAATGCAAGAGAGTCCAGAAGTCAGTTGCAGAATAAGCAGCTTGCTTTAAATAAACTCATCGAAATTTTAAGGACAGCAGCAATACCTGAAAAGAAAAGATTTGCAACACGACCATCAAAAGCAGCACGAGAAAAAAGAATCGAAATCAAAAAAAGAAGAAGCGAAACCAAGAAACTTAGAGGAAGAGTTGTTTAACTTTATCAATATGTAACAAGATTTAGCAGCAATATCCTCCCCCCTACAACATACCGCTTCTTTTTCTGATTGTCCACTCGGCAGCAAAGAGTAATAGCGCCAAAACAAGCAGCCAGGGGTAGCTCCAAAGTGCGAAATCATTTCTTTTGGTCAGCAGCTTTTCTTTGAAGTTTTTCATGGATTTAATGTCATCAAGTAATGATGAAACATTTGATTCGGTATAGAATTTCCCGCCGTTCATGTCCGATATAGCTCTAAGAAGTGCCGATTCCATCCTCAGATTTTTATATTCAAGTTCGGTATCGCCAATTGTAAAACGTCCGTTATCCGTACCGATTTTCTGAGATGTCCTGACTACGCTTGCATCATAAGAGAAATCGCCTGACTTCAAGCCGTCTAAATTTGCAGTATAACGTCCGCTGCCAACTGAAATCATACTCAATTCTCTTTTTTCATCACCGCCCGATACAGAAATATTAATTACAGCATTATCAACCGGCAGATAAGAGGCATCATACACCTGTCCTATAAACTCAACACGCTCACCGTGTGAATACATTTTCTTTGAAGTAGTGATACTGATTCTGCGGTTCAAATCAGATACAGACAGCCAGCGGATAGAATTTTCCATCAGTTTGGTAAATGCATCGAAAGCATCAGTCCTGCCCTTTGCAATTTCAGCGGCATAACCGAGTAATTTCCACCGGTAAAGACCGTAACCAATGATTGCGACAGACTTTCTGGAATTAATATTTCTTGTGATAATAAACGGCTCGTTAAGCGGCACATTATTTACTTTAAAGCTGGCAACCATTTCGCTTTCCGGTTTCGCTCTGACAAATGTTTCTGTCCTGAAGACAGGCGGCAAATTCTTCCATTTTTCAATATCGTCATCCGTTCCGTTAACTCGGAGAAGCGGACTTGTGACGGCTTTAGGTGAGAAATCGGCAGTAATATTAAATTCAACAGCACGGGATGATGCAGTATTGAAAGGCAGGTATTCCTCTAACTTACGCAATTTCACAAAATCGGTATTGAGCGATGTTATCAATAGTACAGGCTTGCCTCTTCCCAATTCACGGGCAATCTTATCTAACAGATTGTCCGGCGTAGTAGAGTTTGGAAATCCTATGAGCAAAAATAATTCGGTATCTGCAATTTCATTTTCGGATGCCTGTTTATAAAATGATGCACCACTGCTCTGGATAAATTCATTAACCTCAATGCCGGGAATGGTATTAAGATACTGCTTTACAAATGATATATCGGCTGTAGGCGCCCCGCCGAAAATTGAAATTATTCTCTTATTCTTAAGCACTTTGACAAACTCGGATGATGAGTTGTTTTTGTAAGTAATCTCACCGTCTTTTTGATTGATTTTTACAGTTATTTTACGATTTCCGGCTTCTTTGGGCAGATAAGTAAAATAAATCGTACTTTCATAAAATTCATCATCTGGAATTATAGATTTTGATTCAATAAGCTTATTATTGTCAAAAAATGAAATTTCAAGATTTGCTCCCTTATAACCAATAACTTTTATATTTGCATTAATAGGCACGGGATTGTCAATATATGCGATTTCGTTTACTATTACAGATTGAACGGATATATCACGGGGCTCAGTAGTGTCGCCGATTCCAACTGTAAACACGGGCAGCGACAATTCCTCAGCAGCATACACCGGATTCTGCCCCGAATTGAATGCACCGTCAGTAAACATCACTACCGCACGAATATTTTCATCACTTTTCTGCGTAAATAAACTTCGTAAAGCCGACGACATATCAGTAAAATTTTCACGAATACTTAGGGAATCAAATTGAAACTCTTTAATATCTTTTGTCAGCTCGCCGAATTTTTTGAAAACAGCATCCTCATTGCTAAGTTGTGATATTTTACTTTTTTCAATCGCAGATTTGTAGATTGCTGTTCTGCTTCCTCCGGCATCAGTTATACCCATTGAAACGGAATTATCAAATAGTATTGCAATTTTAGGTACAATAACTGAACTTTTAAATCCTGTAAAAACCGGTTCAAATAATGCAAAGAGCAGAATAGCAAGCGCTAAAGACCTTAGAGCCGTCAGAAAAGTTTTCTTAGAGCGGTGGATAATCGGATTTGTTCTGTAGTAAGTAAATATCGTAAAGCCAACAGCAGCTAAAAGTAAAACAATCAACAAAAACCAGCTTCCGGTAATTCCTAAGTTATATGAATTCATTTACCAACCATTTTATTTTATTTCCATAGGAATTTCGACCACGAGCAACTTCGAGTCCTGAAGTGAATTAATTTTAACCGAATCAGTTTCATATATTCCAATACCATCGCGGCTGTATATAGTGTTACCCTCAATTTCTGCTTCACCTGAAATCAGAAAAATATAAACACCGTTACCGGGTAAATTCAATTTATAGTTAAGTTCTGTTCCGCTATCGGCAGAAACCAGGCTGATAAAGGCATCCTGATTTATATTCAACGCAGCATCGCTATTTGGAGAAACTGCCAAAACAAATTTATTCTTATTCCTGTCCAAATCAAAAGCTTTTTGAGCATATTTCGGCTCAATATTTTTGAGTTTCGGATAAATCCACAACTGCAGGAAATTTAATTCTTCGGCTGAATTATTATATTCCGAGTGAAAAATACCCGTCCCGGCAGACATAATCTGTACCTCGCCGGCATGTAAATTTTCTGAATTTCCTTTGGAATCTTTGTGAGTGATAACACCTTTTAAGGGTACTGAAACAATCTCCATATTCGCGTGCTGATGAGTATCAAAACCAAATCCGGGCTTGACGATATCATCATTCAATACTCTAAGTGTACCGAAACCCATACGTTCAGGATTGTAGTAATCTGCAAAACTAAAAGTATGATTGGATTTAAGCCAGCCATGGTCAGCAAATCCACGTGATTCAGCATTATGTATGATAAATTTCATATTTTTTTCCGATAAAATTATGTACCAAAAACGTTTTATCAAACAAAAGATTTTTAAGGCTGATGTTGGGAATGATTTGTGTTCATAAAATAACAGCCAAAAGTATAGAAGTTTGAAATAAGCAATTTTTAGAATTAAACTAAATATATTTAAATATCGTTTTTGAAATTAAAAAGTATTGTTTTTCTTTAATATTTGAATTAATTCTAAAATTGAAGATGTAAAATGGAAATAGCAGTAATAAAAATCGGTAATTCTAAAGGTATAAGATTCAGTAAAACTATCATCGAAGAATATAACATTCGTGAAAGCGTGGAACTTACATTAGAAAAAGGACAGATTATTATTAAACCAAAATCCGAACCTAGAAAAGGATGGGATAAGGCATTCAAAGCAATGCATGATAACGGCGATGATAAATTAATAATTGAAGATATTTTCGAAGATGAAAGTCTTGATGAATGGAATTAAAACAATATGATATTATTTTGGTTAATCTCGAGCCGACTATTGGAAGTAAAATTAGAAAAACAAGACCTTGTTTGATTATATCTCCCAACGAGATGAATAAGTATTTAAATACAGTTGTAATTGCACCATTGACAACCAGCACTAAAGACTATCCTACACGAGTTGAAATTATCCACAACAGCATAATCAGTAGAATTATAATTGACCAAATTCGAACTATAGATAAAAAAAGAATTATTAAGAATGTTGGTAGATTATCAAATATTGATATTATAAGAGTCAAAGAAATTATAAAAGAAACCTTTGTTGAATAAAATATACTAAATCTAATTTTGGGAATTATTCTGCATCCGAACGAATGAAAGCAAGTTTTGAAAACTTTACAAGAGATTTTTAATAATAAATTTTTTAAAATGCAATATCGTGAGTAAAATATGATGAGTATTATTTATAAAATCGAAAATGAGATTGAATATCTGCGAATAATATCAACATTACAGGAAATGAAGATTGAATATACAGAAAATAAATATTCAGACTCAAGTTTTCCGGTTTTAAATGCTTCTGAATATTATGCTGAAATTTCAGTTCCAGAAGAATATGAAGAATCAGTAAATGATATAATTAATAATAAAATAGTTGATAATTATTCTAAAAACACTGTAAATGAAAAACCAAAAAAAATAAAATTTAATTATTTAATCCTGTCACTTATTATTTACTCATTAATTTCAACATTTTTATGTTTATATTTTTGGTATTCAAATAATAGAGTTTTTTTAGATAAAAACTTCGATGTTCAGTTGAATACCGAAAGAACCATTTTGACAATGGTAAATGAAAAAAGCGAAAAAACAGCCTTTCTATATTTTGATGAAAACTATGATTTAAACTGGGAAGAATACAGGACTTTTTCAAAATCAGGAGAGCAAGCCGGCATATCTTATGATTTTAACGAAGACGGTTATACGGATGAAACTTCATTCTATAACCGGAACCAACAGAAAATTTTATCTCTATTTGATACAAACATTGATGGAATTTATGATAAATTTGAAGTTTTAATCAATGATAAAGACACAACTAAATTTATATTTAACCTAAAAATCTAAAGCATTTACAATAAAGGGTGAAGCAAATCGTTGATAGATATAGACTTAACAAATATTTTTTCAACAATTTAACTTCACCCAAATGATGAATGTCAAAAATAATAAAAAAACTGTTAAAATCAAAACAAGTTTTACAGCCCAAAGATTGACCAACTATTCCGGCTTACTTCCTGTCTTTAAATTCATGCATAAACTTGGTTTCTTTGATAAGCTCGGAGCCGTTAACCTTCCATTAGGCAGGAATATCAAATACAGCACCCAATCTATTTATGGTATCATAGTGTTGGGTCTTATAGCCGGAATGAACCGTATATCGAAAATGGAAAGTTTCAGCCGCGACGCATTGATACAGGAATTATTCGGATTATCCGGTCATATAGATGAAGATACGATAGCTAACCGGATAAAGCGTTTTTCTTTTCATCATACAAATAATCTGATAGAGCACATTGGTCAAATGTCATCAAAAGTACACAAGCAATTAGGTACAGACGCAGATATCCTTGATATGGACTCGACAGTAAAAACGACTTACGGCAATCAGGAGGGCGTCAGCCGTGGTTTTAATCCCCATAAAAAAGGAGCATCAAGTTATCACCCGTTATTAGTATTTTTAAACAGTACAAAGGAATGTTTACTGAGTTGGTTACGTCCCGGGGATGCCTATACAGCCAATAATTCGTCGGAATTTATAAAGCAGGCATTCAGTTTACTGCCCTCAGGCATCAAAGATATATTAGTCAGAGCCGACAGCGGATTTTTTGACGGCACTTTACTGAGTACCATTGAATCATATCCGGGTGTAAAGTATTTGATTAAGGTCAAATTGAAAAATCTTCAGTCGGTTCTGTTAAGTCAATCATGGGAACCTATACCCGGCAAGCAAAATTATGAAATGACGAAATTTGAATACAAATGTGCAGGTTGGAAACAAACGAGAAAATTTGTAGCGGTAAGAATCCTGAAAGAAAAGCATGAACCCGGTGAACTGTTGCCCAAACAGGGATATGAAATGTTTTGTTATGTCACCAATATTGATGCCGACCCACTTGCGATACATTATTTGTACGGCGACAGGGGTACCAGTGAGAACTGGATAGAAGCGGTCAAGAAACAAATGTTTGCAGGCAGTATGCTTACTCAGGATTTCTGGGCTAATGAAGCATTATGGCAGGCAAGCATACTGGCATATAACATTACAGTCTGGATGCGATTTTTAACCGATTTAAAAGCTGCCCGACAGGAACCTGCAACATTCAGATATTGGTTTGTACTGCTTGCAGGAAAGATTTCAAAAACGGCAAGACAGGTAAATTTGAAAATGTATGATGCATATCATTACAAAGACTGGTGGCGTAGAATTGAAAAAGGAGTGGACGATATTGTGTTTCGCTGATAAACAGAATTTACTTTTAAAAATGGAAAATATTTCAGGGAGGCTTTGAGCTGAAATGTAATACTATGGGTTAAATCAAATATACAGCCAATTTGAGGGCGTTTTGAAAGTGGGTTTTGTTATAACTCAGGGAAAAAATGTCCCGGAACCCGAAATATTATGTTTTCGGGGTGAATAACTCTTTTTTTTTTCTTACTTTTGAATTACTTTAGATTTTTAGGTTTAATAAAATTAGTAATTTCTTTGAATTAGCTGATACAAATAAATAGAAAGAATAACTCTATTTGATTTTTTATCATTTCCTCTCAATAAACCAATTAATTGCCTGTATTTTCGTTTTAATATTCTTTTTAGTATTTAATAATTGTGGAAATTGATTTATGTTTAAGTCTTTACCCGAAAAGCTGTCTTATCCCGAACTGGAACATGAAATACTTAAATTCTGGGCTGATAATAAAATTTTTGATAAATCTTTGGAATTGAGAAAAGACTCACCGTATTACAGTTTTTATGAAGGTCCCCCTACTGTTAACGGTAATCCCGGCGTTCATCATTTAATGGCACGTGCAATTAAAGATACAATCTGCAGATACAAAACTATGAACGGTTATTTTGTCCGCCGTCAGGCAGGATGGGATACACACGGACTACCTGTTGAAATCGAACTTGAGAAAAGATTAGGGCTTAAAGATAAATCTGAAATTGAAGAGTATGGTATAGCAAAATTTAATGCTGCCTGTAAGGAATTTGTTTATAATAATATTGAAAAAGACCAGGGGTGGAGCTATCTGACAGAGCGTATGGGTTATTGGGTTGACCTTAAATCTGCATATATAACCTGCACAAATGATTATATAGAATCTGTCTGGTGGGCACTTAAAACATATTTCGACAAGGGGTTGATTTACCGCGGATTCAAAGTAGTTCCCCAGTCGCCGACAATTGAAACTCCGCTAAGCTCGCACGAATTATCGCTCGGTTATAAAGATGTTCGTGACCCGAACTGTTATTTAAAACTGAAAATTACTTCAAGCCCGATAAAATCAATTGAAAAAGCAAGTATTATGGTCTGGACAACCACTCCGTGGACTTTACTTGCGAATGTCGCTCTGGCTGCTGGAGAGGATATTGATTATGTACATATAAAAAATACACGCATACAGAAAGAAGGAATTCTAGTTGACGAGTTGGTTCTTGCCAAAGCCCGTCTGACAGTTCTTGACGGAGAATATGAAATCATTTCCGAATTTAAGGGTAGTCAATTAATTGGCACCCGTTATGAGCAGATTTTCCCTTATGTAAAAATAGATTTGGATGAGTTTCCTGAAGCATTGAGTGTACTGCCGGGTGATTTTGTCTCTACTGAAGACGGTTCGGGTATAGTTCATCTTGCTCCGGCATTTGGTGAGGATGATTACCAGATGTCAAAGAAATTTAAAATTCCTTTTGCTCAGCCTGTTACTCCAAACGGACATTTTACCCAGGATATGGGAGAATTCGCTGGACGCGCAATCAAAACTTTCACATATAAAGATGATAAAACAGAAGAAGGCGCTGATAAAGACATAATTGTTGCACTAAAATATGCCGATAAGATTTACCGCACTTCAAATGATTATCTTCACAGCTATCCGCACTGCTGGAGAACAGGCAATCCGATTATGTATTATGCCCGTGAATCGTGGTTTATCAAATCTCCCGATTATAAGGAAAATTTGATAGCCCGAAATAAAGAAATCAACTGGCAGCCAAGTGAAATAGGTGTCGGTAGATTCGGTAACTGGCTTGAAGAAGTAAAAGAATGGTCGCTTTCACGTGACAGATTTTGGGGCACACCGCTTCCAATCTGGGTTAATGAAAATGACAACACGGATTATTTTGCCATAGGTTCAATTGAAGAATTATCCAAAGGTATTTATGTTTTTGAAGACGGCAGAAAAGTGCCTGTTACGGAATGCGGCATTGAGATAGATTTGCATAGACCATTTGTTGACAGTGTATTTTTTGAGAAAAACGGCAATAGATACCGCAGGGTGCACGAAGTAATTGATGTCTGGTTCGATTCAGGCTCTATGCCATTTGCACAGCTTCATTATCCGTTTGAAAATAAAGAATTGTTTGAAAAAATATTTCCGGGTGATTTCGTAGCCGAAGGTATTGACCAGACACGTGGCTGGTTCTACACTCTGCACAATATCGCTGTTGCACTTTTTAACAAACCGGCATATAAAAATATTGTCGTAAACGAACTTATTCTTGATAAAAACGGCGTCAAAATGTCCAAACGTCTCGGCAATACGTTAGACCCGTTTAAACTTATGGAAAAATACGGTGCTGATGCTGTCCGTTGGTATCTTTTCGTAAATAATCCGCCTTGGAAAACAACAAAATTCAATGAAGAAGATATTGCCAAGACCGTAATATCAGACTTTATGCGTTCATTGTCAAATACCTACGCTTTTTTTGCACTGTATGCCAATATTGATGGATTCATTGGCGATGAAACTGAAATTCCAATATCAAAAAGACCTGAAATTGACAGATGGATAATATCGAGAGTAAATACTCTTATAAAAAATTACCGTCAGTTTATGGAAGAATACGAGCTTACAAAAGCACCGCGTGCCGTTCAGGATTTTGCCATAAATGAACTTTCAAACTGGTATATCCGCCGTAACAGACGCAGATTCTGGAAAGGTGAAAAAGATGACGAGAAAATTGCCGCATATCAAACTCTTAAGGATGTTTTGGTGAAGGTAATTCAGATGATGTCGCCTCAGGCACCATTTTTGAGTGAAGATTTGTACCAAAGACTGCGTACAATAAATGACCCGATTTCAATACATTTGACAGATATGCCGATTGCAAATGAAGATTTGATTGATGTTGAACTAGAACGCCGTATGGAAGCTGCTCAGAAAATTACATCTCTTGCGCGCAGTCTTCGTGAAAAAGCAAATCTTAAAGTTCGTCAACCCCTGAGAAGAATCCTCGTTCCTGTCAATACACCTGCTGAACGCAGAGATATTCAGGCAGTTGAAGATATTATCATCGAAGAAATAAATGTAAAAGGTATTGAATTTATTTCAGGTGACAATTCGGATATAGTACGTAAAATTGCAAAACCAAATTTTAAGATTATCGGAAAAAAATATGGAAAATCAACTCAGGGAGTTGCCAATTTTATCAAAGAACTGAAAAACGATACAATTAAAATGATAGAATCAGCCGGAAAGATTAATGCTCTGATTGATGGTGTCGAACTTGAAATTTCTTTAGAAGACATTGAAATTCAGAGTGAGGATTTGGAAGGATGGCTCGTTGCAACCGAAAACGGCATTACAGTTGCTCTTGATACCACACTTGATAAAGAACTCATCAATGAAGGTATTGCCCGTGAATTTGTAAACCGCATTCAGAATTTGAGAAAGGAATCCGGTTTTGAAGTTACTGACAGAATTACAATTCAATATTCAGCGGGAACTCAGATTTCAGATTCTGTAATTGCAATGAGTTCATATATTCAATCCGAAACTCTGGCTGAGAGCATTACTTTTTCAGAATCAATAGAATCAGCAAACGAAGCCGAGTTAATGGATGAGATAATCAAAATCAAGATTCAAAAAGTTTAAAATAATAACTCCCCAACCCCCTTCTTTGCAAAGAAGGGGGATTGAAACCGAACATCTAACACAAGTTTTTAATCAATCCTGCAAATTAAAATATTTTATGGTAAAATCATTCTATATTTAAAAATAATATGAGTACTTATATGAACATAAAATATATATTAACTGATTATATTGAAAATGCCTTAGAATATTCTGAATACGAAATACTTGAGGATGGTACTTTCTTTGGAAGAGTAACAGTTTGTAAAGGTGTAATAGCGATTGGAAATAATTTAGCAGAAACAAGCAAAATGCTAAAATCAGTTTTGGAAGAATGGGTATTGTTAGGACTTAAACTTGGACATGAATTACCTGTTATAAATGGAATAGATTTGAATATCGGTTCATTGGTTTCAGAACATGAAGCCGTGTAAAAGAAGAGAATTCATTCGCAAATTGAAATTACTTGGTTTTGATGGACCTTTTTCAGGTTCTAAACATCAATTTATGAATATAAATAATTGTCGTTTAACAATACCCTCAAATGATGAATTCTCAGGTCCGCAAATAAAAATGATGCTTCGGGAAATAAATCTTCTTTTGAATAATGAAATTACAAATTCTTTTTGGGATAAGCTTTGAGTTTGTCAATTAATAAAAAATGGTGTTTTCTTTTTATGGTGATAAAATGAAATTGAATAGTAAGCAACAGCAACTTGTTAAAGAGTTATTTACAAAAGTTAAAGAGCAATATCCGGAGATTGAATTTAAACATTTAGAGACATCTCCGGACGACCCTGAGCATATTTGGATAATCGTAAATGCAGATATGGATGAAGACCGTGAAATTGAAATGAATTCATATTCTGCTGAATTAAGAATTGAAATTTTACTTAAATACGGTTATGCAATATCTATAATGGCTGAGAATCCTAATACAGCATTTGCATAACAGATTATTCACAATTCTTTGCTTTACTACAAAATATAGGATTATTTTTTTCAATATAGATTAAGTAATTGAAAGATATTTTTCAATTTTTAAAAAGCTCTTCCTTATTCCAAATAATTCTAAATTTTAAATAACTTCATTCATATTACGTTAAAGTTTAATTAACTCGTTCAAATGTAAATTTAATACAATTGAAAAAAGTAATAGAAAATAATATAAATAAAATCTCTGTGAAAACACTTTTGGGTGTCAATAATCTTGTTGATTCAGAGAATTCCAGAGGTTCGTTGCTTGCTATCAGATTTGAATTTACTGATGCAAATAATGCCGAAGCAATGGTAATCAATACCTGTGGGTTCACCAAATCAGCAAATGAAGAAAATGTCCAGGTAATTCTCGAAACAGTAAAACAATATTGAAAAAAAGTAGTCTAATTAATTTTTGTGATAAATGATATGATATTAGAACCAATTATAGTACAAATTGAAAAATTATTTAATCGTGAAGTTGAGTTTACTCAGGTTCAGATAGAATATTTACTCGAACAATTTATTTATGGTCTTGATTCAGGTATAATCAGAGCTGCAGAGCCTGACGGCACCGGAGGCTGGAAGGTCAATTTATGGGTTAAGAAGGGTATTCTGCTTGTATTTAGATATAGTCCGGTAATTGATATGTCATTCGGTGATTTCAACTTTTTCGACAAAAAATCAATTCCTCTAAAAAAAATAAAACTAGAAGACGGTATTAGAATGGTTCCCGGAGGCTCCGGTGCACGTTCGGGAAGTTATATTGCTCCGGGTGTAATCTGTATGCCGCCCATGTATATAAATATTGGTGCGTATGTTGATTCAGGAACAATGATTGATTCGCATGCCTTGGTCGGCACCTGCGCTCAGGTTGGGAAGAATGTTCATGTTTCTGCGGCAGCTCAGGTTGGAGGAGTACTCGAACCTGCGGGTGCAAGACCCGTAATAATTGAAGATAATGTTATGATTGGGGGTAATTGCGGTATTTACGAAGGAGTGATGATTCGCGAAAGAGCAGTTTTGGCGTCAGGTGTTATACTGACTGCCTCGACTAAAGTTTATGACCTTGTAAATGATAGAATTATTACATCTGATGGGGAAAATCCGCTTATAATACCGCCATCCGCTGTAGTAGTACCGGGGGCAAGAACAATAAATACAGATTTCGGAAGAATTAACGGTCTCTCAATTGCAACTCCCCTGATTGTAAAATACCGCGACGACAAAACAGATGCAAAAACTGCATTAAATTTTGATTTAAGATAAGCAATTTTATTTTACGGATATAATAATGTTAAAAGAATATAAAAAATTAGATTTGAGTAAACCGCTGAGTATTGAGGAAAATTTGAATAAATCAAAAATGGTAACAACCGGTTCGGCACTGATTGGTGCAGTTTTCTTTTTCTTTGCTTATGCTGTGACAGGAAATATTTGGCTGCTAAGTGTAGGACTTATACTTGTGGTTTCAGGGATTGGATTCATTTTTGTAATAAACAGCATTCAAACAAAATATGCCGATATTTTAACCGACAAACCAAAACAAGGCTCAACGGATGCCGGATGATTTGATTCCAATCTTAAGAAATGACCTGCAATTGGTTCTAATTGAAGAAAACGGACATAATTATGTATTTATGTCGGACAGGTACGCCTATGCAAAACACCAGATTGCTGTAACTTATGAATTTTATAATTTTTTTATTTCACTTGAAGGCAAAGTCCGGTACAGTGAATTGCCTGAATGGCTCGGCACAAGCGACCTTCTTGTCATTGAGAATATAATTTCAAATATCCAATATTTGGATGAAATGGGGTTCTTATACAGCAGTTCATTTCTGGAGAAAAAAGAATCTTCCGATAACGAATATCTTTTATTAAAAGAAAGACCCTTTATCTGTTCTGGCAGTTCCTATCCGGAGAATCCGGAAGAGTTAAATATATTTCTAAATAAATTATTTTCTAAAACCGATGAAGTTACTTATGCCTCAAATGCAGACGGATTAATCGTGCCTCATATAGACCTGAAGTTAGCAAAAGAATCACACGAAGTATATTCTGCAGCTTATCACTCTGCAAAAGAAACGGATTTTGATGTAATTGTAATATTCGGGACATCTCATTACGCATTATCAGATTTTATGATGCTTACCGGAAAAAATTATTCAACTCCTCTTGGTATAGCCGAAACGGACAGAGATTTAATTGATTTGTGGCAGAAGGAATCCGGCGGCGCTCTGCATTTTGATGAATTTGCCCATAAACCGGAACATTCAATAGAATATCAGATTTTACTATGTCAATATTATTTTAGAGATAAAAAATTCACTGTACTGCCTGTTTTGGTCGGCTCGTTTCATGAATTCATCACAACCGGAAAACTACCTGAAACCTCAGATAGATTTAACTTATTAGTCAATTCATTAAGGGCAGCACTGAAAAAATCAGGTAAAAAACCGCTATTCATTGCCAGTGTTGATTTTTCCCATATTGGCAGAAAATTTGAAGATGATTTCGATGCTGCTCCAATGCTGCCGAAAATTAGAATTGAAGATAAAATATTGATTGACTCGATTACATCAATTGATAAAAAAGCCTTTCTTGGAAAAATTATCGAAGACTGCGACAAATATAGAATCTGTGGTACTTCTCCGATTTATACAATGATGAGTGTGTCTGATTTTAGAACCGCAGATTTTCTGAAATATAATCAGTGGAATGAATCCGAAACAAAATCTGCTGTCACTTTTGCGTCACTGGCAATGTACCATTAATAATAGAGATTTTTCATGAAAGAATTTCAAGCTCTCGTAACCGAAGAATATGAACCGAACAAATACAGACGTTCTGTTCAATCAGGAAATATTGATTCAATTCCCGATAAACATGCTTTGATAAAGGTAGAATACTCATCTCTAAATTACAAAGATGCCTTGTCTGCCAGAGGTCACAAAGGAATTTCAAGATTCTATCCGCATACACCGGGTATTGATGCTGCGGGTATAGTCGAAATATCTGGAGATGGCTCATATAAATCAGGTGATAAAGTCATCGTTACCGGTTATGACCTTGGTATGAACACCAACGGCGGATTCGGGCAGTATATTGTAGTTCCGACCGATTGGATTGTGCCTCTTCCGGCAGATATGACTTTGCAGGAGTCTATGATTTACGGGACAGCAGGATTTACAGCTGCAATATGCATTCATGAAATGATAAAGCACGATATTAATCCTGAAACCGGGAAAATACTTGTAACAGGTGCTACCGGAGGAGTAGGTTCAATGGCAGTCGGTATCTTATCACATTTAGGGTATGAAGTTTCTGCATCAACAGGCAAAAGTGAATTTCATGATTATTTATATTCACTTGGTGCAAAAGAAATTATTTCGAGAGAAGAAGTTAGTGAATCAAGCAGCAAACCTCTTCTTAATGGGAAATGGTCAGGAGTTGTTGATAATGTTGGGGGAAATACACTCAGTTCAGTCATCAAATCTGTAATCCCGCACGGGTGTGTCTGTATTCTCGGGAATGTGGACGGCGATACTTTTTCATCAACAGTTTATCCTTTTATTTTGAGAGGAATTACCTTAACGGGTATTGACTCTGCATCACGATCGATGTCGCTGCGACTGGATTTATGGAATAAACTTGCCGGTGAGTGGAAATTCCCGAATCTGCACAATACTTTCAAGGAAGTCGGATTATCTGAACTGAGTGATGAAATTGATATAATACTTAGGGGCGGTCAGGTCGGAAGAGTAGTTGTAAAACTTTGGTAACAGCTACATAAAAAAAACAATGTTGTAATACTTTTTGACAGTATAACAACATTGCTTATTATAAAACATGTAAGTTATTTTATTAAAGATATTCCTCCAATAATAGGTAAGGGATTGGCTTTACCATTTAAGGCATTGACTATTCCTAAAATAGCAAGAATTAATAGACCAATATATCCTAACGGGAAAATGATTAATCCTATCAATGGAATAATAGAAGTTATTATTGTTGCTACAATCCAGAATGCAATTGATAACAAAAATAATACTAATCCCTGATTGGCATGATATCTGCCAAACTTAGAATCTTTGGCTGCAAGCAGGGGAATGAAAAAAATAATGTAGGCAAACAAGGAAATCACCTTGTTTTGTTCGATGTCTTCGTTTGCGAAGGCGTTATCAAAAGTTTCGATCATAGATTACTCCAATAAATTTATAATAGGTTCTATAAACAAAAATCAATACACATTCAAATTATTTTTAAAAAGTACATCATATTATTAAAGTGCTAAAATAAATATTAATACCATAGAAAACAAGCATTAATTTTAGATGTGTAATTTTCAATGAAAAAAAATAATGTAACAATAATATATTAATATTTACGCTTATTATTTTATTAATGTCATATTATCTTATGGAGACTTGTGATGAAAGCTAAAGAAATTTTAAGGAATAAAGGTCCTGAAGTATTCACTGTAGGTGAGTCAAAAACAATCAGAGAAGCAATGGAGTTGCTGGTTAATAACAGAATCGGCGTACTTTTGGTTTTAAATTCTTCAGGTAAATTTGTGGGTATAATAAGCGAGAGGGATATTCTAAGATTAGCTCATTCATCACCAGATAATTTTTTGGAAAAATCTGTTGAAGATGTAATGACCAGAAAAATTATATATGCCGATTACGATGACGACGTGGATTACATTGAGTCAATGATGTCACGAAACAAAGTAAGACACCTTCCCGTCCTTAAAGACAGAGTACTCGTGGGATTAATCTCCATAGGTGATGTTGTCAAAGCATCTCTGTCAGACAAAAAATTTGAAAACAAGTATTTGCTTGATTATATCTCCGGAAATGTAAAATAGCTGATTGTTAAATCTTATTAAAGTAGATAAAGTGAAATTACTGCCTATCAGGCATAATTTCTGATATTTTTTATTCCAAAAGTTCATTTTCAAGCGTGAAAATATTTTATTGATTTAATACCTGGCAGCTACCTCTGATAAGATAAACAAAGTAAATTTTGTCAGTTATTATTTATATATTACTTTTGTAAATTAAAATTGAGTTTTATTAATATGCAATCAGGCGAAAACAATGCTTTACTATTCACAGTCTAATCAGGATAAATTTTTAGATAAAAACATTTTTACTAATTTGAAAAACGGATTTTTTATTGAAATTGGCGCTTATGATGGAATCAGTTTATCAAATACCTATTATTTTGAAAAAAACAAAGGCTGGAAAGGAATTTGTGTAGAGCCGATTCCAAGCGTTTTCGGGCGGTTGATTAAAAACAGGACTTGTGAATGTATCCATGGATGTATCTCAAAAACTGACGGCGAAATTGAAATTACGCATGTTGACGGACCTTCAGAAATGCTTACCGGTATTACCGATAATTATAATCAGATGCACCGTGAAAGAATCGAGAAAGAACTGAATGAATTGGGTGGTAAGAAGACTATTCATTTAGTCAAAACCTATAACCTCACAAAGATATTGGATGACAGAAAAATCAAACATATAAATTACTGCAGTATAGATGTTGAAGGAAGTGAGTGGGATGTATTGCAATCAATTGATTTCAGCAGAATTACATTTGATGCTCTGACAATTGAAAACAACTATGATGACAATAAAATTTCTGATTTTCTTGGGAAATATGGCTATGTCTGCATAGGCAGACTTGATGCTGACGAGGTTTTCGTTGATAAAAACAGAAATGATTTGCTCAAATTGAAAATTGCCATCAATTGGTATTACGTCTTAAATAAAATCAATAGCTTAAAAAATAAATTGAAGAAAAAATAAAACTTTAAGAGTCTATTGAAAAAGCCTGTAAGCAAGTCATTCTGAACGAGGTGAAGAATCCATGATCTAATTAACTGCCTGGATTCTTCGCTGCGCTCAGAAAGACGAAATTGTGATATTTTACTTTTTCACAGACAGTTTGGTATAGTATCCTAATTTTCAAAAGTCAAATTTGGATAATACATTTTGCAAAAAAGCCGGCAAAGAACATTTGCCGGCTTTTTAAAATTTCTAATATCTATTCAGATTGCTTACTTCTTTAAAACTGTAGAAACTAATTGTGCAGCATCTTCAAAGTTAGTAGCCACTTTAAATTTCATTTTAGATTTTTTAAGCATTGCAGCCGCTTCTTTGGCATTTGTGCCATCGAGACGTATTATGACAGGTAAATTGACTTCAATTGTCTGAAGAGCCTGGATAATACCTTCAGCAACCTTGTCGCAGCGAACTATTCCACCGAATATGTTGATTAAAACAGCTTCAACATTCGGGTCGCTAAGCATTATTCTGAAAGCATTTGCAATTCTTTCGGGATTCGCACCGCCGCCTACATCAAGGAAATTGGCAGGTCTTCCGCCCGACAATTGAATCAAATCCATGGTTGCCATTGCTAATCCGGCACCATTGACCATACATCCTACATTGCCGTCTAATTTTATGTAGTTAAGATTATAATTTGATGCTTCAACCTCTAACGGGTCTTCTTCAGCGATATCTCTTAAATTTAAATATTCAGGATGACGAAAAATTGCATTCTCGTCAAATGTCATTTTACAGTCAAGTGCAATCATTTCACCATCAGTAGTCAGAACCAGTGGGTTAATCTCAACGAGACTGCAGTCAAGTTCATTATAAGCTGTAACTAATTTTGTAATGAATTTAATAAAATTATTGAATGAATTTCCGTTCAAACCTAAACCAAAAGCAAGACTTCTTGCCTGAAAAGCCTGAAATCCGATTGAAGGGTCAATTGTTTCTTTAAGAATTTTTTCGGGTGTCTCCTCTGCGACTTTTTCGATTTCTACTCCGCCTTCAGTAGAAACCATAACCACGTTTCTTCCGGTTTGACGGTCAAGAGTTATACCTGCATAAAATTCCTTATCAATCGAAACACCTTCTTCAATTAACATTTTAGATACTACACTGCCGGCTTCTCCGGTTTGGATAGTAACTAATTTGTTGCCGAGAGTGGCATTTGCAAACTGATAGACTTTATCGGAAATATTTCCGTCACGTATAACATTTACGCCGCGTACAGTCTTGCCGAATAATTCTGCAGGCTGCCCGCTTACAGCATTAATAACAGTACCTTTTCCTCTTCCGCCTGCATGAATCTGAGCTTTTAATACTACAGTGCTGATACCCTGTGACTCAAACTCATCGTAGGTTGATTTACCGGCATCGGCTGCTGAGGTTATAACAATGCCCTTTAAAGTGGGCACATTAAATTTTCTCAAAAGCTCTTTTGCCTGATATTCATGAATTTTCATTTTAAACCTTAATTGAATACTAAAATTTGATAATCGTTTTTAAATTATTTCTATTATAAATATGTGTAATCGTATTTATTTTATAAATATTTTGAAATTTTATTTAAAAAATAAAATTTGTTCTTATTTGTATTTAATGTGGTATTAAAACAATTTCAAAATTTCTTTAAAAGGTATAGTAAATGAAAGTCTTGACATTTTTTGTTATTATTGCAATTATTTCAGGATGCGGGAGTTCGGGTACTGACTCTTCAGATTCCTTTAGAGCCGAAGAACCTAATGCTAAAATGATAATATCTGCACCTGAAGAAGCACAATCGGCAGATTTTAATAAAGATTCTGAAAATAACATGGTCAGTCAGACCAATGACTTAACCACAGATATAAACAAAATGCTTATCAAAAATGGTAATATAGACATTGAAGTCAGTGATGTAAATTCTGCGAAGAATTCTGTGGATAGTTTGGTTGTTGAATTCAAATCGTATTATTCCGGTGAACAGCTAAATAAAAGCGACTATCGTTTTGATTATAATATGACAGTCAGAATACCGGCTGTCAGCTTTGATAAATTCCTGAACAAATTAAAAAGAATTGAGGGCACAATAACCCGCCAGGATATCAATGTACAGGATGTATCAAGTGATTATACAGATACAGAAATCCGGCTTGCCAACAAAACCGCTTATCTAGAGCGTTACCGTGATATTCTCAAACAAGCACGAACTGTTAAGGATATATTAGAAGTTGAGGAGAAAATAAGAGTAATCGAAGAGGAAATTGATTCATTCAAAGGGAAATTGAAATATTTATCAGAACAGATTACATTTAGTACACTTCATATTGACCTGTATCAAATAAATGATACTGAGATGAAACCTCCTGACAGCTTTTTTTCAAGATTTTGGAGTTCCATTATAAGCGGTTGGACCGGTCTGACAGAGTTCATACTGATTTTTGTAATGCTTTGGCCCTTCCTTCTGATTGGAATGATTATCTTTTTTGTATTGTACAAGTGGGTAAGAAAGCCATCAAAAAAGAAGGAGAAGATATAATATCCGCCATTTATTTCTGAACTGTTATTCAATATTTTGATACAATGGTTCATTTGCACTTATTTTGTAACTACTCAACCTGTTTAATAATGAATATGTATTCTACTAAATATCTTTAGCCCGAACATTCAAAATTCCCCCATCCCCCTTTGAAAAAGGTGAAAATCTATAAATCCATATTTATCATATATTTAAGTTCTCTCCCTTTTTCATAGTATGGCTGATACGTTCTATTTTTTCAGATCAATCTCCGGCAATTGTCACTCTGAAGCGGAGCGAAGAGTCCATGATTTCATTAATTAACAGCCTGGATACTTCGCTGTCGCTCAGTATGACAAGCCAAAAAGTGTCGTTTAATATTGTAACGATTATGAAATTCCTATTGTTTTTTAGAACGTATCAGCCCTGATTTTTCAAAAGGGGTCGGGGGTGTTTTTTGTTTACTATTTTTGCGAATTCTTGATTTTCGGTAAATCAGGAGTTCTGAATTTACATCAGACTAATAATATATCATTAAAAAGATGATTATTAAATGATTCAAATTGATATATTTTGATTTTCTAAATAAAAATCTTTATTTTAGAACCTTTGATATCCATTAAATTTAATAAAGTGATTGATTAAGTTTATTAAATAATCAATTTTCTGAAAATATATTTTACGGATGAATTAAATGATTTTATTGAATTTAAGAAGATTTTTTTCAACAAATTAAGTAATAAATGAAAAACACGATTTTAATTTGTCTGCTGATCCTGACTTTTTCTCCCATGTTGTTTTTTCCAATTTCTGCTGATATTTCAATTTTCATTATGGCAGGTAAAGCTATATATAACGGACAGAAAATTTTTGTTGATTTTGTTGATTTGAAACCGCCTTTCTTTTACATAATTTACTCCTTCATTTATTCACTTTTCGGTGACAAAGAATTAAATTTAAGATTATTTGATGTTATTTATCAACTTATAACTGCTTATTTCCTTTTCAAATATACCTCAAAACTAAAGAACAGTGATGTAGCATGGATTTCAGTATTCATATATGCTTTTTCATATACTGTAATTGGTTACAGCCAAACTATGAATGTTGAGAGTTTTGCCGGACTTCCCTTGTTAATAATACTCT
The DNA here is from genome assembly GCA_032027125.1 of Kapaibacterium sp. (SeqCode). GTDB lineage: Bacteria > Bacteroidota > Ignavibacteria > Kapaibacteriales > UBA2268 > JANJTB01. Next base: position 259,477 of record JAVSMQ010000001.1, read on the forward strand.
TAAATATAGAAAAATCCAAAACATCTAATTTGCATTTACTGACTGTACTTATTTGTTTAGCTTTACTAACTTCAATAAAATTTAGTTTCGGGTTATTACTATTTGCATATTTTTTGATTAGTTATCAGAAACCATTTGATATAAAGCAGTTAACAAGGATTGGATTTTCTGCTTTCATATTCACATTAATTGTATTATTGACATTTTTCCCATTAATAGATAGCGAAATTTACACAGCATTTACAAATGTATTTAAGTATTTGAGTTTTCATGCGGGTAATCCACCATTCAACTTTGGATTATTAAAATTTGGAATAGTAGAAACCGGTGTGTTTTTCGGAGATAACTTTGGATTAATGTTCACAATTTTGTTAAGTTTTAGTCTGATTACAATATTTAAAAATAACCAATACGAAAAATTTAAATCAATTATTATTCTGATGATTTTTTTGTTATTTTCTGTAATTTGGGAGCGGAAATTTTCGATCTATCATTTCTCAAGATTATATGTTTTATTTTCAGTATTTATCGGAATTGGATTATTTGACTTTTATAAAATCTGTAAAGAGTCATTTATAGATTCTGATTTGCTAAAACGGTTTGTTATAATAACATTGACATTTTTTATACTGATTCAAAGTCCGGTTACAAGATATATCAAAATCATAATTCCGGTAAAGGATTATTTTACAGATAAAAATTCTTTCAACAATCATTATCAAATAAATAATGATAATCAAAACATTAGAGCAACATATTTACAGATTGCAGAATATATAAAATTGCAAAATACAAATAATAAAAATCTAATTGTGAGTGGTATAGGTTCCAATTTAATCAATTATTTCACACCTGAATATCAACATTCGAAATTTTCCCAGTCATTATTTTATTTCGGAAATGTTAAAATACCTGAGTGGCGGGAAGATTTCAAAAAGGAATTGATGAAGGCAGGAATAATAGTTATCCAGACGGACGATATCCACCCGCTACTTACGGGACATACAAAATCAAGTTGGGAATGTTTAACAGAAAATGCAGAATTAATTGCAATTATCAATGAAAATTTTACTAAACAAATTGAAATTGGTCACTTTCTGATATTTTTCAGAAATGGGAGTCAATAATAATCAGATTAAACATTTGATTTATTTTGTTGAAAATTTTAAATATTATCATAAATAATAATATTTCGGATAATATCATTTGCCAGAATTGGGCTTTATTATTATATTTGTTAAAAATATTATTGGCAATATAAATAATATGTATTTCATTATAAAATTTGATTTTAAATGCTGAAAACTTTAAAAAAACTGATTCCTGACAGCTTGAAAGATAATGTCAGAAGTAAGCTGATGATGCTCAATACCATGATATTTAACAGTAATAACATTACTTTTTCTCAGTCCGGTGAAGATATACTGCTTAAGAAAATATTTCATGACAAAAAAGATGGTTTCTATATAGACATCGGTGCATTCCATCCAGTGATTGTATCCAATACAAATTTTTTCTATTCAATTAAAGGTTGGCATGGAATAAATATTGATGCTTGCCCCGGCTCAATGCAGGTATTCGATAAAATGCGCCCCAGAGATATTAATCTTGAATTTGCAGTATCAGATAAAGAAGAGGAACTAATTTTCTATTTCATCAGTAAGTCAAATACAATGAATAGTTTTTCAAAAGATTTCCTAATCGAAAACAATGTATTTGATAAAGTCACAAAAGAAATCAAGACAAAAGCCAGGACTCTTGAAAAGATTCTTGATGATTATCTTCCTGAATCAACAATTATTGATTTTATGAGTATAGATGCTGAAGGACATGATTACAATGTTCTTATATCCAATGACTGGAATAAGTACCGTCCTTACATTGTCATTGTAGAAACCAATGTTAATAAGTTAGATGATGTCAACAAAACAGATATTGCAAATTATCTAAAATCTGTAGATTATGAAATTATATCAATTGTATTTCAGGAAGAAGAAATTAAAAATGTCTTTTTCAGAGATATTAGAAACGGTAAACTCTGAACAATAAATGAAAAAGGTATAATATTACTTTCAAATAAATTGCATTTATCTAAATTAACTGTTTAACAATATTTTAATCTCTTGTAAAAATTAAATTAGTTTGCGAAACTAAGTCCTAATGTTTTCCAAGTTCGATTTTTTTTTTAAAAATCTTTCTCTTAGAGGCTTGTCAACAAATTTCAAGACATAATACTTCTTTTCATAATCAATATAATAATTATTTATTAATGAAATTATGAATCCAATAAATAATGCAGATGAAATATTCGAAAAATTATTACCGCTGATATAGTTAGTAACAGTCAGGAAACCCATTAAATATATAATTAATGAAAGCAGTCTTCGTGAATTGGTATCCAAGGAATTAAAAATGGATTTTGTATTTGTAAATCTAAAACCAAGTATGTAAAGAGTAATATACAAAGCTACATAAGGAATTACACCTATCAATCCCAACTCACCCAGAACTGCCATAATTGATGTATCGCTGAATGCCCATCCGTCCGCATACGGACTGAGATAGGTCAATCCAAGACCAACACCGATAATAGGAGAAGACTGCCAAACATTCAAAAGAGAAGAAAAATTTTCACCCCGAATATAAATAGATTCTCCTTCAATTCCATGGTTGAATCCACTGCCGCCGGTTAATAAATAGCCAAGCGTACCAAACCTTTTACCGAATAATTCAAGAATACTGATACCTGCATAATTCTCAACAATCATATTTGCTGCAATAATTAATATAATAATAAATGGAAGTACTTTTATTACTCTAAAAAATACGCTTAATTTTTCAGTGACTAATATTGTAAACAATATAACAGCTATTATTGCAGCACCTGTAAGTGAAAATGCGAGTAATAAACCTATGATACATAATACGATTACAATGTTATTAAGCCCGTTCGATTTCAAAAATGGTTTAAATCCCTTGAATTTTGGTATTATGGCAAAAACTAAAGTAAGTGCATTATAAGCACCCAGGGCTGAAGGTTCGGAAAAAAATGATGTTGCTCTGAAAAAGCCTTCAAATCTTAAACTTAATTGAGTAAATTCATCAACTTGATTTTGATTCCGGCTGAAGAAAGATGCATTTGTCAACTCAATCCATGCAAATGGTAAATCATAAGCTCTGGCGATAACCTGATATATTCCGAACAAGTTTATACCAATTGATAAAACCAGCCAAACCTTTATAAATTTGTTCAATGTATCATTTTCAAATTTATATAAAATAAGGACTGCTGCTATCAAAAATGTGAAATGAAAATGCAGTATAGTTTTGAAATACTGAATAATCCTTATATTTTCTCCACTGAGCAAAGGACTCAAACCGGAAATAAAAGTAGCTACCAGAAACAGCAAATAAAATAAGATAGCAGGATTTTTTGCAAGTTTCAATTCCACACCATCCCATAAAGTAATTTTTAAAAACAGGATAGTCGTTAAAATAGTTATAAAATCACTTGTAGTAACTCCAGCAGAACCAATATTAAACCATTGAAAAATCTCAAAATTTACTGTTATGGCTAAAATTACGAGTAAGAAATTCATCAGTTTCAGATTAGACCTTCCTTATGTTTCTGAGTTAATCTATCAATCATATCTTTTGTCATTGAAGAAATGTTATATGCAGGATTCCACCCCCATTCTTCACGAGCTGATTTATCATCAATTGAGGCGGGCCAGGAATCGGCAATATTTTGTCTGGAATCCGGATTGTAATCAATTTTAAAATCAGGTATATGCTTTCTGATTTCCATAGCAAGGGTTTTAGGGTCGAAAGTCATTGAAGCAACATTGAAATCACTATGATGCTTTAAACTCTCATAATCAGCTTCTGCTAAATCAATAGTTGCTTTGATACAGTCAGGCATATACATCATCGGAAGCTCTGTATCTTCTTTAAGAAAGCAGTCATAATATTTGTTTTTAACAGCTCCATAAAAAATATCAACCGCATAATCAGTAGTCCCGCCACCCGGAAGTGTCTCGGATGAAATAATTCCCGGATAACGCAATCCTCTGCAATCAAGACCATATTTCATTACATAATAATCGCATAGGAGCTCACCGGCAACTTTTGTAATACCATACATCGAAGTTGGTTTGAGAACACTTTCCTGCGGCACGTCATATTTTGGTACGCCCTTACCCCAGACAGCAATAGAACTCGGAACAATGATTCTCGTAAGTTTTTGGCTGACTCCAACTTCTAAAACATTTATAGTGCCGTTCATATTTACATTCCAGCATTTTAACGGCATATCCTCACCGACAGCAGATAATAATGCCGCAAGATGGAATATTGTGTCAATATTATATTTTACTACAATTTGTTTGATATTTTCAAGCTTTGTAACATCAAGTATTTCGTATGGACCCTCGACTGCAATTGAGTGAGTTGGATTTTCCTTAATATCAGAAGCAATAACATTTTCTACGCCGAATTTATCACGCAGAGCAACAACAAGCTCAGAGCCAATCTGACCCAAAGCACCGGTAACAAGAATCTTTTTCATATCCTTTTTCATAAGATGAACCTTTGTAAAGTCTAATTTAAATCAGTAATTTTTTAAATTACAAAGATAATGAATTAATGATGAATTTATGGTTTGAAATTTGAGATTTCAAAGTATTTTGTTTGATTTTTTCTTGTAAATCTATAATTAATTCATGTAAAATGGTGTTTAATAATCATTATCTGAAATTGTCCCAACTATTATTTGTGATATAATTTATGGATTTATAGATTCATTCTATCACTTTGTTTGAAAAAATTAAATGATTATCCCGAAGTGAGGAACCATTATCCTTTTTGAGTAATGATAACTCCGGCTACAATCATACTTCCACCAACAACAAAATACATGGTTACTCCGGTTCCAAAAATCAAAAATGCCATTAAAGCAGTAAGTGCCGGTTGGAAATTATTGAAAACAGATAATTTGGATGCCTCAATTTTTTTTAATGCATAAAACCACAGTGCATAACCCAATCCTGAGGTTATAGCTCCGAGATAAACTAACTGCCCCCAGTTTAACACAGAAATCTGTTCAACTTTAACTGAGCCTTCAAAAATAAAAAATACAGGTATAAAAAATATTAAGCCTGAAGCCATTGTCAGAGCTGTAGCATATATTGCACCGTATTTTCTTGTGAAATTACGTCCGACAATTGTATAAAGACCCCATGAAAAACTTGCAAGCAAAGCAAGAATATCTCCTTTTAACGAATTAGAAGTAAAATTAAACCCTTTTTCCGAAAGTAATACTATTGCTCCTGAAACAGCCAAAGCTATTCCGGCAATTTTAAGGAATGAAACTCTTTCTTTCAGAAATATCGCTGCAATGATGAAGACAAAAACAGGAGTCAGAGCATAAGCAAGCGAAACATTCGGGGCGCTTGTGTATGAAACTCCTGTAAGAAAAAGAAATTGGTTAAGCGGGATGTTTAGAATGCCGAGAAATACTACATACCACCAGTCCTTCGGTTCTATTTTTTTCCAACTGCTTTTTCTGAACGAAAGATATATAAAATATACAAGTGTTGCAATTAATGCTCTAAATAATAGTATAGTTGCAGGTGACAGTACGCCCGTTATATCCTTTGCCACTATATGTGTTGATGATGCAATTAACTGCTGAAAAAATATTATAAAATTTATCATTTAGTATCGAAGATTCTTTTAATTGTATTAATTTGAGTTTCGTAATTATATATTTTAGATGCTGAAATTGCATTCTTTCTGTAATTGGAATAAATTTCGGTTTGATTTACTTTTTTAATTGTGCCGGCAATAGTATTATCGTCAAACGGATACTCAATCAACTCTGTAAAGAAGATTCCATCATTGATTTCTTTAATTGCCGGAAGATTAGTTGAAATTGAAGGTAGTCCAGCCATAGCATATTCAAATAATTTATTGGGTAATGCTAATTTGTATGATAATGAAACGGGTTCAAAAAGTGCTAAGCCAATATCTGCCGAACAGGTCCATTCATGTAATTCGTTATAAGGTACAAAGGACTTGAAAAATACTTTATGTGATAAATCAAGTTCACGAACAAGATTTCTATAATAATCAATTAATTCAGAGCCGCCATCACCCATTATACAAAGAGCATATCCGACAAGATATTTCATTGCTCTGATTGCAGGCTCTATGCCGCGACCACTGATAATCAAACCCTGATATAGAATAATTTTAACATTACTATCAATATTGAAAGTTCTTCGGATTTTATCAGAAGACATTATCTCCTTTTTAAAAGGCAGATTCATTATCAGAAAATATTCAAAGTGCTTTTTGAAATAATTTTGAAGATATTCTGCATCCAATCTGCCGGATACTATTACAGAATCAACTTTATTAATTAGTAATTTTTCTAAATATGTAAAAAATAACTGCTTAATGGGATGATTATATGTATTTCCAAGTGCCGAGAATATTTCTCTTGAATCGTAAATCAGCTTACCCGATGTTCCTTTTTGAAGTAACCTTGCAGCAGCCAGAGAATATAATTCTGAAGCAACAAAAAATTCAGATTTAATATTTCTAAAATTCTGTCGGATGTATTGTGTAAATTTAAATAAATTTTTATACAATCTGCCTTCAAGACTGACAGGTACTTCCAAAATTTCGAATTTAAATTTCAAACCGGGAGAATCTTTTAGACAAATAACTAAAACCGATTTGCCTAAATCAACCAAAGTATTGGCTAAATTAAGTGTTCGGGCATCATTTTTTATATAATTACAACAAACAAAACAAACATCATATTTTTTTAACATCACCTGAATACCGTAAATTTTCCTGTGATTATTTCGCCGTAAATTTCGAGAGCTATGACGTATAATCCTGGTATTAATTCAGATGTATTAATAATTATCTCTCCATTACTGATATCACCGGATGTCGAATTGATTTGTATAAAGTAGCCGGATTTGATACTTTGTCCTATGGAATTAAAAAACCGTATATTGATATCATTAGAAAAATTGTTACTTCCGGCTGCCGAAAATTTAATAATAGTCTCGTCAGCAGCAGGATTTGGTGATGCACTACCCAAACCGAAAGAAAAAGGTTTGCCGTACAAATTAGTTAACTCAAATACCAGTGGTACATCACATTTGGAAATACTCTCAAATCCCTCGCTTAAACCAAATCCGGTCAATCCAATTAAATGGTCTGAACATATATCAACAATTAATAATGTATCAAGGTTAATACCCAATTGTTCAGGTGAGAAGCAGACTTTCAGACTAATTTCCGTTCCTGAAGGAATAGTTAAAGGAAATTGGCTTTGCGGTGTCGAAAATGCAAGATTTCTGTAAATATAGGTATCGTTCAATATTATTTCATTTGGACCTATATTCGAAATTTTCATCATACGACAAAGAAGCTGGTTGTAATAAGCAGAGTCAAGGTCGAATTTGTCTGGTTCGGAAAATGAAAACTGCAATGCATTGGTTTCGTTTCTTACTGTTACATTGATTGTATCAGAATTTCCTTCACAGCCGCTTTGATTAAACACAATTACAAAATATTCTCCTGTTTCTTTAACCCATATTTCACTATTGGTTGATATTAATTGGCTGTTCCCGTTTTTATACCAATTATAATTAAAGTACTGATTTGTTGTTGAAAGCAGGACTGAATCACCTGAACAAAAGCTTAGACGTCCTCTTGCCTGTATAACGGGCTCCGGATTAGGCTGGAAATTTACATTATATGAGCCAAAAGCTTCGCAGCCATTTGAATCAATTATTCTAACAGAAACCGCACCTGATTTGAATAATTTTATAAAAGAATTTGAAGAACCGTCAGACCACTCGTAAACTAAATGATTGCCTTTTAGAGATATTGTTACAGAATCTCCTTCGCAGGGATCACCTAGAGTACTTTGCTCAAATTCAGGCACTGTTTTCGGGAAAAAGCCTATATCCACGTAATCGGATAATTCATTATAACAAATTGAGTCAATGATTCCCCTGACAGCATATCTTCCCTGTTTATATACTTTTATTGTTCTGGAATTTTCACCGTTTGACCATAAATAGGAATCATAACCTTCAGATGCCGACAGAGTTACAGTATCACCTTCACAAATTGTTTTGCCGCCGGAGACAGTTATAGCCGGTGGGTTTGCATAAGGTACAAAATATTCATATATACCTCTTCCGACGACCCATCCGGTTGTGTCATTAATAAACCATATATCATCCATGCTTGCTCCCGGTTCAATGCCGCAATTCTCGTTTGACCAGGTTTTTCCGCCGTCATTTGTATAAATTACAGTTCTATTAAACCCGGCACCCCAACCACGGTTTTTATCAAACAAAAATGAACCGAACATTGGAACACCTGTGCTGAATTGTGTCCATGATTTACCTTCGTCATGAGTAATTCGAACACCTCCATAATCATTAGTAGTATTACCGTAACACCCCTCAGAATATGGTAAAAGAAATGTCGAACCGGATATTGATATTTCTTCATGCCAGTCAATATTGCCTGAAGTGCTGATTGGAATCCAGGTTTTACCTCCATCCATACTTTTCCATAGTTTACCGCTGCTGACAGCATAACCCAAACCATCTTCACTATAAAGAATTGCATCAGCCATTTTGCTGTTATATACATTATAAATTTTGGGAATCCAGGTTTGCCCCCCATCTTCAGTTCTCCAAAAATACTGGGGATTATCACCGCATCCGCCGCCAACGACCAAACCTACATTCTCATTCAAAAAATAAGTTCCCCAGAGGTCTTCAGCATTATTTGGAGAAACATTGAACCATGAAGCACCTCCATCAGTAGTTTTGAAAATTACTCCAAAACCTGTCGAATTTTCCGGACCGGAAGTGAAACCAATGGTTTCGCTTACAAACTGGATACTTTCAAGCTGCGCATTTATACTATTACCCTGATTATTCATTATCCTTGAGCCAAGCCAAGATTTGCCGCCGTTTGTTGTACGCAGGGTTTTACCTTCATAACCGCAAGTCCAGCCAAACTGCGGATTTGACGGCAGAAAAAATATATCAAGATAAACTACATTAATGTAACTTGCCGGTATATTCGTACACTTTTTCCAAGCCGAGTCTAACTGGGACGATGTCACTAAAAGTAAAAAGATATAAAAATATAACTTCAACATCTCATCTTTTCCAAACAAATCATAATTTATCAAAAATATACACTTGTAAACGTAAAAGGTTACAAAAATTGTTTATTAAATTGGCTTTTATTATTCAAACAGCTTAAATGCAATGAGATAGGTATTTTATTAAATCATTTTGTAATTTATTGTTTATAGTTTCATGAAAATTTTGAAATCTTAAGGTTTGGATAAACATTTAATTATATGTAAGTTTTTCAATGAGTTGCAATTTTGTTTAAATTTGAAATGAATACATTCTTAGCTCAAATCCCCCAAAGCCCTTTTTATATATGGTTTTTAAAATTTCTTAACAATATATTAACAGAATATTAACAATCTAATTTGTTGATAATTTTAATACTTAAGAATTCCAAGAAAAAAAGTTTTCAAAATAAAAATAAAGATTTTGTCTGTTTGAAAAAAAATCTACTAATTTGAATTGTTCAAAATGTTAAACTTGTATAAAGATTTTTGAAATATGATGATGTATTTAAAATACTAAAAAAGGTTTGATTGCAAAACTTTTTTAAGTATTTATTTTTCAAAATTAATTCCAAATACCTTTATACACCATAACTAAATTTTGTTAAACTTTTAATGTAGAGATATTATGGTTGCTGTTAAATCTACTGAATTTTCGGAAAATGATTTTGATATAAAAGTTCCGTTCATCTCTGCCGAGAATCATGAAAATGGCTCTCAGGTGCGTTCGGTTGCAGGCGCATATTGGGATAAATGCTTGAAAATCATTCAGGATAATGTTAGCTCCCAAGTCTTCAAAACATGGTTCAATCCTTTGAAACCGTTGAATTGGGAGAATAATAAACTTACATTATCAGTACCAAGTCAGTTTTTCTTTGAGTGGATTGAAGAGCATTATTATGATTTGATGCGTAAAACATTATCTCAGGTTTTAGGTGAGAATGCGAGTTTAGAATACAGAATTGTATTTGACGATTTGGATGACCGTTCACATTCCAAATCTGTCAAAATGCCCGGATTCAGGTATAATCCAAAACCTACTCAAAACACATTGCCATTTGAACCTGTTATATTAAGCCAGAAAGAGTTCCCTACTTATTTAAATCCAAAATATACATTGGAAAATTTTATTACCGGTGAATCTAATCAGTTGGCAAGTTCTGCAGCTATAGCAATAAGTCTGAACCCGGGCAAAACAAAATTCAATCCATTGGTAATCTACGGTGATACTGGTTTGGGCAAGACTCATCTTGTTCAGGGTATCGGCAATTATGTATCAAAGAATTTTCCGAGATTACGTGTATTATATACAGACAGTGAAAGATTTACTCTTGAATTTGTCAATGCAATTCAGCACAATAAGGTTAGTGAATTTTCAAAATTTTACCGTTCGATAGATGTTCTGATAGTTGATGATATACAGTTTTTCTCTGGTAAGGATAAAACGCAGGATAATTTTTTCCATACATTCAATACTCTGTATCAGGCAGGTAAGCAGATTATTCTGACAAGTGACAAACCTCCCCGTGATTTGGTCAATGTTGATGACAGACTGATTTCAAGATTTCATTGGGGACTTATTACTGATATTAAAGCACCTGATTTTGAGATGAGAATGGCAATTCTGCAAAAGAAAAGTTCAGACGAAGGAATCGAACTTACTTCGGATGTTACCGAATATCTTGCAAGGCATATCAAAACAAGCATCAGAGACCTCGAGGGGGCACTTATCGGGTTGATTGCACGTGTTACGTTCGATAAAAAGCCAATGAGCGTAGAGCTTGCTAAAGAGGTAGTTTACGGCAGTTCTCAGGAATCTAATCAACCACTGACGATTGAAAATATCAAGCAGATTGTTTCTAATTATTACCAGATTAGTACTGAGACTATTGCATCCAAATCAAGAAAGCATGAAATTGCACTGGCGAGACAAATGGCAATTTATCTGTCTAAGTTACTTACTAACAGCTCTCTTAAAACTATCGGCGGCGAATTTGGAGGCAGAGATCACTCAACTGTTTTACACTCATGTCAGACTATAGAAAATTATTTTGTAACCGACAAAAAAGTTAAAGCTTCATACGAAACTTTACTTAATCAATTGAAAAATAAATAGGTAATTTAACCGGATTACTATTTATTTAATTAAGATATAATAATGAATTAAGAATATAACAAATTCTTTATAAATTCCTTATGAATATAGATGACAAATTGATTTCTAACTATTTTCATATAATCAATATCATAATTGTCAAACACATAATTATATTACTCACACTATTATTTTTTTTCATCTTTGAAACTTAATACTTAACCCTTCGTAATTTCAAATGTGATTTATTTTTTTAAACAAATACAAAAAAAATCTTTATGAAAAATTTAATGTTGGTATTATTAATTACACTGATTTCTATACCTGCTTTTTCACAGGAAAACCAACCCGAAACCCTGTTTGGAACAGAAGATGTAAGGATAGGCGGTTACGGGGGTCCAGAAGTAAAATTCACCGGAATCAATAATGAGTTCGGATTATTAGTCGGTGGTCGCGGCGGCTTGTTGGTCAATAGTGTTTTTACAGTAGGTATTGCCGGTTATGGCTTAGTTACAAGTCATCCGGTTCCGGATTATAAAATTATACCCTACAGAAGTAATGATTCAAGTGCATATTTAAGAATGGGATACGGAGGTCTTCATCTCGGATTCATTGTCGAACCGAACAAAGTGGTTCATATTACGGCAAGTGTCTTAATAGGTGCCGGCGGTGCTGCTTATACATCCGCATATTGGAAAGGTTGGGATGATAACAATTATGAGAATACCCACCACACTTATGAAAGTTCGGCTTTTTTTATAGCTGAGCCGCAAATCGGTGCAGAACTAAATCTTTTGAAATTTATGCGAATGGAGCTTTCAGCAAGTTACCGTTATGTATCTTTACTTGATTTATCCAAAACCCAAAATAAGGATTTGAGCGGTTTTTCAGGTAATATTATGTTTAAATTCGGAAAATTCTAATTTTCCACTTGAAATTTATAAACAAAAAACCTGATGTTTATTACAACATCAGGTTTTTTGTTTATAAGCTACATTCAATTAAATTCAACTTGACTATCAAACGTCAATAGTTTGTAATTTATTTATAATTTAAATAATGAATAATAAAGAGTATATTTTAAAACTTTATTTCAAATTTGAAAATATTCGGAAATTTCAAAAGAATTACATTTTTTGTGATTATAAACTTTAATAAAAATCTAAATCGGTGCTAATATGAATGACCTTACTGTAAAATATGACCTTACCTCAATGAACTCGAATCTGCTCAATTTTCATCAGCAGATATCACACGCCTGTGAACTTGGCAGGAGCATTCAGGATTTGGATTTTCATATAAAACCAGATGAACTGCTGATTCTTGGTATGGGCGGTTCGGCAATTGGCGGGGATTTGCTCAAAAGTATAGTTCACCAGGTTACCGAAGATGCCTTCAGAATAAATGTTAACAGGGATTATGTTGTTCCGGCTTATATTGGTCCTTCCACATTAGTTGTAGCCAGCTCTTACTCGGGCAATACAGAAGAGACTTTGTCGGCTTTTGAAAAGGCTTCTAAACTGACAAGCAATCTATTTGCGATTACTTCAGGCGGAAAATTAGAAAAAATCTGCAAAGACAGAGGAATTCCCTATTTAAAACTTCCTTCAGGATTTCAACCCCGTGCAGCTATTGCATATTCATTCTTTGGTCTTGCATATTTATGTATTAACAACAATCTTATCAATGAGAAATTCAACAATGAAATACATTCATCAGTTACTGAACTTTTTTCGACAATGAAAAAACTTACCGAAAGGTATTCGTCGCACGAAATCAGTAATCCGGCTTTTAAATTAGCAAATAATTTATTTGGACAGATACCTATAATTTATTCTGCTGTAGGGATGTTGGATTCGGTAAATTTGAGATGGCGCGGGCAGTTCAACGAAAATGCAAAATCATTATGCTTCGGCAACTTTTTCCCGGAAATGAATCACAATGAAATCAGCGGATGGGTCTTACCTGCAGATATGATTAAAAGGTTTAGAATTATTATGCTTCGTGACAAGGCTGTTAATCCGAGAGTAAGACTCAGACTGGATGCAGTAAGAGAAATTTTCAGAGATATGAACATTCAGGTTGATGAATTCTACGGTATTGGAGAGCATTTTCTTACCCGTATGTTTGATTTAATACATCTCGGCGACTGGGCTTCATACTATCTGGCAATTCTTAACAAACAAGACCCGATGGCTATACCGTTAATAATGAAATTGAAAGAAATTCTGACCAAAACTAAAACTGATTAGTTGAAAAAAAAAAATTATACAATATAACAATAGCTGAAATAAAATTCAATAAACTTTAAAGTTTCATTAAGAATATTATTTTTTCACCTTATCGGGGAATCCCATAATTCTGGCTATGAAGCTGAATTCGGCAGACCTCTCAAGTATAATTTTCATAATAACCAGCAGCGGAACAGATAGTATCATACCCGGAATTCCCCAGATATAGCCCCAAAACACCAAACCGAATAATACTGAAAGTGTATTTAAACGCAGCCGGTTACCCATAACTATCGGCTCGACAACACTACCAATCAAAAAGAGGATGGTTAACAATATTAATGCAAATAAGGCAATTTGACTAAATGAATCCAACTGAATTGTTGCCATTAAAACAGGAAAAACAGCACTGAAAATCGAGCCTATATTTGGAATAAAATTCCATAAAAATGCCATAAATCCCCAAAATATGGCGAATTTTATACCAAAAATGATGCATAATATATATGTAAGAGTTGCTGTGACTATACTTACTATTACTTTCAACCACATATATGATGATATAGATTTTCTTACATTATCATAGTGACGTACAAGTGATTCTCCCCTATCACCGCCAACGAATTTTAAGTATTCCTCATAATTGGTCATTCCTGCTAAAAGCATTACATAATACAGCGAAAAGAAAAGGAATGAACCCATAAAAGCACCTAATCCGCCTGCAAAACCGGAAATTGCAGCGGGAATATTTCCTTCGCCGATGGATTTATAAATCTCACTTACAACTAAAGTAGAATCAAGTTTTGTATTGAAAGTTTGGTTAATCCAGACTAACAAACCGTCAATTTTCATCAGCAATCTTGATAAAAGATAGCTTTGCTCATCTGCCATCTGGCTTATGGTATCGTTGATTATGAGTCCGATACCGAAAAGAACTGCAAGGGATAGAATAGAGAATGTCGGCAGAATCAGCCATTTGGGCAATCCCTTTTTCAGAAGAAAATTAATAAACGGCTGCACAAGGATTGCAATTAATAATGCAAGAACCAATGGTAACAGGATACCTGCAAGAATACTGAACAGATAAAACATCAAAACAACAGCAAAAAAAATCAGCAAATTCTTTATCGAATTATCAATAGCCATATTACACCTTTTCCTTTTCCGGAAATCCCATAAGTCGTGCAAAAAAACTAAATTCGGATGACCTTTCAAAAATAATTTTCATAATAACCAACAGAGGAACTGACAGCAGCATTCCGGGAATACCCCAGATATAACCCCAGAACACCAAACCAAACAAAACAGTAAGTGTATTTATTCTCATACGGTTACCCATTATTATCGGTTCAATAATATTTCCCATTATAAACTGTGTTGATACAAGTGAAATCGAAAAGACTGTTATGTCCGTAATTGATTCTAACTGCAAAATACCCATAAGAACAGGAATTATTGTTGCAATGATTGAACCGATATTCGGAATAAAATTTAAAATAAATGCGAGAAATCCCCAAAACATAGCAAACTTAATTCCGTATAGTGTGCAAAATGAGAATACTAAAATTCCGGTAATCAGACTTATTACTACTTTAACCCACATATATGAAAACATTGATTTTTTTATATTTTCATATTCACGAAGCAGTGCATCTCCTTTCTCTCCACCAACATAATTCAGATATTTTTCATAATTTGCCATACCTGCAAGCAGCATTACATAATATAATGAAAAGAAAAGAAAAGAACCCATAAATGAACCTATTCCGCTTGCAAATCCGGAAATTGTCTCAGGTATAGAACTATCTCCTAAATATTTGTACAATTCACTAACAAGTAAGGTGGAATCAAGTTTGGCATTGAATGTAGTGTTTATCCATATAAGTAAATTGTCAATTTTTAGAAGGAATCGCGAAAGAAGAAAGTTTTGCTCTTCTACAATCTGGGATATAGTATTGCTTACTATTAATCCTATACCAAACAGCACAGCAAGTGAAAGAATAGAAAATGTAGGAAGTATAAGCCATTTAGGCAATCCTTTTTTTAAAAGATAATTTATAAATGGCTGAACCAAAATTGCAATTAATAAAGCAAGTACAAGTGGCAATAGAATACCTGCCAGCAATTGAAGCAGATAAAACATCAACACAGCAGAAATAAAAATTAAAGAGTTCTTTATTGCATTATCTTGTATCATATAAATATTCAGTTTTTGAAATTCTCAACAATTTTAGTAAATGTATCTATAAGTTCCGGCAGTCGGGCTGTATCCTTACCACCTGCAGTTGCTAAATGTGATTTGCCGCCGCCGCCGCCGCCAAGAATTTTGGCAGACAGACCAACCAATTTGCCAGCAGGATAGCTGTCTTTTAAATCATCTGTAACAACACACACAATTTGTGCTTTACCGTCAATTTCCGAAGCCAGTAATCCGATTCCTTTTGATGCCAACAGATTTCTCAAATTATCTGCTAAATTTCTCAATTCATCCAAACTTTCGACTTCTACTTTATCACTCACAATTTTAATGCCATTAAGTATTTTAGCTTTTGCAATTAAATTACTTAGACTTTCACTTTTATTGTCAAGTTTAAACCCTGAAATTTCACGTTCCAGTTGTTTTATTCTATGATGCAGTTCCTCATTAGTTTTATCGGCTGTGATAATCTCA
Source organism: Kapaibacterium sp. (SeqCode) (assembly GCA_032027125.1). Classification (GTDB taxonomy): domain Bacteria; phylum Bacteroidota; class Ignavibacteria; order Kapaibacteriales; family UBA2268; genus JANJTB01. The sequence continues at coordinate 275,667 of JAVSMQ010000001.1, forward strand.
TTATTCAGATTGTCAATATATTCTGTAACGGCTTTGCCTGTAATTGCCTCAATTCTTCTTACACCAGCCGCTACGGAACTTTCGGAACTAATCTTAAACAAACCGATCTCCGATGTATTATTAACGTGCGTACCGCCGCAAAGTTCCATAGAATATTTTGGGTCCATAGTCACTACACGAACTGTATCGCCGTACTTATCACCAAAGAACATTTTGATTTTTGGGTTTTCGCGTGCCGTTTCGATACTTTTTTCTACGATATTCACATTAATATTTTCAAGAATTTTATCATTTACCATTATTTCGATTTGTGATATCTGTTCCGGTTTAACTTTTTCAAAATGATTAAAATCGAATCTCAAATAATCCGGTGCAACAAGTGAACCTGCCTGCTGAACGTGATTTCCAAGCACGGTTCGTAATGCTTCGTGCAAAAGATGTGTAGCCGAGTGATTTCGCACTATACTTTTTCTTCGAATCGAATCAACTTTTAGGAGTGCTTTTGTGCCTATGAGTGGCTCGACATTACGGTCGCAGATATGAAAAATTGTGTCACCTGATTTACGCATGTCAAGAACATTGTACACTTCTCCTGCCAGTGTCATTGTACCGGTATCAGAAATCTGCCCTCCACTTTCAGTATAAAATGGGGTTTCAGTTGTAACAACAATATTTTCTTTTACAAATAAAACTTCAGATTCAGTCTCAAGAGTATTGTAGCCAATAAATTTTGACGGGTACTTAACCTGCGGCAGTTCTGCTTCATCAATACCTGATTTTCTTGAAGCTCTTGACCTTTCTTTCTGCTGTTGCATTAATTTGTCAAATCCAGTTTTGTCAACCGTTAATCCCTTTTCACGTGCCAAAAGTTCAGTCAGGTCATAAGGGAAGCCATAAGTGTCATACAACAGAAAGGTGTATTCTCCGGAAATAATGTCACTACCTGACTGAATTGTCATTTGTGATTTTTCCTCAAAAATTTCTAATCCCCTGTCCAAGGTTTGAAGAAAACTTTCTTCCTCACCTTTAATTATTCGTTCAATTGTTGATTTCTGATTTATAAGTTCAGGGAAGACATCACCCATTGTTTCAAACAACACAGGTAGCAATTTATATATCACAGGTTCGCGAAAACCGAGATGACGTGCGAATCTGCATCCGCGCCTTAGAATTCTGCGAAGTACATAGCCTCTCCCCTCGTTTCCGGGTAATGCTCCATCTGCTATTGCAAATGCCAACGTTCTCACGTGGTCGGCTATTACTCTCATTGCTATTGAATCCGGTGAGGTTAATCCACCGTCATATTTTTTGCCGCATATATCGGAAATTTTATTAATCAGGGGCATAAAAACATCTGTGTCATAATTGGAATTTTTTCCCTGAATTACAGCGCAAATTCTTTCAAAACCCATACCTGTATCAACGTGAGTAGCTGACAAAGGTTCAAGTTCACCACTTGATTTGCGGTTATATTGAATAAAAACAAGATTCCATATTTCAATCACTTCAGGAACGCCGGCATTCACAAGCGGACCACCACTCAGGTCAGGTGTTCTGTCAAAATGTATTTCGGAACAGGGACCGCAGGGACCGGTTTCACCCATTTCCCAAAAGTTGTCTTTTTCGGCAAATCTATGTATTCTTGATTCAGGTAAGTATTTTTTCCATATTTCAAATGCTTCATCATCTGTTTTATAAACTGAAGCATGCAGTCTCTCAACAGGTAATTTCCAAACGACGGTTAATAATTCCCAAGCCCAGGCAATGGCTTCGGTTTTATAATAGTCGCCAAAGCTCCAGTTACCAAGCATTTCAAAAAATGTATGATGATATGTATCAACTCCAACTTCTTCGAGGTCGTTATGTTTACCGCTTACTCTGATACATTTCTGAGTATCAGCCGCTCTTACATATTCCCTGCTTCCGACACCCAAAAACACGTCTTTAAACTGATTCATTCCCGCATTTGTAAAAAGCAGAGTTGGGTCGCCGTGGGGTATAACGGGTGCACTCGGCACTATTCTGTGTTGCTTTGATTTGAAAAATTCAAGAAATGATTTTCTGATTTCACTTGATGTCATTCTAATATCCTAAGTCGTACCAAACTATAAAAAAATAATTAAGTATAGATGAATAATGAGTATGATTATTTTATGTTATAATATGGTTAATTTACAAATTGAATTTACAATTTATTCCTGATATTACAATCAAATGATTTTATCTCTAAAACTAATCAGATATTATAATCTAATTACTTTCAGGTAAAAGATTCAGGAAAACTCGTAAATTTAAATTTGTGTAAATTGCTGCTGATTATTTTTATCCCGTGATTCCTGAGCAATTCTTAATTTATAATCAACAAGTTTTTGAGATAATTCAATATCTGATAATGCGAGAATTGAAATTGCCAGCAGTCCAGCATTTCTACCACCACCGATTGCAACAGTAGCAACTGGAACACCTGACGGCATCTGCACAATTGATAATAGCGAATCCATTCCGTTTAAAACTTTTGATTGAATAGGTACACCGATAACAGGTAAAATTGTATGAGATGCAATCATCCCTGGCAAATGAGCCGCTCCGCCTGCTCCAGCTATGATAACGGATAATCCGCGTGATTTAGCATTTGTACCGTATTCAGCCATATCAGTTGGTGTGCGGTGGGCACTTACAACACGCATTTCATATTCAACTCCGAATTCCAGACAGACATCAGCAACAAGCTGCATTGTCGGAAGGTCTGAGTCGCTTCCCATTATTATACCTATTTTTGCCATAAATATTGCCTTTAACTCTGTAAATTTTCCGCTTTAAAAATAAAGAATTTTAAATATGATGTTTCCGGCATTGATAGTAAAACCGGATGGTCTGCGGGCTGTGTTCCGCGATAAACAAGTTTAATAAACTTTTCCTGTTTAGATGCTTCTTTTCTTATAAATCCGGCGAAATCTTCTTCGGTAATATGCTGTGAGCAGCTTGATGTAACGAGATATCCGCCGTCATACAGAACCTGAAAACCTAATTTGTTTAATTTTGAATATGCTGCCGAAGCAACACCAATAGATTTTTTGTTTTTTGTAAATGCAGGCGGGTCAAGAATTACAACGTCCCATTTCAGACCGTTTAATACAGCCTCATTTAAAAAATCAAATACATCGCTGTGAACAAAATCAATATTAAATCCGTTTAATTTTGCATTATTATCTGCCAATTCCAATGCATTCAGTGATGTGTCAACTGCAGTAACTTTGTCTGCACCGGCATAACAGGCATTTAGAGCAAACCCGCCCTGATTTGTATAGCAATCCAAAATTTTCTTATTTTTTACAAATTTTCTAATCTCATAACGGTTAAAACGCTGGTCTAAATAGTATCCTGTTTTTTGACCACCTGATAAGGAAATATCAAGTTTTATTCCATTATCATAAGTATGGATAATTCCCGGGTCAGTGCCGAAAAGAATTTCATCATTCAGCTCCAGACCTTCCATCTCACGTAATTTAGAATTTGCTTTCGATAAAATATAATCAGTTTCAGGAAAGATTTCTAAAACTGCAGATTTAATCATATCTTTATGAAGTTCCATCCCTGCTGAAAGTATTTGAAACACAAAACTGTTTTCAAATTTATCAATAATCAGTCCGGGTAAATAATCCGATTCACCGAACACGAGACGATAGTTATTTAACTCCGGTAAAAGCTCTTCGCGATGGGATTTTGCCTTCAATATCCTGTTTCGGAAAAAATCAATATCAATTTCCCCGTTAGTTTTCAGCAATCTGACAGAAATCAAACTGTTTGGATTATAAAATCCTTTACCGTAATTTTTATCATACTGGTCGAATAATTCAATTACCGAACCGGGTGCAAGTTTAGGAATACTGACAAGCTCGTTGCTGAACACCCATAGATGACCAAACCGAACTTTTTTATTAGAATCTTTTTTAAGAATTAACTTTTCCAATTATCAAGCCTAAATAATAATATTTTCCCACAAAACGCAATTCAACACTAAATAGTGTTTAATTCAGATTATTTTGTGTCTTTTAATATCAATCTTAACGATGAATCTTTTGTGAAATATGCCCACGTCCAATTGATAAATATAATGAGTTTATTTCTCACACTTAAAATTAGCATTAAATGCAGAAACATCCAGACCAGCCAGGCAAAAAAACCGCTGAAATTAATAAACGGTAAATCAACCACAGCTTTGTTTCTACCGATGGCAGCCATCGAACCAAGGTCTTTATATTCATAATCAATTGTTTCTTTACCGAGAATAATTCGTTTTAAATTTTCAGCTAAATTTTTTGCCTGATTAATTGCCACATTTGCTAACTGGGGATGTCCTGAGGGATATTTTGGTGTTTCCATATATGCCATATCACCAATAGCAAAAATGTTGTCACATTCAGGCAACTTATTTATCCTGTTTACATTTATGCGGTTTCCGTTAGTAAGCCAATTCTCGGGTAATCCCTCAATTCTATTGGCTGTTACTCCGGCAGCCCAAATAACAGTTTTAGTTTTGATTGTGTCACCATTATTCAGTTGAAGAATTTCACCGTCATAATTTTTTACAATTGTGTTGGTAAGAACTTCAATACCCATTTGTTTAAGATATTTACCTGACGCAGCTTTTGCTTTATTGCTCATACTATTAAGTGTATTGCCGCTGCCTTCTACTAAAATGATTCTCAGCTTTGAAAAATCAATATTGTGATAATCATTAGGAAGTATATGCCTTTTTATTTCGGAAAATGCTCCCGCCAGTTCAACACCTGTTGGACCTCCACCGACAATAACAATACTAAGAAGACTTTCCAATTCGTTTTCGTCGGCGGATATTATGTTTTCAAAATTCTTTAAAATATGGTTTCGAATGTTGATTGCTTCGTAAGTTGTTTTTAAAGCAAGGGATTTTTTAAAAATTTCGTTATTACCATAGAAGTTTGTTTGACAACCTAATGCCAGAACCAAATAATCATATTCAAAATCACCGATATTTGTTTTAATTTTGTTGTCAGGAATTTCAACACTTAAAACTTCGGCAAGCCTTATCTGAACTTTTATCCTGTTTCTGAAAATATGCCGAAGCGGAAATGAAATACTTGACGGCTCAAGCTGTGATGTTGCAACCTGATAAAATAAGGGTTGAAATTGATGGTGATTTATTTTATCAATAATTAGTATATCAAACAATTCATCATCCAATTTTCTTGCAAGATTTATACCTGCAAAACCACCACCGACTATAACAACCTTTTTTTTCATATTTTTCCGATTGAAGTATTACTTGCAAGTTTGTAATGAGTCTGAACAAGACCGGTATCGAAAAGTTTCGATTCAACAAATTCTAATTTTTGTTCATTCAAACCATTTTTGAAAAGACGTGTCCCGCTGCCAACTAATATTGGTATTACAGAAATTATAAATTCATCAATTAAATTCTGCCTTAACAGTTCATTTACAATTTCAGCTCCACCATCAACAAAGATGTTACTGCCGGGCTGACTTTTTAATCGTAATACAAGTTCCTTCAGGTCACCGTTATAAAATTTTGTTTTACCGTTATCAGGTCTCAATGTCCGTGTAATGACATAAGTTTCAATTTCTGTATGAATAAATTCACTGGCATTATCCATTACCCAGTCGTATGTCTTTCTTCCTATTATAACAGTATCTACCGAATTAATAAACTCCGAATAACCATAGTCTTCGCCGTCTTTTTGTACAATTGACAGAAAACTCAGGTCGTCATTGGGTTTAGCAATAAATCCATCCACACTTGCTGCTATATATAAAATTACTTTTCTTTCTGTATCCATTTAATTATATTGTCTTGTTAATATTTTCGGCATAATCAACAATTAGTTTAATCATTGTAAAAATTATCTAATGTCTTTAAATTACAAATTTATCCAAGATTTACATTGTAAATGCAGATTCAAGATAAAACTAACAAAAAGATAGTATTCCTGCTATGTTACTCAAAATAAACAGATTAAAAAGTTGAAACAACAATATTAGAACCATTTTTGCCTCTAAATTGTTAAATCTCCTTTTCGAAAATTTCCTGACAATATCAGCTTACGATTTTCATGTTAAATGCACCACTTCCGGATGCACCATAAATACTCAGCCACAGAGGCAGATACATTTCAGTTCCCCGTGATTTAGTAATGTCGCCTAAGTCAAGTATATTTTTTTCTGACCAGCCGAATGATTTCAAAATTTCTTTAACCTGCTGTTTTGCATCTTCATCATTACCACAAATAAAAGTAGTATGGTCGCCATTATTAATCATTGCGGGATTAACCATCAGTCCGCACCACATAGTATTCAGTGCTTTTACAACTTTGACCTTGGGGTAAGCTTTTTGAATTTCTTCCCCAAGAGAATTTGTATTAACAACTGATAGTGAAGGCGGCATACCATTTGAAAAATCAAGCGGATTAGCAATGTCTATCATTACTTTATGATTCAAATTGTTCTCGCCGGCAAGTTTAAGTGCATTTAATGAAGCTCCGCCGGCTGTACAATTAATGATAATTTCACCAAAAGCTGATGCGTCAGCAAACGTTCCGGCACTTGCTTTGGTTCCGTTCTTTTCAACAAATGCAATTGATTTTTCGTTTTTAGCATTTCTGGAGCCCATCATAACCTCATGCCCCAATTCAATCAGTTTTGAGCCTACAGTTTCTCCTACTGTGCCTGTTCCTAATATAGCAATTTTCATAATATTCTCAAATTAGGTTTAACAATTTTTCAGAAAGGTTTTCTTTCAGAAATATATTTTCGAACATTGTAAGTTTTATATCTAAATCGAATTTGCTTCAAAATGCAGATTTAAGTACTTAAAATATTTGCACTTACTTTTTTTTGACTTTTTGTTGATTTTCCCTGACTCTGAATTTTATAATTTCCTCAATCAACTTTAAAGGCATTGGTTCATTAATTGGAAATTGTACAGCACCTTTAGACCATTTATATTTTGAAATTTCTTTCTTAAAATTTTCAATACCCGATGGAGTTGGATAAAATCCAATATGGTTTTGAAAAGCAGCAAAATGCACCAGATTCCCATTCAAAAAGAACGTCGGCATTGCATAACTTATTTTCTCTACTGCATCCGGTGCTGACTTTTTGATTGTTGTCCTGACCTGATTCAAAATTACTTGAATTTCTTCAGGAAAACCGGCAATATATTCATCAATACTGTTTTGTTTTGTATTAATCATCATGAATCTTCAGTTTGATTCGACATATTTTTTGAAATTATCAAGTATAGACTGCCAGCCTGCTTTTTGTAATTCAAATGAATTAGTTAATTCGGGTTCAAAAGATTCAGTAATAATTACCTGATTGTCTATATTCTGAAATCTGACACTCACTTTTCTGTAATCAGCCATTTGATAATCAATTATTTCATACTTTACAACATTTGAATACTCACCTTCAAAATTAAATCCCATGCTGCCGTCTTTTGCTTCCATCCTGCTGAGGAATTTGCCTCCGGTTCTTAAATCATTTTCTGCATGAGGTGTGTGCCAGTCGTCAGATGCATTATTCCATTTTACTATATGAGCCGGCTCAGTCCATAAATTCCATGCTTTTTCCAATGAGGTATTAATTTTTGTCTCAATAACAATACTCAGATTTTCTGCTAAATCTTTTACTTTTGCCAATCCGGCTGGAAACGTACTTGAGAAATAATCAACATGCTCATCAACTAAATCCATTACAACTTTTAGTGTTGTAACTCCATCATTTTCCGTTAGGCTGTAATTTTCTCTTGCTCCGGACCAAAGACTTGATTTTTCATCCAGCGGCAATTCTTCAAAATTCCTGAGTTCGCCTTTATGTGTGAAATACATCTTATTGTTCGGCTTAAGCAAAGTAATTTCGCTGTACATACCTTCACCGCCCGGTGTAAGAAAATGAACTTTACTTCCTTCATTCCAGTCTGTGACGGCATAACTTCCTTCACAAAAAACACTTGTCCATAAGCGGTAATGATAATCGTCCCATAATGCAAACCAAACATTTTCTCTTCGAGCATCAATATCAATCGTAAATTCTTTTGTAGTCATATTGCATCCTCAATAGCTTTTGATTAAACAATTAATTATTTTCAAAAAACAACTTATGCAAAACTAATAAAATATTTATATTATACAAAATACGGAAATATTTTATGCAAAAGACAAATCAAAAAAAGAATTATTTTGTTGATTAAATTGAAATTCTAAAATTCATTCTTATAATTTTCAGAAAAAATGATATTCCCATATTTTCTCAATTAATTAGTTTTTTCATCCACTGAATGAATTCAACTTCGTCAACTATTGACCAGGAATGAGGGTGACGGTTTCCATTTGACCTGTATCCCGTTCTGAAAGTCTGAATAAACTCAGCTTTATTGTCATATATGCTTATATTAATTTAATGTTATATTTAAAATTTTAATTTCTTATCGGAATAATAATTAAACAAGTATTTATAAATAAAATATGATTAAACGAATTTAATTGGGATTTATATATGTGTCCCGAATAAATCATATTCTTCAGCTTTTGAAATCATAACATTCACAAATTCACCGGGTTTAAGCACACTTTTCGAGTTGAAATATATCAGATTGTCAACATCAGGTGCATCCTGCTCCGACCTTCCGAAATATCCTTTGTCATTGGTTCCGTCAACCATCACTTTAATTTGTCTGCCTATTTTTGCTTTATTTTTCTTTAGTGAAATTTTTTGCTGGAGTAGCATCAGTTCACCTCTTCTTTCTTCTTTCACTTTTTCGGGAATTGGGTCGCCGAGAGGAAATGCAGAAGTACCTTCTTCATGTGAATAAGTAAATACGCCGACTCTGTCTAACTGCTGACGTTCAATAAAATCAAGTAAAGTCTGAAAATCAGCATCTGATTCATTAGGAAAACCTACAATGAATGTAGAACGCAATGTCACATTTGGAATTTTTTCACGTATTGTATCAAGTAAAGCTTCCATTTTACGAAGTTTAATACCCCGTTTCATTTCTCTCAAAACATTATCAGAAGCATGTTGCATGGGCATATCAATATAGTTGCAGAGTTTCGGGTGATTTGCAATTACATCAAGAATTTCGTGCGGGAACTGACGCGGATAGGCATACATCAGGCGAATCCATTCCAATTTTTCAATTCCTGATAATCTTTCCAACAATTTTGCAAGAGTTTGCTTTTTGGTAGAATCCTTTCCGTAGTACGTACTGTCCTGAGCAATCAATACTAATTCCTTTGTGCCTCTTTCGGCAAGTCCGACCGCTTCACTTACCATTTTATCTTCCGGTTCGGTTATATGTTTACCCCTCATTAGCGGTATCGCACAGAATGAACATTTCTGATTGCAACCTTCGGAAATTTTCAAATATGCATAATGCTTGGGAGTGAACAACATCCTTTCACCGGTCAGAGTATATTTATGGTCACCTGAAAGAATTTTAAGTATTTTTTTGTCGGAATTGATGCCAAGAAAGAAATCAACATTAGGTATTTGTGATGTCAGTTCTTTATTATATCTTTCGGACAAACATCCGGTTACAATCAGCTTTTTGAGTTTGCCTTTACGTCTTTGTTCAGCAGCTTCGAGAATTATCTGTACATTTTCTTCTTTTGCTGATTTGATAAAACCGCAAGTATTGATTACCATTGCATCGGCATTATCTGCATCAGTAAATTCAAACCCGTTAGCAAGCAGTAATCCGCTGAAACGCTCGGAATCCACCAGATTTTTGGCACAGCCGAGTGTAATCACCGAAATTTTATTTATATTATTATTTTTTGACTTGTTCATAGTAACGAGATTATTATTGAAAGATTTAATTTTACAGTAACGTAAAACAAAGGAAGATATTTAGATTTGGCACAAAGAATGAGGAAATTGAATTTTGTGTGAATATATATATTCAGTTGCCATAAATACTATTATATCTCCCACTAATAAAAACGCCCTGCCTTTTGAGGGACAGAGCGTCTTATTTTCGCTTCCGGATTTCTTGTTTCAGAATCCGAATCTCATTATTTTACTACATTGATACTGCGTGTAAGCATAATGTCGCCGCTGCGTAATACAACCTGATATACTCCGCTCGGAATATTCTTTGCATTGATATTCAGATTGTGTATGCCTGCGGTCTGGTTACCGCTGTAAAGACCTGCAACTACCTTACCGCTTGCATCTACAAGACTGATTTCGATATTGCCGCTTTCACTGAGGTAATATTCCATTACGCTTTCTAAGCTTACAGGATTCGGATATGCCTGCTCCAAACGAGCCGAGCCGTTAAGTCCGGTAAGAGTTACTGTACGTTCATCGCTGTAGCTGTAATCACCGTTTCTGTCGTAAGTCTTCAAACGATAGATATATGTATTGCCGTATTCTACCGCATTGTCAACTACAGGTCCGTAGTTAAGCAATACTGCACTGTTGCCGGCTGCTTCCATCTCTGCTATCTTGATGAAGATTCCGCTGTTTGCCGATGATTTCTCTACTTCAAAACGTGCACTGTTAAGTTCACTTGCAGTTGTCCAGTTAATATCAACACGTTTGCCTGCTGCTACTGCATCAAAGCTGAGTAATTCTACAGGTATAACTGTACCGCCGCTGCCTTCGATAAAGTCAAAACTTGCTCTAAGGACTGTTTCGATATCACCAAAGTGACGCCAGTCTAATCCAAGATATACAAGATTTGAGGTCAAAGTAGTGGTTGCAATACCGCCGATTCTGGCTTCGTCGGGCCATTCAGGATTCTGAACGCTGTTATAAAGGAATGCCTCACGGCTGATACCGTTTCCGGTGTGTACGATGTTCATTAAGCCCGGCTGTGGATACATATCGCCTGCAACACCTGTTGACATAACATCAAACACTAGTTCGCGTCCTACTGCTACACCGGTTAATGTGTTTCCGCTGTAATCGGCGCCTGCACCAAGTGGATTGCCCGGATGGCGGTATTCGCCGCGTAAGATGTCGGTGACAAATACTTCGTCAGCATCTGCGATGTTTACATTATTTCGTACCATCTCCTCGCTGCCGATGATTAAGTTCTTCTTCTCTACTACATTACCTGCTTCTATGAATGAGGTCATGTTGAGTTTTTCCAARCGGCTGAGCGTCTTGTYGTTGCCGTCTGACCACAACAATGTACGGTACATRGAATAATCYACGTTACGYGGTTCCCAGCCTGCACGGTTGAATAAATCATAATCGTARCGGTCTTTCAGAAGATCTATCTCCCAGTCAAGTTTATTCATACCGGTTTCKATTGTTGAATARTTCAAACCGTATGCAAGGTCATCTGTAGTCGGAATTGCAGCACCGAAGTTTGCCTGATTGCTGACTAAGAAACGGACTGCACTGCGCTGGATATAGAATCTGCTTATCTTTTCTGTGCTGTTATTRCCGTTGACTTCATCAGGGTCWGTGCTGACAACTATTCTGTAACGAGGRGTTACATTGGCTTCCATACCTGTAAATAATGCAGGTACTGTATAGCCGCTGCTGCGTAAGTCATTATATGTCTGAGGAACGAAGTCGTTGCCGAGACCGTCGCCTACATTGAAGGCTACTTCAAGATAGTCTGTAGCATCTATATCAACACTGCGTTCTACAGGTCCGAATGCAAGACCGAATGTACCGTTTGGAAGTTCACGGTAAACATTTACATAGAGTTTCTTGCTGAATACAGGCATGTTACCGCTGTTGCGGACRATTGCCTTGATTTCTATCGGTGCGGTTGTCATCAGATATTCTGCATCATTGAACATGCCGTCTGTCGAGCGGTAAGTTCCCGGTGCTGTGATTACAAGCATTTCTGCATCGTGGTTGTAAAGAGCGCCGTTGAATTCTACTGCGCCGATGTCATAACGACCGCCCGCTGCGCCGCGGATGTTGCCGTAGATATCATGAGTAACTTCAGGAAGTCTGTCACCGCGGCGGGTTAAGATTGAACCCTTCGTATTGCTGCGAAGTCTGATTTCTTCAGGATAGGTGCCCATAAAGTAATGGTCATTCAGGAAGTTGCCGGTAGAAACTGAATTCAGTTCTGTCCTGGACTCCATCTGCCATTGTGATAATGAGCGGTATTCGTTGCGGCTGCCGGTTTCGATTATACGGGTTTTCCAATCTGTATATATGTGGCGGTAAGCCGATACGTTTGCAGTGCCGAACCAGAAGGCATTCTTGTCAGCTGTTAATCCTACATTGGCTGGATAGTCGCCGTGATAGAATATACCCGCTGATACTTCGTTGGCTGCACTGATTGTGCCGTCATTTACTGCTATTGCATTATTCAGTATGCGTAAGCCGTTTACCTGCTGTATGCCGAGACCTGCAATATTTGCATTATTTGTAATACCGTCTTCTGTAAGCAGAATTGTATTATTGGCTATTACAGAGTTGCGGATAAAGTAATTTGTATAGTTTGGAGTAAGTGAGCGGAGTACTGGGTCACCGATACGTAAGTCACGCTGTGTAAGCATGTGAATACCTGCACGCATGGTATTGCTGTTCTGTGCTCTCAAATTCCACATTGCATTGTTCATTACATTGATATCATCGTTGACAGGAGGGAATACACGGAATTCTGTACCGCCGACCTGGAACTTGTTGGCATCCTGTTCTACAAGAATACCGTAAACCGCATCCTTGCCGCGTACATTGCTGATTGAGTTGCCGTCAAGATTCAGCATATAGTTGTTATAGCCGAGTTTCGACTGGCTGGCATTACCGCCGGCTATGATACCTGCTGCATAGCTGCCTGCGTCACCCTTGACATCAAAGATTACGTTGTTTTTGACAGTGGCTGACTTYTCGTTGCCTACWACTACACCGGCACCSGAKACATTATATATCTTGTTGCCTTCGATTAGTGTGTTTTCGTTGTAGAAAGGAGCAAAGTCAGATAGCTGTGGTACTCGTAAAGGACCGATACCAAGAGATACTACACCATAGCCGAAACCACTTATATCGTTACCGATAAACTTGTTGTTTATACTTGGTATTGTATCAAGAGCCATTACCATTGCTTCKGTATTGATAGACAGAAGTTCGCAGCGGTTGACTATACCTGCTGAATAACCAACCCAGCCGGTTTCAGTGATTTCTGTGTTCGGAGTAAACACAAATCCGTCAACTATACTGTAGTGTGCATTTGGCAGACGTACTTTGTTTGCTATGGAAAGCTTGTTGTTTTCCATTATGATGTTTTTGATGGTGATGTTGCGTGAACCTGCACCCAGATAGAATACTGCTCCGAATGCTTCCTGATCTGTATTAAGTACAAATCTGAAGGATTTGTTGGCACCGCCGTCAAATGTGATATAACCGCCGCTGTTGGARTAAGGCAAATAGTACTGGTTACCRGMGTTTTCACTCTGTACTGAGTACTGATTTGAGTTCATTATGGATTGACCGAAATAAACACCCTGTCCGTTGCTGCTGTTGAGATTAATCTTAACTGAAGCGCGTGTCACTAATTTGTCCTCGGCAGGTCTGAATGTAAGTGTCCAGTATTCGCCGGTACCCTTATTATAACCCAAGCCCATGATTGCTGTTGATAAGTCCCATGCAGGATTGCCGCTTAAAGTACTTTCAACTGTATATTCGGCATCTGTAAACTCAAATACAACTGAGCCGTTCATACCGCGGAGATAAAGCATATCTGTAGCTTCTCTGATGGTTTTGAAGTTATTGGCATTGCCTGCATATTTGTTACCGATTGTATATTTGCCGATTAAACCGCTTGATACTGTAAAGAATACTGTAACAGAATTGTTCTCAGGTTCAAGGTCATCGGGATGTGATACTGTCATGGTTGCAGAATAATTTCCCGGTTTAAGTAAAGCTGTCTGCGGGAAGAATACCTGTTTAAGATTGTAACGTCCCTGAGGTATGTCCTCAACCATTACCAGTTCGTTGTAAACGATTGTAAGTGACGGAAGTTCACGGATAACAAGTCGTGTAGGTGCATTGGAGATATCGCCAACACCTTCGTTGCTGAGTGTACCCATCGGTATAAATGGTCTGCCAGCAATAAAATCACTGCCCTGAGCAGGTATATTTATTGCTTTTGCGGCGGCTTCGATTTCATCTTTAACCGCAAACTCATAAACAGGGTCACCCGGACGGCGGTACTTGTTGTTATAAGGCTCCATATCGGTAGCGCTTATAAGGTCAACTCTGAGATAAGCAGAATATGTATCGGTTACATCAGTTCTCCATGTTCCGAAATCAAGATTGACTTTTTGTTTTGCAGTAACTACATACTGACCGAAGTTTGCTGTATCCCAATTTATCACTTTAGAAACCTGCAGATTGCCTTTTGAATCGTAAACATCAAAGTATGCGTCAAACTTTGCAATGCCGCGTAGACCAACGTTCTGCACTACACCGCGAAGGTTCAGACTGAGACCTCTGGGGTATTTGTGGAAACGCGGTGGACCACTTGACAAAGGCTCTGTGATTTCCTGTGCTGCTATATCCCATTCCCAGGATACGGTAAAGACTTTTTTCATATATTTCATATTATTGGGGTCTTTACCAAGACCAAGCACAAGCTGGTATTCGCCGCCTGTATTCCACTGGAAACCGTATGCAGGACTTGTAGTAGCAGCCGGACCTGTAGCTTTTTGAATGTTGTAAATAACATTCTGTCCGACAATATCACTGCCCACTCTGATTTGATTTGAGTTTGTTACAGGATCTAAACCTGTGTAAATTACATCAAGGTTTGGAAGAGGTCCAAGAATCTGGTAAGTAAGGATACTTCCCGGAGGCTGTGGATTACCGAATTTTACAAAAGGTCTTTTGAATTCAGTCGGTATACCGCCGAGTATTCTTGTTGTTCCGTCATATTTCTGACCGGCTAAAAGAATATCATCCGGAGCTTTATTATCCGGGAATGAACCCTTGAAAGCAAGTGTGAATTCAATTAAATAATCTTCAATTTCACCGTAGTTATATCCGTACCAGCCGCCGTAATATGCGGTATAGTCATAAGCATATCCGTTCCAGCAAGCATTACCCGGCTGGGTATAATTCTGCGCTACATTAGGATTATAAGTAGTATATGGGTAATAATATGAACTCATTACACGCATACGGCAAACACCTGTAGGCTGATTATCAGCAAGAGTAATCTGAAATTCCTGAACCCTGTCTGAACAGTTGGCAGTTGCTAAATATCTGTAATCTGTTGTTGTTCCACCAATTTTCTTTGTTGCACCGGAAGATATTTGACCGGGCTGATTAATCCATTCAGTTAAATGGTCAAAAATACCATCCATATTAAAGTCAATGAATATTCTGAATACAAAATACGTGCTGTAGTTATAAATACAATAGTTTGTACCGTTATAACCATAATAGTTGTCTTCCTTAACTACACGTATATTGTAAGTCTCACCCGGTGACATTTCACCGCGGGCACCTGTAAATACATAACAACCTTCAAAAGGACCCATACCCTGGCCGCCGTTACCGTAACTCTGACGAAGTAGTTTCACTTCACCCGAGTTTGTTTCGGTTATCTTAACTTCCTTGATAGGCTCTGTCATATAGTAGTCATAGTAAGTACTTACAGATTTTAAATAAACCGCATAGCACCATACATCCGTTCTGCCGAAAATTGCCTGGTTTGCAACCATCATTTCCGGACCCGGAATACAGTAATTAGTAGGACCATTGTCCTGAGCTTGGGAATCTACTGAACTGAATGAAAGCATTATTACTAATGCTGCTATCATTGCCATAGCTCTTGTCCCGAAGCGTAATGAATTCTTCATCTTAACACCTTTAAAATAATATAACCAAAAAACCAAAATTATCACAGATTTATGAACAATTATCAAAATATCTTAAACAATCATAAATAGTAACACTAAAATAAATAAAATGTTACAAAGTTTGTTTAATTATTTTGCATATATTTATTCATTTTCAATACATTGTAAAATAATTATGACTTTAGATTACAAATATATTTCAGAATTAATAATTATTTTTGAAATATTATTTCATTTTCGATTAATATTTGTTTATTTTTAGGATTCATAATATGGTATATCAAACCTTTGGCATTTATAATCAGAAAATTATTTATGAATTTCAAAATTTAACAATTGAAGTTTTGCTACATATATTAACTAAAAAAAAATTCCCCTTCATCAGTTAATGAAGAGGAATAATATTTTATTAAAAGATTTACCGAACAAATCGGACAATGAGAAAATTACAACATTGGTTCCTGACCATTTTCATCAATGTTCTCAATACCGTTTTCATCAATAATTTCTTCGTCGTCATCACGGTTAACGGTTGTAATATCGGCAATTCTATCACCCTCATCCAGACGAATCAGTTTAACTCCCTGAGTATTTCTGCCAATTGTACGAATATTTTTAATACTTTGTCTGATAAGAATACCGTTTACAGTCATAACTACAAGGTCTTCGCTGTCAACTGCGGGCAATAATCCGACCACTTTACCGGTTTTAGTTGTAAGATTCATAGAGATAACACCCTTAGCACCGCGTTTAGTGAGTCTGAAATCTTCAAATTTGGTACGTTTACCGTAACCGTTCTCACTGACAACCAAAACCTGAGAGTCAGAGCGTCTGATGATTATCATAGAAATTACATAATCGCTTTTAGCGAGTGATATTCCTCTAACCCCGGCAGCAGTTCTTCCCATAGCTCTTACATCGGATTCACGGAAGCGGCATGCCAGTCCTTCGTGAGTACCAATTATTACATCACAATTGCCGTCAGTAATTTCAGCACCGATAAGTTTGTCGCCATCTTCGAGATTGATAGCAATTATACCATTTTGTCTAACATGCGAGAAGGCAGTCATATCAGTTTTCTTGATTGTTCCTTTCAAAGTACACATCATGGTATATTCGCTGTCAGTAAATTCTTTAACCGGCAGTAAAGCAGTAACCTTCTCATCCGGAAGTTTGCCGATTACATTTGCAATTGACCTTCCTTTTGAATTACGGCTTCCTTCCGGCAAATCATATACCTTAATTCTGTAAACTCTTCCGGCATCGGTAAAGAACAGTAGGAAATGGTGTGTCGAAGCCTGATAAATAAATTCGATAAAGTCATCATCATAGGTTCCGGTGCCGCTCGAACCGCGTCCGCCCTTATTTTGACGGCGATAGTTTGAAAGCGGTGTTCTTTTGATGTATCCATTATGAGACATAGTCACGATGACATCTTCATTTGCAATCATATCTTCAACTGAAAACTCTCTCGAATCCATTATGATTTCAGTTCTTCTTGCATCGCCGTATCTCTCACGAATTTCGATTAATTCCTGAGTTATGATGGACATTTGCAAATCACGGCTTGCCAATATTGCTTTTAATTTTTCGATAATCTGCAGAATTTCGCGATATTCTTTCTGAATTTTTTCACGTTCAAGACCGGTTAATCTCTGCAATCTCATTTCAAGTATTGCTTTTGCCTGAAGTTCGGATAATCCGAAATTTGACTGCAAAGCAACAGATGCAGAATTGGGGTCACGAGATTCTCTGATTGTTTTGATTACTGCATCAAGATTATCAAGAGCAATTATAAAACCTTCTAAAATATGGGCTCTTTTTTCTGCCTGGTCAAGTTCGTATTTGGTTCTTTTGACTACTACTTCATTTCTGAAGGTTATGAAATACTGCATCATCTGCTTTAGAGTCAGCACTTTTGGTCTGCCGTTAACAAGGGAAAGCATATTGGCACCGAAAGTAACCTGAAGCTGTGAATGTTTAAACAGATTATTAAGAACAACATCAGGATTAGCATCTCTTTTCAAATCAATGACAATACGCATACCATTTCTGTCGGATTCATCATTCAGTCCAGAAATATCCTCAACAACCTTATTTCTAACAAGGTCAGCAATTCTTTCAATCAATGTAGCTTTATTTACCTGATAAGGCAATTCGGCTACAATCAATGATTGTCTGGCTTTTGATTTATTTTCTTCAATAAATACTTTTGCCCTGACAGTTATTTTTCCGCGACCGGTAAGGATTGCTTCTCTTACACCGTTATAACCGTATATAATGCCGCCTGTCGGAAAATCCGGTGCAGGAATATACTTCATTATTTCTTCGTCGGTTAATTCAGGATTTTCAATTAATGCTACCAGACCGTTTACAACTTCTGTAAGATTATGCGGAGGAATATTTGTCGCCATTCCTACCGCGATTCCGCTTGCTCCATTTACAAGCAGTGTTGGAAGAACAGTTGGAAGTACTGTAGGCTCTTTAAGTGATTCATCAAAATTATTTTGGAATGCTACTGTTTCTTTATCTAAATCTCTTAAAGTCTGTGTAGCAATATGTGACAATCTTGATTCTGTATAACGCATTGCTGCCGGCGGGTCGCCGTCAACCGAACCGAAGTTTCCCTGACCGTCAACCAATGGATAACGCATACTCCAGTCCTGAGCAAGTCTAACCATAGCTTCATATACCGAACTGTCGCCATGAGGGTGATATTTACCAAGCACTTCACCGACCAGACGTGCAGACTTTTTGTAAGGTCTGTTCGGAGCTAAACCTAATTCCTGCATTGCGAATAATATTCTTCTGTGTACAGGTTTCAAACCGTCCCTTACATCAGGCAGGGCTCGTGATACAATTACAGACATTGAGTAATCCAAATAAGAATTACGCATTTCGTCTTCGAGTAGAGTCTCTACTATTTGACCTTTATCAAGCAATGACATATTTGAGTTCTTATATTAAATGTTATTTATAACAAACTTACAAAAATACGGAAAAATATCGAATTTTACAAGGATTAATAAGGTTGTGAAGATTTAATAATCACCCTAAGACTAATTTTTTTTGAACAATATTTTAAATTTCTATATGATTGGTTATCAATCAGAAAGTCTGTATCACCGGTTGGGTTTAGAAAAGGTTATGAAATTTTAGTTAATTGTTATACTAAAGGAAAATTTTCTTTTAAAAAGAGATAAAATTTTGTTAATTTACAGCACTTTTGGTGCAAATATGAATAAAACTTTTTTAGTATCTGTAATTGGAATGTTATCTATTGGATTTGTATTCCTGACGGGATGCTCAGGGGCTAAGCCGTTGACTAAGATTAAGACTGTTGATTTCAAAGGTGTTACCCAAAGTATGAAGGGAGAAAAACCTGTACTTAAATGGAATTTCGAAAATGCTGAAAAGGTAAAGATTAACGGTATTCAAAGAAATTACAATCCGATTGACAGTATATCAGTTTCTGCCGATACTACAAAAATCTACAATTTTATTGTTACAAAAGAAAATGATACTCTTAATCTTGTTTGGAGAGTTTTTGTTGACCAGCCGGCAACAGGAATCGAAACAGGTAAGTTGAACGATATTATTAATCAAACAAAACCATCATATATCAATTCGAATTTCCTTCGCGGAGTTCAATCCAATAAATCAACAACAGATGTAAAAACTTTAAAAATTATGCGTCACTACTATCCGTTTGAGAGTAAAAACTCAATACGGGCAAAAGCTTTGGTATTAGACGAATTTGGAAATTACATAAGCGGTTTTGGCACAAAAGGTACCGGATTTATTGAACTGAATGGAACTACAGGCTGCACAGGAAATATCAAAAATTCTCCCGTTACCGGTTTTAGGGAATTTACTGCTGAAGACGACAGTAATGGTGTTGATTTTGCATTGGTTCTTGATAATTCTTCAATTGCAGGTGATTATTTTCCGATTTACGAACAAATCAAAACGTTTTTGAAGGGATATTCTCAGGATGACCGATTTGCATTATATAACTTTAATCAGAATTTTAAAGAAACAATTTCATTAAAATCATCAAAAGAAATATCTGATTCTGAAATAACCGGCGTCAAATCCGGCGGTTTATCTGCTATTTTCAAATCCTTAAAATACTCTATTGAACGCCTGACAACTGAAATCAGTAAAAGAAAAAAAGTGATTGTACTTGTAGCATACAGCACAGATAATGCTTCAATTATCTATGACCGTAATGATATTATAGATTTGGCAATTAGCCGCGATATTCCTGTTTATGTTGTTGGTGTCGGTAATGCTGTTGACAGCTATTCGCTAAGTTCAGTTGCTAATCTGACAGGAGCAAAATATTACAATGTTGATGAAAATGAACTTGACAATATTTCACTTATTTTCAATGAAATTATATTTGCCCAGAAATCCGGCTATCAGTTTGATGTTCCTGTATCGGCCGATCAAACAGGCGGATGTACTATCATAAATGCCAATATTGAATTTGTAACCGTTACATCAAGATGTTACGATACACTTGCATTTCCAACTGTTCGGGGAAGACATGAATTCAATTACATGGCGGTTGCCTCATTTGAATTTAGAGATACAGTAGTTTCTGATGAATATCTCGAATCGGCTGAAATTTTGGCTGGTGTGTTAATTCAAAATCCTGATTTATCAATCGAATTAATCGGAAACGCAAGCATTGAAGGTAATGATAAATTTAATTATCATTTAGGTTTGAAGCGTGCTCAATCAGTCCGCAAACTGTTGATACAGCAAGGTGCAGACCCATCCAAAATAAGAGTAAGAAGCGACGGAAGCAATAATCCGGTATATTATCTTCAGGAATCTCAATGGATGCAATACTATAATCGCAGAGTAGAAATGCGGTGGTTAGACCCTTCCCTGCTGCCTTATGAAATTGTAGCTCAAATTTCTGAAACTGAAACCGACGCACTCGGAAATGTTGAGAAATGGGAAGATTTGGGATACCGTTCATATTACGAGAGATACCTGCAAAATAATTTTCCTGTTTACAGAGTAAAGATTTGGGGATTCTCAACCACCAAAGATGCTGAAAAAACTGCAAAAAAATTATCCGGTGATTACGGTATGCCGTTCTTTGTTCAATAGGATAAATTGTCGGGTTTCAAGAGAATAAAATTTATATAGGGATTTTACTAGAGCTTTTCTATTCAGGAAGTTTAATTGTAAAGTATATTTTTTTGATTTAACTTACTGATTGAATTTAACTGCTTATCATTGAGTCAATTTAAAAATTTGTTTTTATCAGGTAAATTATTTAATTTTGATAAATATAACTTAGTTTTATTTGTAAAAGTGATTAATAACAGGAAAAATATGCCGAATCTTCAAATATCCAAACTGACTACTATATCTCATCATATTGATGAAGAGCAGAATCTGCACCCTGAAGCAACAGGTGATTTCACTTCAATACTAAATGATTTGACGCTTGCTCTCAGAATTATTTCACGTGATGTCCGCAGGGCAGGTTTGAATGACGTACTCGGACTTACACGTGATACAAATATACACGGCGAACAGGTCAGAAAGCTCGACACATATTCAAATGATGTAATCAAAAGAGCAATGCAGCGCAGCGGCAAGATTTGTATTATGGCATCAGAAGAAGATGATGACATTATTCTTATTCCCAAAACCGGGAATAAATCTAAATATGTTATGGTTTTCGATCCGCTTGACGGTTCGTCCAATATTGATGTGAATGTTACAATCGGCACTATTTTCGGAGTTTATGAAAGGCTGGATACAGAATCAGAAGAACCCGGTACAATTGAAGATGTCGTGCAGGAGGGCTACAAACTAAAAGCTGCCGGTTATGCACTTTACGGAAGCAGTACAATGCTTGTATATACAACAGGACACGGTGTTCATTCATTTACTTATGACCCAACACTCGGAGAATTTCTGTTGACAAAGGAACATATAATAATGCCCAAAAAGGGGAAATATTACAGCACAAACGAAGGCAATTTTTACAAGTGGTCTGAAAATATTCAGCAATATATTCAATTTATAAAAACTCCTGCTGCGGATAATTCAAAACCTTATTCACTCAGGTACATAGGAACTGCCGTAGCTGACATCCACAGAACATTGCTGACAGGCGGAATTTATCTTTATCCAGAAGATATTTCAATGCCGAACGGGAAATTGCGGATAGTTTACGAGGCGAATACTCTTGCGATGATAATTGAGCAAGCCGGCGGCAGGTCAACCGACGGTCACAGACGTATTTTGGAAATAAAACCAGACAGTATTCATCAGAGAACACCTTTTATAGCCGGAAGTTTAGAGGATGTTTTGGAATTTGAGTCATTTGTTAAAGGTGAGCATCCCTCACAAAAAGTTTTATAGACATTTTGTTTTAAAATATTAACCTTCCGAATGCCTGTAAACTATGGATTGGGTGTTATTTCACTAAGAGACTGTTGAAAAAGTATTTTTTGTCACCCTGAGCGAAGTCGAAGGGTCTTCTAAATAAGTATTCATGCGCTTGACATATTTCGACTTCGCTCAATATGACAGATTTTATTAGTTTATCAACAGACTCCTAACTATTTTCCATTAGAAATTTAGGTAAATAATAATGTTTAATTCCATTTTTATTTGACGGGAAAAACTTTTCAAGGGATAAAACTATCTTTTTATGATTATTGGATATTTTCTCAAGATTACCAAATTCTCTTTCTATTGTTGATTCTTCAGACAGATTTTTACAAACCTGCAAGTAAATAATTTCATTCTGCTTTTCAGCAATAAAATCAATTTCAAGTCCGTTGATAGCACCTATTGTAACCTTATATCCCTGGCTTAGAAATTCAAGATAAACAATATTTTCGAGTAATCCTGAAATATCATCTTCTTTATAACCAAGTAAACCGTGACGTAAACCAATATCACCAATAAATACTTTATCGTAAAATTCTAAATACTTTTTACCTTTTATATCATATCTTGGAACTTTGTATAACAAAAATGCTGACTGTAAATAGTTCAGATAATTCTGAACAGTCTCAGTATTTATATTTATTCTATGTGATTTAAAATAGTTGGCAATACTTTTTGAAGTTGTGATATTTCCGATATTGTCAAAAAGATATATGACAATTTTTTCTAAAACTGCTGCATCTCTAATTTTGTTCCTGATTAGTACATCTTTTAAAATTACAGTATTAAATATTCCATTCAAATAATTGAATACAGGTTCATCTTCTAAAGGAAATAAATGAATACCCGGCAATCCGCCATATCTCAAAAATCCAACAAAATTGTCATCCAAATCTTTATTTTTATTTTCAATAAATTGATTGAATTCCTTAAAAGTTAGTGGAAAAACAGGTATTTCTATATATCTGCCACTAATTAGTGTTGCAAGTTCTGATGAAAGCAGATTTGCATTAGAACCTGTTATATATATATCAGCTATACCATTTGATAAAAAGGATGAAATTGCCTTTTCCCAATTTTGAATTTCCTGAATCTCATCTATAAAAAGTATTTTTTTTGACTTAATTCCATTAAATTTTTCTTTTACATATAGGTTGAGATCATTATAGTCACGTATAAAACTGAACTCAAGTGACTCCATGTTAATCATTAAAGGCACATACTCTTTATCATTTTCGCAAATCTCATGTGAAAACATATTCAAAATAGTACTTTTACCGACTCTTCTCATACCTGTCAAAACCTTTATTATTGGTTTTTCAAGATATAATTTCATTTTATCAATATATATACTTCTTCTTATCAAAATAATATCCTCAAATCTTTCAAATAATTTACAAAAATAATAAAATAGTTTCGGATATAATCGTAAATTTTTAACAATTCATATACAATTACGGATATAACATGAAGTTTTTGTTGATGCCATTCTGAATTCCAATCCTAATGTAAAATTTCCGTTATATAAATTTGTTTCAGGTTTGTACCGCAGTTATTGACTACATCTTCAAAAACTTCTCAACCTTTTCGCCGATTTTGATGTAATATATTCCCGGGGAGAGATGGGAGATATTAATTCTTATTAGTTTAGACATCCCTACCTGACTATCATTGACAATCAAGAATGATTGTGCTAATTCTGTTCCAAGCATATTGAAGATATGCACAAATTCATTTTAAGCAAAGGGCTTAGGCTCTTTATTACTTATGTTGATTTCAATATAATCCTCTGCAGGATTGGGATATATATTGATTGAATTAGTTGGTAAATCTTCAACTGAGGTAGGATTAATACACTCAATTTGAACCGGTTCGACAGCTTTATATATACATCCGAAACTATTACCGTTTTTAAGAACAATAGAAACACCCCATACATCTGTATTATATTTTTCGGTAATAGAAGCTAAAATATAAGAGAAACCCTGTAAACTATCAGAATTATCTGTGACAAAATTTACAAGAGATACGTTTTTTTTAATTTCATTTGCTATATCAACAGAATTTAACCAATTTTCATTTAAAGCAATAATTGCTCTTTTCGGATTACCATCTTTATCAATTTCCAGGATATGTTTATATTCACCATCAATCTTGGAAACATCATAAAAATATGAAGCTGTATCTGATAATTCTTTTGAAATAAAAATAAATTTCCAGATTTTTGCTGTTCCTTCATAAAAATTTAAATTTGTTCCATTTTCTAATGCACTATTTGTCATAGCAGCACATAAATCGTATTTGTCGGGAATTTCGTTATCAATTGTAATGAGTCCATTATAAGCCTCACGTGCCGACATATATTCCAATTCCTGTGAATTTGAATTGAAATAATTTGAAAACAATAAAATAAACAATAAAAAAAGCTTTTTCATAATATTTCCGGAAAATTTATTTATAATCTTTACAAATATAACTAAAGATATTTATAATTGAAGATTATTATCCAATAAAAATAATGTTTTAATCTTGTTCTTTAGCAAATATTCTTAGTTGCTTGAACTAATATTTTACTTCTATACAATTTTGTGAAGTTGCGGTAATATTTTCCAATTTGTCTTTTTCATTCAATTCCGTCTCCGGTTTCATCAACAACGAGTTCATCTTTGTATTTATTATAAACAGGCATCGCTTCCTTAGTCATTTGTTTTAATAACGCAATTCTTGATTCATTTGGCAGCTTTCTAATATCAACTGCGTTAAGTTTTTTTGAATAAAGCTCCTTGTCAACCAATTCTTTAACTAATTGAGAAACCGATTTATTCTCAAGTCCTGATAATAATTTAAATTTTTCCTTTTCAATGTTGTTAACCCTTATGGTAATCATTGAAGTTGGAGCAGATAACATAATATACCTATAAAATTGAAATTATAAGATTCAGATATGCAGTATTGCGTATATATAGCATATATGTTTTTGAATTACATAAACTGTCCCAACAATTTTCATTTTTTTTACATCAGTATCTTTTTATATCAACATACTTGCTATTATTGCAGTCAGCATATTTGTCAAAGCTCCGGTCAACATCGCTTTAAGACCGAGTTTTGCAAGTTCTTCCTTTCTCAGGGGTACCAATGAACCAATCCCCCCTATTTGAATTGCTATAGAGCTGAAATTAGCAAAACCGCACAATGCAAACGTTGAAATTGTTGCTGTTCTCTCACTTATAGCACCCGAACGGATTAATTCAACTAAATCTGCATAAGCAAGAAATTCATTTACAGCAAGTTTAGTTCCAAGCAGCCCGCCGAATGCCTGAGCTTCAGACCATGGGATACCGGTCAGAAATGCAAAAGGCATAAACATATATCCGAGTAATTGTTTAAATGATGACGGAATAAATGTAATACCCATAGGTGTCAGCCAGTCATGAAGCATACCGAATCCGCCGTCAACAATCGCTATCAGTGCAATGAATGCTATAAGCATAGCCATAATGTTGATTGAAAGCATAATCCCGTCAGTAGCTCCGTTTGTAATTGCCATCAGCATATTATTTGCTTTCGGGATTTCCACTTTGTCCAAATCACTTAAAGATTTGCCCGTTTCTTTGTGTGGAATCACTATTTTTGCTAACATTAAGCCACCGGGAGCAGATATTATACTGGCAGTAACCAAATACGTTGGATCAATACCCATAGCAATATATGCTGCCATTACACCCCCTGCAATTGTAGCAAAACCACCGACCATGATTGCGAATAACTCAGAGGTAGAGGCATCTTTAAGATAATGCCGTATGAGAAGCGGTGCTTCAGTCTGACCGAGAAATATATTTGCCGACGCAGATAATGATTCAACTCCTGTAGTCCGAAGCGTTTTTTGCATAATCCAAGCCATGCCGAAAACTATTTTCTGAATAATTCCATAATGATAGAGAATTGATACAAATGCAGAAAAGAACACTATCGTACAGGTTATAATTATGGCAAATTGAAATCCAAATATACCGTTTTGCTCAGGTTTAATAGCATTACCAAATAAAAATTCCGCACTCTTGAGGCTGTTATTCAGGAATCCTGCTATCGAATCACCAAATATCTTAAATAATTCGACTCCCGGAGGAAATTTCAAAATGATAAAT
Source organism: Kapaibacterium sp. (SeqCode) (assembly GCA_032027125.1). GTDB lineage: Bacteria > Bacteroidota > Ignavibacteria > Kapaibacteriales > UBA2268 > JANJTB01. Next base: position 302,083 of record JAVSMQ010000001.1, read on the forward strand.
CCAAATATAAATTGAAGTGCTAATCCAAGGACTACAATTCGGACAGGAAAATGTTTTTTATCCGAAGAAAGCAGCCAAACAAGGGCTAAAATCACAAGAATACCAAGTAAACCGGATAGTATGTTCATAATTTTTTCAATGCATAAATTTCATAAACTACAAAGTTACGAAAGTTTTGTTTACACAAATCACTTTGATATTAATAAAATACTAATTACTTTTATTTTTTTTTATATTACAATTTATGAAAAGTACAGAATTACCTGCTCTAAAACTTTTACTCTTAATTTTAGGAGCATCATTTCTGTTATTTTCTGTCAAAATTGATATAATTTCATTAATTGCGTTATCCATGTTATCATTATTATTGGGATTACTTTTTACTTTTTATCAATACCGTACCGCCGCATATTTGCTATGGGCTTTCACAGCGGGGCTGATAATCGCAAATAATTTCGATACTCAATCTATAGGAATTCCAAATAAAATAATACCGGGACAAACCGGAATTTTCAAAGGTGAAATTACTGAACTTGTAAAAGCTGACAAAAAGTATCTCAGATATTTTGCAAAAGGAGAATTGAATACTGAAAATCTTCCCGTAATTAAAGAAACAGGTGTTTTGCTGACAGTAATTTCTCCCAGATTTGCATTAATGCCGGGAGATAAATTTCAGGCAGATGTAGAGGTCAGCTTTCCGGAAGGCACAATGCCGGATTCTAAATTTGATTACGGGTCATATTTAAGTTCAAATGAATTAAGCTGGTCTGTTAATGCTTCGGGCTGGAATATTATACCAACTTACGAATCACCGAATCAATTTACCGCAAATTCTTATTATTTACGCGATGGAATTAAAAAAAGAGTTTTTAAATTATTCGATTCCACAAGTGCGGGTGTGATGACTGCTTTGATAACGGGTGATAAATCAATGCTTAGTCAGGAAATACGGGAAAGTTTCTCATTATCTGGAACTGCTCATTTGCTGGCTGTCAGCGGTTTGCACGTTGTGTTGATATCTTTTATAATCTTTACATTATTTTCATTTGTAAGCAATCAATGGTTAAAAACATTGATAATAATTACCTGTGTAATGTTTTTTGTTTATATAACAGGATTCCTGCCTTCAGCCCAGAGAGCTGCATTTATGATTTCTGTTTTTCTCCTGTCACAAAATTTTGAACAAAAGGTACATCCTTTGAACAGTCTGGCAATAACAGTTTTGATAATGATTATTGTAAATCCCGATGTAATATATTCAATGTCCTATCAAATGTCGGTTTTATCGGTTGCCGGAATCATTTTGTTCTATCAGAAAATTCATAATCTTTTCGGGGAATGGAAAGATAAAAATTTTGTATTTAAATTCATTGCAGGTTCGCTTAGTATGTCATTGTCTGCAACAATTTTTATTACCCCTATGGTTGCATATTATTTTGGTGTTTATACTGTTGTCAGTCCGATAGTTAATTTATTTGCAGTACCATTAATCATGCTGGCTCATTCTTTCGGTTTATGTGCTTTGCTTTTTTCATATTTATCTTATGATTTTGCAGAGTTGTTTGCTATATCAGCATCGTTCCTTATCAAGATTACTGATAATATTAACAGATTTGCAATTAGTTACGAATATGCAAACATATCCGGTAACATCAGTATTTACATTTCAATATTTGTTTCACTGTTTCTTATCTATTTTGTATTTGCAAAAAATTATAAACAAAGATTATTCAGATTTTCTTTTTCATTAGTCGGGATATTTTTTGTATATTTTTTGGCGCCTGTAGAATCCAAACCTGATTTTAGTATAGTACCCAAAGAAAATTTAACTGCAATGCTTTTGAAAGGTCCGCAACGTGAATATCTGTTACTTTTTGAGCGTAATCCCGGCAATAAATTTCGTCAGGATTTTGAAATTAAAAACTATATTAAAAATTCCGATAAAAAACTTTTGGTTGCTTACTCAGGTAATTCAGGAATTTCGACTATTGATGCAGTAAAAAAAGAGAAAAAGTTTGAATATTTTGAAATTGATAATTTTATTCAGAAAAAAATAGCTAATTTGCTAAAATTAAAAAATCATCCTGTAAAAATTATTAAATTGGAAAAATGATAGAATTATTATCGCCTAATATTTTTGACAAAGATAAAATAATATCAGGAGTAAGCAAAAGAAATGTTGGGTCATTTCCGCCTTACGGATTTACCGTATCAAATGCTGAAATTGCAAGTGATGAGAAAGTTCTTCAAAACAGAATGATTCTTGCCCGTGAACTTGGATTTGATTACCGGCAGATGGCTTTTCAAAAACAAATTCACGATGATATAATCAGATACATTAGTCAAGGAGCAGACAATACCCTTGAAAGCGACGGAATGATTACAGATTGCAAAGAAATGATAATAAGCATAAGTATAGCCGATTGTGCCGCTGTATTAATCTACGACCCTGTAATAGAGTGTATTTGCGGTGTGCATTCAGGATGGATGGGAACGAAACTTAATATTTGTGGCAAAGCAGTTAGTATGATGATTGAGAAATTCAATTCTAATCCTTCGGATTTATTAGTTTATGTATCTCCCTGTGCAGGCGGAGACAGTTATGAAGTCGGAAAGGAAGTAGCAGATTTTTTCCCGCGTAGCATTAAAGAACTTCCTTCAGGTAAATTTCTCTTCGACAATAAGAATGAAATCAGATTGCAGTTATTGGATTCAGGATTAAAAGAACAAAATATGGAAATTTCTGAAATATGCACTATCAGCGATGAAAATTATCACTCATACCGCCGCGACGGGATTAAATCAGGAAGAATGTCGGCTTTTATCGGAATGCGGATATGATTTATATTAACAAAATTATTCTCTACAAATTGATAATATTCCAGATTATTTTATTTTCGATTTATAATTTGTCTTATGCCGGCAGTTACGATAGAGATTCTCTGACAACAAACACAACTATACATTGCGATAATCAGCTTTCCGGTGATGATATTTCATTATTACCCGGTTTCTTTAGAATGTCAGATACATGGTTCACGAGGGGAATTATTTTCAGACAGTCAACTTATAATTCAGTTGCTGTAAAGCTTGACAATGTAGTTTTGAACAGTATGATTGACGGCAGTTTCAGAGGGGATATTCTGCCATGCAGTTTAACAGATTATGTTATAGGAACAACTGAAAGTGACATTTTCAGCAATTCGGAAGATTTATCGGCATATATCAATATTCAAAATCCGAAGATTGACACAAGTTTTTTGAAGGTAATTTTTCTCGGCGGCAATATTTTCGGAAAATCATCATTAGAGCATGCCGGAAAGCACAAATATTTAAGATGGAACGCTGCTGTTGACTATATCACTTCACCCGGATTTGACCTGTCAAAATCAAAACCTGATTCTATAGGTTCAGAAAGAAAGAACAGCAATTTTGACAAATTGAGTGTCAAAGCAGGATTAGAGATTTTTGACCATAGAAGCAGTTTGAAAGGGTCATTTTATTATTCACAAGGCAAACAGAATTTTCCTTTCAGCATTAATTCCGAAAATATGATATTTCTTAAAGAGCCGGATTTCAAGCTAAACCTACTGAATATGGAATTTGTTACATTATTTGACTACAATTTGAGATTAAATGGGAATTTTTTCTATCTTAGGACAAAATCAGTTTTAGAAAAATACGACAATTCCGAAATGAAATCAATGCTGCTCCCCACAAGTTTTGTCAAGACATTTGAAGAAAGTAAATTCGGTTGGAATTCCTCATTATTTTTTGATTATGATGAGATACCCGCAGGAAAAATCACATTTAATTATAGCAGAGAATCTTTGAACTATCAACCGAATCAGGGTTTCAATATCAAGCATTACGAACTTGAAAGGCTCGCATTAGGAATTCTTTTTGCAGGTAATAATGATTTATGGGATTATTCTTTAGGTTCAGGTTTGAAAATTCTAAATCCGCTTACTTTTTATGCAGAAAAGATGCTTTCAGGTTATAATGATTTTGAATATTTTTTCAATTTGGGTTTAGATCTAACCAAAATTGTAAAAATAAAAGCATCTATATTTAGAAACATTATGCTCCCGCAGTTGTATCTACTTTATCCGGAACTTAACCGTTTTGATATATCTTTGAACAATCAGGAGTCAACAATCAATAATGGATTTGAATTTGGATTAGGTTTTAATTTCTCCGGCAAATCAATAATATCAATTAAATATTTCAATTCACATATCGAAAATGTTCAGCATCCTTTTGCTTTAGTTGAATATAAAATTGATAACCTTGATTATGGTATTAATTCTCAGGGAATTGATTTTACCGGAACGTTTGAGTTAAGTACTGCACGGATAACTGTACAAACACAATATCTTATTAATCCTGTCAGTATTTATGATTCCTTTGGCAGGGAGTACTATAATCCTGAAATAAATATTTATGCTGACATATCACAAAATTATGATTTTGGATTTAACTGGAAAATCAGTGCAAGTGCAGTCAGAGGCAGAAAGAATAATTCTGATTCCGGTTGGAATCCGGATGATTATGCAATAGTTAACATCAGATTAGGACAATTGATATATAACAAAAATGAGATTTTCATTATGGTTAACAATTTAACTGATTCATATTATGAAATAATGAAGGATATGCCTATGCCGGGATTATTCTTTGCGGCAGGCGTCAGACTAATTCTTTAAGAGGTAACTCAATTGCAAAAGTAGTACCTTTTCCGGGCATGGATTCCTTTACATAAATTTTACCGTCATGATATTCTTCAATAATTCGTTTGCACAAGCTTAAACCCAGCCCCCATCCTCGTTTTTTTGTTGTAAATCCCGGATTGAAAATCTGCCGTTTCAATTTAGGCGACATTCCTTTTCCTGTATCCTTAACAAAAATAAATAGCTTCTTTTTTGAATGAACTCTCATATATATATAGATTTGTCCCTGTTTTTCTTCAATTGATTCGGCGGCATTTTTAAGCAGATTCTCAATTACCCATGCAAATAAATCTACATTGACATCTGCGAACATTCTATCGTCAAGTGAACGTATTATTTCGATTTTCTTCCCGAGATGAGGCAGTCTTTTATCGTAGTAATTGCAAACATTATCAATTAACTTTGATAGATTAATATTTTCTTTATCAGGAGTTGAACCGATTTTGGAAAATCTTACTGCTATTGTATTCAGTCTCTGGATATCCTTTTCCATTTCTGAAACTGTTTCCTGTACTGCCTGCGGGTCTCCGGCACTGTATTTTATAATTTCAAGCCAGGCAAGCATACTCGACAGAGGTGTTCCAAGCTGGTGAGCAGCTTCTTTCGACATTCCAACCCAAACTTTTGACTGCTCATTATCTCTTGAAGAACTGAACGAAATATATCCTATAATAACAAAAATTGCTATAATAATCATAGCAATAAACGGGAAAAATCTCAATTTGTCAACTAAAGCAGAGTGTGTATAATAAACCTTGCTAATAATTTTTCCACTCTTATCTTTTGCAAGTATGGGCTGATATGTACTTTCCATTTTCTTCAGCATTATCATGACTTTTTCTCTTTGCTGGGAAATTGTCATATTTTTTTCAAAATCAATATTTAGCGTCCAAATCTCGAATGGCTCATAAGGTTTTCCATTGTCCTGGGTAACAATTACAGGAAAATTTATCATAGTTTTTTGTATATCTTCTATAAAAAATAGGAATATGTCTGTACTTGGTTCTTCAACATCAAGAAAGTCTCCAACAACCTTTGCATATAGTTCAACTGCTTTCTGCTCTCTTATTATGAGTTCTTCAACCAGTGATTGTGTAAACATTACAACAGAGATAATAATGAAAAGGGCAAGTAAAGCAAAAATTAACTTTACCTGCCATTTTGACAATGAATTGACTAAAAGATTTATAGTTCGTTTATCAGATGAAAAAAACATATTTTATTTAAAACTTATTGTTTGCAATAAATCGCGTTTGATTTCAGCCTGCGTACCTGTTTTCATATTTTTGACTGTAACTGCTTTACGGCTTTCCTCGTCATCGCCAATGATTACGCAGTATTTAGCGGACAATTTATCTGCCTCTCGCATTTGAGCCTTAAATGAACGTCTCTGCAAATCTGAAACAACTTTATATTGATGATTTCGAAGCTGCTCGGCTGTTACAAGTGCCGAATCAAGTAATTTTTCGCTTGAACATACTACATATATATCACAGTCATTTTTAATATTCTGCAAAACATTGATGGCATCAAGTATCAAAATCAATCTTTCTGCACCCATCGCAAATCCAACTGCAGGAGTTTGCTTTCCGCCTAATTGTTCAAATAATCCGTCATAACGTCCGCCGCCGCCAAAAGCATCCTGAGCTCCCAATGCTGAACTGCGGAATTCGAAAACTGTGTGGCAGTAATAATCCAAACCCCGCACAAGTCTTGGCTCTATAATATATTTAACGCCTGCTTTGTCCAATAATTCCCTTACTTTATCAAAATGTAATTTACTTTCGTTATCAAGGTAATCAATTATAATCGGTGCGGATTCTACAATTTTTTTATCGGCGTTGTCTTTAGAGTCCAGCACTCTTAATGGATTGGACTCAAGCCGCGATTTACTTTCTTCAGAAAGACTTTCTTTATTTTCATTCAGATATTTAACCAGCTCTGTCCTGTAATCTGCTCTTGACTGTTCGTTTCCCAAACTGTTAAGCTGAAGGTCATATTCATTTATGCCAAGTTTTTTAATCAAATGATTTGCAAGTAAAATTATCTCGGCATCAGCTTCGGCATTTGCCGATGAAATACATTCAGCTCCAAACTGATGGAACTGGCGGAGTCTGCCTTTCTGGGGACGCTCATATCTGAAAAATGGTCCGAAATACCATAGCCTGAGAGAAGCAACATCATGAGTTAAATTGTTCTGGATTACACTTCTGACAAGTGCAGCGGTTTTTTCCGGTCGTAAAGTTATGGATTCACCGCCTTTGTCAATGAAAGTGTACATCTCTTTGTTTACGATGTCGGTATTTTCGCCTATACTTCTTGAAAATACTTCCGTTTTTTCAAATATTGGTGTTCTTATCTCTTTATATCCATAAAGTTCAGTAACATTCCTGATGGTTTTTTCAAGAAACTGAAATTTTTCGATTTCTCCAGGCAATAAATCCTTGGTTCCCCTGACTGATTGTATCATATATTATATTTCCTTAAGATTTATCTTGTTATTAACATGGTTTTAAAAATAATGTTTGAAGGGGTGTGCATAGAATAATAATATACACCCGGGGCAATACCGCTTATATCAATATCAATCCTGTGTTCGCCACGCTGTAGATTTCCATCAATCAGTGTTTTGATTTCATTACCGAGGTAATCACTAAGTACAATTCTTGTATTGCCTGTTTCGAGTACACTAAAAGTGATGCTTGTCAAATCACTGGCAGGATTGGGCAGATTCTGCTGAAGAGACAAACTTCCGCCAGGAAGGAACAATCGCAGTTGACCATCCTGAAGACATACTCCCTTTAATTTGAATTTTGCTGAGTTTTCCGATATTGAAATTCTGCCGCTGCCGCGTGGTACAGTATATTCAAGAGTCAGGGGACTGATTGTATCATTACCCCAGAGAGCTCTGAATTCCAATACTTTCAAAACAGAATCATTTGAAAACGTTTTTGGCAATTCAATTGACAGATATCTCTCCTCACCAATTAATTCAGAAGTTTTGAATCCGCTAAGAGGCTCAAGAAGAGTTGCATTGAACTTCAAATAAGTTGTGAAACCCTGAATCAAGTCTGATATACCCAATGTACCGACAGAACCGGCATAAATCGGTAGTTGAAAGATGTCGCCCGGAGCAGCTTCAGCATCTTTAACATAGATTCTTAACGAATCATTTCTTGCATCCGTACCGGTACCAAACATATTTACAATTCTCGGCGAACCCTTACCTGAAAATGAAACCTGATACTGTGCATTTTTTCTTCCTACTGTTTGGGGTGATAATCTTAAAGTAACAGGAATTGACTCACCATTCTGAAGAATTGTATTGACATTTTGGATTGAAGTAAATTCTGCTTTGTATGAACCAATTACAGAAATACTGTCAATTTTAACATTTCCGCCGGATTCATTTGTCATAATCAATGAAAAAGTCGAGTCTTTGAAACTTCCTACTTCAACATTTCCGAAGTCGACCAAAGGATAGTTTAGTTTCAAATCCGAAAGGTCGCAGAATCCTGTAATTGATGATTTGACAACTACACCTGCAGGCAGCTCAAATTCAAGTTCTGCACTGCTCATGCCTGATGCTTTTGGATAATACCTGATTTCAAGAGGCAGACTGTCTAAGGAGTTTATTAACAATGGAAATTTCAAATCAGTGAGGATTTCAAAATCGCCGGCATTTGCACCGGAAAATTTAAAACTACGGATTTGGTAAGCAAATTTTGATTCATTTACAAATACAGCTCTGGTTATTGAATCTTTTAATTCTCCGAGATACACAGTACCCATATCAATTGCCATACCTTTGCCCCGCGCATAAGCTATGGTAAATGTAGTATCAGAAACGTCCTGCTGCAGTTCTTTTTGGTTAAGATTCCAGATTTTCGCAGTAGAATCCCAGCTTGCTGTGAGCAGACGTGTTCCAAACCTGTCAAAAACTGCAGTTGTAACTGAATTCCTGTGTTCTCTGAAAATATTATCTGTTATAAAATCATTGATTCTTGCAGGAGTTCCATCAGCGGCATCCCACAGTCTTGCTGTTTCATCTGTGCTTGTAGTAAGCAAAACTTCCTTTCCAAGGTCAGGATGAAAGAAAAACGATGAATAATTTATCGAATTATTATCAATAGTATCATTATTATGTGATATTTCGTAGATTGGAGTATCCAAATTGTTAACATCCCAAACATATAATTTTTTGGGATTACCCGAACTGGTTGAGGCTGCTACTTTTGTTGCGTCAATGTTGTAAGTGGCATGTGAGCACATGATACTTTTAGTATCAAAAACCTTTGAAGGTATTGTTCCCGGAGTATAATCCTTCCAATTCCACTCCTTTGCTTTACCGTCGCCATTTGCTGATAGAAGAAAATCCTCATTAACAGGATTAAATTCAGCATACCAGGAAGGACCTACTTCATTGGATTTGACTCTTTTCAAAACCGTCCAGTTTCTGTCCCTGACTACAGAATAACCACTGTAATCAGTTGAAACGAAATATTTTCCGCTCTTGCTGAAATTTACACTTTCAACTTTCGATGGATGGTCTCTAATGACTTGCACAATTGAGCCGTCTGTCTGACTCCAGATTATAACAGTAGAATCTGAGGAACCTGTAGCAATAAATTCATCAAGCGGGTCGAATACTGCCCAATGAACAGGTTTATTATGTCCCAAAAGAGTAAACTTTTTAACTCCTGTATTTGCAATCCAAACAACTGCTGTTGTATCGCTGCTTGCAGTAAGTACCAAATCACCTGTTGAATTAAAAAATGCGGAATTCACCTCAGCTTTATGTTTCAAATCAAGAGTAAATCCAACATTGTTGGGCCATAATTGAATAATTTTAACAAGACATGAATCGCTCGGAGTGTCAGGAACAATCCATTCCCTCGTTAGTCCGGTAATGTTTGTTGCAAGAGGCAGCCATGTCAAACCTTTATCGGTAGAATATTCCAGTTGAATGACATCTTTTGGCAGCAGACCAAGCCATTTCACAAATGAAGTGTCGCCGATAATTAAATATTCACCGCCATTCGGATGAAGTATTTTAACAGTTTTTTCAGTCGGTTTTGTATTTGGATATCCGCCGGTAATATATATGGGCATCGTTCCGCAGGCATCAGAAATAATTTCAAGCTGCGAAAACACAATTGCTTCCTGCTCCGGTGCATATTCAACAGTAACATTTATGAAATTGTCTTTTGCAAGTAAATAATCTTTTACATTGCCGCTTACAATCGTAAATGGCTTTTGAATTATCAGTTCTTTAATAAAAATATCACGATTTACTGCTGTAATTATTAAACTGAGCTGTTTTGTCTTGCCGATTTCAACTGAACTGAATCCTAAGAACTGAGGGTCGCTTATCAAATTTGATTTGCTGAAATTATTGAATTCAAAATCAAAATCATCTTTAAGACTTTTGGGCGGATACAAAATCTCAATATTATGATTATCTTCACATGAATATTCCAAAGTCAATTTAAGTATGCTCGGTTTGTAACCTTTGCTAAAAGCAAGAACTGAACAAACTACTGGATTAATATCAGTTACATCATTTAAATTAAACCACCATCCGCCTGAATTAACGGCAATATCCTTCATAATCTGCGAAGGCTCTTTACGAATTGATATTACAAATAATTTAGTTTCAGATTCCTTCAGACTTGCCGCAACACTGACAGCATCAAAATCTCCGCCGCCATCAGTAATCAAAATGATTGATTTATAAAATTTTCCTCTGGAATTAATTTTCAATGCTCCTGCAGGTTCGTTTATCAGCGACGCATTAAAAAGTGAACCCTGAGCAGGCATAAAACGGGATATTTCTGAAAGTAATTCTGATTTATTATTAGTAAACTCGTGATTCAAAAAGCTGCGGTAATCATAAGATGTAAGTGCCATCTCATAATTTCCTGTATCCATCAAATTTATAATTCTGCCTGCAGTTTGTCTTCCTAAAATAAAATTTCCGGGTGTATGATAAGTATTATTTAAACCAAGGTCAAATGTTACGGTAAGTGATAACTGTTGCGATATACCGGTATCAGTAACAGGATTAATATCAAAATTAGAATTATTTACTCCATTATCTCTGATATTAAAATTTTCCTTACCATAAGATTTTACAGGATTTCCGTTAATATCAAAAACAAAAAAACGGCTTTCAATTTCCGGAAATTTAGATGTATTATAATCAATTATTTTTATGGCATCCTGCGACAAACCGACAGCCACTGCCAAAATAAAAATAATAATGATTCCCGACAACTCTTTCATATTTTAAAGCTAAATTACTTAATAAAAATATTACAAATGTATGAATTTTTTGGGGGATATACAATTTTGCAATAAGAAAATGAGTGAATAAACAAAAATAATAAGCCTGAAAATTCAAATTTAGAAAATTCAGGCTTGTATTTTGAGAGCAAATAATCGAAAAATTATATTCCGATGTATTTTCCATTGTGAACAATTAGTTCTTCATCAATAAAAATGTTAGGTCTGTTGAACACACATCCGATTCTGAATGGAATGTCAATTCTGCCGCCAATATTAATATTTCTGCCTAAAGCTAAGTATGCAGTACCTGAACTAAGTTCATCCTCGTAATACTCACCGGAAAGAATTGCCTTGTAATTTGTACCGATTCCGAATTCACCGACGGCTCTTGCTTCGTCGCCGCCTTTATTCAGAATTTTCAGAAATGCCTTTGCATCAGGTCCATCGCCATGTACCTTAGTAACAAAACCGTCAACTATTTCAAGTTTAACAGGTGATGTTATCAAACCGATACCTTCAATCGAACCGTCAATATTTATAAAACCGTTTACTTTATTAGGTTCAGGAACAACAAAAACCTTACCTGAGGGTATAAAACCATTATCACCGATTGTTTTCAAAACACCTGTTGAACTTGTAACAGGCTGCTCGCAAACAGGAATAGTCAAATCTGTACCGCTTCTGGTCTCAATTCTTATCACCAATGTTTTTTCAATATCGGCTTTAAGTTTTTCACTTATGTTTGTAATTTTTTCATGGTCAATACCAAGACATCTCGATAAAGATTCGTCATTAATATTTGGCACTAAACCGACTCTGACACCTAAAGATGAAATCTCATGTAATGCTCTTGTGTCATAGAAGTTCATACCTGAAGTATTAACTACTACATCCACAGCCTTCATGGATTCAATCAGAATATCCGGCGGCTCTAATGTATAAATTTCTTTTGCTTTCAGCTCAAGATAAAATACTTCTTCACATATTTTTTTCGCAGAATCGTGCATGGAGAGCCCAAGTTCCTGCCTTTTGTCATCAGCAATAATTAAGACGGATTCGTCATCATACAAACCGATAAAGTCCTTAAGTAAGGTATTAACTGCTCTTTTTAGTTTTAAAGATGCCATAGTAGTTTAATATAGATTTTTTAATATTTGTATTTATTACAACTACTAATATAAACAAATTTAATTAAATATTAGTTATTTATTTTAATAAGGTTTATATTATTTAATTGCAAATTAAATTTTTTGTTGTTAATATTCAAAAACCGGTAATAATATTAACAATATAGTTTAAAACAATGTGCAGACTTGATTATCTGCACATATTTATAATTCATCTTATTCAATTATACAACAATTTCAGAACTCCTGATTCACATAAAAACTCTCATTCGCGAAATTAAAATCCCCCTGCTCGCTTCGCTCACTTTCCCCCTTTGAAAAAGGGGGATTAAGGGGATTTCTTCATTTAACTGCGAAATTGCAAACTATCTATCAAATTACGTAACTCATTAATTTTCATTATCAAGTCAGGAGGTCTGAATTTACATTTTTTTGATATTAGGAAGTTCGAGCCCGTAACCTTTTTTCTTGTCTTCAATTTTCAGAAGAAAAGCAAAAATCAAGGCTAAAACACCGAATCCTGTGAATATCAACATTGGAATAGTATAATCATAAGTTGTTGAAGTTACTCCATTTGTTACTATTGTTCCGGTAATGCAGTACTTATCGAGTACCCATCCTATCAGTAGAGGAACACCCATCAAACCCCAGTTCTGAACCCAGAAAATAAGCGCAAAAGCAGTACCTAACTGATGTTCGGGTATAATCTTCGGTACGGAGGGCCACATTGCTGAAGGAACGAGAGAAAAGCCGATTCCAAGAATGATTACCAGAATTACGGCAAATATCCAGCTATTAAATATCGGTACAGAGAACAATACATGAACCATGATAATCAGGATTGCACCGATTATCATTATGGTTGCACCCTTGCCTTTTCGGTCATATATTGTACCGAATACAGGCGTCAGAAGTATTGTACCGAAAGGTAAAAGTCCGGGGATAATTCCTGCTAAGTTAGCATCTACACCGAATTTGTTAATCATTAAATCAGTGGCATATTTTAGAAACGGGAAAACGGCAGAGTAAAACAAAACGCAAAGAATTGCTATATACCACCAGCCCTTGTTCGTAACAATAAACCAAATATCCTTCATTTTAAATTCTTCATCCGGAGCCACATTCATACCAAGATTTTTGGCAACAATTGAGGCATCTAATTTCTTATCCATAAATGTATAGATAAAAAATGCAATCAAACCGATACAAAGCATTAGCAAACCTATAAGAACAGGCGCTGATACATGCCCGAAATAATTGGCAACAGGAAGAGCCGTTGAGATGGCAAGTGCAGTACCCAAACGTGCAATTGACAACTGCAGCCCCATCGCAAGAGCCAATTCTCTGCCTCTGAACCATTTGACAATAATTTTGGATACTGTGATACCGGCAACTTCTACTCCTACACCGAATGTTGCAAATCCGATTGCAGCAACCATCACCTGTGCTTTCCAACCAAACATCATCATTCCGTCGAGCGAATGTGTCGAAACAGCCCAGTATTTCAAGCCGGTTCCTACAACCATTACCATCGCAGAACCTAATCCGGTAAAGCGTACACCCATTTTATCAAGTATAATACCGCCGATGATTAGGAATAGCAAAAAGACATTAAACCAGCCGTAGGCACTTGTAAAAAACCCGTATTCGGTGCTGGTCCATGTTAATTCGTTCTCAAGCAGTCCCTTGAGCGGAGCCATAACATCTGCAATATAATAACCTGCAAACATTGTAAAAGCTACTACAATTAATGCCGTCCATCTTGCAGCTTTAGAATCGCTGATTAAAGTTCTTATTTCATTCATACCAATTCAATTAAATTAATAAAATAATAAATTAAGTTTAAGATAAAATTACTTAAATTTTTTCAAAAAAAATCCCCTCTATTGGTTTAGAGGGGATTGGGATATTTAGTGAAATATTATGCTTTAACAGGAATATCATTTAAAATAGCTTTAAGTAATTTCCAGCAGTTTTCAGTAGTTGAAATACATACTTTTTCATCAGGTGAATGTACATCTTTCAATGTTGGTCCAAATGACAACATATCCATTCCGGGATATTTCTCGCCGACCAAACCACATTCCAGACCTGCATGAATTGCTTCGATATGAACTTCCTTACCGAATATTTTCTTGAAAACTTCTTTAGCTTCGTGAAGAAGCGGTGAATTTACATTAGGTTCCCATGCCGGATAACCGTCACCGAACTGTACTTCTGCTCCGCCAAGAAGGAATGCAGAAGAAACCATGTTAACCATATCAATTTTTTCACTTTCTACAGATGAACGCTGGCTGGTCAGAACTTCAATCGAATCAGCTTTTGTTTCAACAATCGCAAAGTTAGTAGAAGTCTGAACCAATCCTTCAATATCAGGGCTCATTCTATAAACGCCGTGGGGTATTGCATAGAATGAATTCAGAAGTTTTGTCTGCATATCTTTTGAAACTACTCTCGAAGGAGTTGGGCAGGGTTCTGCAAAAATTGCAAGATTCGGCTCTTTTGTAATAAATTCTTTTTTGTATTGAGCTTCGAATGCCACTACATAATCTTTAAATAACTGCATATCTGAATCAGCTACCACTATGGTTGCAAATCCTTCACGGGGAATAGCATTATGTTTGTTACCGCTGTTAAAATCCGATAAATGAATATCGAAATTATTATTTAGATTCCATAATAAACGGTTGATGAATTTAGCTGCGTTACCTCTGCCGTCATGAATTTCGATACCTGAATGTCCGCCTTTAAGACCTTTAACAGTTATTTTGAAGGCAGACGAATCTGCAGGTACTGCTACAGCATCATATTTATAAATGCCGCGTGTATTCATACCGCCTGCACAACCGATTGTAAATGATCCGTCTTCCTCAGAATCAAGATTAATCAATATCTGTGATCTGAGCAGATTCGGACTTAATTTAATTGCTCCGGTCAGACCGGTTTCTTCGTCTAATGTACAAAGAAGTTCGATATCGGGATGTGGTATATCATTAGATGCGAGTACAGCCATTCCCATAGCCACACCTACACCATTATCGGCACCAAGTGTAGTCCCGCGTGCTTTTACCCAATCACCGTCTATATATGGCTGAATCGGGTCAGTGTCAAAATTGAACTCGACATCTGAATTCTTCTCGCAGACCATATCAATGTGTCCCTGAATACAGACAGGTTTGCGGTTTTCCATGCCGGGAGTTGCAGGTTTGCGGACAACAAAGTTTCCTATCTCGTCCTGCTGAGTTTCAAATCCCATTTCTTTAGCCCAGCCTTTGATGTAAGCTGCTATCTTTTCTTCGTGTTTTGATGGTCTTGGATATTTTGTAATTTCTTCAAAATAGTGCCATACCATTTCGGGTTTAATCCCTGCTAATGCATTTGCCATGTTAATGTCCCTTATAAAATTCTTTAAAATTGATAAAACCATTTCTATGTAAATATGAAAGGAAAAGTGTAATTCTTTGTTGGGCAGGACTGATTTTTTCACCTAATTCTGCATCAAGTTTGTTAATAATCTCACCTACTTTATTCAATCCGTCAATCTGCAGCCATGTTGCTGTACCCAATTCATCAAGATTGGCTTTGATGAAGGGTCTCTTTTTTAATTTAGGCTGAAGGTAACGTCCTAAAATGCGGTCTGAAAATCTCGGAACAAGAACATCAATCAGACCATCATCCTTAATATTATGATTATGCAGTCTGACCGGAGTCAAATCCAGATAGTTTATAACATCCTTGTTCTTTTTTCCAAATAATTGCATTTATTTAAGTTTTTTTAATAGTGTTAAAATAGAAATGCAATTTACGAATTTTTTTTTAAAATTATCAATAAATTTCAAAAATATACAAAAAAAAAGCAGTTTAAAATTAAACTGCTTTTTAAAATTTCTTTTTTCTAAAAATTTTTAGTTGACGTCCTGAGCAACAAATGGCATAAGTGCAAGATGACGTGCATATTTAACTGCCTGAGCAACAAGTCTTTGCTGATAGGCTGAAACACCTGTAATTCTTTTAGGAAGAATTTTACCCTGGTCATTTGTAAATCTTGATAAAAACTTAGCATCCAAATAATCAACAAAGCGTTGGTCTTTTAATGGATTTTGTTTTTTCTTGCCGGTCTTTTTATTCGGTTTGAATGTATTACCGGTCTGCATAGGATGTATTGCGTTCATTAATTAGTCTCCTTTTTTTTGGAATCCATCATTTCCTGCGCTTTGGCAAATCTCTTATTAAATCTGTCAACACGACCTGCAGTATCAACAAGAACCTGCTTACCGGTGAAAAACGGATGCGATTTTGAATCAATTTCCAAAACCATTTTTTCGGTTTTATAACACGAGCGGGTTTTGAATGTCGAACCGTCGGTCATAACAACGTCAACGGTTTGATAAAACGGATGAATACCTTTTTTCATTTTTTACTACTACCTATTAATATCTACTTTATCTACTTGATTAATGTCGTCAACTTTTACAAACTGTTCTACAAAACGAACAGTACCGTCATTGCCTTTATAGCCCTTGATGACCTTGACAACCGGTTTTTCTTCTGCTTTTTTCTTCTTCAGTTTATCACCGAATGATTGTGCTTTTGCCATGCTGCACCGATTTTATTAAATATAACAAATTTACGAACTTCAAAAATAAGTTTTTTTTCTGATATAAACAAACAAAAATTAAACTTTTAACGGTTCTATTTTATCTATACCGTCTTCAGGACATTTAGAATGAATCTTATAAGCTGCCGAAAGTGTTGTCACAGGCACAGCCAGAAGTCTTTCCTTAGCAATAAGACATCCGCAAACCCTGCATACACCGTAGGATTTATTTCTGATTCTATCCATTGCATCTTCAAGTTTTTTGATATGCTCGCTGATTCTTTGAATCTGGGCATAAGTTTTTTCTTTTTCCTGTGCTTCCGAACCTTGTTCAGCCATGTGCATCGAATAAATCATACTTTCTTCACCCGAATCAAAACTTGTCAGGTCTTCCAGACGTTCCTTCAACATCCGTAATTCCTCAAGAGCCTCGGCTTTTGCCTCGTTTATCACTTCTGCAAACATATCAAGTTCTGCATCTGAGTACTTAACGTCGGGGAAATTATTCTGAAACGGAATATTAGTAACGCTTGCAGCCTGCGGTTCGACTTTAGCAGGTTTATCAGCAACAACATCAACAGGTTTTACTTTTGGCTTTTCCGGTGCTTTAACTTCGGGTTTTGCCTTGATTTCGGGTTTTGACTTAACAACAGGCTTTGCTTTAACATTAGGCTTTGCCTTAACTTCGGGTTTTGACTTAACCACAGGTTTTGCTTTAACTTCAGACTTTGCCTTAACTTCGGGTTTTGTCTTAACTTCGGGCTTTGTATTCTTCACTTCTAATTTTTCAGTTTTTACAGGAATTTGAGTTTTAATTTCTTTAATATCTTTCACAGTTTGATTCTTAGCATTGGGTAATGCTTTTTTTGTATCAGCAGGTTTTGCCACAGGTTTAGTGACTGTTTTCTTTTCAACAGGTTTAGATGCAGCCCTAACCGCAGGTTTTTTATTTTCAACCTTAACTTGTGGTTTAATAGATTTATCAGAAGCTTTAGGCTGGCTTACATCAACCTTCTTTACTTCTTTTACATCATTTTTAATCGTTTTCTTTGCCATAAAAAGCTCCGTAATAAATTAATCTCTACTGTTAATATCCAAATCATGTTATAAATTTTTATAATTTGGCTATAATAATAAAAAATAGATTTTAACCAAAAAAACCTGAATAAAATTGATAAAAATATTATTAATTACCAATAAACGGCAATTGACGAATATTTCATGTTTTATTGCAGAAGAACAAACAAATAGTTTTCCACAAGTGAAAACTTAAGAAATTAATACTTTATTATAGTGTCGTTTCTATCCGGACTTAACGATACTATTGCAATTTCAGCTCCGGTATAATCTTCAATTATTTTAAAGTAATCAAGTGTTTCTTTTGGCAAATCTTTAAATTCAGTAATTCCATTCAATGATTTCTTCCATCCCGGAACTGTTATATATTCACATTCCAGTTTATTCAGTGATGGCAAATCAACAGGGAAATACTTTAGAAGTCTGCCGTCTATTTTGTATCCCGTACATATTTTTATTTCATCAAAGTCATCAAGTACATCAAGTTTAGTAAGAGCAATCTGTGATATTCCGTTTATCATAACAGAATATTTCAAAGCTACTAAATCAAGCCATCCGCATCTTCTGGGTCGTCCGGTAGTAGCGCCGAACTCAGCACCCTGCGACCGGAGATACTCCCCTGTTTCATCATTGAGTTCTGTCGGGAAAGGACCATGACCGACTCTGGTACAATATGCCTTAGTAATACCAATTATATTACTGATAGAGGTCGGCGGGATTCCAAGCCCGGTACAGGCACCTCCGGAAGTAGGATTGGAACTTGTCACATAAGGATATGTTCCGTGGTCTAAATCAAGTAAAGCTCCCTGTGCCCCTTCAGCAAGGATATTTTTTCCATCACGGATAGCATTATTGAGTAATGTAGTTGTATCAGTTATAAAAGGGTCAATAAGTTTATCAAATTTCAGATAAGTTTCGACTATTTCTTCCGGGTCAAGAGCATCGGAACCATATACTTTTGTCAAAACATTATTATGTTCGGCAATATTCTGTCGCAGTTTCAGTTCGAAATACTCCCGGTCCAGAAGGTCAACAATCCTTATACCTACCCTACGGGCTTTATCAATATAAGCCGGTCCGATACCTCTTCCGGTCGTTCCGATTGCTTTACCGGCATCGGATGACTCCCTCAACTGGTCGAGAAGTTTATGATAGGGCATAATCAGATGTGCTTTATGACTTATAAAAAGACGTCCCGTAACATCTATTCCATAACTTGAGAGCATATCAATTTCATGAGTAAGAGCAACAGGGTCAATTACAACACCGTTACCAATTACGCATTGAACACCGTCATTTAGAATACCGGACGGTATGAGATGCAGAACAAATTTTTTCCCGTTAAAGACAATGGTATGACCTGCATTTGCTCCGCCCTGGTATCTGGCGACTATATCATTTTGAGCGCTGAGTAAGTCAACTATCTTGCCCTTACCCTCATCTCCCCATTGAGAACCTACTACTAACGTTACCATAAGAATTTGTAACCAATAATTAAATACAACTTTTGAATCAAAAAAAAAGGCTGTCAAATCAAACATTTTGACTTTAACAAAAATAAGATTATTTTGTTCAAATCAAAATTTTATTATTATTTTAACAGTCTTTTAAAATATTATTTAGTCTTACATTCCGCAAGAGCAGTATCAATATTATCATATATTTTGAATACTCTGTCTAAATGTGTCATTGTAAGCAGTTTCAATATCTTTGCAGGTACATTTACCAGCATCATTCTCAAGCCGTTTTTGCTTAGATTTGAATGCGCATTGGCAAGCATACCAATGCCTGTGCTGTTCATTATCTGAACATCACAGGCATCAATAATAATGCATTTTGCAGCAGATGTTGTAAGTTCATCCAATATGCTTGTAAAACTCAGGGCATCATTACCGCCAAGTACAGAACTGCTCAGTTTTACTAAGGCTATTTCCGATTTATCATCAAGAAAACTTGATTTATATTCTGAACTGCTCATAATTTATCTACACTTTTGCTGTTATAAATTTCTTACCGCCTTTTATTGATTCAGTTTCATGTTTATCTTTTCTTTCATGCATCCAGATAACAAAATTACTTGCAACATAAACCGATGAATAAGTACCGAACACAAGACCCCAGAACATTGTGAATACTAATCCCTGAAGTACAGGTCCGCCAAATACAAAAATAACAACCAATACGAGCAGAACGCTCATACCTGTATTTATAGTCCTTGACAAGGTTTCATTTAAGCTCATATTCACCATCTTAGTAAAGTTCATTCCCTTATGTTTCTCTAAATTTTCCCTGACACGGTCAAATATTACCACTGTATCATTAATTGAATAACCAATTACAGTAAGCAAACCTGCCATTATCCCCTGATTCATTTCAAGGTCAACTAATCCGAGATGATGAACTACAACAATCATGGTAAAAGTCAGCAGTACATCATGTATCATTGCAACAACAGCACCTAATCCGAAATTAAAATCGAATCGGAACGCAATATATATTAATATTGCAATTGTTGAAATAATTAGAGCCCAAACAGCATCAATAAGTAATTCAGAGCTGATTTTAGGACCTATCTTATCAATTTTAAGTACTATTATTTCTGAATTAGGTAAAGCAGCTTTTAAAGCTTTTGTTACCATATCCGATGCAATGTCTGATTCAACAATCCTGATAAGATACTGGTCTTTATCACCGAATGATTTTATTTCTGAACCCTTTATGTTTGCATTGGTAATAATAGTTCTTACCTCTCCAATTGTAGGTGTGCTGCTTATTTGATACGCTATTTCCGTACCACCCTTGAAGTCAATACCAAGTACCGGTTTAAGGATAAAAATTGCGGCTAATCCAAGAATTGACAATGCAAATGAAAAAATCGCAAATTTCTTTCTAAAACCGACAAAATCAATATTCGTTACTTTAAAAAATTCCATTTTATTTTCCTACTTAAATTATTTATTGACTAAACGTTTTTGACAAATTTAACCTGACCGAAATTGAAGTCAGTAGCACCACGGGACAACATCAAATCAATAAAGGCTCTTGAAACAACTATAGCTGTAAACAATGTTGTAATGATACCGATTAGTAATGTAGTTGCAAATCCCTGAATCGGTCCTGTACCAAACACTAAAAGTATAAAAGCCGTAATAGCCGTTGTAAGGTTACCATCAATAATTGCACTCATTGCTTTGCTAAAACCTTCGTCAATAGCAGAACGGATTGATCTGCCTTTGTTTAGTTCTTCCCTAATTCTCTCAAAGATTAGAACGTTTGCATCTACAGCCATACCCATTGTTAATACAACACCTGCAATACCCGGTAAAGTCAGGGTTCCCTTAAGAGCTGCAAGGACACCGATAATTAACAGTACGTTTACAACAACTGCAAAGTCTGCTATAAGCCCGCCGTTTCTATAATAAAGATACATATAAAGTATAACAAGAATCAGAGCAGCAATCGAAGCATTAATACCTGCATTGATTGAATCCTGACCAAGTGACGGACCTACTACACGCTCTTCAACTATTTGAACGGGAGCTTTTAAAGCGCCGGCTTTAAGTACAACTTCAAGAAGTCTTGCTTCTTCAGCATTTGACATACCGGTAATCTGTGACCTGCCACCTGTAATTTTCGCCTGAACAACCGGAGCAGAATATACTCTGTCATCAAGAACGATTGCAATTCTCTTCTTAAGATTTGCACCTGTTATTCTTGCCCAGCGTTCGGAACCGTCATCATT
This sequence comes from Kapaibacterium sp. (SeqCode), assembly GCA_032027125.1. Classification (GTDB taxonomy): domain Bacteria; phylum Bacteroidota; class Ignavibacteria; order Kapaibacteriales; family UBA2268; genus JANJTB01. The sequence goes on from JAVSMQ010000001.1 coordinate 323,644, forward strand.
CATAGCCATATTAACCATGGGTGCGTTTGTTGTCGGGTCGAATGACTGTGATGCATCATTAATAACTTCGCCTGTCAGTTCCGGTTCTTTTTTGAGGCAGTAGAACTCAAATATTTCCACGTTGGATTGTTTTAACATTCTCTGGTCGGGTTTAGCTTCAGCCGTCAGTTTATAATCAATTGGTATAAATGGTTTAACACCGGCTCTGTTTAGAATTTCATAAAATTTATCAAGCGAATCTTTGATTATTCTGAATGCAAATTCCCCGTCGGTTGGTACATTATCTGTAGTATAATAATATTCAACCCAACGTGCATTTTCCTGAGGAGGAATAAAATACGTTGCAAAAAGAGTAGTGAAAGGATGGTCTTCCAAATGTTTTTTCCTAATCTGGTCCTCGGACATACCCTCATAAGGATTTGAAGTATCCGATTTTTGAGTGGAATCCTGAACAGTAGAATCTGCTTTTGCAAGCTGAGTAGAATCACCTTTTACAACTTTTGCAGAATCTGCTTTAGCAATCTTGGTAGAATCAACTTTAACTGTATCTGCAGCTACTACGGTTGAATCTTCCGGCAATCCTTTGCGTTTTCTGTTTATCTCGGCAAGATATTTGTCAATTCTTGTAAATGCTCTGACAATATCGGCATTATTTTTTACAAGATGGAATTCGAGACGTGCAGTAGTCTGAAGTAAATTCCTCATTTGTTCCTGATTTTCAACACCCGGCAATTCAAGAATGATTCTGTTCGAACCGACTTTTTGAATGTTAGGTTCAGAAACACCGAACTGGTCAATACGCTGGCGTATTACTTCCTGCGCCTGGTCAATAGCGTCATTGGAATTTTGGCGGAGACGTTCAATAATCTTTTCTTCACTTGCTTCACGGAAATCCCCAATGTCAAAATAAGAAATCAACGATTTGCCTTTAGGACGGGCGATTTCATTAAAATTCTTAAGGAATATATCGAGTGCATCCTTATCGGATTTCGCTGCTTCTGCTTTTGTCTTGTTAATTACGGCTGTAAAATATTCATCAACGGACTCGCTTTGAGCAGTTTCTTCAATCAATTTAACGATGTCAACTTCAAGAGTAACATACATACCGCCTCTTAAGTCCAAACCGAGTTTAAGCTGGTTTTTCTTTGCAGATGCAAGGTCCTGACCGTATTTGTTTTTGAATTCCTCAATGATTCTTAAAGAATCTTCAGGGTTAGCCGCACTACGGGCTCTTTCCCTGTATTCTTTTTGTTTGGATTCAAGCTGTCCTGCCTGATATGATGGAATCATAACAGCTATCACAGCAACCACCGGCAATATTACCAGTAGAAGTTTACCCCAATTATTTTTCAATTAAATACTCCGAATATAAACATCAATAACTTATTTTCTTTAATATGCATTTTTACAGAACTACAAAATTATGTTCTTTTTAGGGAATAATCAAAAATTATTTATTTTTTTCACAAAAAACATTAAATTTCTATTCCGAAATCTATTAACTTTCTATACAGTGTTCTCTCGCTAATTCCAAGTGATTCAGAAGCTTGACGACGATTTCCGGCTGAACGGCGTAATGCAAGAATAATCATTTTCTTTTCTAATTCATCAAGACGTAAACTTTCGATGTTTTCAATTATGTCATCCTGAGAGTGAATTTCCTCAGCAGTTTCAATCTGCATATTGTCAATCGAATCACTCAATCTGTCAATTTGTCTTGATAATTCAAAACCCGTTCTTTTAATTTCATTAATATCGGATTTCATATCAAGCAGAGTTTTAAATATCAACAGCAATTCATTCGAGCCGATTTCATCCTTGAACATTGATACTAAAGACTGTTCATTTGCTGTCTGTCTGAATTCGTAAGCTGGAAGTGCAGGCGGGATATATTTCCTGAGTATCTCGGGAGTAATATATGCACCTTTCTCAAGTGTAAGAATGGTATCAATGAGATTTTTCAACTCCCTGACGTTACCGGGCCAATGCAGGCTTTTAAGAATATTCAATGCATCGGGTGAAGCACCTTGATAATGCAGTCCAAGTTTAGAGCATGTTTTTTTTCCGAAATATTCGACTAATTCCGGAATATCCTGAGAGTGATTTCTTAACTCAGGTAATTTTATATGAACTGAATTCATGCGGAAAAACAAATCCCTTCTGAATTTACCCTGCTCAACAAATACTTCTAAATCTCTGTTTGTTGCTGCAATCACTCTGACATCAACTCTTTTTCCTGTTGAAGAACCTAATCTTGTAAATTCTCCTGATTCAAGTACCCTGAGTAACTTGACTTGTGTTCCAATCGGCATTTCACCGATTTCATCAAGAAATATTGTTCCTTTATGAGCAGTTTCAAAAAATCCAATCCGCTGGTCATAAGCACCTGTGAATGCCCCTTTTTCATGCCCGAATAATTCTGACTCAAGCAGTGTTTCGGGTATTGCTCCGCAATTAACACTTACAAACTGTGCTTTTTTTCTGTTGCTTAATCCATGAATAGTATTGGCAAATACTTCCTTACCGGTACCGGTTTCGCCCGTAATCAGAACTGTCAGGTCTGTTGGTGCAGCTTGAATCATAGTATTGACAGCAGCATTGATTTGTGGTGAATTGCCAATAATGCCGAATTTTTGCTTAATTTCATTTAAAAATTGTCTTTCGAAAGAATCTGTATCCATTTGCTGCCTATTTTATACCTTTCTTTTTTGACCATTCGTCCCAGCCGCCTGTATAGATGAGAACATTACCGAATCCGAAATTTAGAAGTATTTCGGCAATTTTATGGCTCGAATCACAGTTTCCGCCGTCACAATAAACAAGGATTTTTTTATTCTGGGGCAGGTCAAGAATTTTATTCATAACTTCGGATTCATCGGCATAAGGAAAAATATTGATTGAATTTCCGATTCTGCTTTTTTTGTAATATTCAGGATTACGTGCATCTATCAAAATGAAATCATCATTTGAAATTATTTTCAGCATCTGCTCATAAGTTACGGTTGTACCGTCAATTTTTTCAATACCGTCTTTTGATGTCACACTTTCCTGCTTTCCAAAAACTGCATCGTCACTCAATTTAGACACTGCTTTCTTTTGATATATCAATGGCAGCGGCTTGGGCAGCATATAATTATACACCACACCGATTGATATTGAAACAACCAATATGAATAGAATTTCTTTTAATATACTTTTGTTTATTTTCATTACTTTAAATAAATTTGGTCAAATAAATGATTTACATTCCTCTTTGCTTTTTAATCTTTAGGTAAGCTTCATTTATATCTTTTGAACGTGCTTCTGCTTTTTTTCTGACTTCGTCACTCAAATGAGACACTTTATCGGGATGAAATTCTTTCATCTTTTTTCTATAAATTGTTTTAATAAACTCATCATCTGATTCCTGTGATATACCCAATGTTTGGTATGCCTTCTCTATTTCGGATAATTGCGGATTAAAATCAGATTTGTTTTGATTCTTATCGCTTCTGTTTTCATCGCCGGAGTTTTTTGATGAATTTAGTTCGTCAATAATTTTTTTCAATTCATCATCTTCATTATCAATAAAAGAAAACCCGTCTCCGGATTTTACGGAATTTGATTTGATTATTCTCGATATTCTTTCAAAAATCTGCATTTTTTATTTTATTTTTATAGATTTAATAAATTCTACGGCGGAATTAACGTCATCAGCAAAATAAATATTGTCAATTTTTTTTGCAAAATCCATTAAATTCGATAAGTCTATCCATAATGAACCAACCAATATAAGATAGCGATTTTCAATCAATTGTCTTTCAATTAATGCAATTACTGCAGAAACTTCAAGCAGAGTACCGCTTTCACCTTGAACAGCAATAAATAAATCACCGACATCAATCAAAATCTCTAAACGTTCAATGTAATCTTTTGTTTTAATCTCATCTGACAAAAAGTCATTAGGAATTCTATCTTTAAAAATCTCACATGTAACACCAATTCGTTTAACTCCTGAATTAACGGCTCCTTTTAATGCAGCTTCCATGACACCGCCATATCCCCCTGACGCAATGTCATAACCTAAGGAAGATACCGTTTCGGAAAGTCTTAAAGTTTGACTGTATAAATCATCATTTTCAGAAATTTTACTACTGCCAAAAAATACACTTACGCTCATAAATTTCACCATTCAGGGTATTTTTCTTTTATACCCTTAAAAAAGTAGATAAACAGCATATTTTCTTGAATTCAGTCATTATCATTCTATACTTTTTTTTATAGAATTCAATAATACGAATCAAAAACAAAATATATATTTGTAAAATTTAACACAATTAATTGTCTAATCTTCAACAGGTGTTTCGATAATAATTTGTACAGTTCTGCAGTAGTAACGTCCTTCAGGTGTACCATTATCATATAATATTTCATCTTCGCCAATTCCTTCAACCTTTGCAATTGGAATTTTCAACCTATCGGATACAGCTTTGGCTCGTCGTTCTGAAATTCTTTTATTTACATCTTCATCACCTATCTGGTCTGTATATCCCCTAACATAAACAGCAGCATTCGGAGTTATTCGATTTTTTACAAAATCAACAACTTTATTATGTTCAGTACGCAGGTCTGACTTACCGAAATCGAAAAGAATCAGGCTGTAATATTCAAATTCCTTATCTTTTATTCTCTCAAGTCTTTTCCTGTCAATTGTCAGCCGCTCTACGGGCAGTCTGTTTTTTACTGAAACGGCAGTTTGTCCTAATGAATCGGTAACTGAAAGATAATAAAAAATATTTCCGGCAGTTTTAGGAGCCCCATTTGAATGGTTTGCCAATTTCCAATCAAGACTTCTTGGTACATTCCCTTTTTCGCTATACGAAACCAAATCCTTAGTATCGAATACCGCCTTAACTTCCCAGTTTTTAATTCCAACAGTTGATTCTGAGACAGGTTTAAATCTGAGATTGTAATCAGATAACACTCTCATTGTATCAACTGTAAAAACCGGTTCTGTAATTCTTGGGTCACTTGCAACAATTTCAACTCTTCTGTTTTCGGCATCACTCCCGGGGTCATCCTGACGGGTAAACTTTTCAGGAAGGTTTCTTGCAGTAATCGGCATTCTGGTGCCGTCAATACCCCATACATCACGTAAATAATCCCTGACCTGCAATGCTCTTTCACGTGAAAGTGCAGTATTGCCCTTCTCATCACCGGAATTTGAATTTGTACCTGTAATTTTTATGGTAGCTTCAGAATACTCATTCATTCTCAACCCTATTACATTCAAAACCTGATAATAAGTTTCAATTGGTCCAAGATTTTGCAAACTTTCGATTTTAAACTGATTTTTCTCTTTTGTATTAAGTTTGATATACTTATCGGGAATTTTCGATGAAAGTGAATCAAAGAAAATATAGTTAAGAAGTGGTCTCATATTGTATGAAATAAAATCTTCAATTTTCAAACTGAAATTTTTATCTTCAATACCTAAGGAATCAACTTCTACTATTGATATTTGTGCTGCTAATGCAGGCGGATCCGGTGGCATAATCATATCGGGATATGGCGGAGACATCGGTGGTGGCGGCGGCGGCGGCGGTGGTGGCGGCTGACGGTATTTAAGTGATGCGCCGAGTTGAATTTGGTGAACCATCCAGCTTTGTTCTTTCATTGCTGATGTAAATTGCAAAGTATAGAATACTTCAGGAGCCAGAAATAATGATTTCTGCTTATTTAAAGGCAATGTATAACTTGCTCCCAACCTTAATCCAAGTAGCAGTGAATTTCTGTCGGGAAGTTCGCCATAAGACACATTCCATGTCTGAAGACCGTTGCTGAATGTACCTCTATCCTTTGGAGATGTAATTTCTTCTATGTGAGAATAATGATTGTCAACCATGTATCCGGCTCTAAATCCGGCGTGACCGAAAATTTCTTCTGTAAGTCTGTAAGAAATCATTGGTTCAATACCCAGCGTTCCATACTGAACGTCAAAACGGTTTTCTATTACAGCGGGAATCGAACCGCCTGTTACTATATCCAAAACAGGTAGAGTTACTTCTTCACTTAGCAGCCCGTTGTAGGAGGAGTAGCCGAACCTTAACATTAACTGCAGTTTTTCATCAATCGGATATTCTATGAGTCCTCCGAAATAAAATCCGGTACCAAAACCACCTTTAAATTCAGGACAGCAACTGTTAAAACCTTTGATATTTGTAATTGATGATGAATGAAGGTTTATATTATAACCGCCCATTATACCGTATTTTGCCTTGAGTTCGTAATTTACGGAATCCTGAATTATTCCTTCCTGACCCATTAAACCGGTTGTTAACAAAATAAATGCACAGCAGATATTCGCGAATGTTCGTAATCTCATTTTATACAAAATTAATTTTTTCAATATTATAAAATACAAATATAAGAAAATAAACTTTTACAGATTTAGGATTATTAAAAGGTTTGATTGTTTAATAGTATTATCAATCTACAACTAATAGAAAAAAAATATATTGTTTTATATAATCAGAATCAATTTTTAAGGTTTGTAATTCATGTAATCTTAAGACTGATAATATATTTTTGTAAAATATCTTAAAGATATTACTTAAAATAAAAAAAACAATTGTTTTATTAATGAACCTTTTGTAAATTTGTGAATATTATGTAAGTAATTATTTTATTTATTTTTTGAGGTTCATTATGAAGTTGTTCAGATTATTAACAATTCTGTTTGTAACTGTGATTACTGTTGCCTTAATTCAATCCTGCAGCTCTGATAACAATGTCTCAGGTAACAATGACGGTGATGTTCAGGAGTTTGTACTTATTAACCACGACGTATCTGATTTTTCGATGGTTGATGCAACCGAGAACAGTGAAATCGGTTTAGATGATTGCCAGCCAATGAATCTGGATTTGAGAGACACAAAAAATAAAATGTCTCCAAATGCAAATAAACGTTTGATGCTTGACAAAGTATTCAGAAGCATGAAGCTGACCGATGAACAAAAAGCTAAAATCCGCGAATTAATGAATGCTCACATTCGCTGTGAAATGCAGTGGTTTAGAAAATTACAGGCAGCTCGTGAAGAAATCGTTAATCGTTCAAATGCTGCAATCCGTAATGTAATGGAACAGGTAAAAAGCGGTAAATTAACACGTCAGGAAGCTCAGAGACAAATCCAGCAGATTAATATGAAGACCCGCGAAGCTATCAAAAACCTTCCGATTAATGATGAAGTTCTGAAAGGTATTATCCGCTGCCGTGAGGAATTCTTTGCAGCAGTAGCATCATTGCTTGATCCCGAACAATTGGCAATTTGGAAAAGATTTTTAGCAAGCACAAGTACCGATGCAAAAAGATAATTGAAATTTAATTTTTGAAAAAATCCCCAATGTATATTTACACCGGGGATTTTTTTAGGAAAATAAAAGCAATTTAATGCAATACAGTTATTAACTTTCCTCAATTCTTTCATAATCTTCATGACTTGCATGATAGATTTCTTTATATTCTTTCTCAAAGAAAAACTCTTTTTCGCCAAATGCCGGTTTGAGGTCATCAATCCATGTAGCATTTGGATTATATTCTGCAAAGAATGGTCTTTGAACCCAGCTTTTATTTCTGCCCTGTATGAATCGTAAAATAAAAATTTTCTCATCACGAACTTTTGATACACCCAACACCTGAATTTTACCCGGACCGCAGGACATAGAGGGTCCCCTGACAGTTCTTGCCAAACCACTCACCTGACTGTATGCATCTCTGAAAATCTCCCAAGCACGTTCAAGTGTGATGCTGAAATAATGCTGTGCACCGGTATCTCGGGCAACAAACATATAATACGGTACACATCCTAACTTTACCTGCTGCATCCACATTTTAGACCAAATCTCCGGCGAATCGTTAATATGTTTAAAAACTGGTGACTGGCAGCGTATCCTTGCCCCTGTTTCGTTAATTTTACTGATAGCTTCTTTGACTGCCGTAGTTGACAGCTCAACGTAGTGATTAAAATGTGCCATAAAAGCTATATGTTTACCCTTTTCTATTGCTTTTCTAAATGCTTCAAGTATAAATCCGCCATTTGCAGTAAGAAATGTATAAGGGTAATATGCCAATGCTTTAGAGCCGATTCTTATATTCTGCAGATGAGGAATATCAGCATCCAGAATTGATTCGATATATTTGGCAAATCTTCTTGGATTCATAACCATCGGGTCGCCGCCTGTGAAAAGTATATCAGTGATTTCCTTATGTGCCTTGATATATTTGATAACATTATCTATATCACTTGTTGCAAAACGTAAACCGTCCATTTTTACAAACTGGGGCCATCGAAAACAAAATGTGCAGTATGCGTGACAGGTCTGCCCCTGTGCCGGGAAGAACAATGCAGTCTGGTCATACTTGTGCTGCATTCCGTCAAGCTTCTGACCATCTATTACAGGTATATTAAACTCGGATTGTCCGGCAGGATGAGGATTTAACTCGTAACGTATTCTGTTTATCTCCTCCCATAATTCTTCTTTTGGAGTCTCTTTTAATAGCAGATTTTCTACTCTTTCATAATGCTCCGGGATTAACATTTCTTTGTTTGGGAAAGTCAGATGAAAAATAGGGTCATTTTTGGGATTACCCCAATCAATCAACTCATCAATGACATAACTATTTGCTTTGAAAGGCAAAACCTGGGCAACTACTTCCATAGAGTGCATTTCTTCTTCAGTGAAATTATCCCGAATTTGTTGGATTTTTCTGAAATTTTTCACCGTATAGGATTTGTATTTTGGAATATTCAGGTTATTTCTTCCGTGAATATCTTCGTTAGTGGTAATTACATCCTGGTTCATTATCACCTCCTTGTTTATGTAAGAAAAAGAATCTTACTTTAAGGTAAAGTATCAGTAAAATAATTATTGTATTTTTTTTGAAGTTTATAAATCGTAAGCTATTATATTTATTGTACTTTGACATTAAATAACCTATGTTACTATTGTCATAACCGACAGAATGAATCATTATAATTGAAATTATTTATTACGATAATCATAATAAAACACTGTGATAATTTTATTAATTAACCGAAAAGTTCGTGAAATATTGATTTCAAATGTTATCAATATTACACGAACTTTATTAATTTTTGTCTGATTTTAGAAATGATTTATTTCAACAACTCAATAACATTGTTTTGTGCTTTATTCAGAGCCTCTGCGGCACCAAACTTCCCGTACATAATCTCGACTGCTGCATTTTCAATTATTTCTTCAATATCAAGCCATTTTGGGTGAACAGGGGTCATCTTTGCACTTTCAAGCTGTTTAGCAAATACTAATCTTTGCGGTTGTGACTTGTAAAATTCGTCCTGAAAATAATTTTTATCTGCCGGAAAGCCGGCTTCAATTACTTCTTTACAAAATTTAATAGAATTTTTCCCATCAGTTATAAAAGAAATAAACTTCTTTGACAGTTCTATATTTTTGGCTTTTGAATTAATTGCAAGATACTCACCGCCTGCAAAAGATATGCCCTTGCTCTCCCCTATTCCGGGAACGGTGGTCACATCATAGTTAAGTTTAGGATTTTCATTTTTAATCTTTTCAATAAGCCATCCGCCTGATAGCCAGAATGCAACTTTACCTTCTACAAAAGCACCATCAAGCTGTCTTTGAGTTTCAATAATACCTGCTCTGCTGAGGTCTGCAAATTTCTCCATAGCTTCAATATTATTTTTTGAATTAATGACCGGTTTACCGGACGTGTCAAATATATCCCCGCCATAAGTCCAGAAAAAAGTAACAACCTTTTTGTATAATCTGTGGCGGTCTGAGCCGTTTGCACCCCAACCGTATTTACCATTTTTACCGTTGATGGAAGCAGCAATTACCAATAGCTTAGAATAATCGCCAAATTGCTCCGGGCTTTCTTTGACCAGATCTTTATTATAGAACAGCACTCTTGTATCCACAATCCATGGCAGAGCAAATAATTTATTGTTATACATTGAAGGTGCGAGGGAAAATTCAACAAATTTATCAATCTGCATTTCTTTTTTATCCAACTCAAGAAGTACGCCTGATGAACTGAATTGAGCTACCCAGTCAGAGCCGAGCTCGAGAACATCCGGTGCATCTTTTGCATTAAATGCAGCGAAAAGTTTTGTCTTTCCGTCATTCCAGCTTAATTCATTTATTTCTACTTTACAGTCGTTATCTTTTTCGAATTGTTGAATTAATTCTTTAATTATTTTTCTCTGGTTCGGTTCGCTCCAAAAATGCCAGAATTTAATAGTTTTTGAGTCCTGTGGTTTTTCGGAAGTACCGTCACCGCAAGAGAAAATCATAATTGATGAAATTATCATCAGGGCAAAGAAATATTTTTTCATATACTTTTCCAAAACTTTTTTATAACCTGTTCTAAAAATTTTCACAATATAATTAATTTTTTTGCAAGTTTGCTTTTTATAAACTATAATAATAAGTATCTTTGCTTTTTAGTTTTATTCAAATAATAATTATTAAATATTAGAATGTCAAAAAATCAGAATTTGAAAAAAGAGACGAAGTATATTTTTATAACAGGCGGAGTGCTTTCATCGCTTGGAAAAGGTATTGCTTCTGCTTCTCTAAGCCTGATTCTCAAGCAGATGGGTTTTCAAGTAACAATCATGAAACTCGACCCTTACATAAACGTAGATCCGGGTACAATGAATCCTTTTCAGCACGGCGAAGTTTTTGTTACCGATGACGGTGCAGAGACCGACCTTGACTTAGGGCATTATGAAAGATTTCTCGGTACATCGTTACAAAAGAAAAACAACCATACAACCGGTCAGGTTTATTTTGAGGTTATTACTAAAGAGCGGAAAGGTCATTTTCTTGGTAAAACCGTTCAGGTAATTCCACATATTACCGACGAGATAAAACACCGCATAAAAACATTTGACGGACAATTTGATTTTATTCTTATAGAAATCGGAGGAACAGTCGGCGATATCGAGTCACTGCCATTTCTTGAAGCTCAAAGACAAATGAATCTTGAGATGGGCTGGAGAAGGGTTGTCAATATACATCTGACATACGTACCGTATATTAAATCAGCCGGAGAAGTAAAAACCAAACCGACACAACATTCTGTAAAAACTCTTATGGAATACGGTATAAGACCTGATATACTTCTCTGCAGAACCGAATCGAAAATTACAAAAGAAGTCCGGCAGAAAATTGCTCTTTTCTGCAGTGTTGAGGAAAATTCTGTTATTGACGTTCCCGATGTTGACCATACTATCTATGAAGTACCTGTACTCTTTGCAAAAAGAGGGCTTGCAGAAATTATTCTGAATAGATTGAATATGAAAATTCCGGAACTCGAACTTGAGACCTGGATTAAATTTGTCAACAGGATTAAATATCCAAAACACGAAGTTAAAATTGCTCTAATCGGTAAATATACTCAATACCGTGATTCATATAAAAGCATTATCGAGGCTTTTATCCATGCAGGTTCAATTAATAATACAAGGATAAATCTCGAACTTGTTAATTCCGAAACATTAACTGAAGAGAATATCGAAGAAACTCTCGCGGGTATCGAAGGCGTTTTGGTAGGTCCGGGTTTCGGCAATAGAGGTATTGAAGGAAAAATCGCTTCAATTAAATATCTGCGTGAAAACAATATACCTTTTTTCGGTATATGTCTTGGTATGCAGTGTGCAGTAATTGAGTTTGCAAGAAATGTCTGCGGTCTGAAAGAAGCAAATTCCTCAGAATTCGAGAAAAATGATTTCAATGTAATTGATTTGATGGAAGACCAGAAAAAAATTAAGGACAAAGGAGGCACGATGCGTCTCGGTGCATATCCCTGCGTTTTAAAGCAGAATACAAAAGCAATGGCTGCTTATCAGGAAGAGCATATATCCGAGCGTCACAGACACCGTTACGAGCTTAACAATGATTTTAGAGAGATATTGGAAAAGAATGGTATGGTTTTTAGCGGACTGTCACCTGACGGGAAACTTGTTGAAATGATTGAACTGAAAGACCAGCCATGGTTTGTCGGAGTTCAGTTTCATCCTGAATTGAAATCAAGGGCTGTCACAGGACATCCATTGTTCATAAATTTTATAAAAGCGGTTTTGAATCGTAAAAAAGAATATTCGAAAGAATAATGTGTAATTTATTTATTAGGTGAAGTTATGACAAGATTATTGATTACTTTGTTTATTGCAGCCGCATTGGTTGCATCTTGCAGCAGCAGTAAGGAAACATCAAAAGATGATGACGGTACAGTAACTACCGCTTCAGGTTTGAAGTATATTGATTTGGAAGAGGGTACCGGTTATATGCCTCAAGTTGGACAAACCTGTGTAGTGCACTATCACGGTACATTGCTTGACGGTACTGTTTTCGACAGTTCAAAAGAACGTGGTCAGCCATACGAATTCGTTTTAGGAGGAGGCAAAGTTATCAAAGGCTGGGAAGAAGGCTTTTTGACCATGAAACTTGGCGGAAAAAGAAGATTAATCGTTCCTGCTGAACTTGGTTACGGTTCCCGTCAAATGGGTAATATACCTCCAAATTCAACTTTGATTTTTGACGTTGAATTGCTGAATATAAAATCAAATTAATGAATGACTAATATTGTTTTATTTGAAAATGAACGGGTAGATAATCTCTATCCGTTCTCTATTAACCATTGCTCCTGGGAAATCAGGTGCGGATGTTTACTATTATTTGAAAAGTATAAAATTCTTCAACCCAAAGCAAGGCTGTCTTTTCACGGAAGACAAAAATGGGTGGATTCATTTCTTAAAAGATTTGAAATTACGGAAAACTTAATCGAATACAGCGATACTGTATTTTTATCCGGTAACATGATTGCTGACAGCAGTTTTTGGACAAAGATTTCTGAATCTGCTGCGACAAGGGAATCATTCCTGATTACCTCAAAATCTGTTCCGGTCGGATTTTACTTAAAAAGCAGCAATAACACTATCAGCAGTTATATTGAAAGAAACAACAAAATAAATTTAAATGATAATGAATTCTCCGATTTTGAAAAAATTGAATTTGACAGCTTAATTCAATTGGAATATATTTGGGATGCAGTGTTTTTCAATGGCGAGCAGATTAATGAAGATGCAAAATTGACTAAGCATTTTCATAGTCTGTTTTTGTCCGACCATCATGGAATATTTGCTCTGAATCCAACAAATATACATGTCGGGAAAAATGTCAAAATCTCTCCATCGGTTGTAATAGATGCCACAAACGGAATGGTTGTTCTATCCGACAATGTGAGAATAATGCCGCAGTCAACAATTATCGGTCCATGTTATATCGGTAAAAACACAACCATCAAAATAGGTGCAAAAATTTATGGAGATAATTCGATTGGCGAATGGTGTAAAGTAGGCGGTGAACTTGAGAATTCAATAATTCATGCCTATAGTAACAAACAGCATGAGGGCTTTCTCGGACATTCCTATATCGGTGAATGGGTAAATCTCGGAGCAGATACAAATAATTCCGACCTGAAAAATACTTATGGAGAAATAACCATGATACTGCCTGATAAGGAAGTAAAAACCGGAAGAATCTTTCTGGGATTAATGTGCGGTGACCATACTAAATCCGGTATCAACAGTATGTTTACTACCGGTACGGTTGCCGGTGTATGCGGGATTCTTGTTAAAGAGTGGTTCATGCCAAATCATATAAAATCATTTTCGTGGGGCGGCAAACAAAACTCCCCTGTTTACAAATTTGAAAAAGCAGTCGAAACAGCAAGATTAGTTATGGCACGAAGAAATAAAGTAATGCTTGATGAAGAAATCGAGCTTTTGAAAGAAGAATATCTAAGAATTTTACAATAAAAATATTTTTTCTTTTTTTTAATTGAAGAAATACCGAAAGAATTAATTTTTAACTTTTCGGAATATGAGTGATAATGGAAATTTCAGACAAATTATTTGGAAATAATATTGAATTCAGTTTTGAACACAGGTTATTCAATGCTTTGGCATTTTTCTCTATTGTTTTGAGTATATTCAGCATAGTAATTAACTTTGTTCTACCAATTCATACAATTGTCAATGCAGTCATTTCCGTGTATTTAATTCTCGTTACGATTTTTTACTTTATATCGAGAATTCGCAGTTCATACAAAAATTATGTTTTGATATATATTTTTTCGACACTGCTAATGCTTTCGTTTATATGGTTTAACAGCGGCGGCTATGATAGTCCGATAGCACTTGTTTTCCTATTGTTATTAGTAATAATCAATGTTGTGGTCATAGATAAGAAACAAAATTTTTATTTTGCTGTAATAATGATAAACCTTTCTGCATTATATCTTATTTCATTTTATTATCCTGATTATAATGTCAAATATGAATCGGAATCTGTGCGTTTTATAGATATATTTGCTACATTGATTATTGTAGCATCAATTTTATTTGCTTTTCTAAAAGTTCATACTAAGAACTATATTGAAGATAGAGTAAATGCAGGCTTGAGAAAAATTGAAGTTGATAAACTCAACCACGCATTAATGGATACAAACAACAAAATTTCAGACAAGAACAAACTTCTTGAAGACCTTAGCAAAGTATTGGAAGCTAACAACATTATCATAAACAAACAGCTTGAAGAATTAAATGAAGCATACCGGCAGCTTGAGTTATCAAATCAAACCCAAACTAAGTTTTTATCAATTATTTCTCATGACCTTAGAAGTCCGATTGGCAGCTTTAAGTCTCTGACTTCCTCCATGGTAAATGACTATGATTTATTCAGCAGAGACGAGCAGAAAAATTTAATTGAGTTAATGAGTAATTCAGCCGGCAGCATATATGAGCTGCTCGAAAACCTGCTGACATGGTCAAGTATTCAGCAGGGTAGAATTGCATTTAATCCGCAAATGAATAATATCTTCCAAACTGTAGATATCACATTTAAACTTCTTGAAATCAGCGCAATAAGCAAAAGAATCAAATTAATTAATCTTATAAATAAAAGTACAATTGCTTTTTTTGATGAAAACATGATTGTTACTGTAGTGAGAAATCTGGTTTCAAATGCACTGAAATTCAGCCGTCCTGATTCAATTATTGTGATTTCTGCAACTGATAAGGACAATTTTGTTGAAGTTCGGGTCAAGGATAAAGGAATGGGTATCAAAAGTGAGGATTTGGATAAACTTTTCAGAATTGATGTTGATATACGAATGATAAGCCCCAGCCCTTATACATCTGAAAAAGGTACAGGATTGGGTCTGATATTATGCAGAGAATTTGTTGAGAAAAACGGCGGGACAATTCAGGTTGAAAGTACATTAGGAGTTGGCAGTACATTCATTTTCACTATTCCGAAAAGCTGAATAATCACAACCTGACACTTTTTTTAAGGGTTGTTTTTTTCAATCCATCTTTTGATTACGAACTAATCCTATTTCTCCCATTCGACATCCTTTACATTTTCCAAATAGTTCGCGTAACGTGCAGCAGTAAATAAATAGTCAGATAATCTGTTGATAAAAATTATAACATTATTTCCGATTTCATCTGTTTCCGAGAGTCTGACAATCAGTCTTTCAGCTCTGCGGCAGACAGTACGGGCATGATGCAGATATGCAGAGCATAAAGACCCGCCGGGAAGGATGAAATTTCTCAGTGGAGGAAGTTTATGGGTATATTCATCAATTAAATTTTCAAGAAAAGTTATGTTTTCAGGATTGAGCCGGATAACTGCAAATTTTGGCGGTGGATTGTATGGAGTTGCAAGGTCACTACCTAAATTAAAAAGCATATTTGAAATATTTTTTAATGTATCGGATAAGCTGCTATTTGTACAAACAGTCCGCGATAATCCAATGATAGAATTTAACTCATCAACCGTTCCGTAAGCTTCTACCCGAAGATTGTATTTTGATACCCGCTCACCGTTAAAAAGTCCTGTTGTACCGTCATCGCCTGTTTTTGTGTATATCTTCATGATTGCAGTCTATAATTTTCGTTGCTAAAATAATCTATTTAAATTTAAAATTGTATAACTGTTATAAAAAATTATTATTTTACATAATATTTATGCACAAATTGGAAAAATCTCTTGTCAGATAAAGTAAAACTTTTATTTATTGGTGATATTGTCGGAAAGCAGGGCTTGAATTTTTTATGTGAAAATATTGAATCCCTTAAAACCAAATATCAAACAAATTTAGTTGTAGTTAATGGTGAAAATACTGACGACGGTAAAGGTATTAATGAAGAGCAGGCTAACCTGCTGTTCAGTCATGGGGTAAATTTGATTACAACCGGAAATCATATTTGGGACAATTGGAAATCAAGACCTCTACTTGCTAAAAATGAATGTGTACTCAGACCAATGAATTATCCGCCGGGTAATCCGGGGCGAGGATTCAAAATTTTGAATTTGAACGGTGATATTTCAGTAGCTATACTGCAGCTTCAGGGCAGGACATTTATGCAAATGATTGACTGCCCGTTCAGGTCAGCGGACAATGTTCTTAAAATGCTGAGTGACAAAACTAAAATTATAATAGTTGATTTCCATGCTGATGCTACTGCTGAAAAGATGGCTATGGGCTGGCATTTAGACGGCAGGGTTTCTGCGGTTTTGGGAACACATACTCACATTCAGACAGCTGATGCAAGTATTTTGCCGGGGGGTACTGCTTATATATCAGATGTCGGCATGACAGGACCCTACGACTCTGTTGTAGGAATGCGAAAAGATATAGCATTAAAAAGACAAATGCTTCAGACAGCCCATAAGTATGAGATGGCTGAAGGCGATTTGAAAATAGCAGGTGCTTATGTTGAAATTGATACCGCCACCGGACAAGCCATGAAAATTGAATCATTTATGTTTCCTAAATTTATTAATTCGGTATATGAACAGTTATAAGTCAGGCAATTCACTGCCAAATATAGGAATAGTAGGAGCTACCGGACTGGTAGGCAGAACTTTTCTAAAAGTTATAGAGGAGAGAAATCTGCTTTATAATAAATTATTTTTATTTGCATCATCAAAATCAGCCGGTGAAGTTATTGAATTTAAAGGTGAGAATTTCACAGTAATTGAAGCTGCTCCTGATATTTTTGATAATCTTGATATAGCTTTGTTCTCTGCCGGAGGTGCGGCATCGCTCAAATTAGCTCCTTTCGCCCGCGAAAAGAAGTGTATTGTTATTGATAACAGCAGCGCATGGAGAATGGTTGAAGGTATCCCGCTTGTGGTGCCTGAAGTCAATCCTGAAGCAATTAAAAATCATAATTATATCATTGCAAATCCAAACTGTTCGACTATTCAATTAGTTGCAGCACTAAAACCACTTGCCGATAAATACGGACTTAAACGGGTTGTGTGTTCAACCTATCAATCTATAAGCGGCGCGGGACAAAAAGGTATTGATAAATTACTGCAGGAGCTTCAGGGAAACTTCACAGATTCCAAACCCATAGCCTTCAGCACACTTTTTCATTCGTTTGACGAAGGTGTGGATTTTACGAACGAAGAAATTAAGATGATAAATGAGACCCGTAAGATTTTGAATCTGCCGAATCTGCAAATCGCTGTTACCTGTGTCAGAGTACCTACAATCGGAGGTCACGGCGAATCGGTAAATGTTGAACTCGAGACTGATTTTGATATTGAAGATATTTTCAGGATGTATGCCGATACCACTGGAATCATATTGATGGATTCGCCTGCTCGGGATATATATCCTACTCCTGCTGTATCTAATGATACTGACGAGGTTTATGTCGGAAGAATCAGACGCGATGAATCGGTCGTAAGCGGTCTGTATCTCTGGGTTGTTGCCGATAATGTACGTAAAGGTGCTGCTACAAATGCCGTTCAAATTGCAGAAAAAATAATGATGAGTCATTAGATTTATTATGCAAAATTTAAGTCAATATAAAGCAAAGATTCTTGGGAGAATTAATCCCGAATTAGCAGCTGAATTAAGCAGAATAGATGGTTATGACATAGCACCTGAAGAAAAAATTGCAGCATTTGACATGGATGGCACCCTAATTGAAGGCGATATCGGTGAAGCCGTCTTCTGCTATCTAAAGGCTTCCGGAAATGACATTCCGTTAAAATGGAAAGATTATCTTGAAATGATTGAAGCGAAAGAATTTAAAAAGGGCTTCTGTGATATTATTACTTCAATGGAAGGCATGAATATTAAGACAATCACAAATTCTGCAAAAAATCTCATAAGCAGTAATTCCGAAGTAATTACATTTACAGAAGACGGGATTGAATATAATTATCCGATTCCAAAGCCTATTCCCGAAATGCAGAATCTGATGGTATATCTTAAAATTTCGGGCTGGAAAATTTCTGTAATATCTTCAAGCAGTCATATTTCCGTCCGCAGTATGACTGACTTTCTGTTTAAACTCAATCCAGATTATGTCAGAGGAATTAAAACCGAAATTTATGTTACCGACAATTACGAAGACCTGTTTACAGCAAAAGTGCAGGGTACAGTACCATTTCGTAAAGGCAAGGCAGAGGTTTTCAGTGATATGTTTGGCAATATTCAGCCTCTTATAACAGCCGGTGATTCTCTCGGCGATGTAGAACTGCTAAATCTGACCTCCGAAAAAGGTTTGGTAATGTTATGCGGCAAAAATTCATCTAATATTGAATTCCTGAAAAAATCTCTTTCAAATAATATGAAAATAATTGAATTTAAAGTGAAGTAATATTTCAATTTGAGATATTAGGAATTATCAACTAACTGATATTCATTTTGTATAACTACTCAGCCTGTTTAATAATGACAGTGAATCCTATTAAAATATCTTTAGCCCGAACATTCAAAATCCCCCTAACCCCCTTGAAAAGGGGGATTGCAGTTTCCCCCTTTTCAAGGGGGTTAGGGGGATTTCTTGATTAGTATTGTTAAAAGTTAACATTAAAATTAAGCTATTTTATGTTAAATATAAACGTTGTATTAAATTCTCAACAACCGGCTGAGTAGTTATTCATTTTGTACATCATTAATTTATTTACAAATGATTTATTAACATCAGATTAATAAATTCAGTATATTTGTATACCAATGTTTTAGCAAAAGTAATTAGTATTTTAAATTTGATTTTTTGAAAAATTATTATAGATTTAAGGTGTAATATGAATCGTTATTTTATGGTTTCACTGTGGGTTTTCCTTATTGCTGCAGGACTGACTGCCGCTCCTCGAATTACTGATTTAGCCGACAAATATCAGTCAAAGAAAATTGCTTATACTATTGAATTTCCTTCAAGGACAATTGACGGTAAATTTTTTCCTGCAAAAAGCATGAATGTTGAAAGACTTCCTGAAGAAAATTTACATCCTAACCTGATTGAAATTAAAACAAAGGATTTTCAATATATTGACGAAAATTCAGTAAAGTTTAGTAATCAGTCGCTACAGTCAGCAGTCGAATATCTCGGAATCAAGTCTATCAGGGCACCTTATACTGTATATTTCAAAGGTGACAAATTATTATCTGCCGACAAATTCGGAGTCAGCAGAATTTACGAGATTCGTTTTCAAGGTAATCATAACCCTTACGATGTATGTAAGTTGCTGATGGAAAATCCGGAAATCGAATATGCAACCCCTGTTTTCAAACGTTCAATTCATGCCTTCAATCCTGATGATTCATGGTATAGTCTTCAGTACCATCTGAAATCTATCAATATGCCTGATGCATGGGAAATTACAAAAGGGGATACTAATATAGTGATTGGCGATGTAGATTCAGGAACAGATATTCTTCATGAAGATTTGAAAGGAAATATCTGGACTAATCCGGGCGAAATCCCGAATAACGGCAAAGATGATGACGGTAACGGCAAAATTGATGATGTTAACGGCTGGGACCTTATTGGCAACATAACAGTACAACAATATTCAAACGGACAATTCCAGGAGAATAATAATCCGATTAACACGCTTAATACACATGGAACTCATACTGCAGGATGCGCCTCTGCCGTTACAAATAATGGCAAAGGTGTTGCTGCCCCGGGTTTTAATATCAGAATTTTACCTGTCAAATGTTCACCCGGTTCGTTTCAATCTTCCGGAATCACACGCGGATATGAAGGAATTCTTTATGCAGCAGTTACAGGTGCAGATGTCATTAATTGCAGTTGGGGTGGTCCCGGATGGAGTCCTGTCGAAGAGGATATCATCAATCAGGCAATAAGTCTTGGAGCCTTAATTGTTGCGTCATCGGGCAATTCGGCAAAGAATCTTGATATAAACAAAGACTATCCCGCATCATTTAAAGGTGTATTGAGTGTAGGCTCATCAGGAAATACTGACAGACCTTCAAATTTTTCAAGTTATGGAAATCTAGTGAGTGTTTTTGCTCCCGGTGAAAATATCTGGTCAACTCTGCCCGGCAACAAATATGCTGCACAGTCCGGTACTTCAATGTCTTCGCCTGTTGCTGCAGGTGTTGCGGCACTGCTGTTATCAATTCATAAGGACTGGACTCCCGAGCAGGTAATACATCAGTTACGCGGAACATCAGATAATGTACTTATGCTTGCAAATCCTGAATTCAGACATTTGTTTATCGGCAGATTAAACGCAGCAAAAGCTCTTCAGTTCAATAACCAGCCGGGCAAATCTATGCCGGGAATAGGTTTGGAGTTTATGAGTGTCGGAACCAATAATGTCATTAATAGTTTCGATATGACTGATGTTAAAATAACTCTGAAAAATTATTTAGCAGCAGACGACAAAGTAAAAGTCAGAATAATTGCAATTGATGATTTTATTGAATTTGATAATTATCTAATCAATATCGGTAATTTCGGTTCAATGGAAACTAAAGAAATTACTGCAAAAGCAAGACTTCGGAGTAATAATCCATGGTTTAAGGGTGATGCTGAGGTTTTGTTTGAAATTACCGGCAGTAACTATATCAATTACGAGCTTGGTAGAATAAACATAAATATACCTTCATCAAACAAAATGTTCAACTATGCAGATGTCCCGGAAGCCGGAATAGTCTGGCATGGTTCGGCTTTTCTGGGTGATAATACGATTTATGTCGTAGGTGTCAGTCCGTACCCGCAGATTGCTTCAATATTTGTGAAGTCAAGCGGAACAATCCGCAGTATGGTACAAATCAATGCAGAGCCTGTTTATTGTATTTATCCTTTCGACGAACAGAATCTCATAGCCGGTGACGGACCATTAACAGGCTCGGTACTTAAAGCACAACTGCATTATACAACTAATGGCGGACAAACCTGGACCCGCAAACCAATTGACAATATTACCCCTTTTGTAAATTCACTCAATTTCTTTAACAAAAATGACGGCATATTACTCGGCGACCCTAAAGGCACAGCATGGGGTGTTGCTGTTACAAGTGACGGAGGTTCAACATGGCAGGCACTTTCTAATCTTCCTCCACCTAATGCTTCAGAAACAGGTTTGGTCGGCTCTGTTTTTCAGAAAAATGATACAGTCTGGTTTGGCACAACTGCCGGAAGGATATTCAAAACTACTGACAGAGGTTCAAGTTGGACTGTTCAGACAGCATTTACCGGCGGTGTCGTTTCAAGTGTTGCCTTCAGTGACAGTGTGGGAGCATGTTTATATGGTCAATCAAATGCTCAGGGAGCTCCAAGATTTCTTGCTACAACAACAAACGGGGGCAAGACTTGGAAATCTGCTGCCTATAATTTTACTGCTAACAATCAAATTCCTTTGACAGTTTATGCAATTAATGATTCTAAAGCCATTGTAGTCCAACTATTAAGCGGACAGGTCATAGCTTCAGACAATCTCGGATTAAGCTGGTATCCTGTACTTTCCGAAAAGAAGAGCAATTATTCTTTTGCCGTTGCTAATCAAACAGGCAGCAAAGTCAGAATGTTTGCAGCCGGTGGAAATGAACTTACTAAATTGGAATTTAATTATTCACCTGCGGAAATTAAGAAAGAAATAGCTTTCGTGGGCAGTAATCTTCTTGAATTCGATACAATTTTTGTCAATACAAACAAAATGTTGTCAAAAGAAGTCAAAAATTTAGGTAATCAGCCTGCGACAATCAATTCAATAGATTTTATTCCTGACAATATCACTGATGCAAATGATTTTGTTTTACTTAGTTCGCTTCCGCAAACAACCGAACTTGGTTCCAATCTGTCATTAAGATTCAGATTCCAGCCTTCGACTTATGGACTTAAATCAGGTTCATTTATCTTAAGCACAGACGGGAATCCCCAGATAATTACATTACACGTTACCGGATTTGTTCGCGACCCTGCTTCAGTAAGTGATAACCTGAAATCTGATTTAATCACTCTTTCGCCTAATCCAGCTTCGAATTTAATTACTGTTGGGTTTGATGATGTAACTGAAATCCGGAATGTAACCATTTTCGACCTGAAAGGTAACGAAATGCTGAAATCCGACAGTTTAGTACAGAACGGGACTGTTGATGTTTCTGCATTGGCAAGCGGCGTTTACTTAATCAAATTTGATACTAATTCAGGAATTATAACCAAAAGTGTAATAATCAAAAAGTAAAACATTTTAGTTATCTTTTTATCCATAAAAACTTCTCTGTTTATAAATATCAGGGAAGTTTTTTTTTCACTATGAAACGAAGTAAAGAGTACATGTTTTAACTATTCCCCTCTTGAGGCAGGGCTGAAATGTTCTATTATTTTTAAAATAAAACTCTGCGACAAGTCACTCTGAGCCTGCGAAGAGTCCATGTATTAATTAATTAACAGCCTGGATTCTTCACTTCGTTCAGAATGACTTACTTACAGGCATTTTCAACAGACTCCTAGATATTTCCAAACTAAATTTATTCCATTCAATAAATTTACCTGTGATACTTCAAATCAAACATTGTTAAATTATTAAATCTTAAAAATGCAGTTAGGTAAATTCAAAGTAAATGTAATTGATACAGGGCTTTTTCATTTGGACGGCGGTGCTATGTTCGGTGTTGTACCGAAAGCTCTTTGGGCAAAAAGATATAATCAGGGCGACGAACTAAACAGAATACCTCTTGCCGCACGCCCGATGCTTATCGAATTTGACAATAAAAAAATTCTGGTTGATACGGGCAACGGAAAAAGACGTGATGCAAAATTTATCGGTATGTACGGAATTGATGAATCGAAAAGCGATATTGTAAAAGGACTTTCCAGATTCGGACTAATGCCGGATGATATAACAGATGTAATACTTACTCATCTTCATTTTGACCATACCGGCGGAAGTACAATTTTATCCGGCGGTAAAATTATCCCTACTTTTCCGAATGCACAGTATTATGTCCAGAAAGAACATTTCGACTGGGCATTAAAACCAACAGATAAGGACAGAGCATCATTTGTGGCGGATGATTATTTGCCGTTGTTAGACGCAGGTTTATTAAAATTTACAATCGGTACACAGGAACTTTTTGACGGCATTTCTGTTATTCCTGTTCACGGTCATACTCAGGCACTTCAGATGATTAAGCTGGAAAGCGGTTCGGAAAGCCTGCTGTATGTTGCAGACCTCTCCCCGACTGCTGCACATCTTGCATATACATTCGGTCTCGCCTACGATAATTTCCCGATTACAACAATGAATGAAAAGAAAATGTTTCTGCCGGAAGCTTATGAAAAAAATACGATTATCTGTTTCGAGCATGATGCTTTTGTTCAGGCAGGCAGACTCATGGATACCGGAAAAGGATTCGGTATTGGTGAAATTATAACGATTACAGACTATGACAAAAAATAACAACTATACATCAAAATCATTTGAGGGAATTGAATTTCTGCAAATCTGCAAATCAGATGATGTATTTGAAGGCAAAGGCAGGCAGATACTTTTTGATGAAGACGACGATTTTCAGGTAGCTGTTTTCAGAATCAAGGGAAAACTTTATGCACTGGATAATATCTGTCCCCACCGTCACGCAGACAGAATATTTGAAGGAATTATTCAGGATATGACAGTAATGTGCCCGCTGCACGGCTGGACATATTCAATAGAAACGGGGCAGAATGTTGATTTAAGTCAGGGAATAAAAAGTCTGAACAGTCACGAAGTGTTTGAAAGTGAAGGATATGTGTATTTAAAGAAACCGCAATTTGAATTACCTGTGTGGCGCCGCTGATAACAGATAAATATTATATTAAAGAAAAACTTATATCCAAAGCAAAGTCTCTGGGCTTTTTGGAATTAAAAGTCGCAGAATACAGAATATTAAATGATGAGTTTGATAAATATTCGGAATGGATTGACGGCGGTTACAATGCCACCATGGGCTGGATGGAACGTAATTATGAAAAAAGGCTTGATGTCAGGCAAATTCTTCCAGAAACAAAATCAGTCATAACGCTTTCACATAGTTATTTTACGGGAAATATACATCCGGCGAATTTGAATGGAAACGAGGGCAAAGTATCAAGATATGCGTGGGGAACGGATTATCACGAAATAGTTTTGAAAAAGATAAATGAGATTGAGTCGGAGTTGAAACTGTTATCACCTGATTCAGTAACAAAATCTTATGTTGATACCGGTCCTGTAATGGAAAAGCAGTGGGCAGTTCTCTCAGGGCTTGGCTGGCAAGGAAAGAACAGTCTGATACTTAATAATAAATACGGTTCATATTTTTTTATCGGGGTTATATTCACAGATTTGGAATTACCTGCGGACAGTCCGGTAAAAGATTACTGTCAAACCTGCCGGAAGTGCATTGATGCCTGCCCGACGAATGCCATCATTGCCGATAAAGTAGTTGATTCAAATAAATGTATTTCCTACTGGACAATAGAAGCTAAGGCTGATATAAAAATTCCCGAAAGCATTGCTCAAAATTCAGAAAACTGGATTTACGGGTGTGATATTTGTCAGGAAGTATGTCCATGGAATAAAAACAAACCTGTAATTACCGGAGAAAATCAATTTCACAGCCGGATTGAAAACGGAATTTTATCAAAAGATGAAATTGAAAATATGTCGCCGGAAGAATTCAACAGAAGATTCAAAAACTCGCCTTTAAAACGTCTTAAATTGGCGGGATTAAAGCGGAATGCAGGAGATATACTATCTTTGGTCATTTAATAAATTCAATCATTTCGACTGATAAACAGATTATTTATACAATAAATACTTTATTGTTAGGTCTTGCTAATAAAATTATTGACAATTTTTGGAGTTTATATGAAAACGTTAAAATTATCAGTCCTTATATGCTTACTGACTGCAATAAGTGCCTTCAGCCAGGGACCAAGAAATAAAGATTTCGGTTTTGGTATCATACTCGGCGACCCGACCGGATTAACTGCGAAGATTTGGATGAATAATGAAAATGCTCTTGCCCTAAGCTTAGGAAATTCATATTTCGGTTCTTTTAGAATTACCGGTGATTATTTGTGGCATTTCAGTTCTTTTAATACACCTGTTGTTAAACTTTATGCCGGACCCGGCATTGCTGTCGGCGTAGGTGAAGGCGGCGGCTGGATTTACAGAAAAGGCGACAAATACTGGTGGGTTAGAGACGACAATGGTTTGGGTCTTGGTGTAAGAGGTATTTTCGGAATAAATATAATTCCCAAAAATACACCTCTTGAATTCTTTGGTGAAATAGGTGTTCTCGTAGGTGTTGTACCGGGTTTTGGTGCAACCGGAGAGGGCGCTATCGGTATTAGATTTTATCCGTAAAATCAACTGCCGAACTTTCGCAGATTATAAGTAAACGTCAGCATAAAATATCTCTGGAGGACTTGAGTTCTCAGGTCCTCCAGATAAATTTCCGTAACATTTCGCGAAATACTATTGTTCTGACCCAAAATATCATAAACACTCAGTCTGACTTCACCGGCATTATTTTCTAAGAATTTGTATCCCAGCGAAACATTCCACAAGAGAAATTCCTGATTGAAATCCTGCTCAAGACCTTTGTATAGATTATGAAATACCTCTGTATTAATCAAAAATCCATTCCAGAAAATCCAGTTAAATTTTATGTTTGCTACCGATATCAAATAATTATTATCCTGTGTAGGCAGAATACTGTTTTTTATTATTGAATAATTTGCATTATATGAAATTGTAAAGTCAAGTTCGGGACTTATATTACTTGATAATACAACACCGCTGTTTATGGAATAATTATCGGCAGTATTTTTGATATCATTAATTAATCCCGGAGTTCGAGAGTACATCAGTCCGCCGTTGATATTAAAATTACTTTTCAGAAATGTCACGGGAATTCCATAAGTCAAAAATGAACGAGCCATTATATATCCATCCATATTAACCGGACGCGACAACTGTGAACCTGCAAACAAAGGAATGTTGTCAATCGTAGTGTCTTTTCGTGCAGTGATGATAGAATTTGCGATATAGTCGTTTGTAAAACTAATCATACCAAAAGCAAAAATACTTGATGACGAGTGCGGGTCAGCCGAGCCGATTCGGGACATTAAAGTATGTGTATAGTTTTGTATCAGATTAGGATTACCTGCTTTAAGCAGTACAGGATTGCTGTTGTCAACTACATTCTGAAGCTGGGATACCGAAGGAGCATTAGCAGAAGTTCTGTAATTTATTCTGAAATTTGTTGTTTTGCTGAAATTATACTGATATCTTGCATTTGGAAGGATATCACTGAATGAAAATGATGTACTGCTGCTAACAGGAAAAATCTGATTTCCGTCTAACTGTGCTGTCTGATATTCAATACCGAGTGAAAGATATGACAAATCATCACGATAGCTGTAACTGAGACCGCCTCTCTGCTGAAAATAAATATTTTCAAAATTATTGGACAATAAAGTATCTAACTGATAATTACTTACATCGCCGGGTGTAATGTTGTATATCTCCTTATCGGAATTGCTAACAGTATATGAAGGGCGGTAAGTAAATTGCAGCATACTTTTGTCGGTTACGGGTTCGGTATAGTTAATTTCTGAATTAATTCTGTAACCATCCCCTATTAAATCGCCATCCTGATTGATTTCTATAATATTATTAGTTGTATCAAAAATTGTATTTTTCGATAAAAGAAGTGTTTGCCCGTCATTTTTATTAATATTTGTGGACACCTGCATTGAGAACGTACGTCCGGCTGCCGGAAATTTATGTCTGTACAGCATAGAATTGTCAAAATTGTATCCTGTTAAATCACTTTTATAGACATTTTCGGTTTGGTTAACCGGATTAGAATTTATTATAGTCGAACCGTCAACCATACTGTTATAATTATTTGTCTGGAGATTAAAGCGTGGTGTAATCAGCAGAGAATTTGAAGAATCTATCTTATAGTCTAATCTCGCATTAATTCTGTGATTATAATTTTTTGTAATTGCGATATTTTCTTCGTTATAGAACTGACTAATGTCATTTTGTGTAAAAAAGTTTCTTGATACCAGGCTGTTGTTGTCATTATTAGAAAGATTGAAAAAATAACTGCCTGTAAAATTGACTGCCTGACTCCATATATCCGAATAATTTAAACCAATCGAATTTGTTTGAGATATGCCGTTTTGCTGACCGACTATAAAATCACGCGAGCCTCCGAACATACCACCCGGGGAACCTCCTCCGCCCGCGGCGGGACGTCTTCCGCCTCCCATTGCACCGGGGCGTCTTGATGCCTGCGACCCTGTGGCACTTAATATATCCTGAGCTGCAAAATTCTGCTGATTTATGTTGTTGGATAATCCAATAACCGATACTTTTGAATCACCTTTGAAGTAATTAATATTACCGCCTGCCCAAAATCTGTCTTCGGTTCCGTATCCGGCATATAATTTTCCGAAATTCCCTTGATTTTTATCGGATTTTGTAATAATATTCAAAGTTTTTTGTGCATTGCCGTCATCAAAACCGGTGAACTGAGCCTGATCGCTTGCACGGTCATAAACCTGAATTTTATCAATTATCTCAGCAGGTATTGTTCTGAGAGCTAATGTTGGGTCGTCACCAAAAAATTCTTTCCCGTCAACAAGTACCTTCTGAACATTTTCGCCCTGAGCTTTTACCGAGCCATCAGTTTCTACAGTAACTCCCGGCATCTTGCGTACTAAGTCTTCAGTAGTAGCGTCGGGATTTACTTTGAATGCACCTGCATTAAATATTGTAGTGTCTTCTTTTTGCTCCTGCCGAACCATCTGACCTTCAACTGTTACATCTCCGAGCTTTACATCTTCGGCAGTCAATTTGATTGTACCAAGATTTGAAGTTTCCGGACTCAATTCAATGTTTTTATTATACTTGTGGAATCCAATAAAATTAATCTCAACTCTATAACTGCCTCTTCTAAGCTTTTCAACGATAAAGTTTCCGTCATTATCGGTTATTGCACCGTTACGGTTATTTGTATCTGTAGATGAAATAACCGTAACTCTGGCTCCGCGAAGCGGTTTATTACCGTTATCCACAACTTTTCCGCTTAGAGTAAGTCTCCCCTGCTGAGAATAAACATTGGTCGAATAAAGGCTTAATATAAATAATAAAATAATTGTTTTAATAAAATTAGAATTTAATGAATCAGACATAACTAAATAACTTAAAAATTAAAAATAAATAAATCAGTACCACTAAGACAGTCTAAAATTAAAAAAAGTTTAATTTGTAGAAAATTTAAAAGTATAAAATTACTTTTTCGTGTTTAATAATACTGTAATGAATATTATAATTATTAAAATGAAAATATGATAAATACTAAGAATAAATCTGAATCAATTTTTTTTACAGACAGTAGTAGTCCGGAATCATACACACTTAAAAACCAAATTGCTGAACATCTGGAATTCAGATTAGTAAAGGACAGGCTGACAGCTACCCTTGAAGATACTTATCTTGCTTTGTCATTATCTGTCAGGGATAGAATGATTCGCAACTGGCTCAGGACTCAAAATCAATATTACAGAAATGATGTTAAAAGAGTATATTATCTTTCCATGGAATTTCTGATGGGCAGACTTCTTGGAAATGCAATCATCAATCTTGGTTTTCAGGATGAATGTTACGAAATTCTGACCGAAATGGGTTATGACCTCGAATCCATTATTGAAGTCGAACACGACATGGGGCTTGGCAATGGCGGTTTGGGTCGTCTTGCAGCATGCTTTTTAGACTCTATGGCAACATTAGAATTGCCTGCATTCGGATATGGAATCAGATATGAATACGGTATTTTTGAACAGGACATAATTAACGGTTATCAAGTCGAAAAGCCGGATAACTGGCTTTATTACGGCAGCCCGTGGGAAATCATCAGACCTGAATATACTTATAAAATCAAGTTTTACGGAAATGTTGATTCTTATTATGATGCTTCGGGTAAAACCGTTTATAACTGGACGCAGACAAAGGACGTTCTGGCTGTTGCTTATGATGTACCGATACCCGGATATAACAACCATACCTGCAATAATCTGCGGCTTTGGGAAGCGAAAGCAACACACGATTTCGATTTCTCTTCTTTCAATGACGGCGATTATATCAAAGCTGTTGAAAACAAGTATGAAACCGAAAATATTTCAAAGGTACTCTACCCTAATGACAACACTGTCGCAGGTAAGGAACTTCGTCTAAAGCAGCAGTATTTTTTCGTTTCTGCATCACTTCAGGATATTATCAGAAGATATAAAGTCAATCATAATGATTTAAAAAAATTTGCAGAAAAAAATTGTCTGCAGTTGAATGACACTCATCCGGCAATAGCCATACCGGAACTAATGAGAATTTTGCTTGATGAAGAAGGTTTAGGCTGGGATGAAGCATGGAGTATTACAAACTGTACATTTGCCTATACAAATCATACAGTCTTGAATGAAGCATTGGAACGCTGGTCTGTTTCCCTTTTCGAGAAACTGCTCCCCAGACATTTGAAAATTATTTATGAAATCAATGTCAGATTTTTATCACGTGTAAGAATGCACTTTTTAAATGATTTTGAAAAAATCAGACGCATGTCAATAATTGAAGAATCGGATGAAAAGAAGATTAGAATGGCGCATCTGGCAATTGCAGGCAGTTTCTCAGTCAATGGAGTCGCTGCACTTCATACCGAGATACTCAAATCAAAAGTATTCCCGGATTTCTATGATTTTGACCCGAATAAGTTCAACAGTAAAACAAACGGAATCACTCAGAGACGCTGGCTCAAAAAAGCAAATCTATTTTTATCTCAGGTAATTACAGATAAAATTGGTGAGGAATGGATTACTGATTTATATCAATTGAAAAATTTAGAACAATTCGTCGAGGATGATGAATTCCTTATTCTGTGGGAATCTGCAAAATTAGTTAATAAAACAAGATTGATAAATTATATAGAAAAAAATTATAATATTAAAATCAATCCTCTTTCCATATTCGATTCCCAAATAAAAAGAATTCACGAATATAAAAGGCAGCTTCTAAACGCTATACATACCGTAGCAATGTATAACAGGATTAAAAACAATCCCGATGCAGATTTTGTTCCGCATACCAAGATATTCGCCGGAAAGGCAGCTCCCGGTTATTTTACGGCAAAAAGTGTAATCAAACTTATAAACAGTATTGCAGACACTATTAATAACGACCCTGATATAGGCGACAAACTGAAAGTTGTATTTTTGAAAAATTATTCCGTAACTCTTGCTGAGTTGATTATTCCTGCGACCGATTTATCCGAACAAACTTCAACTGCCGGTTATGAAGCATCAGGAACGGGGAATATGAAGTTCCAGCTTAACGGTGCTTTAACTATCGGTACACTTGACGGTGCTAATATTGAAATGATGGAGGAAATGGGAAAGGAGAATATGTATATATTTGGACTGACCGCCGAAGAAGTTTCTCATCTGCACGAAAACGGCTATAATCCTTATCATTATTACGAGAATAATTTTGAATTGAAACAGGCGATTGACCTTATAAAATCAAATTATTTCAACATGCTCGAACCGGGGATTTTTGACGGGCTGATGGATATGCTTATTTACGGAGGCGATAAATACTGTCTTTTGGCAGATTTCGAATCATACACATTAGCACATGATTTTGCTTCAGATGAGTTTAAAAACAAAAAATTATGGTCAAAGAAGTCAATCCTTAATGTAGCACGAAGCGGTAAATTTTCAAGTGACAGGACAATCAGACAATATGCAGACGAAATATGGCATATATCAAGTAACCCAATAATATCAAGTAATGGAAAAACGTAATTTTTTAAAATTAAGCAGTTTAGCTGCAACAGGTTTGCTTTTTGCAAACTCAGCCAAATTAAAAGCGGATAACAGACCTGCAAAAATTAAGCCACAGGCTCTCAAAGCAGGCGATACAGTCAGAATTATTGCACCGGGTTCGGCTGTATCCGACCCTGACGACTTCCAAAAAGCTAATGAAATTATTTCTTCAATGGGGCTTGTGCCTGTTTATTCAAAATATCTGATGACAGGCAGCGGATATAAAACCCGTACAGTTAAAGAAAGAATCAATGACCTTCACGAAGCATTCGGGGATAAATCTGCTAAAGCCGTTTTCTCAATTCGCGGTGGTTATGGTGCAGGTCAGTTGGTTGACTCGATTGATTACTCGTTGATTCGAAATAATCCCAAGATTTTTTGCGGATTCAGTGATATTACAGCACTGCACACGGCGATTTCTGTTATGACCGGACTTGTCACATTTCATTCACCTGTTCTGCTCTCACCTTATACTCCCTACACTCAGGATATATTTATCAGGATGCTATTTAGTACCGAAGTGTTTGGAGTTATCGGCAATCCGGCTTCAAAATATGGTTTGAGGTCAAGTTATCCGGTCAGGACAATCAATCAGGGCGTGTCGGAGGGTGAACTTACAGGCGGGAATTTGTCGCTGGTCAGCTCGCTTGTAGGCACCAAATATCAGATTAACAGCAAAAAGAAAATTTTAGTTCTTGAAGATGTCGGAGAACCTCCATACAGAATTGACAGAATGATGAATCAGCTCAGACTTGCCGGCATTCTTGAGGATGCTTCCGGAATTGTCTTCGGACGCTGCAATGATTGTAATTCAGATTCAAATCAATCTACCTGGGATTTCAGCCTTGGCGAAGTGCTTGATTTTTATCTTAAACCACTCGGCAAACCTGCTTTTTACGGACTGATGATTGGTCATACATCCGAGCAGGCAACCCTGCCTCTTGGATGCAATTCAAGGCTGAATGCGGATAACGGCACTATCGAAATACTTGAAAATTGTGTTATTTGATGAAGAAAGTTAAAGATAATTCAATCTTATAACTCCTGAATCAATACTGTAAAATAAAAAAACAGAATTTTTGCTAAATTTGTAAATAGTATTTGAAATATATTTAAAAAGTGAAATCATGTTAACGCAAATTAAATATTCAATCTTGTTAATCACATTATTGTTATCAATGGTACCCTTCAGCCCGTTATCGGATTATGGAGCATTTAAATTGAACATTGTAGATGTAAAAGTAAAGGGTGGTTATTCAAAATGTACAAAGTATGAGTATAGTTATCAATTGGGAGAATTTGATAGCGATTCAAAAACAAAATTGTCGGTATATAATTACGATAACAGAGGATATATGATTGAAAATATAGAGTATAATTCTGATGATAGTATTAAGAGAAGGACAACTTATAAATATGATGAAAAAGGTAATAGAATTGAGCTGATAAGTTATAATTCTAAAGGTAGTATTATAGGAAAGAATACATATAAATACGATGAAAAAGGTAATCTGATTGAGGATCTAGATTATAGATATGATGGTAGTATTTTTCAAACGAATACTTACATATACGATGTAAAGGGTAATCTGATTGAAGAAATAAGATATAATTCTGAAGGTAGTACCTGGAAGGAAAATTACAAATACAATGAGAAAGGTAATAAGATTGAGAAGATAAGTTATAATTCTAAAGGTAGTATTACCTTGAAGGAAAATTACAAATACAATGAGAAAGCTAATAAGATTGAGAAGATAAGTTATAATTCTATTGATAGTATTACCTTGAAGGAAACCTACAAATACAATGAGAAAGTTAATCTGATTGAGAAGATAAGTTATAATTCCAAAGATAGTATTGAGAGTAAGAATAACTATAAATACGATGGGAGAGGTAATTGGATTGAAGATATAGAGTATAATTCTGTTGGTAGTATTCTGAGTAAGGGTATTTTTAAATATGATGAGAAAGGTAATTGGATTTGTTATATATGGTATAAGTCTGATGGTAGTATTGGGAATAAATGGACAAGCATATTCGATGAGCAGGGTAATCTGATTGAGGTAATAAGATATAACGAAGTGAATGAACCGTTTACCAAATATGAATATATCTATTCAAAATAAGTAGGTACATTAAAATAGGAATACGATATTTAGTATTATGGGTTACTTTTCATTAAGCAGTTCTATTACTCAGCCGCTGCTTCGTGGTCTTCGAGATTGCTCAGACTGACAAAATCGAAAAATTTTACTTTTTCAAGAATTATACAATTTAGAATTGTACTGCTGAAGCATACGCTCCGAACTGAATTTTGAGAATGCTGTCCAAAAAGATTGTTTCATTATACCTGCAAGTTTTTTTCTATCGGAAACGTCTGTTGAATAGTATAATGGGATAATGTCATTTTGCAGCATCGTATAAATTGTATCTGCTGCGGCTGACGAACTGCCGGAATCAGTAATGCTGAAACCGTTTTTTCCATTAAAGGCTTCGCTCCACCAACCGTCCGTTATGCTTAGATTTATGCCGAAGTTCAACGCAGATTTCATACCGGAAGTTCCGCAGGCTTCCAATGGCTTTTGGGGAGTATTGAGCCAGAAATCGCAGCCCTGAACCAATAATCTTCCGATTCGGATATCATAATCAGGTATAAACAAAATATTTTCTTCCAAACCGGATTCAATAATATTATCCAGCAGTCTTGTCAATAATTCTTTTCCGTCGCTGTCTTTGGGATGTGCTTTGCCGCTGAATATTATTCTCACAGGACGACTCGCATTGGTTACAATCTCAGACAAACGCTGAATATCACTAAAAATCAAATCTGCACGCTTGTATGGAGCAAATCTGCGGGCGAAGCCAATAGTAAGACAGTTCCTGTACTTATTTATGGAATTCTCCATGAAACTCAGCATTTCATTATTATTGCGGCTAAGTAATGATTCTAACTGCTGCAGCATTCTTTCTTTGACTTTCAATTTACATTCGAATATAGATTCCGTGTCAATTTTTTCAATATTATTATAATCATTCTCAGTCAGGACGTTATTATTTTCTAACAATTCCTTCACTTCAGGAGCAATCCATGAATTGATATGAATACCATTTGTTACATAAGTCATAGGTTTTATTTTATTGTTTGTCTGGTATAAATCCGACCACATTTTTGCAGCAGTTTCACCATGCAGCCTGCTTACACCGTTTGATATTTCCGATAAATTTATGCCAAGGGCAGTCATGGAAAATTTTCTTGTATCAATAGAAGGTGTCTGCCCAAAAGAAATAAAATCCTTTACTTTCAAATTTATTTCATTGAGATAATTTCTAAGATATTTTATCAAAAGCTGCAAATCAAATTCTTCATTACCATGAATGACGGGTGTGTGTGTTGTAAAAACGTTCTTATTAATATTTCTATCCAATGCCGAATGAATATCAATACCGGTTTGACGGGCAAGCAATGCGGCTCTTTCAATTAATGCAAACGAAGCGTGCCCCTCATTGATATGATACTTGTCAACTTTAATTCCTGCTAAATCTAAAGCCCTTGCCCCCCCTATTCCAAGAACTATTTCCTGTATAAGTCTTTCTGTTCGGTCGCCGGTATATAATTTATCACAAACGTCTGAATAAATACCGTTTTCGGATAGATTTGTATTGAGCAGTATTACATAAGAATTTAAAATCCTGAGTTTATATGCTTTTGCCCTTATAATATCAGTGGTTATATCAATTTCGACAGTTATATCATTACCGTTCAAATCCTTTAAAGGCAGGACAGGTAAATCCGACAAATTAATGTTTCTGTATGATGCTGTCTGTTTATTTTGATTATTTATACTTTGTCTGAAATACCCTTTTTGATAAAACAAACCAATGCCAATCATTTTCAGTCCATTTGTGGCTGCTGTTTTGATAACATCACCGGCAAGAATACCCAATCCTCCGGCATAATTCGGGAAAGATTCATGAAATCCGAACTCCGGACTGAAGTATGCAACTGTATCCTGCAGGTTATCAGGTTCATTTTCTATCAAAGAGAAATAATTTTCCAGAATATGAGAAATATCAAAATTATAATCTTTTTTATTTATTTCGGTTTTAGAGTAGTTTCTTAAAAAAACGACAGGATTACTTTTGCTTTTTTCCCAAAGCCCACTATCCAAACCATCAAATAATACTTCAAATCTGTAATTTAATGCAATCAAAAACCTATCGGCAATATCCTCGAGAATTGGTCTTATATTATCGAACATTCTTTTTTTTTGTAAATTTGTAATAAA
This sequence comes from Kapaibacterium sp. (SeqCode), assembly GCA_032027125.1. Lineage (GTDB taxonomy): Bacteria > Bacteroidota > Ignavibacteria > Kapaibacteriales > UBA2268 > JANJTB01. The sequence continues at coordinate 359,180 of JAVSMQ010000001.1, forward strand.
ATATAACTCATTTAGTCAAATACAATATAATATAATTGTAAGGTCGAATATGGTTACTGAGATATTGGATGCTGTCCATAATAAAAGTGAGAGTATCCGGATAGCACTTGAATGGCTTAGAGCCGGAATGCCGGTTGCTTTTCCAACTGAAACCGTTTATGGTCTCGGTTCGGGCATATTTGACCTTAATGCTGTTGAGAAGATATACCGTATCAAGGGGCGTGATACAGGTAATCCGCTTTCAGCACATATTTCATCAGTTAGCGATGTCGAAATAATTTGCAGCGAAATAAAAGATGATTTTTATTTACTTGCCCAACATTTTCTGCCAGGTCCGCTCTCGATAGTTATGAGAAAGAAAAAGGAAGTTTCGGATTTGGTAACCGGCGGCGGCGACACAATCTCAATAAGAATTCCCGATAATGATGTTTTCAGGCAGTTATCAAAGCTTTTCGGGTCGCCTATTGCAGCTACTTCTGCAAATAAATCCGGCAGACCTTCGCCCATAGACGCCAATCATGTTCTTGACGACCTTCAGGGAGAAATACCTGTTATCCTTGATACCGGGAGATGCCGTTATCAGATTGAATCTACTGTTGTCAGTCTTGTCGGCGACGAGCCAGTTTTGATAAGACCTGGTGCAATTTCTCAAAACAAAATCAACGATGTTTTGGGTAAAAAAATTATATCCCTGGATAAACAACTGACTGTATATAACGATACAAGAAGCTCTCTTAATAGAAGTAAAATGAAAATTTTATGTTTTGACAATGCGGGAAGTATTGAATCATATTACAAAGCAAATAATCAGATTAAATTACTCATAATGACACGCAATCCAATTTTTTCTGAATCAGAATACAATATTGTACGAACAAATGAATCTACATTCTTTCAGGATTTGAGAGAAGCGGAAAAAAGCGGAATTGAGATTTTGCTCGTTGATAAGGACGAATATGTTATGTCTAATGAAGTATTACGTCATAGATTAAGAATATAATGGAATTAAATTGTTTAATAATAAAATACGGTTTTTTTGATGAGAAAAGTTTTAATTTGGTCCTTTTTGCTTTTGATTAACATCATTGCTGTTAAATCTCAGAGCAGCAATCCTTATGATGCCGGAGATTCATTTATGCAGGGTAAACTGTATGAAAAGGCTGCTGCAGAATACTCAAAGGCAATTTCAAGTAATAGTAAGGATGCTTATGGGTACTACAAACGAGGTGTTGCATATTTATATATGAATCAATTTGATGCAGCAATTGATGACTTTACAACTGCCTTGAAAATTAACGGCAAAGACCCTGATTCATATAACAACAGGGGGCTTGCTCTCAGTTACAAAGGTGATTTAGCAGGTGCTTTAAAAGATTTTAACGAAGCTATTAAACTCGACCCCGGATTCAGTCAGGCTTTTATTAACCGAGGCAGTGCCTACATAGCACAGAACGAGTTTGATAAAGCTCTTAAAGATTTAAATCAAGCTATAAAAATTGATGCAAAAAATCCTGAGATTTATTTGCAGAGAGCAAGACTATATTATATAAAAGAGGATTATAAGAATTCTTTGAAGGATTATAATTCTGTAATAGCACTTGGTTTGGGAAGTGCCAAAGTATATTACAACAGAGGGAATACAAATTTTAAATTAAAGCTGTATGAAGATGCCATAAAAGATTATACTACTGCAGTCGAGCTGGACCCGGACGAACTCGATGCTGTAAATAACAGATCATATACATACAAATTACTTAATATGGATGATAAATCCGAAGCAGATAAAAAGTTCCTTGCTGAAAAAAGAAATGAATTATTTACTCCGGTTGACCAATTGAAATTTATTCCATTTACCAATAAAGGCGGTGAAATTACTATTGATTTACCGGATACATGGAAAATAATTGAAATGCCTCAGGAAAATCCGGATAAAGTTGAGTTTATTATAACTCCTGAGGATATGAAAGCTGATTCTGAAAGTATGATGGTTGGTGTTACAGTCGGTATTATGAAAAACTTAAGTAAAACAGCACCGGTCAAAAGCGAACCTGAAATTCTTGATTACTGGAAAGGCAGTATGGATAAAAGTAATGAGGATATGCTAATTTATAAAGTAATATGGCAAAGACATCAGCAGTTGTTTGGACATACCACTTTATTGAACAGGTCAACCATTCAGGCAACAGAAGTCCACTTACCATTCGGACTATATGAATATGCACTTGCATGGGGTGATAATCTAATTTATCTGTATTTTCAGGCACCTGAAGTCAATTTTGATTATTTTGAAAAATTATACGAAATTGCCTATAAGTCTCTGAAAATAAATGACTCAATCAAAGCTGAATAAGACAAAAGCCGCACTAAGCGGCTTTTTTTATAAATTATTTCCTTTTTTTATGGCGATTCTTGCGAAGCCTTTTTTTCCTCTTATGAGTAGCCATCTTATGACGTTTTTTCTTTTTACCGCAGGGCATAATCACTCCAATTAAAATTAAATAAAAATATTTGTACTATATAAGTTTACAAATATATAGTAATTTATGGAATTAATCAAATAAATGAAATTATTATTTTGTTTTTTATAATAATTTCTTAAAATTCAGATTAATTTCCGTTATCGAGATTTTTTAAATTTTCATTTACTTTATTAAGGAATTCAGGTGAAGGTTTAAAAACCGGAACAAATCTCTTTTCTAACGGAACAAGCTCTCCTGATTTTGGATTACGAGCCATTCTCGGTTTCCTGCTTTTATGTTTGAATACACCAAAACCGCGTAATTCAATACGTTTACCGGATGTGATAGCATTTATGATACTTGAAAAAACTCCGTCAACGACTGCTTTAGTCTCAATTTTAGTAAGACCTGTAGCTTTTGAAATTTCATCAACTATATCAGCTTTTGTCATAATAATACCTTTTTTAAATATTTACGAATAACTTATTTTTAAATTATCATTTGTTTAGAGTTCAAAATTACAAATAAGTTTGTTATAAAAAAATAAATTTTTTAGTTTTTATTTTTTCTAACCTATTGTATTTTAAGAATATTTTTATTATGACAGGTGAATTTCCCATAATTTTGACGGTAAAAAAATATATTTTCAACAATAAATCTTGATATGTAGATAAATTAAATTGAAGTTGTTACGTTAATAATTTCTTGAAGTTTAATTTTTAACAAAAACCGGAGATTAAATGAAGATTACAGTTATCGGCGCCGGAAATGTAGGCGCTACCACAGCCCAGATTTTAGCAAACAAAGAATTGTCGAACGACATTTATTTGGTTGATATCCTTGACGGTATAGCAAAAGGAAAGGCACTTGATATGTATGAATCAATGCCTATTTTGCAGTCAGACTCACGAATTCACGGAACTTCCGACTATGCTGAAACTGCAGATTCCGATATAGTAATTATTACAGCAGGTCTTGCCCGTAAACCGGGTATGAGCCGTGATGATTTGCTTATTAAAAATGCAGCCATTGTTTCCTCATGTGCTTCACAGGCAGTAAAATATTCTCCTAATGCTTACTTTATTGTCGTATCAAATCCATTAGATGTAATGACTTATATTACTTTGAAAGTTACCGGATTACCCAAAAACAAAGTAATCGGCATGGCAGGTATTCTTGATACGGCACGTTTCCGCTCATTTATTTCGATGGAAACAGGCTATTCAATGCGAGATATTCAGGCTCAGCTTCTCGGTGGACACGGCGATACTATGGTTCCGCTTCCAAGATTTACAACTGTTGCCGGTATTCCTGTGACTGACCTGATTTCTAAAGAAAAACTTGATTTAATTGTTGACAGAGCAAAGAAAGGCGGCATAGAGATTGTTAATTATCTTCAGACCGGCTCAGCTTATTATGCTCCTGGAACAGCTGCAGTGGAAATGGCAGAAGCGATAGTTAAAGACCAGAAACGTATTTTACCATGTACAGTTTTACTTGAAGGTGAATACGGTATCTCTGATGTGTGTGTCGGTGTTCCTATTAAACTTGGCAAGAACGGAATTGAACAGATTATTGAATTAAATCTGAACGCTGAAGAAAAAGCTATGTTTGATGAATCAGCAGAGCATGTTAAGACAACAATTCAGCAGGCTATGGAATTAATCGGTAAACAATAATTCTATATATAGATATTTAATTTGTTCATTAAGAACAGTATATTAATAAAAACTCTTGTTACCTGAACTCAAAGGCAGCAAGAGTTTTTTGTTTTTGAAATTTCTTAGTCGTTATTAGTATGCGATTCGTTTTTTGCCAAAGTGAAATGAAGAATTGCATAACCTGCAATACCGGCTAATACAGAACCGGCTAATATTGATAATTTGGAACTGTTAATAATTGCAATGTCGTCATAAGCAAGTAAAGCAATAAATATTGACATGGTGAATCCTATACCGCCAAGAAAACCGACACCAATTATTTGTTTCCATTTCAAATCATCCGGAAGTGTACAAATCCCAATCGCTGATGCAGCAAATGAAAAAAGAAAAATTCCGATTGGTTTTCCAAAAAGCAAACCAAGAATTATTCCTAAACCGCTAACATCAAATATTCCTCTGATACCGTCTGATGATAATAAAATACCTGTATTTGCCAATGCGAAAATCGGCAGGATAATAAATGCTACCGGTTTATGAAGAAAATGCTGAAGTTTGCTGGAGATAGAATCCTCTCCCCCATCTCCGAAAGGAATTACAAAAGCCAGTAAAACACCTGTAATAGTAGCATGAACACCTGAATTAAGCATAAAATACCACATTATTGCACCGCCAATCAGATACGGAAGAAGTTTGTAAACTTTTAATCTGTTCATAATAAACAAGATTCCCATAACCAAAATCGCTAATCCCAGATACAATAATGAAATCGAACTTGAATAAAATATTGCGATTACGAGAATTGCTCCCAAATCATCAATGATAGCCAGAGCCATCAGAAAGATTTTAAGCGATGCAGGAACCCTGTTTCCGAGAAGTGATAATATACCAATTGCGAAAGCAATATCTGTTGCCATTGGTATTCCTGAACCGGATTGGGTTGGCGTACCATAGTTCAAAGAAAGAAAAATTCCTGCCGGCACTAACATTCCGCCAAGTGCAGCAAAAACTGGCAATGCTGCACTTTTTAGGTCGGACAGCTCGCCATGATATATTTCCCTTTCTAATTCCAATCCAATCATTAGAAAAAAGATAGTCATTAAACCGTCATTTATCCAATGCTCTATTGATAATCCGCCAATATAAGAATGCCAAAAATCTACATAACCCTGACCAATTAAATAGTTAGCCGACAGCAGGGATAGTAATGTGGCAATTACCAGTATAATTCCGCCTGATTTTTCACTATCAAAAAATTCAATAAATAATCGGGTTAATGTCATATTGATTTATATAGAATTGATAATACATAATAATCGAAACGAATAAATAATTTAATAATTGCCTTAATAACTAATTAATGTCTGAATAATAGATAGTAATCTTATATATTTAAGAGACTTGCAAAGATTATATCCCACGCAGTATTTAGACCCCACCCCTCGCCATGGGGAGCAAGGCTGATACGTTCTTTTTTTTCAGCTCAATCTTCGGGAATTGTCACTCTGAAGCGGAGCGAAGAGTCCATGATTTCATTAATTAACAGCCTGGATTCTTCGCTCCGCTTCAGAATGAACTGTGTTAAAAACCAAAAGAAATATTGTAATTTTTATCAAATTTTTCATTTTTTCTCACAATGGCAAAAACTTGCTTTATTAATTTATTAACAACTGCCATCATTGCAACTTTAAATGGTTTACCTTTTTCGATTAATCTTTCAAATAATTCCTTACATTTTGGATTATACTTTTTCGCTGATAATGCACATAAATACAATCTGGTTCTTACTGAAGCCATACCTATTTTACTTATACTTCCTCGTCGTTTAACACTGCTGCCTGATTGAAATACTCTTGGACAGCAGCCAAAATATGAAGATACCTGCTTATTGTTCTCAAAGTTATTAAAACCATTTGTTACAGCAATCAACATACAAGCAGTTGAATTACCTATACCTATGACACTGCTTATTTTTTCACGTAAGGACTTATTGTCTTTGTCAATATAATCCTGTTGTTTTTTTTCAAGCTCAGTAATTTTGGCGGATAAAAAAGTAATTGTTTTCTGTAATGCTACAGCTGCTTCTTTACATATATCTTTGTACTGCTCAAGGGCTTCCAACTGATTTGTTAAAGCCGTACGCTGCTTTATCAATTGACTGATAACCGCCTCCAATTGATTGACTGATTGAATACCGGCATCCGGAAAATCATACGGTTTTAAGCTTTCTATATTCATTCTGCCATATTCTGTAATTAATTTTGCATCGGACTTATCTGTCTTCACTTTTGAAAGTTTCATCTTTGAGAAGTTACTTATCTGTAATGGATTTACCATATAAACTATATGACCGGCATCATGTAATTCCCACATTAATTTATTGCCGTAAGTTCCGGTTGATTCCAAGATACAATGAGAACCTGCAGGCAACTGTTTTAATAATTTCTTTATATCTTTTTTATCCATGTTAAAACGAAATACTTTGTCCGATATCTCAATATCAAAGTATTTTTTGGATACATCTATACCTGATATAAATTTCATAAATCTAATCTCCAAATATTATTATGATACAATTAGAAGTTATATTTCATGCTCTTATCATCGCAAATGCGAGCTTTAATGCTCAACGAACTGTCCAAGTTTGCATGAAATATGGACTGGGAATCAACATTCTGAACGGACTCAATGTGCCTATGACAAGCTCGATTTTTATCCAATCCATAACTTCATTTTTCAAAATTAATAAATAATGTTTAATTAAACAAATTGTTAATAACTTGTGCTTGATTTATATAGCACTTGCTGAGTTGTTAACATTTCAACAAAAAGAAAAAAAGAAGCAAAAAAAGAAAAAGTTACATCAACATAAAATAATTTCAACTTTGATTAGTAAGACAAAATTCAAATATACGATGACAAGCCAAAAAGTGCTGCTTTACATTATAACAATTACGAAAATCGTTGAATTTATTTAGAACGTCTCCAGCCCTGCCATGGGGAGGGAGTAGTCTGAGCAAGGGTTTTAAGTCCTCCCCTTGGGGAGTATTTAGGTGGGGTCTGTTAAATTAAGGCGTATTTCTAAATTTTCAACATAAATAACTTCTCTTAAAATATGATATTTTGGATGTTTTCGTTAAGCCACTAATTATATTATGAATTATAATAAGTTATTATATTTCATAAATCTTAATATAACAGCAGTTGATTAAGAGAATTTCAGAATTTAGTTATGTATAATATTTGAATTAATAAAAACAACACATTAAATACAAAATTCCTAAATATATAATTTGTATTGAAAAAGTATATATTTTTGCATATCAATTTATATGATTGATTAAAATAGTTTTATTTTTAGGTTTAAATAATTTATGAGGATTTTATGAAAGTATATAAAAATTACTTTATGATATTAATCGGCATTATATCTTTTACAACGATTATTAATGCTCAGGATAATGATTCGGATACTCTAAAAACATACGAAACTGCGAATGTAAGTATCATCAGCGACAGAAGTGCAATCATGAGCAGCATTCCCGGTTCGGCAATTATTATTAATCAGGAGCAGCTTCGTTCTATGAAAGGTATAAGCGGTAATCAAATAATGAGAAGTATGACCGGCATAAACGTCGTTGATGAAGAAGGAGCGGGCTTGAGGATGAATATGGGTATTAGAGGTCTTGACCCTGACCGCAGCCGTGCATTGCTTGTTTTAGAGGATGGTCTGCCGGTAGCACTCGCCCCTTACGGTGAGCCGGAAATGTACTACACCCCTTCAATTGACAGAATGAACAGCATTGAAGTGCTGAAAGGAAGCGGTTCAATCATATACGGACCGCAGACAATAGGCGGTGTACTTAATTATATCACTAACGACCCTCCTGCATTATCAGAAACAGATTTTCATCTGACAGGCGGAAGCGGCGGATTTCTCAATACAAAGATTGGTTATGGCACAAGTCAGGGAGCAACGGGATTCCTTGCTGAAATTCATCATAAGAGTGCAGATAAAATCGGATTAACTAATTACAGCATCTATGATGTCATGGCTAAAGGAAAATTTACAATCAGCGATAAAAGTGCAGTCAATGTCAAAATGGGTGTATATGACGAGGTTTCAAATTCAACTTATGTCGGAATTACTCAAAACATGTTTGATGACGGTGATTATTTCAGTGAAATAGCTCCTAATGACCAACTCAAAGTCCGCCGATATTCTGCAAGCATGAATTATCAAAGTGTAATTTCAAATTCAATAGTATTTAATACTTCCGTATTCGGTTACAGCACTTCACGCAATTGGAGACGTCAGGATTTTGGAAGAGAATCAACTGTTACAAACAAGACAGGTCAGATTTTCGGAGATACAAATGTATCAGGCGGTGCTATTTATATGCGAAATTCTAATGCTAACCGCGACCGCTCATTTGATGTTTTTGGTGTACAGCCGCAGTTGATAACAGATCTTAGTATAGCAGGTATTGAAAATAATTTGAATATCGGTGCAAGAATGCTTGTTGAAAAAGCTTATGAACAAAGAATAAACGGTTCAAACTATCTTGCAGAATCAGGAAATCTGGTTGAAGATGAAATTAGAACAGGTTTTGCTGTAAGCGGATTTATTCAGGATAGAATTCATATTAGTGATAAATTAATAGTCACTCCCGGACTTAGGTTTGAGCATTTCGACTATGAAAGAGATATCAGAAGAATTGCTTCCAAGGATACGGCAATCAAAGCAAATCAGGGAATAAATGAATTTATACCCGGTTTAGGAGTCAATTTAAATTTAACCGATAAATATACTCTCTTTGCCGGTACTCACAGAGGTTTTGCTCCTCCGAGAACAAAGGATGCAATTACAAATGCAGGTACAGCTTTAGATTTATCGGCAGAACTGAGTTGGAATTACGAACTTGGAATTCGTGCTTCAGTTTCAAATTCACTTTATATTGAAGTTACAACCTATATGATGGACTTTTCCAATCAGGTGATTCCGGTTTCAGAATCATCAGGCGGATTAGGTGCGGGATTTGTTAATGGCGGCAGAACAATGCATAAAGGGCTGGAACTTTCAATTATGACTGATATCGGCAGAGCATTAGACCTGAGAAATACGTTTACATGGAGCATTAACGGTACTTACAGCGATGCAAAATATAACTCCGACAGATTTATCGGTTCAGGTGATAATAAAATCAATGTTATCGGCAACAAACTTCCTTACGCTCCCGAATACACTCTTTCCTCCATGCTTCAATATAAACTGCCTGTCGGGATTGGAATGAATTTCACTGCTTCTTATGTAGGCGAGCAGTTCACCGATGAATTAAATTCAGTCAATCCTTCCAACGACGGTACGGTTGGACTGATGGATTCCTATATGCTGCTGGATTTAACTTTATTATACGAAATCAATCAGAAATCTGACTTCTTTGTTTCCGTAAAAAATCTTTCGGATGAGAGATATATTGCTTCGCGGAGACCTCAGGGCATCAAAGTTGGAATTCCGAGATTTATTACTGCAGGAATTGATTATCATTTTTAGATATTTTCAAACAGTTTCATTTTCTTTTACTTCTATGTAATGTTTGATTAGCATTTTACAACAAAGGCGGGATTTCCCGCCTTTGCTTTTCTACATCTTTACAAACTTTTCTAACTTAGACCCAATTTTGATGAAATACACCCCCGGCGTTAAGAAAGAGACATCAATCAACTCTTTAAACTCTGTCGAATATACCTTCTCTCCTTGTAAGTTATAAATAGATATTTCACCAAATACTTCTTCTGATAAAACCTTTAATTCTATTGTATTTTTTACAGGATTGGGAAATAACGTAATTGATTCAGAGTCGTTTTCTAAATCTTGAATTGATACAACTTGACCATAGCGTTGTTCATAAATGATATTTTTTAAAGTATCAATTTCTGACTTAAAAGTGTCTAAGATTTCTTGAATATTTTGATAATCAGAAAAAAAGACTCTTATTACAGGGTTCAGAAGAGTAATTGAGTCCTTTTCTTCAAACATTAATCCCTGAAAATAAATTGAACCCAATTGAGATTCTAATTGCTGAAATATTAATTTCAAATCAGTTTTGGAACTGCTTATGTCTGAAACACTCAGTATTGTGTTAGGTTTTAAAATGCTGTCAAAGGGATAATAATTGGGTTGGAACTGAAGATAGAAGTATCTTTTGGTAAATAATTTTTCAAAAGTTGCTGAACCTTCACATGAATCAACTCTAACTGAATCTGGATTATAAGATCCAACCCAATGTCCATATAAGGTATCAAAGTAAGATTCACCATCATCACAAATCATTTTCAGACAGCTATCCGGCGGGTTAGCATGTAAATTAATGCTTAAAATAAGCATAGCTAATAATAGAAAAAACGTTTTCATAGTTCATATCTCCCTGATTATTAAAAAATTTATTTTAAAACACAAAACTTCTTATCAATAGACAATCGAAAGAGCGAAAAAGTTACAAGTAAAATCCGGTTTTATAAAACCGATTGTTTACCCTTTCTTTTTTTAATTCAACACACATATTGTTACCCTGCTTTTGTATCATGTAAGTCCAATATATCTCATTTTTAAACTTACTTACAAAACTTTTGTATTGTTGGCATTTTTTCTTGTGACTAACTTAACAACAAATAATTTAATGACCAAATAAAAAATGCAAAAAATAAGAAATATTTTAAAATATTTATTTTTCAAGATTATACAGATTAATCATAAGCATAGCTGTATGATTTTTCTGATAGACCCAGAAATACAGCCAGCAATACATTAACAGACATGATTCTCATCATTTAGAAAATCCTGTAATTGAAGATTAAATTATACAAAATATTGATGGTATTTTATTCAAATAATTTCAAAGTGTCCACTGATTTAATTTTTCCACCCCCTACCCCCGCCGGCTTGGGACAAATACCAAACTCCTGATTTATTCCCCTCTTGAGGGGTGCCCGGAGGGTGGGGTGGAAGGATTTAATTCGGGCGCTAAACATCAAAAATCAAAACCATCCACCCCGTCTGCTGTCGCAGACACCCCTCAAGAGGGGAATAATTAAATCATGGATTGGCTTCGCCGCTACTTCGTGGTCTTCACTTCGTTCCTAATGACATCTCTAGTGGCTATACCACCGTAAGTTGCTGAATCACAAGCATTTATTTGTTTTCAAGAATCCAACCAATTAATCAAATGCTGCCGAAGAATAAGAATCAGGTTTTCATTTGTAAAATAATAAATGCTTGTATTGTTTCTTTTATATTTACTAAGCTGATACAAGTTTCATACCTAAATTGCTTGCTTTTTTATTTAATATGCGTATCAAATTTTTCTTATAACTTTCTTCATATTGTTTTAATCCTATTTCTACATATTCTAGACCCTTTGTTAGAAACAAATAATAAAGAACTGCAAGCTTTCTTGCGGTTGCTTTTATTGCGACTTTATGACCATGTTTACTTTTAAGTCGGTTATAAAAACCTTTCAAGGCTAAATGTTTACTATTGGCAATACTTAAAGCTGATTCCCTAAATATTTGACCTGCCAATGTCTTGATTTTCCATTTTCCTCTCTTTTTGCTTTTACCTGACTGATTCATTCGTGGAGATAAACCTAAATAGCTTACAAAATGTTTATATGTTGGCCATCTACTCAAATCAGTTCCTAACTCAGAAACGAGTTTTAAGATTGTCTTATCACAAAAACCCGGCAATATTACTGCATTCTTTCCACCGTTTAATTGAACAAGTTGTGAATGTAAATTTTGTATTTTAGGTTGATTATGACGAGCCGGATTAGGATTACTTTCAGGGGGAGCCGGTAGTTGCCTGGTTATTTCTGATAACAAAATTTCGATTCGTTTATCACAATCTAATATCTGTTTTTGGAAGAATTTGTATTCTTCATATGATTGCTCTAATAAAAAAATATATTCGCTTTTATAATTTCCGATTAGGGAGGATATTACTTCTAACTGTTTCTTGCTTTTGATTCTTGTATCACATAAATTCGATAATTTCTTAGCATCACGCTCACCGGAAAGGATTGCCTCTATGATTTTTATTCCGCTGACACCTTTTATATCGCTTATTACATTATGCAATTTGATATTCATTAATTCAAATGCACGTTGCATTCTTTGGATACAGGTTGATGACGAATCTACATGATTTTCTCGCTGTCTCATGTATGTACGTAATTCACGAATTGCATCCTTAGGTACAAATGAGGCCCGAAGCAAGCCGCAACTATGTATCTTTTGAAGCCAGCGACTATCCCGAAAATCTGTTTTATGATCACCTATGTTCTTGGCGTGGAGTCCATTTACAAGATATATTTCTATACCTACAGACTCTATCATATCATGCAAGGGTAACCATAATACACCGGTTGCTTCCATTGCTACGCTAGTAATTTTTGAAGATTGTAAATACTTCACCAATTCTGCTAATGATTCAGTATATGTTGAAAATACTTTTACAGTTTCACCATCTACTGATACGTGCATCTTTTCTGTGCCTATATCTATTCCGGCTGCATTACTACGGATTATAGGTAAACCAGATATTGACATTTGAATTTATCCTTATATATATTTACAAAATATTGTAAGCCGAAAGTATAGTGCAAATCAAATGCTCCTAAGCGGGATAACTAAGCTATAAACCAGTTTCTCCAAATTATCAGTGTTGACTTTCGGAATCAGCCTCAGAAACGGGTACTTTACTCCAGAAAAGTGCCGATCACGTTCTTACAACTATACAAAATTAACACTTTTTTGTCATTCCATTATTAGTTAAAATTTTTTGATGTCGCCTCAGAATGACTTTCTAACAAGTTTTTTCAACGGCATGTAAAGAACATACAAGAAAAGTAAAGAAGAATCTTAAAATAAAAGTATGTCTTTACAGTTAAAAGGATTTTGGTGATTTACGGATTTGAAATGTCAGAGCAAATTTCGAAACAAATTTATGTATCTGCAATTGATATCGGAACTAATTCTATACACGGCATAATCGCATCAATGGATGCAAAGGGTGCCATGAATGAAATTTCAAGAGACAAAGAATCTATAAGGCTCGGCGGGTCAATGATTAACAGAATAATCAGCGATAAAGCCTTAGCAGCAGCAACAGATACTCTTAAAAGATTCAAAAAAGAAGCTGACAAACACTCAGCCGTAATAAAAGCAGTTGCAACCAGTGCCGTCAGAGAAGCAGAGAACCGAGATGTTTTTGTCAAACATATCAGGGTTCATACCGGAATTGATGTTCAGGTCATTTCAGGTGAGCAGGAAGGACTTCTTATCTATAAGGGTGTTAATTATGCGTTTCCGATTTTTGATTTCTCAACGCTGATAATTGATATTGGCGGCGGCAGTACTGAAATTATTCTTGCAAAAAAAGGTGAAATTATATTTTTGGATAGTCTTAAGCTCGGAGCAATACGCACATCAAATCAATTTTTCAAGGAATTTGTAACAGATGAAAAGTCAATTCAGAAATGTAAGAATCATATAAAGCAAACCATGGAGAATTCAGTTAAACAAATCCGTGAACTCGGGTTCGATTTTGTAGTCGGAACATCCGGAACTATACAGGCTCTGGGTAGAATCGTGCTTTTTTCAAAAAGGAATACATCGCCGGGATTTTTAAATGGGATAACTATAAATTCCATGGATTTTTATAAACTTTTCAGCAAAATCGAATTATTGGACAGTCCTGAGCAGCGAGCCTTAATTCCGGGTATAGACTTATCGAGAGCCGATTTAATTACAGCCGGTGAATTGATTCTTCAGAATTTTCTTAACGAATTAAGTATTCCGAAAATGCTTATTTCATCTTATTCCTTGCGTGAAGGAATTATTATTGATACTTTTGAAAAATTATCTATAAACAACAGGAATTTTAAAATATGACAGAAATTAGAAAAAAAGTGAAGGCTGCTGCTGATTATATCAAAAGCAAAGAAAAAGATACCTGCGAAACCGGAATCATACTTGGAACCGGTTTAGGTCAGTTGGTTGAGTCAATTGATATCACCGGCTCAATTCATTATCATGACATCCCGGGATTTCCTGTCTCAACAGTTGAAAGTCATGAAGGAAAGCTGCTTTTTGGTTATGTCGGCGGGAAGCGGGTAGTAGCCATGCAGGGACGATTCCATTATTACGAAGGATATTCTGCTGCTCAGATTGCCCTGCCAATTCGTGTAATGCGGGAGTTAGGTGTAAAAACACTATTTGTGTCAAATGCCTGCGGGAGTCTTAATCCTTACATAAAGAAATGCGATTTGATGATTATAGATGACCATATAAATCTGATTGGAGATAACCCGCTTATAGGTGAATATGACAGCTATTTCGGACCGCGTTTTGTTGATATGAGCCAGCCTTACAGCCAGAAACTGATAGCTCTTGCCGAAGAAATTGCGATGGAATTTAATATTAAAATACATAAAGGTGTTTTTGCCGCGATGAGTGGTCCAAGTCTGGAAACCCGAGCTGAATACAGATTCCTTCAAATAATAGGAGCCGATGTTATAGGTATGAGTACAATTCCCGAATGTATTACTGCAAGGCAGATGGGACTGGATGTTTTTGCAGTCTCGATAATTACTGATGAGTGTTATCCAGATGCACTCAAACCACTTTCAATTGAAGAAATTGTACATTCGGCAAATGTAGCAACACCAAAATTAAGCAGAATATTTACAGAGATGATAAAGAGAATCTGATGAATCTTGTTTACTATGAAATAGTCGAAGACTGCATCGAGGCTACAAATGTTTATGATGCATATTTGAGTATAATTATTGACGAAAAATTCATCAATTATCTCGGACTTTTGGGCAAATTGGTGTATTATAAAGATTTCGATAAACCGTATTTCAGCGTTATTGTACGTGGAAGATATACTATCAAGGGAGTTCAGAATGATGATAAACTCAGAATTCTGCTCCCTGACAGTGCCGGAGTAGAAGACCTCGAAACCATTAAGAAGTATGTGAACGGATACAAAAATTAGTAATGAATAGCCGGAGCGACAGACAGAACGTTTTATAAAGCAAACAATTCGTCAAATGAAAAGAAAAATCAAAACTAATCAGCAGGATGTTAGAAATTCTGTAAAATATGTACGTATATCATATATCCCAAACATTCAAAAACCACCTAACCCCCTTTTTCTCTTTCTCCGGGAATTGTCACTCTGAAGCGGAGCGAAGAGTCCATGATTTCATTAATTAACAGCCTGGATTCTTCGCTTCGCTCAGAATGACTCACCCTTAAGTATTGTACTTACTTACATTAATCATCAAGAGATATTTTAAAACATACCCACTGATTTTAAAAATGGGGATTTAGGGGAAACTCTTCATTGCAATGCGTAATTGCAATTTACAAATCAATATAATTTTCTTTTTTATTTTAGTCATAGTATCAGTTTTTCTTAATTTAGTAAGAAACAACTAATTTGGTGTTCTTAAAAAAATCAAATATATCAATTTTTGAATATGCTATTCCTTTTTAAATATAAATACATAAAATCTAATGATAATTTCGTATTTTTATTGTTGTTATAATTGCAATTTCAATATTTCATGGTAGGATTAATTATGTTTAACATTAAGAGTTTAATAAATATTATGCTTTTATCAGGCTTGATAGTAGGTTTAGCATCATGCAGCGAAAGCAAAATAGAAACAGTAAAAGAAGATACCGTTAAGGCTGTGGACTCAACAAATTTTGATTTCACAATCAAGCCGGGTGACGATTTCTTTACTTATGTAAGCGGCAACTGGATGAAGAAAAATCCAATTCCTGATGACGAATCACGCTGGTCGGCATTCAACGTTCTTAACAAAGAAAACCAGATGAAACTCAAAACGCTTTTTGAGGAAGCTGCAAGCGGCACTCACAAAGAAAGCGACTGGGTCAAAATCGGTGATTTCTATTCTTCGGGTATGGATTCCGTAAAGATTGAAGAACAGGGAATTAAACCTTTAAAACCATATTTCGATAAAATTGACAATTTAAAGAATCCTGCAGAAGTTCAGTCATTTATGGGAGAACTTGTTACTATGGGCATAAATCCTCTGTTTTATTTAGCAATCGGTCCTGATGATAAGAATAGTAATATGAATATTGCTAATTTATATCAGGGTGGCTTAGGACTGCCGGACAGAGATTATTATTTCCCTAATGATGATAGAACAAAAAATATTTTAGCAGAATACGAAAAGCACCTTGGCAAGATGTTCGAGCTTTATGGTTTGTCCTCTGCGGATGCTGCGGGCGCTGCAAAAGTAGTACTGAAAATCGAAACCGAGCTTGCCAAAGCATCTTCTACACGTCTCGAACTTCGCGACCCTGTTAAAAACTACAACAAAATGACATTGGATGAACTGCAGAAGAAAAGTACAAATTATGATTGGAAGGGCTATTTTTCTGCACTTGGAGTTACCCCCCCTGCTGAAATTAATGTCGGACAACCCAAATTTTACGAAACAGTAAGTAATCTTATTAAGAAAGTTTCGATTGAAGATTGGAAAATTTTCTTAAAATGGGCTATTTTAAATGATGCAGCACCCTATTTGAATGATGCTTATGCAAATCAGAATTTTGAATTTTACGGTAAAGTTCTGACGGGCAGCAAAACAAATCAAGACCGTTGGAAAAGAGTTCTTAACACCACAAGTTCAGCTCTTGGTGAGGCTGCGGGTAAAATCTATACTGAGAAATATTTCCCAGCCGAATCAAAAGAAAAAATGCTTAAATTAGTTGGAAATCTGAAAATTGCACTCAAACAACACATTGAGAATCTGTCGTGGATGAGCGGCGAGACGAAAGCTAAAGCATTAACCAAACTTGAAAAAATCAATGTTAAAATCGGTTATCCCGACAAATGGAAAGATTATACTTCGCTTAAAGTATCACGCGAAAGTTATATTCTAAACGTATTGAATTCCAGCAAATTCGAAGTAAGAGAAAATCTTGTTAAAATCGGAAAACCTGTTGACAGAACTGAATGGGGTATGACTCCACAAACCGTCAATGCTTACTACAGCCCAAATATGAACGAGATTGTTTTCCCTGCAGCAATATTGCAGCCTCCTTTCTTCTATTCTGACGGTGATGATGCTGTAAATTACGGCGCAATTGGAGTAGTTATAGGACATGAAATGACTCATGGTTTTGATGACCAGGGTCGTCAATTTGATGCAGAAGGTAATCTTCAGGATTGGTGGACAAAAGAAGACGCTGATAAATTTAATGAAAAGGTAAAAGTCCTTGTTGACCAGGCAAATGTATTCAAAATGGGTAATGATGCGACTGTCAACGGCGAACTGACTTTAGGTGAAAATATTGCTGACTTCGGCGGTTTGACTGTTGCACTGACAGCACTGAAGAAAGCCCAGAACAACAATGTCGAGACACCGGTGATTGACGGGTTTACTCCTCTTCAAAGATTCTTCATTTCTTATGCACAGGTTTGGAGACAAAATATCAGACCGGAAGAAGAAATGCGCCGTTTGAAAGAAGATGTACACTCTCCGGGTAATTACAGAGTTAACGGAGCTCTTCCAAATGTTCCGGAGTTTTATAAAGCATTCGGTATTACATCCGATAACAAACTTTATATGCCTGAAGAAAAAAGAGCATTAATCTGGTAATCTGATTGCCTAATTATTCAAAAGCCCTTTTCATGGATAATGAAAAGGGCTTTTTGTTTATAACTTTAATTTTAAAAAATATATTGGATTATTTGCAGACTGAATTATTCCGCATCAATTATTGCATTATAATCTATGTTTATATTAATTTTTTTTGTAACAATGTCTCTGATTTGTTTTGCAATCATTATTGATTTTTCAATCTTTTCAGGGGAAAGAAATATCGTTTCATTCGGATATCGAACCTCAACAGCATAACTTTGTAACTCTGAAACACTATCGAAATAAATTTCAAAATCGGTATCCTTCCGAACAATTAATTCTAACAAGTAAACCAAGTCATGTGTATATCTAAAACTGATTGATAAAAAAATTAAATATGATTTTAAATATTTCTCTACAGCTTGCTGACAATGAAATGTTACTGTGTCCAAAAACTCCGGAATGTGATGATACGTAATTTTAGCTGTACCTAAATCATGATCACCTTTAATTATCCATTTAACGGCATTTTCAATTAATTCGTTCATAAAGAGTTATACTATTATTCAATAATTGATGAACAAAACTATATTTGTCTTTTTTTGATTCTTCAAGTTCGTCAGGTGTATAAACAATCAAGTCTATCGGAATCATCGAACCAAACAACAATTTTCTAACTAAAGTTGTCCTTTCAGGTCTTGATTTGTCGGTATCTTTAATAATTAACAAATCAATGTCGCTGTTCTCGTTTGGGTTACCATTAGCGTATGAACCAAACAATATAACCTTATCAGGTGCATAACCGGTAGTAATTTTATGGACAATATCATATATCTCTTGGTCAGCTATCATTTTTCTTGTTTCATTAAAAATATATTAACAACATTACAAATATACGAATATTGAAACAAAAAAATATTTTAAATTATGTTGATTTAAGAATAATAACACGAATAACAAATTATAAAAAAGGCGACAATCACAAACTGACTGAAATATTTAATAAATCAGGATTAATAAAAACTATATGTTTTGATATGAATTTCACCTTATATGTCAAAATCAACCAACTTAAATAAATATATAAACTTATGTGAGTTATTTTTTTTCATTAGAACTTTTTTTGTTATTTTTGAATGATTGTTTTTTACTTATTAAAAAAATTAGTATTATGATGAATAGATTTAAAATAGTGATTTTGTTGATTCTTGCTTTAAGTTATACAGCAGAATCTAAAACTAAAATCACATTGATTGACAAGGAGAACGATAAACCCGTTCCCTATGCAAAGTTTATAGCTGTAAAGACATTGGCAGATAAGGATACATCAGTTACTCAGATGACTAACAAATCAGGTTCGGCTACCATCAATCTTGATTTGCCTTATAGAATTGAGATTGAACATACCGGCTATGAAAAGTTATCGAAAGAGTTATACGAAACGGAAGATTTGAATGTCTATCTGGAACGAAAAGTCTTCTATATTGACGAGATTGTAACAACCGGGCAGTATTCACCCCAAAGTTCTCAAAAATCAGTATATAAAGTCAATACAATTTCCGAAGAAAAAATTATAGCACAATCCGCTTTTAATCTAAGGGATTTGCTTATGACTGAAACGAATATTCAAATTCAGCAGGACGGTATTTTGGGAACCAGTATGAGTATTAATGGTCTCAAAGGAGAAAATATTAAAATACTCATTGACGGCATACCTGTTATTGGCAGAATTGACAAATCAATAGATTTATCGCAGATTAATCTAAATAATGCACGCCGTGTAGAGATAATAGAAGGTCCTATGTCTGTTATGTACGGTACGGATGCACTTGGAGGAGTTGTAAATATTATAACTAAAGATGAAGTTGAAAACAGTCATTATGTCAATATGAATTCTTACTATGAATCAGTTGGTACCTACAATTTTGACGGTTTGTTAGGAGTTAAATTCGGTAATAGTAATATTATGATTTCCGGCGGCAGAAATTTTTTCGGGGGTTATTCTACTATTGATAATTCAAGGAAGAAAGAATGGAATCCCAAAGAACAATATTTCAGCGACTGG
This sequence comes from Kapaibacterium sp. (SeqCode), assembly GCA_032027125.1. Lineage (GTDB taxonomy): Bacteria > Bacteroidota > Ignavibacteria > Kapaibacteriales > UBA2268 > JANJTB01. The sequence continues at coordinate 379,050 of JAVSMQ010000001.1, forward strand.
CAGTATAATCTAATGGGTGAATCAATGACATTCAGATATAACGGACAGTATTATGATGATTTTATACTGAATCGCGGGAATCCTTTTGATGCTTACAGGGAAACTGCTTATGATGACCATTACAAAACCAGACGATTTACAAACACATTATCGCTAAAGGGAGAAATTGCTAAAAACAGATTTTTTGATTTATCGGGTAATTATTCAACATATACAAGAAATAGAAATACTTATTTTAAAAACCTAGTTACCTTAAAAGAAAATTTGGTAGATGACAGAACAGATGTCAAAAAATTTGATAACTTTATGTTACGGGCAAACTACAGCCATGATAATGTATTGAAATCTTTTAGTTATATGGCAGGTATTGATTTTCAGGCTGGAACAGTTACAGGTGACAGGATTAAAGACAAATTTCAGGAATCCGGTGATTATGCATTATATACCTCCGCCCAATTAACTTTAGGAAATGCCGGTTTTACAAATTATTTCAAAAGCGTTGTAATTCAACCTGCTTTAAGATTTATTTACAATACTAAATATGACGCGCCGGTTGTTCCATCATTAAATATTAAGGTGGATATTAATTCTGAAACGTCTGTCAGAGCATCTTATGCTAAAGGATTCAGGGCACCTTCACTTGAAGAGTTATATTTTGAATTTAAGGATATTAACCACAACCTTATAGGTAATCCTGACTTAAAAGCGGAAATTTCCGACAGTTATATTCTTGGATTGAATTATCATCAATCTGCTGAAAATTATTCATTTAAAATTGAACCCGGATTATTTTATAATCATATAAAAAATCAGATTTCTTCAATTTTGACTAATATTAAAGAACAAGAGTATAAGAATATGAATATCGGTGAATTTAATTCTATGGGTGGTAATATTTCCCTCAGTTATGTAAGAGCTGATTTAAGTTCAAAAATCGGTATTTCATACACAGGAAGACAGAGAAAATCAAGTCAGACTGCTTTAAGTTCAGATATTGCATTTTCTCCTGAAGCTATGATTAATATCATGTATAATCTTCCTGTTTGGGAATTAAAATTGAATACATTTTATAAATATACAGGTAAATATACAGATTTTATAGCCGAAAGTGAAACATTATACACTCCATTTGAAGTGGAAGAATACCACAATTTGGATATTTCACTTATGCGTAATTTTGTAGATGATATGATAACTGTTTCTTTTGGTTTTAAAAATTTATTTGATGTTAAAGATGTTAGAAGTTCTTCCATAAGTTCAGGAGCACATACCGGCGACTTAGAATCAAAAACAGTTGCATGGGGTCGTACATTTAATTTAAGTTTAAGATTGAATATAAAATAAAAAAGACAATAATATAATGAATAATATAAATGCAGCAATAGTAATTTTGCTAATGCTGTCGGCTTTGTTTCTTAGTTCGTGTTTCGAAAATGAAGTTCCTGTCAAGCCGTTTCCCAGAGGCGATGTGAAAGTTACTGTAATTCCTATGACATCTGATTATACTAATCAGTTTTACTACAGTTTTGAGAAAAATCAAATCGTTAAAGAGAACCGTTATGATATTTGGGATTTAGCGTTTCAGTGTTACGGCGAAGATTTTTATATTTTGCTGAATGGTGCTAAATTCATGGAAGCCGCTGACATGGGTCAGATAGACTTTGAATCTGTGAAAGACAGAAATAATGCAAATTTTAAATATGATTCGACAAACGGTGGATTTGATGATTATGCCATCGGTAAATGGTGGACTGCTTCAGGGGATTCAGCAATTTCAAAAAATCATGTTTATATTGTTAATCGCGGTCGTGATAACAACAGTAAAAAAATGGGTTATGTTAAAATGCAGATTATTTCGGCAGATAAATTGTTCTTTACTGTCCGATTTGCAGACCTTGACGGAAAAAATGATAATACTGTAAATATCCTAAGAAAAAGTGACCTTAATTATATGATGTTTTCGTTTAATGACAGCGGTATTATTTTGGAGCTCGAACCTCCAAAGTCAGAATGGGATATAGAATTTACACGTATGATTGGTTTTTTGCCTTTTGAAAATTCTCTTCTGCCTTACGGTGTGACCGGAATTATGATTAATCACACTTCTACTGAGGTGTATAAGGATTCTGTCGTTAAATTTGCTGATATACAATTATCCGATGTTGAGAATTTCACTTTCTCCCAAAATCCGGGTTATATAGGTCATGACTGGAAAAATTTCGAGTTAAACGGAGAAGTATATACGCCCAAAATATATATGAATTTTGTATTTAAAGATACATACGGCTTTTATTGGAAATTCAGATTTGTTGATTTTTATAGTGAAGAAGGGCAGCGCGGTTATCCAAAGTTTGAATTCAAAAAGCTTTAAACTTCAGATTTATTTTTTTCATTAGCAGTCTGTTGTCTAAGTAAGAATGTTAGTTAAGTCAGTCTGAGCGAAGTCGAAGACTGTTATAACAACCTGCAATCAACGCATATATTACACTTCGACTTCGCTCAGTGTGACATTCATGTAGAATTAGGATAAATAAATACTTTTTCAACAGACTCTTAGTCACTCCGGCAAGAGCCGGAATGACTGATGAAAAATGAATTTCAGAATTATCTGGTAATATATATTTTCCCGACATGCCGATCACCATCAGCTATGTAGTTCAGCAAATAAACACCGGAAGGCAGTTTTGAAATATCCATACCAATTTGTTCACCGGATTTTAAACCCGAATAGCTTGATTCATCCGAAACTTTATTTCCCAGAATATTTGTAAGAGAGTATCTGATTTCGTCAATATCATTCAAAGCCCTTAGATATATTGCGTCGTTTGACGGATTCGGAAAAATCAGTATATCAACATCTTTACTTTCATCCTGATTATCAACATCGGTAACGTTCAGCAGACAGTTTTTCAGCGATTCCTTTAAATCATATTCATCATCGCCTGCTCCGATACAAATTACACAAACCCTCTTTTGGTCTGGTCCCCATTCTCCTTTAAATTTTATCCCTGTAACAGTTCCCATATCCGACACAAGCTGGGACTGAATTGATGTTCCGCTGTTGAGCGAGCTATATCTTTGAGAATCATTAAAATCACTTGTAAAATTGAAATCAAGCCCGGCAGCCTGTGCTTCAGCACCTTGTTCAGCACTATACACTGCCGACCCGAAGTAAGGATAGTCATTGCCGAAATAAACTGCCTGAGCCGAGGCGCCTGCACCCTTAAACTTAACCGGCACAGCATCCGGCAGTAATTTGGTTTTGTTCTTTGCAGGGTCTGCTCCAACATCCCAATCAATATAAATTCCCAAGGCACCATCGGTAATAAATTCTGAATAATTCATGATTGAGAATTCGAATCTTACCGCCTTTGAATTTGGAGCCGGGAATGTTATTTTTTGAGTAATTCCGATTCCAAGTCTGTTGCTGCCGGCTTTTGAATCATCATAGATTCCAATATTTCTTTCCGGCGACACAAATCCCTTAGCAGCTCCAAAACCGTAAATTTTATTTACACTTGAATTATAAATAATTTTATCGGGTGATGCAGAAAACATAATCGAAGAATTTCTGTAAATCTGATTTCCGTAATTCTGATAAGTAAAACCACTTCCTGAAACAACTGCTGAGTTGGTGCTGTATCCAAATTCCCCTATATCGCTCATCGAAAACTTAATTTGTTCATTTGAGAATGTAGAGATTCCTTTTGCAGGAACAAAATTAAATTTGAAAAAATCTTTATAGCCATTCTCACCGATAATATCCACTCTCATAATCACATTACCGGAATAATTTTGTATAACCTGAAGAGAAAAATTACTGATTTCAATTAACTGTCCTGCTTCAACCAAATCTAAATGAAATGTACTGTCTCTAAGTGAAACTGAATTGGCAGGGTCGTGGGCAATACTAAGTTTAAAATCTAAATTTGATGCACTTCCCAAAACATTCTTAGCAATAATTTTTATATTAACTCTATCATTGAAACTGAATCTGTCTGTTTCTTCGCCGTTTCTATCGAAATATCTGTATTTTTCAGGCAGTATAGCAGGAATGGAAAAAGGATTTACAGAAACAGCTTTTAGGAGATTGATTCTACCGGGTATTAGACTGCGGTCATTGAGACTGAAGTTTTGATGCACATCAACTGCCTGACGAACAAACTCAATAGCCTGCAGACCGCTTAACTGCGGAAATCTGGACCTTGCAAGAGCCACAGCTCCTGCAACTACAGGAGAAGCAAATGAAGTACCGCCGTCACAGGGGAAATAGCCTGTATTTGTTGTAGTCATGTAGTTATCGCCCGGTGCCAGAATTCTGCATCCGCTTGCAATCGAACTTGACGAAGTCAGTCTGTCATTGGCATTAACCTCGCCTACCCCTAAAACACCATAATAATCAGCAGGATAAAATATATCGTATTTTGTTGCTTTTCCTGAAGTATTGCCGGCAGCAGCAACAATTGAAACATCCTTGCTTAGGGCATAATTTATAATAGACTGGTCAATATCAGAATACGGTTTTACGACTCCCCAACTGCAATTTATCACTTTCAAACCACGAACTGCCGCATATACTATTGATTCATAAGCATATTTTAATGATGCACCTTCTATAATTTTTAAAGGGAAAACTCTGCTTTTAAAACCAATTCCTGCAATACCGATACCATTATCAGTTTTGGCTGCAGCAATACCTGTAACCTGCTGCCCGTGTGTTTCAGAATTATTATATGTATCACCGGGAAGCTGCGATGTACTCTGCCATGAGAAATTATATCCTGCATAATCATCTATATAACCGTTTGAGTCATTATCCAATCCGTCTAATGGAATTTCTCCCTGATTAATACCAAGATTATCAACTATATCTTCATGCTGCTGATTAGTTCCGCTGTCACTAATCCCGATAATCACATCAGGATTCCCTTTTTCAATATCCCAGGCTTCGTAAGCAGAGATTAGCTGAAGATACTCATCCTGATTTGATACCAAGGGGTCATTCGGTACATAAGACATCAGAATGGGTACATAACAGGGTTCAGCTATTTCAACCGCTGGATTTGACAGAAGTAGGTGACGGCAATACTCTTCAGGCTCCATTTCACTGTTATAATTTATAGTGAATGTACGCAGGAGTTTTTCTTCAGCATTTATAATTTTTGTACTTTGTAAACGATTCTCAATTTTGTTCATCAATTTGTTGTTATAAGTAAAGCTGTATTTGGGATTAAGCAAATATTGAACTTTATACTCTTTACCTTTTAATAATATTGCATCCTTACTGAATATATCATATCCGGGTTTAATCCTGACAATCACTTTACCTGCAAAAACATCAGCCGAACGCCCTTTGGAATTATCTGCCGGCAGAATTTCCTGACTAAACAAATTAATGGTTAAAAACAACCAAAACGATAAAAAAGTAATAATTTTCATACAATCCTCAAATTTTCATTTTATATTATGACAAATTTAATTAAATTTGGTTACAATTTATTATATTTTTTATTGACGTTTCAAAAAAAATTTAAAGGTGACAATATGTGCGGAAGATTTGCATTATCTGCAACTACAAAAGATATAGAAAAATTGCAGCCGGGATTAGTCTCAAAAGTTGATATTAAACCTCGCCACAACATATCGCCGACTCAAAATATTGCTGTAATTCGAAATGACTTGCAGTTTACTCTGGATTCAGCACATTGGGGATTAATACCGGTTTGGTCAAAGGATACCAAAATCGGGATAAAAATGTTTAATGCCCGAGCTGAAACAATTGATGAAAAAGCATCATTTAATAATGCTTTCCAAAAAAGACGTTGTTTAATACCAGCCACATCATTTTATGAATGGAAAACAATCAGCGGACAAACCAAAAAGCAGCCTTATGAAATAAAATTATCCAAAAATGATATATTCTTTTTTGCAGGACTTTGGGAAATATGGTATGATGAAGAAAAAAAACCGCTTTTATCAACAACGATAATCACAACCGAACCAAATGAGATTATATCTGAAATTTATAACCGAATGCCTGTAATTCTTGATAACGACTCGATTGATTTGTGGCTCGCAAAAAATTCAGATTCAAAAGAACTCAAAGAAATCCTAAAACCACGAAAAAGCGAAGATATGTCTGTTGAAATTGCCGATGAAAGCATTTTTAAGAATAGAGAAAGTTATGTTGTTAATAAGTTGAGTTTATTCTAAATAACAAGGTTGATATCTCTCCGAGAAACGATAGATTTTTAGAATCAATAATTACGATAAAACAAGGGTTGGATATTGCAGGATGATTTATTTCACAATGATGATATATGGGTATTTATTCTAAAAACAGTCTTTATGAATCACAATTTAGTGTATTGCTTCAAAAATATAACCATTTTAAAGAAGAATTAGAGGCTGTTATCAATTCAGATGTACAGCCTCTATAAAAAAATTAGTTGGGAAACTTTACAGTATCAGCTAATGCTTTATATAAATTCTTCATGTCTGTTAAACTTATATCGGTAGCTTTCATTATCGAACCAAGCTGACCGAATTTGACTTTATGCTGTACTTCGTTAGGTTTGCTTCTTGTAAATTTACCGGTAGTCATGCTTTCAACAATAATTTGTTTGCCATCTGTACCGTGACAGTTTTCACAATTAGTTTTGTAGAATATTAAGCCTTTTGCAGCATCGCCGTCTTTTCCGATATTTGTAAACACAGCTTTACCAGTTGGATATGAGTCTGTATATGCAGCATCATAAAGTTGAGTAACATCTAATGCTTCAACTTTAAGAAATTTAACAATATTCCAGATTTGGTCATCTGTCAGCAACTGTGACATTTTTGGCATTTGGTCACCTACTGTAGGATTGGTAGCAGGATTGTAGGTAGATAAATCAAAACTTATGTCTCTCCTTGTCTCTGCTAAACCGTTTTTGATACCATCAAACATTTGTTGCGGAGTCTTACTTTTAGCAATTGCAAGTAAGTTTCTGTCAGCTATGTTCGGTCTGTTTGTTTTGGGTCCTCTGCTATTATAAGAGCCGTTTCTTCCCATCAAATCCCATGCATGGCACTGTTTGCATCTGAAAAAATCTGCTGATGCATTAAATTTGGTAATATTTGGATTAGTCTGGTCATAACCGCTCTCAGTACTCCAAAATTTATCAAACAAAATTCCGCCTTTGATTCCGTCAGCATTAGTATATGCTGCAGGATCGGTCGTGTTGGTTGTGCTTTCACTGCAACTAACTAATATTATTGAGGTAATTGCAACCAGTAGTAGAAAATATTTCATAAAAAAATTCCTTATAATTTTGATAAAACTAATGTACTTGTTAGTACAATTAAAATTTTTAATTCAATAATTAGATTCGGATTTATGGGATTAATTATTATTTTCAATATAATAATAATTTATTACATCCCAAACTATGTCAGAATCCTGTTTAGTATGCATCTCCTTAAAATAAATTTTTCAAATTTAAAAACATGTCACAAAATACATGTACAAATATACATAAGTTAATTCATATAATAAAAAATAATTGGAAATATTATGTTCTTAAATATAAAATAGTTAGAAATAGTCAAATTAATTTTAATTAATCTATGTTGCATTGACTAATAAAATTCTTCATAAAAATAATATTTTGTATATATGCAAACCTGCCCTTTAGATTACAATTTTGCAGCATTTTAAAAAGTATAAATTCGATTTTTGATAAGTAATAGCTAAATAAATTCGCTTAAATATTTGACCCGTTTAAATATTTCAAGTACTATTTTAGAACTGTTTATCATGTTATAATTCAAATAATAATTCCAATTTTTTTTAACCTCACACCCAAATATTCATATTCATTTTCGTCATAACTTTATTTTTTAGAACGATTTCATTTTTATGAAAGAATTAAAGAGACTATTTCCATATTTAATAAAATATAAACATAAATTACTTTTAGGATTTCTGTTTGTAACCATATCGAATCTTTCATCTACTTATGTGCCGAGAATTGTCGGTGGTGCCATTGATACTATTAGCTCCGGTAAATTCACTATGCCGCTTTTGATGCAGGATATAGGTTCAATTTTGGTTCTTGTATTTTTCAGCGGTTTTTTTATGTTCTGGACACGCAGAACGATTATTGTCGCATCACGTGAAATTGAATATGATTTGCGTAATGATATGTTCGACTCAATTAAGGTTCAATCTTCATCATTCTACCATCGCAATCCAACCGGTAATCTGATGGCTTATGCAACCAATGACATACCGGCAGCCAGAGAGTTCTTGGGACCTGCAATAATGTATTCAGCCAATACAATTACAACCTTTACATTTGCATTGTATTTCATGTTAAGTCTTGACCCGTTAATAGCTCTTGTCGGATTGCTTCCATTGCCGATTGTTGCTTATGTGACTTATTTGATAGGCAAGAAAATTCATATTGCTTTCAAGGATGTTCAGTCTCAATTTGCCGATTTGACAACTCTTGCTCAGGAGTCAATTTCAGGTGTCAGGGTAATTAGAGCATACACAAGAGAAGCTTTTGAAAATTTGAGATTTGCACAAATAAGTAAAAAATATCTCCTGAAGAATCTGAAACTTGCGCGGCTTGATGCAATTATGATGCCTGTCCTGATGGTATTGGTCGGTTTATCGCAATTAGGAGTTCTTGCTTACGGCGGTTATAAAGTCATTGAAGGAAGGGCTACTTTGGGAGATTTGACTCAGTTTTTCATTTATCTGGAACTGTTGATTTGGCCCGTTGCTGCAATTGGCTGGGTAACAAATCTTGTTCAGCGGGGCTCTGCTTCATCCTCCCGTCTCGGCAGTCTGATGGACCAGAAGCCTGAAATTATTGATGACGACATTACCAATCATCAAAATAAAATTGAGAATGGACACATAGAATTTCTTAATGTTTCTTTAAGATACAGTCCTGCACTTCCTGATATTTTAAGTAATATTTCATTGAATATTAAGAGCGGCTCTACAATCGGAATTGTCGGTGGTATTGGCAGCGGCAAAACAAGTCTGGCAAATCTTCTGCCGAGATTATTCGAACCGACTGAAGGGCAAATTTATATTGACGGAAAAAACATTAATTCCTATCCTATTGAAAATCTTAGACTTGCTATCGGATTTGTTCCTCAGATTTCTTTTTTATTCTCGGATACAATTGAAAACAATGTGAGATTTGGTTATCCTGATGCCACAATGGATGAGATTATCGAAGCATCAAGGAAGTGTAAATTACTCGAAGAAGTCGAAACATTTAAAGACGGGTTTGATACAATGCTCGGAGAACGGGGTATCACACTTTCGGGCGGACAGAAGCAGAGAGTTGCAATTGCACGTGCATTATTGCGTAATCCAAAAGTTCTTGTATTAGATGACTCTTTGTCATCTGTAGATTCTCAAACCGAAGATTTTGTTCTGAATGAATTAAAATCGTTTATGAAGGATAGGACAACTATTATTATTTCTCATAGACTGTCAACTCTCAAACATGCAGACAAAATCATAATGCTCGAAGCAGGAAGAATAATTGAGGAAGGGACTCATGATGAATTGATTAAAATCGGAGGGCGTTATGCCGAGATATATAAATTACAGCAAATTGCAGCAGAGATTGCAGATTTATAGAATTTCAATTTTCAAATAAATTCAGATATTCCTTACAGTTTTGATTCCAATCCCAATTAATCCGGACAAACTCTGATTTGATTAATCTGCTGTCAAGTGAATAGGAATAATTGTCAATAAATTCCGAAATTCGGTCATTTAGCAAGTCCGGTGACTGATTTTCAAAATATATTTGACTTGTAAGATTTTCAATTTCCGGATAAGCCTTGACAATTTCTTCAGAGACAATTATATCCAAACCGCAAGACAATGCTTCCTGCACAACCAATGGGAATCCCTCACCATAACTCGGCAAAATAAGCATATCACACGCATTATAAAGCTCTGCAATTTCTTTTCCCTGCAAACCTTTTAAAACCATTACATTATCCAATTTCCAGTCATCAGGATTAATCTGACCCCATCCTGCAAATACAAAATCGCAGCCGCTTAATTTTTCTGCTGCAATTCTGATTATTGGAAGTCCCTTTTTTTCTGTAAATCTACCTACAAAAAGAAATGTGAATCTTGTAAAATTAAATTTTTCACGAATGGCTACACGTTCGTGTGCAGTACAAACTTTATAGATAGAATTATCTGTTCCGTTTGGAATGAAATGAAAATTATTACTTATTCCGACAATATTGCGAAAATATTCCATAACTCCATTGCTTATGAATACGGAAGCATAAGTATGGGTGAGAATATATTTTCCGATTGTTTTATTTATCAGAGATAAAATTGTTCTCAGAAAAGAAGATTTGTATGGAATAAATCCGATATGCTGAGTTAGAATGATTTTTTTCTTTTTAATTTTTGCAAAGATAAATGCCAGAAGATTTGATGCATACAGGAAATCATGAATATACAAAACATCGCATTTCTTTATATTTTTCCAAAGTTTTATGCAGCCAGAAATCCCGGGTAACGGATATGGAAAAGGCAGTATTTTTTCGATAAAGTTATAAGATTTGAGCGGCTCAGTAAAAAAGTTTTCAAAATTATCGGGTGCATTATCGCAATCAGCAGCACACCATATTATATTTACTTTTCGTGTTTCAGATAATTTTTTGGCAATATTGAAAGCAACAATCTCAACTCCGCCGAGGTGAGCCGGATAGTAATGCGTAACTAAAAGCAGTTTTATCATTTTCTGACTTGCAGTTTTAGATAACTATAGAAAAAAGAAGAAAAAATAATCTGGAATCCAAAAACGATAAAGGTAAACGAAAATATTGCTATACGCATAGTCACAGTAATTCCCCAATCAAAAAATACTCCTACTTTCCAGATATAAACCAAATAGCCCCCTCCTCCCAACCCGAGGAGTATTAGAGTGGCACCAATTTTTATTGATAATTCCAGAGATATTTTATCCAGTAGTTTCTCTATTCTCGAACTTTTCAGCATCAGCTTTTCGTGAACAGCAAATGTTTTGGTAAAGACAGCAAAAAATACTGCCTGAAAACCAATCAAAAACGCTCCGACCGCAAATATAATCGTGTGAATATCAAGTGTCTGTCTTGGGTTAGGCAGTGACCAGGCTGTTACACTGAACCCTAAAAACATTAGTAGCAACCCGGGATATAAAAACAGCCATCTGGGTGAATACAGTAGAAGGAAACGTAAATGCCTCCAGCCGTCATTCCAAGTATTCAAATGAGATTTACCTTTTCTGCCGTCCGGATATAATTTTACAGGTACTTCGGTTATTTTTGTATTGTAGAGTGTAGCTTTAACAATCATTTCACTTGCAAATTCCATCCCTGTTGTCTGTAAATCCAGACTATCAACAACATCTTTCCTAAAACCGCGTAATCCGCAATGGAAATCGCCGATTTTACTTTTGAAAAAGAATTTACCGATAAATGTAAGTATAGGATTACCCAGATATTTGTGAAGGAATGGCATTGCCTTGACAGAAATTTTTTCCATAAATCTGTTGCCGATTACAAAATCATTTCCGCTTCTAAGTTTTTCAACAAATGGCATTAAACAGAGAAAATCATAACTGTCGTCAGAGTCTGCCATAATAATAAACTTTCCTCTTGCTGCACTGATACCTCCAAGCAAGGCTGCACCGTAACCTTTTTCGTTTGTACAAATAACCCTTGCACCGGCTTTGTTCGCAAGTTCTTTAGACCTATCCGTACTGCCGTTATCGGCAACAATTACTTCACCGGAAATATTATTTTCAAACATAAATGTTCTGGCTTTCCAAACACATAAATGTACTGTCTCTTCTTCATTTAGGCACGGCATAACAACCGAAAGCTCGATGTCCTTTAAGTTATCGAGTAATACGTCTGAGGTCAGACTATCGGGCAATATTTCTTCTTTTGTAATTTTTAGCAATGTTTTACTTTGTAATTATAAAAGATGCTGTCCTTACTTCAGAACCTGTTTCAACAAAACAAACATAATACCCTGACTGAATAGAGTCAGGTTGAAAATTCAACCGGTGTTCACCTTTTTTTAAAAGTCCTTCGTGAATGACCTTAATATCATTGCCTGCCAAATCTCTTAATACGACTTTTACTTCGGTTGCAGACTGCAGTCTAAAATAGACTTCGCTTTTTTCTTTGACCGGGTTCGGATGAATTCTGACATAATCAGGCTCTTGTAATTCATTGGATGTTGGTCTGCCTTTTAGAATTACACCATTGTTTTTATCCAATCTGTCACGAACGATTCCTGCCGACTCATGGTAAGGGTAATCAAGAATCAGCATGCTGTCTAAACTGCTATCTTCTGAAAAATAGTAGCTCTCTCCAATCTCAGTGATTGATTTATTATAAATTCTAATATTTTTTAACTCACCCGAGAACATCCCGCCATATTTTTCCTGCTCAAGTATTACATTACTCCTGCCGCCGATAAGCAATGGTTCTTTATCAAAATAAAGTGAAAATCCGGTAGGATTAGAATTTTGCAAAATAGTGTCAATATACAACCTTACGTCGTTGCTATCTGCGGATGCTGTCACCTTATACCAGACATCTTTCTCGATTGTTCCTTTTTTTGTATAGGCAAAAACCTGATTACGCGACAGATTGCTGACAGTAGCCAGTAAATTATTTCCTTCTTCATTATAATATACGGCTATGCCTTCATTGAAATGCTGCATCGGATTTTTTTTAAATATCATAAACTGACGGGTTTTGTTATTCCCTGATTTCAGAGATAGACCTTCAATTAATTTGAACTCAAAACTGATTGTCATTGAAGGTGTGTTCAGGCTTTCATTATCCGGTACAACTATTAAATCGTCAATGCCGTCAAACAGGAATGTTTCCCGAAATTCACCGGCTTCATTTCCGGCAAAGGTTAAAGAAACTATAAATAGTAAAATAAGAATCTTTATAATAATTTTGTTTTTCATCATTCAAAAAAAAGTTAATCAAACATAATCGCTTTAAAGACAATACAAATTTAAATAAATTTTATTATAAATCCTTGTAATATAAATACTTGTTTTATACTCATTTCTGATTTGCATATCTAAGTGAATGAAAACATTAAATTTACACAGTTTATATTTCCAGAAATATATGCTTTGCTTTACTGTCATCATTTAAATCAAGTAGCTGTGTGATTAAATTTTCTGACTGTGACAAAAAGAAAAGCGGGCTGATTACCCGTTCCTGTAAAGTATCCAATGGAAAAATTGCATTGCTTAAAGTTCTGAACTTTTGCAAAGTATCTTCGTTTAAACGCTTTGCCGAAGATAAGGTTTTTTTGTCTAATTGGTCAATTTGCTCTGTAATTTTCACATAAGCGCCCATTACAGTTCTCTCAAGCTGATTATCAACATTGATGAGATAATCTTCTAAGCTTTTAAATTGATTTGCAAGATTCATTCTAAATTCTCCGAATATTTTGTCGTGCTCCTCATTCAGAAATGTAACAGCGATTTCCTTTTCAATTTCTTGATAATGTTTCCAAAAATACTCGGGCGGCTTATCAATTTTTGAAAGATACCTTGAATTTTTTTTATCTATTAATGTTACAGATGTTCTCATCATTAGCGAAGGTTTTGTAATGCCGAAATCCTGATAAAGATAATCTATTTGGCTGTGGTATGCAATTTCGCCCGGTCCCCCGATATAAACCGCTGTCGGAATCGCAAAATCCTGAAAAATCGGTCTTAATAGTACTTTGGGTGAAAAATTCTCGGGATTTGATTCAATTAACCTATCCATTTTGAAATGCGAGAATTTTTTATCATTGACAACAAATTCTCCTGATTGTTTATCAATTTTGTATCTGTATCCTTCAGAATGATAAAACAAATTAAATTCGCTGACCTGAGCCTGAATGTGATATCCTGATTCTACGAGTTCAGCGTTCTTCTTTTCAACAGACCTGTAAGTTCTGCCGAGATTGGTTATTTCATCACGGACAATGTCTTTGAAAATTCCGGTTTTGACTAATTTCTCTGCAGACAGAAAAAGTACACCTGTATCACCAATAATTTTTTGGAGCAGGATTGTAAATGCCTCAGACCAAGAATTATCATTTTTGTAAGCCTTGTCAATAATTTCGCAAATTTGCGTGCAAAACTGATATTTCGAGAACATCAACCCTGCGGTTTCAATGACTGAGAATGCTGAATCATCTATCAAAGTATCTGCAACTGTTTTGTGTTCATGATATGGTAATCGAAACTCAATTGCATTGTAATTCGAATCAAACAGACAGGTTTTTGAAGCTTCATCCAAATCATTATCATTATCTTCAATCCAGAAAATCGGCACAAAATCATAATCAGGATTTTTTTGTTTTAACTCCTTAGCAATCCTTACTGTATCAAGTGCTTTCAGCAGTGTATAAATACTGCCTCCGAGAAATCCCGCCTGCTGTCCGGAAACTACAGCAAGAGTTTGTTTCTGCTCCAAAAGTGAAATATTACCAAGCTGAGTTTCATTAAGTTCCAATTTTGCAGCTGTCTGTCTGATTGAATCTGCAAGCACCACGCGGTTAAAATTGTGCGAAAGAATCTCTTCGATTTTTGATGATACAGAATCAATACAATATGGCTGTACATTTTTCATGAAATCCTGAAACAGTTTTGTTGAACCCGGCATTTCATTTAATGGAATAGATTTATACATTTTTAAGAGTTTATTAAAGTTTATCGAAATAAATATTTTCAATTTTATATTAACGATTCAAAAGTTATTTAGTACGACTGAATAATTTAATAGAATTTATAATGAAATTAATATTCTATCTTTCCATAATAAATATTGATTAGAATTAAGATACCGAAATAATCAACGATTGGTATGTAAAAAAGCAGTTAAAGTAAAATCAAACACCATTTTTCCTAACTTGAATTAGTTTTCAGCAGATTTGTTTGTGTTTATTAAGAAGTATTTCTTCCTTATTAACCATTGTTCTTTATTTATCTAAGATTGGTTTTACATTATTGATGTTTTGTTCAGGGTTATTACAGCTTTGATTGTTCTTATTAATCATTTAATTTGAATCAAAGACCTAATAATGTCAGCGAAATACTTAATAATGTCAGAGAAAGACCCAATAACATGAGTGAAAGACCCAATAACATGAGTGAAAGACCCAATAACATGAGTGAAAGACCCAATAACATGAGCGGAAGACCCAATAACATGAGCGGAAGACCCAATAACATGAGCGGAAGACCCAATAACATGAGCGGAAGACCCAATAACATGAGCGGAAGACCTAATAATGTCAGCGGAAGACCCAATAACATAAGCGGAAGACACAATAACATCACTGGAAGACCCAATAACATAAGCGGAAGACCCAATAACATGAGCGGAAGACCCAATAACATGCGCGGAAGACCCAATAACATAAGCGGAAGACCCAATAATTTCAGACGAAGACCTCAAATTTTAATGCAAAGAGTCATTGAAGTGAGCGGAAGAGTCATTGAAGTGAACGGAAATGTCATTGAAGTGAACGGAAATGTCATTGAAGTGAACGGAAGTGTCATTGAAGTAAGCGGAAGTGTCATTGAAGTAAGCGGAAGTGTCATTGAAGTCAACGGAAGAGTCATTGAAGTCAACGGAAGAGTCATTGAAGTCAACGGAAGAGTCATTGAAGTAAGCGGAAGTGTCATTGAAGTCAACGGAAGAGTCATTGAAGTCAACGGAAGAGTCATTGAAGTAAGCGGAAGTGTCATTGAAGTGATTTCATTAATTAACAGTCATGGATGTTTCGCTTCGCTCAACATGACCTACTTACAGGCTTTGTATAATAAGATTTTTATTACATTTTTTCATATCATGAATTTATACAATGATATTCATTGATTAATCCTTTTGGTAAGCCATGGTTTTGAGCAGATGAACCAATCTGAATGCTTCGGATATACCATGAAGAGATTCCGAGTAACCAACGAATAAATATCCTCCTTTGTTAAGGACTTTATAAAGCCCGGAAATCACTTTTTTCTTTGAAGGGACATCAAAATAAATTAAAACATTTGAACAAAATATTACATCACAGGGCGGAATAGACTGAACTGCTTTGGAATCATACAAATTTATAGTCCTGAACTCGACCATATTTTTAACTTCATTTTTCAGATAATATTTATTACTATCTTTAACAAAGTATTTGCTGAACCAGCTATCCGGCATGTTCCTAACAGCATATTCCTTGTAAATTCCTCTTCTTGCCAATTCTAACACAGCATTATTTATATCGGTACCGATTATTTTGAAATCAACATCAGGATAAAGAGGTTTCAACTTTTCTAAAACAATAATAGCTAAAGTATAAGCTTCTTCACCGGTTGATGTGGCAGCACTCCAGATTCTGATAGTCGGATTCGGCAAATGCGATTTCATTTTGATAAGCTGCGGTATGATTGTATTTTCGAGTGCTTCAAATTGCTGCGGAACTCTATAGAAAAAAGTCTCGTTGATAGTTATGGCTTCAAACAGTGCATCAAGTTCTTTTCTTCCATACATAGTTTGAAGAAAATAAATATACTGGCTAAAACTTACCATATTATTGGCTTTTATTCTTTTTGATACTCTGCTCTCTAAGAGGTATTTTTTATTTTCAGTAAAATAAATACCGCTGAGATTATATATCAGATCTCTCATTTTGTCAAATTCATCCTTAGACATTTCATTACCAGTAACAGATAACGCCTTAGAACCTGATGAAATTCCATTCTCTTCTTTTTTATTCAATTCAAAATTTAATGTTTTATCAGCCATTCAATTCTTAAATTTTACAATTTTGAAAACATATTTATTATTAGAAACAATTTGAAAATCAGCAAACAAGACTTTCAATCAAAGACAGATGCATGAATATATCATAAGAACAAATATCAGTTTATTGAAAATGATGTTTATTTATGTACATAACATCAAGAAATGTAAACTGATAAGTAATATTTACGAGACATCAATTCCAAGCTGTTCAATTCTATATATCAATTTAGCTTGCGAAATTCCAAGTAATTTTGCAGCTTTTATCATATTTCCGTTTGTTATTTGAATAGTTTGCTCTATGATATCTTTCATAACATTTTCTAATAGTACACCACTTTTAGAAATTTTAAGATAATGCTGCCCATCCAATAAAGTAATATCGTTTTTAGAAGGATTGATATGAATTGAAGTTCCTGATTTTAGAAATCCTAAAGAATCTTTTGTCAGAATTGTACCCTGCTCAAGCAGGACTATACGTTCAATTACATTCCTCAACTCTCTGACATTACCTTTCCATGGATACGCATTAATTATGTCTGCTGCTTCACTTGTAAAACCGGTCACATTTTTATTGAATTTTTTATTAAATTCCTGAACAAATGCCGTAGCAAGTTTGAGTATGTCCTCTCCCCTTTCCCTCAATGGCGGCAGATGCATTCTTGCAACATTTAGTCTATAGAATAAATCCTCGCGGAATTTATTCTGTTCAACAAGTGATTCGAGGTCTTTATTTGTTGATGCAATTACACGGACATCAACTGAAATTTCTTTAACACCACCCAAACGATAAAATTTACGTTCCTGAAGAACCCTAAGCAGTTTGACCTGTAAATCCAGACTAAGTTCTGCAATTTCATCCAAAAGAATAGTTCCGTGTTGTGCCTGTTCAAATCTGCCGGGTCTGAATTTTTCCGTAGCTCCGGTAAATGCACCTCGTTCATAACCAAACAATTCATTCTCGGCAAGTTCGCGAGGAATAGCACCGCAATTTATTGTAACAAAAGGTCCTTTTGCTCTGGGAGAATTTTCGTGAATAAATCTTGATAACAGTTCCTTACCAGTACCTGATTCTCCAAGAATCAAAACAGTTGTATCTTCAGCAAAGGATATTAATTTTGCCATTTCCATGGCATCTTTCATACCCTGCGAAGAACCTAATATTTCACTTGGCTGCTCTTTTTTAATCTGTTCCGACAAAATCTCCACGCGGCGCCGCAGGTCAAAATTCTTTAGCGAGCGATCAACAGATACTTCAAGCTGCTCTAAATCAAGAGGTTTAACAATGAAATCCTCGGCACCGAGTTTCATAGCGCGAACAGCCATTTTGATATCACTAAATGCAGTCATTATAATGACAGGCATTGTATATCCCTGCTTACGAAGTTGTTCGAGTATATCAAGTCCGTTGGAATCACCAAGAAAAATATCAAGTAATATCAAATCCGGTGCAATCATGTGGAGTTCTTCCATCACCTTATTGACATCGCTAAAGGTTTCTACCCTTGTGTATTTAGAAAATAAAATGCCCTTGATGGCAGAATTCACCAAAGGGTCATCCTCAATAACTACAATTGTATAATTTTGTTTCGACACTTTTTATATTTTTTTATCTACGAATTAAATCAAAACGAAATATAACACTTTTTTATGTAATAAATAAAATAAAATATCAAATAATTTTTTTAGAATTGAATATTTCAAGTTTCTGTGAGAATCAGCCATCTTCAGAAAGCATTACTAATTCATACATTGCTTTATACTCCGTATCCTAATTCGTGAAAATTGCTGAATCAAAGATAAATCATATATTGTCCATTTCCATCTGGTGCGATTCATAACTAATTTAATCGAGATATACCTGACAATCTTGTAATCAATTCATCAGCTGATTCTTCTTTTAAGATTCCTTTTTGATAATCTTCCTTTGCAACAAGGGCTGAATGTTTGATTAACTCTCTTTTATTCTCAATAATCCGGCTTTTAACTGTAGCTACAAGGCGTATCTGCATATTTAATGGTAAATTTTCTACGTTTTCTAAAATATTATTATATAACATTATAAATTTCCTGCAAATTAAAAAACTTCCTAAATAAACACGATTTGTAATTGTTAATATTATGAAAATGTAATATTATCTAATACAGTATAGTGACTGACTCCATTCATAGTATTTTTAAAAAAGAGGGTCAATTGAATTAAAACCGTCCGGTCTCGTAATCATATTTTCTATTTATAAAACGCAAACTATATTCCAACATGTTTACGAAATTCTGTGATACATACTTCAATCAATTCATTGGGAATATTTTGTGGACTTTTTGCTATTTCTTCGAAATCTTCAAGTATATCATTAAGTGTTGGGTCATTTAATAATTCAATATTGACATATTCGACTGAATGTTCCTGATACTCAATTTTCCCATTAGCTAAAGCATCGTAAATGCTATTTGGTGTAAACATCATAAATATACTTTGTTTTCTAATATCATTCTTCTCTACAGCTCTTACAATATCATTAAAAGTTTGCAATACTATACCGTCTTCAAAATACAATTTAAGTTCATTACTTATTGTATTATACTCAAAATCTAATAAAACTTTATCCTTTATTATTTGAATCTGTTCAAGTGTTCTTGTATAAAATTTATCATCTAAAATCCTGCTTGAAGCAATAATTTTTGATTTTGATATTATCTTCCAATGCCATTCAAAGAAAAACAAATAATCTGAGGATAAATGTATTTTTTTGCTTATTGGATTTTGTTTTTTACCATTTAATAACACTAAATCACCAAAGTATAAATATAATATTGTACCTACAGGAATATCCACTTTTATACATTCCTTATTTATAAACTCTTTAAGCACGTTATTTAAGTCTTGTTGAAGTTTTTTCATTTCATAACTCATAAAAATCTCTAAATTTTTTCACTACTACAAGGACTTTCCCCTTGCCGAAATAGCCCTGACGTGTTACACTCATCGTGTTAAGCATGGTTTATCTGTATGTTTTATATGTATTATAATTCTGCATAATAAATTAATTAAAAACCTACTTTTCAATTAGATTTCAAAAAATCTTCATAATATATAAATTCCCCTTTTAAATCTTCATGTATAATTGTATCATTTGTTTCAATACTATAAAGGTCGTTCTTTGTTGTAAAAATATACATTTCCGAAGTTTCATCATTCCAATCCCATTGATTCATTTCACAAAATACTCTAAATCTAATATTTTCTTCAAAATCAATATAAAAATCCTTTGTGTTTTCATCAATGAAAACATCTACAACTTTTTTGTTCTCAAGAATTTTAATTAAATTATCTTCTAAAACTGTTAGAGTCTTAGCTCTATTATCATGATAATTACCTTCATTATCATAGTAGCCATCATAATAATTCCAAGTGCAAAATATTTTATTATTCTTTTCTATTCTCCATGCAGTCACAACTCTTAATGAATATTCTCCATGAGTTAAATAATCTTTTGTTTTGGGGTGTGTTCTTGGTTTCGCATCTATTAAAACTCTTCCAAAATCCAGTAATATTATAGATTCTAAACTGAAACCTATCTGAAAACAGTTCTTATCAATAATTTTTCTCAAATCTTGTATGAATGCTTCTTGAATATTATTCATAATTGTATTATCCCTAAATCTAATTGTTCAATTGTTTTAACAAATTCTTTGACAGTTTGTTTTGCTTCATCTACCAAACCCATTCCATTACCATCGCTAAGTATTAATGGACTATTTCCTGCATAATGATATTATGTACAGCCATAATACATTTCCCAAAGCGGGTCAACAGAATTAAAACGTCACGTCTCATAATCATACTTTCTTACTCCTTGGTCTCCAAGACTGGTTTGAATATTTTTCGAATAAAATTTCACTTCATTTTTATAACGGGAATTTTTAAAGATTCGCATATTCCTCTTGCAGTAAAAGTGTTTATTTCGATATGTCTGGGAACTGTTGATGATTGATTTGATTCCGGATTATAAAAAACTGTATGTTTACTGCCTTCACGCTCTAATATACAACCATTCAATATCAGCCATTTAATTAATTCTTTACGTTTCATCCGCTTACAAGAATTTCTTCTTCAAACGAATCACTTCCTATTTCTTTGAAGTGCATAGAATTAGACTCAATTATCAGTTGAATTGCTTCAACAAGATTTTCTTTAACCTCCTCAACAGTTCTTCCCTGAGTATTAACTCCTGAAATCTCTTTGACTGTTGCGGCATACCAACCATCAACTTTGGTTATTATTGCTGTATATTTAAACATTTTATAACTCCTATGGATATTATAAATATTCTACGTTAAGTGAAGCAAACTATTTTATAACTGTTATGAAATCTCTATTACTTTATATCTATCAATCTATAATATTTTTCAAATTGTGGTTCAACCGAATTAAAACTTTCTTTCTCAAAATCGTATTTACGGACGAAGTGGTCACCCAATTTGTTCTCTACATCTTTCTCCTTGCCGATATAGCCCTGACGTGTCACACCCAAAGTGTCGAGCATTGTGCCGCCGAATGGTTCGCAAGTTTTGTAGTTCTTTAGTTGTTTATTTTTCATAATAAGTTAGTAACCTAATTTGCTTTAACTCCCATACCAAATTTAAAGTCATGAAATTTTATTGAATTATAGTATTCATACCTATCCTCATCAATTTTGTTCCACGAAATACTATCAAGATTAAGTTTGAAATAAGTACCTTTAAAACTTGGAAATATTTTATTAATTATACTTTTATTTAATGAAGTAAAAAGAGTATCTGTAGTTGAATCTATCTTATTAGAAATTTGTAAAATTGAATTTGAGTATTTTAGATATTCTTCAGTATTTTGCTTTTTATTTAACCAAAGAATAGCAAAGCCAAATAATTCATGATTGATTTCTTTGCAGCCAATTATACTAAATCCAGGCTTATAAAATTCAATTTCATCATCATAAATATAGCTTTGAAATTCGACCTCTAAGGTGGTATTTCTAAAATAATGGTCTGATTTATCATATGTGTGCATAAAATTGCAGTAACAATTCCAATAAGGTCTTAATAATTTTGATTTAAAATTTATTGAATAAGAATGAGGTCCGGCAAATTCATTATTTATCTTTATAGGGATTTTAAATTCATTCATAGGTATAGTAAATTTTTCCTGACTAATTTTACATTTTTGGCTATTACATGAAAAAATTAGAATCATAAAAAATAACAACATCAATATGTTCTTCATTTTGTAGCTCCAATAATTTTTTCACCTTCTTTTTACATAACTTCAACAACTTCTTCATCAGTCATAATCTGATTCAGTAAAACCGATAAATCACTTCTCGTAAAGCTTGAAATTTCATCTTTTTCGGAATCAAGTTTTTCTACAACTCCAAACATTTTTATATCATCAAAAAATATTATCAATGATAAAATCATCAAATTCCCTGATTCATTTACATCAAATAAATCGAATAAATCATCGGCAATGTGAAATAATTCAGAAATTTCCAATTTGGCAATGTAGTTTTTTAAAATCCGGTGGAGTTCATAAGAAAATTTCGCTTTTGAAATCAGTAAACCGCTTGAATAATTATCAGGATTATCCAGAATATATTCGGCTATATCCAAAACAATTCTGTTACCGCTGAAATAATTTAGTTTCAGCCTTGCTTCTTTGACCGGAATTGACACCGAATCAGAAAAAATGTAAGTAATTAATGTTGTAACCGGTCTTATAGTAAAATTGAATCTGAGGTCTATGGCATTTTGCAGCAAATCAGTCAGATACTCTTTGTCCGGAGAAGCATATTTCAATTGAAAATCATAAAAAGAATCAAAAGCACTGTCGTCATTGCAGAGGTCATCAGGGAAAATTTCTTCTGCAGAAATCACTGACATTATTCTGTAGCACTGATATAAAGCATCTGCACGGATGAATTTTTCATAGAAAGCATCGGAGGCAAATGAGTTGATTAGATTTTGATATGTTGCACTCGATACATCATTGAGCAGACCATGGAGTCTTTCATTTTCATTTTTTATTTGTACTTCAAACATTTTATTTTCAATTTTTGTATAAAATTACACTACTAAATTATTGAAATTTACAACAATAACAAAAATAAATGATTGAGAATTTTTAGTAATTGAATATAAAATTGATATTACTAATGAGTTTACTTCAGAAGATTCAGTATTTCTATAAAAACACCAAATGAATTCTGAAAATATATGCAGATTTTAAAAACCACTTTCGATATTAAGTTCTGAAAATGGTTTTTCTTCTGTTGTTTTGTTTCTTATCCAAGCTGTTTTCTTTACTGATACTGCCAATTGGGTATTTGTTTATTTTATAGCCTGATTTTCTGAAGTAATCAAATATATCTTCATCATTCAACAATTCACGGTCGTATATAACAGTTAATAATCCCGAATCATTATTGAAATATGAATCAATTATTCCTTCTGTATCAACTAAATTTTCCGAAAGCTTTTCAAAATTTTTGTAATCAGAAATTTTGGTATGTATAAATAATGCTTCGGGTGCTGCCGCTAACGATTGCGAAACTGATAATACCGATATAAAAATAACAGTAACCAACGAAATCAATTTATAGGATTTCATTTCTTTTCTCCGGTTTATTTTTTAATTTATTTAACTTACATTTATAGTTACGCTATGGCTATAAAAAAGTTTCACAACATTAAGCCGGAGAAAAGTTAAAAAATTTGTTTAATGAGACCTTAAAAGGATTCATTAAACAGGTTATTACATATTTTCAAACCACAGAACTATTTCTTTTCCCCGAGTTTCTTAATTATTTCCAAACCGGAATCATTATAATTAGCAAAAAAATCATAATCGGTAACATGGTCAACAGCAAGCAGACACGGACTGCTTTTGCCTTCTAATCCACAACCGCATACAGTACCTTCATCTGTAGTTTTAAAACCGCAGCTATTGCAGTCATCATCACTTTCGCAGGATACAATGAATGGATGTTTTACAGAAAGCCCTGTCTTATTGTACTCACCGCTGAAATGGAAATTTACAGCACCGATATCGCCCTTATCCGTTTTATAGATAAGTGCAACAAAAGATGACTTTAAATCGCTTTTTAATTCGTGGCTAATAATTTGGCTGATGCCGCCTTTCTTTTCGCTTATATACCCGACTAATGAGGGCAATGCAGACTGGACATAATCACCGCTTGTAACCCCTTGCTTGTTTTGTTCGGGTGTCTCTTCCGGCAAATCTTTTGTTTCATTGCACGATGTTATCAAAAAAGTAAAAAGCAGTCCAAACAGAATATATTTCATAGTTCCAAAAGACATAAATAACTCCAAATTTTATTCATAAAATGTTTTTTTTCATAATAATTCCTATCAACAAAATAATTTTGAATTTAGTGTAAAAAAAGATTATCAAATTATATTCAAAAAAACAATGGATTCTCGAAAATAGTTGTTATTTTAGAGTTTTACTTGTGAAGAGTTTTATAAATAATTGTTTGAAATACGTTAATTAGCATGAAACCCATACATTTTTTGATTTTGTTATGTATATCAACTGTGATTTTTGCATTGGCAGTAGCATTTTATGTAAATAATGTTGTATCTATCGGAATGCCCAGTCTTGAACAGTTAGAAAATCCGAGAACGAATCTTGCAACCCGTGTTATCAGTGCCGACGGAAAACTACTTGACCATTTTTACAATGAAAGACGCGTAAATCTGACTTATGACAGCATACCTGACTTTTTTATCAAATCTTTAGTTGCAACTGAAGATAAAAATTTCTGGAATCACTGGGGTGTTCATACCGGACGGGTATTTAACGCTGCTGTTAAAAACATATTCGGAGATAAGGAAGGTGCAAGTACTCTGACTATGCAGTTATCACGTAATCTTTTCTTATCACATGAAGTATCATGGGAACGAAAAATCAGAGAAGCTTTTTTATCAATGCAGATTGAAAAGACCTATACCAAAAAAGAAATTCTCGAAATGTACTCAAATACAGTATATTTCGGAAACAGTGCTTACGGCATTCAGGTTGCTTCACAGGTTTATTTCGATAAATCGCCTTCGGAACTGACTTTGTCGGAATGTGCTATGCTGGTCGGACTACTTAAAGCACCCGAGACTTATAATCCCTTTAAAAATCCTGACAGGTCAATTGGAAGAAGAAATTTAATCCTCGAGTTGATGCTTGACCAGGATTATATCTCAACCGGTCAGTATGCTGAAGCAGCCAAAGCACCACTGACGGTATATAAATCCGATAAAAGTAAAAAGACATACCGTAAATATCTCGGAGAGCAATCTGCACCCCACTTCGTTGAAATGATCAGGCAGGATATTTCGCGGGATAATTCTATGCTTGATTACAATCTTTACCGCGATGGGCTTACAATTCATACTACTCTTAACTCGAAAATACAAAGATATTCAAATGAGGCTGTAGCAGAGCATCTCGCTGAAATTCAAAGAACTTTTGAAAAAAGGTGGAATTGGAGCCGACATAAAGCTCTCCTTGATGAACTCATAACTAAAGCTATAAAAAGTCAGCCCGATTATAAAGCTGCATCAAGAGAAAACAGAAAAATTATTGAAAAGAGGTTATCTTCAAATCGGAATTTTATTGATTCTGTCAAAAATGCAGCTACAACCATACAGGTCGGTCTCGTTGTGATTGACCCGTCAAACGGAGCCATACTCGGAATGGTTGGTGCCTCACCTAAATTTATGAAAGACCACGGCGAATCTAAATATTCACTTAATCATGCTTTTCAAATAAAGCGGCAGCCGGGTTCGGCATTCAAACCTTTTGTATATGCCAGTTCTCTTCAAAAGGGTTTGACTCCTGAATCAATGATTGAATGCGGACCTTTTTCATATCTGCTTCCCACCGGAGAAACGTGGTCTCCAAAAGGTTCTGCCGACTGTGCCGAAGGTGAAAAATCAAGTCTTGAAAATGCTCTGCGGATTTCAATAAACACTGTTTCGGCACGATTGATAACTGAGGTAACAACTCCAAGAGATGTTGTCAATCTTGCAAGACGAATGGGAATAGAATCGCCGCTTGCCGGAGTTCCTGCATTGGCTTTGGGTGCAGGAGGTGATGTTGACCCGGTTGAATTGACTTCAGCTTACGGGACTTTTCCAAATAACGGTATTCATGTTCCTCCATATTATATCAGCAGTATCGAGGATAAAAATGGCACTTTGATTCGTGAAAAAAGAAGATTTGTCAATTTGAATGAAGCTATGAGAAATGAGATTTCTTCCCAAATGATTTATATGATGAGAAGAGTTGTTGATGCCGGTACTGCATCGAGGGCAGTCAGGTCCAGGTTTACAGGAGTTGAGGCAGCAGGCAAAACCGGCACGACAAATGATGCTGCAGATGCCTGGTTTGTTGGATTTACACCTCAATTAGTATGCGGTATATGGTTAGGATTTGATGATAAGAGAATAACTTTTGATGTTTTAGGTTCAGACGGATATGGAGGACGCTCTGCCGCACCTATTTGGGGAATACTCATGGATAAAATTTACAAGGACCTTAATCTGCCTTATAAACAAAAAGAGTTTTCATACAGCAGGAAAAAGGACAGTCTCGACCGCAGTCCTATTCCCTACCCTGTTACCGAAAACCAATTGGAAAGTAATCCCTGGCTCAGACAAAAATTAGAAGACACATCCGGCAGCAGTATGCCGAATGAAAATGAACTGCCGCCATTACCATTGAAATGAATTTTATAATTATTCCGGAATATATCTATGAGCTATTTTAAACTGAAAATTTTGGACGGCGATGAGTTAAACGCAGGAACTATGTATTGTATTGGTCAGAATTATGCCCGACATGCTGCTGAAATGGGTTCATCTGTTTCAGAAAATCCGACAGTATTTATAAAACCGCCGTCAGCATATATACCAAGCGGCGAAAAAATACTTCTCCCTGATTTTTCCGAAAATATTCATCATGAAGTTGAACTTGTAGTATTAATAGGCAAGGACTGCCACATTATCAGTAAAGATGATGCATATCATTATATTGCAGGATACGCTGTCGGAATTGATGTGACTCTCCGTGACCTCCAGCAAAAGGCTAAAAATGAAGGCAAACCATGGTCTGTGGCAAAGGGATTCTATACTTCTGCACCTATATCAGAATTTGTTCCTCAGCAGCGGTTCGGCAGTGCAATTCCATTTTTCGATTTAAAACTTTGGGTAAATGACGAGTTGAGGCAATCCGGAAATACATCAGAAATGGAGAGAACAGTTGCCGAATTAGTCCAATATCTGGCAGGTGTATTTACTCTCAGAAAAGGTGATTTAATTTTTACCGGAACTCCCGAAGGAGTCGGACAGATTAAAAGCGGCGATGTTGTTAAAGCTCAATTACAAAATTTTGTAGATATATCAGTTGGAGTTGATTAATGAGAAATCCGGTTAAGTTTACAATTTTCATTTTTGCTATGCTGCTTCTTATAGAAAGCTGCACAACAATAACACGCACGGAAACAGATGTATATACAATTACCGATAAAGATACATTAATAAATTATCATGTCACAAATCATCCCGGAAATCGTGATAATGGAGTAGTCTTTCCGTCATCGAAGGTAATTATGCCTGAGCGTGAACTTGTCCAGCACGATTCAATCGTTGAAAGGTTTTATCCGGATTTTATCAGACTCGGATTATTTGAAAGTATCGGTACAATCGGCGGCAACGGTGATTATGGTATCGGAACGGGAATATTGGGCGTGTATCCGGATTTCGAGAAATTGGCTGAAACATTTCGCGGCAGGTCTGATGCTGTTTTTTCAGGCGGAATATATAGATTTGGAATATTTGAATACAGGCTGCGATGGTTTCGCGATGCAAAAAACTGGACAATCGGCACACATGTAGTTGAGTTTTTACTGCCTGATTCAAGAGGCGAAAATGCTTTGATAAGTATGTTCCCATTATATATAAGAAAAAGATATTACCTGCGGGAGGAAATTCCTTACATTGCTCTGACACCATCGGTTGGTTTCGGTTATTATCCTTCATTTTATACAAATATTTCCGGCAGTATTGAAATCGGTTCGTTGGGCGGATTGAATCTGAGAGCTTATCTGGGACTGGCTGCAGGATATAATCCGACTTATTCGCCACAAATCAAAAACAACGATTATCAAAATAAAAATGAAGGCTTAACATCAATTTTTCCATATTTCGGTGTTGGTGTATCGGTTTTGGATTTTCATAATCTGGTAAGTGAAACTGAAAAAGAATGGAAAGATTACGAGCATTCCTCATGGGATGTTGGTTTAATTCAATTTATGATGCTTAAAAGCGATGCTTCGGAATCAGTTATGGATGATAATAAATTATTCAGCGGGTTTCAGCTAAAAATTGCCAACTCATTTTTAGCTATTCCTTATAAAAATAACAGGTTTTTTATTGGAACATCATTACTGAATCTGATGGTATTAGGAAGAGAGTCGTGGGGAATGGGAATATTACCGCTCCGCGGCGGTTATTGGTTTGTGTTGGCTGATGACGAACTATCAGCCGAACCTTTTTTTGAATTCAGTTATTATCCTTCCACAATGATAAATCTCGGTGCAAAAATTAATTTTGTTGTAAGTGAGTCAATCAATATCGGATTTGTTGCCGGTTATGTCAACGGCTCAACTTCAGTAAATTTACCAAGAGATTTTAATTTCGGTATTTCAAAGGATTTTTCAAATCTTTACATCGGCTTAAATTTTGGTATTATTGACAGAATTTTCTATCCTCACCAATTGAGGTACAACAAATGAAGATTTTGATGATATTTGTGCTGTTATTTTTTGTTGCAGGATGCGTCCCTGACCGCTTTACGTTAAATTATCGGGCTGATTATCTCCAGTTCGGAAAAATTTTGGATGATTTAGACAGTTTTGAGCAAATCAATGACAACAGCTTCAAACTCAGATCCGGCAGGGTGGCAATCAAAACTCCTGCATCAACTCAAAGCCGTCTTAGTTTTAATCTGAAAATCCCGGAAGGAGACTCGGTCAGGATTACAATGCGAACAGTCGGGAATGAATACGATAATAAAAAGGGTGTTACTTTTTTATTACTGAAATCGGCTATTGAGGTTTATGAGGACGGAAAAATGATAAAATCACAGGAGAATATTAAGACATCATCAATTGGAGAAAAGTATATTAATATCCGTACTGTCGGCGATTTGATAAAGTTCAGCAGGGACTGCGACGATATTACTGTTAAGACCGGACTGCCCGCTACTGAATTTCTAATCATCTCTGCACCGGAAAACACTGAAATCCTGGTAACAGGAATAGAGTATGAAGAAGTAATGGAAAATCCTTCGGAAAGGGTAATAAATTATTAACAGAATGATGAATGATGAATGCTGAATGATGAATGCTGAATGATGAATGATGAATTGATTTCAACTCCGTAGGAGTGCCCTGTTTGTAGAATAATAATCCCACTCGAAAACAACAACCGCCAACTCCGTAGGAGTGCTCTGTTAGTAGAAAAAGTACAACGCGTCTGAACCGTGATTTTTGGGATTGATGGGATTTTTGGGATTTGAATTAATTGAATACCCTAGGGATTAAATATCGGTAGAAAATGCTCAGCCCGACGGGAACCACAAACCCCAACTCCGTAGGTGTGCTCTGTTAGTTGTGAAGCGTCCGGTTTCGCTATCGTACATTCTTGCACCGAGCATCTGCAAACTGGATTCATTATCAAAAATAGTACCGTCAAATCCTTCACGGTTTAATCCGCCGTCAGAAGTCCAGAGAGTATCACCGAACGGTTTGTAATCGAACTGCTTACTTCCATACTGCCGTCGGGCAAGACGAATAAATCTCCCGTTGCGTGAAAGCGGTGAATTGAGATATTTATGCTTACAATTTATACTGTTGTGATATTTTTTATTAAAAAAAACTCAAGGCATTTACTTCTTCTCAACAATCCTTTTTACAATTTCAGGAAAATGCTTTTCTATCAATGCGTAATCACTATCATTTTTTCTGATTATTTCATAATCAATTCTATTTCTAAGATTATAAAGGCTTTGATAATACATGTTGATATTGACTTCAATAAAATCCATCGCAAAACTATCATGTAAAAATGCTGTTTCAATTGCAACCGAATCATTTTCTTCATAAAATTCGTTATATGGATTTAAACCTCCATGAATTTCAAGCATCGTTGAATCATGCATTTTAAATTGGAATATAAAATGTGTCCTTCTGATTTGATCCCCTGGCCTTAATTTTTCTATACCAGTATAAATACTTTTATGAATTAATTGAAATTGTTTTGAAAACTCAGAAACAATATATCCAAGCGTTTTATCTCTATATTTTATAGTATCCAAATACTTGAAATATGTTTTCCCGTAAGTTTTCATATTTTCAAGACTTAACTTGCTATATAAACAATCGGTATCCCAGATTACATCCCAGTTATTTTTTAATATAGCAATTTTTTCATTGCTTTGTGATTTTACAGCACAGATAGCAATTAATACCAAAAATAATATTAAAATACTTTTTTTCATTTTCTACCTACTTTTTATATATCCTGATTGAAAAAAGAAATAATTAAGATTCCAGGTTTCTCTTGCAATTCCTATCTTAGTTGCTTTATCTAATGCTGTTGACTGAATAATTAAATCTAACCAGCTTGCAAAATTGTCAATTTTTTTTTCCCATTTATTATAATTTATAGAATATATTGAATCATTAATTGAATATTCCGGATGAGTATAAAAAAATATACTGTCACAATCAGACTGACCATAAATTGGTATTGGCAAGAGTAATAAAATCAAAATTAATTTTTTCAAAATCAAAAACTCCAAAAAAAGTGTCATCTCCGAAGTTAGTAACTCCGTAGATGACTGTATATTGTTATTTGAAATAAAGAACTTTTTGGGAAATTATACCGGCTTTCTTTTTTCAAATCTTAAAAAAAAGTTGGGAGTGTAGAAAAAAATAATTTACGTAGTGCGGGATAGATGTTTCTAAATCAATCCACCTCCGTCACTTCGTGACACCTCCGCCATCGGAGGACATAAAACAAAATCCACATTTGTCTGAATCACAGATTACACGGATTAAAGGATTTCACTGATTTAAATCCGTGGCATCGGTGTAATCAGTTAAATCCGTGATTCAGACAAAGAGGGATTTGTATGTTACAATTTGCATAATTACTATTTCATTTACCTGAATTATAATATAAATCACTGTTGATGATACAGCGAACAGTCAATTTATTTTTGTACATTTGCAATTCAAATAATCTTCCATTGATAAAATGGATTTTTTTTTGGATTGAATTGAAATTTAAAGCTAAAGTTTCGTCTAAGCTATTGTGATAATTGCAAACAAATATATTAAATTCTAACTGAGATTGTTTTAGATTATGTCAAGAACTCTGAATAAGGTCATGTTGATTGGAAATGTCGGGAAAGAACCTGAATTGAGATACACCCCAAGCGGGATACCGGTAGCCAATTTTATGATTGCAACTTCAGAATCATGGAAAGGAAAGGACGGCTCAGTCTGCGAGCATACTGACTGGCATAATATCTCAGCATGGAGGGGTCTTGCCGATATAGCAGGTAAAATCATTCAAAAAGGCACCAGAGTTTATGTAGAAGGTAAAATACATACCAGAAAAATTGACTGCAAAAATGGTGGCAAAAAGTTTATAATTGAAATCGTTGCTGATAATATACTACTTTTAGATAACCGGAAAAATCACAGGGAATCTAATGAAGATAACGGAAAAAATGATTTTACTTTTGATGACGAAAATTTTGGAAATGATTTGGATATGAATTTGATGAGCGGTATGAATACAGAAGACAATCACAATTGCAATGAAATCAATTTCAACAATGATGAACTTCTGTATTAGTTTTTTGAAAATAAAAAAAAGAAAATATAATGGAACAGCAAAGAAAAAAAGAAATAACTGTGGGTATAGTAACACTGACTTCGTTAGCATTACTGTTTTTTGGTATAATGCTTGGCAAAGGTATTAAAGTTGCTCCCGAAGATAGTTTGTTAAAAATCAGGTTTCCAAACTCCGGCGGTATTCAGGTTTCAGAACCGGTTGTTGTTAACGGAGTTAAACGCGGCACGGTAATGAGTGTCAAAAATGACGAAGGTACTGTGCTGGTATCAGTTTTACTTGATAATTATGATGATATCAAAACTGATGCAATAGCTAAAATTACTCTTCTGGAAATTACCGGCGGAAAAAAGATTGAGATACATCCCGGTATTTCAAAATCAAAATTCTCATTAAATAACGTAATGATTGGTCAAACCCCGCCTGATATAGCGGAATTAGTTACTTTGGTCGGAGAAGTATCCGGTGACGCAGTTTCTCTTGTCAGAAGGCTTGATACAATTGCTGCTTCGGCAACAGAATTACTTGCTGACGGACAGGTTATGGACGATATAAAAAAGACTGTAAAAAATGCTTCCGAAATATCAGGTTCGTTAAATAATTTTATTCAGGATAATTATACAAAACTGGAGCGTACCATAATAAATCTAAATGATTTAACCGAAAAATTAAAAGTAGCTGTTGATAAGCACGAACCAACTGTCGGCAGAATTCTTGCAGACATTGAAGTTGTTCTGAGAGACTCAAAGTCATTGATTCTGAACATAGATTCTACCGTCTCGGGTGCTAATAATTTAGTCAATAATGTTAATAATATGACAAATGATTTAAGAACCGGTGATGGTTTTGCAACAAAAATACTTTTCGATAAAGCAATGAGCAACAAGCTTGACAGCACTTTTTCAAATTTAGCCGAATTTCTTGAGATAATTAAACAGCATGGCGTGAATGTCAATTTAAGATTAGGTTCCAGACCGTAAATACAGGATAAAATTATGTCGCAGAAACCCACACAAGTAGATGACAGATTATTTGAATATCTCAAAGTGAATTTCTCTTCAGAGGATGATTTTTTGAGTAATCTTGTGATTGAAGCCAGAGATGAAGGTATTCCTGATATCAGCATATCTCCGGAGCAGGGGCTTTTTATCCAATTCATGTTAAAAACCATAAACGCCAAAAATGTCCTCGAACTTGGTACACTTGCAGGTTACTCTGCAATCACGATGGCAAGAGCATTGCCTGAAAACGGTAAATTAATTACAGTAGAAAATGAATATATTCATGCTATTTTTGCCGAAAGAAAAATCAAAGAAGCCGGATTGAATGGAATAATTGAAATACAAAACAGCGAGGCTCTTGATTTTTTAGAATATTACAAACCTGAAGAACCACTCGACTTTATTTTTATTGACGCTGATAAACAAAATTATAAGAGGTATCTTGATAAATTGACACCAATGTTGAGAATCGGTGGGATTTTTGCCGCTGATAATGCTTTTGCTTTCGGATTCGTTGCTTCCTCAAAGCCGGAGCGTAACCCCGAAGATGTTAAATCAATCACGGGATTCAACCAATACTTCCGCAGCCATGAGCAGTATTCTGTCTGCATGGTTCCGGTCGGTGACGGAATGATTATGGGTGTTAAACTAAAATAGATATTATTATGCAAAAATCAAAATTTGTCTTTACTTTAAGTATAATACTGATAACAATCAGCGTTATCATCAATTCCTGCAGCACTCCGCGAAAAACAGGTTTCGAATTGCAGAAGGAAATTTACGAAGAGGAAATGAAAACCAAATACGGTGATTCTCTGCCACCTGCAGAAATCTACCTGAGCGATACCAAACCTATTGATTCTGTAGATGTAAAAAAATTGATTTTTGATTTGTACACAATTGATTCTGAGGATTACACGAATAAAGAAATTCGATTGTTTTCTCGTGTTTATGATTCATTGGGTAATTTTGTTACACACATGGCTGAACCATACAAAAAAGATAAAAATATTGAATACTTTACATCTGTAAGAGAGGAACTCGGTAAGACCTACAATATCAGAAAAGCATCTGTTAAAAACTTCAAGGTTCGGGAATTCGGTGCAGATGATTCAATTGCTTATGATATTGTATTATCAGTTGATTATAGCGGCTCGATGGAAGCAATAATGAGCGCAATTTTTGAAGGAACAGAGCTTTTTGTTTCAATGAAATTCCCGCAGGACAGGATAGCACTCGGGACATTTAACCGTACACTTGATATCAAAGTTCCCCTATCGAAGGATACGGCTGTAATACTTAGTCAATACAGAGCCAAAAGGAATCAGGGATTCGGACTTTTTTCAGGAGTCTTCGATGCAATCTATGGAAGTATCGAATTGCTTAAAGATACTCCAAAAGAAAAGCCGAAAGTAGTTGTTATTCTAACCGATGGTGATGATAATTATTCCAAGAAGAATCTGGATTCATTAATCAGAAGAGCAAATCAGTTGGATGCCCATGTATACTGTGTAGCTTTTGGATATTCCAAAGATGAATCATTAAGATATTTATCCCAATATACGGGCGGTAAATATTATAAAGCACATACAAAAGAACAGTTAGTTGCGATATTTAAGGATATTTATCTTAGCCTCAGATATTTTTATAAAATAACATACGAACCTCCTGTATATTGGGGACATCATCAGGTTTTTGCAGCTATTAACGTTCCCGGCAGACAAGATTCTCTTATCGGAGAAGGTTTTTATGATACAACCGGGTGGCTTGCATTATCCGATACAGTTGTCAGACCTATCACTTTTGATTTTGATTCGGCAACAGTAAAAAAAGAATCCTATATTGTTTTGGATGAATTGGTTGATTTGATGATGACTTGGCCCAATCTTAAGTTCGACATTCAGGGACATACAGATAACATCGGTACTCAGGAATATAATCAAAGTTTATCCGACAGAAGAGCAAAAGCTGTTTATGATGAATTGATTAAAAGAGGTATTGATGAGCGTCGTCTTCGTTACAGAGGATTTGGTTACTCTAAACCAATCACATCTAATGATACGGAAGAGGGCAGGTCAAAAAACAGAAGAACAGAATTTATTATTATTGCTAAGTAAACATAAAATACTATGAATAGATTAATTTGCGGACTAATAACTTTGATGTTATTTTCTGCCTCCATCTCTCTAAAAGCTGATTTCAATGAATCCGCTATGGGTACTAATTATTCGGCTGTTGTAAATAGAATTATTCAGACAGCCCGTTCGGACAGCATGGCTTATCATCGTTTGGAGTACATGTGTGATGTTTTTGGTCCCCGTTTAAGCGGTTCTGAAAACCTCGAAAAAAGCCTGCGTTGGATGCTTGATGAGATGAAGAAGGACGGATTTGAAAATGTTCGGGCAGATAAAGTAATGGTTCCGCATTGGGTCAGACGATTTGAAAAGTGTGAAATGACTTATCCCAGAACAGCAAATGTTCCGGTCTTTGGTTTTGGCGGAAGTATTGCTACTCCTAAGAGCGGTATTCAAGCCCGCGTTATGGTTGTAAAAAGTTTTGATGAACTTGAATTACGCAAAGATGAAGTAAAGGGTAAAATTGTTGTTTATAACATTCCCTACGAAGGATATGGCAAAGGAGTTCAATACCGTTTTCATGGTGCCGAACGTGCTGCAAAATATGGTGCAGTTGCCAGTCTTCTGCGTTCAGTCAGTTCGACAGTGCTGCGTAATCTTCATACAGGTATGATGTCTTATAATGATACAATCCCAAAAATACCTCATGCTGCCATCACTCCTGAAGATGCAATGATGTTTGAAAGACTAATCAGTTACGGTATTATTCCTGAATTGAAACTTGAACTTGATGTCGAGACCTTACCTGATGCAGTTTCTCATAATGTAATGGGTGAACTTACCGGAAGTCAGTATCCTGACGAAATCATTGCTATAGGCGGTCATTCAGACTCATGGGATGCAGGTACAGGGGCTCAGGATGATGCAAGCGGATGTATCGCGACGTGGGAAGCTGTCAAATTATTAAAAAAATTGGGATTGCAGCCAAAACGCACTATAAGAATAGTACAATGGACAAACGAAGAAAATGGAGTCCGTGGAGGAAATGCATACCGTGATGCTCATCAGAAAGAGAAACATGTACTGATGTTTGAACATGATTCGGGTATATTCCCACCATCTGCTATCAGATTCAACGGGAAGGATTCAATTTTCAAGGTGCTTAAATTTATTGAACCGCTGTTAAAGAATATCAATCCTAAAATTGAAGTTGCCAAAGGCGGCGGCGGTGTGGATATTGGTCCGATGATGAAAACAGGAGTGCCCGGAATGAGTTTAGGAACAGATGACGGTGGGAAATATTTCTATTATCATCACAGCCATTCCGATACTCCCGATAAAGTTAATATTAAGGATTTTAATGATTGCATTGCCGCAATTGCAATTGCTATTTATATTTATGCGGATTTACCAACAGAATTATTGAATAATTAAGGAATATTTTTATGACAAAGCAACAACTTGCTGCAGAGATTTACAAAGCTTCGTATTTTAAAGGTGAGTTTCTTTTAAGGTCCGGGAAAATAAGCAGTGAGTATTTCGACAAATATCAGTTTGAAAGCAATCCCAAACTTCTTGATAAAATATGTGATTTTATGCTTGAATTACTACCTGATGATTATGATATGCTGGGTGCATTGGAAATGGGCGGAATCCCTCTTGCTACACTTTTATCCGTAAAAACCGGTAAACCCGTTCTTTTTATCAGAAAAAAGGCGAAGGAATATGGAACCAGAAGATTTGCCGAAGGTTCTGAGTATGAAGACAAAAAAATACTAATAGTTGAAGATGTTGTAACGAGCGGAGGACAGATAATATTAAGTGCTAAGGATTTAAGAGAGACAGGTGGAATTATCAGCCAGGCAGTCTGCGTTATTGACAGAGAATCAGCCGGAATTGAGGCGTTAAATGAAAATAATATCAAACTTAATTCTCTTTTTACAATGAGCTATATAAAGGAAGCTGCAAAAGAATTCGGATATCTTAAATAGTTTTGAATTCTGAGTTTTGAGTTTTAAGTTCTGAGTTTTGAGTTTTGAGTTATGAGTTATGAATTCTGAGTTTTGTATTTTGTATTTTATTTGTTAATGGTTAAAACAAAAAAAAACACTTGTGATGGAAATCATTACAAGTGTTTTTTTATATCAAATAAATTTATTTTTTGCCTGTCTGCTGCTGATCGACAATATTACCCCAAATCGGTAAATCTATCACAGGTGATTCCTTGCTGTCAGTCTGAATTGTCATGGTTGACTGAAGTCTGCCGGCTTTCTTGGGTTTGTAACGCATTTCGATAGTCAGATTTGCTTTTGGCTCGATAATGGTGTTACGTCTTAGATTGTGCTTCAACTCAGCGGGTGCAATTTCCTCAGATGCCATTTTAATTGTAAAATT
Source organism: Kapaibacterium sp. (SeqCode) (assembly GCA_032027125.1). GTDB lineage: Bacteria > Bacteroidota > Ignavibacteria > Kapaibacteriales > UBA2268 > JANJTB01. The sequence goes on from JAVSMQ010000001.1 coordinate 416,344, forward strand.
TACAATCTTAATCGGCTTTTCAGTATTGTTAGTGATAATTGCTTTTGTTGTTGATTCCTCTGATACAATTAATCTGTTAAAACCAAGATATTTCGGAGTCAGCGCAACAGGAACCATCACATTACATTTTAAAAGAAGATTCTGCTCCGGTTTTTCAGGGTCATCAGATGATATTCTTACACTTTTGACAGTATTTCCCTGATAACCTGAAATATTGAGATTAACATGCAGAGTAGAATATTTTCCCGGTTTAATCATTTTCTCATCAAGAGAATCGGTAGTGCATCCACAGCCCGGTTTAACCCTTTTAATTTCAAGAACTTTATCACCCCTGTTCCAAAGTTTGATAGCTGCTTTCAGAACTCCCTGCTCCGGTTTAACATTACCCCAGTCATACATATCGTTTCCTTCAATCTCAAGTTTAGGCTGAGCATAGGAAATAGTCATACCGGCAAATATCAAGACAATTGCCAGATTCAGTATTTTAAACATATTAAAAACTCCTCAATTTTTTTGTAAAACAATTAATGTAAAAATATGAAATATTTACGCTCATTGTTACTAACTTATGATGATAAGACTAAATAATTGAAAAAATGTTTCAACATCACTAAATAAATATCAATCTAATTAGTTAATTATATTGATATGATGAACTGTTTGAAAAATATTTTGGAGTTAAACATGCTTTCTTTTGAATTTAGTGAAATTCAGTTACAAATTCGTGATGCTGCCCGTAGATTTGCCATGGATGAAATTGCACCTTCAGTAATAGAAAGGGATATTAAATCTGAGTTTCCCGGCGAGCTTCTCAAAAATATGGGAGAACTCGGATTCCTCGGGATGATGGTTTCTCCTGAATGGGGAGGCAGCGGTCTTGATGCTGTAAGTTACGTACTTGCTATGGAAGAATTTGCCAAAGTTGATGCAGGTTTAAGTATTGTTGTATCTGTGCAAAACTCACTCGTTTGCTGGATTTTGGAAACTTATGGAAATGATTTCCAAAAAGAAAATTTCCTTCGACCTCTTGCTGAAGGCAAATATCTCGGCGCATACTGTCTCAGTGAGCCGGAAGCCGGTTCAGATGCACGCGACCAGCGTACAACTGCAGAATATAAAGACGGTATCTGGACAATAAACGGCACTAAAAATTGGATATCAACAGCACAAAATGCCGATATATATATAGTTTTTGCGCAATCCAATCCCGAACTTAAGCACAAGGGTATAGTTTGTTTTGCGATTCCACGCAATACACCCGGACTCGAACCCGGACTTAAAGAAGATAAAATGGGTATGCGGACTAGTGATACCTGCTCATTGGGTTTGACAGATGTAAAAGTAAGTGATGAACACCTAATCGGCAAAGTCGGCGAAGGTTTTTACATTGCGATGCGCGGACTGAATGGAGGCAGAATCGGTATAGCAGCTCAATCTGTCGGAATCGCACAGGGTGCATTCGAAGCGGCAGTTAAATACTCTCTTGAACGTAAAACTATGGGCAAACCAATTGCCGAACACCAGCTTATTCAGGCAAAATTAGCTCAGATGTCCATGAAAATTGATGCAGCAAGACTTATGACTCATAAAGCTGCGTGGATGAAAGACAATAAAATGGAACATATCAGGGAGTCTTCTGAAGCAAAACTTTTTGCATCAACCATAGCTAATGAAGTTACCCGCGAAGCAGTGCAGATTCACGGAGGCTACGGATACGTACGTGAATATCAGGTTGAGCGTATGATGCGTGATGCAAAGGTAACTGAGATTTATGAAGGCACCTCAGAGATTCAGCATCTGGTTATAGCAAGAGAAATTCTTAAAAATGCAATGTAATAATAGATAGTCTCTCAGTAGATGTTTTAAGATGTATTGTTTTCCCCACGCTAAAGCGTGGGGTTTAATAGATTCTTGTCAACCCTATGCTTCAGCATAGGGATTCGTGAAATATTCTTTAACTTTTGAGTCATTTCCTGCAAATTGAAAATTTTCTAATTCCCAATTTCAATAATATTAGTATTAAAAATATTTCCGGAATTATAAAAATTGCCATAGATTTTCAAAGCATCAGCATTGACTTCAATTGAAGCTCCGGCGTTTACATAAAAATTACCGTTTACAAGAACAGAAAGGTTTACATATTTTGAATCTAATCCGGAAATTCTAACATTACCGGGGTAATTTGTAAAACTTGCAGCAGGTGAAAATGGAGCAGGTATTATTATTTGAATTCCGGTATATTCAATAGTAGAATTCGGGCTCAAACCATAAACAAGAAAGTTTTTCATTGTTGTAAGTGATGAGGGTATGTTTGAACCGCCGAAAGCGATGGTTGCATTATTCTGTAAATCAAATAAACCTTTAATGGGAGCACATTCATCACAATTAATCACATTAATACCCATATCAAGTTTTGAGTCATTTCTTACAACCAAAGTATCAATTTGAGGTTCCGAAATGTTCAAAGTTACAACATGATTTAATCCTATATAAACATTGTCTTCTTTAAACAATAAACCGGGATTAGGATAATCACCTGCTAATACAGTTACTCCGTTATGACCCGGCTCTAATGTCCATGTATTATTATCATTCCAGTTGCCGGATTGACGACTGTAAAAAGTCGGGGAATATTTCTCGGATATATAAAATTCACCAAGCCCCGTCCAAAAATTTTCAGAAGATGTTATAGAAACAGACGCCAAACTCACGTTCCATGTAAGATGAGCATAAGGTATTAGTGTCAAACCCGGATTTTCAGCCGGGATACTTCTGCGTAATAAGTTAGCATCATTTGGTTCGCCGCCGGTTAGATTTGCCAATTGTGATGCGGGCATTTGAAGCGTAGTATTTAAAGTACGTGAGCCAATTTCAAATGTAGACAGGGGTGTTATTATCCAATAATAATCAATTCTTTTTGTCGGATGAATTCTTGAAAAATTGGCACCGGACGTTGAATTAACACATCCGGCAACCGGTCCAGCTGCACCGGTTCCTGACGAAAGATCAATTGTCGCCGGCATATACAATGCGCCATATCCAATTTCAAATTTGGATGATATATTTGAATCTGCTCCAATCTGCTTAATCAAAAAACCGTCCACATGACCGGGCGAGCCGCCGGGTCTTGTTATTGTACCTTCTACAACAATTGGTTTGTCAGCAACTGAATCTGATAATCTGCCACCGATATTTCCTTTAGATAGATTAAGGTCATTTATTACTTTAATCAATGAGTCACCATCTAATCTAACCATACCTTCCGGTTTATTAACTGTCAGGCTGTAGAAATCACCAATACCGTTATGGTCTAATGTCTGGTCACCGCTGCCATTAAAATAAACTCTGCAGGTCTGAGATTCAAATACTCCTTTATTCAGCCAGCTACCCTGAATGGCAAGAGACGCTCCATTAACTGACCGTAGTGTGTTTAGATTAATTTCAAGATTACCGGCAATATTCAAACCATCTGTAAAGTTAACAAAGCCATTAGTACCCATAATCCGAACATTATTAAATTGGATGCCGTTTGATTCAATACTTGTGACTTTATCATCTGCTTCGAAAGTAACCAAACCCGAACCTGCATCATAAGTTGAACCGGGTTCGGCAAGCCAGTTTCCAAGAACTTTTATATAGTGATTATTGGATTTTAAGGTTCCCTGCTTAATATGAACATCAGAGCGGATAAGTGCGTGATTATCATCAGGATTATCATCATTGGGCGGCAAAATATTTTTTGTTCCGGGACCATCTATTATCAAATCATGGAATTTCAATCTGAAGTTAATTCCTGTCGGTGTTGAATATCCTGTCTGTATGTCCTGATTTCCGATGCCGTTAAATACTACCTTAGAGCCTGTAACAATAAACCGCTCTGAAAGCGGAGCAGGATTAAATGATAATTTTGCTATATCCAGTAATCCGCCAATGCGAATCTGACCGGTAGTGTCAAAGGTTATGAAGGTATTTGTACCTCTTCCACCTTTAAAACTTAAATTGTAATATTGCGAAACCACAGGCTCGCCCGGTGAAGGAGACTCGCTTGAAGGAACACGAAATGAACCTGTACCGTCAAAAGTTATAGTTCCGGCAGTGAAGAAGCAATCTGAAAATTTTACCGGAAAACTTTGAGCAATCAACTCTCCCCCACGCATTTTAATTTGCCGGTTTGTAGTATCTTCAGTTTCTCCATTCAAAGAATAATCACCATTCAAAAACAAATGGCATATACCTTGATTTATCACAAGCGAATCTTTTATCAGTACAGACTTTGTCAGTGAGACTGTATCTGTCGAAGCATCTTTATTAATTACAACAGCACTTACTATATCAGGGATGCCGGGACCGGTTACCTGATTTCCCGAACCTACAAACTCATATACCGCATTTCCCGAATAACTTCTGATTTTAGTTGTCCGAACATTACCCAGCACTCCGCTTGCACGGAATCCGTCTGGACTTGAAACTGCAAGGGTTCCGCCATCCAATAAATATAATGAATCGCCCTGAATAATAGCATCAGGATTTGTGAACAGTAGTCTGCCGCCGAAATCAATTATTGTTCTGTTAATTTCAGGTGTAGAATTAGCAACTGAAACTGTTTTGTTGTTACCTATGAAAACTTTATCGTAATTTGTTCGTGGATAGGTTAATGATACAGCACTGTCATAGCCCAGCTTCGACCATGTTGAAGGATTGAACCAGTCACCATTTATCCTGCTGTAATAAAAAGTTGAAATGACATTTTCCTGACCTGCTGTCCACTCCCCATCCAATAGTATCAATGTCCCGTCAAGAGTGTCTTTTTTATTTACATCATCAACATAAAATCTGTTATTTACATCATCCACTCCATAACCTGTACCGGGATTAAGATAATATTGACCTGTAAATCCATCATAAGGTCTGAAAAAAAGACTAAATATGTACAATCCTTCATTTCCCTGAACTTCACCCTGATTATAGTTGAAACTTACATTATACCCGCCGGGTTCGACTGAAACACTGTCGCAGGCAACTTTCCAGTATTTCTTCAGCGAAACACCTTTTACTTCGGTAGCATAATGTTCCGATGCAATATTTTGTACTGAAATGAATGCACCCAATCCGGTTTTTGCCTTCCCTGCCTTAAATACATAACTTACAGGAGTATAAAATCTCTGAACTTGTGTTATTGTATCATTGGGTGTTCCGATTGGAAATCTTAAACTCAAATCGGTACTAAGGCTGTCATATTTTTTTATTCGGCGGATGAGCTTTCCGGATAATGAACTGTCTCCGCTTGAAGTTATATGTTTGTTATCTGAAAATGGGTCTGTCAGCGGGTCTGTTAAATAACTTGAAGTAGAATCGGGATAAATTACAGCAGTGGAATCAATTATAAGGTCAGATCTGTCAATATTCAGCAGATTATCTGAAATTAGTCTCAGAGATTCATGTACTGTCATTCCGGACCCACAATTAAGAGTCAGCATGCCTGTACCGGATTTGTTAATCCAAAGTCTGTTAAATTCCGGATTATTGCCTGATATTGTATCCTGAAGATTACAATAAAATCTCAAAATCCCATAATTATTTTGTGTGTAAGTGCCGAAGTAATTCAATTTACCTGAAATATATAAATTACTTATGCCTGAATTATCATGAACTATAGTAGAGCCGCTTTTTAAGTCAAGACCTCCCTTAACTGCTAAAATACTCCCCTGCTTCAGATAAATTGCAATATTTCCATTGACAGTCATAATCTGAGAAAATGAAAAAACCGGCGATGCAATCAGCATAACCATAATTTTTATGATTAATTCATTAGTTTTATCAGGTAATTTTAATATCATTTTTATATAAATCTATTTACCATACAAACTTTTTAAATCAAATAATTTTTATTAATTATCAGATTTAATTTCTCTGACTTACTGAATTACTGTAATATCGAAAGTTTTAGTACCCAACATATTAGATGTACCACTTGTTGCACCAAATACAATAGCTACTGTATTATTACTAATAACATAAGAGTATGCAATAAAAGCAAAACCATTCAACCCCCCACGTGGGTTTACAATTACTACTCCATTTGTTGTAGCACCAGTTACAGTAACATTAAAACTTCTCATCATGGATGTTGTAATTGAACTTGAACTGGTAATTGTCACACTTGACTTAATTATTTTAGTTAAAACAGTCCCGCCTGTTCCAAGTTTAAAATCGCCGTTAATATCAATTGAAGCAGCCGGCGAATTAGTTCCAACACCAAGTCTTTTATTTATATTATCCCATGTCAAATCAGCCGAGCCATCAATTGTATTTGCATCACTCCAGTAGGTAATATTTCCGGCGGTATTTGAGATTCCTGAAGCGGCATTTGTGCCGTCACCTTTCAGAATACCTGTCAAAGCAGAAGCACCGGTACCGCCGTTTGCCACTGGAAGTATTCCTGTGGTGATTTTAGAAGCATTAAGTCCCGGAATATCATCAGAAGTAAGAACGCGGAATGCCGGGGAGGCATCTGTACCGTTTGCGGGACCTGCAAACACACGGTTTGCCGGCTGGGCATTCCAGTTTACTGTTAATATACCGTTTGCTGTAAGAGGTGAATTTGAAACGCTAAGTTCATCCGGCATAATTAATCCGACAGATGTAATTCCGTTTGAAACTAATGAAGTCCATACAGGCGATGACGGAGTACCGGAATTATATTCATATCTGTTTGCTGCTGTATTGAATATAATTAATCCTGTAGCCGGTTCCGTTATCACATCTCTTTGTTCAGTTGTCATTCTCGGCAGTAGAAAACCTTTGTCGGTTGATGTTAAATCCAGAATAGCAGAAGCATTTGGCGATGTAGTGCCGATTCCGACATTATCCTGACATAAAAGATTTAAATTACCGATTACAAGAAAACCTAAAATTAGTTTTTTCATAAAAGAACTATTATGTTGTTAACATTTGTAAATATCAAAAATTACTTTTTTTTTGAGATTCTATTCATTTCACTAAGTCAAAACTAACCATTTATGATTTTTTTCGCCTAAGTATAACTACTGGAAAAATTTCCGGTTCTTAGTTTTGAGTTTTGAGTTTTTAGTTCTTAGTTTTGAGTTTTGAGTTTTTTTATTGATTTTAACTCCGTTAGGAGTGCCCTGTTAGTAGAATAACAATCCCACCCCGGAAACCAACTGCCGCCAACTCCGAAGGAGTGGAATATCGGTAGAAAAAGCACAAACGACGGAAAACACAATCCCCACTCCGAAGGAGTTGAATCTATATATGGGAAATTCTATTCACCCAATATCAAATCGAACTTTGTTTCAAACAAACTATTACTATCTTCATTAAAAAAGGGCAATCCAATTAAACTAAAATATTTATTTTCTGCTTTAATTATATTATCAAAGCCATACTTTTCTGTAATCTGATGTAAGAAATCTTCTTTCCATTTATCATATTCCAAATGATCCGTTCCTTTTGGTTCAATAAATATTTGATAATTCAATGTAACTTCTTTTTCGTTTTTTAATATTTTCTTTTCGTTTGATTTCATGAAAAGGATAAAATCCGGTTGGAAACCTCTTCCTTTTTCAAAATCATATATTTTGAAAACTTCTTCATTTCTTAACAAATAGATATCATCATATTTGCTTTCTAAATTTCCAAAAGAATTTTTAATAAATTCAATTAATGCTTTCTCTTCGCTTGTACCGGCAAATTTATCTAATACATACCATTCATTTTCTTCTGGAATACTTTTATTTAAATCTTTAAGTTCGATACTTTTTGTTTTACTTTCTGAAAAAACTTTGCTGAAATTAGAATATTTAAACTCTCCACCAATTTTTGGAGTAATATTTGATTTTAGTTCAGAGAATATATTATCTAAGAATTTTATAACTATATCAAGTTTATCTGAATTGTCAATATCATCATAACTTGTGTTTTTTCTCACAATTATTCTAACATCAAAATCAGCTAACTTATCAGTTTGCAATTCTTCTATACTATCTATTTCTAGTTCTTTTGTTAGATTTTCAAATTGATAAAGTGAATTATCCTGCTTTGCTTTTATGTTGATTGCTTTTAAGAAAATATGTTTTTCAATATCTTTGAATTTTTTCGGAATTGTTCCAAATCCTTTTTCTTGTAGATTTAATCTTTGCAAATCAGTATTTTTATCAAGTACAACTTCTTGTTCATTAAATTCAAGTCCTTTAATTTTGTAAGGAACAAAAAAATCTTTGCTTATATCGTCCAGATTCTTCTTACGCCTATTTGGATTATCCTTTTGCTCATTATACCAAATCAATCCTTTCTTAAAGAATTCAGTATCTTTAAATGTTTCTTTTAGTGAAAAAGTTGTAAGAACTTTATTATCGCTTATATATCCATCTTTTTTTAATTCAGCTTTCAAGTGAGAAATATACCTTGATTCTTCGTCGTATGTATAATAATATAATTCTTCCAAAATTCTTAATTCATTATTTATATCATCATCAAATTTTCTTTTATTTCTCAATTTATCATTATAAGAAAAAGGAAAATATCTAACTCCTCTTCCAATAAGTTGTTTTTCTTTTATTGTGGCTTCAGGTGTTGTTTTTGATTTACCGCCTGCATTTTGACCTTCGTATAATCTCACTATATCAAACAAGTTTAGTACATCCCAACCTTCTGTTAATCTGTTAACTGTAAATATGGCTCTAATATTATTATTTTTATCTTCTAAACTATTCAGTAATTTATCTGTTTCTTCATCTGTTTTTTCAGTTTTTGTATTATTTGTTTTTGAATTTGTAATTATCACATTTCTTTCTTGATAACTTAATTTTATCCAATTACATATTTCAATATAATTAATATTTTCATTTTTAATATATTCTAAAACCTTTTCAGTTCGAGATTTACCCATTTCAAAAAGTGAAGGAACTTTTGATTCATATATCCTATTTCCTATATCCTTTAAAAATTCAAAATCAACACTTGATATAGAATCTACACAATTTAAAAATTCTTCATAATCATTTTCAGAATCTTCAATGGTTTTACTTCTAAAAAGAATAACTGGTTTAAAATTTACAATTCCATTCTTTAAAGCAATTTTATGACGATACCATTGAAATAGTATAGCTTGTAAAGTTCTTTCTTTTTTATTTAATGTTGATGAAATTAAATTGATTTCTTTTGTATAACCTGCTTGTAAAAACTCTTTAAGACCAAATTTATAAATAATTTTATCTTGATATTTTTTTGCAATACTTTCTGTTGCCGGAATTGTAGCAGTAAACTCTAATAGAACATTTTTATTTGATATGTTTTGTCCGTTCTTTTTTAATATTAATTCTATTACTGTATGTTCCCAACCTTTTCTTTCAATTTCAATTGCACTTGTGTTCCCTTTTATTTCTGAATCATATTGTATATCATCAAACAGAGTTACTTTTTTGTTATTTGTATCTGTATTTAAATGATGTGCTTCATCAGCAAGCATTACGATGTCCTTTGTATTCAAATCATCTAAAGTTGTTTGATTTTCTCTTTCAATATGTATATCATTATATAATTTTTGAATTGTTGTAAATTTAATTTCAATTCCCTGAGGCTCATCACTAAAGGTTTCTACTTTGCTGATATTAATTGTTATATCATCAATAACAATTTTATCTTTAAAAAGAAATTTTGAGTGGGTACTATCTATAAAATTATTCTCGGTCTTATCAACTATATTATTTTGATTAACAAAGAATAGGAAATATCTATATCCTTGTTTATAATAATATAATATTGTAGCAGCCATTAAAAGTGTCTTACCTGTACCTGTAGCCATATTAAACATTAAGTGAGTATGCTTTTGTGACTCTTCAATATTTTTTATAGATTGATAAGTTAGGAAATTTTCAAAGGCATTCTTTTGCCATTCAAAAAAGTTAAACCTCAAATTATTTGAAATATAAAGAGGTATCTCAGGAAAAGGAAGTCGCAATCTATAAGCCCTTTCACCAATTGTTTCATATAGATTTTTAATATCTGCCATGGTTTAATTTTGTAAAAATAAATCTAAAATACTTTGAACTTTATCAAATAGTTCATTAAAAGTAACAATTTCAACATCTTTTAAAGAATTTCTGTATAAATCAAAAGATTTAAGTTCATATTGTGTTGATGGTGTTTTTCCAATGAGTACTATGCATTTATAATAATTTAAATATTTATTATTCCTTTCTTGATGATATTTTAAATATTCCTTTTTTTGATTTAAAACCTGATTCACCGCTCCGGTTAATTCTTTATTTATGGAATAAATCAGGTTAGCTCTATCTATTTCACCACGATATATATTACCAATAATAATATTTTCTTTTGGTGTTTTTATTTCAATAAAGGCTAAATTGTTATTATTATTTATGTAGAGGAAATCACCTATTACACTACCTCTATTATCGTCTTCTTTACCTCCACAATAATATTTTTCTCCTACTTTTATATAGGTTGTTGAAAAGATTTGAGATAAAATCCAAGCATTTTCTTGGAAAAGAATTTGCCAAAATTCTTCATCGTAGTTATTTTTATGTTGATCCCAAATTATTAATATGTTTTTTAATCTACTTGTGCTAACTAAATTAGCAATATCGTTAATTTGAACTTGTGAAAGATTTCTTAAACTATCAATTACTAAATCTTTATTTTCAATATTAGCTATTTTTGGTAAAATATTGGCAAGACTACTATCTGTTATACCAAAATAATCTTCAAATTCATCTAAGTTAATAGTTTCTCTCCATTTATATAAAAAGGATATCATTGTCCAAAACTCTCTATATCCATTTTTCCCTCTATCAAATGAAATTATAATCTCATCTGAACCCTTATTTACATTTCTTGTCTTAAATTCATTATCAGTTTTGCGGAAAATTAATCTTGGTTGGTATTTGTTATCTGTATCTGATTTTATGAAACTTATATCACAAACAGAATGATTATTTCCATTCTCACTTTTTGACAATATGAATCCATCATAGGTTATATTACGATCATCTAATAATTGACAATTAAAATTTCCAGCTTTATATATAGATAATTTCGATATATCTTCTGTTATTAAATCAAAATAATTTTTTGGTGACATTTCTAAACCTCGCAATCATAAAATTCACAAGTCAGTTTTTTGTCTGATTCACTTATTCCGAATTTCTTATCAGACATTTCAGTTTTGTTAACATACATTTGATTGTTATCAAGCATCGCAACAAAAATGTTCTTTTGCTCATCTAAAGTCAATTCTCTAAACTTTTCTTCTTTTATAACTTTTTCTTTAAACTCTTTAATTTTAAGATTGTAATTTAGGAAATATCTTTCATACATATCATCAAAATAAATAATAAGTTCATTTAAATTTTCACATTCTATAATTTTTTCTTTTGCAGTTTCGTTCCATTTAGCCATTTCAAAATATATAAAAGTGTCATTTATATTTTCTTTTTTAATTACTTTTTGAATTCTTGGACTTGTAACAGTATTGATATAATCTATTTGTTCAATCATTATGAATTTTCTATTGCCTCCATCTTCTTTATTTAATTCTAAAACTGCGTGTGCAGTTGTGCTACTTCCTGCAAAGAAGTCAAGTATTCTATCGTTCTTATCAGATAAGATTTTAATAAAATCCATAACTGCATATAGTGATTTTGGATAGGAAAATACATTTTTCCCTAATATTGACCTGAGTAACATAATACCATTACTTGAAGCATCATATCTTGAATCACTCCAAACAGTCCTTGGTTTTCTTCCTCCTATGTCGCTTGGTCTTCTTTTCTTAAAAACCTTGTAATCACCTTTAACTATCTTTACAAGTAATTCGGTATCCTTTTTTTGTTCAAAGGTTTCTTTTCCCCATCGCCAAGTTTTTTCATCACCTTCTGCATTTATTGGCAATATTTCAACTGAATTAGCTGAAGGTTTTAAGGATAAGTTACTTGTTTTTGGATCGTAATAGATTGAATAAAACAAGTTAGGTCTTTCGTGTTTATTTGAATTATTTCCTGTTCTTGTATAAGGAGTTTCAGAGTATGTTGATATATCGTCTTCTTTGTTAAATTGTTTTAAATCTTCTGCTGTAAATTCAAAGTTTTTCAACTGAACCAAGTCTTTATTTTTTGCATAGACCAATAAATATTCGTGCATAGTAGCAAAATACTTATCGTCATTTCTACCCCTTGGATTATGAACGACAACCACTGTCCCTAAACGATTTTCATCACCTAAAATTTCATCTAATAGAAATCTAAGAGAGTGCATTTCATAATCGTCAATAGCAGCTATTAACACTCCATTGTCTTGCAATAATCTCTTTGCAACTTCAAGTCTATTTCTCATAAAAGTAAGCCAAGAGCTTCTTTTGAAAGAATTATTATAAACAAATGTATCTCCACTTCCACCGGTGTTATAGGGAGGGTCAATATAAATCAACTTAATTTTGCCAGTAAATTGTTGTTTTAAACTATGTAAAGCTAATAAATTATTCCCTTTGATAATCATGTTTTCTTTTATTATTCCATTTTTATCTCTTTTAATCTCTAATATATCCTGCTCCCCTTCTTTGGTATATCTCTTCCAATTTACAAATGCTTTTGGGTCAAAAAGTCTATCTATCTCGTCGTGAGCAATAACTTGATTAAAAAATATCTCCTTTCTTTTAGCTTGCTTTTCTTCATAAATTTCAGATTTTTCAGAATATTCAAAATATGTATCTAATCCTTCTTCAGTACTTTGCCCCCCTTCTAAAACGCAATCCTTAAATGGCCAATTCAAAACTACGTCATTTGTATCTTTGAGAAACCTTTTACCATCAGTTAACCCAATTCTATTTTTATAAGAAGTATAATTATTATCAACTTTATTTTCCTCCATAAAAAAACGAAAGTCATTAGTCTTAAAAACATATACATCTTTGATTTTAACAAAAAATTTATTTCTTAAATTATCTTCCTGTATTAACAACTCAATAATTTTAATATCAATATTTTCCAATAAATCAAGAAGGAGTGCTTGGTTTAACTCAGTTTTATCAGAATTCCAAAGTCTTTCATCAGATTTTAATACATTTTCAATACGTTGTTTAAAATTTAATTTTTCCATTATATCTGCCAATCTTTAATTGTATAATTTTAAATAAGTTTAGATAATTCTTAGTTAATGACTTTACAAATTTAGTTAAAATATCAATACATTCGCTTCATTAATTTTTATTTTGTATATTTTCTTTCACTACAAACATACTGAATTCCGCTCTTTTTCCTTCTTATTTTTTTCAGAAATAAAAAAAAGTGAAAAAAAAAAGTGAAAATATTAAAAATATAATTAGGATTTGGGAAATATTTATTATTTTTACTTTTGAATGTTTGCATTATTAAGTATCATTTATCTCGTGCAAACAAAATTTGGGACTTTTTAATAGATTTATTGATTTTTATAGAGTTTTTTTAGTAAATTCGTATGTTCAGACGGCAATTGACTGTTGTTCTTTGACAATTGAATATTATCATAACTTGATGATTTCTCATCAAAATTCAGCAATTTCATAGAAAAATGCTGATTTTGGTCAAAAATTCCCTGCAAAGAGCTATCAAAACGCTAAAACGCTTCAACGGAACGCTAAAATGCTTCAACGGAATGCTAAAACGTTTCAACGTAACGCTAAAATGCTTCAACGGAATGCTAAAACGTTTCAACGTAACACTAAAACGCTCCAACGGAATTCTAAAATGCTCCAACGTAACACTAAAATGCTTCAACGGAATGCTAAAATGCTCCAACGGAATGCTAAAATGCTCCAACGGAATGCTAAAATGCTCCAACGGAATGCTAAAACGCTCCAACGGAATACTAAAACGCTCCAACGGAATGCTAATACGCTCCAACGGAATACTAAAACGCTCCAACGGAATGCTAAAACGCTCCAACGGAATGCTAAAATGCTCCAACGGAATGCTAAAATGCTCCAACGGAACTATGGTTCGAGACATTATTTTATTCTTTTATTGATTTTTACAATTTAGTAAAAATAAATTATCTCTATGTTAAATTGAAATTTCTTGGGTTTTTCTAWTAATTAAATATTTTTATAATTTTTGAGGATTTAGATTTTATGGCAACAACAGAATTACGCCGGAATTACAAAATGACTGATGCTCAACTTTGTATGTTTGCATCAAATTTATGTAATTTTCTCACCCGCGATATTTTGGATTTCTCAGCAATTGGTTTGTCGGCTCCTGCAATTGCATCCTTTAAAGCATTAGGAGATGCTTTTGAAGTATTTTCGCCTGATGGTTCCATTATMGGCGATGTCATGATAACTACAGAGAATAAAAAATCTCTCCGTGAACAGGTTGAGGAAACAATCCGCACAATGGCATTAAGAGTTGAGCAGAAATGGGGTACAAATTCCGGTAAATACAGACGTCTTGATATTCGCACTCCCTCTATCCTTGCAGATGATTCTCTGCTGGTAATGTCACGTACAGTTCATGCTAAAATGGTCGAATATCAGCCTGACCTTGTTGATTTAGGTTTGACACCGGAATTACTTGATGATTATGAGGATTTGAATGAGCAGTTTGAACTTGCAAAAAATGCTCAAAGTGATGCTGTYGCATTACGTGATGTAAAAAAAGATGAACGAATTAATAAAGGCAATGAACTTTACAAAATGGTGACCTTTTACTGCAATTACGGAAAAATAATTTATTCTAAAACAAATCCTGCCAAATATAACGATTATGTTATATATGACAGTTTTGTTGCCGGAACTTTAATCGCACCCGAAAATCTAACTGTAGATGTCATTACAATGATTTTCACTTGGGACGCGGTGGAGAATGCTACTTCGTATCAGCTTGAGACTTCGATTGTTGGTACAGATTGGGAAGAAATTTATTCCGGAGAGGAAAATTTTGTTAATTACGTTCCGCCGGTTGAGGGCTTGAGGCAATACCGCGTAAGAGCAAGAAACTCAAGCGGTTACGGTCCTTCGAGTGTTGTAATGTATTATAATTATGTCGCTATTTTACCGGCTCCCGGCTATATTTCATTGTCAGTAATAAACGCTGCAACCGGTGCTATCGCCCTTAACTGGGAAGAAGTCGCTTCAGCAGAATTTTACAGGCTGTATCACAGTCAGACTGCGCTAAACGCTCCAGACCCCGGTGAATATACGATGTTAGGCGAGTTTACCGTCGCTTCCTACTCGGGAACTGTAAATACCGGCTACCGCCATTGGTTTCAGGTGGTGAGTGGTAACAGCCAAAAGCTATCAGTCGCAAGTGATGGTGTTAGTGTAGATATGCCACTGGTGCCGTAAGAGCCACCTCCCCTTAATCCCCTCCTTGAAAAAAAGGAGGGGAAAATTAAAACGAAATCCCCCTGCTTCGCTTTCCCCCTTTGCCAAAGGGGGATGTCACTGAGTGACAGTGGGATTTGACTTAACCTCCCCTTAATCCCCTCCTTAAAAAAAGGAAGGGAGATTTAAAGATAAAAATGTCCACCAAAACAAAACATTTAATTGCTTTAATCCTTAGCAAAATAATCTTATATTTGCAACAATGTAAATGTATATTGTCAGGATTAAATATTTTTGATTGGAGGTTATCATGGTGAACGAAAAACAAGAGAACTATTTTTTTGAACTGTTTTGTATTGACCCGGCTGATATAAAAAGTGATGTAGCACTTGCTCAGGCGTTATCATTCAGCAATACTTTATGGGGCGGTTCGGTTCCTAAATTATTTAATGAAAGAGGTCGTGTACGGCTTGATAATAAGGAAACCGGAATTAGTATTATAATTAGCTTTGTGGATACGAGTAATGTAGTATCAAGCTTTTTTGAATCTGCTTTTATGTTGAAAATATTTTCCCAGGATTTTGATAATTTAGAAGCATTCCGATTAAAAATATTAAAACATTTAAAAAACACATTACAATTTAATAGTATAAGACTTTTGACGGATGATGTTTCAACTTTTATTGCAAATAAACTATATCCCGAGATTAACAGAGTAGAAAATTTCCTTAGAAAATATTTAATTAAGTTTTTTATACAGCGGATTGGTTCGGACTGGTGGGAAGTTACTGCAAATAAAACTATGATTGAAAAAGCAAGAATGCGCCGTGCAGACCGCAGAGATGAAATATCCTCTTATATTGATGATGAATTACGTTTTATTGATTTTGATGATTTGGGTGAGTTGATTTATAAGCAGTCATCAGGTTATAATAATCCCGATAAAATTATGACGCGACTTATGAATATGAATAATCCCGAAGAATTTCAGAAAATTAAAAATGAATTACAAAGCAATTATTCCAAATATTTCAAAGAAAATTTTCAGGATAAAAATTTTGAGCAAAAATGGAAAGATATTATTAAACTCAGAAACAAGGTAGCTCATCAGGGGATATTTTATATGCATGAGTTAAATTACGGGCTTGATGTCCTGGTATCTCTTGCAGAAATTATCAGTACAGCGGAAAAGAAAATTGATGAAATCGTATTCAGTATCGAAGATAAGCAGGCAATTAGGGATGCGACAATCGAAGCTGCACAGTTGAAAGATGAAGCCTATAACGGAATTAAAATATTAGGAAGAATTGAACTATCGGAGCCAAACTATCAACCGATGGGTAAGTATATTGATATTGACGAGGAAGAGCTTTTGGAAGAACTTGCTGAATTGCAGAAATCGAAATGGAATAAATTTGTCGGTATTAAATGGTTTGTAACTGATTATCTTGCCAATAGAAATTTCAATATTCCAACAACTTATGCAATGCTGAATATTCTGATAGATAAAGGATTGGTTGAAAAGTACGATGTACCTTCATACGGCGGATATAATATAGTTGCAATCAAAGTCAGTGATGAATTAAAGTTGTAGAATTAGAAGGAATTATTCACAAAATCCCCCTGCTTCGCTTTCCCCCTTTGCCAAAGGGGGATGTCACGGAGTGACAGGGGGATTTGAGTTAACCACCCCTTAATCACTTCCTTGAAAAAAAGGTGGGGAAAATCACGAACCCAAAAACCTTCCGAAGGTTGCGGAGCCTTCGGAAGGTTAAATTTTTATGAAGTCCATCTGATTAAACCAAATCCACTTCCGTCACTCCGTGACACCTCCGCTCGCGGAGGAGATAAATCATATTCATTCCACCCAATAAAAAAAGTCCTTCCGGGATTAGAGAAGGACTTGTTAGCGAACTATCTACTTGTTATGAGGATTTAAGATATTATCATTTTTTGATAAACATTTTGGTTTGGCTGCCGGCTTTAATGAAATAAACTCCTGCAGCAAATTCTTTTACGGAAAGCACAGAATCGCCGCCGCCGAACCGCAAAAGCTCCCTGCCGTAAATATCGCACAATACCGGTTCGGGTGCAGAATCATTACAGCGGACATTTATTATATCACCTGCCGGATTGGGATATACAGTAAGCATACCGTAATCTTCTGCCGGGAATGCTATGGATGATGGCTTGTCGGTTTTGAATCTCACTACATCGCTCCAGCGGCTGTAATTTGTATCATTATAAGTTTTGACTCTGCAAAAATATTCGGTATCTTCAGCGAGTGAATAATTATAATATAAATTATCAAAATCACTTTTTTCATCTGCAATAATATTAAATTCCGAATCGGAAGCAATCTGAATATGATAAAGATAAAAATCATTTTCGAGCTGCCACGAAACTGCACCTGTAACCGGAATTTTTTCAGATTCATTCAGCGGAGAGGTTATTACGGGCGGCTCTAATTCCGTAACGAAATTAAGAGGGACAGACCAGGCGCTTTTTGAAGAATCGTTTGCTGCCGATACACGGAGATAATATAAAGTTCCGTAATCAAGGTCAGTATATTTTAATTTAGTTTCATGAATACTCGACTGTTTAAAAAATACCGTACTGAAATTCAACATATTCGAAAGAGATAACTGATAATGATTTGCACCTTTAACACTTTCCCAACTTATCTCGCCTGAGACAGGGACAGCAGACATACCGCTAATATGACTGGTAATTTTTGGAATATCCAGTTGAACCGGAGTAATTGTTGTAAACGACCATACATCCGACCAGTCGCTGATTTCACCGTTTCTTACAAATCTGACTCTCCAGAAATAAGTAGTATTCAATTCAAGGTCAGTATAATTGAAAAAGTTGTCATTAAAAATGTTCTTATCAATTATTGGTGAACCGATTTCACTATCCACAGCCAACTGCAAAGTATAATATTCAATTTCCGGTGTTTTATCCCACTGAAGCCTGCCGTTGACGGGGATTTGTAATTCATCATTACCGGGAGCGAGCAGACGGAATGCTTTATCCGGCGATATGACATTGAAATCCCAAATTACAGACCACCCACTGCTATCGTACAAACTGTATGCTTTAACTCTCCAGTAATATCTTTTATTCTCTGTTAATCCTTTGCAAGTGAATTCAGGAACAGTTAAATTCTGCAAATCAACTTTGTTGTTAACAAATTCTTTTGATAACGATACTTGAAGACTGTATCTGACTGCATTTACTTTCTTACTCCAAGACATAATTACATCCGAAAGACTTTCCAAGCCTTTTTGAGGACTTAAAAGTTTAGGCGGAGTCAATTCAAAACCTTTTCCGGTTTTAAAGGAATATATCTCAGACCAGGGACTTTCGGCATTTTTATCATAGACCATTACTTTCCAATAATAATTGGTAAATGGTTCGAGTTCGGTAAACTTAAAGAAATTGACAGAAATTCCTGATGAATCAACAATCATTATATCAAAATTGTAATCTTTTGAAACCATGAGACGATAAAGCATTGCGGAACCTTTTTCTTTCCAACTTAATTTAGCATCAACATTTATATCGGATTTATTTGCCTCCGGTGATAAAAGAATTACAGGAGAATACTGTGATGAAAAACTCCAAACATTCGACCAACGGCTTGAATCAGTACTCCTTAAAGCTTTGACACGCCAGAAATATTTTTTATCAAATTCGAGATTACTTATTTCAATCTGATTATTATTGACTTTTTCAATTTGAATCAGGTTTTCTGAAAATGAAGGATTTTCAGAAATTTCAAAATGATAGAACTCTGCACCATAAACATAAGACCATAAAAATTCCTGTTTTTCGGGAATATTAAATGCAGAATCAACCGGCGAAGTAAGGTTTGGTTCAGCTATTACAGTAGTAAAATTATACACTTCCGACCATTTACTTGAATCAGCATCCTTGAATGCTCTTATCCTCCAAAAATATTTAATATTATTACCAACACCAGTAAGTTCTAATTGATTTAATTTAATACTTTTTGTATTCAATGACAGTGTATTAAAACTAATATTAAAAGATGTTTGAACATGATAACTATCAGCACCATCCACGGGACTCCATCTCAAAGTATCTTTCAATTTCAAACCTACCATATTGTTTGATGGATAAGTTAAAACAGGAGCCGCTATATTTGTATTAAAGAAATTTGCTGCCGACCAGTTTGAAGTGTCTTTGTCGTTAAATGCCCTTACTCTCCAGAAATATATTTTATTATGGTTCAGACCGGAAAAGTTATACTTTTCTAATCCTGTAACGCTCGCATTAATCAAAGGCTGACTGAATGATGAATTTTTATCAAACTGTATCTGATACCTGACAGCACCTACAACATTACTCCATGTTACAGTTCCTTCAACCTGTATAACTGAATTATTTAAGGGTGTTAACAGTTCGGGTTTTTCAAGTTTTGCATTTCCTATCACAAATTCACCAAATCCTGTGAAAGGAGCACTGATGACTCCTTTAGAAGAATTATATGATGTTGTAAGTTGTGAAAAAGAGCCGGTTGCTTCTTTATTTCGTTTATAAATAATTACTTTACCCGGGTCAGATATATCAGATAAACCGGCTGTATTAATTTGTATATTACCCGAAATTTCAAAATTATTTCCATCAGGAGTAAAAGTCCATCTGTAAGGTAAAATTGATGTAAACGTTGAATCAAGATAATGAGCAGTATGAGGAGAATAATTATGTTTTTGAACATAAGTCTGACTTGAACTGCTGAAAGAATTTATTGCAATATTAACACCGGTATTGTTAAATGAATCATTATAGTTATAATCACCGGTACCCGTGATGTATTTTGCCACATAAACAGAACCTACCATAAGTTTTTGTGCCCTGTACATTGGAATATTTTCGTTAAGTGTTAATTCCAAAGCAATTGACATATCCGGTTTGACTTCTGTAATCATTCCTCTTGACCAGCATATAAGAGTGTTTCCGTTTGGCAGTCTATAGGCGCTTCCCATCGCACTACTGAAAATATCCGGAGAATTCCTGTACTCCCATACTTTAGTAACTGATTTATCCATATAATTAATACTATATTCGACAGCTCTTGAATAGGGTGAATTTTTTTGATTGCCGTTATCAAAGAGCAGGATGTTACCGTTTTCTAAAAAACCTGTAGTATGCTGATGTGAAAAACCTGTAAAACCACCAATTGCATCATTTGAAAAAGTAAATTGATTATTTTTACATGAACTACCTCCCATTCTCCATATAAAATTTCCGGTAGATTTATCTATAAGTGAAATTTCGTCAAAATGCCTGAAAGACACAAGTAAATTACCATTTGCATCAACATCCATCGAATTGATATGAGAAAAATCAATTTCGGGCAGGGTAAGATCAAAATCATTGGTAATGTCAGTTATTGCAAAATGGTCTAGAGCTTTCCATTCCCAATAAATTACACCATTCCTGTCAGTTTCAACCAGAACATTACTTAAGATAGTTGCGTCAGTTTTACCACCCACCACAATTTCACTCAAATCCATAGTTACTGACTCTATACAAAGCATTAAATAATGTCCGTTTGATAATGATATGAAATCATGATAATCAAGGACATAAGATGTAGAATTATTTATACTATCTACTAAGTTCATCTCCTTGTCGTATAAATAATATAAATTGTAGTGCCACTGAGCAATTAAACCGTTTTTCAATTGCCAAAAATAATGGGAACCCATATTTACCTGTTTCTCATTTACAAAATATCCGTAATTGTCAACCTCACTAAATCCAGGCTTAATGGGCCAGTCAAATCTCAAATATCCCGGAGCCGGATTATTCAAAGTAGTCACAGTAAACTGATATTGTTCCTGAGCTTTCAGGTGATATGTTAAAAATAGTATATAGAAGGTTATAAAATAAAGTAAGAGTTTTTTCATAAATTTCCTATCTGTTTATGATAAGCTTACCTGAGTCTGACTTCATACCTATAGTAAGTCTATAGAAATACACACCGTCCGGTAAGTTATCATTCATCCATACATAATTGTTACTGCCCGATTCTACATAAAAGGAAAATACGTTGATTCCTGATTTACCTGCTATGTCGTAAATAGTTAATTCAGCAAATCCGCCTGTATCAGTTGAAAATTCAAAAGTTGTTGACAGGTTTACAGGATTAGGATAATTTTTGATAGAAATACCGGAATTATTTTCTAATATTTCACCAATCGAAGTTGCTTTATCTGTTTTAAATTTAACGACATCACTCCAAGGGCTGTAGTTGGAGTCATTATAGGTTTTGACCCTGCAAAAATATTCGGTATCTTCCAATAATTCAAAACCGAAAGTTAATTCATCAATACTTTCTTTCTCAGCTATAATATTATTAAATCCTGCATCAGTCGAAATTTGAATATGATATTGATATAAATCCTGATTTAAGCTCCAGATAATATTTCCGTCTTTTTTTACTTTGACAGAATTATTTTCCGGATATGTTATCGTAGGAGGTTCCAGTTCTGTCAGGAAACTTACAGGCTGAGACCAATTACTTTTAGCATCATTATTATAAGCAGCTACACGAAGATAATATACCGTTCCGTAGTCAAGTTCACTGTATTGTAGTTTTGTTTCTTTAATATTTGAGTGTTTAAAGTAAATTGTACTAAAATTACTTTGATTTGATAAAGAAAGCTGATAATCGGCTGCATCTTTAACCGACTCCCATGATATTTCACCTGATACAGGTACTGCAATCATGTTATCAGCAGGATTTGTCAGTTTAGGAATATCAAGAACTTTCGGAGTTTTGGTTGTGAAAGACCAGACGGATGACCAATCACTTAATTCACTGTTTCTAACAAATCTTACTCTCCAATAATACGTAAAGTTCATTTCAAGGTCAGTATATTGATGAGCATTATTGAAATAAACAGGAATTTCATTTACTGATTCGGCAAAGTCTTGAGTAGGAGCTATTTGTAAAATATAATAATCAATCTCGGAAATACTGCTCCATTCAAAAGTTCCGTTTACAGGTATTTGTAAAGC
Organism: Kapaibacterium sp. (SeqCode); assembly: GCA_032027125.1. GTDB lineage: Bacteria > Bacteroidota > Ignavibacteria > Kapaibacteriales > UBA2268 > JANJTB01. The sequence continues at coordinate 438,737 of JAVSMQ010000001.1, forward strand.
GTCATTTCCCGGAGAAATAAGTGTAACAACCTTATTAGGATTAACAACTGTAAAATTCCAAATATCCGACCAGGCACTGCTGTCATATATGCTATATGCTTTAACTCTCCAAAAATATTTTGTATTTTCTTCAAGCCCGGAATACTTAAAATCAGTTCCGGGTAAAGCAGATACATTAAATTCAAAAGAACGAAAATCACTGTATTTTGAAATTTGAACTCTGTAAGTTGCAGCACTGTTCTTTTTACTCCAATGCAGTGAACCGTCAGCAATGGTTTCCGAATTCATTAAAGGTGAAATCAGTTTCGGACCTGTCATTTGAAATCCTTTGCCTGTGACAAATAAAAATGTTTCTGACCAAGCACTTTCGATTTCATTTTTGTAAGCTTTTACTTTCCAATAATACTTTGCATTTGGCATAAGCTCGGTAAATTTATAAAAAAGGTCAGAAACATCAGTAATATCAAGGAACAATTCACTAAAATCAAACTCGCGGGATACCTGCAGTTTGAATTTACAATTACTTATTTCAGAGGTCCATGTTAATTTAACATCAACAGGAACATTGATTACATTATTATGCGGTTCGGTAAGAATCGGAGGTGCGAGCAAAGTATGAAAATTCCATATTTCAGACCAGTCGCTGGAATCGGAAGAACGAATTGCTTTGATACGCCAGTAATATTTTTTGTCAAGCTCTAAACTGCCGATGATTAATTTTTGTTCAGTAATTTTAGCAAGATTGATTTTAAAATTTTGAAAGTTGACGTCTTCAGATATTTGAATCGAGTATGATTCGGCACCTGTTACAGAAGACCATTGAAATTCAAATGCTTCAGGGATGTTAATTGAATTAAATGCCGGAATTAATGGATAAGGTGTAGCAATGACAGTTCTAAAATTAAAATTTTCCGACCATTTGCTGGAATCATTACCTTTAAATGCTCTGACTCTCCAATAATATTTAACATCATTTAATAAACTATTAAGTATAAATGTAGATTGTTGTATATTAGCTGTATTTTTGACAGGATTAGCAAAATCAGGACTTAATGCAATTTGCACTTGATAACGGTCGGCACCGTCAACCAAATTCCATCTGAGAGTGTCATTGAGCCTAAGTCCGACAAAATTATTAGTCGGATAGACGAGAACCGGAGCATTGACATTGGTATTAAAAGTCAGGATATCAGACCATGCGGATGTATCCTTGCTGTTCAATGCTCTTACTTTCCAGTAATATTTCGAATTGAAATTTAGTGATGAAAAGTCATATTTGACTAATCCAATTACGGTTTTATTAATTACAGGTTGACTAAAGGATGAATTAATATCAAATTGAATCTGATAACTGACAGCACCAATCACTTTTTTCCAGGTTACCGTACCTTCATTTGATGCAAAAGCATTATTTGGAGGTGACAACAATTGAGGTTTTGTTAATTGGGAATATCCAAGAACAAATTCTCCAAAACCTGAAAACTGAGCAACTATTTCTCCTGTTGAAGAATTATATGATGAGGGAATTTCAGAAAAATATCCGAAAGCTTCTGTATTCCGTTTATATACACTTATCTTCGCAGGATTATTCACACCGGAAAGACCTGCCGGATTCAATTTGAATAAACCTGCAATATTGTCTGTACTGCCGTCGGGAGTAAATACCCATCTATATGGCAGTATTGATGAAAATGTAGAATCTGCAAAATTACCGTGATGCGGAGGATAATTATGTTTTTGAAGGTGAGTAAGTCCGTTATTGTTCCCTGAGGAAACAGTTATGTTAACCCCGGTCCCGCTATAGTTATATTCACCGGGATTTGTTATAGTTCTGGAATCATAGCTCAGACCTATAGTAACCTTTTGTGCTCTGTAAAATGGATATCCTTGGTCTAAAGTCAGCTCCAAGGCAATAGTCTTATTCAATCTTACTTCAGTGATTTTTTCTTTAGACCATGCTATCAAAGTATTGCCGTTGGGTAGTCTTTGAGTACTGCCCATGGAACCGTTATAAATATCAGGAGTTGCCCTGTATTCCCAAACTTTAGTAATTTCATTATTCGTTTGATTAATACTATATTCAACTGCTCTTGAATATTGCGGATTTTTAAGGTTACCGTTATCAAAAAGAAGTATATTTCCATTATCCAGAAAACGCGCTGTATGCTGATGTGAGAAACCTGTAAATCCCATACTTGCATCATTTACAAAAGTAAATTGATTATTTTTACATTTTGTTCCACCGATTCGCCAAATCAGGTTTCCTGTAGATTTATTAATCAGGGAAATTTCATCTAAATGTCTTGTTGATATTAGAATATTTCCATTTGCATCCTCATCCATCGAATTGATATGGGCATAATCAATATTTTTTTGAGTTAAATCTACATCAGATGTTGCGTCAGTCACATGAAAATGGTCAAGAGAACTCCATTGCCAGTATATTGTACCAGTTCTATCGGTTTCAATAAGAATATTATCTATAACTACAGCATCAGATTTTCCTCCCTGAACTATATCACTAAGATCCATTTCAACATTTTTATCACATAGCAATAAATAATGACCGTTTGATAATGATATAAAATCATGGAAATCCAGTGTATAGGTTGTTGGATTTTTTATGCTGTCAATCAAATCCATATTTTGATTGTATATGTAAAATTTATTATCAGCCCATTGTGAAATATTACCGTTTTTTAACAACCAGAAATAATCAGAACCGCCTTTTGTTGATTTGTTATTTACAAAATATCCATAATTATCAAGTACAGAAAATCCGGTTTTGATAGGCCAGTCAAATCTTAAATATCCCGGTGCAGGATTATCCAATGTAGTAACACTTAGCCTGTAAGATTCCTGAGATTTTAAATCAGAAATAATCAAAGATATTAAAACTATAAAAATTATTATTATTAATCTTTTCATAACATCTCCTACCTGATTATCATAAGTTTACCGGTAATTGATTTATTATTAATGTTTAGTTTGTAAATGTATGCACCGTCAGGTAAAATATCATTAGTCCAATTGACTTTATGACTGCCTGCTTCGATATAATCAGAATAAATTATATATTCGGTTTTTCCGGTAAGGTCACAAATACTAATTTCAGCCAGACCGTTAAATTCACTTGAAAATTCAAAAGTAATTGATTTACCGGCAGGATTTGGATAGTTTGCAATTGTTATTCCTATATTATTATCAGGTTGTTCATCAACTGAGGTAGGTTTATTCCTGATGGTAAAGAAATCCGTACTCATAGAATTTAATGCGGAATTGGAAATTGAAGTAACTTTAATCTGATATGTAGAATCTTCTTCAATGTCAGACGGTACTTTCCACCTGAAAGCATTAACTACGCTGAACAAATTATCCCGTAATATTTTTTGAAATTCACCATTGCGGTACAGTTCGACTTTAAACAGCGAGTTTATTGAATCCAAAACATTATAATCCCATCTAATTACATAACTTAATGTATCCCAAACTTCTCCCCCATTGGGAATTCTTAAATTTAGATATGGCTGTGAGGGTGTATAAACTCTGGCTTCCGACCATTCTCCCCAACCTGCATCATTACCGGTTCTTACTCTCCAGTATTTTTGTTTGTTTGGTTCAGGTATATCAATTTTGTAGGAAATAATATTTACAACAGAATCAACCGACAAATCGGTAAAATCTACATTATTTGAAATCTGTATTTGGGAATCAGTAAAATATCCTTTAGGATTCCAGTTAAGGGTTAATGGCTTTTCCTGATTTATCAAAGCATTATCAGCCGGATTAATCAAAACCGGTGATTCAGGTATAGTTGATATATCAGGTCTTCCTAATATATATTCCCCGCCAGGATGGTTTATTGAAGCAATCAATTCTTTGCTAATATTATCGTAAGTAGTTTCAATTGGAGCAAAAATACCGCTGCCTTCAGTTGCCCGAAAGTAAACTTTTGTTTTTTCCGGCTGAAAAACATTCCCGTAATCATTTAAATCTACTTTTAAAATACCATCAACCGCAGATATGCTCTTAGGATTGAGAACAAATCTAAAAGGTAATATAATCGGTGGTTTTCCTTCAAACTCAGGATTTAAAGGAGCACAGTCGTATTTCTCAATAGTTAAGCTATTATATATAAAAGCTGTCAGAATATTCCAGGTTATAGTAATTCCGGTTCTGTTTGTCGGTTGATTGAATTCATAAGTATTCAATTCCTGCATTTCATCTTTTGTTACTTTTCCGATAAGCGGGCAAACGGGCCACGGATTTTTGTATATAAACTGACTTACTAACTTTTCAGGAAGCTTTAATTCCAAAGCAACACTGCCATCCGGATTCAATTCCTGAAGAGCTGTGCCGCCGCCAACTGCCGAATTACCCCATCCGATGAAACTATTTCCATTTGACAATCTTTGGAAATTACCGAAAATATCTGCATAAATATCAGGAGTATTACGGTGTTCCCAAACTAATTTACAAGTCATATTAACTTCATCCAATTCATATTCGACTGCTCGTGAATAGTTTGGTGAATGTTGTCTTCCGTTATCGAATATAGTTATATGACCATTTGGCAGAACTCTGATATCGTGCTGATACGAAAAATAATTGGGTGCATTTGCTTCGTTTTCGCCGATAAATGTAAAATCGTTTGATTTTCCTCCAAGTGTCCAGATAATTTCGCCGGTATTTCTGTTAATTTTTATTATAGCGCAAAGATTTCTTGCGGAGACCAGAATATTTCCGTCGCGGTCGTAAGCAAGTGAATTCGGATGGAAATACTCAATAGCAGGCGCGACAGGATTATATGTATCCGATACGGGTATATAATCTAAACTCTGCCATTGAAAAACAACATTATTGTCTTTGTCAATTTCCTGAAGAAGTCCCTGAAGGGTAGCACCGTTTGGTTCACCGGCTGGGAAATATTTTGTCATGTCAACATATTTGAAATCATATTTGAGTAGTAATGAATTTCCGTTTGCAAGTAAATGATGAGCGGCATAGTATCTAACTCTTTTGTATGGATTTACTGTATCTTTAAATGTATTTAAGATATTAAATGATGTATCTGTTCGGTAAACAGTACCATCTAATTCCTGTGATTCCTTACGGGTCATAAAGGATAAATTGCCGTTAAGCTCACTTTTGAAATGATAACCTTTATAGCCTTTCTCCTGCTGAGGCAGTAAATTGTATTTTACAATCTGACCTGTCGAATCCAATATCATTAAATAATTTCTGTAAGGTCCTTCAGGTGTAGCTACCTCTCCGAATGGGGACATATAAATCCCGCCGGCTGAAGGATTATTAATAGTAGTTACAGTAGGAAGCGGTAAGTCATCAGGTATTTCTGCTCTAATTATTAAGGTACTAAACATCAAACTTAATAATAGGCTTAGTAATAAGAATTTCTTTATATATGTAGAGTT
>JAVSMQ010000001.1:447636-462957 GCA_032027125.1 Kapaibacterium sp. (SeqCode)
GGGTTGGGGTGGGGTTTGTTTAAATTCAGTGGTTTTTCAAAATTTACAACATAAATAACATCTTTTAAAATATGATATTTGGGATGTTTTCGTTCAGTCACGATATATTTCCCCCCCTTTTTTTGCTTTCCGCCCATGGCTTTAGCAATGCTTTGAATGATAGATTGAATGTTTTATAAAATATTGAATGTCTTAAACTTAACAACATTTCATTGAATATTTGAAAAAAATATAATTTTAAATATTTATTATTTGGAAATTAAAATATTTGTTGTTAAATTTGTCACAAGAAAAAATGCCAACAGAATAAAAGTTTTATGAGTAAGTTTCAGAATGAGATATAGTGGACTTACACAATAGAAAGGCAGGGTAATTATATGATTGTTGAAATAAAAAAAAGAAAGGGTAAACAAACGGTTTTATAAAACCGTATTTTACTTGTAACTTTAAAGCTCTTTCGATTGTCTATTGATAAGAAGTTTTGTGTTTTAAAATAAATTTTTAATAATTATGTAGATTTGCACTATGAAAACGCTTTTTCTATTATTAGCTATGCTTTTTATAAGCATAAATTTACACGCTAATCCACCGGATAGCTGTCTTTGGGCACCCGAAAACCCTATTGGACCTGTATTCAGCGATGAAAGTTCGCATAATCTGACACCGACTATAAAAATTGACACTTGTGGACTTTATGCTATCAACCCTGGATTTTATTGGTATTATCCCGATGGTGCTGATACTTCCGGTTCGTATTATTTAGGTTATCCAAGTACAAAGCATTACAATTCATATTTGGGTCTAAAGCGAATTTATTCGAAAAGTATATGGGGGATTAAAATGACTTGGGCAGTTTTTGATACCGCAGGAAAAGATTTAAACACACTACACTACTTTACAGTTGACGATATTGATACTAAAAATCAAGAGATTTACGACGCATTCCAACAAGTAAAACAAACCTATGGTAACATTAAGTTCTGGTTTCATTTTGACAAAAATATTTCAATTTACGACGCTTGGGTGGTATATTTTAATGGTAATGACAGCGGATTTGAAAGGGGTGAATCTGTCTATATTGAGAGTGAAAATTTTATCAATACAGTAGAATTTGCCGAATTTGTTAATATACTTGCACCAAATGTTGAATGTAAATACCTAACAGAATTTTGGTTACCACTTTCGGTTAAAGAATATTATGACGAAGATGTTTCTTTAACATTATCATTGGATTATGAATCACTTTTAGTTGAAACTAATGATATTTTAAGTAAAATCATCATTTATTCATTTACTGGCAACAAGTTATTGAATTATCCCAAAATTGCAGACGGAACGAAAGATATTCAAATCAATATCAGTGCCTTACCGATTGGAGTTTATTTTATTCAGATAAATAATACTTTTCATAAATTTATGGTTGTGAGGTAAGTTATAGCAATTTACAAGATTTCATCTTACGTAAATGATGTCATAAACACTCGTAAAAAAATTTAGGAGTAAGCAGTTAAACGATTCAGTTTAAAGGAACTGAATTTAATTTGTCAATCAAAGAAGATTATAATCGTTGAATAAATTGTATTACGGTATTTTTGAAATAAGATAAGTGAGTTTAAAAAATGAAAATTGTAATTGAAAAACATTCTGATGGATATTGTGGTTATCCACTCGGATTTTCAAATGGGGCAATTGTCGGTCAAGGTAGAACTTATTTGGAAGCTTTGGAAAGTACAAATAGTTCGTTAAAAGCATTTATCGAATATTTTGGAATAGAAGAGTTTAACAGTAGATTCACGAATGAATCTGAAGTAGAGGCAGCTTTTATTGCTGAAGCAGAGATATTTTAATGAAATTTCCCAATGATGTTCGTAAACAAAAGGTTATCAAATGTTTTAGTAATTTAGGTTTCGAACTTGTTAGAGAGGGTAATCACATAATAATGCAACGTACAAATGAAGACGGAACAATCACACCGCTTGTGATGCCAAATCATAATACCATTAACAGCGGTACTCTACGAGCCATTATAACTCAAATTGGGTTATCAAGAGATGAATTTTTAGATGCTTTAATAAAGAGTTGATAAATTTAAGATACATTATTTTTTTTATAAGTTAATATGTTTTTGATAAAGTAGTAAAATTCCATTAATTTCTTGACTTTTGTAGTTTTATCAACTCCATATTTAAGATTGATAATAACATCTTTTATAATAACTTCGCTTGACTTTAAGTAATATTTATAATAATATCAGTTCAATCTAATCGTTAAGTATTCTTTTTATAAAAATAAGCAGAGTATATGGAAACAGTTCTCGTAACAGGCGGCATGGGTTATATCGGCTCGCACACAACAATTGAACTACTTAATCTCGGATATGAAGTAATTATAGTTGATAATCTTTCTAATTCGGACATTATCACTTTAGACAGAATTGAAGGAATCACGGGCGAACGTCCTGCTTTTGAGAATATAGATGTCTGCGATTATGAAGCCTTAAAATCTGTTTTCCAAAAATATCCTGAGATTTCGTCAGTAATTCATTTTGCAGCATACAAAGCTGTCGGAGAGTCGGTTTCTCACCCCCTGATGTATTATAAGAATAATATTAACGGATTAATAAATTTATTGGAGGTTATGAATGAGTTTTCGGTAAAGAAGCTGATATTTTCATCTTCATGCACTGTTTACGGGCAGCCTGACACTCTCCCTGTCAATGAAGAAACACCATTCAAACCGACAAATTCACCTTATGGCAATACAAAGAAAATTTGTGAGGACGTAATATTTGACTACATTAATTCCGGTAAAAATATTCAGGCAATTCTGCTTAGATATTTCAATCCGGTAGGAGCACATCCAAGCGGGGAAATCGGAGAATTACCACAGGGTATTCCTAACAATCTTATGCCTTTCATAACCCAGACTGCACTTGGAATCAGAGAGAATCTGCTGGTTTTCGGAAATGATTATAATACTCCAGACGGCACTGCTATAAGGGATTATATTCATGTATGCGATTTAGCTGATGCACATATTAAAGCGATTGATTATCTGCATGGCAAACCGGATAGTTTTATTGATGTATTTAATGTCGGCACAGGCGAAGGATACAGCGTTATGAATGTCATTGAAAGCATTAACAAGGTACTTACCAAGCCTCTCCCCTACATTATTACTGACAGGCGTCCGGGAGATATAGAAAAAATCTGGGCTGATTCATCTAAAGCCGGCAAAATGCTTAAATGGAAGCCAAATTATTCTCTTGATGATATGACTGCAACAGCCTACAGATGGGAGATGAAACTTCGGGAAATTTAATAGTTTTGTATTCTAAGTTTTGAATTATGTGAAGATGTAGAATGATTTCCTACATTTCAATTTGTGTATGCAGAGCAATTTCCTCAAGTACACCGCTGACTTTCAGACATTCCTGCAGGTCGCCGGCATAAACTAATGCCTTACCCCTTTCATGAACTTCCAGTGTCAAATTTTCAGCCTGTAGATTTGTACACCTTACAGCTTTAATTATCTGATTTATAACTTCATCAAATGTATGCCATTCATCATTGAAGAGAAGAACCTTACACGCATTGGCAATATTATCAATTACATCAATATCGTCTTCAACTTCCTCTAAAGTTGAAACGTTCCAAAAGCCGGTACCGGTAATTAAATTAAAATCGGATTCGGTTAAAATTTCATCAAATCTTCTCATACTGCTGACCATCACATTTCAATATAAAGTCAAAATACGACTGTATATATTATTTTTTCATCATAAATCATTTTAACAAATTCATTAACAGTTTTGAGTAAAATTTATTGCTTGATTTAAATGGATTTTTCATTGTTCAATTATTAGGATAAAATTTACATATATTTATATATAATTTCATCAAATCAAAGGTAAAATAGTCAAAGGGCTTTGCCGAATAGAGAAACTTTTGTATTTTTCCTTTTTGAAATTCATTAATTTTAGAATTTGTTATTTAATTATAAACATTATTTTTAATCTTAAGCAAAATAACTTATTTTTGCCTAAATTGAAAATGTATGAATTGTTAAAAATTTTGAAAGTTAGTAAAAACCTTTAGGTACAGATATGCAAGATTTGATTTACTTGGTTCCTCTTATGCCGTTGATAGGTTTTCTTATATTGGGACTTATCGGTAAGAAAATAAAAAATGAAAATCTTATCGGTGGCTTGGCAAGTGCAACAGTAGGTATTTCTTTTATAATAACAGTATTAATATTTTACGGATTGCTGTCGAATCCGGCAGGTTATCCCTATACAGTGAAGATGTTCACATGGATTTCCGTCGGTAATTTCAATATTGACTGGGCATATCAGGTAGATCAGCTTTCTGTTACCTTTGCTCTTTTCATCACAGGTGTAGGATTTCTGATACATGTATATTCAATTGGTTATATGCACGATGACAGAAGTTTTTATCGGTTTTTCGCCTATTTGAATCTGTTTATTTTCATGATGCTTACTCTCGTACTGGCAAACAACTATTTACTGACTTTTCTTGGCTGGGAAGGCGTTGGTTTGGCTTCGTACCTTCTGATAGGCTTTTGGTACGACCGTAAATTCCCCGGTGTAAGGATTACATGGACAGGTGATGCCGGAATGAAGGCATTTATTGTTAACAGAATCGGTGACTTCGGTTTTTTGATTGCTATGTTTATGATTTTCTTTACATTCAAAACACTAAATTACACCGAAGTTTTTGAAATAGCCTCATCCAATTATATAGAATATATGAATGCCGGAATTATTACGGCAATAACATTAATGATTTTTCTTGGGTGTACCGGTAAATCTGCACAGTTGCCGCTAGCGGTTTGGCTGCCCGATGCAATGGCAGGTCCGACATCAGTATCAGCATTGATACATGCTGCTACTATGGTAACTGCGGGTATATTTTTAGTAGCAAGAAATTCCGCTCTTTTTGCATTATCAGAAACCACAATGACAGTTGTTGTTGTAATAGGTGCATTGACGGCAATTACTGCCGCCTCAATTGGTTTGGTTCAGAACGACATTAAAAAAGTACTGGCTTATTCAACAGTCAGTCAGTTAGGATTTATGTTTGTAGCTCTTGGAGTCGGAGCATACTATATTGCAATTTTTCATGTGATAACACACGCATTTTTCAAAGGGCTGCTGTTTCTCGGTTCAGGTTCTGTAATTCATGGAATGCATGGAGAGCAGGATATTAAACGTATGGGCGGTCTTAAAAAATATATGCCCGTAACATCCAAAACTTTCCTTGTAGGTACAATGGCAATTGCCGGAATACCGTTTTTCAGCGGATTCATGTCGAAAGATGAGATTCTGTGGTATGCCTGGTCATCGCATAACGGAGGCGGTTGGTTTGTATGGGGAGTTCTTGCATTATCAGCTCTGTTTACTGCTTTCTATATGTTCAGATTGTATTATCTGACTTTCGAAGGAAAGGAAAGATTCGACCATAAACATGTACATCCGCATGAATCACCTAAAACAGTGACTTTCGCACTTATTACACTTGCCGTACTTTCTACCATCGGCGGATTAATGAACCTGCCGCCTGCACTTGTACCCTGGATTCACTCCGAACCATTATTAAAAAGCTGGTTAAATCCAATTTTTGCAAATGCAAATATGATTTTGGGAATTGAATCTCATCATGGTTTGGAAATGATGATGTATGTACTTATGATAATTGCTACTGCTGTTGCTTTCGGTATGTGGGCTCTTGCCAAAAATTGGTATTCTGACCCGCAATGGACAGCACCGCGGCAGTTATCAAAGAATTTCAGCGGAATTTATAAAGCATTATGGAATAAATACTGGCTTGACGAAATTTACTATGCCATGATTATTGACCCGATTCATAGACTATCAACATCTTTCCTTTGGAAATTCACGGATGTCGGTATAATTGACGGTATTGTAAATGGTTCCGCCAAAACTGTCGGTATGCTTGGCAGCAGAATCAGATTGATGCAGACCGGAATAGTCCAGAATTACGCTGTCGTTATGATAGCCGGTATTGTGGCAATTTTAGCATGGGTAATGTTTTTATAAACCTTAATTTGTATAATTACAACAGAAGCTAATAGATATGACAGCACTATTTTTGACACTATTTTTACCGCTTGCAGGTTCGTTAATATTACTGTTTTTTAACAGAGATAATGTTAAATTGATAAAACGTTCCGCTCTCGGTATTTCGGTCGCAACATTTTTTATATCAATTGTACTGTTTTTAGGTTTCGACAGTTCCAATCCCGGTCTGCAGTTTGTTTACGAAACTGTATGGATTGATGCTTTTGATGCAGGATTCAGAATCGGAATAGACGGATTGTCGCTCCTAATGGTAATGCTGACAACATTTATCACTCCAATAGCAATACTGTCATCTTTTGAATCTATCAAAAAGCGTGAAAAAGAATATTATATAATGGTAATGCTTCTGCAATTCGCTATGACAGGCGTATTTGTTGCAATGGATTTATTCTTATTTTATATTTTCTGGGAAATGATTCTCATACCGATGTACTTCATCATTGGTATTTGGGGCGGAAAGGAAAGACTGTATGCTGCGGTTAAATTCTTTCTTTTTACTGCTGTAGGTTCATTATTTATGCTGGTAGCTGTTGTCTGGCTAGCATATTATGCAGGCACGGAATTATTGAATATGCCTAACGGTTTTACCACAAACTATATACTAATCAGAGATGTAGGTTCGAGAATACCGATTGATTTACAGGAATGGATGTTTTTGGCTTTTGCTCTTTCATTTCTGATAAAAGTACCGTTGTTCCCTCTTCATACATGGCTACCCGATGCACATACCGAAGCTCCGACACCGGGTTCGGTTATACTTGCCGGAATACTGTTGAAAATGGGTACTTACGGATTAGTCAGGTTTAATCTTGAAATGTTTCCATTAGCATCAATTAATTATGCAGAAATTATTTCCTGGCTCGCTGTTTTCGGAATCATTTACGGTGCTTTGGTAGCAATGGTTCAAACTGATATGAAACGATTGGTTGCTTATTCATCAGTATCCCATCTTGGATTTGTAGTCTTGGGTATTTTCTCCATGACTGCAGATGGACTTCAGGGCGGGATAATTCAAATGGTGAATCACGGATTATCAACCGGTATGCTGTTCTTATGTGTCGGCATACTTTATGAGAGACGTCACACAAGACTTATAAGCGAATACGGCGGTATTGCAAGAGTAATGCCTAACTTTGCCGTTATGTTTGCTATTGCCATGTTTGCCTCTGTAGGATTACCCGGATTGAACGGGTTCATCGGTGAATTTTTGACACTTAAGGGTGCTTTTGATTCCAGAATTCTTGATTCATGGTGGTTTACAATAATCGGTGCAACAGGTGTTATCTTTGCTGCAGTTTACCTTTTATGGATGTATCAGAGAGTAATGTTCGGAACTGTTGATAATCCTGCCAACAAATCACTGCCTGATTTAACCGGGAAAGAATGGGCAATGCTTGTACCGATAGTTGTATTTATTGTTTGGATTGGATTATATCCTGCTACATTTTTAAATATTTCCGATTCCTATACAAAACAACTTGTCAACAAAATTGAAATGATTAAATTCAACAAACCCGCTTTTGAACTGCCGGAACTCAAACCTGCAGACAATGGCAGCGGGAACAAATAATTATGAATATAAATATACAGGTAATAAAAAAATGACCAACGAAATAGTTTACGGAATGCCGCTACTGCTGATTATGGCTTTTTCCGTTATTGTATTGTTAGTAGATGCTTTCACCGGTAATAACAAAGTAGCTGCCTATTATTTTTCAATATTCGCATTACTTACGACAGCCATATCGGCAGCTATAACAATTTTCCCTTTAGTTCCGGTTGAAAATATCGAGACTCCTATTACCGTTGGTTCAGTAATGCTTGGCGGCTATGCGGCATATTTTGACATAATATTCTGCACGGCAGGTATTCTTACAATTTTCGCTTCAAGACCGTATTTGAAAAGGGAATATCAGGAGTATAAAGAATATTATTCACTCATACTTTTTGCGGTAGTCGGAATGATGTTGATTTCTCATGCAAAAAGTCTTCTGATACTGTTTATCGGCATAGAACTTATGTCAATCGTATTTTATATCTTGTCAGGTTTTATCCGTACTCGTGTAACAGCAGTCGAATCAGCTTTGAAATACTTTTTACTGGGTTCTTTTGCAACCGGATTTTTACTGTACGGAATGGCAATGCTTTATGGTGCGACAGGTACAATCATTTTTTCGGAAATACTGACAAGTGTCATGAATGGTTCAGCAGATATGACATATATAAGAATAGGATTTGCACTCATTCTTATAGGTTTGGCATTCAAATCTGCTGCCTTTCCTTTTCATCAATGGGCGCCGGATGTCTATCAAGGTGCTCCTACTACATCAACTGCATTTATGAGTACCGCAGGAAAAGCCGCCGCATTGATTGCCTTTATAATCGTAGCTAAATCAATTATTCCGGCAGCAATTGACATAACAAGTATTTCGGAAGGCAGTCTCAAACTTACTGCCTTTTCTGATACAGCAAGATTAATTATCGCAGTTATTTCAGGTTTGACAATGCTTGTCGGTAATATCACCGCCGTTGTTCAAAAGAATGTCAAAAGAATGCTGGCTTATTCATCAGTCGCACATGCAGGCTATCTGCTAATGGGTATTGTTTCCAACAACGAAAACGGCTGGAGCGGTATCATGTTCTACTCCACTGCTTATATGTTTATGCAAATCGGTGCATTTGTAATTGTCGGTATTCTTGAAAAAGACAATGAAAGAATGGATTTTGACGATTATTCCGGTTTAAGAAAGAACCACCCGTGGCTTGCTGCTTTGATGGCTGTTTTCATGTTTTCACTTGCAGGACTTCCTCCTTTTGCAGGATTCCCAGGGAAGTATATGTTATTTGTCGGAGCAATTGAATCGGGATATACATGGCTGACTATAGTTGCGGTTGTCTCGACAATAATATCAATATATTTCTATATCGGTCTTGTGCTGAATATGTATTTTAAAGATAACGAGAAAGGTGCGGTTGTTACTGATATATCATCAGCAAAAATCACTTTGACAGTATCGGTAATATTCGTTTTTCTATTGGGTATTTTACCAAATTCACTCATTGAACTTGCAAGGCAGTTGTTCTAATAATTATTTGAACAGATTTTTTAAAAAGGCATACTGAATAATAAGTAAATCAGTATGCCTTTTTTTAAAATATCAAAAAAATAATTAGGATATATGATAAAAAAGATATATGTTTGGGTAGATGAATTAACATATTACTGAAATTGATTATGAATAAGTTATTAGATAAAATGTTTTTTGTCTTCCGGTATCAGATATCAGGAATAAAGTATCAAGTGTCAGTTTGTATTTCTTTTTTAATTAATCAACAATACCAAAAACAAGTTCAAAATTACATATTATTTGATTCAAGTAATATGCATTGCAGCAGTTGTACTAATCCGAGAGGTAACGTATGATTGTATGATAAAAGTGGAAAATAAATGAATTGCATAAAATAAATCATCATTAAAATTTATGTAATTTGTTTTTAGAAAACGGGTGAATTTAAAACAGAGTTCCACTATAAATAACGCATTAAATATGGGTTTAAAATTTTTGATGATTTAAATTTTAATGATTAAAACAGTCATTTTGTTTAACAATGTCATCATAAGGTGATAAAATGAAAAAACTTTTGTTGTTATTAATTCTTGTGTCACTTTCATACAGCGTTTCTTATGCTGAATGCAATTGTGATACAACCACAGCATGGACTTGGGATTCAATTTCATGGGATATTCCTGATGACTGCTGGATATGGGCTGAATATGAATACAGAGTTGTTGAATGTAATGGAATAACTCAATATGAATTTAGAGTTCTGGGGTGGGTAGCGGCTTTAACAGGATGTGAACTGGAAGGTTATTGTACTCAGCCACCATGTGTATGGGAGTTTGTAAGCCATAGTCTTTTGGAAGAAGGAGTAATACCCGGCTTTCCAGTTTTACAGCCCGGTGAATGCAGGGAAACTTATATAAGTGTCGGTCCGGCTTGCTGGGAAACAGTTTATAGGGCTATAGGACCTGGTGGCGCAGGATATTACAATTACCCCTGCGCTGAAACACCGGTTTGCTGCCGCGGTTTTAAAATTTGTAAGAGTTACCAAAATGTTGTAACCATCACATCATTGCCATATACCCCTGTTGCTTGTGGTGCTGTAATCGGACCCGAAACCGGACAACCTTGTTTCTCAGTATGCTATAGTCAGGAATAATATTATGAAAAAGCTCATAAGCATAATATTATGCGTATTTTCTATTTTGACTCTGTTATTCTCAATACCGGAAGTTTTGATAGGAAAGCCATGCATGACCGTAATTAGATTATCTAATGGACAATCTTTGTTAAGAATAAACAAGGATGGAGGTTTAAGAAAATTAATAGATAATGCAAAATTACGAAATAAAAAAAATTCAATACCAACAACAAATGACCTGCAGAATATTGAACTTAAATTTATGCCCAATCCTATTGTTAACTCAGGATTTCTGACATTCGATTTAACAAAAAATTCGGATGTTAAAATTTACAGCTATGATAACAATTTCATTAAAAGGGAATATTTTAGAGGTTCAATGAATGGAGGAGGTCAGGAATTGACTATTGACCTTTCAGATTTAAATAAGGGTTTAGTTTTGATGTTTGTTGAGGTCAACGGTGCTGTTTATGTTACAAGAGCAATAAAAATTTGATTAGCTAATTTGGGAGTTAATTAAATTTTAGTGTAACTTTCATAATTCATCCGATGACTTAGAGTCATCGGATGATTAAATTATAAATGAAAAAACGTTTTGCTTTTTCAATTGTCAAAATATTTAAAAAGGTGTATAAAATGAAAACTTTAACTACTCTAATAGTTTTAATCATTACTTTTTCAGAAATTTATTCCTCGCAGGACTCAACCTATCCTCAGTCCATGACAATATTTAATAAAGATACAATACATTATTACTGGCAAATAAAACACTATACCGATTTAGGTAATTTGAATATAGTCTATCCGCGTTATAACGGTAAAATTTGGATTTCAGGAGTTACAACAAGAGCATTCGTTTCATACGATAATTTGGAAAGCTGGAAAGCCGGTGTTTTACCTCCGGCAAGCAACTTTTTTAAAAGGAGTATTAACGGTTTTTGTCTGCTACCGAACAATAAAATTATTGTAACTCAATTGGATAAAAAAGATACGGTTGATTATACGAGATTATTTGAAACTTATGATATTACTAAAGGATGGACCGAACTTAATCCTGAAAATTTTAAAAACAAATTTCTCGGCAGTATTGCATTTAAAGATTCCTTAAATGGAATTATTGTAGTTTCCGATGAACTTACATACAGAAATCTTTATAGGACAGAAAATGGAGGTTCGGAATGGTACAGGCTTGATAATATTTCGGATTTTCTTGAAACCGATACAAATTTTATTATGAGAATTGAATATTTCAAGGAATCTGATGTGCTTATGTGTATAATTTATAATATACCCTCAAAATCATATTATTTTATTTTCAGTAAAGATTTTGGTGATACATGGACTGAATTAAGAAGTTTCCCAAAAAGGACTAATAATGTAATAGATTACACAAGAGATTCCGGTTTTTTTATACGTAACGATACATTATGGTTTGTCGGTGCGGTAGGAACAGGAAACGGTATATTTGAGATTTATCAGTCTATATATTTTTCTTCTGATTTAGGAAAAACGTGGGAGACGCAATATCTGGCAATTCCAGATAAACTTGGTGCTCTATTTTCTTCAATTGAATTTTTTGACAACAGTCAGGTAGGTCTTGTATGTGAAAAATATAGTCCGAGAGTGATGATTACTTTTAGCGGTGGTAAATATTGGACTTTTTTAAAAACCATTGTTACCGGTTATGGAGCATACAACGATTCGTTATTTGATGAATACCAAAAATTTGCTTTAAGAAAAGCAAATAACCAAATGATATTTTTTGGAGCGAATAGAGTTTTTAAATTTAATAATCTGAACCTGCCAACGGGCGTTGGTGAAGATGAAGAAAATAATATCAGTCTTTTTTATAATTCAGGAGCAGAAGCAGTCGAAGTAAAATCAAATTCTAATGAAATTATACAACAAATTACATTTTATGATGTTACCGGTAGAGAATTATATACTTCAACCGATTTACCAAACAGCCACTTTTTCATTTCTCAGGACAAACTCCAAAACACAAAAGTTGTATTTGCTATTATTTATACAAATCATCAGATGTATTTAAAACAAATAATTTGCGGGTAAATTATGAAGTATTTAATATTATTATTTATCTTAGTTTGCAGTTCAGTACCTATTTTTTCAAAACCTGAATTATATATGAACGAAGAAATCGGACTAAAAACTGATACTATTTTTCCAAGTGAGTACGAAAAATATGTTAGTATTTATAATATTGGAAATGATGATTTGGTAATCTCCGCTATTTATGCTTCATGCGGCTGCACAACTTTCACAATAAGCAAGGATACTATACCGCCAAATGATTCGGCTGCATTATTTGTAAAAATCAATCTCTCTACTGCAAGCGGTGATAAACAAAATCATGTATATTTAACATCAAATGACACTAAAAGCCCTAAAACCGATGTATTAATAAATGTATTTGTTTATCGCGATTTATTGAGTAAACCACAAAAACTTCCATCATTTTCCAATGTAGAGACCGGCAGTATAATAACATATAATATTGTCTTACTTAATTCAAGTAAACAGGATATTGAGATTCAAAATCCGGAATCGGCAGATAATTCATCATTTGAAGTTGTTTCATTATTACCTTTAGATAAAATTATACCTAAAAAATCATCAAGGGAATATGAAATAAAGATTAAATTATCTCCTAAAAAATTAATTCTTTCAAAAATGATAATCAGGACAAATTCCAAATCAGTACCTAAATTAGAATATTCTGTTATGGTAAGGTGTAAAAAATAATTGAGTATGTTCATTTAAATTGAATAGTAAATTGTCAGAACCATGATTTGTCAGAACCTTTGATTGTACCTGATTTACATGATTACTTTGATTTTGATTTATGCCTTACAATTCCGTAAGAATGCACTGTTTGTAGATAATAATAATTTCCACAAATATCATTAAGCTCTGTAGGAGCGGACTGTTCCAAACAGTAAAGACTCAACTATAAAAATGCAAAATGGTATAATTTATATCAAATATACCTTCCGACCACCCTGATGAAGCTTCCGACCATTACGCTGAACCTTCCGACCGTTACGATGAACCTTCCGACCGTTACGCTGAACCTTCCGACCATTACGATGAACCTTCCGACCGTTACGCTGAACCTTCCGACCATTACGCTGAATCTTCCGACCGTTACGCTGAACCTTCCGACCATTACGCTGAACCTTCCGACCGTTACGCTGAACCTTCCGACCGTTACGCTGAACCTTCCGACCCCTTTTTTGTTTCAACTATAGCATCGGAAGACTCATCCGAGAGTTTTGATGACTCATCCGAGAGTTTTGATGACTCATCCGAGAGTTTTGATGACTCATCCGAGAGCTTTGATGACTCATCCGAGAGTTTTGATGACTCATCCGAGAGTTTTGATGACTCGTCCGAGAGTTTTGATGACTCATCTTAGCGTTCCGTTGAAGCATCTTAGCGTTTCGTTGAAGCATCTTAGCGTTCCGTTGAAGCATCTTAGCGTTCCGTTGAAGCATTTTAGCGTTCCGTTGAAGCATTTTAGCGTTCCGTTGAAGCATTTTAGCGTTCCGTTGAAGCATTTTAGCGTTCCGTTGAAGTGTTTTAGCGTTTGGTTGAAGTGTTTTAGCGTATTATTCACTAAATCAATGCTTTTTTGGGCATTTCAAAGTAAATCTTCATGAAAATTGGAATAAATCAATTGTCAAAGAACAACTTTCAATCATTCTCCGAAACTTATTTTCTTTTTCAAAGGTGGGTAATCGGGCAGGGGGATTTAAATATTGCGATAGTGAGAATTTATGCAGGTAAGGAATTCTGCAATTTTTATTTATTGATATGAAGTAATTCTGCTTTATTCGAGCCATCAACCTTAAAATATCTAAGAATAGTCTTTACCCAGATAAATATCAGCAGCGGCAATACGATAATAAACAGCGGATTATAATTAAATGCCTCAATAAACTGAAGATGTAATGCACTCAGCAAAGCTCTTGTCATCCCGCAGCCGTAACATTCGTTTCCGGTGATATTATTAAATATACATATTGAATGTTGGACTTCCAACCATTCAACAGGTACAAAGAAAAGGACGGCCGGCATCATCAGCAGAGCAGCGCCCTTTAATTTGTTTTGTAATAATTTAATTTCTAACCAGAAGGTTTCCATTAGCATCTTTAAAAGTACCCATGGCAATCATTATAAGGTCAACCAATGCCCAAATTCCGCATCCTCCAAGTGTTAATACCTGTGCAATTCCAATTCCGATATGCCCGGTATAAAATCTGTGAATTCCGATACCGCCAAGAAAGATACACAGCAGTAAAGTTGTCAGCCAGTCTTTTCCCCCACCTTCTGTACCACCGGGTGTCCATCCGGCACTTTTTTGTCTCACTCCGCAGTGTACACATATTTCGGCATCTTTTTTAATGATGGCACCGCAGGATTTACAGTACATTTCATCAACAGATTTTTCTCTTTCTTCGCTCATAACAATTACTCCTTAGAATATTTAAAAATATTAATAGCAACCTGCTACAATTTCAATAACTATTTATGATAAAGCATTCAACACATTTCTTGATGTTAACAATCAAAAATATAGTTTTTTGAATAGCTGTACAAATAATATTTTAAAAAATCAAAAGAAATTATTAGTTTTTGATATAAAAGTAATGAAAAATCTATTTCCTGACCGGCTGGAGATAAAAATATCGTTACTACTCAACCTTTTGTTGAGAATTTAATACAACGTGTATATTTAATCATAAACTGCTTAATTTTAAGTAAAATGTTTAATTTTTAACATTAAAAAATCAAGAAATCCCCCTAACCCCCTTGAAAAGGGGGAAACTGAATTCCCCTTTTTCAAGGGGGTTAGGGGGATTTAGAATGTTCGGACTTAAGATTGAGGTGTCCTGAAATTGGTTGACACATAGAATAAACAATTTGTCAACTAAAATAAGGATTAAACTATGTCACGCGAAGGACGCAGCTTAGTG
>JAVSMQ010000001.1:470159-488518 GCA_032027125.1 Kapaibacterium sp. (SeqCode)
ACCCAAAGGTAATCGGACTCTGGGCTTGATTTCTTCGGCGGCGTGTTCGGGTCCGAGAACATTAACATCATCCTGATAACCTATTGCAATAAATGCCATTGGCGTAAATCTATCGGGTATGTTAAATTCAGTTTTCAGCTTGTCCCCATCGAATCCTCCCATTGGATGTGCAGCCAATCCTAATGAAAATGCCTGAAGTAGAATATTTTCGGTGGCAAGTCCGGTATCGTGCTGCCCCCAGCGGTTCGGTTCACCATTTTTTCTGAAAATATTATCAGCAAGTGATGCCATTATCACAGGAGCAGTACGAACCCATTTCTGATTCCACTTTCCTATGCATGAGAAAGCTCTCCGGTACGCTTCTTTGTCATGATTTATATCCCAGACCATAAATCTCCATGGCTCGTCACCAAAGCAGGAAGGAGCCCATCTGCCGGCTTCACAAATCGAAATTATCTGCTGACGCGAAACAGGTTTATTAATATCAAAAGCTCTCAGTGACCACCTTTTGGCAAGAAGTTCATCAATTGGTTGGGAAGTAACAGCAAATTTCTTAATCATAACTTTTATCATTCAATATTTGAAGAATTCATTACTGCAATTACTTTTTTAAAATCATCAGGCAAATCAGAATGGAATGTCATAAATTCATTCGTTACAGGATGTCTAAATCCTAAAGTACGTGCATGTAATAGCTGACGATTCACGAGTTTCAAACATGTATTGGCTGTTTTATTTATTTCAGGAAGTCCGTTAAAGAGATTTTTATCACCTCCATAAGCCGTATCGCCAAAAATAGTATGCTTAATGTGGCTGAGGTGAACTCTGATTTGATGCGTCCTTCCGGTATGGAGTATTAATTTGACAAGTGTGGCAAATTTGTATCTTTCTAGTACTGTGAAATCAGTTTTCGCAAATTTCCCATCCTTTTTAACAACAGTAAACAGTTTTCTGTCTCTGGATGACCGTCCGATATTGCCTGTTATAGTTCCGGAATCTTCCTTAACATTGCCCCAGACTATTGCATTATACTCTTTTTCGGTAGTTCTGTCTGCAAACTGTGCTGCGAGTTTTGCATGAACCTGCGGATTTTTTGCAATTACAAGCAAACCTGATGTGTCTTTATCCAAACGGTGAACAATTCCAGGTCTGATAGAATCCGATGCAAAAATCTCACCTTCACTTATAACATCAATTTTCTCATCTTCATCATCTTCATCATCTTCATCATCATCATCATCAGGCTGAATCTGGATTGAATTTCTTAATCCGAAGTGATATAATACAGCGTTGACTAAAGTTCCGTATCTGTGACCGAATCCTGGGTGAGTACACATACCGGGCGGCTTGTTGACAACAAGTAAATATTCGTCCTCGAAAATTATATCAAGCGGGATATTTTCGGGCAAAAGTTCGATTGGCGGAGCTTTCATGATATTACAAATAATCTCATCATTCGGCTGAACCTTCCTGCTTGATTTTGCAACTTTCCCGTTGACTGTAACATTACCGTTATCAATAGCAATTTGTACGCGGTTGCGTGTAGCATTATAAATATATTTTGTCAGATATTGGTCAATCCGCTCAGGAGCCTGCCCTTTTGCAACTTTAAACCTGAATTCTTTTTCGACATAATCAGGATAATTCAGTTTGTCATCGTTATCAGTCAATGGATTTGTCCGTTGTAATATCTTCGGATATAATTTCAACTGTTTCAGGTTTGTTTTTTGGAGGGAAAATATCGTGCCATTCCGGCAGTTTATTATGTGCCAGTATCAGAATCGAGACACCAATCGTAACACATGAATCTGCTACATTGAATACAGGAAAATGTGTCCAACCCAGAAATTCAATATCCGGAATATCTACCTGAATAAAGTCAACTACTTTGCCATAAAATAAAGGTGCAGTTCCAAAAAATACTCCATAAAAAACTCTATCTATCAAATTACCCACGGCACCTGAAAAAATCAGAGTAAATCCCGAAATAACCCAAAAGTTGAATTTTCTCAATTTATAAATAAGCATAGCAAGAAGCCCGCCTGCAATAATCGAGAAAAGACTTAAAAATATCTTTCCCCAGCCGAATTCAATACCAAAAGCCATTCCCGGATTTTCTATATATGTCCAGAAAACAAAATTGCCTATAACCGGCACAGGGTCGCCATAGTCATAACCCTGATGTGTTATTCCAAGAAGACTGAATCCTTTGAAATATAACTTTGTTGCCTGGTCAAACAGAATCAAAAAAAATGATGCTATATAAAAATAAATTATACCGGATTTTTTTGTGTTACTCATTCAATAATGTTTTTAATAAATATATAAATTCGATAAAACAATGAAAATATTTTAAATTTTTGAGATACTAATGCAATAACTTGAATAAAATAGTTTGGTATATTGATTCTTAAATTGCAATTTGGCATTGCAATGAAGAAATCCCCATTTTTCAAAGCTGGGCGATACGTTCTATTTTTTTAGCTCAATCTTCGGAAATTGTCTCTCTGAAGCGGAGCGAAGAGTCCAGGCTGTTAATTAATGAATACATGGACTCTTCGCAAGCTCAGAGAGACAAATCATGGGGTTATATTTTTATAAATAATAGAACTTATCATCCCTGCTATTTTAAAAGATTGAAAGTGAGCGGCAGTGAGCACTATAATTTTAATATCGCGTATAAGAATTTCTGCAATACCTAATAATTCATTTTTACAAAATACCCGTTGTTCTTATCATGCATATCACAAACTTCAATCTTATTGTTTATAAGAAGACTGCCGGTTTGTCTTTCGGCAGTCTTTATTTTAAAAAATCAATATTATTCTTCAGAATGATATTTTTTAGAGGGTTTATCTTTTATAATCTTAGTCTCGGGATTGTAATCCTTTTCACCATCAATACTTATTTCATAATCTTTATGAACATCAATTATTTCTGCATCATCGCCATAATCAGTAACAACTCTTTTAGGAAGAACCAAATTTTCGTGACTTTCTTCATGAAGATGATGATAACCGTCAAACATGGATTTAAAATTAGTAGTAATTTTATCTCCATGTGTTGCAAGATAAATATGACCGAACATAAACAAACTTAAAAAGAATCCTACTGCAATGTGAAGTATCGCCATGGGCCAGACTCCACCCATTCCTAAAACGCTTGTGGGAGCCAATTCAGGAAATAACAGAAGCCAGCCTGAAATTATGATAAGCGGCATAAATACAAACATTATTGCCAGATATGTCAACTGCTGCAGCGGATTGAATTTTAATTTTTCAGTTGTGTGGTAAGGATGCTCTTCACCCTTAAATACACCATATACATAATATGTTCCCTGCTTTATCAATCTTTCAAAAATGTTTGTCATTACCGGAATATAGTGTCTGAAATTACCACTGACAATATTTAGGACAGTATAATACAGAAAAATTAAACTCAGTAAAATTCCGGCAATATTATGAGTGTACATTGCAATATTAAAACTTAAAAACAATTCATTTGTTGCAGAATAGTGTAAACTAATACCTGATACAATTAATAGAACAAACAGCAGGGCATTTGTCCAATGCCAAATTCTTAACCAAAGAGGATACAATAATACTTTTTTCATTTACGATTTCCTATTTTTCTTAGATTTCCACCTTAAAAACCCATGGAATCCTATACCCATGACAGTCAATCCGAATATTGCAATACTTGCAGTATCAAGATAAACATTACTTGTAGTTCCTACTACATAAGCATCACTTAGAAGCGTTCCGTTAATAAAACCATATTTCAGTCTGGATTGCTTCTTTTCGTGCACATACAGCATTGACATCAATTTAGAATCCCTGCCGTGACATTCTTCGCACTGTTTAATTCCTTCAGACCTTGGCAGTATATTATGGTTTTTACTCGGATATTCGTGAGAGGAATGGCAGTCAACACATCGTACAGTTTCCCAATGTTTAACCTGATTAGGCATCCATTTGTGTGAATCTTCAATTGTTGTGAGATTGTATTTCTTCATCATAACCGGGTCTGAGTGGCATGCCACACAAAAAACCATTTTGTTGTCAATAACAATATTAAATTTCATACCCGATTTTGAAAAAGCTTGCTCGGGGACGTCAGGCACTGCATGAATATTATGCTCACCATGGCAGAAAGAACAAGTCGGTGCATCATTAAAACCCTGATGAAGAGCAATACCATGAATACTTTTCATATATTCTCTTGTGATATCAGGATGACATTTACCGCATACATCCTGAACATTACGTTTGTTAACGGTGGATGTAGGTACAGACGCTTTTTCGAGCCGGTGAGCTCCGTGGCAGTCAACACAAACGGCAGCTTTAGGATTTCCTTTCATAATAGCAATGCCATGAACACTTTTTTCATAATCAATAAGTGTTTTTGCAAATTTACTTTTTTTATAAGGATTTTTCAGATGACATCCTAAACAAAGCTTTTCCTGATTCAGTTTAAGCTGAACTTTGTCAAGTAAATGCCTTTTAGTTATCGGATTGGAATGACAGTAGATACATGTCGGAGCATTAGGATTATCGTGCGACAGCTCAACAAAATGCTCTGATATTTGCTGTTCCTGCATAATTTTCGGATGACATCTGCCGCAAAATTCAGTTGATTTAGTAAAATGGAACTCGGATCCGGTAAACTTTTTGGATTGAATTTCATGGGTTCCATGACAACCTTTACAATTTACATCAGGACTGCCTCCTATTCCTTTTGCACCCATCATCTGAGGGTGAAATTTGTGTATTTCAGCAGGATTCTGGTGGCAATTCATACAATTAACTTTACCCATATTAGCTTTATGTGGTATTTCATAAGGGTCAAAGTCCTCATGACAGTCCAGACATTTAAGTTTGGCATGAACTGAACGCGGCAGCGTAAATCTTTTCACAGTTAAAGGAACTTTAATTCCATTTCTTTCCAACGAAATATCCGGGTCATCGTGACAATCATAACATGTTGAATTGTCCTGAGCAAACATTTCATTAGCCAATAGAATCACCAAAATAAGGGTTATTTTTTCAATAACATTTTTCATGATATTTTTCTCAAAATCAGTCAAACTAACAAGTGTAAAATTATCACTTTTTTTTGAAATAAAAAAGTCTTTTTATCATGCTGTAACAACAATTAGGTATATTTCTACATATATTGTTAAATATATATTTTAATTGATGATGAACATAAACAAAAAAGACTGCCGAAAATTTCAGCAGTCCCATATTTTAATTGCTTTTCAGCAACGGTTTTTTGTTATTTACCTAAAGAAACAAGCCAGTCAACCATAGTCTTCAAGTCTTCATCACTACCTTTGAAGGCAACAGCGTGTTTTTTGCTGTTTAAAGTTTCTTCTTTCTTCAAAAATTTCATAAAGAAGTCAGCATCATGACCTTCAGTAAGTTTTGATAAATCAGGGATTTTATCTGATTTTCTCTTAGCTTCGATACCCTGTGAAGTTACACCGTGACAATTTGAACATTTTGCTTCTTCAAAAATAGTTTTACCTGTTTTAGTTGCATCTTCAGATTTAGCAATCTGAAGGAATGATAAACCAACAAAAGTCATGGCAGCGAATAATGCAATAATAGATTTCATCAGAAACTCTCCAAAAAAATTATAAAAAAATACATTTAGTTTGTTTTCAGAATTTAAAATTTGTCACAAAACAAACAATATTATTAGTTTCATTCATACTCAAATTTTACATGTTTTCATTTAATATGCAGATTCAAAGTACATAATATTAAGACGAATCGGAAATTAGTATGTTACATTCAACCTATTTACTTTCTGATTCAGATATTAATTTCAAGGAACACTACAATCAAAATATTAACATATATAAATATTTAGATATATCGAGCAAAAGAACTGCCGGATATTATTCCGGCAACTCTATTGTTCAAATAAAAATTTTCAGATTACTTGGCATTTAATGAAATCAGCCAGTCAACCATAATTTTCAAATCCTCATCAGTTCCTTTAAAAGGAACAGCGTGTTTTTTGCTGTTAAGAGTTTCCTCTTTCTTAAGATAATTAGTCCAGAAAGCAGCATCATGACCTTCAGTAAGCTTTGACAAATCAGGTATTTTATCTGATTTTTTCTTTGCTTCGATGCTCTGTGATGCTATACCATGACAATTAGTACATTTTGATTCTTCAAAGATTGTTTTACCATCTTTACCTTCTGCCTGAGCAAACTGAACAAGCGACAAACCCATAAATCCAAGCGTCAATAAGAACGCTGCAGATAACTTTAAAATTTTCATTTTTAAAACTCCAAAAAATTATTCAAAAAAAATTAAGCCAAAATATTCAAAATCTTCTTACCGGCATCATATACAGCTATAAAATTCTGTAAATCCACTGCTGTTGCGAAACCTTTGTTATCAATGACCTTGCCGTCAGCATAAGAATATGTTGCTTGGTGACAAGCACATACTAACATTCCTTCAGACGTACCAGGCAGAATAAGGTTACAATTCTGATGTCTGCAAAGTGCATCCATTACAGTAAAAGTACCATCAGCATTATGTTTAACCAATATCGGTGAACCGCCGTTTATTTTTTCGATAGTAATAACTTCTGCAGAACCGGCAACCAATAGGGTTGGATACTGGGTTAAATCCAAATCAACGGATTCACCCGGTTTTGGTTTTGGAGGAAGTTCGTCCTGCTCACAAGAAGTTATAACGGATGAAAAAGCACCTGCAAAAAGTCCAAATCCTGCAACCTTACCGGTTGTGATAAGAAATTCTCTACGTTTATTATAGTTATTCATTTTTATTTACTCCATTTTCTATTAATAAAATACATGTACCTGGAAAGCCCACTGAGATGCATATCCCTCAAGATGTTCTTTGTCGTTAATCCTGTATTCAGGTAAGAATGCAATGTAAGGCAGAATATAAGCCTTTGCTCCGAAAACATAATGAGTTGTAATAAAGGTTTTATCATCTTCAAGATAAGAAGTATTTCCCCTTTCATATCGTACATAAGCTATTAACGGTTCCATGATCTGATAGTTAAGCTCGAGAGTAATATTATTAACTTCAAGTCTGCCTTGCTTTAGTGTACGCATATATTCAGTCATAAGGGCAAGTTTATCTACCAAGCCGACATTAAAGAATATATTTCCTATATAATAATGTTCGTTTCCGAAATAAATACCGTCATCGGTTTTAAGCGGAGAATTAAAGAACAAAGTACCGCCTCCGAACATTGTAACTCCGGGTGCCACTTCAGGAGGATATAATACAACCCTGAATACTGAAGACATGTGATTACCGTTTACCGGCTGTCCGCCTGCTGATAATCCAAGTGGAATATTAGTTTCAGATAAATTTTCCGAACTGAACATCCCATAGCTGACACCAAGCCATTCTAAAGCTTCGTAATCTATCTGAAATCCAAGTTCGGCGTAATCATCCGGCACAACAGATACTCCGCGTGAACCGGATGCAAACTGACGTGTCAGCATAGTATGGTCTTCGTATTTAGTACCGATTGTAGGCTGGAAATAACCAACTCTTAAAGACGGCAAATCCTCGCCGGGTTTGATAATTGCACTTGCTGCAAAAGGCTGCTGCCCGGGGTAACGCATTACGGAATGTATATCATAAGCGAAATTATAAAATCCTTCGATAGTCAGCCAATCTGTCGGTTCGATTGCAAGATAATTTGACCATTGCATTACCATGTGCTTCCTTTCCGAAACTCCTGACTGCGAGCCCCATTTAGCGGTCTGGTAACGGAAATCAAATCCGTAAGTAACCTTATCATCTAAAAATTGATTTGATTCCTGAGTTAAATCAAATAATCCCTTGAGACCAATAGATTCGGGATTAACCAACGAACTTTGATTACGCGACATCCAGCCTGAATTACTTCTAATCCCGCCGCCCTGAGTATTAATATGACAGCCTGAACATTTGGCTCCATAAGATTGAAGTATAGAATATTGGGGTCTTGAATAAGAATCATTTCCTACCAATATTGCTAATATTAATAACAGAATAAATTTTTTCATATATCTCTCTTCAAAAATAATTAAAGTACCTGACGATTTCATTTGAAAAATAAAAATTTATGATTCAATAATAAAAAACAAACTTTTCAATATACATTTTAATTTTTTACAATAATTACATTGTAAAATTACTTAATAGTCAAGTTAAAACAAAATTAATTATTATTTAATGTTTAGCATTGCCTAACACATGATTTTGAATTTTTATAAAATTAAACGAGAAATCAGATATAAAAAAATCTCATGCATGAAATTATCTTTCAACAAATTGAAATATAATGAGATACAGATATTTATAAATCAGTATTCGATCTATCTTAATTCCTGATAAATGTAAATGTAAATTATTCTTCATATAATTGCATTATGTAAATAGTAACAAATGCTTATTATTTCATAACTTCATTTTATTAAAAAATTACAACACAATCTTAGTTGTATCTAAAATGATTTATAGTCATATTGGAAATTGAAATCAATTTAGTTAAAAACATCAGTAATCAATACACCATTTATCGAATTTTTCATTGATATTTTAAGAAAAATATCAGAGAAATATTTGATAATAATAAATATAACAAAATTAAGGTTATTATTAGTCGTTTACAGATAATTATTTTAGAGTAATCAGTAAAACATTTACATACGTTCAAATGATAAATCTTAATTCTGCTTTTGAAGATGAGTTATATTTCAACTTTCTTAAAGACCCTGATTCAGTTGACCCTGAATGGAAGGAGTATTTTGAGAAAATTCACGGTAAATCTGTTTTTGTAATCGGCAACAAACCTTTAGCTGCTACATCAGACAATCAATTTTCGATGAGTAAAAATTCTGAAATTCGGTTTTCAGGATTATCAGATGGTTTGCAAGATTTGAACAAGGTCAGTGACTGGTCAGATTTTTCGGTTGAGGAGTCCGATTTTATAAAAGAAATGTATCTCAGTTTAGAAATCCCATCAGCATCATCAACAAGGACAATGGCAGTAAAGGCACTTGACGAAAACAGAAGAATAATAAACAGGTATCATTTAAAACTGCATAAATCAAGGGTTTCTTTTACTCATTTACTTGCATGGTCTGTACTTAAAGCATTAATGAAATTCCCAAGGCTTAATGATTCGTTTGAATTAAGGGATAATAAACCATTTCGGATTATTAAACCTATTATTAATGTCGGACTGGCAATTGACCTTAAAACAAAAAACGGCAAAAATATTTTAGTTATACCAAGTATTAAAGAAGCAGAGAAATTATCATTTTATGAATTTGTTTTACAGTTTGATGAAATTTTAGAGAAAGCACGAAGCGGCAAGTTGGAATTCAGCGACCTCGCAGATACCACAATCACTCTGATGAATCCGGGAGTGGTTGGCACAACGATGTCGAACCCGAGACTCTTAAAAGGACAGGGCTTGGTTGTTTCAGCAGGTTCAATTGACTACCCGACAGAATTTCAGGCAGTCCGACCGGATGTATTGACAAAACTTGCAGTTTCAAAAGTTGTTACCTTAACAAGCACTTATGACCATAGAATAATTCAGGGTGCTGAATCAGCAGAATTTCTTGCATATATGAACCGTCTGATGCTTGGAGAAAATCAATTTTACGAACAGATATTCTATAGCTTGAAGATACCATTCGAGCCTATCAAATGGCAAAATGATTTTTCCTCTGAGAAATTCAGTTTTCTTCCAGGGAATGATGACATCGAGAAAGGTGCTCATGTCATACAGATGATTAATGCCTACAGAGTAAGGGGTCATTTGCTGGCATCTATCAATCCATTAGGATTTGAGACTTATTATTATCCGGAACTTGACCCTGCTTATTACGGATTTACAATCTGGGATTTGGACAGAGTATTTCATGCAGATGATAACTGGGAAAATAACAATATGCCTTTACGCGATATAATCGAACTTTTAAGGGAGACATATTGCGGCTCTACAGGTATAGAATTTATGCACATCCAAAGCCCGGAGATAAAAGACTGGATAAAGAAAAAACTTGAGACTGACAGAAATACGGTTAATTATACTACTGAAGAAAAGATACAAATTTTACATAAAATCATTGATGCCGAAGTATTTGAAAATTATCTCCACACGAAGTTTGTCGGGCATAAAAGATTCTCATTAGAAGGCGGTGAATCATTTATTGTTCTGTTGGATAAGATTTTACAGGAATCTGCCGATAATGAAATAAATACAGTAGTATTGGGTATGGCTCACCGAGGCAGGCTGAATGTACTTGCAAACAATATCGGTAAATCGTATGCCAGGATGTTCAACGAGTTTGAAGGTTTTGTGGATGAAGATTCTTATCAAGGCTCCGGAGATGTAAAATATCATTTGGGTGATAAAGGTACATATACCACTCCTTCGGGAAACAGATGCTACATACTGTTATCACCAAATCCATCCCATCTGGAGCTTGTTGACCCTGTCGTTGAGGGTATGGCAAGAGCACTTGAGAATGAAATCGGTGACAGAACATATTATAAGGCTTTACCGGTTCTCGTTCATGGAGATGCAGCTTTTGCCGGACAGGGCATTGTTGCAGAAACGCTGAATCTGTCTCAGTTAGATGGTTATAAAACAGGTGGTACCATTCATATTATCATCAATAATCAGATTGGATTTACAACAAACTCAGAATCATCAAGGTCAACTATGTATGCTACTGATATTGCCAAAATGATTCAGTCCCCTATTATTCACGTTAACGGAAACGACCCAGAAGCAGTCAGAACTGCTGCAGCTTTTGCATTCCAGTTCAGAGCAAAATTCAAAAGGGACGTGATAATTGATATGCTTTGTTACCGTAAATACGGGCATAACGAAGGTGATGAACCATCTTATACTCAGCCGCTGCTGTACAAGAGAATTAAGAATATTACAAACGTTGCAAAGATATACGAAACTCAGTTAAAAAAAGAAGGTGTAGTAACTCAGGATGAGATTGATGCTTATTATACTCAGTTACGTGAAGTACTTGATGATGCATACTCTCGCAGAAAAGAACCGGAAACAGGCAGCAGTTTAAAAGTTCAAAGCAAGAAAGAATACATTTTTCATGATTTTGAAACTGCAGTTCAGAAGGATTTATTACTTGAAGTTGGAAATGCTCTGTCAAGACCACCTGAGGATTTTGTCCTGAATCCCAAGATAAATATCCTTCTTAAAAAACGTGCAGAGATGATTGAATCAGATAATCCGCTCATAGACTGGGCAATGGCAGAACTTCTGGCTTTAGGTACTTTAATCTCTGAGGGTAAGGAAGTCAGGTTTTCGGGACAAGACAGCCGCAGAGGTACTTTCAGCCAAAGACATGCTGTTTATACAGACTATGAAAAAGAATATGACTATATTCCGTTAAATCATATAAAACGCAATCAATCTGTTTTGAGAATTTTTGACAGTCCACTATCTGAAATGGCTGTACTTGGTTTTGAATACGGCTACAGTGTTGTATCAAAGGATGGATTAACAATTTGGGAGGCACAGTTCGGCGATTTTGCCAATAATGCCCAGACAATTGTTGACCAGTACATTTCATGTTCGGAAGTTAAGTGGGGTCAGACTTCCAATATTGTTATGCTTCTTCCCCACAGCTATGACGGCCAGGGTCCAGAACACTCAAGCGCCAGAATAGAACGGTCACTCCAACTTTGTGCAGATAATAACATGTTTGTATGTAATTTCAGCACTCCTGCAAACTATTTTCATGCTTTACGCAGACAGACATTAATGCCTGTCAGGACGCCAATGATTTTGATGACTCCAAAGGGTATGTTAAGGCATCCTTTAGCTGTTTCTTCGGTATCTGATTTGACTGAAGGGAAATTTCAGCATTTAATTGATGATGAGACTATTACCGACAAATCTTCAGTACGCAAAGTACTCTTTACATCAGGAAAGATTTATTATGAAATTCATCAGGAAAGATTAAAGTTGAATATAAATGATATTGCAATCGTAAGAATTGAGCAGTATTATCCATTTCATAAAGAATTATTCCTGAAAATAATAGATTCTTATCCTAATGCTTCGGAAATATGCTGGGTGCAGGAAGAACCGCAAAATCAAGGTGCATGGACATTTTTATTCAGTATATTTTATGAAATTCTCGGCAGCAATTTTCCATTGCTTAAATATATCGGCAGAAAGTCAAGTGCTGCAACGGCTACCGGTCACCATAAGATTCATATTAAAGAACAGAATAATATTATTAAAGCTTCTTTAGCATAAGTGCGTTACAGGATGACATTCTAAGTATATTAAACTTCCCCGAAGCAATCTTCGGGGAATTCACACAATTTGATTAAAAATTAATCTCAATTCCGGTTCTTAAAATTTCATCTATGAATGGATTACCTTTTTTAAAATCCAAATATGAAAATGTAATTGGCTCAATATCAATATACTCTTTTTTAATATTTGTACCTGATAGTAATTTTCTGTCATCATAACCAAAACCGGAAAACATATCCGAAATTAATGCTAAATCAATATCAGAATCAACTCTCTGATTTCCAAAAGAATAAGAGCCGAACAAATAAGTTTTTTCCAGTCTAATGCCGGATTTAATAAGTTCATCAATGAATAATCTTACTTTATCTATTGCAATTTTTTGAGTAAACATTCTCTTATTTGACCAATCTGTTGAATAATTTCATTTTTAAATTCTTGACTGCACCGCTTACTTATTTCAGAATTGCAAGTGATTTAAGTTGAAGTCTTAAAAATTGATTTAAATGCTTAGAACTTTTAAAGTGATTTGCTATGTCACTATCTAAAGTAACATTGACAGCTTTTTGTAATGGATTTTCAATGGTTCTTAATTTTGAAAAATCAATTTCTTCAGGTAACTCCTCATCGAAATTCTCATCTTTACCTTTAAGGATTGTAACCTTCTTTTTATCAATATAACTTAAATTATTCTTCATGCTGTTTCCTTTCATTTTTAGTGGCAACTCTTGAACTAATGATTCTAACTTTTTCTGCCTTAATTGTAAAACTTACAATTAGTAATCTATTTGTATTAGAGAATCCTCTTACTATTAATCTTTCCTCGCTGTATAATTTTTTATAATCTTCAAAATAGACAGCAAACGGATCATCAAAAACTGTAGCTGCTTCCCCGAAACTTACTCCATGCTTCTTTAGATTTGAAGCAGCTTTTTCGTTATGCCATTCAAATTCATTCAAATTTGTGCCTTTTCTTATATTAAATTATTGCACAATATCTTTATTCAATGTTTAACGTAATCATCGAAAATATATTTATTTAGTAAACAGTTTCAAGAACATTTGCAGCCTGACAAACGTTTATATCTTATCTCCAATTTTTATGAAAAACAACACGTCGTGAGAGATATAATGTCCATTTAATTCACCCCGAAAACTCATTTGACACCTATTCTGGTATGGATAAATAATAACTTGGAATTTTCTCTTTTATACATCATTATTATGCCCAGAATGTACAATTTACCGATGGTAACAATATTATTTCTTACAATTGATTATAATAAAAATATTTTTCAAGGATTTTATAACAATTTATTTTGATTTTAATATAATTTTTATTAATTTAGTCAAGTAAAAGTGTTATGATTACAAATAACTATAATTAATACTAATTTTCCGATAAAAGTGGAGGTCTTATGAAAAAGTTTTTTAGGATTTTTGCGTTACTAATTCTGACATCGGCAATGCTTATTCTTCAGGGATGTCCTGAGTCAGCTTCTCCAAGTGATACTTCCGATACCGGTATTGTTGAATTATTTAATTCGACAAACGGCGGTACAATTAAAACTACCAACGGTGCAGAGATAACCATTCCTGCAGGAGCTATTGCTACTAAGACAGATGGCAGCCAGGGTTCAGTTTCATTTTCAATCGAACCGAATATCAAGGCTGCTGATTTACCGCTGCCCATACCCGCAGGTTATAAACTGATAGGTTCAATTTATGGTTTTGGTCCGTCAAGTTTTATGTTCAACGAACCGCTTCAAATCTATCTTCCAGCCGGCAGTGAATCATCACCTGAAAATCTTTCAATAACATGGTATAATGACACTGAAAAACAGTGGATTCTTCTGCCAATCAATGATATTGATGCCGTTAATAAGAGACTTGGAGCAAGTGTATTCGAATTAGGGTATTTTGCAGTAGTCAAGATAGAGATTACTTCCGGATGGAGCGGCAAAGGTGAAATCCAGGATTCTAAGAATGCCGGTGGTATTCGTTATTCACCAAACACTTCCGATTACTATTATACCCTTTCAGTAAAAGCTGTCCAGTATAAATATCCTGAAATCGGATGGCCCAACCTGATTGGCTACAACTGTTCGACAGGTTCTTATCCAACCGGAGGTCCACTACCGGAAACAAGGATGGGCAACATACCGCAGGGAGACTACACAATCGAAGTCAGCAGAGTTAAAAGAGGAACTCTCTCAAGCCTTCCCGGCGAACGTGAGACTTATTCAAATCCTGCACAAATCACAGTCACAGGCTTTACAGTGGTTGGCGGATGGGACTGGTACAACTGGACAGGATGGAATGATTTGTCTTTAAGCGGCGGACAGTGGATGAAAGGAGACCCTTCAACCTGGCCCAAAGCTACAATACCATTCGGTACAGGACAGTTTCAGGCAACATTAAGCTGGATTAACACCTCATCAAATAATACTGACCTTGACCTGCATTTGTTCGGTCCTGATAATCTTCACGTGTATTTCAGTAATGAAGTTTCCGATGACGGCTCACTCATGCTTGATGTTGACTGGATGGAGGAAACAGGAAGCGCGGTCGAAAATATCTTCAGCACAAAGAATATGCCCAAAGGAGATTATAAAGTTTATGTTGATACATTTAGCGGTGATGTTCCCAAATCTTTTGAAGTCAGAATAATAAGGCAGGGTTCTCTGGTAAAAACTTACAGAGGCACTGCTACAAAAGTTTCAGTGGCAGAGCAGGACATGATTCTCATTCAAACATTCACTATTAATTAAAGGAGAACTGATATAAATCAATTTCTACCGGCTGATTTTTAACGGCACTTTTTATTGCCTGTTATAATTATCTACTTCCCCACTGTCTGCTTGGTTTCAGCAGATAATGGGGAAGTTTTTGACGGAAAATTGATTATTAGAGTTCTTTTGAATATTAATTATTGGGGTACAATTATGAAGAATGTTTGGATTTTTCTGACAGCAATTATATTATCATCAACTTTCGTTTACTCGCAGGCAGGCGGGTATGGCGCTCCGTTCCTTGTGAGAAATTCATCGCCGGCAATTACTGCTATTGGAGGTGCCGGAGTGGCTCTTCCGGTAAATGATGCTGCATCGCTCATGTATAATCCCGCAAATCTCGGTATGAATATCCGCAGCTACAACTTTTTGATTTCCTATAATGCCAATGAAAGTGCATCATTTCAGAACCATGGTATTCCTTTTGACAATTTTGCAGTAAATTTCGGTTACAATCTCGACAGTCTGCTTAATATACCGATATTCGGCGGCATAGCATACACCCATAGAGGTGTTGATCTCGGTACTTTTACCAGAACCGCAGAGAATGGTCAGGTAATTGGAACATTTGATTCTCGTGAGTGGTCAAACGAATTATCTCTTGCAGCATCTTTTGAGTATTATGCCGTTTTTTCGTTCGGCTTGACTTACAAAATGATAGCATCCGAATTGACTCCGGTTGGAACTGGTTCCTTTGGTACCGGAAAGGCAAATGCGTTTGATTTTGGATTTACAGCAAAGATACCGATTATTAAAAATTATGAAATATTTAATAATGTTGATGCCGATTTGGATTTTTCACTCGGGACGGCATTGTTGAATTATGGCGATGACCTCAGTAATGGCGAAGACTCAGACCCGCTTCCCAGACAAAACTCTCTTGGATATTCACTTTCACTCGGATTTGATTATAAAAAGAACAATTTCAGCATAAAGGCTTTAAATATTGATTTGTCTGCTGCTGCAATCTCCGGACTGCTGAGAAGAGATAGTCTGAATTGGGAATTTGCCGGCATGTACAGCGACATGAATGTACCGGATAACCTTTTTGCATTCAATAATTCTACTTATGTAAAGTCATTCCGTGGAATACGCTTAACCCTGCTGGAGTTTTTCAAAATATCATTCGGCTGGGGTTATTTAGCAGGTGACGATACAAATACAGGCGGCTTTGAGATTAGCAGCAAAGGCATCTCGAAGTATTTATATTATTTAGATGAAAATGATTTCTTTAAATATTTGAACGAGCATCTTGAGCTAACATTTACAACTGCAAGTGTGCAATATCCGAACTACGATTATGAATCAATATGTGATTGTACATACGAAAGATATTATGGTTTCAATCTAATGTTCAGGTTATAATTGGAGTTTCAGTTTAAATATAATACACCCCTTGTTCTTATTAACTCAACCCACGGCTTAAGCCGTGGGTTGATTAGTTTTGGTGTGTTTAAATATCTCCCCTCCTTTTTTTCAAG
Organism: Kapaibacterium sp. (SeqCode); assembly: GCA_032027125.1. Taxonomy (GTDB): domain Bacteria; phylum Bacteroidota; class Ignavibacteria; order Kapaibacteriales; family UBA2268; genus JANJTB01. The sequence goes on from JAVSMQ010000001.1 coordinate 486,739, forward strand.
GAGGGGATTTTTGGGTGGCTCTTTACGGCACAAGGGGCATGTCTACATAGACTGCATCACTTGCAGTACTCAAGAGTTCACTATTACCGGCGAAAACTTGAAACCAATATCTATAGCCGGTTGGAAATGTGCCTGAATACGATGCGGTTGTGTATTCACCGACAAGAGTGTATTCACCGGCTACGGCAGAACCGAGGGCAACTTGGGACCGATATAACCGATAAAATTCTCCGCCGCTTACCTCTTCCCAGTTTATGGCTATTGCTCCTGACTGAGCATTTACAACAGTCAGGCTAATATACCCGGGAGCGGCTATAACCGGTTGATAATTATAGTACATAACCGCTGATTCCGGTCCGTAACCGGAACTTGATCTGGCTTTCACTTTATACATGGCTAGGCCGCTTGAAGGAGGCACGTAGTTGACAAAGTTATCGGGTCCGGCATAAATTTCTACCCATTCAACACCGGCTATTGATGTTAAAAGCTGATAACTCGTACTATTTTCGACTGACGACCATGTGAAGGTCATAGTTGCAACATCCACCGAAAGATTTTCCGGAGCGGTAAGGCTGCCCGGAGAAAAACTGTCATATATAACATAATCGTTATACTTGGCAGGACTTGAATTTGACCATATCAATTTTCCATAATCACAATATTTTACTATTAATGCATATAATTCATTACCCTTAAGAATTTTAGCTTCAATTCCGTCGTCACGTAATAGTCTATGGTCTAAAACACTTTTTATTGCCAGTTCGAACGACTCAATATCAGATTTAAAATTTGTAAGATAAACGGTTGTTACACCTTCAGCAGTTAGTTCGGCAACATGAAGTAAGGCTGCATCGTGTACCTGACCTGCAACTATCAGTAAATTGCTGTCGGGCAGTTGAGAAATATTTCCGGGTGACAGTGAGCGGTATGTTGCATTATTTGCACCGAAAACAGCTTTAGCCCTCAATGAAATGCTTCTCATGGTATTCAGAATTGAATTTCTTGACGTTTCTCTCAATTCAACTGAATAACTCAAATTATTTCTTAGAACATCATCTCCCGGCAATGCCTGAAATTCATTGATTAAATCATTAAAATCATCCAGCGAAGTAGTTGTTACCCCGTAAACCTGTTGCTGGGTTAAGTCCCTTGTAATTGCAGTAGTTAAACCATTTGCAAATACTGCCAGTTCTCCGTCAGAAATGTGATAATTTCTTTTCAACTCCGGATTTGTAGCCATAAAAATACCTTTAAATAAATTATTAAAAATTAAATTAAAAAATAAATCTGTTATAGAAACCAGAAAACATTCGTTTTTAATCTGATTTAGATGTCAAACACTTTTAAAGTGTTAGACATTTGCCGAAATTCATTCGAATATAACTCTAACTGTTCCGAAATCCATCATAACCACACCGCAAGTAATCCTAACTGTTACGCAAGTAATCCTAACCGTTACGCAAGTAATCCTAACTGTTACGCAAGTAATCCTAACCGTTACGCTACTAATCCTAACCGTTACGCAGGTAATCCTAACCGTTACGCAGGTAATCCTAACCGTTACGCAGGTAATCCTAACCGTTACGCAAGTAATCCTAACCGTTACGCAAGTAATCCTAACTGTTACGCAAGTAATCCTAACTGTTACGCAAGTAATCCTAACTGTTACGCAAGTAATCCTAACTGTTACGCAAGTAATCCTAACTGTTACGCAAGTAATCCTAACTGTTACGCAAGTAATCCTAACTGTTACGCAAGTAATCCTAACTGTTACGCAAGT
>JAVSMQ010000001.1:488558-680781 GCA_032027125.1 Kapaibacterium sp. (SeqCode)
GTAATCCTAACTGTTACGCAAGTAATCCTAACTGTTACGCAAGTAATCCTAACTGTTACGCAAGTAATCCTAACTGTTACGCAAGTAATCCTAACAAAAATATTGGCTTTCGGACGACTATCCTTCGCTTGCTGACGACTAAACTTCACTTACGGATGACTATCCTTCCCTTGCTGACGACTAAACTTCGCTTACGGATGACTAAACTTCTCTTGCTGACGACTAAACTTCACTTACGGAGGATTAAACTTCACTTACGGAGGATTAAACTTCACTTACGGACGACTAAACTTCACTTGCTGATGACTAAACTTCTTTTTCGGAAGAATAAAGTTGTCTTGCGAAATATTAAAGATTAATTGTATAATACTAATGTCGGTCTGAGGAATAGTTTAATTATTTAACGGTATAAAAAAAAGCAATGCTGTAGTAAAATTACTATGGTTTTATGTGGATTCAATTGTCAAAGAACAAGTGCAAATTGCCGTCTGAACATAAGAATTTACTAAAGAAACTCTATAAAAATCAATAAATCTATTAATAAGTCCCAAATTTTGTTTGCACGAGATAAATGATACTTAAAAATGCAAACATTCAAAAGTAAAAATAATAAATATCTGACAAATACAAATATTATTTTCAATATTTCCACTTTTTTTTTCACTATTTATTATTTATGAAAATAATAGTACCGGAAAAAGGCAGAAATCGGCAAGTTATTACCACATTATTATGAGGAAAGAGGAAGGGGGAATTTGGATTAAAGAAACTAATTTTCATTATTTATTGATAGACTTCCAGTTTTAAATGGTTTGTTAATAATATCTTTCAAAGTATATTTTTTAACATAAATTTTCTTTGAATTACTGAATGAATCTGTTCCACTAAATATAATTTCAAGAAATGCATCTGAACCAATATTGAATATGTCTTCCATTGTTAATTCTTCTTTTTTTACCTTGTTTTTAATATAATCAGGATAATATTCTCTGCTAAATTCCTTCTTTTTATTAGGATAAACTCTTATTAAATTTCTTAGAGTTTTATGTATATTATCAGAATTATTTTTTTCTACCTTTTTCAAAAAATAATTTAAAGTTTTCAATGATCTAAGAATTGGTATGTATCCATCAAAACTTGTTTCTAAATAGACAATGTTTCGATTTTGATAAGATTTACCATTTAAACCGATTATTGAAAACTTTGCACTTATATTAATATCAATAATATCTCTATATCCTGAATTTTCTAACTTAATTCTATATTTATATTTGCTTTTTGAATCAATTGATTCCATTTTACTTATTTTGTCAGAAAATCTAATTCTAGGGACTAAAAGTTTGTAGATTAGATACCAAACTAAATATGAGGATAACATTCCGATAATTGTCGATAAAATCATGTCTGTTGTTGTCACTTAATTTCCTTTTTTATAAATAAAAAAATATTCGTATTCATTTTTAGTATTATACTTTCTTTAAAATAATAATATCTGGAATTTTATGAAAAATATCTTTTTCTTCTAGCAAATTAAATAAAGTCCTATTATTGAATAGTTTGTTAATAATATCACCAATCATATATAGATTAACACAATTTTCTAATTTACTATTACCACAATTATTATTTGGAGACCAGTCATGCATAAATGCTTCAAAGTCATCAATATGATCGTAATATATAGAAATATATCGAAAATTACAATTTCTAAAATCATTAAAATATGTATGTAATTTTTGTATAGATATTATGAATTCCAGTTCTTTAATTAAATTCTGCTTGATACTTTTTATTAAATTAATAATTTCATTTTTTAAAGATTCGTTTATTTCAATTTTAATTTTATATTTTCTAATTTCACTTTGATTAAAAAACCTTGGACTAATTATTACTTCAGATTTATCAATAATACTTTCAAGATTGAATAAAGATTTAGGAAAATTAGTTCTACTTGTAAATGAATAGCTAATTTTATCATCCATTAAATTTATTTTAGTATAAATAAAATCTATTTTATCATCATCTACAATTGATATACATTGTCTTCTTTCATCACTTCTTGACCACAACATTGGTATTCTTACATCTAATATATTGTCTTGGCTATTAATTTTTATGGATTCAAAATAGAAATCTACATCATTAATAATTAAATCATTTTTATTGATTACCTTTATATGATGGATTAAAGAAATAGTATTTTGAACTTCATAAATCGTACCTTTACTTTCTAATTCAATTTCCAATTTTGATTGATGCAAAAAATTAAAAATATTCTCTTTAAATAAAGCAGTTAAAATTCCAAGAAATGTTGAAATAGATGCGAATGCTGAGAGAAATTTATTCCCATCTCCTATTTTTGGATTTGATTTGAAATGAAGTTGAGAAAAATTAAAGTCGTAACTTGCTAAATAGGATAAATAAATCACAAAGGAAAGAAATGCAATGATAGTTAAAGAAATTTTCCAATACTTTTTAAAATATTTTTTCAATTAGTTTTCCTCTTTAAAGTTTAAAAAATATATATTAACTCATAATTTCATCAAATAATTCTGGATAATCTTCATTTATAATTTCCATTATTAAAGTATCTAATTTTATTCCCTTCAACTTGTTGTTTTGTTTAAGTTGTTCAATAAATTCTATAATATCCGCACTATTATTGTTGCTACTAAAATTCCAAGGATTATCATCAAGATGCAATTTTATTTTAGTCATATTTGCATTTTCTAAATTATTGCCGGAAAATTTTGTATACTTTAATATACATCCTTCAAAATTTGTATTTTCTAAAATACAGCTTGCAAAGGAAGAACCTCGAAAATTTGAATTTTGTAATTCTGAATTACTAAATTCACAAAAAGAAATATAATTATTTTCAATTGTTAGATTTTGTAGTTCTGAATCATTAAACTTAATTTTTGATAATGGCCTACGATAAATTCCATTATATAAATCAAAACGAGAATTATTTAAGTGAGTTTCATTAAACATATTATGGTGAAATACAGAAAGAATAAACTTTGAATTTATTAAAAATGAACCGGAAAAATATGCATTAACAAGATATGAACCAGAAAAATCAGCATTATTTAACTTACCATCTTCAAAATTAGCATTATATAAATTTGAATTACTTAAGTCTATCAAAAATTTATCATTAAAATCATTTATTCTTCTACAAATAACAGATAGAATGGCTTGAATGTCTTTTTCAATTGTATTATTAAATACAGCGTGTAAATTATCAAATTCTTTATATCGAAATTCATAATTTTCATCACTATTTTTTATCAGATTGTCATATTCCTTAATATTAAATGCTCTCTTTTCTCTAACATATGCACATAATAATTCAATAATTTGTTTATGATATTCTTTACTATTATTCAAAATTTTTTCAAATAAATAAATACCGGATAATCTTGCTGATTCATTATTCCCATTAGCTAATAATTCAGAAGCTTTTGAATATTGTTGAAGTAAAAGATTATTGTCATTGTTTTCTTTGTTTATAATATTCTGTTCATCAAGTGCTTCTGTCCGTAACAAGGTAAGATATAGAGCAATTACAGCTAAAATGCCAGCAACTATTTGTATAAAGTCACCCCGTATATCTTTAATAGCAACTAATTTTGCATTTCCCTGAATATCTTTAAAACAACAATTAACATATTGTACAGGTATAAACCAAACAATAAGTATAATAAAAATTAGACCTAGAATAATAGCCCAACGATATTTTTTAATACTTTCTTTCATTACTCCCTCTCCACCGCACCGTTTACCTTAATCTTTATTATTTCGATTGCTTTCTGGACTTCATGAAAGACACTTTCGCTTTCCATTTTCTTCATTACTTCGAGGCAGTCACCCAAGATTAATTGATTCATATTTTTTTCTGACAGATTGTAAATTCATTTTTACAAATATAGTTATATTTTGTAAAGTAATAAAACAGATATGTGTTTTTATTTTCTACCGGAAATTAAAAACCCTTCCGAAGTTTTGAGTTTTCGGAAGGGTTAATTTTACAAAAACAACAATTCATTACTTCAATATCAATACTTTGGAAGTTTCTGTATAGAAACCATCCTTGGTAGTGATGTTTGCACGGATTAAATACATTCCGTTGCTGAAATCATCAACCGGAATTGCTGCCGTTGAATTGATTTGGAAATTGTTTTCCCAAACCATCATACCCTGCTGATTGTACAACTGCAAAACCACCGATTCAACGTTTGTGTTTTGATTTGCATAAACCGCAACATTCAAAATTTCCTTTGCCGGATTCGGCATACAGGAAAGATTGAATGTTTTATCAGCCAAAATATGCTTGTTGAGATTTATTACATTTTGTTTGACTTCAAAACTACTTTTTGCATAGATTGTATCAATAACAAAAGGAGCATCAAAATACATATTTTCACCATATTCCAATGTTGAATCGGTATTTATCATTGCAAGCCTGTATTGGTCATTATTACCGTTAACAAGATAAAATACCTGATGAGAAAAAATAACACCGGGTGTATAAGGAGCCGGTAAATCAACAAAAGAACTGTCAGAAAGTTTTTGAAGTTTAAATAAAACTGTAGTTGTGTCTCTCAATGATGATAAATATTGCAGTTCTGCAGTTGAATCAATCAAAACCCAATCAGTATAGATTGTATCTTGCTCTACAGGAATGACATATTCACCGAGTGAATCACTGACTGCCTGATACGGTAAATTTATCGGCAGAGGTGTGGGAACAGGGATACTTGGGAAACTCATTGATGTGTTGCCGATTCCACCGCCTCTAAACGGGTCAGTATCAAAGCCAACTATTGACTGTGTTGAATGACAAGAAGGACAATCGTTATAAGGATGAAAATAAATCGGGTTCGGAACTATCCTGTCATAACTTTCCATAACTCCCTGATTATAAACTCTATGATTTTTCCATACATTCCCGTTTTCATTTTCAACAGGTGAATATGCCAAATGCGGATATTGTCCTTCAGCTACAGGATATATGATTTTCTTGAAATCCGATATTTTTAAATCTAACTGATGAAAATTTTCCCTCAGATGAAAAATCTTATTACCTGAACCTAATACATTATTATCCCAGTTATCTTCAAAGTTTAATAAATATTCGTATTGTGACCCGCCCACAGGTAATAAACTATTACCCAGATTATATGATGTAATCTGTGACATTACCGGATTGGAAAACAAATTAATTGGAGCCATAGTTGAACTATTTCCAATAATTTTTCTAATTGGGGAGGCAAAAGACAAGTAATATGGTTCCGTTTCTCCTTCATCATATAAGTTAAGAAGAGACCTTCTGAGAATGCTTAATTTTGGATTTGAATTCCAAGCAATTACTTCTCTGACAGCATAAACTTCATCAGGTGCATCAGGTGCATCTTGTGTTTGTAATATTCGATAAATTGTCGGCATTTCTCCGGAAATATTACTGGATAATCTCAAACAGTCATTCCAAATATCATTTAAATTATATATATTTGTCGGTAAGAAGTGATCTAAAATTCCTCCATTCATTCTTAACTTTGTATAGTAAATATATGGTTGACTATTTAATGTACTTTTCTCCTGCCAAACAATCGAACAGTCATTTTCCTCTTTACCAAGAATTGAATAAACATTAATTGATGGGTGTGATGCAAAGCCATTAATTGCTTTTAAACTTGTTTTGGTTGTATTTGTATTACCTATTGCCTTATAGCCAACACCAATGCCGCATAAAGAATCAGACCAGGCATAATAATTACCGCTATAACTTGCATTAATGACTGGTGTACCATAGTTATCTCTAAAGCCATGAACCACATTTTGTATAGCATTTGCCTGTCCGTTCCATGTCACTGTTGTTCCTGCTACATTAAGAATTGCCTCACATATTGGATTTAGAACATCGTAACATTCGTCAATATCAGGCGGACAATAAAGATCAGTGCAAATAAACTGACCTTCTGCTTCTGCACTAAAAACTACATAAGCTTTTGTTGAACTGCCTTCTCTACGTACAACCATAGAGGGATAATAACAAGGAACAATTGGTGATGTTGGAGAACCAGGAAATGTATGATCAGTACGAAATCCATATATAAATATATTATCTGAAACGCAAAGTTCCTGTTCCCAATCGATTTGCAAATTTTCTTTATTTGTTACTTTTGCCATTGGTGCGCTTCGTCTGTAAAATACTGACATTATACCATTTTTATATTGACTTGGGTCGGTGTTAGGTTTAGTGTAAGTTAAATGATAACGCACTACATCAGTTGGATTGTTATTCCCATCATACTCAGGAAAGACAACAAATTTAGATTGGTTTGAATATGCAAGATTTCCGCTTAAAGGCTCAGGTTTCAGAACTTCAACTTTGAAAATTTTTCCTTCACCGGGTAAAAAATTAACAGGTAGAGAACCATTTTGACCGATTACTACATCAACGGCATTATTGAATTTCTCTTGTCTCCACCAGGGCCATAATGGATTTGTTGCTGTTGAATCTTTTAATTCGGTGACATGAAGCAGATTATAATCATTACCGTTATTCGGGTCACAGTAGTTAAAAGGAATTGTGATTTCACGGCAGCCAAGACGCTTATAATATAAATCTTTCCATTCATTTTGAGTATAATGTGTATTTGTTACAGGATTGTTTGCACCATTTGCTAAATTGCATATATTATCAAATTCTGAAGTTGTTAAATGTAACCACTTATCAGTTTCATTTTCAGATTCCAAATAAATAAAAGGGTCAGACCTTCTATTTTGTACACCTATATAAAATGTATTTGTCATAACAGTATCATTTTTATCACACAACAATGTTACATCAAAAAAAGATTCTTGTATCGGTTCTTCTTCAGGTCCTCCAGTATATCCATTTGCAGTAATTCCATATAATTTTCTAGTTCTAATATCACTGATTCTGACAAATTTTTTGAACATACTATCTGATGCAAATGTTCTTCTTTGGTTATATAGTACAGTATAACCTTTACCAAACCAAGCTTGGAGTTTAAGATTCATAAGTGTTCCTTCATTGTTTCTTACCCAATCATGAAGTTTTCTCATTTCCAAACGAACTGATTTTTTACCCATAAAAATCCGGTCAATTAGTACACCCATTGTGTTTGCAACAGTTTGTTTGTTATAAACATGGGCTTCAAAATTAAAATGGTCATAAGAATTATCTAAGAAATCTGAAGTTGAATATACTGAAGATAGATAATCAATATCATCAATTTGATCATAGAAATAGGTATAATCAGCTTCAATAAGTGTGTCTAACCCAAATTTTGTCATCATTATTTTTGTTGATGGATTTAACTTTATATCCATTGTAGCTGGATTATCAGTATCACCATCATAAAGCAACCCTTTTGCACCCATAATTATTGGATTCCAATTCATCAATTGAAATTCCTCACCAGTAATTACCCTTGTACCATTTGGATGAGAAGCACAATAGCTGTATTGTGTACTGTTAACAGGTGCCGGGAAGATAAACCCTTCAACAAAAGTTTGGGCAAACCACGGAATATCAGAATATTGAAATCCTGCAGAAAATTTTTTGAAATAATTTGTATATAAATTCCACTCCCAATATGCCTGAGTTGAAATAGGTCCGCCAGCATACTTCACTTTCTCATCATTTGTATAAATATCAGTATCATCCTTTAAATCATCGAAAAGTTGACTTAAAGTCAAATCATTTCTGTATCGCAAGAATGTTTCCCATTCTGAAGTATATCGGTTAACATCTCCATTGTCCCATCTTTTCTTTTTATAACCCTGAGTTATACCCATATGCTTCCATGCTTCATACGTTTCCTGATAACTATTTGATTTACAGAAAGGATTGGCAACATGGGGAGTCATTTTGGCATAACTATACCATTTATCAGCCGGATTAATATAATAATCGTAATGTGCAGGTAAAGAAGCTCCGGATTGGCCTGTTATTATATTCCCCACTAATTTACTGAAATGCCTTTCAGCAGCCCAGTTAATAGGTGAACCCTCGACATTAATTATAAAACGAGATGGCTGAATTCCGCGACTTGAATATGATGGGTCAGTAAGTTTTGTCATATCATCCTGAATACCATCTTCTATTAAATTATCATAATCACCATTTAATAGTTTCCTTGTATTTGGAGTCTCAAACTTTATCCAGTTAATAGCAACCGCACAATTTCCCATGTAAGTAACTTTTAGATTTAACTGATCTATTTGACCTACTCCTACCTGCAAATTATGTTGTTTTAATCTTGCATTGTCGCTAAAATCTAATCCAGTAAATTCAATATAGCCTGAAATGGTTATATCGCCATTATCTTCTGTAGTGGAAGGTAACATATATTCTTTTACTATCATCTGTGGTTCATCTTCAAGAGGATAAGTCAAATTCCATCTTAAACCATATCCGTTAGGATTATCAAAGTCATTAAGTTGGTCACTTGGAATTTGACGAAATTTTGCTGTACGTGTATAATAGACATTATTGCCATAAACATCTATATGGTCCAGATAAGTATATGGTACTTCGATTTTAAGAACGTCCACATCTTCAAACCCATCTTCGTCGTATAGTCGCCTAAGATTGATACTTACATAAAAAGCCCTGCCGGAGAAGTTATCGTCAATTTCATCACTACCACCATCATGATATGTAAGTAGATTGTTGGGCCAAGGATTGGAAAGGATTTCTGTATTTGGTGATATATTGTCCTCAACTTTAAGCCTCCATTTATTGTCAGGGAATTGAGAAACAATACAATTTGGATTTTTATCTTTAAATCCAAATATATGATTGTTCGGGTCATCAGGCGCATTATAAGGTTCATCAGTGAGTTTAATCAACTTATAATCATCCGTAGGGTCATGAGCCAATGCCGCCGAATAACATAATGATTTTGTAAACATGATTTGGTCGTCGTATTTGCAATGTGTATATAGCCAAAATTCATGATAAATTGTTTGACCACCAATTTCTTCGGTATAACCATCTGCCCAGGATGCTCTGACAAATAAATTGGTATTACTATTATAGTAATCATTTGGTTCTATTCCCCAACCGGTACCAATGTCAGATTGATTTGCAAGCATCGCTTTCGAAATTTTTCTTTGTCCACCCCAATGCCAACCTAATGTATAGTTATTTATTTTGAAATAATCCAAATTACCATTTAAGTAACCATCATTAACTGTGTTACCATCTATGTCCTTATAATCAAATGATTTTTGAGTAGGTTCTACATTTTGTGAAAAAGCTACTGTAATTGCTAAAAAGAAAATTGCTATTATCTTCATTTCATTATTCCTTACTCTGTTACTAAAAATTTTGAAGAATACTGATTTTGTCCTTCTGTAATGTTTAGTAGGTAAGTTCCCCTCGGCAATATAAGTGGTACCCTCATTTCATTGCCGATTGACTGTGATTTGATAAGTCGTACCATTTTTCCGTTGATATTAAATATTTCGATATTAACCTGGTTGCCTACTGACCGGATACCAGTAATGGTTAGATTTCCTTTCTGATATGATGCCTGTATTGTTATATTTTCAGTATTGTTTTCTACACTGCTTAGGATTTTATTTAAATCAAAAGCAACGATAGAACCAACTAAGTTTGGAGAGCCAGGCCCGATAAAAAGTATATCCCTTTCTTTATTTGTTTCCATCATAAAAACACGTTCCGGAAATTCATAAATATCGTTTCTGAAATCATCAGATATTCTCATAATTGAAGTCTTTTCTGATTGTATTCCTAAGAGCTCTTCACTTAAAAAAGTGAATCTACTTATATTCAATCCTATCCCTGTCCTTGTATAGTGTTTAACGATATTATAATTATCGGTATCAAAAATAATTATACCCATACCACCATAAAATGCAACTTTTCTGCTCAAGTTTGAGAACTCAATTTTAGGTATCTGGTAGTTTTGGTCTTCAAATTTTTCCAACTCTTTGATCAATTTCAGTGTATTAGCATCCCAGAGCTTTAGAGAGGTATAAGACTTTCCGAACACGTCCTGCCCACTGCCACCGGTTGCAAAGAAACGTCCGTCGGGGGAGAAGGCGATTTTAGTAATCATTTCTTCTGTTTTGATGTATGAACGTAGTTGAGTTTCCAAGTTAAGAATAACTATTGATGAATCATGACCCATTGAACCAGGAGGGTAGCTAATTGCCGCATAGGCGATTTTGTTTGAACTTGAATTAAACGTAGCAAGATTTCCATATCCTACAGTATCAAATTTTAAAGTAATTAAATCTGTTACTATAACTCTATCATAAGTTGTAGCTAAATATTTTCCATCATCGGATATATCAATTGATGAGATTGATTTATTAGGTATAATGAAATTCCTTATAAGTTTGCCGTTACTCCCGTCGATTTCGTAAATTTTACTTAAAAAGTATGCAAAAATATTCCCGTTCGGATGGACTGCAAATCCATCAATTCTCCCAATTGTAGAATCAGCGACCCAAAGAATATTGGGGTCAAGCTCATCCAGCACACTCGTCTGGCTCCAAGCCGGACTAAGATTTAAGAATAGCAGCACCAAAGCCGCCGCCGCCGATAAAAACATTTTTTGTTTCATAATGAAACTCCTTATTTTAATTTGAAAAAAAATAAATATTCCCTAAGTAATAATCTGTTACATATTACTCAAAGAACATATCAAATCTATTTTAAAACCCAAAATACTTTTCTTCTTTCTCTTCATCATAACGTTTTCTTTGATTTGCCGTTTTTGCTTTACAAACTTATAAAGATTTTTTTATTTTACAAAATATTATTAAGTATTATTACTGAATTTACAAAAAAAATACTTTTTTTTTATTTAAAGTTGTGGTATTTCCAATTCATGAGGATGTACTTTTTATAGAAACTTGTAAATAATGTGTAGCGGGAAGCAGGATTTATAATCCCTCCTTTATTTACAAGAAGGGATTATTTGGGGTTATATTATACCTACAATTTCGGTCCGGCTGCTACCAGACTTTTGCCGCGCTCGGTATCAGCAAAATTCTCAAAATTTTTGATGAATTTTTCAGCAAGTTTAATTGCTTGTGCATCCCATTCAGCGGGATTTTCCCAAAGATTTCTCGGATTTAAAAGTTTATTGTCAACGTCATGCAGCGATTTTGGAATCATCAATCCAAATATCGGTAATTCTTCAAATTCAGCATTTTCAATCGAACCGTCTAAAATAGCATCAATAATTGCACGGGTAGAAGGTATGTCAATTCTGTGACCGACTCCTGCAGGTCCTCCAATCCATCCTGTATTCACAAGATACGCCAACGAATCATTCATTTCCATTTTGCGAGTCAGCTCACGGGCATAAAGTGTGGGATGGAGCATAAGAAAAGCATTTCCGAAACATGCAGAAAATGATGGCGTAGGTTCTGTAACTCCGCGTTCAGTACCTGCAAGTTTTGCTGTATAGCCGCTCAGAAAGTGGTATTCGGTTTGTTCTTTGGTCAGTCTTGATACAGGCGGGAGTACTCCGAAAGCATCGGCTGTAAGAAAAATCACTTTGTCGGGATGTCCGCCTTTTGATACCGGCTTGACAATATTTTCGATATGATTAAGCGGATATGATACTCTGGTATTTTCAGTTTTCTTGGAGCTGGTAAAGTCAACTTCACCTGTTTTTTCATCATAAACGACATTTTCAAGGAGTGCATCTTTTTTAATTGCATGATAAATATCAGGTTCTTTTTCAGGGTCAAGATTAATACATTTAGCATAGCAGCCTCCCTCGAAATTAAACACTCCGTTATCATCCCAACCGTGCTCGTCATCACCAATTAACATTCTGTGGGGGTCGGTTGAAAGGGTTGTTTTACCTGTTCCGGACAAACCGAAGAATATTGCTGTATCACCTTCCTTACCCATATTGGCTGAGCAGTGCATTGAAGCAATCCCTTTGAGAGGAAGATAATAATTCATAATTGAGAATATACCCTTCTTCATTTCGCCTCCATACCATGTGCCGCCGATGACAGCCATTCTTTCATGCAGATTAAAAGCAACGAAGACTTCACTGTTCAGTCCCTGCTCTTTCCAATTTGGATTGACTGTTTTTGAGGCATTTAAAACGACGAAATCAGGTTTGAAAACTGCAAGTTCATCTTCAGAAGGTTGTATGAACATATTTTTTACAAAATGTGCCTGCCAGGCAACTTCCATAATGAATCTGACACTGATACGGGTATCAGGATTGGCTCCGGCATATCCGTCAATAACATATAGTTTTTTTCCGGAAAGCTGATTAGCCGATAAATCTTTGAGGCTGTTCCATATTTCCGGCGAGATAGGTTTGTTATCCGAACTTTTCATACCGGGTTGCGGGTTTGCCCACCAAACGGTATTTTCAGTAGTATCATCACGAACAATGTATTTATCTTTAGGCGACCTTCCGGTAAAAATACCGGTATCAACCGCTACAGCTCCAAGATTAGTCACAAAACCGCGTTCGAACCCATGAAGTTCCGGATTTGTTTCGTGTTTGTACAGTTCATCAAAAGATAAGTTAAGATAAACCTCATCAACATTTTTGATACCATACCGGCTTAAATCTAATGTTTTCAATGCAAAATCCCCCATAATTTTATACCTTCTAATTATTTATCATAACTTATGTTAAATTTTAATTTTGTTTAGAATAACATACAAAAATATGCAAATAAAATTTAAATTCAGCAATAAATTATAACAATTATGGGATTTATTTCACAATATCTACTTCAAACTACTCTTTTGTTTAGTGATGAAAGCAGCCATGCAAGCATTTCGGTATGTACATTCTTTTTGAGAAGTTTATAACTATTGCCGGCTTTTTCAAAATAGTTGTCTATTTCATTTTGAGCAAGATTATAAATTCCGTATTTTTTAAATAAATTATCAAGTTGTGGAATTTGTTCTTCCTGTAGTCCGTTATTATTCATGAATTCATTTAGCAGAACCTTATCTTCCTGACTATCGGCTAACTGTAATGCTGTAAGGATTAAAAAAGTCTTTTTCCCTTCAATAACATCTTTGCCGATTTTTTTGCCAAAATCAGATTGAACAGCCGTCATATCAAGTAAATCATCCTGAATCTGAAAAGCAAGTCCGGCGTTTCTTGCTATATTACGCAGAGCCTCGATTTCCTCCGGTGCTGCCAAACCTATATGAGCTCCGATAGCTGCAGAGGTTTCGATAAGCCGTGCAGTTTTTTTGTCAATCATCTGAAGATAATCATCCATGCAGACATCTTTTTTTTCATTAAACATCATATCAAGAACCTGCCCCTCGCACACTTCAATCAATTCATTTGTAAACAATGCCGAGATTTCGTCGGCTCTTGGGTGCTGTCGGGAATTTGGAAGTAATTTATATGCATAACCAATCATCACATCGCCGGTAAGGATGGCTGTCGAAGAATCCCATTTTTCATGAATGGTCTGCTGCCCTCGTCTTAATGGAGAATTATCCATAATATCGTCATGTACCAAAGTGAAATTATGCAGCACTTCCAATGCTGCCGCACAATCGAGTGCATCAAGCGGATTGCCGCCGACAGCACCTGTACATATCATAGTCAGCACCGGTCTAAGACGTTTACCCCCTTCTTTCATAATATACCTGAATGGATGATATAATTGTGAAGGTTCGATATAAGGTACAGCAGTACTGATTCTATCCTCGATTAAGGATAAATATTCCGAATATTTTTGTTTGTAATCCATAATAATTTCAATCTTTTTCTAATTTAAGGTTTGACGTAATATTTGCCGGGGAGCTGTCTGATAATTCCCCGAAATTCAAGTTCTAAAAGTCTGACTAATCCTTCGGAAACATCAATATGTGCATCTTCAAGAATTTTGTCAATATGCAGCGGTTCATAAGTAATAAGGCTGAAAATAATTTCTTCATTCGGATGATTAAATGTCATATCTTTCTGGAAAGAAGTCTTTTTTACAAAGTCGAGTTTTGATAATCCAAGGTCCTCCAGAACCTGAGAAGGTGCAGTTACAAGAGTTGCCGAATTGGAGCGGATAAGCTGATTTGTACCCTCACTTTTTTCTGAAGATATACTCCCGGGCACAGCAAAAACATCCCGTGATTCACTCAATGCAAGTCTCGCTGTAATCAGTGAACCGCCTTTTGCGCCGCTTTCAATAACAACAACAGCTTTTGAAATGCCGGATATAATTCTGTTACGCTGCGGGAATGAACCAAGATTGGCAATATACCCGCATCTGTATTCACTTATCACAGCACCGCCTGAGCCAATAATTCTTTCGGCATTCTTTCTTGAAATACTCGGAGAAACCATATCAATTCCGGAAGCCAGTACTGCATAAGTGCAGCCCTGCGCCCGTATTGTTGCATTATGGGCAATTGTATCAATACCGTGAGCAAGCCCGCTAACGACAATAATTTCATTTGCTGCAAAATACTCGGCAAATCTTTCGGCAGCCAGTTTTCCGTAAATTGTTGCATTACGTGTCCCGACAATGGCTATACCAACTGATTCAGCGGACTGAGTTGTACCTTTAATATATAAGACCGGCGGCGGGTAGCTTATCTCCTTAAGCAGAGAAGGATACTCATCATCCCAAATAGTAACAATTCTAATCCCCTGAGATTCACATTTGCTGATACAATCTTCAGCCTGTGTTTTATATGAACCTGCAATGTCGAATAAATCACCCTGCAGCTTCAAAAAGTTCAATGAATAATCAGAATTTTTAAATTCTTCATAAGAATTGTACATGTCCACAATCGTTCTTATTTTACTTGATGTAATCCCTTTTATAAGGGTAAGAATTACTACATCTGTCAGGTTCCATTTTTTGGGCATTAACATTTAAAGTATTACTGAATTTGTAAAACGCAACAATATAAAAATATCAATTTATTTTAAATAATCAGTAACTATTCAGTCGGATGTTATAAATTCTGTAGTTTATGTAAGTTTTACTTTTATCCAAACATTCAAAAACCCCCTAACCCCCTTTAAAAAAGGGGGGATACAATGATTGCCCTGTTTCCCCCTTTTTCAAAGGGGGACTAAGGGGGTTTTTCTTAATTTGTCAGTATAATCATAAAATATTAACCAAGAAAAAGTTTTATTTCGACAATTATTTAGTTTGGTAACCAATTTGACATTTTTTTCTATTTCGTTCAATTTGGCAGAGTATTTTAAATAATCATATTTATATTCTTGATAAAATTACAGCCGATGAACTTGCAACGTTTAAAGATTCAACAGCGGAACCGATTGGTATGTGAATAATGTCATCCGAACAGTCAATTATCTCATTCCGAATTCCTTTGGATTCATTTCCGAATATCAAAACAAATTTTTCAGGGAAAATAAAATCATTAACAGAAATTGAACCGCCGGTAATCTCTGCTGAAATGATTTTATACCCCTTTTCCTTCAAAATCAATAAATCGCGGAGAAGAATTTCGGAATTGTAAACCTTTGAATTAAATACAGTGCCCATTGATACCCTGACAGCCCTTCTTAAATACGGCGAACTCGTGGATTTGTCAAATATTATTGAATCAATTCCGAAAGCTGTACTATTTCTGATTATTGAGCCGACATTTTCAGAGTCAATTATTCCGTTTAAACAGACAATTCTGTCGGATAAATCATCAATTACAATATTTTCAGGCTTTTGGGCTACTGCCATTACACCGGTATGCATTCTGAATCCAATAATCAGCTTTAGAATTTCTATATCGGCTGTCATTAACTTTACATGTTCACAATTTTCAATCAAGCCGTTATATTTTTCATAAAATGTATTTTTTGCCAATATTGAATGAATATGTAATTTCGACTTTAGCAATTTAACAACAACTTTCTCTCCTTCAGCAACAAACAGACGATTTCCAGATGTATCAAGAATATTATCCCGCATTGAAAGATAATGCAATATTCTTTCATCTTCAACAGAATTTATATGGATAATTTGTTTGGACATTTAACGGTTGATAGTCATCTTTCTGAGCAGTTTGGCAGTAGGCGTGATTAATTGATAAATATAATTACCTGCAGGAAGTTCGTCAAGATTGAATACTATTTCGTAATCGCCGGGAGGAATTTGTGCGTTGAATAAAGTTCTCAGCGGTTTTCCTAACAAATCATAAATCACAATCAGATGATTGCCGTTTTCGATTACTGAAAATCGTATTTTTGATTCAAAATCAACAGGATTCGGGAAATTTTGACCAAGACGGAGAATTTTGCCGGAATTACCGATTAAACGCACTCCGCCCTCGAAACACAGACTATCCAGATTGAAAATTCCGTCTATTTCCAGCAGCTTTGTTTCAGGACTTCCTATTACGATCGATTTACTTACTGATATTAAACTTGAATCTGAATTACCAAGTGTTGCAAGAAACCTGAGTTTTAATGCCGAACCATCAGGATTAATTGGTTTAGAAGGCAGTATTAAATCAATATGTCTCAAACCGTCTGTAACAAAACCTGTATAATCCTCTAAAGGAACAAGTAAAGTTGAGTTAAAAACAATTGTTGACTTATAGCCGGCAACATCAGGAAGTTCAGAATTATCAGGCGAAAAAATAAAAATCGGGATTTCAATCGTATCTCCCGGTTTGGCATTTGCACTTCCGGCTTTAATTGCGGTTTTAGCTGAACCGTCAACAGAGGCATTAAGTCTGACGGAATCAATTGAACCGCAAATATTGGTTAAGTTTATGAGTTCGCTGTAAGTTTCTCCATAATTTCCGCCTTTAAAAGTGAAATATACTTTTGAGGTTTTACCAACCGGAGTCGGATTAGGAGATACAGAATCAATTGTAAAATAATTATACTGTTTATTAATATCCCAAAGAAGTTCAAGACTTCCGCGGTTTTCAATTTCAAAAACCGAACTTGCGGTCTCACCCTGTAAAAGTCCTTTAAGTTCAATAATCTTATCGGAAAGTACAAAATCTGCAGTTCCGTAAAATCCTGATAATTTGACATCCTTAATTCCTGAAGGATAATTAACAGCATTTGAATTTATTACCAAAGTGTCGTAACTTATGCCTGAGTTCAAAGGTTTAAATTTTAATATAAATGTCTTCTCTTCCCCACTTGGCAAATTTGTTTCTTCGAAATTTTCAACCAATGAAAAAACTTTTTCTGAATTTCTGAAAGTTAGTGAAGAAATCAATAGCGGTGTTGTTCCGGTATTTTTTAATATTAATGAGTGTAATGTGCTGTCGGGACTGCACATAATTTCAGGGAACTGAATATCATCCACCGTAGTGATTTCAGCAGCATTTGGTCCGACATAAGCACTCAAATCCAATATAATTGATTTACCGCAAGAATCAGAAAAATTATTTACATCCGAATACTGACCGAACTGAGCAGCCCCTTTAAATTTAATTCTAACTTTTGAACTTTCACCCGGCAGAGTTACAGCAGGAATTACTGACTCGATTTCAAAATACTCAAGATTCACAGGTAGTGCAAAAGTAATAGGTACCGTACCGGTATTATGCACAGTTATTTCTTTTGTCTGCGGTTCATTGGTATTGTAAACAAAAAATAATAAATTGTCAGCCGAAAGTTTGAAATCTGATACAGCTTTTTTGAGATTTATTTTTATGATATTCTCTATAGTTTTATCAGCGTTCATATTTGACGTTATAACAATTTCCGACTGATAGTCTCCTGCTGCAATACCATTGAAATTCAATATAAGTTTTGCAGAATCCTTTTCTACAATATTGAAATTTGTAACGCTTAAATCCAATGTAAATTCAGGTGATGAATTATCTGACAATTGGATATTTTGAATATTTAGTATATCATTGCCGGTATTATATATCCAGACATCTCGGGAAACAGTATTTTCGCAGACTATTTCAGGCAGATTGATTTCAGGAATGAAACTTATCTGCGGAGCTGCGCCGATACCGACAAGACTTATATATTCAGGACCGATTTTGCCGTCGTAATCAACATCATAAAGTGCGCCCGACATAAATGTTCTATTGGGCTTATAGTAAACATTTATGTCAATTGAATTATCGGGTAAAATGAATCCGGGAGTAAAATCTCTGACTTCGAATTGGGAATCATTGTTGAATATCTCATTAATATTGTCAATAAATACATCTGAAGAACTGATGTTTTTTATATTTACAACCAAAGCCTGTGATACGCTTCCTACTTTTACAATACCGAAATTATGATTTTTGGGAAAAACTTCGATTATTCTTTCATCAGTATATCCATACAGAAAAGTCCTGAATTCTCTTTCACCGGATTTGTAAATAATAGTATCAAGTTTACTGCCCATTACTTTTGGATTAAATCTAATTTTCAAATCCAATCCGGAAAGACCATTCAAATAAAACGGGAAATCGGGTAGTCCGCTTTCAATTGAGAATGAATTGCTGCCACCTCTTATATATATTGTATCAATATATAATCCGGAATTGTGAGGATTAGAAATAATATTCTGAACTAATGAATCCTTAAAACTATTTAATTCCATTCTCGCAAAAACTACACTTTTTGTCTTAATATTTGGGTTAATTATTGACCAAACATTATCAGACGAATCCTCCTGCAGAGTTGGTCGGTTGAACGGAATATCATCCGGTGACCATACAAAAACTTCACCCTGAATTGTTGAGCTTGCTATTCTTTTACCGTCATTACGCCATTTAATTCTGTTAACATAATTATTATGACCTTTGAATGTGTAATATTTTGAACCGTCTCCGGGATTCCACAATACAACAGCAGAATCAACGGATGCTGATGCAACAGGTGCGGTAAATGTTCCGGAAGGGTCTCTGGAAACAACATTAACGGGTTTATTATCATTATATAGTGATATGATATTTTCATCAGTAGCAATGTTCCAGATTCTGATTATTTCACTCATGGAACTTGTTACAAGAACTTTTCCGGTTGGGTTAAACGCTGTTGAATTTATTCGCTGGTCACTTGCCTTGATTTCTTCAATCACCGGTTCATTGATTTTTAATATTCTTGCAAATCCATTCTCGCATCCGACGGCAAGCTGTTCACCTGCTTTATCCCACTGCAAAGAATTTGCTTTCGATGTATAATTCCACTGTTTTACAGGTGTTGTCGAAGGGAAATCCCAAACATATATATTCCCCGAGGCACAGGCTGCAGCAATGAAATTATTAACCGGATTCCAGTCAATATGCAAAATTTCCTCACCGGGCACGCTTAATTTATATTCTTCAAATTCATTATCTGCATTACGGATTGTAACCCAATTACTGTTTTCAGTTATAAATGCCACAAATTTAAAATCAGGGCTTATATCAAAATCTAAAAGATTAGTAATATTTCCGGAAATTGTTTTTACAGGCTCGCCGTTGGCTGCATTCCAAAGCCTGATAAATCCGTCTTTACTACCGGTATAAATCTCGTTTTGTAAATCTTTCCATACCAGATTTACAACACCGCCCTGTATTCCTCTTAAAGAGATAATATTTTTGCTAAGGTCATATTTCGAGAGCTGTCCGACCCTAATCAGACAGTTATTGCTTGTAGCAAACGGTATTCCCCGCCAATTATAACTCAAACCGGTTGCAGAATTCGTGATATTAATCCAACTGTTACCATTATTAAGACTATAATCAATTCTTACTGTATCGCCGGGCAGTACGCCGTCCCATTCAATTTTGTAATAACCGCCGGTAAACAGTATTTCTCCTCCGTTCGGACTGACTACACGTATTGTTTTATCAATCTCTGAAGTGTGGTCTGAGCCTCCTGCAAGTCTTAATAATCCTCCATTGCAGTGATTGCCTGTTATTTTAATTTCACTGTAAATATATGCTGTGTCTATTGGTTCGAACTGAACCGTTATTTCTTTGCTTTCACCGGATTTCAGTAAAAAATTTCTGGGTAGGCTTATTACCTTGAAAATCGGATTATCAACAAAGTCAGTAATTGAAATATCTCCGTTTTTTGCTGTTAAGGTGAATTTCTTTGTTGGTGATGAAGGTGGTTTCTGAAGCCCGAAATAAAAATAAGCCGGTTCAATAACAAGATGCGGCAGCAATTCACCCGCGATATTCAGATTAATATTGGTATTAAATCCAATAGCTGAGAAATTCAAATTTAACGTATTTTCTGTATTACATGTAAATGAATTAAATGAAAATTTGCAGGTTTGATTAAATTTTGAAAGATACGCTAATGAATAAATTGCTTTTTTAAAATCGTCCTGATTATTAATTTTCTCAAAATTACAACCTTTTGTTGGGGCTGAAATCGAAGCAATTAACGGTGATACCGGGAAATTAAAAGTAACCGTATGCAGTCTGGCACCTGTTTGGAGGAGTTTCGCGATGATTAAATCCTTATTACCTGACTCGGTACCGTCTGTTATCAGTACTATTTCCCTTCTGTTCTTTGTTGATTCTATCAAACCAATAGCATCGGCAGGTTCGGACAAAAAAGCGGCATTGATATCTGTTGAGCCGTTAAATGTGATATTATTCAATGAACTAATCAGGCTTGTTTTATCATTGGAAAAGTCATGTATCAGAAAATTTATATTATTAAACCCGGTAATAGCTATCTGCGAGTTATTAAGTTTAAAATTTTGTAATAAATCAATCAAAGCCTGTTTTAATATGACAAAATTTTGTCCTGCCATAGATTGGGACATATCAATAACAAACAACAAACTAAAAGTTGTATCCTGTGTTTGCCCGCCCGGACAATCAAAATTGTTTATTATGCGGATTGCTCCATTTTCTGTTAATGTTAAACCGGCGCTGCTTTGATTGACAAATTTTTCGTTGTCTATCAGAATACTTTCTATCTCAATCTCAGGATATGCAGAACTATTAACCCTCAGCGGATAATATTCAATTGAATTTGCTTCCGGATTTGACAAAAGAATAACCAGCAGTATAACAATGCCCCACGGGAAAATTCCACTATATGTCATTTTATAATTCTTCAAATTCAATTCTTTACACAAAATTTATCAAGACAAAATAATACTTTTTGAAATTGTAAACAAACTCAATATCATAATGACAATTTACAGCAAATATTGTTACAAAAATATAAAATGATTTGCTTTCGACAAGATTATGAAGCTTTTTAAATTTTTGTATGAAATTAACAGCAGGAGGTTATTATTTATAATAATTGATTATTGATATAATAGTTAGTAGATTTATAATTTTTCTATAATAAGTTCAGTTGAACCATCTTCTAACGAATTAAATTGATCCAGATGAATATGATACCCTGAATCATATTCATCCTGAGATAAATTTAAAAGATGATTGGCTAAGGATAATAAGCCAGCTTTATTTGCAATTAATCGAACATGCATATTATCTTTTTCAACAAAGATTTTAAAATCATCTTCCCAATAAAATTCAAATCCTTTAAATTTATCGTATAAAGGTAAAGATACCAATACTTCTTTTTTCATGTTTAGTCCGTTAAATAAATATGTAAATTTTTTATAACTGTCATTTTGCCAGGTTTTTGTGGATTAGGTCCCAAAGTTTCAAAATTCATTTGTCTTCCATCTCCATGTTTTCCAAGAATATCATTATCACCTATTCGCACTACCCTTAAATTATCTTCGGATATATATCTTCCTGGTGAATCCATTCGATATTCTATTCCTAAAAACCGGTCAGCTAATTCTAAGGCATTGTTTGTTGTAGTTCTAAGTCCATCGTAAAGTTCAATCCTACTATCATTATGCACCAGCACACCGCTTGCCGATACATTATAATTATTTAGCGAATATGCAAAGAGCGAATCACCCTGCTTTAAGTCCTTAGACTCTACCCAATCATTATTTACAAAGAACGGATGCTTATTTTTTATCCAAATCTTCCGTCTAATATACCACTTATTGATAGGTCCTCATCAAGTTCATCCCAATGAAGTCCCGTGCCATCACAAATTAATTCTACTTTAGCTAATTGCTTATCAGTTGCTTTTGCTAACTTTTTGTTATTCTCAGCAGGAAATCTAAATTCAGAATTATTCATAAGTTTAACACAAATAATTCGATTGTCTATATAAACTTTATCTGCCTGAACTTCATATTTAATATCCAAATACATTATACCATTTCTCCTTAATTTTTTCAACATTTTCGGTTACTAAATTTTCAGCTTTCATTAGGTCAGATGATTTGAAACCTTTTATTTAATATTCTATTATAAAAAAAATTAGTCATATTTGTAATTCACGACTGTTTTCGCAAGTATATCACCAATTCTTTGTTTCCGTCTTGAAAAAATAATAAATAACGAAGCAGGTAATCCTCCGATTAATAATGGGTTAACTTCAAAAATTCTAAATATTGTTCTAATTAAAGCTTGCTTGCCATTAATTTTACCACCGTCTTTATTTGTAATTTCCAAACCTGTAAAAATTTTACCCAATGATCTTGACCATATACTTTCCATTACGAAAAAGTAAATAAGATAGAATATACAAATACATATAAAAATAAATATGGTAGATTCGAAATTTAGAAATTTAAAAATCGAATATAGAATTAATCCGCAAATGACACCAAATATCATTGCAATCAAATTGTCGATTATTGCAGCCAATAAACGACTACCATTCATTGTGCCTTCGAAATATGTTAAATCTTCCATTTTAACACTCCAATATTATTATCAAAATGATATAAAAAAATCTTGAAATTATCAAGATTTTAACAATTACTAATCAAAAAATCGTGTACTATAAAATTTTGAATCCTGTTAATATTTGTTATTACAAAAATATCAATTTTCTCAAATAAACAATCATTATTTACAAAGAACAGTTACAAAAGTTAATCTTCATACTATTATTTCATCAATTCTTTTCTTGCATAAACAACCCCACTTAATGGT
Source organism: Kapaibacterium sp. (SeqCode) (assembly GCA_032027125.1). Lineage (GTDB taxonomy): Bacteria > Bacteroidota > Ignavibacteria > Kapaibacteriales > UBA2268 > JANJTB01. The sequence goes on from JAVSMQ010000001.1 coordinate 511,510, forward strand.
TCTAACTCAGACAGTTGTAATTTAGAATATAGACATTCCTCATTAATTGTATTGAATTCTGAAAATTTAAAATGTGAAATGAATTCTGACATAACAATACTTACACTTTCAAAATCATCTTCATCTGGTTCTTTATCAAGATAAAATCTCAATAGGAATGTTTTATTATCTTCATTATAATCAAATACTATCGCACGAATATTATTATAGATTTCACCTATTAATGCATCTTGCAACGACAACATAATTTCTGATCTTGTAATCATTATATTATTCTCCTTAATATTGAATTGGATTATTAGGATAAATGTGTACACCATTTTTCCCGGATACAACAACGCCAAAACCTGATGGACCAATTTCGACTCCATTTTCAAAATATGTTCCAACGGTTTTTCCAAAATCTATAATTGATTTATTTGGGGAATATAATCTTATCACTTTAAATTTTCACGAATTAAAACCATACAATAGAGTTTGAACATCAACATTTAAAATACTTTTATCTTCAATATAACCTTTTCTAATAATATGTTTGGATTGCTGATCCAAATTGATTTTTGAAGGAAAATTACAATTATGCACCAGCACACCACTTGCCGATATATACTAATTTTAACCCGCATAAGCGAAGAGCGAATCACCCTGCTTTAAATCCTTAGCTGCGGATGCCAATCATTATTTACAAAGAACGGATGTTATATCAAGTTATATAAAAACTCAGGTGCTAAATCTGCCCCATTTTTCCATTCTATTGTATTTGAAATTTTGGAAATTTCAAAATTCTTAAAATGAAGTACATCTTTTAATGGTTCAAAAACTTTTCCCCATAAGATATTTTCTAAATTTACTATCCCTGATTTTCCATCATTAAATTTAATGAAAATATTATATCCATCTTTATATTCAGCATCTACAATTTCGATATTTTTCATTGTTACTCCAGTGGTGGAATTTTATTTAAAGAATCATGATTCATAGCTAATTTCCAGTCATCAATTAACTCATCTTTATACTTAATATACCATTCCAAGACAGCATTTAAAGCTCTACGTGGGAATTTTCCCTCAACTATGCCTGTTTCAATTTCCACTGATATTTTATATTCACCATATTTTGCATGAAAATGTGGCGGTGTATGGTCGTTATATAACATGTAAACTACAATTCCGAGAAATCTTGATATTTCAGGCATAATCTTCTCCTAATTAATAAATTAGTTTTACGTTTTGAATAAATAAATATTTTTTATAAATTTAGATTTTAAATTCTTAGCCGCTGTCCAATTATTATTTACAAATAACGGATGCTCAAAAGTACAAATTACTTAATCTTTTGCAAAATATAATTTTATGAATTCATTAGTCTTTCTTTCAAAAATATTCTGCACCGGATATAATTCAGTTTTACCCGATTCAATATTGTATGACCCTACACTATCACCTTATTTTACTTTTTCAACTTGCTGCTAAGATTTGTTTACATTCCTTTTAACAAGTTATCGAGTTTGTCGAAAGATTGCTGCCAGCCGTCTTTACACATTTCTTTCATTTCCCCTTCAGGCAACCCAATATGATTCAACGTCATTTTTGTTTTGCCGAATTCTGCATCCTCAAAATCTAAAATAATTTTTAATTCTTGGGACCATTCACCGGACATTCCGTAATCCGAAGCAGGAACAATATTACCTTCCTCATCTGAGAAGGAATCTGTGCATACAATATGTTCATTTGGAATAAGTTCGAGATATGTTCCTCTACTCCATATTAATACTTGTCCGTCCGGTGCAACTATATTTGAGTGGTAATATCCGTTCACTCGCAGGTCAATATTGCAGACTGTAGAGGTATAATCTTTCGGACCCCACCATCTTTTAAAAGTTTCGGCATCCGTCCAGGCTTTCCACACCATTTCACGGGGTGCGTCAAATATGCGTGTGATTGTCAATGCATCTATAATCTGAGTTGTCATTTTACTCTTCCTTTATATTATAAAACAAATTAATTAAATCAATTCACTTCAATCTAATTTCAGCAGCAATCAATAACATTTTCAAAAACAAAAGTAAGGTTTATAATTCAAATAAATGATGGTCAAAAACGACTTTTCAATAGGTTATTTACGAAATATTCCTTAATTTATTTATGTAATTTGATGACGCGTGACAAAACAATACTGTTTGATAATTACAGTCCGATAAATGTTGAATTAAAATAACTAATTAGATATAAAGAATTTAAAAAATAATTATAAGGTAAAAAGATGTCTTTAGAAACTACAATTACAGAAGAAATGAAAGCCGCGATGAAAAGCGGTGATAAATTACGTCTTGAAACAGTCCGTTCAATCAGAGCTGCTATTATTGAATTTGCAAAAAGCGGTGCCGACCACGAGTTGAATCCCGATGATGAAATCAAACTTTTAAATTCTTTGGCAAAAAAGCGGAAAGACGCCATTGCAATGTATGAGCAAGCCGGCAGAACCGAGATGAAAGAGCAGGAAGAAAAAGAACTGGCAATAATTCAGGAGTTTCTGCCAAAGCAGTTAAGCGACAAAGAAATTGAGGATGTAATTAAAGGAATTATCACTCAAGCCGGTGCCACATCAACAAAAGATTTCGGCAAAGTTATGGGACCTTCGATGAAAGCTTTAAGCGGGAAAGCAGACGGAACAAAGGTACAGGCAATGGTTAAATCTTTACTCGGAGTTGAGTAATAATGTCCGAAACAGATAATTATCAATCGGATTTTGACAATTCATCCGAGAGATATGATAATAAAGTTTTGAGAGAATCCCTCAAACAGCTTGAGTTTAGAACCGTTCTTGAATTTATTTCTAAATATGCATATTCCGATTTAGGCAGCCAGTATGTACTGAATTCTATGCCGGTTGACAATATCGAATTTCTCAATGAGGAACATTCGTTAATTGAAGAAATGAGGCTATTAGTTCTGAGAAGTGAAAATATTCCTTTTGACGGATTATCGGATATCAGACACAAATTACATAAATCTAAAGTTCAAAATGCAGTAATGAGTGCATTAGAAATCCTTTCTGTGGCTGATACCCTACGCGTATTCCGACTTCTGAAAAACTTCTTTTACGACCGCGAAGACAGCTCCCCCCTGCTGCGAAATCTGACTTCAAAACTGGCTGAGAATAAGATTTTGGAAAAACATATTATTGAGGCTATTGATGAATCCGGTGAAGTTAAGGACACGGCAACCCGTGAACTTAGCAGAATCAGAAGTGAAATCAGATTTAAATCACAGAAATTACGCAACCGTTTGCAAAAAATCCTGAAAAAAGTAGTTGATGAAGATTTGGTTCGTGAGGATTTTTATTCTATCCGTGAGGGCAGATTTGTTCTGCCTGTAAAATCCGAAAATAAAAGAATAGTTCCGGGCATAATCCACGGTATTTCTCAGACAGGTTCCACCGTATTTCTTGAGCCTTCGGAAATCATTGAGATGAATAACGAACTTTCGTTACTCAATAATGAAGAATTAAGGGAAATCTACAAAATTTTAACAAATTTGACAACTGAAATCGGCGCCAATTATATAGAATTTCTTCAATCTTTGGATGTTGTAACAAGATTTGACGGAATTTACGCCAAAGCGAAATACTCGTTTAATTTCGGCGGAATAAAACCTGATATTTCTGATGAAAATTATATTTATATGAAAGAAATCAGACATCCGATTTTAATGCACGGCAGCAATGCCAAAAGTATTATGCCGCTTACAATAGAGTTTGATGAAAAAAAACGCGGGCATCTTATTTCGGGTCCTAATGCAGGCGGTAAAACAGTTGCTCTGAAAAGTATCGGACTGAATTTACTTATGGCATTATCGGGGATTTTCCCGATTGGATACTGCAGGACAAATTTCCGTACGATATTTGCTTCAATCGGCGACCACCAGTCTATTGAACACAACTTGAGTACATTCAGTTCTCAGATGCTTCAAATCAAGAATATTTTTGATAACTGCGATAAAGATTCATTGGTGCTGGTTGATGAAATCTGCTCAGGTACAGACCCTCAGGAAGGTGCAGCACTTGCCTGCGGAATATTGGATACTTTTGTCAATTTAAAACTTTTTTTCATAGCTACAACGCATCAGTCATCACTCAAAACTTATGCTTTGAACCGGCAAGAGATTCAAAACGCTTCTTTGGAATTCGACAGCATCAAACTTAAACCGACATACAAGTTTCTTTCGGGGATTCCGGGTAATTCTTATGCTTTTGCGTTGTCATCAAGTATTGGAATGTCAGAATTGGTACTTGAAAGAGCAAAATCATATCTTGGTGACAGACAGTCGGAACTTGAGAACAGCATCGCCGTTCTTCAGAAATACAAGTCCGAAGCAGAACAATTCCGAAATGAAGCTGAACAGGAAAAACTCAAATTCAAAAAACTGAATGATGATTACACGGCTAAGATGAGCGAAGTCAAAACTAAGAAAAAGGAAATCATAAGCACTGCTAAAATGGAAGCTGAAAGCATTGTCAGCCGTGCCAATTCATTGATTGAAAATACAATCCGGGAAATCAGGGAAGATAAACGAAAAATATCGGAAGTGAAAAAGGAATTTGAAGAAGAGAAAAGCAGTATCATAAAGGATGCCGAGAAACTTAGGATTCCTGAGCAGTTGCAGGCTATGCCCGAGAAAATAGTAGCCGGTGATTCGGTCATTATGATTGAAAATAATACGAAAGGCACAGTCATTGCAGTTGATGCAGAAGACCAGATGGTTCTTGTTGAATTCGGAGGATTCAAATTCAGACTGCATTTAAATCAAATTTCAAAAACAACACCTGACAAAACAAAGAAAAGCACTGCCGATTTTATAAAATATGATGTACAGACACGAATTGATGTTCGGGGTTTGAGAGCTGATGAGTGTTTGAAAAAGATTGATGATTTTGTACAAAATGCGTTAGTTAATAATGTTCAGCAGGTGACAATTGTTCACGGCAAAGGCACCGGTGCATTGAAAATTGCAATTCACGATTTTCTGAAATATCAGCATTATGTCAAAAGCTACCGGCTGGGCGAATTAGTCGAAGGCGGAGCAGGTGTAACTGTAGTTGAGGTGTAACAAGGACTGAATATCGGTCTTGATATATAAACTAAATAAAAAATAAAACGTCTAAATTTTAATTTTAAATTCATAAATATTAAATAATGAACAAAAGTAATTACAAGAAAATAGCTTTCTGGTTGTTAGTATTAGTGGTGATTCTGATAATTGTTGTTCCGAAATTCATTGATAATGAAACTGATGAGAAAGTACCCCAACTTCAAAAAAGTTCTGCAAAAAAAGAACTTTTATTCAATGGAATTATAGCGAGTTATACAAGTATGAGTAAATCTGTATTTGCAACCGGCACTTTACTTAGTGATGAAGAAATCGAATTAAAGTCTGAGATTTCAGGCAAAATCACAAAATTAAATATCAAAGAAGGTTCACCTGTCAAACGGGGCGATTTACAGAAATCTATTAAGGATTTGACAATAGCAATTGAAATTAATCCGAATTTTGCAGAAGCATATACAATCAGAGGTGTAATTAAAGGAAAGCACGGTGATAATGATGGCGCATATGTGGATTTGAAAAAAGCCAGTGAATTGGGATATCTACAAGCAAATGATTTTATTAAAACAAATTGTGAGTAATTTGTCAATATCAAAATATTTATTAATCAATAATAATTGAAGATAATATGAAAAAAGTCCTGCTAATTTTTGTTCTTACTTTGTTTTTCTGCACAATTGCGTATGCACAAACGGCTGAGGAATATTTTAAAAGCGGTAATGCAAAATTAGAGATTAGTGATTATCATGGAGCTATTCAGGATTTTACTAAATCAATTGAGATTAATCCGAATGATGCAAATACATATTTCAATATAGGTGTTGTAAAATGTAAACTCGGTGATACTATTGGTTCTATTGATGATTTCAGTAAAGCTGTTGAGATTAATCCAAAATTTGCAGAAGCATATTACAATAGAGGATTCGCAAAATATTGTCTTAATGATTATCAGAGTGCTATTGATGATTACAATAAAGCAATTGAAAATAAACCGGATTTTGCCTTTGCATATTATCACAGAGGGCTTGCAAAAATTAAACTCAGGGATTATCAAGGGGCTATTCAGGATTTTAATTTGACTATTGAGATTGACTCAAACGATTTAAATGCATATTACAACAGAGGAATGACAAAAGCAAATCTCAATGATTATCAGGGTGCAATTGAAGATTACAGTAAAGTTGTCGAGATTAATCCTAAATTTGCAGTGGCATTTCACAACAGAGGAACTGCTAAAGCCATTCTTCGAAATTTACTTGGTGCGATTGATGATTATAATAAAGCTATTGAAAATGGACTTAATGATGATGGGTTGTATGTCAACAGAGGAACAGCTAAGGCTCTACTTTATGATTATCAAAGTGCTATCAAGGATTTCAATAGAGCTATTAAGATTAATCCAAAATCTTCTGATGCATATTTCAAGAGAGGACTTGTAAAAAGTCAACTTGGTGAAAACAAAAATGCCTGCTCTGATTGGAAAAAAGCAAGCGAACTTGGAGATGCAGAAGCTTATCAAAAAATAAAAGAACATTGTAAGTAATGTCTGATTCTAAGTTAGATTAGTTTTGATAAAAATAATATGTGAATAAATCGTCATAATATTCATTTATAGTTCATAAAAAGCATAATACAATATGAATAAAAGTAACTTAAAGAAAATCGGTTTGTGGTCTTTAGTATTGGTGGTGGCACTGGTTATAATTTTACCGAAGTTTCTTGGTGATGATGATGCCGGTAAAATTCAGCCGGATGCCGGTAAGAACAATTCTGAAATGAAACCTCTGAAAGTGAACGGTATAATTGCAAAATTCGAGAAATTGGATAATTCCGTATTTTCGAGCGGTACAATTTTGAGTGATGAGGAAATTGAATTAAAAACCGAAGTTTCGGGAAAAATAACAAAATTAAATATTAATGAAGGTGGATATGTCAAAAAAGGCAGTTTGCTTGTTAAGTTAAATGATAATGACCTGCAGGCACAACTAAAAAAAGCAACGGAGAGACTAAAACTATTGGAGTTGACAGAATCCAGACAGAAACTGCTTTTTGAAAAACAGGGTATCAGTAAACAGGATTATGATATTTCATTGAGTGAACTTTCAACTCAAAAAGCTGAGATTGAATATGTTAAATCAATGATTGACCGTACGGAAATCAAAGCACCTTTCGATGGAATTATCGGACTGAGATATGTCAGTGTAGGCGCCTATATCACTCCTAATAATACAATAGCATCGCTTCAGAAAATTGATTTTCTAAAAATTGATTTTGCAGTACCGCAAAAATATTTTAATAATATTCAAAAAGGCAGCGCTCTGAGATTTAGAGTTCCACCGGATACTATTTATCATTATGTAAATGTTTTTGCTACCGAACCGAAAATTGACCAGCAAACCCGAACATTTAAAATAAGGGGAAAGTTTAATAATTCCGGTAAAAAATTACTGCCGGGTTCTTATGCTGAGATTTTTGTAACGACTGATGAAAAGCCTAATTCAGTATTAATTCCAAGTATATCACTGGTGCCGGATATCGAATCCGAATATGTTTTGGTTCATAATAATGGCAAAGCTATGAGAAGAAATGTACGTACAGGAGTCAGAACTACCGATATGATTGAGATTACAAGCGGAATTTTTCCCGGCGATACTGTCATAACATCAGGTATTATGCAGTTAAAACCGGGTGCTCCGGTTGAAGTAAGTATTACAAAATAAAGAGCAAATTTCCTATGAGTCTATCTTCATTAAGTATAAACCGCCCTGTACTTGCAACGGTAATGTCAATTATAATAATTTTATTCGGATTTATTGGCTATACATTTCTGGGTATCAGAGAATACCCCAGTGTTGACCCGCCTGTGGTAACCGTTTCAACAACATATACCGGTGCGAATGCCGATGTAATGGAAACACAGATTACTGAACCTTTGGAAGGTTCTATTAATGGTATTGCAGGTATCCGCTCTCTAAAATCAACAAGCCGCGACGGAAGAAGCACAATTACAGTTGAATTTAATATTGATATAGACCTCGAAGATGCGGCAAATGATGTCCGTGACCGTGTATCCCGCGCTCAGGGTAATCTCCCTCCTGACTGCGACCCGCCTGTTGTAACAAAAGCCGATGCAAATTCAAGTCCTATTTTAGCGATAAATGTAAAAAGCGATTCAAGAAATTTACTTCAGATAACCGAAATAGCTGAAAATGTGTTTAAAGAAAGGCTGCAGACTATAAACGGTGTAAGTGAAGTCAGAATTTGGGGTGAAAAACGTTATTCGATGCGTTTATGGATGGACCCTCAGAAATTAGCAGTTTATAATCTCACTCCGCTTGATGTCCGGAATGCTTTAGTACAGGAAAATATTGAACTTCCAAGCGGACGTATTGAAGGTAAAAATACTGAACTTACTGTCAGAACACTTGGCAGACTATACAATGTTGATGATTTTAATAATCTGATACTAAAAGATGACGGAGGAAGTGTCGTAAGATTCAAGGATATCGGTTATGCCGAATTATTCCCGGAAAATGAAAGAACACTTCTAAAACGTGACGGCGAAGCAATGGTTAATGTGGTTATTGTACCTCAGCCCGGAGCAAATTATATTGATATAGTTGATGAATGTTACAAAAGAATTGAAGAAATAAAAAAAGATATTCCTAAAGATATTGAAACTTATCTCGGATTCGATTCGACAGAATTTATCAGAGACTCAATCAAAGAAGTTGAAGAAACCATCTTTCTTGCTTTTATACTTGTTATTTTAATAATATTTGTATTCCTCAGAGATTGGAGAACAACACTTATTCCTATTCTTGCAATACCGATTTCATTAATCGGGACATTTTTTATAATGTATCTGTTCAATTTTACTATAAATGTACTTACACTACTTGGAATTGTACTTGCAATCGGTTTGGTTGTAGATGATGCAATAGTAGTACTTGAGAATATTTACAAAAAAATTGAAATGGGAATGTCTCCAATAGAAGCCGGTGTAAAAGGTTCGGCTGAAATATTTTTCGCTGTTATAGCAACAACAGTAGCCCTTGCTGCAGTATTTTTGCCGATAATGTTTTTGCAGGGAATTACAGGCAGACTATTCCGCGAATTCGGAGTTGTAATCGCAGGTGCTGTAATAATTTCATCTTTTGTAGCTCTGACATTAACCCCTATGGTTGCAACGAAACTTCTAAAACGAAGAGATAAACATAATAAATTCTATAATTGGACCGAGCCTTTCTTTGAATGGCTTTCGGAATCATACAGAAGTTCTTTAGAAAGTTTTATGAAAATCAGATGGGCAGCTTTTATAATAATTGTTATTAGCGGTATATTAATTTATTTTATCGGTGCTTCAATACCAACTGAACTTGCACCGATGGAAGACCGGAGCGAAATGCGTATTTCTGTAACAGGTGCAGAAGGACGTACATTTGATTATATGGACGATTATATGAATAAGCTTACTGATGAGGTAGTTGCCAATTTACCTGAAAGAGAATCGGTTATAACTATTACTTCACCGGGATTCGGTGCATCAAGTTCAGTAAACAGCGGTTTTATCAGAATAAAACTAGTTGACCCAGAAAAAAGGGTTGAAAGCCAGATGCAGATTGCCGACAGGATGACTAAACTTGTGTCTAAATATACTGATACACGAACATTTGTAATTCAGGAGCAGTCAATAGGCTCTTCAAGGAGCGGGCTGCCGGTTCAGTATGTCATTCAGGCACCGACACTTCAAAAATTGGAACGGATTCTTCCGAAATTTATGGATGAAGCCAAAAAGAACCCTACTTTTGCGATGGCTGATGTTAATCTTAAATTCAGCAAACCCGAAATTGTTGTTGAAATTAACAGAAACAAAGCCCGTGACCTCGGAGTCTCAACAGCCGATATTGCTCAGACACTGCAACTTGCTCTTTCCGGTCAAAGATTCGATTATTATATAATGAACGGCAAACAGTATCAGATTATCGGTCAGGTATTGCGGCAGAACAGAACAACACCATTAGATTTAAAATCCCTTTTTGTTCGAAATAAAAGAGGTGAATTAATTCAGTTGGATAACCTTATTCTTCTCAGTGAAAAAAGTTCCCCCCCACAGTTATTCAGATTTAACAGATTTTCTTCTGCTACAGTATCAGCAAGTCTTGCACCCGGAAAAACAATAGGAAATGGCATTGATGCGATGAATTCAATAGCCGAAAAAACTTTGGATGAAACAATTTATACCGCATTGGACGGACCCTCCAAAGATTTTGTTGAAAGTTCCTCATCACTTATTTATACTTTTCTGCTTGCACTTGTACTGATTTATTTAGTTCTTGCAGCTCAGTTTGAAAGTTTCAGAGACCCTTTTATAATTATGTTTACTGTTCCGCTTGCGATTGGAGGTGCAATTGTAACATTATGGTATTTTGGTGAAACATTGAATATTTTCAGCCAGATTGGTATGATTATGCTCATCGGACTTGTAACCAAAAACGGAATATTGATTGTCGAATTTGCAAATCAGCAGAAAGCCGCCGGTTTGGATGTTATTGCTGCAGTTACAAAATCAGCTTCACTTAGATTAAGACCGATTCTGATGACTTCACTTTCGACTATTCTCGGTACATTACCTATTGCCCTTGCTGTCGGGGCAGGTTCCGGAAGCAGAAGGTCTATGGGTATTGCAGTTATAGGCGGGCTGATATTCTCAACAATTCTTACGCTTTATGTTATTCCGGCTATATATTCTTTCTTCTCGGATAAAACAAAGACTGTTTCAAATGTGACTGAAGATACTGCAATAAATGAACAATTAATTGAAGGGAATGTTTTAGTATGAAAATTAAATTAATTGTTAATTCCTCCGTTATCCTTATGTTTGCAACTTTTCAATTTTTAAATGCAACAGAAGAACTGTCTCTTGAAGATGCAGTAAGGATTTCCCTCGAAAATAATTATACTATTAAAATTGCCCGAAGTGAAGCTCAAATAGATGAGAATAATTTAAGCCGCGGTAATGCAGGATTTTTACCAAGTCTTGATTTAACAGGGAGGGCTAATAATTCAAGCCAGAATGTCAGCCAGGTATTTCTTGATGGAAGACTCGTTGAAAAAGACGGTGCCAAGTCAAGTCTGTATGAGGGAAGTCTTGGGCTTAACTGGACTGTTTTCGACGGATTCAGAATGTTTATCAGTTATGACAGATTATCTGATTTGAAGGACATCGGACAGTTAAGACTGAAATCAAAAGTAGAAATGACTATCCGCGATGTTATTAATTCGTACTATAATATTTTAAGACAGAAACTTGCTCTGGAAGTTGCATCTGATAACCTTAGAATTTCCAGAAGCCGGTACCAATTCGTAAACGACAGATTTGAAGTAGGTACTGCTTCCAAAATTGACCTTTTGCAGGCTGGTGTTGACCTTAATGCAGACTTATCAGATTCTCTTGACCAGCAAATTCATTATGACAACATTAAAATTGAATTCAACAAATTACTAAACAGAAATCTCGATACAGAATTTAATATTTCCGGGAATTTGGAAATTCCAAAAGATTATCAGAAAAGTGAATTGGAAAAAGTTGATAACAATATTGATATCAGGATTGCAAACAAAATTGTTGAAATAAATAAATATGATATTGACGCATTACGCTCGGAATTTTACCCGAAGATTTCATTATACAGTTCATATAATTACAACCAACAGGTATCAGAATCAGGTTTTCAGAGCAGTAATACCTCTTATGGATATAATTACGGATTGAACCTTTCACTAAACCTTTTTGACGGATTTAACACATCAAGAGAAATACAAAATGCACAGGTAAACACAGAGATTTCTAATTATATGCTTAGTGAATTAAAAATGGCTGTAACGAGCTCTGTCAGCACATCACTAAACAGTTATACAAAGTTCAAGGAACTCAGCCGGTTTGAATCCGAGAACGTTTCTGCGGCCCGTGAGAATATGGAATTAGCATTAGAAAGCCTCAATCTCGGTCTTATGTCGGCACTTGAATTCCGTGAGACCCAAAGACGGCTTTCCAATGCCAAGCTGCGTATGATAACATCAATCTATAATGCAAAAATAAACGAAACAGAACTATTAAGATTAACCGGAAGCCTCGTCAAAGAGCAATAATAATTTTGCTATGTTGCAAAATTTTGTTATTTTTGAGGGCTTCCTTAGCTCAGTTGGCCAGAGCAACTGACTCTTAATCAGTGGGCCGCGGGTTCGAATCCCGCAGGGAGCACTAAATACCAATGTTTTACAGCGGTAATCCTTGGTTAGCAGTATTTTCCAAATGAAAAAAAACATACAACTAACTTCATTAACAAATAAATAATCAATCCTACGATTAATATTATAAACATGCTTAATGCCTGATAAGTATTACCGGGTCTAATCAGAAATGTTTGAACATCTAAAAAGCTAAAGTCTTGTATTTTTTTATTTTTATCAATTCCATAAATTCTCCAATCAAATTTTGCCCCCTTGGCACCATCTAAATCAAAATTATATTCATTAATTCTGTCATTTTCTTTAATGATAATTTTTTGTATTGGCTTGCAATAAGATGAACTATATAAAAAAGTATAATTAGATGCTTTAAAATTATAATAACCGCCTTTACCTAATTTTATATATGAATTATCTGAATAATAAATTTCATCTTCACCATTTAACTTTTTTGATATACTTTCGCCATTAGGTTGTTTCCCTTCAACTTGTCCTTCATTTAAATATACATTGCCGCCTTTTTCAACAAATTTTACTTCGGTACTATCATTTGAATATACATGGTCTCCTTTCTCAGCAAATTTTATTTCGGTACTATCATGCAAAATTATACCAATGACTTGTTGTGATTCTGAAGGGAAATTGATATTTGAATATTGTACAGTACTACAAGAATTTGCCATTGCGATACATATAAGTATCATAAAATACAACATTACTGTTTTCATAATTAAACCCCTTTTTAAAATGGCTATTACTTTTATTTGATTAAAAAGAACATTCAACAAGAGAAAAAACGTATTTGATTTTGTGATCAATTCTAAAAATGATTTTGTATAACAATCACAATCTCTTGGTACAAAATTAATATTTTCACAAACTGAATATGTCACAACGATGTAAAAAAAATGTCATAAAAATGTAAAAATATTTTATAATAATAATATTATGCATTTCAAAATGAAAACATTTATAATGGGGATTTTAGAATAAATAAATGTCCGTCAACTTTGAAATTGCCGGACATAATATTATATAATTTTCTTTTTACCTATTCTTCGAGACCAGTCTCGGCTTCTTCTTCAGGTTCTTCAACATATTTATCAAATATGATGTTTGTATTCGGCATACATCTTACTAACTTCAATACTTCCTGAAAGTCAAGTTTGTTGTTTCGGAGATTCAGCAATCTCAGATTTTTAAGCGAACAGAGATTGAAATTTACATCCTTCATCTTGTTACCTTCAAGATTCAGCTCTCTCAAATTCTGAAGTTTTGTTATTGCATCCGGTAATTTGACAATCTTATTATTACTCAGGTCGAGGTAATGCATTTTTGATAGTTTGCCGATATTTTCCGAAATATTTTTCACTTTATTTTCAGATAAATCAAGATATTCCAATTCACTGAAATTTGTAATACCTTCAGGAAATTCATTAAATTTGTTATCTTTTAGAATTAAACTTCGCAGATTTGCAGGTAAATCATCCGGTAATTCTTTTAATTTTTGCTTAACATGAACAGCAATCGGATTAGCAGCTTTTGTGACAGTGCTGCCTAAATCAGGACTTTGACTATTTAATCCTTCAATACTATTAAGGACTTTAATCATTGCAGCCTGAGACCCATCAACCTGCTTTATGATTTTTTCATAAATTTCGGCTGCATGCAGAAAATTATCTTTTGCTTCACTAACCATACCCATATCACGATATAAGTATCCCAGACTTTCATAAGCAGCGGCTGTCCAATATCTGCCTTGAAATGAATTCACTTTGCCTGCCGAAAGAAGTCCTTCATTAATATATTTGGCTGCATTGTCGAAATCTTTTCCTTCGCGGTAGGTATTTCCGAGTTTAATATTTCGGATAGCAAGGTCAAGATTTGATGACTCTGATGCAAATAATGCCGTACCAATGATTAATATTAATAAAATATATTTTTTCATTTTTCAATCCTCTGTATTAATTAAAAAGGTGTACGCCAAATATTATAACGAAGACCGAGATTCACCGATAAATGAGTTTTGCCTATATCAATCTGCTCAAATCCTGCAACACCCGTATTAAAAACAAGGCTCTTGGAAAATGAATTGAACACTGAAATACCGCCGAAAATTTCGATTGGATATTTGCAGCCCGGCGATCCGAGATAATACTCAAGGCTCATCAGACCACCGTCAAAATTCATTCTGTGTTGTCCCTGATTATAGATGTAACCGTCAGCCCAGAAATAACCAAGGAATAAATTAAATCCCTGAACAACATTTTCCGTCTTATTGAGCTCAATTTTACCACCGGCACTAACTGAACTAATATTCGTATTCCACTGCTCACGATAGTGCGGCATTAGAGGTAATTCTTCATAATTGGTAAAGAATTTCGGAGCTAAATATTCATACCGGATTTCGAATCCTTCCCAGAAACCTACCATTTTACCAAGATTTACAGAAAACTGCAATCCAAGCCCCGGGTCGTTTGTTACCTTTCCGTCACCTTGTGAAAAGAATATTTTGGATACACCTGCTACTGAAACCAGCGTTTTGTAATCCATACAATTCACAAAATTCTGATTGATTACCAGTTCAATATTTTTTGAATTTGTTTCTTCAACCTGTTTTAGGCTCTGCACCATCAGGTCGAGAATTTTATTTCTTTCGGCACCCTTTTCGATTGTATAAATAGCAACCGTATCACGCATCCTTGATTCGAGTTCATTTATCTTTTCAAGAAGTATCTGGCGATCGGAATCAGGAGCTCCAATTACTTCTTTTTCAAGAGATTTTGCGATTTTATGATATTTTCGCAAAATATTCAATTCCATATCCTCTAACTCCTCAAATACCGGTTGCTTTGCTTTATTTTTAGCTTCAACTCCCAGAATTTTCAATTGGGTTTCGAGTATTACAGCCATTTTGTAATATTCCATAAGTTTCATCGCAAACAGCCCTTGGCTATCTTCGTATAACTCTATTTCTAAAGTACTGGATATTTCAGGTACTGTAATGATGGGTACAGCACTCCAAAGAGGAGTGGAAATTATGGCAAGCATCCATAGAATCAATATGTTTTTCATATAAAATCCTTTTATTTATACAAACTTCTGTAATATAGACAATTATTATGCCAATTTATTAATTTGTCAATTAAGTGCAATTCTAAAAAAATAGAATTATATATTTTGACTTCCAGGCTACTTTATGTTACGAAGCAGCAGCGTAGCCAATACGTGTTATAAAATTTTCCACCCCCTAACCAGCGCCAGCGGGGGACAAATACCAAATCCCGAAATTTGTCACTCTAAAACGAATCGAAGTGTCCTTATTTTAATTATTCCCCTCTTGAGGGTTGTCCGAAGGACGGTGTGGAAGGATTTAATTCGTCAGCAAAACCACAAAAAATTAAAACCATCCACCCCGTCGCAAGCGACACCCCTCAAGAGGCAGGGCTGATACGTTCTAAATAAACTCAACGAATTTTATAATCGTTACAACATTAAACGTCACTTTGTGGCTGGTCATTCTGAACGAAGTGAAGAATCCAGGCTGTTAATTAGTGAAGACATGGACTCTTCGCAAGCTCAGAGTGACAATTCTTAGGGTTTTATTTTAAAAATAATAGAACGTATCAGCCCTGCCTCAAGAGAGGAATTGAATAATTTATTCGTGGTAATAATTTGAAAATTTATAGGTTATTCCAAATCAATGATACTGCCGAATATTTGAGGTAATTTGTAGTCATGATTCCCGAATGCCGAGAAAAGCTGTTTGGTAGATAAAATTATTCCGCCGAATTTTCCATCAGCAAAGTTATATGCAAAATCAATCCGTAATGTATGACTCGGCGAGCTTGATTTTATGAAATGAAAACGTAATCCAAAACCGGCTGAATTATAAAATCTTGTCTCATACAATTTCTGGTCCTGATTCCAGACTGCCCCAATATCCCAAAATGCCGCCGCCGATAAATTCATAATCCAGATTGGTATATCGGGGAAATATCGCAGTTCAAGGTTGGAAACGATTCTGTTTTCACCTGCAAATCTGTTGGCATTATATCCCCGAAGTCCCGCATCATTATCAAGTACCAACTGACGGAAAGCACGCCAGTTCCAGGCAGTCTGCTGACGGAATCGTGCAGCCAGAACAAGCCCGTCAAACAATTTTGTAAAACCTAATCCCAAAAATTCCTGATAAGTATAGGATGCTATACTTTGTTTGAATGCACTTGCTCCTGTCAATTGCCCGAAAAGATATGACCTTCCGTTATAAACTGAAGCTTCTCCCTGAGCACCGGCATAATATCTGTCTTCTCCTTCACTTCCGATTGAAAATATTTTACCGAGAGTAGCCGAGCCGTAGCCGCCTACCACCATATCCTCGACATGATAATAGTTTACTTTTTCGGAAATATGGAAATCCTGCTGGGTTGAGGAAAACATAAGCAAAATCTTTCCGGAATTATCAAAAACCTGACGGGTTAATTCATCAGGTCTCTGTACTTTATTATATTCGACTAATCCTGTAGCAAAAATTCTATCCTTACGTCTCCACGAGCGGCTGAAAAATGCTGTTCCGACATTTTCATGGTAGGGTTTTAATGAGAAAGAATCCTGTTTGTCGAATACAAAAATATCACCAAAGGAATTCAAACCCGTGATACCATAAGAAAATTCCGTATCAAGAGTTCTGAACGGTTTGAAAAGCTGGAGATTCTGTGTAGTTTTGAATTTGTTTGCCGAAATACTGCCAAATAAAGTCAGTTCGCTGCGAAACAACCTCTGCTTTTCCAATATACCTATCCCCTGCCATCCAATATCATTCTCCCCTCTGTGTAAAGCCTCAAATGTAAGAGCAGTTCCTGTGCCCAACAAATTGAATTCCTGAAGTCTTGCACCGTAATTTGTAACTCCACCTCCCGAGCCAAAAAGCAGTGAAGGATAGAATGACCATCTGTCCTTAGTTATGACATATATGTTATAAACATTCTCACCGACACTGTCAATTTCAATATAGACATTTGTAAAAAGTCCTGTACGTCTTAGATTTCGTTCAGTTTCGAGTAGGTAATCTTCGTCAATGAAATCACCTTCTTTAAATAAGATTTCGTCATCTATGATAAAATCCCTGGTTGTGGCATGAAGATTATTCAGAAACGGTGAAGCAAAAAACCAGTCGTTGTCCTTTTGCTCGAAAACATCACGCTTATCAAGAATAATCTTTCCAACTCTCAATTCCTTTGAATACCCGTTCAAAGAAATTATCATGAAAAGCAAAAGTACAAATATTTTATTCACGTATAAATTTCATTATTTTAATCAAAATTTGGATTTCATTGATTCGGCTGATAATTGCTGATTATTTGAAAAGAAATATATGTTTTATATACAATCATACATCATTTCTTCATACAGGGGCAAATTAATTCCTTCGTTTCATCAGAGATTTTTATATCATCAAAAGTTTTGAAATTTTTGACCATGCTTTTGACATTTTCATAACCTTTGTTCACATTGTCAGTGTTGTCAAGCCAGTATTGGTATGCCTGGGCGTTTGTCAATCCGCAGAACTGCATAAGAATTGCCGACGAAACATAACCTGATTGATGCCATCCGTTCCAGCAATGGAAATAGATTGGTCCTTCTGATGGATTATCAATTACATTTTTTACCATCAGCAGCAAATTTTTCATTGCCTTCCTGTCATTTCCCGAATTTTGCAGATAATTAAGCGTATCATTTGTTTCATTGTTAATGTACTGACGTTTGGATTCCGCAAAATTAGTTGAATAGAGATAGACAGCATTTGAAAAACCCTGCATGCACAAATGAGTCAATCCGTCATCCGGAAGAGGATTGTGATTATCGCGTTTATTTGTCTTATGATAAAAATTATTACTTCCGCCGCGATATGCTACACCGTATAAAATAGTACGCATATTACGTGTACCGTAAACATCCTCAAATCCATTGCCAAAATTGTCAGTAATTTTCTCGTTCAGACAATCAACTTTATACAGAGTTTTGTAATAGTCGGCTTTATCTTTGATAGATTTGAAATCTTTAGCACTTGATAAACTGAAGCTGACAAACAACATACCCATGATGGAAAGTGTCAAAATTCTATTTAAATTCATCTGAAATAATTTAATCTTTAACAATTTCACCATCCCACGAGACTTCGCATCCTGACCGTTGAAACATGGCTGATGCTGAACAGAATTTTGTCTGTGACAGTTCCATAGCTCTATCCAAATCTTTTTGTTCTGCATCAGGGCTTCTAAGAATATAATGCAGATGTACTGAAGTATAAACCTTTGGATGCTCTTCTGCCCTCTTGCTGTCAACAATCACCTGAAGTTCATCAACGCGTTTTCTTTGCTTTTTGATTATGAACATCACATCCATAAAGGAACAAGCCGCCATCGCTTCGAGCATGACAACCATAGGACTTGAAGCGCTGCCGTCACCGCCATGCTCAATTGAACTGTCAAAATGTGTTTCCAATCCATCGGGGTCGGTTGCAGTCAGGCTTTTGTTTTGTTTAGATTTTAATATTACTTTCATTTTTCAATAAATCCGCGATTTCAAAAAAATATACACGAATTAACAGTTGTTTTACTTTATGATTATACTGATTAGTCGGGGAGTTACATTCTTTGAATATATTTTTCAGGTAGCGGCGGCTCATTTTCACTTTCCGGTTAAAGATTATGCAGGAAGTAATTATTTTGACTTTATACAATTTCTTACGATATTCGAAAAATAAATAAATAATTTGAACAACATATTCATTAAATCATTATATTTGATAAATATAAAAATCTTAAAGGATAGTTGTTATGAAAAAATTTATTTTATTCTTTTTGTTTGGGGCAACAACAACATTTGCTCAATTTGATATTGAAGCTTATAAAGAGTATCTCAATAGTCATAAGGATATGTCAGTAGAGGGATTATTGCAGGAATATCCTGCAGGAAATTTCCTTAGTGAAGCTCCAACCGATTTTATGAAATCGGAATATGCAGACAACATTTCGCTCAAATTTGCACTTACCGATTATGAAAAAAGCCTTATTAACAAACATGGTTTTATGGTCAGCGAGAGGCTTAATTATCCAACCTTTTTAAATGGATTTTTGGATGTTTTTAAAAAAGATATACCTGTGTATTTGTCTTCAGATGCTATGCTGCACGCATTGCATTTTTCTTTCGATAAAATACTGTATGGTTTTGAGAGTTCAGTTTTGTATTCACATCTTGAAAGTGCAATTAAGAAGATGAAAATGAACGTTGCGATTGTTGCAATTGACAATTCGCCTCAAATCTATAAGAAAGCAGTTAATGATTTGGATATATATTTAACTGTAACCCAAAAATTGCTACTTGATACATCAAGTTGTACATTCCCTGAAAATGAAATTGAAGTCAATGCAATTATGGAGTTGATTAAAAATAAATCTCCCCAAATGTATCCTCTTTTCTCTGAAACATTCAGATTAATTGATTTCAGTCAGTTTACTCCAAGAGGTCATTACACTCCGGTTCTTCATAGTTATAATAATAATAAAATTACAAAATATTTTCTGGCAATGACCTGGCTTGGCAGAATAGAAATTCTTATAACAAATCCGAAAAATGAAGATTCTCCAAAACATGGTTTTGATGACCTTCAAAGAATGGCTATTCTTTCTGCATTACTTTCTGAAACTGCTGTAAAATCAGGAGCTGATGAAGACATTACTAACATTGACGGAATATTAACATTTTTACTTGGAAAACAGGACAATATAAATCTGACTGAGTTAATAAATACCCTGAATGAAATGTCGTTAAGCGCATTTGATTTATGTGATACTGTCAAATATACATCATTTAAAGAAAAATTAATAGAATTAAAATCAGCTAATCAACTTTACAATTCACAATTACTTGAATCAGATCCATTCAATCCTGAACAAATTGTACAACCATCAACTTTTTTATTAATGGGCCAACGTCCGATTCTTGATGGATTTATAACAGCAAATGTGGTGTATGACAGAATTATTTATAAAGGTAATAAAGTAGCAAGAATGATACCGTCAACTTTGGATATTCTTTTTTCCTTGGGAAATGATGCAAGCGTCCAATTGCTTTCTGATAAACTTGAACAATATTCATATTCTACTAATCTTGCAGCGTTGCGTTACCTGATTGAATCTTATAATGTTGAATTCTGGAAAAGCACAGCTTATACCTGCTGGCTTAATGGAATACGTAGCTTAAACCCTCCTTTATTCAGAGGTAACCTGCCTAAATTTATGCAGACTGCTGCATGGTGGCAGAAAACTATCAATACACAACTTGCAAGCTGGTCGGAATTAAGACACGATTTTATGTTATATACAAAACAACCGAGTACAAATATGATTATGTGCTCATTTCCATACGCTTATATTGAACCCAATCCTGAATTTTATGAAAATATCAAATCATTTTATTTATCGCTTATTGAATTGATAAATTCCGATTATTGTATAAATTGTGATAAACAAGGATACTTGATTAAATTATCAAATCTTTGGGTTGAAGTATGCAATAATCTCAAATCTATATCAGAAAAAATATTAAATAATGAGGAATATTCAAAAGATGAAGATGATTTTTTATGTGAAATATTGAAAGAAGGCAAGGTATGCGACCCCAATAGTAAACCAGATGATATTGGTTGGTATCTAAGGCTTTATTTTGGTATGGAGGCTGAAATATATTTCGAGAATTATATAAGAGGTACCGGTTTGGAACCGGATAAATTCATTGTCGCCGATGTCCATACTATTCCAATGGACGAATTTGGAAACGAAGTTGGTTGGGTACTTCATGCGGGTACAGGCAGAATAAATATGGCAGTAATTACCGCTCCTACTCCTGATGGCGGAACCCGCTCGTATATCGGACCGGTTTACAGCTATTATGAGTTTATTTCAAATGACTTTAAACGTCTGACAAATGAAGAATGGCGGGAAATGGACGGAGCCCCTGCTTATCGTCCGGCTTTTACAAATTTGTATTTAGCGGATAAATTCGGAAATAATCCGGTTGGTAAAAAAGTTTCGTTATTTTCAGTTCCTTTATCGGTATCGGATGATTTGCCGAAAAAAGATGATTATCTGAATCTGAGTTGTTATCCTAATCCGTTTACAAATTCTACTGTTATATGTTTTACTATCAATGAGGATATTGCCGATAAAATCATAGAGCTTAATATTTACGATATATCGGGGAATCTCATTAAGTCGCTGATTAATCAAAAACTAACCGTAAATAATTATTCTATGGTGTGGGACGGTCTTGATAATCAGAATAAAAAAGTTAATTCCGGTACTTATATTTATTCAATAAAAACCGGTGACAAAATTCAATCGGGCAAGGTGAATTTGGTGAGATAAAAAATAATTTGTTCCTTTTTTCAGTTTCATTTGTCTTATTATCTGAAATGGAATTGTTCGTTTTAATGTTTTAGAAAAGGAAATAGTAATTATATATATATGAAAAATGATATAAAATGGAGTTGTTGTGATGAAAAAATTTATTACTTTAATTGTCTTTATTTTATGCTCCTTATCTTTATTGGCTCAGTTTGATATTGAAGCCTATAAAGAGTATTTGAAGACTCATAAGGATATGTCTGTTGATGATTTACTTAAAGAATATCCTGCCGGAAAATTTCTAAGTGAAGCTCCGACTGACTTTATGAAATCCGAATTTGCAGATAGCATTTCGCTCAAGTTTGCACTTACCGATTATGAAAAAAGCCTTATTAACAAACACGGCTTTATGGTCAGCGAGAGGTTAAATTATTATACCTTTATGCAGGCTTTATGGGATGTTTATAACAAGGATATGCCTGTTTATATATCATCCGATGCAATACTGCACGCACTGCATTATTCATTTGATAATATTCTAATCAGCTTTGAAGACCAGATTCTTAGTAAAAAGTTGATTTCTGCTTTATCAAAGATGAAAATAAATTTGAAATCATTATCAACAGGAAATGTTTCGGAGATTTATACAAAATCAGTGAATGATTTGGATGTATATTTAACTGTTACCGAAAAATTGCTTAATATTTACAGTTCTTGCGTTTTTCCTGAAAACGAAGTTGAAGTCCAGAAATTAATGACACTGATTAATGATAAACAAATCGCCGATTATCCTTTGTTTGCCGAAAAACCTAGACTTTTGGATTTCAGCCAGTTTACTCCGAGAGGGCATTATACAAGAAGTAAAGAACTGACAAACTATTTTCTTGCAATGACCTGGCTCGGAAGAACAGAAATAATTCTTACCAATCCGAAAAATGAAGGTTCAGGAGATTACAGCGACGAAGATTTGCAGCGTATGGCTATTCTTGCTGCATTAATTTCCGAAGCTGCCGATAATTCCGGTGCGGTTGATGATTTAAAAGCTATTGACGAAATTCTCACTTTTCTTCTTGGACGTCAGGATAATGTCAATGTTTGGGAAATTAGCGATGCTCTGAAATCACTTTCTCTAAATGCTAAAGAAATTGCCGTCGAAGAAAAATGGCATATATTCCGCGACAAAGTGCTTGAATTAAACTCTGCCCAGCAGCTTTATTATTCACAAATTCTTTTTTCTGACCCTTTAAATCCGGAACAGATTGTACCTCCGGCAGTATTTTTGATGATGGGGCAGCGTCCGATTCTTGATGGATTTATTACAGCAAATGTAGTTTATGACAGAATTTTATTTGAAGGTAAAAAGGTGAAGAGAATGGTACCCTCAACTTTGGATATTCTGTTTTCTCTGGGTAATGATGCCGGTATTCAGTTACTTATTGATGAACTCGAAAAATATCCTTATTCTACAAATCTTGCAGCATTGCGTTATTTGCTTGATTCTTACGATAATGATTTTTGGAAAAGTAATACTTATACCTGTTGGTTAAACGGTATCCGCAGTTTAAATCCGCCGGATAACAGAAATAATTTGCCTAAGTTTATGCAGACCGCTGCCTGGTGGCAAAAAACAATGAGTACGCAGCTTGCAAGCTGGGCTGAGCTAAGACACGACTTTTTATTATATGCAAAACAGCCCTATACCGGCGGTGTGAGTTGTTCTTATCCTTATGGATATGTCGAACCGGTGCCGCAACTTTATGACAATATTAAGCAGTTTTTTATAACACTTAAAGATTTAGTAGCGACGGATTATTTTAAAGATGAGAAATACTTCCCTACTTATATTGATGAATTTGCCAATAAGTGGCTTGGAGTATGTGACACTTTGAAATCTATGTCTGAAAAAATTCTCATCGGCAAAGATTTTTCAAAAGAAGAAAATATTTTCATCAATTCAACTTTAAGAAAAGGTGGTAAAGGATGTTTTGTTGGGATTGAAGGCTGGTATCCTGAAATTTATTACGAATTTGGTCCAAGTGCAGAATATATGACAGATATGGAAAGACGTGGCGACGCTGCCGATGATTTTATAGTTGCGGATGTGCATACAATTCCTACAGATGAAAATGGAGGAATGGTCGGCTGGGTACTTCACGTCGGGACAGGCAGAATAAATATGGCTGTGATTACCGCTCAGACACCTGATGGCGGCAATCGCTCGTATATAGGACCGGTTTCAAGTTATTATGAATTTATTTCAAATGATTTTAAACGGCTGACTGATGAAGAATGGCGTGAAATGGACGGCGCTCCGGCGTATCATCCTGCTTTTACAAATTTATATCTTGCTGATAAATCAGGAAATAATCCGGTTGGTGATAAGATATCTTTATTCACCACTTCAATATTTGAACCATACATTGAGCCTGCAATTTCCGATATTTTGAATATGAAATGTTCTCCTAATCCGTTTAAAAATTCAACTGTAATAAGCTTTACTCTTACTAATGAATTGGCTGAGCAAAAAATTGAGCTTAAGATTTTTGATATGGCAGGAAATTTAATTAAATCACTTGTAAATCAAAAACTTTATCCGAATAATTATGCAATTGTCTGGGATGGATTTGATAATCAGGGAAATAAAGTAAGTACCGGAAATTATATTTATTCAATTAAAATCGGTGAATATTTACAATCAGGAAAGGTTAATTTAGTCAGATAATATGTAGAAAAGTATTTTTTGAAATATTTTAAAGGATATTAATATGACTATAAATATAGCAGGTTTTAAAGAAGTATTGGATATACTTCAAAGTTTGTTTTCGGGTTTGAAGAAAGCAGTGGATATTCCCGCTGAAAACCGAAAAGAACTAAAGGAAGCAATTGCCGATACTGCAGAACTGATTGATGAAACGCTTACAATATTGAAGGTGCATCTGACAAATGTTGCAAAAGAATTGAAGTTCGGAGATAAATTTACCGCAAAAAGAATGATTTATGAATTGGGCAGCTTTCCTGAATGGGAGCAGCGTTACAGACAATTTCAGCTTTGCGACTCTCTGAGAATGGCTACTGATAATTTAGAGAGAAAGGGATTGTATAAATTCCTAAATAATATTTCTTACAGTGATATAGACAAGGTTCATCAGAGAATGTGGGATTATATCGGTGGTGAGACCAATGCCGCCAATTCAGTCGGTACGATGCTTCAGGATTTAGCAACGCTCGAAAGCAAAGTTGATTCGGAACCGGACAAAGTTATTTTGAGTCTTGAAGAAGCACGAAATGAAATTGGTAAATGGCGTCAGATTTTCATAGATTTTGAAAAAGAAATACGCGATTCGATGTGATTGTAATAATACATTGAAAAAAATACTGACGGTTGCCTGATATCAAAGAAATTAATTTGAAATTATGCAGTAATTAAATAACAATTTTGTTTATTTTAGCAAAATAGGTTATTAACTGTTTTATAAATTATATTTGGATAAAGGATGAAATCTTTAAAAACGAACATCTATTTTAAGGTTGCTGCAATAGTAATTATTGGATTAATTTTATTAATTCCGGCTGCTATGATCGAAGATATGATATACGAGCGTGAATCTATACAAAAAGACGCAATTTATGAAGTCAGCTCGAAATGGGCTAACGAACAGACAATATCAGGTCCGTTTATAACAATCCCATTTTTCAAACACATTAACCAGTTGCCAAATACTGATTCTCTTAAAAATTTCTCGACCTACCAACAATTCATACACGTTCTTCCTTCTGAATTGAATATTTCAGGTACAATTAATCCCGAACGTAGGTACAGAGGAATATATGAAATTGTTGTTTACAATTCTGTACTCAAAATTTCAGGTAAATTTCAAAAACCGAATTTTGCTTCTGCAGGTATCCCTCAGGAGGATGTGATGTTAAACAATGCAGTATTTACTGTCGGAATTGATGATTTGAGAGGTATTGAGAAACAGATTGGTCTTAAGTGGAATATGGATGAATTTAATTTCAATCCCGGGGTTGAGTCAAATGATATTGTAACCACAGGCATAAACACCAAGATTGTATTAGATTCTGCAACTTCAGAATACAACTTTGCTTTTAATATCATTTTAAAAGGCAGTCAAAAACTTTATTTTACACCTGTCGGAAAAGTTACTGATATTAATATCAAATCAAGCTGGACTAATCCGAGTTTTAACGGTGCTTTTCTGCCGGATAAAAGGAGTATATCAGCCAATGGTTTTAATGCAAATTGGAATGTACTGCACCTGAACAGGAATTATCCCCAGTCCTGGATTGGTAATAATCATAAAATTAATGAATCATCTTTCGGTATTGATTTAATTTTACCTGTTGATAATTATCAAAAATCTATGCGTACAGCTAAATATGTCATACTTTTTATCGGATTTACATTTTTAACATTCTTCTTTATCGAAGTATTGAACAAGATATTTATACATCCCGTCCAGTATATCTTGGTCGGTATCGCTTTAATTGTATTTTTTACACTATTGTTATCCATATCCGAACAGACGAATTTTAATCTTGCCTTCATAGTTTCAGCAATAGCAACAATTTTACTGATTACCGGATATGTCAGAGCAATTCTAAAATCAACTCAACTTTCAATGTTATTGAGCAGTATTTTAATACTTCTTTATACTTTTATTTTCGTAATTATACAACTTCAGGATTTAGCTTTAATGATTGGTAGTATAGGTATATTCTTAATATTGGCAATAGTTATGTATTTCTCAAGAAAAATTGACTGGTATAACATAAGTATGGTTGAAAAAAAGGAAGAGTTAAATCAAACGAAAAATGAAAGGTAAGAGATATAATGTTGGGTATACAACAACTGCCATAACATTATGACTTTCCAACTCATGAAATATAAAAAAAATCCCTTGCGAATGAACGTAAGGGATTATTTAAGGACTATGAAAAATTTGATTAACGTTTAATATTCTCAAGAAAACGATTCCAAATTACTAATTGGTCTTCATCCAGCAATTTGCCAACGGCAGCAAGGAATTCTTCACGACAGAGAATTATGCCTTCTCTGGCTTCTTCGTTAATAGGAAGATTTTTAAGCATTTCCATAGCTCTTGCATTTAACTGTCTGATAAGCGGTTCTGCTTCACGACGGGTTAATTCACCACTTCTTACTTTTTCCATTATCGCACGTCTTTCGGCATTTAAAGTTTTCAGAATTTCCTGACGGGCTGCCTGTAGTTTTCTGAACCATTGCATTTCACAGAGAATATGTGCCTGCATTAATGTACGAATTTCAGCTCTCTGCTCCTCGGTTAAATTCATTTCTCTGAAAACTCTTCCAAGAAAGATACGTGCTTTTGCATGAGGAGGCATCTTATCTCTTGTACCGTCAAATTCCGGTCTCATTGGCTGACAATCATCTAAACCCATATCATCATCAAGCGATGCTTCATCCATATCGAAAGATGAAAAATTGTAGTCGTAAACGTTGTAAGCCTGAATGCCGTTGTCATCAGTACCTGATACTGAATTATCGGAGCTGCAGGACTGTATCAGTGACAAAGCAAGTACTGAAATCAAAATAGCAGCAAAAACTTTTAAGAACTTCATTGTAAAACCTCATTACTTATAAAAAAAAAATTATTTAATTTCTCACTCTTAGACAAAACATCATTTAAAAAGGTTTAATCAAATATTTTATTTCTGAAATATATTTTTCTTTTCCGGGATTTTCAGCAAATGTCATGATTCTGTCACAGCTATTCATTGATTTTCTTACGTTTAGGAAAATCTTAGGACTAAGGGCTGCTCTATTACTTTTACTTTGACTCAACACTTTTTTCAAATCCATTAATAAAATATAAAATTATAATTTACCTTACATTCTAAATACACATTAACTAATAAAACGTTGCAGAATTATTTTCAACTTTATTGATATTTCTATAATAGTTAATATTGAAAAAGTATTCTGAAAATATAATTTAGAAAAGGTTCAGACAACAATGACTGAAGGGGGTATTTTTTAATCTAGATGGAGCAACAATTTATTGATTGGATTCAGAATTGAATTTTGATTTAATTATGGATATTAGGTGGTTTTGCAAAAAAAGAGTAACTGTTCGTCATTCAAAAATACAATTTTTTTTTTATGATGATTTTGCTATTCTTATAAACATTTTTTTATTGCAATTTTAAGAAAATAATGTTATTTTTGACGAAGTTTTTTGTGACCTTGTAAATAATTTATTTATAGGCAATCCTAACATATAACAAAAATAAATTGGAAAATAAAGATTAAAAAAGTATTATATTAAATCTCTGGAAATCGAATAAAAGATGAAAAAGTGGAAAATTAAGTTAGAATTAATAACAATTGTACAAGAAAATATGAAAATAATAATATTAATTATATGCGGGTTATTGCCGGCAGTGCTGTATGGACAACCATTAATTGAAAACGCCGAAAATTTCAAAGTAGGGACAGTATTGGTCTTTCAACACTGTGAAACAGAAAATGTTCAGTTTGGAAACGGTGGGGCAAATCAGGTTTGGGATTTTTCCTCTTTAAAAATTAAAAAATCTGAAACAACGATAGAGCGGATGGTTTTACCTCAATCAACTAAACATGGGGAACTTTTCCCCAAAGCAAATCTTGTTGAAGAGTATTCAGACAATAGACTCGTTTATATGTTGAAAACGGACACTGAAAATTATTTGCTCGGCTTTGTGGATACAACCAAAAGTTTAATACTAAAGTATAACGACCCGATGCTTTTTGCTAAACGTCCGTTAAAATATGGAGATACCATTACAGATTCATATACAACAGAATATTCAATGAAAAATTTTGACTTTAAGGGACAGGGAACTGTTACAATAGTTGCGGACGGTTATGGCAAATTGGTTTTGCCAGACAATACTTACGAGAATGTATTGCGTGTGAAAATTACACAAGAACAAACAGACATTCTGACTCAATATTCTTCAGTAAGCAAAACGGAAACAATAAGTTATATATGGTTTGATAAAACACATACTTCTGCACTTTTGAAAATTGATGAAACTAAATCAACCCATTATAACAATAAATCCGTAGAGTATTTGTTGAGTGAAACACATTAAAAAAAGATTATGGCTGTATCCGGATTGAAAAGAATGAATAATATAAACATTTGTTATTGCAATTTTAAGAAAATATAGTTATTTTTGATTATATACATTGATTATTTGTATATATACGAATTACCTGTTATTGGTATATAAAATTTACAATTATTCTTTTAACAATATGAATATTTTAGTTGTGGGAGCAAGCGGTGCAACCGGAAAACAGTTGGTAGAGCAGCTGTTGATTATGGGGCAAAATGTTAAAGTGATTGTTCGTTCATCACAAAAAATACCTGATACGTGGATGCATAATGACCGGGTATCAATCATCGAAGCAAGTATCTCGGAGATTAATCCCGATGACTTGGCAAATTATGTGAAAGATTGTCAGGCGGTTGCTTCCTGTCTTGGGCACAATCTGACTTTGATGGGTATTTATGGAAAACCCGGAAATTTAGTTACCGATGCCGTTAGATTGCTCTGTCAGGCAATTATGAAAAATCAGCAGGATAAACCGGTTAAGTTTGTATTGATGAATACAACCGGTAATAACAACAGAGATATAAATGAACCCATTTCTCTAGGACAAAGAGTAGTAATAAGGTTACTTCGCTTATTCTTACCGCCACATCCTGACAATGAAAAAGCGGCAGATTATTTAAGATTGAATATCGGTCAAAAAAGCACATTAATTGAATGGGTTGCAGTCCGTCCGGATACTTTAATAAACCTAGATATGGTTACCGAATACGAGTTATATGCCTCACCTACAAGAAGTCCTATTTTTAATCCGGGAAAAACCAGCCGTATAAATGTCGGGAATTTTATGGCAAGGCTAATAGTAGAAAATGACTTATGGAATAAATGGAAAGGTCAGATGCCTGTTATATATAATAAAACGGATTAGGTGAACCAGTATAAATGTGGTAAATAATTGCCGTAAGAAATAAGAGTACTCTAATAATGAATGTAATAATTTTTAATAATTGAGGAAAGTAAAGAATCTATGCCAAAACAAATATATCAAATAAAGGTAGTCCTATTAGATACGGAACCGAAAATTTGGAGAAAATTGTTGGTAAACTCCGACACGTTACTGGTTGATTTACATAGAATAATTCAAACTGCTATGGGGTGGACAAATTCACATCTGCATCTTTTTAATGATGGCATAAACCAATATGCCCCCAAGGAATTTCTAGTTGATGGATGTAAGAATTCAAGAACAGTAAAACTAAGTACGATACTGAAAAAGGAAAAATCAAAAATATTATACGAATATGATTTTGGGGATGGTTGGATTCACGATATTATTCTGGAAAAAATATTAACAGAAGATGCCGGGCAAATTCCAAGGTGTATTAGCGGTAAGCGTTGTTGTCCACCGGAAGACTGCGGTGGTACTTATGGTTATATTGACTTATTAGAGACAATATCCAATCCAAAAAACGATGGCTATGAAGAAATTATGGAGTGGCTTGATGAAGACTTTGACCCGGATTATTTTGACATTGAGGATATTAATTATAGTTTAAAACAAAAAGATTATGGCTGTCTATGGATTGAATAGAATGAATAATATAAATATTTATTATTGCAATTTTAAGAAAAAAATATTATTTTTTAAATTGTATATTGAAAATTCGTAAATAAACGAGTTAGCGGTCAGTGTAAAAATAAAAACATTGAAGAAGTTATGAAATTAGAAGATTTGGGATACAATGACAAACTCCAAGAATTAAGAGTTGAGAATAACCTTTCAGACTTTGAGATTGGAAGAGTCATTGCGGAACATAAGGAAAGGTATATTGTAAAAACTGAAAACGGTGAATATGAAGCCGAAATAACTGGAAATTTAAGGTTTTCAGCAAAAAGCCGTATAGATTTTCCGGCGGTTGGCGATTGGGTTGCATTGACAATATATGATGCTGCATTGGCGGTAATCCATAAAACACTTCCGAGACTATCAATGATTACAAGACAAGCCGTTGGTCAATTTGGAGAGATACAAATAATAGCAGCAAATATTGATTATGCATTTCTTATTCAAGCCGTTGACAGAGACTTTAATATCAACAGACTTGAAAGATACCTGACAATTTGTTATTCGTCTAAAGTAAAACCAATAATTGTATTGACGAAAACTGATTTAATAGATGAACAAAAGGTTACTGAAATTATTGACAGTATTAAACAAAGAATAAAAGATATTGTAGTTTATGCAATTAGTAACGAAACTCAGGATGGATACGAAGCACTTAAAATGACTATTGAAAAAGGTAAAACCTATTGTATGCTTGGTTCTTCAGGAGTGGGAAAGTCAACATTATTGAACAATCTCTCCGGAAAAACTTTAATGAGAACGGATTCTATCAGCCTAAGTACAAATAAAGGAAGACACATAACAAGTCACAGGGAATTAATAGTTCTTGAAAGCGTAGGTATTCTTATTGATAATCCGGGAATGAGAGAAGTAGGAATTGCTGATACTTCAAGCGGATTAGAAACTACTTTTGACAGAATTATCCGGCTTTCGCTAAATTGCAAATTTAAAGATTGTACCCATACAAATGAAATCGGTTGTTCGGTAATTGAAGCAGTTGAAAAAGGAGAAATTGACAAAAAATCCTTTGAAAACTATCTGAAAATGGAGCGGGAAAAAGCACATTTTGAATCAACAATTGAAGAGAGACGAAAAAAAGAGAAAGAATTTGGAAAATTGATGAAGAACTACAAAAAAGATATGAAGAAAAATAAGTTCTGAACTCGAAATAGGTTATGAAAATTTCAAAATCGGGGTATTATTACATCAGGCAAGACTTGAAAAAGGATTAACTCAGGAAGAACCCACACAAAAAGCCGGTACTGCAAAATCCTATATCTCAAAAATTGAAAATAATATAAAAGAAGTGCGGATTTCTACACTACAGAAAATCGTGGAACTTGGATTGGAAGGGCAGTTGCAGCTTTCGATTCTAAAAAAAAACATAATAAATAAGAACTAAGTCAAATTTTGGGGGATTATTTGCCGGAATTTATATAAGTTTGTAAGTCATTAATTGAAGAATACATAATTGTGATATGTTTTGATTTTAGTGAATAAACATAGGAAATATTAGTTGCACTTTAGTGAAATATTTTTATCTTTTAAACGTGGATTAAATAGTGAAATACAGAACAATTGTTTTTTACAAAGGATATTTTGAAGAATTCTTTATTAAACAACGAAATAAGGTAAAGGATAAAATCATCTGGACTTTTGATTTGATTGAAGAACTCGCGAGGGTACCTGAAACTTATCTTAAACACATCGAAACTACTGATGGATTATATGAAATAAGGGTGCAGATGGGTAGTGATATTTTCAGAATATTTTGTTTTTTTGATAATGAGAAATTAATTGTATTGGCGAATGGATTTCATAAGAAAACTCAAAAAACTCCTAAACAGGAAATTGATAAAGCAATAAAAATTAAAAAGGAATATGAAAATGAAAAACATAAAAACTCTTGAAGAATTCAAAACGAAACATTACGGTGAGCCCGGTACAAAAAAAAGAGATGAACTCGACAAGGGTTATGAAAATTTCAAAATCGGGGTATTATTACATCAGGCAAGACTTGAAAAAGGATTAACTCAGGAGGAACTCGCACTAAAAGCCGGTACTACAAAATCCTATATCTCAAAAATTGAAAATAATATTAAAGAAGTGCGGATTTCTACCCTGCAGAAAATCGTGGAACTTGGATTGGAAGGGAGGTTGCAGCTTTCGATTAAGTTGTAAAATTATTTTGTTTTCAGCTCTAAAATAAAAAAAAATAAGAAATAAAAACTTAGTCAATTTATTTTGGGATTATTTCTAGGTTTTTATTTATGTTTGTAATGTGCTTATTGAAAGGATTGAAATATGTGATGAAAGCAGTATGTCAATAAACAGAATATATAACAATAAATCATTAAATTAGAAAATATGTACTATCCTAACTGTCTTGAATACGAAAACAATATTGAAGAAATCTGTTACGACCAAGACCATATTGACAAGGTATGGGATGAGATAAAACTGGTTATACCCGAATACTTTCAAAAATTTACTGACACAGAAAGTGGTCATTCGGTTCAAGAAAGTGAACTTGAAAAGCTTGCAGCAAAATTTGGTTCAACTTCAAAACCCAAAAGCAAACCAAAAGATACAAAAAAAATCCTTGTACGACTTTTAAAGGAGTCAATAGAAGATTTTGAGAAAGAAAGAAATTCTTACCAAGATATTTTCGATTTAGAATCGCTTGAAGACTACGGAAAAGATGTAGGTTCGTTTAAAAATACTATTCTAAGAAACCAAATACCAATTATTCGAAAAACACTTCAAAATAAACAAGCAAAGGAACTTGACAAGTTTCGTGCTGCATTTAACACTACACAGCCAGGACATTTGTTTGATATTACATCCAACATCGTCAAATTAGCGAACAAATTAAGAAATGAATGTTATGACAGTAAGAAATTTGAAAATATTGATTCGTGTAAAGATTTAGATTACCATCAATTTGACGAAGAAGGTTATACGGCATTTGGTGTAATTGGCGGTGGCATTAAAAGTCAATTTATATATAGATTATTTCCAGAGATGTTTCCAAGTAGAAGTAGAGAAGCTGTATGGGCTTTATATTACCTTTCAAATAAGAAAAAATTTGATTGCAAGGAAGATTCTCAGTTTCTGATGATTAACGCAAAAGAAGGAACTACGCAACAGAATTACTTTTATCCTTATGGTATTTTCGCTTTTTATGCGTTAAGAATATTCAACAAACTAAAGGAACTTTTTGCTTTACAAGAAATCGGTTTACCTACTGAATATAGGTTTATTGTTGTTGACTGTTTTTTGTCATTCGTTTCAAGAAGTCACCAAGCCGAAATTGATATATTAAAACATAACTCACAAAACTATCATTATGACTACTAAGGCAGTTGCAGTATTTAACAAGGAATTTTCTTCATTAGCAAGTAGATTTTCCTTAAAACCATTTCAAGAAAAAGTAATTAATCAAGTAATTACGAATGGCTCAACCTTAGCCGTAATGCCAACAGGTGGTGGTAAGTCCTTGATTTATTGGGTTACTGCAAAAGCATTAAAAGGAACTTGTTTAGTCATCTCCCCACTCATTGCATTAATAGACGAACAAGCCGAGAAGCTTTCAAAAGAAGGTTTAAATATTTTGGCTATTCATGGCGGTATGGGAGCATCGGAGCAAATTAAACAACTTAAAATGTTTGCAAACGGAGAAACCAATCCTGATTTCATTTTTGCAAGTCCAGAAAGAATGGCTACTGACGGTTTTTTTGAATACTGTATTTCCTTGCAAAAAGACAAAATTAAATTAGTTGTAATAGATGAAGTTCATTGCATAAGTCAATGGGGATTTGACTTCAGACCATTTTACAAACATATTCCAGCATTTTTAAATTCAATTTTTTTAAAACAATGGCCTACGATTTTAGGCTTAACGGCAACTATCAACCCAAGAGAGCTAATTGACATAACGAGCGACTTTAAAATTGACAAAAAATCAATTCTTAAAGACGATGTATTATTGCGATTTGATATTGATTTAAAAGTCGAGAAACTTTCTAACGAAGATGAAAAGCGAGTGAGACTTTGGGAAATAATTGAAGAACACAAAGGCGAAAAGATTTTGGTTTATTTATATCGAAAATACCACAAAGGCGGTGTAGAAGATTTGTGTGAAGTTGCAAATCAAAAAGGTCTGACAGCATTATCATTTCATGGTGACATGACAAGTTCAGAAAGGAAACAAATCATTTCGGAATATAGAGATGGCTCAACGAATTTAGTTTTTGCAACCAATGCTTTTGGGATGGGAATAGACATTCCGAACATTCGTGTTGTAATTCATTTTATGCTGCCTGAATCAATTGAACAGTACTATCAAGAAATTGGAAGAGCAGGAAGAGACCAAAATGGTGCAACTTCCTATATGCTCTATTCAAACAAGAATGTTCAAGTTCGCAAAACACATTTTATTGACAAGTCATTTCCAAAAGAAGTTGAAATAAAAGATTTGTTTAAAAAGGCAAGCAACAATGAAATTGGGAAAAAGACCTTGCAATACTTCGCAGAAGAAGAATTACAATCTGCTTTACCTTATTTTTTGAATTGCAGTGCAATAACAATTGAAGGGAAAGGATTTACAGGATTTAAAGTTTTTAAAACGAATACAAATGATAAGTTAAAAGCTATTGTGGA
The DNA here is from genome assembly GCA_032027125.1 of Kapaibacterium sp. (SeqCode). Taxonomy (GTDB): domain Bacteria; phylum Bacteroidota; class Ignavibacteria; order Kapaibacteriales; family UBA2268; genus JANJTB01. The sequence goes on from JAVSMQ010000001.1 coordinate 546,657, forward strand.
TTCATCAAAAACAGGAATGGTTATTCCAGTTCTTTTAAAACCTGACTATTCTAATCTGTCTTGTAAAGACTTTTTTAATATAACTTATAAAGCATTAATATGCAATGAAGCAACTTTGAATAAAAATCTTGATAAGTGTCTTATTATTAAGGCTACAGAAAAAGAACTGACAGAAGAACAACTTGAAAACATAAGCAACGAAACAGCAAGGAAAAGGGAATACAAACACAATTTATTGGACTATCTTGTTTACTTACTTGACAACTTTGATAGTTCAATTTCATTGCACCAAGAAATTGGAAGGTATTTAGGAGTAAATAAACACTTACTCAATAAAATTCATCAAACTGAGAGCGGAGTTTGGGTTCGTTCAAAATCTGAAGTAATTATTGCAAACATTTTGTATCGTTCAAAAATTGATTTTCAATACGAAGAAAAGCTTTACTTCAATGCAACTCAATGGAAAGAACCTGATTTTACAATTCGACACAATGGGAAGATTTGGTATTGGGAACATCTTGGACTTTTAGGAGATGAACAATATAACGAAAACTGGCAAGAGAAAAAGCAAATATTTAAAGACCTTGGAGTTTTTGACAGTGTGATTACAACAAAAGAAAGTGCAGTTTTAAGTAATCAAGCAAACGAATTAATAAAAAGAATTACAGCTTCTTGACAAAAAAACTACCAACATAATCAAAAGATATCGTCAAATTTGGTTTCAATAGTAATTCAATCGATGTGCAACAATTAAAGTTCGGTATTTGTTAATTGTTTTGTCTTGCAAATTTCCGCACGAACACTGAGCTAAAACATTATCGGTTACTTTTATATTTTCAACAAATTAATCAATTCAATCAGGTGTAATCAAAGGTTCAGACAGGTTAATCAAAGGTTCAGACAGTATTTCTAAAACAGCATCGCCAGTGCTACTGACATCTTTTCTACTGGAACTAACTGAATTTTGAATTTTTTGCCGAGCTTTTCGTAATTCAGTTTCGGCATTATAATTCTTTCAAAACCGAGCTTTTCCGCTTCGGAGATTCTCTGCTCGATATTCGATACGGAGCGGACTTCTCCCGTTAAGCCTACTTCACCGATTAGAACTGTTTTGGAGTCAATCGGAATATCACGGAACGAACTGCAGATTGCCGCCGCAATTCCCAAATCAACAGAAATGTCATTGAGATAGATGCCGCCGGCAATATTTACAAAAACATCATTTTTTTGGAAAAGTATTCCAAGCTTTTTCTCAAGAACAGCGAGTATCATTTGCAGACGCTTGTAATCAAACCCGTTTGAAGTGCGCTGGGGGACATTATAACCCGTAGGCGATACAAGACTCTGAACTTCGAGAAGTATCGGTCTGGTGCCTTCAATCGCAGCAACAACAGCTACTCCTGTGACACTCTCCGACCTCCGTGCAAGAAATATTTCCGACGGATTGGTTACTTCTTCAAGTCCCGAATCAACCATTTCGAAGATTCCGATTTCATTTGTCGAGCCGAATCTGTTTTTAAGTGCTCGTAATATTCTGAATGAATAATTTTTCTCTCCCTCGAATTGCAAAACCGTATCTACAGTGTGCTCTAGGATTTTAGGTCCGGCTATCATACCGTCTTTAGTAACGTGCCCCACAATGAAAATTGCTTTACCGGTCTGTTTGGATAAATTCATCAGAATATTAGCACATTCCCGCACCTGTGAAATACTTCCGGGTGTGGACTCAACCTGAGGAGAGTACATTGACTGAATCGAATCAACAATAATCACCAATGAATCGCTCTGAATAATCGCATTTGTGATGTTGTCCATATTTACTTCGCTCAATAGGAGCAAATCCTCTGGAATGCCTTTTAGTCTGCCGGAACGGTATTTAATCTGTTTAAGTGATTCTTCTCCGGTTATATATAGCGGCTGATATGGAGAAAGCCCGCTGCACATCTGAAGCATAAGAGTTGATTTTCCAATTCCCGGGTCGCCGCCGATAAGAATTAATGCACCCGGAATTATACCCCCGCCAAGTACGCGGTCAAATTCCTGAATACCGGTTTGAATCCTGAAATCTTTTTCTGTCGAGATTTCCGACAGCATTTTAATTTCATTTTTTGAGTTTGTTGAGGGCATTTTTACTCTGCCGACTTGAGTTTCCGTTTCGACCATCGAATTCCAGGCATCACAGGCAGAACATTTTCCCGACCATTTGGGAAATTTTGCACCGCATTGACTGCATTCAAATACTATTTTATTTTTCAAATTTATTTTTTGAAAAAGTGTGAAAATGATACGAACAAATTTACGACTTATACGTGATATAAAACAAATATTGTTCAATTTTTTTAAATGGATTGTTAAAATGTATCATTCAATTAATGAATTTCTCGTTGACTGGGAAAAAGAAAAAGACTGCACTTTAAAAATTTTTGAAGCTCTGACAAATGAATCTCTTAAGTCAAAAGTTTATGATGAAGGCAGGACATTAGGCTTTCTCGGCTGGCATATTACTAATACTGTCGGCGAAATGATGAGTAAGACTGGTCTTGATATTAAAGAATTATATGACGCAAACGAAGAACCGGAGTCTGTTCAGCAGATTATATCTGAATATCAGAGATTGTCAACCGAAATGGAAAATTCTCTAAAAGATAAATGGACTGACGAAACATTAAATCAGGATTTTAATATGTACGGACAGACCTGGAAAGGTGTTGATGTTCTTGAATCGCTTATAAAACACCAGATTCACCACCGCGCCCAGATGACTGTACTGATGCGTCAGGCAGATTTAAAAGTTCCGGGAATATACGGTCCGTCGAAGGATGACTGGGCGTTATACGGAATGCCGGCTCATAAGTAATCTATCTGATTTTAATTATTGAAATGAAAAATTGAATAGGGAGGTTTATGATGACCTTTTATTTTATCAACAAAGCCATTCAAGTATTTTCAACTTATTATACTAAGACAGCAGTAATTCAACTCTTATAATTTCAAGATATAATCAATCAAATTATTACTAATTTACTATGAATAGAATTGATTTTGAAGTATCCGAAATGTTTAATATGAAAATAGTTACAAATATTCAATTATACATAAAAAAATCTTTTTTTCTTTCGCAGTTGACAAAATTTTACTTATTTTTGAATGTTATTAAGTTAATATGTTTAGTAATTGAATTTGTTTGATGAATTGAAGTTAGAAATCTGTTATGAATCAAATATAAAATATTTTGGAAGAAATATTTAAGGGTAACAGTTTTATTATAAATTCTTTATCAGCATTTTAAAAATAGTGTTAATAATGAATAGTTGTTTTATTTTTTTAGTTTAGGAGAATTTTATGAAAAAGGTTTTATACATGTTATTGATAGTTCTGGCAACACAGTTCACAATAGCAGCTCCCATCTTAATTCAGGACTCAGTCGAAACTGGTCCATCTTATAAAGATGATGTTTATTATAGTTTGCACACAGGTTTGAAACATACAATAGATGCTAAGAATTGGGATATAGCTTTTGAAATTTTGGGAGCAGGTTTCTCGATTGCCAATAATGGCGGNCGGTTACGGCGTACAGGTTTATCACAAACAAGGAACAACCGCAGAAGATTTTGATAATCCGGTCGTTTTGAGTGATGTACAAAACAATTGGAAACAGCTTTACAATTCAACAAACACATGGACCGTCGGAGCTTTTAACAGCAACAAAGATCCATTGAATGATTTTGATTTAGGTTGGGGCGAATACTCAATGGCAACTCACTCAGTCTATGGTACTACATTTTATGTAGTTAAAACAATGAGCGGTAAATGGAAAAAAATCGTAATTGACGACCTGACCGCCAGAGCTTATAACTTTAGAATCGCTAATCTTGACGGTACTGAATTAATCGAAAGAAAATTGAATAAAAATAATTATACCGATAAAAATTTCGGTTATTATTCGATTGACAACGATACGTTTTCAGACCGCGAACCATTAGTTTCAAATTGGGATATACAGTTCAGCAAGTATATAAGTATGGAAGGCGATAATCATGATACTCCATATTCTGTTACCGGAGTAAGAACTAATCCGGCGATTCAGAGTATTCGTGTTTATTCTCAAACTCCTGAAACAGTACCTGCACCTGACGTTGCTAATTTCGATGGAAATATTACAAACATCGGCAGCAACTGGAAATTCTTTAACGGGTCAAAATTTGTGATAAATGATACTATTGTATTCTTTTTGTACCGTACGAATACTCAAAAAACTTTCAGACTTGTATTCAATGGTTTTAGCGGCGGTTCAGGCGCAAACGGAATTTATAACTTTAAGAAAGAAGAACTTGCAACTTCGGTTAATGATGATATGGAAAACTCTCTATCGTTAGCTTTATATCCCGGAATTGCACAACCTAATCAATCTGTGAACATACTTGCAAATTTACAGGGAACGGGCATTGGTGTAATTGAAGTAGTATCATCGGACGGCAGAATGCTGATTTCTCGTGAATTTACATACAACAACGATTTCAACAATCTGGATTTTCAAACAAATAATTTCTCATCGGGACTTTATCTTGTTTCAATCAGAACAAATACGGGAAGAGTAACTCAGAAGTTGATTATTCAATAAATTGGCTATGGGTAAATTTAAGCAATCATGAAAATGTTTAGTTATGAGGTGGAATTCTGTTTCACCTCATAACTAATTTGTTGACAATTGCATGCCCATTTTAAGTATTAAAATGAAAAATAATATGAAAAATATATTCTTTAAATTAATCTTTGGAATACTATCCGGAATCATTGTAACTTCATGTTTTCCGGAGGATATTCCTGTCAAACCTTATGACCGCGGCGATGCTATTGTCAGCCAGGTCGGTTTGGAGTCAGATTACAGATGGCAGGTTTATTACAGCCTTTCCGAAAACAGAGAATTAAAACGCTCTCTTATGACTGACTGGGATTTAGCTTTTAATTGCACTGATACATCATACACTATAATGCTGAATATGGCAACTTTTATGTCATCAATTGATAAAGGTGCTGTTAGTTTCGAGAGTATAACATCGTCAGAAGATTCTACGCGGATAGGCGAGAATTCTTACGGTTATGAAAATATTGATTCCACAGCGATTGGCAGATGGTATGATAGTGAAGATAATAAAATTATTACAAAAAATCATGTATATCTGATTGACCGCGGTTCTAAGTGGAATGGTAAACCGATTGGATATGTTAAGATGATGGTAATCGGTGCTGACAATCTGGGATTTGATATTAAGGTTGCAAATCTGGACGGGTCGAAAGAACGAACAATCCGCATCAATAAAAATCCACTCTTAAATTATATCGCACTATCTTTAGCAAATGACCAAATCCTGGAAATTGAACCTCCAAAAACTGATTGGGATTTATTGTTTACAAAATACACTTACATATTTTATGAACCCGGCTATATCCCGTATTCCGTAACAGGTGTACTGCTTAATCCGAAATATACTGTTGCTGCTATTGACACAATCAGAAAGTTTGAGGAAATAACTTCAGACATGATTGATTCCTATCAGTTTTCAAATCGTATGGATTTAATAGGTTATGACTGGAAAATTGTTGATATTAGTACCGGAGTATATACAGTATTACCGGAGATGAATTATATCATTAAGGATACTAAAGGATTTTATTACAAACTCCATTTTATCGGGTATGTCAATGATGAAGGTGAAAGAGGTTCCCCGAAATTTGAATTTCAAAAGCTGTAATGAAAATGTTACCCGGTATGCAGTTCCGGTTAGGTTTTTTCATCAGTAAACCTAATTTACTTAAGCCGGGTTTGTAATAGAAAATAAAAGAGTTGTTTTATTTGATACGTAATTCACCATTACGCATTTTTTGTTATCTTTCAATTTAAATCAATCAAAATTTATTGAAAATAAAATATACTGCCAATATCATACATCCGAAACCGACAAAATGATTCCATTTAATAACTTCTTCTTTGAAAAACAGCAGAGTAAAAATCGTAAACACTGTCAGAGTAATTACTTCCTGCATTACTTTCAGTTCAAGAAGTGAAAATACACCCCCATTTCCTGTAAATCCGTATTTATTAGCCGGAACCTGAAAAATATATTCAAAGAATGCAACTCCCCAGCTAATCAGTATTATCATAAATAATCCTAATTTACTGAAACCGGGCATCTCCTTGAATTTCAGGTGACCGTACCAGGCAATTGTCATAAACACATTCGACAAAATAAGCAAACCGATTGTTGCTAATGAATTCATAGATTCCTGTTATTAAAAATACACAAATTGAATACAGCAAAAATCGTGCAATTTCGGGACATAATCAGTATTATTTTGAAATAATTACAGGAATAATATGAAATTTGTTCTTTTCGCCGATTAATTTTATAAAATATGTCCCGGATGAGAATTTCTTTAAGTTAATATTGTACGGCTGAATTCCGGATACCTTATACTTATCAAGCTCCATTCCATCCAAATCATATAAAATTATTTCATTTATCAGGTTTTCGCCTGTTTCGATTGTCAATTGATTTTGAGCAGGATTCGGATAGATATTAATTCCCATAAATTGCCTGTCATCTACTGTTGTACCGGAATTTTCATTGACAGCACCGATTGGACTTGGCAGCGGAAAATTTTTACCGTAAAAATCCGAATATAAATTCACATTCTGCCCGTTTCCTATTGCAGGTGAACCTTCTTTTGGAGACAGATTTGAATCAATGAGCGATGTAAATAAAGGATTCTGACCTACAATTCCGCCGGTTTCTTCAACAGGCAGATTCGGATAATTGCCGCCTGGATTTTGATAATTATACCATAAATTATTCTTGAAAATAAATGTTTCGGGAAGTGTATTAGGTCCGATGTTTAATGCAGGATTAGTTGCAGCATTTGAAAAATAAAAAATGTTGTTAATAACTGAATTATCCGAGCATTTAACAAGCTGGGCATCATTATTTTCCTGCAGAATTCTGATTGACCACTTATCGGGATTGATGATTGTATTATTAAAAACCGAACAATATCTGGCACCGACAAATGCAAACGGTGCTGTCGAACCCCAGAATATATTTGAGTGTACAGTTATCGAGCCGGCTTCAAAATTTGAATTCAATGGTCGGAAGAATTCCATTCCGGTGCTGCCGCCAATATTTATCGAACGCTGCCCGCCCCGGATAAACTCATTGCGCCGTATGGTTATTTCCCTGCAGCCGCCCTTTGCCTGAATGCAGTTCGAACCTCCATCGCTGAAACGGTTAATTTCAATAAGCCCGTTATGACAGCCGACCATATCAATCATACTGCCGCCTGCTGCACCATTTGAAAATTTGCAGTTGCGTATAAAGAAATCATCAACACCCGACATTTTCAGACAATCATTATTTCCGCTTGCATCCATGCCATACCAGATACAGTTTTCAATTGTGATATGATGAGTGGGTGATGAATAATCACCGCCGTCGTCTATATTCATACCGTTTCCGGTCTGTGCTTCAAATGATAGATTCTGCAGGGTAACATACTCTATATCCGAGAACTGCAATCCGGTCGAAGAACCGAGAAACAGTACATTTTCTGACAATCCTGAACTGATTACTATTGGATTTTCGGCGGTTCCCTTGAGGTCGGAAATATACTGCCCCTGAGTTATCGGACTGTCAAAAAGCAGAATCGTATCTCCCGGCAAAGCATTTTGAGCAGCCTGAGTAATCAGTGGAAAGTCTTTACCGCTGCCGACAGTTACCACGCGTGACTGCATTTCAATTATACTTAGAATCGTTAGCATTACTATTACGAAAAGATTTTTCATATTATTTTTCCTGAATGTCAATTCTAAAAATGCAAGATAATACTTTTTTGAATTTAATTGAAATAATACGTATTTTTTCAAGCATAACGTTCTGTTGAATAAGTAAAAGATTCCAATTTTGTCAGTCTGAGCGAAGTCGAAGACGGCATTGACACATTTCTACTTCGCTCAATGTTACTTTCATCCAGAATTAGAATAAATAAATACTTTTTCAACAGACTTTTCAAGTAAATAATACAACAATTCAATTTATAAAATATTAGGGTATATTATTACGTTTTAAATTAAAGGTTTATAATTGCTGCTAAAATGTTGTTTTTAAAATTTATTTATACAAATTAAAGTCATTGGTTATGGATACAGAATTGACGATAAAATTGGATAATTACTTGATACAAAAAGCTAATGAGTATGCTTTATCACAACAGAGAAGTCTTTCATTACTGATTGAATCTTATCTTAAATCTTTGATTGATAGTGAATCAAAGAAGAATGGTAACGAAAATGAAATTTCTCCTTATATAAAAAGTATGCGTACAGGAGTACAAATTCCTTCAGATTTTGATTATAAAAAAGATTTCATTAATTAACAGCCTGGATTCTTCGCTGCCGCTCAGAATGACTAACCAAAAAGTGTCGTTTTAAGTTATAAAGTTTACGAAATTCCGTTATTTTTTAGAACGAATCAGCACTACTTTGAAATAGGAGAAAGTGAGCGTAGCGAGCAGGGTGATTTTTTATTTTCGCGAAAATGAGTTTTTATGAAAGTCAGGAGTATTGTGATTACAATCAGATTAATCAGTCCAATCAGATAAATCAAAGGTTCAGACATCTTAATCAATTAAATCATTAGAATCAGCTTAATCAATAGTTCAGACATCTTAATCAATTAAATCATTGGAATCAGTTTAACCAAAGGTTCAGACTATATATCAGTCCCATCAGGTTAATCAAGGGTTCAGACAATACTTATTTTTTTCATATCGTCGAATACATAATCAAGCAATTTTTTTCCTAAATCCGAAACTGTGATTATTGATTCTTTCCCGATAACTGAATTATTCAGATACTGCATCCTTAATATATCGCCATTGTAAAGTTCGGGTATAATTCCTGCGAAGAAAAATCCGTGCTGTTCAATTTTCTTCACTGTTTCAGGTGTTGACTGGTCGGATAGATGCAGGTCAATATAAATGCAGTCAATTTTACGGTTTTTGATATCTTTCACTTTCGAAGAAATCATTTCTGTAAAATCTTTACCGATACTTTTTACAACCAAAAAAGCCTGACTCCATTCGGGACGGATAATCATATCAATGATGCTGTTATTATCCTGAAAATCCGTGCTTTTTTCATGATTGAAATTTCTGCTTAAACCGATACTTTCATAAATTTCCTTAATCATATCAGCATGTTCACCCGGCAAATACACTTCGCGGTTTGGCTCCTGACTGACTTTCATATAATAAAGTATTGCCGATTGCCGCTGCGATTGCTCATTTTCGTTTATTTTCTTAAAGAAAAGAGTTTCAGGAATATAGCCTAACAAAATGCCGGTTTCTTTTGCTCCAAGCGAGATATTACCCTTCTGAGTATATGGATGTATTGAAACGGATTCGGAATAAAAACCGTAACTTCCTCTTTCGGTTTCGAGTTCGGCAAGATATTTTTTCATTGTCTCAAATAATCCGCGTCCGCGGTATCTGGGGTCAACAACAGCTTGTCCGGTCTCCCCTACTTTCGAATCTTTTGACAGGAAATTGAGTCCAAGATGTGCAACAAGCTCGCCGTCCGAATTAATGGCAACACAGGAGCGGAGCAGTTCCGATTCCAATAACTCAATAATTTTTTCGGGGTAATAGATATAATCACTTATATAAGTATAGCCGTAAGTCCGGTAAACACAGGCTGCAAGTTCAATCGCCATTTCTTTAGTCATCATCATCAGTTCTACCGGTCGTTCATCCTTTGGAACGTCTCTTTCAAGGACTTTGATGGGTTCGCTTATATAATGTTCAATATTTTTATGAGGAATATTGATATGCAGTTCAATCCGCTTGCCTTGCTTGCCGAGGTTATGGAAATGAATTTCATCTGCAAAAGCACGCATTAACAGCAGACGTAAAGCACTGTCGTCATGTTTTTCAAATTTGGAAAGTTCGTAAGGAAGTCCCTTGTCTTCGAAAGCTATTATCAACTGATTCGGTTTTCTTTCAAAAGCAATTTCGTAGAATCCTGATTCTCCTTCATCAAACGAATTTTCAATAATATTCAGAGCTGTTTCTTCTATGACAAGCTGGATTTTAATTATTTCGGTTTCGGAAAAACCGTTCATCTTTGCAATTTGTTCGGCAAAAAGATTTAAAGCTGAAATCATTTTATTATTATTTATCAGCTTTATTCTTGCAAATTCAAAAATATCAGAATTGAAAGTTTCCAATTTGTTTACTCCTTAGTTAATCTTGCACCTTCAAGAACCCACTTTCTCATACCCTTGATGTGGTTTTCGGTTATGTTTGATTTTTCGTAATAAGTATTATGCGGCTTTGTTTCTTCCAGAATTTGAATCAGTAAACTTTGGTCCGGATTTTCAGGAATCACAAGCCCGGGACTGTTAATTATTCTAAAATAATCATCAAGATAGATACCATTCGTCGAAGAAAAACCATGACAGCTTGAGAACGCACAAGTCAGTCTTAAGAATGGCTCTACCTGAGAGGTATAACTGACATTTTTTTCCGGGAAAATGATGTCTTTCGGATTAGTAATTGAATCGGGACAACCCGTTAACAATAAAATCATAAAAATAACCGGTAAAATATAAATCAAAAGTCTTTTCATTAATAAGATTCCTTATCATTAGGAAATTCACCTTTACGTATATCTTCACCATACTTTTTGGTAGAATTTAGCATAATCTCATTTAAATTAGCATATCTGCGTACAAATCTCGGACTGAAATCAACCGTTAGACCGAGCATATCAGTCCAGACAAGTATCTGCCCGTCGCAGTAAGGACCGGCACCAATACCTATTGTAGGAATAGTCAGGGATTCACTTATTTTTTTTCCGAGTTCTGCCGGAATTTTCTCGAAAACAATTGCAAAAGCACCGGCTTCCTGCAATAGATGAGCGTCGTTGTATATACTTTCGGCTTCGTTAACATCTTTACCCCTTGCTCTGTAAGAACCAAACTGGTTTATACTTTGAGGTGTCAGCCCGAGATGTCCCATGACCGGTATTCCGGCTTCCGTCATTTTAGATGTTGCCTCGACAACAATATTAGAGCCGCCTTCAAGTTTGACTGCGTTACAGCCTGTTTCTTTCATGATTCTGCCGGCATTGGTAAATGCCTCATTTGCAGTTACCTGATAAGTCATAAACGGCATATCGGCTACTATCAAAGGTCGCTCGGAGCCGTTTACAACAGCCTTTGTGTGGTAAATAGTCTGCTCAAGTGTAACGGATAAAGTTGTTTCAAGTCCCTGAAATACATTGCCCAGTGAATCACCTACTAAAAGGACATCAACTCCAGCTTCGGAAAATACTCTTGCAGTTGTTGCATCGTAAGCTGTCAGACACACAATTTTTATGCCTGACTTTTTCATTTCTTTAAGCCTTAAAGTAGTAACTTTCTTTTTTTCGTAATCGTACTGTTTAACTATACTCATCTAAAAAATTCCAATATCATAGTAATACAAAGTAAACGAAATTATTTGATTATTTGTTTAATTTCGGTAAAAATAAAAATGATGAATCTCCATAGCTCAAAAATCTGTAGTTGTTATCAGCCGCTTCATTATATATACGCCGCCACATTTCTTTTCCTGTAAATGCAGCAACCAAAAGTATCAGAGTTGACTTCGGAAGGTGGAAATTTGTAATTATTCCGTTTATAGTCTTAAAATCATAAACGGGCATAATGAACAATTTTGTTCTGCCTGTGATATAATTTAAATTATTTTCATTCATATACTTTAAAATTTCGTTGAATGAATCAAGAGCCGGTATATTCAGAGATTTATCTGATAATTGATAAGGTTCATCCTGCTGAAGACTAAAGTTATCCAATTTATCCGTAAATCCAAGAATGTACTTCAATCCAGCCCAATAAAGAGATTCAAGGCTGCGTACTGAAGTAGTGCCGACAGCTATTATATTTTTATTCAATCTCAAACTTCCAATTATAGATTCTACGGTTTCTTTTGTTATTACAATCATTTCGTCGTGCATTTCATGTTCCCTGACCGAATCTGATGAAATCGGCAGAAAAGTACCGGGACCGACATGAAGTATCAGTTCAGAAATATTTGTCCCATTATTTTTGATGATATTTAAAATATCGGGTGTAAAATGAAGTCCGGCGGTTGGTGCTGCAACCGAGCCGTCAATATCAGCATAAACTGTTTGATAACGCTCTTTATCTGATTCTTCGGTATTTCTTTCAATATAAGGAGGCAAAGGTATATCGCCGGTATTGGACAGTACTTCCGAAAATGAGGAACTTGTCTGCCATGAGAACTCAATCTCACCGTAATTTTGGTATCTGCTGACAACTAAAGCTTTGAAATCATATTTATCCTGTTCACTTAGTCTAAGCTCCAAGCCCGGTACAACTTTCCTTCCGCCAATCATACAATTCCATTTGCATTTTCCATAAGCAGACATCACAATTGCAGGGTCTTTTGACGGTTCAACAGGGTCAATCAGCAGAAGTTCGCATTTACCGCCGCTTGGTTTCATCATATTAAGCCGTGCTGAAATCACCTTAGTTGAATTTAAGATTAAGTGGGAATCTTTTGGAATGAAATCAGTTATTTCCTTAAAAATATGATGCCCGATTTCGCCGAGTGACAAATCTGCAAAAAGCAGTTTGCTGTCCGAGCGGTCAGGCAGTGGATATTCTGCAATTTTATCTTTTGGAAGCAGGTAATCGTAATCACTCAGAAATATGTCAGGTATATTACTAAATTGTGTCATTGGCAAATTAATTGGAACAGAAAAACAAATACATTCACTAAATATAATGATAATATTCTACAAAAATAAGATATTTAGCCAACTTTCAGGCTATTTACTCTATATATATTTTAATTCTTCCAAATAAATATTAATGTGCTTCGAACCAGTTTTTGCCGGTACCAGTTTCGACTACAACCGGTACTTCTCCGAGCGGTAAAGCCGAAGACATCAGCTTTTTGACTATATCCTGCAACCGGTCAAGTTCACTTGTATGAGCTTCAAAGACAAATTCGTCGTGAACCTGAAGCATCATTTTTGAAAGCATCTTACTATTGGACATATAATCATAAATACTTTTCATAGCGATTTTCATCATGTCGGATGCTGAACCCTGAATCGGCATATTTATCGCTCCGCGTTCTGCTGCTGTACGTAAGTTGGCATTTTTACTTCCTATATTTTCAAAATATCTTCTCCGTCCGCAGAGTGTCTCCGCATATCCTTTCATTCTCGTATCATTAATAGTTATATCCATATACTTTTTGATACCCGGATATTTTTCAAAATAGTTGTCAATTATCTCTTTTGCCTGACCGCGGGGCATACCCAGCCTCTGCGCCAGACCAAAACTTCCAAGACCATACATGATTCCGAAATTTACTGTTTTTGCAATACGGCGCATATCCTGATTGACTTCACTGATATCAATTCCATTCAATATGGCTGCAGTAGCAGAATGTATATCATGCCCTTTTTTAAAAGCACTTATCAAATTTTCATCACCGCAAATATATGCCATAATTCTCAGTTCAATCTGTGAGTAATCCGCTGAGAGAATTAAAAAATCCTTATGCTGAGGCACAAATGCTTTTCTGATTTCTTTCCCTAATTCGGTTCTGATAGGTATATTTTGCAAATTCGGGTCTGTTGAAGAAAGTCTGCCGGTAGAAGCAACTGTCTGGTTGTAAGTTGTGTGAATTCTACCTGTCGTTTTGTTTATTAGTTTGGGTAGAGATTCGACATAAGTTGACTGCAGCTTTGTTATCTGTCTGTATTCCAGCACATAATCAGCTATCGGAAATGCACCGGCAAGTTCGGTCAGAACCTGAACATCAGTACTGTAACCGGTCTTGTTCTTTTTTGAAGTTGGTATCAGCATTTTCTCAAAAAGAATATCTCCAAGCTGCTTGGGTGAATCTATATTGAATTCCGCGCCCGATTCATTGAAAATCAACCCTTTGAGTCTTTCTGTCTCGCTGACTATTATTTTTGATATTCCTTTCAGTGCAGCGGTATCAATGGCTATCCCGGTAGTTTCCATTTCGGTTAATACTTCAATTACAGGAAATTCGATTTCATAAGCAAGCCTGTTTAATTTTTCTTTATCTATTATTTTCTCCAAAACATTCTTTAGTTTTAAAGCAACATCTGCATCTTCACAGGCATAATCGGAAATTTCTGCAGGTGGAATATCACGCATTGACTTTTGAGTTGCCTTTTTCTCCCCTATCAAAGATTTAATAGTAATTGGCGTATAATTCAAATACTTTTCTGCTAAGGCATCCATTCCATGCTTTTGGTCAGGGTCAATTATATATGAAGCAACCATTGAGTCAAATACAATCGGATGAACATTAATGCCGTGACGTTTCAATATAAACATATCAAATTTGACATTCTGACCGCATTTTCCGATATTCTTATCTTCAAGAATCGGTTTCAGTTTGCTTAATACAATATCAACCGATAAAGATTCAGCCCATTTCTTTTCACCCAATATGACAGGTGTATCAAAAAGTGAATTACCGGTATTCCTATCAGCTTTATCAAAATATTCAACAGGAATATAATAACCCGTTCCTTCAACCGCTGACAATGAAATCCCTACAATCTCGCAGTTTTGTCGGTCAAGGGAGTCGGTTTCGAGGTCGAATGACAGTACTTTAAAGTTGTATAATTCTTTTATGGTTTCATCAAGCCGGTTATAATCAGGTATCATCATATAAGCAGTCTTAATATCCGTAAACAAATCTTTATTTGAGTTCTCAGTAACAACTTCCTGATTAACAGCAGCAGACTCAGTTTTTGAGTTTAAATCATACATGCCTGCCGGTGCCTTTGAACGCCATTTCGACCTGATGGTGCTGAATCCCATTACAGAAAAGAAATTGTCAAGTTCGGGGAATTTGGTTCCTGAAGGACGGCAATCGTTAATTGTAAATTCGAGCGGTACATTAACATCAATGGTAACGAGATATTTTGACAGATACGCAATATCTTTTGAGGAATCCAATTTAATTCTTACAGATTCTTTTTCAATCTCATGTAAATTGTCATACAAATTTTCGATTGTCCCGAACTTTTGAATGAGCGGAATTGCTGTTTTTTCGCCTATCCCCTTCACTCCCGGTACATTATCGGAAGAATCCCCGATGAGACCGAGGACGTCAATAACCTGCGACGGTAAAACACCGAACTTTTCAAAAACCTGAGGAGTATTGACAATATCAAAATCTTCACCGCGTTTGCCGGGTTTCATTAAAGAAATATTACCCTCGACAAGCTGATAATAATCTTTGTCGGAAGTAATGCAAATTACTTCCCATCCTTCAAATGCTGCCTGTTTTGCAAGTGTTCCAATGATATCATCAGCCTCAAATCCTGCTTTTTCTATTCTCGGAATATTTACATAATCAAGAAATTCCTTAATTCTACCAAGCTGAGGAACAAGGTCTTCGGGAAATGCATCGCGGTTTGCTTTATATTGCGGGAATTTAACATGTCTGAAAGTCGGCTCGGCACGGTCGAATACTACTGCTATATGAATAGGGTTATATCTTTCGATTAATGATGTTATGATGTTTGAAAATGCAAATACGGCACCTGTCGGTTCACCGATAGAATTACGCAAACCCGATGCAGACATTGCATGGTAGGCTCTGAAAACTATTGACATCCCGTCAATGAGAAAAAGTTTATTTTTATCATTCATAAAAAAATTCTGAAGTTTTAATAAAAAATACAGCGACGATTTAATGAATATAAATTATTAGTAATAATATTTTTTATCTGAAAATGATTTTTATTTTGATTTTTATAAATATTGTAGTTATATTGAATTTTGATTTTTATCAGTTTTAATAAAAATGGAGTTTGATATGCAAGCAATGGGTTTTTTAATCGTAATTCTTGTTCTTTTGATATTTTCATCAGTCAAAGTAATAAGAGAGTATGAGCGTGCAGTGATTTTTCGTCTCGGCAGACTAATCGGATTTAAAGGTCCGGGACTTATTCTACTCATCCCGTTTATAGATAAGATGGTACGTGTCAGCCTCAGGACAATCACATTGGATGTCGAGCCTCAGGATGTCATTACACGTGACAACGTCTCAATCAAAGTAAATGCTGTTTTGTATTTCAGGGTTGTTTATCCGGATAAGGCAATTGTAAATATTGAGAATTATCTGTATGCAACAAATCAGATTGCTCAAACTACTCTGAGAAGTATTTTGGGACAATCCGAACTTGATGAATTGCTCGCTGAAAGAGATAAAATCAATTTACAGCTTCAGCAAATAATTGACCAGCACACAGAACCCTGGGGTATTAAAGTTACTGCAGTTGAAGTCAAACAAATTGACTTGCCCCTCGAAATGCAGAGAGCTATGGCTAAACAGGCTCAGGCAGAACGCGAAAGAAGGGCTAAAGTCATCAATGCCGACGGAGAGTTTCAAGCTGCATCCAAACTTGCCGATGCTGCCGAACAGATTTCAAAACAGCCCATTGCGTTGCAGCTTAGATTCCTGCAAACTCTTGCCGACATTGCAACCGAAAAGAATTCTACTATCTTATTCCCGATTCCGATTGATTTGCTGACACCGTTTATGGATAATGCCCGTAATCTTTCAGCAGGCAATATGGATGAACTAAAAAAAGCAATTGAGCAATTCGGCAAAAAGGATTAGAGTACAGATTCGTGAATTACAAATTAGTAATGCAAAAATAAAATCCCCCTTTATCCCCCTTTTTCAAAGGGGGAAAGCGAGCGTAGCGAGCAGGGGGATTTAAATTTCTCGAAAAGAAGTTTTTTTTGAGTCATGAGTTCTGAATTAATAAAATAGTATCAATGTTTATAGTTTTATATTGAAATTTTTCTTATTTTTAATTATTATTTGAATATTATTATCCGGTAAAAGTATTTATGAATCCATTTGTTTTCGGAAGAATAGTAACAGGTGAAAATTTCTACGACCGCGTCGAGGAATGTAAGAGAATTGCCGGTACTTTATCCGGCGGCAATAATATTGTTCTTTATGCACCACGTCGTTACGGCAAAACTTCATTAGTATTCAAAGTAATTGAAGAACTTGAGAAGAAAAATTTCATCTGCATATATTTGGATTTTATGATGATATACTCACGTGAATCCTTTATTGATAATTATTCTAAAGCAATAATTTCTAAACAAAGCAGTATGGATAAAACAGTCCGTAAAATCGCCACTTTAGTAAAAGGATTCAGACCGGTCATGACATTCGATGATTCAGGTAAACCTCTTTTCTCTGTTGATTTTGTTGAGGATAAATTATCGGATTCTACAATTGAAGAAATTATTGATTTACCTGAAAAATTAGCTTCCGACTCAAAAAGATATATCATTATTATGGATGAATTTCAGGAAATTACTAAATTAAACGGTGAAAATTTTGAAAATCTTCTAAGAAGTAAACTTCAAAGACAGAAAAAAGTTAATTATCTGTTTTTAGGCAGCCGTACACATTTGCTGCAGGATATGTTTATGAGTAAAAACCGTGCCTTTTATAATTCGGCAATGACTTTGCAATTGGACAAAATTCCTATTAAAGATTCTATATCTTTTTTGCAAAACAAATTTGAAAAGTTCAATATAAAAATCAGTGATGAGATTGCGAAGTATCTGATTGAAAAAGCCGATAATATTCCCTACTATATTCAGTTCCTTGCTGCTGAGGTTTGGCAGATGCTGGTCACAGAACCTAAGGAAGTTAGTGCGGAAATAATTGATAATTGTGCCGCCGGAATTATTGACCTGAAAAGCGATTACTATTACTCACTTTTTGACAATCAAACTGCATATCAAAAAAAACTACTCAAAGCCATAGCCGTTAATGGAACAAATATTTTTTCTGAAGAATACCGTAAACTATACAGATTATCAGCCGGCTCGACTACCCAAAAAGCTATTAAAAGTCTTTTAGAATCCGTTGTCATTGAAAAACAGGGAAGTGAATATTTTATCAGCGACCCATTTTTCCGTAAATACATTCAAAATTACGCCTGACAGCGTTACGCCATTTGGCGTAATTTGTTATATTTTATGTTTTAATGCATTGACATTTGCCAATAAAGAACTCAAAACTTATAATCTTATTACTTGTAAAGTAATTCAGTTGAACTTCATCATTTCGCAAAGAAGTCCAACAATTTCATATTTGTTGGACTTCTTACCATAATTACGGTATATCTGAATTTAACGATAAATTACTTCATAATCACAAACTTGCCAAATACAGGTTCGAGGTAGTAATCACCTGAAAACCGGATGCGGTAAACGTAAATTCCTGCAGGTAAAGATTCGGTTCCGTTATAGCGTCCGTTCCAGTATAAAGTATTGGTACCTATTTTGAGTGTTTGCCCGACTTCATCTATTTTATTGCCGGACAGGTCAAATATCTCAAGTTTAGCATTCATTCCTGATAATGGTGCTGTATATACCAAATTAAATTTAACATCATCCATGGCAGGATTAGGATATGAATATACTTCCTTTGCGGCTGCATTTACCAGTGAAAGATAAGCCAGTGTAGTCAAAGTGTCTTTATTTCCCTCATTATCGGAAACATAAACAATTATTGCTGCATCTTCGTACTGGAGTGTGTCGGGTCTGAATCTAAAAACCGCCTTTAAATTAGTTCCGTCATTAACTGTCTTGAACTCGCTCCAGAGAGTTCGTTGATAAGGATGCAGGTATCCGTTTATCCGAACAGTGATAAATGTCGAATCAGTAATCTGCAATGGAGAATTATCAAACAATTCAACCTCGAACATCGGCAGAATACTTATGTAATCACCATATTTATGATAATTACCATCAATTTTCAGCACTATGCTTGGTTTAATCGAATCACGGTTTATCTGTAATTGTTTGGAAACATCATTATTGAATCTGTAAAATTCAGTTATCTTGCTGTCAGGGTCTATATTTATAGATATAGTGTTGTTGTAATCAAGAAAATCTGTTATTATTTCATGATTAATCTCTGAAAACGAATTTGATTTCAAATTTCTCAGTGTCAGATATCTATAGTCATTATCGGTTCCGCTTCTCGAAACATTAATCCTGACAGTAGCAGAATCAACATCATTTCTAAGAGATAAATTCTCAATTTTTGAATGAAGATTAACATCTTCACCCCTTAATAAGGATGTTTTATCGAAAGTTGTTTCATTTTTAACAACCGCCAGTTCGTCTGCTGGAATAAAATCAAATTTAATTGAACTAACATAACTTTCGGGATTTGTAACAAGCGAATTAATATCATATTTTTCCTGCTCAAAAACAATTGCTGTCTTCAGTTCGGGGTATAACCTGCTGTCAACTGTACTTAAGTCAATTTCATGAGGATTTTTACCCACCAGAACCGTATCGAGAACGCCTGAAGATGAATTGATTCCATATACAATCAAATCTACTTTTGTACCATTATCGGGGTAGTTTCCATCAATAGACATACTCTTCCACTTTTTCGCTTTACTGATTACTGCACTTTCGAATTTCCCGTAATCAGAAAAAGTTATCAATTTCCCACTAATTGCAGCGGTATCACCTCTAAAGTTTATACTTTCAGGTATCGAACCTATTTCAGCACCTCTCCACCCCATCATTGTAAAGGAAATCTGCTCACCGTTATTGGCGCTGTCAATTGTAAGTGTATCTGCAATCCGCGAGCCGAATTGTTTTAGGTAAAAAAGAACCGAGTCAATAGAGCCATGATTTCCGGGTTTACCGTATAACTTCTGACTCAATAGCAAACGGAATGAGGACTGACAAGTTGCTATAATCAGGTATTCATCGTCAGCAATTGAATCACGCAGGTATTCTACAAATCTAGAAGATACAGTATCTAAATGCAGAGAATCTTTCGTATTAGCTATATCCATACCCCAGGTTTCAAATCTTTTTATTCTTGAAATCAATTCGCCGTTTTTACTTTTTATGGTAACGACATTGAATCCAAGTTCATGGGGACCGTCAACGAAAACTTTACCTCCGGCTTCGATATTTGCACGAGCATATACAACGGGTTCGCCTTCAGGATTATCAATTCTATTACCTTTAACGGAAACCGATTTAAAATCCAAAGTATCTCTTCTCATATACAATTTTGTTTTTAAGCCGTCACTACCAACCAAAAGATTTTCAATTTTTCCTGTTTCGAATTCGTTTTTATCGCTGATTGATGCTTTGACTAACGATTGGTCAATACCAGCCTGTGCATTTACCGGTATCCCGGTCCAAAGACTCCATGTAGAATTTGTTTTATTAAAATAACGTGAATGCAGCCAGTACGAACCAGGTGCAATTGAAATTGACGGATGCCAGTCCACATAATTATCAGATATTGTAATGTCGTCAGGAGAAACATAATTATCACCATAATACAACACATTGTTTGTATCCGCACTTCTATTGAGTATAAATTGATAATCAAATTCGTATTCATCCTGAAATGGATTAATTAATCTGAATATTGGATTGACAGTACTGAAATTCCAAAATGCCTGCGGATCAAGACTGAGTAAACCTTCTTTAAATACATCAATATTCAAAACAATTTTATTATTGTTTTTGTTCAGTTCAAGAATCTTACCCTCAGGGTCAATTTCGATAGTGATTTTATGTTTGCCAGCCATATCTTTGACAGCAAAAGTAAAACTGAAATCTTCCGATAAGCAGAGCTGGGCATAATTTGTAAATATGGTATCGGATTGTGTAAAATAATCTCTGATTACACGAACCTCAAGGTTGCTCCTAAAACAATACCCGTAGTTATAAATATTACCTTTAATAATTACAGACTCATCCTTATCAGTGTATTTATTTACGCCCGACTGATTGGTTACAGATATTTCATTTTCATTAATATAAGCGTCAGGTTCGGTTCCTACTCTTACTCTGACAAGGGGGTCGCCAAACAATGTATAAGTATATAATGTAATTCTGTCATAAGGTCCTTCAACAGATAAATTCATTTTACCATAAAACATCAAATCACCCATAAATCTCATCTTTTTATTTGTATCAGCGAGAGCCGAAATCATTCTTGAAACAATATTATTGTGCTGTTCAATAAATCCGGTAAAGCTTGCTCCTGTAGCAGAAACAAATCCTTTATCCTGTTCAAGAATATACTCCTCAAGTCTGCTTGCAATTAAATGAGGTTCAGCAAAAGCTCCGACATTACACGAGACAGTTGACAGGATTCCATAACGTCCCTTATTGTTTAATTTACCGACACCCCAGCCATCCATTGCTAATATTTCTGCGGCAGCATGACCAATATAAATAGTCCATAATGCACCCTGATTAATTGCAGATCTTATTTCACCACCCTGTATAGAAGTACTCGCTCCGTTATAATCTTTTAATATTGAATTATAAGTTCCGCAGAGTTCCGGCTTTAAAATGTTGTCACGATAATGTGTTTTTATTAAAGAAGCCCAGCGGTATGTTTCACTTGAATCATAACCTGCAGTCAAAAAGAGGAAATTTTTCATCCATGGCATTTCAGGTGTATTTTCATACTCAATTGCTTTATCAATATAATTTTGGGCTTGTACAATGTGATTAACCGGTAAACGCCCAAGAACTATTTCTGGTTTCAAATCATCCTCACCTTCAAGACAAGCGTACCACCAATCACTTGCCGGATATCCGAAAGTCGGTACCCAATCAGTACTTATTGAGTTATTCATTACTTGTCGTGCATCCCAGCTTGCATCGCCAAACAGCATTACATGAGATAAATCCCGCTTTTCATAAGCAAATTTTAAAAACTTTTTTATAGCATGAGGTGATTTTTTGCCAAAGTTGTATTCTTTATAAATATCTTCAACATCAATAACTTCAACCTTAAAACCAAGTGCTTTTCTCCTGTATTCGGCAAGTCTCTCAGCTTGGGAAATAAAGTTTTTATGACTTATGAATACTGCATCGGTGCTTGCCTCATCAGTTAAATTTGTTTTATTGACCGGTGAAATACTTCCAACAGGTGCAATGTTATCAACACCGGTTAGAACGAACTCACTATTGGCATCGGATTGCAAAGCAATATCAAAACTATTCGACTGCCCGTTAGCATGAGCGAAAAATTCAGTAAAACCGGAATGTCCCGTTCCAATTTTTTCAAGCAGTACCTGCCCGGATTTTATAAATGAACCGGTATATACCTTGCCGGCACTGAAATTGTCTAATTCTTTACTGCCAAGATTACGTATTGAAGAAAAATCGGCATTAAGATTTGTCGGCGATAACACCAATATAGCAACAGCACAGCCATCAGGTATTGAATTTATATAAGAACTGTGCGTGTTATCCATTCCTGAAAAATATTTGTATGTATAAGAATTATTTGAAAAATTATATACAAGTGTATAAATTCCTGCTTTATCGGAGAAATACACACTATCTACAATTCCAATACTTGCAGATACAGAGTCACCGAGCTTGCCTCCTAATCTGAAGAGAGTACCTTTTGTATTACCGGCAAATTCTTTAATCTTATTTTTTGATTTATCGAAAGCTAAAACTTTTGCACTACTAAATCCCCGGGCATTAATTCTCATATTTGAAGAATTGCCGCTAAAAATTAATCTATCCTGATATGCAATTGGTTTAGACCTGCCTTTCACTTCGATGAAGTCTATATTGGTGAGCATATTTGCTTCTAAATAGACCTGTAATGACTTTAGTGAAATTTTGTTCAGCCCTTGAATGTATGAATCACTGCTTCCGTCCCATTCAATTGAACGGTATTGATATCCAGTAATTGAATCTCTTTTCTTAAGTTCTCCATTTATAAGATAACGCAGGTCATAATAAGTAAGTACAAATGGTTTGCCTATATCGTTTGATATAGAGTCCTGATTGGTTCTGTATTTAAGCGAAACATTTAGTCTGTCATTAGGTTCGTCAGAAGGAGCAAGCAGTATATTTTGATTGAATTCAGTATTTGTAAAATATTGGTCAGTACCTTTAGGAGAAATAATATCCCAGTACCATCCTTCACCGGGCACAGTTCTCGTATCATTATAATTACTCTTTTCAATAGAACCGTCGAAATAATAGCTCTTAAATAAACTGCCTATTCCATAAACTATTTCTTTTTCTATATGTTGGTTGATTGTTACCGAATTTGTAACCGGCAAGCCTGAAATATCAATATTTTCCATCTGTGAAAAGCGAATTCCTTCACTTAATTCACTGTAATATACATAGAATGGTTCAAAATTTGTATAATTATCCAGCCATGTTGTATCACCGGACGGTCTCAAGCCATAGAAACAAACTTCGTCATCGCCGGATAATACACCGTCGTCATTTAAAATAGTGAAGGGATATTCCTTGCCAAGGTGTAATAGATGCAGAAATTTACTGTTTTTGCCATTCAATTCCGGAAGATAGGTTGTAATATCACTGATTTTAAATTTAGTCAGTGCATCTTCTTTTGTTTCTAACTTTACATAATCAATGTTTTTATCGTACCAACTATTTTCATTCAAATACGGAACTGATTTTGCATGTTTATTTAAATTTCTTAAATCTATGAATGTTTTGAGGTGCTGCTTGTTCAGAATATCGCTGAAAAAGATTTCTTCTTTGTCAAGTACCAAATTCGGAGTTAATATCAGAGTTCCATCAAATTTTATATTAACAGTCAAACTGTCTGCATAAATAACACACTTTTTTTCATTATCATACCAGTAAGGTACCAATATCAAATCAGAAACTTTAATTCCGCGAACTGATTGGTAAGGTGCTAATCTAAGAACCGGTTTATTATCAAGATTATAGATATTATCTTCAATATATGAAAATACTTTGGTTGATAAAATGTTATAACTTATTTTTCCACTGGAGTTGGGAACTGCAAAACTAAATTGAAATTTGTCATACAATCCTGATACAGTAGAGCCGGAGTTTTTCCATTCCGGTACAGTAAGATTATCTTTGCCGTCAATGATAACATTCTGAGGTTTAATTCCGTTAATATTCACGGTTATACCATCAGTTCTCTCCTGAACAGTTACAGTACCGAAGGCAGGTGATATTCCAATAATGATTAAGCCTGTTATAATTACAGCACAAATTTTTCGATTGACAGTTAAAAACATACTAAACCCAAAATTTATTTGCAAATTATATAATATCCATGAATACTTGACGAATAAGTTTTTGATTTAACTGATTGAAACAATCCTTGAATCAAAAAAGTATCAAAATTTTAAAAAGTTTTTCAAATAACACGTTACTTCAATATTATAATAACACATGAAAATCAAAAAAGTCACAAAAAAACTGTCCGATTTATGCAATCGGACAGTTTTTTTAAAAATAACATTTCAGGAAATAAATTATCTCCTTGAGTCGCCGCCATAAGTTTTATGTGAACTTGGCTTTTCTTCTCTCAAGCTGAACATGATTTTCTTGGCAATTTCCTCAGCCACAACCTTTTGAATCTGGTCACCGCTTGTCATATAGTCTTCAATAGCTGTTTCAACTCTGGCACGTATGATTTCGGCAGTTTGACCGACAAGTGCATTTGATAGCTGATGTATATCCGCCTGTTGTCCGCGAAGTGCTTCTAACTGACTGCGGTTAGCATCTTCCATTTTCTTCAACATTCTGTCCATACGTTCTTCCTCTTCTGTATAGATTAGAGTTAGAGCAAGGAGTGAAAGCATCGCAAATTCAAGAGTAATCGCAAGTAGGATAAATGAAGGTCTTGTTGCAGGAATAAACTTCAAACCGCGAATACCAACGGCAACGATAAGGAATGCAGCACCGCCGTAAGCCAAACCTGTTACAAAGTTTGAATATTTCTCAGTAAAGTGGTGAGACATATAAAGTCTGAAACCTTTTGTAACAAGTAATCTGTTACGTCTCCAAAGAAGTGCATTCTTTGTATCTTCAATTTCTATAACTACGAAATCTGAGAAGAATTCTCTGATGCGTGTATAGACTGCTTCATTTCTGAAGAATACTATATCTGTATCATTATCAAAAACATCTTCAAATCTTGCCGACTGGAAAGGAGAAGCAATATCTTCAGTCATAGTTCTGTCCCAAATCAATCTAAAGGCGCTTCGAACTTCGCTGATATCTTTTTCACCCAATTTATCATCAGGCATGATTAAAAGTTCAATTACATCATCGGAAAATCCCGTTTGAAGACGAAGTTTAACTTTTGTATTCTCGATTTGCCTGTCAAATAAAACAGCCATCATACCAAAACCCGAAGGCATGAACATTGTTAGAACGAGTGCAGTTGCAAAAGCAATAACTATTGCTATGATGATAAAACCAATCCAAGGCTCAAGAACAATCGCTTCTTCACCCAATATAGGAGCTCTAACGTACCATTCTGATTTGGATTTTGAATATCCATGTTCTTCTTCTGATCTTGTATTCCATGAAAAATCGAACACATATTCCTTGTTGATTGCATCTTTCGATACTTCTTTGCCCATGTTGGCAAGCTCTTTGTCTTTTGAGGTCGAACCCCAGACTAATCCGTCAAAATCAACAAAACCGACACGTGCCTGCTGCTCTAATGTAGGCTGGAACAATGGAACCACAAAACTGGCAATCATGTTTGGTACCAAACTGAAAAAGTAAAAGTAGAAGAATGCTATTGACAATACTGCCAATAATAAAGTATGCTGCAAACCAATCTTATACTTTTTGGTCTTGATAGAGAAATTCTTATTTGTCATCAGAGTCTAACTCCTTATTACTTTAATAAACCAATATATATTTTCTTAAATTAATTTCAACCAAAATACAAATTCAAATCTACAAAAAAATATCCGTAATTAACAATACTTTTTTAAAAAATATTAAAAAAGTTTAATAATTTATTGTTTTAAATAATAAACATTTTTTAATTTTTCAAAGTTAACTGAATTTAGGCAAATATTCAAGTAATTTTATTAAATATTTTTCCACAACCGCATTTTTTTAAATATTTTTTTTAATATGCTGTCAATTCCCCATTTTTTGTTATTTTTGTAACATGAGAAATATAACACTGACGGCAAATATTATGATGACAAATCGCGGAACTATTCGCGGTGGTTCTTTTATTTCCTGTCTGAATCACAAATACAGCATGAAATGTGCTATTGTGTTCTCTTCTTCCTTGCTTTAACAAAGCAACCCCATACATCTATATAATCAAAAGTTTATTTTATTAAATTATTACGGAGTATATTATGTTATCAACCGATAGTGCGGTTTATAAGCCATTATTTCATGTTAAACCTGAGAATGTCAGAGAAGAATTAAAAAACTATATGTTAGCTGATGGATTTGATTTTGTACTTGATTTGTATGAAAGTGAAGGCAGCAGATTCAGTGATGCACGTAACGGTGAGAAATATCTTGATTTCTTTACTTGTTTCGCTTCTTTGCCGGTTGGTATGAATCATCCTAAGGTTAACAGCCCTGAATTTCTTCGGTATATTGGTAGTGCTGCACTGAATAAACCTTCAAATTCGGATATTTATACATCTGAAATGGCTTCTTTTGTAAAAACGTTTTTTAAAATTGCTGTTCCTAAAGAATTTAAATATTCTTTTTTTATAGGAGGCGGAGCTCTGGCGGTTGAAAATGCTTTAAAAACTGCTTTCGACTGGAAAGTCAAACATAACTTCAAAAAGGGTTATTCTTCTGAACTCGGTCATAAAATAATTCACTTCAATCAGGCTTTTCACGGTAGAACCGGCTATACAATGTCGCTTACAAATACCGACCCGCAAAAAGTCAAATATTTTCCTAAATTTGACTGGCCCAGAGTTATTAATCCAAAAATGACTTTTCCTTTGGATTCTTCGGCAATTGAGAGCTTAATCCAAATGGAGAAATTATCTATACAACAAATCAAAAAGGCATTCATTGAAAATAAGGATGATATTGCGGCTATTATTATCGAACCGATTCAGGGTGAAGGCGGTGATAATCATTTCAGACCCGAATTTTTGCAGGAACTGAGAAATTTGTCTGATGAAAATGATTGCCTGCTTATTTTTGATGAAGTTCAGACAGGTGTCGGACTGACCGGTACGATGTGGGCTCATGAGCAATTAGGCGTAACTCCTGATATTATGTGCTTCGGTAAAAAAATGCAGGTATGCGGTATAATCTCAACCGACAGAGTTGATTCTGTTGAAAACAACGTTTTTCATGAACCAAGCAGAATTAATTCAACTTGGGGTGGAAATCTTACTGATATGGTGAGAGCAACCAGATACCTTGAAATTATTGATGAAGAAAAACTCGTAGAAAATGCTGCAATTCAGGGTGAATATCTAAAATCCAAGATGATGGAAACTCAAAGCAATCTGACGGGTGTTATTACAAATATTCGTGGTCGAGGTCTGTTTGCAGCATTTGATTTCGTAAATCCCGTAAATCGCAGCAAATTTATAAGTGAGTGTTGGAAAAATAAACTGATTATACTGCCCTGCGGAGATAAATCAGTAAGATTCAGACCTGCTTTAAATATTTCAAGCATTGAAATTGATGAGGGAATGATGATTATTTCTCAAATACTAAGCAAACTGTAAATTATACTTTTTTGACCGGATGGCTGTTGTCGTCCGGTCAAAATCAGCAGGCTTTGTCTATCGCTGATAGCCGGTTATTATGCATAAGCTGACAGTCTGTTGAGAAGTATTTACTTATTCTAATTTTACGTGAATTTCACATTTTTCGACTAATTTACCTGTTCTGTAAGCATAACCAATCTGGAGAAGTAAACCGGCACGACTGCTGGCATTATAGCCAACACCTGCCTGAAAATGAAAGCCTGAAGCATTAAAATCCCAAAGAACACCAAAGTATTCGCTGCTGCTGATTTTTCCGCCCATTATTCCGAAAACTAACAGTATATTATGTTCGATATGTTGTGAAGAATATAGATTCACGCCGGGTCCAAATTGGAATCCATAAGCATTTGGTCCGGCACCTCCGCTTGCTTGTATGCAGATAGAGCGGTTATTGTATCCGTAAACAAGGTTGATTAATCCGGGATGACCTAATGCAACTCCATATTTTGTATAACGGGCTTTTTTATTGACCAAAACACTATTTTCCAATTCTTCAGACTGAGCGGCTCTTTGGGAATGAACAGCAATCATATTATTCATAAAACGAGTTACTTCCAAATCAGGATTTGTAAAAGTGCCAATATTTCCATACAGGATAGTTACTTTAAAACTATCGGTACTTAAAAATTCCAACTCACTTTCTCTTAAATCAGTTAAGTTGCCTTTCATCATCAGACCCGATTTTGTTTTTATTTCGCTGATTAAGATTTCACGCGATTTTATGGATGCTTTCGTTAGTTCGACTAATTCACCGGCAAGTGTTTTTAATTTGAGTTTCATATCGGTTTCTTCTGTAACAATACCGATTAACTGATTATCACTATTTGTTATAATCTTTGTTTGAGAAAAAACATATTGGTTTATTGAGAAAACCAAGATGATTAAAAATACTAATTTCATCATACATTTACCTTTATATAATTTTTCATTAAATATGCACTTTTATAACTTAGTACCCTGTTCTATATGCATAACCAAATTGAAAATACAATTGATTCGGTTCTTTATCAGCAACACCAAAACCTATTCCAATTTGAGCATGAAAACCATATAAAAATATTTCAAAAGCCGGTCCGATAAAAAGTTTAAATTCCTTTTCAACATAATTACCTAACATATATCTATCAATCGTTTTTCTGGTTTGCAGATAATCTGCTAAGATAATCAAATTAAATTCTTCATCTTTTCTCGTTAAAAGATTTACGCCTACATTTAACTGTAAACCTAAATAGCCGATGCTTATACCAGCACTTGATTTATGATTGTTAAAACCATAACTGATATTAACATATTGGGGAAGTCCAAAAGTTACTCCGATTTTACGGTATTTGTCATATACATAGTCTGATTTCTTCTCATTTTGAATATTTTTAGATTTATTTAGGAAGTTATTCAACCAGACATTTGATTGAGCGTCTTCCGATGAGATTGAGTCAATTCCATTTAACTTGACATTAATTTTTAGACTATCTTCAGTAATCATTATAATTTCATCAACATTTAATTTTATTATATTTCCCGATAATTTTAACGAACCAGCTTTAATTTGAACCTTAATATCTTCACGTAAGTTAATAGTTGATTTATCTATCATAATTTTAGAATTTTCAAATGAAGTTAAAACCAAATCCGTTTTAGTTTCAATTAATATAAAACCAATCAAAGTGTCGTTTTCGGTTGTTGTTATTCTTGTTTGCGATATGCAGTAACTGCTTAATGAAATTGTTACCAACAAACTCATTATTAAAATCTTCATTTTATTTTACCTCATATCTTAAAAATAAATTGTATTCATAATAATAAACTCAATATTTTAATCATTAAACCTGTAAGCATAGCCTATTTGGAGAAAGCCGTCTTTAGTTATATGAGGATTTTCTCTGAAAGCAAATCCACCCTGTAAATGAAAACCATATATATTCAAATCAGGACCGACGCCATAATAAATCAGTTCGCTTGTATCATAACGATGAGTTCTGCCATAAATAAACATCAAATTTATTTCAATATTTTTATTTGAAAATAAATCAACACCGGCACCTAACTGAAATCCGTAACTGTCATCCCAAAGACCTGAACTTAAATTAAAGCAGAGAAACCGGTTGCTGTATCCATAAATCAGATTTATTCCTCCCGGAGTTCCATAAGCCAAACCAATTTTTTTGTAATTTTTTTTACTTTCCGGTCTTTCATGGTGATTTTCATTTAATTGGTAATCATCCGGTTTCCTTTCTTCACTTTTTATTTTGATATGCCCCGGTATCTTGTTGTTTATTATTTCTTCTAAAGCAGAAGGTAAATAATAAAAATATTCAACATTTTCAAAACTAATTGTTGTTTTAGCACCATCCATTGTCAAAAAATCAAAATCTTTATCCCTGATACCGGTAAATGTACCTATCAAATACGAACCGGATTTCAATTTTAAATCAATTTTTATTAATGTTCTGCTGTCAATGCTGTTTTTAGGAAAAGATAATTTCTCATTGTTTATAGTGGTCATAATAATTTCACTATCATTATCATCATTGATGAAACCAATGATTGTATTACCTGTTTTGGTAACAATTTTAGTTTGGCAGTAAGTATAACAGCCCATAGAGATAAATATCACTAAAAATGCAATCAATGGTTTCATTCGAACCTCTATATATAAATAAGATTTTACTAATTCTTTATAAAACTATATATCTATCTTGCAGATACAGGATTCACATAATACCTTGAACTGAAGGTTTCAACAAATTGATTATGAACAAATCCATTACTATCATTATTATCAAAAATACGTTTTATTTTTCAAAAAACAAAAATAAATTGATTTTGTATTGAAATTAATCATTATTACAGACAATTAAACCAATCCAATAATGATGAGGATTGTCAGTTCGTAGTTTTTGCTTATTTTTGTATTTTGTTATTAAATCAAATCCCAAATTAATTATGAAATCTTTAACTCAGCCTTTAGTTAATCTTATGCTTCGAATGAAATTGTGGATGGAAAGCTTTGCCGAAAGACCCGGAGCTTTGTATATTCTTGCCGGCTTAGCATTTATGGAATCTTCATTTTTTCCGCTGCCACCGGACATTTTACTGATAGCAATTGCGGTATCCGCACCCAAAAAAGCTCTCAAAGCAGCTTTATGGTGTTCAATCGGCTCAGTATTCGGAGGTATTTTGGGTTATTATATCGGATGGGGATTGATGGAAACGGTCGGCATGAAAATAGTAGAATTCTATAATGCTCATGAGATATGGAATAAACTGGTTATATCATTTCAGGGCGAAGTTGGTTTTTGGTTTCTTGCCGGAGCGGCATTCTCGCCGATTCCGTATAAAATAGCAACTATAGCTGCCGGAGCCACCAAAATGCCGATTTTTGAATTTATTTTGATTTCGTCCATTGGCAGAGCTGCAAGATTTTTCATTGTAGCAGGCGTAATATATTATTTCGGTCCAAAGACAAAAGTTTTCATTGACAAATATTTTGATAAACTATCTATTGCATTTCTTTTACTTCTGATTTTAGGCTTTGTTGCAGTTAAATATATTATTTAAAAATACAGGTTACGAATTTGCAGGTCAAGCGAAAAAGTTTAACGGAGCGTTATCTTGATTTTGTTGAGAGAGGTGTGGACAGACTTCCCGACCCTTTTTTCCTTTTCGCTATTCTTGCAGTTATAGTTCTAATTTTGTCTTATATTGGTAATTATTTTTCAGTTTCGGCAGTCCATCCGGGTACCGGCGATAATATACATGTTGTTAATCTGATTTCTAAATCCGGTATTTCGCGGGTATTGACTGATGCTGTTGCAAATTTTGTAAATTTCCCGCCATTGGGAGTTGTTCTTGTAACCGTGATTGGTATTGGTGTTGCAGATAAATCAGGATTCTTCAAATCTGCACTGACTCAATTAACTCAAATCGTACCTAAGCCGCTGATTACTCTGCTTTTCATTTTTCTGTCAATCAACAGCAGTATTATGGCTGACTCAGGCGTTGTACTGATGCCTCCCTTAGGTGCATTATTATATGCAGGAATCGGAAGACATCCTCTTGCCGGACTTGCGGCAGGATTTGTAGGCGTAAGCGGAGGTTTTAGTGCAAACATTGCAATAACAGGGCTTGACCCTCTACTTTCAGGATTGACAGACCCTGCTGCAAAATTAATTGATTCAGCATACAATGTATTTCCAACTGCAAATTATTATTTTATGTTTGTCTCGACTTTTTTAGTGACATTTGTCATAAATTTTGTAACAAACAAAATAATTGAACCACGCATTAAAAATATAAGTATCAGCAGCAAATCACTTTCATTCGGTAATGAATTAGTTAGTTTAGACAAAACAGATAAAAAAGCATTAATTTTATCATATATCTCCGGTGCTATATTTTTGGCTGCCGTTGCATTTATGACAATTCCTCAAAATGGATTATTGAGAGATGAAAACGGTTCGTTGTTACCTTTCTATAAGAGCATTATTATGCTGTTGATGTTAGGATTTTTTATTTGCGGCAGTGTGTTTGGATTTGCATCAAAAAAAGTAACGACAGGCAGTCAGCTTATAAAAATGAGTTCGGATATGATGAATACTATGGGCGGTTACATCGTACTTTCATTTATCATCGCGCAGTTTATTGCATACTTCAACTGGTCAAATCTTGGCTTGGTAACTGCAATCAAAGGTGCTGATTTTCTTAAAAACGCAGGTCTTACAGGTGTACCACTTGTAGGCGGATTTTTGCTGTTCACAATGATAATTAATATTTTCATTTCGAGTGCATCGGCAAAGTGGGCTGTCTTATCAACTGTATTTGTTCCTATGTTCATGCTTTTGGGGCTGCCTCCTGAAGTTACTCAGGGCATTTACAGGGTTGGAGATTCAGTTACGAATTTTGTTACTCCGATGTTCCCGTATTTTCCTATAATCATAGTTTTTGCCAAAGAGATATCCCCCGAAATCACTTTTGGAAAATTAATTTCAATTTTAGTGCCTTATTCCTTTGCTTTATCAATTATTTGGGGCATATTTCTAATTTTGTGGATATTTATCGGAATACCGATGGGTCCGGATGTTCCGGCTTTTTTAAAAATAGCACCCTGAAATTTTTTCTAAAATGATTTGCCGCATCTTCGTAACAACTCATTGAACAACCAATATTCTGAAAGACCTTTTGACAAACATTTTAAACTCAAAGATAATCAATTTACATAATAAGAAATGTAAATTATGGACATATTATTTCTAAAAATTATGAAACAAGTTTTTATATCTAACACATTTTAGTTATTTTTAAAATAGTTGAAAAATGACTTGAATTAATTTAATTTTTTTATCTGTCATCTTTTAAATAAGAAACAAAATGCTAAATGTACATGAATTTATTCATTCTCCGGAATTTGCAGTACTGCCTGATGCACTGTCAAAAATTTTGGAGTTGTACAATCCTGCAGATACAGATATTAAAACCGTTTCGGATATAATTGAAACCGATGAAAATTTATCAGTTAAATTACTGAGAGTTGTCAATTTGCCGGTTTTTGCCCTCGGAACGGAAGTAAAAACTTTAAATCAGACAATTGAGATACTCGGTAAAGACCGGTTTTTGAACATTGTTGTTGGTGTGTCAATTTTTTCAAATTTTTATACAAGTGAAAATAAAGCAGTCAATAGTATTCTTGAGGATTTCTGGTGGCACAGTTCGTGTGTAGGGATGATTGCAAAATCAATTATCAAAAAGACAAATAAATCATTTGATGAGAATGAATTTATAGGCGGACTTCTGCATGATATCGGCAAACTTGCTCTTATTGAATATGATGTTGAGAAATATTTCGAAGTGATTCGACTTGTTGAAGAAGAAAAATATCAGGATATAGAAGCGGAAAACTATATTTTCTCTACTGACCATACCATTGTAGGAGAAGAGATTGCAAAACTTTGGAAATTGCCTGAACAATTGAGCGATATCATAAACTTTCACAATAATCTCAATGACCTTACACGTAATCAAGAGCTCGTTGCTTCAGTACGTATTGCAGACATGATTTCAGAGATTTGGGGTGCCGGATTTCACGAGGGCATTAGAGCTTTGAAGTTGAAAGATGAACCCGGCTGGAAATATTTATTGGAATCATTTCCTAATCTTAGTGATTTAGATATTGAGCTTTTTACTTTCGGACTTGAATCCGATTTCAAAAAAACTGTTGATTTTATTAAAGTAATAAAGAGTTAGAGTATGGTTGAAATATTAATTCAATAATTCAATATTTCATAATACAAAAAAAACATTCATAATTAAAAGATACGCATGGATATTTATATTTTTAGTCTTATAGTTTTGGCGATTCTTGCAGTCACAGATTTGACAGTAGGAGTTGCCAATGATGCAGTTAATTTTCTGAATGCCGGAATTGGTTCACGTGCAGGCTCATTTAAATATGTATTGTTTGTTGCTGCACTTGGTATTCTTGTTGGTGTATTATTTGCCAGCGGGATGATGGATGTTGCCAAAACAGGTATTTTCAATCCTCAGTATTTTACGTTTAATGAGGTATTGCTGATATTTATTGCGGTAATGTTCACCGATTTGCTGCTGCTTGATTTTTTTAATACATACGGGCTTCCAACTTCGACAACAGTATCTGTAATCGCAGGTATGTTCGGCAGTGCCCTTGTTGTTACCATTTTGAAAATAACAGGTGCCGGGGAGTCACTGGCTAATGTAGCAGTATATCTCAATATAGCCAGCTTATTTAAGATATTCTCCGCAATTTTGGTATCAATTGCATTTGCCTTTATTTTTGGTTTTCTGGTTCAGTATATTACACGAATGATTTTCACTTTCGACTATAAGCAGCGGTTCAGACGTTACGGAGCAATATGGGGAGGTATTTCTCTCACAGTGCTGTCATATTTCATTCTTATGAAGGGAGCAAAAGGAGCAGGTTTTCTGATTGAACTTGGAGTTACCGATTGGATTTTCAATAATATCGGATTGCTGCTGCTGGGCAGTTTTGTCTTTTGGACAGTTGTTTTCCAAATAGTTATGCTCTTATTCAAAAATGCAAATATATTAAAATTTATAGTTCTTCTTGGTACATTTGCCCTTGCTATGGCGTTTGCTGCTAATGACCTTGTAAACTTTATCGGTCCTACTCTTGCTGCACTTACCGGATATTTTATTGCTATTACAAATACGGATACCGGTTTGGCAAATATGGCGGCATTAGCTAATAGTAAAGTTCAGGCTGAAACCTGGATGCTTTTTGCTGCAGGTGCTATCATGGTAGTAACTCTTTATTTTTCAAAAAAAACAAGGTCTGTAATACAAACTTCTGTTGGTTTAGGAAGACAATCAGAGGGTGCCGAACAATACGATTCCAATATGGTAGCTCGTGCTTTGGTTAAAATGTCTATCAGTTTTGTTGATTTGCTTAAAAATATTACTCCGGTTAGTGTTCAAAATTTTATCAGGTCAAGATTTGACCTTTCAAAATACAAACCCGAATTAAGTGACGATGGTACTGCTCCTGCTTTTGATTTACTGCGAGCCTCCGTTATTCTGATAGTCTCATCCGGATTGATTTCGTTTGCTACCTCACTCAAACTGCCGTTGTCAACAACCTATGTGACTTTTATCGTTGCAATGGCTGCTGCTTTACCTGATAAATCATGGGGACGTGATTCGGCTGTCTATAGAGTTGCCGGTGTTGTGACTGTAATTTCCGGGTGGTTTTTTACAGCTTTTATGGCAGCTTTAATGTCAGGTATCATTGCTTTGATTTTGTTCTATGGTGAGATTTACGGACTACTGGGAATGGTTCTTTTTACAACATTCGTCCTTATTAGAACTTCAAGTTTTCATAAGAAAAAAGAAAATGCACGTGAAGCTGAAGAAGTTGAAAATGCGGATAATCTGACTGATAATACCTTAAAAAGCCATATCCAGAATGTAATTAAGGATACGGTGAACTTTATTGACAACATCGAAAATATAGTTACAAACAGCTATAAAGGTCTAATAAAAAGTGATCTAAAGTTGTTGAAAAAATCACGCAACAACAGTCGTAAAATTAACAGCAAACTAAATAATATTATTAAAAAAATTGTTGAATACGTGAAGTCGGATAGTACTCATGATGATGTCGAGGCTGAGTTGGTTTCTATTGTTTCCGCATGTCAGGATATTGCCGATAAGGTAATTAATCTGACTGAACAAAATTTTTCTTATCTTGATAACAATCATCATAAACTTTTTGAAGACCAGTTGATTGATTTAAACGAAATGGTAAAGCATATTGAAAGTTTCGCCAAGATTATCACTAAAGGTGCCAAATCCGGTTCGTTTATATCTGCTGTTGAAATGTCTGCAAAAGAAAAGAAATTCAAGGATATGATTATAACAATGAATAAGGGGCAGATAAACCGAATTCGTAAGATGCCTTCAAGTATGAAACGAAATATTCTGATGATGAACATTCTTAATGATGTTGATGCCTTAGGTTTATCTATGCTTAAAATTGCAGATTTACTAAAAAAACTGCAATTGAGAATACCTGCAGATTTCGATACAAACGGAGATAAGTAATTAAAGTAATAATGTTGAATAAATATTGCGAATCAACCATAAGTTGTTGATAAATACTGAATAATCGTTCTGCTGTACTTTCCCCCTTTATCAAAGTTTGACAAAGGGGGTATTGGAATCTGACGCTCAGAAAGACAAAACTAATTTTTGACACCCTAAAAATTTGATTTCCTACAAATTTCCTCTGCGTTCCTGGTCGCGTTCTATGGCTTCGAATAATGCAAGGAAGTTACCCTGACCGAATCCGCTGGCGCCCTTGCGTCTCTGAATTATTTCGTAGAAGAACGTCGGACGGTCAAATAGCGGCTTTGTAAATAGTTGCAAGAGATAACCGCCGCTGTCAACCTCAACATCGCACAGGATACCCAAACGCTGGAGGTCGTCTATGTTTTCGGTGACAAGTCCACCCCGCTCCTCACTTTTGTGCCTTATACCGTCGTAATAAGTTTGTGGAGGCGCATCAAGAAATTCAACGCCGTTTTCTTTCATATTTGCAACTGTTTCAATGATATCAGTCGTTACAAGAGCCACATGCTGAATTCCTGAACCGTGATACTGCTCTGTAAATTCATCAATCTGCGATTTCCTGGCTGCTTCAAGAGGTTCATTGATAGGATTCTTAATCACACTGTCTTTAGAGCGGACTACTTTTGAAACCAATGCTGAATATTTGGTCGAAATGTCGCCGGGTCCGAAATAAATAAATGTCTCGAAATCAAGTGCTGTGTTTATATAATTTGCCCAATAATCCATTTCATTTATATGAACGTTACCGACTATATGGTCAATTATTTTGATGCCGGTTTCTTTTCTGCTGATATTTATATTCTGAACAGGTTTTTCGTATCCGGGTTTGAACAATCCCTGATAGTTATCGTAATTAATAAAGTTTATCTCTGTATCATCATACAGCCTGATAGCAGCCTGCTCAACAAATCCATCCTTGTCTTCGAGTCTATACGGCTTTTTAACAGGTACTGCGCCGCTTTTGACTGCTTTATCATAAGTTTCGTGGACGTTTACAACCTCGACACACCAGCGTTTAACACCATCACCGTGCTTTTGGTTAAAAGACTGGACCTCATAAGTAGAAGGCTGTAAAGTTGATGTAATTAGAATCTTCAAATTTGTTTTCGTAGCAAGCAGATATGATACTCTGTCGCGGTGACCTGTTTCGGGACCAAGATAAGCAACAACATCAAGCCCCAATGCTTTCTGATGCCAGTAAGCAACCTGCTTTGCAGAACCAACATAAAACTCTACATAATCATAACCGCGAATCCCCATAGAATTCTGTGGTATTTTTGATGGTACGCCGCCATAGCATATATCCATGTACATAATTGAATGACTCCCGAGAATATTTAAATATTTGCAATAATAATTTCAACTTTGACTAAAAAATTAAATTTGTTAGTCTATATAATTATTTTGACTAATTATCATTAAAATAATTGCAATAGATTTTGAGAATTTTTTGAATATCTGATTATAAATTTAGAAATGTCATTATTCAATAGTGACGATAAATCTGTTTGTCAATTTATTTTCTTCAAATGTAAGTATGCAGAAAAAATAAATCAAATATTTTACATATCTTTATTATCAGGTGAGTTTATTTATCAGTAAACAGAATGAGGATGTGTATTTTCTGCTGTATTGGTAATTTATCAAATTATTTTCAGTTTTTTACCTGACAGCGGCGATATTGAAAAGTGAGTTCAAATATTTTCTTTTAATATAACAAATAATTATTGTACTTTTGTTTTTCAGATATTTGAAAAAATGAATGAAAAATAATTGATTTTTAAGATTCACTGAATTAAATTTATATTTTTCAAACAAAAAATGCAAACGGATTATAATAAAGAATTGATTTTGATTGTTGATGACAACCCTGCTAATATTGAGGTTGCAGTAGCTCATTTACAACTCGAAGGTTATAGGATTGAAACAGCTGCTTCTGCACTTCAGGCATTGGATAAACTCAATATTATCAGACCGGATTTGATTCTGCTTGATATTATGATGCCTGTCACAGATGGTTTTGAACTGTGTAAAATTATAAAAGCTGATGAAAAATTATCCGATATTCCCATAATATTTCTTACAGCTATGAATCAGCCTGATGATATGGTTAAGGCTTTCAGTTCCGGTGCGGTGGATTATATTGCCAAACCATTTCATAAAGAAGAATTGGTTTCGAGAGTTAAGAACCATCTGAATCTTGTAAAACAAACCGCAACAATCAAATTTCAAAATGATGCGCTCATAAAACTTAACGAAGAAAAAAACGGAATTATTGAACTTACTGCTCACGACCTAAAGAATCCTCTGCAGTCCGTACTTGGTTATTCTGATATTCTTATTTCTAAAATTTCTCCCGATAAAACTGAACTTGCGTCTTATGCTTATAATATCAAAAGTTCTGCCCAGAAAGCTGTCAATATTATCAAAGATTTGATGGAAGTTAATCTTATTGAAGAAGGTAAACTTAAGTTAAGTATTACAGAGTTTGATTTGAGAGATGTCCTTGTAAAGGTGGTGGAAGATTATATGTTTCATTCAGAATCTAAACTGCAAAAAGTGATTTATGAAGAAACTGATAAACCTTGTATAATCAGAACAGACCAATCCAAGTTCGAAAGAATTATTGACAATCTGCTTTCAAATGCTGTCAAGTTTTCAAAAGTTGGCGGAAAAATTCATGTTAAATGTGATTACATCGAAAGGCAGGATAATGATAATGCTTTTGCTGTTATTTCTATAAAAGACGAGGGACCGGGATTTACTGATGAAGATAAATCAAAATTATTCGAAAAATTTGCAAAACTGACAGCAAAACCCACTTCAGATGAACCTTCGACAGGTTTAGGATTATCCATCGTAAAAAAACTGACAGAACTTTTAGAGGGCGAAATCTATTTAATCAGCCACATTGGCGAAGGTGCTACTTTTTATTTGAGATTTAAAGTCCTATAACAGTTAGTTGAGAAAGTAAAATATTTCAATTTGGTACTTATGAGCTAAGTGATTAATCCTTTCTTCACCGGTTGTACATAAATTAATTGATTATGAAATGACTTTGGGCTTGATGCCCTCCTCTGGCGAAGTTTCAATGAACTTGTCTGAGACGGATGATTTGAAAACGTCAGTCCCGCTTTTCATACATTCCTCCTTGAATAGCATATAAATTTAAAATGTTTTTTCAGACATGACACCTGAATCACGAGAATTAAAATTTTAAAAATAATTATATTTTATATTCATTACAAATTGTTATTTTTGTATATCTGTTTGTTGAGTTTTAGAGGATGGAAGATGGGAGTCAAAGAACATAGATTGAAGCAATTGAAAAATATTACAAGTAAAAATATGTGTTCACAAATTCAATAAAATTTCAAACAAACAGTACTTTTGAAAAAGAGCCGTCAATTGATATAAACATTTTATATTAAAATTACTTATAGCGGAAAAACATAACAGATGAAATTAAATATACATTACTATCAGCATGTAAATTACGAAGGACTTGGAGCTATCCGTTCGTGGGTGGATTCAAAAGGATACAATTTAACCAGAACAAATCTCAAAAATGATGAACCAATTCCAAACCCTGATTTTTATGATGTACTTATCGTAATGGGTGGTCCGATGTCAGTGCATGATGAATCAAAATATCCATGGCTTATTAAGGAAAAAAGGTCAAATGACAGAGCAATGAATGACGGGAAAAAGGTTATAGGGATATGTCTTGGCTCGCAGTTGCTTGCTGAAGTTCTTGGTGCTAAGGTTTATAAGGCTGAACATAATGAACTTGGCTGGTTTCCTATAAAAATGTCAATTGAGTCTAAATCAGTTAAACATTTCAATTCGTTCCCTGATGAATTTAATACATTTCATTGGCACGGTGAAACATTTGAACTTCCCAAAAGCGGCATCAGAATAGCTTCATCCGAATCATGTGAGAATCAGATTTTCACTTATGGTGAATTGGCAGTCGGTTTCCAATGTCATCCTGAACAAACTGAATATTCCATTTCAAGAATGTTCGAAAGAGCAGGCGATTCAATAAAACAGGGGAAATATGTTCAGACACGGGAAGCTGTAATAGCTGATATACACTATGCCAAACAAAACAACGACCTGCTTTATGATTTTCTTGATTCTTTTTTAACAATAGATAAGTAAAGTTAGGAATTATTCCGACAAGTTTAGAGCGGTAAACTGTTTATAGTGAATCAAGTTTACAGATGAAGGGTTGAATAAATTGAAAATTTACAATGAGCTTAGCAGGTCTTCACTTCGTTCCGGCTGAAAATTGAAAATGAAATCAAAATATAAAGTAAAAATTTATAACCAAATAATTGTCAATTGTCCATTATCAATTATCAATTAGTTAATGACCCGTCCGGCTTAGTGATAAGAAAATATTTAATAAAATATTATACAAAAAAAAACGTAGATAATTTTAAAATATAGTCGAGTAGATAATGCCTGAAATATCAAGATTCTTCGGTTTAATAATTACAATGTATGGAGAGGACCATAACCCGCCTCATTTCCATGTTCAATATAATGAATTTAGAGCAATTATTGAGATTATTACCGGTGAAATCCTGCAAGGAAGTTTACCTTCAAAACAATTGAAATATATACAGGTTTGGGCTGATATTCATAGAAATGAGCTACTTGATAATTTTATTAAGCTTAACAGTGAAATAAAATCTTTTGCAAAAATAAAACCATTGGAGTAAATTATGAAGTGGATTGAAAGAATTATTGATGTGAGTAACTACAATGTTAAAACCTTATGGAATGACGGAATTGTCCGCGAAATTAATCTTAAAGATTTTTTGATTGAGAAAGGAAAGAATCCAAATTCATCATATAATAAGTTATTGGACTTAGAAACATTCAAAAAGGTAAAATGCGATGGAACAACTCTCTGCTGGGAAAATCAAATTGAATACATAGATGTTGACGGTTCAATTAAGAAGGGCAGTTTAGATATTGCACCAGAGTTATTGTTTGAGATTTCTGTACCTAATTACAAGGAAGTTATTTGATTACAAATGTTCTTCTAAAAGTAAACCGTCAACTTACAACTCATTCCTTACATAGTAAGCCTCTATAGTGTCAATCAACAAAAATGAAACCCTTGCAACATTAATAATTACAAGGGTTTACAATTCTGTATCGTGGAGATGGCGGGAGTCGAACCCGCGTCCGAAGAGCTTCTCATTGTGCTTCTACAAGTTTAGTCTGTCAATCTTTTTTAAACTCCGAAGTAACCGTCAGACAGGTCTTCAGAATCTGTTACCTTTTTGTTTCGCCCTTTGGTCAGGTACACACCGCGGGACTATCCTGTTAATTTGCGACACCTTTCAGACAATAAACAGGCATATTTTCTGAAAGATGTAGCGCCTGTTTTGTTTAGGCAGCTAAAGCGTAGTCATTGTTTGCATTTATTGCAATACCAGTTGAATTTACGTGCGCCACCGGATAAGCACGACTTGCAACATCAACGATCCAACACCCCGTCGAATCCGTTACATCCCCAAAGCAAATAAAGTGACGATAAATAACCGTTTTTGTTGGATTCATCAATAATTTGATTATTAATCGTTATACTCAAGTTTCAAGATGAATAAATACAAATAAATATGATACTTGTAATTGGTGTTGTGCTCGCTGCTTTTTTTTGGTTTGTGATGTTTTCCGGTTCTTTTGAGTTTACCAAAATAATTCATCATAATTATTTTTGGTATGCGATGAGTTTTTCGACTCTGACACTTACTGCATTTTCATTGATAACACAAAAAGATAAACTTAAACAGTTGTTTAAATTCGAATGGAAATATGTTTGGATTGGATTGATTCATGCAGTTCTGCTTTATTTACTTTCTCGTTTCGGAATGTGGCTTTTGGTTTATTTATTTGACTGGGCACCCGGGCAGATTGAAGCAATCTATCAAACCCGTAATCAGGTAAATCCTTATTTCATAGGTGCTTTGCTTTTCTTTTTGATAGCTCCTGCTGAGGAAATTTTCTGGCGTGGATTCGTTCAGCAAAAATTTATGGAGAAATTCGGCTTAAAATCAGGAACAATCATAGCAATTTTTCTGTACTGTTTTGTTCATATCTGGGCATTTAATCCCCTTCTGCTGCTTGCTGCGTTTGTTTTGGGTGTGCATTGGAGCATTATGTACTACAGATTCGGCTCTCTCATTCCGGGAATCATTTCTCATGCAGTTTGGGACTGTCTGATTTTTGTTGTATTGCCGGTAAGTATATAATTCCTTTAAATATTTACACTTTTGTCTTAGTTACTTTATCACCAATATCCTTACAATCAAATCAGCTAAATCTTTACTGAAAGTCTGATTTTCAATGTATGGTTTTTTTATAGCGACAATTTCAAATCCCTTTTTTGTGATTTTTGAAGAAAGTAATTCTTTTATTTTAGCAGCCTGAGATTTCATCAAATCGTTATAAAATTCAATTTTTATGGATTTCGCATTAATTGAACTTTCAATAATGGATTGGAAATAATCACCGGAAAAATAGTCGCTGTTGAAGAATATATTATCAGGAATAACTAAAAAATATTCTTCGAATTTAGCTGTACTGTCAATAATAAGTCTGGTTTCTTTTATCTGCTGATGGCTTACATAAAGAGTTCTGTTTGATTCTGATAATACCTGATTTCCTGATAGAATTTTGTAATTTATTATCACAGAATCAGAATCATAAACTTCAGAGTCATATTCTTCAAGACTTATAAT
This sequence comes from Kapaibacterium sp. (SeqCode), assembly GCA_032027125.1. Taxonomy (GTDB): domain Bacteria; phylum Bacteroidota; class Ignavibacteria; order Kapaibacteriales; family UBA2268; genus JANJTB01. The sequence continues at coordinate 589,767 of JAVSMQ010000001.1, forward strand.
ATCCCTTAATGGCAATTTCTTGTCACTAAGCTGTATTTCGTGTTTGTCTCTGTCAGTAACTAATGTAAGATAATGTTTTGTAATCTCGAATGTATCTCTCGAATCAATACTGATTTCTATTACGCGGGGTTTATAGTTATATGTGCTTTCGGAAATTTCCGGAATTGGCAGAGGATTTCCGCTGAGCAGTCTGCATTTAATTATATCAGAACCCGCGAATGTTTTTTGAATAATTATTCTATCGCTGCCTATACCTTTCGAATTAAAAAATGAAATTATACTGTTATTAATTGATGATGAATCTATAACTAAAATTTCTGAAGGATTGTTTTTCAGAAATGCAGCTATTATTGACGGATATTCAACAAGCAGTGAATCAATAATTTGCGGATAGTTACTATTAGTCATCTCAAAAGATTTCCTGACAAAAAAGTAAAATGCAGGGTAACGGGATATAATACTTCTTTTTTCAGCTACTATACTGCTTACCTGTGTACGAATGCTAATATCAGGTAACCTGACAGCAGAACCTGCATAATTTGATGTCAGCGGCGATACTATATACAAATCGAGTAAACCATGTCCTCCCGGTCTATCGGAAGCAAAAACAGCCCTGCCGTCTTCCAGAATTGTAAAATCCGACTCGTTAAACTCGGTATTCAAATCATAAACCGGTTTCGGACGATTCCATTTTCCGCCGCTTCGGGTACTGATATAGATATCATAACCTCCGGGTCCCTCGTATCCGTCAGATGCAAAATACAAAGTATCATCAGCTTGCAGATATGATGTAATTTCATTCCCCTGTGAATTTAATTCATCTACTGCAACAGGCGTTCCCCACTGTCCGTTTTCATTACGGTATGACATCCAAAGGTCAATATCACCGGTTGAACTGCTATTAGTTGAAGAAAACACCATGATATTGCCATTCGGTGAAACAGTTACATGAGAGCAGAAAGCATCAATAATCAGACTATCAACAGGAAATGCACTTGTCCAGTTGTTTTTTTGGAATATTGTTCTGTAAATATTCAAATAGGACTGTCTTCCGGATTTTCGGTATGTACTGAAATATGCTTCTGATTCATTTGGAACCGAAATATAGGATTGATTTTGAGACCGAATATTAATCGCGGATTTCAAAAATTTAGGCTCTGTAAATCCGCCTCCTTCCCCGGGTAAAGTTGAATAGAAATAGCTTTTACCTTCTCTTTCGGAATTGAAATATAAAATATTCTGAAATTTATTCAGATGAGCACCATAATCGTTTTCATCAGAATTTAAAATTGTAAGATTAGATGGTATTCCCCATTTTTGATTACCGTTTTGAGCAACGGCTGCAGAAATGGAAAATGTATATAATATTATTATTGTTATTATATATGATTCTAATACTGAAATCTTTCGAATCCCTGATAAAATATTATATTTCAACTTTTGATGGTTCATATTTATTTTTGCTTTTTCCAAATCAGACTAAACCTCTACGAGCATTTTTTTAAAATCAGCTTCTTTTCCAAACAGGACAATAATATCACCATCCTGAAAAACATAATCAGGTGTCACAACACCAAGTACATCGTAGGAATCGCCTGTGTCATTTTTAAAAAAGGATTTAACTAATTTAGGTCTTTTAACAGTAACTAAGTTCAGTTGATATATTTTTCGCAGATTAACTTCAATCAAACTCTTGGTATAAAACCTTTTTGGTGTATTAATTTCAAAAATTCCGAAGTCTTTACTTATTTCGAATGATTCTATCAATCCTGGTATCATTAGACGGTTGGCAAGATGACCTGCGGCTTCAGCTTCGGGGTACAGAAGTTCGGTAATATTCATTAATTTCAAAAGCCGTTCCTGTACAGGTGATACCACACGGGCTAAGATTCTTTTTACACCGATTTCCTGAAGAACTGCCAATGTATTGATGGATGCTTCAAAACTTTCCCCTATGGCTACTATTACAGCATCCATATCCTTAATACCCATACTTCTTAATGCTTTCTCATCCGTTGAATCCAGTTGGACTGCAAGACTTACTTTATCGGCAAGCAATTCTACACGGTCTCTGTTTATATCTATTGCAAGAACTTCTGCACCTTCTGCTGTAAGAAACTTTGACAAATTCAGACCGAAATATCCCAATCCAATTACACAGAATTTAGTATTTCTCATATATTATCCTATCATTATTTTTTCAATCGGTAATTTATAACGAGGCTCAGCTTCAGGTTTATGTAAAGACAAGAAAAATGTAAAGACACCAATTCTACCGACATACATCAAAATTGTTAAAATAATTTTTGACGAATCGGTTAATGTAGTCGTTATATTTCTTGAAAGTCCGACGGTGGCTATGGCTGAAGTTGCCTCAAAAATCAGGTCAAGCGGATTCAGCTGCGGTTCTATCCAAACGAGCAAAGTTGTTCCAAAACCAAGAAATATGAGTGAGGAAATCATAACCATTGAAGACTGCCGTATATTTTCCGGGGCAATTTCTCTGTTAAATACCTCTACTCTGTCCTTACCACGTATAATATTTAGAAGTGTTATCATCATGACAGCAAATGTTGTTGTTTTTATACCGCCGCCGGTCGAACCGGGAGAGGCACCTATCCACATAAGAATTATCAATACCATAGCGGTAGCCGAAGAAACCATACTCATTGAAAGTGTATTAAAACCTGCTGTACGTGCAGTTACTGACAGGAAAAGCGAATGAAATACTGTCTCATACCAAGTTGAAGTCTCGGGATTATTTTGTTCAAATATGAACATAATCAAACAACCGGATACTATCAATCCTAAGGTAGTTATAAGAATCAATTTTGTAGAGGTTTTTAGAAATCTTCTGTTTTTGAATCTGAAATTATTTCTGCTTAAATCCATCATGGTATAAAAACCAAGTCCGCCCAATACAATCAAAGCCATAATAACAGACAGATAAATATAATTTGACTGAATTGTATGAAACATCAGACCATCTGAATAAATCGAAAACCCTGCATTACAAAATGCTGAAATTGAATGAAAAAGACAGTCATAATATAAATGTTTATCAATATTTATAAGGCTGCCTCCTAATGATAAATACAAAAGCAGGGAGCCGATGTATTCAACCAAAAAAGTAAAAAGAAGAATTCTCTTCAAAAGGCTTGCACCTTCTGTCATGCTTTCCTGAGACAGCAAATCTTTCATAAATACTTTTACCCTGACACTCAGACCGCCTGCAAAAACAACTGCAAAAAAAGTTGTAAGTGTCATCAAACCCAAACCGCCTATCTGTATCAAAGTAATTATGATAATTTTGCCGATTCCTGTAAAATGAGAAGAAGTATCAACTACAGCCAAACCTGTAACACATACGGCACTTGTCGAAGTAAACAGGGCATCTGTAAACGAGATTGTTTTACCTTCCATCACAGCCCGCGGCATCAATAACAGCAAGGTACCGGCAATTATTACAATGAGAAAACTTGCAGCAATAATAGCACCGGAATGAAAATTGAATTTCGAAAATAAATTATTATATCTCAATCCACGCAATAAGATAGAAAGTATTACAGCAATCTGACTAAGAGCTATAAAAAAAAGTGATATTTCATTCAGCGACAAACCTTGAAAAGCGTAAGAAATCAGTTCCAGTGAACTATCAGGAAATATCAAGGTTAAAAGAGCTATACCGGCTATAGTATTCTCAATAATTCTGGATTTTAAATATTCAAATAATTTACTCTGAATTAACCAACGGGCTGCTTCCTGCAAAACGAAAAGAATTAATGTTATCCCGCCGGTTATACTAAAGAAATCATACCAAAAATCATTAAGATAAAATCCAATTATTGCTATAAACGATATTAACGAAATAACACCAATTCCAATAAGCAGCCAATCGAGTGTATGCTTAATTTTATTTCTTGTATTAATTTCCATCAATACTCTTAACCTTTAGAATTATATTTTCCAGAACCCAGCGGGGTTTCACTTTAAGGACATCATCAAACATAACGAAAGGCTCGGAGAAAACGTATGGAAAAGGATTGCCGTAAGAATAATGCCCGTTACCGTCAACATCACAGAAAATTTCAGCAGAATAATCACCCGGTTCAATATTGTTGAAACTCCATGCAGACATTTCATCTAATTGTACCCAATAAACATATCTTCCGTTTGTGTGTTTTAAAATTATATATTTATTAAAATCACATATTTCTTTTTCATATTGAACTACTCCGCTTATACTTCCCTTTATTTTAAAATCTTCAGTTTTAAAATGAATTACAAAGCTCGTATCAATTGTTTTAGAATTGGCGAATGAACCTAAATTTTTAATTTCAGTCACAATTCGGTACCATTTTTTGTCAGTTAATTGCATTACCGGTTTTATAAATATTGAACTGCCCTTAATTTTAATTTCTGCAGGAACTGATACAGAATCATCATCATTTAATAAATTAATAACTATCATTGAATGATTTGTATCAATGCTTTTATCAAAAATTAATTCAAAAATCTGATTAACCGGCAAAAATTCCGAACTGTCTTTTACTGATGGAAATAAAAATTGAACAACTGTGGTATCAATATCATTTACAGGTTTAAATTTTCCGAAATTAAGAGAATCGTTAACAATATTGTTTAGAGTGTCTCTAACAGCAATATCAGGATTTAATATGCAGGTAATAGTCCAAATATAACCTGTATCCAGCGATTTATCAGTGATTATTACCACTCTTGATTTATTTTCATAATGTACTGATGCTGATTTGATATTTGCTGTTTTAGATTTATCATCACATAATAGTTCAAATGATTCGGGAAAAATGAAATCAGAGTTGACAGGCTCTGAAAACTTTAGATTTATATAATTTCCATAAACCGGCTCGACTTCATTTAGTACCGGACCGGTCTTATCTACAGGCGGTCCTAATTTCAGTACTGCAGGAGGTGATTTTGAACCGATAACTTTAATGTCATGAGTTGCAGAAGCATAATCATCAACCGGTTCGTAAAGCTCATTTTTAAATTGGTCTCTTATCGAAAAAATCCTATAACCGGCATCTTTTAAAGCAGGAATTCTGAATTCCCCGTTAGTTCCAAGCTGGACTTTATAATCAGGTTTTGTATTTGAAGGATTGATAGTATCAGGATTGGCTTTCTCAATATTGAAGGCATAAATATATGCTCCTGCAGGTTTGGGGTCATAAACTTTACCGGATATGTAACCCGAATCAATCTTTGAGCCGGCAGAAAATATCAACGAAAAGGCATTTGCAGGTTTATTATTGTATAAGTCCGTATATTCTGTTCCAAAAGATACTGAGTATGTAACAGTTGTGTCCAAATCCTGTGGTAAACCGATTTCAAGCACTTTACCGCTCCAGTCAAAAGTGACGGGAATATTAGGTGAAATCACAAAATTCTCAATTACTTTTGACTTCTCCATATATTTACTGAATCTTAACAAAATTACCCTCTTTTCAAAATTGACAGTTTGATTCTCAGGATATGCCTCAATAATAACAGGTGGTATTGTATCCTGCGGTCCACCCGAAGGCGGTTGGGGATTTGCACAACTTTGAACAAAAAATGAAGTAATAATGTAAGATAAAATAAAAAAAAGTGATATATTTGAATTAGTCATTAAGTAAATTTTTCAAATTAAACATAATTAAAAACGAAAATAACGAATTAAAACTAATAAATAATGAAATTTATACAAAACTTCAAAGCTGAAAAGGGAAATCTGTATAATTTTTATCATAATGTCATGACTATCAATGACAGATTTGATAAACATCATACTTTCATGCTTGCTTCCGGCATAGCTTTTAATTTAATCATATATGTCATTCCTCTGTTCCTGCTGGTAATTTACATAATGAAAGTTGTTTTTGATTTGGATTCACTTAAATTATCAATCGGTGAACTGCTTGCAGATTTTCTCCCTCCTACCAGCTCAAATGCCGAGTTCGTACAGACTATAATGACGGAAGTAAATTTAATAACCGAACATGCCGCTTTCTTCGGTTGGATTGGTGCTGCCGGTCTCTTATGGATTTCATCATTTTTTATAAGTTCGATTAGAACAAGCCTCAATACAATATTTGAAGTAGAGGTAAATCGTTTTTTTATGGTTTATTGGCTGAAGGATATATTTCTTACTATTATTATTTCCGTACTGATTCTTTTATACTCGTATGCGAATCCAATCATCAACTTCTTTGTAGATTTAGTCAGTGCATATTCGCCCGCAGTATTTGAAGGTTTTTTGTCAAGCGTCATACTGACATCATCGTCAATCTTAACTTCTTTTATTTTGTTTTTATTCATATTCAGGATTGTACCGAATTCGAAACTCCCACGATATGTTGTACTTCTTTCAACCGGTATGTGCGTTGTCGCTATAGAACTTGCACGTTACTTATTCGCATGGTATATCAGTTCGGTTAGTAATTACGGTAAATTCTACGGTACTTATGCTGTAATTATGGCATTGGCTGTCTGGATATATTATTCGTCACTGATAATTTTGTTGTCAGCAGAAATAAGTAAGTTTATTTATGATAAAAAAAATGTCAAAATCGAACCGAAATTATAAAGTAAATAATTGATTTTTAATTACTTATATGCCTGATTTATCAACAATAAATCTGCAAGTGCTATAGCTACAGCAGATTCTATAACCACCTGAGCCCTGATAGCAATACATGCATCATGTCTTCCTACAATCTTTAAAGCTTCCTGCCTGCCTGTTTGCAAATTAATTGTATTTTGCTGTTTGGAGATTGAAGATGTTGGTTTTACAGCCACTCTCAAAACCAATTCATTTCCATTACTTATACCGCCGTTAATACCGCCGGCATTATTCGATTTTGTAGTACCTTCAATATTTAATATTTCATCATTATGTTCGGAACCTCTCATATCGGCAGCACGAAAACCTGAGCCGAATTCAATACCTTTTATTGCAGGAATTGCAAAAATTATATGCGAAATTACTGATTCGACCGAATCAAAAAAAGGTTCACCCAGACCAACCGGCATCGAATCGGCAGTACATTTGATTATCCCGCCGACTGAATCACCATCGGTTAAAGCTTTTTTGATGGTATTTTCAATATCTGTTGAACCGCCGGCACTTTCCAAAATCGAATTAATATTAACAGGTTTGATAATTTTTTTGGCAATTACACCTGCTGCAACAATTCCGGCAGTAAGTCTTCCCGAGAAATGACCGCCGCCGCGGTAGTCATTAAATCCTCCGAATTTTGAAAAAGCAGTAAAATCTGAATGTCCGGGACGCGGTGTATCCCTGATTTTATGATAATCTTCTGATTTAACATCCATATTGGGAAATTCGATAAGTATAGGAGCACCTGTAGTTATTCCATTGAATATACCTGATTTTAATAATGGAATATCGGATTCTTTACGGCTTGTAGTTCCGGTCGAACCCGGACTTCTTTTGGACAAATCTTCAATAAAATCGTCTTCAATTAAAGAAATTCCCGGAGGACATCCGTCAATCAGAATTCCAACACCTGCACCGTGACTTTCGCCAAAAATTGCAATTGTAAATAATCTGCCGAATCTATTCATAAATTTCTGCTCCTAATTTTAGTAAATCATTCCAAAATTCCGGATAAGATTTAGCTGTACATTCCGGATTATCAATACTTGTAACATTTGTACCATTCAACGCAGCTACGGCAAGCGACATTGCTATTCTATGGTCGTTGAATGTGCTGACAGAATTTCCTTGAAATTTTGCCGGATAAACAATTAAATCATCTCCATCCAGTTGAAGTCTGACACCGCATTTTCCGTACTGACTGATAAGTGATTCAATTCTGTTACTTTCTTTATATTTTAATCTTGCAACATTCTTTAAAATACATATATCATCTGAATTTATTGCAAGAGGTATTATTGCCGGAACCAAATCCGGGCAGTTTGAAAAATCATGTACAAATGACCTAACATGTGATTTTTCAATATAAATACAATCTTTATATAATCTATATTGAACACCGGATTTATTAAAAATATCAAGAATTTCCCTGTCTGCCTGTTTGCTGTTAAAGTTTAAATCTTTAATACAAATTGTACTTAAAGATGAAATTGCTCCTGCCGTCATTATAAATGCAGAACTGCTCCAATCACCCTCATCACAGTTTTCCACAAAATTGTATTTTTGAGCTTCAGGAATGTGGAAAACTTCATAATTACTGTGGAAAACTTCAATTGAGTATTTCGATAAAATATCAATTGTCAAATCTACATAACTTCTGCTTTGTAAATTACTTACGTTAATAATACTTGGGTTTGCAAGTAAGGGTAAAGCCATTAATAAACCTGTTAGAGTCTGACTTGTTTTACTTCCGTCAATGTGGAAAACTCCCGGATTTAATTTTCCTGCTACAGATAATTCGAATTGATTATTACTTATTTTAGAAAGAATCGAGTTGAAACCTAAAGAACCCATAATATCATCATTGGGTCTTTTGGCTAAACTTTCGCTTAAGATAAATGTATTGTTATCACTTAATAGAGAAGCAATTATCGGCAGAACCCTGAAACAAAATCCTGATTCCCCGAGAAAAGCAGTGTTGCCTTCTATTATATTTTTCAATGCTTTATACGTCATCTCTACATCAATTGGTGCATCAGAAACCAAAGGATAATTGAATCTTCCGGCAAATACGTCGGAAATCATTGTCCTCTGAACAATACTCTTTGACATTGGTGCAGTTATTGAACCGCTAATTTGGGAAGGTTGAATTAATTTCATAGGTCAATACTTTCACTGTTTCTTCTAAATCGTTGGAATTATTAATAATTAAATCGGAATAATAAAAATAATCTTCTTCCCTGTGTTTAATTAGAAATTCTAATATTCCATCAGTAGCTAATGGACGAGTAAATTTTTGATGATTTATTCTTTTCTTTATAGATTCATAATTTGCATACAAATAAATAACATACGCATTTGCTTTAATAAATTCGGCTAATTCATAATTCTTCAATGCGCCGCCGCCGACCGAAATAATTCTATTCTGACCGGTCAGAGCTTCACGGATAACATCATTTTCAAGCTCTCTGAAATAAATTTCTCCTTCATCTTCATTTTCGAAAATTGCACTAATCGGTTTACCTGCAATTTTTTCAATTTCATCATCAGAATCAATAAATTCCCAATTTAAATTGTTTGCTAAAATTTTACCGACAGTAGATTTACCCGAAGCCATAAATCCTGTTAATATTATATTATTTTTTAATGGCTTAGCATCATTGAGCAATTGCATAATTTCTTCAATATCAGGTTCGAATCCGAAAATTTTCTCAATTGCCGGTATAGCCTGTCTTATCAGCCACTGGATACCATCTATATATATGCAGTTCAAGCCATTTAAAAATGGTTTGTGATATATTGCATCAATAATTATCAATTTGGGGTTATCAAATATTTTAATATTAAGTGTATCATTCTTAGGAATGGTATTAATCAGTATATCATAATTAAGGAATGATGTAATTTCTTTAATATCAATAATATTACTACATTCTCTTAATTTTTCAGATTTAATATTATTTACATCCCTTACAGCTAATTCAATTGAATTAAAATTCAAAAATCTCAATGAATTATATACTGTTAATGCCGTATCTCCGGCACCTGTTATCAGGACTTTTGAATCTATGTCGGAGCAAACATCATTTATTATTTTAGTTATAGCATCGAAATCTGTATTAAAGGATTCATATCCATTATTATCAATAATCAGATTGGATGCCTGAACGAGGATTGAATTATCATCTTTTATGATACCGGTTTCAAAAGCGTTTTTTTTATATGGAGCAGTAACATTATATGCCTTAACATTCAAGAGTTTCAATGTGTTAAGCACATCTTCATAAGAAGTACCTGTCACTCGCGAATAATGCGAATAAATTCCGTACTTATCGGACAAACTATTGAATATCTGAGGACTCAGACTGTGTGATACAGGATAACCGATTACAGCTAACCTTTTCATTATTCTATCACTTTCAATAATTCACGAAGCTGATTATGGGTAAGCTGCGACATTTCAGTTTTTGAATCTTCGTCATAAGCTGCATACATAAACGGTGCGCCGGCTTTTAGTGCCAAGATACGGCTTAAAGTACCAATATCACCCAAATTAAAAGCCACCATTTGATTTTTGGGATACTTTTCATAAATCATTAAGGTTCGGATAATATCATCAATTCCTGAGGCTTTAAAGCATAATTTATATATCTGAGGCTTCATAATTTCCATTTGTGAAATGATATTATATATTTCTTTCAAATCCGGTGTTTTATCAAAATCATGATGTGAAATTATCAGCCCGGTAATCTTGTTTTCGATGTTGTCAATCAAATATTTGAAATTATGGACTTCCCCCAAATCAATATCAATAAACCTGACTCCTGACTCGGCAGCTTTTTCATAAGACTGCACTGCATAATCACGGTTGTCATTATCAATCCGGCAGGTAATAATCAGTTTTTGAGAATATTTAAGCAGTTCAGAGTACTCATCACCTGAAAGTTTTAATAAATCAAGTCTCAGCTCTACCAAATCATATTGGTTAACAATTTCTATGAGTTTTTCAAAACCTATATTTCCTGCACTAATGCAAATCATTTAATAAACTCCTGAAATTTTCCGGTGATATTTTCATAAATTCATATTTTCCAATATCTTTCAACAAAATCTCATTTACGAAACCGCTGCTGATTTTCTTGTCCTGAAGGATATAGTACATTAGTTTTTCAGAATTATATTTAAATGACGTGTCAAATCCAAACTTTGACAATAAATTATTGATTCTCACATATTTTAATTTACTAATCAATTTATATTTCAATGAGGTATTGGCTGCAATTGAAATCCCGATTGCAACTGATTTTCCGTGAGATAATCCATAAGCAGCTTCAATTGCGTGTCCGGTTGTATGCCCGAAATTTAAAATCCGTCTGATACCGGAATCATAGAAATCTAATTTTACAATTTCCATTTTATTTTTAACCGAAATCGAAATAATCTGTAAGTTCAAATCTTTATGATTTTTCAATTTATGCGGCTCAGTATTTTCAAGAATTTCAAATAGTTCGATGTCATAAACGCAAGCTATTTTAACAACTTCTGCCATTCCATTAATAAATTCATCATCATCCAATGATTGCAGAAAATCAACATTTATTATAATTTCCAGCGGCTTCTTGAAGGTACCAATCATGTTCTTTGTGTTATCGAAATTGATAGCATTTTTACCGCCTATAGCCGCATCCACCTGAGCAAGTAAAGTAGTTGGTATAAGAACTAAATTTGTACCGCGTTTATAGATTCCTGCAACAAATCCGGCAATATCACAAACGATACCACCGCCAATACCGATAACTGTAATATCCTTATCAGCTTTAAGTTTTGATAATTCGGATATACAGCCGGAAAATGTTTCGAGGGATTTGTTTGATTCTGAAGAGTGAATGATATATTTATTGACATCATTAAAATTATTAAAATAAAGTTTATTAACAATTTCATCAATTATAATAAATACATTATTTTTTGAGAGGATGAAATCATAGATTTGTGACAATTCAGAAAAACGAATTTGAGTATCTGAATCTTCATAAATCATAAAATTGTCCATTTTCAGTAATTCCGGTTTATGTAATCAATAACTCTTTCAAGTTCAGCGGGTTCGATTGATTGCTTGCCATCTGTGACTGCATCCTGTGGATTTGTATGAGTTTCGATAATCAGTCCGTCAGCCCCCAAACCGAGTGCCGCTACTGCCGTTGGAACCACAAATTTAGCATCTCCGCAGGCGTGTGAAGGGTCAAATATTATCTTTAAATCGGTAAGTTCTTTTAATTCAAGTATAGAAGCAAGGTCGGGGGTATTTCTCATCTGCGAATCAATCTGCTCGAAAGTTCGGATACCACGAAGACATAGAATAACATTTGGATTCCCTTCATTGATGATATATTGAGCCGAAAGTAAAAACTCATTTAAAGTAGCATTAAAACCGCGTTTTAAAAGTACCGGTTTCTTATCAACAGCTGTTTTTTTACCTACCTGTTTAAGAAAACCATAAGAAAACATATTGCGGCTACCTATCTGAAGCACATCCGCATAATCGTAATATGTTTCCAATTGTCTTGAGTCCAAAAATTCAGTTACTGCAAACATATTATTTTTTTCAGCTACTGATTTCATTATTTTCAAACCTTCTTCTTCAAGTCCCTGAAATGAAAAGGGTGATGTTCTCGGCTTGAAAGCTCCGCCCCTCAAAAGTCGAATACCGTTATTGAATAGGTGTGCTGCAATTCCCGATAATTGTTCTTCAGATTCAATAGTACAGGGACCGGCAATCAATATCGGTGATTTATCCAACAATCCGTTTAAGTCGTTGGAATAATAGTTGTTTAATTTGTAATATTCGGATTTTGAATAAAAAAGAATTTCTCTTAAAACACCTTCAATCAAAGCAGGATTTATTTTGCCGATAAATTCATTTTTAAGAGATGTGATAATTTCAAGTTCTCTTTTCTTATCATATACAGAGATTGCCTGACTTTTTTTTGCAGAAATTATCCTGTCCGAAAAAGTCTTTCTTTTAATCAAAAAATCAATAAGTTCTTTATCAATTTTATTTATTTCACGTCTGAGATTATTTATCTCATTCATAATAATCTTGCTAAAATCAATCTATACTCAAAATTTCAACTTCAAAAATCAAATCCTTGCCGGCAAGCTCGTGATTTGCATCAATTGTAAGTTCGTCATCAGATAGTTCGATTATATTTGCAAAAAGTGAATTACCGTCTTTCAAAGGCAGTTCAAGTACATCACCGATCTGAAGTTCGCCGGCTGCATCTACGTCTTCTCTTTCAATATTAAAAATCAAATCATCACTTGGTACGCCGTAAGCTTCTTCAACAGGGATATTTATAACTTTCTTTTCTCCTGCCGACATACCGATAATTCCATCCTGAAATCCGGGTATTACTTCATCAGCACCGATTGTAAATTCAAATGGTTCCGAATCTTCAGTCGCATCAAAAATTGTTCCGTCAGTAAGTTTACCAACATATTTAACCGATACACTATTACCTATTTGAGCAGTTTTCATTATTATACCTATAAAAAAAATACAATTTTTAAATTCCATCATCTTCTTTAGTGAAAAATAAGAATTTATTTACATTTAAAAAAATATTGGATTAAAAAGATGTCTTCTATAAATAAAAAATTTCAAACAAAAGCGAATGTCGTTGAAATGCGTCATTTTATTGATACAAAAGTACTGACCAATCCGGCACTTAAACCATTGCTTGATACAGCAAACTGGCAGGGCAATACTCTTTATCTTACTTCCAAACTCGGCAAGGGAACAATCACCTTATATGACAATTTAGTTGAAGTAAATATCGAACTCAGTTTTCTCGGTTCAATGGCAAAAAGTACTCTGGAAGCTACATTGGATAAAGAATTCAAACAGTTGAATCCGTAAGTTTGTAAAATTACAAAAGAACTCTGAACTATTCCTCCAGTGTATCAAGAATATTCAGATAGCTTTCATATCTTTCGGGGTCAACAGTACCCTCTTCCAACCCTTTAATTACGGCACAATCAGGTTCGTGTGTATGTGTGCATGGATGATATTTGCAGTTAGGATAGTAATCGTCAAAATCATGGTAATGCATAGCAAGATTGAGTTTGTCAACATCCCAGACTGCAAATTCTCTTACACCCGGTGAGTCAATTATTCTGCCGCCGTAAGGTAAATTCAACATTTTTACAAAACTGGTTGTATGCTGTCCTTTGTTGGTTCTTTCACTTATTTCGTTTATTCTTTGGACTGAATCACCGATTAATCTATTGACTAAAGTTGATTTGCCGACACCCGAAGGTCCAAAGAATAATGTTTGTTTATCCTTTGTCAGTTCAATAATTTTATCAATTCCGGTTCCCTCAAGAGCAGAAAAATATATTATCGGTACTTTTATTTTGCTGTATAGATATAAGTCTGATTCAAAAAACTCCTGACTTTCTGCCAAATCCATTTTATTTAAACCAATGACCGGTTTTACACCTCCAATTTCGGCAGCAATAATTAATCTGTCAATAAATCTTTTATTATATGACGGTTGGAATGTTGATGCAAGTATCAGAAGAATGTCGAAATTTGATGCAATTACATGTTCGGAATTTGTCTTTCCAACCGCACTTCTGCTGAATTTTGTAAATCGTTGTTTGACTGAAACTACCCTGCCTTTCTGGCTGTCCGGGTCATCAGAACTGTTCTCACGTATAATTTGTATTACATCTCCAACCGCAACTAAGGTAGATTTTTTGTGAGATGATACTACCCTTCCGGATACTGTACACTCAATATACTGATGTTCCGAGCCGTTATCTAACTCAGCTAATACAGAGTTACCGATAACCGAAACAGCAACAGCAGTTTCAGCATTATCGGCAACATTTCCTTCTTTTGTCACCAACTTTTTGTTATAAGCTCTTGATTGTCTGAAAGGAATTCGCTTACCTAAAGGTTTTTCATCAATATATTTCATATATGTCTAATAAATTTTACAACTGTCATATTATTTTCACACTTTTTCTTTGAATATAACAAAATTTTTGCTTAATTTTGCATTAATTATATAATTAACTTGAGTAAATGTTGAATTATCGCTGGACATTTAGACAATATCATGATGAAGAAACTGTACATAACTTAGCTAAAATACTGAATATACCTAAAAGCCTTGCACAAGTGCTGGCTACTAGGGGACATGAAAGCAAAAAGGGTGCCGAAACATTTTTCAAGCCCTCGCTTGACGATTTGCATAATCCTTATCTTATGGAAGATATGGTAAAAGCGGTCGAAAGAATCCTCGAAGCAGTCCAAAAACAAGAGCTTATTTGGGTACATGGTGATTACGACGTTGATGGTACAGCCAGTACATCTATGATTTGCCAATTCATCAGTTCAATTGGCGGAAAGGTAGATTATTACATTCCCGACCGTTTTGAGGATGGATACGGCTTATCAAACAGATCTATCAATTTAGGTCTATCGAGAAATGCAAAAATTCTTCTTACGGTTGACGTAGGAATTACTTCTTATGACCAGCTTCTGTACGCAGAAGAAAAAGGTCTTGTAACAATTATCTGCGACCACCATGAGCCGGGAGAGAATCCACCTGTTGCTTACGCTATTCTTGACCCCCTCAAACCCGGATGCCCTTATCCTTTCAAATCTCTTGCAGCCTGCGGCGTAGCATTTAAGCTGGTACAGGCTATTTGCATGAGACTCGGTATCCCTGAAAAAGCTTATGAGTATCTTGATTATGTTGCCATTTCATCTGCTGCTGACATGGTACCTCTGAAGGACGAAAACAGAATTTTGGTACATTTCGGTCTAAAATTATTAAACAGCAACCCCAGACCGGGACTTAACGGATTGATTCATTGTACAGGATTGAGACTTGGAAATATTACAGCCTCAAATATTGTTTATGCCGTAGCACCTTTGATAAATGCTGCGGGAAGACTTGGTGATGCGAAAAGGTCAGTCGAGATGATGCTGCAGCAGGATGAGAATGCTGCTTTCCGTATTGCTCAGGTTTTGGAGGATGAAAATCGAAAGAGAAGAATATTCGACCAGAAAGCCTTTGAGGAAGCAATTCCTATGGCAAAGCATTTTATTGAAACCAATGCACCTCATTCACTGGTCATTTATGGTGAAAGCTGGCACGCAGGAGTTATAG
The DNA here is from genome assembly GCA_032027125.1 of Kapaibacterium sp. (SeqCode). Lineage (GTDB taxonomy): Bacteria > Bacteroidota > Ignavibacteria > Kapaibacteriales > UBA2268 > JANJTB01. Next base: position 605,589 of record JAVSMQ010000001.1, read on the forward strand.
GTATTGTTGCTTCGCGTTTGGTTGATAAATTTAATTTACCCTCGGTATTACTGACAAATATAGACGGAATTGCAAAAGGTTCAGCCAGAAGTATCAATAATTTTGATGTTCATACCGCATTGAAGAAATGTGATGATTTACTTCTTGAATACGGCGGTCATAAACATGCGGCAGGACTATCATTAAAAGTCGAAAATATTGAAGAATTCAGAAGAAGATTCGACGAACTTGCCCGAATTGATATTACAGTTGAAATGCTAATGCCGGAAATAGTAATTGATGCTGAGTTACACTTTAACGAACTTTCTCCGAATTTTCTTCATACTTTAGGTAAATTCGCTCCGTACGGCTTTGCAAATTATAAACCTGTATTTATGTCGAACGGAGTAAAATCTGTAAACGGTATTAAGGTTGTTGGAAATAATAATCTTAGATTCAGAGCTATCCAGAATAATTTTGTTATTGATGCCATAGGGCAGAATCTTGGATCGAAGGTTAATCTTTGTAACAACAGCAAGAAATTTTCTATGGTATATAATCTTGAACTTACTAGTCTTAATGGTGCAAAAACTCCACAACTCATCATAAAGGACATCAAACCGGATAAAATTTGATGAATCCAATTGAAGACTGTTCAGAATATTTCGAAAAATTATCTGAGATTTATTTCGATAGAGTATTAGATAACCGAAAGAAAATCATTCAAATTCATAAGGTTTATAAAACCTTTTACAAATTCCTTTTGTCTCGTGAGCAAAGACATTTTTCAACATTACTTGCCGGAATCAGCTTTATCAACGACAGGCTGAATCTTGACAAACAATTGATAGAAAAGGAATTAAGCCTCACAAGATTATTCAGAAGTCTTACAAAAAACCCAAAAGCTGCTGCATCAGTTGATGATGTAAATTTTTCATTCAAATACACCGGTCAAATTATAAAAGAATTATCGGAATTTGAACCTCCTCCAGAAATTTCAATTTTATTAGCATCTTTACCTGAACTCACGTTAGCATATCAACAAAGAAAGGAAAAGCAGCGGATTGATATATCAGGTGCAGTTGTTACTGTAAATCCATTTTATAAAAGAAAAATTGATGCTCTGTATTTAGAATTAAAGTGCCGTCACGATGATACAGGTGAATTTAATCTCAAAATCGGTTATCCATTTGTGGAAATGGCAAATATGATATTTGAAGGTATGAGTTTTAATTTGCTCGGTGCAGAAATAATTAGAACAGAACCTCTCACATTATCAGTTCATAAACAAGGTCTGATTATTTTCGAACCGGATTATCTCATTGATGCAACTGATTTGGCAGAGAGTTATGGATTTAAGGAAGGATACAAAATTTATTTTTTAAAAAGATATTTTTCTACCGGTGTTAGTTATGCTCTTGTTTTAGGTAACATGGTTAATACTTTATTCGATGAAATACTTATTAATCCTGATATTGATTTTGAAGAAGCAAAATCACGGGCTTTCAAACAAAAGCCGCTCAGCATGTTTGCTCTGATTGCTAAAGGAATCATTAAACCAAAAGCAATATCACTTGAACTCGAATTATATTATCATAAAATTCAGAATATTGTAAAAAATACAATTTCAGAGAATTTCAAGGATGCTGTTTTTTCGGTTGAATCTTCATTTATCTCACCTGTTTACGGAATTCAGGGGCGGCTTGATTTGCTTGCTGAATATCCTGATGACCCGACAAGGAAAGATATTGTTGAACTAAAATCAGGAAATTGTCCAAATCTTAGTTATTCAATTACAAGTCCTGATGATAAAAAAATACCCATCGGTGTATGGCTTAATCATCTAGGTCAGGTCATTGCATATAATCTGCTTTTGGAGTCAACATTCTTAGGCAGAAAGGGAAGTTCCTCAATACTTTATGTAAAATCCGATGATAGTCCGTTAAGAGATGTGGCAAATTTTCCGAATGTAATTCAGCAAATGGTTCTTCACAGAAATTATATAATTCTGCTTGAAAACGCAATCCAGAACGGTTCATACAAATTTTTTGAAAATTGCGGCAAAATTGTTTCAAACGGACTTCCTCCCTACATCTCGGATAAAATAAATGCTTTTGAACGGACTTTCAATTCTCTCAGTGAGATTGAACAAATGTATCTCAAGGAATATTCGGCATTTATATTGAGAGAAAGTTATGCAGTCAAAACCGGAGGAACACTTAATAACGGCAATTTGGGTTACTCGGCTTTATGGAATGAAAGCCCTGATGAAAAATCAGAGAATCTTAATATCCTGACAGGCCTAATCCTGAACAACGAATTAAGTGATTTTGAAAACCTGCATTTGGTTTTTGATATAAATGATGCAGATGTCTATACTTCTTTCAGAAATGGTGATATTGCTATATTATTTTCGTATTCTGAGGAAAATATTTATGGAAATATTTCAAATCAATTGCTAAAATGTACAATTAAAAGTATTAATTCTATACAGGTTAGAGTCAGCCTTCGAAACAAATTGATTTCGAGAGAACTTTTCAACACCGATTTTCTTTGGAGACTCGAACCAGACAGTATGGATTCAATTGATAAGCTTTCATATTCTTCTATCTACAAATTTTTACTTTGCAAAGAAAATAAAAGACAATTATTATTCGGTCAATCAGCACCGCAATTTGGTAATGAAAATCATTATCATGATGAAAATCTTAATGAAAATCAACGGGAAATTGTAGAAAAAGCAATAAACTGCAAAGATTATTTCCTGATTCAGGGACCACCCGGAACCGGAAAAACAAATGTAGTATTAAAACATATTGTAAAAGCAATAATTGCAGGCACAAATGAAAATATACTTATCACAGCATATACAAATCGTGCTGTTGACGAAATGATTTCGTCGTTAAAATCAATAACTCCCGAATTGGATTATATTAGAATAGGCTCAAAAGAGGCTTCTGATGACACAGAAAGACATCTTCCCAATATCATTGAGACTTATGGATTAAATGCCGGCTACAAGAAAATAAAAGATGCAAGAATAGTGCTTTCAACTGTGGCGTCTATTCTGACGAATCAGGAATTATTCGACATTAAGAAGTTTGATACATTAATTGTTGATGAATCAAGTCAGATTCTCGAGCCGCAGCTTTTGGGTATCATAGCTCAAACAGGAAGATTTATCCTTATCGGTGACGAAAAACAGCTACCGCCTGTTGTTATCCAAAACGAAACAGGCAGGAAATGTCAAAACAAAGTACTCAATGACATAGGTTTGTTAGACTTTTCGGAATCACTTTTTGAGAGATTAATCAGAACGTCAAAGTTGAACGGCTGGACATCAGCATTCTGCCAGCTTGAATATCAGGCTCGAATGCACAAGGACATTCAGGAATTTCCAAGCAGGTTTTTTTATTCCAATACTTTAAAAACTGCTTTTGAAAATCAATCTCAGGAAAATAACCTTTTCAATGGATATTCGGATAATCCTTTCGAGAATATATTGGCTTCCGGCAGAATGATTTTCATTGACTGCCCTGATGAAAAAGGAAAAATAAACAAAAAAGAAGCTGATGCTGCAATCGGAATTGTAAATTATTTAAGTGGCAAACTTGCACTCAATCAGAATAGCATAGGAATAATTGCACCATTCAGAATACAGTGTTTTGAATTGTACAAAAGATTATCAGAATCACAAAAATCACTGATAACAGTTGATACGGTCGAACGTTTTCAGGGCAGTCAGAGAGAATATATAATCCTGTCGATGGCTACCGGCAGCAGGTCACTTCTCGAAAGGGCAGTTTCTACAGATACCAGCGGAATGATAGACCGTAAGTTAAACGTCGCATTAACCAGAGCTAAATCGCATTTCATTTTACTTGGGAATTCCGGAATTTTATCATTTTCGGAGCATTACCGGAGCCTGATTAATCATATCAGAGAGAAAAATCAGATTTTTTTATATCAGGATATTATCAGCTAATATATTAATAATTCAACTGATTGTCTGCATCTTGCCTGTTTTCTTTCTACAACTTCAACAACAATCCACAGATAAAAACACATTTTTGGCACGATAATAGATATTATTATGATGTGTTTAGTTAATGCAATCAAGAAGAGCGAAAGGATAAATATAATGGTTCGTTTCCAGGAAGTTGATACAGAAAGTAAATTAATTGGTTCTATCGGCGGAAGAAGACTGAATAGACAAATCGAGAATTTTCGCGTTAAAAAATTCGATTACAACGGTAATCATCTCAACTTGTTTGATGATGGAATAGATTTGAATGAGCATTTTGTTGATTGTCCCGATAAAACATTTCTAATCAGAGTCAAAGGTGATTCGATGATTGGAGCAGGAATTGACAATGGTGATATTCTACTGGTGGACAGTTCACGCAATCCGGCACATGGTAATATTGTTGTAGCATCAATCAATAATAAACTTGCAGTAAAAAGATTAAATTATTCTTATAAAGAAACTATGCTTTTACCTGAAAATGACAACTATCTTCCCATAAGACCTACGAAATCCGATAGATTAAGGATTTGGGGAGTTGCAATAATGGTAATAAAAGATATGAAATAGTCAGGGAAACTTTTTTAGAGGAAACGCCCTGATAAAAAAAAGCCTGTGCAATCCCCCCTGCACAGGTTTTTTTATTTTATATTTTCCTGATTGATTCTAAATCCAAACCGGTAGTTTCTGCAATAATTTCATTTGATAATCCTAACTTTTTCATTTTTTTTACTATTTCGATTTTATTGAGTTCAATGCCTTTTTCCATGCCCTTATTAAATCCTTCTTCATTAGCTGTATCTATCACATTATTTAAATCACGGTAAACCTTTAGGCTGTATTCATAGCTTTGGTTTTCCTCTCGGCTAAATTTAGCAATTTCTGCTGAATCAAAAAATTTCTTAAATATCCTTTCCTGAAGTGCTTTGGGGCGGTCTTCTAAATCCGGCAAATTCTTAATAGCATAAAGCCACTTATCAAATTTTGTTACTAATTCATGTTCTTGTTTTCGGAAATTTGGCATTGCCAAATATATAAAAGTAAGTTTGTCATAAAAAACTTTTTTATGTTCTAATTCTGATAATTTAACTTCAAAGACAACTTTGTCCTTATAATCAATATCATCATCAAATATAAAATCAAGAATCGCTACTGTATAAACGCATTTAAGTTCGAAGTCCCAACTACCCCGCCGGGCTTGTTCCTGAATTGGAAATGTTGAATAAAACAGCGCCCTGTCTTTAAAAAATTTCTGTTTGGCTTTCTGCAGTTCAACAATAAACTTTTCACCTGAATCATTTTCGCAATATAAATCAAATACTGCTTTTCTGTCCAAATCAGTTATTCCCATAAATTCAGTAGATTTGTAAGAAAGTGTTTTAATTTTCTCTTTTCCTTTCAGAAGCTCATTCAAAAAGTCAATAAGAATATCCTTGTTGACTTCGGTACCGAATAATTTCTTGAAACCAAAGTCAGTAAAAGGATTAACATATTTTTCCATCAACATTGTTACTTTTCCTTATTCAAATATGTTGTTAAGACGATTTTATTGAAATAATAATTAGGGGTGATTATTAAAGTCACCCCATTAATTATGTATTATTTTATTTTGTTTGATAAATTTTCCAAAGATTTATCAACAGCACTCAGCATAGGTTTTACTGACAAATCTTCACCAACAGCTTTCATCATCCAGTCTTTTGGAGTTACCCTGCCGATAGTAGTTATTCTCTCAATTTCTGCTCCAAACGGTTTGCCCTGTATTTTCTGCTCGACCTGAAATTCAATCAAATGCCCTATCGGATAAGCAGACAAATACAGCGGGTAGCTTATCATGTGCGAATAAATTGCCAGAATTTCCTGGTCTCTGCTTCCAAATAAATCTGCATAATATTTATTCCATACATCTTTTGAAATTTTTACAACAGACTCACGTAATTCGGCAGCAGTAGCATCGGGATTGTCATAAAGCCATTTCCAAACATACATGTCAACGAGAGCAACTCCCATTATTTCATATGAAGACCAGAACACATCCAATGAATTGAGATATTCTGTTTCAGAGTTCGGATTACTCATTCCAAGAGGGAGTAAATCCTTTTGCTGGAAAACAAAAGCCATAGCCTCGGTAAATGCCGTGTTAGGTACACCGTTTATCATATATTCAGGTACATTATTCAAAGAAAATGTCTGCTCAACGTTATGCCCGAATTCGTGAATAGCAATATTGTAGCCTTTGTAATCCATTCCCGTTTTGCCTATTCTCGAACGTAAACGGGCTTTTTCTCCTTTCATTTGTGCTCCCCATGCGTGACCTGCTCCACGGGAGGCATCAACCAGAATGTTATCGGATAGATAAGCTGCTTTATCCTTTGTAAATCCAAGTTTTGTCAGAATATTCGGCAAATCTTTCTGGAAAGCTTTGTTGTCCGGATATTTTGCAGATGTAATTTTTGTTAACTGCTCATCAGGAATTGCACTTCTTGATTTAAAACCGTCATACCAAATATCGAACGGCTCAAGATTTCTGCCAAGACGCTTTTTAATTAAATCCCCAACTTTTTTTGTCTGTTCCGATGAAATCAAATCAATAAATAATTTCTCCACTTCTTCAAAAGGCATTTCCATTTCCTGATTAAATTTCCGGTCTATATAAGTGGGGTAAAATGGATTATAAGCATCCATTGCCGATAACATTTTGAAATTATCGAGCAGATACTGGTAACGTATGTCAGGTTCCCGGTCGGATTGAATTTCTTTACCGCTTGCATCCAATACGTTGTTTGTTACAGGATTCCATTTAGTATCCTTGTTATTTATTACATTTTGCGGGATTTCCTGATTGATAATCCTCTTCATAATAGCGAAAATAATTTTCTGTTTATTGAGTCCATTTTCAGCATTATAGTTTGATTTCAACTCGTCGCGTAGATTCCAGTGTGATATAAGTTTCATATCCTCAGGAAATTTTGCAATACCTTCCGGGTCTATGATATTACCCATATAAATGTTGTAATTGGCTATGTAGTTATCACATTCGTTGTTAAGCTGACCGAACTTCATAGACAATGCTGCAGGCACTCTTGATGAGAATAAATCCCCAACACGTGCGTAAGCCCACTGACGCGGAGTCCATGTACTGCCCAATTGATTTTTCTCGTCAAGTGAATAATGAGGAAAATTTAGAAGAATATAAAATGCTATTTTATTGGCAAATAAATCATCAGTCAAATTTGAAGCAGGTTCGTAACCTCCAAACATCAAATCAAGGTCATTCATCTCACCTTCATCAATATGCTGGGCAAATTTGAGCCCGAGACTTATCTTATTAAAACAGCCGTTCAAAAGTTCAAAATTTTTCTGAATTGTATTAAATGCCTTGTCTAAATCTTCATTGCTGTTGATGAAATTATTCAGACAATATTTTTTGAAATCCTCTTCAGTTCCATCTTCCTTCTGCCAAAAGTCAGCAGCCTGACGGACACCTTTTTCAATTCTCACTGAATCCGGATTATCAAATTTAGCCTTTAAGTCTTTTATTACTGTTTCGATGGTTACATCGCTTACAAATTTAACCGGTCCTTTCTCCAACTGATTTTCAGCAATTTTCTTTTCCATACCGCAAGAAATCATAAGAAATCCTAAAAAAAGAAACATCAATATTTTCATAATAATTCTCTAATAATTTGAACATATTTTGATTACAAACTTAGTTATTTTTTTAGTAATAAAAGAAATGTAAGTGATTTTGGAGCAAAATATCAATAGACTTCGTCGTGAGTACCTATTGAGGATAATAAAATTTCAGTTTTAAGAGTTTCAATATTAGTTTGAAATTCAAATATTAGTCTATAATCATAATCTATAGTACAAGCTAAACTGCCGTTTAGTTTACCTTTTAGTTTATGTGTAGAAAGAGATGTGTCGAAGGGGTCAACTTCTAATTTGCACAATACCAACTCTATTTTGGGAATTAATTCGGGTTTAAACTTTGTAATTTTCCTTATTTTTTTGGTAAATTTGTTTGACCAGACTAAATCAATCATCGAAGAATTTCTCTCATTAAATCCTTTGAACTTCCTCTATTTACTTTCCCTGAACCATAATCTTTTCTTGAATTTCTTACATCAGTTATAATCTCATTTCTACGTTGAAGACTCATTCTTTTTTGAACTATATCAATTAGCATTTCTTTTTGAGATATTTCTAAATTTTCGACTGATTCCAATACCTCATCAAAAGTCAAAATCATTCTGTTCACCATTAATAATTATATTTATGTAATTATGAAGTTGATAGTTATAATTTATTTTAATCTATATTATTGTTAATATAAAATTATTATAATGCTCCTCTAAATTATTCAGTAATAATGTGGATACATCTTATTTTTGAAATTTATTTTTTACGATAAAAAGGAACAAAATTCAGGACTGATTGAATATCGGAGTAAATAAGAGAAAGGATAAAAGCAAACCATTCTGAGTGGAATGGCTTGCTATGATATTCATTAGCTTAATATTTTATATTTTTATATCTATTTTGAGAATAAATATAAGCTTTATCAATTACTCTTTCAATTTCACAATAAACTCTTAAACTTAGTTATTTTTTTAGTAATAAAAGAATGGTTACTGAATCTTAGAATAAAAACAACTATGTTATCTCAAAATAATGACATCTCAATATCGTTTTGAAAAATTATTTTAAGTTTATTACAACTTGAATATTCAGCATAATCATTTTTTTAGATGGCTAATGTATATTGGTATGACAAAGTTGTGAATATTTCTAATTATGAAAGGATTTCCGAATGGTACAAATTTATGAAGCACTTTTCAAAAACGGTCAAATCCTGACCGAAAATATAAGTATTCCTGACAATTCAAAAGTACTGATTATTTGGGATAAGGATAATACATTTGCTAATAGCAATGAAATTATAGCTAAGAAATTACCGCCAGGCATAGTTTTAAATAAAAAAGAAGGTATGATATGCGATTTAAGCAATTTTCCAAATGATGCCGTCGGTTTTCAAAGAAATATCAGGGATAATGAATGGAATTAGTCTATTTATTGGATACTAATGCAATTATTAATCTTTTTAGATTTGAAAAAACAATTTTTGGAATAAAGTATTATTTTTCAATCATAACAGAATTAGAACTATTGTCTTATTCAGAAATATCTAAAGAAGAAACAAATCATATAAAGCATTACTGTAATGATAATGGCAGATTAGTTGTAGATAAAGAAATCCTTGAAAAAACTATAGAACTTAGAAAATTGTATAAAATGAAATTACCTGATGCAATCATCTGCGGTTCAGCATATCGGTATGATTTGGTATTAGTAACAGATGACAAGAAGTTACATGGAATTAAAGAAATTAAAACTGTAGAATTTCAGGATTTTATTAAATCCGGAAATTAGTTTTCAAAACATTTTTCAAATTTTGCAGAAATCAACAGATTTAGTTATAATTAATAATACTTACAAAAATCGAACGGATACAATTGGAGTTATATGGAATTAAATTGTATCTTTTTTAACTTTGGTTTGTCTATATATTTGTAAAGTAATTAATTTGAAAATACTTTTTTTATATCAGAAATTTTTACCGAAATATTTTTTTTGATTTTGAAATACGTTTTTCCGCAAAAACTGCGGGTCTGTTGAATAAATATAGGATTAGCATTATGAAAAAAGCTGTCGTATTTCTTATTACAATAATGATTCTGACTGTTGCATGTAATCATGAGCAACCGGTGAATCTTAACTCAAATGAAAAAGTATTATCTATAACTCATGGTAGATACTACGGAGAATGTATCGGATATTGCGAGAAATATTTGAATATTTCCCAAGATTCGGTAGAAGTTTACTATAGAGGCTGGGACGGTTATGGCAATGATTTGCCTGATACACTTTGGGCAAAATTTAATACCGAAAATAATATTTGGAATTCTTTAATATCAAGTTTTTCAGTAAATGACTTTATGAAACTTGACAGTATTTATCCTCCTTTAGGGGAAGTGGATCAAGGTCATACTTATATTAAAGTTATTACAAATTTGAGGACTAAAAGTGTTTCGTTTACAGAACCGGATACAATAATTGGCACTCAAGAACTTGATAAAATATTATTTGATATAAGAGATTTTTACGGTATTTCAAAATAGTTTAATTATAAAATGTGATAAAAAAATGAAAAAGCAAATGAAAATTGCGGTGATTTTATTGAGCATAATATTTATCATTATCAGTTGTAAAAATTCTACGGATAGCGGACCTGATACAGACCCAAACCAGATTCGTTTATTGAAAACAGAATTAGGCGGATGCAATGATGAAATAACCCCGGTTAAGATTGCCATTGAAGAAGATTTTCGTGATACTGTTATTACAAGTTTTGAAAATGGTACATTAATTATTGATGCCGGATTGAATTATGTCTGCTGTGCACCGTTTACAACTGATTGTAAAGTAAGTAATGATTCGATTTTTATCAATATCTCCGATATGTGCCCTGATATTTACAAATGTTATTGTAAATGCAACTGCTATTATACTTTCAGGTTTTCCTTTCACTATATCTTGAAAAAAGAATATTTTTATCGGATTATATTAAATGACCCGAGAGTAGGAAATGAAATTCTGTTTAAAGAAGGTGTGTTTAAGAATGGATAATCATTCCGAAATTTATCACTAAAATATTGCTTACTCCGCTTGTTATATTACCTTTTCTGGCTTTCACTTTATATTGTATTAGTTTCATAAAGGTAAATGGAAAAAAACCTTATTTTCAATATTAACCTTAGTAGCAAAAATTTCGGATTATATCAAAAACCTTATTACCTTATTTTGTTATCAGAGTACACTAAAAAAAAACAGCGAACAAATGTCCGCTGTTTTAAAATAATTCAAAAAAGGAATCAGAATCAATTCTGTTCTGCTGTCCATCGGATATTTAGTTTACGTGCAGCCAACGCATCGTCAACCCTGCGAATCGGAGTGGTCTGCGGTGCAGAAGTAACAAGTTCCGGATTTGTACGGGCTTCTTCAGCTATTAAATTCATAACATCGGCAAATCTTTCGAGATTTTCTATTGATTCAGTCTCAGTAGGCTCAATCAGCATACATTCATGAACAATTATAGGGAAATAAATTGTCGGTGCGTGGAATCCGTAGTCGAGCAGTCTTTTGGCGATGTCTTTGGCACTGACACCAAGTTCTTTCTGGTTATCTGCACTCAATACAAATTCGTGCATTCCATTTTCCGCAAAAGGCATTTTGTAATTGTCTTTGATTAGGGCGCGGATATAATTTGCATTCAAAATAGCATTTTCGCTGACTTCTCTCAAACCTTCGGCACCATGCATTCTGATATATGTCAGAGCGCGTGTGTACATTCCGAAATTACCCCAGAATGAATGAACTTTGCCGATAGATTCTGGTTTGTCAAAATTCATCTTAAATTTTTCACCTGATTTTTCAATCTGCGGAACAGGTAGATAAGGTATAAGTCTGCTGCTTACACATACCGGTCCTGAGCCCGGTCCGCCGCCGCCATGAGGAGTTGAGAAAGTTTTATGCAGATTTATGTGCATACAATCGAAACCCATGTCACCCGGTCGTGCGATGCCAAGAAGAGCATTAAGATTTGCTCCGTCCATATAAGTTAAACCGCCGCAGCCTCTGACGAGTTCGTTGATAACAAGAATATCTTTTTCAAAAATCCCGACAGTATTTGGATTTGTGAGCATAAATCCGGCAACATCATCACCGATTTTTGATTTCAAATCCTCCATATCAACCCTGCCCTGCTCGTTTGATTTCAGTTCGACAATCTCGAATCCGGCAATCGCTGCTGAAGCAGGATTTGTACCATGAGCGGCATTTGGGATTAAAATTTTTGTTTTTTTTGTATTTCCATGAGCATTATGATAGGCTCTGAACATCAGAATTCCTGTCAATTCACCATGTGAACCTGCTGCAGGCTGAAGTGTAACTCCCTGCATACCGGAAATTTCCTTAAGAGCTTCGCCCAATTCATACATTACCTGCAAAGCACCCTGACTCATTTCATCATTTGAAAGAGGATGCAAATCAGCAAATCCGCTGTAAGCAGAAGTGACTTCATTAACCTTGGGATTGTATTTCATCGTACATGAACCCAAAGGATAGAGCCCCTCTTCGATATTGTAATTGAGATGGGCAAGCCGCAGAAAATGCCTTGCAATTTCATTTTCGCTGACTTCAGGAAGCGGTGCATCATTTTTTCTGATAAATTTTTCGGGAAGTAAAGACTTTAAATCTTTTATCTCGATTGCAAGTTTCGGCAAACTATAACCGGTTCTGCCGGGTCTGCTTTTTTCAAATATTAACTGTTCCATATTTAACCGATATTTTTATTTAATTTACATACAATCCAAAGCCTCAAGAGCGGCTTTTTGTTCAGCTTCTTTTTTACTTTTACCTTTTCCTGTACCCTTTACTTCTCCTTCAATTACCACACCAATCAGAAACTCTCTCTCGTGAGGAGGACCTGTCTCTTCAATAACCTGATAAAAAGGAGCTTTCTTACCGTCTTTTTGTACAATCTCAAGTAATTTACTTTTATAATTGTTATCTTCGAGCATACTTGATTCGATAATTATGGGTATCAGAATCTTTACAATAAAGTCTGTTACGGCATTATAACCGGAATCAAGATAGACAGCGGCAATAATTGCCTCGACTGCATCCGACATAATCGAATCGCTGCCGGATTTAAGATTTTTTTCAGCACCATGGCTGATACGAATAAATTTTTCAAGTTCCAATGCTTTGGCACAACTTGCAAGAGCGTATCTGTTAACCATCATAGAACGCAGTTTAGTCAGAGAGCCCTCAGCTTCGTGTATATGATTTGCAAAGAGATAATCAGTTACAACCATATTAAGTACAGCATCACCCAAAAATTCAAGCCTTTCGTTTGAACCGAATTTTCCAAACGAAAGGACTTGTAAATATGAGCGATGAGTCAACGCTTGTTCGAATATACCAATATTGGTAATTGTTATGCCAAGAGTTTCCTCAAGATTTTGCTGGAGCGTTTTATCCAAAAAACCTATTAAAGGGAAACCTTGTTTGGAAGCCTCTTTTATAGCAATGCTGTCAAGCGGCTTTTTTACAAATAAATTATCATATATTTGTTTGAACAGACTTTTCACACCTTATCAATCAATTTAACCTTCATAAGCTTTAAAGCATAATGAAGCATTATGACCGCCGAAACCAAAAGTATTACTGATAGCGGCTCTTATTTTTTTATCAATAGATTTATTCGGTACATAAAATAAATCAAGGTCGTCATCCGGAGTTGAATGATTGATGGTTGGAGGTATTTTTGAATTATAAATTGCAAGCGTTGTTGCAATAGCTTCAATAGCACCAGCAGCACCAAGTAAATGTCCGGTCATGGATTTTGTCGAAGAAATGGCTAACTTGTATGCATAATCGCCAAAAACGGTTTTGATAGCCAACGTCTCATTACGGTCATTAAATGGAGTCGAAGTACCGTGAGCATTGATATAATCAATATCTTCGGGATTAAGACCTGCATCCTTTAATGCCAGTTTCATAGATCTGACAGCACCTTCTCCACCGGGAGCGGGCTGTGTAATATGAAACGCATCGTCAGTAAGACCAAAACCTGCAATTTCGCAATATATTTTAGCGCCTCTTTTCTTGGCGTGTTCTTCTGTTTCAAGAATCAACAAACCTGCACCTTCACCTATTACAAATCCATCTCTGTCTTTGTCAAAAGGTCTGCTGGCACCTGCAGGGTCGTCATTTCTGGTAGAAAGTGCCTTCATCGCATTAAAACCTCCAACCCCCATAGGGCATACAACTGCTTCACTTCCGCCAACAACCATCATATCTGCATCGCCTCTCTGAATAATCATAAGAGCATCAGCAATTGAATGTGATGAAGTAGCACAAGCTGAAACTGTTGCATAATTTGGACCTTTCAAACCCCATCTGATAGCTACATGTCCGGCAGCTATATCTGAAATCAGCATTGGAACAAAGAATGGAGAAATTCTGTCGGGCTTACCGTCACGTTCATACAGGTTTTGCTGTTGATGATGGTATGTCCACATTCCTCCGATACCGGAACCAATGATTACACCAATTCGCTCTCTGTCAAGTTCATCAAAATTAATCCCTGCATCTTCGATAGCCATACTGGCAGAAGACATAGCATATTGAGTAAACAAGTCCATTCTCTGGGCTTCTTTAAAGCCAATATGCAGCGTAGGGTCATAGTTCTTGACTTCACAAGCGAACGTAGTTTTAAATTCGGAAGCATCAAACCGTGTTATCGGTGCGCCTCCACTTTTACCTTCTATTAACGAGGTCCAATATTCTTCTAGATTGTTACCGATTGGAGTCACTGCTCCTAAACCGGTAATGACAACCTTTGGAAAATTATATCTCGGCATATTCTACCCGCCGTTATGTTAAAAATTATTGTCGTTGATCTAAATATGAAATTACCTGTCCGACAGTCTGAATTTTTTCAGCATCGCTGTCTTCGATAGTAATATTAAACTCTTTCTCGAACTCCATAATGAGTTCTACCGTATCAAGCGAATCAGCTCCAAGGTCTTTTGTAAATGAAGCATCATCGGTGATTTGTGATTTCTCAACACCAAGTTTCTTTACGATAATATCTGTCACTCTGTTTCTGTAGTCTGACATAATTTCTCCTAAATCAATAATTAAACAAAATATATAAAAACAATTTTCTTCTTAAATAGCCAAACCGCCGTCAACATGAAGCACCTGCCCGGTAATATAATTTGCAGCATCGCTTGCAAAGAACAATACAACTGAAGATATCTCTTCAACATTAGCAACACGTTTAAGTGGAATATTATTGACAAAAAAATCTTTCTGCTCATCTGAAAGTTTATTTGTCATATCTGTATCAACATAACCGGGAGCAATTAAATTAACTGTTATGTTGCGGGATGCAAGTTCTTTTGCCACCGATTTGGTAAGCCCTATCATTCCGGCTTTGGAAGCTGAATAATTTGCCTGCCCTGGATTGCCTATTGTACCGACAACAGAACCGATATTTATTATTCTGCCGTAACGCTGCGACATCATTGTCCGTGATACTGCTTTAATACAATTGAATGAACCTTTAAGATTAATATCGAGTACCGTATCCCAGTCAGATTCACTCATTCTTATGAGCAGATTATCCTTTGTGACACCGGCATTATTAACCAGTACATCAATTCTGCCTTCTTTTTTAGATATTTCACCTACTGCATTAGTAACTGACTCAAGGTTTGAAACATCCACCTTAACAAACTCAACTCTCTGATTGATTTCAGAATCATCGGAGAAATCAAGATAATTTTCAGGTATGTTTCTTCCAAAAGCGTAAACCTTGGCGCCATTCTTAGCAAAAGCCTGTGAAATAGCTTTTCCTATGCCTCTTATGCCGCCGGTTACTATAACAATTTTATCTTTCAACTTTTTTACCTTATTCAAAAATGCAAATTTAATAAAAAAAAACGAAAATCAGGTTAACTTTTCAACTTCTTCATATTTATCAAAGCCTGAAATTTCAATTTCGGTTAAAGTTCTTTTAACTAATCCCTGTAATACATTACCGGGACCTAATTCAACGAATGACGAAATTCCGTCGGTTTTCATCTGTAATAATGATTGTGCCCATTTAACAGGTGAAGTAAGCTGCAGAATCAGGGCATTTTTTATTTCAGTGGCATTTACTATCGGTTTAGCATATACATTTGAATAAACCGGCAACTTTGCATCGTGAAAATCAATTTTTTCAATAACAGATTGAAGTTCATTTTTTGCAGGCTCCATAAGCGGAGAATGAAAAGCACCGCTGACAGGAAGTTCGGTAACAATTCTTGCTCCGGCTTCCTTGAATTTATGGGCATTATCTCTGAGAAACTGCTGAGAACCAGATATTACGATTTGTCCGGGAGAGTTATAATTAGCCGGAACAATTACATTTGGTGCGCCGGATTCGGATAATTCACGACAAAGATTTTCCAATTTATCATCGGCAAGATTAATTACTGCAAACATCGTACCGGGCAAAATTTCTCCGGCACCGAACATCAGTTGTCCTCTCTTGCTGACAAGCATCAAGGCATCTTCAAAAGTCAAAACTCCTGCAGAATAAAGTGCGGCGTACTCGCCAACCGAATGACCGGCAACTGCATCAAACGATATTCTGAACTTCAGCAAATCAAATAATACAGCCGAATGAAGAAAAATTGCGGGCTGTGTATATCTGGTTTCTTTCAAAACATCAATCGGACCTTCAAAACATATTTTACTGAGTGGATAACCAAGTAACTCATCAGCCTGATTAATTCTCTTTTTTGCAATTTCATAATTCTCATATAAGCCGGTCATCATTCCGACATATTGAGAACCCTGTCCTGAAAATAACATTGCTTTATTCATCTTACATATATCCGTTTGTATGCCATTTCAAATATATTGCTCCCCAAGTAAATCCTGCACCGAAACTTGAGAGTATCAGATTATCACCCTCTTTTACCAAGCCTTTGGAGTGCCACTCTGAAATACAGATTGGAATCGTTCCGGCGGTAGTATTACCATATTTATCAATATTTATCATAACCTTATCTGAGCCGATGCCCATCCGATTGGCTGTAGCAGAGATAATTCTAAGATTTGCTTGATGAGGAACCAGCCAGGTAACATCATCTGCAGTGAGATTATTTTTGTTCATAATTTCGGTAGAAACATCAGCCATTCCAACGACAGCGGCTTTGAAAACTGCCTGACCGTCCTGATAAATAAAATGTTCTTTATTATCTACCGTTTCATGGCTTGCAGGTTTAGCACTACCACCGGCTTTCTGGTGAAGATACTGTCCGCCGTTTCCGTCAATATAAAGCAATTGGTCTAAAATGCCGTATTCAGGGTTATCTGATTTTTCTATGATGCACACACCTGCACCATCACCGAAAAGAATTGCCTGAGATCTGTCGCTGAAATCAACAATAGAACTCATTTTATCCGAGCCGCAAAGCAGTACTTTCTTTGCTGCTCCCGAGTTTACAAGTGATGCTGCAGTAGCAAGAGCAAAAACAAATCCGGAGCAGGCAGCCGATATATCAAAACCCCAGCATCCTTTAATACCTAATTTATGCTGAACCAGTGCTGCTGTAGATGGGAAGTTATGGTCGGGTGTTACTGTTGCAACCAAAATACAATCAATTTCATTTTTATCAATTCCGCGTCTTTCTATGCACTCAATTGCCGCAGGGACAATCATATCTGATGTAGCACCTTCTTTCAGAAATCTTCTTTCAGAAATTCCTGTTCGTGACATAATCCATTCATGAGTAGTATCGAGGTAACCTGCAAAATATTCGTTTGTATAAACATCCGGAGGTAAGTAATGTGCAATTGAAGTTATTGTAGCTGACATAATATTTTTTAATATCCAATTTATTTTTTTAAAGCATTTTCGATTTTTAAATTTATTTCCGCAGTAACCATGTCTCTTGCTATAAGAATCATATTTTCAAGAGCCGTCTGCGATGATTTTCCATGTCCGATGATAGAAACTCCGTTGACTCCAAGAAGTGGAACACCGCCGTAATTTTGATAATCCAAATTTTTTAGAATATCTTTCAAAACCGGCAGCATCAAACCAACTTTCATTTTGTTGATTACTGTTTTATCGGCATATTCCTTAATTGATGATTTCAGGAAGCCTAAGAAACTTTCGGCAAATTTCAACACTATGTTACCGACAAATCCATCACAAACTACTACTTCGGCTTTAGCATTGAAAATGTCCCTTCCTTCGATATTACCGACGAAATTCAGACTGCTGCCACTAAGCAAATGAAAAGTTTCTTTTACAACTTCAGTTCCTTTTATCTCTTCTTCACCGATATTCAGTAAACCGACACTTGGTTTTGCCTGACCTGTTATCTGGCTGTAATATATTGAGCCCATAACGGCAAATTCGTATAAATACCTTGCCTTAGGTTCAATTGTAGCACCTACATCAAGCACAAGTACAGGACGGTTCTTCGATGAAGGGAAAAATGAGCCTATTGTCGGACGCGACACACCATTTATTCTTCCGAGCAAAACTGTAGATATAGCCAGCATAGCACCGGTATTACCCGCAGAAACAAACGCATCTGCTTTACCGCTTTTGTGAAATTCCAAACCTTTATAAATGGATGATTCTTTTTTCGTTTTTATCGCTTCAGTAGGGTCATCATTCATTGTGATAACATCACCGGCATGGAGTATCTCAAATTGGTCAGCTTTACTGCCCAATTCAAGAAGTTCTTTTTTGATGATATTTTCATTACCTACCAAAACAAGTTCAATTGAATCTCCATATCTGGATTGAACTGCTAAGGCAGCTTTTAATTCATAGTGAGGGGCGAAATCACCCCCCATTATATCAAAAGCTATTCTGATTTTATTAGCTGGCATAATCTTTCGAAGTTCCCGAATTATAAAGCGGCAACAACCTTTCTGCCGTTATAGTATCCACATTCCGGACAAGCGCTGTGCGACAGCTTCGTAGCTCCACACTGTGGACAGACTGAAGTCTGCATTGGAGTAGCCTTGTAGTGGGTACGTCTTTTATTTCTTCTCGATTTCGAAAACTTTCTGGTTGGATTTGGCATTTCAGTACATCCTTATGATTAATCAATTAATTTTAATATCTTTTAATTTCGACCATCTGTCATCAACAGAATTCTCTTTATAAATTCTATCACTTGTAATTTCAGGGAAAATTTCTTCAATTTCTTTATCCCTGAATTCGGGTGCAACTCTTTTCATTGGTAGCTGAAGAGCAAGATGCTCAATAACTTCCTGAGTAATATCTATATATTTATAATCTTCTCTGATAATAATCTCTTTTTCGTTTTCACTTGTCCTGCCGGATTCAAGGAATAATTTTGTGTCGGCTTTGTAAACTAAATCAAAACCGCAGCTTATCTTTTCCTCAAAATCCCTGAGCGATCTGTCGCAAGTCATTCTTGCCATTGCTTCTGCATTGCACTTTAGATTATATCTCAAGCCGAGACGTTTGACATTCACATTAAGTACGATATCGCCGTAGAACTCCTCAAATGCACATTCTACTGTTTTTATGGGAGTTATAATATCAAACTCATACTCACCATTCGCCATACCCGATATGTCAATTTTAATCATCTTTTTATAAATCTGCACAAAAACAACTTACAAATTTAACTGTTTATTAAGGTTTTTCCAAAAAATAAAATGGAGGCAGCAATAATATATTGTTTACCCCCATTTAATTCGATAGAAAAAGTTAATTACACTGCCCTGCATCCTCTATAGATTTCAGGTTTTTCGAGGCGCTGGAATTCTTTGGGTCAATCTTTAAAACTTTTCTGTAATTAACACATGCTTGCTTCATATTACCAAGATTATGGTATGCAATTGCAGCATATAAATAAGCATAAGGTTCATTATCGAATAATTTCGACCATTCTTCGGCAATTTTTGCAACTTTGTTAAAATCTTTTCTGTCAAGATACATACCGGCTAATTTGCTGTATGCCTGAGCAAGTATAAAATTATATTGAGCAGTATCTGATTTTGCAATTTCTATAGTCTGTTTAAACAAACTGTCTGCACTGTCAAATTTCTGAAGACCGGCATAAGCATCAGCAAGTGAAATTCTTGAATAAAGGAATTTCGGGTCTGATTCAATTGATTTATTCAAAGGAATAATTGCACCCTCGGGATTACCGGACTGGATATAGGATAGACCCAAATAATAATATACTATATGCTGATACTCATCTTGACATACAGCGGCATTTATACGGTTAGTCAGAATTTTGATTGATTTGTCCCACAATCCGAGTTTTTGATAAAGAACGCCCATTTGATTCATTATTTTGCACGATTGTGTTACATCCATTAAAACAGCTTGTTCCCAGGTATCCAAAGCGGATAAAGTATCATTCATAAATAAATAAGCCTGTCCTAATCTCTGTAAATCTATATTTGCCAAAGTAGTATCAGTACTGATTTTTTTAAACTGGGCAATTGCCTTGTCATATTGTTTAGTATCAAATAAGCATAGAGCTGTAAGATATTCTGCCTGTTTACGAACAGTATCAATTTCGCGTGCAACTATTTCAAAATGTTTAATTGCTGAATCGCAGGCACCGATTTTTTCAAGCGATTGAGCAAGATACCACCTGCCTAATGAACCAGACGGACGTAGAATTACAAAGTTATTCAATGATTTCGCGGCATTTTCGAATTGACCGCCAAAGAACAGAAGTCTCCCCTGTTCATAAAATGCACGGGCATTATTCGGGTCCTGCTGAGTGATTTTATTCCATTCGTCAAGTGAGCGGTTATAAAGTATGTTACGTAATTCGTCATCAGTTTCCTGATTTGCAAGTCTGAAATATGCTGTTGCAAGTTTGACGCGTGCGTCAACATTTTTTTCATCAATAGTAAGTGCTTCCTCAAAATTCATTCTTGCAAGTTCGTAAACCCGTTGTTTGAGATATAAATCGCCGAGTGCGATGAATGCATCAGGAGATTTTTTGTCAATTTCACGTGCCTGAGTGATTACAAGTTCTGCCTTATCCAGAGAATCTGTTCTCAGGTAGGCATTAGCAAGTTCGAGACGTACCTGTACATCGTTTTGATTTCTTTTTACAGCATCCAGAAATAGCTCGATTGCTTCTTTATGTTTACCGGTTAATGAAAGACTTTTACCATATTTTCTAATGGATACCAAATTTTTCTTATCGGTATTATATGCTCTTTGATATGCATTTAATGCTTCGTCGTTTCTATCCATTTCAACAAATACATCACCGGCAAGTAAAAGGATTTCCCTGTTATCGGGATTTTCTTTCACAGCATCGGGAGCGAATTTGGCAGCCGCTTCAAAATCTTTGGCAGCAACAGCCTCTTTCAACTGATTTGCAGCAGGTGACTGTGAAAATAATTCTAATCCGGAGAAGATTAGTATTGAGAGAATCATTAATTTCAATTTCATTTAATTTACCTTATAAATTAGATTATTATTATTCTTTTGTTAATTTGAATCTTGCATATTCGGGTACAATACCCATATCTTTCAAATATTTTTGAACTACTGCTTCTTTCGACATGAATGACGCAAACCAAAATGGTTTATTCATCCTGTCATCTTTGAGGAAAACTCTTATCTTGTTTATATATGGGTACTTACCCTGAACAATAAATCCCTGATGAACGGTCTGGGGAAAAACTCTGTTTCCTTTGTCGTTAATAAAGCCGATTTCCAATGCTTTTAGTTCAGGATTGCCGTATATCTGTGACAAATAGCCTATACCGATTGCACTTGAATTACTTAATATATATTTCTGAACTGAGTCGCAGGTATTAAAAGTCCGGAAATACTTATTCAGCAATTTATCCTTAAGGACCAATTTCTGAACATTTGCAAATTCCGATGAATTTGTAGAATTACATACAAATTCCGGTTCATTCAAAAGCTGCGGGAATAAATCCTTTAAATTTTCTTTATTTGACAGAACATTAACAAGCTGCTCGTGGTTCAGAGTATCAAGCGGGAAATTTTTATTTACATAAAATACCAACGCATCGCTTGCTGCAATCATTTCGTGACGTTTAACATCATAAGCTTTCATCAAAGAATCTTCGTCAGTCAGGAACGACCGGGCAGTTATTACTGCTTCTGATTCACCTGACAAAAGAAGAGCCATTGCTTTTCTTGAATGTACAATTTCAACTTTAAGCTGGATTTTCGGATATGCAGTCTGATAAAGTTTAAAGGCGGAATCAAGCAGCTTATATAACGATTCCTCACAATGAACAGTAAGAGTGCCTGAATTTATTGACTCGTATTTTTCACCCTGAAAATCTTCTCTGTCGGCGTTACATGACCAGAGAAGAGCCAGTCCTAATGCAAAATAAATCAAATTCTTCAATATATTTTGTTTAGTATTCATTTTTTTTATCTTTGTTTTTTATTCTAAATGTAATTGGTATTGACACCCAGCAGATAATGGGTTTGCTTTTAAAAATAGCAGGAGAAAACTTTCCATACTTTTTTACAGCATCAACAGCGGCATCATTTAGAATAATATTATCAGAATCTTCAATTACAATTTTCCTGACATTTCCGGTTGAATCAACCAATATTCTTACGATTACACGTCCTTCAATTTCTGCTTTGAGAGCCAAATCCGGATATACTACTAATTTTTGAAGTTTAGCCAAATCCACTTTCGGGTCTTGTTCTACTTCAATAAATTCATCAATTTCCGGAGATGCTGATTCCTGACTTTGAACTTCAGAAAAAGAACACACCAAAACAAACAATATTGACAATATCATTGTTAGTTTTTGAAACATCAAAAAATTAGTTTTCATCTTCGTCATCCATCAAATTGTATCTTTTTTCCTGCATATAATATATAGTAAGACGATATATACCGAAAAGTATAAACACAATACCGAAAACAATTCTCATCTGGATGTCAATTTGTTTCAAAATAACACCCGAAACTATCAGCACGCCAAGGATAACGATTAAACTTCGTATCGAATAATTCAGTATTCTCATCAACACTACAGTTACCTTTTTAAAATATCCATTAAAGCAAACAACCGGCAGAAACAAAACCTGAAGAAAAAAACTGTAAATCCAGAACTCCTGATTCACATAAAAACTCTCATTCGCGAAATTAAAATCCACCTCCTCGCTTCACTCACTTTCCCCATTTGAAAAAGGGGGATTAAGGTGGATTTCTTCATTTAACTGCGAAATTGCAAACTACTTATTAAATAACTTAACTCATTTATTTTCATTATCAAGTCAGGAGTTCTGAAATCACAATGAACAATTTTTGCAAATTCTTCTCAACAATAAACAGTATTTCTCAAAAAAACAAGAGGTATTACAATGTCTGATTAAACCGGAACAATTATAAATTTAAAATTCTAATTTTTAAATAAACAGTCCCTTGGCAGTCAGCCATTGTAATACCTCTATAAATGTCAATCAACTAACATTCAGTTTTCAATTAATTATCTCAGTCTGAAAGTTATTGGAATACTTACCCAGCAGGTAATCGGCTGACCATTCTGAATAGCAGGGATAAACGTGCCGTAATCGTTAATTGCTTTGATAGCGGCATCATTTAACATTACATTATCAGAATCTTCAACAACGGCTTTACGGGCTTTACCATCAGCACCTACAAGCACTCTGACCACAACTCTGCCCTCGATATTGGCACGGCGTGCCATTTCGGGGTAAATAATGCTTTTCTGCAATTTAGCAAGGTCAACAACAGGGTCTTTCTCAACTGCGATAAATGCATCTATATCAGGTTCGTCTTCAACCTGTTTCTTGATATCTACTTTACCGGATCTGTTCAAATCAATATTTCCGGAAAATCCGCCGATATCAACACCGTCACCGCCAACGGAAGATGCTCTTGAAAGTTCATCCATTTTTGCAAATTCTTTCATATCTGCAGGAATCTGTGCATCAGGAACAGCTATTGGAGTTCCCGCACGGGATGCAGGTCCGGTATTTACAATCATCTGCGGAGGAGGAACTGCTTCAAGTGCTTCATCGGTCTGAGGCGGTAAATCCTCAAGACTGAGTTTTACAATCGGAGCCATGGGCGGAGCAGCATTAAGTGCCGCTTCCTGACTTTTTACCACAAAATAATATGCAATCAATAGAATTGCAAGAATTGAAACAGTATAGATAAAACCTTTATAGGTATTTTTAGCAATGAATTCCTTAAGTTCGATAGCACCGTAGCCCGAGCCTTCAGGAATTTCGATAACGAGATTTGCTGCTTTAGACATAGTTATAGCTCCTTAATTTTTGCAATTTCGTCTTCATTCATTGGAGCAATAGTAAATCTTCGCTCACGAACCATGGGATTTCCCTCGGCATCAAGTTTTTTTGATACTTGAGCTGTTATTGCAATTTCGGCAAGATTCAGCTCGTCCAAAATGCCTACTACAACACCATAACTTGCATTTTCAGAAGGTTTGAGTGCAGTAATAAGTTTATTAACCATATCAGCTTTCAGATTTTCCCTTTCAGCTAAACCTTTTATTTCCTTCTTTTCGATTTCAGTAGGGTCTTCCTGTCCGTGTGCATAGTATATTTTATTATCATCTCTAACAAAGATTGTCAGGAGCATTGATTCTCCGACTTCAATTTCAGTTTTCTCAGGGGGAACAGACATTTCCATTACCTGAGGAGTTGCCATAGTAGTAGTAAACATAAAAAATGTCAACAAGAGGAAAGTAATATCAACAAGAGGAGTCATATCCAAATGGAAACCGACTCTTTTCATTTTCTTTCTATTACTGGCTTTGCCTCTTTTTT
Organism: Kapaibacterium sp. (SeqCode); assembly: GCA_032027125.1. Classification (GTDB taxonomy): domain Bacteria; phylum Bacteroidota; class Ignavibacteria; order Kapaibacteriales; family UBA2268; genus JANJTB01. The sequence goes on from JAVSMQ010000001.1 coordinate 630,065, forward strand.
GTCTTTCGACTTTCATTTGACCACCGCCACCAGCCATTATTTATCTCCTTAATTAGTCTAGTATATAGACGATTTAATCATTAAAAAAGTTACTGTTTCTTTTCAGTGACATAATTGAATGTCGTAGCAAGATTTTTCCGCAGTACATCCATAGCATCACTTATCCACTTAAACCTAAGTTTCTTGTCGGCATCAATAGCGAATTTGGTTTCAGGTCTGACAAGCCGTGTATTTCTCACCAGTTCATCTAATATTTCAAGGGGTACGGCGAGCTGCGCTTTACCTTTTAATTCCGCAGGTACACTTTTTGACCTTTCCCAAATTTGTGCACGGTCAGTTTCGTTGGTTACTTCGTAATAATATGTGGTATCAAAGGTAATTGAGTCAACAGCAATTTTAATAACCGCAACGTCTCTATCCGGTACTTTGGAGGTATCGGCAGTAACCTGAGGCCTTTCGATTACGAATTTTTGTTCACTTTCAGCCTGCGACTTAAATTTTGCAGTAAACATAAAAAATGTCAGCAGCAAAAAAGTGATATCCACAAGCGGGGTCATATCAATCACAAACCCCATTCTTTTTTTCTTTATCTTAGGCACAGAGAATTCTCCTTCTGCGTTTTAGTGATTTCAAAATTTAGCTTTTTATTCTGATTGTGAAAATCTGAGTAATACTCAGGATTGCTTCGTCAATCATATAAACGAAGGCGTCAACCTTAGTTGTAAAATAGTTGTATGCTACGATTGAAATGATTGCACCGATAAGACCGCCTGCAGTATTGTAGAGCGCCTCGGAAATACCGATAGAAAGCTGAATAGCCGAAACCGTACCTGATACTGCCAAAGCCTGGAATGCACGAATCATACCGAGTGTTGTTCCGAGCAATCCGACAAGTACAGCAATAGATGCTACAGTTGACAGAATTACAAGATTTTTCTCAAGAAGAGGAGTCTCAAGATTCATAGATTCGTCAATAGCTCTCTGAACTTCGGAAACTTTCTTCTCTCCCGGAAATTCCGGGTCATTCTCGATTTCTTTAAACCTGAGAATGGCGGCTCTTAGTACATTTGCCATCGAGCCTCTCTGTTTATCACATTCTGCCAAGGCAGCATCAAAATCCCCCTTTGCAAGCAATGTTGTCACATTTTTGATAAAGGTAGCAGGATTTCCCTTGCCCTTTGCTTTGTTTATTGAGAAAGAACGCTCAAAAGTAAAAGTTATAGAAATCAAAATGAAAGCCATCAACAGACCAACAAGCGGACCGCCTGTATAAACCGTTCCGTAAATATTGCCATTTTTAGGCTCATTTTTGGTTTCAGGGTCGTTAAAATTGCCCGGGCTGCCGAGGATAAAGAAGAACACGATATAAGCAACAAAAAGTGCGAGTGCTATTACAATAGCATTGAATAAGTTTTTCATAGAAACTAACTCCGTTATAAAAATAAATTTTTGGTTTCAAAATATATAATTAGTTAAATAATTTTTTTGCTTCTTCCAAAGTATCCGTGATTGTAAAGACAAGTGTAAGCTTAGTAATTACAAATATGTTTTCGAGAGATTTGCTAACATTGCAAAGTATGATTTTTCCGTTTCTTTTAACGAAACTTGCGTGTGCTGAAATCAGCACTCCAAGTGCTGTGGAATTGAGATAAGTCGCATTCTCCAAGTTTACAATCAAATTATTTTGATTTTTATCAGAGAAAAGTTTTAACTGTTCTTTTAATTCATCGGTTTCAGGTCCTCCGATAAACTGTCCCTTGAGATGTAGAATTGCTCCACCAATCTGTTCCTCTACTCTTACTTGTGACATCACAAACTCCTTGATTAATAATAATAAAAATAAAAAATCATTTTTCTACAACTTCAAAATTAGCAAATTTTTGCCAATTATCATCTTACAAAAATACTTTCATTCAAGATACTGACAAAGAAATATTTATTTTGCTGATAATTAATGGACAATATTGTGAATTATATGCAATAACTTTACACATTCTTAACACATCCTTCAATTATTCTGTCAATTCCTGCAAAATCCCTGCGGACTTCAATGTTGTATTTACCGGCAAAGATTGATTTCGTTTCTACAGACTGATTGTATCCTATTTCAAGATAGAACCTGCCTGAGGGCTTAAGTAAATCAAAAAAAACTTCAGCAAATCTTTTATAAAACAGCAAACCGTCACCTTCATCTGTCAGAGCAAACCTTGGCTCGAACATTATTTCTTTTTCATCACTCCCCTCAAAATCAATTTTTGAAATGTAAGGAGGATTTGATACTAAGACATCGTAATCAGTCGAAAAGTTACAATTTGTTAAGAAATCTTTTTTTTCAAACAGAATATTTTCAATTCCGTTTTTTATTCTGTTAATTTCTGCGGTTTTAATTGCAGAATCGGAAATATCAATTCCGGTAATATGAGAATTCGGCAGATGCTTAGCCAGTGCTATTGCAATACATCCCGAGCCGGTTCCAATATCTAATATTTTCAACCGGGAATCTGCACCTTCTTTTTTTATAATCAAATCCACCAGTTCCTCTGTTTCGGGTCTGGGAATTAATACATCTGGATTAACATCAATTTCAAGCCCCATAAAGGATGTACTGCCAAGAATATATTGAAGCGGTTCTCTTTTTGAGCGTCTTATAATCATTGATTTTAGCTCGGCAAGTTCTTCTTTAATGAGCGGGAGGTCAAAATCCGTATATAATTTTACCCGCTCAATCTTAAGCACAGAGCATAATATGAGTTCGATATTCAGTCTTGGTGAGTCTATACCTTTTGTGACAAAGTAATCTCTGCCCCAATTGATAACATCAATTACTTTCCAGATTTTATCCATTTTTTTTCAGATGTTTACCCAATAGAGACAATATTGCCATCCTGATAAATACCCCGTGAGCAGCCTGAGTTTGTATCAAACAGTTGGGAAAGCCGGATACCCTGTAATCTAATTCGATTCCGTAATTAACGGGTCCCGGGTGCATTAATACCAAACCGGGTTTGCGGGAAAATCTTTCGTAGCTAATACCAAAGTATTTTGAATATTCCCGAATATCAGGCAAAATTCCTGATTCAATAATTTCACGCTTTAGTCTCAAAACAATCAGAGCATCAGCCCAATCAACTGCATCATCAATATTTTCGATTATATCGCAGTCCCATACGTTTATATGTCTTGGTAGAAGTGTTCCCGGAGAGCAAAGTTTTACTTCAGCACCCAGTGTTTTGAGAATTGATATGTCGGAATGCGCAACGCGGCTGTGAATTATGTCACCGATTATACAGACTTTCAAACCTTCAACCTTGCCGAAATGCTTTTGTAAAGTATATAAATCCAGTAAAGCCTGAGAGGGATGTTCGTGGTTGCCGTCACCGGCATTCAGAATAACTGCTTTTGTGTTTTCCTGAAAAAAATGAGGTACACCGCTGTTTCCGTGCCTGACGACAAATATGTCCGCTCCGGCGGCTTCAATAGAATGAAGAGTATCAATGAGTGATTCATACTTATTCTGACTGCCTTGTGAACTTTGAAATGACAATGTATCAGCCGAAAGTCTTTTAGCTGCTAATTCAAAAGAGAGTTTGGTTCGGGCTGATGATTCCAAAAAAGCCATCGCAACTACTATGCCCTTCAAATTGTTGAATTTTTCACCTGTTTTATAATTTTGCATAAAATAATCGGCTTGAGAAAAAATCAACTCAATATCATTTATGTTCAAATCGGAAGCATTCAACAAATACGGTAACAAAAGCTTATCCTTATTCATACAAACCTAATCAGTATTTGATTATCAAAATCATACAAAAGTAAAAAAAAAGCCGTTCATAATGAACGGCAATTTTTAAGAAATAAAATAAATTATTTCTTTTTAGCTGGTTTTTTCTTCCCTGCAGGTGCAGCAGCAACAGGATTAACCATTTCTGCAAGAGCTTTGCCGGGTTTAAATTTGGCAACTTTCTTGGCAGCGATTTGTATGCTGGCGCCTGTTTGAGGATTTTTACCGGTTCTGGCTTGTCTTTCCATAACGGAAAAAGTACCAAAACCTATTAAGGTGATACTTCCACCGGTTGCTAATTCTTTCGAAATAGCTTCCATAGTGGATTTAACTGCCTTTTCGGCATTGACTTTGGTTAAGCCGCTTTCTGCAGCAACCGCGGTGATAAGATCAGTTTTGTTCATAGCCATAAGCACTCTCCTAAAAGTGATTGAAAAAAAATAAAAATTACAAGAAAAAGACACAAATTTTTAAAGTTCTAAGCATAAATTATTGACATATTTTTTAGCATAATATACAAAATGTTAGTAGTGATAACAGTTACGCACAAGATACAAATGTGAAATTAAGAAATTTTCTGATTACACACAATTATTTTTTTCATTTTTTTCATTTTTTTTAGCTTTTTTTTCATTTTTTTTAATATTTTTCCCAAAAACTGATAAAAAACGGTAAAATGCGGTACCCGAGTTGAAAAATGTGAACAATTACGAGTGTAAAAATCCCTGCTGCAACATCATCGACAATCACAAAAAATGCACCTTTTCTTATGTTCAGCAAGTTTATCGGAAAGGGTTTCAGAATATCGAAAATTCTGAAAATTCCAAGACTGATTAATATCCAAAAAGGTGTCAAAATCAAATATGGATTTGATAATGCAATCAACATTCCAATTACTTCATCAATAACAATTGAAGAATGGTCAAATCCTTTTACATTTTCGTATCTTTTTATTGAATTAAATCCAATTATGGATAATACCAGAACAAAAATTAGTGATGAATACCAAATCATATATCCGGGTAAGAACAAAATCGTAAGTGCTGCAATACTGCCAAAAGTCCCGGGGGCGTATTTTATTTTACCTAAATAAAATACAGTAACAGTAATTTCATCAAATTTTTTTAATTCAGAATTCAATTCAATTCCTGTATTTTAATATTTTTATAGTAATCCAATAGTGTCCAAAGTGTCAACAAAACTATTGACAACATAGAATAATAAATCCAGTCGGAATAAATAAATGTTATCAAATCACCCCGATTAAGACCTGATACCGGACAATTAATTAAAAATACAATTATTAGAATGATGAAAATAAATACCATCTGAACAAAAGTTTTAATTTTTGCAATATAAGATGTCTCGAATTGTTTAACATCGCCGTTATTAGGAATAAATCTCATTACTGTAGTCAATACATCCCTGAAAATGATGATTAGCACCATCCATAACGGCAGAATACTCAACACGACAAAAGCAAGAAACGCAAAACCTGTAAGAAATTTATCTGCAAGAGGGTCGAAGAATTTCCCGAATTTAGATACAGCCTTCATCCTTCGGGCAAACCACCCGTCAAAATAATCGGTTAAAGCACCAATTACAAAAACGGGAAGTGACAAACAGACAATATCAGGATTATCTGAAATCACCATTACAAAAAACAAAGGTGATATTACAATCCTAATCCAGCTTAATATATTTGGAAGCTGACTCATAAATCAGACAAATTCTCTGATGCTTCAATGATGGCAGCAAACAATTCCGGTTTAAGACTTGCACCGCCTATAAGCCCACCATCAACATCCGGCAGGGTTAATAATTCAGAACTGTTTTTTTCATTCATACTGCCTCCGTAAAGAATCCTTATATCAGATGCAGATTCTCCGTAATTATCTCTCAGGTATTGTCTTATCCGCAAATGGGCTTCACCTGCTTGAGCGGTAGTAGCAGAAATTCCGGTACCGATAGCCCATACAGGTTCGTAAGCAATTACTAATTTATTTAAATTATCAGTTTCAATTCCGCTGTATGCTTTGCTGATCTGCCTTTCCAAAACACTAAAAGTATTTCCGGCATTTCTTTCATCAAGTGTTTCACCAATGCAGATAATCGGAGTAATACCTCCCTCTAAAGCAGCTTTAACTTTCAGATTAACCATTTCATCGGTTTCTCCATACAAGGTGCGTCTTTCCGAGTGACCTATGATTACATACGTACAACCTGCCGATTTAATCATATTTATAGATATTTCACCGGTAAAAGCACCTGAGATGTGAAAATCACAATTTTGAGCACCGAGTTTAATTACACTGCCGGCTAAAACTTCACTGACAGAATACAGATTTGTAAATGGCGGACAGACAAGTATCTCAGATTTTATGACTCTTGACCCAAAGATTTTTTTTATATCAGCCGCAAGATTTACAGCCTCTGATATAGTTGTATTCATTTTCCAGTTGCCTGCAATCAGTTTTCTTCTCATATTAATCATTCCTGTAACTTATTCCACTTACCTTGTTTATTTTGTAATTATCAAGATTCTGGTCTGAAACAAAACCATAACCTGTAATTATTTCACTTTTCGTAGTAATTTTGACAAATTCATTTGAATATATTTTCTGTGTTGAATTATTCCATTCCAAAACCGATGTTTCCAACCGGTTTCCGATGCTGTCCGAAATGACAACAACATTGCCTCTTGCCAGCATATTTTTTGTTACGTCATCAATTCTTGCACTGTCAGCTTTAAGGTGACTAATTCTTTCATTATTGAATTTCGAGAAGAAGTCAACTGTCATGCCGTCATCCAGAAAAGTTTCCTGATTATCCTGATATACTCTCCCCTTCTTGGCTTTCAAAATAGCCTTGGTATATCCGGAATCAGCGAAAATAACCTCAACATCGGTGCCGGACTGGTCAGGCTCACGAAAGACGAAGGCTGAATCAATCGGCATAGCAATTTTAGAGTCCCATTCAATACAGGAAGCCATAAACAAAAATAATGCTATTAATCCTGATGTTTTAATTATGTTTCTAATTTTGAACATATTAATCTAATCTCTTGAAAAAATCATAAATTTTTACAATCCTATCAATAAAATTTGCTGCTTGTTCCAGAGGTAGCTGGGTTGCCGAATCACTTTTAGCATTTCTGGGGTCGGGATGAGTTTCAAAAAATATACCATCAACTCCTACTGCCAGAGCTGCTCTTGTTAAATTTTCGATATACCGGGGCTGACCGCCTGACTGCTCCCCTATTGATGGCTGCTGTACGGAATGTGTAGCATCGAAAATTACAGGATAGCCGGTATCAGACATAATCTTTAAACCTCTGTAGTCCACAATTAAATCGTGATAACCGAATGAAGTCCCGCGCTCGGTAAGCATAATTTTATCATTTCCGGCAGCCAAAACTTTTTCGGCTGCCTTTTTCATATCTGAAGGTGCCATAAACTGACCTTTTTTGATATTTACCATTTTCCCTGTTTTACCTGCTGCTGTCAAAATATCGGTTTGACGTGACAGAAATGCCGGAATTTGAAGACAATCAACAAATCCGGCTGCTATTCCGGCTTCCTCTGCAGAATGAATATCAGTAATTGTCTTGATTTTAAACTTCTCACCGACGCCGGCTATCCATTTTAGTGCAAGTTCATCTCCTGCACCGGAAAAAGAATTTACACTCGAACGATTGGCTTTTCGGTAAGACGCTTTGAAATAAAAATCAATTTCCCTGCCGGCTACTGCCTTTACAAGTACTTCAGCCGTCTCAAAAAGGAGTGATTCAGATTCTGCCAGACAAGGACCTGCTATTATAATTAATTTATTCAAAATATCTTTTCCAGAGTAAATTTGTATATCAAACATCAAAAATAAAACATTTTTTTCAATAAATCAGTTTAATCTGTGTAACGTTCAACTAAAAATTACTCTATTTGAAAAAAAATTATTAAGTTTATATGCAGCAAAAAATACATTTTTCAAAATATGTATTTCAAATTAGTTATGTTTTGTATTTGACGGATTATAGAGGATTTAGACAAATGGCAGTCAGTATTGATGCTTATCTCACACCATTTTTTCATGAACATGAAAGCCTTTTCGAAGATTCGGCAGTTGTTATGATTGATGTATTCAGAGCAAGCACAACAGTTGCTGTCGCACTGATGAACGGTGCAAGGGAAGTTATTCCTGTCGAAACATTAGAAAAGGCTGTCAAAATATACAATAGTCTGAGCAAGGAAGTCAGGTTTCTTGGCGGCGAGCGTAATTGTCTGAAACCGTCAGGTTTCGATGCGGGTAATTCCCCTCTTGATTATACAAAAGATAATGTTTACGGGAAAAGTGTCATTCTTACTACAACGAATGGAACAAGAATTTTCCAAAAAGCTAAACAGGCGCGCAGCCGTATTGTCGGTTCATTTGTTAATCTTAACGCTGTGATTGAATATTTGACCGGTCAAATTGAAAATTCAGATGATAACCTTAAAATCATTTTTATGTGTGCCGGAAATGACGACAGGCTTTCTTATGAAGATATTTTATGTGCAGGTGCATTTATAAGTGCATTGGAAAGTATTTATTCGGATAATTATATTTCAGACCCTGCAATGGCTGCGATGTCGCTCTACAAACAACATTCAAAAGAATTATCCGCTTTTCTCAAACAGCGGGAACATGCACTAAAGCTTAGCCATCTCGGTTTTGAGCAGGATATTGAACTGTGTTTGTCGTTTGATATTTGTCCGGTTATCCCTTTGATTGAAGGTTCAAGTATCAAAAAATATGAAAATAAAACAATTTATATATAAAAATTTCTCAAAAATATAATGAAAACAAAGAAAAATCCAACAGTAAAAGTCAGGGCATTCGACAAGCATTACAAAGTAATGGCTGTGCTGCTGTTCTTTTTTGCTGTTCTGCTTCTTTTGGCATTGATATCCTATACTCATAAAGATGATGAAAATGCAAGGGTTTCAATTATGGAGTTATTCGGATTACTTTCGGGAGACCCGATTATTGAAGCAAAGGCTGCGACTACAAATAACTGGCTGGGTTTGGTCGGTGCATGGATTTCCTATACATTTTTCAATCAAACTGTCGGATTTGCTTTTTTACCATTTCCACTTTTTATAATAGCCTGGACGAGGTATCTGTTCAACGGGAAAAAAGTATCAGACGGTTTAATAAAAAATACCACGGTATATCTTGTAGTTACTGTTCTTTTTGCCGGACTTATGGGTTCATTGAATACTTTAGAAAGCTTATCGGATATTTCAAAAGAATGGAGCGGTTCTGTTGGACAGTTTCTTGCCTCAATTTTTTCAGGTCTGCTTGGTACAGTCGGCACAATAATATTTTTTATCTGTTTAATTTTAATAACGGTATATTTGGGTTCGGATATTAAAATTGAAAAAGTTTTTTCTACCCTGGCTCAATGGTTCAGCAGCATAAAAATGAAGTTTTCGGGTAATAATGATGAAAGAAAATCTGAAGATATTTCATCAGAAACTGCCTATATTAATAACGATAAACATAATCCTGAGCCATCAATAAAATTAACAAATCCTGATTTTACTGCCAAATCGCCGGATGTGGATTTAGCTGACTCTGAATCACCGGAACCGGCAAGAATTATTCAGAGAAGACCAACAATCATCATTAACAAGAATTTCCCGAAAGATGTTCAGACAAATCAGTCAAATCCTTTCTCGGATAAATCAATAACAATTGAACAAAGTGAACCTGCAGCAACTACCAATACTGATGAAGCAGCAATTCCAACAGAAAAAATTTCAGAGCCTGAAATTCCGGCATTTAAACCTAATTTTAAAAATTTAGAGAAGAAAACCTTTTCAAGTATAGATGAAATTGAGGATGAGCCTGAAAACTTGCAAGATGAGTCAATTGATATTGAACATGAAGTTGGGGAACCTTTTGATGAAGTCGAAATACCAAAAGTGAGGGAATATGTTAAACCTGTAATCGAATACAGGAAAGATGAATTATCAGAACCTGTTACGGCAATTAAACCAATTAATGTGATAGTCAACAAGTTACCTGTTGAGCGGGAACCAGTTTATTTAATAGGTACTGCAATACATGATGAGGAAATTGATTACAAATTTCCGGGAATGGATTTACTGATTAATGAAGTTTCACATTCTTTTGTGGATGATGAAGAACTGAAAATGAACGCACAGATTCTGCAGGAAAAACTTGAAACTTTCAAAATATATATTGAGAATCTAAGTGTAACTCCCGGACCGGTAGTAACCCAATATGAATTTGTTCCTGCCGCAGGAATCAAAATAAGTAAAATTGAAAGTCTGAGCGACGACCTGGCAATGGCTTTGAAAGCTAAAGGTATCAGGATTATAGCTCCTATTCCGGGTAAAGGTACGATAGGTGTTGAAATACCTAATGCAAACCCTGCAATAGTACGATTTGCCGAAACCATAGATTCACCGAAATTCAGAAATTCAGATGCTAAACTCCCTCTTGTTATGGGAAAAACCATTTCGGGTGAAATATATGTAATTGACCTTGCAAAAATGCCTCACCTTCTGATAGCAGGTTCAACCGGTTCAGGCAAATCAGTTGGCATAAATACGATAATATCTTCACTTATATATAAAATGCACCCGAGTGAACTTAAGTTTGTAATTATTGACCCTAAAAAAGTGGAATTACAATCTTACAGTAAGCTCAAAAATCATTATATTGCTTCATCACCTGAAGTACAGGATACTATTGTTACCAAGCCTGAAGATGCAGTTACAATACTTAAAGCTGCAGTTGCCGAAATGGAACTTAGGTATGACATACTTGCTTCAGTGCGTCAGAGAAATATTTCCGATTACAATTTAAAAGTCAAACAAGGTGCATATAAGGATAATCAGGATATGGCACATAAGACTATGCCTTATATCGTAGTCATAATTGACGAGCTTGCTGACCTGATGCTGACTGCATCAAAAGAAATCGAAGAGCCTATTACACGGCTGGCTCAGATGGCTCGCGCAATTGGTATTCATCTTGTTGTTGCTACTCAGAGACCATCTGTTGATGTCATCACAGGTATCATAAAAGCGAATTTTCCTGCACGTATGGCTTATTTGGTTGCATCGAAAATTGATTCCCGGACAATTCTCGATATGCAGGGTGCAGACCAGTTGCTCGGTCAGGGGGATATGCTTTGTCTGCCTCCCGGTACTCCAAAACCTGTCCGTATTCAAAATTCTTTTATCAGTTCGGATGAGGTCGAAAATATTTGTGATTTTATCGGAGCTCAAAAAGGATATTCAGGACCTTATTATCTGCCCAGTCTGTTAGAAAAGAGCGATTCGGCGGCTATGTACGACGCAAGCAGCCGCGACCCGCTGTTTGAAGAAGCTGCAAGATTGATTGTGCGGCATCAGCAGGGTTCGGTATCATTAATCCAGCGAAGACTCAAAGTCGGATATGCAAGAGCCGGACGTATAGTTGACGAACTCGAAAATGCAGGAATCATAGGACCATTCGACGGCAGTAAAGCCCGTCAGGTATTACTCGAAAGCGAAGCAGAGCTGGAGAGGATATTGTAGGAGATTGTCTGATGAGGAATTTATTTAATATATTGGCTACACTTTGTCTGAACCGGGATTTATAGGATTATTGGGATTCTTAGGATTTCAAATCCAATTTAATTGATTATATTTCAGATTTGATATTACTTCTTTTAGTTTGAATCACATAAATGTACGTTTAAGAAAGGACAAAAAACCTAAGATATTGAATAATTATTATTTTTAAAAGTTAAATTTTATAAGATAAAAGATATGAAATATGAAGAAATAACAAAACTTATTCTTTCGTCTGCATTTAAAGTGCATAGCTCATTAGGTAATGGATTCCAGGAAATTATTTACCAAAGAGCATTAGGATTAGAATTTTCACATCAAAACTTATCATCACAAAGAGAATTGGAAATGCCAATCTATTATCGTGAATTACAAATAGGAACGAGGAGAGTTGATTTTCTTGTAGAAGGCTTGATAATTGTCGAATTAAAAGCGATAATAAATCTTGAAGATGTTCATTTAGCCCAAGCAATCAACTATCTTGAAGCTTTTAATTTGGAAATTGGTATGCTTATTAATTTCGGTTCAAAGAGCTTGCAATATCATAGATTAACAAATAAAAAATTCGATGCTATGTATCATCAATAGTTATTCTTTGTTTGAAACTGGATTTATAAGATTCTTGGGACTATTAGTATTTCACATCTTAATAGTTACTTTATTTATCAAATTTAACAACATCAATTCTATCTTGTTTTCAATCCCAAAAATCCCACAAATCTCATAAATCTTGGTTCAGACAAAACTAATTTATAAGATTCTTGAGATTATTATGATTTCAAATCAATCTATATTCTTTATTTATCAAATTTAATGACATCAATTCGTTATTTTTTTCAATCCCAAAAATCCCACAAATCTTATAAATCTCGGTTCAGACAAAACTAATTTCGATTCAAAATAAACTAATTCCTGTTCGGACCCTTGAATCCACATTTATTGAATTTATTCCCTTAATTGTTTCAAAACGAATAATTAGTTACTTTTGTACGTGTGAATTGTCTTAAAGGAGAAATAAAATGAAAAGACTTAATATTAATATTGACCATATAGCTACTCTCAGAGAAGCCCGCAGAGGTAACGAACCTGACCCTGTCCATGCGGCAATACTTGCTGTTTTGGCGGGTGCTGACGGTATAGTTGCTCATCTTAGGGAAGACAGACGTCATGTAAACGACCGTGATGTCAGATTAATCCGTGAGGTTGTTGAGACAAGATTTGACCTTGAAATGGCAGCTACAGACGAAATCATCCAAATAGCTCTTAATCTCAAACCTGATTTGGTCACAATTGTTCCCGAAAAGAGAACAGAGCTTACTACCGAAGGCGGTCTTAATGTTGCCGGGGATATAAAGAGATTTAAGACACTATGTGATAAGATGCACGATAAGGGTATTGAAGTCAGTTTTTTTATTGAGCCTGAAGAACAGCAGATTGATGCAGCCAATGAAGCCGGTGCAGATATGGTAGAACTGCATACAGGTACTTATGCCAATAAATTCGGCACTCAGGAGCAGGGTTTTGAAATTGACAGATTAAATGATGCCGCTGAGTATGCATCAGATCTTGCATTGAGTATAGCAGCAGGGCACGGATTAAATTATTTCAATATTAAAACGCTTTTACTAATTGATGAAATTGAAGAATACAGCATCGGTCATTCCATTATTTCGCGTGCTGCTTTTGTAGGCATGGATAAAGCAGTCAGGGATATGATAGAACTTCTAAAACAAAGCGGCTGGTAAATAAAATTTGAATAATGGAGTAAAGTTATGAAAAACAATTCTTTTGCGTTAAATACAATACCATTAATAAAATATTCAGTTTTTGATGTTCTTTTGGTAGCAATAATTTATTTTTTACCAACATTATCTCATTTAATGTCATTCCCTTTATATTTGGCAGACCCGATGAGAATAATGATTCTATTTGCATTTATACATACTAATAAATTAAATGCATTTATATTAGCTTTAACCCTGCCAATGTTTTCACATTTAATTGCACTTCACCCTGTTGCTTTTAAGAGCATAATTATTTCATTTGAGTTAGTAATCAATTGCTTTTTCTTAATACTTTTTCTAAAAAAGAACCTAAATACATTTTTCGCATTTTTCTTCAGTATTATAATAAGCAAATGCTTTTATTACGGCTTTAAATATACACTGCTTTCTAATAATATGATTGAAGGCAATTTAATTTCAACATCTTTGGAAATTCAATTACTTGTAACGTTTATACTAAGTATTTACGGTTATTTAATTTTATCTAAATTCAAAAAGTAGTCAATTAAATGCTTCAACAATTTTTTCTTGATTCTGCTAAATCAATATTATCAATTTTGCCTGAAAAATTGCAATTTCCACCCGTTTACCGGAAAACCAAAAGATTAATCAAAGATTCAGAAAAATGGGATATATATAAAATTGAAAACTGGCAGCTTCAAAAATTAAAATTCATGATTTCCTATGCTTATAAAAATATACCCGGTTATTACGAGCTTTACAAAAATCAAAATATTAAACCTGAAGATATTAGAAATTTGAATGACATAAAGTTATTACCTTTTGTATCAAAACAATTACTACGTGATAATCTTAAGGATTTCACGTCTTCTGCAATCCCAAAATGGAAATTGAAATATTTGACAACAGGCGGCTCGACAGGAATACCATTTGGTTTTTACACGACAATTAGAAATTATTATATCGAAACAGCTTTCATGAATTCAGCTTGGGAAAGTGTTGGTTGGAAATACGGCAACTTATCTGCTATGCTTCGCGGTTCATTTATTGGCAGTGGGGAAGTATTTTATAAGTGTGAAAGATTTAACAATACATTATATTTATCGAATTATTATCTAAATGATAAATCATATTCAAAATATAAATTTATTGTTGAGAAATTTAAGCCGGTAGTATTTCAAGCTTATCCCTCTGCTATAACAATGTTAAGCGACCTGATTATTGATAATAATGACTGCGGTAAGTGGAATTTTAAAATAATCTTTTTAGGTTCAGAGAATATTTATCAGTGGCAGAGAGACAAAATCCGCAAAGCATTTCCAAATTCTAAAATACATACATGGTATGGACATGCTGAAAAAGTAATTTATGCTCCTTGTTGTGCCAATTCAGATTTATTGCATATTTCTCCAATATACGGCTATACCGAAATTCTTGATTCAAAAAATAATGAAGTAAATTTAAATGAAAAAGGCGAGTTGGTTGGAACTTCATTCTGGAATTTTGCGACACCGTTTATTCGGTACAGAACAAATGATATTGCATTAAAAAATGAATTCGGCTGCAAGGAATGCGGGCGGCAGCATCAATTGCTTACAAGAATTGAAGGACGTATTCATGAATTCATAGTGAGTATTAATAACAGATATGTTTCAATGACTTCTATTAACATGCATGATGATATATTTGATAAATTACTGCAATTTCAATTTTATCAGGATACACCGGGAAAGGTTATTTTCAAGTATATTCCAAAAAGTAAATTTGAAAATTCTGATATTGAAACAATTACAGTAAGATTAAAACCAAAACTTGGTGATGATTTCGAATTTGAAACTAAGCAGGTAAAAGAAATATATAGAAATAAATCAGGAAAATTTACGTTCCTTGAGCAGAAGTTAGAAATTAAATACAAGAACGAATATGAATAAAGTCGCAATAGTAAATACTTTACCGATTTATAATATAGTGCCGCCGTATCATCCGCATAAAATATATCCGGAAACAAGATTTAAGGATACTGCACAATTAAATCTACCATATAAAGCAGTGCGAAATTTGTTTTATCAACTTAAAATGGATATTGAGAATTATAATACCCCAGAATGGAATCCTTTATCTGAGTACATCAAACCCGGGCAGACTGTTGTCTTAAAGCCAAATTTTGTATTAAGTTATAATAGCAGCGGAAATGATATTTTCTCTGTTATCACACACCCTTCAATCTTGAGAGCCTTGATAGATTATTCATTTATTGCATTGAATGGAGAAGGAAAAATAATCGTTGCTGATGCACCTCAAATGGATTGCAGTTTTAAAGATTTAATGGAAATTCAGCGACTTGATACTATTCAGGAATTTTATAAAAAAACATTTAATTTTGATATTGATGTTTTTGATTTAAGAAATTTCGAGCTAATTAATAATAGAGAAAAGGCATTTTATGAAAACAGAAGACAACTTGACGGTGATCCAAACGGTTCAGTAATTATTAATCTTGGAAAGGAATCAGAATTTTACGGCTTACCTTCGCAAAATTATTACGGTGCTGACTACAACAGAGAAGAAACAATCAAGCATCATAATGGCGAAACTCATGAGTATTCTGTATCGAAAACTATTCTTTCGGCAGATACTATAATTTCAGTTCCAAAATTAAAAGTACATAAAAAAGTTGGTGTTACATTAAATTTGAAGGGTTTAGTAGGAATAAACACAAATAAGAACTATCTTGTTCATTTTAGGGTCGGCTTTTCGGCTAATAATGGTGACCAACTTCCAGACAATCGTAAACAGTTCGACAAATTACTTATTAAAACTCAGCGTTATCTTTATGACAGAACTTTAGCAAAGATGAGTAAAAGCGGTGATAAGATTTACAATTCTGCTTTAAATATTTATAAAATATTTGTTAAACCATTTAGGGGTGTGTCAAGCGATACAGTTGAATTTGATGCAGGTAACTGGTATGGAAATGATACTGCCTGGCGTATGACAGTAGATTTGGCAAAAGTTTTGTACTTTGCAGATAAGAATGGCAAAATGAACAATGTTAAACAAAGAAATATATTCTGTCTTATTGACGGAATAATTGCCGGTGAAAAAATAGGACCATTAGCACCCGATGAAAAAAGGGCAGGCTGTTTAATAGGAGGAGCAAATCCAATAGCTGTTGATATGGTTGCAGCAAGGTTGATGGGATATGATATCAACAAAATTAAGCATTTGAATTTATCGAATTTTGAAAAAATGGATTTCGCTATCAAATCAGTTTCAGAAATTGATATTGAATTAGATGATATTACTATAAATGGAAACGGCTTTTTCGACAGCAGATTTAAAGATAAGTTATTAAACTTTGTTCCACATCCCGGATGGGTCAATCATATTGAAATATAATTTTCAACAATTCATCCGATGCCTTCAAATCATCGGATGAATTAATAAACTGCCTTCTATTCGTTATACAAACTCATTACTTCATCACTTGTAAGAACTTTATTATAAATTTTCAGATCATCCAAATATCCATTTAAATATCTGTTACTTGTAATAACTCTACCCCCTATATGAATATCATAATTACTTGTTTGAGGGGGTGGAATTGACATTTCTTTATCTAAATCCCCATTAACATAAAATGATACAATTGAATTAGAATAGATTATACAAACATGAGTCCATTTTCCAACTTCAATTTTTGAATTAGTTGACTGTCTGGAAGATTGAGAGCTTGTGTTATATGTCCCAAAAATTATGTTACCCAGGCTACTCAATTCAACATACCAACTAGATGAATTAGTACCGGTACCACCAGCTCTTCCTAATACATGCACTAAATTATCAATCATATCAAATCCGTAACCGCTGTTTGGATTAATCCAGAATGATACACTGAAATTATTAGTGAAATCTATTACATAGTTATTTTTTACAGTAATTGTATTTCGGTTTAAAAAGGCGAATGAACCATTAGCATCACCTTTTCTGCCTGTTCCATAATTTGAATTACTGCAAATAGTAGTAAGTTTTGAATTGCTGACATCCTGATAAGAGCCGTCGAAAGGCATATTTAGAACTGTATTATCCGGAACAATTACTTCAACAGTATCAATTTTAAATGTATATACAGAACTTTTAGGTCCTGACCCGTATTTATCTTTTGCAACAACATACCAATAATATTGAGTCATTTTCTGTAAATTTTGGACGTTGTATATAGTATCAACAGAACCACCTGTTAAAATCTTTAATGGAGGATTGACTTCATCAAAATAAATTGTATATGATAATTCATCTTTATTTTCATCAATACAAGTCCATTTCAAATTAGCATAAGTGTTAGTTTGTTTTGAATTATTTGAAGGTGAAAGTAAAGTTGGTTTCCCTGGTAAAATATTATTAAAAGATTCGTCATAAAGAAAAATATTTGCCTGGACAGTTTTATTTTCCAATACATTTACAGTAATTGAATTAGTTATAAACCCAAATTTTGCTGCTATAACATTATAATTTCCAGGACTGAGGTTACCTAACAGATATTCACCGTTAGAATCAGTTGTAATTGATTCGGATGCCGGATCGGTTGAGATTAATGCATTGGATATGGGTGAATTATCTTTTACATTCATTACATGAATTTCAATTTTTCCGAAATTGTCTGCCGGGTTATTGCTATCTGAACATGCAGAAATTACAAGAAAAATTACTACTAGGATTGCTACTAATTTCTTCATAAATAATCCCTAAAAAGTATTAATATTTAAAATTTACAATTTTCAAAAAACAAATTCAAAAATTGTCACATCACTCTATTATATTGACAAACGAAACTGAATATTGTTACAGGAAAATTTCAAAAAAAAACACTTTTTTTACAATTTCTATATATTTTTCGTTATTTTTTAAAATAATTGAAATAAATTAAAATTATTTAGTTGTAAATAATGGTTCTTCTCCATTTATATTGATTAATTTTTATCTGATATTTGTGTATAATAATCCTGACTATACCCTTAATTATCCAATTTTTTTTATTTCTCAAAAAAATATATAATAAATATTGCTCCAAATTCGTTTATATTAGCTGATATTCATTAAGTTTTTTGGTTAAATAAAAACTAATCGGCTATGGGATTCAAAACAGTAGAACTCAAGTTAAGAACAGACTATAGTCCTGAAGAATTGCAGAATACAATCAAAAAAGTATTAAAACTGCAAAATTTTACATATCAGATTGAGAAGCAGAGACTCGACGGCAGAAATCCTGAAGACATCCATTGGGTTGTAATGGTTGGGGTAGTTTCTCCTGAGATAAATAATGATTTGGAGCCTCAGGAAGATAAATTCCTGATTACAAAAAAGAAGACCGGCAAACATTTAAATATTGTCGGTAGTAATACCGCAGGTTTCTATGCAGCAATGGTTGCACATGGAGTCGGTTTCAAAGTTGCTGTTATAGAACAGGCTCCTGAAATTTACCAAAGGACAAAAGATATTATGGATTTTGAAAAAATGGATTTCGCAATCAAATCAGTATTAAGTACAATCTCAATATTATTTTTATTTGTACTTTTTTCAGGTTCAAATTTAATTTCTCAGAATGCCCCCCGAGAGATACGTCTGAAATATGCAGACAGTCTTGTGGGATCTAATACACCGGGTATAGCCTTTCGGGATTTCTTCGGTAATGTTCAACTTGAGCATGGTGATGTTGATGTTCGTTCGGATTTTGCCAAACAGTATCTTGAGTTAAACAAGGCAGACCTATTAGGTAATGTTGTAATAACACAAAAGACATTGGTACTGAAATCACCTAAGATTTTTTATGACGGTAACACTTCGGTATCACGTGCCGAAGGCGGTGTAACGATAAAAGATAAAGAGACTTTTCTTAAGGCGGACGGCGGTACTTACAATACGCGGATAAAGGTAGCCGAATTTGTATCAAATATATTCATCGAGGATGATTCAGCAAAGATTGTCTCAGATTATATTCTTCATTACAGAAATGACCGCAAGAGTTATGCCTATGGCAATGTTTGGATAGCAGGTAAATATACTAATGCTGTACTGAACTGCGATACACTTGTTAATATTCCTGCTGAGAATTATTCATTAGCTGTCGGTAATCCTATACTGATTCAAATAGATTCTTCATTCAGCAGACCGGATACACTTTATTACGGTACAGATTCAGTTACAGTTACAGAATCAAAATTAATATATGATACACTTTCTGTTACATCGGATACAATGCATACATACAGAGAATTATACAACGAAAGATATGTTTTTATCGGT
This sequence comes from Kapaibacterium sp. (SeqCode), assembly GCA_032027125.1. Classification (GTDB taxonomy): domain Bacteria; phylum Bacteroidota; class Ignavibacteria; order Kapaibacteriales; family UBA2268; genus JANJTB01. Next base: position 649,519 of record JAVSMQ010000001.1, read on the forward strand.
AATGTTGTGATAATCAGGGGTGAAGTAAGGGCTGTAGCAGATAAATCAATTTTTTATAAAGATGATGAATATATCATGCTGAATGGAAAACCAATAGTTTGGTATGATTCAACTCAGTTATACGGCGACTCAATTGTTATCAGAATACCCAAAAATGAACTTAAGGGAATAGAATCATTCAGTAATGCTATTGCAGTCTCGCGAAATGACACTATTTCGGTTCAAAGGCTTGACCAAATAATGGGTGACAAGATATTTATAGATATTGACTCCGGAAAAGTTAAAGAAATTACAAGTATCGGGGAAGCTAAGAGTCTATACTTCTTTAGAGATGAAGAAGGAGAAAACGGTGTTGACCGACGCTCGACCGATACAATTAAAGTTCTTTTCAACGGTGGTGAGATTGAAAATATTATATGGCTTGGTATGACTTTTGCAGAATTTTTTCCTGAGACCTATGTTTATGGTAAAGAGGATTCTTATTATTTACCGCTCTTTAAATGGAAGGAAAAAAGACCCGTAAGCAGAATAATTGATTTTCCTTACGAAAAATTTGCAATAAAACATTAAAGTTGACAGTTTTTTTCAAATATTAACAAAAACTAATAGGTATTTTAATCAAAAATTGCTAATTTTATTTTTAGAAAAAGTAACAAGTTTAAAAAGGTATTTTTGAATAGTGGTTAAAGGATTTTTATATATAGCTTTATTGGCAATCAATGCCTTCATTTTAAAGGCACAGGATACCGATTCTTTCAAACTTTCATCTTATGAAGGCTTGCATTTCATGGTTGGTTTCATGGAGAATGAATCAAATGATGCTATATTTAATAAGCAATTAGAGCAAAAAATATTTATTTCCTCAAACTATGACTGCAAATTACTGGTAAGTTTTGGCGGTTTAAATCCTGTTCAATATTTAGTGAATCAAAATGATGTTCTGACAATTAATGTTTCTACAGCTTTAGAAAATTTCAGATCTGAAGAGATAAGGAATAATTTAGTTGAAATAACTAGTGATTACCCTATTGCAGTCTATGCTTATTCCAGTATTCCGCGTTCTACTGACAGTTATGCTGTTATACCTATATCAAATTGGGGAAAAGAATATATTGCCGTTTCACTGCCTAATGACCATTACAACTTGGATTCCAAAGATTCAATTGTTGATAAAACACCGCGTTCAAGCGAAATTCTGATAATGTCAGCCTATGATAATACTAAAGTTACAATCATACCCAGTTCTTTAACCCGTCAGTTGAAACAGGTCGGGCAGAGCTATGATGTTATACTCAATAAGGGTCAGTGCTATCTTGTTCAATCCTGGCAATATTCCCGCGGTCAGGGAGACCTGACTGGCACTGTAGTAACATCCGACAAACCTGTCGGTGTATTGACAGGACATGTCAGAAGTGCATTATTGCAGGGTTTTTTATTACAGCCTCCGGATTCGAAGGACCATCTTATTGAGATGCTTATGCCTACACCGGCATGGGGAAATACATTTATTACAATTCCCTTTGGTACAAATCCTATACATGGTGATTATTTTAAAATTGTTACTAAAGATAAAAATGCAGTCATTGATGTTAAAACATCTAATGATTTGATAAAAATTAGATTTAACGGTTCGTCAAGTCAGATTCTTGAAGGACTGAACGAGCCTGCCTTATGGAGGTCATCAGCCCCTGTACAGGTAGCGCAGTTTATGTACAGAACCGGCGATACAAGCGAATCATTTTTTTATGACCCTTCAATTGTAATTTTACCGCCGGTTGAGCAATTTGTCAGTAAAATAATTTTTAATACACCTGACGAGAGTTTTATATATACCGAAGGTACTAAGTTTACAAGTCATTATGTTACTATTGCAGCTCAGCCCGAAGCACTGGCAGACTTAAAATTAGATAATATATTAGTTACCGGTTTATCGGAAATTTCAACTCAAATTGTTGCCGGAACTAATATTCACTGGGCAAGGATTGAACTTGCTCCCGGAAAGCATAATTTAGTATCTTCTACCGGACGTTTTGCAGGAATATTATACGGAGTCGGCAGATTTGATTCGTATGCAATGACACTTGGTTGTTCGCTTCAAAATCCATACTCTGATGATAATACATCTCCGACAATAACTGTTCTTGATTTATGCGGATTTCTTTACGGCAATATTACAGATGCCGTAACCGACAGCAGTTTCGGTATATATTACGCATGGGTTCAGGAAGACTCGACATTCAATTATAAGTGGAAAATTGACCCTGTAGCATCGGATGATAAGTTTATAACATTTACAGCCGAACCTATTGATATATACAAAGACGGTAAATTTGTTATAGATTTTTGGGACAAAAGCGGTAATCACGAACAGTACGTTTATATCTATGATGCTATTAAATTGTCTTATCCTCAGGAAATAGTACTGCCCGGTCTTGATTATAACGATTCACTCTGCTATGAAGTAATAATACAAAATCTTGGTAAAAAATCACTTGATTACCTGAAGGTTAAATTAAACGCTGACTCAAGGATTACTCTGGTATCCAATCCTGAACCCGAATCCGTATTGAAAAGCGGTGATTCAATTATTTTGACACTATGTGTGAATCCAAAAGGAAATTCAAATTCAATTTATGGTAAAATCAATCTTGAATTCGGTTGCAATGTTGATATTGAAATTCCTTTCAGCGGGGATTTGGTGGCTCTTGAACTTGATACGAAAGGTGTTGATTTCGGAGATGTCCAATTAGGGAAAGAAAAATGTGATTCCGTTTCTATTACCAATAAAGGTAATTCGGATGTAATGCTAACAGGCTTAGAATTTCAGGATATTTTTGTTTTTGACACGCTCAACATACTGCCAAAAGTGCTGAAAGCCGGGGAAACTTGGTTTGTCAATGTTTGTTTCAGACCTGATACCAGAAAGGATTATTCCGATTCGATAGTTTTTCTTAACGAATACGGAATTGATAAATCTGCTGAAGTTAAGGGCAGGGGTATTGCACCGTTGATTGAGAGTTTGGTTTATGACTTTGGCAAGGTACGTGTCGGTGCTGAGAAGATTTTGGAGAATGATTTGACAAATACCGGAAATCAGGAAGGTATAATTACATTTAATACGTTTTTATTAAAAAGTCATGGAGATGATGGAATATCTTCAGAATTAAGCAGTATTAACGGCTTGACCATTCCTCTAACTAAACCAAAGATTCTGGAACTTAAATTTATACCTGCTGACACACTTGATTACAGTATTATTGCAGACTATACCACAAACTGGGAATTTCATCCCGAACTTACCATTTCTGTTACAGGCAAGGGAACAATACCTGTGATTATGACACAGAATGTAAATTTTGGCAATGTTGTAGTATTTAACGATTCATTAATGACACCGGAAATTATCTTTTCAAAAGGTAATGAAAAACTTACCGTTGATAAAATTTACCCTTCAAGCGGTGATATAAGCTCATTTGAAATAGATTACTCAATTTTAGAAAATTTAATTATTGAAGAAAATTTTTCATTTTCAACTGCAATTTTATTTAAGCCAAACCGTATTGGATTTCATGAGATGATACTGGGTGTGATTCATGATTCTAAACCGAATTTCTCGCGTGATACAGCATATATTACGATTACAGGAAACGCAGTTGTACCTGATTTTTACGATGTTGAAATATTATTGGAAACAAAAACGATACTTGCTTGTCAATACACTTTAGGAAGCGTCAAAATTAAAAATAACGGCAATATGACTCATCTTACAGACCTGAAACTCGTTAAATCCAACGAATCTTTCTTTGTTGAATTAATGAATTTCGTGCCTCGCTTTCTTGATAAAGGCGAAACAGCAGAATATCCTGTCCGGATATATGCCGAGCGAAATATGGGCGGTTTTGTTAAGGTAATTGCAACGTTCTTTGATAAAGACAGTATTTCTGATGATTTTGAGATAAAACCTATTAGCAGCAAAATTATTATTGATGAAATTCAACCGGTAAAATATGCTGCAGGCGATTCCGTATTTATAACTATCTCAGGTAAATTTGATTTTAATATTGATACTTTAACATCATTTTATTTAAGTTTAGATATGAAATCTGACCATTTAATGCTTGCAGATGAAATATTTTCACTAAATTTGGACAATTTTGGTGAAAAAACAAAATATAATTTGAATATTTCAAAAACAAGAGATAAATTAGAGTTTTTTATTAGTGACGATTTGATAAATATTATTAACAATGTACAATGGAGTATTGATCTGAAGTTTTTAGGGCTGCTTTCGCAACAGACAATTGGTGATTGGAATATGACAGTATCGTCTGATAAGTGTTATGACCCTGCAGATTCAAAACTGAAAACTATCCTTGACAGCGTTTGTGTATTTGATGCACGGCACGTTTTTGTTGACAACGACAAAGCACATGTTAATATTTATCCTAATCCTGCTGAAGAATTTTTGAAATTAAAAACGATTTTTCCGGCAGATGTTTCTGACGGAAGAATTACTGTTAGTGATAATTTAGGTATAGCTTATACTTTGGCAGAAAATTTTTCTATACGAAAAGGAACCGATTATTTAGAATTTGATATTAGTTCACTTTCTAATGGCACTTATATGATGAGATTTGAATCAAAAATTTTGACTAAAAATATATTATTTGTTATTATCAGATAAAAGAGGTGTTGTATGAAGCTTCGTTATTTACTTGCATTATTTATTGTTTTAATTGCTTTGCCGGGCGTCAAACTGAATGCACAAGCAGAACCTGAAAATCCGCTTATGCCGACTTATGAAGCCCCGCCGGTTTACATAGGACCTGTAATCGGGTATAACAGGTCTTTGCATTCGGTTGATCTGGCTTCCTTTGACCAAGCAATTTGCCCGAGATTTGAGAATGGTGATGCCAATGGTTTCTTTGTTGGAATTTCTTTCGAACAGCATTTAGGAAAAGATATTTTATCTTCGACTTCTTCTTTCATATTCAGGTTGTTGTATAATTCACTTCCTGCAAGTCTTGATGTTTCTGAAAATCCTATCCCTTCATTGATAACCGTTATCAATGGTACTGATACTTCGGAAATTATCGAGAATTCTTCGACAATTCATACTATGGACATTACTTACGATTTGATTACTGCCGAAGTAATGTATAAAATAAATCCTATACCGGGTATTCCGCTTGGATTTACAATTGGTCCAACTTTTGATTATGCCCTGACAAAGAAACAAGACCAAAGATACAAACTTGTGCAGCCGCTCGAAGCTCAGTTTGTTCGTAATGAAGATTTGATTATCCAAAAGGGATACAAATATATTGACAATGACAGAACAATCATTATCAAGGAAGGCGATATTCCCGAATCAAACGGATTCAGATTAGGTATCAAAGCAGGTATGCAATATGAGATTTTAGCAGGTAAATGGGTTGTTGTTCCGGGATTCTTTTACAATTTTGGAGTAACTAATTTAAGTTCTGCGGAAAACTGGAGAGTAGATGCCCTTCAAATGGGTGTTGACTTCAGATATGCATTATAAACAGAATTGATTTCAAAAAAAGTGCTGTCTGATTTCGATTTGACAGCACTTTTTTTATTCATTATTTAGATTAAGGATTTTATTATGGAAAGACTCTGGTCGCCATGGCGTTCTAAGTATATCGGAACATTCAAGAATGAATTGACAGCAGGTGAAAATGACTGTTTCTTTTGCTGTGCCATTGAATCGAACTCTATATCATTGGATACACTGATTGTATATATAGCTGAACATTCTTTTGTTATAATGAATAAATATCCCTATAATAACGGACATTTGCTGATAGCTCCCAAAAGACATATAGGCAGCCTTAATGATTTAGTTGAAGCAGAATTAAATGAAATATCAAAACTTCAGGTATTGTCAACTAACGTTCTTGAGATAATTTATAAACCTCATGGATTTAATATCGGCGCTAATCTCGGCAGAGCAGCAGGCGCAGGAGTACCTGACCATATTCATTATCATGTGATTCCGAGATGGAACGGCGACACAAACTTTATGCCGATTGTTTCCGAAACAAAAATCCTGTCCCAATCTTTGGAAGATTCTTTTAATTTGATTTCTGAAGGATTCAGGGCATTAATTTAATGAATTTAAAAGGTATATCACCGAAGAAATCTCTCGGGCAGAATTTTCTGATTGACCGTAATATTGCTCAAAAAACAGTTAATTTACTGGACATACAGCCCGGCGATAACATTCTTGAGATTGGTCCCGGTACCGGAGCACTGACATCAATATTATTGGAAAAGAAATGCAATCTAACTGCGGTTGAAATTGATATTAGGGCTATTGAAGAGCTGCAGACAAAATTTCCCAAATCAAAATTTCCAAATTTTCGGTTAATTCATTCCGATTTCAAGCATTTTGATATCAGTAATCTTGGAATTGAATCAGGATTGAAAGTAATAGGAAATATTCCATATTATTTATCTTCCGAAATTTTTTTCAAACTCTTTGAATCAAAAGAATTACTCAATTGTGCTGTAATGACAGTTCAGAAAGAATTAGCCCACAGACTAAGTGCAGCCATTGGAACAAAGGATTACGGAGTACTTGCACTTGCTATGAGAATGTGCGGTAAATGCAGCATTGAGTTCGACGTCTCCCCTACCTGCTTTTATCCCGCGCCCAATGTTTGGTCATCGGTTATCAAAATGGATTTTTCATCAGTAGATTATACAGTTGACAACTATTTCGGGGTGATGAAAATAATCAGGGCTGCTTACAATCAAAGGCGTAAGATGCTCAGCAATTCATTAAAAACAAATTTGCAAAATATTGATTTTTCAGGCTTAGACAATGAATCTGCTATAAGATTGAAAACTCTGGAAAGCCTTCGACCCGAAAGGCTTGAAGTTAAGGATTTTGATTTCCTTTACAAAATTATAAGCAGAACTAATAAGCTGTCATAAACTCAAAAGTTGACTAATTCCGGCATAATAGCACATTCTTAATACAATTAATAATCCATTTTAAAATCCATTACAAAAATTCAGTTAATATAAATTACAATAGAATTGGTGTTCAAATGTGTATATAATTTGAATTTATACTAGAATATTCATTAACACATTGAAAAATATAGCATGAAATTTATTGATATTGCAAATATTTATGTAAAAGCCGGAGACGGCGGTGACGGGCACTCAAGTTTCCGTAAAGAAAAATTCGTTCCGTTAGGCGGACCGGACGGTGGAAATGGCGGACGCGGAGGTAATGTAATTCTGAAAACTTCGCCGCATATTAATACTTTGATTGATTTCAAGTATAAGCGGCAATTTATCGCAGGTGATGGTAAAAACGGCGGTAAATCAAATAAGAGCGGGCATTGGGGCAAAGATTTGATTATAAACGTTCCCATGGGTACGATTGTCAAAGATGCCGGAGATAATATCATAGTAGATTTGTCGGAACCTAACAGTGAATATATCATTGCTAAAGGCGGTAACGGCGGGTTTGGCAACTCGATGTTTACATCAGCAACAAATCAGGCACCAAGAAATGCAAATCCGGGTCAGCCCGGCGTAGAGCTGGAAATAACACTCGAATTAAAACTCCTTGCCGACGTTGGTTTGGTAGGACATCCAAATGCCGGCAAATCAACATTAATTTCTGTCATATCATCTGCTAAACCTAAAATAGCCGATTATCCTTTTACTACATTGGTTCCAAATCTCGGTATTGTATCGGCGTCACCCGAAAATTCCTTTACAGTTGCCGATATTCCCGGATTGATTGAAGGAGCAGCCGACGGCAAAGGGCTTGGGATACAATTCCTACGCCATGTGGACAGATGTTCGGTTTTGGTTTTTCTAATTTCAGCAGAGAGTGAAAATCCTGTTGAGGATTACAAGATACTCAGAAAAGAACTCGAAACTTATAATCCGGAGATGTCTCTCAAGAAAAGGATTATCTGTATCAGTAAATGCGATATTGTTGACGAAGCAAAAATCAAGGAGTTCAAAAAGCTTACTTTTGGTGAGAAGAATACTGCGAAGATGCTGATTTCATCGGTTATGAATATGAACATTGACGATTTGAAATTCCTGATGTGGGAGTATCACAAAAGCAGTAAAGAAATTAAATAAGACATTTATTTTAATTATTAGGTTAACCTTTTTTTACATTCCACGTCTTGTTTTGAGTCTGTACAAATTGTTTAAAATTGAAATATTTTAATATTAGTATCGTCTAAACTCAAGAGTTTTAAGAGATTGTAAATTATATTTGTTTTATTAAATTCGAGGAATCTATGATTAAGAACAAAGTGTTCACATTTTTGGCTTTAGCTGCTATATCATTATTTGTATTATCATCATGCTCGGAAGATACCGGCACTACTCCTAATACAAATGGACCTAAGCCAAGTCCTGCATCAAATCTTCAAGCTACGTCAATCAGCAAAGATACGATTCATTTGAAGTATGATATATCCCCATCAGAAACAAATGTTCGTTTTCAGGATTATCAATTGACCTGGAAGGAAGATGCCACAGTAGATCCGGGCGGTTCAAAAATCGTTCTCAGAGGAACTAATCCTATCATAGTCGGCGGTTTAGTTGAGGGTAAAATTTATCTGTTCACACTTGTTGCCCGTTACGATAACGATTCGGTAAGTACACCTATTACCGTTAAATGGTCACCTGCTTCGAGATTTACTTTGAATAATAATGATGATGTCATTAAGGTTTATGAAACAGCTTCAGGTTTTGGAAGCGGTCTTCAGATGTTCTACGCACAAGCCGGCGCTCCAAGAGTTCGCACAGTTGCGAACGGTGCAGATTGGGATTTAGGTATTCGTACTGAAGCAGGTAAAATTGAAGTCGGTTCAGCCACTAAATTTACCTATAATTATACAGGAACACCTAAAGCAACTTATATATTTAAAGATAAGTTTTTAGCAAATTCACTTAACGATGTTTTTGACAGCCGTGCTATGAATGACGGTACCAGAAACAATGAATATACTGAACAAATCTTTGATATTAAGAATGACCAGAAAAGCGTTGTTTTCTATGTTAGAAAAATCGAATCAGGCTCACTTTATACTTATGCTAAGGTAATGGCTAAATATGTTGGTGGTTCATTCCTTCAGGGTTCTTCTCCAAACCGTTATATCGAGTTTGAAATTTCTTATCAAAAGACAGCCGGTGTACCTTATGCCAAGACATCAAATAACAATCCTTCTAACTAATATTCAGGGATAAAATCTATGTTTAACAGATTTGCACTTGCAGCTTTAACTCTTGTTGTTGTTTTTACTACAACATTTGTATATGAATCTTTTGCGCAAAAACCAGTCCAGGGTCAGGTTGTTAGTTTCAACAATATTGTAATGGGTGGTAACGGTTCGGTAACCAAGGACGAAGCCAAAAGACTTGCAGATAACGGCAGTCCGATAGTATTCAAATCAGGCAGTAAGATTTATTTTGTTTATAATGAAGACGGAACTTTTGCAGGTAAAAAGTTAGCTAACTATGCCGGCAATCAGAAAGTAGGCATTATGGGCAAGATAAAAAAAGTTAAGGGTTTGAATATCATCATCATGACGATGATTGAATCTATGTAATTATTAGATATTTTAAAGGATTTATTATGAATTTGAAGTTGTTGATAAGCCTGTTCTTAGTTGCCGGATTGATATTTATCAGTTCGTGCGGCAAAGAGGAAAAACAACCGGAACTCGAAAAAGTTGAGTCAGTTGATGAGTTAATGAATGATATGGACTCGGTAAAAACTGCCGATTCAATTAACAAAGTAATTCGTGATACTGTTCGTGCTACCGAAAAGTCTGCAGCCGACAGAAAAGAGGCAGATGAAACTGATAACACTGCTGACGTACCTACTGCAAAGCCTGGTGATTATTCAGCAAAACCGCTTGAAGGCACTATTGTTAGTCTAAACGGACTCGTTATGGGCGGCTCAGGAAATGTTAATAAAGCAGAAGCTCAGGGACTTGCCGGAAGCGGTAATCTTATTCTCTTTATGGCAACAAACGGAACCGTTTACTTTGTTTATAATGAAGACGGTACATTTGCCGGAAAAAAACTTGCCAACTATGCCAATAATCAGAAAGTCGGTATGCTTGGTAAATCCAAATCCGTCGGCGGATTAAACATTTTCATTATGACCATGATGGAATCAATGTAATATTGAATTTCATACGAACTTTTAAAAAAGGGCTTCGAAGTAATTCGGAGCCTTTTTTTTATTTTGAATTTTTTAGAATCATGAAATTTTTGTAGTTTTGTTTTTTAAAATTATTTTAAAATCAATATTGTTAAGTAATGATTTTACGAAAAGTGGTAAATTTATATATTCAGAACTCCTGATTTGATAATGATAATAAATGAGTTACGTTATTTGATACGTAGTTTGCAATTTCGCAGTTAAATGAAGAAATCCCCCTTAATCCCCCTTTTTCAAAGGGGGAAAGTGAGCGAAGCGAGCAGAGGGATTTTAATTTCGCGAATATGTCTTTTTTAGAGGATTAGGAGTTTTGAATATAAGGTAATTATATTAGTCTTCGACTCCGCTCAGACTGACATAACTAACATTATTACTTATTAATCAGTCAGAAGCTATAAGTACATTTAATTTTTAAGTTTATGGAAATAAATACAAACGATATAATTGTAATCGGCATTATGACCGGTACTTCTCTTGACGGAATTGATACTGCTGTCTGTAGATTTGGTTTTGACGGCAGAAGATTCAGATATGAGGAATTATTTTTTAAAACTTATAAGTATCCTGATAAAGTGAGACAAAAAATTAGTGAGATTTTATCGGATATAGTTCATTTGTTTGATATATCTCAATTAAATTTCGCTTTATCAAAAGTCTATGCAGATGCTGTCAATAACGCTTTAATTGAATCAGGAATGGAAAGAAATGAAGTTGCTGCTATCGGGCTGCATGGGCAGACAATATATCACCAGCCTCAGGTAATGAACTTTTGCGGGACGCCTGTTGCTTCAACATTGCAGGCTGGGAATATATCAGCACTGAATCAGCTGACAGGTATTCCTGTCATCGGAGACTTCCGCTCTGCTGATATAGCCCTCGGAGGTCAGGGGGCGCCGCTTGTGCCAGTTTTTGACTATGAATTTCTAAGAAGTGATTCCGAAAACATTATAGCACTTAATATTGGCGGAATGGCAAATATTACTCTACTGCCTCAGAATTGTAAGCGGGAACAAGTAATTGCTTTTGATACAGGACCGGGAAATATCTTAATTGATATTGCAGCCCGCCGATATTTTAATGTTGAATATGATAGTGGCGGTGGATTTGCACGGGCGGGAAATCCTGACTATAATTTGTTGGATAAAATGATGGAACATCCCTATATTCACAAAACATTTCCAAAATCCACAGGCAGGGAGCTTTTTAATATTCAATTCTTCAAAAATTATTTTGAAGATTATAGTAATGGCGGCGATGCCGTTTCTACTCTAACACATTTTACTGCCAAAAGCATAGCTGTAAATATTCAGAATTCCGGATTCGATGCCGACAGGCTGGTAGTATCCGGCGGAGGCGGCAGAAATATATTTTTGATGGAATTAATTAGTCACTACCTGCCTGGAATAAAAGTCCAGACATCTGAAAGTCAGGGTATCGGCATTGATTCAAAAGAAGCGGTGTGTTTTGCATTTTTGGCATATTTAAATATTTTGAGATTACCCGGAAATATTCCTTCAGCAACAGGAGCAAAATCGCAGACAATTCTCGGAGTCAGAGCCGGATAAATAGTGATTTTTAGTAAAAATATCAATTGTGGAAAAATAATTTCATAAAAAAATGCTTTTTTTTTGAAATATTGAAAATAAAATTTGGTTTTATTATCAAAGACTTATATCTTTGCTTTTAGAGAAGTGTATTTTTGCGGCATAAAGTTGGAAGATAACCTCAATTATCTTCCCCCTTTAAAAAAAACATAGTTACAGTGCTTTTAGCACAGATGAATTGAAGAACTTGCGATATTTATTTATAAATGTTTGTTAGTACTTTAATTTGTTCATTCAAATTTATTGCGGATTATTATGACAGACGCTGAAAATATGAATGAAATAGACGAACCGTTAGGTCAGGTGAAATCATCAAGACCTTGGTTGATACTATCATTACTGCTTGTAGTGGTAGCAATAACCGTATTGTCTGTGATTTCTGACGAATGGCGTGATAACCGCAGCATCAAAACTGTGAGGGTTTTCGGATGCAATATGTTGTCAAAAAATGTAATTGCTGATTTGGTAAGAGATTCGGTCAAATATTTACAAATTAAGGATATTGATATATCAAATTTAGTAAAAATAGTGAAGCAGAACAGTTTTGTAGCTGATGTTAGATTTAATCCGCTTTTTAACGGAGAATTTCAAGTGTTCATTACCGAAAGGGTTCCTGTTGCAGTAACTGTTGATATGGACGGTGGACTTGTATTTTCAGATTCTTACGGTTCTGTTTTTCCTTTTATATCAGATACCGTAACATTCGATTATCCTGTCATCAGAGGCGTTATCGGTACTGAAAGATTTATTTCGACAGCATATTTACTAAATCGTATATTGAATGAAAATCCGGAATATTCATCCATTATTTCTGAAATTATGCCCGGCAGAGGTAAAGAAACTTTTGATATAATTACTTCAGATTACGGTTATCGTATTATAATTGACAGTAAGAGCGACTTAGGAGAACAGCTTGCAAAGTATTACACTTTTCTGAGTTCGAGTATTTGCGGAAATGAAAAAATTAAAATTGAATATATAGATTTACGATGGGAAAAAAGATTAGTTATCGGGAAACTCGCGTGAATTTGAAATTGATACTAAATTATTGAAGGTAATAAAATGTCAGCAGAAAATGATTTTTATAATATTAAGTCGGATTTAAAGCAAAAAATCACGGTAGGTCTTGACATAGGTACTTCTAAGATTTGTGCTTTAGTTGCTTCCGTTGACGAAAATACTAAACACCTAAAAATACTGGGTATCGGTATAGCTGAAAGTGATGGATTAAATCGCGGTGTTGTGGTCAACATCGAAAAAACCACGAAAGCTATAAAGAATGTGATTGAGCAGGCTGAACAGCAATCCGGTTTTAAAATTACTGATGTTAATATAGGAATTGCAGGCGACCATATTGAATCAATTCTAAGCAGAGGTATCATTACAAGTTCGAGCCCTACAAATGAGATTTCTAAAGCTGATGTTGAGAGGCTGCTGGATGAAGCAAGAAAAGTCAATATACCTTCTGACAGAAGAATCCTTCATGTACTGCCGCAGGATTATATTATTGACGGGCAGGACGGAATTCAGGACCCGATTGGTATGAGCGGTGTCAGACTTGAAGCAAATGTGCATATCATTACAGGTCTGACAACTGCCATTCAAAACATTACAAGATGTGTCGAACGTGCAGGATTAACAATAAAGCATTTAGTACTGGAACCTTTGGCAAGCGCCAAAGCTGTTTTATCTGAAGAGGAAAAGGAAGTAGGAGTTGCCCTCGTTGATATCGGCGGCGGTACAACAGATATAGCAATATTTACCGATAAGATTATCAGACATACAACAGTGTTCGGAATTGCAGGTAATCAGGTGACAAATGATTTACAGCAGGGATTGGGCATCACTCTTGCCAATGCTGAAAAAGTTAAACGTGAATACGGACATACTTATCCTCATTCAATTGTACACGACGATTTGATTATGATTCCCGGAATTCCGGGTAGAAAGCCGCAGGAAATAAGCAGACAACTGCTTTGTCAGATTCTTCAGCCAAGAATGACTGAAATTTTCGAAATAGTTCTGGCTGAAATAAATGCTTCCGGTTATGGGAACAGACTGGGTGCCGGTGTTGTTGTAACAGGCGGCAGCACTTTGCTTCGCGGTACAGACGAACTTGCACAGGAAACTTTAAATATGCCTGTAAAAATTGGAATACCGTCAGGTATAACTTATGCCGGATTAGCACCCGAGATTGAGAGCCCTGTTTATGCAACTGCTGTAGGACTTGCTCTTTGGGGAATTGAAGAAAATAACGGATTCAAACAAGTTGATGAGATTGAAAAAAAGACAATTAAGATAGACCAGGCTAAAGAAGAAATTAAAGATAAGCCTTATAAGCTGCCTAATCAATATAAGGTGCCGGACTTCACTTCAAGTAAGAAGGTTGATGAAGACGAATCACAGTATGTCAATCAAGGCAAAAAGGCAATAGATAAGATAAAAGATTTTTTGAAACAATTATAATATATTTACACATTATTTCCGGGGGGAAATTTATGGCAATTGGTATCGCTACTACATCTACCGAAGGAGCTAAACTTCGGGTAATCGGCGTCGGCGGCGGCGGCGGAAATGCAATCAATAATATGATTAAAGACGGTCTTGAGGGTATGGAGTTTATCGCAGCAAACACTGATAAACAAGCACTTGACCAGAATTTTGCAAAAATCAAAATCCAGTTAGGCAAAGACCTTACCAAAGGACTTGGAGCCGGTGGAAATCCTGAAGTCGGCAAGGGCGCAGCAGAAGAAAGTACTGCCGAGCTAAAGGATATTCTTAAAGACAGCGATATGGTTTTTGTTACTGCCGGAATGGGAGGCGGTACAGGGACAGGTGCAGCACCTGTTATTGCAAAAATCGCTCAGGAATTAGGTGCTTTGGTTGTCGGTATTGTTACAAAACCTTTTGACTGGGAAGGCAAAAAGAGAATCAACTCAGCTTATGACGGTGTTGATGCATTAAGAAACTCAGTTGATGCTCTCATTGTCATTCCTAATCAGCGGCTACTGGACATCATTGACAACAAAATGGGATTTCAGGAAGCATTTCGTAAAGTTGATGATGTACTATATAATGCTACAAAAGGCATATCACAGATAATTTCATGTCATGGTACTGTTAACGTTGATTTTGCTGACGTTAAAGCAGTGATGAAAGGTATGGGTGATGCAATTATGGGTATCGGTTATGCAACCGGCGAAAACAGAGCTGTCGTAGCTACTCAAAATGCACTCAACTCTCCCCTGCTCGACGGTGTTTCTATCAAGGGTTCAAAAGGTGTATTGGTTAATGTTACCGGCGGTCCTAATCTTTCGATGCACGAAATCGCAGCAGCAGTATCTACTGTAGAGAAAGCAGCAGGCGACGATGCCAATATCATTCACGGTGTCTCTCTCAGTGAAGAACTTGATGACCAGATTATGGTTACTGTTGTTGCAACCGGATTCAAAAAAGATGAAGGTCACAGCTCCGAAAAGAAATCTGTAGTTGTAGAACAGGAACTTTTAATAAAAACTGCTGTCAACGGTACAAAACCTGCTAAGAATGACATCAAGGTTATTCCGGTACCCTCTCAGAGACCTGCACCGGTTGCAGCTAAAATTATACCAAAACCTTCTCCTTTCTGGCAGACTCAGAAAGTATCGGCTTCTTATCCGTCTTTCGACAGAGCTCCAAAGGGCGAAGAACAATTGAAAAATTTCGATATTCCTACTTATGAAAGACTCGGCATTAAACTTTCAAGTGCAGGAATATCAACGGCTGAACATGCTTTAAGTAATTTTTAGGTTTATTTTCTCTTAATTATATGGAGGAATGTGAGTGACAAAAATATCTTTTGGTCTTGAAAATTAAACAATTATTGGGGTGAATGTGAAAATATTCACCCCATTTTTTTGCTTTTACACGGAAGACTTGAATTTGAAAAAATAATAGAATTGATTATTACTATAATATTGGGGATTATCTAAATAAAATTGACAGAAGTGAAAAGAATGAGGTTGTGGAAAATTTCCACGTGCTTAATCTTCAAAACCTATTTGTTTGAATACCAAAACTGCCGGAAATATGCCGGCAGTTTTGTTAAATAATAAATCAACAAATTTCTAATTTTAGAAATAAAATGAGACAAGGAATTTACTGTTTGCTGCACCTAAAAAGCCTATTTGACTTGAAGTTGCTTCTGTTTTATTACTTCCATTTTCGTCAGTAATTGTTGTTGATGTAAAACCGATAAGTGTTGATGCAGTTAAACTTACACCGTCAAATGCCCACCATTCCGCACCGATACTTACACCGCCTGTAAATTCGCTTTTTGAATGTTTAACATTTCCGGTCTCGCTGCCTCCTGTTCCTATTCCTATCTGAGGTGAAAAATATGCGGCAACAGGTCCTTTTTGAAAAACATAAAATAAAACACCTACATTAAATTCAACCATACTTCCTTTGACTTCAGTTGCATTTTCATTTGCTTTACTGGTATTTGACTGAAAACCAAGATCGCACCAGATGCCCATATTATCACTGATATTATACTGTGCACCTACAGTTGTATTATCAAAACTGAGTTCATTCAAACCACCCAAACCAAAAAACAAAGATTTCGCACCCTTTTGGGTCTGCGGCTCGGCACCATAAACATTTGATGCAGAAAAGACTACTGCAAAGCAAAAAGCCAGCATTACTAAATTTTTCATAAGAAACTCCAAATAATTAATAAAATTTATTAAAATCAAAAAATAATTTTGAAATTTTAGATTTCAAAATAAAGTTAATTCAAAGTAAATATATTTTTACAAATAAAANAGTTAATTCAAAGTAAATATATTTTTACAAATAAAAAAAATAATTTTTGCATTTTGATAAATCATTATCATTTTTCATCGTGTTAAATTATTTGATGTTCCTCAAAATTTAATAGTTAAATAAGTCAGATACTTCCTAGTCTGTTGACAGAACTTTACGAAGCCGCATAAATGCGTTCAAAAACAGCAATTTAACTCAATCTTGCTTTGTTAAAAGTTAAGCATACTTTAAAAAGATAATATATTAAATCAAAATGTACTGTCTATAATTTCATTTTCTTTTAACCTTAACAATATGAAATTTAAGGTTAAAAATTGAAATATTTATACATTACAGAATGTTCAAAAGCATTGAATGGTATGAAACTCAATTATAAATAAATAGGTGAATCCAATTTTTTTGAAATTCTGAATACGGCATTCATCAAACCCACATGACTGTATGTCTGGGGGAAATTACCCCATTGACCGCCATCAGGGTCAATATCTTCGCTAAAAAGCCCTAAATGATTTGAGAATTTCAATAAGCCATCCAGACACTTAACAGCTTCGTCAATCTTGTTTAAACAAGCTAAAGATTCAATATACCAAAAAGAACATATAAGGAAAGAATTTTTAGGTATTCCAAAATCGTCTTTGTGTCTGTATCTGAAAAACAATCCGCTTTTTGTCATAAGTTCTTTTTCAATTGCTTTAAGGTGATTTTCGGTTCTTTGTGAATTATGGTCTAAGTAATTCATTGTAATAAGCTGCATACAGCTCGCATCAAGTGAATCTATACCAATTGCCTGAGTATAAGCCTTTTTCGTATCATTATAGCATGCTTCAATATTTCTTGCAGCCAAATTTGCAAGATTGAATGCATGGGCTTCCATTTGTTTATCATTTATCAAATTGAAAATTTTCATTGCAGCCTTACTTCCTGCCCAATGGAATAAATATGTATAACAATGCTGTTGTTTTTGATTTCTAAATTCCCATAGTCCTGCATCAGGCTCATTAATTGTTATTTCAATTTTCTTTAAAAGAAGTTTAACAATATCAATTGATTTTTTCTTAAATTTCAGGTTTAATCTCAAATCTGTATAAATAGGTAGTAAACTAACGAGTAACTGCCCATAAACATCATTTTGAATATGAGTATAAGCATCATTTCCAATTCTTACCGGCACATTACCATAATAACCTTTTAACTCGAGATTTCTTTCCGCTACTATTTTTTCACCGGTAATTGAATAAAGAGGCTGTATTCTTTCATCAGCATTATTTAAAATTATATTTTCTATGAAATTAAAATATTTCTCCAATTCTTCAAAATGTCCGATACTATTGAATGCAGTAAGAGTATAATAAGTATCTCTCATCCAACAATAACGGTAATCCCAGTTACGGCCTGTCTGATTTTCTTCAGGCAGACTTGTACTTCCTGAAGCGATAATACCGCCGGTATCTTCATACTGATGTAGTTTCAGAACTAATGCCGACCTTATGATTTCTTTCTGGTAAATATTTGGAATTGATGTGGACTTAACCCATGTAGTCCAGTAATTTTTTGTTTTATCCAGAAATTTTTCAGCCGTTTCCTGTAAAGATGCTTCAAGATGTTCGCCATAAGTAAAAATCAGATATTTGTTGGTTGACAGAACAAAAGATGATTCGTTTAATATAAAATTTACAGGTATATCTGTTGTCAATCTTACAACATGTCCAACATTCAAATAACGGATATGATTACTTGCCATCGTAATTTCAGGTGTAATTTTTCCGTAATCGTCAACAGGTCTGCATTTTATATTAATAAACGGTCTTCCTGAAATAAGTTCAATTTTACGGCATAACATATATGGCTTGAAGTATCTGTCGTACTGATAGAATCGCGGTGCATAGTCAATTACTCTGAACTTTCCGTCAGATGCACTGAATTCAGTAACAAGGATATTAGTATTTTCAAGATAATACTGCTTTGAGACATATTTCTCAACAGCAGGCTTAATTGAAAATTCTCCCCCTTTGTCTTCGTCCAAAAGCGAGCCGAATATAAAACTGCTGTCGAATCGTGGCATGCACATCCACTTAACATTCGCAGTGTCATCAATATAAGCAATATATGAACAATTCCCAATCAAACCCATATTATATTTATGTGGCTTTTTCATTGTAAAATTCTGCTGATTAAATTATTTACTTCGTATTGATGTGTAAGGTTGTATTTCGCTACCGACTGAACTAATCCTACTTTAATTGAGTAAGCTTCAGCAGGTAATACTTTAAATAAATCCTCATCAGTACGGTCGTCTCCAATAGCAAGGATAAAATCATAATGAAATTTACTTAAAAAAGATTCTACTGAAGTTCCTTTGTCGAATCCTACTTTTTTAATCTCAATTATTTTATTGCCTTCCAATAATTGCAAATCTTTATGATGTAAAAGAAATTCAGTAAGTTCTTCTTTTAATTCACTCGCCCTGACAAATGCAAAATCGGGCTCGGAATTTCGATAGTGCCATACCAGAGCTGTTTCTTTTTCTTCTATAAACGAACCGTAACAACGTGTTGTATATTTCTGCAGTAGGAGTTTGACAACATCCTTCCATACTGTATTTTCTATGTCATTATCAAGTGTTTCCCAATCATTTCCATAAGTTTTAATAAATATACCATGTTCTGCTATTAAATTTATATTTATTTTTCCAAAATAATTTTCAAGGAATGTTTTATCCCTTCCGCTTATAATAACAACTGTATTCTTCTCATCACTTGCCAACTGATTTAACTGTTCAATAACTTTCACATTTGGCAAAGCTGTATCCGGATATTTTGAAAAAGGGATTAGTGTACCGTCGTAATCTAACAATATTAAACGGCTTTCAGCCTTTTTGTAATCTTTAATAAGATTATCTATTATTTCATTATTTATTATTTTTACTTCCAATATTTTCTGCTCCTCTTTAACTAATTGCAGTTGATTCAAAAAATCCTCTGCCCATGAAACAACATTATAATTTTTAATTCGCGATTTCATTCTTTCATTTCTTACTATTCTTTCTTCCAATGGCATTTCAAGTGCCATCAAAATCGCATCGGAAACTTCTTCTAAATTTATGGGATTAATGATTATTGCTTCTCCCAATTCAGCTACTGCACCAGCCAGTTCGCTAAGAATTAATACACCTGCATTATTTTGCTGACAAATCACATATTCTTTTGCAACAAGATTCATTCCATCTCTCAAAGGTGTTATTAATCCGCAATGACTGATACTGTAGAGACCGACTAATTTCTGAAAACTAATTGATTTATATTGATATACAATAGGCCTCCATCCTAAATGACTGTATTTTCCGTTAATCCTGCCAACTGTAGCTTCCATTTCTTTTTTCATTTTTTTATATCTTGGAATATTTTCTCTGGAAGGAACAACTATCATATTAAATATAACCCTGCCATGCCATTGCGGGAATTTCTCTAGAAACAGATCGAAGCCATTTAGCCGATGTAAAATACCCTTTGTATAATCCAATCTGTCAACAGAAAATATTAATTTACAATCGTGAATAAATTCCTGTATGAGTTTGATTTCTTTAATAACACCCGGTTCATGAAGTGCATTAATAAATTTATCATAATCAATTCCTATTGGAAAAGCATCAGCTTTAACTACTCTTTCAGGAGTATATACTGTTCTTAGAAAATTCTCATATCCTAATATTCTGCTGACAGTTTTAAGAAAATGCTGTGTATAATCATTTGTGTGAAATCCTATTAAATCTGCACCCAAAATTCCCTTTAATAATTCTTCTCCCCATTTTTTGTTTATTAATCTGTATATCTCATAAGAAGGGAAAGGTATATGTAAGAAAAAACCAATTTTTGATTTTGGGAACTTTTCTTTTATCATTTTTGGCAAAAGCATTAATTGGTAATCATGAATCCAGACAATATCATCAGGCTCAATTACTTTTTCAATTTCATTCATAAATATTTGATTTGCTTTTATATATGCTTCATAATAACTCTCCTTGAAAACGGTGTACATTGAAAAGTAGTGGAAAAGGGGCCATAATGTATCATTACAAAACCCTTCATAAAATTCTTTATTTATATCTTCCGGAATAAATGCCGGATATAAATCAAATTGATTTTTTTCAGTTGTTAGGCTATCGAAGTCACTTTTTTTATAATCTGATTGTCCAAACCAAATTATTTTTTTGTCTGAGTCAACACTTTTTGAACTACTTATTCTTTTTGATAATGATAAAACAGCTGAAACTAAACCGCCTGAATTTTGTTTTAATTTTAATTTATTATTTTCCTTAATTATATCATAAGGCAATCGGTAAGCTGCTATCAAAATCCTCTGATTTTCATGTATTTCCGTTATATTTTTCATTACATATTTTCAAATAATTTGTTTTAATTTATGTAACTCAAATCAAAATAAGGTTACAAATACTTTGCAAATTACAAATAATTTTGCTGGTAAAAAAATAATAGTAAATTTTTATTCAAATTTATACTGATAAATTTTTTCATTATGTTTTTTATAGTGTGCCCGATTAATTGTCAAAAACAAACTATATAATTGATACTTTCAGGATCCATAAGAAGTAATAAAATTCAGCTTCACAGGTTTTTTTTTCAATAATTAAATGCTAATTGACAAAAAGTATATATTTTTGTTCTTTATTTTAGATAACAAAAACAAACAGGTTTTAAATAAATGGAACACGCTTATAGTTTACCTTTGTATTCATTACTTCCTTTTATTTTGATGTTAGGAGCGATTGCAGTTTTACCGCTTGTCGCCAATCATTTTTGGGAATCAAACCGTAATAAACTTATTATTGCAATGATTCTGGCAATACCGACTGCAATATATCTGTTCTCAGCAGGCTATAGTCATGAATTATCTCATGTAGTAATATTTGATTACGTGCCGTTTATGGTATTGCTCGGCTCGCTTTTTATAATAACCGGCGGTATTCATGTCGAAGGTGATATTGAAGCATCTCCGAAGAACAATTCGGTGTATCTGATAATCGGTGCTGTTCTCGCATCATTTATGGGTACTACCGGTGCAGCAATGCTTCTTATCCGACCGATTCTCCAGACAAATTCAGAAAGAAAATTAAAAGCCCATACCGTTTTGTTTTTTATAGCCATTGTCGCAAACTGCGGCGGATTACTTACTCCTCTTGGCGACCCTCCCCTGTTTATGATGTATCTTCGCGGCGCAGAGTTTTTTTGGTTTATGAAACTGCTGCCTGAGTGGGCATTTACAAATTTTATTCTGATTGGCATTTATTTTTTGGTTGATTCTTACTACATAAAAAAAGAATTGCCCGGGGATGTTTATTTTGACAGAACAAATATCAAACCTATTAAGATTTCCGGAAGACGTAATTTTCTCTTTCTTATCGGTGTAGTCCTTGGGGTAGCCTTTATCAATGAAAACACATTGATATTTATGAGAGAGAATGATTATTATTCATTTTTACGGGAAGGATTTTTAGTATTGATGGCTGTTTTATCGCTTATGATGACTAAACAGGTTACCCGCGAAAATAATAAATTCAATTGGGGACCTATTGTCGAAGTTGCATATTTATTTATAGGAATATTTGTGACTATGGTTCCCGCACTTGAATATCTGAAAGTTCATGCAGCCGAAATAGGAATAAATTCAGCCGCTCAATTTTACTATGCCACAGGCGCATTGAGTTCATTTCTTGATAATACCCCTACTGCCTTGACATTTTATTATCTTGAGCTTGGATTGGTTACTGCAAACCCAATGCTGCTCCTAAAGGATTTACAGGTTGCAGGCATACCCGAAGTCATAATGAAAGCAATATCTACCGGAGCGGTGTTCTTTGGTGCCATGACTTACATCGGCAACGGTCCGAACTTCATGGTAAAAGCAATTGCCGAAGAACAAGGAATTAAAATGCCCGACTTTTTCTCTTATATGTTCAAATTTTCAATAATTGTTTTGCTTCCCATATATATTTTAGTTCAATTACTGTTTATCGGTTAATAAAATCCGGTTAATTTCAAAATATATGTATTCATAAATTCAGATGTCCGGCACTTCCAAAGAGTCGGACATCTTTCTTTTTCACAAAATGCTAACCCAAAGTCATTGGATTACTAAATATAAAAAAAACATTAATCTTTAGCTTGTCAATTTATTCATTTCAATACTAACAACCTCAAACAAAATGCTGTATTCAAATCCTTCGCAGCATTTATTTATAAATCAACCTTATTTCAAAGATATTCCGAAGTTTTAAATAGATGTTGCGAGGTCTTTCACGGACATTCCGCCGTCTTTAACGGATATTCCGCCACCGTTAACGAACATTCCGCCATCTTTAACGAACGTTACTCCACCTTTAACGGACATTCCGCCGTCTTTAACGGACATTCCGCCACCGTTAACGGACGTTACTCCACCTTTAACGGATGTTCCGCCACCGTTAACGAACAATCTACCACCGTTAACGGACGTTCCGCCGAGTTTAACGGACGTTCCGCTGAGTTTAACGGACATTCCGCCGGTTAGCGGAGTCTCCGTTAACCGCAGAAACACTGCATTTAACAATTTCGCAGCTTAATTTAACGATATCCGAAAATAAGTTAAAATCAGTCGTATTATAAATAATGAAATCATAATTATATTTAAGAATAGATTTGATATTTCGTATGTCATAGAAATGTAATCTAACGAATTCGGAATATTTGCAGACTTAACCTTCCGAAGGTTTTAAACCTTCGGAAGGTTTAATAAATCATTCGGAATTAAAGCTAATAGCGGATTTGATAATTAATATGGCAAAGAAATGTAATTTTACACATTCGGAATCATAAAAATAGGTTTCGGAGTTTTGGGTATCAGGTTCTGGACGAAGATTATATAATTCCTTTTGTTCTAATACCTGTTACCTATTTCCTGATAGAAAATATAAGGAACTTCTTACTCCCCCTCTATTAAGAGGGGGTTGGGGGGTGTGTGAATTAGTTTGCCAAAAATCTTTATAAAACACATCAAATTAAAACAGAATGACAGAGAGTTTTAAGAGAAAGTGTTAACATCGGAAGTCAACACACCCCCCGACCCCCTCTTGATAGAGGGGGAGAAAATCCGGTTCTGATTTTCTCATTCAGTTTTCAAAGAAATGCAATCTAACATCATCAGAATATTTGTGAATTTAACCTTCCGAAGGTTGGCAACCTTCGGAAGGTTAGATGTTTTTGTGGTTTTCTGTTGGTTGTGCTTTTTTCTACCGATATTCCGCTTCTTCGGAGTTGGTTTCATTTTTTCTCCCTTTACAAGGGAGATGTCACGGAGTGACAGAGGGATTTGATTTTTTTCTACAAACATTTCACTATAACAATTCCACTCCTACGGAGTTGGTTTCATTTTTTCTCCCTTGACAAGGGAGATGTCACGGAGTGACAGAGGGATTTGTTCTTTTTCTACAAACATTTCACTATAACAATTCCACTCCTTCGGAGTTAAAATCAATTACGAACTCAAATCTAAAAACTATCAACCCTTTTTCTTAAGGATTTATGTTTCTATAGTTTTAGATAATATTTCCAAATAATCAGATTTTTTACTAATATAATTTGTGTGAATTTTGTAAAATTTTTCTAAAGTTATATAACACAAATTGTATCGCATAGTTGTAGTTTTGTAATGTGAATATTTATTTCTAATTTTAATATTATAACTATGGAAACATCAGTCTTGAACGGTCCGGCGAAACTATTACATAATGAACAAACCTCTCAGGAGTTATTGATTGCTTCGGAAACCCGTTACCGCCGGCTTTTTGAAATGGCAAAGGACGGGATACTTATACTTGATGCCGAAACCGGAAAGATTATTGATGTAAATCCATTCCTGATAGAGTTGCTGGGCTTCTCAAAGGAACAATTTATTGAAAAAGCAATTTGGGAAATCGGATTCTTTAAGGATATAGCCGCAAATCAGGAGAAATTTTCAGAATTACAACAGAATGAATATGTCCGGTATGAAGACCTGCCGCTTGAAACCGATGATGGACGACAGATAAATGTTGAGTTTGTAAGCAATGTTTATTTGGTAAATAATCGTAAAGTAATTCAATGCAATATTCGGGATATCACAAAGCGTAAGTGGTCAAAAATTCAACTTCAGGAAAAAGAATTTCAATACCGTAAACTTGCCGATTCGGGTCTGGCACTTATCTGGACATCGGGAACCGATAAATTATACAATTATTTTAATGAAACTTGGTTGAATTTTACCGGTAAAACATTTGAGCAGGAATTAGGAAATGGCTGGGAAGAAGGAGTTCACCCTGAAGATTTGGAAGAAAGCCGAAAAATTTATATAACTGCATTTGATAAACGGCAAAAATTTGATATGGAGTACCGCTTTCGTCATCATACCGGAGAATACCGGTGGATGCAAAGCATTGGTACGCCTAATTACGACAGTAAAGGAGAATTCATTGGCTATATTGGTCATTGCTTTGATATAACCGACCGTAAGGAAGCGGAGATAAATCTAAAAGGTAAAAAAGAACAGATTGAAGCCCAAAACGAAAAGTACATTCTCATCAATAAAGAACTTGCATTTCAAAATGAAGAGAAAGAAAAAAGAGCGGCGGAGTTGATAATTGCCAATCAGGAACTTGCTTTTCAAAATGAAGAAAAGGAAAAAAGGGCGGCGGAGTTGATTATTGCCAATCAGGAACTTGCTTTTCAAAATGAAGAAAAGGAAAAAAGAGCGGCAGAGTTAATTATTGCCAATCAGGAACTTGCTTTTCAAAATGAAGAAAAAGAAAAAAGAGCTGCGGAATTAATCATTGCCAATAAAGAACTTGTCTTTCAAAATGATGAAAAAGAAAAGAGGGCGGCAGAGTTAATTATTGCTAATAAAGAGCTTGTCTTTCAAAATGATGAAAAAGAAAAACGGGCGGCTGAGTTAATCATTGCCAATCAGGAACTTGTCTTTCAAAATGATGAAAAAGAAAAGAGGGCGGCGGAATTGATAATTGCCAATCAGGAACTTGCATTTCAAAATGAAGAAAAGGAAAAAAGAGCGGCAGAGTTAATTATTGCCAATCAGGAACTTGCATTTCAAAATGAAGAGAAAGAAAAAAGAGCGGCAGAGTTAATTATTGCAAATAAAGAGCTTGTATTTCAAAATGATGAAAAAGAAAAGAGGGCAGCAGAGTTAATTATTGCCAATAAAGAACTTGTATTTCAAAATGATGAAAAAGAAAAGAGGGCGGCGGAGTTAATCATAGCCAATAAAGAACTTATTTTTCAAAATGATGAGAAGGAAAAGAGGGCGGCAGAGTTAATAATTGCCAATAAAGAGCTTGTATTTCAAAATGATGAGAAGGAAAAGCGTGCAGCAGAGTTAATTATTGCCAACAAAGAACTTGTATTTCAAAATGATGAAAAAGAAAAGCGGGCGGCTGAGTTAATAATAGCTAACAAAGAACTTGTATTTCAAAATGATGAAAAAGAAAAGCGGGCGGCTGAGTTAATTATTGCCAACAAAGAACTCGTCTTTCAAAATGCCGAGAAAGGAAAAAGGGCTGCTGAATTAATCATTGCCGACAAAGAACTTGTATTTCAAACGGTTGAGAAAGAAAAACGGGCTGCAGAGTTAATCATTGCCGACAAAGAACTTGTTTTTCAGACAGTTGAAAAAGAAAAGCGGGCAGCAGAGTTAGTCATCGCTGACAAAGAACTTGAATTTCAGACAGTTGAAAAAGAAAAGCGGGCTGAAGAGTTAATCATTGCCAATAAAGAACTATTGTATCAGGACGAACTGAAAGCTACGACAAGAGAACTTACCGAAGCTAACAAAGAACTTATAAAAGCAAAATCAGAAGCCGAAAAAGCAAACAGAGCAAAAAGCACATTCCTTGCAAATATGTCGCACGAAATTCGTACGCCTATGAATGCCGTTCTCGGTTTTTCAGAATTGTTAAATAAATTAGTTACGGACCCGAGAGCAAAGAATTATCTAAAATCAATACAATCCAGCGGAAAAACTCTTCTAAGCCTAATCAATGATATACTCGACTTATCAAAAATAGAAGCGGGTATGCTTGAAATAAAAACTCATGTAATTGATTTTAAACAGTTAATTCACGAGATAAAGCAGGTCTTTTCATTTAAGATTGAAGAAAAAGGTCTTGATTTTATTATAGATTTTGAAGATAATATTCCTTTACAGCTTTATCTTGATGAATTAAGATTGCGACAGGTAATTTTAAATTTGGTAGGTAATGCTGTTAAGTTTACAGAGAAGGGATATGTAAAAATTTCCGCGAAATATTTGAATGACAGCGAGCATTACAGTTCACTGATAATTTCAATTGAAGACACAGGAATCGGCATTAAGGAAGAATCACAGGGAAATGTATTTAATGCCTTTCAGCAGCAGGAAATGCAGGATACACACAAGTACGGTGGTACGGGACTTGGCTTGTCAATATCATCAAGATTAACATCATTAATGAACGGGAAAATTCAACTCGAAAGCACTCCGGGAAAAGGAAGTAAGTTTACTATAATTCTCGATGATGTTAAAAGAGGTGAGGAAATACATATTGATACAAATGTTCTTCAGGAAGATGATGAAACAGTTGAATTTGTTCATACGAAAATATTAATTGTTGATGATGTGGAAACCAACAGGGAATTATTAAAAGGCTATTTTGATGAATTCAATTTTGATATATTAGAAGCTGAGAACGGTGTCGAAGCAGTTTTAATGGCTGAAGAAGAAAATCCGGATATTATTTTAATGGATTTAAGAATGCCTGAAATGAACGGATATGACGCAACAAGAAAAATTAAGGGTAATATGAATTTATCGCATATACCAATAATAATTCTGACCGCATCTTATTTGGAAACTGATAACTCCCCTGAATTTAAGGAAATGATCGGCGGTTATTTAATTAAACCTGTAAAAAAATCAATCCTAATCAGAGTGCTGAAAAAATATATCAAATATAGCGTTTTGCATAATGAATTTACTGAAAATGTTAATAGTGATGTTTCTAAGGATGAAACATTTAAGATAAACACCAGCCTGCTCGATATTCTCAAAACCGACTTAATGACGGAATGGGAAAGTCTTCAAAAAAGGAAACCTCAGGATAAGCTGAAAAGCTTTTCTAACAAACTGATTAATTTGGGTAAAGAAAATAATTTATCAGTAATTGAAGCGTATGGCAGGAAATTATTAGAGTCGGTAAATCTATTCGATATTAATAACATTAACTCGAGAATAAAAGAATTTCCCAAAATTATAAAGAGATTTGTTTAAGATTATTTGATAATCAAAGTGAAAGGAAAAATCATGAAAAAGAAAATATTAATTGTTGATGATATAGCCGAGAACATACAGCTCGCCGCAAATATATTAATTGACGACGGCTATTCTGTAGAATTTGCGACAAATGGTATCGAGGCACTTGACTGGATTGAAAATGAATATTTCGATTTAATTTTATTAGATGTTATGATGCCTGAAATGGATGGTTTTCAGGTATGCCAAAAAATTCGGGAAAATCCCAATTACAATAACCTGCCTATAATATTTCTATCTGCGAGTTCAGATAAAGAAAGTACAATACAGGGATTGAAATCAGGTGCACAGGATTTTGCTACAAAGCCTTTTTATGCGGGTGAGCTGTTATTAAGAATTGAAACACAAATTCAATTAAGTCATGCCAGAAAAAATTTGCAAAGTTTAAATGCAAGTTTGGATGAAAAGGTAAAAGAAAGAACTTCTGATTTGGTAAAAGCATTAATTGAGTTAAAAGAAGCTAATCAGGAACTGTCTATCCAAAATGAAGAAAAAGAAAAACGGGCTGTAGAATTAACCATTGCAAAAGAAAAAGCAGAAGAAAGTGATAATTTAAAAACAGCTTTTCTTCAAAATATGTCCCATGAAATACGCACACCTCTGAACGGAATTATAGGCTTCTCAAAGTTTCTGAATGCTGAATATTTAAGTAAGGGTGATATTAAAGAAATTACATCCATTATAATTATTAGCGGAAAACGACTTCTTGAAATAGTTAATAATGTTCTTGATATTGCCAAAATTCGTACAGGACAGGTAAATATTGAGAAGAAATCAATATTAATTAAATCAATGTTCTCAGATTTAATTAATTTTTTCACTCCATTGACAAAAGTTAAAAAAATTAATTTAAAGTCAAGTATTCCCTCAGGTAAATATCAGGCTATAAATTCGGATGAATCGAAAATATATCAGATTCTAACAAATTTAATTAACAATGCTATAAAATTTACTAAATCCGGTAATATAGATTTCGGATATGAAATTAAGGGCAGCGATGTTTTATTTTTTGTTAAAGATACAGGAATTGGTATTCCGGTTGAGCAGTTCGAGAGAATTTTCGACAGATTCACGCAGGCTGACAAATCAATTGCGACAAACTATGATGGTGTCGGTTTGGGTCTTGCAATTTGCAAAGGACTTGTTGAATTACTCGGCGGCAGAATCTGGGTTGAGTCTAAAATCAACCACGGAACAACATTTTTCTTTACAATTCCGTTTACTGCCGATACGATACCTCCAATTGAAGAAATCAAAAATACTGAAGTTACTTTAAAACCAAATAGCGGAAAGATTCTGATAGTTGAGGATGATTGGGTAAATTCACAATATTTTGACAGACTTTTTGTAAATTCAAAGCTAATATTAATTCATGCCGAAAATGGTGAAGAAGCTGTTAATTTAGTCCAAAGCACGCCGGATATTGATTTAATCCTAATGGATATAAGGATGCCTGTCATGGATGGAATGGAAGCTACAAAACAAATAAAGAAAATAAGACCTGATTTGCCAATTATTGCTCAGACAGCATTTGCCTACAATGAAGAGAAGAAAAATATTTTAGCTGCCGGTTTTGATGAATATTTAACAAAACCAATAGATGAATTAAATTTATTTGGATTAATAAATAAATATTTGAAATAGGTTAAAAAGTGACTGATAACTTTTAGCCTGTAAAGTAAATATGTGAATTTTGTAAATATTTTCTAAAGTTATATAACAATCTCATTGTTTAAAAATATATTTTTGAGGTGTAATTTATTTTCACTAATTCAAAAGTTATCAAGATGAAAATGTTAAAAGGTTACATGTTTAGAGTGTCTTGCTTCCTGTTGACGTTTTATTGCAGATTGCACAAAAGATGATAATCCGGAACGCAAACCAATATACCAAAAAGTGCTGTGGAATACTGAAAGCGGGCAAAATATTTCAGGTATATTTTATTAATTATCAATAAAATATTTTTAAACTTAATATAGGTAGTATCATGAAATCACTCAAAATAATCGCTCTTGCGTTTGCTTTAATCACTCTGTTTTCATCCTGCCAGTCCGGTACGGATGTAAAACAAATCCTTTCAAATCAGGATACAAGAAAGGATATAATGAATTCAATTGCTGCAGACCATAATATGTCAGTCGAAATGATGGCGGCAATGATGAATAATGAACATGGAAAAATGATGATGCATGAACATGGAATGATGATGATGAAAGACCATAGTATGATGCAGAATATGATGAAAAGTGATCCGGGCATGATGAAAGATATGATGAATGACATGATGGAATCGTGCAAAAACGACTCCACCAAGATGTATGAAATGTGCCGGACAATGATGGGAAACAAACCCATGATGGATATGATGAATAAGATGAATGGTGAGAATATGGATATGAATCACAATATGAAGCATTAATATTTTATCCGGATTAACTTACAAGGTCAAGGCTATGTTTCAACACGGTAACGATGGTATGCATATGAGTAATTACGCTTTCGGGGGTATGCACTTATTTTGGTGGTTCTTTTTGATTGTTTGCTGTTTTGCTATTGTTATATGGTTTACAAGATATAGAAACAGAAAATGATGAGCGTTTTATGTAAATCTCCATTGCAAAGTCTCTTAAAAGGATTTTTGCAATGGAGATTTTTTTTGATTTTTAAAATTAAGAACTTAAAACTAAGAAATAAAAACTCTTTTACAAACAGGTCTCTTCACAAAAAGCAAACCCTTACGAAAGTTTCGAAACCTTCGGAAGGTATATTGGTTCTTATCTCCCCTCCTTTTCCATCAGCCCGCGGCTTAAGCCGTGGGTTGATTAGTTTTGGTGGTGGATTCTTTACTCTTCCGATGAATCATTATAATTTATTTATTCATCGGATGAGTTTGATTATTCTGCTCAACACCGGCTGAATCAACGCGAAATCTGCTTTAATCGCAAGTAAACGCTCAGCTCTCATCACATAAGTATCATTTACAAAATTATTATCTACAATAGTCGGCATAGGAATATACCTATAAATTAATTGAATATAATAGTAAAAAACACACTTAATAAACTTTAAATTCTAATGAAACATACCCAAAAGTCAAAATTCAAAACAAAACTCAGACACTTATTATCAAAAAATCGACAAAACTAAAAAAAAAACGCGATGATATTTGATAAAAACGCGATGATATTTGATAAAAACGCGATGATATACGAAAAAAACAAAACG
>JAVSMQ010000001.1:681033-681443 GCA_032027125.1 Kapaibacterium sp. (SeqCode)
GGAAAGCTCATATCATCCACGGGAAAGCTCATATCATCCACGGGAAAGCTCATATCATCGAAAGGAAAGCTCATATCATCCACGGGAAAGCTCATATCATTCACGGGAAAGCTCATATCATCGAAAGGAAAGCTCATATCATCCACGGGAAAGCTCATTTCATTCACGGGAAAGCTCATTTCATTCACGGGAAAGCTCATAACAACCAAGGGAAAGCTCATAACAACCAAAGGAAAGCTCATAACAACCAAGGGAAAGCTCATAACAACCAAGGGAAAGCTCATAACAACCAAGGGAAAGCTCATAACAACCAAGGGAAAGCTCATAACAACCAAGGGAAAGCTCATAACAACCAAGGGAAAGCTCATAACAACCAAGGGAAAGCTCATAACAACCAAGGGAAAGCTCAT
>JAVSMQ010000001.1:681477-792005 GCA_032027125.1 Kapaibacterium sp. (SeqCode)
AAGCTCATAACAACCAAGGGAAAGCTCATAACAACCAAGGGAAAGCTCATAACAACCAAGGGAAAGCTCATAACAACCAAGGGAAAGCTCATAACGAGGCAATTTTGACACTTTTCACCCAAAAACAGGTGCAAAAAGGTAAAATTGAGATGTCAGACACTTTAAAATTGTCGGACATCTAAAAAAGGTATTGTGGTTTCCGCCGGTTGTGCTTTTTCTATAACAATGTCACTCCTATGGAGTTGGCGGTAGTTGGTTTCAGGGGTGAGATTATTTTTCTACTAATAGGGCACTCTTACAGAGTTGGAAGCAATGTTGAATGATGAATGCTGAATTCTGAATGATGAATGATGAATGATGAATTATTACAAAGAACTCAAAACTAAAAACTCATAACTCAAAACTAAAAACTCACAACTCAAAACTAAAAACTATATCCTAATTTTATCATAAAACAGGTTTATGGATTCTGTTTTGCCGAGAACATACAGAATATCATCTCTGAGGATTTTTGTATTCGGTTGAATATCTTCCAGAAATTCACCGTCACGTCGCAGGGCAATGATATTAATACCATACTTTTTCCGGACATCTAACTCGGCAAGGCTTTTGCCGATTATATTGCTTCTTGATTTTTGAACGGTTAGAATAACTATATTTAGATTGGGAAGATTAAGTGTTCTGTTTGATTCACCGGCGCGGGACAGATGACTGAACAGATTATAGTTATCAGTTCTGATATTATCTGCAATCTCATTAATAGTATCAATTGGAACGAGATATTTATATAAAACTCTTGAAAATATTTCGATGGATGTTTCAAACTCTTCTGGTATTACCTCATCGGCACCCATTTTCATATTCTCCTCGATTTCGTTAACATAACGGGTCCTGACAATAATATGAACAGCCTGAGTTATTGACCTTATGTTTGCAATAATTTTGTTAATGGCAGTTGCATCAGATATGACTATCACAACCACCCTTGCACTTGAAATATTGATATGGTCAAGAAAATGCGGACTAATACCATCACCAAAAATAATATTTTCTCCGTTGGCTTTTTCATTTTTTACGGTATCAGCGTTCATCTCCAGAATAATGTACGGGATATCCAAATACTTCGCGGCTTTGGCAACATTTCTGCCGTTTATACCATAACCGATAATGACTATGTGGTCCTTAAGTTCTTTAGTAATTGAATCTTCTTCTTCAATATTTACATTCTGCGGATTTAATTTAGGATAGATTTTGTAAAGTATCTTTTTTGTAAAAATACCCGCAATTGCATCACCTTTAAGAATAACAAATGGTGTGGCAGCCATTGTCAATATCGAAACTGCAATAAAATACTGATACAGTTCAGGGGACATAAGACCTTCCTTGATGCCTGCCTGGGAAAGAATAAATGCAAATTCTCCTACCTGAAATAATGCCAGACCGGTAAGCAAAACCGTTCGAACCGGATAACCGAGAACAATTGCCGACAATGAAGCAATTGAAAATTTCAGAATGGTTACTGCTGCCGTTAACAAAAGAATCATCCACAGGTTATCCAGCAGGAAACCAAGATCTAATAACATTCCGATAGATACAAAGAAGAAACTTGTAAATACTTCACGAAACGGCAGAATATTTCCTGTTGCCTGGTGACTGTAATCAGATTCTGAAATAATCAATCCTGCCAAAAATGCACCCAATGCAAGCGACAAACCAGCCTGACTTGTAAGCCAGGCAGTAGCGACACATATTACAACAATTGTTAAAATAAATAGTTCGTGACTTTTGGTTTTTGCTACTTCGAATAGTAATCGGGGTACGATATATCTGGCACTGATGATTAAAACAATGATGATTGCAATTACTTTACCGGCTAATATCAGCAGTTCATTTGAAATATTATCGGACTTTCCGGCTAATAACGGGGTAAACAAAATCATAGGAACAACTATGATATCCTGAAAAATCAGAACAGCCATTATTATTCTTCCATGCGGACTGCTCATTGCACCCTTTCCCTGAATCATCTTAAGAACTATTGCAGTACTGCTGAGTGAGATTAGAAATCCAAAAAATATGGCATTAGTTATATTGAAATTAAATAAATATAAAAATAATGCTGTTAAGGATATAGTCCCTAATACCTGAATAGTACCGCCGATTAAAACAATTCTTTTAATAGCAGCAAGACTTTTGAGTGAAAATTCGAGACCAATGATGAAAAGCAGCAGAATTACACCAATTTCAGCCATTACTTCTACTTCGTGCGAGCCGTTTTGAATCCCCAATCCATATGGACCGATTATGATACCTGTAATTAAAAAGCCGATAATTGAAGGAATTTTAATTTTCTGGCAGATTAGTACAACTATTACTGATGCACCAAGCAGAATAAAAATATCATATAGCAGGGGAATTTCCATTAATACCTTATAAATTAATACCGATAACGAAATAAAATTCAGTCTGACCAAATATCACAGAACTTGGATTTTGTATAAAAGAAAAGCCCTTTCCAACAGAAAATCTTGCAGGTCCTAATGGTGTATCCAACGCAAAACCTGACCCGAATCCGTGACGAAGTCCTGAAAATTTAATTTCATCAGGCTCCTGCCAAATAGCACCGATATCATATCTACCGAAAACATAAGTATCAAAAACTAAATTAAAAGGCAGCTTGTACTGAAAATTTAAACTTCCCTTGAAAATCTGTTTTCCCCGCTCCTCTTCCTCTCTCAGACCGAAGAAACTGTTTTCGCCTCCAAGACTGAAATTTTCGAGAAAGGGTACGGATATATCAGCAACACCGAACATAAGTGATGGTCTGAGAATCAATCTTCCCAACCCGATATTATGATGATAATAAAATGAAGCTTTAGAAAATCCAACATTCGACATATCCTGCAGAATACTTGATTCAAGCGATATATCAATCAGTCTGCCGCTTGTAGCAAATTCATGTTTATCCTGATTATCGAAAATAGTTGCAACTTTTGCAGTAGTGATTCTTCCGAAACCGGGTGAATCATTATCGCTGAATCGGCGAGAGCGTTGAAATTCATGTCTTAATTCAAAATAAATTCTGCCGTTTTTTTCTAATTGTGTTCCGATTAAACCCTTAATGCCGGCTCTTTCTTCCAAAATATTCAATGAACGCCTGCTGTCAAAGGGATTTAACGGCTGTTCCTGATTTTTTGTATATTCATACATTTCCCGATGGAGGTAATATACACTAATTGAAGAACTAAGTTCGGTACGGAAGATTCTCGTATTTTCCATCGAAAAGTCGGTTTTTTGATAAGTGGATGCCAGTACTCCATGAAGTGTCAGCCTTGTACCCTGATTATTAAAATTTTCCTGAATAAAATCAATACCGAACTGGGCATTTCTTTCATTGTCAACTCTGCCTCCGAGTCTGATAGTTTGATTCGGGGCATCTTTAACTTTCACCTTAATGTCTATTCCGTTTTGATTGTTGATTACCGGCATAACTTCAACATTATCTAAAATTAAGGTGGAATTCAAATTATCTATTGTCTTAAGTAAATTTTCAGAACGTGCTATATCTTTTACTTTAAATTCCAATTCGCGTAAAATTAAAAAATCCTTAAGTCCCGGGAATGATATTATTTCGATTGAATCTATTCTGCCAAAATTACAATTGACAGTTACATTGCCTTCATTTATGTCAATCCTGCTTATCGAAGCAAATGAATAACCGTTATAATGCAGATATCTGAGAGTTGACTCCTTTATATCAGTAATTATTGACGGATTGAAAGGCAGTGAAATAAAACGCTCTTTCAATTTGTCAAAGTTTTCAGACAGTTGGGCAGGCAGATTCGAGGAAATGCTTCTGATTATCGGGTGATTGACTGCCTCAACAAAAAGTGTGTCATTTTGCGAATTAAGTTTAAATCCCGAATAATAATCATTTTCAATCAAATATAAATAAAGAATAAGTTTAGAAATATCAGTTTTGTTTTTCACTTCGGGAAACAGTTCGGCAAGATAGTTTTTGTGGTTATCTGAAAAACCTGTAAATTCAGGTTTGAGCGGTTTCTCAATATTATCAAATTGAATATTTTTTATAACAGCCTGTACTTTTGTATAAATTTCTCCGGTAATCAATGATTTGATTGTTTCACTGTGTTCATTGAACGAATCTTCTCCCAGTCTGATAAGACTGTCAGCATTGCTGAAATCATCATTACTGTAGAACCCGAGTTTCGGTTTCAATACAATATCGGCAAGCTCTTCATTTTCCTTAATAAATTTTTCCATTGCAATAGATATTACCTGGTCGGCAATAACCCATGCAGAACTCAAATCATCGGTTTTGTTAAGCGGTGATGCAGTATTAACAGCTATCACTATATCCGGATGAAATTCTTCAGCCTGTTTAACAGGCAAATTAGCAAGAGTACCGCCGTCAACAAGCATCATTGAATCTATTCTAATCGGGTAGTATCTGAGCGGAACTGTTGCACTCGCCCGTATGGCTTTCGATATGTTGCCGCCGGAAAGTGAAATTGATTTTCCTGATACAAGGTCGGTTGCTACCGCTCTGAAAGGAATTTTAAGTTTGTCGAAATCTATGACAGGCTGATAAGCCCCGCGCCATAATAATTCCTGCAAAAATTTGTCGAAAGAAGTTCCTTCAGTAACTGCTTCGGGTACTACAAATTTAAAATTCTTAAACTTAAATGTTACAAATGACCTGTCGTATATTTGTTTCTGGTCAATAAAAAGCTGGCTTCTCATATTTGTGTTGGAAAGAGCTACGGCATTATTCCAATCAGCCGAACCGAGAATATTTTCCAATTCCTGAGGACTGTAGCCGCTGGCATATAACCCACCGACAATCGCACCTATACTCGTACCAACCATATAATCAATCTTTATGCCTGCTTTCTGAAATCCTTTCAATACTCCGATTTGTGCTAATCCTCTCGCTCCGCCACCGCTCAATACTAAGGCAATCCTCGGCATTAGGCTGTCCCGATGCGGCAACTGATAAGTAAAATCAGATGCTGAGGCTGCATTCGCCCAACAAAGCTGAACAATGAACAATATTATGAGATATTTATTCTTATAAAGCATTATCAATTTATTTAATTGTAAAATCACGGAAACTACCTGTATAATCCTTGTGAAGAACTTTTTTATCAGTCACGTTTGCTCTTGGAGGTCCCTGCAGAGCAAGTGCAAGTAACTGCTCCAACTGCGATTTATTTCCTTCAGCTTTGATAAATACTGAGTCGTCGAGATTTCTTACAAATCCGGTCAGCCCCATCTCTACAGCATGGTTATAAATAAAGTATCTAAAGCCTACCCCCTGAACCAGTCCCAAAACAGTTATTTCAATCCCGAATTGTTCGTTCATATATTAATTTCCTGTAAAAACAATGTCACGGGCTATACGTTCAGAAATTGATTTATCAAACAGCAATTCTACCAGCGTTAGACTGAACCCGGCAGCAGTACCGGCACCACGGCTTGTGACAATATTGCGGCTAATTACAACATTGCTGTCCTGATAATCATACGCGGCAAACTCATCCTTAATGGAAGGGTGGCTTGTTATCTGTATGTCCGAATCAAGCAAACCGAAGGCTTTTAATATCAGTGGTGCAGCACATATAGCTGCAATTACGGCTTTGTTTATATTATGCTTAATGAGTGCTTCAAGTTTCTTTGATTCACTCAAATTTTTGACCCCTTTCATTCCGCCGGGCAGAACAATCATATCAAATTCTGCATCATCGCTAAGGTCGTCAATGAGAATATCCGGAATGATTTCAACACCGCGGGAGCAAACAACCTTCGTTGATAAACCTGCAAATGTGACAAACACGCCGGCTCTTCGGAGAATATCAACTATAGTAACGACTTCCATTTCTTCTGTGCCGTCGGCAATAGGAACTAATATTGATTTGTTCATAATCTCACCAAAAAGAATCTCAAGAATAAATTTGAAATTATTTCATAATAAAATCATTAAAACGCATAACAGGTCTAAATCTTTGGTATGAGAAATATTAATTACGAAAAACATAACATTTTATCCCTTATAATCGTCAATTCCATTACTAAATTAAATAATGATGATTTTTAAAGTAAAGAAATGGTAACAGCACAGTTAAAAGAGCGACAAAAGAAGATAATTTCAACCAATAGAAAAGCCCGTTATGAGTTTGAAATTATCCAGACTTTTGAGTGCGGCATAATTCTTCAGGGTACAGAGGTTAAGTCGCTCAGGGGCGGGAAGTGCAACATTCAGGATGCTTATGCTTCTTTTGAATCGGGTGAATTATTTGTCAGAGGTCTGCATATCAATGAATATGATTTTGGTAACCGTGAGAATCACAAGCCCAACCGCGACAGAAAATTACTGCTGCATTACAGAGAACTTGCCAAACTTAAGTCACAGGTAGAAGAAAAAGGATTGACTCTCATACCTTTAAGTGTTTATTTTTCGGGACATCTGGTTAAAGTCGAACTGGCATTAGTACGCGCCAAGAAAAAATACGACAAACGCGAGGATGTCAAAAAACGTGATACAGAACGTGAAATAAGAAGAGATTTTCTAAGATAATGTTGTTGGCATGTTAAATAAAATTTAAACATCAACAAATTAATTAGAGAATATATTTATATAAATCCCAATTTCATTATATAAACAATTCCTAACTGTTCAAATGACTTTCAAACCGGTATGAATAACTTTCGTATTAGTACGATGACCTTTTTTCAAAGTTTCCTGAACTTTTTCCAAAGTTTCCTGAACTTTTTCCAAAGTTTCCTGAACTTTTTCCAAAGTTTCCTGACCTTTTTCCAAAGTTTCCTGACCTTTTTCCAAAGTTTCCTGACCTTTTTCCAAGGTTTCCTGACCTTTTTCCAAGGTTTCCTGACCTTTTTCCTTAAAATCAATGGATAAGCAGTTCTCCGCTTGGTCTTTGAACTTCTTTGCATGGTCAAAAAACTTCTTTGCAAGCTCTTTGAACAACTTTGCAAGCTCTTTGAACAACTTTGCATGGTCTTTGAACAACTTTGCAAGGTCTTTGAAGTAATTCATAGCCTATGCAAAGGGCTTCGGTGCTCACTCTAAGTAATTCAATGAGTATAAATATTAATTCCTGGAATAATTGGAATTTAAGGATATTAATTCAATTGTCAAAAAACAGTTATAAATCGGGAACTGTAACACAAAAATCTGCAATGAAACATGAAAAATGATTGATGCAGGTTATTTCATGGTGTTTCATTATTATCCTAAGTCATTTATAATCCTGAATTAATTGTATCTAATGTTTACTACACTTAAATATTTTTGCCGGATAATAATATTTTTCTTGCTGATGAGAATAAGTTTTCTTATGTTGCATTTGGAATTTATGTCATTTTAATAATTGTGAATATATAACCAAACAGGTATGTAGATAGATTAAGTTTCTGATAGGTGAATTATGTATCAAGTTAACAGTATCTTTACCACAGAGTCGAAAGGTAAATTTATATTTGCCCTTCTTACAGAAGTGTTTAAGTCATTTTTTTCAAATTACCGTTTAAGGGCTGAAATCCCGGTTCCGGAAATTAATCAAGGAGAAAAGTTATGATAAAGTTTCTAAAATTTATGTTTTATTTCGTTGTTATTTTTACAGTAAATTCAAATTTATATAGTGAAGTTACATGGAAAGAAATTTTAATAGAAAAAAATTCCTGGAACTCTGGTATATATCTTCTTAATTCATTTGACAATGAACATTTAGTAGCACGCCAGTCCTCACAAATCTCGCATATTTATTTAAATGAAAAAAAATCGGTCAATTTAATTGAATTTACAGATTGGAATGTCGGTTTGAAGGATGTTTCTTTCTCGTCTGCTGAAGATATGGTATTTTATGGAATTCTCTATGACCAAAGTAATCCTCGGATAACAAAATATAAAAATATATTTCTTACTGTTAATAAAGATTCGGCTTTCAGTTATAACGAACAAAAATGGATTCAACACATTTATCCGGAATCAATTTCGGAAATTGCATATTCAAATGTAGATGCAAATGGAAACGGGATTTCGATTTCGAAATATACAATGAAGACATATATTTATAATAACTGGCATGAAACTCTGATATATTGGGATGTTTTTAAAGACGCTGTATGCGGAACTTTTTTTAACAATACTCATAATTTAATTATCGAAAGAGGTTCTCAATATATATTGTTTAGAAGTTCTGACGGTTATTCATGGGACAGCTTAGGTAGAATAAATCTTGTTAATTCTTTTGAACCCAAAAATATCAAAAAATTAATCGTACAAAATGAAAATGATTTTTATATGATAACATCTGACGGATTTTATTATTCCAATAATAAAGGATTGGAGAAGACCTGGAAATACAAAAAAATTACTACTCCCGGTATTAATGATGCTATCATTGTGAATAATACTGATATGTATATGTGTGGAAAAGACGGCTTTTTATGTAAAGTTAATTTATCCGATAATTCGGTTAATTACTATGACATGAATGCTAATATTGATTTATATACGTTTCATTTATCCAATTCCAATAAATTACTAATTGGAGGAGAACATTTTACTTTGCTCGAGCTTGTTGACGGTACGGGAGTTAATAATGATTATATATCATTAAATCCATTTGTAGTTTTCCCCAATCCGGCAGGAAACTACATCACTCTTTCAGAATCCGAGACTAAACTATATACCAGTTACGAGATTTATGATATAAGCGGCAGACTGCTGCAAAAAGAAGTGCTCAGTAGTTTCAGGATTGATATTTCACTTCTCGAACGCGGCTCGTATTATCTAAGATTGCTTAGTCCGTCCGGCATAGCCACCGCCGGCTTTCTAAAGATGGAGTAAAACTACATATAAACCAATTAATTATAAAGCAGTCAGTGTCAGAGACCGAGAATCCAAATAGACAGGCTGAAGTATATTAATATTCCGGTAAAGTCAATCAGGGTTGCCATGAACGGACTTGAGATTACTGCCGGGTCAAATTTCATTTTATTTAAAATAAGAGGGAGCAGTCCGCCGACAATATTTGCCCATAAAACCATAACAACCATTGCCAACCCGACTATAATGGCTATTTTATGTCCCGGGTCGCCGATTAAAAAGCCTCGTATAAAAGCAATCAAGCCCAAAGAAAGCCCAAGAAGAATACCTACTGCAAATTCTTTTTTTAGTACTCTAAACCACCGGTCGAAATTGAGACCGTCAACTGCTATACTTCGGATTATTAGTGTCGCGGATTGTGTGCCTGAGTTACCTGCCGTGCCGATAAGCATGGTCGGAAACAGGGTAAGAGCTACTACTTTTGCATATACCCAGTCGAAATGACTGATTGCCTGTACAGTCAGGAAATTTGCAAATAAGAGTGCAATGAGCCACGGAATTCGTTTACCCCAGAGTTTTAGGACACTGGCTGACTGGTAGCTTTGCTCAACGGGATTTACACCGCCGATTTTCTGAAAGTCTTCTGTAGTTTCTTCTTCCGATATATCCATTACATCATCAAAAGTAACAATCCCTACCAGCACACCCATCGAATCAACTACGGGAATTGCTACAAGGTCGTATTTTTCCAAAGTTTTTACGGCTTTTTCCTGGTCGTCGAATGCTGATAAGGATACCACATTGTAATCCATCAAATCAGAGATAGAAGCATCAACATCAGCCAGAATGATAGAACGGAGTTTTATATCATCAAGTAATTTTCCGCTTTTATCGGTTACATAAATTCGGTTAATTGTTTCCGAATCTTTGCCGAATTTTCTGATATGATGCAAAGCCTTATGTATTGTCCAGTAAGACCTTACACCGACAAAATCGGGAGTCATTCTTCTGCCTACACTATCCTCGGGATAGCCAAGAAGTTCTCGTGCCTCTTTAAAATCCTCAGGGTCGAGAAGTGTCAGCAGTCGGCGTGTAACTTTTCCGGGTAATTCTTCGAGCAGTTCTGTTCTGTCATCAGGAGGTAAATCCGAAAGTAGATTTCGTGTTTCCTGGTCAGTCAAATCAAGTAAGAAACTGTCTTTTTGGTCGCTGTCCAGATATGAGAAAACAATTGCGGCAATATCACGCGGTAATGCTCTGAAAATAAGAACCCTATCATTCTTTTCGACATCCAGAAACAGGTCAACTATTTCCGGTGGGGGCCAAGAACTAAGAATATCACGAAGGTCAGACCAGTTTCTGGTATGAATAAGTTCGTGTATTTCAGGTTTTAACAATTCTTTAAGCATTATCTTCTCTTTGAACTAAATCAGAAAGACTAAAATAACATCTATTACTTAGATAAGAAACTAAAAAATGTCATTCAGCCTGATTTGTGATAAAAATAGCGGTAAAAAAATTTGGAATGAATTTCAATTGTTTTTTCAGACTATTTGAAAATCGCTTTCAAATATTTTTTTTGTGAAAATATATACAACTTCATTTCAGTAATAATAAGCTCTAATTTTTCAAATATAGTAATATTAAATGCATCATTTTTTACAAATACTGTATCCGACTTATCCTTATACCATATTTTATAACCATTTTCATTTATCCAGTTACTGATTTCCTTTAAATACGGGTTTTTGTAATATTTACCGTGTGTTTCGATTGAAAGAATCAGCGGTCTGCTGACGAGATGTTTGATAACAAACCACTCTGCACCTTCGATATCAATACTCAGGACATCGAAATCTCCATTATCAATTTCACTGAATTTTATTGATTTGGCTATAAATTTATCACCGTCGTCAATAACATATTTGTCGTTAACAATTGCCGGGCTCGACTTAAGTTCACTGACAAATGTGGATGACTTTCTTTTGCAAAGTTCAACAGTTCCATTATAGTCATAGACGGCTGCATTATGAACGGTCAGATTACTGCTGCCGGCAAAATATTTGTTGATAGCTATTACATAATCAGGGTCAGCCTCAATAAGTGTCGTATCTACATTGTCATTTATAAAGCCGATAAGATTTGATTCCTCCGGCAAATAAACACCAACTTCGCACACTTTTTTCGGCGAAATACCCTTTGACCTGATTTTATTATAAAACCGTAAAGCTCCTTTGTTCATATATTTCGTCACCAAATTTTCTAAAAAACAAAAGCAAACCCCACTCTAAATATCTCAATGTGGAGGCAGCAATTTAATATTAACTTATACCACTCCCCTCCTTGATAAGGAGGGGTTGGGGGTGGTTACTATTATTTCAATTATACAATTTCAGTTTCCTATTTCCCCTCCTTGGTAAGGAGGGGTTAGGGGTGGTTATTATTATTTCAATTACACAATTTCAGTAGTTTAATCTTCCACTTCAACAACAGGTGAAGTCTTAAGCATGAATGGCTTAGCTTTCAGCACTTCCTTAACTTCGGCTTCCAACTGTTTGTATAATTCATCATTTTCCAAAAGGAATTTACGAACACCGTCGCGTCCCTGAGTACGTTCGGTTTTGTAAGAATACCATGAGCCGCTTTTCACAACAATGCCATGTTCGGTAGCGACATCAATCAAGTCACCCATTTTCGATATGCCTTCATTGTACAGTATATCAAATTCAACTTCTTTGAACGGTGGAGCTACTTTATTCTTTACGATTTTGCATCTAACGCGGTTACCGATAATTTCCTGACCGTCTTTGATTACTTCCTTTCTGCGTATATCTATGCGGACGGAAGCATAAAATTTCAGTGCATTTCCGCCTGTTGTAGTTTCGGGATTGCCGTAAATCACACCGATTTTGCTTCGCAGCTGGTTTGTAAAAATCACTGTTGTTTTTGATTTGCCGATTGCAGCCTGAAGTTTTCTCATTGCCTGCGACATAAGTCTTGCCTGCGAACCCATCTGTGCATCGCCCATATCGCCTTCGATTTCGACTCTTGGAGTAAGTGCGGCAACCGAATCCACAACTATTACATCCAATGCACCGCTGCGAACAAGAGTTTCGACTATTTCAAGAGCCTGTTCACCGAACTCCGGTTGAGAAAGTAATAGGTTATTTAAGTCCAGACCAAGTCTCTGTGCATAATTTATATCCAAAGCATGCTCGGTATCAATAAATGCTGCCAAACCTCCGTTTTTTTGGGCTTCAGCAATAACGTGAAGACAAACGGTAGTTTTACCTGATGATTCAGGTCCGAAAATCTCGATGATTCTGCCGCGCGGAACGCCGCCGATACCGATAGCGGCATCGAGTGACAGGCAGCCGGTAGAGATTGCCTCAACATTTACTACATGCTGGTCGTTCAGTCTCATTATCGAGCCTTTGCCGTGTGTTTTTTCGATTTGGTCAATTGCAATCTGAACTGCTTTAAGTTTTTCATTAACTGATTTACTTGCCGCAGAGGTCAATTCTTTCGGTTGT
The DNA here is from genome assembly GCA_032027125.1 of Kapaibacterium sp. (SeqCode). Taxonomy (GTDB): domain Bacteria; phylum Bacteroidota; class Ignavibacteria; order Kapaibacteriales; family UBA2268; genus JANJTB01. The sequence continues at coordinate 693,883 of JAVSMQ010000001.1, forward strand.
TCTTTTGCCATATCTTTTTCTCAGAATAGTTAAATATAAAAGAACAAAATTACAGAAAAAAAACCGATAGAAAAAATGAAGTTATCAACAATTATACGATATTACGCATTTTTAGTCAAATCATTTAACAGCTTTGAAAAACATTATAAAATTAATTGATAAAGTCAAAGTATAATTTAATCTTCTTTTTTGACAATTTCTTTTGCTTTGTAAGCTGTACTTTCGAGAAATTCCGATAACTGATAAACTAAACTGTTCATTCCGTCTTTCATGTTCCAGGTATTTGTGAATATAACAATTGTTAAATCAATTTGCGGGTCATATACCATCATCGAAAGGTATCCTTCATGTGCGCCGTTATGACCATAGCCCAGATTTTGAGTGTAAGTCAAGCCGCAGCCGTATTTACCGGAACTTTTACTGCTTGTAGGCAGACAGTTCATCATGACAGAATTAACCGTATGAGGGCTGAGTAAACTTTTACCTGACAATAAAGTTCTCAAAAATTTGGATAAATCATACGGAGTCGTTATTAATGTTCCCTCAGCTACATTTGCAGAAATATTTGACTGGCTCACATCAGTTTGTGAACCATTCATATATATATAACCTTTAGCATAAGGTTCCGGTAAATTCCGGTCGGTACCAAGAACAGGCATAGTCGTATTTGTTAAACCAATGGGAGTAATGATTTCTTCCATCATATAATTCTGATAAGATTTTCCGGATACTCTTTCAATAATCTTACCGAGCAGTGAATAACCGGTATTTGAATAATGATAACCATTATCAGGAGTGAAATAATACAGACCGGTTTTTGTAACAACATTAACTAATTCATCAAAAGTAAATGTGTGTTCAGGTTCTTTTTCCATAATATATTCCAAATAATATTTCCCTTTATAAGGAAGTGGAGCTGACACAGTATCCGGCACCATATCATTGGATACATCAAAAACACCTGCTCTGTGACGCAATAAATCGAGTATAGTAATTGAATTTTTGAAAGGAATGTCATATTCCGGGGTATTCGGTAAATAGGTTTGGTTTGTACCCGGAATTATGTCTGTAATTTTATGATTGATATCAAGTTTCCCCTGCTGATATAAATATAAAATAGCAGCAGAAGTAAATGTTTTTGTGTTACTCGCAGCTCTGAAATGAATCCCGTCTGTAACAGATGAACCCATACCGGCAGAAGCAAAGTAAGATTCATTACCCGCGAGTATTTTCATCGTCAAGCCGCCGGGATAATCCGGGAATTTGTTTTTGTATCCCTGAAGCTCGTTTTCAACAAGGGTTTGCAGCTTTGTTTGGATGTCGCTGTTACCGGATGTTATGCTATCTTCTTTTGAGCATGCAGTAAGAGCAACCAATACTGCAAAAAATAAAAAATTAAATATTCTGTTTTTCATAAAATTTAACCTTTAATTTATCAAACAAACACAAATAATAAAGTTCTTCTACTTCTTTCTAAATCACATAATTTTCTTTTGATATCATATCGTTGCAGTTATGAATCATTTCTTCTCCAATATTAATTGTACCCAAGGGACTGCAATTCTGACCGGTCCTACAGCATACGGGGCTACCTGATAAACGTCAAAAGTCAGTATGAGACTGTCGCGTGTTATATTATAATTTTGGAAATTCTCCCATTCCGGCAATATTCCATTCCAAATCCATACTGAATCCGAAATATTTTTTGCAGCTATAAGTTCGTAACTGATGTTTGACAAATTACCTATAAAAGTGCTGTCATCATCCTGCACAAATTCCATCAAATCTATCTCGTCGCCTGTTTTCATATCAAAATTCATTGTTTTATGATAAGAAATAGGATGAGCGGAAAATGCATTATACTGCTCAATATTGAATATCATACTCATGATTGTACGCGAATTGTTGACAATCCCGTAATCAATCAAAAGATAATTCTGCCGCGTTTCAAATCCTTCTAAGTCTTTAAGAGGAGCCAGACCGATTGAGTCATTTGCAAGAAATTTCTGGTCAATTTTGAACAAATCAATAATTTCGTTAAGTCTGCCGGTAATTGCGTAATTAATTTTGAACTTAACGGTATCAATATCATAATGAATCAGTTCGGGATATTTACAGGTAATTACATAATGAAACTCAGAACTTGTATCTGATATTTCATGAGGAATGAATGTCAGAGTGTCGCTTTTGGGAATAGAAGCAGCAAGTGAATCGTAATTAATACGCGGCTCGCGGTATTGTCTGGTTGACTCGGAGCAAGAGCAGAACAAAAACAATACAGCCATTGCCGCAACTGAAATCAAAAAACGATATTTGCCGGTAGAATTTTTCAATTAGTTTTCAATATATAAATTTACAATTTTGTATTATCTTCTACCCAAAAGTAACTAATTATTACAATTTATTCAAAAAATTTGTATGAAATTGCATATTTACTTATATTTGAGTAGTTTAATGAACGCATAAACGAAAATAAAAATCGTAAAATGCAAAAGTTAATTATTTAAATACTTAATTAAGGGTTTTAATGATGTCCGGAAAATACATCCCTTGGGCTGAGCCATATAAAATTAAAGTGGTTGAGCCCTTGAAAATGACAAGTCTCGAAGACCGTCAAACAGCTATAAAAGAAGCAGGTTATAACACATTTTTATTACGTTCCGAAGATGTTTACATTGATTTTTTGACTGACAGCGGAACAAACGCCATGAGTGATGCCCAATGGGCAGGTATGATGATGGGTGATGAAGCTTATGCAGGCTCAAAGAATTTCTATCGTCTCGAAGCTGCGGTGCAAAAGCATTACGGTTATAAACATTTAGTTCCTACCCATCAGGGACGCGGTGCTGAAAATCTACTGTCTCAGGCTATGATTAAACCGGGTGATTTTGTACCCGGAAATATGTATTTCACCACAACCAGATTTCATCAGGAAAAAGCAGGTGCTACTTTTGTTGATGTAATTATTGACGAAGCACATGATTCACAAAGTCTGCATCCTTTCAAAGGCAATATTGACCTGCAAAAATATCAGGATTTAATCAATAGAGTCGGTGCTGATAAAATTCCTTATATCTGTGTAGCAGCGACAGTTAATATGGCTGGCGGTCAGCCTATTTCCATTGAAAATATCCGTGATGTAAAAGCGATTTCCGATAAACACGGTATCAAAGTTATGCTTGATGCAACACGTGCAGTCGAAAATGCTTATTTCATCCAGCAGAGAGAAGAAGGTTACAAAAATAAACCTGTTGCTGATATTTTGTTGGAACTGGCTTCATATTCAGATGGCGCTACAATGAGCGGAAAGAAAGACTTACTTGTCAATATCGGTGGTTTTGTTGCTGTTAACGACTGGGATTTGTTTGAAGAATTACGCAATATGGTTGTCGTTTACGAAGGTTTGCATACTTATGGCGGAATGGCAGGACGCGACATGGAAGCTATGGCTATTGGACTTGAAGAAGCCGTACAGGACCAGAATATTGCTTCACGCGTCAGACAGGTTGAATACCTTGGTAAACTGCTTGATAATGCAGGTGTGCCGTTTGTAACTCCGGTTGGCGGACACGCAATATTTTTGGATGCCAAGAGATTTTATCCACATATACCTCAGGAAGAATATCCGGCACAGACTTTGGCTGCCAATCTATATCTCGAATCCGGTGTACGTGCTATGGAACGCGGTATAGTATCTGCAGGACGCGACAACAAAACAGGCGAGAATCACAAACCGAAACTCGAACTTGTCAGACTGACAATTCCGAGGAGAGTTTATACTCAGGCACATTTCGACGTTGTTGCTTACTGGGTGGAAGAACTTTATCACCACAGAGAAAATGCAAAAGGATTGAAAATGGTTTACGAACCAAAATATTTGAGATTCTTCCAGGCACGATTCGAAAGACTCTAAAAGAAGACAAAAAATTAAATTATTAAGCCCTGCAATCAAAGCGGGGTTTTTTAGTTTTGAGTCCTTAGTTTTAAGTTCTTAGTTCTTCTTAATAATTAGCTTCGCTGGTCTTCGACTTCAGCATTCTGAATTGATTTCAACTCCGAAGGAGTTGTATGTTTATAGCAAATGATTACCGAAAGACACCCAAAGAACCAACTCCGTTAGGAGTTGAATTATGGTAACAAAAGGCATCCCGATGAACATAAACTACCTCGTAGAGGTTGAATTATGGTAAAATAATATAATCTCTACGAGATAACAATCATATGGGTATTGAGCATGTTACCACAATTTAATCTCTACGAGATAAATATGTTCCAACTCCGAAGGAGTGACATTATTATAGAAAAAGCACAGTCTGTCTGAACCGTGATTTTTGGGATTTATGGGATTGTTGGGATTTGAATTAATTGTAATTCGTTATTTAAAATTGATTGTATCCCATAGGGATTAAATTATGGTAACAAAGCACAGCCCGAAGGATAACATACATTTCCACCTCCGTCACTCCGTGACACCTCCGCCAGCGGAGGACAAAATCAAAATCCCACTTTGTCAGAATCACTGATTTAAATCCGTGGAATCGGTGTAATCAGTTCAATCCGTGATTCAGAATATTTCAAAGGGGGATTTGACTTACCCCCCTCAAATACTAATAAACCCGCGGTTTAGTTGCCGCGGGCTGAATTATTGAAAGGTTAAAAACAGGAGTTTTTTTAATTACACTTCAGATATTTGTCAATTAATTCATTTAATATTTTTGTATCATAGGGTTTTGATATGTAATCGTCAAATCCTGCTGAAAGAATTTTTTGTTTATCATCATAAAATGCATAAGCTGTCTGAGCAATTATCGGCAAATCAGGTCTGATTATTTTTATTAACGCAGCAGCTTCAATTCCATCCATAACGGGCATTTTAATATCCATCAAAATCAAATCAATATCGGGTGTAATTTTGACTAATTCGACTGCCTCCTTACCATTTTCGGCATGAATTAATACAGTTTTAGAATTTTCAAAAAATCTGATAAGATATTGTGCACTAACCCAATCGTCTTCGGCAATTAAGATTTTACTTTTCATAATTAAGACGGAATTTTCCGGAATTTCATTGTCTTCCTGTGATTGTAAAATTCCTACAGTCAATGGCAGCGTGAAGTAAAATGCTGTACCATTATTGATTTCAGATTCAACCCGGATACTGCCGCCGAGTAATTCCACAAGTCCCTTGCAGATAGCTAATCCCAGCCCTGCACCTTCATAACTTCTCGAAATTGACTGCTCTGCCTGAGTAAATCTTTCGAAAATCTTTTCGTGCAAATCTTCGGTAATACCCACGCCTGTGTCTTTTACATAAAATTGAATAGTATTATCAATGATTTCATAACCGTAATCTATGCCGCCGGAATGTGTAAATTTTATGGCATTATTTATTAAATTAGTAAATATCTGATGCAATTTACCTTCATCGGTATATATTGTTCTGCCAAAATCATCTGTATTATGATAATTCAAACTAATATTCTTTTCTTCCGCTAAATGAGAGAAAAAGTCAAACAAATCAGAAAAGAGTGAATTTATTACAATTGGTTCGGACACGGTTTCAATTTGTCCTGTTTGTATTTTGGACATATCAAGAACATTATTTACAATTTCAATTAGCCGCTCACTACTTAAACTAATCATATTTGTAAAGTCCTGAATATCTTCACTGCTTAAATCTTCAGAAACGAGCATTCTGGAAAAGCCGATAATTCCATTAAGTGGTGTGCGTATTTCATGTGACATATTCTGCAGGAAAGCAGTTTTCAGATTATCACTTTCTTCTGCACGTTCTTTAGCAATTGTTAATTCCTGTTCAATAAGTATGCGTTCTGTAATATTTGCCGAAAAAGCAGTTGCCCCTATAATCTCATTCTTATCATTAAAAATTGGATTGTACCGTGTTTCATAGTAGTAACGTTCAAAATCTCCGTATTCCTCAATTGTTATATGGTTTTCTCCATCCAATGCCCGGTCGTAGTTAATTTTGGACTTTTTCCGGTCATCTTCATTGGTTATGCAGTCAAGCAGATTCATTCCAATCTCCACATCAACACCATAGGCTAATGCCATAACATTTTTATGGTAAGAATTAAAATTCAGGTATTGAAAGTTATTATCAATTTCAAGAACAATCATGTCTTTAGGACTTTCAATACAGGCTTGCAGCAGAATTTGAGTATCTTTAATTTTATCTTCAGCATGTTTACGTTCGGTTATATCCCGGAAATTCAAAATAATGGATTCAACATTAGGGTCAGAAAGATGATTACTGAATGTAGTCTCAACACAAATCCAATGACCTTCTTTATGGGCAAAACGATAATCCAGTGTCGGTACATAATCAGGAACTTCAAATAATTTACCCAGATGTGACAAAACCATCTGCAAATCGTCAGGGTGTGTTAATTCTGCCGGATTTACGGATATTTCTTCCGTTAAACCATAACCGAACATTTTTCTTGCTGACGGACTGACATATTTAAATTGAGCATTCGAATCCAATAAAACAATCCCATCGGCAGCTTTTTCAATTAATGTCTGATAATGCAGACCAAGTTTAGCTATTTTATTTTCAGCAAGTTTACGCTCAGTGATATCTTGTCCGTAAAGATTTGCGTAACCGGCTTCAGCAATCGGTGTAACATAAAAAGAATACACAACATCTTCGTGTATTAATTCAATTATTTGTATCTCACAAGTTTCAATAGCTTTGTTTACAACAGATTGAAGCATATTTGGTGCTGACTTTCCAATTTGCAGATTCCATTTCGGTAATTTCTCCAGACCGGCTTCATTAATATAAAACAATTTGCCGACATTTGAAATTCGTAAAATTGGACCAGGGTTCTCAGATGGAAATTTAGCGAGGCTGTTGATTTCTTCCTCTATCTTCTTACGTTCGGTAATATCCAATACGAATCCTTCAAAATATTGAATCCTGCCGTTTTCATCTTTTACAGCCCTTGAATCCTCATAGAACCAAAGCTTTGTACCGTCTTTATGTTTAACTTCATATTCATAACCCTCAACAAAACCATCTTTTTCAATCATTTTTAAATATTTGTCACGTTCTATTGGGTCATAATAGGAATCCTTCGAAATATCTCGTATGGTATTAATCAATTCTTCAGGCGAATCAAAACCTAACATTTTTGCCAATGCTGGATTAACTGAAATATAGGTACCGTTGATATTAGTCTGAAAAATTCCTTCGCGGGCATTCTCAAAAATATTGCGGTATTTTTCCTCACTTTTACGTAATGCTTCTTCAGCATGTTTACGGTTCGAAATCTCTTTTTCCAACTCAATATTTTTAATTTCTAAAGTATTTCTTGCTTCGGCTGTCTCTTTCATATTATTCAGTACAGATTCTCGCGAAGTTTCTAATTCCATATTTAATTTAACCAAACTGTCTCTTGAACTACGCATTTCTTCTTCTGCCTTTGTCCTTTCAGCAATATTATTATCTATTGATTTGCCTAAAGAACGTGAGACTAATGAAATAATGAAAGATGTCAAAATAAGTGAAAGAATATCAACAATACTGTTTTGCAAAGCAAAATAACTATTAATATTTTCTTTGCCCAAAGTTAAAATTGAATCTTGAAATAAATTATAAAAGAATATAATCGGAATAAAGCTTCGCATCAAACGGGCTTGAGTAGATTCTCCAAAAAAATATTTTAATGGCGGACAGTCATATCCTGCAGCAGATAACATTCCAAAAGAAGAGATAAACATTACAATTGCAGTCGGCAATGCTACGGGAACATATGTACCGCCATACAGAAAAGGTACACCAAACCAATAACCGGTTATTAGAATATATCCGACAAATAAAATTAATGTACTGAATATAGCTGAGATTTTTTCAAATTTATAAATTATTAAAATAAGCGATATACTATAAACAATAAAATTTAAAGCAGTAATAAGCGACATTTTACCGATATACATATTACCAATTAATTTATGATGCCCTCCCAATATCTCGCTAAAATTATATGTATAATTTGTCAAAAAATCAATTGAAGCAAGAATTCCAATTAGACCTACAAAAATACTCAGAGCTAAAATCAGATATTGTAATCTACGGTTATTCCTGCTCTTATCAATAAGCAAAATCACCAAACCTATTATAATAAATAACAATGCAGATTCATCTGCCATAGGTATATAATCTTTGCCCAAATTGAAAAGAAAATAATTTCCAAAGATATAACCGGCAAGAATTACAATTCCAATTATAAACGCAAATGCTCCGCTAAAAAACCTAATTAGATTTAGACTTCTAATAGCAGAATCATGTGACGGCTGATTGTTATTTATTCCATTTGTAATATTCACTATCTTAAAATTCCAATTTGATTTGTTTAATAGACTAAAATGAATTGTTCTGACTTATTTATGTTCACAATTACGCTTTCAAAGGTTCTATATTTTAAATAACTGCTGAGTCTATACAATCTGAAGCAAGTATAATAAAAATCAAGTCAATATTTGAGATTATTTTTTATTTTTTTCACTAAATTTAAAGTGCTTCATTCACCTTTCAATTCATCAATTCTATCGTAAAATAAATAATAAAAAAATAAACAGAAATAAAAATTGAATTTTCAATAAACTTAGTTCAATATTTGCATAAGTTTTCCTATTTTTGATATAAGCATAATGTGTGATTATGTGAAAAGAATGTCAATAATGGAACAAAGATGGAACTTAAAAATTTAGATAGCTTTATAGATATAGCAAAACTAAAGTCAAAAAAGAAGATTGCAGTAGCAGCAGCAGAAGATGAACCTGTTTTGATGGCAATTGCAGATGCAATGAAACATGGAATTGCCGACCCGATATTAGTTGGTAACAAAACAAAAATCAAAGTAATTGCAGATGCAATTGGTATGGATTTAAGTAAAATTGACATTGTGGAAGAAAATGACCCTGCCAAATCTGCAAGAATAGCCGTCCAACTCGTACGAGATAATTCAGCACAAATTCTTATGAAGGGTTATGTCAATACATCCGATTATCTGAGAGCCGTATTAAATAAGGATTCGGGGCTGAGAAGCGGTGAACTTCTTTCGCATATCGGATTCTTTGATGTACCGGCTTATCACAAATTGATAGCACTTACCGATGCCGCACAGAATATAGCACCTGATTTAACCGAAAAAATAGCGATGATAAATAATGCAGTTGACTTATTCCACAGATTAGGCGTTTCAAATCCTAAGATAGCAGTTATTGCCGCTATTGAGGGTGTTAATCTTAAAATGAGCGCTACGACCGACGCAGCAATACTTACAGTTATGAACAGACGTAATCAAATCAAAGGATGTACAATAGACGGACCATTGGCTTTTGACAATGCTGTCAGTAAAGAAGCTGCTGAACATAAAGGAATTATCAGTGATGTTGCCGGTGACGCGGATTTAATTTTTGCACATAATATTGAAGTCGGCAATGCCCTTTATAAGAGCTTCACCTGCTTCGGCGGTTCATCTGTAGCTGCAATTATACTTGGTGCTTCCGTACCGATTGTATTGACTTCAAGAGCTGATTCAGACAGAAGTAAATTAATGTCAATAGCTCTGGCGGCTTCATTTTAATTTACAGGAGATAATTATGAAGATATTAGCTATTAATCCCGGCTCAACTTCTACTAAGATAGCAGTGTTTGAAGATTTGGTAATGAAATACGAGCAAACTTTCAGACACAGCGTTGAAGAGTTATCCGGGTACGAGTCAATTATTGAACAATATGAATTTCGCCGTGATGTTATTTTAGAATTCCTTAAGCATCAGAATGATTCACCCGATTCAATTGACCTTTTTGTCGGTAGAGGCGGATTAGTCAAACCGATACCCGGAGGTGTCTATAGAGTTAACGAATCTCTTTTAAGAGACCTCAGAAAAGGTGTGATGGGTGAACATGCTTCAAATCTTGGCGGAATATTAGCTTATGAAATTGCAAAAAGTGTGGGTAAAAAGGAAGAATCTTTTATTGTTGACCCCGTAGTTGTTGACGAACTGGATGAAATAGCACGTTTCTCCGGCAGACCTGAGCTGCCGAGACTGAGCATTTTCCATGCTCTGAATCAGAAAGCTGTAGCAAGAAGATTTGCACGCGAACATAACAGAAAGTATCAGGATTTGTCGCTTATAGTTGTTCATCTGGGAGGCGGTATAACAGTTGGTGCCCACAAAAACGGCAGAGTTGTTGATGTAAATAACGGATTGGACGGTGATGGTCCTTTTTCACCGGAACGTGCCGGCAGTCTGCCTTCGGGAGCGCTTGTAAAACTTTGCTTTTCGGGAAAGTATCAGCTACATGAAGTACGAAAAATGATTACCGGTGCAGGCGGAATGGTTGCTTATCTTGGAACAAATAATGGTACGGAAGTAGAAAAAAAGATTGAAAATGAAGACTGTCAGGCTAAAATGGTATATTTAGCTATGGCTTATCAGATTGCCAAAGAGATAGGAGCCTGTGCTGCTGTGCTTTCAGGAAGAATTGATGCAATTATTCTTACAGGCGGGCTTGCATATTCCGAAATGCTTACAAAATGGATTTCAAAAAGAGTTGCATTTTTAGCTCCGGTTCATATTTACCCGGGTGAGGACGAACTTCAGGCATTAGTCGAGGGAGTTTACTATGCCGCCAAAGGAGAAATTCAAATAAGGGATTATGTTTAGAATTTAGAAACATCTGAAGGTGATTAAGGGGTGGTTGCTTTATTCTCCTTCTCTATCAGCCCGTGGCTTTAGCTGTGGGCTGATTTTTTTTTTGGGGGGGTGGATTTTGTTTTTGTCCTCCGCCGGCGGAGGTGTCACGGAGTGACGGAGGTGGATTTGTGGCTTCCGTCGGGCTGTGTTTTTTCTACCGACAGGTCACTCCCCTGGAGTTGGGGATGGTGTTTTCCGTCTGTTATGCTTTTTCTACAAACAGGACACTCATACAGAGTTGGAAGCAATGCTGAATGCTGAATTATGAATGCTGAATTCAGAATTCAGCATTCAGAAAAGTCCGGCATTATCGACATGCCGGACTTTTAAATTTTTATAATATTGACAAATCAAGGTAAACTATTCTCTTTCATTCCATGGTTGATTTTTCTTTCTGAATATAAAAGAAACAGGTGTACCTGAGAAATCGAAACTGCGTCGCATTGTTCTCTCGATAAATCTTTTGTAAGACTCGGGAATAAGCTGCGGATGATTACAGAAAAATGCAAATACCGGCGGCTCTGTGCCTACCTGAGTGATATAATTGATTCGTAGGTCATATCCTCTAACTGATGGCGGCGGTGTGCGGTCAAGTTGCTGCAGCATTACTTCATTAAGCTCTGAGGTTTTGATACGGGTGAGCCTTCTCTCCCTTATTTCTTTCGACATATCAATAATTTTATGTAATCTCTGTTTTGTAACAGCAGAGACAAAGGTGATTGGAACGTAATCAAAGGTTTTCATATCTTCTCTGATTTTTGTAATCCATTCTTCTGTTGTCTGGGTCTCTTTTTCGATTAAGTCCCATTTATTGATTGCAATAAGGATTCCTTTACGCGCATCATTAACCTGATTGATAATTTTCTTATCCTGGTCTTCCAGACCTCTTTCAGCATCAATAACAACAACAGCAATATCGCATCTTTCGATTGCCCTCGAAGTTCGGAGCATCGAATACATTTCAATATTTTCTTTAACCTGAGAGCGTTTTCTAAGACCTGCTGTATCAATAAGTACAATATCATCTCCAAAATATTTTATTACAGAGTCAACAGAATCCCGCGTTGTACCGGGAATATCTGTAACGATAGACCTTTCCTTGCCTGTCAGAGCGTTGGTTATGCTGGATTTGCCGACATTCGGTCTGCCGATGATTGCAATTTTCAATCTTCCGTCTTCTTCATCCGGGTCGAAATCTCTCAGATTGCTGACGACATCATCAAGAAAATCTCCGGTATTATGTCCGTTCAAAGCAGAAATCGGATAAGGGTCGCCAAGACCTAAACCATAGAACTCATGAGAATAATTATCCTGAATTGTATTATCACATTTATTCACAAGTAAAATTACTTTCTTGTTTGTTGTCCTGAGAATTCTGGCTATATCATTATCAAACGGTGTAACGCCGTCGCGTCCGTCGGCAATAAAAATGATTGAATCTGCTTCTTCAATTGCTATCATAGCCTGCTCGCGAATAGCACGCTCCATATTGTCTTCACTTCCGGGAATAAAACCACCGGTATCTATAATCATAAATCTGATGCCGTTCCATTCGCAAACGCCATAAATTCTGTCCCTGGTCACACCGGGGGTATCATCAACTATAGCCTCCCTCTGCCCTACCAACCTGTTAAAAAGAGTTGATTTGCCTACATTAGGTCTTCCTACAATTGCAACTAAATTCATTAATCTCTCCAAAAACTATCTGTTGTATCTATACTTTTCTGTTATACTAATGGGTCTTATCATACGAAAATCACCGAAACCGGAATTGTCAACGAACAAAAATTCACGATTGTTCATATAAGACCACCTTTCATAAATCCTGCCGTCGTTATAATTATTCTGTTTGTCAATTGTATTAGGGGGACCGAAAACTACATAAACCATACCCTTATCTGTCATCCATCCTTCCTGAAATGATTTGAATGCCTTGTTTGCATAATCTATTCTGGAATAATAATCGTCAAATGCTTCATTTCTGTCTGTACCGGGAGATGGGTCTTGTTTATTCCAAAAGGCTTCGAATCTTTTTTGTCTCTCGCCTTTTGTTTCTCCGGCTTTTATAAAATCAATATCTGTTTGATATGCAATATACCTAAGCTGCTTTACCGCTAAATCAATATCAGCAAGTATATTTCCGCCCATTGACAGTATATAGTTAATTGAGCGCTGAGTAACAGCCAGCACTTTCCCTGCTTTCAAGTCTGTCAGAGTATCCGGCTCCAATGCTGTTATACGCAGGATATACGTGCCTGTTGTCATTTCGTCCACACGCGGGATTTGTAAAAATGTCTGTGTTCTGTTATTAACAGCCGGTTTGCGGATTCGGTTGCTAAAGGCTGTTACCTCATTTTTAGAATCCAGAATTTCCCAGACATAATCAACCGAATCGGTTACATACCGTAACTTATAAGACTCGAAAAAAGCAAAATATCCTGAATTAAGGCTGCCGATATTATCTGAAATATGAGGGGTAATCTTATATTTACCACCGGTTTCTTCTATTGAACTGAGAAGCATTATCCCGCTAAGCGAAAAGTCGAATTCCCCGAAATCAAGTATTGTAATTACACGGTTCTTTTCCCAGTTAAGCTTGCTGAATTTATCTGTTATTTGTGTGGTGACTTTATATTTACCGGGTTTGAGATAAAAAATGGACTGCGAATAATCAAATTTTCCTGTGCCGCCGCGGGATACGAAATAATCTTCTTCACGGATTTTTTTATCAAAATTGCTTGATTCAATCCTCGTTCCCGTCGAATCAGTTATGTTAATAAGAATTTGATATGATGCCCCGAAAACACTACCGCTTTTAATAAAATTTAATGTTTCATAAGGTACCAGCAGCAGAACATCTACTCTGCCGTTATCAAGAGAATCGCCCTGAAAAACAACAGCATCGAAAAAAAAGCTTTCTGAGGCTTCCAGTGGTGTGTTCTCGCTGTATAATCTACAAAAAGAAAATACAGTAATAGCATATATTAAAAACTTGACAACAATTTTCATAAATAAAAAGTCAGATTATTTTTCTAATTAAGTATAAGACATAAAAAATGAGTATTTATTTGCTGACTGAATTTCTATATCATTAAATACATATAATTTAGAACAATTTATGGCTGTACATACAGAAATGATTCATATAAGAAACAGAAACTAATCCAATGCTTCACAAATCATTTTCAGCTGACGGGTCATACCGGTATTATGAACTCTTATATATTCAATTTTATATTTCAAAAGGAGTGAATGAATAATGACTGTTGCAAAGTCTCTTTCTGAAGGCACATCAATACCCAGCATTTTACCAATAAATGATTTACGTGATAATCCCAGAAGCAGCGGTACATTCAATTGATACAATCTATCGAAATTCTTTAGAATCTCTAAGTTGTTTTCAAAACTTTTGGCAAATCCTATACCCGGGTCAGCAATGATTTTGGTAGCACCTGATTTTTTCGCAGATTCAATTGAAGTACGCAATTCACCAAGCAGTTCATCCCATAAATTATTATAATGTGGTGATTGCTGCATTGTTTTGGGATTTTCACGAGAGTGCATTAATATTATCGGAACATCATACTGACCTGCTAATTCTGCCAATCTCGGCTGCTTTCGCAAACAGGAAACATCATTTATCATATTACATCCCAAATCCAAAGCCGTTCGGGCAACTTCATATTTTGTAGTGTCAACAGAAATTTTTATTTGCGGCTGGATATTCTTAATTTTTTTTATAACAGGAATCACTCTTTGAATCTCAGTTTCGGTATCAATTGATTCGGCTCCCGGCTTGGTACTTTCTCCACCAATATCTATAATATCAGCACCGTGATCAATCATTTTCAAAGCAAAGTCAACTGCTTTATCTCCCTGATAATGTTCACCCCCGTCCGAGAACGAATCAGGAGTTACATTCAGAATACCGACTACTTGAGGAAAATTTGTCATAATTAGATTTGATTAGGGTTGAGATAACCGTCATTTTTTACAATTGCAGCAATAAATTCTGCTCTTTTGATTAGCGGTTGCACTTTTCTGAAATGCAGGATAAGAGATTCCAATCTGAGATTTTCACTTCTTATCTCAATGAGTGCCTGTTTTTGTTCGGGTGATAATCCTGCTTTTTGAGCTATCAGAAATGACGGATATTTTACCTTGATATCATGAATATTAATTTTATCAATCTTAACACTTGTAATTCCTTCGATAATCTTGTTGAATAAACGGGAAGCTTCTTCAATTAAGAGTTTATCAGTATCAAAATCATCATCGGCATAAGTTTCCACTTCTGCGGTAAAATATGGTTTTTCACCTTCAATCAATTTTAAAATTCTGAATCTTGAAATCCCCCGGATAATAATATCCATTTTGCCGTCGGGATATGTTTTCAATATTTCCTTAACCATGGCTGTACAGCCTGACTGATTTATGCCGGCATTCTTTACATAATTTATTCCAAATTCCATATCTGACTTGTAACATTCCTGAATTAGAGTTTTGTATCGTTCCTCAAAAATATGGAGAGGATACAGTGCTTCAGGAAATAAGACAAGGTTTAACGGAAAAAGCCCAAGTTTTATCATTCTTTCAAAAATCTAAAAAAAGAAACATAATGAATAACTAAAATAGTACAAAAAATTGAATTTATTAATAACAACATAAAATTAATCTAAATATTTTGAATATAAATTGAAAATATAACAAATTTTTACCGATATTTGAATTCTATGATTTAGTATTTAAAAATTAAACAATATAAAATTAGGTATTCTTGTAATTTTTTTTTCAATGTTAACTTATTTTTCTTTAAAAAGTTTTCCTTGAAAGTTTGAAAGAAGATGTCAAAATGTAACTTTTATTGATTTTAAGTTTTATTACTAAATTGAACATAAATATTTGTGATTATTGTGAGTGTGTTATGAAACTTTTAACCAATTTATCTAAAATAAGCAAGTCTATTCTTTATATGATTTTGTTGTTTATTGTGTCATTTTCGACAATATATGATTTAAAATCGCAAGACTTGTTTGCAAGCCTGCCGAACTCTACGACCAGTTACGTAACTTCAAGTACAGTTGCTGCTAATGGTGTTATCTATATTACAGTTTGGGGCAGCGGCGTCTTTCGGTCATTCGACAAGGGGCAGAGCTGGACTCCTGTTAATACTGGATTAACAAATTTCAATTTGACTGATATTGAATTTATCTCTTCAAATGAAATACTTATTTCTACTATGGGTGGAGGTATTTTCAAGACAACATCAATCACAAATGTAAATTGGATTCAATCCAATGCCGGTCTAAGCAATCTTGATGTCCGTTCTATAAAAAAATACCCGACAGGTATGGTTTTAATAGGAACTTACGGTCATGGTATTTATATATCAAAGAATAAGGGCGATAACTGGCTCGAATCAAGTAAAGGATTTCTTTACAAAGATGTAACAACAATCGAAGTTGCAGATAACGGCTGGATAGTTGCCGGAACCTACGGCGGCGGAGTATTTCAATCGAGGGATACGGCTAAAACATGGTCGAAACAAAGTTCAGGATTAAGAAATTTATTTATAAATGAAATTAAAAGAAGCCCTCTTGATTATTTGTATGCAGCAACAAACGGCAGAGGAGTATATTTTTCTGTAAATGACGGAATTGCATGGGCTGAACTTGATACATTTATGACCAGACCGCAAAAAATAATTCCGGTTCCTCTGCCTGACCTTAATGCAACATCCTTAACTTTCAACAAGAATTTAAATCCTGTGTTCGGTTCAAGGTATGGAGGAATTTATGCTGAAGACAGACAGGAAGATTTCACATGGATACCAACACGAATCAGAGGTATCGGTGTAAATACACTCTGCCAGAGTACTACTGAAATGTATGGTTTTTTTCCTAATTTTGCACCTCATTCAAGTGATAATTTTGGAGAAGAATGGACAGAACTTGAAGACGCAACATTAAAATCATTGGCACAGCCAACAAAACTACTGTCCATTAAAGCAAAAGAAATAATTGCATATTATGATAAAAATGTAAAAAAGACAACCGATGAAGGCAAAACGTGGATTCAGGCAGCATCAACTCCGAAAATAATCAATAAAATTTCAATGGATTCTTCAGGAAATTATTATGCTGCTACTGAAGGCGGATTGTATTTTTCTGACCCTACCTTAAGTAATTGGAATCTTGTGAAATGCCGTGACACAATGGTACTTGATGTTGAGATTGGACCTACAGGTACAAGGTTTATCGCAACCAGATATTATAAGCAAAATGATCCTCCGGCTGAACCAATTGATGTCAGAAAAATTTGGTTTTCTCATGATGGCAATAATTGGAATGAATCAGGAATCCTGTTTGATAAAAAATCTAAGACTCCTCATGATATAGGTGTCAACTATAACGGAAATGTGTATTTAGCTGCCGGTGATGTAGTTTTTTATTCAACAAATAACGGTAATCAATGGTTTCCCACATCGGGTTTTCCAAACAATGTTGCAAGTATAGGATTTTTAAGAGACAATACAGTTCTGGTTGGTACAGAAGGCAGTGGATTATATAAATCCAAAACAGTGAACACTTTTGAAGTTATTCCTGAATATCCTGCAAGTTTAATTACTTTGATTCATGTCGGGAAAAATGATTATATTTATACTTCAGGTGTTAATATTTTGATTGATGCAGCCTTCAGCACCGTTGAGGCAACTTATATGTCCATTGATAAAGGCAAAAGTTTTATCAATATCAATAAGGATTTTAACGGTGAATCTGTAATGTCATTTACTGTAAATAATTCAGGTGATATGTATATGTCCACTTTTTCAGGTATGATATACAGGGCTGTTGATAAAAAAAATCTTTCTATACCTTCGCCAATAAGTCTGCCTGATAAAGCCCGCGATATTGATGTTGATTCGGTATTCTCATGGACATCCGCCATAAGAGCAGAACTTTACCAGTTGCAGATTTCATACGACATTGATTTTACTTATCCCTGGGAGTATGTAACTCAGCTTGATACTGTTCACAAATTAGCCAATAAACTTGACTTTAATCATACTTATTATTGGAGAGTACGAGCCAAAAATCACGATGCTGTCAGTGATTGGTCTGCTGTCAGAACTTTCAGTTCCAAATTAAGTAAACCTGTACTTATTGCTCCCGCCAATAATGCTATTGGCGTACCTGTTAATGCAGACATGCTTTGGAATAAAGTTGATAGTGCCGCTGTTTATAAAATTCAAATTTCCAAACATTCCAATTTCGATGTTTTGGAATTTGAATTAATTTCAGGCGATACAACAATTACAACTCCTTTACTTGATGGAAGAACAGATTATTTCTGGAGAGTTAAGGCTAATAATCTTGTTTCGACAAGTGACTGGTCAGCAATATGGAAATTCACAACCGTTTTTGGACCGCCTGAACTACGTCTTCCGGTTAATGAGTCGGTAGGCAATTTAAATTATCCCCTTATGGTTTGGGAAAAAGCAATTGATGTCGAAAGCTATGATTTGCAGATTTCCGATAAAGAAGACTTCTCTGATTTGGCATTTGATACAAATTCCGTAATAACTTTATCAGTAACATCAGGCGTACTTGAATATAACAAAATGTATTACTGGAGAGTCCGTTCAAGAATAGGTCAGGTAATTAGTGCATGGTCAAATGTATGGAAATTCACAACCGGGTATTCACCTGTCGAGCTAAGACTGCCTGCCCATAATTCGGTCAATGTTGCAATCAATACACAGTTTGAATGGCTGCAGCACAGTTTACTGAATAAATATGAAATCGGGGTATCAAAATCGGCAAATTTCACTAATTATGTTTTATTTGATACTGTTGATAATCTTTTAAATTATACTGCGAATGGTCTTGAAGCATATCAGGAATATTTCTGGAGAGTAAGGGTTATTTCTAATATAAATACCGGCGTTTGGTCATCAGCTTTTAAATTTAAAACAAAAGTGAACGTAATCACCTTGCGTTTTCCAAACGACAATACGATTAATCATCCTTTAACAATCAAATTTTTATGGTTCGGTACAAATGGTGCCACTGATTATCATTTGCAGATTGCAAATGATGAACAATTCAATGACCTGATATTCAGTCAGGACACTATAGCCAGCAATACACATCCGTTTTCCGAACTGAACCCTAACTCTGAATATTTCTGGAGAGTTCGTGCAGTATCACCTGAAGGTGTTGGCGATTGGTCGGAAGTATGGAAATTTGAAACAGGCAATAACATCCCAATACTGATTGCTCCTGAAAATGGATATGATAAGGTTGTTAATCCGGTTAAATTTGAATGGGCTCCTGTCGGCGGTGCATTAAAATATGAAATCAATGTTTCGGATAATATTGATTTTACACCACCATTGACAATATTCAAGAATAATATAACTGATAATCAATATATCTCATCTGATTTGGAATTCCCGAAAACGTACTACTGGAGAATAAGAGCAATTACTGTTGAGGGTAACTCGAATTGGTCACAGGTTTGGAGTTTTATAACCAAAGACCCGTTAAGTGTCAGGGAAATTATATCTTTGGATAGCAGGGATATTTTCCCAAATCCTGCAGATAAGTTTGTAAACATAATACTTCCTGAATATATCAGCTCGGAATTTAGTTTGGTGATTCATGATTTATCCGGCAATTTGATTTATCAAAGTAAAGATATTAATCATGATAATGCAGTGAAGTGGGATTGTTCCCATGTCTCTCCGGGTTTATACTTCCTAACGATTCATTCATCGGATATGATTGTCGGCGGACAGATAATAATTTCAAGATAGTTAAATCATGATTATAAAATGACAAATCAACCTCACCCCAGCCCCTCTCCTTGCTAAGGAGAGGGGCTAAGTCAAGAATGATATTGGGGTTTAATCACTTTCCTTAGTAGGGCTGATTCGTTCAAATTTTTTAGATCAATCTCCAGAAATTGTCACTCTGAGTTTGTGAAGAATACATGAATTAATTTTCCACCCCCTAACCCCCGCCAGCGGGGGACAAATACAAAACCAAAGAATTTGACACTCTGAGAGGGGCGAAGAGTCCGGGGGTTGTTAATTAAATCATGAACTTTCCGCTCCGCATAAGAGTAACAATTCCCGAAGACCTGGCTAAAATAACCGAAAGTAAAACATCAGGGTGTAAGTATTAACTAATATTATTTTTATATAATCCGGAAATAGCTTATTTTTGCAAATAGTATGATAACCAAACCTAATATTGAAACTGTTAAATTTATTCGTGAGCATTATAATGATGACTTACCAATTCTTGCATTGCACCGCGAAAAGTACAAAAGCATTGATATTGATTTTGTCCTTCAGGAAATCGGTTCACGAATTAAGCTTGAAAAGAAAATGCCGGACTGGGTCGAAAATTATGACCTGCTGATGCCGAAACCTGTTTACATTGAACAGTCTTCAAGCTGTTATACATCTAAATTCAAGTTCGATTTATTTCCGTATATTGATTCAATTGATTTAACCTGCGGTTTCGGCATTGATTCCTTCTATATGGCGTCAAATTCCACACAGCATATTGCAATAGAACCTTCTGATGATATATGCCCCATAGTTGCCCATAATTTCAGGACGCTGGGATTTACTAATACAGACGTAATATGCACCACGGCGGAACATTTTCTTGAAAGGAATGAAACAGTTTTTGATATGGTATATCTCGACCCTTCAAGACGCTCTAAGTCAGGAAGCAGAAAAATACTGATAGAGGATTATCATCCTGATATAACAGCAATATTTCAGGATTTAAAAAGAATATCCCGAAGATTAATGATAAAACTTTCTCCGATGCTTGATATTACTGCATTGGTGAATTTATTTCCTGAGGTTAATAAGATATATGTTCTATCGGTTGATGGCGAATGTAAGGAATTACTTCTCGTTTTCGATTTTGTCAGTTTGATTAAAGGTGTATCTTATCACGCCGTTGAATTAACCGAGAATAAATTTGAATATATTTTTGAAAAAGATGATGAATTAGAAATTGATTACGGCATACCCCAGCAATATTTATATGATGTACATCCGGCAATCATGAAATCCGGATTTCACGACAGTTATGCAATGTCGCTGGGATTGATGAAAATCAGCAGAAACAGTCATCTCTACACATCCGATATTTTGCTTAATAATTTTTCCGGCAAGATTTACGAGATGATAAGTTCAGCAAGACCAAACCAAAAAGACCTTGAAAGTGTACTTAGAGACATGAAAGCAATAGTTATCAGAAAAGACTTCCCGCTTACTGCCGAAAGCATAAGAGCTAAATTCAAAATATCGGAAGGTAAGGATATAACCCTCTTTGCAGTCAAATTGCTCAGCGACAAAAATTCATTTTTGATAGCCCGCAGATTGAGATAAATATTTAAAATAAAATAATAAATTTCTTATTTGACAACTTACGTTTGATATTTAAATAAAATTTTAATGATTTTAAAGAAATTTCATATATTTGTCTTATATGAAAAGGATTAATCTGATAAAAAGAGTTTAAATATAAATTTAAAGTAATTTGCATGAACAGACAGCAAGCCGAACAAGTACTAAAATCTACTTTTGGTTTTGAGAAATTTTATGATAATCAATGGACAGTAATTGAAAGAATTTTAAGCGGTCAAAGAGTCCTTTTAATAGAAAAAACAGGTTTTGGCAAGTCTCTTTGTTTTCAGTTTCCCGCAACACAATTTGACGGTGTTACTATTGTCTTTTCACCGCTTGTTGCATTGATGCGAGACCAGGTACAGAAATTGCAGGCTCTGGGTATCGAAGCAAAATTTATTTCCTACCAGCATTCGGATGAAGATAATCAGCAGACAATTGAAGATGCTATCAGCGGAAAACTGAAAATTCTGTATATTCACCCAGCGCGTATGGAAAATTATGATTGGCTCGAAAATTCACGCCGGCTTAAAATTGCAATGGTTGTTGTTGATGAAGCCCACTGTATCTCAACGTGGGGTCACGATTTTATACCTTCATATCGAAAAATTGTAAATCTTGTTAATTTACTGCCGCTTAATTTTCCGGTTTTAGCAACTACAGCGACAGCAACACTTCAGGTTGAAGAGGACATCAAAACTCAAATCGGGAAAAATATTTCTTCTTTACGTGGGAATTTAATCCGTCCGAATCTGCATTTATATGTCGTAAAAGTAAATTCTGAAGAAGAAAAAATGATTTGGCTCGGTAGAAATCTTGAGAAAATTGAGGGGTCGGGAATCATTTATACCGGAACAAGAGTCAATACAGAAATTTACACAAGATGGTTCGATTATCTCGGTATTAAATCAGTTCATTACAACGCAGGATTAGATACAGAAACAAAAAAAGCAATTGAATCCGGATTAATGAATAATGAATACAAATGTGTCGTTTCAACAAATGCACTGGGTATGGGTATTGACAAACCGGACGTTAGGTTTATAATTCACACACAAATTCCGGTGTCACCCGTACATTATTATCAGGAAATCGGAAGAGCAGGCAGAGACGGGCTTCCGGCTTATATCGTAGTATTTTACAACCCGAATCACGACAGTGAACTCCCCCTTTCATTTATCGAAGGCAGCAGACCGCCTGAAGATAAATATCAAAAAGTAATAAATATTCTGAAAAATGACAGATTGGGTTTATACAATTTAGTGAGAGCATCTAACCTTACATTAACTCAGGCAAAAGTTATTTTATCAGATTTGATTGCTCAGGGTATAATAGTCGAAGTCTCAGGCGGCGGCAGAAAATTTTATGAATTTAAATTCGGTTCAGCAGAACTTAACACCAAAAGTTTTGATGAATTACGGGAACTAAAGCTTAACGATTTTGGCGAAATGCTCCATTATCTCGAAATCAAAAATTGCAGAATGAAATTTCTCTGTGACTTTTTAGGTGACCTACATCCTGACAATTGCGGAGTTTGCGATAATTGCAGACAAAAACCCATCAAATTAAATATAACGCAGGATTGGCTTGAAAAAATTGAAGATTTTGAACAGACTTATTTTCCGGTTCTGGAAGTTGAATCATCAAGAACACAGCTAATTAACGGAGTTGCGGGTTCGTATTATGGTGTATCGAATGTAGGTCAGGCTCTGCACCGCTGTAAATATGAAAATGGTGGAGAATTTCCTGACTGGCTGTTTCGGCTGACAATCAAAGCATTTTACCGTCATTTCGGTAATGAAAAATTTGATGTTGTGATGTATGTTCCACCTACCGAAAGCGGAGAATTAGTTAAAAATTTTGCAGAAAACATTGCAAGTGCATTGAATCTTAATATTTTACATACATTAAAAAAACATAAACATACCAGACCGCAAAAAATGCTTCAAAGCAACGTAACAAAAACTGAGAATGTAAAAAATGTTTTCATACTTGAGAGTCCAAACGAAATCGAAGGTAAAAGCGTTTTATTGATTGATGATATTTATGACAGCGGAGTTACAATTAAAGAAATTGGCAAATATCTTTCGAAGTTAGGTGCTGCAAAAATTGCTCCGCTTGTAATTGCACGAACAGTTGGTGGAGATTTATGATAGATTTTGCAGAAGTACCTTATTGGATTACTATAGCTCATCTTCCGAGATGGGGAGCTGAAAAAATTAACCGTTTGATTATACGGATAGTTCACGAACAACAGATGAACCTGGAAACATTTTTTCATTTACCGGAAAGCGATTGGATAGATAAATTCGATTTAAGTGATAATGATATAATAGATTTGCAGAATGCAAAAGCAGAACTTCCTAATAATTCATTTTTGGCAGAAGATTTGATTTCGCAGGGTTTTGAGATAATTCCCATCAATACCCCGGAATATTCCAAAACATTGAAAAACAATCTTAAAACAAAATTATCTCCACCCCTATTATATATCAAAGGTAACCGGCAGATTATGCAGGAGCAGTGTATAGCGATTGTCGGCAGCCGCGATGCAGATGATATTTCTATGCGGTTTACAGATAATATTGCAAAAAATGCTTCTCAGCAGTTCAAAGTCGTTGTCAGCGGATTTGCACGCGGGATTGATAAACAGGCTCTCGACAGTGCTTTGAAATATAAGGGGCAGAGTATAATTGTACTACCACAGGGTATATTGACATTTGGTTCCGGAATTCAAAAATATTATAAGGAAATAACAAATGGGGATGTTATTGTTGTAAGTACATTTCACCCCAAAGTAAATTGGTCAGCCGGTTTGGCAATGGCACGTAATCCCATTATTTATGGTTTTGCAGACGAAATTTATGTGGCACAGTCCTCAGATAAAGGCGGAACCTGGTCAGGAGTTATTGACGGAATAAAAAAATCCAGAATAATTTATGTTCGTAAACCTGAAGCAGGTGAAAAAAATGCAAATCAAATCTTAATTGATAAAGGTGCAAAATCTGTTAATTTTGATGGAGAGTTGATTGATGATGGTACTACTAACGGTTCTCTTTCATCAATTATTGAAAACTCTCAAATATTAAAAGATATTGAAACAGATGAATTTGAAAAAGTATTGGAATTAATTTCAAAACAATCATTTACACCCAAAGAAATACTGGAAAAATTGAAGCTTGATATGTCTGAAAAAGAACTTACAAAAAAATTAAAATTTTCATCAAATGTGGAATGTAAAAAAATTAGGGGTAAAAATCATTTTTGCATAAAACAGGATGGTCAGACGTTGTTTTAAAATTTAAGTTTTATTTTAGTCAAATTTAGATTTTATTCGATTACATTCGTCAAACATTGACATAACAATTTATGATACGAACAAATTAGCTTTCATTTAATAGAAATAATAAATTCAAAATAACATACTTAAGACTGGTTCTATAAATTGAAATTTCTCTTTACTCATAGCTCAACAACAGAAGTGGTTTAACAATACCGAAAGCTAAGGCTCAGTTTGAAACATTGGGCATCAGTCATAAGCAACTTACTGCATATCTTGTTAATTTGTATTTATAGAACTCACTTAAAAAATAAATGTTTAAAATATTTTATTATATTTGACGATTAATATAACAATAAATATTATTTAAGTTGGAAGTAAAGATGTCAAAAACAATAACAGTACGGATTGAAGATAAAGTCTATGATTTATTCAAAAAAGCAGCAAATAGCCAGAACCGTTCAATTCCTAATTATATGGAATTTGCTACTCTAAATTTTATCTTAAATGAAAGTGTGGTTGATGATAAGGAAATGAATGAAATATTATTACATACGGATGATTTAGATAAAGGATTATCAGATATAGCAATTGGAAGGTATAAAATAATTGGTTAAATTCAAAATTGCTGAGACTGATAATTTTAATAAAAAAATTAAATTGGTGAAATATAGAACTATTTACCAAAAAATTACCGATTATGTCTATCCCATTTTAAGAGAAAATCCATATTTTGGACCGAATATAAAAAAACTCAAAGGCATTTATAAAGATGTTTATAGATTTAGAATCGGTGATTACAGACTTTTTTATTCAATATCCGAAAGTACTGTTATTGTTTTTGTAATCAACATTGAATTAAGAAAAGATGCTTATAAATAAATTAAAAATTTCCCCTTAATAAAGCACCGAGTTTTACGTATTATAGTTACTTTTGAAGATGTTATAAATTAGATATTCGGAAATAATGAAATACTTATTGATTCTGATGATGATTCTCATATTCGGCTCATGCACTTTACAGAAAGAAGCTTTTGTTTTTGTGGACAGCAAAAAAGAAGGAAGAACTCTTGAAGGCTTTTACTTTCTTGATGTTACGGTCAAAAATTCAGGTGAGCAGCCTGCTTATTATGTTATTCTAATTTCGCAGGTTTATTTGAAAGGGAAAGAAATCCAAAGAATTGAAAAAGGATATGGTGACTTATTCCCGGGTTCAGCAAAAGAAATGAGACTTATTTTCGAAAAACTTGGCAACAGCGACCCTGACAGTGTCGGGTTAAAAATCACATACTCACCATTCAATATTTAAACAATCAGACATGAAGCGATTATTCAAATTTCTATTTAAATTTATTCTGTATTTTACACTGTTTTTCCTGGCAATTTCCATTAGTACAGTTGTACTGTATAAATATATAAATCCACCGGTTACACCCCACATGATAATCAGAGTTATCGAGGGTATTATTGACGGCGATTTGGTATGGATTGATAAAGACTGGGTTTCTTATGAAGAGATTTCTCCAAATCTGTTCAGGGCGGTTATAGGTGCCGAAGACGCAAGATTTATGACACATGAAGGAGTTGACTGGAAAGCAGTCAAGGCTGCCAGAAGATATAATGAATTGCATAAAGGAAAGAAGAAACGCGGCGCCAGCACTATTACAATGCAAACCGCCAAGAATACATTTCTTCCGCATACTCGCATTATGGCACGAAAAGCAGTAGAAGTATATTTCACATATTTAATTGAATTTGTCTGGGGTAAAAAAAGAATACTTGAAGTTTATGCAAATGTGGTTGAATGGGGACCCGGGCTTTACGGTGTCGAGGCTGCATCGCAAAAATTCTTCGGTAAGTCGGCAGAAAATCTTACCCGCAGACAGGCAGGTCTGCTTGCAGCAGTGCTTCCAAATCCCAGAAGATGGTCACCCGATAAACCGACGCAATATATAAACAGGCGTGTTAACTGGATTATGGCTCGAATGAATTCAGTTGCAATACCCAAAGCCGACAAAAAGGAGAACTAAGTATGAAGGATAAACAAACTCCTTTGATGAAACAGTATAACCAAATCAAACAAAAATATCCTGAAACAGTGATGCTTTTCAGGATGGGTGATTTCTTTGAAACGTTTGAAGATGATGCTGTCATTACAGCTAAAGTATGCGGAATTGTTCTTACAAAACGTAATAACGGTGCCGGCGGAGAAACACCGCTTGCAGGCTTCCCACACCATCAGCTTGATAATTATCTGCCGAAATTGGTAAAAGCGGGTTATAGAGTTGCTGTCTGCGAGCAGCTTGAAGACCCGAAACTTGCAAAGGGAATCGTTCGCCGCGGGGTAATCGAAGTAGTTACTCCGGGAGTTGCTTTTTATGACAAATTGCTTGAAACTAAAACAAATAATTATCTTGCCGGTATTTATATAAACCACGATAAAGCTGTAAGAAAACTGACCGGACTTGCAATTGCAGATATTTCTACAGGTGAGTTTCAGGTTTGTGAAATACCATTTACGGAGCTTAAAGACATTCTGACAACACTATCACCGTCTGAAATCATAATATCCAAATCGCAAAAGGATGAATTAGTTCCGGAGATTGAAAAACTACCATTTAAACCGCTGATTACTAAACGAGAGGATTGGGTTTTTGAGTATGATTTCAGCAGGGATATGCTGCTTAAACAGTTTAAAACTCTAAATCTCAAAGGTTTTGGAGCAGAAGAATTCACTGTTGGAATTTCTGCTGCGGGCTGCGTATTAAACTATATTTCAGAGACACAGTTAAGCAATATCAATCATATACAAAGCATAAGCCGTCTTGATACAGGTGAGTTTATGTCGCTTGACCCGTCCACACGCAGAAATCTTGAAATTACATTCTCTGATAATTCAGAAGGGTCGCTTATATCTGTTATTGATAAAACAATTACTCCAATGGGCGGCAGACTGCTTAAGAAATGGGTAAGCATGCCTCTGACAAAACTGAATGTAATCATTGACCGGCAGGACTGCACTGAAGCATTTTATAAAAACAATAAATTGCGTGAAAATCTGAGAGGAATTTTTTCCGGCATAGGCGACCTTGACAGATTAATCTCGAAAATTTCATCGGGAAGGGCTAATCCGCGGGACGTTATCGGTTTAAAAAACAGTCTGTCATTGATACCGGAAATAAAAGAAATATTAAAAAATCTTTCAAATGACGTAATTACAAAATTAATTTCCCAATTTGCCGATACATCGGAAGTTGTGTCACTTATTTCAAATGCTTTGATTGATGAACCTACCGTACAGTTAGGTACCGGGCAGGTTTTCAGAACCGGTTATGATGAGGAACTGGATTCATATATTGCAGCAAAAACTCACGGAACGGACTGGGTTAAGAATTTTCAGAACACCGAGCGGGAGAAATCGGGTATAAACTCACTAAAAGTCGGATTCAACAATGTTTTCGGGTATTATATCGAGATAACAAAATTGCACGCCGGAAAGGCACCAGATTATTTCGAGCGAAAACAAACCCTTGCTAATGCCGAAAGATACACCACTCCCGAGCTAAAAGAAATTGAAGCAAAAATACTCGGTGCCGGTGAAAAAATCAGCGAAACAGAACTTATACTTTTTTCAAGTTTAAGGAATAAAATAGCAGAGTTTACCGTTGAAATTCAAAAAAACTCCAATCTCATTGCTGTCATAGACTGCCTTCAGGGTCTGGCTCAGATTGCAATAGAAAACAATTATGTCAAACCGCTGGTTGATGATTCCGAGATTATTGATATAATCGAAGCCCGTCATCCGGTTGTTGAGAAGCACTTGCCTGTAGGTGATAAATTCACTCCCAATGATACTTTTCTTGATACTGATTCAGAGCAGATACATATCATAACAGGTCCTAACATGTCCGGTAAATCCTGTTATATTCGTCAGGTAGCAGTGATTACACTTTTGGCACAGATTGGCTCTTATGTTCCTGCAAAAAGTGCAAGAATCGGACTGGTTGACAAGATATTTACACGAGTAGGAGCTCAGGACAATATAACAGCAGGGGAAAGTACATTTCTGGTTGAGATGCAGGAAGCTGCAAACATAATGAATAATGCCACTCGTAAAAGTCTGATTCTGCTTGATGAGGTCGGACGCGGCACTGCTACTTTCGACGGAATATCTATTGCCTGGTCAATTGCTGAATATCTGCATAATAATATAAGAGCAAAAACACTTTTTGCAACACATTATCACGAACTGAATGAACTATCAGAGCGATATGACAGAATATGTAATTACCGGGTTGAGGTAATTGAAACCGGAAGTACTATCATTTTTTCACATAAAGTCGCAAAGGGCAGCAGCGATTATTCCTTCGGTATTCATGTAGCAAAGATGGCAGGTCTTCCCTACGAAGTAATTCAAAGGGCAGATGAGATTATGGCTACACTTGAATCTGAAGAGCCCGCATCATCCGGCAAATCCACAAAAGCCGACATTAAATCCATCAAAACGAAAAAAGCCTCAAAAGATACAAACCAGCTTGCAATTTTTGAATTCCGGGATGATTCAATAAGAGAAAAATTATTAGGTATCAAAATTGACTCGATTACTCCCATTCAGGCATTTAATTTACTGGCAGAACTTCAGAAAGAGGCGAAAAAGTGAAGGGTGTATGAAAGATAATTTACATGAATATCATAGATTTCTTGATGAAGCCGGTGATACAACCTTTTATGGAAAAGGGAAAATACCAATAATAGGTACAACCGGAGTCAGCAAAACATTTATTCTTGGAATGGTGAAATTTAATGAACCAATTGAACCTATTCGAATCAAAATTCTTGATCTATGCAATAAAGTACAAGAAAATTCATATTACAACAAAATTCCAAGTGTTGTTAAGCGAAGTTGCAAAGGAAGTTACTTTTTTCATGCAAAAGATGATGTGCCGGAATTGCGAAAAGAATTTTTTGATTTTATTCAGTCTGTTGATTGTTCATTTCAAGCAGTTGTTGGAAGAAAAATAATATCTCTATTTGAAAAAAAACATAACGGTAAAGATACTGAGTTTTATGCTGATATGCTGTCTCATTTACTGAAAGATAAATTTACAAATCAACCAAGATTAGTTCTCAATGTTGCAGAAAGGTCAAATAGTACGGCAATTAATAATCTTGAAAAGGGACTTCTGAAGGCAAAAAAACGCTATTTTTTTCAAAATCCCAATAATAAAATTACAGATAGAATTTCATTCTGCGTACATAAATATCAAAACGAACCTCTACTTTCAATTGCTGATTATTTGTGTTGGGTGGTACAAAGAATTTTTGAAACAGGCGAGACAAGATTTTATGATTATATGTTAAGCAAGATTTCTTTAGTTGTTGATTTATATGGCAGCAAATCCAATGGATTCAATAATCATTATGATAATAATACAAACCCCTTAACAGAAAAAAATAAAGTTAGTCCTCTATCATCCTAAGAAGGATACCCTTCGCCGACATGGAGCCAGATTTCAGATGAAGCCGACTAACTTAATATAGAAGAAGTAATTCCCAACAAAATATTTTATATATTAAAAATGAATATGAGTTATTATTGACAAAGACAAAATCTCAGTTTTCTGACTTATTAAAAAGTTTTTCCTATCTCCCTTTTCTTCTCTGCTGCATCTGCGGGGGCATTGTTTCATAAGCAGGTGCACCATCCATCTGGTCTCTGTTAAGCAGCATTCGGCGAACTCTTTTTTCAAATTTGATTTCAAAAGCAACCATTTTCGCAAAATTTTGTTCACTTAAGACATATTTTAAAGTTGAGAATTTGCTTTCGACAGCCGCGTGTAATTCTTTTTGTGCCTGAATGACGGCATTGGTTTTTTCTGCAATTTCCTTACCGTCAGGATTTTTGTCAATATATTCGATTAAATTATCATTAGCATCCTGAAAAGCAGTATTCTTTTCACGGATTTCCTTTTCGACAGCAGTATATTTAACAAGGAATTTATCTGCTTCAGCATCGGAAAGCTCTAATATTTCAAGCAGCCGCATTTTCTTCACAGTCTCCATTCTTTCCTTTGCCTTTGGAGGGAAGTTCTGTGCTTCTGCAGGATAAATTGCAAATCCTAAAGCCAATAACATAAACGATATAATTAAATTAAATCTTAACATTTTTAATATCCTCTAATAAAATCTGAAATTCATCTTCCGAAAGTTTTTCCACTTCATCATACATCAAATAGTTATCTCCGGATACCGATACGCTGACCTTTTGGTATAAATCACGCTGCTCATCGGAATTTTCGGTATATAGCTCGTTAATCTCAGATGCTCCGACCATTTCTGTTTTTACATTGGTCACAGGTGGTAAAGTATTGTTTAAGTATTCATAATCTGCGTAAGAATCATCTGAAACATCGTCAAACTTTAGTGATTCATCTAATTTTTGTGTAAATGTGTTGTTACTTCCGTTATTAATGGAACTGCTATTGTCTGAATATTGATTGTAAAAAATTACAGCAATTACTAACATAGCAACAGCAGGAACACCAAATCTAAGCAGATAACCGAATCCTGATAAACTCATTGCCTTACTTCTGCGGCTGTTGACCTTAATGCTCAGGTTACGTGTCCGGGAATCCAAAATTTTATCGTAATCCATCTTTTCAACCTTTTGAAAGAACTGCCTGGCATCGGCAACATCTTTCATCATATCAGGATAATCACGCAAATTCATTTCATATTCATCCGCCATTTCCTTTTCTAATTTTCCTAAAGCGAAATCCGGCAGCATTTCTTCCATTTCTTTTCTTGTCAACATTTTATACCTCTTTTCATTGACTTTCTTTTAGTAACACTGACAACTTTTTGACAGCCTGATGATAATTTGCCTTTAAACCGCCAACACTTGTCCCAAGCATTTGTGATATCTCCTCGTAAGGCAGTTCATCAAAGTATCTCAACGCAAACGTTTCTCTTTGTTTTTCGGGTAATTTCGAAAGCAAAATTACGAAATTTTTCTCGAATTCTTTATTTTCCAATGATTTATCAGGCAGATGATTCTCACTTGGCAATTCAAAATCAGATTCATCGCCATTAAGAGAAAATATACTCATAAATCTTTTTTTTCTCTTGAAATTAATTGACATATTCACTGTAATGCGATATAGCCAGGTCTTGATACTACTTCCGCCTTTGAACTTACCGATACTGTTTAGTGCTTTGATAAATACTTCCTGAGCAACATCGTCGGCGTCGTCATAATCTTCAACAAATCTCAAAGCAGCAGCAAATACAAACTTTCTGTATTTACGTACAAT
Organism: Kapaibacterium sp. (SeqCode); assembly: GCA_032027125.1. GTDB lineage: Bacteria > Bacteroidota > Ignavibacteria > Kapaibacteriales > UBA2268 > JANJTB01. The sequence goes on from JAVSMQ010000001.1 coordinate 725,639, forward strand.
TTCGTTTGCTGCCCTGTCGCTTTTGGTTTCGACATACTCTCTGACTAAATCTGCATCTATTTCCAATGATAATGCCGACATTATTTTTTACAATTATCTTACAAATTCAATTATTAGACACTCTATGAACAAAAAAGGTTTAATTTGGATTTCCAAAATCAAAAATAAGTATTAACAGCAAATTGGAACTGGCTAATAAATATTTCTTTAAAAGCACTGATATTATTCTGTTCATAAAAAACGAGCATAGCTTTTTTGTAATCTATTGAATCTACTGACCTAAAAGATATTGGACAATATCCATTCGCTATTAGTACAGCATTACTGATTATTCGTGCAGTTCTTTTATTTCCGTCACCAAATGGCTGTATATAAGACAAAAGAACAAGAACTAATAATGCTTTTTCAAAAATATTAGTCCGGGTATTAATCAATTTGCACATATCTTCCATTGCTTCAATTATTTGCTGCTGATTGTCTAATGGATAATAATTTGTGCCTGTTATACCAACTTTTCGTTTTCTGATATTTCTATCTACACCTAAATCTTTTATCAAAATGCTATGAATATCTTCGATACTACTTATTTTCATTGGTGTAACATAATCAGGATTTTCAAGAATAAAATCTAATGCTGCTTTATGGTTAAGCAGCATTACAGCCTCGTCTAAAGTCTTACCTGATGCAGTTTCTTTCTCTTTTAATAATCGTTCGGTTTCCAGCAATGAGTAAGTATTGCCTTCAATTTGAGATGATTTCCAGCTTAAATCAATGGCTAAACGTTCTAATTCTTTCAAATATTCATGTTTAGTCAACTCAGCAATATTTGTTTTATATTTTTCCTGAAGTAAATTTAATTTTTGTAACTCGTCATCATTAAACAACTTCACATTATATAATATATCTGTCATTAATTGATGATTAAAAGTAGCTTTAATTTCACGGTCATCAATTTCTTTTTCAAAATAAGTTTTTAAATCTATGTGATAAAGCAATTGATATGTTGATGAAATTTGATATTTTGTTGCTTTACCGGTTCCGATAGATTGAACTAATTTTTCGGAAATCAAATGTGACAATATTCTTTTTACAGTTGAATAGCTCATTTGAGAAATTATATGACTATGAATTTCTTGAGAAGAAAGCCCCTGTTTTTCTTTGACTATTTCAAGTATTTTCAGTTTTTTGAAATCTTTCATTTTATTACAATATAAATTTAAAGCTCATTTATTCAATAATAAAGCTCATTTATTTAATGAATTGCTCATAATGACGATATTAATTGAGCTTTAATTTTTTATATTGAACAAATTGTAATATGTAAAAATGTTAGGGAATGTTCTAAAAATTCATATTAACACTATTTACAAAAAATTGCATTAATTGAAGCGTAGTGATGCAACAATTTTTTTTAACTACCAGTATAAAAAACCAATACTATTGTTGGGCTGCCATTTAAAAAACTACTATTTCTATTACCCGTTTTTTAAACTCCACAATAAATAACCACAATCTTAGGCTGTAGTATAACGGGGGCGGTATGAAATGTTGAAGCAGACTACAAGACTTGAATAACCAACTATCCCGGCAATTTTTTATACCGTTTGTTATGTTCCTGTTTTTTTATTTACAATGTTCATCAAGTCTAACTTTTGCATAATCAGCTCCAAGTTCAAAAGCTTTTTTCCAATCTTCACAAGCTCCAATTTTATCAGATAATTTGAGCTTTGAATTCCCCCTGTTAAAGTAAGCTCTTTGTTTGTTTTCTAAACCAACTTTTTCAAAAGAGAGAACTTTGTTATAATCCTCAATGGCACCTTTATAGTCACCATTGTCATCTTTTAAACTCCCTCTATTTGTCAATGCACTTATAAAATCAGGTGCTATCTCTATTGCTTTGTCATAATCCTTTAGTGCCGATTTCCAAGTGTAAAGTTCGTCTTTAACAATTGCTCGTGAATAGTATGAGTTTGGTTCATTAGGATTTATTGTTAATGTCAAAGACCAATTTATTATTGCACCACTTAAATCTCCCTTATTGTAACATTCAACCCCTTTGTCAAAATAATAGTCTTCTTTTGATTTGTCTAGGTCTGGAAATTTCGGATTTTTGGGGTCAAATAATCCACCATATGCATCAAGCTCAGCGTCAAATTCATATCCACGTTTATACATATCCAAAACCCAATAAAGTAAATTATCAGATGTTATTGGCATTTCATTCGTCTCGCCATTTATCTCCCAAATGTCCTCATATTTTTTTACTTCGTGGACTGTATATGGATAATGTGTTTTAATAAATTCTCCTAACTTTTTAAGCCTATCCTTATTGTTGGAAATGAATGTAAAATCCATCTTAGTCAAACAGTTATCTTTAAGTCCACTTTTAACCATATTGTTATGCACATCCTCGGCTGAAACCATTTCTTTTCCGAAATTGTCCACAAAGTTATCCCAAGTAATAAATTTATTTTCCATTTTCTTTTGTCCGCAAGAAATGAGTGTATTTATTAGTATTACTAAAATCAGAATGTTAAATTTCATTGTCTGTATTTTTTTTAAACATTGCCCATAACGTTTGGCGGTATGAAAAGTTGCCGATTGCGGGCGATTTCCTGTCAAGTTACACAAAAGTTGAAGCGGGTTACAACACTTGAATAACCTACTGTCCCGCCATTTTTTTTACCGCGAGTTAAAGGCTTGCTATTATTTTTTGTCATATTTCTCTTTTAATTTATCGATTAATGAATCTGAAAGTCTAAATCCTTCATTAACCAATTTGAATATAAGACTCATTACATCTTTGACTAATCCTTTTTTTTCTGCTAATAAAAGAATCCCAATAGTTCCAATTATCTCAAGATTTAGAGATTTGGCAATATTTCTTCCTTTTATTTCATCAATAATCAAAATTGAATTTTCTATTTCCAAAGCTAAGGCAATTGAACTAGCTTCTCCTTTATCTAATTTTTTTGCAATATCAGCTTGTTTAGCTATGTTTTTCACTTTTAAAATTATTATCCAATCAGGTAATTTATTACCAAATTCTTCCTTAACTTCTTGGGTTATAATAATCTCTTCATATAAATCTTTGAGTAAATTTAATAATCCAATATTACTTAAAGCAATTAAACAACTTGTATCAGAAATGATAATCTTATCCATTGATTAGTTTCTCAAGATCATCAAATGTCTCACCAAATATTGAAACTCCATATCTGCCAACATTTTCCAGAAACTCCCTTTTAGAGATTCCAACCAAATCGGCGGCTTGACCGGATGACATTATTCCACTTTCAAAAAGCTGGGCTGCAAGTTGAAATTTTACATCAATCTCGTTTACTGAATCAGGTATGTTTAGTGTTAAAGTTTTCATAATCATACATTTTGTCTTTATAAAAAGATAATAAAAAATCCATTTTTCATTTCATACATCGGTTTTTTTTTACTTGCAGTTAATTCAATTATTTACGATTACTCAATAAGTGTATTTAAAAATAACGATATTTTCGTAGATAGCAAAAATAATTATCAACAGCATTTGCATAGACTCCAAAAATAAGGAGTATTAAGTATGAATTACGAACAAATGCTTTTATTTCATAAAATCCGTAATATTCTATCTCCTCTTTTTACGTTTTTGGGAAATTGTAGCCAATGATTTGCAGCTACCAGAAGGGCAGACTTTTCTGCATAAATGTTGATGCGGAGAACTACGCTTCCTGTAACCACAAAACTGTCTGTGCAGCACGAAACTCCAGCTATTGGGAATGTGCTGTTATAAGCCGTTTTTATTGTCATTTTTTTATTTACAAGTCAACCCAAACTTTTACATTATTTGCTGGACGTCTTTTCTTTTTGCGTTCAACATATTCTCTAATTTGTTCTGCGTCCTTTGCATTTGGTTGAAGTCTTAAATACTCTTCGTAACATTCAAACATTCTGTCAGTTTCCGTATATGTCAAGCCGTCTGTTTTTAGTAGGTTGGAGTAACAATTACCTATGAACCAATTTGCAGAATAGTATTGTCCGCTTTTTTTGTCAAACAATGTCAAGGCTTTTTCAAACCTGTTAATTGCTTGCTTGTCCTGGGCGTTGTAAAAATGGCCAATTCCACTATACCAAATCGCTGCAACATTGATAGTGTCTGTCTTAAGAACTTTGTTTAGCACTGCTTCTCCGTCATCATATCTTTTTGCCTGAATTAATGTCAGCCCAAGTTGACATTGATAAATCAGATTGGTCGTGTCCGATTTAATAGCTTCTCTAAAAGTCTCCTCTGCTTTGTCAAACTGTTTGTCGTTCAAATAGGAATTTCCTTTGTCCAAAAATGGGTCTTGTGCGAAAGTTGTAAAAACAGTCGCAACAAGTAGTAATGTTATCAGTACTAATTTTCTCATTGTCGTGTCGTTTTAAAATGGGTTATAACTCATTTATTTACGAATACTCAATAAATGATTTTACAAAATTAGAAAATAATTCAATAATAACCTAACAAAAATACCATCAGCTTCCCTGCATCGGGCATTTTTAATAAACATCCAATAGATTTTTGAAATAATTACAATATGATTAAAAAATCAGTCAATTTTTCCGTAATTTTGTATTCAGGATTTTAACAAATCCAACTTTTGAAATTTGAAAATGGAGTTACTTAAAATGAATCTTAAAAAAATTGTTCCGGCTCACAAAACCGAGAATGTAAAGTATGCAATTCGCGATATAATTGTTTTAGCAAATGAAGTAGCCAAAACCGGTAAAAAAATGTTCTATTTAAATATAGGCGACCCAAATATTTTTGACCATACAACACCGTCAATCGTTGTTGATGCAACCTGTAAGGCAATCCAATCCAATATGAACGGTTACGCACCATCAAGCGGAATAAAAGAAGCAATAGATGCTATTGCAGGCGATGCAGAAAAAAAAGGAATAACAAATATTCTGGATATTTTTGTTACTTCAGGTGCCAGTGAAGCTATCGAGATTTGTCTTACCGCACTACTTAACCGCGGAGAAAATTTCCTGATGCCGACACCGGGGTATCCTCTTTATACAGCCGTCCAGAGCAAGCTGGAACTTGAGTCGAATCCTTATTATCTTGATGAAAGCAATGGATGGCAGCCTGATATTGAAGATATCAGGTCAAAAATAAATAACAAAACCCGCGCCATCGTACTTATTAATCCAAATAATCCGACAGGCTCAGTGTGTAAAAAAGAAACTCTGCTGAAAATCATTGATGTAGCTCTTGAACATAATCTTGTAATCTTTGCAGATGAAATTTATGACAAGCTGATTTTTGACGGAAAGGAATTGACCTCTATCGCCGCTTTGAATAATGATGTATCGTGTATCACATTTTCCGGTTTATCAAAAAATTTCATAGCTCCGGGCTTTAGAATCGGCTGGGGAGTTGTAAGCGGACGTCAGGAAGTTTTAGGTGATTATATTGAAGCTATTAACAAACTTTTGAGAGCACGCGTATCAGCAAACCATCCCGAACAGTTTGCTATCAAACCGGCTCTGGAAGGTGACCAGTCACATTTAACCGAAATGATTAAGAAACTGGAAACACGTCGTAACATTATGATGGATGCTTTTGATTCGATTGAAGGTATTAATCTTGTAAAGCCCGAAGGTGCATTTTATGCATTCCCTTCTATAGACGTTGCCAGTGATACGCATTTCTGCGGTGAACTGATAAAGGCAACAGGTGTAATAGTTGTTCCCGGCTCAGGATTCGGTCAGAAGCCAGGTTCACATCATTTCCGTATAGTTACGCTGCCTCAGGAAGAAGTGTTAAGGCAGGCATTCGGATTAATAGCTGAATTCTATATTGATTATAAAAGAAAGAATTAATCTGACTTTGATATAATAATTTCAGTTATCTCGTTTTATTAAATGGATTCCACATAACAGTTGGAGTCCATTTTTTTATATTTGTCTTAACAATTGATTAAACTGATTATTATGATTATTGGTTAGATGCTATTAAACCGATAGGGTAGTTATACAATTTTGTCATCAATGCAATATTCATCATAACTCATTCGTAAAAATTCAATGTTTCTATCAAAAATTATAAATAAAATTAAAATATTTTTTTCAATTACTGAAACAAAACTAAATTTTCTGTGTATTTGCATTTGAGATGATAAATTTATAATGAGCAATGGAAAGTTTACAAAATATTTTGACTGATGATGAACTGATAAGAAAATTCAGACTGGGCGGCAAAAACTCAGATTCGGCTTTCGTGGAAATATATTCAAGATATTCGTCAAGAATTTATCTGTATTGCCGCAAGGCACTTGGTGAAGGACCAGATGCCGATGATATTTTTCAGGAGACATTTATTAGGTTTCATAATGCAATGGTAAAAAATTATGATATACCATCAGTTCAATTTTACATTCTCAAAATAGTACGTAATTTGTGTCTAAATCATAAGCGTGATAACAGAATCAATTTTATCGAACTTGAAGATTTCCATTTACCGGTGAGTGATAATAAGGTGGAATCAGATGAATTGTTTGATTTAATATATTCATCATTAGAACTCTTACCCGAAGAACATAAGGAAGCTTTCTTGCTTCAGGTTCAGCAGGGATTATCTTACAATGAAATTGCAGAAGTTACTGAAGTACCGGTTTCGACAGTCAGAAACCGTGTTGTCAGAGCCAAGAGTAAATTAAGGGAAATACTTCTCCCCTATTTTGAAACAAACAGGGTTAAGTGAGGAAAATATGAATAAGTCAGATTTTGAAAATGATAATCTTTCGATAAATGATATAATTTATTTATTTGTTGACGGCGAAGCAAACGACACTGAAAAGACGACATTATTTAACGCTATTGCCGGTAATACATCTCTGCAAAATGAGCTCCAGGATGCAATAAAAATGAATAAATCTGCAAAAGCATTTTCCGGCATTTCAGCGCCTCCTGCAATTTTGACTGCAAGAATAATGAGTGCTGCCGGAATAACTACAGGTGCTGCGGTTACAGGTTTATCAGGGGGTATGACAACAGGTTTTTGGAGCGGTATAGCCGGTAGTTCGATTTTCAAAGTGGTGGCTTCTGCTATTTTGGGTGCAGTTGTGATGCTCGGAATCATTAAATTAATGGAAAGAAACGATTATCCGGTAAATGTTAATAAAAATAATTTTTCAGAATCGAAAGTAACTGATAATTTACCATTGAACAAAAATACACAAAGCATCAATATTGCAAAGGATACTGTTGTTAAATATATTTATATTAACCGGCAAATTATTCAAGATACTGATTTAGCAATTAAGAATCAGGATTTAAGTGAATCCGGCAGAATCAATATTAATGAAAATGACAAAATCAAACCTGTTATCAACAATTCAGAAATTCCGGAGTATATGATTCAATTTGATGCAGACAGTGAGTTATCTAAAACAAATAGTATTGATAATATGTACTATGACAATCAATTAAAGGATTTCGATACAGATAAAGGATTATTTTCAATTGAATTATCAGGCTTACAGAAATTAGCATTATTTCCTGAAAGAGAAGAATTCAATCTGCAGGAAACGATGAATAATACATCCGGTACGGTATTTTTAAATCTAAATCAAAATCATTCGATTGGTTTATCTATTGGAAGAGAGACTTTCCCTATTTGGGTGGCAGATGAAAACGGTGAACTTGGAGCCAGAAATTCAATAACCTGGTACGGAATCAGTTATCGTTATGATTTCGGGAATATTTCAGAATTCATTCCTCTTTCGCCTTACCTGCAGTTAACCGGAGCAGCAACCCAAAACGGTCCTTTTACGAAAGCGGCATTTGGACTGGGTTGGCAGCCTGATTCAAGAGTTACATTTTATATCGGATATGAATATTCAATGATGATTCAAAGATATCAAGGTCATAATGAATATAACAGCAAGACAGGATTAATATATAGTGTAAATGTAAATTTTTAATTTATTGATGAAGTTATCTGATGTGGCGCCGCAAAGGATAACTGCAAAGATAAATTGATAAAATATTTTTAAAAATCAAAATTAAATAAATAAATTAGGAGACTAAAAAAATGATACAATACAGAATTTTCTTTCTGCTTTTAATGATGGCTGCTCTATTGAGCTGCAACGAATCAACAGTTAATCCAAATTTCCAGGGTAAAACCAGAATGGAACTACTAACGGCAAATTCCTGGATTTTTGTGAGTGCTACGAACTTTGGACCTAAAGCGATAATAATGAAGTTCAATGAGGACAAAAAATACGAGTTCTACGACGAAGACGGGAAAAAATATCTTTACAACTGGGAATTTGGCGGAAATCAAACACAGATTTATCCTCCCGAAGACCCTGATAATAGAGCAGACATAATTGAACTTACAACAGAAAAATTAGTTTTAAAAATATCTGACGGTTCAAAAAATTCGACAATTACATACAGACCTATATACAAAAATCCAGTTCATCAGAATTCAATTTCCATAACCGGAACTATTGATATAAAAATTAATGGTTTCGATTTAACAAAATATGTTCCGGTTGTGGTCTGGAGTCAGGATAATCCTGATGGCGGATTTATTTACAAAGCCGGACAGTTCGAATCCGGTAACAGGTTCAGTTGCAGTTTGGATGCACCGCCTTATGACTCGCTGCTTTACCCCGAAGGTAATTTCAAGTTTGGACTGGCAAGAATTTACGTGGTTGATAAAAATTTTGCAGGTGTTGGATTCTACTCTGAAGATAAGTTGGATGAAATGATTCAAGGCGGAATAAAAGGATATGGTATCGGATATTATGATGCACCACAAAGTGATACAACAGAATTTAAATCGCTGTTTCAGATGAATAAAGGATATAATCTATTAATAATATATCCCGAGTTTCCTGATTTTGCTTCATTCATTCCTGTTGAACCTGCTGAACTAACTCTGGTAATTTCTGACAATCCTTATGATTTCAAGTAATTTCAAACATTTTTATAATAAATAATCTAGCCTTTTACAAAACCTCCCAAAGACCAAAAAAAATCTTCGGGAGGTTTTATTATTTCTCAAAATCCTATAAACTAAACACTCAAACCAAGTTACTTTCAAAAGTAAAACAAAATCAATACTTTTTGGCAATAGCTTTATCGAGCACATACAAACAAACCTGCTGCGCAGCAAGAGGTGTTTTGTAGTTAAATTTACTTATAAGATTGTTAATAAGCATTGTTACGTCTCGTTTGAGCCTGTCATCAAAAGTATTGAATGAGGTTGTTCCGAAATCCTGAACAGCACGTCTGAAATTATCATTATCCAGATAAGGAGCAAGTGCATTTTCCTTGAGGTTACGGGTATATCTCTCAAATAATGAGATATAAAGCCTTGTCTGAGTTAGTGTTTTATTACTGACACCCATTTCCTGAGTAAGAGTAGTCGAAACATATTCGGACTGGGTATCTTTTCTGAATTGTCTTCGTGATTCGGGAGAAGATTCCAAACCTAACATTCTTGTTTCAAAATTCTGGAGATATTCCTCAGTAATATGTATAACCTCACCGGTATTATGATTCTTTTTTGTCTCGCCGATTTCATAATTAATTGCAAACATATAATTCTGAATATCAATTGAAATATGCTGTTCATTATAATAATAAATTGATTCCTTGACATCCTGAACTACATCATAGTCATACAGGTCAACAAGTTTATCAATCAAATCCTGCGGTATATCAGCCTGCAGTTCTTCTTTATAATTCACAAAATAATCCCTGACATCTTCCATTGTAATTAATCTGTTGTTCAGGAGGCTGCGGGAATAAAAATCATTAAACACATTTAAGGATTTCCTTCCGGATATTCCTTTCTGTCCTTCATTTTCGGAACTTGCAAGAATATCCTTTCGTGTAGTCTTATCAAAACGTTTAATATCTTCTTCACTTATCCATTCCGGTACTGTGCCGATAAACACTTCCATTTTAAGTAGAAGCATATTTTTATCAAGATATTTAGAATATTTTTCAGGTTTATTAATCCAATTTTTCAATGCGGGGGAATCATTTTCAAGTCTCGATGCAATGATAATTTTTGCAAAATTTTCTAAGACACCAGGCAGAAAAGTATCAATAATTTTATCACTGAATTTATTTTTGTAAATAGCAACTTCTGTATTATAATCCAGTACATAGGGTATTTTAACATTTATAATTCTATCCTGAAATGATTTGACTTTGTCATAATGAATTTTATCTTCCGGATTAACTAATCCGATAAATAAAGTTCTGATATATTCTTCCGTTAAATCAACTTTATGAACTCCGTCGCTTATGATACCGTGATAAGCCTTCAATCTGTCAATATTGAACTCCTTAATATCCATCAAAGCAAGTATGCCGTTATTCGTTTTTGACAGATAAGAAATCGAATAATTAATCCCGTCATTTCTTAGCAAATCATTTATCATAAACTGCAATGCCGGTTTCGACAGCGGTTTGTCGCTGCTGGGGTCTCCGGGATTAAAAACGCTTACACCTTCACCCATTTGCCGGTTGAAATAATTACTTCTGGCATTTATCATGCTGAAGACTTCCAAAGGGTCGCCTAATCTGTCGTGAAGAGTTTTCTGTATAGAACTGCATATTGAGCAAGGAAGGTCTTTCAGTACCCACTCATATTGCTTATCCTCAAAAAGCTGAAGTTTGAATTCTTCATCAGTAATAAGTTCGTCAATAAATTTTCTGCGGTAATATTTAGGAATCTGCAAAATTGGATGGTCATGATTAGGACATGAAAATTCCAGATATTTTTCAGGGAAATTTACCGGTTTCGGCGGCAAGGACTCTTTGTAGCTTTTTTGTTCTTCTTCGGCATGTTTATATTTCTGCATATCGGCAGATTGAAACCCTCCAAGCTTTTCAATATCAAGTCTCCAATAAGTCTTGTATGATATTCCTTCAGGAGTTTTAGTATATTCCTCGAATTTATGCAGCAAATTATTTAAAAAAGTACTTTTTCCGCTTCCCGGCGGTCCTTCAAAAATATAAATTCTATTATTTTGTGTACCCTTTCGAAAATCCTTGGTCATGTTCATAAACCGGTTTGCGAAAATCCTGTCGGCAAAGAATGGATTATCGCAGTTGTTTTGAAGTAATTCTGCTGTATCGTAATTAAAAAAACCTACATGCTCGGAATCATTTTTAAAATCATCACGACCTTGAGGAACATAATAATGAACCATGTCATAATAAATCTGAAAAATATCGCGGAATACCAAACGCGGCTTTGTAGCAGCAAGATATAGAAAATCATTAAAAGGAATTGGCGGTCTGAGTTCTTTTTCCTGAATATTTTTCCCGAGATTAATTAATACTTCAAGTCTTTTAGCTTTTGATTGTATTTCTAAGAATGTTTCCATAGTTTTTTTTCTCTACAAATATTTTTTGGACATCTTCTTGTTGGACATGATGTATTGAATAGGTTTATACTCGAAACTTACAGAATCATCGCTGCCTTTACGCCTAACAATGTCTGTGGTTTCGAGAACAACCTGACCCTGAGCAATTTCTCCGAACCATAAATATTCAATACCGAGCAGAGTATCGCCAATATATGGTTTATATAATTGCCGACCTTCAAAATGATGTTTTAAATAAACGGTTTTCTCATCGGTTCTATTAATGTCAACTGTAATATAAGGCGGATGATACATATTATCAATCAGCATTTTTTTATAATCTTCGGCTTTACGGCTTTTCACGTAATACTCGACAGTTCCCCGCTGTTGATTCAATCTCTGCCCTACGACAAATAATTGGTGCAAATCAACAAAATCCTGTTCAACATAAGTATTGATTAACATAAAGTCTGAAAAATTCCTTCTAAGTTCAAATAATGATTTTTTACCGTCTCCGGTATGTTTATCAAAATCATCACGCGACTCGGAATTTTTTATCAGTTGAAACTCTCTTGAAATTTTACCTTCATTAGCAAGCTGCTCAACATACTGGACTAATCTCAAACCAATTGCGTAAGGATTATACCCGACGCGTGATATTGAAGTTACTTTTGCATTAATAACCGAATATTCTGATTCGTGTCCTTTAATTCTGTCATCGCGGCGGAATAATTCATCGTGCCAATAGCTTGCCCAGCCTTCATTAATTGTTTTAGTTCTGATTTGCGGTGCAAAATAGAGCGAAGTATCTCTGACAATATTTATCACAGCTTTCATCCAGACATTTTCATCTCTTTTTAGAAAAGGAGAATTTTCACGTATAAATTCCATTATATCGGTATTTCTGTCAACTTCTTTTTCTTTAAATTTTTGAAATTTAGATTCAAATTCAGGATGATTGCTTTTAATTTCGGAAAAGAACATTGATTCGGCTACAAATTCATTCGATTCAATCAATGCATTATATCTTTCTATTTCTGAATATATTTTGCTCAATCCGGCATTTACTTCTCTTGGCAGAAAGGTATCAAAGTAATATGAAATTTTTTCTGTCGGCTCCATTGATTTTGGAAAATTTTTGATTGACAGTTCTGTAAAATAACCTGTCAGATTATCAATAGACCTCGAAAATTCGATTATATAATCAACCCATCTTCCGCGTTCTCCGCGCAGTTGAGTAATATGCCTTTTATCTGCAAGAGCCTGACCGACAAAGTCATCATTCCATGTATGTTCAAATAATAAATTATTCTGGAAAAAATCAATATGACCGATTACATGATAAAAAATCATTATATTCAGCCAATCCGGATTATTATCATTATAATAGGATATAGCCGGTCTTGAATTGATTACTGTTTCGTAAGGATTGCTCGGGTACAATTTATACTGACCTTTGCCCTTAAGCACTTCAACATCATTTACCCAATAGTCATATAAAGTCGGTATCATTCCCTTAGGAGATAGTTCAATCAAATCCTGATTTGTAACAATATATTCAAGTGATTCATTATCAAACTTTAAGCCGGCATCCCTTGCCCTGAGCTTACAGTCTTCCATTATTTGCTTTGTATGCTGGTCTATAATTTTCATATTAATCGTCTCACGCTTTTTGTCCGACAAGCACTTTGATACCCTCAATCAGTCTTGATTCATCCGTTTCAGCTGCTGAAAATGCATCTAATCGAATTAAATCGGTTTTATTTTTCAAAATTCCCGATGATTCCATATATTTTTCAACTGTAGTATTTCCTGATGTCCATGAATTTCTTGCAATCGTTATACCCATTCGATTGGCATGAATAAGAATTTTTTCAATTTCTTCAAGTGCTTTTTTTCCGTCTGCATCCCAATCATCACCATCAGTTCCGTAGAATACATATATATTATTATCAATATATAGTCTTTCGGTTTCTATAATTTTGTTGACAAGTTCAAAAGCCGGATAAACATTTGTTCCGCCGGCAACAGAGGAATTATGATATGTATAAAAATCCTTTACTTCCTTTGCAGTTTGGTCGTGCAGAATAAAACGGGTTGCTACATTTTCATTGTATTGATACATCAGCCAGCTGTAAATCAACAAATGCTGGGAAGTAACAGCCTCAGTAGGTTTGCCCTGCATCGAGCCTGAATAATCTCTCAAAAAGAAAACAACTGCCTGAGTCTCAAAATCTTTTTCTGCAGATAATATTCTGTAGATTTCATCCTGAGGATTGATAATCATTTTTTCGGGGTCAATAGAACCGTCTTTATTAAGATTTCCCAAAAGAATATTTGTCTGTATTATTTTTCTTAATGTAGCTTTTTTGTCAAGAATCTGACCGGTACGTCTGTTAATATCAGTCAAATCATATATATACTTTGTAAATGACCTTTTTTTACCTTTGATTTTAAGATTGGGAAGCTGAAATTTCTGAGTAAGAATTCTTCCCAAATCAAATGCATCAGCAACAATATCATGACCTTCACCATCCCCTGAACCTGCCCCCTGTCCTTCGCCCTCACCTTCCTGAGGTTCAGCAGGGGATTCACCGATTACATCACCTTCTTTACCCTCACCTGTACCGCCGGTCTCAGGATTATCATCAGTTACTGAATCATCATGATAAAATTTGGGTTCGGTAGTAGTAGGCACAACCACAACTTTCTGACTATCCTTAACAGGCTTGACGATTCTGCCGAGACGTATTCTTCTTGGAAAACCGTCTTTTTCTCTCTGGTCATCTCTGTTTATAAGGTCTTCAATTGTCTGGAGCATGACATTATAGCTCACTTTCGGGTAATCGTCAAATCCAACTCCCTTTTTGAACTGATTATCCATATCATATAATCCGGCATTATCACCAATAACTATATGATTACCGGGTTTTTCGAGTTCAAGGTATTCCTTGTTATTCAAAATATTTTCACTCATTATGTCATCCTGTTAATTCCTAGGAATTATCCTCCTGAGTGCAGAAATATTCAATGGTTTTTTCGGCACTTGTTACATCATAACCAAGTTTGTCAATCATAGTCCTTATCATTCTGTTATAAAGCTTTTGATTTTCCTCATTTGTTCTGTTTGATAACGCACCTATCAGACTACCGGCACCTGCAATATCCGATTTCAGTCTTACATCCGTTACAGCTTTAACCAAATCATTATTATCCATGAAATCATAATTGGCATCCTGTACCATTTTCTGACCATAAATTTTGGCTATTGTAGTTCTGTAGCTTTGTTTCTGCTCTTTAGATTTCAATCCAAGTCTTGATTCAACGCTGTCAATAAAGTTTTCATCAATTTTTATTGATATCAGCTTGCCTGTCTGAGGATCTTTATATGTCCAGAGTCTGTTCGGACCAAGATTTTTAGCATCAATACCAATTATCATGTTAACATAATTGAGTACATCTTTCTGAATTGCATCAGGCTCGTCCATATAGGCGTTGAAAATTGATGTCATAACATTCTCTCTGTGCAGTGATTTTGCAATTTTCAGGTCATTCAAATATTTTGCCCTATCGTTAGGGTCCTGAACGTAATCAAGAATAACACTTTCAATAGCAGGAAATATATCACCTGCATACATACATTTGCCTTCCTGAGTTTCGGAGCGTTCGAGCAGAATTTGTACAGCCCTTCCAAGATTTCTATGTCCGAGTCCTTTTTGACCGAATCTTTTTGTAATATCTGTTTCGCGGTTAAGCTGGTCTATAACCTCGGCAAGAGTCTTTACACTTTTTTCGCCTGCAACTTCACCTGCCGAAAGTTTCATAATCTCTATGGGTGTTAACTTGTCATTGTGGGGCATTCGCGTCAAAACAAATGCTACCGAAAGTGCATAATTCAAATTAGGGTCAATATTTAACTTTTCACCGGAAAAAGTAGTTTTCTCCTGGCTGCCAATTGACAGTCTTGTAAGTTCCTTCTGAAGCTGGTAATTTGTATTATGAGCCATATATGTCAGGCGGCATCGGTCAACAATCGGAGCCTGCTCTTTTTCTTCAAGAAATCTCTGGAATTCAGAATTATTACTTGTTGCAATTATTAATGTATCGAGGGGCCACTTAAATCCTTCGATTTCGATGGTTCTGTTTTGAATCACACCAAGATAAACCTGAACCAAATCACGTTTATTTTTAAATATTTCATCTGCGAAATGGATACCACCGCCTGCTACGCGAGCCAAGGCACCACGGCGAAGGTCAAATCTGTAAGGATTGTTTGTATCGGATATATGCAGAAGACGGGTAATGGATTCGTCGCCTAATAAATCAACTGCTGAAGATGTGATTTTATCTTTTGCGGCATATTTGCCAGTTAATGTACCGCGTGTTTCACTGATTGGAATCTGAACAATTTCAATAAATTCCATCATTTTAGCCAAATCACCCTGACAGTAATCTCTGATTTGAGTAAAAATATAATCCGAACATGCACCCAAAGGTCTGTAATTTTTGAAATATTTTATTGTCATCTCTTCACTGGCACCCATCTGTTCCAGATATTCTATATTTTTGTCTCTGTCTTCAAACAAATTCATAGCCAGAATCATTGGGTCTTCAAATGTCTGCGATTCAATTTTGGTTATCTTGCCGTATCCGCCGAGTTTATCAAGATTGTTCAATCTGAAAGTAAAACGGTTATTTTGAGGCTCTGAAATAAATTCACGGTAACATTTATTCAAATAATCAACAAAATAAGTTTTACCATTACCGGGCTCACCAATCAGAACAAAAGCCATTTCAGAGGATGAACCTCCTTCGGCGGCATCTTTTACAAACGAAACAAAACTGTTTATTTCATCGTACATGCCGATAATGTGTTTGCCGGGTTTGCGAAATAACCGAAAATCATAAGTAGGTCTTCCGTTAACGGTAATCTTTTTTATACCGTCGGGATAATCCAAAATCATTCGTGTTACCGATTGAAAAACATTTTCAAAAATTCTTTCACCGTTTATCACAGATTTCACATGAAAATCCAATGAGTTAGGTGAGGTGATAATTGTTTCGTTATCCATATTTTATATCCTCTGAAAAATAAAAGTATATATATTCTTAATTATAAGACACATCAATGTCCAAAAAGGTTTCAATCAAAGTCAATAATCATTATTTTCTATAGCAAAAAGGTAAAAATACCTAATTTTTGTCAACAAACCAACAAAAAAAAGGGCTGTTCTTTACAGAACAGCCCTTTTTATCAGAAAAAATGATAATCAAATTATTTGACTACATTTAATTTAGATGTCAATACTACATTACCGCCTTTAAGAACAACGGTATATGAACCTGAAGGAATCTGTGAAGTGTTCACATCAAATTTATGTACACCCTGATTCATTCTGCCGCTTGCTATGCTGATAACTTCTTTTCCGTTAACATCATACAAGGCTACAGTGACTTCCATTTCATTTCCAAGTGTGAACTCAACAGTAGTGTTATCACTTGCAGGATTTGGCTTAACATCTTCAAGATTAATTGTACCATTGATACTTGTCAAAGTTACAATTTTCTCGTCGCTGTATTCATAATCACCGTTTCTGTCAATCATCTTGAGTCTGTAGATATATGATTTACCCATTTCGACTTTCGAATCAACAACAGGTCCGTAGTAATTTGTAATGCTGCTGTTACCAACTGCCTCAACCTCATCAATTGGTAAGAAGTTCTTACCTGTTTCATTGTTTGCAGTTCTTTCGATTACAAACTTTGAATTATTGACTTCGCTGGCTGTAACCCAGTTAATATCAACTCTGGTGCCTGCCTGTTTCGCATTAAAACTGATTAATTCAACGGGTATAACATTACCGTCATTGAATTCAGCATAATCAAAGAAGGCACGGATGATACCATCAAGATTTGCCCAATGTCTCCATTCAACACCTGAAAATACAACATTATATTTTGTATATTCTGTTGCAAGTACTGCTATACGCTTGGCATCAGGAGCCTGTGGACCATCTGTTATATCTTCAATATGAGACTTGTATTTCATACCGATGAGAGTATTACCAATACCCGGATTATTTATCATGTTTGCTGCAACTCTGGGGTAATCATCACCAAAGAAATCAGTAGAACGAACCATAAATTCGTTATCCCTGCCAATAATTATACCGGTAACATATTTTCCGTTATAATCACCGTCCGGACCCATTGGATTTTCAGGATTGCCAATTTTAGCAGAAAGTACATTTCTCAACCAATCGGGGAAGAAAGGTGTTTCATTTCTGACTATTTCCTGACTGCCTACAAACAGATTCTTTTTGTTTTCAAAAGTACCTGATGCAAGGAATCCTTCTACCTGGTCGCGGTCATATCTTGTCAGTCTTTTAGGAACAAGGCCACCATCAAAATCATGCCCGTCAACCCAGAAGAGAGTACGATAAATAGGATAGTTTACTGAGCGCGGCTCCCATCTTTCTCTATCGAAAATATCAATATCAATTCTCGGGTCTTCCAAATCAAGATTTATATACCATCCTAAACGGAAGAATGTTGCTTTTAGACTGTCCAAATTCAAATTACCAGCAATAATATCAAGCGGGTCATTGCCATCAAGTTTGGTAGTTTTGATATTTTCACCGGAAATAAGAAGCTGTACCGGGCTCTTACGGATAAAGAATCTGATTACTTTTTCAATCTTATTATTTATATTATGTTCATCGTCCTGTAAAGTTATAGTAAGTTTGTAAAGAGGAGTAACGTTTGCTTCCATTGCCTTAAACTGGTCAGGAACGTTATAACCCACATTTCTCAACTCACCGTAAGTTTTCGGGAAGAATTCGTAATTGGTCGGAGGGCTGTTAATTCCATCGCTGGTCAAAAAGTCAATTACATTATCCTCAGCAAACAATATGTCTTTCATTGCAACTGCAATTGGTGCTCCTTCCTGTGAAAATACACCTGAAGCAGTAGTTTCGCGTGCAATTGTAAGGGTTGCATTTTGGTATGATATTGGAAGTTGACCGTTATTACGAACGATAGCCTTAATAGCAACAGGTGCAGTAGTCATAATATATTCCGACTCACTGAAAGGTAACGGAGCAGTTGCCCTGTAAGATCCCGGAGTTAAGAATGCGACTGCTTCGCCGTCACGACCGAAAGTTCTGCCGCGGAATTCTACGGCACCAATGTCATATTTTTCACCGGCTTCACCGCGTAATTTGCCATCAATGTCAACTTCGTTTCCTTCAACTTTCATACCTCTGTTATTAAGAATCGAACCCATAGGTACTGGGTTTTGTTTAATTCTAAGTATGAAAGGTGCAATTCCTGTAAATTCCATATCATTAAAGAAATTGCCGTAAACTGAATTCCAATCCTGACCTGTCCAGTTCTGCCATTGGCTTAGTGAAACAAATTCTCTCTTGAAACCCTGCTCAACAACTCTTCCTATATTATCAGTTTCAATAAATCTGAATATTGCAGCATTTGGAGATGACACCCAGTAAGCATTTCTGTTTGATTCAAATCCGCCTTTGTTTGGATGTAAGCCATAAATCATTAATGCTGCTGTAACAGGATTATTGATATCAATCTGAGCATCCTGAACCGATATCGCATTGTTAAATAATTGTGCATTCTTTGTATTAAATAAAGATATACCGACAACCGGACCGGTATTTGAAACACCGTCATTACCCAATACTATTGTATTATTTGTAATTACATCATTACGTGAATAATAATTGGTAAATTTCGGCTCGAATGTCATTCCGTTCCAGTCAAAATCAGGTTGTTTTCTTTCAGTGGCAAGCATGATACCAATTACAGGTGCATTAGGGTCAGTAGATTCAAATCCCCAAATCATGTTGTTAATAATACGTAAATTTTCTGCAACATCAGGAAACAGAAATGGTTTGTCAAGATTGACAAAATCATTACGTGACTGAACAATACTAATACCGTATAATTCATTACCGCCTTTAACATTACTGATTTCATTGGATGAAATATAGAGTCCGATATTATTATACCCGAATTTTCCATCGCGGGCTTCACCGCCTGCAGCAATTGCAGCAGTATAGAAACCGCATGAACCGAGCACGTCATAAATTCTGTTGCCAAATACTTCAGTATTCATTTCGTAGCCAAGGAATACGGCAGATTTTGCAACACTATGAATGATGTTACTGTTTATTTTGTTATCGTGATTATAATACTTCTGATATGAATTATTATTGAAATTCAATAATTGACCCATACCAAGAGAAACAACACCATAAGTAAACTTATGAATCTCATTGCCTGAAATCGTATTAAAAGCATTACCCAAAGTGTCAAGTCTGAAAGGATTAGTTCTCAGAACCGCATCTATCGGTGGACGGCTTCTGATAACAATACCTGAAGAATAAGTTCCTAAAGCCATCACATCATCATCATATTCAAATCTGTTTAAGAATGAATTAAATGAGCTTAAAGGCAGACGGCAATTATTGGATACAGGCTGTAAAATTCCGTCTTCAATCAACAGATTCTTTATCTGAATATTTGAAGCACCGTTACCGAGATAGAAAACAGCTCTGAAATCATTAGTTGTACCAATTATAAATCTCAGTGATTTTTTGGGACCGCCGTCGAAAATGATATTCTTAGGTGCGTTTGCATATAAACGTACCATAGGTGAATTCACATTCAAGACAGGTGCATATATATTTGACGGAACATTTGACTGTCCGAAATAAACGCCGATACCTGTTGCGGAATACAGATTAATCTGTACACTCGAACGGGTTGCATACTGCGGGTCAACAGTGAATGTCACAGTATTTTTAGGATTATCCATCCCGATTATATCCGAACTGAAATCAATAGCAGGTGTATTAAGCAAAGGGTTACCTTCAACATAAACTTCATCTTTAAGAAGGAATGTTACAGGACAATCAACACCCTGAGCATAAAGTGCATTTACTGCATCAGCAATAGTTGTAAAATGACCGCCTGATTTTGAAATTGAGTATGTACCGCATAAACCGGCTTTAACTTCAAATGGAACGATTATTTTATTATTTGAAGGCACTTCGTCCAAATCAGCATAAACCTCAATTTCCGCCGTATAAGGGCCTGTGCCTCTTGGAATAAACGGCACTTCCCAAACAAGGTCGGTCTCACGAACCAAGCCGCTTGGAAGGTCTTTTAATGGAGCAAGCTGATTATATACTTCAATACCATTATAAGTAATTATGAATCTTGCAACAGTATTTGAAATGTCTGATACACCGTTATTGCGGAATCTTGCTGCCAATCTGATTGGTCTGTTGTTGTAAACAGGTGATACGGGGCTTAACATAGTCAAAGCCTGAGCATCAATCTGATAAGCAACCTCAAAAAGTTTTTTAGGGTCGCCTTCACGAGGGAATGTATTGTTTGGAAGGAATTTATCAGCAAACTGATTCTGCATGTGTACTATGACTTTTATATTAAAAAGTCCGATATTTCTGGGCTTGTACAACTGAGAAAAAGTAAGTTCTCTCTGTTGGTTGAACAGAAGCGGGTCTTCAGGAAATTTAAATTCCTCTTCGATTGCATCAATTTCATTTCCGGCTTCGTCATAAATATAATAAACAGCACGAACATAAGTCAGAGGATCGGCACCCTGGTTTTTAACTAAAATTTTAATAGGCACGCCGGGACCTGAGAACTGATAAATTGAACCCGGATTGTAAACTGGTTCCAATATGTCGGTAATTGCCAGATCACTTGGGAATGCAATTGTGAATTTTGATGTAGCATAATCCGAATATGGAGTACCGTCAAGATATTCCAAATAAGCATCAATACGATACTCACCGCTTGGGAATAAAGCTTCGTTTGTCAAATCCAATGCACCGTCAGAAAGTCTTCCTGCAGGTCCTTTGGCATGAGGCATAAATACTCTGATTGCAGTACCCACCGGCTGAGGGTTCGGAACAACAAGTTCAGAAGCAGTTATATCAGCGGCATTAATTGCTGTATATATAACTTTAATATTCGGGTCGTTAAGAGGACCGAGTATTAAATATCTAACAACTACCTCTTTCTGTGCCGCATCCCTGCTGATTTTAACAAACGGACGTTCGTCACCTGCATAAATCCTGCCTGTTGCCAGTACAGTATTACTTGAAGGCTGCAAACCTGCTAATTTCGGAGTTGCAGTTAATGTGAAAGAGCGGCCTCTGTAAAAATATTTTCTTACATCCTGTGTTAAAAAAGGCTGAAGAGTTTCAGGAACATCATAACCATAATAAAATATAGATGATACATAAGGAGCCTGTGGAGAAATATTGATATAGTTTGAATTTCCATTACCCTGGAAATACAAGAAACCATCCTGTTCTCCGTATCCGAAACCATTTACATTATTATAAATGATTTTAATTTCGTTAGTTGTCTCATAGAATTTAATCTGAGCGTCAAATGAATTGCCGCTGAAATCATTCATTACCCTTGCTCCAAGTTGCTGTACCGTCAGTACCCTGAAAGGAGCAGCTCCTTCGTACTTATATGAGAGCGAACCTGTAGTAAAAAGGTCTCTCTTATACCACGAAATAATATTCGGTATAGTGGGGAAATTGGGAATTTCTTGTGCAATAGGCGACCTTTTGGTATTAATGGAAATAAATCCATTTTCATAGGCGTAAATATTAAATACTGTCTGGTTGTCGTAGGTAAACGGGAACTGCATCTGAATCGGAATTTCAAAGTCATTTCCTGACAATGAAACCTGCGGATTAACCAATGGTTTCCATACCTCTACATCCTCTCTTATAATAGAACTGGTTATCGGTACCTGAGCAAATATGCCCATAGATGACATCAGCACTACTCCCAGAATCAGTAAACTCTTTAGTAATCTGTTTGTTCTCACTACAAACCTCCAATATACATAAAACTAATTATTTAATTTTCTTACTAATTATACATGTAAAATCGTGCCGATTTTCTGTATCAACCTGATTTTTTAACATTTTTTTCGATAAATTCATTAACATCTGAACCACTTACAAAATAAGAACGTTAGAAATCAAATTTAATTACATGAAAAACACTCGTTTACACTATATTTCAAACAACAGAAATAAATTAGAAAACAGTTTCTTTCTAATCATACAAAATTAACAAAATTAATCAACATAAAAATAACAATGTTGATAAATAGTCAAACTTTTATCAAACATTTAAAGAATATTCAAAAAAATCATGCCCACGCTTTACATTTACTCCTAATAAAAAGCACATTAAACAGCATATAATTAAAAATATGTTTATTTATTCAATTTACAATATTAAATATAATAATACAATGTTACTTAAAAAAGAAAAAAATGTTATTTTTACATATATCTTAGTTGAAAATCATAATTATTTTTTAAATTGTAAAATAAATGTGTAAATTATTCAACAATTGTGTACTTTTTAGCACATATTTGGAATTTTATGTCGAAGAGATCAGAAAATACAGAATCAGAACGTAACTTATCGGATGAACTTGAAAGTTCATTAAGACCACTTGATTTTGACGAATTTGTAGGGCAGAGAAAAATTGTTGAAAATCTGAAGATTTTCATTCAAGCTGCTACTAAACGTGGTGAACCTCTCGACCATGTTCTGCTGACCGGACCTCCCGGACTCGGCAAAACAACACTAAGTCATATCATTGCCCGTGAGATGGGTGCCAATCTCAAAATCACTTCGGGTCCGGTACTCGAAAAACCTGGTGATTTAGCCGGACTGCTTACAAATCTTCAGGAAGGCGATGTTATGTTTATTGATGAGATTCACCGTCTGAATAATGTGGTTGAGGAATACCTCTATTCCGCAATGGAGGATTATACTTTAGATATAATGATAGATTCGGGTCCATCGGCACGTTCGATTCAAATCAGCATTCCGAAATTTACTCTTGTGGGTGCAACTACACGTGCAGGACTGATAACTGCACCACTTCTAAGCAGGTTTGGTGTTGTTTCACGTCTTGATTATTATGATGCCCGAGATTTGATTCTTGTAGTTCTGAGGTCATCCGGCATTTTGAAAGTCGAAATTCACGAGGATGCAGCTTGGGAAATTGCATCAAGAGCACGAGGAACTCCACGTATTGCAAACCGATTGCTTCGAAGAACCAGAGACTTTGCTCAGGTAAAAGGCAATGGCATAATTGATTTGGATATTGCAAGATATGCTCTCGAATCGCTTGAAGTTGATGAGTTCGGTCTTGATGATATGGACAAGAGAATTATTTTGACAATTATTGAAAAGTTTTCCGGCGGACCGGTCGGGCTATCTACAATTGCAGCATCAATCGGTGAAGACCCGGGAACCATTGAAGAAGTATATGAGCCTTTTTTGCTTCAACAGGGATTTATTCAGCGTACAGCCCGCGGCAGAACAGCTACCGAAACTGCTTATAAACACTTCGGAGTTGACCGCGGCAAGGGCAATACACTGCTGTTTTAGTCAGGTTAGCAGAGATTTGAGAAATTTTCGTTATTAAAATAATATTTTATTTTTGATGTCAATATTTTTTTAAAAGTTGAGTATAATATGCAATATAACGTAAATATTAATGAAAAGACTGTTGAAGAGCTCTTTCAAAAATTCAAAACGAATGACTTAAATAATATAATCAATAATCTTCTTCATGATGCATTAGAAAAGAAAAAGGGTAAAATTGAAGATTTTTTCGGTAAAGTTGATTATGTAGAAGATTACGATTATAAATCGCTGAGGAATCGAAATGAAAGTATTGATTGATACTTCAGTTTGGTCATTAGTATTCAGAAGAAAGTCAGAATCAGACATTGCAAAAAGTATTGAACAAGAACTTAGAAGTCTGATAAAAAGTGGTTCTGTTGAGTTAATTGGAGCTATCCGGCAGGAAATATTATCAGGAATTTCATCCGAAATCGTTTTTAAAAAACTTGTAATTGCACTACAGGAGTTTTCAGACTTATTAGTTAACTCCGATATACATGTTAAAGCAGCCGAATGCTTTAATATTTGTCGAAGTAAAGGTATTCAAGGCTCTCATACTGACTTTTTGATATGTGCTGTCTCAATCTTTTATAATATCCCAATTTTTACATTAGACAAAGATTTTGAAAATTACAAAAAATATCTGCCCATTTCACTTCATGATTACCTAAGAATTAATAACTAATATAATTATTCTTGATATAATGTTAGTTAGGGATGGAATGAAAACTTGTCAGTAATTTTGTTTTTTAGCTTGGTAACATCAGAAATCCATACTTGATAAGGATAATAAAAGAGTTATGTTATTTGATACGTTGTTTAAAATTTCGCAGTTAAACGAATAAATCCACCTTAATCCCCCTTTTTCAAAGGGGAAAAGTGAGTGAAGCGAACAGGAGGATTTTAATTTTGCGAATGAGATTTTTTTTGGAAACAGAAGTTCAGAATGTGTTATTTAGAATCTAAGTTGAAACAATCAATTTTTTATTACGTAAAAACAAATTAGAATTTATATAAGGAGATTTGATGGAAATTGTAAAAGTTGAAGGCATCACAAAGTCTTTCGGAAATTATAAGGCTGTGAATAACGTCAGTTTTTCTGTATCGGAAGGTAAAATCTTTGGATTACTCGGTCCGAACGGTGCCGGAAAAACTACCACAATCAGAATGATAACAAATATACTGTATCCGGATTCCGGGAAAATTGAAGTAATGGGCAAACCAACCGGAACAGATGTACAGAATATTTTAGGTTATCTGCCCGAAGAAAGAGGTTTATATAAAAAGCTTAAGGTAATTGACCAGCTTGTTTATTTTGCCAGACTTAAGGAAATTCCTAAAGCTCTTGCTACACAGAGGGCAATGGAATGGCTTACCAAATTAGGTGCTGCAGGTTGGGAAAATAAGAAAATTCAGGAACTGTCAAAAGGGATGCAGCAAAAAGTTCAGTTTATTTCTACAATTCTCCACAACCCTACAGTAATGATTCTGGACGAACCTTTCTCAGGATTCGACCCGATTAATACCGAACTTTTAAAATCTATCATTTTGGATATGAAAGCAGTAGGCAAAACTATAATTCTCTCAACACACGTTATGTCGCAGGTTGAACAAATGTGCGACGATTTGGTGTTAATCAATAAGGGTAGTGTAGTACTTGCAGGCGGTGTCAGAGAAATTAAATCAAGATTCGGAAAAAATACGGTGATAATTGAATTTGATGGAGACTCCGGTTTCCTGAATAATCTAAACGGAATCAGAATAAACGACAAATCATCCAACAGGGTGGAATTTAAACTTGAAGACCCGAATTTATCAACTAATTATATTCTTCAGGAAGCTATGAGGAATAATGTTAAAATTATTAAATTTGAAAAAGTCGAACCAAGCCTTCATGAGATTTTCATTGATGTTGTTGGTAAGGAAAACATAAAGGACGCAAACCATGAAAATTAAAGGCTCAAAAATCTGGACTATTATTCAGCACGAATATACTTCAAAAGTTAAATCACGCGGTTTCATTCTCGGAACTATTCTTGCCCCGCTCGGTATTGTATTGATTTATGGTGCTATGATAGCTGTTACTCTTTTGTCTTCCGGTCAGACAACATTGAAAATTGCCATACTTGATTATACCGGACAAATTGGTACTGAACTTGTTGCACGTGATACATCAAAATTTTTCCTAACTACAAAAAGTGAGAAAGAACTCAGAAAAGAAGTTCTTGATAAAACTCTTGATGGTTATCTTGTTTTGAACAATGATTTCCTCCAGACAGGTAAAGCGGATGTATTTACAAGTGGCGGCGGTGGACTTGGATTTATCAAATCTATTGAAACTAATTCCGAGGATATTATAGTCAACAAAAAGCTGAAAGAAATCGGTGCCGGACAGAATATAATTGATTTGGTAAACAGCGGAGTATCAATCACAACCAAAAAAGTCACCGCTGAAGGAGCAAAAAAAGATTATTCCGAAATTCTTGCATTTCTTG
Source organism: Kapaibacterium sp. (SeqCode) (assembly GCA_032027125.1). Lineage (GTDB taxonomy): Bacteria > Bacteroidota > Ignavibacteria > Kapaibacteriales > UBA2268 > JANJTB01. Next base: position 752,022 of record JAVSMQ010000001.1, read on the forward strand.
GTTATGCCCTCGGATTTATGATTTACGGTTTGATGTTTACCTACGGCAGTTTTGTTATGCGTGGAGTTATCGAAGAAAAGGCAAACAGGATAGTCGAAGTAATAGCATCGTCTGCCCGTCCTTTTGAAATAATGTTTGGCAAAGTTGTCGGGATTGGTGCTGTAGGACTTACCCAAGTACTTTTCTGGCTGATACTTCTGGTATTGCTTTTTGCAGTCGGCGGTTCTGTTGCTTCAATGTTTATCGGTCAGCCTGAAACTGCATCAATGGCACAGGGTGCTGCCGGTTCACAGCCTCAGCAGGCTGAATTGATTCTGTTTTTCCAGAACTTCACAATATCCCCTTGGGTAATTGTTGCATTTCTGTTTTACTTCCTTGCAGGTTATTTTATATATTCATCACTGTTTGCTGCAGTCGGCTCTGCAGTTGACCAGGAGCAGGATGCTTCTCAGCTTTCACTTCCGGTTGCATTGCCGATTATTATTCCGATAATGTTTATTCCGAATGTGATGTCTAATCCTGACGGAACACTTGCAACAGTACTTTCGCTGATACCGTTTTTCACGCCGATACTGATGATAGCAAGAATAGCGGCTACAGAAGTACCATTATGGCAGATTGCACTTTCGGTTGTTCTTCTTGCCGGAACATTTTTGTTGTGTCTGTGGGTTGCTGCAAAGATTTACAGAGTCGGAATACTTATGTACGGCAAAAAACCGACTTTCAAAGATTTGTATAAATGGTTTAAGATAGATTAACAAATTCTATAATACAACAATCCCTATTTACTTAAAAGCCTTCTCATTAAATTTGAGAAGGCTTTTTTTATCAATTAATATGTTGCTGCAAAATAAAATATTATTGAATATCAGGCATAAACTAATTCGCTTACCTTATAATTCTGCTCGAAAAGTTTGAGTTCAGTCAGGTTATCCATAATTTTTGAGGCATCTAATATTTCAATACCTGCTATTTTTCCTTCACGGTCATAGTTTATACTTACTGACTCACTCAGGTCGGTTGTCATTGCAGAGCCGTTAGTAATTTGCTTAAACTGTATGTAGAGTGCATCTACCTGCTTATCATATAACATTTTCATAATTTACCTAACCAAAACTAATTCAATTTAACCTTTACAGGATATAATTCAAATTTTGAATCCGAAGTAATAATAGTCAAATTTTCTGCAATTGCCTGAGAGATTAACAGCCGGTCAAATGGGTCCTTATGGAAATGAGGCAACTTAGATAACACATTCAGGTGATTTATTTGAATCTGAATAATATTGACTCCCTTCAAATTCAAATCATTAAAGATTTTCTCGATGGGTTCATTTAATTTCAACTTTCCAATTGATTGTTTAATTGTAATTTCCCAAAAACTAATGCTGCTTATATAAAGTGAATTCTTGCTGTCATTTAATATTAGCTGAATTGATGAACTTATTTTATCCGGATTATTTGTCGCGTTAATCAAAAGTGAAGTATCAAGTAAATACATATTTACATATACTCCGAGAACTCTTCCAACGGTTCATCAAAATCATCAGAAATTTCGAACATTCCTTTGAACATTCCTAAAATTGAATTATTCTTACCATTTTCTATTATTGGTTGAATTTGTACATATACTCTCTTCAAATCAATATCTAACGGAGCATCCAAAATTAAAATATTTGGTTTCTTGAAAATTGCATTTCCTGATAAAATCTGTGACATTGCATTCACCTTTACTCATTTTATTTAACTCAAATATTAACGATACTTTAAATAATATATTTGACTATTCATTTATATTCAAAAACTGTGAAAAACTATGATAATATGCTATAACTTTCAAAATACTCTCTTCAAATTATAAGGACCTTCCGACGGATATTTGAAATGGCTGTCATTCATTTTGGTTTCGATTCTGATTTGAATATTATCCTGACTGCCGGTCATATTGAGCGGCAGACTAATAATCAGAAATTCATCATATCTCAAAATTCCTGAATTTGCAATATCGGTAATGAAATTATTGCGGCTGGTGATGATTTCCTTATTGATATTGTCAATAAAAAGTTTGATTTCATAGTCGCCGGAAAATTTTCTAATGAAATTCAATTTGATGTAAAAATAATTCTCATCATTTGCATAATTGACCGAATCGAGGAAATCTCCGATTCTGTGCATAGCGCTCTGACCGGCAGTAAGTTTGATATAGCCCTGTTTATCAATTGTATCGGTATATTTACTTCCAATCAGATTTTCAAGTTTTCTTTCAGGAGCCCTGTCGGGATTGGGAATACTCTGTTTTTCAATCGGAATAAAAACTTCTTCCGGCGCTTCAACCGACATATCCTCATAAGCATTGTGGATATAATGTCTGAAAATTCTGTCAAAGTCCGGCTTATCAATAGTCTGGTGCTCGGGTCCGTACCACCAGAACCAGTCGGAACCTTCTGCAATCATCAAACTTCTGAGAGATTTGTCAAACTGCTTGCTGTTGATGTTATTTTTTTGTTTTTCAAGTTCGTGTCTGGCTTTACTGAGCATATTCCAAGCTTTCAGGTCATCTTCGTGACCAATCCAAATGTCGAAATTGGCATTTATCCACGAACCTGCCCGAATATGAGACAAAGCAGGTAAAAACGAGTTGCTATTACAGGCATCGCCGCAGGTAACAGTTATCAGTTCCTCTGAATTGCCCAATTCCCGAAACAACTCCCGCAGAAACGGAATTCCGTTATCCTTATAGTACTCCCAGCAGTTTTCACCATCGAGAATGACCGAGACACAAGCCGAATCAAGAGAATCCTCACCGTGATTCTTTATGACTTCATTACGGATACTGCGTAAATGATAAATAAAATCAGCAGCGGCATCACGCTCATTCCATTTTGCATAAGTAAATCCTATTCTGTCCGAAAGAAAATGGTCTCTGAACAGCACCGTAATTGAGCCTTCCGGAGTATCGAAACGTCTGGGGAAGAACTTTTCTGTCTGCTTTATTTGGATCGAAGGCAGAGAATCGAACAATATCTGCTCATCCGTTGCAATCCATTTCACTTTGTTTTTCACCATAAGATTAAGTGTATCATCAGATACCGAGCCTTCGGAGGGCCAGACCCCTGCCGGAAATTCGCCGAAAGTACGCTTGAAATAATCAAGACCTTCTTTCAATTGCAATTCCGCATCCTGAGGAAATCTGAATGCCGGAACAGGCTGCTTTTGCTCCGGTCGGCACTCAAGCGATGAGGATGAATCAATCACAAGCGGGAGAATCGGATGAAACATCGGAGAGCAGGAAATCTCTATTTGTTCTAACTCTTTCAATTTACGATACTGATAATTGATTTTCTTAAGTATCTCATTTTGTTCCTGCTGAAGCGAGTGTTTTTCTACTTCAGAAAAATCTCTGCCCTTTTCAAACAGTCGTTTGGGAATACCCGATTGTTTTGAATAATATCCAAACCAGGTGAGATTATACCACACCTGCAAATCAAGCCAGTCCTGTGGAGAAAATTCCCGGATTGCGTAATCAGCATTCAACGACCTGTTATAAAGCTCTAAATATCTCGGGTATGGAGAAATCATATTTTCAAAATTTGCATGAAAGAAGAGATTTAAAATCTCCATTTTTTCTTCTGCTTTTAGTGATGCTGCCGTAAGTTCTGTAAGCCGCTGAATCCTGTCTTTTGTCTTGCCCGATATATATTCTTCAATCTGGAGACTGAGCGAAGGAGCAAAATTGAAAGTCTGTTTGATTTTTGGAAATTCATATAACACTTCGGGAATATCAAAATAATCTTTAGTCCCGTGAAGTAGTACCCAGGGGAGAATAAACTCATTATCCATTTTATAATAAGGCTGGTGCTGATGCCAGAGAAACGCTACTTTTAACTTTTTCATAAATTCAATTTCAATTTTATTTATATACTATTATAGGGAAAAATCAGGAATATTTTTAAAGCATTAATCTAAACAATATTTTTATTCCTTACCCCAAAGTCTTGCAAGTCTTGCCTTGATTTTAATTTCGGCACCTTCATCTTTTGGTTTGTAATATTGCTTATTGTTACCATCAGGCAGATACTGTTCTTTTACAAAATTATCGGGGTAGTCGTGGGGATATTTATAACCCTTGCCGTAACCTTCGCTTTTCATCAGTTTTGTTGGTGCATTTCGTAAATGCAGCGGAACGGTTGTATCTATACCATTTTTAATATCGGCTATTGCTTCTCCAATTGCAAGATAAGAAGCATTTGATTTCGGGGCTGAAGCAAGATAGGTGACTCCCTGAGCAAGATTAATCCTGCATTCAGGCATACCAATCAAATTAACTGCTGTAAAAACAGATACGGCAAGTGTAAGCGCCCCCGGGTCTGCATTTCCGATGTCTTCGCTTGCAAAAACTACCATTCTGCGGGCAATGAATTTCGGGTCTTCACCGGATTCGAGCATCTTAGCCAGCCAAAATACTGCAGCATCAGGGTCAGAGCCTCTCATAGACTTTATAAATGCAGAAATTGTATCATAATGCCCCTCCCCGCCTTTATCGTACATCGGAACTTTACTCATAGCTGATTTTTCGAGAAGTTCGCGGTTGACAAAAATATTGCCGCCTACTTCAATATCACTCTGCCGCAAAACCGTTTCAATCAGATTCAATGCAGTGCGGGCATCACCGCCTGATAGAGCAAACAAAACTGAAAAATCATCTATTTCGATATTGTACTTACTTAGTTCAAAGTCATTTTTCAAAGCGTGATTGATTATTCCTTCAATATCATATTGTGATAATTCCTGAAGTTTATAGACTCTGCACCGCGAGAGTAATGCAGAATTTACCTCGAACGACGGATTTTCTGTGGTAGCACCGATAAGTGTAATGATACCTTTTTCAACGGCGTGAAGAAGAGCATCCTGCTGCGATTTATTAAATCTGTGAATTTCATCTATAAATAAAATCGTCTTGATTTGCCTTTTGATATTTTTTTCAGCAGTTGACAGTATCTCCCGAATATCTTTAACACCTGATTCAACGGCAGAAATACGTATAAATTTGTAATCCCCCGCTTTTGAAATCAGATAAGCCAGAGTAGTTTTGCCGACACCGGGAGGTCCCCAGAAAATCATTGACGGAAAGTCGCCTTTTTTAAAGAATGAATAAAGAGGCGCCCCTTCACCAATCAGATGTTTCTGACCGAAAAATTCTTCAATAGTGCGTGGTCTAATCCTGTCGGCAAGAGGTGAAGATACATTCTGCGGACTTAAGGATTCAATTTCTTCAAATAATTCAGACATAATTTCAAATAATTGCATTACAAAAAAGTCAAATTTAAGTGTTTTATTTATAATATCATAATTAAATGGCAAATCAGGTACAGGTAATCGGCACTTTAAAATGCAAAGAGACTCAAAAAGTAATTAGATTTTTTAAAGAAAGAGGGATTCAGGTTCATTTTCTGGATTTGAATGTAAAGGGAATTTCAAAAGGCGAGCTTACAAACATCAGCCGCAGCATACCATTAGAAGAACTTCTTGACAAGGATTCCAAAGAATTTCAGAAAAAAAATCTGAAATTTATGGTTTATGATACCGAGCAGTTACTTCTCGAAAATTCATTATTGCTGAAAACACCTGTAACACGTTCGGGCGGCAAATCAATTCTCGGTTTTGATTCGGGAAAATTATCGCAGTTGGTAAAGGAGTTGAAGTGAAGCAGATAGTAATTCATTTGTTATTATTTGGAATAACCACAATCTGAGTAATTATTTATCTATTTTTTTTGCCATTGATATTTTGTGTATCTTTCACGAATGATTTATCAATCAGAACTTTCATTTTCTTAAGTCCTGAATGAACTTATCTGTTTCAACAAATTCACCTGTTTTCCCTTTCTTCATAGCAAACAGTAATCCTGAATCTTCTAAATCATCACTATTTATTTTTTTATCATCAATACCAAGTTTTTTTGCAATATTCATTATTAAAGTTATATTGCTCTTCGAATTACCGGTTAATACTAAAGTTTCCATTTTTTCCTCTTATAAATATTATATTAGACTTTTATTTAGAAAAAATAATTTGAATCTGTAGATGGTAAAAACCTATAAATACGTTCAGATATAGCTTTTTCTTTTTTCAAATAATCCTCTACGATTAGATAATTTCTGGTATTTGGTTCAAGTGTTGATGATAAAACATAATTTTTTACAAACCAGTTCAGTTCTTCACCATCTAATGTTTTTATTCCTGAAATTATTCTATTTGTTTCCTTGATATTTAAATGAAAAGAAATAGCTTGTTTTAAGGTAATAAGTTTTAGAAATTTCTGTACATTCAAATCGTGAGGATTAAGATGTAATTTTAAAGTTTTGTTTTTTCCCTCGTCAAATATCATCAAAACTTCAATTAAGTAATACTGTTTTCTAACATCTATCATTCGAAACTTAAGAAATGGGGTCAAGGGTTTATTTATCTTTATTCCAAAATATTTAATATCTCTCAGCGGGCAGTTTATAAATAATCCGCCGATTTCCGAATCATTAAAATTAACTGAACAAGGAGTAACGGTTGAACTTGACAAGTCTTCCATATCATTGTACAAATCCTCTGAGAATTCCATACTCAAATCTGCTTTTTCTATTTTCATTTATTTCTAATTTTATTATTTATTTTTAAAATTTTCAGGATTAAAGTAATTAATTATTGATGATAAAAATGTTTTTGCAATTCTGATTCATTAATATACAATGAAGCCTGATTGATTATTCCTTTTATTGTACCTTTATCCAATTCTATGTGAAGAGGTATAGTTAAAGTTTGTTTACCCAAAATTGTATTTCTGAAAATCTTGACATGACTTCCTTTTTGAGATTTTATCTCAAAACCAAATAAAAAGAAAATTTTCAAAACATCATTGCCGGATAGAACTTTAAGTTTAGGCATAAACGTATTCGCCTAAATCAATATTAACTGATATAGCAGGATTGGGCATTATCCCAATACTTGCCAAATCTTCATCTTCAAGATGTAAATATAATGCTTCTTTAATGTTAGCCATTGTTTCATCAAGTGTAATGCCTTGGGTAACAATAGGTAAATCCATACATTCTGCTACATAATATTTATCACCGAATGTTATATGAAAGTTAATGATTTTTTTCATGATTCTTTACCGGAATTACTATAATTGATTAAAATTTAATTGACATTGATATTGAGGTTTTATTTTATTTCCTTTCAAGTGTTACTTATTAGTTCAAATCAGGGTTTTTTGATCTGAAAAATTTGAAATAAACTTCAAATTATCCTTACAAAAAACCCTTCTAAAAATCTAATTTTAATTGAGGATTATTTTTCTGCTTGTTTTTCGTTAAAGCTTACCATCCAGTTAATTCCGAATTTGTCGGTAAACATTCCGAAATAATCACCCCAAAATGTGCTGTTCATCGGCATAGTTACACTTCCGCCTGCCAATAATGCACTGAACAGTCTGTCAGCTTCATTTTTGCTGTCGGTATTGATTGATATTGAGAAGTTATTGCCTTCTTTGTAATAAGAAGCCCATTCACCTCCTGTGTCACTTCCCATTAGAACCGTATTTCCAATTTGCAGAGAAACGTGCATAATTTTTTCACCATCTTCAGGCGACATTGTTTTACCTTCCTGAGGGGGCATATCTTTATAGCGTCCGATATATGGGAACTCCCCGCCGAAAGCAGATTTATAGAAGTTGAATGCTTCTTCGCAGTTACCGTTGAAGGTAAGGTATGTGTTGACTGATGTCATATTAAACTCCTTTTTGTTAATCCCTACTCGTAAGGCTTTTCGGTTACGCCCCGTTTATTAGTGTGGTTTCTGGACTCCACAGATTTAATGTTATTAGGTTTAGAATATATTATGTTAAAATCCTGCCTAATATTTTTTATAAAACGCTGTAATATTTTTTTTAGTTGAAAAAGGTTGTTAGCAGCCTATTGAAAAAGCTTTTGGGAAAGTCATTTTGAACGAAGTGAAGAAACTTTGCCTTTGAAAACACTCTAAAACACTGGATTCTTCGCTTCTTTCAGAATGACAAAATTGAAGTATTTACATATTCAGCAGACTCTAAGTACTTAAATTCTCACTTAAAGATTTTTTCGAAATTAATATTTTCGACTAAAGATACAAAAAGTTGATTTTCTTTAAATTTTAATTCGACAATTGATGCAAGTAACTCAATTGAGTTTGATTGACTTGATAGAAATTGAAGTGCAGCATACGAATCGTGCCAATCACCGGCTTTTTCTTGGAGTTGATTTATATATTCACTATCCAAAACCAATTTTTTATTTACTTTTTTGGATATAGCTTTATAAATATACATTATTTTTTTTAATCTCTTTCTTAACTTATGCATATTTGTTCTGTCATTACCGGTAATTTTTCTTTCAGCCTTTTTTATCTCTTTTCTAATAAATTTTTTAATAGACCTTTTTTTGCCGTCATTGTGGGTAGAGAAATTTCATTCCGAATCTTTTTAATATTTTTTAAGTAATTTGAAATATTAGATGTAAATATCTCATTGAGGAATTTTTCTTTTATTCGTAATTGTAAGATAATTTTATCCGGTGGATTCCCTAAACCTTCCAAAAGCTTTATATTTAATTGAAGTTCGCGGATTTCACCCGCTTTTTGAAATAACTTTCTAATTTTATTAATTTGATATTTTTTATCAAAAACATAACCGGCAAATGATAACATTGCTTTTATTTTTTTGATATTGACTCTTATTTGGTGGAGATGTTTGGAATTTTCGTTTTTCTCATAAGACTTGATATGTCTAATAACCGAGTTAAGACGTTTATTGATATAACCATTTAGTATTTCAGTTTTCATCACAACATAAAATTTAATTTTACATTAAAATATTTTGAAGGATTGAAATTTATCAATTATCCGCAAATTATTTACCATTGCAACGTTTTAAAATACACAATGTTGTTTGATTTATTCAGCTATCAAAATTCTATCTGTTCAAAAAATAATTTCGGAAGTTTTTCATTTCTTCAATCTCGATTTCTACATATTTTTCAAAAATTTTCTGACCAACCTGAGCGAGTAATGCAGAAATACCGACGTCAATCAGCCTAAGACCCGAATCAGTCAATAAAATATTATCATAATCCATTCCTCCGATTCCTTCCGGTCTTTTGATGTCTCGGTGAACAAATCCGGCTTTATGCAGCGAATTTAATTCATCCTCGAAAACTTCAATCCAAATTTCTCTTTTTTCAACTTCATAAGCTCTGAAATCAAGAGGTATGAGACGTTCCATAATCAATAATTCTGCTTGCAATTCTTCGTTATAATCCATTTTGATAAATTTTACAACAAGCTCATTAATGGAGTTTGCAAATTTCATTTTTTCAGACTCTGAACCGATATCCGAACGGGTATCACCTGTGAAAAGTTTTGCTGCTTCATTGACATTCAGAGCAATAACGGTATTATTTGCACCGCTGGACAGTTTTCCCGGATATTTCATTATAATTTTAAAGTAAATTTGAAAAATTATACAAGTATTTCATAAACAGGTCCTTCGTGTGTAAGTGTACTTGCTACAAGACTGATTTTATAACCTACCTGTTTCCCCATATATGTTTCCAGATTGCTTTCGTAAATTTCAGGAAAAGTATCATCAAAACTTTTTACTCTGAGTAGTGCCACGTGAGGAATAAACTTTCTCTTTTCTTTTTGAAATCCATAAGCAGTTAGTCTTTTTTCCAATTCGAGATAATTACCTAATACTTCTCTCTCAGGACTGTAAACCCTTGCATAAAGCACCTGAGGTCTTTGTGGATTAGGCATCACCCCCAGACCGTTGAACTTTAGGGTTCCCGGGTATTCAATCAGTTTATCCTTGATTATTTCAGTGATTTCGGGAATTTTTTCGATAGGTACATTTCCAAGGAATTTATATGTCAAATGAAGATTATGCAATTCTGTCCATTTGCCTTTACAAACCGGTTCAAAAGCAGACTGAATATTTGAATAATTCCTTTCAAAAAGATTTTTCGATACAAAAGTTGCTATAAAGAGTCTTCTCATTTCCATTTTAGTCCCTGCAAATATATATTTTCTTGTTTTGTTCAAAATAGTATTACAAATTTAATAGAAATTTGAACAAAAAAAAGCGGAAAGACAAAAAAATCTTTCCGCTTTAATAAAAAAGGCATATTATCAGGTGCCTGCGTTATAATTATTTATATAATCGAGCTGGTCCTGAGTTAATTTGTCAATTTTAAGATTTGACATATCGAGTTTAGTACGGGCAACAAATTCATCCTGTTCAACCGGAATATCCATAACTGCAACCGGCATTTTCTCGCCTGATTTATATCTTTCAATCAGTGAAAGATGAGCCATAAACTGATTTGCAAATGACATATCCATAACTTCGGAAGGATGACCTTCAGCAGCAGCAAGATTAATCAATCTGCCCTGAGCCAGTAAAAATATGCGTTTGCCGTTTTTGAGTGTATATTCTTCGCAATTTGGTCTGATTGTACGTTTGCTGACAGATATTTCCTCGAGTTCGGGAATGTTGATTTCTGCATCATAATGACCTGTATTACAAACAATAGCACCGTCTTTCATTGATTCGAAGTGCCATTTGCGGATAATATCCTTAACACCGGTAGCTGTACAGAAAATATCACCGGTTTTGGCAGCATCATCCATAGTCATTACTTCGTGACCTTCGAGAGTAGCCTTTAAAGCTGCTGTAGCCTTAACTTCAGTTATGATAGTGTTCGAGCCCATTCCTTTAGCTCTTTTTGCAACACCCGAGCCGCAATGACCGTGACCGGAGACTACAAAGTTCTTTCCGGCAAGCAGTACAGAAGTTGCTCTGATAATACCATCTAAGGTAGATTGACCGGTTCCGTAAACGTTATCGAAATCCCATTTGGTTTCTGCATCATTAACAGCATAAACCGGGTATAGAAGCTGACCTGCAGCTGCACGTGAACGTAGTCTGTGAACGCCTGTTGTAGTTTCTTCCGAACCGCCGATAATATGGTTTACAGCCAAATCTTTATATTTTTCGTGAACTGTATCAATCAAATCGCAGCCGTCATCAAGTGTAAGATGGGGTTTTGCATCAATTGTACGCTCAATACACCAGTAAAAATCTTCCATATTGCCATACCAAGCATAAATCTGCACGCCATGTGCGGCAAGTGCAGCAGCTACAGCATCATTTGTTGACAGAGGATTACATCCTGACCATAATACTTCTGCTCCGGCAGCCTGAAGTGTTTTGATAAGTACTGCGGTTTCTTTTGTAACGTGCAGACAGCCAGCGATTTTATAACCTGCAAAAGGTTTTGTTTCACTGTATTTTTTGCTTAAACCCATCAAGACAGGCATTTTAGTTTCAGCCCATTCGATGAGTAGTTTACCTTCTTCTGCAAGAGAAATATCCCTTACGCAATACTGTCCTTCAACTTGTGAAAATTTACCTTCAGCTTTTTTTTGAGGTATATTTGACATTTTTATATCCTATTTTTTAATTATGCAAAATTCTTTTTAAATAAATCTACTATATCAGTTCTTTCCCAGGGGAATTCATTTCTGCCAAAGTGTCCGTATGCTGCAGTCGCTCTGAAAATCGGTCTTCTTAAACCGAATCTTTCGATTATTGCAGCCGGTGACAGGTCAATATTATCTTTTACAAATTTATCGAGAAGCCTATCGTTAACTTTTGAAGTTCCGTGTGTATTTACAAGTATTGAAACAGGCTGGGCAATTCCGATTGCATACGAAAGCTGAATTGTACATTCTGATGCAATGCCCGAAGCAACAATATTTTTGGCAAGGTATCTTGCAGCATAAGCCGCCGAGCGGTCAACTTTTGTAGAATCCTTACCCGAGAAAGCACCGCCGCCATGCGGAGCACGTCCGCCGTAAGTATCAACAATTATTTTTCTTCCGGTAAGACCTGTATCTCCGTGCGGACCACCGATAACAAAATTACCAGTCGGATTAACATAATATTTTGTATTGGAATCTAAATATTCTGAAGGAATTATATTATTAATAACATTCTTAATGACATCTTCCTTTATTCTTGATTGAGGTATGTCCGGGTCATGCTGAGTAGATATAACAACGGTATCAACCCTTAATATTTCACCTTTGTCGGAATACTCGATTGTAACCTGTGATTTAGAGTCAGGTCTGAGATATTCCATTATACCTTCCTGACGACGCAAATCGGCAAGACGTTTAACGAGCTTGTGGGCATAAGTAATTGTGGCAGGCATAAGCTCTTCAGTTTCGTTGATAGCATATCCAAACATCATACCCTGGTCACCGGCACCGCCTGTATCAACACCCATTGCGATGTCTGATGACTGCTGGTTAATAACATTTATAACCGCTGCTGAATCAGCATCGAATCTTAGACCGTTTTTATCATAACCGATATCGCGTATAACACCGCGAACCAGACTTTGTAAATCAACATAAGTGTTTGTTTTAATTTCACCGCCAACAACAATCATTCCCGTTGTAGCATAACATTCACAAGCCACTCTGCTTGATGGGTCATCGGTCAGCATCGCATCCAAAACAGCGTCAGAAACCTGATCGCATATTTTATCGGGATGCCCTTCTGAGACCGATTCCGAAGTAAATAAATAAGAATTATTAGACATTTTTATTATATCTCTTAAGATTAAACAATTAACTTTCTGAAATTTGGCTCGAATCACCGACATTTAACTTATGGAACTGTCCTTTAACATCGGCTTCATTACCGATGATAGATTCTTCGAGCAATGAAGAAACAACTTTTGCATTAAAACTTATTATACTGTTTCGTACTATGCTGTCTTTAACAACAGCGCCGTCGGCTACTGAAGCATAAGGTCCGATAACTGAACGTTTTATGACTGCCGAGTCCGAAATAAAGACCGGAGGAATAATGATGGAGTCTTTGAATTTCAACAGACAAGGCTTTTGGTCGAGTAGAAATCTGTTAGTTGACAACAATGTTTCAGGTTTGCCGCAGTCATACCATCCGTCAACATTGAATGTCGTAAATTGAGCACCCTTATTAATCATAATCTGAAGTGCGTCTGTCAATTGCAACTCACCTCTTGTCCTGATATCTTTTGACATTAACTCATCAAGACTTTCCTTCAATAAATTCGTATCCTGAATATGATACAAGCCTACAATTGCAAGTTTTGAAACAGGGTCTTCAGGTTTTTCGATTAATTTTGTAATTTTATTATCAATACCCTTTACTACTACACCAAATCTCCTTGGGTCTTCTACTGCTTTTACACCGATTGAATTTGTTCCGGATTTTAGAGCAAGTGCCAAATCAACATCAAATATAGTATCACCAAGTATTATCATGAGGGGTTCGTCGCCGTAAGTATCTCTACCAATCCAGATAGCATGACCCAAACCAAGTCTCTGCTCCTGAACAACAAAGTCAAAATCCATCATTGAGTACCGCTCATTTACATACTCTTCAACAAGTTTCCCCATATAACCTGTAATGATTGTAGCTTTTGTTACAGACTGCTCTAACAACGCATCAAGAATGTGACCTAAAATAGGTTTTCCTGCAACATTCAAAAGAACTTTCGGCAAAGAATATGTATGGGGTCTCAAACGTGTACCGACCCCGGCAACCGGAATTACTGCTCTCATTAAATATTAATTCTCATTTAAAAGTAAAATGTATTTACAAAAATACGAATATAGTTTTACTAAATTCGTATTTCTAAACAACTTATTTTATTTAATCATCATTTTTTACTGTATTCTGATTTGCTTTCCGACCTGCAGTTTATTTTCATCAATGTTTTTATTTATGTTTTTTAATGAGCTTACTGATACTCCGAATTTCTCGGCAATCTCTCCTAGAGTATCTCCACGGCGTACTTTGTAATACTTCGGTGAATTCTTTACTTTTGATGATTTTGCTCCTGTACTTCCTTTTGTAACAATACCGGCATAAATTGTAAGACTTGTACTTGAATAAACTGTATTGCCTTTTATGATTTGAGAATTCCAGGTTTTGATTTCATCTTCTGTAACGCCATACTTTGCAGCTATAGTAGATAAATTTTCACCGGATTTAACAACATGAACAACCTTATTTGAGCCCTGTGCATTATTCTCAACTGCAAATTCACTCTTGGTAATGATTTTAAGTATCTGACCTTTTCTGATATGATTTTTTTTGCTAATCTTGTTATTTGACTTTATATCGGCAATTGTTAGACCATAATCATCTGCTATTTGAGCAAGTGTTTCACCGGCTTTTACTTTATGTTTGATTACTTTATCTTTTTTCTCAAGTTTAGTAATCTGAGGGGTTACAGAATTTTGGGAATCATTAATAACACTTTCAACAGGCACTGACTTAACCCATAACTCTCTGCCTGAAACTACATTCTCATTATTATCACTGATATTATTTAATCTGCGTAATTCTGCAATATCCATTGAATATTTTTTTGCAATACTAAACAGGGTTTCACCTTTTGCAACGGTATGCTTGACACTTTCTTTTTTAATTGCTGAGTTTATCTTTTCAGATTCAATTTCAGTTTCACCGGCATCTTTCTTAATGATGTTTGCAAGATATTTACCATTGACCGGAATAATTAGTGTAGTACCTTTTTTGAGTTTTGCCCTTGAGCCGCTGAGATTATTTACCGCTACAATATCATTTACATCAATTCCGTATTTTCGGGAAATTGAACTGATTGATTCTTTTTTAGCAACTACATGATTAACAAAAGGTGTTTTTTCCTCATCAGTTAATAAAGGATAATTTTTAGCAAATATTTCTTTTCTGCCGGGAGGTAATTTCAAATGATATGGCAATGCATCCGGCGGAGTACATTCTTTCAGAAGTTCAGTATTTAACATTTTAATGGTGTCGAGCGATATTCCTGCAGCTTTAGCAAGTGCCGTAAGATTTATCGAAGAATCTATAACTATTGTTTCATACTTATATTCATCCTGAAATACGAGTGAATCGGGGTCAAATCCGTAAGAAACAGGATTCATGGCTATTTTTGCTGCTGCAATATATTGCGGAACGTAACCACGGGTTTCACGCGGGAGATTTTCCCTTACATCCCAATAATTAGCATTAGGTTTATTTGTACGTCTGATTGAACGTGCGACACATCCTGCTCCGCAATTATATGCAGCCAAAGCAAGATACCAGTCACCAAATTCACTGTATAAATCTCTCAGATGTCTCATTGCGGCACGGGTTGCTTTTTCAGGCTCCCGACGTTCATCAATGAATATCGAATTGTTTTTATTAAGACTGTACATCTCTCCGGTAGCACGCATAAACTGCCATAAACCGATAGCTTTAGCTGAAGATACAATTGTTGGATTTAATCCGCTTTCTATCATAGAGAGGTAAATGATTTCCAAAGGTACATTTTCTTCACGGGCAATTCGTTTCATCATAGGAAACCACTTGGAACTTCTTTCCAGCCATCGGCTAAAAATCTTTTTCCCCTGTCCTCTTGTCAAAAACTGAATACTTCTTTCAACAGTAACATGGTCATCCATTGGAATTATAAGAGTATCCGGACCTTTCTGCAGTTTAGAATAATTGGCAGATTGTTTATAAACAGCATCCTTTTCGGCATCTTTGGCAGCCAGTTCAAGCGGCTCTATGACATCAATTTCTCTGAATAATATTTCCCTGATTATAAAAATCGGAGAATTTTCATCCAAAAATTCAATACTTTTTACATAATTTTCGTAATCGTCAATTACAGATTGGGCTAAATCTGTAAATTCCTTGCTTTCTTCAATACCGGGCGTAACAGACATTTGATTCAGTTTTTCGATAGAGGCATCGAAATAACGGGCTGCACGGGCTGTATCTCGTTTTTGAATCAATATGAGAGCCTGATAGTATTTCTGTCGGGCGAATTCAAGATTATTCTTAAATTCATCGGTTTTAAATTTATTAGTGGGAGTTTTAGTGTCATCTAAATCGGAATATGCGTCAGGGAAAACCTCTCTGCCTCTTCCTGACCTCTCGTCATTTACATGTCTTCTTTCTCTTGTTGCAGCATTAGGGTAACCGGCTTTTGTCTGTGAATAGATATCAACAGATAAAAACAAGAGTACAAGGGGAATAATCAGAAGATAAGACATCGGTCCTGCCAACTTTATTGATGATTTCATCAAGTTCCTCTTAATTTGACACATAACAAAATTCAATATAATAATTTTATTCATTTATACCAAGTATTTTTTTAGATTTCGGCTTAATTATTTTTAATTTTGCTATAAAAAACAGCAGATAAAAATAATAATGCCTGTAAAATAATTATTACAGCACCGCTTGGAAAATCCAATTGATAGGAAATTATCAATCCTGCAATTGAACTTACGACACCCATTCCAATTGACCAATAAGTCATATATATGAATCTTTTGGTCATTAAACGGGCAAAAGAAGCGGGAATAACAATATAAGCTGTAATTAGTATAATTCCTACAATTTTGATTGCCAGAACTACTGTAATGGCAGTCATTATCATAAGTGTGTAATCATCTGCCACAACAGGCAGTTTGTCGGCTTTGGCAAGCTCTCGGTCAAACGTTGCATAAGCCCATCTTCCCCAGTATAGTTTAAATGTAATTAATGTTACAATGACTAATGACACGGATATCCAGATATCAGATTCTGTAACAGTCAGTATCGAGCCAAAAAGATAAGTATAGGCATCCGCCGAATAATCATCCTTTAATGACAGAAATATTATTCCTAATGCCACCGATACTGAATAAAGTATTCCAATTATAGAATCCGTTGAAATTTTGGTGTACTCTTTAAGATAGACTGTCAAAACTGCTATAAAAAGTGTAAATGGCACGGCGGTAATGAGCGGCTCTATACCTAACAGTAATCCGAGAGCTACACCGCCAAAAGCAGCGTGAGCCAATCCGGAACCGATATAGCTGATTCGGCGCTGTACCACAAAAACGCCGAAATAACTTGCAGCAAATCCAATCAGGATACCGGCAAGTAATGCTCTTTGAAGAAAAGGATACCCGAACATTTCAATCATGGTTCAATTCCTTTAATCCGAATTTAATTCCATGGTCGTGTCCCAGATGCGAGAAAGTTTTTTGAAGATTGGAATCTGTGAATGCCGATTCTGAATTTCCGAAATAAATCTGCTGCTTGTTTAATAATAGTGTATAGTTTGTGTGGTGGTATGCTGCAGACCAGTCATGAGTTACCATTAATACTGTTGTATTGTACTGTTTGTTGTAGTGTGAAATTATTTGATTGACACTTTTTTCGCATACGAGGTCTATTCCTGTAGCCGGTTCGTCTAACAATAATATTGCCGGATTTGTAATCAGGCATCTTGCAAGATAGACACGCTGCAGTTCTCCTCCTGAAAGCTTTTGAAGCTGCTTTTCGGCAAGATGTCCGGCAGATAGTTTATCCAGCATATCCAAAGCGAGATTTCTTTGCTCTTTTGTTACATTTCCAAGCCATTTCTTTTGCAAACCGCTGAGAACCAGTTCTAATGCAATTGCAGGAAATGAACGGTCAAGTGTTTTTATTTGGGGTACATAAGCAATCCTGACAGATTGATTAGTTTGTTTATCATTTAGAACTGAAATACTGCCTGTATAATTTGAATTTAATCCCAATAGAGATTTAAGTAAAGTAGTTTTTCCTGAACCATTCGGTCCGACAATTGCGGTATATGAACCGACGGGAACATCGAACGAAATATCATTTAAAATAATATTTTTATCAAAGCTTACATTTAGGTTTTTTACGCTGACGGCGTTGCTCATTACTACTACTTTAATGCCTTATTGATAATTTGTGCGTTTTTGATAAGTAAATCTCTGTAAGTATTCATCGTAGTAGAATTACCTTCCGGGTTGATTTCAAACAAATTCACTCCGGCTTCACGGGCTATAACCCTTGCTGTTTTTCCGTTTAACTGCGGTTCGGAGAATATAGAACGTACACCGCTCAGCTTTATATCACCGACAAGTTTTGTCAAAAATTTCGGGGTTGGTTCCTTTCCGGGACTTTCTTCAATTGAACCTGCATAAACAAGATTGTATCTGTTTATTAAATAATTAAAGGACGGGTGATGCAAAAATAACTGCTTGCCTTCCAGCTCCCCTAAAATTGATTCCAATTGTTTATTAATTTCATCAAGTTCATTCGAGAATTTTTCTGCATTTGCTTTAAATTGTTTTTCTCCTGCCGGGAAAAGTAAAGCCAGTTTTTCGGTCAACTGACCAATCATAACTTTGACTGTAAGAGGGTCAAGCCAAAAGTGCGGGTCAATTTCACTATTATGATTATGAGTTTCACCATCCATTGAATGGTCATGATTACAGCTAAAATAAATCAGATTATCATCAGGAATCATATCAAGCAATTTGATTTTATTTTCAGTCGGTATGCCCGAAATCCATCCGTCAAAATTGTCTGCAATGTAGAACAATCCAAGAGCTTTAGATGTTTTTTTTATGTCTCCGGGCTTTGGCAGATAAGTATGAGGTGATGCTCCTGTCGGGACGATATAATCAACTTTTGCAGCATCTCCGGTTAATTCCGCGAGAATTACATATACGGGATAAGTAGTTGCCATAAACAACGGCTTATCGTCTGCTGATTTGCTGCATCCGCTAAAAACAAGAGTTGATATAAAAAATATCAATAAACAATATCTAAACATTATCGGTTGTTTCCATTTACTAATCTTTTACTTCCCAGTAGAGTTCCTTTCTTAATTGTGACAACCATTGAGCATACGAAACTCTTTTTTTGTAATCAATAGTCATCATTTCAATTTCCTTGTAATCGTCAGTAAGATTAGCTTTATGTTCGGGTATAAGTTTCTTAATGTAAACAATATGATATGAAGGTTCGACAGGGTCATTTTTATACGAGACTGGGTCACTTATTCCGCCTTCTTTAAGTGAATCAATTAAACTTGTTACTGTTTCGGGCAAATCCTTTACGGGTACTTTGCCTATAAATCCACCGAAACCTCTTGTTTCCTTATCTTCAGAAAACTCCTGAGCGAGTTTTTCGAATGATTCACCTGCTAAAGCACGTTTTTTTATATCTTTAAGCGCATTGACTGCATTATCTGTGTCATCACCTGATTGCCCTATCTTGAATAGAATATGCCTAGTATTAATGGCATCGGCTCTTTTTTCTAAAGTCTGAATTATATGAAATCCATAAGGAGTTTCCACAGGCATAGAAAGTTCTCCGGTCGAAAGACTGAATGCAGCTTTCTCAAATTCCGGAAAAAGCTTGCCTTTATCAAACCACCCGAGGTCACCGCCTGTATTAGCAGTTCCCGGGTCGGAACTGTACTTTTTGGCAAATTCGGCAAAGCTGCCGCCTTCAAGAATAGAATCTCTTACTTTACGTGCAATGTCATAAGTGATTTTTTTCTGATCTAAACTTGCTTTCACTTTCTTAACAATATGATACATCTCGACTGATGGCGGAATTAGAGGTAATGAATCTGCATTTGACTTATAAAATTCATCAATTTCTTTTTGTGATACTTTTATATCAAGGAATTTTTTTTGAACAAGGTTTTGAACTAAAAGATTTTGCTTGATTTTTTCTCTTATATCATTTTTAATTCTTGTTATGGACATGCCATAAACCTGTTCAACCCTCTTTTCAGAGCCGAATCTCTGAACTTCCGACTGCAGATGAACTTCCATCCGTTGATTTATTTCTTCTTCTGATACTATAATAGAATCAAGCTTTGCTTTGTTTACCATCAGAAGCTGGTCAATCATTCCTTCAAGTATTTTCTTTTTCAAGGATATATCGTTCAAATCCAGAGTTTTATCGTACTGAGCCATAAAATACAACTGACCATCAACATCAGACTGCATGATAATCTCATCTCCGACAATGGCTGCAATTCTATCAAGACTTGAGCCTTCTTTTGTTTCCTGCTGAGCTTTTAAACCAATACAGTACAACATAAAAATCAGAAATATTACAACTGACTTATTCATTTAATTATTCTCGCTAATTAGCTTATTGATTTCTTTATCATTAATTTTCACCGGATTTTTCTTTCTGATTGAATCAAGCCATTTTTTTGAAAGCTTACTTTGGAGAATTTCCTGATATTGCGGAGAAAAATCAGGAATAGCTTCTTCAAATGTTTTCATTCTCGGCGGGAAATATCCATTTACTCTGATTATTGAAAATCCGGGTTCGTTGACATAAGGTTTAAGAATTTGTCCGGGTTTGGCATTTTCATCTCTTGCATGACGAGCCATTGCACTTGTCTTAACACTTAATTTACCCCAGTTTCCGTTTTTCTCTCTGTAACCGGAGCGCTGAGTATCTTTAGCTGCAATTTCATCGAAACTGCCGTCGTTGAGAAGTTTGTTATAGACAGAATCCGCAGTATTTTTGTCAAGAAAATATATTTCCGATATATCATAAGTATCATCAGTCATATATTTTGTTTTTGTTGAGTCATAATATGTTTTCGCAAGCATTGTATCAAATTTCATTTTATCCCATACTTCCATAGCTTCAACTTTGAAAAGTAAAATCCCGTCACGGAATTCTTTCATAAGTGATTCAAAATCGGGATATTCTTTTTCAAGATTTTTTGCAACTTCAGCAAACACAATAGGTTCGACGATTGAATTAACAGCCGCACGAATACCATTAGGACTTAGCGGTACACCATGCATCTTAGGGTCATTTTTGAATTTATCAACCAGCTCGCTGACAGGAACTTTCTTGCCCATAATTTCATATATGACACTGTTTTTAACTTTTTCTGTAACATTTTTATCCCAGTCCGGAGCGACATTAGTGCCATTTGTATCAAGCTGGGATGCAAATTGGTACAAAACATCATCAAGAATTCTGAAATTATAACGTTTCTTCAATGAATCAAGAAGTTCTGTCTGGTCCGGTTTAAAATAAAGTCTTTTATATATCTTTCTCAATTCTTCGTATTCGGATTTCAAATCGGGTTGTTTTGATGATTCACGTTTTAAGATATGGAAGCCGAAATTTGTGGGAACAACACCTGAAATCTCGCCGTCCTTCAGTGCATATAAAGAACTTTCAAATTCAGCAACAAGAGGAAATGCACTTGATTCCATTCCTGTAGAACGTGAATAGAAACCGCCTAAATCTCCGCCGTTTCCTGCAGTTGCTGCATCATCAGAAACTTCTTTTGCTAATTTATCGAAATCAGCACCATTTCGAATAAGTTTCAGTACACTGTCTGCCATTTGGTATGCTCTGGCACTGTCGCGTGTTTCATTTTTTGCTATAAGGATATGTCTTGCTCTTACAAGCTCTCTATCCCTAACTTCTAAAACCTTAATCAAAAAATAGCCGTAAGAAGTTTTTACGATGTGGGGATAAACTTCCCCTGCTTTAGTATTTTGAATTGCAATTTCGATTGGTCTCTGGACTTTTCCGGATGTAATGAAATTGGGAATTACTCCGCCTTTCTTTCCGGTTTCGTAATCTTCAGACGTTCTTGAGGCAACCTCTTCAAATAACATTCCGTCTTTCAACATGATTTGAGCATCCCTAATCTTGTTATAAGCTGAGGTAGTATCAATCATATCGGCATTTTGCTTGATACTTGCAAGAATTATGGCTACCTTATACTCTTTCTTTCTCATTTCGAGGAATTTATTGACATTTGGCTCGGTTAATACCTTATCATAATAAAATGACTCGGCAAGTATTTTTCTGTTTTGTTCAATTTCAGATATAACTGAACTGTCTTTCAGGAATCCCCTGTCAATAGCGTCTGTAACTTTTAGTCTGAAATTAATGTATAGATTTACAAAATCAAGTATGCTGTCTTTCGACATTTTAAACAAATTATCATTGCTGCGGCTCATGTTTTTTTTGAAAGCCCTCTCAAGCTCGGCTGCCGTAATTTTATTTTTTCCTATTTCCGCAACCACTCTTTCAGCATATTTAGAATCTTTTTGTGCATAGGTTTCTGAATTTAAACCTACTATAAGCAACGCAATAAACAAAGCAAAGTACTTCATCGTATGAGATTTTCCTTTATAATACATATTTCCACACATTTAAAAAACAATATGACATATTTTTGAAAAAGTTATTTTCCTTAATATGTTAGTGACGATTTAAAACAGATTTTGTTAAGTAGTAAATTTATCAGAACAATCGCAAATATTACCTGCACCGATTGTAATAAATAAATCACCTGATTTCAGATACCCGCTTGCAAACTCATCAACTCCCGCCAAAGTCGGTATATAATAGACTTCACACCCGGAATTTTTTACCATTTCATCATAAATCATTTTTCCTGTAATCCCGTATATTGGTTTTTCACGGGAAGGATAAATTTCAGTTACAATTACAGTATCGGCATCATTGAACGATTCGGCAAATTCCTTCCAAAGAGCCTGTGTACGTGTAAATGTATGCGGCTGAAATGCAGCAACAATACGTCTTTCAGACCAGCCGTTTCTTGCTGCCGAAAGAGTTGCCTTGATTTCTGTCGGGTGATGGGCATAATCATCTACCACAAGTACACCTCCGAACTCGCCCTTAACATCAAATCTTCGATACACACCATTGAATTCATTAAGTGATGATTGAATCAAATCAAAACTTATGTTCATTTTTCTTGCAACGGCAATAGCTCCGAGTGCATTTTTCAGATTATGAAGACCCGGAATATTCAAGGATATATTTCCGAGCAGACTGCCGGATTCATAGACATCAGCAGTAATTTTTCCTGAATCGGTTTTGATATTTTGTGCCGAATAGTCTGCTTCATCCAAAATTCCGAATGTTACAATCTGCTTGTTAATCCTTCCTATTATTTCACGGGAACCGGCATCATCAATCCCTACTACAACAAGTCCATAGAAAGGTACTTTATTTGCAAACTCGGCAAAAGTATCTTTTATATCATCGAAATCCCGGTAAATATCAAGATGCTCAGGTTCGACATTGTTAATTACTGCAATTGTAGGGAATAGCTGCAAAAAAGACCTGTCATATTCATCAGCTTCAACGACAGTCCATTTTCCGTTTCCAAGTCTTGCATTAGTTCCGCCGAAATCTGCAAGTCTTCCTCCAACGATAACTGTCGGGTCAACACCAGCTTTAATCAGTATTAAACCTATCATTGAGGTAGTTGTTGTTTTGCCGTGTGTACCGCCAATTGCCAGACAATAATTAAGTCTGGCGACTTCAGCCAGCATTTCGGCACGTCTGATTATCGGAATTCCTGTTTCGAGAGCATACATTGTTTCCGGATTTTCCTGAGGACTTACAGCACTCGAATATACAACCACCTGAGCTTTATCTATATTTTCTTTTTTATGACCGATTAATATTTTAGCACCGATTTTTTCCAGATATTTAGTATTTTGTGAGGATGAAATATCAGAACCGCTGACTTCAAATCCCTGATGGATAAGTATTTCGGCTATAGCACTCATGCCTATGCCGCCTATTCCCACAAAATGAATTCTTTTGACACTTTTGAACATTTTAAAATTTATCCCGAATTATTCTTTCTTGTTTAATATTTTTTCCAATTCTTTTTTCAGGTCAGTATCCTGCTCCAGTTCAATTTTTCCCATTAATGAATCATCACTGTTAATAACAAGTACTGTTGAAGCCGGGTCAGTAGTAAATTGATTGATTCCGGTGCCGGTATTCATAGAAAAATCAATTCTTAAGGTTTCTTCTTCATCAAAGTATAATTTTATTAATTCCAAATCACCTTTTACATAAGTCATCATTGCAGAGGGAATAAATTTTTCATTGATATAAGTCATCAACTTCTCATTTTTCAGTTTTTCATTGATACTGATATTTTGAAAATAGTTGTTTGTTACAAATACCAGTAATTTTTTCCCTGTAATGACCGCATTGGATTTTGCAACCTCGAAATCATCAAATTTAAAATAATTATATTTCAATAATTCTTTTGCAAATTCACGAAAAACGCCGGCAGACCATGAGTTATCCAAAAAAGCGA
The DNA here is from genome assembly GCA_032027125.1 of Kapaibacterium sp. (SeqCode). Taxonomy (GTDB): domain Bacteria; phylum Bacteroidota; class Ignavibacteria; order Kapaibacteriales; family UBA2268; genus JANJTB01. Next base: position 776,104 of record JAVSMQ010000001.1, read on the forward strand.
TTCCTCTGCCGTATTTATCAAGTACAATCGAATAATTGCCGTTGCCGACAAGGTATTTTGATTTCGCCGATTCGGCATCCGCTTTATTATCAAGATTAATACCCGCAGGAATAAAATTATCATAAATGAATTTGACAACAGTATCATTTGAATATATTGCCTTATTGGCGATTTTATTTTTTGATGCCAATTTCTGATACGGATAAAGCAAAACAGGTTTATTCTGAGTAACTGACTGCTCCAAAGCTTTATTGAGTGTCAGCCATTTAACATCACCCGGCTGTGGGAAAAAGTACATTATTATTGCCGAAATCAGGATAATCCCGAAAGCAATTGACAGATAGCGTGCGTATTGGTTTGTATTTTGCTGCATAATCAATCCGTATTGACGTCAATTTTGACATAATTTATATGAAACAATCCTGCTGTTATGAAGAATGTCAGAGCAGCAAATCCCCACAGCAGAAATTCAGTCGGAAAAACACCTGAGCCGCCTGCAACAATCGCTGCTTCACTAAAACCTGAAGGAAAGAAAAATTCGGTTATTATATTACCTGTAACAGATGATGAGAGCCACATCGAAAGAATTCCCTTCAATACAACATTATCCAAAAACATCCAGCCCGCAAGGAAAAATATATTTAGAAATCCATTCATAAAGCATGACAGCCAAACAGCAATCGAAACAAATAAAGCACTTTCGAGAATGAAATATATAAAGACCTGAATGATTGACAAAATTCCGCCTGTAAATTCTGCTCCTGTTGTAATACCGAATACTAACAGCGGAATCACTCCGATTAATAACATTACAACAAAAACTGAAGCGGTTGATGATAATATTTTGGATATGAGCAAATCCTGACGAGTGACCGCATGTGTCATCACAGTTCTGAACCAATGACTCTTTACTTCATTGGAAATTATCCCGGCAGTAAAAAACAAGGCTGCAAAAGGAACAATTATTTTCCAGATATTAAGTAAATATTCTGTAAACTGCAATGCCGGTATTTTTGTTTCACCGAGCAAATTAAACCATGCCGGAACAGCCGATAAAATACATGAAATAATGCAAAAAGCAGCTATAGTGATTAGCTTGCCTTTCCCCCATGTTTTGATAAAATCAACTTTTGTGAGAATAAATAATTTGCTGTTCAAAGGAACCTCCTTTCACTTTCGTACTTTCTGAAAGCTTCTTCAAGGAAACCCGGCTCGGTTTCGGCTACCAACAAATCTGAAATGATTTTACCGGAATCAATAAATATTACTCTGTCGCATATTTTTTCAACTTCTGTCAGATGATGCGAACTAAATAGTATAGTTGCACCGTTTTGTTTGTATTTCTTAATAAAATCTCTTAACTCAAATACAGACGGAGGGTCTAAAGCAGCAGTTGGTTCGTCAAGTACAATCAATTCCGGCTGATTCAGAAATGCCAGAACAAGTTCGACTTTTTGCCGCATCCCTTTTGATAATGCACCTAACTTTTTATCATAAGCATCCATCAGACTGAATTCTGTAAGAAGCTGAGTTATCCTGCTTTCGATGTCATTAATTCCGTATAATACAGAATGAAATTTCAGATAACTGCCGACTGTAAATGAATTACTCCTGTACTGCAAATCTGACTGATAACCTATTCGGTCCCGGACTTCAAGGTCGAGAGTTGATTTACCATTAAATTCTATGCTGCCGGAGTCTGCATTTTCAAAACCCATCAGAATTCTGATAAGAGTAGTCTTACCTGCCCCGTTAGGACCGATAAGACCTGTAATTTCCGAGTCATGGAGCGAGAAACTGACTTCCGAAAGTGCATTAGTCTCGCTCTTTTTTCCTTTTCCATAAATTTTGGAAACATTATTTATATTTAATTGGTTGCTTTGTTTCATAATGTTATATGTAAAACTCCTTTCTTCTGTCTGCAAATATATCATTAAATTCATTAAAAGATTTTTTTCGTGTCTCAGCCGGAAAAATCTCAGCTTCAATCACTTCCTCATCATTCGGCGATGCTTTTGCAAGGTCAGTTCCGTTGTAACCGTGTATAACAGAGCCTCCGTTAAATTTCAGTTCCGAATTATTACGGTTTTCAATACCTGTTCTGTTTGCTACAGCCACATAAACTTTATTTTCCAATGCCCGTGCAGGAGTAGCAATATGCCAGACAGTAGTTACGAGATTTGAAGGACAGAGTATAATATCGGCACCTTTCAAAGCCAGAGTGCGGCTTGCTTCGGGAAATCTCCAGTCATAGCAAATCATGGGACCGATATTTACATCGAAATCAGGATAATTAACAACAAAAAATCCTTTTTCCGATTCATCAAAAACAAATCTCTCACGATAAAAAAGGTGTACTTTGTGATAGGTTGTTGAATATTTTTTGTCAGGGAAAATCAGTGCTGCTGAGTTGTATAATTTACCGGATACTTTTTCGGCGAATCCGGTACATATAATTTTATTTAAATCCGAAGATATTTCCTGCAAAATTTTGGTTGTACCTTTTCCAAATTCTTCGGACATTGAAAATGCTTCGTTTCTATCCCTGAAATCATAACCCGAAAATGATAATTCAGGAAAAAGGAGGAGCTGGCTGTCAATAGACTGGCAATACGAAATGATTTTTTTTGAATTTGCATCCAAATCCCCGAATTGAGGCTTAAATTGTATTACAGAAATTTTCATTCTTTTGTAAAATGTCCTTAATTGTATAAAGCAAAAATCATAAAAAAATATGATTAATTAAAATAAAATGATATAAATGTATCAAAATTTGGGGAAATATTTTTCATTGGAAATATTTTGAGCCTTTAAAATTACATAACTTCTGACATATAACTAAAAATCATTTCGCAAAATAAAGTCAAAAACGCAACGTGACGAGAAACAATCCCCAACTCCAGAGGAGTTGAATTATGGTAACAAGAATACATCCCAAAGAACATGACTACCTCGTAGAGGTTGAATTATGGTAAAAATGATATAATCTCTAAGAGATAACAATCAATAGGCATTGTACATGTTACCACAATTCAATCTCTACGAGATAATTATGTTCCATCTCCTTTTGGAGTGCCCTGTTTGTAGAATAACAATCCCTCACTAAACTGATTAAGTTCATTGTTTTGTGTTTTTTTATTGCAGTTTTTGCTGCGTTTGGGTGAATTTAAATCAAAAGATAAAGGAAAGATGTCTTTAGAAATGAAATATCTTCAATTTCAGTATGATTTCCTTCAATTTTAAATCAAATATCTTCAATTAATTTTTCAAATCTTCAATTGTTTTTTAAATATCTTCAATTAATTTCTAAAATCTTCAATTATTTATCAAATATCTTTAATTTATTTTCTTAAATCTTCAATTATTTTTCATAATACTTTTATTATTTTTTCATTATATTCAATATATTTAAAATTTAATTGAGGGAATTGAATATTTAATTGAAGTATTTAAATTTTATATTCAGATTATTTAAATTAATTCAGGATATAGAATTTTATATTGAAGATATTTTAATATTAATTCTAGAAATTTGAATTGAAATTTAAGTTTCTTCTTAAGTAATTTAATCATTTTGAAAAAATATTGAAGAAATTTTAGAAATAACTAATTCCTCACCGGCAAAGAAGAAATTTTGTAAAATTCATATTAATACTCTTATTGGCTAAGAAATGGCAGTAATACAAACAAATCAAGAAAATCCCCCTGCATCACTTTTGATAAATGGGGATATCACGGAGTGACAGGGGGATTTGACTTGTAATTAATCATCCAGAGCTGTTAATTAATTAATACATGGACTCTTCACTTCGCTCAGTGAGACAATTCTTGGAGTTTTGTTTTTAAAATAACAGAATGAAACAGCCTTGTTCCACGGGGAGATTTTACACGATAACCAACTGAAATCGCAACATCCAGATTGTAAAGTTTGTTAGGTTTATCAGAAAAAGGAAAGTGCATTTTTTGCACATTGCTATTCTCAGATAATTCACCTTCTTTAAAGATATTGTTTATGTGCCTGGTAATCACAGTTCTGTCTTTTACAAACAAATGTGCCATTTGGTCTTGAGTTAGCCAAACAGTATCGCCCTGCATTTTTACTTCAATTTGAGTTTGGTTATCTTCTGTCTGATAAATAATTATTTCACCCTTACTCTTCATCTCTCTAACCTCTCCACTTCTAAGTTCATATATTCTACTTGTTTCATTGAAAACTTAGGCTGTATTTCTTTAATCTCTACATCTGTCAGATGCACAGATTGCTTCTCGTAAAAACATAAAATTCCCAATCTCTATTTAACTTTTTTTAAATAGGAGGCTATTATGGCAATAATTGTGACAAAAAATGATAAATAACAGAGCCAGTCGCCGTATTTTGTATAAATTGTAATAATTTTTAAACGCGGAATTTTCTCATACAATCCTGCTTTTACGTACTGAGGCAATTGGCTGATAGATTTACCTGTCGGTGATATAACGCCGCTCATTCCGGTATTTGCCGAGCGGGCAACATATCTTCTGTTTTCAATTGCACGCATGGCAGCGATAAGATAATGCTGAAGCGGACCGGGAGTGTGGTCGTACCAGGCATCATTTGTTATGACAACCAGAAATTCGGCACCGTTTTTTGCAGTTTTGGATACAAATTCAGGGAAAATACTCTCAATACAAATTATCGGACCAAGCGGAATGGTATCTCCGGTCTTTCTTACATCTAAATTAATCTGCTTAGTACCTATTCCCCATGCAGAAATTCCGACACCCCACTCAAACCAAGCACGCATAAACATCAGGTATTCACCGTAAGGCAGACGTTCAGCCATCGGTGTAAGCCGCATTTTTGTATAAACCTGCGGTATAGTTTGTTCATACGGATTTATCATTAAAGAGGAATTATAAGATTCGTAATATGCGTCTTTCTGTGTTGAGTCACGGCGGGCAGTAACAGTTTTCGTCTTTGATGTATAATATCTTAACTCAGCAAATCCTGTAAATAAAGATACATTTCGCGTGCTGCACCAATCAGACAGAATAAGATAATCATATTTGTTTTTTACATCAATATATCTTGGAATTGCTGTCTCATTCCAAATTATCAAATCAGGTTTGTTGCCTGAATTTATGATTGAATCGGCAATATCAAACTGAAGTTTTATCATTCCGTCTACGCTAATTTCCCATTTTCGCCATGGGTTAATTGCCGGCTGAACAATACCGACGGATATTACAGGATTTTGAGCAAGTAAATTCTCATGCAGAAAGTCTTTTAATCTGATGAAGCCGTAGAGCAAGGGTAAAACTATTATTACAAAAGCCGAAATAAAAAGGATTTTCGATTTTCTCTGACTAAAATATTTGCCGTAAGAATCATACTTCCCGATTTCAAGCATAATATTTACAATTATTACGTTAAATAATATCAATAGAAAACCTGCGCCCCATACTCCGGTAATATCTACAAATTGTATCCAGTAATGATTATTAATTTGTGTATTGCCGATTGACAGCCAGGGGTATGCAAATTCACCTAAATTACGGAACCATTCAAATGCTGTCCATAGAAAAGGAAACAGCCATAATGCAGCCCGAGTAGATAATCTCTTTTTTATAATAAAGAAAACGCCAAACGGCATCATAAATATAAACGGATGAACAAAATCAAGAACAATGCTCGATGCAGTAAGGTATGGGTCGCTGTCAGCCTGCCAGCTTCCAATCCACCAGTTTGAACCTGTATGATAAATAAAGAACATAATATATAACATCAGATACCTCCTTTTGGGAGTTTCTTCTGAAAAGCTCAGCAAAATCGGTACGAATGCTATGAAAGATAAAAAGAAAAACGGCAGAGGCGGAAATGACAGAGTAAGCAATATGCCTGACAACAAAGCACTAACATAAATATTAATTTTCTTCATTAGGAACTGTTAAAATTAAAAAAGCAAATGTAAGTTTTTTTTATATATGAAAAACCATATTTATCAGTCTATTATCACATTAATATAAAATTGATTGAAAATGAACATTAAACTGACAATAGTTTTACTTTTAGTTTTTGCAGGTATTTTTCAAACGGTTTCTGCCGATGATAATGTACAGACACGGCGTCCGATTAATAAACCGCTGCTACGGCATACTGAGTTTCTCAAAAACCGTTTTGGCGACGATATTCCCGATAATTCCTTTAGAATAAAAGCTGCTTCAGAATTATCAGGAATGCAGAATCTTACCGAAAAATATTATGAACAGCTGCAAGCCGATATGCCGGAATGGAAGAATATCGGACCCTTTGATATAGGTGGACGTGTAAGAACAATTGCCGTCCATCCAACAAATCCGGAAATAGTTTATATCGGAGCTGCAGCCGGAGGTATTTGGAAAAGTACAAACGGCGGAATTGACTGGAAGCCGATTTTTGATTTTGAGAATGCGACTTCATTCGGCTCAATTGCAATTGACCCGAATAATCCGAATATTTTATACGCTGCAACAGGTGAAATGATTATCGGCGGAGGAATTCCATATCTCGGTAACGGTGTATTCAAATCCACTGATGCCGGAAATTCATGGTTTCAAATTGGACTTACAGAAGTAGCTGCATTCTCCAAAATTTTAGTACATCCTCTCAATTCCAACCTGATTTATGCTGCCGGAGCAATAAGAAACGGCGGGATTTTCCACTCAACTGACGGCGGAAACATCTGGACAAAACTTTATGACGGTAATGTGACTGATTTGTGCCTTAATCCTAATAATCCCGATGAAATAATTGCCGGAGTAAATATCATCGGTGTAATTTATTCGGATAACGGCGGGAGTTCATGGGAAGTACGGTCTGACGGTTTGACAAATCTCGGAGGCAGAGTTTCGGTTCAGTCATTCTTTGGTAATACAAATATTTTATATTCACTGATTGAAAAAAAAGACAGTAAAGGGGCAATATTTAAATCAGTCAACGCCGGAAAAACATGGGCTTTGGTACTCAGCGGCAACAATGATTTTTTCAATTCACAGGGTTATTATAACAACTTTATTGCTATTCATCCGGCAAATGCTAATTTAGTTCTTGCAGGAGGTATTGATTTATGGATAACTTCAGACGGCGGGCAGAACTGGAAAACAGTTAACGACAATACTCAATCGGGTCGTATGCATGTGGACCAACATCACGCAGTATTTGCACCATCAAATAACAGTATTGTATATGCTGCAAATGACGGCGGTGTATATAAGTCAAACAATTCCGGCAGCAATTGGTTCAATATGAATAAGGGACTAATGATTACTCAGTTCTATGCCATGACCATTGATACTAAGCAGAAAAACAGAAATTTTGGCGGAACTCAGGACAACGGCACTGTCGGCAATCCGGGTTCAACGTGGAAAATGGCTGTTGGCGGAGACGGTTTCGACAGCTTTTTACATCCGAATGACCCGAATATTCTTTTCGGAGAAATCTACTACGGGGATGTTTTCAAATACGATATTAATAATGATGATTATAATTTTATTTACGAAGGGCTGCAAAATGAGGATATAGGCTCCTGGCATTCACCATTTATTTTTGATGATAATACCCATACAATGTATTTAGGCAGACATGCACTTTATGCCTCATATAATTACGGTGATTTTTTCTTTCAGATAACACCATACTATACTCATCAGTTTACAGCAATTGCACCGAGCAAGAAAAACAGCCGTATAATGTACGCAGGAAACAGAGTTGGTCAGATGATTCTGACTACAAACGGCGGAACAAGCTTTACTGACGTTAAAACTACCGGTTTACCGGGAAAATATATTAATGCAATAATAACATCCAAGCAAAATGACAGCATTGTTTATGCAGCATTTTCAGGTTATGGTAGCCGGCATATATTCAAATCAACAAATTTAGGTCTATCATGGGCAGGTATAGATAAATCCCTGCCGGATGTTCCTGTGAATTCTGTAGTTATGCATCCCGATAATGAATCAATAATCTTTGCAGGAACTGATATAGGTGTTTTTGTAACCTATAATGACGGCAAAGACTGGATGCCTTTCGGTAAAAGCTTACCCCGAACACCTGTTCTCGACCTGAAATTTCACACAAATCGAATAATACTTCCAAAACTTACTTTAAGAGCAGCTACTCACGGACGCTCTGTCTGGGAAATTGAAATACCTGACAATATGGTCTCAGAACCTGTTATTGTCAGTCCTGCAGGTGGCGAATATTATATCGGACACTCACAGGCAGACATATCTTGGTTTGGTTTTGAATATCCTGTAATGGTCGAATTTTCGCAATATACAGGAGCCACATTTCAAAAAATTGCAGATTCTGTATATCAGAATAATTTAAATTGGATTTTGCCTGATATAAATACTTTTACAGCAAAATTCAGAGTAACTTCAATAAAATCGGGTATTACAAGGGAGTCGGGGAATTTTTCAATATCACCTAAATATAAAGGTGCTATACTGGCACAGACTTCACTCGGATTTTCAGCTTATGGAATAAAATTCACCGGTGATGATTTAATTTGGGTTGTAGATTATCGCAACAAATCAATTTTAAAATACAATCTGAAGGATTTCTCACTCATCAAAAGAATTGTATCACCTGTTGATGGATTTTATACGGATATTGCTGTTAATGAAGGATTGGATTCAATTTATCTTCATAAGATGAGTGACGAAAACGGCGGCAATCCTGAAATAATTTTGCTGGATTCAAACGGCACACTTCTGAGGCGTATAACTTCACCTGCTGACTACCCTATGGGTTTGGCTGTTGATGGAAATATTCTTTATGCTACGGAACGCAACGGTGAGAAAAGAATCTTCCGATTCTATATAAATAATAATTTCACAAGGGATATTATGATGACTAACCCTGTTACAGCCGAGTTTGGTCCGAGGTGTATTGCTTTAAATAACAATAACATTCATCAGGTATCAACATATTTCAACTCAAATGTTCTGGCAAAATCAGAAATAACCGTTTATCCCAAAAATTCGCAGACTATTTTAGAATCTATTCCGCTAATTGAAAGAACGGGTATAATGAATGCCCGTGGCATAGATATTGACCCTGTTGACGGCAATTACTGGGTAAGCAGTTTTACCGGAGGTTTGTTCAAAATCGCTGCCGGAAATAGCACAACGGATGTTGCTTTAAATGAAAATATCCAATTATTTAATTTTTATCCCAATCCGGCAAAAGATAAAATCACAGTAAACCTTAATAATTTAAGTACAGGAAGTTCGGAAATTATATTAATTAATTCACTTGGTCAGGAAATCAAGAAATTTGAAGTCCAAAGTAATCAAGAGACCATTGATTTTAATATTTCTGATTTGTCTTCGGGGGTATATTTAATAATTTTAAAATATAACGGCTTCAAAACGTTTCAATCAAAGTTTGTGAAGATGTAGAAATAATAATCAGAAAAAGATAAATAAAAGTGAACAGATATGAAATTAAAATCTTTTAAAATCCAAAATTACAAGTCATGCCAAAAGACAGAACTTCAGCTAAATGAAGAACTAACCTGTTTAATAGGAGTTAACGGTTCAGGCAAAACTAATATTTTGAACGCGATATTCCTAATTAAACTTAAAGGGTATTTAACACTTTTTGGAAAGAATATCGAATCCTTTAAACAAAGTATAGTAAATATTGAACTAATAGATGATGACATGAAAATACTTTATATTAGAGGACGCATAATTTTCGATATTGATGAACATAATAAAGATTATATCCAAGATGTTATTTTCAAAATGAATTTTAAAAATTTTATTAAAAATCAAAATTGGTTTAATATACCACTTATGGATATATCTAATTATAGTAGTATTATTCAAGACATGAAAGAAAGATTAAATTCAAAAAAAGATTTTTTTTCTGAACTTTATATGTTTGATATTAAATTGCAGAAAGTGGATATAAAATCTATAAACATAATTGAAAAACTTTACATTTTAGCTTATAATTTTTTTTCAAATATAAATTATTATAGTGCAAGTATTTTTGCTGAGCCTACAAAATGCCCTTCATCGGTAGAGTTTGAAAATAATCAACCAAAAATAAAGTTAAACAGTGAAATTGGACATATTAAATTTATAATTGATTTATTTGAATTATCAAAAAAGAAAGAAACTGATTTTAAAAGTTACCTCAACATAGTAAATAAATCTGGAATCGGATTAATTGATAATATAATATTTACTGAAGTACCGCTTCCTTCCCAATCTTATGAAGTAAAATCTGCAGAAAATATTAAAGTAAAAGAAAGTAAACGCTTGCTGGTTGTTCCGAATTTCCAGATAGACGGAATAAATTTATCTCCGAATCAATTGTCCGAAGGTACTTTCAGAACATTAGCTCTGATATTTTATATCTTAAATGACGACAGCAAATTATTGCTAATTGAAGAACCTGAAGTCTGCGTTCATCATGGTTTATTAAGCAGTATAATTGAACTTATAAAATCTCAGTCGAAACATAAGCAAATAATTATCAGTACTCATTCTGATTTTGTACTCGACCAGTTGGAACCCGAAAACATTGTATTAGTCAAAAGAGATGACAAAAAAGGCACAACAATAAAATCATTAACTAAATCAATGTCAAGAAACGATTATAAAGCTCTTCGCAACTATCTTAATGAAACCGGCAATCTCGGTGAATATTGGAAAGAGGGCGGTTTTGACAATGAGTAAAAGAAAAACCGATTTGGTTGGTATAATTGCAGAAGATGATAGTGATGTGGAATCAATCAAAATTTTGATTCATAGAATAGCAGATAATGACACAATAGGAATTAAAAAATTTGTTGGGAGAGGTTGCGGGAAAATAATCAGTAAATCAAAAGCATGGGTAAAAATTCTAAGAGATCAGGGATGCACTGTTTTGATTTTAGTCCATGACCTTGACAAAAATAAATTAGATGTTTTAAAAGCAAAGTTAGAATCATGTATAAATCCATGCCCGTTTGAAAAATATTTAATTTGTATTCCGGTATTGGAATTGGAATCATGGCTTTTAAGCGACACGGTTGCTATAAAAACTGCACTTAACTTAAAAAAGCTGCCCAAAATCGAAGGAAATACCTTTGATATTGCTGACCCTAAAGAATTCCTTGAGAGAATTATAGCATCAAATTCAAATAATGAAAAAAGATATTTGAACACTGTTCATAATAAATTGATTTCAAAGGAACTATCAATTGAAAAAGCAAAAGAAAAGAACCCTTCTTTTGTACCTTTTTATAACTTTGTCAAAAATAATTTGTAAAGAATTTTTACAAAATAATAGTTTTAAAATGCAGAATTCTTTTTTTATTTTGTAAATATCAATAATTATGTTATTTTTGTAGTTCTGAAATTTTTGATAGTAGAAAACTGAGGATAAAATGTTAGCAGTAGTAGAAATAGCCGGTAATCAATTCAAAGTTGAGAGCAACTCAACTTACTATGTACCCTTGCTTGAGGGCAATCCGGGCGATACTGTAGAATTTTCAAATATTTTACTTACTGAAAATGACGGGGCTACACAAATTGGAGCTCCTTATTTAGACGGAAATGTAACGGCTAAGATCATTGAACATGGTAAAGGCGACAAAATTCTTGTATTCCATAAGAAACGTCGTAAAGGGTATCGTAAGCTGAATGGTCACAGACAGCATTACACTCAAATCGAAATAACAAATATAAGTATAAATAATTAGAACGGTGCGAAATGGCTCATAAAAAAGGTATGGGCTCGACCAAAAACGGTCGAGATTCACAATCCAAACGCAGGGGCGTAAAGAAATTCGGCGGCGAAAATGTTATAGCCGGTAATATTATTATTCGTCAGGTAGGCACAAAATTTCATCCGGGCAATAATGTCGGACTTGGCACCGACTATACTATTTTTGCTTTGGTGGATGGTGTCGTTAAATTTGAAAGAAAAGACAAAACTCGTAAACAAGTTTCTGTTTATCCTATAAATTAATGATTCAATAACCTCACTACTTGCAGGGTCGGCGATAATGCTGACCCTTTTTTTTATAGTACGAGCTTTATTAATTTGGTATTCTGATATTATTTAACTATTTTTCACTTGATTTATTTGAGTGTTTTTTGAAATTGTTTTACCCAGAGATTTTCACCGTTTTTTTTTAATAAATGTAAAACATTGTTTTTTGAGTGACATGCAGCGAATTCAATAGTTGTTCCTTCTGTTCAGGATTATGATTAAATTATTGAACAGCCTAGATAAAACAGTGATTTTTCAAATTTCAATATTAAAAAAGTACAGATTTTATATAGAAATTGTATATCGGTGAATGATATAAGTTTTAAATTTGATGAAAACTAAGAAAAAGCCTTTGATACTTATTGTTGATGATGAAGTCGGCAATATTCAGATTATCGGAAATCTGCTGATTGAGTATGGTTATAACATATCTGTATCAGTAAATGGCAGACAGGCATTTAATACAGCCCGCAATATAAAACCGGATTTAATCCTTATTGATTTTAAAATGCCGGATGTCAGTGGTTTGGATATTTGCCGTGAAATTAAAAAAGACCCTTCTATTAAGGATGTTCCGGTTATATTTCTTATTTCCGGTTACAACAGCAGTGATATTGTGGAAGGATTCTCAGCCGGAGGTGTTGATTTTATCACAATACCTTTCCAGAAAGAAGAAGTAGCTGCCAGAATTGATAACCAGCTTGAATTGAAATTTTCCAGAGATTTACTTGTACATCAAACAAATGAAATCACTCAGATTAATCAGAAACTCAATCAGGAACTTTCTATCGCCGCCCAATATTTCTGTTCGTTAATACCCGAGCCAATGGATGACGGCAAAATTCAGACTTTTTGGAAATATGTTCCTACTGCTGAGTTAGGCGGAGATGCATTTGGATACTTCTGGCTTGATGACAAAAATTATGTGGTTTATTTATTTGACGTTTGCGGTCATGGTATTGCTTCCGGTATGTATTCCGTATCACTGATTAATACCTTAAAATATCAAAACCTTGCAGATACCGATTTCTCTTCACCCACGTCGGTTTTTTCTGCTTTAAATAAATTATATCAGATTCATCAGCACTATGGAATGTACTTTACAATCTGGTACGGCGTTTTTAATACAGACACACGAATCCTGAATTATGCCGCCGCCGGTCACCATCCGTCAATTATATCATATCCATCGGGTAAAACGGATTTTCTGTCTTCGCCGAACTTTATAATCGGCGGTCTTGAGGAATACAATTTCAATTCAAGCCAAATCACTCTTGATGCAAATACAGATGTGTACATTTTTTCAGACGGTACATTTGATGTCAAGCAACCTGATAACTCGGTTTGGAGAATAGATGATATGCGCCGGTTTCTCGAAGCACGTCACAGCCGTGCAGACAAAGAATTAAACGAACTTCATGATTATGTATCAAGTATGTATGAATTCAGCCATCAGAAAGATGATTTTACAATTTTAAAAGTAAGATTTAAGTAATTATAACCTTTTTGTTTTATAATTATACTGCATAAATTTTATAATTGATACAGAAAACTAACGGATTCAATAAACCTAAACTCCTGATTACTGATTTATTTTTAATATTCTGTTAATAATTAAACAATTTATTAACTGAAAGTAAATAAATATGTTTGTTTATTCATTAGATTTAGCTAATTTTGTAGTTAGAATTTTCTAATAAATAAAAAAAGTATTTAAGTTAGTTTATGGAATATAGATTAATAAGTGTTACAAATAACAGCAGTTTTAGAATATTGGACTTTAAACTTGATATGGAATCCCGAAAAAGATTAAACAATATGGGAATATTCCGCAATGATTTATATATTCGTACAGCCGGTAACGGCATGGGTCCCGTTTTAATTCAGAATCTTACAAACCACTCTACACCAATAGCTTTAGGGCGTGAATTGGCAGAGGGTATTGTTGTTGAGTTAACTGAAGTATGATATGAAAACCTTTGCCATAGTCGGTCAGCCAAATGCCGGAAAAAGTACACTTTTCAATGTTTTATCCGATATAAAGGCAAATACCTCAAATTTTGCCGGTACATCGGTCAAGATAGCCGAATGTTTGGTCAGTGTCTATGGTGAGACTATACGACTGGTTGATTTACCGGGTTTATACTCGCTCAATACATCAGACAGTGCTGAAAAAGTTACGCTCGATTATCTCATGACAAATGATATTGACATGATAATCAACGTGGTGGATTCAACACTTCTGGCTCGAAGTCTTGAGCTTACATATGAAATTGCCGAATTCGGAAGTCCGATGATTATTGCTTTGAATATGATGGATGAAGCAAAAGCTAAAGGTTTGGAAATTTATCCTCAGAAATTAATTGAATTACTGAATGTACCGGTCTTACCTATTTCTGCAATTTATGGAAAAGGTGTTAAAAATCTCATTGAAATTGCATTATCAAAGTCAAGGAAGGATATTCCGACACCGATTATTCCGAAATTTACAAAGCATATTGAAGACCATGTTGATTCAATTTATGCACACATAGATTTTCAACATATTTCAGGCAAGGGCAGTAAAAGATTTTATGCTATCAAATCAATCGAAAATCCCGAAATTGTTCCTGAAATAATAATAAAAGAAAATTCAAAATTATTGAATAGTATTTCCGAAAGTATTATTAAAGAACATAATACTGATGTTTTCGAAGTATTTTCTTATGAAAGACATCATTTGGCTATGAAAACCGCCGAAAAAGTTTCAAAGTTTATCAAAAAAAATCAGTCTTCATTTGTCGAAGAACTTGACAAATTTCTACTTCATCCTTATTATGGTTACGTAGGACTTGCAATCTTCCATCTGATTTTGTTTGTCACAATTTTTTATGTCGGTGACTTTCTTACTGTTTTGATAGCGCCGTTGGTTGATTCATTAACAGGCATTTATGCTCCGCTTAAGAATTACAATGTTTTTCTTTGGACAACGGTTGATGGAATTGCTCAGGGTATAATAGGGACGATAGGTATAGTACTGCCTTATTTTCTGCCTCTTATACTTCTGAATGCGATTTTTGAGGAAACAGGTTACCTTGCAAGGATTGCATTTCTAATTGACAACCTTATGCACAGAATCGGCTTACACGGCAAATCAGTTGCAGCATTTATTCTTGGTGTCGGCTGCTCGGTACCTGCAATATATGCTACAAGAACTTTGGATTCGAGACGAGACAGAATATTGACGGGAATATTAATACCTTTTGTTCCGTGTTCTGCCAGGATTGCAGTAATATTTGCTCTAACGGCTGCATTTGCAGGACCGCTTTGGGCTGTTGTAGTGTTTGTTTTTGTAATTCTTGTAATAGCTGTTAACGGCAAAATACTTTCCAAATTCATGAAGAAGCCGACCGGGTTGATACTCGAAATACCACAGTTAAGAGTTCCGTCAATCAGAATATCATTCAAAAAAACAATATTTAAGATAAATGATTTTTTGAAAGAAGCTCTACCGTTTTTAATTCTTGGTAGTGTGTTATTAGGATGGATTGAATTATTTGAAGTATCCAAATATATTGATTTTGTATTTTATCCGATTCTTAAATATGTTCTCGGACTGCCTGATGCTCTTGGCTCGACACTTGTATTCGGTTTCTTTCGCAAGGAATTGATACTCGTAATGGCAAATCAGGCTTTGGGCGTAGATTCTCTGGCAATGCTGCCATTAACTAAAAGTCAGGTTATAGTATTTATTATCTTTGTGACATTATACTTCCCGTGTTTTACAACTTTTATAGTGATAGTAAAAGAATTTGGAACTAAGGTTGGGTTGATTTCTGCAACACTTTCAATTGTTGTTGCAACAATTTCTGCACTAATTTTTAGAATTTATTTTATTATTATAAAT
>JAVSMQ010000001.1:796195-926421 GCA_032027125.1 Kapaibacterium sp. (SeqCode)
TGTGTATTGATTATTTCAATAACAGCATGTTCTTCCATTATGAATGGTTCGATTCAGAATGTTGATGTAAAGTCAACTGAAGCAGAATCCCAAATTTTTGTCAATGGTATTCTTAACGGAACAGCTCCAACAGTTGTAAAATTGCACCGTGGAGAGTCATATCTAATCGAGGTCAAAAAACCAGGCTACGAGACATACAGAATTACAACAAGTAAAACCATTACAGGCTGGTTTTGGGGTAATCTTATTTGCGGTGGTCTTGTTGGGATGGTTATTGATTTAACTTCTGGTAATGCTTATGATGTAGAGCCACGATTTATAAATGCTCAACTAAATAAAACTACTGCAATGTTAGGCAATTTTAACAGTGATGATTTCAGCCAGATATTTATAAAAGATAAAACCGGCAATATTGTTAATACATTCGTAATTGATTGGGATTAGTTAATGAAAAGTTTGTTATTTTTACTCTTTATTTTTTGTTTGGCTATTTCAATTTCAAAATCAAATGAATATTTTGATGAATGTTCCGGAATAATGTTTGGATTTTATCACGACTGTCTGTCACCGTTAAAAACACCTGTTAGTCAATGTCAGTTTAATCCATCTTGTTCAGAATATTCAAGTATAGCAATAAAAGAGTTCGGAATAACTAAAGGATTATTAATGACAACAGACCGCCTGATACGATGCTCAGGCGGTCATGCTTCTTCAAATGATTATCCGTATCAAAAACAAAAATTTATGGATAGACCGAAAAATCATTCTTTGTTCGGTGATGGCAAGCTATGGTCTCTAGGTATTACAGATACGTATTCAGATATAAAAATCGAAACCGATACTATTTTCTCCTTCGCTTTAAGTTTATTCGAAAGTGGTGAATTGCAATTATCCCAATTTGAATTGCTTCGTATATCATTTAATAATAGAGACTCAATTGTTATAGCAAAAACAAATCTTTTGTTGGGCGTAAATGAGTTTTTAACATCGAAAAGTATAAAAACGTTAGATTATTTATCGGAAATGGATAAGATTGAAAACAAACATATTAAATTTAATTACTTCATTCTAAAATATTTAATATCCGATTTACAAAATCTTAATACCTACAGTATTAACTTATGCAAGCAATATAGTGACACATTCAGTTCTGATATCCTACAAAGACTCATGGTTTATTCATATTATAAGAATTTCGAATTAGAAAATGCTATTGATAAAATTAATAATATCAATGTCAATTATAAAGATGTTGGTTTTGATACAATTCCAAAATATATGACGGAAAATTTTGATAAAAATATAAAATCTCCTGCTTTAGCCGGTATATTGAGCGCGATTATACCAGGCACAGGTTATATTTATTTAGGCCGCTTAAAAGAAGGAGTTTCCGCGCTGCTTATAAATGGTTTGTTAGGTGTAGGAATCTATTCATTGTTTGATTCAGGAAATGTCGGTTCAGGCATCTTAACTTCAATGATTTGCTTTCCATTTTATTTAGGCAATATAATTGGTTCGGCAAATGCAGCAGAAACAGTCAATATAAAACAACAGCAAATCGTATTATCAAATCTTAGAAACTCATTAGGAATTTCTTTCTATTTTTCGACAGAACAAATTGCGAAATTTTGGGAATAACAAATTCTATATCAATAAAGGAAACATATATATGGTTAAAGTCCCAACTGAAATAATTGAAATTATAAAGCAGTTTATTATCGAAGCCAAACTTGATAATATTAATATTCAGAAAGCAATACTTTTTGGCAGCTATGCAAAAGGTACTTTTAATGAATGGAGCGATATTGATTTAGCTGTCATTTCTGATGATTTTGCAGGAATCAGATTCAAAGATAATATGCTGCTTTCTGATTCCAGACTATGTACAAACATAAATCTCGAAACCCATCCATTTCGCAATGAAGATTTTACAACAGATAATTTATTTGTAAAGGAAATACTTAAAAATGGAATAAGTATTAGTTTTTAAGATTTGTTAATCTTGAACCAAAATATCTGTTTTGATATTTGTTAATTTGATGTATTCTACAAATAATTTAATCCCTGATTCCAAACATCCTTTCATATTAAACAGGATTTTGGATTTTATTTAACTTCTTTTCACTCAATTGCATAATTACTGCAAAAATGATGAAAAGAATAATATATTCCGCAAACGAGATTAGATTTACTTTCAGGTCGCCGTGCCAAGTCCATAAATCCATCAGAGGGAACTTGCTGCCAAATGGAGTAAGTACCGGCATCAGGCTTTCATAATCATTAGGATAGTCAGGTATTGCCCAGAAAACCCTCATATTAACCAATTGAGCAATGGCTATAATTGATATTATGATTTTGCTGCTGAATAACTGCTTATGATTTGAAATTATATGCAGCATTAGCAAATACACAACCGGCATTGACCAGTAAATTATCCTTTCGGTATCGGAGCCGCCCGCCAAACCCATAAATGCTGTAATAATCAGAAAATATGCAGACATACTGTTACTTTTGAGGTAATTGTATGCATCACTGTATTTGTAAATAATTATAAAAAGTATCGGTCCGAAGGCAATCAGCCACGCATGAATAAACATAATCAAAGACTTCCTGTAAATCCAACTGTATGCCGCTGCCGCAAATGAATATGAATTAGTCTGCTCTGCTAAAAAATGTACTGCAATTATACCCGCACCACCTGCCAAAACCGGCACAAAAGCTGATTTTGAATGAATTTTGATTTTTGATTTGAGGTACTCGATTTTATTAAATTGAAATTCAAGATTGACTATCAAATAAAGCAGTGCCGGTACTAAACATATCTCCCGAATAAAGACTGCTGCAAAAGTAAATAAGCTGAAAACTGTTAATACTGTATAGGATTTATTGCCGGTATTATTTGCATTATGACTTTTCATCAGATAGAAAAGCATAATCAAAAGTATTAATAATGCTAAAATGGAAAGCGGGTCTGTATGTACGGGATAGTACCAGCTTAATCTCAGCGGCGAGTGCCATGTCAGGCTGAATAATGCAACCGGAAGGAGACGAAAAAGTGTTTTTCTGTAATACAGACTTATCCAAAACAGAAGTGCAAAAGGAATTACTGAGCCAGCACCGATATTTACAATCCTGAAACCTTCCATAAGATTTTCAGGACTTATTGCTGCGGCAAGCGCGGGAGTTCCGATGCGATATACAAAAGGAGCCTTCGCATTTGGTTTATGTCCGTCCCGAATACCTTCAGCCATCTTATAATATTCGACGCCGTCCATACCTTTGCCGTCATTGTTTGATATTTGGTATTGGAATTGCCACGAAAGTAAATTTACTGCTGCGACAAGCAGTGCTGTAATCAACACTTCGGTGATAGTCGGAAATATATTAGAGCCCGCCCGCAAAATCTGTTTGTTCAAAGTAATACTTTTATCTAATTGAAAATATCTTATCAAAAAATTATTTACAAAAATATAAATATTGTTACATTAAGCAAATGAAAATATTTGCGGGAATGGATTTGCTGTAAAATTTATACCTACCCCACCTTTTCAATTATAACAGCGTAACCCTGACCTACACCAATGCACATGGTGCAGAGAGCGTATTTCAGATTTCTTGAAAGAAGTTCATAAGCTGCCGTAGTAAGAAGTCTTGCTCCTGTCATTCCGAGGGGGTGACCAAGTGCGATTGCTCCGCCGTTGGGATTTATTCTCGGGTCATTGTCAGTGAGTCCCCACTGCCTTATACATGCCAAACTCTGGGCTGCAAACGCTTCGTTTAGTTCAATTATATCCATATCTTTAAAAGTCAATCCGGCTTTTGTAAGAGCTTTTTTAGATGCTTCAACCGGTCCGATTCCCATAATTCCCGGTTCGACACCTACAACAGCGGATGAAACAATTCGTGCAATTGGTTTTAGACCGTGCTTGACTGCTGCGTTTTCAGATGCGATTATCAGTGCTGCGGCACCGTCGTTGACACCGGAAGAATTGCCTGCTGTTACGGTTCCGAAAGTTTTGAAAGCAGGGTTTAATTTTGCCAGCACTTCTAAAGTTGTATCCTGCCTTATGAACTCATCCTGTGATACTACTATGGGTTCACCTTTTTTCTGCGGTATTTCAACCGGAATTGATTCAACAAGAAATCTGCCGTTTGCTCTTGCTGCCACTGCTTTCATCTGTGAATTATAAGCAAATAAATCCTGCGACACTCTGTCAATTTTGTATAATCCGGCAACATTTTCTGCTGTTTCGCCCATAGATTCAGTACCGTATTTCTCTTTCATTTTCGGATTCGGAAATCTCCAGCCAATGGTTGTGTCATATATTTCAGGCACACGTCCGAATGCAGCATCACTTTTCGCAAGTACGTAGGGGGCGCGACTCATATTTTCTACTCCTCCGGCAATAAACAACTCTCCATCATTGCTCATGATTGCACGTGCAGCATGGATTACGGCAGACATACCCGAAGCACAAAGGCGATTGACTGTCTCGCCGGGAACTTTCGACGGAAGTATAGCCAAAAGCAATGCCATTCTTGCGACATTGCGGTTGTCCTCACCTGCCTGGTTTGCACATCCCAAAATGACATCGTCAATTTCTTTAAAGTCCATTTTAGGATGCCTGTCAACTAAAGCCCGGATTACCAGAGCTGCCAAATCATCAGGGCGGACAGCAGATAATGCACCTGCATATTTGCCAATTGGCGTCCTGATTCCATCACATATATAAGCTGAATTACCGTTTGCTGCCATTTTAAATTTTCCGAATATATATTTAAAAATAATAATCAATTTAAAGTTCGTAATTTATGACGAATAATATTATGAATCAACTTAGATGAATAAAAAAAGTGCTTTGATAATTTATATCCTTTTTAATACTCAACAAAATAATCTTATATTTGTAAAGTAAAAATCGACTTTATATATTTTTATTATCAGCAATTAAATTTTGTTATATGAATGAATTTCTTATATGGTTTTTAATATTGACTTTTATAGATGTCTTAATTTCTTTACTTAAGTGGTTTGGAAAATTATTGCTTGTATTAAAAGAAATTGGAAAAATTGAAGACATTTATAAATACGATGCATTATCGGGAAATCCAAAAGAATTAACTTATAATACTTCTGGTTCTGATAAAAGAAGTAAATTTCTAAATTTGAGAAGTATAAAATCAACTTATTTACAAAAAATTATCGAAAGATTATTATTAATGGTTGTATTAATTGTGGTTTTTTATTTTGTACTGGAGTAAATAAAAATACAAAAATGCAAATAACACCCTGTGCAGAATTAAAATTGTGAGGAAAGAGTGAGAATTGTTGTATCGAAAGAGAAATTGATTTTATATTTATTAAAGCCGAGAAACAGGAATGATAAGTCAAAGTTTCTAAATAAACTTGGTTTTTATGAATCCAATTGGGAACTTTTGCAAAAGGCAATTATTGAGATTTACCAACAAAATCTGCCTGAATCTTATGAAGAAAATCAGTTTGGTATTGTATATAATATTTCCGGAATGTTGAAAGGTTTGAACGGAAACAGCAAGTACGTAAAAACAATATGGGTTAATCTATTTTCGTCAGATACTTTGAATTTTATAACGCTGTTTCCCGGGAGGAACAAAAAATGAAACATGAATTATATACAGAAGTGGTTTTCTTGCAGGATATTGATGAATTATCAATAAAAAAAGGTGATATCGGAACATTGGTCGAATACTATCCGGCAAATGAAATTACACCTTTTAACGGTTACAGTGTTGAAATATTCGATGCATACGGCGATACTGTTCAGGTAGTCACGGTAGATGAAAATAAAATCTCAAAAATCAAGCATAATTCCGTACTTTCTGTAAGAGAAGTTGTGTTTTCTTAAAATATTAAATTCTCTTTTTTTCAGTTTTGATTTGCTTCAATTCCGCCAATTCAGATATGCATCAATCAAAACTCATAACTAATTACTAACTTACTCTGTCATTTCCGATAATTCGAGCCAGCGGCTTGTCAGTTCCCCGATTTTCTGTTCAGTGTCTGATAATTCTACACTCAATAATTCGAGTTCCTTGTAATTGGAACCGTCGGAGGAGTGTAAGATTTCATTAATTTGTCCTATTCGCAATTCTAAAGCTGCTATATCATTTTCAATATTATCGTATTCTCTTTGCTCGTTATAAGTAAGTTTCTTTTTCGAGCCGGGGGATTTTATCCTTTTGACTTTTTCTGCTGTCGGTTCAAGATTTGACTGTGCTGCTTTTTTTTCCTCTTCAATTTTTTCGAGATAATCCGAATAATTTCCCGGATATTCTTTTATTATTCCATTTTTCCCGAAACTGAAAATTTTGCTTACAATTCTGTCAAGGAATGCTCTGTCGTGGGATACAACCAGAAGTGTACCATAAAAATTATCAAGATAATCTTCGAGGGCATACATCGTATCAAGGTCGAAGTCGTTTGTAGGTTCATCGAGAAGCAGAACGTTTGGGTTTCCCATCAGCAGACGGATTAATGCCAATCTTTTCTTCTCACCGCCGGATAATGTACTTATGTACGAGTTGTGCATTGATGGCGGAAAAAGAAATTTATTCAAGAGGTCGCGAGTTGTCAGATAGCGGTCTCTGCCCAATCCGACATCAATATACTCGGCAATTTCTTTCAAAGAACTGATAACAGATTGATTTTCTTTCAAATCATCAGCCTCCTGTCTGTAGTACCCAACTCTGATACTGTTTCCGGTTTTGATTGTTCCGGTATCGCTTTTATCAAGTTCGGCAAGAATATTCAGCAGAGTAGATTTTCCGCAGCCGTTTGGACCAATTATACCAATTCTGTCGCCGGGAGTTGCAATATATGTAAAATTATCAAAAAGTTTTTTGCCGTTTATGGATTTACTGATATTATGAGCATCAATAATGCGGCTTCCTATAAATGATTTCCCGACTTCAATTTTAATTTTTTTCTCTTTTACAACAATTGTATCTTTAACCAATTCATGTATGCTGCTGATACGTCCTTTTGCTTTAGTTCTTCTTGCTTTGGCACCTCTTGCGAGCCATACAAGTTCCATGCGTAGTTTTGATTTGAGATGTTCAACAGTTGCGTCCTGAGCCGCCACGAGATTTTCTTTCTGCTCAAGAAATCTTTCATAATTTCCGGTATAAATATAAATTTTCTCTTTATCAATTTCGATGATTTTAGTTGCTACTGCATCAAGGAAATATCTGTCATGCGTAACGAAAAGCAGGGAATTGTTACAATCCATCAGCCTGTCCTGAAGCCACTGTACGGAATCCGCATCAAGATGATTTGTAGGTTCGTCCATTATCAAAAGGTCAGGGTTAGATATCAAAGCCCTAGCGAGAGCAACACGCTTTTTTAATCCGCCGGACAGTTCATGTACTGATTTGTGCACATCTTCGATACCGAGTGTGCTTAATATACGAGTTGCTTCACCTGCCAAAGTCCAGCCGTCGTGCAAATCAAGATAACGTGAGGCAGTATCAAAAATGTTTCTGACGGCAGGGTCGGTATTGGTTTCTATTGTCTTACACAATTCGTCATATTTTTCGAGGTAGTCAAATACATCGCTTCTGCCTTTCATAACATAATCGAGTACAACGTCGTAAGTATCAAATACCGGATTTTGGTCTAAATATTCAAACCGTACACTGTTGTTGAATACCACACCGCCCGTATCAGGAGTTTCGAGACCTGCTACTATTTTCATAAGAGTAGATTTACCAGCACCGTTCTTACCGATAATACCTATACGTTCACCGGATTCCATTCCAAAGGCTATATCATCAAAAAGGGTTTTATCGTTATAAGTTTTTGATACATTATTTGCAGAAAAAATCATCATAAAAAAGTACCTTACAAGTCCGGTTGAGTCATATATTGCTCAAGAGATGAACGGACTTCCGGCTTTTTATTTTTAAAATTTACAAAATTCTCGATATATTTACCAATAATATCGAATTCAATATTTACTGCATCACCGTTATGCAGCCCGGATAGTGTTGTAACGCTCCACGAATGCGGTATGACTGAAACCATTACCATTGAATTAGTCACTTTTGCTACAGTCAGACTGACTCCGTCAATACAGACAGACCCCTGAGCGATCACGTAACGCAAGTAATTCACGGGGATTTCAATCCAAACTAAAATACCCGTCATTTGTTTCTCAATTGATTTGACTGTTCCGGTAGTGTCAACATGCCCCTGAACAATATGTCCGCCAAGTCTGTCCCCTACTTTTGCAGCACGCTCAAGATTTACAAGTTTACCGTTACGCATTTTTCCGAGAGTCGTTTTTGAGAGGGTTTCTTCAACAGCTTCAACCTCGAAATAATCATTACCAATCTGAACTACAGTCTGGCATGCGCCGTTAATTGAAACCGAATCATCTATCTTCAAATCATCCATAATCTTACGAGCAGAAACAGCAATACGTCTTCCTCCGCCAAGACTGCGGACATCCATAATTTTTCCGATTTCTTCTATTAAACCTGTAAACATAATTTACTCCAAAGGCTGTTAGATAACATCAACAGTCGAATACTTACAAAAGTAATCATTTTATTTGAGATTAGAGAGATATTAGGAATTGTTTTTTGTTTGATTTTTTATGATGATTTTATAATTTGCAGAAATAAAATAATAACAAATATATATTTCATATAAAAGGATTAATAATCTTCAAATTGTTTTCTACAATTTGATTAGTATGCATATCTTCTGTAAATAATATGCTGCAATTATTTCTTAATGCAGTCGCAATTATAAGACTATCATAATAAGAATACTTATAATTGCCTTTTAATGAAATAGCCTCAAATATATCTTCAACACTGATATTCAACAAAATTAACATTGGAATTACTTCATTTAATGCATTTCTAACTTTATCATTTGATAATCTGAATTTTTTAAATAAAACATTAGAAAATTCATTTACAACCTGAGTCGAAATAAAACAATTATTATGACTAATTATTGATTGAACTTTTAATTTTTTTTCTGATTCATCAATGGAATACAAATAAACTATTAAATTTGTATCTAAAAAGACATTATCTTTCATTAGCTGATTCTCTGTCAAACTTGAAATATTTTGTTTCTAATGCAATTGCTGAAAATCTCTTAATAGGTTTTGTTTTATGATTAGTAATTGAACTATCTAAAGATTCATTCAAATTTTCAGAAATTAAACCTTTGCCATCCTTTATTTCAGATTTAATATCATTTATTAATTTCATTTTCTTTTGTAAATCATCTATCAATTTTTTCTTTTCCCTGAGGGGAAGATTAAAAGCTAAATTAAGTACTTTTTCATAATTAATGTCACTTTGAGTCTGCATTACAAAACTCCATTTTTAATTTTACAACAGTTATTTTATCGTATAAATACGATTATTATTTTATTTAGATCTTCATAGACTGCGAACATCCTTAATTTTCCCGATTTCTTCAATTAAACCTGTGAACATAATTAAATTTATTTTCTTTTTAAATTAAAAAATTGCTAAAAATTAATATTCACTAATCCGGAGTTTGGTTAAAATAACAATAATTAATGATATATGATTTCTGTATTTGTCAACTCTATAAAATTAACGAATTCAAATTGTTTTATTAAAGTTTCGAGATTTTTTAAGATATGAGAACTCAAATCGCGATTTTAAATATTACCTGTTGAAATAAGCAATAATTTAGGTGGAACTTTTTGTAAAAGATGAGAAATAACAAAATCATAATCCTTTGTAACAACAATATAATTGCCTTTTGATGATAAGTCTCTTATTTGATTGTCTGTTGTTTTATCTTTATCCAGTAAATCGTTTATATGTATTGAACCTTGACCTAACTTATCGAATAGCCATTTCAAATAGTATGGTAGTTGTGCATCAACAAGAAATTTCAAACCAATACTCGCTGTATTGATTTAACATGCAACAATGAAGTACCAAATTGTAGTGCCGCTTGGATATCTTCAAATTCAAGGGCAGGATAATCTTCAATAATTTCATCATTTGTCATACCTGCAGAAAGTAAATCAAGAATCATTTCAACCGGATATCTCATATTGCGGATTGTTGGCTTTCCATGACATATAACAGGAGCAATTGTGATTCTATCAATTTTTGTTTTTTGCATGATTCGAAGTATAATTATTTAATAAGCAATTTGTAATATTTAACAGACAATAAAATTAACGATTTTTTTAAAGTAATATTTTGTTTGTTTACATCATCTTTCATTAGCTGATTCTCTGTCAAACTTGAAATTTTTTGTTTCTATTGAAATTGCTGAAAATCGCTTTGTAGTTTTTGTTTTATTACTTGCTTGCAAAATTTCTAACGACTTATTCAAATCTTCCGAAATTGAGCCAATATTTGTCACTTATCAATTAGGAAATGTCATAATACCCGCAAAGGCTTTTAATAATATATCGAAAAGTTACCTAAGAACTGAATTGTTTTGATATAATTAATCTGCTGAAAATCAAATAGAAAATTTCCTGATATTTTTCCTTCGATATGAGAAATATCAAATCTGATACGATTCATCAAATCCGAACCCTCAAAACTATATTTTTTATTTTTCTGCTGATTGTAAATTTCAATTCTTGAATATCTTCCCAGTTGAAGATTATCCATACTGAATGACTGATTGGGTGTGAACTCGAGAGAGTCAATTTTTATCTTTAGATATTCAACTCTGTCTGCACTATCCGGCTTTTCATCATCACTAAATTTGGTGATAAAATCAGCTTTCATTTCGAGATTTAACCAAATAATATTTTTACCGCCCGTAGTATCAATAATAGCAGAGTTGTTGATATATGTAATCGAGTTGGGCCATTCCTTAATCTGATTAGCTTTAACAATTTCCTTAAATCTCCAGTAAATTTGTTTCGCATGCAACTTATTGTCTTTTTGAATTGTATCTTTAGGGTCAACCGGTACTTTATTCACTAATGGGTCGGTTCCGAAAGTATCCTGACAGGAGTTGACAAAAAAAGCAATTGAAATAACTGTCATCAATAACATTGAAATGTAGAATTTTTGGTTATCCAAGTGTTTCAAAAATATATTTTTCATAATAATTATTCCTCTAAGATTATGGATTTATCCGAACACCGTAATGGAATCCGATTTTCGGTGAATAAAAATTATTACCCTGATGATTAAACTGAAGCAGACTGCCTTCCAATCCTATTACCATTGAAACTCTGTCAACAAATTCGTATTCTGCACCGATCATAGTACGGGCAATAACTCCAACCTGATTAAATGATAAAGCAGGCTGCAGGAACATCATTATATTTGAGCGATTGATAAGTGAGTACCTTGCCAGAATTCCGGCGCTTATATAATTAGTATGCTGGTAATAATTATATGCTGTTTTGCCGGCATCAATGCCGTTATATTTTTGATAAAAATATTCCTGTCTGACATCTGCACCAACTTTAAAGTTATCAGATAAATTATAGAGTAAAGTTGCTGATGTGTTGTTAAATACCGGATAACTCGACCTTGGCATATCTGCCTGAGGTAGTGACCAGTCTTCATTTGCCCTGAATTCAAATGACAATTTATTACTCAAAAAATTGGTGAAGTCAGAAAAATTATATGGCGAGTATTTATTATCGGAATTATTGATAAATTGATTCCTGTCAGTATTATTTTCATAATTCCCGATTAGACTATTCCCATTAATTTCAGTTTTTGCAGAAGTTATTTGCTGCAAATTATTCTCAAATTTAATAGTTTCATCCTCTTTTGTTAAATATACAATTCTTTCCGGACCGGGAATATATTTAACAACAATTCTGTCCTTATATATTGTATTAATTGAATATGATTCTGTAACAGCAAATTTATTTTTATCGGAGCCGGTAACTAATCCTGATTTATTGTTGATAGAGTTTCCTGTTATGCCGGAAATATTATCTGTATTACTTTTTGAATTATCGTTCATAAGGAAGAATGTCATTAATCCGCCCAAAATCAGTGAGCCAAGACCAATGAGGAAATTATTCATATATTGACCGAGCCATGCTTTATATGTCAAAGCCGATGTAGCTGCAGCGCCGCCGGTAAGGGCTGCAGTTGATATACCCAATGCACCGAATATTTTATCCTGAGATTCAGGTTCAGGATGAAATGCTTCAAAGTCTCTTCGGACGGCAAATTCCATATCAATAAACTGCCTTAGCTCAGACCTTAATTCATCATTCGAAGCCAGCTCCGTAAAAAGCTTATCTTCCTGAATTGAATCTAAGTTCCTGTCAAATAAATTGTGCAATAATTCTGAGTAATTCATAATTCGATTCCTTTAATTGAGTTTCACTTGACACTTTTAATAGAATAGTAAGGCTGCAGTAAACTCTTCATTTTATCCTTTGCTCTAAAAACTCTCTGTCTTGCTGTTTCGGGTGTAATATTACATATCTCAGCTATTTCGTTATAACTCAAACCGTCGTACATCCTTAGTACAAGGGGTTCGCGGTATTCCATTTCCAATAAATCCATCGCTATATTAATAAATTTATATGATTCGTTCCGTTCAATGTCATCTCTGTCAGTAAATAAATGAAAATCTTCAATTTCGACGGTATTTTTTTTATCACGCAGATAATTAAAACATAAATTGCGTGCAATTGTAAACAAAAATCCGCTTATCGTACTGTTTGGTTTTCTCGAACTCACATTCTGAAAAAATTTTATAAATGTATCCTGGAA
Source organism: Kapaibacterium sp. (SeqCode) (assembly GCA_032027125.1). Taxonomy (GTDB): domain Bacteria; phylum Bacteroidota; class Ignavibacteria; order Kapaibacteriales; family UBA2268; genus JANJTB01. The sequence continues at coordinate 808,952 of JAVSMQ010000001.1, forward strand.
AATATCTTCTGTAGCAATTTTGTCGTGTATAAGTTTATAGCAGTAGGCATGCAATGCACTTGCATATTTTTTATACACAACCTTGAATGCTTCATCGCAGTCAGGCTTGCCTTTTGTCAGCAAGTTTAACAGTTCCGAATCCGATAAACTTTTATAATCCAGTCTCATTTTTTATCAACTTCGTACTTATATAACAAATTAATTACACTTATTTATATATTTTGTGACATTGAAATAAAAATTTATTATTTTTGTTTATTCTGTCACAAATTTTAATACGTCGTGTAATTGATTATGTTACTGGTCACTGATGAGAAAAAAAGATAAATAATTTTTAAATGTAATTTTTTTAGGAGGTTCATTATGAACAAGGTTCAAAAATCAATACTTATGCTGCTTGCATTAAGTTTATTTGCACTTTTCACCGGCAGTTTAGCTGCTCAGGAGGCATCACCGCAGCCTCAGGAAGTTTTCGGATATTACTCGTCATTTGAAAAACAAATCTTCCTGGATTGGCAGATTTATGAGAGAAATGATGAGATATTAAGTTTTAATGTCTTGCTTCAAAAAATTGAAGAAGACGGCAGCATTTCAGCAGAGTACGAATTTGCATTCGGAATTAATGATGAAAACTTGTTTTACAAAAATGACGGAAACAGGTTTTACTACAATTATATGCAGCCAAATTACGACCTCGAAGACGGTACTTATTTACTTACAATGAATTCTGTAAGCAAGGATGGGGAAAGTCTTCCTTCAAAAGAGTCTTTCCTATGGATTGACAACGGCGAAAATAGGGAGAAAATATATTTTTCAGAATATCCCGATATGCAGGCAACAGTAGGAAAGCTCTACAAATCTTCAGTTAAGGCTGAGTCATGGGATGGCGAAATGACAATTAATTACTCGTTGACAGAAGCCCCCGAAGGTATGACAATAGGGACAGTGTCCGGAGAGATTGAATACACTCCTGTTGCAAGCGGTAATCTGTATTTTGTGATTCGTGCATTTAATGCTGACGATGAAAGCGAATTTGCTGAAGTATATTTTATGTTAAATGTGTTGTCATGCGAAAATCCGGCTACTATCTCAGGAAAGATAAGTTATAATGACAGTTTAACTACCAAGGGCGGAATAATTTTTGTATATCAAAAAATGAATGACGGTCTTATATATCAATCCGCAGGTACTGAGGTTTTTGAAAACGGTGAATTCAGCGTCAGCGTTGATAAAGGCGAACACTATGTTTATTTCATGTCGTTTGACCCATGGAACGGCGGTGATTACTTTAACGAAGGAGAATGGTACAAAGACGCTCTTACCATGGAACAAGCCGAACCGATTATTGTTGACTGCGGGGAAACCGTAAATATCGAAATGAAAGTTGGCGACCAATCTTTATATACAAAATACAAGGTTTCCGGTACTGTAAGTATGGAAGACGGTACACCTCTGCCATATTCAAGCGTTATGTTCGAATCAACTGCAGCTAAAGATGACTCTACATTCTGGGGTGGTTTCTACAAGTCAATTCAGACTGATGAAAACGGTTATTATGAAATTCTTCTTCCCGATATATTCACATACAGAGTTTCCTGTTATGCCGGAATCAAAGACAATCCGGGCAATTACAGACCACAATACTGGGAAAACACATTCAATCCTATCGAGGCTACCGAACTTAAACTGACAGAAGATATGGCAGGTATTGACTTTATTTTCAAAGAATCTGATTTCGAATTTCCTGACGGCAGTATTTCCGGTAAAGTTGTCAATACAGACAATACTCCATTAGAAGGTGCATTTGTTATTGCATTTATGGTTAAATCACTAAACGGTGAAAGAACTGATGAGCTTTATCAGGGTTTCGCAGCAATTACTAATTCAGAAGGCGAGTACAGATTTGATTATATGAATTATGGTGAATATGTGCTGTTTGCCTTCCCGAATGACATGAACTACGCTCCCGGATTTTACCGTGAAGATGATGTTGCAGCTTTAGTTTGGGAAGATGCTTCGATTATTCTTCACGACGGATTCAATCCTTCAAAAGACAGAGACATTATCCTTCCTTTGATGGAGATTGTTCAGGGTATCGGAAAAATTGAAGGTGAAGTTACTTCTGCAGGAGGCGGTATAAGAAACGATGAAGCAGGTGAAGCATTATCAGGAGCTTCAATATTTCTTGTAAGTGAAAAAGGCACAACCAATAAGTATAACAAAAGCACAATTAACGGCACTTATCAGATAAACGGCATTGCCGCAGGCAAGTATCAGTTTATAGTTGATAAAGTAGGTTACAAGAGTCATAAAGAGATGATTGAAGTTGGAGCTGATGGTAATATAACAGGTCTTGATGTTGCCTTAATTCCAGAAGGAACCACTTCAGTCAACGACAACAACGTTTCACTCGGTTTGAATGTATATCCGAATCCTGCTGTTGAGCAGATTCAATTGTCAATTAATGCAATCTCAAACAGTCTGACAGTTGAAGTTTATAATCTGACAGGCGAAAAGCTTTTGAGCAAAAATATTAATTCCTTAGCTGGTGATGGAATTTACTCAATAAGTGTCTCGGAACTATCAACCGGTATGTATATACTCAAAGTTATTGACGGTCAGAATGTAAGACTCGACAAATTCATTGTAAACAAATAATTTTTCTCTCAGATGATAAAAGTAATAGCCCGGTGATAAGAAATTGTTGTCGGGCTTTTTTTATTTGTGATTCTTATATATTATTCAGAAACCAAACCATCACAATAATTTTTTATCATTTCTCATACCTAAAACTTTTGCATTCCGGCTTGTAACTACTTTTTTTCCGGTATTGCTTTCAAGTTTCATTCTTGCTGCCTTTGCGACTTCTCCGCCTTTGTTTGCAACGATTAAATTTTCTTCAAATGTTTCCGGCTGCTGCTCCTTGGAGATTTCTGTAGTTGAGGCTTCAGCAAGCATGTTAAGTACAAGTTCGAGATTTGTCATATTGTCCCTGAGATTTTCTTTTTTCAAATCTTTAAATTTCTTGTACTGTTTTGTATCAAAACCGCTCCATGCTTTAGTCAATTCATCTGTTAAGATTGCATATTCCTTCCCTTTTTTGACTCCGCGGTTATCCCATTCTTCAGTAAGTTCTTTTCGTATTTCGATACTTTTAAGACGCTGGTTAATCCATTCTTTACTGTAACCTTTTCTCAAATAGGTTTCCATTAGCCTGTCTATACCTATTTCAGGGTCAACAATTTCGTCAATCCTCTCGCTGCCTGTTTTAGCCAGCCACAATTTAAAAGGTTCAGCTTTAGGTGAAGGAATAGATTGAATCAAACGAAATAATTGTTCTGTATCGGCTACGTCAGTTTTATAATATTTCCCATCCGAAGACTGCATTTTCAGTTGGTTACAATTTGTAACCAACTGACTTCCTTCCTTTGCTAATCTGTGCTTTAGAACCTTCCAGTAATTGTTGGGATTGGGGCTGTCAGACAGTATTCCCACAACATCAACTATTGAAAATAACCACTTTTCATCTTCATCATCCCATAGTGAGCGGACTTGTTTTTGCTCAAACAGTTTAATTGCAGTATCTTTTTTCATTTCTCAAAACCTTGTATCATATTCGTAAAAATAAGCAGGGCAATATTTTAATTTTTATATTCAAACCAATTGTTTTTTTTGTAATTTTAACTTTACAAACATACAAAATATATTTTTTTTTATCAGCTTATATTTTAAGTAAAACTTTTGAATCGCAATATTTTGTTTTTAGAAAACTTTTGAAAGTATATTTATTTTACTATACCTATCCTTCCGAATCCCCAATTCTGGTGTAATATACTCCTGCGGGTAAATGCGAAACATCGATTTCCAAACATTCGGAAGATTTTTTTGTTTATCGTTTTTCTTTGTCAATTGATTTTTGAACAAATTAGTCATTTATCGGCAAAAACAGGGTGAAATACCCCGAACATGCCTTGGTTTAAGCAAAAAACGCAGTGGTCAATACAAAATCCCCGGTGGTCAAAGGTAAAACTTCGGTGGTCAACGGTCAAACCCCGGTGGTCAACAGTAAAACCTCAGTGGTCAACGGTCAAACCCCGGTGGTCAACAGTAAAACCTCAGTGGTCAACGGTCAAACCCCGGTGGTCAACAGTAAAACTTCGGTGGTCAACAGTAAAACCTCGATGGTCAAAGGAAAAACTTCGGTGGTCAACGGTAAAACCTCGGTGGTCAAAGGTAAAACTTTGGTGGTCAAAGGTAAAACTATTCGGTTTTTGCATCAACCACCCAAGTTTTTGCATCAACCACCCAATCATTTCCGTCAACCACCCAATCATTTCCGTCAACCACCCAATCATTTTCATCAACCAATCTCGCAATAACTTCCTTGAAGAAAAAAAGAGGGGTAATTAACGGAAATCAGTCACCAATTTTTTCGAATCACGTATTAATGGATTTCACAGAATAGAATTTTGAGATAATCAAATCAAAGAAAGATAGATAAATTTAATTGTGGTATTTGTTTTATAATAATTTATTTGCAATAATAATAAAAAAAAATTGTAATTTCGTAAAGTAGATTTCAGAAAAATGGAAAATATTCATAATATTAAAGTGATTAGATTAAAATTTTTAACATAAAGAAATAATTATTACTGAAATAAATTTTTTTATAATTGTAGTTAAAATTACTATTGAGGTTTGATATGAAAGCAAAGTATCTGGTAATTTGGTTTTTGGTTTTCTCTAATGTAATGTTAGCAAAGGACAAAGGAGAATCACCCTATTTTGATATTATATCAGGTAGTTCCGGAGCAGAGAATTTACCATTATTGAGTACATCAGCTAACGTCGAAATAGACGGCGTAATTGCAGACCTCAAAATTACGCAGGTGTATATCAATACGGGTAATTCGCCGATAGAAGCTGTTTATACTTTTCCGGCATCATCAAGAGCGGCAGTATATTTTATGAAGATGACAATCAAGGACAGGGTTATTATCTCAAAAATTACAGAAAAGAAAGAAGCCGAAAGAATTTACAATGAAGCCAAAAAAGAGGGTAAAAGTGCTTCATTACTCACTGAATCCCGTCCAAATGTTTTCACCATGAATGTTGCTAATATCATGCCCGGTGATACTATTGCAATTGAGTTTAAATATACTGAAATACTTGAACCTGAAGAAGGCATCTACGAGTTTGTTTTTCCTGCAGTTGTAGGTCCCCGTTATAGAGGTAATATAGAAAAAAGTGACCCAACACCTGATGTCATTTATAAGGATATAAAAGATAAAGCAATTTATAAATATGACATAAACATTAAAATCAATGCCGGTGTGCCTTTATCATTTTTAAAATGCGAAACTCACAAAATCATCACAAAAAGTATAAATGAAAATGTGAAAGAAATTAAGTTGGAAGATGATATAAATAATGGCAACAGGGATTTTGTTCTGCAATATAAGATTCAAGGTGAAAATATTCAAACCGGAATGATTTTGACAGAAAACGGTGATGAAAACTTCTTCCTTATGATGCTTCAACCTCCAAGAAGAGTTAATAATGCCGACATACTGCCAAAAGAATATATATTTTTAGTAGATATATCTGGTTCGCAGGAAGGTTTTCCTTTAGATATTTCTAAGAAATTAATGGCACAGGTTTTAGATAAATTAAGAACATCGGATATGTTTAATATTATAGTTTTTTCTGATTCATATAGGTATATTTTTAGTGAATCCGAATATGCAACTGATGATAATATTGAAAAAGCAAAGGAATATATTAAAAATTTGAAAACAGAAGGCGGTACAAACATTTTACAGGCATTAAATTATGCTATGGAAAGCCAAACCCATAGCGGATATTCAAAAATAATTGCTGTTCTGACTGATGGTTTCGTTGAAAATGAAATCGAAACCTTTGTCTATGTAAATGAAAACTTAAACAAAGTGAATATTTTTGGTTTTGGTATCGGGACTTCAGTTAACAGGTATTATATTGATGGATTGGCAAGGGTAGGTATGGGAGAATCCTTTTTTGCTTTAAATCAGTCAAGTGCAGATTCATTAATAAATGAATTTATTAAATATACCGATAGCCCAATAATGAAAGATATAAAAATTGATTACGGTGACTTTTGGGCTTCAGAGACATTTCCCGAAAAAATTCCCGATCTGTTTGCTTCAAGACCTATAATTGTGATAGGTAAATGGAAAAAACCAATGAAAGGTACAATCCTTGTGAAAGGTAAAACCCCGAATGAAGATTTACATGCTAACATATATTTGGATAAATTCGGAGAATTATATACCGGAGAAGGTCTTAAATATTTATGGGCAAGGAAAAAAGTTGAGTTATATTCTGACTTAGCAACTTTTTCAAGAGGTGATGAATATAAGGATGAAATAACTGATTTAGGTTTGAAATACAGTTTACTTACAAAATACACATCGTTTGTAGCAGTTGACAGTGAAGTCAGAAATCAATCAGGTACGATGAATACTGTTAATCAGCCTGTGCCTCAACCTGAGGGAGTAAGTGGTTCATCTTATCAATATAGTTCGAAGTCTTCAGTTGGTTCTTCAATTCCTACTAGCAGCGACCTTTCAGGTTCTTATCCCGATATGGAAAACCCTCTGATACCAACCTACGAGGCTCCTCCGGTATATTTTGGTACTGTATTTGGTATGAGCTTTTTCAATATGGATAATAAGTTCGATTATGATAACAGAGCATTATTATCCGGAGAATTACCTGCAGTAAACGGGCACTCATACCATTACGGATTAACTTTTTTTGATTTTTTTGGTGAACCCATCAGCAGTTATTTGAATTATACGCTTTCATTAACTTATAACTCAAATTATTTAAGTGCTTCGGGAAGCATCATTAATCCTGCAATGAATAACCGCCTGCTAAATTTCAGCGGTAATGAGCAGGATAGCTTAACAACATCTCTAAAGTATAATAATGAAACAGAATTTTCAAATCTTGGTTTAGATTTTATGTTAAGTTATATTATCATTAATAATTTAAGTTTAAATCTTGATTTTGGTTTTCAATTTATCATAAAAGATAAAATTGTTGAAAGTCTTGAAATTACCGACCCACAAAGCCAGCTTACTTTTAAAGAACCAGAGAACACACAGCTTGAAAATGAAAATAAAAAACTGATGTTCATCAACGAAGATATTCCAAATATGAATTTATTTCAAATGCCTGTCAGTCTTGGAATAAATTATGATTTATTATATTTGCGTTCAATATTTAGATTTAATTATAATCTCGGCACAAATTTATTTAATTTCCAGAAGGATATTAATAATGACTATTTATTTCACAGGGTAAGACTGTTTTGGATATATGCTTTTTAAATTGAGGGAATACTTACTCAAAAATGGACTCCACCTTTAAAGTGGAGTCCATTTGAGATTTACAACATCACAAATTTCTCAACTTTATCACCTATTCTGATGAAATATACTCAGACGGGGATATGTGAGATATTTATTCTTGAAATAGAAAGGAGATTCTTATTCAATTATTTTCAGTTTAATCTAAGTATAATGAATATCAGGCATAAATCAGTCTGCCTTTAGGTTCCGGAATTTCTCTTCCAAGCATTTTGGCTGTTTCGAGCCACTCACTAATAACTAATTCAATATTACTAAGAGCTTCCTGATAATTTTTTCCATCAGCCATACATCCTGGAAGTTCAGGCACTTCTGAAATGAACGATTTATCATCATCACTCCAATATATTAATATTTCATATCTACTCATCATTGAATTCTCCAAGTTTGTATTTAATAATAAGGTTACGAATCTGTTTTACCTGATAAGCTTTGGCTTTAGATTCATTATTGGGTTGAATATTGATAATTTCTGCAACATCTTCTTTGAATAAAATATGATGACTGCCTTTAATTCTCATATCAAATCCAAGAAAGGACAATATATTCAATAAGTCATTGAAATTAATATTATTATCAGCACTTCCCGACAATATTTTAATCAATATTTTATCGTACTTACTCAGAATCAATTCCTAATAATTTTTACTAATTTAATCACGTTTTAAAATATCAATAATTTTATGATATTCTGATTATGATAACCCGTTTAAATCGCGGATTGTATTAATTATTTCTACTTCTTCACAAACTTTTCTACTTTATCACCGATTCTGATGTAATATACTCCGGTGGGGAGGTTGGTAATGTCAATTCTTAGTAGGTCAAGCATCCCTACTTGACTATTATTTTTCATAGCATTGACAATCAGAGATGATTGTCCTACCTCAAATCCAAGCATATCAAATATCTGCACTTTTGAAACTTCGAAAGTTTGAATCATGATGAAATCGTTTGCCGGATTAGGTCTAATTGCATATTCTGAATAATCATCTATGTATATTGAACTGACTATTAATGATTTAAAATCACCAGTATCTGACCATAAGCTACTGTCTATTGAATTATATGCCTTGACTCTCCAGTAATATGTTTCATTAACCTTTAGAAATTTTGCTTTTTGAATATTATCAGAACTTGTAATAGAATCTAATTTTATTGTCTTAAAAGTGGAATCATTTGATAATTGAACCCTGTAAGAATCAGCATAATTTAGTTTATACCAATTCAAACCTAAATGTAAAGTTTTAGTTTCTACACCAAGAGGACTTAAAAGTTTAACTTTTGTATTTTTTCCCCATCTGATTTCAAAACTCCAGATTTCTGACCAAGGGCTAAAGTTCATCTCTTTAGAATCATTAGTCCTAAGCCTCCAAAAATAATTTTTATATAATTCCAAGTTTTCAGGTTTAAAATGATCAGTGAATACGTTTCCTTTGTTCGGAATTAATTTTGTGAATGTTGAATCTTCTGCTATTTGTAATTCAATTCTAATCCCATTATAATCAGGAAGAATAAATTTAAGAATAATATCATCCGCTGGTACAAAAGAATTATTAAGTGGATACAGTAATTCCGGTTTACCCAAACTTCTAAAACCTCCATTATTGGTCTTCAAAATAGAACTGTTGTAATCACCGTAAATCATCCGACCATTATTTTTATCTGTAAAATACAGTGCAGTAGGTAAAGTACAAAAGTTATCAATGAAATTCCATTGTTTTCCGCCATTTGTAGTTTTATAGAAAGTACATGTTGTATTAATTGTACTCCAGCCCCATATTGTGTTTAAATCAAGTACGAAAAAACCTTCAATTCGTTGAACATTAAAACCTTCATAGATTGACTCCATTGTATTAAAGTTTATATCATACTTGAAAATAGTACCCGAACCGCTAATCAATAAATAATCGTGATTAAAATATTCAAATCTTGCAAATTCATATTTATCTTGAATAATTTCCCAATTTTTTCCACCATCAATAGTTTTAAATATTTCATTATTCTGGTTAATAAAATTTTGTTTTGTTGTTCCAATAATAAATCCTGTCATTTTATCAATAAACATCACATCCCAAGTATCATAACAGGGAATCTTGACAAGTTCCCAATCATTGCCACCGTTAGTTGTCTTGAATGCATTAGCGCCTTTACTTATAATCCATCCATTATTCTCATCACTAAAATGGAAACCATCACTTTCAGGGTAATATAACCAATCATCTCTATAAATATAAGCATTAGGAAGCATGATTTTCTGCCAACTTTCTCCAAAGTCTGTTGATTTCAGGAATGTGGCGCTATCGCCCTGAATATATACAGTATTGTTGATAATTTGTATCTTTCTTAATTTGTGATATGTTACATCATTTCTAAAGTCCCATATTTCTCCACCATTTATCGTTCTGCCGATTAGCCCTTCATAACCGCATACGATTATCTTTTTGTCGTCTATCCCTTTTATATCCAAAATTTCTGAAAAAGCGCCTATATTATTGTTCTTCCAAGTTTTTCCATCGTCTTTTGTTATATTAATTCTTGATTTATTCAATAAAATTGCTGTGTATATACCAGGTTGATGTGAAATTTCAAACTCAGAATAACGATACTCGGTTTTATCTTGGTTGTACAAGAACCAACTGAAACCTCCATTTGTAGTTTTCAATACTCCTTCGTCAGATATATTAAAGCCAACATTTTTTGTAACAAATTTGAAATCATAATAAGGATAAGTTAAATTCTTGATAAATTTCCACGAAGCTCCAAAATTATCCGTTCTAAAAAGACTATCATTTTTGGAAGCATAACCTGTGCTACCATCAATCAATTGTATTTTCCAAAACTTGTGGTTCGTTTTATTCCATGAAAATCCCGCATCAGTTGATATAAGTAGGGTATCTTTATTCAGTGCCCATCCATCCATAAGACCGAAAAATTGCAATGATTTGAATTCGTAAGAATTGTCATGAGTTAAGTGCCATGATTTGCCACCGTCAATAGTTTTATAAAGTCCATCCTGACTTATCCAGAAAATATCTTTATTGAAAAAGTGAATTGAGTTTATTTTTTTAACTGATGGTAATAAGATTTCAGTCCAGTTTTCCCCACCGTCATACGTAATAAAAAGTTCGAATGTAAAATAATTCCGTGACCCCGCTATAAATCCAGATTTCTCATCAATTAATTTGGATAAAGAAACAGTAAAATTATCAAATGTTTTCTGTACAAACCAATTATTGCCGCCATCGGTTGTTTTCAACAATTCAGTTCCATGCTCCTGTACATTGAAAACCCAACCAACATTTTCGTTAACAAAATTCAAACCTTGAAGATTATTCTTATTTTGATTGATAGAATAAGGTTTTTCTGCAAATAACAATGCAAAACTTAAGTGCAATACGACTATTAATGTATAAAATGCTCTCATAAACAAATCCGAAAAAACTTTTTTAGAATTTGCACGCTCTATATAAAGAGTGACACATTAACTTGAAAAAAGTCTCAATAATTGTCACTTCTTCACAAACTTCTCTACCCTATCCCCTATTCTGATATAATATACTCCGGCGGGCAGATGAGAGATGTTTATCCGATTGTTGCCGTCAATCAGGGATGATTGTCCTACTTCAATTCCCAACAGATCGAATATTTTTATCAAATCAATTTCAACAAAGGGCTTAAGCCCTTTGTTACCGGTACTTATTTCAATAAAATCACCTGCCGGATTTGGATACAGACTTATTTGACTCAGGGATTGTAATTCTTCGACTGATACAGGCATAAACTGAAGATTTAATTCATAACCTTCGTGTCTGTACTCATAATACTTGTCTCTGAATGGGAGAATTATGTCTGCTTTTTGCCAGTCACCGTCTTTCCATATCTGATATTTAAGATTCTGCAGAATATTGCCGTTAGAATATTCATAAATATAGCGATAAGTATTAGTCCAGACATCGTTCAATAGTAACTTACTTATGACTTCAGTATTTTTGTTGTTATTATTATAATTATACAAGATTTCCGAAACAACTTTCCATTCGTTATTTTCAAGACTGTATCCTTTATCGCTGGCAATCTGACCGTCACTTCTGAATTCTGTTGTACTTCTGCCGCCGTCAACCCACTGATTATTATTTCCCATAGCCTTAATTGTTTCGACTCTTCTTCGGCTTTCGTCATAGCTGTAATGGTATCTCTCCATTTTTGTCCATTGGCTGATATTGTAAATGAAAATTTCCAAGGATGAGAGATTACGTGCATCATCATAACCATAATTATACAGCATAGAATTTGTCCAGTTATTTTCCTTCCACATAAAAGTTGAATCGCAGACAAGGCTATCGTATTCATTATAACTTTTATGAACCATACCGTAATCAAGCCATTCATCGTTTTTCCAGTTAAAATTATTTTTAGTTTTAACTTTCTTTGTCGGGGTGTATTCGTAAGTTGTTTTGGTTTTATTCTGAACTTCAGCACCATAGACTTTAGATTTGTCAATCTGTTCAATCAAATTGCCCGAATCATCATAAAATGATTCATATACTGCTGCAGTATCCATATCAATCATATTGCCAAAAATATTCATTGTGATATTTTTGATTAGTCTGCCTGCTCCATCATACTGAAAAATCCTTTTTTCGTAAATTTTCCATTCACCGTCTTTGAATACGATGGTTTGAATAAGAGTAAATCTACCTGAATCATTATATTCATATAAATATTTAGAACCCGGCTGGTAAATACCGTTTGAATCAGGTTTTTCGTAATTAATGATTTCTCTCAACGTATCCTGATTATACTGAATTGTTACTTTTGAATTGCCGGATTTAAGACTTTTGATAACAAATGATTCGACTGCCTGCTCACTTTTCGGTACCTGAGAATTTAAAACAGTAAAAGCAAAAGAAATTACTGTGAGAATAAGGGCTAATTTTTTCATAATTCAATAACCTTTTATTTATAAATTAACAAATATTTTACTTGAAATCTCAACACTATTTTTTGAAATTATTTCTATCTATCAACAAATACACATCAATTACAGAATGGTTGCAGGATTATTTCAAATAAAAAGTGTCTGAACGAAAACTAACCAACTATAACTTTTTATATATAATAAACAAGAATAAAATTTTTCGATATTTCACTTAACAAAAACAGACCCCACCCCAACCCTCCCCAAGGGGAGCAGGGCTGATACGTTCTCAAATTTATCAATGTTTATCATCAACTTTACAATATAAAACGGCACATTTTGGCTGGTCATTCTGAACGAAGTGAAGAATCCAGGCTGTTAATTAATGAAATCATGGATTCTTCGCTGCGCTCCTAATGACATCTCTAGTGGCTATACCACCGTAAGTTGCTGAATCACAAGCATTTATTTGTTTTCAAGAATCCAACCAATTAATCAAATGCTGCCGAAGAATAAGAATCAGGTTTTCATTTGTAAAATAATAAATGCTTGTATTGTTTCTTTTATATTTACTAAGCTGATACAAGTTTCATACCTAAATTGCTTGCTTTTTTATTTAATATGCGTATCAAATTTTTCTTATAACTTTCTTCATATTGTTTTAATCCTATTTCTACATATTCTAGACCCTTTGTTAGAAACAAATAATAAAGAACTGCAAGCTTTCTTGCGGTTGCTTTTATTGCGACTTTATGACCATGTTTACTTTTAAGTCGGTTATAAAAACCTTTCAAGGCTAAATGTTTACTATTGGCAATACTTAAAGCTGATTCCCTAAATATTTGACCTGCCAATGTCTTGATTTTCCATTTTCCTCTCTTTTTGCTTTTACCTGACTGATTCATTCGTGGRGATAAACCTAAATAGCTTACAAAATGTTTATATGTTGGCCATCTACTCAAATCAGTTCCTAACTCAGAAACGAGTTTTAAGATTGTCTTATCACAAAAACCCGGCAATATTACTGCATTCTTTCCACCGTTTAATTGAACAAGTTGTGAATGTAAATTTTGTATTTTAGGTTGATTATGACGAGCCGGATTAGGATTACTTTCAGGGGGAGCCGGTAGTTGCCTGGTTATTTCTGATAACAAAATTTCGATTCGTTTATCACAATCTAATATCTGTTTTTGGAAGAATTTGTATTCTTCATATGATTGCTCTAATAAAAAAATATATTCGCTTTTATAATTTCCGATTAGGGAGGATATTACTTCTAACTGTTTCTTGCTTTTGATTCTTGTATCACATAAATTCGATAATTTCTTAGCATCACGCTCACCGGAAAGGATTGCCTCTATGATTTTTATTCCGCTGACACCTTTTATATCGCTTATTACATTATGCAATTTGATATTCATTAATTCAAATGCACGTTGCATTCTTTGGATACAGGTTGATGACGAATCTACATGATTTTCTCGCTGTCTCATGTATGTACGTAATTCACGAATTGCATCCTTAGGTACAAATGAGGCCCGAAGCAAGCCGCAACTATGTATCTTTTGAAGCCAGCGACTATCCCGAAAATCTGTTTTATGATCACCTATGTTCTTGGCGTGGAGTCCATTTACAAGATATATTTCTATACCTACAGACTCTATYATATCATGCAAKGGTAACCATAATACACCGGTTGCYTCCATTGCTACGCTAGTAATTTTTGAAGATTGTAAATACTTCACCAATTCTGCTAATGATTCAGTATATGTTGAAAATACTTTTACAGTTTCACCATCTACTGATACGTGCATCTTTTCTGTGCCTATATCTATTCCGGCTGCATTACTACGGATTATAGGTAAACCAGATATTGACATTTGAATTTATCCTTATATATATTTACAAAATATTGTAAGCCGAAAGTATAGTGCAAATCAAATGCTCCTAAGCGGGATAACTAAGCTATAAACCAGTTTCTCCAAATTATCAGTGTTGACTTTCGGAATCAGCCTCAGAAACGGGTACTTTACTCCAGAAAAGTGCCGATCACGTTCTTACAACTATACAAAATTAACACTTTTTTGTCATTCCATTATTAGTTAAAATTTTTTAATGTCGCCTCAGAATGACACTCCCCATCGGTATTATTTATACATTACAATAAACTCCAGAAGATATTTTAGAACGTATCAGCCCTGCCAAGGGGAGAGATTTAAATCCTTGCACTGACAACTCCCTCCCCTTGGGGAGGGTTGGGGTGGGGTCTCAATTCTTCGTAGTACAATGTCTTTGCAAGTCTATACAATCTATATATTTAATACTTTTCGTTCAGACACTAAATATAATTGCTACATATCAATTTTTGAAGGCGGCTTAAATTCATAATGAAATCTGATAAACGGCATAAAATTACTATACGGTTTGACATAATTCGGTAAATAAACAAGATTGTAGTTAACACCTGTAACAATATATGTATTTCTAAAAATACTAATGCTCATACCTAATGAAAATAATAAATTATTTACATTTAAACTGATATCATCATCACCGGGCCACGGACCGACTACTAATTTCAGAATATTTTGATGGATATATGCAATACGTAAAAATGGATTTATTATCCTGTCCGGTCCGACAGTATTTATTGTTATTGATGCAAAACCGTCCCATGTAGAATTCTCGCGGTTGACCGAATCCTTTTCTAAACTTCTGCCTCCATAACTACTTTCTCTCCAATAGGAGTAATTTGCATTTCGGTGCATGGTATTTATTTTTATCCCAAAATCAAATCTTGTGGCAAAATTTGAAACCGTATCAAATATACCAACTCCTAAAATACCGCCGGTAAGGATACTGTTTTTTGTATAAGAATAGTCCAAACCTGCAAATATTGCTAATCTCTCTTTAAGTTTATAATCTAAATGCGCATCTAATAAAAATTCGGGTTTCTCCCAGTATGAATTTTCAATATTATAATTGTTTTGAATTGGTATTTGTTCTGATTTGTTATAACCGATACTCAAGGATAAATCCATCATAGATGAGTCCATTTGTCTGACTATATGAACAGGTAATTGAGAAACGGGTCCTGATATTACAGATTTCTCAACTTTTAAATCTCTTACTGACGAACACCCTGAAAATATTCCTGCACAAAACAGCAGATATAAATTATATTTAAATAGTTCCCGCATGATAACACTCTTTTTTTAAATTTGTATGTTCCGCTTTTCAAATTTAGTAAGATAATTTCAGAAAAACAAGTTATTTATTTGGATTTCTATAAACTATTGATTTACAATAATATAATAAACAGAGATAATATATTTTTCTTCAAAATAACCGGTTGAATTTTCATCTAAAAATCAATCGTATTGAAACATACAATGAATAAAGTGGTTTATGCTATCAAACTATATAATTAAGTATTGCGAATCAATAAATTAGCTATACTAAAATATCAAATTGATTTTATCGTTACACAATTTCAAATTCTATTATAAGTTTTTGAAAAATTATAAATAATTCTAATTGTCATGTTTTTGAATAAATTAATCAGGTGAATATATGAAAAAGATAATTGCTGTTATCGGTGCTACCGGAGCTCAGGGCGGCGGATTGGCACGTGCAATACTGAATGATCCAAACAGTCCTTTTGCTCTGAGGGCTGTTACAAGAAATCCAAATTCGGATGCTGCTACTGAACTTGCAAATCGTGGAGCAGAAGTGGTTCAGGCAGATTTGGATGATGTAGAAAGCTTGAAAAATGCCTTTAAAGGTGCTTATGGAGCTTTTTGTGTTACTAACTTTTGGGAACATTTTTCTCCTGAAAAAGAAATCAGTCAGGCAATAAATATGGCTGAAGCTGCTAAATCTGAAGGAGTTTCGCATGTAGTTTGGTCAACATTTACCGACACCCGCAAATGGGTACCGCTCAGCGATAACAGAATGCCTACACTTTTGGGAAAATATAAAGTTCCGCATCTCGATTCAAAGGGTGAAGCCAACGAAGAATTTACAAAACGCGGACTGCCGGTTACATTTTTACTGACTTCCTTTTACTGGGATAATTTTATTTATTTCGGAATGGGTCCGCAAAGGGGTGAAGACGGTGTACTTGCTTTTGCAATGCCTATGGGTGATAAGAAACTGCCGGGTATCGGAAAAGAAGATATTGGCAAATGTGCCTACGGAATTTTTAAACATCCCGATAAATATCTGTATAATACTGTCGGTATCGCAGGAGAGCATATAACAGGGGCTGATATGGCAGAAGCAATGAGTAAAGCCATCGGCGAAAAAGTTCGTTATAATGATGTTCCGGCTGATGTTTACCGCAGTTTCGGTTTCCCCGGTGCAGAGGACCTTGGCAATATGTTTCAGGTGAAAAGAGATTTCAATGAAATATATTGCAAAGAAAGAGACCTTGAGGAATCACATTCATTAAATCCTGAAATTCAAAATTTCGGGCAGTGGCTCAATGATAACGCCAAACTGATTCCTATTAAGTAAATTATATTATTTTTATGATTGAGGCTGACTGATAAGTATTTATTATATAGACAAGCAAGGATGCTTATTCTACGAAGTTCTTGTAAATCAAGTAGGTCAAACATCCTTGTTTGACTAACTACATTTCTAATTATACTTATCAGACAACCTCAATCTTTAATCGGTCATTCAATAAATTTATTATTTTAATGATGGACTCCACATCGAATGCGGAGGTCTGATACGTTCTAAATAAATTCAACGAATTTCATAATCTTTACAATGTAAAACGGTACTCTTTGGTCGGTCATGCTGAACGAAGTGAAGCATTCAGGCTGTTAATTAATGAATACATGGACTCTTCACTCCGTTTCAGAGTGACAATTCCCGGAGATTGAGCAAAAATACAGAACGTATCAGTCTTGCCTCGAATGCGGAGCCCGTACTTAATCGGTTAATTATTCTTCACGAAATTTAAACGATATTCGGCTAATCGAGACAAATAATTGTTAAACATAAAAATATTTATTAGTTAATGCAATAAAATAAAAATACAAAAGATTATCTTACGTTTTTCAAATATTAAAATATTCACCGGTGCAATATGAATTATTTTTTTATACTTATTTTTATCAGTTTTTCATTTCTCGTGATTTCCTGCAAGAGCAGCGATACCGCAAAATGTAATGACAATAAATTGGATGCTGCTTCAAAATCTGAACTTCAAAAGGCTGAATCCAGCAATATTCAGCAACATTTAAGTTTGGTTATAATGCTCAATAACGAAACTAATGAAGTTATAATAGACAGCCTGGAAAAAGCGGATGTTTCTGTCATAAGCATTGCAGGCAGGATAATTACCGCTAAAGCAAAACCTGAGGCAGTCAGAAAAATATTAAATTTTGAATTTATCAAAGCTATTGAAATTAATAAAACCGCATTTTCAAACTAATTATAGGTGTTTTTTTATGAATAATTTGATTGTACTACTTATAACTTTACTATTGTCAGTCAACCTTTATTCTGCCGACTACACAAATAGTAAAATGCCTGCTAATTCAAAGGCAAAACTCCAGTTTTCTGCGAATTACATTAAGTATGGGGAACAATTTCTCAGTTCTCGTAAAATTGAATACCCATACTTCTTTACGGAAGGTAATTTATATATTGATTTATTAATTCAAATCAATTCCCAATCTGCTGTTAGCGAGCTTGAGGCATTAGGCTGCAAAATCAAGGTAGAAGCCGGTGATATTATTGCCGTCACAGCACCTGTTGAAAAAATTAATGCTATACTTGCTCTGGAATCTGTAAAAGCTATGGAAACTGCTGAATTGTATAGTTTGGGTCTGAACAAAAGCAAGGAAGCAATCAATGCCCGTGAAGTTAAGGTGGACAACGACCTGACACCGAATAATATTATTGGCGGTGAGGGAGTGATAGTAGGTGTATTCGATACCGGTATAGATATTGCCCACCCTGATTTTAAGAATGAATCCGGTACCCGTATATTGAAATTATGGGATATGACTGATAAAACCACTGGTAAAGCACCCGAGGGATTTGATTTTGGCAGAGAATATTCTAAGAATGAAATAGATGTATCACCTTCTTCAGTGTTAGAAAAGGACGTTGCAGGTCACGGAACACATGTTGCAGGAACTGCCGCAGGAAATGGCTCTGCAAATTCCGATTACAGAGGCATTGCTTACAACTCCGACCTTATCATAGTAAAAGGTTTCAGAGAAGACAGTAAACCTACATTTGCTGATGCCGATATAATAGCAGGCTGCGATTACATTTTCAGCGAAGCTAAGAAATTAGGCAGACCTGTTGTAATTAATTTAAGTCTTGGCTCGCCGTTAGGACCACACGATGGCAAAGGATTATTGGCTATGGCTTTGTCAGCATTAGTCGGTAAAGGTCAACTAATTGTCGCTTCGGCAGGGAACGAAGGCGGATTGCCGATACATGCAGGCGGCGAGGTAGAAATCGGTGAATTAATCGAACTGCCGATTTATCCTCTGAATTTATGTGAAATGTTTGAACACTTCTGTCCTGATATACCTGATTTTTACATGACAGCCGGAGATATTTGGTACACAGCGTCTGCAATTGATTCTCTAATCCTTGGTGCATATATAATGGGCGACAACGGACTTGAACTGTATCAGCAGAAAACAATTGACTTAAATACTCCTCTTGAAAATGAGATGTTTACTGATGATATTGGTAATCCTCTATGTTTTATCACTTTTTTTAATACGGACGAACTCTCTACAAATGGCTCCGGAAACTGCAGAATTCAGATTCATAACGGCGGTATGCTTGAAGTTCCTGTAGGAGAATTCCTTTGGTCAATAGGATTGAAAATCAAAAAATCCGGAAAAGTTGATATGTGGGCTGGAATTCCAATACCTGACGGACTTCCTTTTATGCCCCAAATTGGAAGTGATTTCTATTACGGTGACAATTTTATGACTTTGGGTACACCCGGAGATGCAGACAGTATTATTAGTGTCGGCTCTTTCGTTACAAAAAATTCGTGGGTGGACAAAAATGGTAACAGTCAGGCTGCTGATATGGTTATAGGTAGTAAATCTGCATTCTCAGCACTTGGTCCAAGACGTGACGGAAGATTTTCACCGATTATATCTGCTCCCGGACAGATAATATTTGCATCGAAATCCAAAGACAGCCAACAGCCGGCACAAACTACACTTCAGGGTGATTTTTATGCCGGATTGAGCGGTACAAGTATGGCTGCTCCTCATGTTACCGGAGCTGTAGCACTGATGCTGCAGGTAAATCCTAATTTGCAGTTCTCTGATGTTGCCGATATTTTGGAAAAATCTTCAGTAAAAGACAATTTCACAGGAAATGTGCCGAACAACGAATTTGGTTTAGGTAAAATCAATGTCCAGGCTGCTGTTAATTATATGCTTACAGGTACTGATGTTAAGTATGTTCTGGCTAACGATGTTAAGGTATATCCAAACCCTACTGCTGATTATGTCAATCTCGAAATAAGTGAATCAGTTGAGAATCCTGTTATTAATTTATATTCAACTGCCGGTGAAAAAGTGAATGGTAATGTAGATTATCAATTTATATCATCCGGAGAAAAAAGTTCGATATTACTAAACGTATCGGGATTACCTGCCGGTGTATATAATGCCGACTGCAAGTATGGCAATAAGATTTCTAAATTCAGATTTGTTGTAATTAAGCAGTAATATTGAGTCTGAATTTCGGATAATTGTATTATAAAAATGACCGGCACTTTTGAAGTGCCGGACATTTTTTGTCATTAATTCTCCCCTCCTTTTCTTCAATCAGCCCACGGCTTAAGCCGTGGGTTGATATTTTAGGGGTTTTCTTTCTTACAAGTCCGCATAAACACTGTCACTCGGACTACTCAGAAAGCCGCCTGAGGTACCAGATTTTACATAAAAATATTTTCTCATTCCTGTACCAAATGTTGCCGAGAAAGAAGCAACAGTATATTCACCTGCTAAAGAATAATTTGCAGGTACAGCAGGGGCTCCCGTGGCTACTGAACACACATAAACGCGGAAAAAATCGGCGGCTTCAATATTTTCCCAGTTGAGGGCAACCTCGCCTGTGGAGGCATTTGTTACTGTCAGGGATACAAAACCTGGGGCAGCAAGCGGTTCATGATAGTTATATAGCATCTCGACTGAGGCAGGGCTGTCACCAATATTGTTGGAAGCTACCACTTTATAATGCATTATTATTTCAGGTTCAGGAACATAATGAACGAAATTATCCGTTCCCGAATAAATTTCAAGCCACTCCGTTCCCACGACTGAATTAAACAATTTATACCCCTCGGCATTACTTACAGCGTCCCATGAAAAAATCATGGTTTCTATATCAACAGTCAAATTTGCGGGTGGAGCAGGAACAGTACCATCGCCTGTACCACCACTTCCGGACGACTCATATATAACATAATCGTTATACTTAGAGGGACTTACATTTGACCACATAAGCTTACCAAAATCACAATATTTTACGATTAGTTTATACAATTGATTACCCTTATTAACTTTAACTTCCGCTGCATCATCGCGAACAAGTGATTTTCCGGCTACTTCATCAATTTTTATTTCGTAATCTTCAATTGTTGTATGAAAACTTGTAAGCATTGAAGCGGTAAAACCCACACCGGCAAGAGTAGCAGAATTGTTAACAGCAGCGATATGTACCTGACGGGCAGCAGTCAACAAATCACTGTCTGTCATTTGAGAAATATTTCCCGGCGACATCGATCGGTATTTTGCCGAATTTGAACCGAAAACTGCTTTGGCTCTAACAGAAATGTTTCTCATTGTGTTTAAAATTAAATTTCTGTCGATATCTCTTTGTTCAATCGAATAACTCCAATCCGTTCTGTAAATTTCATCACCCGGTAGTGCCTGAAATTCATCAATCAGAGTTCTTAGATCCAAAAGCGAGGTACTTGTAACTCCGTAAAGTTCCTGTTGTGGTAAATCCCTTGTCATTGCAATAATTAGAGTATTTGCAAAAAGTGCCAAATCACCGTCCGGAATGTGATAGTTTCTTGTAATTCCCGGATTTGTAGCCATAAAAATCACCTAAAAATAAATTAATAAAAATGAATAATTAATATATAATAGAAACCAGAAAACATTCAATTAAAATTTTGATTTAAAAACAGTTGAACTATTAAAAATAACTTCAAAACCAGTACGAATGACTTTCTAACCGTTACGAATGACTTTCTAACCGTTACGAATGACTTTCTAACCGTTACGAAGAACTTTCTAACCAGTACGAAGAACTTTCTAACCAGTACGAATGACTTTCTAACCAGTACGAAGAACTTTCTAACTACTACGAAGAACTTTCTAACCAGTACGAAGAACTTTCTAACCAGTACGAAGAACTTTCTAACCAGTACGAAGAACTTTCTAACCGTTACGAATGACTTTCTAACCGTTACGAATGACTTTCTAACCGTTACGAATGACTTTCTAACTAAAATTAACACTTTCGTAGTACAATAAATGCACTTCGGGGCGTAAAAAAGCCTTGTTGTAGTAAAAACAATATACTTTTAAGAGAAATCAATTATCAAAGAACAAGTGCAAATTGCCGTCTGAAAACTTAATAACTATTTAAAATCCCAAAATTATAGTCCCGTGACTATACAAATCCAAATCGAAACATTAAAAATTTTAGTTGCTGGACATTTTTTCTTCAAAACATTTGTACTTTTTAACAAAGTTAGGAAACAAATCTCTAAAGATACTCTTCAAGAAACAATATAAGGATAATTTTTTTCTACTAACGNCTGATGAATTTCCAGCTATTTCTGAGATTTTACTTTTTGCTAAAGAAGAAGGACAACTACGTTATTTAAGGGAACCACAATTAAGAGCTCTCGAAGTTTATTGGTATTTGAGAATTATCCAAAAAACCCCAGACTTCATTTCTCTTTATAAAATAATGTTTCCTAGACGGTCTGACTTATTACAAGCATTGAATATAGATAAAAAACAAGAGATTCTTCAAATGATAATGGATGATGAGGATTATCTTGAAAGAATAAAAATTGATGATGAATTTGCTAAACGAAATAATCTTGAATCTTTAAAAGAATCATTAGACTTAACTTATCCAAGTTATATACTTGCATTAGCGATGGGTGCTGGAAAGACAATTTTAATTGGGTCAATAATTGCAATTGAATTTGCTTTGAGTATAGAATATCCTGATGCAAATTTTATGAAAAATGCTTTGGTATTTGCTCCTGGTACAACAATCATAGAATCACTAAAGGAAATTGCAGACATACCATTTAATAAAATTCTACCACAGCGTTTGTACCGTCCATTTATGGCAAATATCAAATTGACATATACAAAATCGGGAGATAAGGATATACCTGTTGAACAAGGAGGTAATTACAATTTAATTGTTACAAATACCGAAAAAATAATGTTACGCAAAATTCGGAAAAGTGCAACTCAAACGCAACTTGAATTTGAAGAAAAAGAAAAGCAGGAACAATTACAGGCAAACCTTCGTTTACAAAAAATTGCAAGTCTCCCAAATCTTGGTATTTTTTCAGACGAAGCACATCATACATACGGGCAGAAATTAGGAGAGGAATTAAAAAGAGTTCGAAGTACAATCAATTATCTGCACGAGAAAAAAGAAATTATATGCGTTGTTAATACAACAGGGACACCATATTATAAAAAGCAAACACTTAAAGATGTTGTTTTTTGGTATGGAATTGCTGAAGGTATCCAGGATAATATTTTAAAAAGTTTGGAAAATGGTATCAGAAGCTATAGTATAAGAAAAGAAAATGAAAGTAATCAGGAAATGATTCACGATATAGTTCAGCATTTCTGGGAAAAATATGGAAATATAAAAACAATAGACGGTTGCAATAGTAAAATTGCATTTTATTTTCCAACTGAAGAAGCATTACTAAACGGGCGACTACATATTGAAACAGCTTTAGTAAAATTAGAACAACCAAATACACTAATTCTTAAAAATACTCAAACTTCTACTAAACAAGAGATTGAAGCATTTAATGCATTGAATGACCCGATGTCAATTCACCGCGTTATTCTTTTGGTAGGTAAAGGTACGGAAGGGTGGAATTGTCCAAGTTTGTTTGCTACTGCACTAATAAGAAAACTAACAAGTGCTAATAATTTCTTATTGCAGGCAAGTACCAGATGTTTAAGACAAATATCAAATAATAAACTAAATGCAACAATATACCTTGATGGGAATAATGTGGCTACACTAGATAATGAATTACAAGAAACTTATGGAAGCAGTTTAAGAGAACTCAACGAAAAGAAAGCCGAAATGGTTACTCAACGCCTTTTTATTTTGAAAACTGAAATTCCAAAACTGCTTGTAAAAAAAATCATTCAAAAAGTAGTTCAAACAGATAAAGGCACAAAATCCATTCAATTGGATTTACCAATTAATAGTGAACAAGAAACAATATCAATAACTACGTATAATCCTAATATTGTAAGTGAATCAAAAGTTTTGTATCAATCATCTGAAGGAAACAAAACAATTGAAATTAATGATACAATTAATATTTATACTGCATCAATGCTAATAGCTGATAATTACTATCTTGACAATTTTGATTTGCTAAAAAAATTAAAAAACTTATATGTTGATGAAATACCTTCAAACCATTTAATAAAATTATTTGAACAAGTAGAAAGTCAAACTTGCAACTATATTATTACAACTGAAGAAGTCGAAGAAGCTCTTGCAATAATCCGTTTGAATAATTATGATGGAGAAAACAATTTTAAAACTGACAATGAAGGTAGATTATATACCGAGATAAGATATACAAAAGGTAATGATGTGAATTTCCTTAGCAAAGAAAAAACAGAAAACAACACTAACGATTTTGGATTTCATTACACTCCATACAATTTTGATTCATCACCGGAAAAAGATTTCTATATCAATTTACTTAATATGATAAATGAAAAGCCAGAAGATGTAGAAGATATTTATTTTACAGGTGCTTTGACCGACCCTAATAAAACCGATTTTTACTTTGAATACAAAGGTAATGACAACCAATTTCACAACTATTTTCCTGACTTTGTAATTCGCAAAAAAGCAAAAGGGAAAAAAGAAAGCAAGTTTTATATTGTTGAAATAAAATCCGAAAAGGAAAGAGATGATACAATTGTTGGCGAACAAGGAATGAAGAAACTTAAGATGGATGAGTTGCAAAATATAAACATAAATCGTTTTAAATACGAAATTGTTTTTGTACCCGGTAGTACCGTACCAACAGATAAATACAGTAATATTAAAGAATTTTTAAACATAGAATAAAATGTCAGAAAAAAATAAAATGAAAATTGCCGAAGTAAATGGCAGAGCATTGCTTCAATGGCTTGGGAAAAAGCCATTGGAAACAGTAAAATCTTTTCCTTCTCAGTTAGTTGAAACTTTTAATATTGAAAATGCTCCGAAAGTACCAACTTTTGAAAATCTAAAAATCAATTGGACAAACTTATTATTGCACGGTGATAATAGAGAAGTTATGTCAACTTTATTAGTAAATGGTTTTCAAAATAAAGTTGACTTTGTTTATATAGACCCTCCTTTTAATACAGGACTAGCATATGTTCGTAAAGTCAAACTAAAGGGAACAAATAAAAAACTTGATGGTGATGAAATGTCCTTTGATGAACAGATTATGTATGAAAACGCTTTCCTAGAAAGCAATTTTCTCCAATTCATGAAAGATGTTTTATTATTATTAAGCAATTTGCTAAATAAAGATACTGGCTTAATAGCAGTTAGAATTGATTATAATTATTCTCACTACATCAAAGTTATTTTAGATGAAGTATTTTCAAAAGAAAATTTTATTAATGAAATTACAATTGGGAGAAGTAGAGAAGCAGCAGGTTCTCCATCAAAATTAGAGGTAACAACTGAAAGTATCTATTTATATTCAAAAT
Source organism: Kapaibacterium sp. (SeqCode) (assembly GCA_032027125.1). Taxonomy (GTDB): domain Bacteria; phylum Bacteroidota; class Ignavibacteria; order Kapaibacteriales; family UBA2268; genus JANJTB01. Next base: position 834,310 of record JAVSMQ010000001.1, read on the forward strand.
CTAATGACTATAAATTAAATCCTGTTTTTGCTAAAAGACCTATTTCAGAGATTGCTTGGACTGGATTTACAATGGGTGGTGATAGAAATCCTCCTGAACGTAGTTTTTTTAATAAGAAATTACTACCTGCATCTGGTCAACATTTTACATTAAAACAAGAAAAATGCGATAAACTAATCAAAGAACATTTTTTGAGATTAAAATGTAAAGACTGCGGGTGCCTATATTTTTATGGTGATTCAGATCATGAATTTAATAAACAATCAAAAAAGAAAGAAAATAGATTTAAATATTACGATATTTCATCTTCAACTGAATTTAAAATTGTTACAGAATTAAAAGATTGTTTACATTGTGGTAAAGACAGTTTTAATGTTGAATATTTAGGAAATGACGATGTGCAGGTAAATAATAATTGGTTGGATATCCCTTCTTATGCGACAACAACAGGTTATCCCACTGAAAATTCTGAAGATTTATTAAATCGTATAATTCGTATTTGTGCCAAACCTAATAGTATTATTATGGATTGTTTTAATGGTAGCGGAACTACTGCCGCTGTAGCTCAAATGTTAGGAATGAAGTGGATAGCATGTGATATAAATAAAAGTTCTATTCAAACAACGAGTAGCCGATTACAAAGCATTATAAAAAGTCAAGAAAATACTATTCAGAAAGAAAAAAGCAAACTTCAATTTGAAGAAAAAATTACATATTACACTTCATTTTCTCATTACAAAATAAATGATTATGATTTGCAAATTCAACACAATGAATTAAAAGATTTAGTTTTTGAGCATATAGGAATTAAAAGGACAATGACAGATAGTTTCTTTGATGGCATTTTAGGTGATGAATTGGTAAAAATTGTTCCTTTTAATCATCCTCTTTCCTTACTCGACTTGCAATTAGTTAAGTCTGAATTAGACAAAAGAAAAGATGAAGACCGTAATATTGTTATGGTATCCCTTGGTATGGAAGTAAAAGTAAAAACTGAAATAGAGAACTACAACAAATTAAGACCGGTAAATAAAATAAGAAATATTGAATTACGAACAGATAAAAAATACGGTTCTTTCTTTGTACATAAACCAGCACAAGCCGAAGTAGAAATAATCAAAACGGAAAACAAGGCAAAAGTAATTTTAAAGGAATTTATTTCACCAACAATTATTCAACGACTAAACATTGACAACAAGTTATTTCAAGCACAAATTAAAGATTTCCGCAGTCAGATTGATGTAGTATTAATTGATACTGATTACAATGAGGAAGTATTTAATATCTGCATTAGTGATGTTCCGGAGAAAAAGAAAGACTTTGTTAAAGGTGAATATGAATTTGCATTGAAAAGTAGTGAATCCAAAATAGCAATTAAGATTATTGATATGTTAGGTGAAGAAGTATTGATAATACAATAGATTCGTTAAAATATGAACTTTCAGAGTTGGGATTATAGATTTCGACAAGGAAGAAGGAGAAGAAGTAGAAATAGAAGTAATGATATTTAAAATTGTAATTGGATTTAATAATATTATAGGTTTTAAAAATGAGTGAACAAGAAATAGAAAATTTAAGGGAATATGGTATTGTGATAACTTCTGCATTAACAAAATTTGTATTTAAAGAAGCTTTAAAACAAAGTACAAAGCTGTTGCCCAAATATTGGATTAATAAAAAATGTAAAGAGAAATTTGACTTATTGATTAATTACAATGAAATTCCATTTAATAAAGAAAAATTTATTATAAATATTGACATGCCCTATATAATTAATAAGGATAATTTAAAGAAATTATCATTTTATTTGTCTTTTAAAAATTTCAATTATTTAGATATTATTCTTGAAAAAATTATAATTGAAATTCGCAAAGATGCTCATACAGTTTTTTCTTTTAACAAAACTTTCGCTAGAACAGAAATATCAGGAAATTATAATTGGGAAGAATATTTGAATGATTCTCAATTAAATTGTTTTATGGAATATTTTATTAAATATCCTGATGACAATTCATATATAAGTAAAGGAGAATTTGATTTTAATTTTAAAGTATTTTATAAATATTTAAATGAGTTTGGAAATTTTGATTTAAAATTAAATAAGTCTATTTTTATGGCAAGTTGAATTTAAAAAGTAATCTTGCACAATTAGTGATTAGATGAATTATGGTTTCCGTCGGGCTTTGCTTTTTTTATAACAATGTCACTCCTACGGAGTTGGGGATTGTGAATTAAATGATAGGTATTTGAAAAATGAATAATATAGGTTTAAAAATGATAATGAATATAATAAATTTTATATTTAAAGATTTATACTCCGATTCTATTGAGAAATGGAAAATAAAAGTAAAAATAGATTATAAGAGTTCATTTCGAACCAATTTTGAAGGTGTAGATTATATTATAATATATTTGACAATTTTTAACAAGAATGAATTTGAATTAAAAAAAATCTCATTTAATTCAGAGCCATTCTATGAATTAATAGATAATTTTTATAAACCATATAATAATAAACCTGGTGATATTCCTATAATAGGTTTTCATAAATTGGTGAGTAATTCATTCGGAGTCAAACCAATTAAAGTTGATAAAAAAGATAATGAAACAGGAGCCTTGATATTTAAAATTTCAACTTCAGAAAGTAAAATTGAAGAGTTGGTTATAACATATAATACAATTGTTTTAAAACGCAAAATTGACAATGATAAATTAATTTATAAAAAGTTAGAATAAATATAAATTTGTTTTGTTATATCCATAAATCAAATTTGCATTATAATGTTTTCCGTCGGGCTGTGCTTTTTCTACCGATATTAATCCCGATGGGATGGAAGCAATGCTGAATGATGAAGTCGAAGACCAGCGAAGCTAATGCTGAATGGGAAAGAATCAAAATTAGATGTCCAATATCTGCCAGATGTCGGACATCTTAAATATTACAAATAAATTAAATTTATTGTTTAGAAATGATATGTTCCAACTATTTTTTTACTCATTTATACCAAAATCGAATTTGATTTTGGTTTGCAGTGTTGATATTACTGAAAGAATATATTTTACAGTATTAATTTCAATACTTGTTAGATTTTTTTTGTCAACGTAGTTTGTCACAGGCTGTCCGTTCATAAAACTAAAAACCTGAAATTTCAACTGGATAAACATCAGATAGTTGTAAGCATACTTCAGGTCATTAGCCAGTTCTTTAGAAAATATACCTGCTTCAGTCAGACTTTCAATTCTTTTTATTGTATTGGTACAGTTAAGATTTTGCTTTATACTGAATAATCTGACTAAATTTACAATAATCCTGAGAGGATTTTTGATATTGATTAAGTCGTGGCTCTCACCAAAGTTTTCAGTCTGAAGATTACCAAAGAAATTGACAGGAATTTTGTAAGTTGTGCAATGCCTGGCAAGGATATTAAGGAAATTCGGATTTTCAGCTATTTTTTTATTAATGTGCTCTCTAACTGATGTTTCAAAAGATAAATCACCATAGATTGTCCGCAAATCAAAAAATATTTCTGTTTCGAGTATATTTTCAGGGGTGGAATTTGAAATCCATTCCGAAAAATAGTCATACCATACTTTAAGAGGCTGGTTCCATTTTGGATTCTTTGCCATTACATCACCATCGCAGTATTCAAATCCAACTTTGTTGAGATAATGATTATATTTACCGGCAAACATTTTGAAATAATCTGTAATATTTTTGTTATTGATTCCAGAATTATCAAAAATTAAAGCATTGTCCTGATCGCTTGTCAGTGACTGCTCCTTTCTGCCTTCGCTGCCTAATGAAATAATTGCAAATGGTACCGGAGCATTTCCGATTTCATTAAAAATATTTTCAATTATTCTTTTTTGAATAAGACCGGTAATATGGGTAATTGATTTTGATAATTGCCGTACATTTGCCCCGGATTCTAACATCACATCAAGATGAATGAATGATTTTTTTCTTTCTTTTGATAGTTGGAAAATGGTTTCGGATTTCGAAATCATAAATGAAATAATATCTTCCGAATATTTAATCAAATTAAAAATATCTTCTTTTTTAATTATTCCGGTTATTTTCCCGTCATTGTCAGTAATTGGAAGATGATGAATATTGCTGCTTGTTGCCGTCATCAGCGAATAATAATTTAAACTGTTATAAGTAATCGAAACTAATGGTGAACTCATAATATCCAAAACACTTATATTCTCATTTTCCGACACAGATAATAAATTTTTAAGAATATCGGTTTGAGTTATAATTCCTAAAGGTTTGCTTTCATCTGACAGAATTATAACAGCAGATATATCATTAAATTTCATTTGATTAATTATATTACTCAGACTTGCATCCGATGAACAAAACATCGGTTCCTGAATAATTTTTCTGATAGAAAGAGAAAACAACTCTTCATTTCTACGGTTGACTTTTGAATAATCACTTTTTAATTCTTCGATTAATCCGGATAGTTCATCATACCTGATAATTGTCTGTTTATCATTGATTTCGGAAATTTCTTTAAATGTAATGATAAACGCTGATTTTGTATTAATCATAATTTTCGAAATCGTTACAATTGCATTTATAAGATGATTATTTATATCCTGCAAAGTTGATTCAAACTGAATTTCCTTTGTATCATCGTTAACAAATTGATGTATTTCATCAGAGATAATCTTATCTTTCGGGCTTAAATTTGAAAAATCATCTGCAAATCCTGATATGGTAGAATGAGAAAACATTTCTGAAATACGGTTGTTCAGATGAACAATTTCTTTGTCAATAATCATCATTTTTGCTTCAGATGATGACTCAACCATTGCTTTGTATTTTTCTCTTGATATTTTTAACAATTCTCCTGTTTGTAATCTGTTAATTTCTGTTTTGTAAAATTGCCTTAGTATAATTATCAGCATCAAAGTAATTATTGAGGCAATAATCAGCGATACCACTGTCAGATTATAAGTTATCTTTGATATTTCCTGATTGACATCTTCAATATAAATTCCTGTACCGATTATCCAGCCCCACGGCTTAAATTCCTTAACATAAGATATCTTGGGAACAATTTTTGTGGAATCATCCATCCACTGCCACATATAATCTACATAGCCGTGACCGTTTTTCCTGACAACGTTTACCATTGCCACAAACATTAATTTGCCCTGAGGGTCTTTAAACTTTGATATATTTTTATTGTTAAGGTCAGGTCTGTAGGGATGATTAATCATTCTCGGTTCAAAATCCGTAATCCAGAAATAATCTTTTAAACCTGCTCCATATCTAAGCGATGCAATTTCTTTTGTCGCCGAGTTTTTTGCATCTTCTACTGTCATTTCACCCGACACGGATAATTTATAATATTTATCGGCAATTCCCATTGTAGAATTAACAAGTTCACGAATCATCTCTTTTTTACTGTTCAGCATATTATCCTTAAAAAAAGGAATAATAAAATTGAATATAAGTAAAACGAATAAAAGGACCGACAAAAAAGACGGAAGTATTACTTTTACAAAAAAAGTCTTGAAATTCACCTTATTTGTTTTTGAGCCAGCCATTCATTTTTTTCCAATAGTTCTTGTTATTGCTAATCTGGATTGCTTCAATTGTAAAACTATTGAAATCAATAATTGTTACACCGCTTTTTCCATTCGTGCTTACCAAATTAGGTAACGAATAATGAACGGGTTTGGTATTTAACGGCAGCTCGGCATAATCAAATAATTGTATTGATTCATTATCGGACTTAATTATCCCCGCCGGATGTTGATGTCCCCCGAGACTAAAACTGCAATGATGATGTTTCAAAAAGTTGATATGTGTGCTGAATTCCCAGGGGTTACTCAGTCTTAGCAGTGATTTGCCTGAAATATCAGGGAAAACCGAATGACTGAGTAATACGATAAACTCTGAAAAGTGTGCTATGGATAAGAAACTTAGACTCTCAATAAATTCGTAGTCTTTCACTGTAAAGTTTTTTACTGGAAGGTCATTATAATTCAAATCGTGGTATTTTAAATGATAATCCATATTATCATAATTAATTTCATAATTAGAATTATTAAATTCAAGAGCATGTCTGTCGAGAGCGTAAATATCATGATTTCCGGCAACAATATGTCTGCAGTTCTGCTTAATAATATTAATACACTCCGAAGCATTTCTGCTGTCGGAGTGTGTATGATAATTAGGGTCGAAACCAACGATATCGCCAAGACAAATTATTTCAGTACAATTCTTTTTTTCAAAAATGCCGATAGCTTTCTTTAAGGATATCAAATCCTCGTGAATATCATTAATGATTCCTATCAGCATTTGTTTTCATCTTAAGGTTGTACATCAATTAATTGGTTATCTTTCTTTTTCGTGAATAGAGAAACAACTACTAGCGTTATAAATCCAATCGGAATGGAAATAATTCCCGGATTTTGAAGCGGAATTATCGCATCTTCTTTGGCAAGTCCGTAAACCTCAAACATTGTCGGCGACAATGCTAAAATCAATAAACAGGAAAGCATTCCGAATACTATTCCGTAAGCAACACCCTGGGCTGTTGTTTTTTTCCAGAACAATATCATTAAAATCGCCGGTAAATTTGCCGATGCAGCAATTGCAAATGCCAAACCTACAAGAAAACTGACATTCTGATTCTGGAATAATATACCAAGGAATATTGCTATAATTCCTACCACAACTGCTGAGATACGTCCGGCGTTAACCTTAGCCTTTTCAGTCAGTTTAATTTTCATATATTTATCCATCAAATCGTGTGCAACAGCACCAGACGCTGCAACAATAAGTCCGCTGACAGTACCGAGTATCGTCGCAAATGCTATTGCCGATATAATTGAAAATAAAACAATTCCAAAAGTTTTTGCAAGCAGAGGTGCAGCCATATTTGAATTTTCAGGGTCTAATGCACCGTTAATCATTGCTCCCGAACCCAAATATAATGTCAGGATATAGAAGAATCCGATTGCGCATATTGCCACAATTGTAGATTTTCTGGCAGCACGCTGGCTCGGTACTGTATAATATCTGATAAGTACGTGAGGTAGCGCCGACGTTCCCAAAAACAGAGCAATCATTAGAGAAACAAAGTCTATCACCGACCAGAAAGTTGAATCCTTACCAAGTTTATAATACATACCCGGTTTCATCAAATCGCTGCCTTTTGTCGGATTCTGATAATAGACAGTAATCTTATTCTCACCTGATTTCAGACTTACTTTTGTGAATCTTACAATTTCTGAATTTTCAAATTGCTCGATAAATTCAAAAGGACCGACCGGACCTGTTTTCTTGATTGCTTTACCGTCATCTGTAATAGATTTTATATGACCTACAAGATAAAATTTCTTTGCTTCTTTTGGATAACCGTTATACAGGATTTGTCCTGCTGCATCTTCCGAAATGCTCATAGCTTCATCAAGCTGATAAGAACCTTCCCCGGTTTTGGTAAGATTCCACCAACTTTTAATTCCGTCTTTTTCTAATTCGACAAATGTAAGCTTCTTCTCATCAATTTGGCTGAGATACTCATAACTTCCATCTGAGAGAGCAGTTACTTTACCCTTCTCAACTGTCACGGGAATTGACATAAATTTATGATAATCATCGGCAGGTGTAGTATCCAATCCTTTATTTAAAACCAAAACTACAACAATAAATGAGAAAAGTATAAGCAATCCGCCTTTAATAAACTGGACGTATGTAGTTGAAGTCATTCCGGCTGTTGCAACAATCAGAATTACTATCGAACCAACCAGTACAACACCAACCCAATGCGGAAATCCGAGCAATGGAGTAACCAAAACTCCTGCACCGACCATTTGTGGAATCAAATAAAATAGTGATACGACCAAGGTACTTATTGCAGCAGTTAATTTTACGGCAGGTGAGTTGAATTTAGCATCCAAAGCATCGGCAAAAGTATATTTACCCATTCTTTTAATAGGTTCGGCTACTAAAAATAAGGCAACAACCCAGCCGGCAAGATAGCCGATTGAATACAAAAACCCGTCATAACCGAAGAAGGCTATCATACCCGCTACACCCAGAAAAGATGCCGCCGATAAATAATCTCCGGCAAAAGCAATACCGTTTACTGCCCAGTGAATATTACCGCCTGCTGCATAATAACCGCTGGCTGATGATGATTTTCTGGCAAAAAAGAACGACAAACCAAGCACTGATGTGACAAATATTAAGAAAATAACAATTGCAATTGTTGATACTTCGTAAATCATTTTGACACCTCTTTGTTGAGCTCGTCTTCATATTTCGTGCAAAAATAATTATAAAACAATCCCATTACAATTGCAAGTATAATCAAACCCATTCCATATACATAAGCAAAATTAAGACCTAATATAATTTTTGTTGATAATGAGTCGGGCCAAACGATGCCGGTGACTATAAAACCAATATAGAAAAGTAAATAAATGAAAAACAATTTAATGCCTAATGCCTGTTTTAGGGCAATTGAATTGTCTTTATCAAGTTCAACAGCAGGACCATGATGCATATAACAAACCTCAACAATTTTATTGTGAAATAACATTCTAAGACTTTGCAAATATAAGCAACTTTTTCTCAATAAAACGATAAAATTGCAATAATAAAGTGACATATATACCATATTATATGCAATTTATATTTTAATATTAATAATCTTATGAATATATTTAGTCTTCAGGGCAGATTTTATATCTATCTGAAATAAAATTGATTAGATTTGGGATATTGAAAAGTGTTGGTTAATGCTTTCGTAGTCTTGGTTTATGCTTTCGTAGTCTAGGTTTATGATTTCTTAGTACTAAGTTGAAGCCAACCTTGTCTAAGTTGAAGCCAACCATAAGGTGTAGGACTGATACTTTCTATTTTTCCAGCTTCAATCTCCGGGAATTGTCTCTCTGAAACGGAGTGAAGAGTCCATGTATTCATTAATTAACAGCTCTGGATGCTTCACTTCGTTCTTAATGACAAGTTCCTGAGTTTTGTATTTGTCCCCCGCTGGCGGGCAGGGCTGATACGTTCTATTATTTTTAAAAATAAAACTTAGTAATGAGTCATTCTGAGCGAAGCGAAGAATCCATGTATTCATTGATTAGCAGCCTGGATGTTTCGCTTCGCTCAACATGACCAGCCAAAAAGTGCCGTTTTATGTTGTAAAGTTGATGATAAATATTGAAATTTTTGAGAACGTATCAGCCCTGCGCTGGCGGGGGAAGTGGGTGGAAATTAATTCATGGATTCTTCGCTCCGCTTCAGAATGACACACCCAGGATATTGTCATTGCATTATTAGTTAAAATTTATTGATGTAGCCTCAACATGACCAACCAAAGAGTTCCGTTTTATATTTTAAAGATTACGAAATATTCAGTCTTGTTGTAAGGTCTTGGACATCTTAAAAATTTGGAATCAATTACTTGTTTTTTCACAATTTATCTGATTTTCTAATTTAACCAATCCTAAAAAAAAGTTGAAATTGTTAGATAAAATTTGTATATTTGATTTGTGAAATATTCAAAGTTATACTTTGTACATTTATTTTACATTTTTTTTTTATCTTAGCGTGATTAATGAGCGAAATATTACTGATTGGCGGATTAGATTTATCATTACCACTCAAAAATCCTGTATTGATTTTTGCATTAATTTTATTTATAATTCTTTTTGCCCCAATTTTATTAAACAAATTTAAAATACCGCATCTAATAGGATTAATCATCGCCGGTGCAGTAATTGGACCAAACGGTCTTAATCTTATGCTTCGCGACAGCAGCATAGTATTATTCGGAACAGTAGGTCTTCTGTATATAATGTTTCTTGCCGGTTTGGAAATAGATTTGGCAGATTTCAAGAAAAATAGCGGACGAAGTATTGTATTCGGTTTATATACTTTTATTATACCTATAACAGTCGGTTCGGTCGGTGCGCATTATTTACTTGGTTTTACATGGATAACATCAATATTATTAGGCAGTATGTTTTCATCTCATACCTTGATTGCTTATCCCTTAATCAGCAAACTCGGAGTAGCAAAAAACAGAGCTGTAAGCGTAGCAATTGGCGGAACGATGATAACCGATACACTCGCTTTATTAGTTCTTGCTGCAATAGCCGGAATAGCGACAGGAGAAATTGGAGATGAATTTTGGTTTAAATTATCTGTATCGGTATTATTGTTCGGTTTATTCGTCGTGATTGTATTCCCGATAGTCGGGCGTTGGTTTTTTAAAAAATATTCAGACAACATTTCGCAGTATATTTTTGTACTGGGAATGGTTTTTCTTGCAGCCTTTTTATCGGAAGTAGCCGGAATAGAAGCAATAATAGGGGCTTTTTTGGCTGGTTTGGCATTAAATCGTTTGATTCCATTAACATCACCATTGATGAATAGAATCCAATTTGTAGGAAATGCACTTTTCATACCATTCTTCCTGATTGGTGTAGGTATGATAGTAGATTTCAGAGCATTTTTTAAAGATTTCGATACAATTATAGTTGCAATATTTATGATTGTTACCGCAACAATTACTAAATTTTCGGCAGCCTGGCTTACTCAAAAAACTTTCAAATTTACAGTTGACGAAAGAAGATTAATATTTGGTTTAAGTAATGCTCAGGCAGCAGCAACACTCGCAGCAGTTTTAATAGGTTATAACATTATCTTAGGGCAAACTGCTACAGGAGAACCAATCAGACTTTTGGGAGATAGTGTTTTAAATGGTACAATTCTCATGATTTTGATAACATGTACCATAGCATCTTTTTCTGCTCAAAAAGGTGCTTCAAACATCGCTGTTGAAGAAGCAGCTTCCTTTACGGGTGAAGGTGAGTCAATTGAAGAAAATATCCTGATTCCTATAAACAATCTCATTACAGTTGAAGAATTGATTAATTTAAGTATAACAATAAAATCTAAGAATAACAAAAATGAACTCTTTGTTCTAAATGTAATAACAGAAAGTTCACCAAATGAAGGCTCTGCCAAACATGCGGAGAAAATCCTTGAAAAAGCTGCCGTTACTGCATCTGCAACCGATAATTATCTACATAAACTTCAAAGATATGAATTAAATGTTGCCCAAAGTATTTCCGATGTAGTAAGCGAATATAATATTACAGATATTGTATTGGGAATACACCATCAAAGCAATTTGTCAGATAATTTTCTCGGGAAGATGACAAAAGGTGTTCTGTCGAAAAGCCGCGCTACAACTTTGATTTATAAAGCCCAGCAGCCTTTGGAAACTTTGAAACGTCATCTTATTGTTATTCCTGAAAAAGCTGAAAAAGAAATCGGTTTTCCGTTTTGGCTGATTAAAGTATGGAATATTGCAAGAAATACAGGTGACAAACTTGTTTTTTACTGCTGCGAAGATACTTTGGAATTTATAAGGGAAATTCATAGAAATCATCCAGTTGATGCATCTTTCAATATATTTAACGATTGGAAGAATTTTTTGAGTTTAATTAATGAACTAAGAGAAGATGATAATCTTATTATTGTAATGAGCCGTAAACATAATGTTTCATACAATAGCAATATGACAGATATTCCGGCATATCTTAATAATGAATTTTCAACAAACAGTTTTATATTGATTTATCCGCTTCAGTTAAGTGTAAATGACGAAAACACCGATTACCTCAATCCCTCAATTTTTGAACCTATGCGGGGAAATCTTGAAAAATTGGATGATATTGGCAAAACAATTTCAAAATTATTTGTCAAAAAGTAAAGTTTTTACATTTTGATAAAGGTTTTGATGAAAAATATTATGTCAGTAAAAGAAATAATGGATTATAATTTTTAAATAATTTTTATTAATTAACTGACAGGTACGTCAATATCAAATAAATTAATGAATATTGATTATTTTTGAACTATATAAAAATTTTATAGATTATGATATGTTGAATTTGTTAGCTGCTTTAGGACGTAAGGTACTGAATTTCTTTCGGGAATTTGGTCAGATTGTTTTACTTGCATTCAGAGTAACTGTTTATTTCCCAAGGGTTATAAAGGACAGGAAACTTGTATTGGATCAAATGGCAATTGTAGGCTCGGACTCACTTCCGCTTGTAATTCTGATTGGTTCGTTTACCGGTGCCATAGCAGCCTTGCAGGCAACAAATCTTTTTGATAAATTCAATCTTGTCGGAATAGCAAAGCCATTTATAGGTTCATCTATTGCTACAGTTGTATTTACTGAACTTACACCTGTACTGACAGCTCTTGTTATAGCAGGCAGAGTCGGGGCTTCGATGGCTGCGCAGCTTGGAACTATGCAGGTTACAGAACAGATTGATGCAATAGAAATGATGGCTATAGACCGTAACCGTTATCTCGGAATGCCGAGGGCAGTCGCTACATTGGTTATGATGCCTGTGCTTGCAGTCTTCTCAAATGCTGTAGCTTTGGTAGGCGGTTATCTTTTGACATCTATAAAATTTGATTTCAGTTTTAATATATTTTTCGATTCCGTTCAAAGGTTTTTTGCAGTTTCTGAAATAATGCTCGGTTTGACAAAATCGCTTGTATTTGGCAGTGTGACTGCACTTATCGGTGTTCATGTCGGATTTGCCACAACAGGCGGCGCTGAAGGTGTCGGCAAGAGTACAGTTCGTTCATTTACATTATCAGCGGCAGCAATATTGATTATTGATGCCCTGTTCGGGTATTTGTGGTAAGCTGAAATAATTCCTACTGTTTAAAATCCCAAAAAAGATTTACTTAAATTTTTTGTCAATAATATTGTAAATATTAATTTCATACCTCCTTACTTGGCATACTAAATAAAAGAGTTATACTTTTTAGAGCGTAAAGCGAAATTACTATCATATATTTAAATTCTCCTCCTTTTTCAAAGAGGGCAGGTTTATTTTATGTTTACTATTATTTTCGAACTCTTGAATTTCGGTAAATCAGGATTTCTGAATTTATAGGAATTAATTGCACTCCAATTAAATTGTCAATTATACTGCAAAATAATCGTCAAATCTTTATAACTATTTTTTTTTAAGAGATGAAATTTAACTGATTTGATAACTATATGAAAAATTGCGATAAATTGTTACTTGTTTGCTCATTGATAAAAATAAAGTTTTTACCGGTCTTTACAGCACTTATTCTCATTCTATTGAATTTTAATTTGCTATCCGCAGAAAATTCCGATTGGCGTGTTGATGTGCTTGATAATCCTTCACCGGGTTATTTAAGTTTTGGCTGGAGACAAGACTCTGCTCAAATTTTAATGGATAACTACGGCGATTTTCCATTTCCGAAAATTAAATCCGGCAACCTGGTACCATTCAAATTGTTGAAAAACGGTTTGTGGATTTCAATAGATATGAACAAAGTCTATCTGATGAATCAGGATTTTGTAATAGTGGACAGTATTCCTTATCCGACGGAATATATAATAGATTATCATGACATAAATGTTTTAAATAACGGTCATTATATGCTGTTATGTATTGAAAAGAGAATAATGGATTTAAGTCAGATAGTTGAGGGCGGTAAGACAAATGCAACAGTATTGGGAGCAGTTTTAGTTGAAACTGACCGGAACGGAACGATATACTGGCTATGGAAATCTCTGGACCATTATGCCGTAACTGACGCTACACCTGATGTCAATTTAACAAATCAGATGATTGACCTTACTCATGCGAACTCTTTTCTTGAGGATACTGACGGCAATTTCATGATTTCAATGAGATTTTTTGATGAGGTTTCTAAAATTAACCGAAGTACCGGAAACCTGATGTGGAGATTAGGAGGTAAATTTTGCAAGAATAATCAGTTTACTTTTGTAAATGATACTATTGACGGATTTTGGGGATTTTCTCATCAACATTCAATTAACCGCCTGGCAAATGGAAATATATTACTATTTGATAACGGTAATCTCAAAGACCCTCAATATTCAAGAACTGTTGAATATCAAATGAATGAATCTGCAAAAACTATTACAAGAGTATGGCAGTACAGACCAAATCCTGATAATTATGTCCGCAGTATGGGTTCTGCACGAAGATTATTAAACGGGAATACACTTATTTCTTTCGGTTCGAGTTTTGAGTCTTTAAAAATACTTGAAGTAAAACCCGATAATTCAATAGCTTTACAATTGCAATTTATCGGCGATAAAAGCCAGTCGTTTTTTAATGCTGACAGATATATAACAAAAATGGATGCAGTCAGTAAACAGATAAATTCTAAAACAGGTTATAATTATAATGATGGCGTTAATACTACAGGAATTGAAATTCAGGTCGAAAACTTAACCGGCAGCGGATTTACTTCTGTTGAGAAACACAATTATGCTCCTGCTGATGCAGAATTCGGCGACTCGAATTTTACATCTGTTTTACCAATGAGATGGGTATTCAGCAAACAAAATATTTCATCATTATCCGGAATTCTAAAAATAAATTCAGATTTAATTCAGAATATTAATTTTCCCGACAAAGTGGTTGTTTATTCCAGAAGTAAGGAATCAACCGGAATTTTTCAGCCTTTAAATACAAGTTATAATCCTGATACGAAAAGAATTTCCGCTCCAATTTCCGGTTTTGGTGAATTTATTCTGGTATCACTTAAATTAGATAAACCTACTTTGTTTTTCCCGCCAAATAATCAACTCAGAACTCCTGTAAATATCAAATTAAAATGGAATAAACTCACAACTGCATATCAATATCATATTCAGATATCAGAAGCAGCAGATATGAGTAATCCGATTGTAAATTCCTTTACATCTGACAGCAGTCTGAGTTATAATTTAAGCAATCTGGATTTCAGTACTCAGTATTTTTGGAGAGTAAGGGGAATAAATGCCAAAGATACATCTGAATGGTCAGAAAAATTCAAATTTACAACAATTGAAGATAAAATATTTACTCCTGAATTGATAAGTCCGGTTAATAATTCGGAGGGAATAAAAAATAATGATTCATTGACTTGGGGTGCAGTACCTTCCACAGATTATTATATTTTGCAGATTTCAGAAGATGGAGTATTTTTTTCCGGCGATCAGCAAACTTTCGAAATTATAAATGATTATTATATCATTTCAGATGTTAGACCTTTTAAGAAATATTACTGGAGAGTTAAAGCTTTAAATAATATAGATACTACTGACTGGTCGGAAGTATGGTGTTTTACAACGAATATTGATAAACCATCATTGGTTGTTCCCAAGAATAATAGTATGAATAACAAAATTGATGGGGTAATCGGCTGGAATGAGATAGCCGGTGAAGATAAATATCAATTACAAATCTCCATAAACATTGAATTCGAAAATCCCGTAACTGATACAACAGGGATAAA
The DNA here is from genome assembly GCA_032027125.1 of Kapaibacterium sp. (SeqCode). Lineage (GTDB taxonomy): Bacteria > Bacteroidota > Ignavibacteria > Kapaibacteriales > UBA2268 > JANJTB01. The sequence goes on from JAVSMQ010000001.1 coordinate 849,665, forward strand.
AGGTAGTTTGTATGATTATAGTAACCTTGAGTACGATAAAGACTATTACTGGAGAGTCCGGGCAATCAGAAATTCAGATACATCTGAATGGTCAAATATTTGGAAGTTTAGGACACTACCCGCTCAACCGGAATTAATTTATCCCGTTCAAAATCAGAAAGGGATTTCTACATCGGCTAAGGTTGAATGGGAATCTGATTATCCAAATGCGTTTTATTATGTACAAATATCGGAGAATACTGAATTTAATAATCCGGTAATTGATACAAATATGATTTCCGTAAATAAACTTGCAATGCAGTCACTAAGTTTCAACAAACTATATTTCTGGCGGGTTAGATTAAATATTGGTGACAAAGTAAGTAATTGGTCCGATACACAATATTTTACAACTGAAATGGAACAGCCTGAGCCGGTATCACCGCTAAACAATGAAGAGAACGTATCAATTAATACAAAATTTATCTGGAAAGATAAAAATCAGTACAACTCATATCGCGTGCAGATAAGTGATGATAATCAATTTTCAAATATAATTTTAGATGTAGAAAATATCAGTAATTCTGAATATAGTTATCCATTATCAAATTCCAAAACATATTATTGGCACGTAAAAGCTGAATCACAGGACAATTTCAGCCAATGGACAGCTATTTCAAAATTTACAACTGTCCCGACAACTGATGTAAAGGAAAATAAGAGTATATCTGATTTCAGAATTTTTCCTAATCCGGTTGAAGATTATATTACAATACAACCTTCCGAAGGTTTGGAACCTTCCGAAGGTTATAAAGTGCAGATTTTCAATACTCTCGGAATTGAAATCATATCCACCCCCTGCCCCCTCCTTGCTAAGGAGGGGAATATGCGGATTGACATCTCTCAATTGCAGGCAGGTGTCTATTTCATCAGAATTGGTAATAAGGTAGAGAAATTTGTAAAGATGTGAGAATTATTTGAAACTTTTGTTGTTAAGATGTGTTATGCCTTTACTTAAAGATTAAATTTAAAAGTTATTTTCGGGAACAAGAAGATGAAATTATTAACACTTATTATTGTATTGCTTATTATTACATTTAACAAATGCTATAATCAGGATGTTGAATGGGTTGAAATGATTTCTTTCAGTAGTGAAAGATATCCAATGATTACAGATGATGCGATTGATGAATCTGGAAATGTATATATTTCAGGAACATTTGAGTCTGATACAATCTTTTTCAATAATGACAAATATCTAACAATTACTCACGAAAGGTCAAGACATAATAATTTCTTTACTAAGTATGATAGAGATGGAAAATGTTTATGGGCTGAAAAAATTACCGGAATCAATTCTTTGGCTTTTCCGAAAATATATTTTGATAATTATGGATACATTTATTTACATGGTGAAATGATGTCGAATTCTCCTTTAGATACAATAAAATTTAATCATGGAATCTCAGTAAATACAAATCGTTATTCAGACGATTTTTCAATAATTGCAAAATTTAATTCAGATGGTATTTGTCAATGGGCAGAAGGAATAAATGGAGGTATAAGTGGTATTGTTATTGATAAATTTAATGATTTAATAGTTGCCGGTTCTTTTATGTCTTTGCTAGAATTCAATAATGGGTTTTCTTTGAAAAATAAGAGCAGACCAACATCTATGGGCAGAGACGGTTTCTTAGCGAAATATGATTCTCAAGGAAAATGCAAAGGTGCTGAACAAATTTCAGGTTGGGGAAATGAATCTATAGGCTCAATTAGATTATTAGCAAATGAATATATTTATGTAAATGGTTACGCTTATGATTCAAATCCCATTTATTTTAATAATGAAATTATACTTACATTCCCTAAGTTTATGTATGAAAAAAGGTTTACAGCAATTTTCAATTTAAATGGAATTTGTGAATCGGCTAATATTGATACTTCAAAAGCTTCATCAAACAGAGTATTTGATTCCAAAGGTAATTATTATATCTGCGATAGTTTTAAAGGTGACTCTATTACACTTAATGATAATATTACACTCTACAACGGTAGTGAAAAAAAGAAATATGATAGTGATATATATTTATCAAAATATGATTCCTATAATAATATTCTTTGGGCATATACCATATCTGGAAAAGGAAACGAAATAATTGAAATCTTTAATGTTGATGATAAGGATAATTTAATTATAACCGGCCAATTTGGTCCTGATGAAATTATCTTCAATAATGGTTTTCAATTACAGAGAATAAAAATTAATAAAGATAACGTTAATTTTTTCTCTGCAACTTTTAACGGAAATGGAAATTGCCGGGATGCGGTTTTAACAGGAAGGAACTTTAATCGAGTTAAAACAAATAAAAGCGGCACTTCCTATATCCTTGACTATTTCTTGGGTGATACTTTAGTAATAAATAATAGAACTTATTTCTCCCGCAATAGTCATAATAATGATACAATAAGAGCTAATGGAATTTACATAGTAAAAGTTAAAAATACCCCAAGTTCTGTTTCAATGAATACAGAACATGAAAATATTAAGCTCTTTCCTAATCCGGCAGGAGATTATATTACAATCCAATTCCAAACTTCGGAAGTTTTTGAAACTTCCGAAGTTTCAAAAGTGCAGATTTTCAACACTCTCGGAATAGACGTGTCCCCCGCCGTCGGGGGTTTCAGCGGAGCTGACGGGGGGGGATTCAGAATGGATATTTCCCATCTCCCGACAGGAGTATATTTCATTAAAATTGGGAATAAGGTAGAGAAGTTTGTGAAGATGTGAATTTGTCCGAACCTTTGATTAAGCTGATTTTTATGATTTATTTGATTAAATCAATACATAATCAAAGTAATCAATTGAATCAGCTTAATCAAGGGTTCAGACAATTCAAAATCAGGTAAATCAATTTAATCTGATTAATAAAAGGTTCAGACAATTATCAAAGAAATGTGTGAAAATCCGAGCCTTTTGAAATTTCGGAATTACTCTTTAAATACGGAATGTAAAATAGTTTTAAAAATTTACATAAAAAATTGATTTTTTTTTGATATTTATGTGACAAAATGACTTTTCAATTGTCATACATATAGTATATTGACAAAAATCAAAAAAGTATTTTTTTATTTGGAGTAATTATGAAAAAAATCATTTTCCTTATGATATGGCTTTTGATAAATAATAATTTATTTGCAGGCGAAATCAGCATTAATTATCCTTCTGGAATGCAGGAACTATGCCGAACAACACCTTTGATTGTAGAATGGACGGGTACGGCTGTTGATGTTAAAGTCGAAATAAAAAAAGTATCCGATACTGAATATAAATCAGTTTATAATTATCAAATTTCAGAAAATTCTTTCCAATGGATTGTAAATGATGCCGAATATCTGAATGTACCGCTGTCGGTAAGAGTCAGTGATTTGTCTGACCCAAATATCTTTGATGAATATCACGGTGTGACTGTTTATGGTGAAACTGAGATTTTGAGTCAGACAAAGTCTTATCAGTTGTGTTCAGGAGATGATATCTATCTTCAGATTGATGCTTTGGGTTTTGGGCTTTCGTATCAATGGTTCAAGGATAATGAAATTATTAATGGTGCCACAAGCAGTGTACTAAAAATTCCAAACGCAGAATATTCAAATTCAGGTGTTTATATTTGTATAATAAAATCAAATAGTTCATGCCCGCTCGAGCAAAGTGAACCAATCAGCGTTTATGTGGCTACTCCCACAAAATTTGTAACAAGCCCCGAAGAAATATTCTGGGAATATAACAAATCCGTCAATATCACCGCGATTCTTCATGTCAATAACGAATCCGAACTGGATAATGTTAAATTTCAATGGTATAAAGATACTTTAGTTTACATTTATAATCCAAAAACAAAAACCTTCGATTCAGCTACTGTCATGATGAAATTAATGGAAAGCAAGAAGTATTACGGTACAAATTCGCAGGAATTAATCATAGAAAAACTTGTTTGGGATGACAGAACAAATTATTACTGTGTAGCTGACGGTTTGTGCGGTTCCGATACAATCAGAGGAGTTATCGGTGACGACTCACGTTTCGAGATTATCAAATTAACACCTGATTATTACGGCTGTGAAGGCAAGGACATAATATTCAGGGCTAAACTTGAAACTAAAGTAGAAGGAAATTTTACATATCAATGGTATAAAGCCGGATTAAAAAGACTGAATGAAGGCGATAAGTTTACCGGTACACAGACACTCGAACTCACTATCAAAGATGCAGACAAATCTGATGAAGCGGCGTACTATGTGATGGTTACATGGCGTGAAAAATCAGTCTATAAACGTTCGGAACATTTTCGGTATTATCCTATAACTAAACCTACAATTAGTTATCAGTCCGAAGACTGGGTAATAAATTCAAAACGCAATTATTACCCTAAAGGAATATTAATTTACGTTTATTTATCAAATTATCAACCCTCTATTTATGAATGGTACAAAGACGGAAAGATAATTATGAAGGGTAAGGATTCAACAACTTACCGAAGGCTTACAGCTAAGACAACTGATGTAGGCTGGTACAGATGTAAAATCAAAAACGATTGCGGAGAAACATGGTCCGATTCGATTTATGTTGCATGGGGTTATCCGGATGCAGGAAACTGTCTCGATAAAGACGTTGTAATCAATGTAGATGATTTTGCTCCTGATTATCATTATCTCTGGAAAAAGGACGGTAAGATTTTAACTGATTCAGGCAGAATTAAAGGAACCACTACTTCTACTTTGGTTATTACTAATCTGGAAGCAACAGACCAGGGGTATTATAAAGTCTGGGTTGTCCAGACATCAACCGGAATACAGACATTATTGGGCAACATTTATGTGGAAGCCCGAACAGCACCCTTTATAGTAAAAGATTTCCCGCCTGAAATTTATAATGAAGGCGACTATATCAAACTTACTCCAATAACAGCTCTATCACAGGGCAACGGACTGTATTATACATTATACTTTGACGGTGAACCCGTTGGAGAGGAAAAATTCAAACCGCAGGATGCAAGTATGAATATTGATTACGGATTTGTTATGGGCGGAATTAAATCTAATGTCAAACCGGGAACCTATCAGTACAGATTCAGAAATGAATGCGGTGAAACCTGGTCAACAATAATGAAAGTCACAAATACTGCATATAAACCGGGCGGAATAATTGAAGGCGGCAGTGATGAACCGGCAGACAATTCTGAGCCGAATGACGATAATATAGCCAGCGATGTAAATGATAACGAATTTGCAAATAACATTTTGATATTTCCTAACCCTGCAAGCGATTTTATCACAATCCAATTCCAAACTTCGGAAGTTTTGGAAACTTCCGAAGTTTCAAAAGTGCAAATCTTCAGCACTCTCGGAATAGACGTGTCCCCCGCCGGCGGGGGTGTCAACGGAGTTGACGGGGGTGGATTTAGAATAGATATTTCTCATTTGCCGTCAGGTGTTTATTATATCAGAATTGGAGATAGAGTAGAGAAGTTTGTGAAGATGTAGAATAATTGTCTGAACCTTTGATTGTACCTGATTAGAATGATTACTTTGATTTTGAATTGAAATCAATTAAATCAAAATAATCAGCTTAATCAAAGGTTCAGACGATTTTTGAATGAATTTAAAATGTAATATATTTTGAACTAAAATAAAATGGAGTCAATTATGAAGAAGTTTTTATTTTTAATTTTATTGCTTACATCCTCTAATTTAAATGCTCAGATTATCAACAGATGGTTTGATGTTTACAGTGAGAAAGGTAATTTTAATGGCTGGTACAGGCAAAATAATCTTCAAAGTTTTGATAAAGATAATTTGTTATTGATTGACCAGCATTTTGCTAATAATCAGCCTTTTTTAGCGGTAACAAATGACGGTGGTCAAAAGTGGGATACAATTTTTGAATCTAAGTCTTTTGAATATGAAATTAATGCTATTGCATACCCAAGTAAAGAGAGAATAGTATGGGTTGGTGATTCCAGTGAATATCAGGGAAGTGAAGGTTATAATTCATATTACCGTCTGAGTGGAGTATTTTTTACAAGCACAGATGCCGGTAAAAGTTGGAATAAGATTCAAATAGATTCAAATACAATGCTTGATTATGTTGTAATGCTTGATGAAAACACTGGAATAATCAATCAACGCGGTTTCTCGAATATGTATAATAAAAATATTTCCTATTGGGATACATTATATTATACCGAAAACTTTTTCAAGACATATACTAAAATTCCGGTCCCTGATTCATTGACTTTTGTTGTTAAAATCTATATGTTTAGTAAGAACAACTTCATTATTCAAACTGCTAACTATTCACAAAAAAAGTATAAATATCTCGAAACTACTGACCAAGGAAAAACTTGGACCGAATTTATGGATGCAAAGTTGACGGCTGACTTATTTTTCATAAACAGGCTCATAGCTTACAAAATTGAATATAAGCCTCTTGTTAATCCCGACAATTATGAATCCCTGATTTATAAAACTACAAATGGAGGTATAGACTGGATTTATTGCTTTACACCGACTGATTCTTATTGGAGTACCTCTTATCGTGTCTGGAGCATTGCTGCTGCTGATGCTGATAATGTAATTGCTGTCGGTTCGAATGGAGCAATTTTCAGAACTGATGATGGAGGGATTAACTGGCAGAAGGAGTTTACTCCAAACATTTCCGGTGGTTATGATTTGGAATATGATAATTTATTATATATCAGTTATCCTGAGAAAAATTGTGCCTATATCACTGGAGGTGATTTTGTTTTAAAGATGAATGGTGAAAAAACATTATCAAGACCAATACTCAACAGATATATGGACAGAATTAGTCCATTTGGTATAAAAGCTTTTTGGAAACCGATTGATGGTGCAAAGAAATACAATATACAAATTGCAAATTCACCTGGGAACAATGTATATGATTACAAGGTTTTCGATAACCCTGTTTTTGATACAGTTGTTACAGATACTTCTATCGTTTTACCTGATTTTGATTTTAATAATTGTTATTATGGACGAATAAAATCAATATCTGATGATATGGAAAGTGAATGGACTATAAAGGCAAGTATGTTTTGTACATTTCAAAATGCCGATTATACTGACCCGCCGATATTTATCAGCCCATTACCCGGAACACTTATTGATACAAATTATTGTGAGTTAAAATGGCATAGTGTTTCCGGTGCTGACGAGTATCAATTACAAATAAGTGATGATCGCTTTTATCAAGGAAATGTTATAAATCAACAGGGTTCAAATGATACTGTTTTTATAGCTGAAGATCTGATTCCTGGCACCAGATATAATGCAAGAGTACGTGTAATAAGCGGTACTAAAATAACAAACTGGTCTACAACATATTTTACCATTTCTGATTTATCAAGTGTAATAAACATTAACTTTGATGATGGAAATCAAATTTCAATTTATCCCAATCCGGCAGAAGATTATATTGAAATCAGTTTGCACAATGGGGCAAGCCTCATTGCTGCCGGTAAGGTGCAGATATTTGATATGTTGGGAATTGAGGTTATGTCTGTAGGGACAGAGCTTGACCTGTCCACCCAAAGAATAGACGTTTCTCAAATACCCGCAGGTGTGTATTTCATCAAAATTGGTGATAGAGTAGAGAAGTTTGTTAAGATGTGATTAATTAAAGGAAAAAATAACATGAGGTATGTAGTATATTTCGCTTTGTTTCTTGTTTCAATAAGTCTGAATTCTCAAACTGTCTGGGAACAGACAAATGGTCCATACTCCGGTCAATTGACTTATGTTACAAAAAATAAACAAGGAAATTTATTTGCAATTTCTGCAAATTCCTATTTATTCCGCTCAAAAGATAATGGAAATAATTGGGAGAAAATTGCTTCAGGTATTTCTTCTATTGCTTTCGATTCAGATAGTAATTATTATTTGGGAAATACTACCGGAGCAATATCATTATTTGATACTAATATGAATTTTATTAAAACAATAAGAAATCCAAATTCTTTTGACATGTATGTTGAAAATATTGACATTAATGCAAATGAGAATATTTATGCAAAAGTGTATTATGGAGGATTGCACCTTTCTACCGACAAAGGAATAACGTGGGAAGCGATTTATAATAGTAATTTTTCACAAATTTCTTTTGATTCCAAAAATGTAATAATTATGACATTTTTTAGCAATGGTATTGCACGTTCAACAAATAACGGTACAGACTGGACTTATATAAAAATTAATGATGCTTCATTCCGGCAGGGCATATATTTTACAGCATATAATAAAATATTCAAAAACTTTATTGCAGTCGGCTTTGGGAATATTGTTTATCTCTCAAATGACCTTGGCTTAACCTGGCTGCCTGTAAAAGACTCAATCCCAATTAATTATGTTGAAGCTGTAATGATTGATGAAAATGGTGATGCATATATTAGTGGTGATAGTTTAGTCTGCCGCTCGACCGATGGCGGCAATACATGGACCAAAATCACTGGATTTCCAAAAGTGCGGGTTCAGTCGCTTTCAAAAAAAGATGATTTTATTTTTGCTGCAACCTGGAGTAACGGTATTATTTGTTACGATGTTTCTAAAAATTCCGCTGAGAAAAAGAATAAAGGAATAATTAATTCAAATGTAAATCAAATTGCTATAAATCAAAAAGGTAGTGTCTTTGCATCAACAGCAAGCGGAATATATCGAACAACAAATTCCGGAAGCAATTGGGAGCAATTGGTTTTGCCATTCAGTTCGGATATTGAGAGTACTAAAATTTTATCCTCAAAATCAGGCAATATTTTTGCATCAAGCGAACTTGGCGTGCTTCTATCAAAAGATGAAGGGCAAACATGGAATATTATTGAAAACCTTAATACAATCACTGAAATAAATACTTGTTTTGCAGAATCTGATGACGGTAGAATTTATGCCGGTAACCGGTATTTACATTTTTCAGATGACAAAGGAGTTTCCTGGCAGACAATTGATTTGAATGTTTATGAAATTGTATCAATTGCTACTTATCGGAATAAATATGTACTTATTGGTACTTATGATGAAGGTGTTTATTTTTCTGAAGATAAATGTAATTCATTTAGAAAATTACCTATTGATGTACCTGAAAATTATGGTACTATTGTCAATTTTAATTCCAATGGCAATTTGTTTATATGTATGAATGCCTGGCAGGGTGGTGATGCAGTTTTCAGGTCTATTGATACCGGTAAAACATTCACAACTCTGGATTCACCAAATAATGGTGTGAGATTTATAAAGATTGATAATAATAATATCTTATATTATTCTACCGGTAATAATCAGATTTATTTTTCAAGGAATAATGGTGACAATTGGCTCCCATTAAATGATGATTCAATAGGTCCAATTTTAATTAATGATATTACTTTTGGTTATTATAATAATGCTTATATTGGAACAAAATATGACGGTGTTTACAAAGCAGATTTTCTGACAAAAGTAAATCCTGAAGAGTTATTAAATCCTGTTGATAATAGAATTTTCCCAAATCCAGCTACCGATTTCATTGAAATAAATCTTAACAATGGGGCAAGTCCCAGTGCTTCTGACAGAGTGCAGATATTTGATTTATTAGGAATTGAGGTTATGTCTGTAGGGACAGGGCTTGACCTGTCCACACAAAGAATAAACGTTTCGCATTTGCCCGCAGGTGTTTATTATATCAGGATTGGAGATAGAGTTGAGAAGTTTGTGAAAATGTAGAATTAAATTTAAATGATTTAAAAGGTGTGAAATGAAAAAAATATTTATGATAATTATTATGCTGTTTTGTGCAAACATAATATTATTTGCTGAATGGGAGCACAGATTCTCGACCAATAACTTTATTAATCATATTCAAATAAATGATGAATTATTTATGGGTAGGGAAAGTGGATTGACTAAATTAAATACAAAAACCAACGAATATACAAATTATTCAATATTTAATTCAGCATTACCCGGTAATAATTTTAATTCGTTTCTTCAAATCAATAAGAGTGATTTACTGATAAGTACTAAACAAGGTCTTTGTTTATACAAAGATGGAAAAATTATAGTTAATGAAGCAATTTGTAAGGATTATCCTGATACCGATTCAAGAAATCTTTACAAAGATGCTTTAGGAAGAATTTGGACGTTTTCTTCTCATCAAGTTCATTATTTTGATAAGGGAATTTGGAATACAATTAATCTGGAAGATTCTGTTTCGTACTCCTTTGATATTTGGGATTTGTCAATTACAAAAAATAGTGTTTGGGTTATGTACAATGATAACGAAAATACTGAAGCAAATTATTACAATAAAGATTTGAAAAATCTTCTGATTTGTGTGGCAATTATCAAGGATAAAAAAATCACACGTATATATGATTCAATTGATGAATTCCCTCAGAAAAATGGTGATTATTCAATTTGCAGCTCGGGAGATGATATTTACTGGAAGTCTCAAAAAGAAATCTATAAATATGAAAACAATAATTGGGATGAAGTATATGATTTTGATTATAATAATAATCAACCGGCAGCCGAACAGAAATTATTACAGGATGAAAAAGGTAATATCTGGTACACAGTTAGTGATGAGACAAGTTACACTGCATTTCCTGTCTGCTATGATGTCAAGACCGGGGCAACAACACCCTATTTAAATGTAGATGAAGAACAATGGATTCCTAAATTACATTTGTTTGATAAGAAGCATATTGTGGCACAGTCACCAAACTGTTTTTATATTTTAAAAGATACCGGCTGGGTTAAAATTATAATTAGTAGTCTAAATTTAGCAAAAAATACTCGTATCGAAAAATTACTATTTATAGCCGGTAAGCTATATTTTAAAGTATCTGTAGGTTTATCTTTTGATGAAAATTTAATTTGTGCCGAGGGTGATAATATTTTGGTATCCTTAAATCAAAATCTTCCATTTTCTAAACTTTCAAATGTAGAAATAAACAAGAATGGAAAAGGAATATATAGAGGAATCAATGTTTCTTACCAGTTACAATTAGAAAATGATTCCGGTTTTGTTAGGCTTGATAATATGTCGGAAATGAAGACTTTGGAAAATGGTGAAGTATATTTTACCCAGAGAAATAACTTTTTATATACCTGGGAAGGCAATAAAATAATTGAAAGGGATTTTGGATTTGCAGATAAAACCAGACCTGAGCTATTGAAATTCGATTTCTGTGGTGATTATATAATTGGATTAGGACAATATAAATATCACGAAGACTCACTAAATATTTATCTATCAATATACGATACAAAAAAACAATCATTTAAATTATTTGATAAACACAGCTCTGATTTACCTGATTATTTTTTTACTTCCGGTGGAATCTCCTACCCTCGGGATACTATTCCGGTTGATATTGCAATAGACAAGGATTTTAATCCATGGATATTAACCTCTGAATCACTATTCAAATTTTCCGAAAATGGTTCCGAATTTATTGAATTGGAATCAAATGATTCAATAGTTAACTGTCATAAAATACTTTATGACCAAAATTCAAACGAAATTTTATTATATGATTCTTATCATAATCAACTTTATACAATAAATTATAATCAAAAGAATATCAATTCTATAGATTTATCAAATTCAGGGATAATTGGAAAAATTATAAAATTAAAGAAATTAATGGACTCTGATGTATGGGCATCTGATGAATTAGGATATTTATATAAATATGCAGGAAATGGTAAGTTTGATATTTTCGACTTACTAATAAATAATAGAAAAAATTTGAAAATTCCAATCAATGATTTTTCTTTAGATTTTAATCGTAATTTACATTTGGCAACAGATATTGGACTATTATCAAATAAAACAATTCTTTCTGATGTTGCCGAGAATTCAAATGTTTCAAGAGAAGGATTAAGTATCTACCCCAATCCGGCAGAAGATTATATTACAATCCAAACTTCGGAAGTTTTGGAAACTTCCGAAGTTTCAAAAGTGCAGATATTTGATATTTTGGGCTTAGAAGTAGGTCAATCATCCCTGATTGACGGCAACATTTGGATAAATGTCTCGAATCTTCAGTCAGGTGTATATTTTATCAGAATCGGAGATAAAGTAGAGAAGTTTGTGAAGATGTAAATCAATTGTCTGAACCTTTGATTGTACCTGATTTGAATGATTTTTTTGATTAATTAATTCAATTCTTAATCAGATTAATCAGGAAAATCAGCTGAAATCAAGGTTCAGACAATCTAATCTGATTAATCAAAGGTTCAGACTGTTCAATCATATTTAATCTGATTAATCAAAGGTTCAGACGATTGTAAGATTCTCGAAATCATAAAGTCATTTTTTCGGAAAATATAAATTTAACATAGAGGTATGAAATGAAGAGCATATTTATTAGTTTAATTTTATTGGTTTTTATTATAACAAATTTATCAGTATCAAATGATATTTTGGAATCCCAAAGTAATAAAGATGGAAATAATGTGATATTAAACTTAATTTCCAATTCAGAAGATTGGGGTGAAAGACTTGTTGACCCGAATTTTTATATTAAAAAAGGAGGTACATATCAATACTCTCCTTATCCATCAGATAGTGGTGTAATAAAAATTGTAAATACCGGTACGGAAGTAATCAATCTTTCAAAACCGGAAATAATCTCTGATATCAAAGGAAATAGTTTTATATATTCATTTGATGGCAGGTCATTGACTGAGCCGGGATTATTAGGCCAAATATTATCAGGCAGACAAATACAACCCGGTGATTCGCTTGTGATTTCGGTTGTTTTTGACCCGAAAGTCAATGGTTTTCACGAATTAATTATAAAGTTTCCGAATAATGGTTTTGACACTCCTACATCTATACTCAGGGGAATGGGAGTTTTTCCGAAAACTTCAACAAACGATTTGGATTTCGGTATTGTAGAAATTGGTTCGGATGCAGTTGAAAAAACTGTAAATTTCAATATAGTTAACTGGGAAAATGATTATCCCCTTACCATCACAGGTTTTGAATTTAAAGAAACAGTCGGAGATGGGAATTTCACATTTAAAACTAATAATATTTATGACAAAAACGGCAATTTATTATCTCTTCCCCTAACTCTTGAACCGGGTAATTATATTACTGTTACCGGAGAATTTAAACCATTGCAGGAAGGTACTTTCACTGCAACATTGACTACAGTCAGTAATGCTGAAATTGAGGCTGTTTCAATTTGGACAGGAGGCGGAAAAATAACCGGAGTAGAAAATGATGAATTATACGGTAACTCATTAATTTCTCCTAATCCGGCAGAAGATTATATTACMWKYCWMWYWTMSRMAKYTWKRKRWRYWTMMGARRYWKSWAWWGWRSAKWTWWWWKATATTWYRRKCYWARMTTCGGAAGTTTTGGAAACTTCCGAAGTTTCAAAAGTGCAGATATTTGATATTTTGGGCTTAGAAGTAGGTCAATCATCCCTGATTGACGGCAACATTCGGATAAATGTCTCGAATCTTCAGTCAGGTGTATATTTCATAAAGATTGGAGAGAGAGTAGAGAAATTTGTGAAGATGTGAATTTGTCAGTCTGAGCGAAGTCGAAGACAAAGGCACATTTCGACTTCGCTCAATGTGACAGATGTTTTGATTAAGCTGAATTCAAAATCAAAGTAATCATTTTAATCAGGTACAATCAAAGGTTCAGACAGTTTGTGACAGAATTCAAATATCTCTTCCGTTATCATATATTAAATAATTATTATATTTTGCCGGGTTTACATTTGTCCAGATTCTTTTGCCGATATCACAGTATTTGGAAACCAAATGATATAATTCATTGCCTTTTGTGATACGCTCAATGGTCTTTTCCTGCCTCAAACTTTCCTTTTCCGAAGCCTCACTAATTGCTGCGTTAAGTTCTTGAATCTTTGTTTCAAAATTATCAAGCATCGTCTGGGTTAACCCTTCAGTTGAAAGTTCTGCAAGATTTTCGGTCATAAAAGCATGGATTGTTCTTACCCGCGTTGCATAAGATTCAATAGTAATTTTGGACAAATCCGTGATTCCAAGACTTCTGTATTTTGGTGATTTTTTGCCCCATTTTAAATCAACACGCATCGCCAAAGATTTGATAATTGTCTGCAATTCATTGATAATATTATTTCTTTCTTCGACAGCCGACAAATAATTCTCCTGAATATAACTATCTGTCGGAAAAACCTTAAAAGCATCAACTAATGTCTTTAGCTCTTCTACTTTTTCTAAAGTAACACCATAATTCTCAAATTCTGCAATATCTTTTGTAATCAAATCACATAAATATCTTGCAAATACTGATAATTTTGAATCCGGAAACATGTATTCTCTATACAATCTCTTGCCTGCCATAAATTTTTTCCTTTAAAATTGAATTTACCTTATATTTTTTAAATCAAATACATTTAAAATATCTTTTCATCAAGTCCAATAACAATAAAAACTACTTAAATATAGAATTAATCTATTCTATTATACAAATAAACTATTCAGTTACTAAATTATTTTATTCTATCATAGAATTTCTTTATTACATCATACTTTTTCTGTATTCTATCATACTTTTTCTGTATTCTATCATTGATTTTTAGTATTCTATCATACTTTTTCTGTATTCTATCATTTAATTTCTCTTTTCTATCATTAATTTTCTGTAATATTATTCAATGATAGAATAGTTTAATTATATAATAGAATAATATTATTTTTCACAATATTTGATTGATTAGTCATAAATGAATATTATAATTATATTTAATAAGAATATTAATATATTAGAATTTTAATATGTAATAATGAGATATATTATACACATCTAGATGTGTATAAGAGACAGCTATTCAGTTGCTAAATTATTTTATTCTATCATAGAATTTCTTTATTACATCATACTTTTTCTGTATTCTATCATACTTCTGTCTCTTATACACATCTAGATGTGTATAAGAGACAGATATTTGATTGATTAGTCATAAATGAATATTATAATTATATTTAATAAGAATATTAATATATTAGAATTTTAATATGTAATAATGAGATATAAATTTATTATAGCGTATTATTATATAAATTTAGTAGATTAGATTTATTTAATATTGTAGATGAATAGTAGTACGTTTGAGTTGTCTGGATATTCTTAAAGACTATATAGACGCATTTCTACTAAGTTTACCCTGAGTTTATCGAAGGGCTCAATGTGACAGAACTTAATTCATCAAAATTGGAAATAGAGTAGAGAAGTTTGTGAAGATGTGAGAATTTTTGTCTGAACCGGGATTTTTGGGATTGATTGGATTTTTGAGATTAAAAAGAATTTAAAATCCCAAAAATCCTGTTAATCCAATGAATCACGGTTCAGACAGTTTAATCAAAATAATCTGATTAATCAAAGGTTCAGACTATTTCATTTTAATCTGTAATTTCTTTCAGATTACCGGCTATTTCCAGACCGGCGAAATTACCTTGACCGGCAAATATAATTCTGGAACCTTTTTTAGTCTGCTGGGTTAATTCAACATCAATTTCGGATAATAGTGTTTCGTGAACCCTGCCCTCGACCATCTCGTTATTATAGGGAGCATGCAGCATACCGGAAGAATTCTTTTTTGCTGACACTTTGAGCAGCAGCAGACGGTCCTTTACAAAAAATGATACAGTATTTTCTGTCACAAGGAGGTCGGACAGTTTGGCACCTGTGTAGGTTGCAAATCTGTAAAGACGCTCACCAACCATCAAACCGCAGATAAAACCTCTGAAATGACTGCCAATCCAAGGAATTCTTGCTATGGAACAAAAGAAAGATACTTCGATATTTTCAAAATTATTTGACTGCATCCAGATATATGAACTTGGAAACGATTTTCCCCAATCTTTTTCTATGTATCCTTTTCCGAAAGTAAAAAGATAAATATTGCTGTTAATCAGAACCTTCCCCCGGACGCGGTGATTCATGCTGATTATTCCGTGATTACATTCCATAAAAGGTACAAAAGAATACCAGCCCATTACTCCCGGGGAAATTTTTGTAGAGTGCCACGGCATCAAACCCTTGAAATTTAATTCCCCATAAGCCCGAAAGTCCTGCTGCTCAATATCTATAAAAATCCTTTCATCGCTGAACGAACAATTGCCGATAATTAACTCGAATTTATCTTTTTGAGCAATGAACTGACTTTTATCAAATTTGATATAATGTGTTTCTCTGGTCAGACCGTCAATAAATTGAATAAAGGCATGTTCCTTACCGGTTTTGGATGATTTGATAATTCCCGGAATGACAGATAAAATACTTTTACCGTCTTCACTGACACATTTGAAATACCAGCCTTCAAAAAAGTTGTCATTTTTGTTTCTGCCGTGATACTGCTCAGGATGCCAAATCCTCTTTATCGAATCAAACATATTTGTAAATCAATTGAAATAAATAACTTAGTGACGATATTCCCGGGTATAATTTTATCTTGTAATTTCCCTGAGATATTTATCGGCTGACTGATTTTGCGGCAAAATTTGTAATGCAGTCCGGTACGCCTTTTCTGCAGTTACTTTGTCTCCGGTAGCAGCGGCATACCTTCCGATATTTACAAGATTCATCGAAGCCATTTCCAGAATACCTATCTCAAGGTGGCTTTTTGTATCTTTCGGATATTTTATAAATCTATCGAGGATGAGATTATCTATATTAACTTTAAACGGCATCTGAATTCTCTCTAATTTGAAGGCAAATCCTACAGGAATTATATTATACCCCTTTAATGGCTCCGCATCCGCTCCGGAATTCATATAATCAAAAGTTACATAAACAGGTCGTTTATCAATATTGCTTTCAATAAAACATTTGAGCAGGTCGGT
This sequence comes from Kapaibacterium sp. (SeqCode), assembly GCA_032027125.1. Taxonomy (GTDB): domain Bacteria; phylum Bacteroidota; class Ignavibacteria; order Kapaibacteriales; family UBA2268; genus JANJTB01. The sequence goes on from JAVSMQ010000001.1 coordinate 866,546, forward strand.
AAAACTTTGCTGTATTGCCGGATACTCAGAAGCGTCCAATCCCGCTTCAAATTTGTTAAGGTCAACCATATAAACATCTAACTGCTCCTTGCACTGTGATATCTGCTCAGGATGCCATTTCTTAAGCTGAAGCGGATACCAAGTCCGCCTGAGCAGTTCTTTCTCAATCAATACAATATCAGGGCGGTAATTCTCAACTTTCTGCAGATACCAAAAAGCACTTACCCAATAATCCCATTGAGCAGAAATAATCACGGCATCGCGTCCGAGATTATCTACAACATTCCGCGTATAGTCATAAACAAGATAATTATCCGATTTGTCATTTTCCGAATAATTTATACCGATATTTATAAAAGGAATCAAAATAACTACATATTTCAGTTTATCTAACTTCTCTGCAAGCAGTAAAAAGCCTGCTGCAGAAATTATAAGCATCGCATAAATTGCCAAATAAAAATAAACATCAATATCGTGTATAGAATAATTGACGGAATAAATAATACAGGAAATAATCAGAATTACAAAAAACCATAGATATTCACGATATGATTTTGACAATCTGTACAATCCTGCAAAAAAAGCGATGATACCGATTATACCGAGATTATACGGAATTTTTGAGATGAATTTTCCAAGATTCATCCATGCTGTTTCCATTCCCGAAAACATCCATACCTGATACTGTTTGCCCTGAACATGGTAAAGAAATTTGTCAAATCCGCGATGAACATATCCCCAGTTAAATTCAGGCTCTGCCATACTTCTAACCGGCATGTAAATATAAATAGATGCTCCGGCAATTATCATCAGCATTATAAAAAGCATTTGTTTGACTCTTGGTTTACTGAAATCAAATTTATTGCCCGGAGTTTTGAAATAAAGATATGTGACTGCCGGTATGATAAGTACAGTAGTCAGATGATTTGCAAAACTCAATCCAACCATAAGACCGCTAAGCATAAAGAATTTTTTCTCACCGCTTTCGGAAGTAATTCCTTTGAAAAAAAGAAATAATGATAAATTAATCAGAAGAAACTGGAAGGGATATACTTCAAATACAACAGCCTGCTCCCATACCAGCGAAGAAAATGCAAAACCGAAAGCCATTGCTATTGATATAATTTCAATAACAATGCTTCCCGACAAAGGTGAATCGGATATTTCAACAGTTTTTTGAGGTTTATACTTTTTAGTTTTTTTTGTTTGCGACTCTGTTATTTTCAGTATTTTCAAATTTTCAAGAAATAGTCTGATTGTATAATAAAATATCACAGCCGACGAAGCCGCAAATACAGCGGAAAGTACATTGAGCTGATATACGACTGTCCATCCGAATGGAATCAGAGTCCACAGGTGGCTTATTATTGACAGCAAAGGATAGCCGCTTGAATGTGCAATGCCTGAAAAATAGGCTACACCAGCCAGTTCGCCGTTATCTGTAAATGATACTGTCGGGCTTAAAGTAATGATGTAAACGATGAGACTGACCAAAAAAATCAGCGACGGGAATAGATATTTATTAAATTTCATATTTTAGTATACTTGGTGAAAACTGTCATTAACTAATGATTTGAAAAATTTAATCATTCAATTATTCAAATCAACTTAATTTTAAAATTCAAATATAAGGAGATTTTGCGAATTAATCCGTTAATCACTGATTTTTCATTAGAATAAGTATCAATATATTTATAAAATATGTAAAATGTTTCAATATATTTTAAAATTACCTTTTTGAAGTGTACCGCTGGATATAGATTGAATGTAATATTGCTGATTTGTCTAATTACGAATTAATTTGATTTCAGCACCGCAGGTGCGACCTGTTAGTAGAAACCATTAAACAGGACAAACCTTATAGCACCGGAGGTGTGAACTGTTAGTAGAAAACGAAGATTCTACATAACAAACTGTATAGCACCGCAGGTGCGACCTGTTAGTAGAAAATGAAGATTTACATAATAAACCGTATAGCACCGGAGGTGCGAACTGTTAGTAGAAACCATTAAACAGGACAAACCRTWTAGCACCGRAGGTGCGAACTGTTAGTAGAAACCATTAAACAGGACAAACCGTATAGCACCGGAGGTGCGAACTGTTAGTAGARRMMATYWAAYARRAYWMAMMKAAATATTTTTCATTATAATCAATTTCGTATAATTTCAAAAATTCAAGAAATTCTTCTTTGAACGATTTTTGATTATGATGTTTTTCCTGATTGATTATATACTGAACTACATTATTCATTTGACTCTTGGAATATGAAAAAGCTCCATAACCGGTTTGCCATGAAAATTTTCCTTTTATCCAATGTTTTTCATTGATAAAATGTGAAGAGTTAGCTTTTATATCTCTAACTAAATCTGACAGATTAACTGAAGGCGATAACGATAACAATATATGAACATGGTCAGGCATGCAAAATATTGAAATTAGTTTTTGTTCTCTTTTCCGAATTATTCCGAAAATATACTTTTGCAATTCTTCACGATTATAGGATTGAATTAAATTTTCTCTACCATTTACAGCGAAAACAATTTGAATATAAATTTGTGAATATGTATTATCCATTTTTTTACCCACCAAATAATATTACAGGTCGCTCCTACAGAGCTTTTTTCATAATTACTTAGAATATTTTTTCTACTAACAGCGAACTCCTTTGGAGTTAAGACATAATTCGATTTTCTCACTACTAACAGCGAACTTCTCCGAAATTATGATAATTTTTGGTTTAGAAATCTACTAAACCGTCAAATATTATGTAAATAATCACAACTTCCATCATTCAAAAGTAGTATGTCAATGCCCAAACAATTGAGTTCTAAATTCTTTATTTTTGAGTTGAATCGAAAATATCTAACATTTCAATTTCTAATTTTGAGTAATCTGCGACATTTCTTGTAACTAAAATCAAATTATTAATTTGGGCAGTGGCTGATATTAAATTGTCTGCAATTTTAATTTTTTTACTGATAAGATTATTTAAAGCTTTTTTTACTATCGAAATATCTATTTCATAAATATGAAAAATATTTAGAAAATTTTCTACTTTAATCCGGTCATCTGAATTATAACCATAAGCTAAAACTTCATAATATGTTATTATTGAAATTGAGGATTCATTAAAATTCTTTGATATAAATTCAGTAGCCTGCGGAATATTGTTGAGATGATAAATAATTATATTGGAATCGAGTAAATACATCATATTTCAAGTTCCCAATCTTGCCGGATTTTCTGCTGCCATTCTATCGGATTAGTGGTTTTTCCTGCTAATATTCCGGCAGTATTTTTAATTAAATTCAATACATCGTTATTCCCGTTAGTACTTCTTTTGCTTACTTCGCTTATTACAATTTCAATTTGATTATTCAGCATATTTTCAGGTATATTTAATATATACTTATTACTTACCGGAGTTATAATTTCTCTTAACATATTTTCCTCATAAAATCATTTCATTATAATTAGACACTATAAATAATGAAAAATTGTATAAACTTGCAAACACAATTTCATTTTATTATTCAATTTCTACTCCACCACCAAAAACTTACCTGAATAAACATTATTGCCATCTTTCAGATTCATTAAATATGTTCCGTTAGGTAGTTTGAGAGGAGTTGTAAATTCCGAACCGTTGAGCTGTAAATCAAGTTGACTGACTAATTTCCCATTAATATCAAATATTTCGATATTTACCTTGTTGCTAACAGACTGAATGCCTGATATAGTCAGAGTTCCTTTCTGATAAGAAGCCTGAATTATTGTATTTTCAGACTTGTTTTGTACATTGCTGAAAATTTTATTCAAATCAAATGCAATTATAATAGCACCCTTATCAGGGTAACCTGTTCCTGAATAAAGTATTTTTTTTGTTGTATTTGTTAGTAGCCAACGACCAAAATATTCTGGGAACTCGTAAATATCAGTTCTTTTATCATCAGATAACCTGAATACTGAAATAAATTTTGAATTAATTCCAATATTATTTTTATCTATCCATGAAAAACCTGAGATTGAAAGGCTTGTATTTGATAGTGAATAATTTTTAAATTCAGTAAAATCATTAACATCAAAGACACTGATTTCACCAATTTTTTTAAAAGCAACCAATCTATTATCCGGAGAAAATTCAATCTTAGTAGTTGTAAAATTATTATTTTCTTTTCTTTCCAATTCCTTAATCAGCTTATTGGTTTTTGCATCCCACAATTTTAGAGAAGAATATGAAGGGGAAGTACCGGTATAAAGATATCCGCCTGTAGCAAAGAAACGGCCGTCGGGAGAAAAGGCAATACGATCAAGCAATTCTTCTGTTCTTATATATATTCGTTGTTCTGTTTCTAAATCAAGAATGACTACTGAAGAATCATGACCCGTGGAACCTCCTATTCCTCTATAGGTAATTTTATTTGTATTTGGTATAAAACTTACTCTTCCTCCTATTCCTACGGACTTGGAAACACCAGTTTCTAAATCCATTACTATAACTCCGTCGAATGAAGTCACAAGATACTTGCCGTCATCCGAAATATCAATAGATTCGATATTATACTTATCTGAAAATTTAGGTAATTCTCTTATGAGTTTCCCGGTATTACCGTCAATCTCAAAAACCTTGAGTTCGATAACAGGTTGTCCGAGACCATCATTCGAACCATTTCTGTAAGCAAATATATTCCCGTTCGGATGGACTGCAAATCCATCAATACGCCCAATAGAAGAATCAGCAACCCAAAGAATATTCGGGTCAGGCTCCTGAGCAACTGCTTTTTGCAGATTAAAAATATTAGCACCGATTAAGACCAGTACAGCAAGAATTAATAGTTTCATTTTCATAATTTTTCCAATTCTAAAATTGTTATTTTAAAAATGCACTTCATCATACATTGACTAACACATTAAACCGGAAAAAGTCTCAAAGAAAAATAAAAAAGCCGTAAAACTTATTAGAATTACGGCTTTTTTTGAAAATATTGTTATATCAGCTTGCTCTGAGTGATTCCGCACCGCCTACAATTTCGAGCATCTCGGTTGTAATGGATGCCTGACGTGCTTTATTATACTGTAGTTCGAGCGCAGATACAAGTTCGTTGGCATTGCGTGTAGCATTATCCATAGCAAATCTTCTTGCGGCTTGCTCAGCAGCATTTGATTCGAGTAATGAACGCCAGATTTTGATATTAACGAGTTTTGGAAGCAAATCATCAAGTATGGATTTTTGGTCAGGCTCGAAAATATAATTAATATTAGTTTCTTCGGCTTTCTTTGCTTTGCGGATTAATACTGATTCACCGGATACAATCGGCAATATACTGCGAAGAGTAGGTATCTGTTTCATCACATTTATAAACTCATTGCCAAAAATCATAATCTTATCATACTTCTGCTCAATAAAGTCAAATTCAAACGATTCAACTATTTCGCGTGCGACATCGAAATTCAAAGCAGAAAATAATCCCGGATATTCGGCTGCAATTTCATAGTGACGTTTTTTAAAGAAGCTGACTGCTTTTTTACCGACAGTTATCAACTTAACGTTAGCACCCGGATAATCTTTTGGAATTTGAACATCTAACAAATTCACTGTATCCTTAAAAAGATTCGAATTAAAACTTCCGCATAGACCGCGGTCGGAAGATACTACAATAAGTAGAATATTTTTTACTTCACTTGATTCACGCAGAAGAGGATTATCATAATCAGTGCCGAGTGATGAAGAAACATTCGATAGTATCATGTCGAGTTTTTCAAAATACGGACGGGCAGATTCAATGGCAGTCTGAGCCCTTTTGAGCTTGGAAGATGAAACCATCTTCATTGCTGAAGTGATTTTGGCTGTATTCTTAACGCCCTTAATTCTACTTTTAATGTCTCTTAAAGTTGCCATTTCTAATCCTAATTCTTAGTAAATCAAAAAATTCTGTGAGAGATAATTCCGAACATAATCGTTGACGGAAGATTCAAGCGGGCGGGGCTGAAATGCAATACCCTTGCCAATCATTTTTCCCATATCGGCTTGTGTAAAATTCTGATATTGATTAATCAAATTTTCCGGCATCAAGACATACTCAATTTCCGGCTGAATACCGAGAGCCAGAAAAACAGCATTAGCCAAATCATTCCATGAGCGGGCTTTACCTGTTCCGATATTGTAAATACCGGCTGATGAAGTATTTTGGAATAACTCCCAAATCATATCACAGGCATCCTTGACATAAATAAAATCTCTTTGCTGCCCGCCGTCGGGATATAAATCGGTAGTAGATTTGAACAGTCTTACTTTTCCGGTTTCGACAATCTGTTTGTATGACTTATATACCATACTTGCCATACTGCCTTTACTGTATTCGTTTGGTCCGAACACATTAAAGAATTTCAAACCTGTAAATAACTTATCATAACCGTTACGAATTGTCCAGAGGTCAAAAATATGTTTTGAGAATCCGTATCCGTTTAAAGGGGTCAGAGAGTCAAAATCACTGTCTGAATAACCCTTTGAACCGTCGCCGTAAGTTGCTGCAGAACTTGCATAAATAAATCTGATATTATTCCTGACTGCATATTCCGCTAAATCAATTGAATATGAATAATTATTATCAAGAAGGTAATCAGCATCGGTTTCAGTAGTTGACGAGCAGGCACCGAAATGAAAAATTGCAGTAATTCTGCCGTCATAGAAGCCGCTTTTCAACAAATTACGAAATTCCAGCTTATTAACATAATAATTGAACGATTTACCGGTAAGATTTTTCCATTTATCCGAATTTCCCAAATGGTCAACAACAAGGACATCAGTGATGCCCTTGTCATTTAAAGTTTTCAGGAAACATGAGCCGATAAATCCTGCTCCTCCGGTAAGTACAATCATTTCAGTTGACCGATAGATTTTTTAAAAGTTGAAACAAAACTCTCGACTGCTGCTGCTAATTTTGCATCATTCTCTTTAGTGATTTCTTTCAAATCAAGGATATTATTTAGAATATCCGAATGAAGATTTTCAAGGAACTCAAAATATTCAACTTCGAATCTTGCTATATCGTCGAGCGGAATTTCATCCAGATAACCTTTCGTAGCAGCATAAATCAATACAATCTGTTTATCAACCGAGATAGGGGAAAATTGCTTTTGCTTCAGAACTTCTGTAAGCAAAGCACCTCTTTTTAATTTTGCCTGAGTAGATTTATCCAAATCGGAACCGAATTTAGAGAATGCCTCAAGTTCGCGGAACATGGCAAGGTCAAGTTTAAGAGGTCCTGCAATCTTCTTCATGGCTTTAATCTGAGCATTACCGCCCACACGGGAAACAGAGATACCGACATTTAACGCAGGTCTGACACCTGAATTAAACAAATTCGGCTCAAGATAAATCTGCCCGTCTGTAATAGAAATCACATTTGTAGGGATATAAGCCGATACGTCACCAGCCTGAGTTTCGATAACAGGAAGTGCAGTCATCGAACCGCCGCCTTTATCATCAGAGTACTTTGCAGCTCTTTCGAGTAATCTCGAGTGCAGATAGAATATGTCACCCGGATATGCCTCGCGTCCCGGCGGTCTTCTTAACAGCAGTGAAACCTGACGGTAAGCGGCTGCCTGTTTTGATAAATCATCATAGATAATCAAAGAGTGCATGCCGTTATCACGGAAAAATTCACCCATCGAGGCACCGCAATAGGGAGCAATAAACTGCAAAGGTGCAGGATCGGAAGCGTTGGCTGCAACAATAACCGTATAATCCAAAGCTCCGTACTCTTCAAGATATGAAACTACGTTTGCTACTGTCGAGCCTTTTTGTCCAATTGCCACATAAATACAATAAACAGGTTTTACTCCGCGAAGTTTAGCTTCTTCAGAATGAGTATATTTTTGATTTATGATAGTATCCAAAGCAATAATAGTCTTTCCTGTCTGACGGTCACCGATAATAAGTTCTCTTTGACCGCGGCCTATGGGAATAAGAGCATCAATTGCCTTAATTCCGGTTTGAAGCGGTTCTTTAACCGGTTGTCTGAATATAACGCCCGGTGCTTTCCTTTCAATAGGAGAGAACTGCTGTGCATCTATAGGACCTTTACCGTCAATAGGAATACCAAGGGGATTGACAACTCTGCCGAGCAGTTCCATGCCTACAGGAACGGAGGCAACACGGTTAGTACGTCTGACAATATCTCCTTCCTTTACAAGGCTGTTATCGCCGAAAAGTATCACGCCGACATTGTCTTCCTCAAGATTCAACACCATTCCGAATACTTCATTCGGGAACTCAACAAGTTCCGATGCCATAACTTTACTTAATCCGTAAACGCGTGCAACACCGTCACCAATCTGTAGAACGGTACCTACTTCGTAAACGTCTGCTTCATTCTCGAAGCCGGATAACTGGCGACGCAATATCGCTGATATTTCTTCCGGACGAACATCTGCCATTATTAATTACCTTTATATAATTTCTGTTTTTTTTTCATTTTTCAATATTAATTAAACTAATTTACCTTCAATCAGTCTTGTTCTAAGAAGTGCGAGCTGATTGCGGATTGTGGCGTCAAACACCCAGTCCTCAACCCTTATCATTATGCCGCCTTTTATCAGAGGGTCAACTTTGAAGGTTGGAATGACAGTTTTTGACAGTTTAGAACTCAGTTTACTAAGTATTTTTTCTTTCAAAACATCATCCATCTCACGTGAGGTTGTCACATCAGCTTTAATAATATTCTTTTCTTTAAAATATAATCTTTCATATACACTAATAATATCCGGTATATAATTCTCTCTTTCCTTTTCAACTAAAAGCATCAGAAAATCGTAAGTAAGTGCTGATACTAAAGAGTTAAACAAATTTTTGAAAAGTTCTGCTTTTCTCCAACTTGTGATTACAGGGCTTTTCAATACTGCGAGAAGTTCTCCTGATATATTTAGATACTCACTGATTTTCAAAAAATCATTATAAACCAAATCAATTGACCCTGCAATTTTTGCAGTGTCAAATATTGCTTTGGCATATCGAAGAGAAACGCGTTGCTCAGTCATGCAAACTCTTAGTTTTAATTTAACTGTTGAATATAATTTTCTACTAATTTAAAGTCTTTTTCTTTGTCAAGTTTTTCGCTCAATAATTTTTCAGTCGCATTAACAACCAAATCGGCAACCTCAGTTCTTAGTTGAATAAGAGCCTGCTGTTTGCTTCTTTCGATTTCCCTGACAGCATCCTGAACTTTTTCTTTCTTAACGTTCTCAGCTTCTTCAGTTGCGCGTCTAAGCTGAATCTCAGCCTGTTCGCGTCCCTTACTGAGCATTTCATTGATTTGCTGCTGGGCATTATCAAACTGTGACTGACTCTGTGCTAAAAGTTCACGTGATGCACGCTCGGCTTCTTTAGCAGAGTCTATAGCTGTTTGAATGTTCTGCTCCCGTTGGTTAATAGCAGTAACAATTGCCTTTCCGCCAAATTTCAGTATAAGCAACAGAAAAATACCGAAGTTAACAAGTGTCCAAAACATCAAGCCATGAGGAATATTCAGAATCGAATCCATTTCCTACCTAAATTTATGTTATCCGTTAAAAAATAAGGGACTGAATGTAAAAAAACATTACAGACTGAATCTGATATTAAAGTAAAATCAGATTGAGACTAAAATTTCAAATACAGTCCCATAACTTAAATATTACTTAATAGCCAATAACAAGCAGATAACTGCAGCAAACATCGCTACACCTTCGATAAGTGCGGCTGCAATAATCATAGTAGTTCTTATATCGCCAGCGGCTTCAGGTTGACGACCACTTGCTTCGAGTGCGGCTGATGCTAATCTGCCGATGCCCATACCGGCTCCGACAACTGTTAATCCGGCACCTAAACCGGCGGCTAAGAATGCTAATGCAGTTGAATCCATTATTTAAACTCCAATTAATCAGAAAATAAGTTAAAATTATCTATAAAAAAAAATAAAAATCATATTAATGTGCATGTCCGTGAGCAGTTTCATGGTCTCCGTGAGAACCTATTGCCAATCCGACGAATATAGCAGTCAGTACAGTAAACAAATACGCCTGGATAAATGCAACAAGCAGTTCAAGAGCATATATGAAAAGTGAAAATGCTGATATTGCAGGTGATAAAGCAACGGAGTTGAAAAAGAACAATACTCCGAGAAGCGATAGTAAAATCACGTGACCGGCAGTCATATTGGCAAAAAGACGTATTGTAAGAGCGAAAGGCTTAACCAGTAAACCGATAATTTCAATCGGCACCATTACAAACGCAAGCCACCACGGAGCTCCGCCCAAGAGATGTTTGAACCATGCGCCGACACCAGATATTCGCATTGCGGTTATGTTAATTACAAGGAAAGCTGTAAGAGCAAGAGAGGCTGTTACTGCAATTGCACCTGTCGGCGAATGAGCGCCCGGGAAAAGGCCCATCAGATTCATTGCCAGAATGAAAAAGAATAGTGACAGGAAATACGGGAGAAGAAAATTTGAAGCTTTACGTGATGGAATATTTGGTCTGACAATCTCGTCACGAACATAAATTACCATAGTTTCAATAGCATTTTGGAAACCTTTTGGAGCTTTTCCGGGATTTTTCTTATATTTATTTGATACGAATTTGAAAATAAAGGCACAGATAAATATAGCAAACCACTCAAACATAACAAAGTTAGTTATTGAAAGGTCAATTGCGGGAGGTGCTCCTGTTGACGTTTTAAGCATCTGCTTATGCCCGTTATGCTCTTCAACTAAATACTTACCGGAAGCTACTGCCTGCTCTGTATTCCAATAAAAATCAAATCCTTCATCAATATATATTTTAGGCAAATCAAAGACTTTATAAGCACCAAAGTAAAAAGCATCATGGTCGGTAAGTTTACCGAGAAGCTGCATAAATATATCGCTTTTATCATTGCCATCGGTTGTATGAGCGTTGTGCGAATCGCCGGCTTCAGCCGTTTTATCAGTCTTTTCTTTATTTTGGTAACCGTCTGTTTTTGCAATCAAGTGACTATCAATTGAGTCATTTAAAGCCATTTATATTCCTTGTAAATTTTATTTCTCTGGTTGCTTAAAATTTAAACTGCTATAACGTTTGTTAAGATATAATATTTCAATAATTAATACTGCAAAATATGACAAAATGAATGTAAGTCCTAAATACATCTCATCCATTTTAACTATTTTCAATAAAACAAAGAACAAAACTAATATGACTGCGAATCTTAACATTACCATTATATAGAATCTTTTCAAAAACGATTTCCAGTTTCTGCTGATTATTCTATTGATATAATAAATCGAGAAAGCAAGATTTGCAATATTAATTATCAATGCCGTAAGTAATGAATAAATTTCCAAGTTACTTCTTGTTAACCTTCATTACAGTTCTGAACAATGAGAACATACCGACTAAAAAACCGGTAAGAGTCAGAATTACAGTCCATAAAGGACTTGTTCCAAGTCTTTGGTCAAGCAGGTAATACCCTGCCAAGGCACCCAAAAGTATTGGAACAAAGATTTCTGTACCGAGTGTCAGATACTGTGCTCCTTCCCTTATGAATGTATGCCTTTTTTCATTTTCTTTATCTTCTTCGGGCATTATTTATCATATTTCAAACAACGAAAGTACAAAAATAACTGTTTTTATGCTTTTAAACAAAAGGTTTATGAAAATGTTAATAATTAATTGAAGATTTTATAATTACACTTCAAAAATCATTGAATAATTTTACGACTGGAATTGTTGAAAATAATGTAACTTCTCAGACGATAGATGTTGACAATGGGCTAAAGTCCATTGTTGCGATAAATATCATGTGGTTGTCTGATAAATATAATTTGTATTGTGGTTAGTCAAACAAGGATGTTTGACCTACTTGATTGACAAGAACTTAGTAGAACAAGCATCCTTGCTTGTTTATATAATAAATACTTATCAGACAACCTCTTGCGAACTTAAGCAACAAAGGGCTTTAGCCCTTTGCTGTACTCTACTGTTTAATAGTTACATTTCATCAATAAATGACTTTAAATATTTTTAACTCATAAGGTTCAAAATTCAACTTGAATTTTCCTTCATGGGTATTGATTTCTTCATCAAACAGCAGATTTTTCAATCTTTCGGCTCCTGCGTAAATATCAAAAGAGCAGTTATGCAGACTTTTGGAACTATAATTTGCCATGATTATAATTTCGGTTTGAGAAGCGGAATCTCTTCTCATAAAAGATACTATGTTTTCAGAGTGGCAATTTACAGGAAAAATTGAATGATTACGAATATTGTCCGGTAAAGTTAAATTTTCTCCTTTTACTTTGTTAATTTGTCTGATAAAATCTGTTATTTCATTTTCATTATCCCAATTCAATTCGACAGCGGAAAATAATCCTAATTTTTCGGCAGGAAACCGGCTGATTTCATCAGGGGTAAAATCCAAACCGGTATTAACAGGATTTTCTTCGGCAATTTCAAAGCCTGAATGAATAAAAGTAATTGCAGGTAAAAATGCCGATATTGCATAAATTATCTTAAGAAATCTTATGTCAGAAATCCGACCGAATGTTCTTGGTGTATTGTGAGATTCGGATGTTGCAAAAAAATTAACCGGTACATCACCATGGCTTATTCTTGCAAGTAAATCCCTCATCTTCTCAGCTCTGTGTGCATCGAATGGGAGATAACCAAGTACAGCAGAATAACCCTCCTTAACAGACTGCTCAGTTAATAAGAAGTTTTCTTCCCAGAAAAAGAAATCAGGTTTTTTGAGGACAGCACTTTCCACAATTTTTGTTCTAAGTGCTGCTGGCAGTGCATGACCCATATCAATCATAACCCCGTCAATGCCGAAACTTTCTATATAATGCGGTATAATACCCGCAATATAATCCCAAAGTTCTTTCACTTCAAATTCGGGTTTGGCAAGTTCCTTATCATACATTCTGATTGTATTATAAGCTATATAATTAAATTTTGGATTGTCATACAACTTCAGAAATGTCACATCTGTCCATGCCGGCTGATTATCATCGGGGGGCCAGTCTGCAAATGCTCCGGGGATTTTTACATCAACTTTTTTGTCAGATATCAGTCCTCTTATTTTGCCATCTACTCTCGCAACTTTTTTGGGCGATTCTGTAAACATTTTTATATGCTGCTCGTGCGGCGGAATTAAATTGATTAAATCACCCGATTCCACTTTTAATTTAATAGCCTCTAATTCCTTTTTCATGAATATCGGCGGACCGTATTTCGATTCATAAGTCTCCCCTTCAGCGCGGTTTTTGATTTTTGTATGAATCCAGTAAAACCATTCGGGGTGCTCAAGTGAAAGGTCACTGTCAATACTTGACGTTCTGAACACAAATTCGCATACAAGTTTCATCCCCAGTAAATGAACAGCCTCGGCAAAAGCTTTAAATTCAGTTTCAACATCTAATCCTAAAAGCGGTTCCGAAAGGTTTTCATCCGGCTGATACGGATTTCGTATTGCATAAGGAGAGCCGAGATTACCTTTCTTTTCATCTTCGCCGATAGCAGTCACCGGTAATAAATAAATAGTATTTACTCCCAAACTATGGATATAAGGCAGCAAAGCAATTGCTTTCAGGAAAGTACCGGTTTCTCTGAACATACTTTTTTCGGATTCTAATTTGGAATCACTGTTATGGTCATAAGCTGCGGTCAGTCTGATAAACATATTATAAACAGACAACTCGCTTTTTATATTTATATTATCACTGAGAGACTTGATTTTATTGATTCTTTCAAGAAAATATTCAAAAGGATTGATTTCGATTTTACCGGGAGGTTGATTTATCCATAGCCCGGGTACGGCAAAGGTATGTTTATATTTTTTTGATTTAAGATTGCTTAGTCTGCTGATAACAAGTTCAAGGTTTTTCAAATTTTCCTACATTTTCCAATTTACAAAATAACGTTTATGTAAAAACGTATTTAGATACAAACTATTAATAATCCAAAAGCTAAAAGAATGAAATCAAATATATTTATTGCATTTATATTAGTACTGACGATGTACATTCAGGTTTTTCCGTCAATACCGGTAGATGGGAATAAATTGGTAAACACCAAAATCATAGCTGATTATAAAAACTTAAAACCGGGAATGGATTTTAAGTTAGGAATAATTCTTACTCCTGAAAAGAAATGGCATACTTACTGGCAGAATCCGGGAGACGCAGGATTGCCTACAACAGTTGACCTTATACTGCCTGATGGAATTAAAGCAGGAGATATTATTTGGGAACAACCTATGAAATTTCCTTTTGCCGGTATGGCAAATTTCGGTTATGACGGTCAGTCGTTTCTTACAATACCGGTCAGCATATCAAAGGATTTTAAGGGAAATGAATTAAAAATTGAAGCAAAAGTCAGTTGGCTGGCTTGTAATGAAGAATGTGTACCCGGCAGCAGCGACATTATTTTAAAATTACCCGTAAGCAACTCCGAACCTGAGATTGATAACCAAAATCAGGATATTTTTAATAAATCATTAGAAAAGCATAGTATTAACAATTCGGATATTACAGTTAAAGCTGTCAAAACGGGAGATGACCTAGTAGAATTGGAAATCAAGCTGCCGGAATATCTAAAAAACATAAGTAAACTTGAATTCTTCCCTATTGAAAGCGGTTCTTTTGATAACGGCTCGGAACAGGTATTTACTAAAAACGGCTGTAATGTATTTTTGAAACTGAAATTTGACAAATACAGAGAGAAGGACCCCGTCAGAGTCTATGGAATCCTTGTATCCGACGAACCTTTATCTAAGGATTTGCCAAACAAATCCGTTTTTATAAATGTTGATATTAAATAAGTAATTTTTTTTTCGTTGAGGTGATATATGATTTTAAGAAGTATATTTTTCGGATTATTGCTTTTGGCAGTGACATTCCTGAGTGCGGCTACCCAACCTGCAAAAGAATCGGGAATCGGGAGCGAAGTACCGGATTTTTCTCTGAAGGATGTTAACGGTAAAATTCATAATCTTATTGATTATAAAGGTAAGTACGTTGTGCTTGAATGGACAAATTTTGACTGCCCTTTTGTAAAAAAACATTATGGATCAGGTAATATGAAGAAACTGCAGAAGGAATTTACCGAGCAAGGTGTTATATGGCTTTCCATCTGTTCATCTGCTCCGGGCAAACAGGGGAATTTTGATGCTGCAGAAATCAAAAAACGTATTTCAGATTCGAAAGCTAACATGTCTGAATATCTGATTGACGAAGAAGGTATGGTTGGTAAATTATTCGGTGCAAGAACTACCCCCCATTTATTTATTATCAATCCCGATGGAAAGTTGATTTATCAGGGCGGTATTGATGATACTAAATCTACTAATCAGGCTGACATACCAAATTCCAAAAATTTTGTTAAAGCTGCATTAGATGAGTCTTTATCCGGTAAACCTGTCACTATATCAACTACCCAGCCTTACGGTTGTCCGGTTAAATATAAGGATTAACAGGCAGAGTTTGGAATTCTGAATTCTGAATTATGAATTCTTAATTTTGAATTCTTAATTGTTTCCCGCTTCGAAGGTATTCGACTTAATCATTCAGAATTCAGCATTCATCATTCAGCATTCATCATTCAGAATTGCTTCCAACTCCGTTAGGAGTTGAATTATGGTAACAGAACGCATCCCGATGAGCATGACTACCTCGTAGAGGTTGTATTATGGGAAAAAATATAATCTCTACGAGATAACAATCAACTGGGCATTGCTCATGTTACCACAATTCAATCTCTACGAGATAGATATGTGCCATACTCCGTTAGGAGTTGAATGTCGTTAGAAAAAACACAAAATATTTCACGTCGTCATCACGCATCATTCCGTTGAAGCCGAAGTGGTAAGTTGTACCTGTTTCGGAATACATACCAGGTTGGAGCATGCCAAACGGATAATGAGTGTATGCCGACAATGCGTCCGCTCGGAACGGAGGCAGAGTATCACCCGCAGTAGTTGAAAATTTCATATCAGCTAGTTTAATTCTAATATTAATATTTAAGAAGTACATATCTAAAAATATTTTACTATTCCCAATAACTTTTTTCAACTTCAACATCAAATAAAATCGCTTTGATATAATTTAAAGCAGCAATATTATACACTTCAACTGAAGAATTGAAATTATAATTGAAATTTTTTATTCGTAAATTTAAATTAAAATCATCAAAGTTCGAAATCTGTGGACCTCCAGTAGTATCATTTGGATTTACCAATCTCATCATATCTTCAAAAATAATATAATCAAATTTGCTTTTAAATTTTTTTGTTATTAATGAGGTATTATCAATTTTTAAAATTTCAATTTTATTATTGTTATTAATTAGGGTATAAATGATTTGATCTTTAATTGCATTACAATTACACCCTTTATAATAAATAATAAAATCATTTTGTTCTTTTTTTAAGGAATCAAATAAATTTTCATAATTTTCTCTTAAAGAAACATATTTTGGCGATTTATATATAAAATTACAACTATTACTGATAATTATAGCCAACACAATACATCCAATCAATATAAATGTTCTAAAATTACTCATTATTAACTTTACATGATTTTAATATATATCTGCCTAAAGTTTCTTGTGATGTATAATATAAATGGAAGCTAACAGTATCTCCATATCTTTTTTCAAGTTGCAATTTATAATTGATTTCATCATCAAGTAGATCAAATCCCGGAAAAAACATTATGCCATGATTTACAGTATAATAACTTTTACCGGTAGTAGAATCAAATTTCATACTATATAATTCTTTATCAGGATATTTAGGTTTGAAAGATACCCATATCCAACCCGGTTTATCAAGATTTTCATAAGTGGTTTTTCCATCTAAATAATCATATATATTAACTACTAATTTTAACTTTGTTTTATAAGTAGAGCCTATTTGAATTCTTTCAAACAAATCAAAATTCATCTTCTTACTGTTTCTACTTAATATTATAAGTGTATCATTGTCAACAACCCCGACAAAATATGTAAACGTGTCTAACTCAGACTTTGGATATTCCATATCAATAATTTTTAACTCAACCTCTTTATTATTATGAGATAATTTAATGGGCTGGTTAAGCAAAATCAAGTATATAATCAAATATTTCATTTAGATACACACTCTCAATAAATAACATTACAAAATTAGTAAAAAAATCAATTCATTCGCTTCATTCATTTTTATTTTGTATCTTTCTTTCACTACAAACTTAACAAAAATCTCCCTTTTTACGGCTTTCTTTTTTCAAAACATAAAAAATTGTTGGGAGAGTGAAAAAAAATAATTTGCAAATTTTTGAAAAGGTTGGGTTAAATCAAAAAAGGCTCAATACATAAGTTGATTGAGCCTTTTAAAATGATTATACGAATGATTTTTAGAGTATATATTTACTCAAATCAGTATTCTGAACAATATCTTTCAGCACTTCTCTGACTTTTTCGGAATTAATTGTAATATCATCGGAATCAATTTCTTCCGGAGCCTTGAACATAATATCCTCAAGCAAAGTTGACATAATAGTATGAAGTCTTCTGGCACCGATATTTGTAACTTCCTCATTAACCTGTGCAGCAAGCGACGCAATTTCCTTTATACCGGATTCATCAAAATTAAGTTTGATTCCTTCAGTCAGAATTAATGCCTGATACTGCTTGATTAGTGCATTTTCCGGCTGGGTAAGAATTTTAACAAAATCTTCTTCGGTAAGGCTTTTGAGTTCCACACGAATTGGAAATCTTCCCTGAAGTTCCGGCACCAAATCAGATGGTTTGGATACATGAAATGCTCCCGAGGCAATGAATAGTACATGGTCTGTCGAAACCATACCATACTTGGTATTTACATCACATCCCTCGACAATCGGCAGCAAATCTCTCTGAACTCCTTCCCTTGAAACGTCGGGACCGGAACCGGCGCCGCCGCTTCGGGATGCTATTTTGTCAATCTCATCAATAAAAATTATACCGGAATTTTCGGCTCTGCGTAATGCTTCACGTATGACAGCTTCCATATCAATCAGTTTATCGGCTTCTTCCTTTTCGATAAGCAGGCGGGCTTCGGTAACTCTCAATTTGCGGGCTTTTCTTTTCTTAGGCATCATATTTCCGAAAATATCCTGAAGATTCATGCCGATTTCATCCATACCCATAGGTCCGAGAACCTGAAGATTCGGTGTCTGGTCAACCATAACTTCAACTTCAATTACTCTGTCATCCAAAACTCCGTTTTTCAGCATTTGACGAAATTTTTCGCGTGTAGCCGAATTTTCTTCAATTTCAACTTCACTTGTATTATCAAAAGAAGGAGATTTCTTGACAGGCGGAATCAAAATATCAAGCAGTCTGTTTTCGGCTGCTAATATTGATTCTCCCTTTTTTGCTTCAAGATGCTCTTCTTTCACAATACCGACAGAACGTTCAACAAGGTCACGTACCATTGATTCAACATCTCTGCCGACATAACCGACTTCAGTAAATTTTGTTGCTTCAACTTTTACAAAAGGAGCATTAGCCAATTTAGCCAGACGCCGGGCAATTTCAGTTTTACCGACACCTGTAGGTCCAATCATAATGATATTATTGGGCATAATTTCGTCTTTAATATCACTTTCTACATTTTGTCTTCTCCACCGGTTACGCAAGGCAATTCCTACTGCTTTTTTGGCGGCATCCTGCCCGATAATGTATTTATCCAATTCAAAAACAATCTGTTTAGGTGTCAGGGAATTGTTTCGCAGTGCAATTGAACTTTCATTTACAACAGTTTCTTCTAAACTATTTTCCATTTATTTTTATCTCTTGTTTCGTTATCAAAATCAATTAAAGTGTTTCGATTGTTAAGGATGAATTTGTATAGATACATATATCAGAAGCAATTTTCAGAGATTCCTCAACAATTCTCTTCGGTTCGTAATCAGTATGATTAATAAATGCTCTTGCAGCCGATAATGCGAAAGGACCGCCCGAGCCGATTGCTATTATATTGTCATCAGGCTCGATTACATCACCGGTACCGCTTATTAGAAAAGCATCCTTATTATTCATAACCGCAAGCATAGCTTCTAATCTTCTTAAATAGCGGTCAGTACGCCAGTCTTTTGCCAATTCGATAGATGCTCTCTGCAGGTTGCCGCGATTAGCTTCGATTTTTTCTTCAAATCTTTGAATTAGAGTAAATGCATCAGCAGTTGAACCGGCAAATCCGGCAAGGATAGTGTTATTGTACAGCAATCTAACCTTTCGGGCATTATGCTTAAGTACTGTATTACCGAAACTCACCTGTCCATCAGAACCCATTGCTGCTTTACCATTCTTCAGAACACCAATAACGGTAGTAGCATGTATTTGATTAAATTCAGACATTATTTATCCGTTGCTTATTTTAAAATACAGTTGACGATAAAGCAGGACGTTTTGTATATTCTATAAAAAATAATTTTCTAAACAAATATTATTAGAAGTGTATAAGGATACTCAGAAACCGGACAGCGTTAAGACAACACAATCCGGTTTCGTTTAAATGTCAAAATACCCGTTCAGGCAACAGCGCAATGTTCAATACAGTTAAATAAATTTACTAAATTATCCATTGAAATCTGATAATACACATTTTTACCTTCACGTGTGGATCTTAGTATGCCTTTATCTTTCAATTTGGTTAAATGGTGAGAGACGACCGATTGTTCGGCACTCATCCTTTCAACTATTTCGCTGACGCACAGACGCTGGTATTTTTCAAGCAGCTCAATCATTTCCAATCTCAGGGGATGTGCAATACATTTCAGAAGTTCTGCCATCCTCTCCAACTGGTCAACTTTAATTGTTCTTTTCATAGTAGTTTTTTAAGTGTTAGTTAAAATCCATGTTACAAAAGTAACCTTCATAATCGAATTTATTGACATACATATATCATTTATATTGTATATATTTTATATTTTAAGATAATTATTTCACAAAATATTCATATTATTAACAAAATAATGATAAATACTACCTTTTAACTGCTTTTATATGGTTTTTAATATATATATTGTGACAACTTTGAGGATTTTTGAATCACTATTTTTGCTCCGATAAATCATTTTTCAGAAGTATAATATTATGCGGATTTGCTGATTAATAACAGCCAGTTGAAAAAGCAATAATGTTAGT
This sequence comes from Kapaibacterium sp. (SeqCode), assembly GCA_032027125.1. GTDB lineage: Bacteria > Bacteroidota > Ignavibacteria > Kapaibacteriales > UBA2268 > JANJTB01. The sequence goes on from JAVSMQ010000001.1 coordinate 886,734, forward strand.
AATGTCAGTCTGAGCGAAGTCGAAGACTGACAGAACAACCTGAAATTATGGCATACATCACACTTCGACTTCGCTCAGTGTGACATTCATAGAGAGTTAGAATAAGTAAATACTTTTTCAACGGATAGTTAAAATATTACGTGCCGCGTCTAAATGAAAAAACGGGTTATGCTGCATTGTTTACTCAATAATATAAATCTCTTGAACCCTGCTTAACTAATTCTAATTTGTCTAATAATGAATTAACGCTTTGACCTTCGGATAATTCTTTGATTTTTGTATCAATCAGTCTGAACCCGAGCTGCTTTGTATTTTCAGGCGCATAATCTTCGAGATACTCGGCAAGTGTTAGAATTGCGTTCGGTGAGCAGAGTTTTTTTACAAATCCCGGACATGCAAACTCCATAAAATGTTCACCCGTGCGCCCCATACGGTAACAGGCAGTACAGAAAGAAGGTATATAACCTCCTTCGAGCAGTTCGTGAATAATTTCGTTAAGTGAGCGGTTATCGTTTATGGTGAACTGTTCCTTATTGATGTTCTGGAGATGACTGTTTTCCTTACTGTATCCGCCGAGTTCGATATTCGTACCTCCGTCAATCTGAGAAACGCCGAACTGCAGAATTTCATCACGCAACTCTGCAGACTCTCTTGCAGTCAGAATCATACCGGTATAAGGTACTGCCAGACGTAAAATGGCAACAAGTTTTGTAAAATCATTATCGCCAACTTCATGCTGCATATCCAGTTTCATTTCCGAGGCGTATTGAATTCTTGGAAATGAAATTGTGTGCGGACCTACATTATATACAGATTCGAAATGATTTACATGTCTGATTAATCCGAGTACTTCGAATTTCCAATTGTACAATCCAAATAATGCACCTATACCGACATCATCAATCCCTGCTTCCATAGCACGGTCGAGAGCAGTCAGTCGCCATTCGAAATTTCTTTTTTTGCCGGAAATATGTACTTTTTTATAAGTTTCATGATGATAAGTTTCCTGAAAAATCTGATATGTGCCGATTCCGGATTCATGAATGATTTTGAATCCTTCGATGTCCTGCGGTGCAGCATTTATATTTACCCTTCTTATTTCCCCATGACCGACTTTCACAGAATATACGGTTCGGACAGAATCGGCAATAAACTCAGGAGAGTAAGTCTGATGTTCGCCAAATACAAGGATAAGTCTTTTGTGACCGCTGTTTTCGAGGGATTGGACTTCTTTAATAAGTTCTTTATCTGCTAAAGTTTTGCGGAATATTTCCTTGTTACTGTTTTTAAAACCGCAGTAAGAGCAGTTGTTGGCACAATAATTACCTATATACAGCGGTGCAAACAGGACAATTCTTTCACCGTAAATTTTCTTTTTCAAATCCTTTGCCCCTTCTTTTATTTCTTCAATCAAATCCGGACTATCAGCATTTACAAGGATAGCTGTTTCCTGCATACTTAGACGGTTTTTTGCAAGAGATTTAGCTATAATTTCTCTTACACGGGATTTATCGGGTTTAGTATTATTAAGAATATTTTGAATTTCGTCAGAGTCAATGAATGGTTTCATCGGCTCATCTTTAATAGAATAAATTTCGGGATGGTAGTTCATGATAATATCACTCTTTCAGAATTATTTTTCAACAAAACAGATTTAATCTGCACATCTCCCAATCTGCCGATTTGACCGGTTATCGAACCGATTTCGTCGGTTGTACCTTCAAGAATGAGAGATATAAGATTTGCCTGCCGGTCTTTGAGGGGTAAACCCTGCCGGCTTAGTATAATTGAAGAATGTTTGCTCAGAATTTTATTGAGTAACTCAATTTCTGACTTGCTATCGACAAGTATTAAAGCGCTTCCGATTCTCTTTTCCATCAGATTTCCTTTGGAGCAGATTAGTTTTAAAAATTTTCCTTGAAATAATTTTTCCGGTTATCTCTCAGAATACGAATATTTTTTAACCACCCCTTTATCCCCTCCTTGGTAAGGAGGGGAAACTATAAACGGGGTATGTTATTTCACAGTACAAATAAAAGTTAATTTAAATGCTCAAATCAAATTTCAAAATCAACAATCTATGTCAATATGAATAAGTACGCCTGAATCATGCTGTTATTTCATATATTACATCAGGATTTGACTATTACAGTAATTATGAATATTCTTCAAATAATTGTCTTATCAATACCTGTTTCTTTTTGTATAATGTGTATGCAGCAGTTTATGCGACTTGTGCCCTAACGGACCGTCAACCAAAAATTCCTCATAGATTTGTTTAATCTCGGGATTTTCATGAGACTTTCTTATAGGTTTATCAGCATCTTCTTCATAAATTGCTTTCATACGTTTTTTTCTAACTTCATCATTAGTCGGTATTGGCTGACCGCCTCCGCCAATACATCCACCCGGACAAGCCATGATTTCAATAAAATGATATTTAGAAGTACCGGCTTCAATTTCATCCATAATAATTCTTGCATTTTTAAGACCGTGGGCAACTCCTATATTTAAATCAACACCTTCTAAAAAGTCCCATTCAGGCAGACAGCCTTCAATTTTAATTGATGCTTCCTTGATACCTTCGAGTCCGCGAACGGGCATGATATCTAAGTGCTCAAAAGGAACTTCACGTCCGGTAATAATTTCGTAGGCAGTTCGAAGTGCAGCTTCCATAACTCCGCCCGTAGCTCCGAAAATCACAGCAGCACCGGTTGAATCGCCCATGATACTATCGAATTCACGGTCTTCGAGTTCTGAGAAATCAACACCTGCTTGCTTAATCATGTGTCCAATCTCACGGGTAGTAAGACCGGCATCAATATCCTGAAATCCGCTTGCCCTCATCTCAGGTCTGTTGGCTTCGAATTTTTTAGCTGCACAAGGCATAGCGGCAACACTAACTATATTTTCGGGATTAATTCCCATTTTTTCGGCAAGATATGTTTTTGACAGTGCTCCAAACATCTGCTGCGGAGATTTACAGGTTGAAAGATGTTCCAGCTTTTCGGGATACATGTGTTCAATGAATTTAACCCAGCCCGGTGAGCAGGATGTAATCATAGGAAGAGCAACCTCTTCTTTGTCAAGCAAAGCTTTTTTCAATCTTTGAAGCAATTCGTGACCTTCTTCAATTATTGTCAAATCTGCTGTATAGTTTGTATCAAGTACTGAATTGAAACCAATTTTTTTAAGAGCAGCTACCATTTTACCTGTCACACTTGTACCCGGAGCATACCCGAGCATCTCGCCTACAGCCACCCGTACTGATGGAGCAGTATTTATGATAACGTGTTTCTTTTCATCACCGATTGCATTCCAGATATCGTCATAATAACGTCTTTCTGTTAATGCTCCGGTCGGGCAGTGAATCACACATTGTCCGCAATTTACACAGACAACTTCATTCATTGGTAAGTCCATAAATGTTGAGATTTTCATGTCCTTACCCTTATGTGCCACTGTAATGGCATTTACATGCTGAAGTTCGGCACATGTGCGGACGCATCTCTGACAGCGGACGCATTTACTGTCGTCTTTTTCAATAGACCATGATGAGCGGTCAATTCTCATGTGTTCTTTTTTGAGAACACTGAGATAAATATCATTATCAATATTATACTCTGCCGAAAGTGCCTGAAGTTCGCAGTTTGTACTTCTGTAACATGTCGTACATTGTGTATTATGCTCTGAAACAAGTAATGCAACTATATCTTTTCTTGCATTACGGACTTTTGGAGTATTGGTTTTTACATTCATATTCTGCTCACAAGGTGTAGCACACGATGCAAGAAGTGTCCTGTAACCGTCTGCTTCGACTACGCAGACTCTGCAATTACCGGCAACACATAAATCCTCATGATAGCAAAGAGTAGGAATTCTGACATTGATTTTTTTTGCAGCTTCAAGAATCGAAGTTCCTTTATTTACACTGACATCTATTCCATTTATTTTTAAACTGATTATACTTTCCATTTTTTTCTTTATCATTTTCTTTAACAAATTAGTAAATCATTTCTTCGCGGAAATTCTCAACTATTGATGAGAATGAATTTGCAACCGATTGTCCGAGTCCGCATTTTGCAGTAATTTTCATTGTTTCTGTCAGTTTAAGAAGCTGCTCCAGATACTCCGGAGGTCTCAAACCGCGTTTTACGGAATCAATGCCTTTCTGAAGCTGCTGACATCCAACTCTGCAAGGTGTACACTGCCCGCAGGATTCTTCTTCAAAAAATTCAAGATAATTTTCGAGAACGTGATACATCGAGCGTGATGAGTTAAAAATCATCATCGAGCCGCCAGTCGGCAGATTATCACCGTCAAGACCTGCTTTGAATCCAATAGTCGTTTTACTGAATTTTTTGCGGGGAACGCAAAAACCGGAAGCACCACCTACCTGCACTGCTTTGGTATCGCCATCGCCGAATTCACGTACAAATTCATCCAATGATAACCCAAATTCAAGGTCATAGATTCCCGGTCTGGGAGTGTCACCTGAAACTGAGAATAGTTTAGAACCGTGAGAATCCTGAATTCCGAGTTTTTTGAATTGTTCCGGTCCGATTTTACAAACCATCATTGCAGATACTAATGTTTCTACATTATTGACTACGGTAGGCTTTCCGAATAATCCGTTGCTTGTAGGAAACGGCGGTTTATTTCTCGGTTCGCCGCGTTTGCCTTCCATTGAATTCAGAAGTGCAGTTTCTTCACCGCAAACATAAGCACCGCTACCGATAAAAATTTCAACTCTGAAGTCAAGACCTAATTTGTCGCAATATGAATGAAATTCTTCAATTTCCACATTAAGAGCAGGTACTAAAAATTTGTATTCTCCTCTTAGATAAATGTAACCTTTAGTTGCTCCGATTACTTTGGCGCATATTCCCATTCCCGATAGAACTTTACGCGGGACTTTGGATAATATCTCCCTGTCTTTAAAAGTTCCGGGTTCGCCTTCATCAGCATTACAAATCACATATTTGTCATCACCCTGTGCCTGAGCGGCAAATTTCCATTTCATTCCGGTCAGAAATCCGGCACCGCCTCGGCCTTTCAGACCTGAATTAATTAAATCCTTAATAATATCGGCACCCTGACGGTCCATTACACTTGCAAGAATTTTATATTTTTCGGGGTGATAATTTCCTAATATAACATCTACTCTTTTTAATCTTTCAACCATTACTCACCTCGTTTAATTTTTATTTTTATAAACTGTTATGATTTCATTGACACGCTCGGGAGTCAGATCTGTATAAACTTCATCGTTAATCAGCATAGCGGGTCCCATGTGGCACCAGCCGAGACAGTTTGTGTATAACAGTGAAAATTTTCTGTTCAAAGTAGTTTCACCGACTTTAATTTTCAGAAGATTTTCTAATGTTTCGATTATTTGCGATTTATTGTGCATTTCACAAACGATTGTTTTACAGACTCTGATTACAAATTTCCCTCTCGGAACTGTGTCTAAAAAGGAATAAAATGTAGCTTTGCCGTAAACATCGGCTGAAGAAATATCAAGCTGTCTTGCAACCTCTACCATGGCATCATCTGAGAGATAATGGTCAGTTCTTTGAATATCCTGCAAAATCGGCAGAAGAGATTCTCTGGCTGAACCGTGAGTACCGACAAGTCTTTCGACTAATTCTTTCGTATGTGGCATTTTTTAGCACCTTTTAAGTATTTGACTTATAATTTATTTAATAGCACTGAATAACTTTTTTAAAAAATCACAATATCATCACAACTAAATTAACAATATGTTATGAAATAACCAAATTTAAAATACTTTTATAACATAATATTATAAAAAATTATCAATATATTGTTATTTATATATATATTATGTGACAAATTTACTTATTTAGATATATAGGTGATATGATGTATCACAAAGAGAAATTATCAAAGTATATTTTTCATGTTAAATAAAATGCAGGAAATTGCTGAAAATTTCTTACTTTTGCAGTTGACGGTGTGTAGCGCAGCCCGGTAGCGTACTTCGTTCGGGACGAAGGGGTCGTAGGTTCAAATCCTATCACACCGACAAAAGTCAAAAATATCAAAAAAGCCTGAATACATCAAGTGTTCAGGCTTTTTTCATGTTAAATAATCTTAGAAACCCCACCTAAATCCTCCCCAAGGGGAGGACTTGAAAAACCCTGCTCAGACTACACCATACCATTGGTGAGGACTGGGGTGGGGTTTGATTTTTCATTTACTTTGTAACAAAATTATAAACTTCTTGAAAATGTGCATTAAAATCTTCATCTTCACCCACTCTCATATTCAGTTCCCAAGAAGTTTCATTTTCATTTGGTTTCTTAGTTAAATAGAGTGATTTCTCTCCAATAATCTTAACTAATTTATCATAATCACCATAAAAATACTCCTGAAGCAGCGGCATGATTTTGTTTTCCCAAGCACGTTTTAATTCATCAATAGTACTAACTTTCATCAAAAATGAATGTCCGATTTGATGCTCGCGGTCGTATTCTTTACAGATTTTTTGATTCAACTTCTGAAGAAAATCTCTCAAATCAAATCCTTCAACATCTTTTGTTATCCATAATTCATCATTGTACTTCGGCATCATTTCTTCAAAATCGAAACGGCGGCGGAGTGCAGTATCAAGCTGAACAAGTGAGCGGTCGGCTGTATTCATAGTGCCGATGATGTATAAATTTGGCGGTACTCCAAACTGTTCACCGGAATAAGGGAGTGTAACAATAATCTCGTTTTCTTCACCAAGCCGCTTATCATCTTCAATCAGAGTAATCAGCTCCCCAAATATTTTGGATATATTTCCGCGATTGATTTCATCAATTATGAGGACATAATTCTTCTTGTTATCGGATTGTGTTGTTTTGTTATCTACAACAATTGACGACTCAAAATCCTTGAGCGCTTTAAATACAGCATAATAATTTGTTGTCCACCCTAAATCAGTGCCAACTTCTCTAATATCCTTATTAATATTCTTAATATCTTCAGGACTATTGAATTTGTTATAAATTCTTTTCAAATGGTCTTTAGTTATTACTTCATTACTATTTGCGTTTTCACCTATTGTTGCAATTTTATCATCAACAATACTAACTAACTTAACTTTTTTGCGCCTTGATTCAAAATAATGATTTTCATTTTCATCAAGATCCGTCAATATTTTCGATAATTTACTCATAAAAGCTGTGTAAAGTTTATCAAAATCAAAGCTTGAACCATTGTTGAAATTATCCTTTTCAACTAATTTTTCATAATTTTTAATTCTTTCATAAATTTCTTTAAGAATACCAGACTTAACTTTATAAATCACACTTTTATTATCTTCTATACTTGTGATAACTGAAATACCTTCCACAAATTGTTCGTAATAATAGGACTGATGAAAAGTTACAAATTCAATTTGACCAGAACTTTTATATTTGTCATAAAATGATTTAATAAAATTATCATCTTTCAACTTGATTTGTTCATCTGATAAATTTTCAATGATTTGAACCGCTTTCCTTTTGGTATTGTATGTCTTTCCGGTTCCTGGGGGTCCGTAAAGTATGAGGTTTTTGGGAAAATTGTTATTATACGCTGCCAAATGATGTTTATCTGACTTTGTTGTTATTATTTCTGGGACCGGTAATCCAAGTCTTTTGTAAAGTTTATTTTGCATTAAGTCAAAATCTTTCTTACTTATCCTTTCAGCAATAAATGTAGGATTTTTCTTTTTAATTCTAATGATTTCAGAATCGACAAATGGTAATATCAATTTTATCTCTTTTTCAATGTCATTGAACATATCAGTTAAGTTATCATAAAATTCTTTTATTCCTCTAGATTTATATTTTAAAAACTTGTTTTTATCAGAACTTCTTTGTTGAAGTTGAATTACTTTACTAATTGGTTCTTCTAAATTTTTTATCAATTCAAGAGCTAAAGCATTTTGCAGATCGTGTGGGTTATTGGTTTGGTTAAATTCTAAAAAATAACTTATTCTCCCCTTATTTATTGTGAAAATTAAATCAATTAAATCACTCGAAGAGCCTGGATATGCTGTTTTTATAATCCAAAAGGTTGTTCCAAAATATCTGCTTCTTTCTGTTCCAATAAAATAATCCTTTTCAGCACCTTTTGCGGATTTAAGTCTAACTGAAAAGGTAAAATCAGGATCTTTACTATGTTTATCTAATAACCAATTATAAACTTCCTTTTCAAATTGATGATATTCCATCTTCAACTCCAATTTTATTATTTAAAATATTCTTTAATTCATTTCTAAAACTATTTTCTTCGTTTGGTTTCATACTATCTTCTTTCAAATCTCGGCAAATATCTACTGTCCTGATTTCAAGTGTTTTTCCTGAACCAAGGCCAAAATCATTTTCGGCAGTTTTACCTTCCAAATGTTGAGGATATAAAAGTATTACTCTTTCACAATCATACTTCATTGCGTATGCGTACATCTGGTATGCATCGGATTGTGAAACACCATATTTCTTATCATCAGTGTCATCAAGAAGTTTATATTTTGTGTCAATAATCAGTTTACAATTACCATTTTCCCAAAAGCTAATATCCGGTTTTAGCATAAAAGCATTAGGTTTTTCTGAGATATATTTGCCCGAAGATTTCTGGTCTTTCATTTCAAAGTTATTATATTTAGTTCCTGAAAGTAAATTCTCCCGTCTGATAAATCCGGCGATGAACTGCTCAAAGAGTATATTCATATCGAACATAAATGAGAAATTTGTATTTTTGGTTTTGCTGTAATCACCAACAAGTTTGAGCAGAAACATCTTGGCAAACTCAAAAATACTTTTAAATTCCTGATTGATTCTGCTGAATTTTACCTGCTCAAGATAAGTATGACCGGGCTTGGATATATCATCAACTTCTGCATAAACAAGCAGAATATTCTGCAGAAGGGTCTGACTACGGCTGTTTCGGCTTATACGCAGGAGCATAAAAGTAACGAATTTTAAGATACGATTGAGAGGGTTATTCTCTGTAAATTCGTCATAGCTTACTAAAAAGCGGTGTCTGATGTGCGGCATCCGGCCCAATTGCTCACCAAGCCGCCAGCTTCCTTTAAGGAAATTGCTGTCATCTTCTACGACGATATATGAACGGTTGAGATTTACTTTCAGCAAATCCATTAGATTTTTAGCGTATATAAAAATTAGTACTTCAAGAAAGTCAAAATTCTGGTGTTCAGCACTTGTAGAATAATCCTTTATATTATGAATTTTGTAAGCATACTGCATCATATAAAGGAAATTTTTTAGAGAATGGGATTTTTTATCAGATTCACTATTATACAATTTAGGGTAAACACAAATCCTTGTATCACCGAATTGTGCAACACCGACAAATTGTTTAGCTTTAAGATAATTTTCCCCGTTTGAAAAAACTGTGCAAAAATTTTCAAGGTTTAATTTTCTTAAATCTATTACTTCGCTGTGTGTTTGATATTCAAATAATTCAATTTCTGCCATTCACTTCACCCAATTAAACCAAACAACCTGATTAACAAACGGAACCAGATTATTCCAGCAAACATTCATAGTGTGTCCTGTGCCGCCCGAACCGGGATTCTGCACATCATCATAGAAAATTGCAAAATTTGCACCTGGAATTTTCGGTGGATGTCCGAGTACCTTCAATGTATCACGCAGAAGATATGCAGCCTTGTATGCCATTGTGTTCCTTTCGCCTGCTACATAAGCATCAAATATTCTCAGATTTCTTCTGTTTACTTTCGACTGCACTACAAGAGGTGAATCATTGGTAAGGGGGATATCCTCAATATTGATTACACGAAATCCCTCACTATCGTAACTGCGGTGCCCTGAGTATGGCACTACGACTTCAAATCGCTTTGCATTCACACCTGAGAAACCTTTAGAAAAATAATTATCTGCACCGGAGGCATTTCCGCTTCTGAAAGTGATATGTTTTGTTTTTGAGGAAAGTAATTGACTAAGTTTTATAATTTTTGGTTTATCCGCATCCAAAACTGTACGTTTTCCTTCGAGCAGGACAATACTGCCGGGCTTATCATAATAATTTACAAAATGTTGAAAATCTTTCATTTACAGTTATTCATTTGTTATAAAAATACCTAACCAAATATGAAAAGGTCAATAATTCAAATATACAAAGAATTGAATTATATTTTATTATGTTTTTTAGGATTGATTACTAATTGAGTTGAATTAAAGCAGTAAAATCAATTCAATAGTTCCAAAATCAATTCAGCCGCCACTTTTCCGCTCTGGGACGCTCCCTCGATAGTTGCAGGAAGTTTTGTATTTGTCCAGTCACCGGCAAGAAAAAAGTTATCTAATGCAGTTTTGCAGTCAGGACGTATTTTCTCTGTTTCAGGATTGGCAATAAATGTGGCAAATTTTTCAGTGATAATTCTTGAATGTTTAACCCACGACTCATCAAAATCACTGATAAGTTTTTTAAAATCATTCATTACAAGCGAAAGTATTTCGCTTTGTTTCAACCCTGCAATTTTGTCTGCCGAACTAATTGTAATTGAATAGGAATATTTATAAGTATCGGAATTACGTTTTTTTATCAGTTTAGTTCGGTTAAATATCCATTGAATATCAGTACCGAGTGCTGCAGCAAAATCTTCGCTGATTATTTCCTGAACTGTCCATAAATAAACCGACACAATCGGGGAATAGATAATTTTACTTAAATAGTCAAATTCATTACTTAATTCATCGGGTATGATTTTTTTTAAAGCATAAGGGGGAAGTGTTGAAATTATGAAATCTGCAAAAAATTTTTCACCTTTTGCGGATTCTACACCAATGCATTTATTATTTTCATTTAAAAGTTTATCAGCCTTGCAGTTGTAAATGATATCCGTATTGTTATCCGTGATTTTCTTCACAACGGGTTTGATTATTTCCTTCAAATCACTTGCCGGGAAAACAAGTTTGGAATTGTTTAAATCCTCAATAAAAGCCCGCCTGAGGATGTTTATCAATATACCGGCAGATGCCTGATTAAGTCTGCAGTTCATTGTAGCAATGACAAACGGCTCCCAGAATCGTGTAATAGCATCGCTGCCCTGATTGTTTTGAGTTAAAAATTCCTGACAATTCTGACCGGCTGATCCGAGACTGCCTTTTTCTACAAGTTTCATCAATTTTATAATTGATATTTTAGATTTCAGCGAAATACCGCCGAGCATCAGAAATCCAAGAACAAATCCCGCTTTTCCGGGAAGATAACCGGTGAATAGTCTTGTTTTTTTGTGATTAATATCTAAATAACTGACTTGTAAATATTTTTGTATATTTAGCAAATCAGAAGCTCCGCAATCATCGAGCATTGATAAAAAGGTGTGGTAAGCAGTCATCATAGCATGCTGCCCGTTGTCAATCATTTCGTCTGAGTTGGAATCAAAAAGGGCAGTTATCCTGCCCCCTAATGAATTTGTAGTTTCAAGAATTCTGACGTTCAATCCTGATTTTGACAGGTGATAAGCAGCAGTAATACCTGCTACACCGCCTCCGATAATCAGAACCGACTTCATAGTTTACCTTCTGTCTCTATCACCGCCGCGTCTGTTATCACGTCCACGGTCATCACGTCCGCGGTGGTCGTCACGACCTCTGTCGCGGTCGTCAGATTCCGACCTTGGAGCTCTTTCTTTTTCTTCAGGCATTCCTGCAGGGCGTTCAAGCAAAGCTTTACGGCTGAGTCTGAATTTTCCGTCACGGGTAATTTCAAGCAGTTTAACTTCAAATTTATCGCCGACTTTTACAACATCACCGACATTTTCAATTCTTTCGTGTGCAACCTGAGAAATATGAAGCAAACCTTGGGTTTTAGGCAGAAATTCCATCAAAGCTCCGAGTCCTTCACGAACTTCTTTAACACGAGCCATATATATTTCGCCTTCTTTTGGTTTAGCCGTCAAACCGTTGATAACAGCAATTGCCGCATCACTTGCTTCTTTGCTTGCTGATGCCACCAGAACAGTACCGTCATCTTCGATATTAATCTCAACACCGTACTCTTTACAGATTCCGCGAATTGTTTCGCCGCCTGTACCGATAACAGCACCGATAGTATCCTGAGGAATTTTTATTGAAGTAAATCTCGGTGCAAATGATGAGATATCCTCACGTGGTGAACCAAGTACTGAATTCATAATTCCAAGAATATGAAGTCTGCCGATTCTTGCCTGCTCTAAAGCTTCAGCCATAATTGCAGTTGATAAACCTTCAATTTTGATGTCCATCTGGCAAGCTGTGATACCTTCATTAGTACCGGTTACCTTGAAATCCATATCTCCTAAGAAGTCTTCATCACCGAGAATATCACTAAGAACGGCAACTCTGTCATCTTCCTTGATTAGTCCCATCGCAATACCTGCAACAGGTTTTTTAAGCGGTACACCTGCATCAAACAAAGAAAGTGTTCCGGCACAAACCGTAGCCATTGATGACGAGCCATTTGACTCGAGAATATCAGAAACAATACGTATAGTATATGGAAAATCAGCAGGTTCAGGTAACATACCTTTCAATGCACGCCAAGCAAGATTACCATGACCTACTTCTCTTCTACTGACACCAACTCTGCCGACTTCACCAACGCAAAACGGCGGGAAGTTATAATGCAACAAAAATCTTTCGGTGTACATCGGAAGCAAACCTTCAATCATCTGTTCGTCACGGTTTGTACCGAGAGTAGTTGATGTCAAACTCTGAGTTTCACCTCTTGTAAACAGAGCAGAGCCATGGCTTCGGGGCAGTAAACCTACTTCGCATGAAATTGGTCTGATGTCTCTGGTAGTTCTGCCGTCAAGACGAATCTTGTCGTCAAGAATCATATTACGCATATATTTCTTTTCGAGGCTGGAAACTATTTTACCGGTTATTTTATCAATTTTTGAAGCCCATTCTTCATTTTCGCCATAAATTTCTTTTGATTTGGCAATCGCTTTTTCCATGATAACAGCACGCTGCTCCTGGCGCTGTTCCTTGGTTGTAATATTATGCACATAGGTATAGATGTCGTCATGAATTTCATTTTTAATTAAATCTTCGATTCCTTCAGGAATTGCGTCAATAATAGGTTCTCTTTTAACAGGTGCTGCATCGGCTATCAATTGCAATTGCAGGTTATTCAGTTCAATGATTTTTAAATGAGCAAATTCGAGAGCTGCAATAAAGTCAAGTTCAGAAATTTCCTTTGATTCGCCTTCAACCATCAAAATAGCACTGCTGCTTCCGGCAACAGTAATATCTATATCTGATAAACTAAAAAGTTCCTTTGAAGGATTAACAACAAATTCACCGTCAATCCTGCCAACTTTAACTTCAGAAATCGGTCCGTTGAATGGAATGTCAGAAATAAGCAAAGCAGCAGAAGCACCGACAGCAGCCAGAGTATCGGGGTCAATAGCAGGGTCTGCAGAAAATACGTTTGCAATAATTTGTGTTTCGTATGACCAGCCTTTTGGTATTAAAGGTCTTATCGGTCTGTCAATTAATCTGGCAGAAAGTACTTCTTTGTCAGTTGGGCGTCCTTCTCTTTTTAGAAATCCGCCGGGAATTTTACCTGCAGCAGCAGTTTTTTCACGATATTCTACCTGAAGCGGCAGAAAATCAATATCTACTTTAGGAGTGGATGCAGCTACTACGGTAACCAAAACCATAGTATCTTCACATTTAACCATGACTGCGCCGTTAGCGAATTTTGCAAATTTACCCACTTCAAGCGAATATTCTTTGCCATCGAAATTAATCGAAACTTTTTTGTGTTGCATATTACTTTAAAACTATATTTGATACATTAACATTCAAATAAAAAAAACGGCGTCATAAACGCCGCATATTTCATAAATTATTTGTTTTTTTACTTTCTTAGGGATAGTGCCGTTAACACACCGCGATAACGGCTTATGTCATTTACGGCAAGATATGTAAGCAATCTGCGGCGTTTTGAAACAAGTTTGATCAAACCGCGGCGGCTGTGATGATCTTTTTTGTGTGTTTCAAGATGTCCGGTTAGATGTAAGATACGTGTTGTAAGCATCGAAATCTGTACTTCAGGTTTTCCGGTATCTGCATCGTTTGCTCCAAACCTTTTAATTGCTTCCAATTTCTGTTCTCTAGTAATCATTTACTTATTGCTCCAAATAAAAAAAATCTGCAGAATTACAAAGTATAAAAATAACATTTTTTTCCGAAATAAAAAAAGATTTTCTGCTTTATTCTAATAATTACTTCGGTTTACAATTACCAATGCTCCGATTACTCCCGGCACCCATCCGGCTAAAGTAAGAAGCGATACGATTACAATTGAACCGCAGCCTTTGTCAATCACAGCCAGCGGCGGCAGAACTACACACAGTATGACTCTGAAAATGCTCATTAACAGTATTTGCTCATCGTATTGGGTTATAATCGAATTTATAAGTATAATATTGCAATTTTTGATAAAGAAATATTCAATTATCCTGCATCATAATATTAATATTCAATCAATTAACGACAAAAGGGGATATTCACAAATACCCCCGTTTTGAAAACTTTCAACAAAATATTAATTACTTAATTTCTTTATGCAAAGTATGACGTCTTAAAAAAGGATTATACTTCCTTATCTCCAGACGGCTGGGTGTATTTTGCTTATTCTTTGTAGTTGAATATCTTGAAGGCGGCTTGCCTTCGCCTTTTGCTTCAGTACATTCAACTGTTATAACGATTCGTTGCTCTTTCTTAGCCATTGTAATAATTCCAAAGTTCGATTATTAAATTTATAGAACTACAAAAATACCATTTTTTTTTATAATATTAAAATTATTTGTAGCTTTTTTAAAAATACAATGATAATTTAAACACATCTTTGACATTTAAATTTATTTTCAAAAGATTTTAATCAATTGAATCTAATAGGTTAAAAGTCTGCTTATTAAGTCATGATGTTTGTTCTGTCAGTCTGAGCGGAGTCGAAGACTGATACAATAACCTGCAATTAGCGCATATATCACACTTCGACTAAGTTTATCCTGAGCTTGTCGAAGGGCTCAGTGTGCCATTAGTGTAGAATTAGAAAGAGTAAATACTTAATCAACAGACTCCTAAATAGCAGAATGTGAATCAATATCAATTTTCATCATAACACCCTGATGCGAAATATTGAGTTTGAAATCCAAAAGTGCTGTTCTCAGCATTTTTCTGAGCTTGACTCCGGATTTGTCAATCAATTTATGATTTTTAATAATTATTATTCTTCTGTGATAATTATTCAATTTCGGCATTGCAGGTAGTATCGGACCAAGTATTTCTGCAAAATTTGTATCTTTCGGTAATAAACCTTCGAATGCAGATGCGTAATTTGATACTAAATTCTCTTCCTTGCCATAAAATTCAATGACGACAAATCTGGTAAAAGGAGGATATAAAGCAGCTTCACGGACTTTTATTTCAGATTTGTAAAATCCGTCGTAGTCAGCATTCTTTGCGTATTTAATTGCAGGATTTTCAGGATTAAAAGATTGTATAACAACTTCGCCGGGTTGATTTTTCTTTCTGCCGGCTCTGCCCGAAACCTGTGTCAGAAGCTGGAAAGTTCGCTCTCCGGCACGAAAATCCGGCAGATAAAGCTGTATATCGGCATTTATTACCCCAACTACAGTCACCCTGTCAAAATCAAGACCTTTGGCAATCATCTGAGTCCCGACCAAAATATCAACTTTTCCTGACCCGAAATTCTGCAATATTCTTCTTTGGTTTCCTTTTTTGGAGGAAGTATCAACATCAAGTCTTGCCATTACCGGGTCTAATCCTTCTGATTTAAGAACTTCACTGAGCTCATCCTCCACTCTTTGCGTTCCATAACCGATAATCTCAAAATCTTCGGACTTACATTCCGGACATTTCGAAGGAACATTTGTACTGAATCCGCAATAATGACATCTGAGCTGTTCTTTTACTTTATGGTAAGTAAGTTTGATTGCACAGTTTTTACATTCGGGTACATGGCTGCATGAAGTGCATCGAAGATTAATTGAAAAGCCGCGTCTGTTTTGAAGAATTAGGGTACCTTCATTTTTGGACATACTTTTCTTTATCTTATCTAGAAGTAATTTGGAAATTGTTGATTTGACCTGTCCTTTTTTATACGAACTAAGCATATCAATCAATGTAACCTTCGGCATCTTTGCACCGTCGGCTCTTGAATTGATTTTCAGTAAATGATATTTACCCGTCTTTGCATTATACATTGATTCGAGAGAAGGTGTTGCAGAACCCAAAACAACGGTTGCACCCTCAAAAACTCCTCGAATAACAGCAGCATCTCTTGCATTATATCTTGGTGTCGGAGATTCCTGTTTATATGAGGATTCATGCTCTTCGTCAACAATTATTAGTCCAAGATTACTAAACGGAGCAAATACAGCCGAACGAACTCCTAATGCTATTTTTATTTTGCCTGAATGAATAAGTTTCCAGGATTCATATCTTTCGGCATCGGTCATTTTACTGTGCATAACAGCAATCTGATGACCGAAGGTTGCGGCAAATCTGTCAATCAACTGTGGAGTCAATGATATTTCAGGTACAAGAATAAGAGCTGATTTGTTCTGTTCAAGTGCTTTTTTTATTAAATGCAGATAAATTAAAGTTTTTCCGCTTCCTGTAATACCATGGAGCAAATAAGTATTGTTTATACCTGAAGTTACAGATTCGGCAATGATTTTATAATTCTCAGTCTGTTCATCGGTCATTTCTAAAAGTGATTCGTCACCTTTGCCAAGTGTGTTTTTGTCATCTGAAACTTTACGCGGTGCTTCAATCTCAATATTCTGGAGTAAATTCTTATCAATCAGATACTTTAAATGAGAATGATTGCTTTGAGTAGTTGTAAGTGCAGTCTTTACAACAGGATATTCATTCTCGGCATTTTTCATAAAAACATAACTGAACAGCCTTGCTCTTATCGGCGAGCCGGATTCAAGTTTGTCAAAAACCTGTTTCAGTTTTACTTCATCATTAACTATGTGTCTGCCAACCTGCAGGCATTTGATTTTTTTTATTGCTGCTTCTCTTTTAAGAACTCTTCTGGTTTCCAAAAAGCCAAGTCTTTCGAGAGCATATATAGCAGAATTAATATTTTTGTTACCTAATTTACGTTCCAGAGACGAAATCGAAACCGGTTCTTCCTGATTCAATAACAGATTGAGTACTTCGGTACGCAAAGGGCTTCTCTGACGCATTTTCATCAACTCGTATGTTCCGGGTACTTTCAGCACCTTAACCCTGATGGTGGTCTCAGGAGACATAGATGGAGGTGTTGCCGCTTTGAGGGTTTCTCCCCACGAGCACATATAATATTCTGAAATCCAGCGTGTCAATCTTAACATACCCGATGAAAATGCCGGACTTACATCGAGTATTTCCATTACGGGTTTCAACTCACGTACAACCGGAAGGCTCTCATCGGAAACAATTATACCTGTCAGTATTCTGGCTCCAAATTCAACCAAAGCACGCTTACCGATATAATTGGTCTCGTCATCAGGAATTGTATAGGTATATAACTGATCTGTTGGAACTGGAACTGCTATTTTTACAACTTTACTCATTAATACCGAATTTTTTACAAAAAACAAATTCTTTAAAACTTTTTTCGTCAATCTTTTTTTAGAAAAAAGTAAACTTTAATTATTCAATTACGTTTTAATCAGTGTATAATTGAAAATTTCTTTTAAAGGACTAACAGGATACAAAAATATGAGTAAATTTTGGATTTATATAATTGTTTTTTTTCTGATTATAAATGCATGCTCTTCAGAAGACAATTCCTATGAACAAAATCCTGCCGAAAAAGGCATTAACTTTGCGTTAAATAAACAAAATTCAGAGCAGATTCAAAAAAACAATGACGAATTATATAATTCAAGACAAAATTCATTAACCCGTGCAATTGCTGCGTGCAGTCCTGCAATTGTAGGTATTAATATTACAGAAGTAAGACAGGTTGTTGTTCGTGACCAATTTTTTGATGACCCGTTTTTTAATCAGTTTATGCGAAGGTTTTACGGCGATAATCCTCAGAACAGAAGAACACGGAATTACGAAGTCAGAGGTTTGGGTTCGGGTTTCATAATTTCACCTGACGGTTATATTCTAACAAATCATCATGTTGCCGGTAATGCATCGAAAATTGTTGTAACAATGACAGACGGAACAAAACATGATGCTGAAATCATAGGTTCGGATATGGTGTCTGATGTGGCTTTACTGAAGATTTCAGGTAAGAATCTGCCATATCTCAAACTCAGCAATTCAGATGATATAATAATCGGGGAATGGGCAATTGCTTTTGGGAATCCTTTCGGACTTTTCGACAGAAATGCCAAACCGACTGTGACTGTGGGTGTAGTATCAAATAACGGTGTAAATTTTCTGCATGAAGACCAGCCATATAACCGAGTTTATAAAGGCATGATACAAACTGATGCTGCAATAAGTTCTGGCAATTCCGGCGGTCCCCTTGTGAATTCATTGGGTGAAGTTATTGGAATGAACACAATTATATATTCCACATCACAGGGAAGTCAGGGTGCAGGAAGTATCGGTATAGGATTCTCAATTCCGATAAACCGTGTTAAAAATATATTGGAACAACTGAAATCAGGAAATTCAATTGATAGGAATTATTATACAGGAATTGAGCCCAGACTGCTTGATGAACAGCTTGCTAAAATGATAAAATCCGATAATACTGAAGGTGTTGTTATTTTCGGAATGCAGAGGAACTCTCCCGCTGAACAGTCAGGGCTTGACCTTGGAGATATTATTATTGAAATTAATGACATCAAAATCATCAGTCTCGAAGATTATTTTATGGCTGTCGGTGATTCTCAGACTGGCGACAAACTCGATTTCACAATTATTAGAAACGGAAAGATTCTAAAAAAGAGTCTTAAATTAGTACAAATCCCAAGGCGTTAAAGTGGAAATATCAAGCATTCTTAAAGCAGATAATCTTATAAAAAAATATAAACAGCGTGTTGTTGTCAAGGGTGTATCACTTCAGGTGCAGCAGGGTGAAATAGTCGGTCTGCTCGGTCCAAACGGTGCCGGTAAAACTACATCGTTTTACATGATTGTCGGGATGATTAAACCGAATTCCGGTGAAGTTTATCTTGATGAGCAGGAAATTACCGGCAAACCCATGTACAGAAGGTCACGCTTAGGAATCAGCTATCTGCCTCAGGAACCGTCGGTTTTCAGAAAAATGTCCGTTGAAAATAATATTAAAGCTATTCTGCAGCTTCAAAAATTGAGTGCGAAACAAAGAAAAGAGAAACTCGAAAGATTAATTGAAGAATTCGGACTGAGTAAAATTCGTAAAAGTAAAGGTTATATGCTCTCAGGCGGAGAAAGAAGAAGATGCGAAATTGCCCGAACTCTGGCATCTGACCCAAAATTTGTTCTGCTTGATGAACCGTTTGCCGGCATTGACCCTATTGCTGTCGAGGACATTATGAAAATTGTTATGAAACTTAAAGAGCAGAATATCGGGGTACTTATTACTGACCATAATGTTCACGAAACACTGTCAATTACTGACAGAGCATATATTTTGATTGACGGGAATATATATATATCCGGTACTGCCGAGGCTATTGCAGCAAATTCCGAAGTCCGTAAGCTATACCTGGGAGAGACTTTTAAACTCGAAAGATACGGCAGTTTAAATGAATCGAATAATCCTGAGGATGATTTACAACCTAATAACAATTTATAATTTTTTTTTGCGTTAACAGTAAAGTTAAACTTATTATTGATAATTATGACATATATAGCAGAAAGAATTACTATTAGTGATGACTTATGCGGCGGTAAGCCGACAATAAGAGGTATGAGAATTACTGTTGAAACAATTCTTGAATTTTTAGGTGCAGGCAATTCAATTGAAGATATATTAATTGCTTATCCTTTTCTTGAACATGATGATGTAACTGCTTGTTTACAATTTGCCAGCGATTTGTTAAAAAGGAAATTCGTCATTAAACCGGTTGCTTGAAAATGACAAAATTTCTGATTGATGTAAACCTGCCATCTAATTTTTATCTTTGGAATTCAGAAAACTTCATTCATCAAATTGATATTTCCAAAGTAGCAAAAGATGAAGAAATTTGGAATTATGCCAAAGCAAATAATTTGACAATTATCACTAAAGATAGTGATTTTTCTAATCGTATTTTATTATCTGAGCCACCTCCCAAAGTAATACATTTCAAATTCGGCAATTTAAAAATTCAGGATTTCAATTCATATTTATCAAAAATATGGAATGAAATACTTGAAATCAATGAATCTTGTAAATTGGTAAATGTTTTCTCTGACCATTTGGAAGGAATTGAATAATAATCTTGAAAATCATTAATAATTACTTCCTAATTTCTTGATATTTAAGAAAAACAACATCATTAAATCAATATCAATCATTGTTATATTATTTTTTTGTTTTCTGATTTTTTAGATGATTTTTTTTGATTTTGTATTATCTTTGTAGTTCTGAATATTTACAACGGCAAAATTTATGTTATCTATGAAATTTAATTATAATCCGGCATTATGAAAGAAGAGGAACCGAATCAGGATACTGAAGATGCAGAAGAAACTGGAATCGGATTTTTCGACCATCTTGAAGAATTAAGAAATCGAATCATTTATGCGTTTATCGGAGTTATTGCAGCCTGCATATTAACCGGTATTTTCATAGACCCTCTAATGAATTTTATACTTCTCCAGCCTGCTGCAAAAGCCGGTGTCAGCCTTCAGAATCTCAAACCATTCGGAGTACCGTTATTATACTTCAAAGTAATATTTTTAAGCGGTATTATTTTGGCATTTCCATTTATTCTTTATCAATTATGGAAATTCATTGCCCCTGGACTATATGACAACGAACGTCACTGGGTAACAAAAATAACATTTTTTACATCATTTTGTTTTTTGATGGGTGTAGCATTTGCATATTTCTTTATGATACCTGCAATGCTTGAGTTTGCTGCCTCTTTTGGTTCATCAATGATACGAACGGACATTGACGTTAACGAATATTTCGGATTTATGACAATGATTCTGCTTGCCGCCGGGCTGATTTTTGAAATGCCTATGATTTCATTCGTTTTGGCAAAGTTAGGTATTATCAATGCAAAAATGCTCAGAAAATACTGGCGTCATTCTGCAGTGGGTATATTGGTCATTGCGGCTGTTGTAACTCCAACTCCTGACCCTGTCAACCAGATGTTTTTTGCAATTCCGCTGCTTATATTATACGAAATAAGCATATTGGTTGCAAAAATGGCAGGCAAGAAAAAAATTGAAGAACCTGAAGCAGTATAATTTTCTGGATATTTACTATTGATGAATTTTACATCAGGGAAATAAAAAAGATAAAAAAACATTACTCATCCGATAGTAATTCACTATCGGATGAGTAATTATTATAATTTATTTTTTTCTTCTGGGCTTTCTTTTGTCGTTATCCCTACTGCTGCCGCCACGGTCTCTATCTCTTCCGCCTCCGCCGCCGGCAGGTTCTTTGTCAACTTTAACAACTAATTGTCTGTCTTCGAATTCAAGACCGTTAATGGATTTTATTACTTTAGGGTAATTGTTGCTGTCAATTTCAAAAACGGAGTGATTTTTTTGAATATCAATTTTTCCGATTTTAAATTTTGTACCCTTGTTCGATTTATTCAGCATTTCGATAAGCATACTCGGATAAAATCCGTCTGACCTGCCGACATTGATGAATAATTTTGTAAAATCTTCGCGTTCATTTTCACGACTGTCTCGGTCGAATCTGCTGTCACGTTTGCCGCCCTTATCACGGGACGGGAAAGCTTCATTAAGGTTAAGGTCTTCGGCATCACGGTAGTATTGCAAAAATCTGTTGAATTCTACCGATACAAGTCTTTTAATCAGGTCTTCTTTCTCAATCCAACCGAGTTTTTTGTAAATTATCGGAAGGTAAGGCTCAATATCATGATGTTCAATTTCGATATGTTCAATTTTTTCAATCAAATGGAACAGTTGTTTCTCACAGACTTCTTTACCATTCGGCACTTTATCCCAGACAAATTCTTTACCAATCTTCTTTTCAATAAGCCTGATACGGTATTTTTCCTTCATGTTAATAATGGCGATTGATATTCCGGTTTTGCCGGCTCTGCCTGTTCTGCCGCTTCGGTGGTTATAGGCGTCACTGTCTTCAGGAAGATTGTAATTGATTATATGTGTCAAATCATTAACGTCAATTCCTCTGGCGGCAACATCTGTGGCTACAAGGAGTTGTATTGTCTTATGGCGGAACTTACCCATTACTGTATCTCTCTGTCCCTGAGATAAATCTCCGTGGAGAGGCTCGGCATTATAACCGTCTGCGATCAGTTTATCGGCAATTTCCTGAGTTTCTATGCGGGTTCTGCAAAAAACTATTCCGTAAATATTCGGATAAAAATCGGCTATACGTTTAAGTGTAGAATATTTGTCCTTAGCATGAACAGTATAACAGATGTGTTTGATATTATCAGCACCTGCATTTTTACTGCCAACCGTAATTTCGATTGGGTTTTTCATGTATTTTTTTGCTATTCTTGCAATTTCGGGAGGCATAGTTGCCGAAAACATCAACTTATTTGATTCATCGGGAATATGGCTTAAAATTGATTCAATACTGTCGGTGAATCCCATGTTCAGCATTTCGTCAGCTTCATCAAGAATAAGTTTAGAAACATGGTCGAGCTTAACGGCACGTCTTTCTATCATATCAATCAGCCTGCCGGGAGTAGCAACAATAATGTGTGCTCCCTTTTTCAAGGCTCTGAATTGTGTATCAATGCTTGCACCGCCATATACAGGTACGATACGTAATTTTTCTATATATTTTGCATAATCCATCAGGTCGTCCGCTATCTGGATACACAGTTCACGGGTCGGACTTAATATTAAAACCTGTACATGATTAAGACTTAAATCAATTTTTTGCAAAATAGGGAGTCCGAATGCGGCAGTTTTGCCGGTGCCTGTTTGAGCTAATGCAACAACATTGGTATCGGATTTGAGAAGAAGCGGAATAACCTGCTCCTGGACAGGCATGGGGTTTGCGAATCCCAGTTCAGATATCGCTTTTATTAATTCGGGAGCTATACCCAGTTCTTGAAATGTCATCTAAATATTTCTTTTTCTAAAAATGTTAAATACGAAAGTACAAATATAACACTTTTATAAACATCTGATATATAATTAATTTAGGATTGAATCAATTAGCACTGTTATTGCCAATAATTATTCAGTTTAAAAGAAATATTCCGTCAACAAATATAAAGAATACGGATAAATTCTGTACTCGGTTCCAATATCGCCGTAAGTCAGCATTGCAGTCAGATTCAACTGCCAGCTTTGAGTTAACTGATATATTCCTGAAACAGTCGCAAATCCACTGCCGTCATTAAGATTGATATTATTACTTATTCCTGCATTAGTCAAATCATTTAACCTGTAATTTGCATTTACCGCAATGTAATTCATCCCTACATTAAGAATTTCACCGCTTACCAGTCTTGTATAATCGTAACAATATCTGCAGATAGTTCCTTCACCGTTATGCTGGTATTCTATAAGAGCATAAATATTTTTATCAAATTGATAATCAAGACCCAAAACAAATTTGAGAAACTCTTTCTCAAAATTACCGCCCTTTAATGAATATATAAATTCTCCCCGAAAACCTGCATCATAAAGATTGCCTGCAAAATCGCCTCCGACAACTATTCGACCGTCAAAATAACCTGCAACAGCAGATAAATCATACTCTTTATAATTTGTTCTGAACCTACCGCCAAAGTTATCTTTATATTTACTCATAGTATGATTATAAACAAGTTCTAAATCAGTAAAATTTCCGATATATATTTTTGTACTTACAGCGTCAGCACCGTCTTTTTCAATTTTGCTGAAATTTACCGGATTAATTGGATTAAACAAATCAGTCGGCTGCCAGACACGCCCGACACCCCATGAAATCCTTTGTCTTCCGGCAGTTATTTCACCAAAATCGAAAACCTGTTTTATAAACAATCTGTCAATATAATGATTGAGTACCAAATGTTCATCGGTATGAAGATTCCATGCTAATTTAACAGCCTGACGTTTATTTTCGGATATTTCATTGAGTTTGTACAGATTGCGGTCTGATAGCAGACCATTAACTTCGTATTGAGCTTCGATCCGTGTATTTTCACCGAATAATACTGATGGTCTCAATCTTAGTCGCATCAAATCAGAGACAGATTCTGCCGGTTCAATATCAATTATCCCAATTAATTTATTGCTTCTGGAAAATGAGTAAGAAGATAAATTGAAGATATACCCTGTTAAATTTAATTTAAAATCGGATTCAGTAATTAAATCCTCATCTGATTGAGAATAAATAAAATTAGTACTTAAAATAAATAAATATAAGTATAGGACAATTTTAAAAGTATTCATAAAGCATCTTAGTAATAATCTATTTTTGATTCAAAGTAACACAGAGGCTGAACCGCTATGTTACCTTTTTTCAGTAATTCAATACCGGGTTTGAGACCTGTATTGAAAATCAGATAATTTTTATTTCATCGAGTTTAATCCAGCCGATATTTCCGTTCTCCAATTTAATTCTCAGCCAGTTATCAATGCTTTCTGTTAATGTCACTTTTGTTCCCTCGTGCAGAATAAACAAATCAGTTGAACCAGGATCAGGTGCACTTTTAACATAAACACTCGGATTAAATATTATTGCCTGCTTGTCCGAGTTTTCATTCATGAATGCTTTATAACCCAGAAATCCGGAAACAAAGATGGCTAAAAGTGAAATAAACGCTAATAATGTTATAGATTTTCGCAAACCTGAAAGTTTGGCAAAAAGCAGTAAAACAATCGAGATAAAAAATACCCAGCACGAAGCAACAGTCAAAATTCCCCATGAACCCGAATACATAAGCTGAATCATTATTTCATACCATTCAACAAAAAATACTTTTGGCACAGGTTCAAATTTGTCAACAATTTTCAGATTTGCAATCTTAAGATTAAATTCAATATCATCATCATTCGGATTGAGTTTTTTGGCACGTTCAAAGTTCAAAATAGCCATAGGAATATTATTTAATCTGAAATATGAGTTACCAAGATTAAAATAAACCTCACTTTCTTTATATCCGCTGTCAATCAAAGTTTGATAACGTGCCGCTGATTTACTGTAATCGCCGGAGTTAAATTCATTGTTAGCAGTATTATATTCATCTTTGGGTGAATAAGCTGAAATGTCAACATAAGCAATTAATATAAAAATAAATAATGTAATTAGTTTTTTCATTTCAATACTCCTTCTAAATCAGTGATAACCTTGACTGCCGACCTATAAATTGTATCCATTCCCCCACCGCCTGAACTTGGTGCATATCTGGCGAATTCTGCGGAATCAAGAGTAGATAAAAATTCGGATATATAATATTCTTCAACACCGTAATTTGTCAAAGTTTCACGTGCTTTATCCTTTGTCAGTTCGGAATTTGGCATACCGAGTTTATCGCTGAGATAACCCCACAATGCTCTGTTTATTTCTTCGTAAAATTTTTCCTGTTCAGATTTAGCCATATACTTTTTGGCTGTTGACAGCCTTTTCTTTGATATTTTTGTGGCTCGCTTGTTTTTGAAAAGAGAAATATTTGCATGTAGTTTCCTCCTTTTGCGTAACCAGAAAATAATGATTAAAAACAAAATTAGTGGCAGCAAGAGCAATAACCAGAAAATACCGGTAAAGATGAAACTTTTTCTGTTTTTAGTGAAATTTGGAGCGGCTAATTTAATAAATCTAATATCTTTACCAATAAACTGCACTTCTTCCTTTCTGACTCCTGAAACTACATTGCCGGAATTTGATGAATTATCACCTTTTTCAACTTTTATGTCAAATTCGTTTGATTGAATGGTTTTGAATTCATTATTTGACAAGTCGAAATAGCTGAATACAACCGGTCCAATCTTAAAGTCTCCGGCATTTCTGGGGATAAACAAATATTCAAAAGATATATTTCCTGTTACACCACCCGCTGAAACAGAAATATTATCAATTGTTTTAGGGTCATAAACTTCAAAGTCAGGCGGGAAATTAACTTTCAAAGGTTCAATTAATTTCATATTTCCCCTTCCTGAAATTTTAACCTTCAATGTAATCGGGTCGCCGGCTTTTACTTCATTTTTATCAAGCCAGGCATCCATCGTTAAATTTCCGACTGCTCCTGCAAATTCATCAGGGGTTTTTCCCTGCAGCGGTTTGACATTTATTGAATAAGACTCGGATTTGGGTTTGTATGGAAAGTCGCGGTATGAGCCTCCAAAGAAAGGGTCATCGAAGAAAGAACTGAAAGGGTCGTTTGAGCGTCTTCCGGACTGTACTTTAAGTCTGGCGATTACATCAAATTCGTAAGGTTCGATAATAAGTTTACCGGTTCTTTGAGGAAATAAAACCACCTGTTTAATAATTGCTGAATTAAAGGCTACTCCGTTTACAATTTCCCTCTGCCAGTTGACTTTATCAACATTTAGTTCCTGAGTCCAAAATCCGTTAAATGAAGGTATTTTCGATGGATTAATCTGGGCGATATTTAGCTGGGGATTAATATAAAGTTTGTATGTAACAGTAATCTGTTCACCCTGATATACATCTCTTTTCGATACACTGAGTTTTATAAAAATGTTATCTTTAAGAATTTGGAGAGCCTGATTTCCAAGTGATTTTTCCTGATCAGATTCCTGCTGGCGAATTTGTTTTTGAGCATCTGTTTCCGGCAGAACTTTAATTTGAATGGAATTTGATTTGATTTGTTTGCCGTTGCTGTTGATATATGCAGGACTAATAGTATATTCACCCGTTTTTTCGGCAGTTAAAACATAGCTGAATGATAATGTACGGCTCATAGCACCATTAATTATCTGTATATTTTGAGACTGGTTAGGTCCGCTGAGTACAGAGAAACCCTTGAAATCAGGTCCTTTAAAGTTCGAACCGTCAGAATTAATCGTAAAAGTAACCTGAAATCTCTCCCCCACTGTTACAGGATTTTTACTGACAGAACCTGAAAAATCCTGACCGCTTGTTTTTACAACAAACGTTAAGCAAATCAATATCATCAAAGTAAGTTTCTGTTTCATTGTTTTTATCATTAAAGTGTCACATCCTATTATTGATGAAAATGAAAAAAGATGTCACCAATTACGCTCAATTTTGGTTCTTTCACCTTTCTGCTTCCGTAGTTTTTTTTGTAAATCTTTTTCTTCATTCTGAAGAGCATTTAAAATTCTGCTTGCATCTTCTTTAGAAATTTCCTGAGGTCTTGGTTTATTGCTTTGCTGGCTGTTCTTGTCAGTTGGTTTCTCCTGACCTTCACCGCCCTGACCTTTGTCATCCTGCTGTTTGTCTTTTTCCTGCTGCTCATTTTGATTTTTATCCTTGTCCTGACCTTTATCCTTTTGCTGGTCATTCTGCTGTTTATCACCTTCCTGCTTATCCTGGTTGTCTTGATTTTTATCCTGGTTCTGCTTATTTTGTTCCTGCATTTTCAGCATTCTTTTAGCTATTTCAAGATTATATCTTGTGTCGTCATCATTAGGATTAAGTTTCAGAGCATTTTTATATGCATTGATGCTTTCTTCATATTTTCCGGACTTTAAAAGTGAATTACCCAAATTATGATTAGCGGATGCCAGAGTTTTCTTGTCTAAATTTTGACCGGAAAGTTCTTTGAATTTCAAAGCTGCTTCTTCGAAATTTCCCTGTTTATAGAGTGCATCGCCTAAATTGAATGTTGATTTATAACCGTATTCAATTTCCTGAGCCTTACGATATTTGATTTCCGATTCGTTAAATTTTTCTTCTTTGAATAATTTATTGCCTTCTCTAATGAGAGATTTTTTTTCGTCAGCTTTAGATTCAATGCTTAACAATACTATTATCAAGAAAAGTGAAAATAATATTTTCATTTTCTTCCCCCTACAAATTTAACCATTGAATTGTAAACTCTGTTCTTTCTGTCTGATATGAAGAATTCAATTGTTAGAAACATTAAAGCAATTGATAGAAAGAATTGGAACTTATCATCGAAGTCAGTAAACTTTTTGGTACCGTATTCATCCTTTTCCATGGTTGAAATTTTGTCAATCAAATCAGAGAGATTAACATCGGCAACATCTGCAAATACAAATTCACCTTTCCCAACCGAAGCAATCTGCTGCAAGGTTTTGGAGTCCAATTTAGTCATTATCACATTACCTTGATTATCTTTTCTATAACCTGACATATTTCCGTTTTCATACACGGGAATCGGTCCCCCGCCGCTGCTTCCCATACCGATAGTATGAATAATTATACCTTTATCGCTTGCTTTTTGAGCGGCACCGATAGCATCATCTTCATGATTTTCACCATCTGTAATAACAATCAATGCTTTGCTTTTTGTTTCATCTTTGGTAAATGTTTCCATTGCAAGTTCAATTGCCGAACCGATTGCCGTACCCTGTGTACTGACTAATTCAGGACTTAGAGTTGAAGTCATTAATCTTGCTGCAGAGTAATCAGTTGTAAGTGGAAGCTGAAGATATGATTTTCCGGCAAATACTACCATACCGATTCTGTCATCCTCAAGTTTATCAATTAAACGCATAATTGCCTGTTTAGACCTTTCTAACCTGCTTGGCTTAATATCTTCCGACAGCATGCTATTGGACACATCTACTGCAATTATTACTTCAACACCCATTCTTTTGACTTCTTCAAGTTTTGTACCGATTTGAGGTCTTGCCAGAACGATGATGAGAAAACTATATGCAAATAACAGGAAAATGAATTTTAACAGTGGTTTAAAACCGGTTGTGTCAGGTATTAATGATTTTACAAGAACCCGATTGCCTATCTGGTCAAGACGTTTTCTTCTCCATCGTCTGTAACCGTAATAAATGAGTATCAGCAAAGGAATTCCCACTAAGCCGTATAAATATTCAATATATTGAAACTTCAACATCTAACGATATTTCTTAATTTTACTTTTAAAAATATATTCAGACGAAAATTTTTTTTTCAAAGTGTAAATTGATGATATGAAATAATTTCGGTTTAGCATGATTGAGAATATCTTTTATCTCTTATTTCAACTAAATACAATTAATGCAGACAGTTTAACGTATCTTAAAAATTAAATGTTGTAAACTGACGGGTTTATATGTTTTGTTAAGCGGTAATTATGAAAATCATAAATACAAAGGAAGATATTTTTGAATTATTAAAGCCTGACGGCGGAAAGTACTGCGTTAAGGATTTATCGGAAGCTTATGGTTTCTGCAAGAAAATTACTGAAAATCATTATGAAAATTTTCCGGTCGGTTCGCTTCTGATACCCAAAAATCAACGTAAGTATTTTTTTTCTGTTTATACATTCTCAAGACTTGCAGATGATATTGCTGACGAACTGACTGACGAATCACCCCAATCAAGAATTGAAGCTCTTAACAAACTGGAAGAAATTATTAAAATTGATTATGATATAAGTCAAAACAAATTTAATCCTTTAGTATTGGCGTTACAGGATACAATTAAACAAAAAAAACTGCCTTATGAGCCTTTTGAGAAATTAATCAAAGCATTCATAATGGATTCTCAGTTCAATCAGCCTGTCACGATTGAAGATAATATAAATTACTGCCGATACTCTGCAAATCCTGTCGGCGAAATTGTTCTCCGGATTTTCGACAATTACAATTCTGAAACTGCTCCTTTTTCAGATGCAGTCTGCACAGGTTTGCAATTAGTTAATTTTTGGCAGGATATTTCTGTTGACCGAATTAAAGGGAGAATTTACCTGCCGCTCCAACAATTGAAAAAATATAAACTTGATGAAATTTCACTTTTTGACTATACACAAAATAACAATTTAGATGCTTGTTTAAAAGAAAGTTATGAATATACAGAAAATTTATTTATTTTTGGTGTCGGCTTAATTAAGTTAATTGAAAATAAAAGATTAAAGTTTGAATTGGCATTAACATTAGAGAGCGGATTGAGGATTTTGGAAAAGGTCAGAATGACAGGTACTGAGATTATCAGAACAAGACCTGAACTGACTAAGAAAGATTTATTGATTATATTGAAAAGAACTTTAACCAAACACCGATTTTTTTGAAATGGAAGTACTGACACAGGAAAAATTGGCAAATTACGAGAAAGTTGAACCGCCTCAGACTGAGAAATCCAACTTTCACTACTCATTTTCGCTTCTGCCAAAGGAAGAGAGAATTGCCATGCATACTGTTTATGCCTTTTGCAGTTATATTGATGATATAGTGGATAACTCACCAAATCTCAATAAAAAATCCATTTTAAAAAAATTAGACCGTCTCGCCTGGTGGGAAAATGAAATCGAGAATATTTATGCCGGAACAGTAAAATCTACTGTCATGATGCCTTTTGTGGGTATAATTAACAGATTTGAAATCCCCAAACAGTATTTTCTAACCCTGATTGATGGTGTCAGACGCGACCTTATACAATACAGATATCAGACATTTGATGAACTTAAGGAATACTGCTACAGCGTTGCCAGTGTTGTCGGATTAATCAGTGTTGATATTTTCGGTCATAAATATGAAGAAACAAAAAATTATGCCATAAATCTCGGTTATGCGCTTCAGCTTACAAATATAATCCGTGATGTGAAATTTGATAAGGATAGAGGATATATTTATCTGCCTCTTGATGAGCTTGAAAAATTTAATTATTCCGAAGCCGATTTAATGGGTGAAGTCTATAATGACAATTTCATAGATTTAATGAGCTTTCAGGCTGACAGGGCAAGAGAATATTATCATAAAGCACGGATGAATCTAAAACCGGACGAAAAAACGACAATTGTCGCAGCAGAAATAATGGATTCAATTTACTTCAGACTTCTCGAGAAAATCGAGCTGCAGGATTTCAACATTTTCCAACCCCATAAAATAAGGGTTTCCAATACGCATAAATTAATGACGACGCTAAAACATTGGCTGTCGGTAAATATGTTTATCAGAAGATTTAAAAAACATTAAACATTTAAATTCGTGTATATATAAATATTTCGTAATTTTGTATTTTATTTTTATTACGTAATTAAATTTCGAGTATTAAGATGCAAATAGAGTTTTCAACTGATGAATTATTAGAAGTTCAGAAACATATATCCAAGTATCCTGAAAAGAAAGCGGCATTAATGCCCTTACTTTGGATGGCACAAAACAAATGGGGATGGCTTTCTATAGAGGTAATGACATATATTGGCGGATTACTGGATTTGCCATTGTCTCATGTTGAAGGCGTGGCATCATTTTATACTATGTATTTTAAAAAACCAATGGGAAAATATCACGTTCAGGTATGCACAAATGTTTCCTGTATGCTGCGTAACGGCGATGAATTATACAGCCATGTATCCGCGAGGCTTGGAATCGGACACAATGAATGTACTGAAGACGGAATTTTTTCACTTGAGGAAGTCGAATGTATGGGTGCATGCGGCGGAGCCCCTATGGTTGCAGTAAATGAAGACTTTTATGAAAATGTTGACATACAAAAAGTTGACAATTTATTAAATTCTTTTAAATTATTGTGACTTTTTTGATGTTCATGTGTTATTATAGTAAGAAGAGTTGTAAATTTAAAAATAGTTTTTGATGAGTCCTAAAGTAGCAAATAGTATGTTTTCAAAGATTTTTCTGATTTTTGTCGGAATTATCTACTTTTTGAATTATGTTTACAGTAATGTATTACCCGATTTACTTTCATTATCACCACAATTAGTAATCCGTGAACTGAGTTTATGGAAACTTATAACTTTTCCTTTTTCACCGGGCGGAATTGAATCGGTCGTACTTTTTGCGTTCGTTTTTTACTTTATCTCTTCAAAGCTCGAATTTTATATAGAAGGACTGCGTTATCCTCTCTGGTTATTTCTTCTTACTCTGCTGCAGGGCTGCATACTGACTTTAGTTTTTATTAATTCTAACGTAATCGTAGCCGGAATGGACGGCATTTCATTTTATGTTCTGGTAGTTTATGCTCTGCTTCGTTCAAAAGACAAGATTAATTTTCTCAATTTCCCTCCAATGCCGATACTTGCGTTCTCAATGCTGCTGGGTTTTGTATGGTTCGGATTGAAATTAGTTAATTTTTCGACAACAGGAAACGATAGTGTATTTTTATCTGCTCTCGGGTCTTCACTTTTCGGTGTTACAGCCGGATTGATACACTACCTACAAATTAGACTTTCAGGATTAAATTCTACACGTTCCTCAAAATCAGATATTGATTCGGATATGAGATTACCTTCACCAGAGGAAATGAGTGTTGCACACTCATCCAATACACGTCTCCGAAAGTTTTATCAATCCGGTAAGCCTGATTACCTCGACGAAGAGCCTTATCTGCTTTCTGATGATATGAGTGAAAATGAAGATAAATTAAATGAGATTTTAGACAAAATTTCTGTGAGCGGAAAAGACTCACTAAGCCCCTTCGAAAGAAGATTTCTGAATGAATATTCAAAACGGCTGGAATAAAGAGTAACAGTTTAATCCCTGTTTCTTTTCCCGACATTTTTTACTTACTGTATTTTATCAATATAGTATCTCACCATTGGTCTGTTTTTAGACGTATTGTCCACGATTTCAAATCCGGCACGTTCAAAAGATTTATACAAACCTATCCATGCAAATGCATCGGGAAGTTTTTCCTGTGTAGGAATTGCAGGATAGGCTTCAATAATTTTTATACCATTTGATTCGGCATATTTTATAACGCCTTTTAACATCGCAACGGAAACACCGAGACGCCTGAATTTTTTATCAATAAAAAAGCATGGAATTGACCAAACCGAATTATTGTCAATTCTTTTATGAACACGTGAATTTTCAAGTTTTATAAAATCCTCGCGAGGGGCAAAAGCACACCAGGATATCGGTTGACTATCGTAGAAACCAATAATTCCTGCCGGTTTATTTTCCCAAACAATTTCTTTCATAGCCTGTTTATTTCTATCTTCCGACTTCCCTTCATCAAACTCGGATTTTTTTAGTCTGTAATACATGCACCAGCAGTTTCCGCAAGCACCCTTATCGCCGAAAAGCTGAACAAATTGCTCCCAATTATTTTTCGATAAAGGTTCAAAAGTCATAAGCCTCAAAAACTCTGTGTCGTGAATGATATTTTCTTTTTTCATGGATTTATTTATTTGATTGTTCAATATGATGTATAAAAAAAGTCGGTTTATTTTTCTCTTTAGAAGCCGCTCCAAACAATTGTTTATCAATTACAAAAATATAAAATTTCGTAATAATTTTATCAATTATTTTTGTTCACTGAAAATTATTACTTATTTTAGTTTATTGAATTTCGGGCAATAAATACAATTTAATAAATTTTCTTATTTATATTTTAAAACTTATGAAAATGGTGAAATAATGAATTATTTAAGAATCTTTTTAATCCTGTTTCTATTTTCTTTAGTATCCGGTTGTGAAGATGAACCTATTAAACAGTCGCTTAATAAATCCCTGCTTATACCTTTAAAAATCGGTAATGAGTGGACTTACATTGACTCATCAGTAAATGCAGAGGGTACACATGCTTTTGTTGAAACAAAAACTTATGTGATTATCAAAGACAGTATTTGGAACGAAGAAAAAATGTTTATGTTTAATCGTACCGATTTTCTGGATATTAATTTATACGGATATTTTTTAAACAGAGCAGACGGAACTTATTTATTTGATTCAAGTAATATTGCAAATGAGCCGCAAATGTTCATTAAATTTCCTGTTTACAAAAACAATGGTTTTAAAGGATATACCGATTTTCTGATTGTGTCAAATATTGATACTTCATATACTACACCAGCCGGATTGTTTAATTGTATAATGTATGAAAGTATCAAGTCGGATAAAAATAATTCTTATTATATACATTATTTCTCTCCGGGTATCGGTCATATTGCTTCCGAATATTACTATAAAAACATCGGTGAGGATTATTATTTAGTCAGAACTGTTATATTAACTTCATATAAATTTAAGTAAATATTGACAAATAAATACAATATTGTTTGATTGTATCAAACAATATTGTATTTTTGTATCAAACAGTTTTCTTTTTGATTTAAAATTCAGTAAGGATAACTCTAAAATCTATTTGGATTATATAAAATCTTACTTTATATATTAACCTGGGATTAAGCCTACTTAAATTACTTTAATCAATTAAATCACAAAAATCAGCTAAATCAAGGGTTCAGATAGTTTTGACAAACTTAAGATTTGGAAAACAAATGGCACTATTCTTGACTATTTAGTCGAATAAAGTAAAATCAAAATAACGGTAAAAACAGCTCAAAACGCACCATATTTGGATTCAGATGATTTTTGATATGAATTATATTTTTTGAAAGTGTACAAAAAAATTAACAGGTGATTGAAAGTGTAAATAAATTTGTACATAATCCTAAAATTAATTTATAAAGTATTTGGATAAATGTTGTTCTATATATAGGGGGTCTCTATAAATTAACATTATGATATTAAAGCGGTTATGCTTATTTTTGTATAGAATTATTTAACAATTTCGCAAAAATTAAAATGAATAAACAGAAATACAAATCAAGTGGAAAAAAAGGTCTATTTGATGACCAATTTAACAAAATTCGTTTATCAGAAATAGGCAATCCTTTAGAAACTATTAGTAGAGTAGTTGATTTTGAGATGTTTCGTTCAACATTAGAAAAATATTTGCTAAATACTAATAAAAAGAATAATGCCGGAGCAAAACCCTTTGATTTAATATTGATGTTTAAAATACTTATCTTACAGCGATATTACGGACTTGGTGACAAACAGGTAGAGTATCAAATAATAGACCGAACAAGTTTTAAGCAATTTTTAGGATTAGAGAGCGGTGATAAAGTGCCTGATGAAAAGACGGTATGGGCATTTAGAGAAAATATTACTAAGTCCGGTTTGGTTGACATTTTGTTTACTGAGTTTATGAATCATTTAGAAAGTCTTGGTTTAATATTCAATGAAGGTCAATTGATAGATGCAAGTTTCACGGTAGCACCACGACAGCGCAACACCCGTGATGAAAATACCAAAATTAAAGCAGGTGAAGGTGATGAATTATGGAACGACAATCCACATAAGAAACGTCAAAAGGATATTGATGCACGGTGGACAGAGAAGAATGGAGAAAAGTTTTTCGGTTATAAAAATCATGCAAAGGTGGATAAAAAGAGTAAATTTATCAAAGGCTATAAAGTAACGGATGCTTCAGTACATGATTCACAAGCATTGGACGATTTGCTTGATGAAAGTGATTCAGGTCAGGATTTACACGCTGATAGTGCCTACACAGGAGAGAAACAGGAACGAATAATTGCAAAGCATAAAATGAACAATCAGGTAATTGAAAAAGGCTATAGAAATAAACCATTAACCGAAGAACAAAAATCCAATAATCGTCAAAAATCCAAAGTCAGGTCAAGAGTAGAGCATGTATTTGGTTTTATGGAGCAGAGTATGAATGGCTTATTTGTAAGATGTGTAGGTATAAAACGAGCGACAGGAATCATCGGATTGATGAATTTAACATATAACTTATTCAGATTTGAGCAAGTTCTCAGATTAGCATAAAAAAGGTGATAAAATGTAAAAAATTAAATGAATTAAAGCGTAATATTGCAAATATTTTTGAATACTTCTTCAAATAATTTGAAAATATTTGGGAAATTATAAATATAATCGTTGTTTAACAATTGATTATAAGAGGATATTTTTATGGGGTTCAGAATATCCTACCCCCAAAATTAAATAATTGAATTTTTAGAACCCACCTATATATAAAGGTTTGTATTATGAAAATGTTTGCTATACTTATTTCAGTTTTAATGTGCTTTTATTTATCACAGCCTTTACGGGGTGAGGATATAAAACCTGAAGACCTGCCTTCAATGATTGGAGCTTCAAACTCCGGTACTTTGTTCTATCTAACTTTTCATCCGAGTTGGGAGACTAACTCCAAAGGAAATGCTTTAAGAATTTATATAGCCTCCCTATATGCAACTACAGTGACATTAGAAATTGAGGGGCTCGGCATTTTTAAACAAAAAATGACAATACCGAATGGCGTGATTGAATTTTTGCTTACACCATCTGAAGGTCAGCCATATACAAAATCCGACCGAAATGAACCTTTACCTGAACAGATATGGGAGGGACGTGCTATCAAAATCACTTCTGATGACCCGATTATTTGTTACGGTGTTACAAGATTCTATGCCACTTCTGATGGCTATATGGCACTGCCTGTGGACGTTCTGGGAATGAATTATCAGGTCGCATCTTATGCAGACCCGACAACTAATCAAGGTCAGTGGCTACCAAGCTATACAAGTATTGTTGGTGTTTACGACAATACACATGTTAAGTTTAAACTCGGAGGATGTGAGAGCTGTTTTGCATTAAAAGAAGACGGTAGTAAGCTAACAACAGGTCAAAGTATAAGTAAAACAATCAATGAAGGAGATGTTTGGCTCATTCCGGGAATTGGTCCTTTTAATGACCTGACTGGTTCGAATATTAATGCCGATAAACCAGTAGGTGTTATTTCAGGTAATTTTTGTGCATATATACCAACTCAAATAGCTGCCTGTGACTTTATTATTGAGCAGGAATTCCCGACGGAAAACTGGGGAACAAAATATCTTGTTGCACCAATTCGAACAAGAAAAAACTATTCAATAATTAAAATTTTTGCAAAAGAGCCAAATACAATAATTAAAAGAAATGGTCAATATCTTGGCAAAATCAATACACCCGGTGGAATTTTAGGTCAGGGTTATCTTGAAGTCAGAGCCGATTCTGTCTTGGCGGGAGACCCTTTAATAAAACCGGTTGTAATTTCAAGTGACCAGCCTATAAATGTTGTTCTATATAATACCGGTTCTCAGGATGACGGTATTGAAAATGACCCGTTCCAAATGCAAATACTTGCTCAGGAGCAATTTCAGACTGATGTTATGTTCAATACACCCGGAATTAAAGGTCAATACGGTTTTAAAAATAACTTCTTAAATTTGATATACAAGGCTACTCCTGAGGGTAAAATACCGGATGATCTAATGTTCGGAGTAATGGTTGGTGAATCGATCAAATGGGTTAAAATGTATGAGTATTCAGGGGATCCGGGATTAAAATTCTATTCAAAGGAAAATGAAGAACGTGCTTATTATGCAAAGATTATGATACTTCCTGAAGATGGTGTTTACAGGCTGAAAGCTAATGACCCTTTTGCAGCTTATGCTTACGGCTCGGATTATTATGATTCCTATGGATTTCCGGCAGCGGGAAGACTTATGGACCTGACAACAGACGAAACAATACCTCCTGTTGTTGAATTTAATATGGGAAATGATGGAACAATAACCGGCAAAGCTGAAGATGTCGGCAGTTTACCCGGATTGATTGAAAAAGATGGGGAAATGGTTCAGGCAGTGACGGAAGCATCCGGTTTGTCAGTTGTATCATTAATTCATAGTTTAAGTTATAATTACAAGTTAACATGTGATAATTTTATTCCCGGAATTGAAAATAATGTTAATTTTAAAATTGAATTAAAGAATAAAGACCTGTCTGCCAAAGCTGTGCTGGTCGTTTCAGACAGACGTGGTAACGATACTGTTCTGGTATTCAAAAAAGACGCCGATGCTCTGCCAACAATAGCAGGTACTGTAAAAAACTTTGGTATATTGAAATCATCAAAGGAAGCTTCACTTGACTTTGTTTTGGAAAATAATTTCAATACCAAGACGGTGCCCCTTAAAATGTTAGTTCTTGAAAGTAATGACCCGCAATTTGAGATTGTTAATAATCTTACAGCAAATACTATTCTTCAGGAAGGTGAAAAACACTCATTTTCAGTTAAATTCATTTCAAAAGCATTAAATTCCGGAGCGATTTCTGAAATTGAAGGAAAATTTGCTAATAGGATCGGATTTGAATTAGTAAACGGTGAAAAATACTTTTTTGATGTAATTGAAGCAGAAGTTGCCAACCCTCATATTGAAGTAACTGATGTGACATTCCCAACTAAAATGCTTGACGAAAAATATAAACAAGAGTTCATCTATATTTATAACAAAGGAAAAATGCCACTTGAAATTAGTGGATTTGAATTTAGTGAAGGCTCCCCATTCATTTTAACAATTCCCGACGTTAGTTTGGATAATCCTTTGATTATAAATCCGGGAAAAGAGTACTTCCTCCGAACAAATTTTGAACCAAAGGAACCAGGTGAATTTACTGCATCTTTGAAAGTAATTAGTGATGGTTACGAGATTAAAAATGAAGCAAAAATTACCGGAACAGCTATACCGGTAACAAGTGTAACTGACGATGAGTTATCCGGATTAAAATTAACAATTCGCTTTGGAAATGGAATACTAAATTTTAGTTCTGATCCGGAATTATCAGTTTCATCTATCGAAATATATGATTTGAGCGGCAGATTAATGGCTGGTCAGAATTCAACAGTGAATCTGAACAATTATTCTCTAAGAATACCTGAAATTACAAGTGGTGTTTATATAGTCAAGTTAAAAATTAACAATGTCTGGATAAGCAGAAAAGTTGTGATTTAACAGTATTATATTTTTATCAAGACCCTTTGCAAGTTCACTATAACAAAGGGTCTTTTTTTATTTACTGCTTATTGAAGAAATTTGTGAAGAAGTGAGAATTATTGTCTGAGCCTTTGATTGTACCTGATTTAGTAGATTAAACTGATTTTAATTCTATTCAAAATCAAAGTAATCATTTTAATCAGGTACAATCAAGGGTTCAGACTATTATATGACAGAGTTCAAATATCTCTTCCGTTATCATAAATCACATAATTATGATATTTTGCCGGATTTACATTTGTCCAAATTCTTTTGCCGATATCACAGTATTTGGAAACCAATTTATACAATTCATTGCCTTTGGTGATTCGTTCTATGGTCTTTTCAAGTCTCAAACTTTCCTTTTCCGAAGCATCACTAATTGCTGCATTAAGCTGCTGAATCTTTGTTTCAAAATTATCAAGCATCGTCTGGGTTAACCCTTCAGTTGAAAGTTCTGCAAGATTTTCGGTCATAAAAGCATGGATAGTTCTTACTCGTGTTGCATAAGATTCAACTGTAATTTTGGACAAATCAGTGATTCCAAGCCCCCTGTATTTTGGCGATTTTTTGCCCCATTTTAACACAACACGCATCGCCAAAGATTTGATAATTGTCTGCAAATCATTGATAATATTATTTCTTGCTTCGAGAGCCGACAAATAATTCTCCTGAAAATAACTATCAGTTGGAAATACCTTAAAATCATCACATAATGCCTTCAACTCTTCTACTTTTTCAACCGTAACATTATAAACCTCAAATTCTGCAATATCTTTTGTAATCAAATCACATAAATATCGTGCAAATATTGATAATTTTGAATCCGGAAACATGTATTCCCTATTCAATCTC
>JAVSMQ010000001.1:934092-959304 GCA_032027125.1 Kapaibacterium sp. (SeqCode)
ATAAACTTTAGGGATATTATGAAATTTGCTTACGAAGTCACAAAAGAAGATATTATTAATTTTAATCTTTATCATATGGAAAATTCGGAAACCGAAAGAAAAAGAAGATTGAGAGAAAAAGTTTTTTTTGTACTCTGGACATTATTTATTTATTTAATTTTCAACTATAATAATATCAGTTATCAATCCTTTGCTATATTCATACCTGTATTTTTATTTGGTGCATTAATTATATTTTTGCTTAAAAAATATAGATTTTGGTTAGTCAAAAGGCAGGTAAATAGTTTGCTCAATGAAGGTAATAACAATGGAATGATAGGTATACAAACTTTAGAAATTACAGATGATTTTTTAATTGTTACTAATCAGCAAGAGACTTCAAATCTTAATATTTCAAAATTAAACAAAGTAGTAGAAGATGACAGTTATATTTTTATTTATACTAATTCAATTAGTGCATTTATAATATCCAAAAAATTTATAAATGATAAAGACAAGGAAAAATTAATTAAAATAATTTCGGATAAGATAACTTCTTAATTAAATTTCGTATTTTTGTAATTCTGTAAAATGTATAAATTAAAATCGAAATTAATATGGCTTATCCTTTTAGTGAAATAGAAAAGAAATGGCAGAAATACTGGGCTGTTCATAAAGTTTTTAAAACAGGCGAAGATTTTTCCAAACCAAAATTCTATGTGCTTGATATGTTCCCTTACCCGAGCGGAGCAGGGCTTCATATAGGACATCCCGAGGGTTATACCGCCACCGATATTATTGCCCGCTTTTACAAAATGAAAGGGTATAATGTACTACATCCTATGGGTTTTGATGCTTTCGGACTGCCGACAGAGCGTTACAGTATGACAACAGGTATTCACCCCGTTGATGCAACAAAGGTAAATATCGAAAATTTTGTCCGTCAGTTAAACTCACTTGGTTTCAATTATGACTGGGATGTTATGGTTAATACTACCGACCCGAATTATTATAAATGGACTCAGTGGATGTTTGTTCTGATTTATAATTCCTGGTATGACCACGAACTTAAAAAATCCCGACATATTTCTGAACTTCCTATACCTGAGGAAATTACTGATGAAATTGAAATCGAGAATTATAAAGACAGCAAAAGATTAGCATTCATTTCGATGAAACCTGTAAACTGGTGCGAGGCTCTCGGAACAGTACTGGCAAACGAAGAAGTTGACGAATGGAAAAGTAAAGGATATACTGTGGAGCGTCGACCGATGCGTCAGTGGATGCTGAGAATAACCGAATATGCCGACCGTCTGCTCGAAGATTTGGTTTTGGTAGATTGGCCCCAGTCAACCCGCGATATGCAGATTAACTGGATTGGCAAAAGCGAAGGTGCCGAAGTTACTTTTTATTCCGAATCCGGCAAACCTATCACTGTTTTCACAACACGACCGGATACGATTTTTGGCGCAACATATTTAGTTCTTGCTCCCGAACAACGGCTTGTGAGCGAACTGACAGTATCAGAAAAAAAACCAGAGATTGATAAATATATTGAATCTGCATCTGTTAAAAGTGACCTCGAACGTCAGGAATTGAATAAAGACAAATCAGGTATATTTATCGGAAGTTATGCAGTCAATCCGGCAACAGGAAATAAAATTCCAATCTGGATTGCTGATTATGTGCTTGCTCATTACGGAACCGGAGCAATTATGGCTGTTCCCGGACACGATGAAAGAGACCACGAATTTGCAAAGAAATATAACCTGCCTATTTTGCAGGTTGTTGCCCCTTCTATTAATGCCGAAATTGATGTTTTGGAATCTGCATTTACCGACAAAAGCGGTTTCGGGATAAATTCAAAAAATGATGAATTATCTTTAAACGGTGTAGCAACTTATGAAGCTATATCAAAAACGAATAAATGGCTTGAAGCTAAAGGTATAGGAAAAGCGAAGATACAGTTTAAACTGCACGACTGGCTGTTTTCACGTCAAAGATACTGGGGTGAACCTATGCCTGTTATGTTTTTTGATGATGGCACAAAACGTGCTTTAGACCTTGATGAACTGCCTCTTTTGCTTCCTGAAATATCTGATTTCCAGCCGGCAGGTACAGGCGAATCACCGCTTGCAAAAGTTGATTCGTGGGTTAATTTCATAGATAAAAAAACAGGCAAACACGCACGTTACGAAACCAATACAATGCCGCAATGGGCGGGTTCGTGCTGGTATTATCTGAGATATTTCGACAATGCAAATTCCGATTCATTCTGTGATATCGAAAAGCAAAAATACTGGATGGAGCCTGCAGGAGTTGACTTGTATGTAGGCGGCTCGGAAC
Organism: Kapaibacterium sp. (SeqCode); assembly: GCA_032027125.1. Taxonomy (GTDB): domain Bacteria; phylum Bacteroidota; class Ignavibacteria; order Kapaibacteriales; family UBA2268; genus JANJTB01. The sequence continues at coordinate 936,418 of JAVSMQ010000001.1, forward strand.
ACACTGTACTTCATCTGCTGTATGCAAGATTCTGGCATAAAGTGCATTATGATTACGGTTATGTTTCAACAAAAGAGCCTTTTAACAAGCTGTTTCATCAGGGATTGATTATGGGTGAAGACGGTGAAAAAATGTCGAAATCCCGCGGCAATGTCGTTAATCCTGATATTGTTGTTAATGAATACGGTGCCGATTCTCTAAGGCTGTATGAAATGTTCCTTGGTCCTTTGGAAGCATCTAAACCCTGGCAGACCAAGAATATTATCGGTGTGTTCAATTTCCTAAACCGTGTATGGCGTTTGATTGTTAATGAAGACGGCACTTTGTCTGAAAATGTAAAGGATGCAGAACTGAATGAAGAGCAGGAATATGTAATGCACTCCACGGTCAAAAAGGTGAGTGAAGATATTCCGAATTTAAGCTTCAATACATCAATTGCTCAAATGATGATTTTTGTAAATGAATTTATTAAGTATGACATCAAGCCCAAAAAAGCAATGGAGACTTTGGTGCTTTGTCTGTCCCCATTTGCACCGCATATTTCAGAAGAATTATGGAGCATTTTAGGTCATAAAGAAAGCATTTATTTTGAAGAATTTCCGGAATTTGATGAGTCTAAGACTATCAAAAATCAAATAGAACTTGTTGTGCAGGTTTCAAGTAAAATCAGAAGTAAAATAAGTGCTTCATTGGATATTTCACAGGCTGAGGCTGAAAAACTTGCACTTGCCGACAGTCAGGTTCAGAAACATCTTGAGGGTAAAGAGATTAAAAAGGTAATTTTTGTCAAGAATAAACTAATTAATTTTATAGCAGGTTAACCGATGAAAACAGCACTCATAACCGGAATTACAGGTCAGGACGGCTCTTATATGGCAGAACTTCTGATTTCAAAAGGCTACAAAGTTCATGGAATAATCCGCCGTGCAAGTACATTCAATACTCAAAGAATTGACCATCTTTACCGTGATATGCATGACAATAATCCAAAAATGCAGCTTCATTACGGTGACATGACAGATTCCGGAGCTATCAGTGATGTAGTACACAAAATTCAACCGGATGAAATATATAATTTTGCCGCTCAAAGTCATGTACGGGTTTCGTTCGATTTACCTGAATATACAGGAGATGTTACCGGTCTGGCAGTTGTCAGGATGCTTGATGCAATAAATCGTATGGATAAACCCGTTAAATTTTTTCAGGCATCAACATCAGAGCTTTACGGCGGTGCTCTGCCTCCTCAAAATGAGAAAACTCCATTTATTCCGCGCAGTCCTTATGCCTCAGCAAAGCTATTCGGTTACTGGACAACTGTGAATTATCGCGAAGCCTATAACATACATGCAACAAACGGTATTACTTTCAATCACGAAAGCCCCAGACGCGGTGAAACATTTGTTACCAGAAAAATTACCAGAAGTATCTCAAGAATTTTATCTGGTAAAGATTCTGCAATATATCTGGGGTATCTTGATTCATACCGCGACTGGGGTTATGCCCCTGAATATATGTCAATTATTTATGATATTATGCAGCTCGAAAAGCCTGTTGATGTCGTTATCGGTACCGGAGTAAGCCACACTGTAAGAGAATTTCTAAATGAAGCGTTCGATTACTGCGGAGTAAAAATTGAATGGGTAGGCTTAGGCATTGCAACGAAAGGCGTGATTTCAGAATATGATAAAAAATGGGATAAAATTCTTCAAAAAGGGCAGGAAGTAGTAAAAATTGACCCGCGTTATTATCGTCCGACCGAAGTTGAACATCTTAAGGCAGATATAACATATATGAAAGAATTGACCGACAGAGAACCAAAGGTAAAATTCCACGAACTTATTAAAATTATGATGGACAGCGACTTATTAAAACACGGGATTAATCCGCCGGGTCAGGGTATCGAAATTCACAAAAGCCTGAATTTTGACTGGAGTGCAAATATTCACATTGCGGATTTGAACTGATGAATAAAGAAGATTTAATATATGTAGCAGGTCACAGTGGAATGGTCGGTTCGGCTATTCTCAGAAAACTGGAAGCCGGCGGTTTTACCAATATTCTAACTTTTACATCATCGGAACTCGATTTGAGAAAGCAGAGTGATGTTGACATGATGTTTGAAAAATACCTCCCACAATATGTATTCCTTGCTGCGGCAAAAGTTGGCGGTATTCTGGCAAATGACAATTTCAAAGCCGAGTTTATTTATGATAATTTATCAATTGCGACTAATGTAATTCATTTTGCATATAAATTTGGTGTCAGAAAGCTGATAAATCTCGGTTCATCTTGTATATATCCGAAATTTGCCGAGCAGCCAATGAAAGAAGAATTTTTGCTGACAGGCAAACTTGAACCTACAAATGAAGCTTATGCTATTGCAAAAATTGCCGCTTTGAAAATGTGTAATTTTTATTATCAGCAGTACGGCTCGGAATTTATTACTATTATGCCTCCAAATCTTTACGGATACGGGGATAATTACAATCTCGAAACTTCGCACGTTCTGCCGGCTTTGATTCGTAAATTCGTACTTGCAAAAGCTTTGTCTGAAAATAATTTTGATTTAATCCGAGAGAATTTCAAAAAATATCCTATTGGCTTCGGTAATAATCGCGATGATTACAATTATTCCGATAATGAAATAATTGAAATTTTGGATAAAATCGGTATTAATAAATTTAAAGTAGAACTTTGGGGTTCGGGAACTATCAGAAGAGAATTTGAGCATGCAGACGATATAGCTGATGCCGCATTTGAAGTTGCTCAAAGAATTTCCTCTTCAGAGATTGGTGATTTTCTGAATGTCGGTACCGGAAGCGATATTACAATTGGCGAACTTGCTTATATGATTAAAGAACTCACTGGTTTTAAAGGTGAAATCGAATTTGATTCTATAGGATTATCCGGTACTCCCCAAAAATTATTAGACAGCAGCCGTGCATTTGATTTGGGAATCAAACCCAAAATTGAACTGAGAGATGGGATAAAAGAGATACTGAAGGGTTTTTGAATTTTTACTATAATTGTTCAATGTAATAAAACTGCCATTTATATTAAATCAGTTATGAACACTTCAATATTAATTGTTGATGTTCGGCTAATAAAAAGTAAGTAATAGACTTTTATAAAAATAGTAATAATTTCAGTTATTTGATTATAAAAATAATTACAAGACTATGTCGTTAAGATTAATTAATCTATGAATTAGAGTGTGTTATTAAGTAAAGCAAGTTTATGTACTGATTGTGGAGATAAAGAATGATGAACTACAGAATTATAATTGAAAAAGGGGAAGATTTCGGTTATGTATCCCATTGTCCGGCAATTCCGGGTTGTCATTCGCAAGGTAATACACTCGAAGAAGTAATTGAAAATATTAAGGATGCAATAAGTGGTTGTCTTGAAGCTATGGATGCAGATTTAATTCCGCTGAATAATCCACAAGACCAAATTTATATGGAAGTTGCTATATAATGCCTGAAAAATTACCTTCAATTTCCGGTAAAGAAGCTATGAAAGCCTTTGAAAATGCCGGTTGGAAATTTATTCGGGTTGGCAGCAGCAGACACTATATTTATAAAAAATCAGGTATGGTAACAACACTTTCAATTCCTGACCATAAAGTATTGGACAGAGGATTATTAAGAGCATTGATAAGAGATGCCTATATGTCAATTGATGATTTTTGTAAATATCTGTAAATCTGCATTTTATTATATTCTCACTCTATTTTTTCAACTCAACCCAGTTCCCGCAGGATTTTCCTTCAACTATTCATTGTAATAAAACTGGCATTTATTTTTAATCAGTTAAGAATACTTCAATGCTTATTGTTGATTTTCGGATGATTGATTTCAAAGTACCCGGTTTAATTTCTTTATGATTAGGCACAGGAATCGTAATTGTTGAATCATTTACAACTTTTTGCATAACAATATGGCTGCCTTTTTGCCTGATGTTTTGAAACCCATAAAAAGTGAGTATTTTACACAATTCCTTCCCCGAAAACACCTTTAGTTTACCCAAAAGCAACCTCAAACTGAGTATAATACACATCCTTCTTTAGATACTGTTTAAATTCAGCTTCCGATGAATGTTCTATAAATAACTCAACTGCCTCACGAAGATTATTATTAGCTTCTTCAACCGAATATCCTTGACTTGCGATGTCAAGTTCCGGACAAAAGGAAACAAACATATCATCTTCCTTTGTTATTACAGCACTATATTTATTACTCATTAATCAACTCCTTATATTTTTTAAATGCGACGATAGTTGAACTTGAATATTTTTGTTTCAATTATTTGTTGCAACGTGTCAAAAAATGTCAATATATCTTATCGAATCTTACAATATTTTCCATCCTTCTTCATATACCTCAATCCCATACTGTTCCAGCAGTACTTTACTAATATTTTCAATGCCTGCGACCGGCTCACCGCATTTGAAGCCGCTGCAAATATATGCCGTTACATCACCATTTATTGACTTCATTTCCCGAATGTGTTCAGGAAAATTATTTAAATCATCATCATTTCTGATGAGCTTAATATTCAGATTCGGGTTATATTTTCTTCGGATATCATTAACTAATTTGTTTGCAGGAACTCCATCATTCCCCGATAAAATTACTAAATCCACTGAACCGTTAAAGTAGCGGTCTAAAGCACATAACAAATATGTATAGGCGCTCGGAACATTGTTGATTGCTGTTGCAAATGCCTTTACCGATTTGTCGGCAGCATCATAATATTTGCTGTTGTAAGTATAACTGTAGAGCCTCAGCAGCACATCGAGCATTACGGAATTGCCCGAAGGAGTAGCGCCGTCGTAAATTTCCTTTTTACGGGAAATCAGTTTTTCAGCATTTTTAGATGTGAAATAAAAGCCGCCATCTTCATCACCAAACAATTCTATAAACCGGTCACAAATTTTCTCAGCAAGTTCGAGATACTGATTTTCACCGCTGTATTCATAAAATTCGAGCAGTCCGAGCAGAGTATAGGCATAATCATCTATCATTCCTGTGATACCGGCAGAACCGTCGGTATATCTGTGTAAAAGTGTGAAATCATCCTGAAGCATATTTGTCTTGATAAAATCAATTGTTTTCGAAGCAGCTTCTGCATATTTTATATCATCAAATGCTGATGCAGCCTTTGATAGAGCAGCGAGCATAAGTCCGTTCCAATCCGTCAGGATTTTATAGTCAAGATGTGGGCGGATTCTATTATTTCGGTTCTCAAATAATTTTGTTAATAATTTTTCAATCCTTTCATTTGTCTGTTCAGTGGATATTCCGTATTTATCTGCAATTTGAGTGACAGATTTGGTCTGATGCAGAATATTTTTTCCGGTCATAGCACCGGTTACTTCATCAATATAATTGCCTCTTTCCTTAACATTAAACACTTCGCAGAAAAATTCAACATCACCTATTAACAGCGAGCGGATTTCTTTAATGTCCCAAAGATAAAATTTCCCTTCCACGCCTTCGCTGTCGGCATCTTCTGCAGAGTGAAATGCTCCTTCGGGTGAACCTAAATCCCTCATTACATATTCAAGAATTTCTTCTGATGTCTGCTTAAAAATTTCATCACCTGTAATCTGATACGTTTCAGTATAAGCGATACTCAGCAGAGCCTCATCATAAAGCATTTTCTCAAAGTGAGGCACAAGCCATTCGGAATCAGTAGAATATCTGTGGAAACCTTTGCCGACGTGGTCCCAAATACCGCCGCGACGCATTGATTGCAGTGTTCGGGCAACCATATCAATTGATTCGGGGCTGTTACTGCGTTTTCCGTGCCGAAGTAGAAACATAAAGTTATGCGGTATTGGAAATTTCGGACGATTGCCGAAACCGCCGTTTAACTCATCAAAACCGCTTGCAAGTTCGTAAAAACCTTTTTTAAAAACATTCGGACTGACAGTAACTTCACCGGCTTTATAATTTACAGAATTAAGCTGGGTTGTGATTTCATCCGCCTGCTCTGTCAGGTCATTACGGAATTTTTCCCAGACATCGCTGGTTCTGGTGATAACATCTTTGATACCGGGTCGGTTCGGACGTGATTCTTTCGGAAAATACGTTCCGGCAAAAAACGGTTTGCCTTCGGGTGTCATCAGCACTGTGAGGGGCCAGCCGCCGCTGCCTGTCATAATCTGGCAGACAGTCATATAAATATGGTCAACATCAGGTCTCTCCTCCCTGTCAACCTTTATGGATACAAATACTTCATTCATTAGTTTTGCTACTTCCGGGTCGCTGAATGATTCGTGCTCCATTACGTGACACCAGTGGCAGGTTGAATATCCGACCGACAGGAAAACCGGTTTATTTTCCGCTTTTGCTTTGCTGAATGCTTCTTCACCCCAGGGGAACCAGTCAACCGGATTATGTTGATGCTGCTTTAGATAAGGACTCTTTTCGTTTGATAATCTATTAGTTTTAAGTTCGGAATGCAATTTTTCACCATAAAATTTGGAAATTAATATTGAAATACGACGATATGAATCGTATTTTAATTTGGAATCATTTGTATCAGTTGTTCAAATTATTGATTTATAAGATTTTGAATACAAAGATTAAAAACATTTCCGTTATTTTATTCAGAACAAATCAATCCACGGTATGAACTTACCATCAGCCCACGGCTTAAGCCGTGGGTTGATTGGTTTATATTTACTCCATCTTCAAAAATCCGGCGGTGGCGATGCCGGACGGACTAAGCAATCTTAGATAATACGAGCCGCGTTCGAGAGTAGAAATATCAATCCTGTAACTGTTAAGTATTGACTTCTGCAGAAGTCTGCCGCTAATATCATAAATCTCATAATCAGTATAGAGCTTAGTATCGGATTCGGAAAGTGTGATGAAGTTACCGGCGGGGTTGGGATATACTGTAAATTGATTTACAGATAAATAATTATCATCAATTCCCATTTCTTTATCAAGCTCAAGTATTGTCAAATTACGTCCACCGACAAATAATTTATTTGATTCGGTTAAATGCAACGAATATAAATTTTTATTTGCATCTATATCATAGTAATTAACCGATCTATCGAATAAATTAACTTTACATAAAAAGCCGTCTTCTCCACACATATACAAATCAGTATTGTTCATAATGATTGCATCATTAATGCCGGGAGTTGTAATTTTTTTGTATCTCCAGGTGCCTTCCAATCCTTTATTATTGGAAAAATAAAAACCGTCTGAAGTAATCATATAGATATCATTTTCGTTTTGAACTATTAATTTTTTGATTTCATTTTGAGAAAAAGATTGAGATTTATTGATTCTACCTAAACTATCCCATGTAACACCGTTTGAAGTTTTTAGCAAAATATATGTATGATAATATCTTTCGATAATTATATAGTGAGATTTGTCACAATAAGTTCCACATACAGCGTACTTTGCTGTATCCGAATATATCATGTTTTCTTGCCAGTTATTATAAACATAGGTTTGCATATTTTTGTTTGAAACTGACATTCCGTTCCCATTTTCATCTACATTTGAATATGCGATTTCAGGAATTGATTCAGGGTAAACGTTTATAATCCATTTATTTTCGTTATAATTGAAAGCCGAATCTTTATTAACGATAAGAAATATATTTTTATAAATATATAACAATGGATTATCCGGATGTGTCTGATTGAGAATTCCATAAAACACCATATTTTCAGTTGAAGAAAATGAAATATTTTTCAAACCGACATTCCAATCTGTAAATTCAATTAAATTGACAGCTTTTTTTTCGTTTAAATAAATATGTGAGATTTGTGCATACTGAATTGCCACTAAATGGTCTTTGTCAAATGAATTCATAAGATATATATCGCTGTTCCAGATATCTTTTTCTATTAAAATTTCTTTCCAGGTAACTTCACTGTATAAATTTGAATTTGCAATGCAAATAACAAAGAAATAAATCATACTTTTTATAAACATTTTCATAACTTTTCTCCTTAAATGAAGCCCCGTCGAAAAATATCGACGGGGCTAATTAAATATTAACGTTGAATAATAAAGGTTTCATTAAATAACAATTGACCGTTATCGGATTCAAATGCTTTAACGAAATATGTACCGTTTGACAAATATATCGGAAGTCCGACATACAGTTTATTTGAACTTGCATTTGCTTTACCGGCATAAACCAAATTTGCTGACAAATCATATATCTGATATGAAATGTATTTATTCTTCAGTTCAGACGATTCAAAATTGATGAAAAATGAAGCCGGATTTGGGTAAATGTTTTGCATTATACCAAACTCGTTTTCATCATATACTCCAATTTTGCCGGGAGTGTTTTTAAAGTGAGGCAAATAAGAATCACCGCCACCGGTTTTATTTGCTGAAATCTTATACATAACAAATGATATATTGTTAAATAAAGTTGAATAATTTGAACTTGAATAATTGATGAATCTGTCAAATTCCCAAATATCAACATTTTTATGGTAGATTATTACACCAGTCTCACGATTGGAGAAATTATATAACCATGAAGCATGTAAATTGCCTTTATCATAAGTATCTTCTCCTTCACCAACCGAAGCAGGGTATGAACGGGAAGTAAAGCCCAAAATTAAATTATCCACGTCATGAGTATAACCTACATCAATTTGAGGCGACCTCATTTCTTCATTTGTTACCTTAGCCAAAGTTGTTTCTCTAAAATCCAAAAAGTCATAAACCTGTTGAATTGAAGCTTGCAGTTCGACACTACTTGCACCTAATATTTCCTTCAGAAAATAATGAAAAGCCAAAGGTGTATCATCATTTTCTTCATTCTCTGGATCTTCTAAAGGATATGATGATGCCAATGCAGCATAATTTTGATTATAATAAACAAAATAATCAAAAACATCCTTCCCTAATCCATTGACATCATCATTATTGTAACCTTCATACCGAGGATTCATAAAATCACCATCATTGAATGAATCGTAAATATTCCACAAATAACACGCAAAACGACACATATCAAAGGGAATAGGCGAACTAAAACTTGTCTCAGTTACTTTGCTCATATTGCCGAAACGAGCCCGTTGACTTACCACTTCCTGAGTTTGTGTGTTGATTTGAGTAAAACTGGTATATGGTCCCATTTCACCATCATCACCATGATCCTTTCTGTCACCGTATTTATTTAATTCCCAGCTCGTAAACGCATTCATGTAAAACATACCCCAGCCTTCTATTATAGGCCAGTCACCTTCCATTCCCAAAAAAGAGTGGTAGTGGTGGGCATATTCATGTGACATCAATCCTGCTGTAATTCTTGTCTTAGTACCATCCGGTCTGTGAACAATGACAATATCTCCATTATACCTATTGCTATTTGTTGCATGTACTTGAACAGTTACCTGCACTTGTGGAGGTACCTCGGTATCAATATCTTCTTCATCAATTTCCCTTCTTTCAATTAAAAAACGCCTTGAAAGTGTAGTATGTCTGAACATAACACCTTCATCATCTTCGAGTGTTAAAGCTCTAAATTCAATTGGTTCTAAATTGCTTTCGTCGTCTTCAACTTTGATGAATCTGGAATAAACTTTTATTGTAGTTCCGCTTCTATCCGGATTTGCAATATTAGTTATGTCAGAGTGATTTGTAGTTGAATAAATTCTAATCGCTTCATTTTCTTTAGCAACGAAAAGAATCATTTCCCAAATTGCCTCTGGGTCGTGGTTTATGAGTGAATCGGCATAATATTCGAAATTAAAACTAAAACTGCCATCCTCGGAACATCTTACATAATGAGTTCCTTCTATCGGTACAGTTTGAATAGGTACAGGATGGAACAAATATGAAGAAGGCTCATTTGAACTTCTGAAGAATAACCACACATTGGTTAAAGCACCTTTTCTTACAGGATACTCATCAGTTGCTCCTGTTGGCTCATACCAATCATCAAAAATTACACTGCCATTCACATTCATAGTTGTCTTATCATTTAGTTCAAATGAGAATGGAGATAAATTTCTTAACTCATAAGTAGCACATAATACATCTGTATTGAAAACCTTATTACAAGTCCAGTCAGGCACATAAGGTCCAATATTAATATCTTTTGAAGTTGCTACATCAACAGACGAAAGATTACTTGGGAATTGAACATAAGGGTCATCCGATAAAATTGTAACCCCAAATCCGACCGTTGAAAATGATACATCTCTTGCAAGAAGATAGAAAACTAAAGTATTGGAAGAATCTCTTTCAACTGACAATGTATCAGTTTCCACATAATCTTTTAGAGTGTCTCCCAACATAGTTATTTCACCATTTAATGCTATTCCGTATCTAACCTTAGCATCAACTTGCGATATAAATGTTGCTGATACTTGTATAGTATCACCAACATTTGTTGTGTCTCCGGTAATCACTTCAAAATCCACAATTTCGATGAGTTTTTCCTGAACAGGGATTTCACCCCATAAACTGAAATTTGTAAAAAATGACATAAACACTACTGCAAGAAGGGTAAATAAAAATTTACCTCTGCTGCTCTGCTGCTCTGCTGCTCTGCTGCTCTGCTGCTCTGCTGCTCTGCTGCTCTGCTGCTCTGCTGCTCTGCTGCTCTGTAGCTCTGTAGCTCTGTGGACTGTACGGCATTGTGATTCAAATGCATGATACACCTTTAAAAAAATTAAACATATATTTTAATATATAATCCCTATGATTATATATATTTTTTTCAATATGTCAACATTCCTAAATGCAACATAATACAATATTTTCAATTATGCAAGAAATATTTTTTTGAATAAGTAAAATAAATTAACAATTTACTTATTCAAAAATAACTCTAAGTAATTGTTTTATAGTCTAACAATTTAAGTATCAAATCAATTTCAATTTCAGCAGTAAACTTTTGTAATGCATAATCTTTTGCTTTTGCAGCGATTTCAATTTTATACTTATATTCGGTGAGCATTTCTGTCATCGCATCAGTCAGACCGGAAATATCACCTGAAAGATATAGCGTTCCGTATTGACCATGTCCGAGAATTTCGCTTGTGCCACCCAAAGATGATGCAATCACAGGGACACCTGCGAGCATTGATTCGATTGTCACCATACCGTAGGTTTCGGAATTTGAAGCCAGTATAAAGCAGTCTATTGCACCTAAGATTGTAGCAATATTATTTGCTGAAATACTTACCGTTACCTTATGCGAAAGATTATTTTCACTGATATACTCCATAATCTCATTCAGATAGTTATCTTTTTCACCGATTGTTTTCTCCCCGGTTATATACAATTTCGCATCAGGAAATTGATTTTTCAGGTTGTTAAATGCTTTTAAAACATTCAACTGACCTTTTTGCCTGTCAATTCTCCCAATAATACCGAATGTGAATTTTTCCTTTTCAAGATTAAGAATTTCGCGGCATTCGGATTTGCTTTTGCCGTGGGTATCCAAACGTTTGATATCTACTCCAAGCGGAATAATCCGAATTTTTGCGGGATTAAAATTTGTAAGTGTGACAACATCATCGGCTAAATTATTTAAGGGACAAATCCAATAATCGAACCGTGAGAAACGCAGGTTATGAAAGAAATCTTTCTTTTTTCTACCAACATGCATGTGCTGCTGGTAAATCAGTTTAATATTACGGTTAAATAATTTGACATTTGAAGCCAGATCCAAATCCCTTCCATGAAATACAAAAAGAGAATTGACATCACTGCTTTTCAGAATAACTGCCAGCTTTTTTGCACTCATGAAATCGAAATATTTGAAATGTTCGGAAATATAAATTACATCTAATCCTGCCTTTTCGGCATTTGCAGCTATAATTACACCTTTTTCCGAATAAAGGGATATATCAATACCTGCATTTTTGAGTCCGAGAGCCAGCTTGATGACATTCATTTCAAGTCCGCCCCAGGCATAAGAAGTACATAGGAAAGCTATTTTCATTTCTGACAAAATTCCGATAATTCAATGAAGTGCAATTAGACTTGATATAGACTGAAATATTTTTGAAAATTCAACTTTAATCAAATTAAATAAATTTAAATTTTGATTTTTGAAAACATATAAAATATCTCTGTTGCAATAAGCATTGTCGCGGCATCATACTTTATTTCCTCCAAATCTGTATTTTCAAACTTTTTCGGGTCATCGTAAGGCAGTGAAAATCTCTTTGCTGCACCGGGGACAAAAGGGCAGGCTTCATCAGCATCGGAGCATACCATAACAGCAATAAAATCACTCTGAGGGTTAGAACTGTGACTAAATTCTTTCGAGAAGGATTTTATTTTTTCGCCGCTTTCAGATAATGAACATTCAAACACAGGATTGCCGCCGCCTTCAATTTCAATTATTTCAAATCCTGCTTTGGTCATTGCTTTCACTGAGCGGTGATTAAATGCAGTTGCCTCAGTCCCACCTGAAAATGTATTGACATTCGGAATACTGAAGTAATATGATGCTGCCCAAGCCCAAAGCTGTGCTATATGACTTCGGCGGGAGTTGTGGGTACAGATGAAAATGATATTAATATCTTTACCATTACTGATTAGCTCTGATAAATATTCAGCTATCTGCTCAAGTTGTGATTTTCTGCTTTCAGAGATAATTGAAAAATTGACATTTAAATTCTCTATATATTCTCTAAGTTTCGGATATATTTCAGTTTCAATATTTTCCATACTTTTTACTTATTCCTTATAACTTCTAAAATTCTTTCTTTTATAAATTGTGTTGATGGCACACCATCTTTGTAAACTCTGCAAGATAGCGAAACATTAAGAGGTTCAATCATATTTTCAAGGTCTTTGCCGTCAATCAATAATGTCGGTGAACCGCGAAATTTATACTTTTGGGCAAGTTCATCGGTATTAATCAAAACTTCTGTCAGTTGGACTTTATCTTCGATACCTGTAATTGCCGATTTGATATTATCCAGCATTAACGGACTGTAGGGACAATTCTCAAAATACTGGAATGTGAGATTAACCGTTGTTTTATTTTCCATTCTGAAATTATAATAAATTATATATGAAACAAAAGTAACAGAGAAAATAGTAAGCCAAATTATGAGTAGAGTTTTTGTTTTGAATAAATACATTAATTCATTTCTTTAGATATTTAAAACAATTTCATTGACGAAAAATTTTGATGGTTAATTTATTAATTAAATTTATCATAATTTCTAACTCACCTTACGGGCAAACATCCGGTGCTGCAACAGTACCTTTTTCAGGATTTTTGAAATATTTTCGTTGGAAATATAATGATACATTCACAAGTCCAATTAGTACAGGTACTTCTACCAATGGACCAATCACAGCTGCGAATGCTTCGCCTGAGTTTATCCCAAAAACAGCAATTGCAACAGCTATTGCAAGTTCAAAATTATTACTTGCTGCGGTAAAAGAAAGTGTCGCAGTCTTGGAATAATCAGCACCGATTTTCCATCCCATATAAAATGATACTAAAAACATAATTACAAAATAAATCAAAAGCGGCACGGCAATCCTAATTACATCAAGAGGGATTTTTACAATATATTCACCTTTTAAAGAAAACATCACAACTATCGTGAAAAGAAGTGCAATCAGTGTAAGCGGGCTGATTTTCGGAATAAATACCCGATGATACCATTCTTTACTTTTGAGTTTGATTAGTGAAAATCGTGTTATAATACCTGCTATGAATGGTATTCCAAGATATATAAATACACTCTCGGCAATCTGACCAATTGTAATATTAACTTCTGCACCTTTTAGACCAAACCATCCCGGCAGTATGGTTATAAATACATAAGCATATATCGAAAAGAACAACACCTGAAAAATTGAATTGAATGCTACTAATCCGGCGGCATATTCCGTGTCACCTTTTGCAAGTTCGTTCCAGACAATCACCATTGCGATACAGCGTGCGAGACCTATCATAATCAAGCCGTTCATATATGCAGGATAATCACTCAGAAATAAAATAGCCAGGAAGAACATTAATATTGGTCCGATAATCCAGTTCTGAACCAATGACAATGTAAGAATTTTCCAATTTCTGAAAACATCACCTAAATCTTCGTACCTGACTTTTGCAAGCGGCGGGTACATCATAATAATCAGACCGATAGCGATTGGAATATTAGTTGTACCGGAATTAAACTGATTCCAAAAATCGGTTATTCCGGGATATAAATAACCTGATATTACTCCGATAAACATTGCCAGAAATATCCAAAGAGTAAGGTATCTGTCAAGAAAGCTCAGTTTTTTTGTTAAATTGCTCATTTTATAGTCTCAGTATTACATACACTTTTTATGTCAACATTTAATAATTCGTTCAGAAGAGATTTAGCTAAGTTCCAGTTATTTTCATCAATACAATAGTATATTTTCGGCGGTTCATATCTGCCATGTATAAGTCCCGCAGCTTTCAATTCCTTTATATGCTGCGAAACGGTTGACTGCGAAAGTGGTATATAATCCACAATATTCCCGCAGAAACAGTTATCCTGAGAAGCAAGAAATTTAAGTATCTGAACGCGGGCAGGATGAGATAATGCTTTTGCAAATCTTGCTGTAAGAACATCTTTTTCGTTGTATTTTTCTTCAATATTCATTTTCAAAATCCATTCAATCGTATATCGCAAATATACGATATGTTAATTAAATAACAAAAATTATTTATTATTTTTAAAATAATATTTGGCTTATGCCAATAATATATGTATTTTTGTTTATGGCTTATGCCAATAATGAAATATTATGAATTTTTAGTATCAAAGAAAAGAAAGTAAGAACAGAAAGTAGAAGAATCGAAATTAAGGAACAGAAAGATGCCAAGACCGAATAAATATAGAAAAGTGTTTTCAAACCCTGCAGTCTTTAACTTTAAACCTGTTGGTAGAGAACCTGATGAAAAATACGAAGTAGAACTTACATTAGACGAATTTGAAGCTATAAGACTTGCAGACTATGAAGGTATTTACCAGGAGCAAGCTGCAGAACAAATGAATGTTTCAAGGCAAACTTTTGGAAATATACTTAACTCAGCTCATAAGAAAATTGCAGATTTTATTATTAATGCAAAATCCTTAAAAATCAAAGGTGGTTCAATTGAAATGCAGACAGCAGACAGCAGTTTTATTTGCTATGGTTGCAAATTGTTCGGAAAAACCTCATTCAGTATGGATAAATTGGAACTCTGTCCTAATTGTGTTAGTCCTCATTTACACCATTTACTAAATGATAAAATTCCTATAAAGAAAGTTAATCAAAGTCTATGAAGTTAAAATAAGGTAATAGGTGATTTATGAAAGAGAGCGAACATATTTTAATTCCGAATTAAAATTTCAAGAATTAAATCATTTCTTAAAAGCAAAATTCTGATTTTGTCTGATAGGATGGAAAATAACATTCTCAATCACCCTTCATCATTAGAAAAAATCGTTTTCGGACCGGTACCATCAAGGAGACTTGGTAGCAGCCTCGGTGTCAATAATATTAAACGTAAGGTATGCACTTACGACTGCATCTATTGTCAGTGCGGTAAAACAACTTGTTGCTCTATGGATAGAGATTATTGTTTGTCTCCTTACGAATTATACTATATTGTAAAAAGGAAAATTCAGGAGTTGGAAAAAGCAAAAATTCATATTGACTATTTATGTTTTGTTACAAATGGTGAGCCTACTCTTGATAATAATTTAGCTAAAGAAATTGGACTACTGAGAGAATTTGGTTACAAAATTGCTGTTTTAACTAATGGTTCGCTATTATGGAACAATAACGTCAAGGAAAATCTGTATTATGCTGATTACGTTTCCGTAAAAGTTGATACAGTAAATGAAGTTACCTGGAAGAGAACTAACAGACCGCATCCAAGATTAATATTCAATCATATTCTTGATGGTATGAATGATTTTACTCATTCATATAGAGGTGTTTTAACTACAGAAACAATGCTTATAAAAAACGTGAATGATAATATTGAAGAAATGAAACAAATCTCTGATTTTTTGAAATCACTAAAAAGAGATGTTTCATACTTTACTACTCCGATAAGACCACCTTCCGAAAAATATGCGGTATCACCTGATGCTGACAAATTAGAAGAATTGAAATTGTTTTTAACAGACGAACTGCCGAATTGTGAAATGCTTTTTAGTAATGAAATCGGTGATTTTAATGTTACAGGTGATTTTGAAAAAGACTTTTTAGGTATTTTATCTGTTCATCCAATGCGTGATAAGGCAGTAAAGGAACTGTATAAACATAACAATGTTGATTTGGTTGGTCTGGATAATTTAATTTCCACAAAGAAAATTGAAGAAATTAAATATTTAAACCAAAAGTTTTACAAAAAAATTTTCAATTAGTTGGTACCATAAAATAATTTAATTTTTAAGTAAAAGGTTAATTTTGAAAAATACGAATCAAGAAATCCTCCTAACCCCTTTGAAAAGGGAAAAAAATCAATTTTTGGTTTCCACCTTTTCAAGGCAGGGCTGATATGTACTATTTTTTTAATTCATTCTCGGGGGTTTGTCACTCTGAAGCGGAGCGAAGAGTCTATGATTTCATTAATTAACAGCCTGGATTCTTCGCTGTCGCTCAGAATGACACTCAACCAAACTTTTTCAACAGGATGTTAAGTAAGTAAGTAATTTGGTATATATTTTTTATGAAAGATATTTTGGATAAAAAATGACAGAAGATAATATTCACTGGTATGACGGCTGGATATATGATACATTGATTGCTCCTAATCAGGATAAATTGTTTGGTGAAATAAAACAATTTATTGAACCGGGCTCAAGAATAATTGATGTAGGTTGCGGAACAGGACGATTCTCCTTTTCTGTTGCAGACAAATGTGAACATATTACCGGTATTGATTTATCTATAAAAAATATTGAAAAAGCTAATGATAATTTATCAAAAAACCTTGTTCCAAATATTTCTTTTCAACATTCCGATATCACCGGAATGAATCATAATCCTGTAGGACACTACGATTATGCAGTACTGACTTATGTAATTCACGAGGTAGATGAATCTGATAGAATTAAACTACTGCTTGATATAATGAAAATTGCTGATAATTTAATAATTGGAGATTATCTGATTCCACTGCCATTTGGATTGCCAAAATGGATGACAACAGCAGTTGAATTTTTTGCAGGAAAAGAGCATTTCAGGAATTTTAAGAATTATGAGAAGAATGGCGGTATCAACTACTTAGCAAAGAAAGCAGGGCTTATAATAGATTTTGAAATACAAAAAAGACTTAGGTCAAGTCATTTAGTTGTTTTAACGAAGTAGAATCAATTTGTTTAAAACTACAATTAATGGAGTAAATTATGAAAGAGAATTCTAGAAATATGGGTGCTGAAGGATTTTGCATCTGTGTAAAATGCGGCGAAAAAGTACCGCACGTAAGTGGTCTTCCTTGTAATGAGACAATTTGTCCTACCTGTAATGTAAAGATGATGCGTGAAGGATCTGAGCATCATAAAAATTATAGGAATAGAAAAAACAAAGAATAGATTTTTAAATTTTAACAAAATGGAAATATTATGAATACTAAGAATTTGGAATTTAACACGAAATTAATTCACTCAGGCAGTTTTGAAGACCAGTTTGGAAGTGCAACTGTGCCTATTTATCAAACTTCAACATTTAAATTCAAAAATGCACAGCACGGAGCTGATTGTTTTTCTGGTGAAAGCGATGGCTATATTTACACAAGAATTGCAAACCCGACAATTAAAGCTTTAGAGCAAAATATCGCAGAACTCGAAAATGGTTTTGGCGGAATTGCAACAAGCTCAGGTATGTCAGCAATTACAAGTGTATATATGGCATTACTCGGAGCAGGCAGCCATATCATCAGCACGGCATCCGTATATGGTCCGGCGAGAGGTGTTTTGGAACAGGATTTTTCGAGATTTGGTGTAGAAGCTACTTTTGTAAATACTTCAAATTTAGATGAGATTGTTGCTGCTATTCAGCAGAATACAAAAGTTCTTTATATCGAAACCCCATCCAACCCGACAATGGAATTAACGGATATCAGAGCCTGTGCAGAAATTGCCAAAAAGTATAATTTGGTATTGGTTGTGGATAATACCTTTTCAACACCTTTTTTACAAAAGCCGCTTGATTTTGGCGCTGATGTAGTTTTACATTCAGTAACGAAATTCATTAATGGTCATGCGGATATTGTTGGAGGAATTATTATTGCAAAAGAAGAAGCATTATATAAAAAAATCCGCCATTCAATGATTTATATGGGTTGCAATATGGACCCGCATCAGGCATATTTGGTATTAAGAGGAGTGAAAACTCTGGCTATCCGGGTTGAAAGAAATCAGGAAAATGCAATTAAAGTAGCTCATTTCTTAGAAAATCATCCCAAAATCAGTTGGATTAAGTATCCCGGCTTAGAATCCCATCCTCAATTTGGGTTGGCAAAATCACAAATGAACGGTCCCGGTTCTATGATAAGTTTTGGAGTTAAAGGCGGATTGGATGCAGGTAAGAAACTTATGGATAACGTTCATTTAGCTACTTTGGCTGTTTCTCTTGGTGGTGTCGAATCACTTATCCAACATCCGGCTTCAATGACTCATGCCGGAGTAAGTGCTGAAAACAAATTAAAAGCCGGAATTACTGATGATTTAGTACGATTCTCAGTTGGTATTGAAGACATTAAAGACATTATTAATGATTTGAAACAAGCATTAGAAAAAGTATAGAATTTAATACAAACAGAAAATTATGAGATATTTTCTGAATATTTTACAAAATTATTTTTGGAGAAAAAAATGGAAACTAACAATGTTCAACAAGCTTCAATGCCAAGAATAGGCGAAGCCGCACCTGCTTTCATAGCAGTTACTACACAGGGTGAAATTAACTTCCCGGCGGATTACAAAGGCAGTTGGGTGATACTATTCAGCCATCCGGCAGATTTCACACCTGTCTGTACTTCCGAATTTATGACATTTGCTTCGATGGAAAATCAGTTTAATCAAGCAAATTGTAAATTAGTCGGATTATCAGTTGATGGTCTGTACAGCCATATAGCCTGGCTTAGAACCATCAAAGAGAAAATCGAATATAAAGGGATGAAAAATGTTGAGGTAAATTTCCCTTTGATTGAAGACATTACAATGGAAATTGCTATAAAATACGGAATGATGATGCCCGGTGAAAGCAATACCAAAGCCGTCCGTGCAGTTTTTGTTGTTGACCCTAAAGAAATGATAAGGACAATTATCTATTACCCTTTAAGTTTAGGACGAAACTTCGACGAATTATACAGAGTGATTTTGGCTCTACAGACTGCTGACGAATTTTCAGTTGCTACACCGGCTGACTGGAGACCGGGTGATGAAGTAATTGTCCCAACAGCAGGCTCTTGCGGTGTTGCAAAAGAAAGAATGGAAAGCTCCGCAGATGAAATGCACTGCTACGACTGGTTCTTCTGCACCAAGAAAATTGACAAGGAAACAATACTAAACAGAATTTTAAAGAAATAATAATATACTAAAAGGAAAATAATATGAAAATCTGTATTCCTACAGAAGAACAAAATGGATTAGAATCTTTGGCTTACGGTCACTTTGGAAGTGCACCGTATTTTATAATATATGACACAGTTGCCAAAGATTTTGAAGTTTTGAACAATAACGAATCAGAGCACGAACACGGTCAGTGCAATCCGGTACAGCCTCTAAGAGAAAAAGGTGTTGCTGCTGTTGTTGTAGCAGGTATGGGTGCCAGAGCCTTGATGAATCTTCAATCAATGGGTATTGCTGTTTATAGAACAAGCGAAACCACCACAATCAGCAATATTATCTCACAACTGGATTTTAATAAAATGCAGGAATTGACTGTGGATAACAGTTGTCAGCATCATAATTGTCACTAATATAAAATGGGGAGTAAGTAATTTTACTCCCCTTATTTATAATTCATTTTGTACTTTACTAAAGTATTTCCAACCATACAGGAAATTTAAGTATCTGAACACGGGCAGGATGTGAGAGTGCTTTTGCAAATCTTGACGTTAGCACATCTTTTTCGTTTTATTTTAATAAATATAAGTCAACGAAACTGATATATTACATTATACTTCAGAAATTTGAAAATATTTTGTTACTTTATGTATAGAATGTGTGCATTTTTCTGAAAATATATAAATTGTTAAATACAATCGGGGATTTAGAAATGGAAAAGAATTTTGTGAAGTATTTTGTATTCTTAGTACTATTAGTTTTGGTGACAAATTGTAAAGATGAACCTTTCAATCCATCAAATATCAATGATGTTATTTTACCACTTGCTTTGGGTAATAACTGGCAATACTTTAAATATGAATTTTCAAGCTCGAACAAAGATTCGATATACAATTTTGATACAGTTAATGTAATTGTAAAATCGGAATTGATACATAATCAAGAAAAATGGTACAATTTAGAAATGACATATAATAGTCAGCCAAACCACTATTATGATTATGCTTATACAAATAAATCAGATGGATTATGGGTTTTGGATAATCCTTTCAATTTTGCAAATTTCATAATTCATAAATATCCCACGATTGAAAATGATACTATTATTTATGATAATTGGAGAAAAGAAAGAATGGATACAATTGTTACAAAAAGTACAGAGAAGGAATTAAATGTGCCGGCCGGAAAGTTCACCTGCTATTATTATTTTACTAATAATATAACAAGCGATTACTTTTGTCCGAGGGTTGGAAAAATTAAATTTTTGCATATATTAAAAATTGATACACTTGGTCAAATACCTGATACATTATGGTATTGTCACGAATTAATGAATTATAWWATYAWRTWMWTWWRTWTTTWYWTTWYMWWATATTAGCGGCTATTATGCGATTAATGTATTAGTTAGTTTGAAATTTGTCTAATTTAATTTGGTGATTGCTATGAAAAATTTTTATTTTCTTTTCTTAATTATGGCTGTAATTATTGCTGCCTGTTCAACCGTTGATTTAGCTGAAAAGCGACAGGAGGTTATCCCCTCAGCTTTATCTAATACAGAATTCTTTTTATATGCTCCTGATGCTCTGAAAAGTCAGGGTTTTACAATTGTATCGTCAAATGAAGCCGATGGCAGTCTTAGAGCAAGCAGAACTGTAGAAGATAAGTTCAGAATAGATTATATATTCTATTATGATTTTGAAAAAAGAGCAGTTAATGTAACAACTATAAATACTATTAAAACACCCGAAGGAGAAATTACCGAATATTATACGCTTGAAGACTACAATTCAGATTATAAATCATATTTTCACCCTACATTATCGGCAATAAAAAATCACATTTCTAAAAAAGTTATGTAGCGGCTGAACGAAAACATCCCATATATCAAATTTAAAACATATTATTTATGTTATAAATTTTGAACTGCTTACCCTATAACGAAAAATTAAATAGTTATATATAGTAATTCGTAAATAGGAATTTCGCAGTGTAAACATTAAATCCCCCTTAATCCCCCTTTGAAAAAGGGGGAAAGTGAGCGAAGCGAGCAGGGCGATTTTTGATTTTGCTAATAAGAGTTTTTATGTAAGTAAGGAGTTCTGAAATAATAAAACGTATCAGCCCTGCCACCGAACGAAACTTATCTTATTGAATTATATCCTCCCAGAATACCGTTTTTGGAAAGTATTATCTGCCAGAGCTGACCGTTTCGGGCTCTAAATAAGCCGGCGGAAGACAACAGATAAAATTTCCACATCTTATAGAATCTTTCGTTATATTGAACTTTTAATTTGCTCCAATTCTTATCAAAATTATCGTACCAAGCCATTAAAGTCTTATCATAATAATCGCCGAAGTTATGCAAATCCTCAATAACAAATAATCCCTCCGATGATTTTGCCAGTTGATATATAGACGGAACCATCCCATTTGGAAATATATATTTATGTGTCCATGCATTCGGACTCTTTACTGAGACGACACTCCCGATTGTATGAAGCAGGAACAATCCGTCATCTTTTAAATTTTTTCTGATAACCTTGAAGTAATCGCTGTAATTTTTATAACCGACATGTTCAATCATTCCGACCGAAACTATGCGGTCAAATTTTTCATCTACATCCCTGTAATCCTGCAGTCTGAATTCTACAGCAAGCCCATTGCATAACTCTTTACCTAATGCTGCCTGCTCCTTCGAGACAGTAATGCCAGTAACTTCGACACCATAGTGTTCTGCTGCATATTTTCCGAATGCACCCCAGCCGCATCCAACATCCAAAACCCTCATTCCGGGTTGCAGATATAATTTTCTGCAGATTAACTCAAGCTTTTTTTCCTGAGCATCGTTCAAATCCACAGCATCTTTCCAATAGGCGCAGCTATAATTCATCCGCTCATCAAGCATATTAACGAACAAATCATTTCCTAAGTCATAATGCCTTTGCCCTATAAGAAAAGCTTTGGATTTTGACTGCATATTTAGAAGCCAATACCCCGCAAGCTGGAATGCTACTTTTAAATTACGTCTTACTTTGTTCGGCAGGTCAGCTCTGAATATTCTGTGAATCATTTCGTCAAGGCTCATAACATCCCACCAGCCGTCCATATAAGTTTCACCCATACCAAGTTCTACTTCGGTTATTGCTCGTTTATAGAACCTGTTGTCATATACCTGAATATCCCAGGGATTTCTGCCGTTTACTTCTATTTCAGCATGATACAGCAGACTTTTAAAAAAGGATTCGTACCTTTGAGTACTCATTGATTGACCTCCCATCCAACTAAAGTAAATTTATAAATTTAATAAATAAAAATCTAAAGTAAATTAAAGGAAACTCGCCATTCAATCAATCATCATAATATTT
>JAVSMQ010000001.1:962513-991074 GCA_032027125.1 Kapaibacterium sp. (SeqCode)
TTGAAATTTTGATTTATTATTTAATCATCTGCAAAATTACTTTTAATCAAATAATTTTATAAGTTCAGAATTAAACTCAATTACTTCATTTATAAGAGGTTTGACAGTTTCCTCATCAAAATCAATAAAATCTGCATAATCACTTTCCTGTCTCCAATGGAATAAATTAGAATATAATTTACCATATTTGATGTCTAATTTACCTGATTTAATAAAATGAAGATTAAACTGTGTTTTTACTCCATTGTGAGATTCGGATTTAACACCCTGTTTAATCAGTAACGAACTAACAAAATAAAAACTTGAATAATATAAACGATTTACGCAGGAATTCCATCGTTGGTTGTCGGCAAGTAAAATTGCATCTTCAAAAATTTCTTTTGATTTTGATAATCTGTAATTAATATAATCATTTTTAGAACCGTTCATTACAGATTTATGCCTTCTCTTTGAATATTATCAAAAAGAGGAGTAACCCGATGTTTATTTTCCCATTCATTTTTTGAAAATATTAATGCGGATACCGACTGACCAATTGATAATTCAATATTATATAATTCATCACGATATTCTCTTTCAAGTGAATGATTTACAATTGATTGCCTTAATAGAATTAAAATATCCCAGTCAGAATCCTTATTTGATTCACCCCGGGCTCTTGAACCAAATAAAATAATCTCTGCATCAGGTGATTTTTGCCTTACACAGTCTTTTATTCTTCGGAGAATATTTTGTTCTTTTTGTTTCATCTATATTTTCTTATAAAAACTTTTTTAATATCAAAACGCAATAATATAGTTATTAGTTTATAGTCCGGTTTTCATTTATGGTTTTATTACCTTATGGCAACGTTATTTAAAAGTCTTGAATTTCATTTTAAAAATTTCTTATTCAAAAAGTTGTATAAATCAAATAAAATCCACCCAGAATAACGAGTATGCCGCAAGCTTTTTTAATATATCCCGATATTTTTGAATTTTCCGTCCAGTTCAGATACTGCTGTACTTTTTGGGTTAATGTACCGGCAAGCACAATCACAAAACCGTGACCAATAGAAAAAGCTATAAGCAGGCTGACTGCAAGGAATAAATCGGTTGATGATACCTGAAATACTACACCGAGTATTGGTGCCATAAATGCAAATGTGCAGGGACCTAATCCAATTCCGAATATCAAACCCAAAACAAGTGCAGCAGTATAACCTTTATATTTTGTGCCGCTGATGCTTTCTCCATCCCACGGCAGTCTAATAACTCCGAGCATATATAAACCGACTGCAAAAAATACAGCAGCTACAATGTAGTTGCCGATAGTGCCGACATCACCCATCAGACGTCCCATCGAAAGTGTAATTCCGCCAATAATTGCAATAGTTACTAAAATTCCTAATGCAAACACAAGTGACAAATTGAATGTTCTGACGAGTGTAATTTTACCTTGTGATGATAAAAAACCGACTATCAACGGTATGCTTGACAGATGGCAAGGACTGAGAATAATACTCAAAATTCCCCATACAAAAGCTGAAAATGTTGCAAGCCAGAAATTACCGTATAAAAGCTCGCTCAAAGTATTAAAAAGATAATCTATCATTATTATAACTCATTTTTTCTTGTTAATTTTCAATCCTTTTGATTTAAGGAATTTATCAATATCTTTTTCGGGATAAAATCCTTCGTGACGGTGAATTTCCTTTCCTCGTTCATCAAGAAAGATTTGTGTCGGAATCAGTTTAATTCCGAATTCTTTACTTTTTTCCTTGTTTTCTTTCTTCCAGACATCATAAAATACAACATTCAACTGCTCGCCGTATTTTTTTTCAAGCGATTTCATAATTGGCTGCATTTTTTTGCAGGGTATGCAATTAACAGAGCCAAGCTCAATAAAAGTAATTTTTGTACTTTTATCCTGACAGTAAGATTCTCCAATTACAGAAATTGAAATCAGTAAACTCATCCACAGTAAAACAATTGATTTTTTCATAATCTATTTTTTCCTATTTATTTTTAAACAAATACTTTTGCAACAGGTTAAAACCTGTTATTGCATAAATCATACACATTCGGCAACAGGCTAAAGCCTGTTGTTACATAATTTTACAACTTAGCAAAAGACAACTTTAGCTGTCTGCAATCTACAGTCTAAGATTTAAGTAATTTCTTCATCTCACGGTCAATATACTTTTTCATTTTTGGATAACTGCCGGCATAATCCCAGATTTTATCAAGATTAATCCATTTAACTTCCTTGCCGTCAACAACTTTACTTATAATTAAAGTCTGAGTTTCGATTTTATATAATTCAACGAATTTCTCGTTTTCTTCTGCAAGAAAATCTATAGAATCATAATTATACATTTCAGCTTTCAACTCAGTTTCATATAATTCATTGACACTTTTGACAACATTTCCCTCAAGAGCCAAACATCCCTGACATCTTTCAGTAGCGTGGAAATACATAATTTTTATATTTTCCGACTTCTCTTTCGAGAAAGAATTTATTGTAGCAATCAGCAGGATTACACCGATTGAGACCAATAATTTACGATTCATATAATTTCTCCTAAGCTTTTTTAATAAGTTCAGTAATATCTTTTGAATTAAGCACTCTGCCAAACGAAACCACCTTACCGTTGATTACAAGTCCCGGAGTCATCATTATCCCGTAACTCATAATCTGATTAAGGTCGGTAATTTTCTCGACATTTGCTTCAACAGCCATATCATTGACGGCAAACCTTACATTTTCTTCTAATTTGATGCATTTTGAGCATCCTGTGCCCAGTACTTTAATATCTAACATAATTTCAATCTCCTTTTTATAAATTTAAAAAATAATTGGAAAACTTTATATTCATTCTTGTTTCATTTAAATTGAAAAACTCAGCCTATTGAATCCGATTATTTAAATCATATACAAATAGTCAAAATAAACCCAAATTAATCAATTTATTTAAAATAGTTAAAAGAATGGAAACATTTCTACTTAATTTATTGGGAATATTGAATCTGAGTAGAATTTTTATAGTGAAAAAGATTTTATTTAATCTGAATTTTGAAGAATATTTTCAAATTCTTTAATTCCAATAATTTTTACGTATGGAAATTCGGTATTTTTTAGAATATTAAAATGATTATCTTCAGTGACTAAACAGTCAGCATTTCCGCTTATATAACAATCTATAAATTTATTGTCACTTTTATCTGCTTTAATTAAATCCCAATTAAAATAAACATTATGAAAACTAACATTATTTAAATTGAGAAGTAATTCTATAAAAGTTGTAACAACAGTCTGACCGTATTTTTGACTTAATTTTTCTTCGTATTCGGTAAGCACATCATTAGTGATTATCAGTTCAAATCTGTTATTTTTTAAAGCAGCAATAATCTGATGATATTTGGATTTGGATGATAAAGATGAAATGAGAATATTAGTATCAATGACAACTTTCACTGACTTTCCTCATAAATCCATTTATCCATCACATCATTGCTATAATTTCTTACATCCCATTCTGAATCAGCTAATTCAACAACTTTATGGTAAAAATAATCTGAAAGCAACTCTTTTACATCATTCAAAGAACCAGCATCCAGATTTTTTGAAAATAATTTCAGTAGATGCAGCTGTACATTATTCAACTTATTTTCAACCTCGGCAATCATAAAATAATCCTTCATATATTATGATTAAATTACGTTGAAGAATTAAAAATATTTGAATTCACAGAATGCAAAATCTATCACATACTTGAGTTTTTTCAATTTTCAAAGAACAATTTCAATTAAAACAAAAAATTAAACAAAAATCCAACTATCATAATTCCAATTGCAACAACTCCCACAAACGTAAAAATCAGAGGTAATTTCAATACTTTTTTAAGGATTATTGTTTCAGGCAGGGACAAACCTATAACTGCCATCATAAATGCAAGCGAAGTTCCTAAAGACGCTCCTTTTTCAAGCAAAACCTGAACGATTGGAATTATTCCTGCAGCATTTGAATATAACGGCACTCCGAACAAAACAGCCAAAGGCACAGAATACCATACATCTTTACCCATAAACGATGCCATAAATTCAGCTGGAACATACCCGTGAGCTCCGGCTCCGACTGCAATACCGGCTACAATATATATCCATACTTTTACTACAATCTCTTTGACTGCTTCAAATCCTGCTACTATTCTATGATTAAAATCTACTTTTTCCTCATCCAATTCATTTTTGCCGACTTTTACCTGATAAACCCAATCTTCGACCCATTTTTCCAGTTTTAGTTTACCGATTATCCAACCTGAGAAAATTGCAATAAATAATCCCGTTGAAAGATAAATAAGTGCGGTTTTCCACCCGAATAATCCGATTAAAAGTACTAGTGCAACTTCATTTATCATTGGTGCTGCTATGAGGAATGAAAATGTTACACCGAGCGGGATTCCCGATTCCATAAATCCAAGAAACAGCGGTATTGCAGAACAGGAACAAAATGGAGTTACAATTCCAAGTGTACTTGCCATAACATTACCAACGAATAATGGCTTCCCTTCGAGTGCTTTTCTGGTTCTCTCTGGTGAGAAATATGTCCGGATAATTCCGACAACAAAGACTATTAATGTTAGCAGCAGCAATACTTTCGGAACTTCAAATATAAAAAACCGTATTGATTCTGTAAGATGTGAAGTTTTGTCCATCCCTAGAATATCCCAAACGAGGAAATTTACCATCGGCTCTAAATAAATGTAAACACCAATCCAGACCGGCAGGAGTAATAAGGGAATCAGAAATTTATGTTTTTGTAATATATTCATTTTTAAAATATTTCATTCAATAATTGTTATTTTTTCAAAATCTCAAGTCCGACTGACTTCAAAAGTATATGAATACTGTCCTCGGGGAAAAAGCCCCTGTGCCGGAAGAATTCTGTTTCATTAGAATCCAAAAACACCTGCGTGGGCATAGAAACAATTTTATAGTCATTTGTCATTTGCGGATTTTTATACACATCAATAAACTGTACCGAAATCTGCCAGCCGTATTTCTTTTGAACCGAATCCATTACAGGTCTCATATTCAGGCACGGAATACAGTTATTAGCTCCGAATTCAAGGAAAGTCACTTTAACAGTTGTGTCCTGGACAGGGTCAATTTTCTGACTGACCGTATTATCCGAGCATCCTGCCGTAAAAATCAGTGTGAAAGTACAAATAGTTAATATTATAATTTCTTTCATTTCGTATGCTTTTAAAGTTATTATTATTTCATTATATTTTTTAGAATTGTTGATGATGTTATAATTTCTCTGTCAACTTTTTGAGTTTTCTCTATATCAGATAATATCACTTCATCATCTTTGAGTGCATCACCTACTAACTTCATAAATTGATTCGACAGCAGGCTTTTTGTACCGTTTTTCAATTGGTATTCAACCCATTTGCCGTCCTTCCTGTCAGTGATTAAACCAACATCCCGCAATAATGAAAGATGCGAAGAAACAGTTGATGTCGCCAATCCCAGTACACTTGTAATTTCGCAGACACACATCGGTTTGCTTTCAAGCATTTTTAGTATCCTGACTCTGTTTCTGTCAGAAAGGGCTTTCGCAATTTTTATCAGCTCATCCATAAATATCTTTTCTCATTTCGTCATTTCGACAACTATCGAAATTAACTAATTATTTAATAATATCCAAATTAAATTTGCTATATCTTCCCAAAAAATACAAAATGATACTTATAATATATCAAAGCGTTAGGGGAAAAATAAGTCTAAAATTATTTATAAAATTTTGAATATGCTTTTCGTTCCTTTAAAAAGTTGTTCACTAAGTAAGTGCTGAAAAATACGAAAAAGGGTGCAAATAATCAGAAATTAAACTAAATATTTTAGATTTTTAAATATTCCTGTGACTTTTAAATGAGCACTTAACCGATATATTTGGCGGTCATAATATTTTTTACTTTTTTGTTTAGTCATAAAGCATTAGTTTTGCTATATTATGTTGTGTAAATTATCAGATTTATGAAAAACTCAAGTTGTAATAAATTAGTATTTGCTTTTTTTGTTTTATTCTCTTTAATAAGTGTCGGCAAATCAGCAGTTGATTCTTTAAAAGTTCATAACGAGACCTATTTCACGGGTTTTACTTCCCTTGATTCACTCTATTCAATCAGTAAATTAGGTACGGAAATTGAATCAATTTTATCCAAGAATTCTAAATTACTCGGAAAAACAAATTATGGTATCGGTGTATATTCATTAAATCAAAATAAATGGTATTACAAACGAAACATCAAAAAATCCCTGACACCCGCATCAACAACAAAGCTCATTACAACTTTTACACTGCTCAATCAGACAGGTAAAAATTTCAATATTTCAACTGAAGTTTATCACGACGGCAAAGTTGACTCTGAGGGAAATTTAAAAGGTAATCTCTATATCAGGGGTAAAGGCGATGCGTTATTTTCGACCGGTGATTTGGAAATGCTGGCTGATAAAGTTAAAAATTCAGGTATCAGAAAAATTACCGGTAATATTTACGCAGACCCGACTTTTTATGATGAAAAAGTAGAACGTATTGATTACAGCGGTGATAATGACGTAGTTCAGGCAACTCCTTCAATAACTGCTTTGAATATTGACAGGAATACTGCCACAATTATCGTTTCAGCTGGTAAGAAAAGAGGTGATTCACCTAATGTTAATGTACTTCCTTCATCGGATTCACATATAATTATAAACAATGCCAAGGTAGTTACATACGTACCGCCTAAAAGGAAACGTTCAAAAAGAAAATCCCGCGGAGCCGGATTTGAGCAAAATGATATTAAATCATCTTTGCCTTATCGGGAGAATGTTGCAGGTGATTTTAGAAGTATGATGCTTTTAAGTTCTGCTGCAGGTATCAGAGTCAGCACAAAAATGGCGAGCGATGGTAAACAGCAATTTATAGTATCCGGCAATATTAAAGCAAATACAACCTATACTTACCAGCACCTGATTCATAATCCGTCATTGACTATTGCCGGAGCATTCAAAAACCGGCTCAAAGCCGGCGGGATAACTATTTCGGGTAATATTGGTGTGTTGAGTAGGGACGAAGCAGATTCCGTTAAACGTTCATTCACTTTTGTCACGGATTTTAAGCGTCCTGTTGTGGACATAATAAATATAATGAATAAAGAAAGCGATAACTATCTGGCAGAAATTTTATACAAAATGATTGGTGCAAATGCCGGTAACAATAAAGATAATGCAGCAGGAAG
This sequence comes from Kapaibacterium sp. (SeqCode), assembly GCA_032027125.1. Lineage (GTDB taxonomy): Bacteria > Bacteroidota > Ignavibacteria > Kapaibacteriales > UBA2268 > JANJTB01. The sequence continues at coordinate 969,784 of JAVSMQ010000001.1, forward strand.
CCGCATATTGCAGGACAGTATTTTATGTAGTATTGATTCCAATTCCTGCCTGATAAATGACGGCTCCGGATTATCAAGACGAAATTATGTCACTGTTGAGGCATTAGTTCAAATCCTGATTTCAGCACATCATTCGCCATTTCATCAGGAGTACAGGAACTCTTTATCAATTGCATCAGTTGACGGTACATTAAGAAAAAGATTCAAATTGACGCCTGCCGAAGGAAATATGCATGCCAAAACCGGTACTCTCAGAAATGCCAGTGCATTGGCAGGATATGTCAAAACCGTGGATGGTGAAGACCTTGTCTTTACATTTATTTTTAACGGACCGAATGTCGGCTCTTATAAAATGATTGAAAATGAGATAGGTATTGCAATTTCTTCGTTCAAAATGCAGGAAGTCAAACCGGATGTTTTGGAGAAAAAATAGTGTCAAAGCTTAAATCAATCATCCTTCATTTATTTTTAATTGTAGTTGCTGCCGGAATGATTTTCCCGCTTTTCTGGATGATTTTGCTGTCATTAAAAGAATTCCCCGAACGATACAGCCGTTTCACAGATTTATTATTTTCGCCGTATTCAATACAAAATTTTGTTGATACTCTTGGGTCAGATATATTTGGAACATATTTTCTGAATTCCCTGTTCGTTGCCGGTGTCGTTACTGCCGGGAACATGATATTATGCCTGATGGTAGCTTACGCATTTGCCAGAAAGAATTTCGCCGGAAAAGAAATTCTATTTATGACAGTACTCTCAGTATTAATAATACCGCCGCATGTGGTTATGATTCCACTATACAGAATGATGGTGGAGTTTGGATGGATTAATTCATATTTTTCTTTAATAATACCGTGGCTGGTGACTCCATTCGGTATTTTTCTGTTAAGACAGTATATTTCGACCATTCCGACTGATATTGAGGATGCTGCACGCATGGATGGTGCCGGTCAGTGGTATATTTTATTCAGAGTTGTGATGCCGCTTTGTAAACCGATTTTGACCGTATTGGCTATATATATTTTTCTGGGAAACTGGAATTCATTTTTGTATCCCTATTTATTCACCAGCGAAGATGCATACCGAACACTGCCTGTCGGTTTGACATTTTATTTGGGAAAGCAGTCAATTGACTGGGGACATTTAATGGCAGGTGCAGGCATTTCCGCATTACCAGTTTTGATAATTTTTATGTTTTTTCAAAAGCAGATTATCAGCGGTCTTACTGCAGGCGCTCTGAAGGAATAATGAAATTTTATTTCTATTCAAATCAGCATCTTTTATGCTGCATTTTCTTGTTTCCGAATTTAAACTCATTATATTTCTCTTTCAAATATCATTTTATCAGCTATTCATACAATTTACTTTCATTAAAAATCTTTTTTACATCCTTCAAAAACAAAAAGTAATCCTAAAACCTGCCTTCGTACACCTTTGAATACAATATTCTATTGTCAGATTAAGTAAAAACAATCTCAATATTGCTTATGAACGGTTTAGATATATTTATTATATTCTCATATATAATAATCTTAAGTTCAGATACAATTATCTTAAGCTCATTTGTAATTTTCTTAAGCTCAAATGCAATTCTCTTAAGTACATTTATTATTATCTTAAGTTCAGATATAATTCTCTTAAGCTCATTTGTAATTATCTTAAGCTCATATATGATTTTCTTAAGTTCAGATGCAATTCCCTTAATTAAGATAAATGCATCTGAATACAATATAANAAATATTATATTATCTGAATTCATTTATAAGTATTTAAAAGACTTCAAAAGCTTTGTGAAGGTATTCAAACAATTTACAAAGAACTTCAAAAGCTGTTTCAAAGCATTTGAATAATATTTGAAAGTTGTAAAAAAGAATGCAAAGTTGATTGTCAACAAGATAATTTGGTGAAAATTATATTTAAAGAGGTAATATTAGCAAATCAAAGACTGCAAAACATCTGAGAAGAAAATCCAGGGCTCAAAACTCATGAATTAGAAACGAAAATAAAAGAATTAGAAATTATGATTCGTTAATTTCAATTTTGCATTATAAAGAAGAAATCCCCCTTAATCCCCCTTTTTCAAAGGGGGAAAGTGAGCGCAGCGAGCAGTGGGATTTTTTATTTTTGCGAAAAAGAGTTTTTATGTGGCTGAAGAGTTCAGAGACTGTTAATTAATGAATACATGGACTGATTGCAAGCTCTGAGAAACAAATCATAAGGGTTTTATTTGAAAAATAATAGAACTTATCAGTCCTATCTTTATCAAGGTGGTTAGGAAATATTTCTTAATTTGTGGGTATAGCTATAAAATATGTAAAGCAAAGAAGTTTAAATTCAAAAATTATTTATTTTATTTAAATGAGTAGTATTTTCTATTCTTTTAACAGTTCATCAATTTTGTTCGACATCATTATTGTGGTTGTGGGATTTAATGCTGAGCGTATGACACCCCACTTATCAATTATGAGTACTGTCGGGATTCCTTCGATACAAAAAAGTACTTTCGGGTCAATTCCGAAACCGGAAGTATTTTGAGTTTGAAGCCAGTTTAACTGTTTTTCAAGGATATATTCCTCCCATTTTTCTTTAGTATCATTGATTGAGATACCAAGCATGACATAATTAGTATCAGATTTGTACATATCGTGGATAATTCTCAATAATGGTCGTGCATAACCGCAATACGAACACCATGTTCCCCAAAATTCAATCATCACCACCTTGCCGCGATAGGCAGATAATTCAAAAAGAGTATTATCTGATAGTAATGCTTTGAAATTCGGAGCAGTTTTACCAACTTCGCAGCCGATTTCAGATTTGTTGAAGAGGTAATTAGACTGATTATTACTGCCTGTATCACTATCGGTACAGGCAGTAATAATCAAAATAAACAATAAAGCAGTAAGAAACTTCATCAATTAACTTTGCTAAATTTCAATAACTGAAATTTTCCTGAATTTGAAAACTTAATCAGGTATGTAGAATTTTGAAGCATACTAATATCAATTGAAGTCCGGTTATTCAGGTTTCCGGAAAGTAATTTAACTCCCAGAAGATTGAAAATCTCGTAGCTTACATCGTTATTGCTGTTGAGACTGACTCCTAAATTATCCGAAGCCGGAACAGGATATATTAATTTCACGAAATTTTCATCGTTTAATTCTTGTTCGTCACTAACTGAAGTAGTAATATTTTCAGATTTGTATATTCCTTCACCATATATTGAAGCATAAACTATTATTCCGTTTTGATTTGGCGGTAAATCAGGAATTGCGACTTTTCTTACAAAAAAATCTACAGGCAGACCATCAGTTGAGGCTTCCCAGTAATCTCCGCCCGTACCGCTGATTAATACTCCTTTTTTGCCGCCTGCTGCAGCCCAGTATTTAGGATTGGAAGGATGTACCTGAATATCCAAAACAGAGGCTCCATCGGCACCTGCATGCCGCCAATTTTTTCCGTAATCGTCACTGTAAAATACCCCCTTTCCAATAATTTTTGCAGTCGGTGTTATAGAATCGGCTCCGACAACTACAATTGCCTCATTAACAGGAGATGTTTGAATTGATAAAATTCTATAATTTTCCAAACCAGATGAACGGTCTTCCCAGCTCTGTCCGCCATCACTCGAGAAGAGAACACGATTATTGACAGCATTATTACCTGCAAGAAACATTACTTTCGGATTTACTTTTGAAACAGCCAAATCTCTGGCATCAAGATTTGTACCTTCAGATGAAGAACAATTCACAAAGTAATCATCAGAATATCTGAACCCGTCACTTGAATTTTTCAAGGCAGAATAAAATGTCTCATTTTCGCCGTCACTAACAGATTGAAATTTGGCAATTTGAGATGAACCTTCACAGCGTTTCGTCTCTTCATCCCATGTTGTTCCGCCGTCACTTGATAGCAATACTCTTCCGATGTCCTGTTTGCGGGCAGAAACTAATAATTTCGACTCATCGGTTGCTGATTCAATCAAATCAAATATTGAATAATCACTTAATTTTACTGCGGAAAAACTCGAACCTGCATCACTGCTGATTTGCATACCATATCCGAAATAAAGAAAGGAGATACTGTTTTCCATAAAATCCGTAGGAGCTGCATCTGAACCGACAAACAATTTGCTCTTGTCATGGATTGAAAATTTGAGAAAATTGACATATTTATCTGTTGAACCGGAAATTTTCTTCCAGGTCTGCGAATAGGCATAATCACTACTAATTTGCAAAAATAAACAGAAGAGTAAAAATCCTATCAATTGCTTTTTTAAAGAATACATAAAAATACCTTCTATAAATTCAAAATATAATCGTCTCATAAAATGTAACTTGTTTGCAAGTAAACTTTAATAATTAGTGTTAGTAACGAAAACAGTTTATTAAAATTTTTAATAATTATTTTTAAATTCCGTCTGAATCAATTATGACTCCCAAAAAACTTCTGGAAATAATTTCCTACGGCGAATCAACTACAGTTGAATTTAAGCGAAAAGCAACTACTCCGATGAAACTTGCTAAGGAAATTGTTGCAATGGCTAATACTTCAGGAGGCTATCTGATGCTGGGCATTGATGATAACGGAAAGGTTTACGGCATCCCAAGCGAAAAATCCGAATCAGATATTATCCGTCAGGCTTGTGAATTTTTTATAATACCGCCGATTGAACCGGACATTTTGATTATAAATCTGAATGATAAAGATGTTCTGGTATTAGTGATTGAAGAAAGCAAAATAAAGCCTCATAAAGCTCTGATTGATGACTCCGGTGTTGCAATAGACTATAAAGTATATATCCGGTTAGGAGAAAAATCTGTAGAAGCAAGCCGCGAAATGATTCGTTTAATGAGACAGCGAACTGAAAATAAGCCTGTAAAACTAAGTATCGGCGATAAAGAAAGAAGACTGTTCACTTTTTTGGAGAAATCCGAAAGAGCTACAGTAAAGGATTTTGCCAAATTAGTCAATATATCCGACCGGCGTGCCGAAAGATTGATGATTAGACTTGTCAGAGCAGGTGTATTGAGCATACACAATGATGCATATCACGACTATTTTACTTTGAAATGATAATGTGGAAGAACAAATCAATGATTTTGATTATTATTTTAGAAAATAAATTAAATGCAGTCAAGCTGTTTGGATGAAAATCAAAATATTAAAATGAAAATAATATTTGGAAAATTCCCGATAAACTACTATTTTTGAATTCCTATTAAGGATGATAGGAGGATTAGTCTAACTGGTAAGGCAGCGGTCTTGAAAACCGCCGTGGGTGACCACTTGGGGGTTCGAGTCCCTCATCCTCCGCAAAGTAAAAATGTAAACCCTTGTAAATATATAACTTACAAGGGTTTTGTTTTTTGTTCCAACACTATTCCAACAAAATTTATTTTTTCATATCAAGAATTATCAAATTTCTAAAATATATATTATTGATATTTTTAACCCCAATAAGTAAAGGTGGGTTCTAAAAATTCAATTATTGACTTTTTGGGGTTGGATATTCTGAACCCATAAAAATATCCTCTTATAATCAATTGTTAAACAACGATTATATTTATAATTTCCCAAATATTTTCAAATTATTTGAAGAAGTATTCAAAAATATTTGCAATATTACGCTTTAATTCATTTAATTTTTTACATTTTATCACCTTTTTTATGCTAATCTGAGAACTTGCTCAAATCTGAATAAGTTATATGTTAAATTCATCAATCCGATGATTCCTGTCGCTCGTTTTATACCTACACATCTTACAAATAAGCCATTCATACTCTGCTCCATAAAACCAAATACATGCTCTACTCTTGACCTGACTTTGGATTTTTGACGATTATTGGATTTTTGTTCTTCGGTTAATGGTTTATTTCTATAGCCTTTTTCAATTACCTGATTGTTCATTTTATACTTTGCAATTATTCGTTCCTGTTTCTCTCCTGTGTAGGCACTATCAGCGTGTAAATCCTGACCTGAATCACTTTCATCAAGCAAATCGTCCAATGCTTGTGAATCATGTACTGAAGCATCCGTTACTTTATAGCCTTTGATAAATTTACTCTTTTTATCCACCTTTGCATGATTTTTATAACCGAAAAACTTTTCTCCATTCTTCTCTGTCCACCGTGCATCAATATCCTTTTGACGTTTCTTATGTGGATTGTCGTTCCATAATTCATCACCTTCACCTGCTTTAATTTTGGTATTTTCATCACGGGTGTTGCGCTGTCGTGGTGCTACCGTGAAACTTGCATCTATCAATTGACCTTCATTGAATATTAAACCAAGACTTTCTAAATGATTCATAAACTCAGTAAACAAAATGTCAACCAAACCGGACTTAGTAATATTTTCTCTAAATGCCCATACCGTCTTTTCATCAGGCACTTTATCACCGCTCTCTAATCCTAAAAATTGCTTAAAACTTGTTCGGTCTATTATTTGATACTCTACCTGTTTGTCACCAAGTCCGTAATATCGCTGTAAGATAAGTATTTTAAACATCAATATTAAATCAAAGGGTTTTGCTCCGGCATTATTCTTTTTATTAGTATTTAGCAAATATTTTTCTAATGTTGAACGAAACATCTCAAAATCAACTACTCTACTAATAGTTTCTAAAGGATTGCCTATTTCTGATAAACGAATTTTGTTAAATTGGTCATCAAATAGACCTTTTTTTCCACTTGATTTGTATTTCTGTTTATTCATTTTAATTTTTGCGAAATTGTTAAATAATTCTATACAAAAATAAGCATAACCGCTTTAATATCATAATGTTAATTTATAGAGATCCCCTAAATAACATGAACACTACATTAAACCAATAGCTTTTCAATTCTTAAACTCAATCAATGATTTGTGAAAATTATATAATATCAAATTTAAAAGTGGTTTACTTTCACCGAAATAACCACGAAAATCTAGTTTAAGAATAAAAATAACTTACTTCACAATCAAGTCTTATTCAATCTTTTACTTTGATAGAGACTTGTGATATTAATAGTAGATTAATTCTCAATGTCCCCTGTTTATAATGCTTTTAACGGTATTGGCGGAATAGGTGCAAGATGAAAACTGAATTAATTTGATTGATTAAGATTCTTGGAAATAAATTGTCAAATTTTAGATAGAAATTATCTTTTTCTAATAGGGAATGCAAAAATCCGGCATATTGCAAGATATTTTTGCTTCATGTCTGGTGTTTTTATATCGGAATCAAGCAAAAAGTAACGAAATGTTTTTTAAATTATACAAGATTATACGAAATATCGGCATAAATTCTTTGTATTTCAGTCATAATTTAGCTTTTCTTCTTCAAATAAACTACATTTCGTCTGAATTTTACCGCCAAATAATATGCAGATTATCTGAATATTATTGTTACCAAAATATACTTAAAGCCTGTAAATACCAATGTTTATCACAAAATAACTTACAAATTAAAAACACTTTTTAGTAGATTTGTGCAACATCTGGTTTTTTAAAGAACTAATGCCTGCGATTTTTACTTTTTAGAAATTATTACTTATTATATCTATAAAATTTATCATAAATAAGCAAAGTACCAAACCATATTGTTGGAAGTGTGACTTCATATTAATACACAACTCACAAGTTTATTCATTCATTAATATACTATTCATTGCATCAAGAATTTGTCGCCGACTGCATTCAGATTTTATATCACGATGGATACTTTTGTCTTAAGCTAACGATTACCATTATCATGTCTCGTTCAGGACTTGCACAAATAGTTACTCCCCATACTGTTCACACATAAAAAAAATGTTTGTAATTGAAAAATATTTTGTATTTTAGTCAAATTAAATGGTAATACTAAGAAATAATTTGTTTTGATGTCACACAATGGCAGTATAAATTTATTTAGTATTTTCATATAAAGTGTTGATAATATGTCATTTTTTGAGAAAATCCATAAATATTGATTTTAATTGAGTATATCATGAATACTTATTTGAATTATAATATTAGTATGAATTATATGAAAAATTCAAGTGAATTAATTGAATTTATCGCACAAGTTAATGATACTATCTTATGTGATAATTCCAAAATTATTATTCAAACTATAATTGACAACTATAATGATTATCAATTGAGTTTAGATTTTATGGTTGATAAAATCGGTTTACATAAAACACAAGTATATGAATATTGCAAGAATAGGTTGATGATAAAACCAAGTAATTTGATTTGCTTTGTAAGGATGTACTATTGCTTGAAATTAATATGCAATACAGAACATTGTGCAGTAGAAATAGGAATTTTATGTGGATACAAAAATCAAAAAACATTTAGGACAAATGTTCATAGGTCATTTAACATGGGACCAAACCAATTATTAGAAACACTAAGGACAAGCTCAGATAAACTAAATCAATTCAATAATCTCCGGGATAACTTAGCTAAAAGTATGTTTTTTTCTATAAATAATTGAACTTCAAAATTGCTTGTACATAGAATGCATTCCTGAATAAATTTTCAAGGCTGGTCAATAAATTTGTAAAATAAAGAAATTCATCTAAAATTAAATAATTATCAAATTTAAAAAATGATTAGATTGATTTCCAATTTATAACACTTGGCTAAGTTGTAAAAGATATTTATCTTCATTACAATAAGAAAAATATTCAACCTGCACTTTGTTTAGTATTTTCATAATTATTTATCTGAAGTCATGATGTTTCTAATGTTACTTAGCTATTACAAATTTTCCAACCGTTAGTTCACCATTAATTATTATATGGACGAAATACATCCCTGATGCTAATGTTTTGGTCGATAACATCGCAGAACTGTCCCTTGTTTTAATACTCTCAATTTCAACACCCATTGTGTTAATTATTTTGATTGATGCCAAAGCAGAATTTGGATTATCGAAACTGATAATAATTTTATCTTTTGCAGGATTGGGATAAATTAAATTCTGTTGAATTTCATCATTAACTGAAGTTTTCGGATAATATGGTAATGCTAAAACTGTAATCGAATGCGGAGGGAATATAAATTCATCAACAAATGGCTCTGTTCTTTCATTTATTTGAATAATATCAGGATTTTCAGCCGTGACAATATCCGTTATGTTTTCATTATATATTTGATAAATTTTAGCAACGGAAAAGTCATGATTTATGTTAAATGATGTTCGTACACTATAGTTTAAATATCTGTTCAAAACAGAAATAAATAAGGTATCTGATGAACTTGTCACAACAGCATCAAGCATCGGAACGTTTTCGTAACTGCCGAGTCCCGGACGATCTGAGTAATAAGTAAGTCTTTCAGTCGTAATATCAGCAGAAATGATATTTTCTCCAAAATGTTGTGAGAGTATTTTTAATCCTATATAACTTGACTGACCGAAAATAGCACGTTTGCCGGTTTCAGTATGATGAGTTCTGCGAATGAAATTTATTCCGAGAGTTCTTTCCGCAAAATCTATTTGATATCCGTTTCTCAAAAAAGAAATCCCTAAACCAGCATTTGCAAGAGACATTATATAAGAACACTGCATTACACTGGTATCTTTAAGCCACCCGGCACCATCAGCCCAATGTGTCCACCACTCAGAAACAGCATGTAATGTCTTGTTTTGCAAATCGTGCTTTTCAATACTTTTTTTTACATTATTTATTGCAATATCATAATAAGAAGCATTTACAAGGAAATTATAAATATCATCAACACTATGTTTATATTGCGTATCATAAGCTAATGCAGGATGATAACCATAAATGTCAATCTTACCCGAAGAAACTGTAGCCAATGTATCGAAATAAACCGAACCGAGCCATTCATTACCATCAATAATAATCTTTAAAGAAGGGTCATAATTTTTAAGTAAATTATAAAAATCAACATAAATTGATGTATAAAGTACAGGATTATCCCATTGTTCATTGCCAATTTCAAAGTATTTAACATTGTATGGTTCACTTCTGCCGTTTTCTTTTCGCCTATTTCCCCATTCATCGTTTAAATCGGCATTGCAGTATTTCACCCATTCAAGACCCCGCTCAGGTGTTCCATTTTTGTAGTTTAATACAATATGAGGTTCAGCTCCAATAAGTTCACAAACTTTGAGAAACTCATCGGTTCCAAAATCCATTCTCTGAAATTCACCTAAATCTTTTAAATTCGGAGAAACTCTTTTATCTATCGGACCAATTCCATTTTCAAAGTCTGCCTGAGGTAAATCAGCAAACCATCCCCCAGGGTATCGCAACATTCCAACCCGATATTCTTTTAGTAAATCAAACCATTCTTTTCGTAAACCACCTACATTGTTATCAGGAACACATGAAACCTCGTCTATATCAATACTGCCTTTACCTTCTAATGCAAAGAAGACATTTACAGAACTGTAACCGGGTATAATTTGCAAAGTTGTTTCAAATTTTGTCCATTCTTCAGTAGGTGAAGGAATTAATATTTCTGAAAGCCTAAAGGTATTAGATTTGTCCATTACAATTATTTTTGCAGAGCCGCTTTCAACCATCCCCCGATAATACAAATAAATTGTATGTGATATTGTATCGCAATAGGTGATTGTTTGATAGGTTGAACAAAAACCATCATCATTTATCGAAGTCAATCGTTTGAAATATTTACCATTTGGATTATAGCCGCCTTGAATTAATTCAGGTATCGCATTAACTGATGAAGCAGTATCTTTCCAAACACAACCGATATTAATATTCTCACAAGGATATGCATCAAAACCTCTGTCAAGCAGTTCCTGAGCCCATAGTCCGCCTGAACCATTTACATAATCCCTCAAATATTCAATAAAACCGCCGAACAATTTACTTGTTGCTTTTTTGGAGTAAGAATTATTTTTATCAATTACTATCGAGGCTTCTTTCTCAACGGCTTTCAATGGAAGTACTAATGCAAAACATAAAAATAAAATGATTCTGTAAATAAATCTCATAATGATTTCCCTGATTTAAAAGGATTCAAATAAATATTTTCAAATTAAACGTGAAGTATGGAACAATATTTTTTTATTAGCATCAAAATGGAAAAGAACCAAAAAAAATTAACTCTCCTGATTAATAAAATAATTCGTTAATCAGGAGAGTAGTTTTTTACTTCGTAATTCGTAATTTGTAATTGATTCTATTCCATCTTTATAATCTTGAATGTTTCTGTCTGCTCACCGATAACCACACGCAGAAAATATGTGCCGTTGACGTGCTTGCTCATATCAATCGTATTCTCTGCCGTGCTGAAATCCATTCTGGCAAGCTCGTTACCGGAAAAATCGGTCAGAAATAACTGCACTTTGTCATTACTGCCGAGATTGGCAATAATAAGCGTCAGTTGCCCTTTTGTGGGGTTGGGATATATTTTGATGTTGAAATTGCCTACAGCCGTTTCGGTCATAGTCGTATCAACTGACTTTAATATTACATTTGTAAAAGTCCGGCTCAATCTGTTTCCTGAATCATCATAAGTCAATATGTAACCGGGACCAGTTGGCTGGGCGTATAATTGATTTGTATATAACTGCATTGAAACAAATGCAATTATAAAGAAAACACAGATTTTTGTTAAATTTGTCATATATTTACCTTTTATTTAATATTTTTAAAAGTCATAAAATTAAGTCCCTCATTAATGTACCATTTCGTCATTTGACTATACATAATAATTATATCCCTAAAATGCAAAGAGAGAATCGGCATACTTTAAGATATCAATTTTCGTACAAATAACATATCATAAAACAATGAATTCTAATTTTTGTAATTTATTTACCAATATTACTCAAAATCAGGATAAAATCCACCATATTGTCCAGTTTTCATCCTATGTACAATACTATAAGTATCAAAAACTATACCAATTTCAGCTTTTCTATTTTCTCCTTCTAATTTACCAATCTCAGTAAAATCGTTATCATTAATCCTCCAAACATACCAACTTTTGGAAACCCTAATAGGTTCCTCTCCTTGTTTATGACCGTAGTCATTTGTTGCTCTAAATATAATATTTTCTGTTTTACCAACTTCTAAAATATTCCCAATTTTTTCCCAACAATTTAACTTAATACCAAATTTGATTATACAATGAGCATAAAACTCTACTTCTTCTATTATTAATACAGAAAATTCAGGAATTACATCTATGGGATATTCTTTTTTAAAAGCTCTGATTACATCACTATTTAATTGCAATAAATCATAAGCTATTAATTGAAAAAACTTCTTTTTATTTTCTGATATTTTAACAGAAAATATATCGCCAATTCTTATTCTTTTATTCATAAACTTTTCTCAAAGGTTAAATACCGTGTTGTGACCAAAATTTAGGTGCAATAGAGTTTCTTTTATTTAATAAATTTTCTAAACCATAATTATTTATTAGTTTCTGTTCCAATACTCGTGCCTGAGTTTTTGTAAGTTTAGTCGCTCCTTTAATAACATCATATTTTAGCAATTCTTTTCCAGTACCAATACTTTTCACATGTTCATAAAACCTAAACGAGGGTGACCTTTTTGTAATTCCAACATATTTTGTAACACCGGAAGCATCTATGCCTCTGTAAACAGAATATAAATCTTTATTATGCACCAGCACACCGCCTGCCGAAACATAATAATTGTGATTGCCGTCTGCCTCAAGATTATAAACCGCAGTTGCTGTGTCAGTCCTGAAAGTATAGATACTGTCAAGAGCAGTTTTATAACCTGAATATGCAAAGAGCGAATCACCCTGCTTTAAGTCCTTAGCCGCTTTCCAATCATTATTTACAAAGAACGGATGTTCAAAAGTACAAATTATTGAATCTTTGGCAAAATATAATTTTACAAAATCATTTGTACTTCTCTTAAATATATTCTGCACCGGACTTAATTCCGTTTTACCTGATTCAATATTGTATGACCATACACTGTCTCCCGTTTTTATTTTTTCAATTTCCACCAGACCGTTATTTGTCAATATCATTGTACCGGCAATGAAACAGATATTAGTAGCAACTTTTGATTTTGATAACACATTAAATAATCCCTTTAAGGCACTTCCCGCTACTTTAGCTGTTTTACCTATTCCGATTTGTTTAATGATTTCAAACTCTATACCTGCAGATGGGTCATTTTTAGTCATTAAGGGATTTGGTTCTTGTGTTAAGGGATGAAAATCAAACATACCGGGATTCTTTAAAAATTTACTATATTCCGCCAATTGTCCATTTGTAAAATGTGGAGTAGTTGCTGCCCCAATGCCTGCAACCGCATTTCTTATAACAGATTTTGTTGTTTCACTAATCGTATACCTTTCTGCGTAGACAAAAGCAGTGGCAGTTCTTGCTGAAGCAGTAGGGAAGCCACCTATTGCATCTCCAAAATAATTATTTATACTTGGGGAACCTTCTAAAAGACCATTTATATATTCTCCTGCTGCATATCCTGTCATAAATCCAGCAGCTGTAAACATTGTACTTGTAATCAATGTATTTAAACCAGCTTGTTGCCCGTAATTGTTCCAGGCTATATAGGTATTTACAGCTATAGAGCCTACAGAATAAGCGATTGTAGCATACAATATTATGTCATCAATTCCAAATAATTCACCGGATGGATCAGTTAAATTTAAAGGGTTATTAAGACAATAACTAAATCTGTTGTATGATTGACTGAAATCCGGTTGTTGAATATAATTATCAGGCTGGATGAATTGACCTAATTGTTGGTCATAGACTCTGCCGTTCATATTTATTAATCCGAATTCCGACATGTGTTCATGACCGGTGAATCCTCTTCCAATTAATCCAAATAGACCATGCATCGATTCATTATTATATTCCTGAAGCCAATTTCCTTCATTTCTTAAAATTCCCCATGGATTAAAGCTATACTCAGCACCGACAACCGCATTTCCGTTTTCATCCGATAGACTTTGAAGTGAACCTAAATTATCTGAATGAGTGTAATAATTTAAGTCACTTGACCCTATTTTGATATTTACTGCGTAACCATCTAAATAAGTCATTTCTTTTGATGGGTTGACCGGATATTCGATTAATTCGTAATCTCCTATATAGTATTTAGTGTATTGAAGAATATCATTAACTTTATATTCCATTTTCTTTCTTTGCTCGTCGGCACCGTAATAATAAACCGATTTTTTTAAACCTTCTTCAATTGTTTTGATACTGTTAAAAGCTGTATAAGTTATTGTATGGTTGAGTTTAGGATTCAAGACAGGTACAACTGCTTTTGCAGCATGTACAGGCTCCTGAATTTCATTCCTAAGAAGGTGGTTATCATTATAATAATAATTCCCCATACCTGTTTTAGACTTAATCGAACCGTCTTTATAATATGACATTATAGTAGTTGATGTAGTTGGGGGTTGAACCAAACTATTTGTTGTAGTATAATTTAAAAGTCTTTGTAAATTATCATAAGTAAATTCTTCCGATTGCTCATTAATTACATCCTTCCTTATTTTAAGTAAACCTGATTCGTCCTCTTCCGAATAATATTCATATTCTAAGTTCTGAATTTCATTAGTTGGTTGAGTTGTTTTATATGTTTTGATTTTTGTTAAATAATCCAAATCATCATAAATATATTCTGTTGTCGAATTTCCGGCTGCTAATTTAAATTTTCTTATATTTTCATTTACATCAAGAGTTTCCAATTCCCAAATAGAAACATCCGGATTACAGTCTGTGCGTAGTAATTTTTGTAAATATCCATAACCATTATAAATGTTTTGTACTGTAACTCCAGACGGATATTTTACAGTTGCCGGAAATCCGTTTGACTGATATGTATATTCATATTCAAAAGATTTACCCTGAACATCATCAACGGTTTTTATTATTCTGCCTTTATCATCATAATAATAATATTCGTTAATATTGTCAGTTGTTACAATGGATTGAATCTGACCTAATCCGTGCCCGGAGTTAACATAAGCAAAATTTGTCTCTGTTGATGTACCTGCAGGTGTTTCCGTAGTTTTTTTCTTTACTAATCTTCCAAGAATATCATATTCATAATCAATAAAACCTGTAGGATGTGTTTCTTTAATAACTTCACCATAAGCATTATATTCATAATCTTGAATACCCGCATCCATATCAATAAGCTGAATTTGATTTCCATAAATATCATAATCAATGATAACAGATAAGTCATCTGCATTATCTAATCCGACAGTCTTTATTTCACCGACATTACCGTTATCTTTATAAGTGTATTTTACTTTATTACCCGCAGGGTCTTCTGCTTCAGTTAATAAACCTGCGGCATCATATCTTGAATAAGAAATTTTATTGTCAGGAGTTTTAATACTTTTTACCAACAAATTGCTTGTAGAATTATCATAATTAAATTCGGTTACCAGTTCTAAAGGTGGATTTGGTATTTGATTTACATCTTTAACGTAAAGTATTCTATAATAATCATCATATCCGTATTCTATATACTTTTTAGGTGTAGTACTGGCTTCATAAGGTTTATATTCTTTGGCAATTCTACCGTCTAAATGGTATTCCTTTTTTGTTTCTATAATCTTAGTCACGGGATAAGATGTAGTACGGGATATAAAATCTCTTCCCAACATATCATAAAAAACAGTAGATTCCGGCATATCCGTACCAGATACCTCAGAAACAAAAGAAGTTCCGGATGGATCACCGACTGCAGACCATCTTGTATTATAATCTGTATATGAATTATTCAATGCCGGTATTATCTCTTTATAAAGTCGAGAAAAACCCTTATATTCATATTCTGTCTTAATGCCGTTAATATCGGTTTTATCAAGTAAATGACCATTTGAAAGATTATAATTGAACATTTCTTTATGCCCTAAAGCATTTTCGGATTCTATTAGAAATCTTCCATAATTATCAAATGTTGAAGTTGAAAATCTGTCTGGTAAACTTTGAAAAGTTTGTTTTAAAGTTGTTTTCAAAATATTACCGAAATTATCATAATCAAATAATGTTTCAACTTTTTTCAGTTTTACCTGGTCAGAAATGATTTTGATTAAATGATAATTATTTATGGCACCGTCATATAAATATTCTACAATACGTTTGTAGTCGTTGGGATCAGTATCATTTGTATGACTTGTAGTTACAGTAGTTTTTTTGAGTTTATCCTTATCACACCAATTAATTTCTTGATCAGTTATCCACGAATCAATCTTATCTTCATATTCATTACTCGTGATTTCAGTAAAAATAGGACTAACCGCGTCACCCAATTTTATTGTCTTGCTAAGATTATTTCCCCATTCATCAACTGTCAATACTGTTCTTGATTTAGTATTATTTAAATAGTCATTTTCATCAATTTGACTTTGATAAAAGAAATATTTATATTGATTGTTAATCAAAGGGTATATCTGATTTTCAAATATTTTTTCAGAAATTAATTCCGTATTCCAACCGAAATTAGGTTCCTCATAATCAGCAATATAAAATCCATAATAATTATATATATGTTTTGTATTTAAAGAAAATTTTGCTGCATCTAATTCATTGGAAATTACAGTTTGAAAATTTTTATCTAAATTTTCTAAATCAAAACTCTTTTTAGTAAATATTTTAAATCCAAGAAATCCTTTGCCTTCAAGATGAGTTAATCCGTCTTCATAAGAGTAATCCTCTCTTTGTATTGGATTTAAATGATTCACAGCAGAATATTTTTTAATTGATGTAGCAACATACCCGCCGCCGCCAATATCAAATACAGGATAGGCGGCAGAAAAACCTCTTTTATAAGGATTTGCTGTACCATCAAAGTCTTTACCTTTTGAAAGCGGTTCATAAGAAATCTCTGTTTTATTGTTGAATCCGTCATAAATACTTTTTAAATGAAGATCATTATCTTCAAAATTAAAAGTAATTATTTTTTTATACATATCTCCAAATAATTCAAGAGTATATGTTCGCATAATATCAGCATTACCATCACCGTTAAAATCAACTGTTTTATTTCTTTGATGTTCCATATAAAAGTTTTTAAGTAAACCACCACCATGTTCACCATTTTCCTCAAATTCATAAGGTTTATATCCAAAATTATTTACTCCAATAGAAGTAAAAAGGTAATATTTTGCTAGATGTGGTTCTTCAGAAAGATCCATTGTGTGCCAAATAATATCGGATTTACCATCAGCATTTAAATCTAATATAAGTGGATATGCTGAATAATATTCTGGTTTATATGGTTCACCGAAATTAAAATTAGCAATAGAATATTCGTCAGAAAAATCACTTCCAATACCATAACGAACTTTCCATTCATCTCCTCCAGTATTTTTATAATAAAGTAAATCGGTTAAACCATCTCCATTAAAATCAGCAGGAAAAAAGTAGAAATTAGCATGTGTCAATTCATTAGATTTATTTGAATTAATTTTGTCTAATGTATTAGTTAATGAATTATATTCATAAAAGCCATATTCAAAATCTGTATCTGTAATAAACATTATATCTGTTTTTTTGTTAAAATTGTAATTCAAATTAATAAATTGGGCATTTAATTCAGCTAATTCGTCATCTTCATAAGAAGCAAAAATTGAAGTTGTAGTTGGATTTATATTTATATATCCTTTACCGTCATTTTGTGTTAAACTTAGATTGGAATAATATAATATATGATAATTATCGTCTCCTCTCATCATCGCACAAACAAAATCCCAATAACCCAATTGTCTTGCATGGATTAATAATTCTAAAAAGCCATCTCCGTCATAATCTCCAATTAATAAATCTTCATAACTTATAGAAAAGTCATGATTACAATTTGAATCTTCATTTGGAAATAACCTTTGAGGTATAGCAGTAAATTCTGTAGCATAGTTTAATTTGTTACCATCAGAAGTATCAATTCTTATTTTTAATTGTCGATATCTTTCATCACTTGCTAGTTCATCTCCATAAGAATCCCAATGACTTTCAAGCCATGGTGTTATGACATCGTCATAACCATCGTTATTTATATCAGCAATTATAATTTGATCACGTAATAATCTAAAAGTTTCAATAACTTCACTACAAGGAGTAAATTGATAGCACCCATCAGGGGGATCAATAAAAGAATAATTATTTTGTCTTACAAATGTTGTTGAGTTGAGATTACCTGCTTCATCTTTACCAAAATACTTGCCGAATTGCATATAAAGTTCATTAGAGATTAAAATCCGATCAGATATTTTATCGCCATTAAAATCACCAAATAGTTCACGAATTTCAAAATCGGGATAATTATCTAATTCAGAAATAAAAGTAGGTACCACATTTATAATAGATTTATTTTCAGGAGTTTTATCATATTCAAAAATAGTTGAATTATATCTTTCATTCTCTTGCACATCCCATTCAATTATTCTATATAATTGAGAATAATTATTATCATTAATATAGTCAAGGACATATTTTCGTACTGTATTGTTCTCGTATTTAACCTGTATTTCTTTTAAAATCACAGTTTCATTAAATTCAATTTTTTCAAAATAAGAAGTATTATTATCTGCTTTTTTCTTATAAATAAATTCAACTTTGGCATAGGGTACTAATCCAGCTTTTTCATTTCCGGTATATGAAATGGTTTTGATAAATATTTCGCCTTCATTTTTGCCGTATTCATATAAAACATAATTTCCATTGGCATCTGTAACTTTATTTACTAACCAACTCATAATGCCTTTTTCGGTTTCAAATTTTGAAGTAACGGAATTACCGAATTCAATTACTGAACCATCGATATTTTTTACTTCAAACCAGGTATGCCCTCGATTATCCAAACCGTGCGAGTAAATACGGGAAGTGTTACCCACTTCAGTAGCATAAATAGCATCATTAGTGCCATAATTTCCAACTAATCTATTTCCATCAAGACTTAGTTTATCAAGATTAGTAAATTGTATCTTCTCAAAAACGTCATCATGAAATATATCCTTTCCAACTCTTGAAATTGCCGAAATACCGCTCAAATTCCAACCCCAACCGACTGTTCCATTTCCTTTATTACTATTATAATTCAAAGATATTTTTGGTGTGACATTATTTGTCCCCGGAACTAATGTTATAGGAATAGTATAAGTAGCCGCACCAGTTAAATCTACAGAAACTTCACCTGCTATGGAACCCACTGTCAAGGTCTTATCAGGTCTATCGATAATAACTTCCTTGCTTACTGTTGTAAGTGGTGTTGTCGGATAACCATATGTCCCTAATCTCAGATGAAAATAATTATTACCTTGGTAGTTGTATTTAAAATAATTTCCACCGGCGGTATAAAATAATTTTGCTCTTTCTTTTGCAATTACATCTATTGTCTGACCTGAAAGATTGGTATTATTTTCATAAATATCAACTTTCTGAATAAGTTGTGAAAAGCTGACATAATTTAATACTATAAGTAAAAACAATATTTTTTTCATTTTTATTATCCTCTTGAATCAAAATTAAATGTTATTTTACTTATTACCTTTTAAGTTTTCAATTTCTTTTCTTAAAACATCGTTATCGTTTTTCATTTCAATTAAATGAAGAGTTAATTCTTCAACTTTTTTCAGTAGAATCATTTGCATTTCGACAACATTTACCCCATCTTTTTGAATATCATCTTTAGAAGGAACTTCCGGGAGATGACCGTTTTGTTTAATAAATCTTGATATATCCGATAAAGAAGTTAGTTTATATGATTGATCAAAAACAAAATCCGGCCACCACAATGCCGGGTCTTGAACTATAACTTCAGTTGTATAAATTCTTGCATTAACTTTAAGGTCGCCAGATATTTTTGCAGTTCCGGCAATATTAGTATTACCATTTACTTCTAAATTATAACTCGGGTTTGGTGTTCCAACTCCAATATATACTTTCTGAGCTTTTACTACACCATCATCTTTTATTTCAAAAATTGGAGAATTTAACGAATTGTTTATTTTAAAAGCACTTAACAGACCATCGTAACCGATTCCCTTAATTTCTAATTTAGAAGTTGGTTCTTCAACACCAATTCCAACATTACCATTGCGTAAAATACTAAATCTTTTTGTCATTGTAGAACTACTTTCAGTTCCATGAAAAGGTTCCGAATATCCTTCTTTTTCAGACCAGATATTAAATGCTCCAATTCCTTGGCTACCTGCACCATTTTGAATATTTACAGATATCCACCATGGAAAAACTTTGTATTTTCCATCAGTTGGTAATTCACCAGTTGCTCTATAAATCTTGATTGTTGGGTCATCAATTATTGTTGAACCTACAGTTCCCCAATAGTCCGCATCAAATGTTATCTGCGGCATTGCGAACCATGAATTAAGTTTAAAGTCAATTTTTCTGTTGTTATCAACTCGAATTCTTTCCATTAAAAGCTCTTCACCTTCTGTCCGTAAGGTTTTAACAACAAAATCATTACCATCCATTGGACCGATAAAGTCATCATCATTTACGATAGCGTTACCGTCAAGTTTCCAGAAACAATCCAATTCGCATAACGACTGGTCTAAGTAATCATTGAAATAAATTGAAGTTGGTGCCAAGGGATGACCTTGCGAGCAAATCTGAATACAAGAATCATTACAACTTGCTATTTGGCTACCGTCAACATCAGGATAATCCTCATAGACAACCAAACCCCAATGCTCTTTCTTTACACCATACCTTGTTACGCAACAAATTGGAGAACATGGTGTAAGTACTTCACCGTTAATCGGATTAAATATTTCTTCAAAACAAGCGTTTGTTTTGACAGAGATATCGAACATGATAGGGTAAGGTAGGTTTTCGACTTCATTTAATTTTGCTAAAGCAACCTTAATAGCCTCGTTAGTGATTGAAGTAGAGGGGTAGAAACAAGGTGCTACAGGGTTATTCTGCAAAGTTCTGATACTTATAATGTCAATAGCATATTGAGTAATCGGGTCACCGCAAGAAGCATATTGAAATGTTACTATAATATCACAAGGATCATAATGATAAACTACATCGTGTACTATAGTCCAACTGCTTGCAGGAATACAAGTTAAGTTGCCAGAACAATCCATTATACCTTGCGATTTGGCATCATAATTCATTTCAGAAATGATGATTATAAATGAAACAAGTAGAATTATCAGATTAGATAATTTTTTGAATTGAGTATGAGTAAATCTTGTACTCAATATTCTGAAGTATTTTTTAGAACTTTTCATTATTTTAAACCCGAATTTATTAATAACATCTTTATTTTCATAGAATTAAATTTATTATTTATTGAATAAAATATTTTAAG
>JAVSMQ010000001.1:992061-1011098 GCA_032027125.1 Kapaibacterium sp. (SeqCode)
TTGCGCTCAATAATAGACACCTGCAAAAAAAATGATGGTGATGTTATGACAACTATGAATTTAATTGCTCAATTAGAATAGCCTGAGTAGTTACACTTTAATTAATAGTTTAAAGTCTTTTTTTCAAATAACCTGATTCAAAAATAAAAACAATTATTCTATTTTACAAGTACCAAAATCTTCGGTAAATATATTCGGTAATTGTAATCGGTTTTTTACACACAATATAATGAATAATTTTGATATTTGTTTTTCCGAAATTCAAATCTTTTAGTGGTTTTAGAACATACTGATGAATCATTTCAGGTACAAGTCAATTAAAAATAGTGATATTAATTTGATTATTTCAGCAGGTTTTATACTCATATTAAGTGTATAATTGCATGATTTCTTCAATTAAACTACATTTCGTCTGAATTTTACCGCCAAATAAAAGGCAGATTATCTGAAAGATTTCATACAGACAATCTGCCAAATATACAGTAATCACTGATGTATCAAGTGTTATCTAACCAGTTAACCAAAAATAAATCTTCTTTTGGGGATTTTATATAAATTATTTACATCTTTGGGTATCTTACTGACATAATCCATCTGTTTTTTGTCATTTGTAAAATCAAATCCAACAAGCTCGGAAATAGCCAACACAAATTTGTGAGGTAGAAATTCCGAATTCTCATATTTTCTGATAGTATCACGTGTTGAATACCCTACTTTTTCAGCTATTTGTTGCTGAGTTATTCCGTTGAGCAATCGAATTGCCCTTAAATCTTGACCAGTCATAGACGCTCTCCCTCTGCGGTTTGCAGTTTTATAGTTAAACATAATAAAAACAATTACTTAGATTCATTTTTTGTGATTTTCAAAACCGCAGTTAGTGCAGTTTGAAAGGAAGTTGCACAAACCGCACTATTTAGTGCAGTTTGTGCGGTTTCTGTTATAACCGCACTCAGTGCAGTTTCATTTTTAGTTAATAGTTGCATAAATGATTATTATTCAATTATTTAGTAAAGTTGCAGAAACTGCACTTGATTTGGACTTCATATACCTGCCTCTCCCTGTTTTCGTGAAAAAATTATTCATTTTAAGAATTTTATCAATATAATCCCTTTTGATTCCTAATTTTAAACCTATTTCAATTGCATCTGCTCTTGAAAATGAATCATTTAAACTGTTATAAAGTTTTTCAGGTTGTGTTAATTCTATTCCTAAACCTCTTTTTACACCATTTGGTAATTTCAAGTAAGAATACTGAAAATTAGCTATCAGACTATCTATAATTAAAATGATACTATCAAATATAGTTTGAGGACATTGGAGTTGTTTCAAATTCTCAACATTTTCATTTTCGAGAATAGTTAAAACCATCGCTAGTCTTGTTAATATTATTCCAAGTCTCTTTATTGAAGCAGTCAGGTTTCCTGATTCGTCTGCTTTAGAATAGAAATCATATTTACTTCTTAAAATTTCGTTGAATTCATTTTGTTGTTCTTCAGTAAAACTGAATTCAATTTCATTTGATTTAAGAAAGTAATAATTTCTTTCCACCCATTCGGATATACTTTTAAAAGGTTTGACTGATTCGGTAAATGAAAATACATTTTTCCATTCTGATTTACTAAATAAATTATAAATACAAAACCGTGAATATAAACCATTTTCCGGATTATTGAAAAAATTTCCAAATTGTTCTTGTGTACCTGAAATAATTACCGATAATTTAGGTGCAATAAGTTCAAAAAATTCATTATCTTTTTTTCTTGACTGTGAAATTTTTTCATGATGAAATGACTGTCTCATAGATGTCGAATAATCACCCCAATCTTGAGATATACTTCCGTTTAAAACATCAGCTTCGGTTTCAAATAAAATCCCCCTTTCATTATTAGCTAAAAGATGAGTTAAAAACGAAGAATGAGAACTGTTACCCGGAATAAAGATGATTTCTCTTTCTGCTAAAGTAGTTTTTGTATTTGATTTTGAAGCAAGTTGTTTATGTATAACATCCCCAATTATATAAGCATCATTTAAAATACCTTTACCTGATGCCGCTTTACCAACAACAAATAAAAATAAATTGGATTCAATTCTTTTTCCATGATAAATTGAATAATAATTTGGAAGTAAGCCACTTAATACTGATAATGAAGTTAGAAGCATCATTTCCTTTTCAGCATAATTGTCATAATATATAAGAGATTCATAAAGAATTTTAGGTAACATGTTATATGTAGATAATGGAAAAGGTTTGGGTAAATGCTTTAATTTAGATTGGTAAACTAATTTTGAATGGTTTACTGTTTCGTGAATTTTTTCAATGTTATAACCTTCATGTCCAATTATTGCATTGTAAATAAAATCAGAAATATCTTTTCCGGTTAAATTATTTCCGAAGATGTATTCAATATCAACTATTGATAATGAATATTTGTCAGCAAGAATTTTAGCTTGTTTCTTTCCTGTATTGTCTTTGTCGTAACAAACCAAAACATTATCAAAATTATTTAAAAGTATTTGAATTATTTGATTGTCCGGTATTTCGGTTTCGGAATTAAAACAAACTGCATTATAACCAAGTGAAACAAAACTCAAAACATCTTTTTCACCTGCGGCAATTATGACTGTATCCATACTATAATCAAGTTGATTAAAACCAAAGACATAATTTTCAGGTTTCTTACCTACCCAACTGAATTTATATTGAGAATGATTTGGTTGGTAAATTTTATATGAAGTTGAGCTTATTTGATATGCGAATATCAAAACATCCTGATTTATAATTTTTTTATTACCAAACTCATTGGAAATATTGAACCAATCAACAGATTTAACTTGAAACTTATCAAGTATAGTTTCCGAAACTCCAAACGCATTCCAAAAACTTAGTTCATCATTTGTAAATGGTTTATATTTTATGAGACGTTCTTCATTGTCATCTCTATTTCTATCAGTTATTTCAAGATGTAATTCAATATTGATTTTTGATAACAACTCTTGAAAATTATTTCTTGGATTAATACTCCAGTAATGACCTGCAAAATCGAACACATCTCCCTGAAATTCAGGATTTCCAAAATCATTAAAAAGATAATTTCCATTTATCAAATTTATACTTAAAGATGGATTCTTATCTGAATATAAAGGATTTCTCATATTCCGCCCTATTAAATATTCAATCCCTTTAGAGGAAAAAATATATTTGTATATATTTTCTCCTCCATTTGTTCTTTGTAAAACTTCTTCTTTGGAAATTCCGAAAGATTGATTATTTTTGTTTTGTGAATTTTTGAGTAAATGGTTTTGGTCTTCAGCCAAACCATTTTTTTTATCTTGTTCCATCAATTTTCCCTCCCTGTATTAGCGACTTCTGGAAGCTGTGAACCGAAGCTAAGTTAAACTGCGGAATTGATGATAGGACTTCATCTAAAATGAAGTAAACACGACGTGAAACCTTTTTAAAGGGTAATCTGCCTTGTTTCATCCAAGTTGATATGGTAACACGACTGACTTTAAACATCTCACACATATCATTTATGCTGAGAAGTTGGGGAGGGACTACCTTAACAACAGGTTTGACTTCATGTTGTCTTGGCTGATTTGTAACAAGTTCTTTGATTAGGTTTTCTAATTGTACCTTATCAATACTTAACGTTAAGTTTGCATTCATCAATGCTCCAATAGTATAATTTTACATAAAAACATATTTACTGGATGCAACTTAACTGTATTTAATATACTCTGAAAGGTAGTTTCAAGAATTGTATATTTTTTTTGGAGCAAGAGCCAAAGCCACGTTTCAGGCTTTGGCATTTTCAAACATTATATTTTTTGTTTTAAGGTTATACCAAATTTATTTAAAGCAATATAAACTTCTTCACGAATTTTGTTATCGGAAAATTCGTCATTGTATTTGCTTTTGCTTTGAATATAATTTTGTCGTTCAAGCGTTTTGGTTTCTTTTTTTTTACCGTTCGTTGCAACTATTTGATGATTTTCTATCATTGCATCAAGAGTTAATTCTGTTATGTATTGATTTTCGACTAATTCATAAAATATTGCTGAAGTCTCATACAGATTTGAATTATATTTCAAATTGACTTTTAATGAAAAGAACTGTTTAAACCTTAAAAAATCACAATCAATAATATTTGCATTATTTAAAATTTGATAAAACTCAATAAAGCGGTTATAATCACTTAACCATTTGATTTCTATTGATTTTATTTTTTCAATTCTTTTGTATTTATCTTCTACTATTTTTAAAAAGTATAAATAACTTCCAATAAGTAAATTTTTATCTTCATGAACATATGAACTTTCCATTTTTTCAAGAAGCTTTTTATCTAATAACAATTGGAATGTTTCAGGTGAATTATTTGCCAAAATATCGAAGTAATTTTTCATTTCTTCATCAATAATAGACAACCTGTATTCTTCATTGATTTCAGATAACAATTCTAAAAACTGTTTTCTTTTACTTCTATAAAATTGAGCGATAGAATTAGAATTTTCTAAAATTATTTCATCTGAACAATTATATAAATTCTTAACATGTTCGCCGGAATAATAACCATAATAGTGGTCATGTTTTACTAAACCCATTTTTTTTCCTCCAATATAATAAATATTTAAACCAAATCACATTGATTTTTACTGTAAAATAAGCAAATTAAACTTCAATTAATCAGTATTTACCTATCAAAATTACTAAAAAGTTTTTCAAAAGTAGTATAAATTTTGATAAATCTTGCTAAAAAATGTGTAATATATCGGAAAACCGTTGAAATATCGCTGAAAACCGTTGAAAATCGAATGTTTTCTATAAATTATTCTTGTTTAAAAATAAAAATTGCAATTGAGTAATATTTTCGCTAAATTTGTAGGTCAACATAATGGAAGGATAAACATTTTTTTATAATTACTATAAATAATGACAACAATTAATTCAATTGATTTTTCTAAATTAATGCCATATAAAGGCAGTCAGAACTTAAGCTTCGAGCAGTTATGTTATCAATTATCTATAATTGAGTTTAGACAATTTGGGAAATTTACGAAAATAGATGGAAGTGGTGGTGATGGAGGTGTTGAATTTTATTTAAGTTGTAAAAATGGTGAAGAATGGGGTTGGCAATGTAAATTTTTTGGCGGCACTGGAAGATTAGATGAAGGAAATCGGAAAAATCAAATAATTAAGTCCCTGCAATCGGCTTGCAAACATTATCCTTCATTAACGAAATATTTTATTTGCTTAAAAACAAATTTAACTCCGAAAGAAAAAAAATGGTTTAATGAAACATTAATAAATAATATTCCTTCTGAGATGAATGTTGTCATAGAGTTTTGGGGAGAAGCTGAATTATTAGCTTTTATCAACAAACCTGAAAATGCTGGAATAAAAAATTTCTTTTTTGGCGAAATTCATTTAACCCGTGAGTGGTTTGAAAGACAATGTAATCTATCCATTACCAATTTGGGTGTGCGATACACACCCGACTTGAACTTTGAACTCGAAATTTCAGAGATTTTTGAAGGTTTGGGTAGGACTGAAAAATTTAAAAATAAAATCACGAATATAATCGATGAGTTAATTATAAACTGGAAGAAAGCACTAATAAATAATGATGACCTTGAAGGTGAAATATCACATTTGGGAAATAATTTAGAAAAGTTTATTAATCTTTTTGAATGTTCAAATTTTTTAGGGATAAACAATTTAGATATTGAATCATATAAGGGTTTGCTTAAAAACACAGAAGAAATTGTAAATGAAATTCAAACGTGGTTTTTAGAAGAAGAAAGAAAAATTCAAAAAGAAAAAAATTATAATCATTATTTTAAAAAATATGGCAATGAAATAAATAAGTTCTATGAATTTAATATAGGACTTTCCGATTGTAAAGCTTTATTCAATAGTCCGTTAATCAATCTTTCTAATAATCCATATTTAGTATTAGATGGAGAGGCAGGTATCGGTAAATCTCATTTAATTGCTGATATAATAAGTAAAAGAATCAAGAATAATTATGAGAGTATATTCCTTCTTGGACAGCATTTTGTTACAGATGAAGACCCTTGGACTCAAATATTTAAAATTCTTCATATTAATATTAATCCTAATAATTTTCTAAAGTTAATTAATGAATATGGAAAACTATCAGACAAGAGAGTTGTAATATTTATTGATGCTATAAATGAAGGAAGAGGCAAGTATTTTTGGAATAGTCATATTAAAAGTTTCATAAATGAATTGAAATCTTATCCATGGATTGGACTTGTTTTAACGGTACGTACATCATATAAAGATTTGATTTTTCCAAAAGAAGAAATGAAAGACTTTGCCATTATTCAATATCCTACCTACGGATTTAGAAATGTTGAATATGAAGCAAGTAAATTATTTTTTAATAATTATAAAATAGAATTACCAAATGTTCCTTTGCTTCATCCTGAATTTCAAAATCCTTTATTCCTCAGATTATTCTGTGAAGGAATAAAAAATTCCGGATTGAATAAAATCCCTGATGGTTTACAAGGGATAACATCAATTATTAGTTTTTTTATTAATGGAGTTAATAATATATTATCAAATCCTCAAAGATTAAACTACTCTAAAAGTCTAAATCTTGTAAAAAGAGCAATTGATATTATAATCCAATACATTGTAGAAAATCATGTTAAATATATACCCTATGAGACTGCATATGAGATTATAGATGCTCAAATTAATACCTTAATATACCCTAAAGGATTTATTGATGAATTAATTGTCGAAGGAGTATTATCAAAAAACAATTTCCGAACCAAAAACCATGATAATGAAGAAGGCATTTATTTAGCTTATGAGCGGTTTGAGGATCATTTAATCTCAATTTATTTATTAGAACAATTCCAAAATCTTGATATTGAGTTTAAAGAAGATGGTCATTTATATGATTACATTAAGGATGAGCCTACAATCAATAGAAATAGTGGCTTAATTGAAGCTTTGTCTATCCAAATTCCTGAAAAATATAGTAAAGAATTATGGGAGTATATTCCAATCTTCCACGATAATTTTACAATTGTAGAATCATTTGTTAAAAGTTTACTTTGGAGAAAAACTGAAACAATCAATAAAGATTGTATAACATATATAAATGATAATGTACTTGCACATTCCTCTACTTCAAATTTATTCTGGGAAACAATTCTCAATATTACTTCAATTCCGGGTCATTTTTTTAATGCTTATTTTTTACATAAACATTTAATGAGTTTTACTTTAGCTGACCGTGATGCAATGTGGACTCAATTGTTAAAATATAAATTTGATGATTATTCAGCAGTTAAACGGTTAATTGATTGGGCTTGGGAATTAAGTGATAAAGCACATATTTCAGATGAATCAGTAAAACTTGCAAGTATTACTTTGGCTTGGTTTCATACTTCAACTAATCGTAAATTACGTGATTCTTCAA
Organism: Kapaibacterium sp. (SeqCode); assembly: GCA_032027125.1. Taxonomy (GTDB): domain Bacteria; phylum Bacteroidota; class Ignavibacteria; order Kapaibacteriales; family UBA2268; genus JANJTB01. The sequence continues at coordinate 999,522 of JAVSMQ010000001.1, forward strand.
CAAAAGCATTAATAAATCTATTACAAGACAGAATAAATGTTCTTATTGAACTACTTATTACATTTGAAAATGTTAACGACCCTTATGTATTTGAGAGGTTATTTGCTGTAGCTTATGGCTGTGCATTAAGGACTAAACAAACTGATTTATTAGTTCCACTTAGTGAATACATTTATAAAAGTATCTTTAAAGAAAAAGATGAAGTTTATCCTCATATACTTCTAAGAGATTATGCTCGAGGAGTGATTGAATACTCATTCAATTTAAATTTAAATTTAAGTTTTGACATCTCGGGAATAAGACCTCCATACAAAAGCAATTTTCCAGTTAATATTCCATTAATCGAAGAACTTAATATGAAATATGACAATGAGAATTATAGAGAACTTTGGAGTTCAATTATGGGATTTGGAGATTTTGCAAGATATGTAATTGGAACTAATAATTCATATACTGATTGGACAGGATATAAATTAAATGAGACACCAATTGAGAGAGAAGTATTTCTTGATAAATTTAAAGATATTTTATCTGAAGTACAATTAGTATTGTTTGATAGAATGAATACTCATATTTTACAACTAATTGACGAATTAGGTATAGAGAACGAAGAAATAAGTTTTTTAAAAACTATTGGAAGAAAAAGCGATGAAGAAATTGAACAAATTAGAAATGAATTCAAACATACGTTAAATCCAGAAAACTTATGCTTTTATGAGAAAGAAATAGAACCTTTTCTTGATAATAACCTTAGAATCAAAGATCCGAAAAAAAATTTTGATTTAAAGATAGTTCAAAGATTTATACTTTCAAGAGTTATTGAACTTGGCTGGAAACCTGAACTTCATCATCAATATGATAAAGAAATTGGAACCGGAAGAACACGAACCACCCTACCAAATGAAAGAATTGGAAAAAAATATCAATGGATTGCATATTATGAAATTTTAGCAAGACTTACGGATAATTACTTTATAAATGAACGGTCAAAAGATGGAAATTACAACATTTTTCAAGGTCCCTGGGAACCTTATATAAGAGATATTGACCCCACTATTTTTATTAAAAGAACTGGAAATAATGGAATAGAGGAATCTCTGAATTTTTGGTGGTATGATAAAAATATTTTCAATTGGAATTGTTCAAGCGAGGATTGGATTCATAATTCAACCGACATACCTAATTTAGAAAATATAATTCAGGTTACTGATAAAAATAATGAAGATTGGATAATACTTGAAGGCTTTCCAATTTGGGAAGAACCAAAAAAAATTGGATTTGAAAAATGGAGCATTCCACAAAAGGAAATCTGGTGTCAATTTAGAAGTTATCTTGTTAAAGAGGATGATTTTAATAAGTTTCAAAAATGGATTTCTGACAAAGAATTTATGGGAAGATGGATGCCAGAAAGTAGGACTATGTATGAAATGTTTTTTAGAGAATATTTTTGGTCACCTGCTTATAAATTTTTTAATTCAGAATATTATCAAGGAATTGAATGGCACGAGATTATTGATGAAGAAACAGAAGAATATATTTCATCAGTTATAGTCACAGCAGAAAATTATTTATGGGAAGAAGAATATGATTACTCAAAGGAAGATTCAATTAGTTTTTTAATACCAAGCTCAACAATTTTCAAAGGCTTGGGTCTTAAATTTAGTGAAAAAGAAGGCGAATTTCTTGATTCATCTAATAAAGTTATTTGTTTTGCTACAAATGTTTATTTTAATTCAAAACCATTTCTGTTAATTAAAAAAGCTCCATTTATTAAATATTTACAGAAAAATGGTCTTAAAATTATATGGACAGTTATTGGCGAAAAACTAATTATAGGAGGAATGTCTATAAACCCTGATGATAGTCAAAGAATGGAAATTAGTGGTAATTATTATCTTGAACAAGAAAAATTAAATGGTGAGATAAAAACAAAGATTACTTAATAACTTGCCTATTTGCTCTTGGAAATCAACCACTACGTTAAAAGTAGGATAGTTGGAACATCCACTTATCTTTTAGAGGCAAGTTTATTAACCATTTTCTGCGAGAATGAATATGTTATTATAAATTATATTTTAAACTTTCTTCCAAACACTATTCATTTCATTATGTTTTACTTTTGAGGTTATTTTGATATACTTTTTCATAGTCTTATAATCTTTGTGTCCGGTGATTTCCATTACTGTTTCCGGTCTCATACCCTTTTCAAGCGATAAAGTTACAAAAGTTCTGCGTGCAGTGTGAGTTGATACAAGTTCAAATTTTGGTTTTACAACTTCTATTCTTGCAGACCCCTTGTATTTGACTATACTTGTTGGTTCGTCTATTTCAACAAGTTTACATAGTTCTTTCAAATATTCATTACTTTTTTGATTTGAGATAACAGGCAACTTAATTCCATCCAAAATATACTTATTTAATATATCAAGAGCGTATTCACTCAATGGAATCTCTAACATATCTTTAGTTTTTTTAGTTCGCAAATACCATGTATCGTTCTTAATATCCTCAAATTTAAGATTTGTAATATCTGAGAATCTTACACCGGTAAAACATGACAAACAAAAAACATCCCTAAGATTACTCAATTTGGTGTTTCCGCTTAAATCAAATTCTAATAATTTAATTAATTCTCTTTCTGTCAAATAAACAATTTCAATTTTTTCTTCTTTAGTTCTAACTTTTTTAAATACAAGATTGTTGTGATAACCACGTTCAAAAGCCCAATTAAGAAAAGTTTTCAAATTTACAATTAATTTATAAATAGTATTGTTTGTATGACCTGCTCTTTTTAAACAATAGTCAAAGAACTTATCAAAAAATAATAAATCCATATTTGCAAAATTGACCTTTGTTTTGGAATATTTTTCATATTCTTGGAGATGTTTTTTGGTTCTATAATATTTCTCGTAGGAACTTTTAGCAAGCTCATTCTTTTTAATATTCATATAAATTTCAAAGACATCATAAAAAGATAATTCTTTTGCCGGTTCCGGTGCATTGAATAATAACTCAAATAAGTGGAGTTTAAATAGCTTTAAATCCATATTTTTATTTACACCGATATAATCTATATAAATTAATTGAATTTCATTTTTCATCTTATCAAGATAAGAGTTAAATTGCATACTATTAGGGTGATTCCGTCTAACATTCTGCTTTTGATTATTCCATAATTCAGGATTGATTTTGATTTTTGTATTAATGTAAGTTGTTTTACCTTTTTCAATACCTCTTATGAAACAAATTATGGATTTTTCATTGTTGTCTAAAAGTTTACTATCAAGATAAAAATTTATAGTCATAATCATTTTCAATATATTTAAAATACTTAATTCAAAAGTAAATCTTTTCCAACATATTTCCAACACTTTTCTTTATATTAGATGATATATCTCTTGCTTTTAGTTTATAGATTAACTAATAAATATCATGTAAACATAGTAAACAACGATGGTTTACGATAATTATTGAAAAGTTATGTAAAGCAAGGTTCGAGTCCCTCATCCTCCGCAAAAATCCTTTATAAGTCAGTGATTTATAAAGGATTTTTTATTTCTGCACACAATTGGACAACACTTTTTCATTTTTTCAGTAATGATTAGCTGTTATCATTAATTTGATATTTGTCTTTTGTCAAGTCCCTCTGATAAAATCATTTTCATAAGCGAATTTAGGAATTGCTTTCATAAATCACCTTTTCTTTTTTATTCATATCACGTGCTGAAATCCATTCTGGCAAGATCATTACCGTATAAGCAAAGAGCCAATCAACCTGCTTTAAATCGTTTGCCGCGGTTGCCAATCATTATTTACAAAGAATAAACTAAAAAACTTATATTTTTTTATTATAAAAAAATACCTTGTGAATTGTTAATTCCATTTTCTTAATTTCTATACCTCGACAACTATATGTTGATGCAACGGGAGTACCTTCATTTAGTTTGTCAATAGAATCAAACATAGTTTTAATTGTCATTTTATCATTCTCAGAAATTTTTATATTCAAAAAATGGCTTATAATAAATTCCTCCAAAGTGAAAAAATCAACTATTTTAACCCAACCATATTTTGATTTTGTTTTGAAATCTTTTATACTAACAAAGTAGTGGTTAATATGTTCTCTTATTGGAGGTGAAATCAAAGGTTTGACAATTAATTCAATGCCATCTTGAACAAAGCATTTATTTATATTGCTATATTTTGCAATTAATATTTTATTATAAATTTTTTCCATTCTTTATTTTCCAATTAACCAAGGTCGATAAAATTTATGATGTAATGTATGGTCACTTTTTAATATTAATCTCATATTTGAGCTATTATCTGCTCCACCGATTGATAAAGGTATCATATGATCAACTTAATATCCTGGAGGATTTTTACCTTCTTTTAACCATTGTTTCATCCAACTCGGAGATTTATCACTTTTTACTAATTCCTTTAAATAATTAACTTTATTATTTGAATTCCTAATTGTTTTAACCAATGATTGGGAACACTGATTATGCACCAGCACTCTACCACTGCTCACATAATAATTATTGTTGCCGTCTGCCTCAAGATTATAAACCGCTGTTGCTGTGTCAGTCCTGAAAGTATAGATAATGTCCAGAGCAACTTTATAACCCGAATACGCAAAGAGCGAATCACCCTGCTTTAAATCCTTAGCCGCTTTCCAATCATTATTTACAAAGAACTGATATTAATTCAATTTATCTTTTTTAACCCTTCAATTTTTTCAAGTGCTTCCTTTATTAATTCCTCTAATTTTTCATCACCAAAGTAACTCGGGTCTTGTCTTCTCCTTTCTGGATTAGCTTCGTAAGGTTCAATATCAAAAGATAAATCAATCAAAATATCTAATTCTTGTTGGGTAATATTATTGCTATCATCATTGTTTATCGCTTCAATGAAGTTAAAAACTAATTGACCTCTTTTATTAAAATCTGATTTTAATATTTGATATAATATCTTTACTAAATTATCTTTCATTTAATTCTTTAACCTTATCAAATATTTTGGAATATTCCTATATCTACCTACAGTTGTAATATATCCATTAATTGAGTTTTGACCGACAAGGAAATGTTTGCCACTTGCAAAACCATTTTCTAAAATGTAATTATATGTACCATTCGTAAAATTCCAATATTTTGTACCTTTTTCAATTCCCTTTTCAACCATCTTTTTGGTAATTTCATTTCCTGCAATTTTGCTTTCCGCCATTCTAGTTATTGCGTGACCTGAAAAATTGATTGTTTTAGCTAATGGATTCTTATTATGCACCAGCACACCACTTGCCGAAACATAATAATTGTGGTTGCCATCTGCCTCAAGATTATATACCGCTGTAGCTGTATCAGTTTTGAAAGTATAGATACTGTCAAGAGCAATTTTATAACCCGCATAAGCAAAGAGCGAATCACCCTGCTTTAAATCCTTAGCCGCTACCCAATCATTATTTACAAAGAACGGATGCTTTTAATTTTTATTCATTTTCTAATAAATTGATTAGAGTTTTAACTATTTTAGGATGCAAATCCTTCCCTGAATGAAAAGGCAATACAAATCTTTCACTGTCTTTGCCATAAATATGATGACTACCTTTGGTTCTTATTAGTTCATAACCTATAGCTAAAAGAATCTTTTCAGCTTCTTTAGCATTTAATATTGGTAGCTTAGGCAAACTCTACCTCATAAGAAGTAGAAAAAATGTTTTTACTAAAGATTGGTTTTAAATCATCTGAACCAATTGTTTCTAAATATAGGTCAATCGCTTCTTTAATATTTACCAAAGCTTCATCTTTAGTATCACCCTGACTATGGCATCCCTTGAGTTCGGGACAATAAGCGAAGAATCCATTTTCATCTTCTTCTAAGATTATTGATAATTTATTATTCATTTTATCTCCAATTATCTCCAAAAATTAATTATACCGATAAACGAAAATTTTTATCAAATATTTTCATTATGCACCGGCAAACTACTTGCCTATATATAATAAAGTCATACCGAATAAGCAAAGAGCGAATCACCCTCTTTTTTTACTTAGCTGACTTCCAATCATTATTTACAAATAACGGATGCTCAAAAGTACAAATTACTGAATCTTTGGCAAAATGTTAGTGAACTGGCGGTAACCCGCCCGTTTGTCTGAATTTCAAAGAACTTTTTGCTATTACACTGTATAACAAAGATATAAAAGTAATTTATTCCAATAATATTTTTTTTGCTTCAAATATTATATTTACAATCTCATCAAACGGAAAGCTATTTTCCTTGAATGGATAGAATTGGATGTTTATTTTTTCCCTCTCTTGATTTATTTCTGCAAAAAGTTCACCATCAATCCAAATTTCTGCAACTAAATAATCTCTATCCTGTACACTAACAATGTCTATTTTATAATTTATCATGGTTCAATAAATCCTATAAATGATTTACCATCAGCACTAAACCTAGCTCCTCCAATTGGAGTTTTATATTCCATAATATTTCCAAATCTAGCGTGATGCCTGTTTATAATACTTACGTTTGGATGATTAATAATGCTATTAAGCACTTTATTTCCTTGAGCATTAATTTGTTCAACATTTCCAATAGCTTTTGGGAATACACTACCTGCTCTTGAACCATGTTTTTGCAAATTTCTACCTGCTGCGGTTAATCCATTTTTGCCTACTTCATTTCCAGCTTTAATTGCATTACAATTATGCACCAGTACTCTACCACTGCTCACATAATAATTATTGTTGCCGTCTGCCTCAAGATTATAAACGTAAGTAGCAAGAAGACTAAAGAGAAAAATTTGTATTTCAACAGACTTCTAATCTATTTGCATATTTATCATTAATTTATTTTTTGTTTCTAATATTTTTCCCCTTAGTTCTTTAACTGTTGCAAATGCATAAGAATCTAGTACGTGGTCTTCATTATATTGCGAAAATCTGTCAGCAACTTTACTTAGTTCAAGAAAACATTCCTGTTCAAATTTGTTCAATGATTCTTCATTTATTTCTAAATTATATGAATAATAAAATTCGTCGCAAAATTCGGTTTCATCAATTTCACTTGATAAGTATTGGTCAATAAGCCAATACAATCTTTTTTTGTCATTTTTATTATACATAAGAATTACCTTTTTATTGTGTTATATTGAAAGTGCCAAATTGAATTTGTTATTTCGTCATAAAGAACTTCTAAATTATATAACGTATTATTCTTCCACATTCCAATATTATACATAGTTGCTCTTGAGCCTCTTGGGTCTGAAACTTTTTTCCCATATTTAATAGCTATTTCTAAAATTTCTATAGGTACTTGTCTTGCAGGATTAGCCATACGCTCTGCTGCTGCTGAGCTAAAATTAAACAATTCTTTTCCACAATTATGCACAAGCACACCGCCTGCCGATACATAATAATTATGGTTGCCGTCTGCCTCAAGATTATAAACCGCAGTAGCAGTGTCATTCCTGAAAGCATAGATACTGTCAATAGCTACTTTATAACCTGCATATACAAAGAGCGAATCACCCAGCTTTAAGTCCTTAGCCGCGGTTGCCAATCATTATTTACAAAGAACGGATGCTCAAAAGTACGAATTATTGAATCTTTAGTAAAATATAATTTTATGAATTCCTGGGAATGTTCCAATGTTGCACCAAATTGACCAGGTGATATTAATCTCCAAAATCCATCATTTTCATAACATTTTGAAAATCTCTATAATTCTTAGGCCTTAGTATTTCATTTACAAATTTTAGTAATAGTTTTTTTGAATGTGTTTTTTCGTATTCATTCTTAAAATCCAACAAATATTTCACTTTACTTTTATTTTCAAGAACTTCATCATTAATTTTTCTCAGAGCATAAGTTTCGGACAAATGAGCAAAATCAATGATTTCAAAATATCTTGGATGGGCGCAAATTGATTTTTTTTCGAAATCAAGTTCTTTTACCTGTTCTTTCAAAAATGATAAAAAGATATCTAATTTTTCATCCGTCATTTTATCAAGGTGGTCACTTTCCTTATTAACCCACTCTAATTCTAATTTTAATAATGATGATAAGTCTTTTGCATTATATGCAGTTGTTACTTTTTTCATAAGTTCTTCTTTCTGCAATTTAAGTTCGAGGTCTAATTCAGTATCAGGGTGAAGAACTTTTGCTAAACCAATATAAATATTACGGATGCTTCTTTCTTTTAAACTTTTTTCAAGTTTTTGTTTTTGTTCATTTTCTATTTGCTTTTTTGATATTTTCTGATTTGTTTGATTATTATCAAATTCTTCTTCTAAGTTGTTAATCATATCTTCAAATTCTTTCATTTTCTCAGGATTTTCACTTATCTCGTTAATATCAATATCAATTCCTGTTGCATTCCTAATCATATCTTCAACTGTAGTTTTTGCATATTCTTCCTGTATATTCAAAATTTCAGTATAGGATAAATCTGACCATTTATTAAATAATTTTATCTGACTTTCATTTGGCTCAACTACTTCAAATGCTTCATCAAAAAGTTCGAGAATGGCATCACCAATATCGAAATATTGTAAATCAGTGTATTTAATAGATTTTGTCGAATCAGAGAGTACTTTAGCTAAATTTAATTTTGCTTCTGCACCCTCAATTTTTACAGGTTTAACTTTTTTATGATAAGTAATTAAAAGCTTATGTAATTTTGATTCCTCATTTTTAATTTCAATCCGTAGATTTTCAATTCGTGTAGTATATTTATTAAATAACTGCTGTTTTTTGGTAAGATTCTGTTTGGTTTTACCTTTAATTTTTAAAGATGTTTCTTCTTTAACAGGCTCCATTACCCCGAAAAGTGTATCCAATTTAAACTCAATAAATTTGTTGAACAAAATAAAAAAGACAATTCACTAATTCATATTTCCAATAATTCAAAATTAATGATTATTTCTAAAATGCAAAAATAAAAAATTAAATCTAAGCATTTCATTTCGGATATTAATTATTTTTAAAAACTATATTTTCGTAGTATTACGATTAAGATTGAAATAGCCAACTTATATGATGCTTATTTGTAAACACTGTTTACTAAAATGGAAAAGAGAAATCCTGAATTATTCTCAACTAAGAAAACTACCGTAATACATTTGGCAAGTTCCATTAACATAATATAATTCAAAGCATTTAAACAATTACCAAAACAGCAAAATAGAACTTACCCTCCTGATTTACAAAATAATTCGTTAATCAGGAGAGTAGTTTTTACTTCGTAATTCCTAATTCGTAATTTGTAATTGATTCTATTCCATCTTTATAATCTTGAATGTTTCGGACTGCTCCCCTATTACAACACAAAGGAAATAAGTGCCGTTCACATGACTGCTCATATCAATGATGTTTTCAGAAGTGTTGAAATCCATTTTTGCAAGTTCGTTACCCGCATAAGCAAAGAGCGAATCACCCGGATTTAAATTCTTAGCTTCTTTCCAATCATTATTTACAAAGAACGGATGCTCAAAAGTACAAATTATTGAATCTTTAGCAAAATATAATTTTATGAATTCATTAGTCTTTCTTTCAAAAACTTTCTGCACCGGGTTTAATTCCGTTTTTCTTGATTCAATATTGTATGACCATACACTGTCTCCTGCTTTTATTTTTTCAACAATCTATAGAATACAAAAGCCTTTTTAATAAATCTTGTTTTTATGTAATAATTTTAACATTTTCTAAATTCGCTCCAAAACTTTTGAACATAGCATAAGTCAGTTTATCCATCATCGCGCCGTCAAAGAAGATTGTTTTTATGGCACGGAAGTATTTATTAGTCCACGAAGATGCTGCAAGAAAGGACACATTTTTAAGTGTCGCACCATTAAACGAAACTTCATGCAACGACGACATATCAAACTTGACGCCAATAAAGGTCTGCCCGTCAAAGCATTGCCCCCGCAAATCGGTATATTTAAATTCCACTCCGCTAAACATACAATTTTCAAAGATTGTTTGCCTAAGGTCGGTCATGTTCAATTTAACATCAATCAGTTTTACATCGGTCAATTTTGCGCGGGTCAGGTCTGACGTGCTGAATTCGGTGCGTACAAGAATGGTTTTGTTGAAACTCGAATCTACCAGATTCAGAGCGTAAAAGCTGCAGTCAGTCAGATTTGCATTGTCAAAATTGGCTTCACGAACATCGCTGGCTTTAAATGAGCTGCCGGTCAGATCCGCGCCCGAAAAGTCGGAGCCCCGCAAGTTACTGGCATCAAATTTTCCTTTATGTGCAGTTATGTCTGCGAAGTCTGTCTTTGGCAGGTTGCTTCCGCTGAAGTTTATCAGCACCTGTCGTTCCAGCGAGCGGGAGAGGTTTGCTACCTCCTGTACCGTTTGTTCGATGTCTCCAATGCTGTCAATGGTCATCACAAAAGCTGTTTCATCGTCTTTGCCGTCGGCTTTGAGTTCATGGAACCGCTCCTGTAAATCTGAGAGCAGTTCTGCCTTTAGTTCTGCGACGCTTTTTACCCCATCGTAAGGTGCAAAAACGGCATTCATATAATTTTTTAGTTTTTCATTCATAATATCAAATCTCCTTATAATAATTTATCGAGTACGCTCTTTGCATACTCCCAGTTTTTTTTGTTTTCAATATAGGTAATTTTACCTTTTTCCGTGATTTTATAGTATTTCCTTCTGCCGCCTTGCGTTTCGTCGCCCCAATACCAGATGATGCAGCCGTCACTCTCAAGGCGTTTGAGGCTTGAATACATAGTTGCCTCTTTCAGTTCAAAAGCTCCATCGGTAACCGAATGAATAGTTTTACTTATCCGGTAGCCGTACATATCCTCCTGCATTAGTAATCTAAGTATAATGGTATTGATATGCCCTCTTATAATATCCGATGATAAATTTAATTCCATAATCTTTATTTTTATTTTGTACTAAACTAACAATACAAAAGTACAAAATATTACTATGCGTGTCAAGGTAATTTTTCACACACAGTATTATATGAATAAAATTTAATGTAAAATTAATTTTTAATTAATGAATATGATTTTTCATTTCAATTTTTAATTGATAATTTTCAATTTAACCAACAGTTTGCTCTTTAGTCAGATTTCCTGAATGTATCACCGAACGGTTTGTAATCGAACTGCTTTCTGTCACCTGCTGAATGTACCACCAATCTGACCGAGCCTATATTATCCGAAATGCTTATTTCTGTGCTGCCTTCGGTTAAGACAAATAAATCTCCAGTTGCGTGAAAACGGTGAACGACAAGATAGACACGACTGCTCCCGGCAAACTGACCTTATCATTATTTTTATAAACTTTACGGGTCTGACTCCAGAATTATAATTATAAAATTCACTTGACAAAACAACGTTATTTTTATTCTTAATCCTTCCAATAATTCGGTTTGTTTGCTAAAGGGTTATATCGGTATTTATCAAACTCTTTTTTGGTTGTCACAATTTTGACTTTATCGGTTTCAAGATCATTATATTTTCTGATTTTTTCGGCTAATTGTTCGCTTGCTCCGATAATTGAAACTAGCATTTTCTTACTACATTCACATATTTTAGGGTCAAA
>JAVSMQ010000001.1:1016678-1465810 GCA_032027125.1 Kapaibacterium sp. (SeqCode)
TGGGAAGCGGTAAAGAAGGTTCAGGTCATCTTACAACACAAAGTACGGTATTGAACAAAACCCAATACTCATTTTCCAGCCGATTTGAGGAAGGCATCGGCACTAATCCTGAGGAGCTTATTGCCGCTGCTCATGCAGGATGCTTTACTATGAAACTTAGTTTTAATCTTGGTGAAGCCGGATATACACCCGACTTACTTGAGACTAAATGTACTGTCAATTTCGTGGATGGTGCAGTCGTAAGTTCGCATTTGAATCTGAAAGCTGAAGTCCCCGGTATCGAACCTGCTAAATTTGCAGAATTAGCAGCCCATGCAGAAAAGAACTGTCCGATTTCAAAATTGCTCAACACTGAAATAAGTCTTGAATATACTCTAAATTAAGTTATTAATTTAATAGGGTTCTGTTACTTGAAATTTCTCTTTACATATTGCCAAATAACAGGAATTAATTAAAAAAAGCAGTTGATTATTTTGAGAAATCAACTGCTTTTTTATTCAGGGCGAACGACGGGGCTCGAACCCGCGACAACCAGAGCCACAATCTGGGACTCTACCAACTGAGCTACATCCGCCATGTAGATTACAAAAATAACACTTTTTTTGTTAATAATCAAGATTCTTTTATTATGACGCCTGATAATTTAAATATTTTTTAAAATAATAAAATTATATATCCGATATGAAGTAACAAGTACATTAGAGATTTACTTCGATTATAATCTAAATCTCTGCGATTTTAAAAATAAATAATTGAGATAAATTATATGTTTTGCTAAATAAATGCTTGTTAAGTCGAAAAGAGTGTTATTTTTGCAAAAAATTAAATGATTGATTTAGTAAGATAAAAATTGAGGATAGAAAATGTTTTGGACGCCTGAATTAGCAGCCACACTTGAAGATGCACCATGGCCTGCTACAAAAGATGAACTTATTGATTATGCCAATCGCAGCGGCTGCCCGCTTCAGGTTATAGATAATCTGTATGAGCTTGAAGATAATGACGAATTAATCGAAGGTATGGAGGACTTATGGCCCGAATACGAAGACATTACAAATGAAGAGTATTTTTATAATGATGACGAAGAAGAACAGTATATTTAAATAATCTTCAAAAATTAATGCGGGGAGTAAATTCATGTTTGCTTCCTGTCTTTCTTCAATTATGAACCATTTTAAGCTTCAAATATTTGTTATATTTTTTATTCTGGCTTTAAATCCGGTTTATAGATACGAATTATTTTCCAAGAATACTGTATCACCATACTTATACCCTTCAAGACGGGATGATTTATTATATGAAGTCGGGGATATTGTTTTTGAGGGTAACAACTCATTTAAACCTGTCGAGTTGATGGATGCTGTTACTTCACAAAGAAATACTCTAAGCATTCAACACGACGTATTTCAATATTACTATGATAATTTAAAAAGAATACCCGAAACACCAAAAGTAATTATTCAATCCCTGAATACTGCTTTAAACAACTTATCTCACGAAATAAAGTATTTTAACGAAAATACCGCAGAAATTGATTTGCAAACCCTATGGCATTTTTATAATACAAACGGTTTTCATTATGCCGAAATAAGTTACGCATTTTATCCCGATTCCAACAAGAAGTATAATGTTCTTAAATTTACCGTCAGCGAACATACAAGATTCCTGATGGATACAATTGTTTATATTGGTTTTGACAGTCTGGACCGTGGAGTTGCCGACAAAATAAAGTCTTTTAAAACCATCAGGAAAGGTGATACATATAATGAGCAGAAAATCATGAATGAGGTTAACGGCATTCTGAATATCCTGCTTAATAACGGTTATTATTATGCTGAACTTGAGGTTGAACCTGTAATTATAAAAACCGATATTGAAAGAGACAGCGTTACGGTTATTTTCAAACCGGGAAAAAGGCAGAGAATAGCACATCTGAATTTTGTTGACAGTCTAAATAATCAGTTGATTGTTGTTGATAATATGAAAAGGCTGCAGCTTGATTTTAAAGAAGGTGACTGGTACAGCCGTAAGCAGGTACAGACTTCAATAAACAATCTGCATACTCTTGGAACATTTGAACTTGTATCAATTGACACAAGCAGTATTTTTTTCCCTATTACTGATACCACTATTTCAATGCTTATTTTTACTAAATATCGAAAGCAAAAAGAATGGGGAATCGGTTTTTTTGTGAACAATACACAGGTTGATTACTTTACAAATGTCGGTATTGAAGCTAACATCATGCACCGAAACTGGGGCGGAGCAGCACAGACAGGTAATATATTTGCAAATGTCAGCTCTAAAAACATAAGCCGTATTTTTGCAGGTCAAACCGGAGAGTATGAGGGGCAGGCAGGTCTAAGGCTCGCCCAGCCGCTTATCTGGTCAATTGAGAATATGAGAATCGGTGTAAACGGAAGCTTTTATTATTCCTATTCAACTGTTGACAGACTTTTCGAAATTTCTGCATGGTATCTGCCAATCAGATTTCCCATAAAACTGACAAACGAAACATTTATAAATCAGATTATTATTGATTTTAATTTCGAATTTCAAAACCCGGTCAACTATATTGATGTAATCAGAGACAATGATACGGTAATAGGAGAACCTGCACGTTTTGAACAGTCAATGAGACTATACACCAATCTGTACAATTATCTGAGCAACCCGGGTATTACACTGCTTACATCGAATCTGTTCGGTGTTACATTAATCGGTGACACTCGCAATCATCCTTTCAATCCAACAGCCGGAAATAATTTCTATTTCTCGGTTGACGGTTGGAATGTATTTCTGCCTCATCCCTGGATATCCGGTACGGCAAGATTCCTGAGGGCTCAATCTTCATATACATTATTTCTTCCTATGATTGAAAATGTTGTGTCTGCTTTTAAATTCAAAGCAGGTGTAATTAAATTATTTGATGATGTGAATGCTTTTGTACCATTTGAACGTCAGTTTTTTTCCGGCGGTGCAAACAGTGTAAGAGGATGGTTATCAAGAGAACTGCATTACTCGACCAATGAATCTGCCGAATATTCAATTGAAGGAAAAGTTTCGGATTATGTACTGCCGGCTGATGAATATACTTTGCTTTCCAATGTAGTCGGAAGTGCTGCCATTATCGAAGGTTCTTACGAATTGAGATACTCTTTTCCGATGCCAAAAGGAATTAATGAAACAATAGCTTATCAGATTTCAAATATCGGTCTGACTTTCTTTATTGATTATGGCAATGCATACCATTGGTACACAGAAGTTGATAACAGAAACAAAATGGAGTGGTATGAATATCTGACAAAGATAGCTTGGGCTGCCGGTTTCGGTATAAGATACAATACTCCGATTGGACCGCTTAGACTCGATTTCGGTTTTCCGATATACCGACCCGGAAATAACGTCCCCGACTATCATATATGGGATGATTCCAGTATTTTCAGAGATATGAAACTTCATTTCGGTATTGGTCACGCATTCTAAGAACTTGCCGCGAAATCCTTTGAATTGAAGAATATTCTTACTCGCAGATTTATCGGATTACACTGATTCCACAGAATTAAAATAAGTGAAATTTTAAAAGGAAATGATGATGAAAACTAAAGAAAAAAAATTCGATTCTGTAAAAATGATGCGTGAAATCAGGGATAAATTGCATCAGGAGTATGAAGCTAATCCGGAAAAAAGAAAAAAGGATTTAGAAAGAATTCGTAAAACATATATGAAACAACTTCCAATATAGTTTCTGTAATCTTTAGTAAATTTCTTTTTGGCTTTTTGATAATTCTTAATTCATTTGCCAATATGGTTAGTATTTTGTTCCTTTCCAAATCACAAATTTAACAGATTACACCGATTCTACAGATTAAAAATCAGTGAATTCCTTTAATCCGTGTAATAAGTGATTCAGATATTTGCTTTCCAATTCCGTAGGAATGCCCAGTTAGTAGAAAAATAATCATTCCCTAAAATATCATTAAGCTCCGTAGGAGCGGACTGTTCAATCCAAAAAGACACAAATCAAAACGTGAAAGGAATATTTAAAATCAAAAATCTACTCAAAAAACAATTCAAAATACCAAAAAATATAACGGCACACCATAAAATACGCCGTTAAAGCCATATTAAATGCCGTAAAGACCTCGTGAAACGCCGTGAAAGCCTCGTGAAACGCCGTGAAAGCCTCGTGAAACGCCGTGAAAGCCTCGTGAAACGCCGTGAAAGTCAAATGAAATACCGTTAGAACCTTTTTAAACGCCGTTAAAACCTTTTGAAACGCCGTTAAAACTTTTTGAAATGATTATTATGACTTGAAAAGTAATTCTAATGATAAAATCAGATTATAATTACTATTTCCCACTCTTTTTATGAGTATGGACGAACTATTTTGGTGAGATATTATGATAATTTATATCAATCAACACTAAACAAAAAACCCTTCCGAAAGTTCGCCGCCTTCGGAAGGGTTGTTCTTATCAATAATTATTTTATCTTTAAATTATCAATGATTTTGAGATTATATGCTTTATTTTTATTTATATCGGCACTGTACTCACACTACAACAAAAAATCTAAATCATCTCCGCTTTGAACTTCAAATGTTTCAGTGCCGTATTTGAATATTCTCGCCGGTTTTGTTCCCAGCAATTCGAGTTTTTCGTCTATTAACTGCATGATACTTCCTTCGCGCAAACCCACGACATAAATATCACGGTTAAGCTCCAGATATTCAAGAATTCTCTGTTCGCGTGTTTCTCCGTGATGACCTTCGGGATGCGCATCAAGATAATGAGGATTAATCTGAAAAGGTATGAGATTAAAGGCGTTAAACGACCGAGGCTCGACAACCGGCATATCATTAGTAGTCCGAATAGTCGGGCAGGCAAGATTTGAGCCAGCACTCCAGCCGATGTACGGAAATCCATCCGATACTTTGGATATAATTAAATCATAAATATCATATTCATAAATGGTTTTCAAAAGATTGAACGTATTGCCGCCGCCGACTGCCACAGCATCGCAGGATTCAATTATCTTAACCGGGTCGCCCGTATGTACCGAAACTATTTCATAACCAAGTTCAGAAAATACGTCAGAGACTTTTTTGGTATAATCATCCCAGTTTACTGTCACACCGGCATAAGGGACAAAAGCAATTTTTTTTATGTCAGTTCCGAAAAAAGATTTAATCTCATCAAGAGCATGCTGCAAATATCCGTAACCTTGTGTTGTTGAGTTGCTTAGAAGTAGAAGTTTCATGTTTAATTCCTTTTTTTATAATAAATACAAAATACTAATGCCAAATTATAAAAAAAATAGTTCATAACAAAATATTTATGGTTTAAAATTTGCAGTATTAATATTTTAATGATTTTGTTCTCGTAATAAAGTACATTTTGAAAATTTATTGATTACTTAGTATTATATTTGTAATATATAATATAGCCAATTGAAAGAATGATTAGAAACTTATATATAAAAGATTTTGCTCTTATAGAAAGCAGCAGGGTTGATTTCTCGGATGGTCTGAATGTCATAATCGGTGAAACAGGCTCTGGTAAGTCTATGCTGATAGAAGCTCTGATTATTGCATTCGGCGGCAGGGCATCGTCTGATTTGATAAGAAACAATGCTTCAAAAGCCGTCATTGAAATCGAAATCTCAACACAAAATCAAAAGATTATTGACTTACTGAATGAAAACGAAATTGAATTTTCCGGCGAAACCATAATCATCAGAAGAGAGATTTCCACAAAAGGCAGCACAAGAAATTTTATTGGCGATTCACCGGTAAATCTTTCTTTAATTAAACAATTAGGCGATTTGTTCATTGATTTCCACGGTCAGCACGACCACCAGTCACTGCTCAATGCCGCAAATCATCCCGAAATTTTCGATAAATCTGCCGGACTCTATGAAAAGCTTGAATCATATTCGTTACAATTCAACAAACTTAAAGATAAAATTTCCGATTATAAACAACTTCTAAACAAAGAAAGGAATCTAAAAGACCGGGCGGAAATTCAGAAATTTAAACTTGACGAAATATCCAAAGTCAATCCGAATGAAAATGAAGATGAAATTCTTGAATCGGAACTTAAATTATTAGAGAATTCGGAAACTCTGTATAGTTTGAGTTCGGAACTTTATTCAGATTTATACGGTTCTGAGGAATCAGTATGGAACGGATTATCAAAGACATTAAATTTACTCGGACAGCTCGAAAAAATTGATGATTCATTTGCAGAATATCTGAAAGAACTCAACAGTTCATTGATAAGCATAAAGGAGATTGCTTATTTCTCGAATGATTATAAGTCATCAATTGAATTTAATCCCCAAAGAATTGAAGAAATAAGACAGCGTCTAATGCAGCTCAGAGGTCTTCAGAAAAAGTTCGGTTCAATTGCTGAGATTATAAATTTAAGAAACGAACTTCAGGAAGATTTAAAATTAATAGAAAATTTTGACGAAAAGAAATCTGCACTTGAAAGTGAAATCAAGGCACTTAAAATTGATGTACTTAAAATCGGATTGGAAATTGAAAATCAGCGTCGGAATTATGCACCTGACTTTTCTTCTCAAATTGTAGATTCACTTGCTAATCTCGGTATAAATAACTCGGTATTCAACCCGCTAATTACCAGGCAGTATGCCGAATCTGTCAAACTGAGTGATTTCAGCACTGCTCTTGACGGGCAGATTGTTGAACTTTTGCCGGACGGAATTAATCAGATTGAGTTTTATATATCAACAAATCTCGGCGAATCTGTCAAACCGCTCAAACAGGTAGCATCAGGCGGCGAAGTTTCGCGGATAATGCTTTCGATAAAGAATATACTGGCTGATAAGGATAATATCGCCAGCCTTGTTTTTGATGAAATTGATACAGGTGTAAGCGGCAGGATTGCACAGATGGTCGGGCAGTCTATGAAAAATCTTGCTAAATATCACCAAATAATAGCCATTTCACATCTGCCGCAAATTGCGGCAGTGGCAGATGTATGCTTATTAGTCGAGAAATTTGAAACAGACAGCAAGACTTTTTCCGAAGTCAGATTACTTTCCGATAAAGAAAAAGTAGTTGAAATTGCTAAAATGATGAGCGGCGAAGAAATATCGGAAGCTTCATTAAATAATGCCTTCGTACTAATTAATAACAGTTGATTTAAAAATCATATTATATCACTATGATGTACAGCAGAACATATTATAGTAAGGAAGAATTGGATGACTGTCTGAGGGATAAAGTCAGTCCTATTGATATGAACAGAATAATCTCTGCTTATGATATGGCTGATGTTGCTTTTACAGATAAAAAAACGCTTGACGGTTCCCCGTATTTTTTCCATACAACAAGAGTATGTAAAATACTTGTTACTGAGCTTGGGATAATCGAACCGGACTTAATAATCACATCACTGCTGCACAATGTTTTTGGAACAGCAAGTGAAATAACTGCTGAAATAATTGATTACAATTTTGGACCTTACGTTACCTATCTTTTAACAATATTGGACGAACAGTTTGAGGATTTGGCGGGATTTCCAATACCTTTACAAACCGGCAATTCAGAAATAAAAATACCTGAAGATGACTATCTGATAATCTGGCTTACAGAACATTTGGATAATTTCAGAAGTCTTGAGGTATCGCCGTTATTTAATCCGATAAATTATCTGATTAATACTGTTTCAATATTATTTCCGGTTGCTGAACAAAGCGAAAATCCTGTAATCGTGGCATTATTAAAAGAACTGAAGCAGGAAAGAAATAAAATTCTGGGGTGATGGAATACAATTATGATGTTCTGTATATTCTAATTATTTTGTTACAAATTTCAATCCTGCAATTCCGCATACTATCATCAGAATGAAAAATATCCGCCAGAATTCGGATGATTCTTTAAAAAGTATAATTCCGAGTATTGCCGTACCTACTGCACCGATTCCTGTCCAGACAGCATAAGCCGTCCCTACCGGAAGATGTTTTACGGAAAATCCAAGTCCAAGCATACTGATAATCAATAAAACAACAGTTGCAGCCGACCATTTGAGATTTGTAAATCCTTCGGAATATTTCAGACTCACTGCCCAGCCGACTTCAAAAAGTCCTGCGACGGCAAGTATTATCCAGTAAAAAAGTTTGTTATCCATAGTAGTAAAATTAAATTTTAATGAGATATTAATATAAAAAATATGATGTGATTATATTGAAAATATTTTATTCTAAAGGATTTATTAAAATTACATTTCTAATTTGTTCGTTTAAATCAATATTTTAAAATTTAAATTAGTATGATTATGTTTCAAGTCGCTGATAATATCTTAGAGATTATTAACAGATTCATAGCCGAAGCAGCAAAAGATAATATCAAAATATCTGATGCTATATTATTCGGCAGTTATGCTTCCGGTTCAAATAATATATATAGTGATATTGATTTGGCAGTGGTTTCTGAAGATTTTGAAGGAACAAGATTCTATGATAATTTAAAATTAATGAAAACTGTATTGGCTGTGTCTTCAGATATTGAAACTCACCCCTATACACCTCAGGATTTTAATTCTTCTAATCCGTTTGTAAATGAAATTCTAAAAACCGGAATCAGGATTTTATAATTTTTATCAGATTTTCTCTGCTACCCTCAGTTTTGCACTACGGGCTCTCGGATTCCTGATGATTTCTCCTTCACCGGCTGTAATCGGTTTGTTTGTAAGATTTTTTATAATTGGTTTGCCTTCAACCGGTTTTGCATATTCTCTTATTACATTTTTCACAATTCTGTCTTCGAGAGAATGGTAGGACATCACAACTATTCTGCCGCCGGGAGCAAGCATTTTTATATAACAGTGCAATGCTTTTTCCAAAACTTCCAGTTCGCGGTTTACAGCAATCCTGAATGCCTGAAATACTCGTGAAAGAGTTTTATATCGTTGGGCTGGCGAAACAAGTTCTTCGATAAGATTTTTAAGGTCGAAAGTAGTTTCAAGAGGTATTGCACGACGTCGTTCATCTATCCGCCGTGCAATAAGCCCTGCTTTAGGTTCTTCACCATACTGATAAAGAATCCTCTTGATTTCTGCGGGCTCAGCCTTGTTGATGATGTCATAAGCGGGCACTCCGTCAGTCCCGAACCTCATATCGAGGCGGGAATCGAAGCGATAGCTCAGACCTGCCGTATCGGAGTCAAGTTGTCTTGAGGAAACGCCCAAATCAAGCAATACTCCATTTATCAGCCCATCATACACGGGTTTACCGCAGAATGTACTAAAGCACTCATTATAGAAAGTTATCTCGGGTGCGGACTTTTCAATCATAATTGAATGAAACTTCCTCTTACAAAACGCTATTGCGTCCGGATCTTTATCAAATGCAAGCAAATTCCCCCCGGAACCAAGTCTTGATAATATCCTGTCTGCATGCCCGCCGCCACCAAGAGTGCCGTCTATATAAATGCCAGTTTTTGAAAGAACAAGAAAATCTATACATTCATCAAGCATAACCGGCAAATGATAATCATATTCTATCGGCTCGTAATCACGCTTGTCAAGCCTTACCGGTTTGCGTTTTTTGCTCATTTACTTTACCATTACTGTAGCCGCAACAACTTCGTAGGATTCATCGAATTTTGCCAGATATGCTTCAAATTTCTCCGGATTCCAAAATTCGATATGGTCAACCATTCCGACAATCACAACTTTATTCTCGATTCCGGCAAAATCAATCAGTTTCTTAGGAATTGAAATCCGCTGCTGTCCGTCGAGGCTGACATCTTCAGCCCATTGAAGAATTACAGTCAGAAAATATCTGTTTTTTGAATCATACTGATTCAAACCCACAAATTTTTCTTCGTATTTTTTCCATTCATCAATAGGATATGCTACTACACATTCTTCGAGCCCGCGAGTTACCGTAAATGTATCTTTAGCTTCGGGAGAAATACTCTTACGCATCTTGACAGGTATATTCACCCTGCCCTTGTTGTCTATTGAGTACGTTTCCTGACCTTTGAAGAATGCCATTACAACTCCGGTTAAACAAATTTCAGGTAAATTGGGACAACTTTTCCCATTTTTACCCACAATCACACACCTAAAATAACACTTTTACCACAATTAGCAAATTATTTTTTCAAAATGTGGAAAAATTTATAAAAAATTATACTCAAATCTCACTTTAATGAAAAATGAACTATTTCAATATATATATAACTTTCCCACAATCTACCATTTTGATGATTTGTGAACTAAAATTTCTTATCCATACTATTAAGAAAATTATTAACTTTTAGGAGAGCTTAATAATCATAAATAATCCGAATCCTTAGCATAAATTTTATATATAATGTGTGAAATGTGTAACAAATAGATTTGGTTATGTAACAAACCCTGTTGTTATTAAGTTATTTTTGTAATGTAAATAAGTCCGCTTCGGATAATTGATAGAATAACTATACTTTCAAAATGACAGTAGTATTAATATTAAATTTTAAGGGTGATTATATGATGAAAAATAAAGTACTTAAAACAGGTAGTTTCACTAAATACCTGCGATTATTCAGTGTGATGTTTTTTGCAGCACTGACAAGCAGTTCAATAGCAAACTCGATTCCGGCATTAAATCTTAGGTCAACATCAAGTTTTGTTATATTGGCAGGCTCAACAGTCACAGGACTTCCCCCTGTTTCTATCAAGGGCAATGTAGGCTTGAGTCCGGCTGCCGGCAGTTTAATTGTTGGATTTGACGGTTCAAATGTTGATGGTATATTGTATGTAGTTGATGCTACCGGTCCCGCAGGCTCGGTAGAAAATGCTACATTACTGCAAACCGCCAAAAGCGATTTAACCATTGCTTATAATGATGCCGCAGGTCGTACTCCCGTTCCGACAGGAAGTTTCCTTAATCCCGGCGGTGGCAATATCGGCGGATTAAATCTTGTTCCAGGGCTGTATAAATTCACCTCATCAGCAGCGATAACCGGCTCGGACGTTACTCTTACAGGCAGTGCAACAGATGTTTGGATATTTCAGATTGGTTCATCTCTAAATCTTGGAAGCGGCATCAAAGTAATTCTTTCCGGCGGCGCAAAAGCAGCGAACATTTTCTGGCAGGTAGGAACATCAGCTACTCTCGGAACATTTTCTACTTTCAAAGGTACAATTCTGGCAGACCAATCAATTTCGCTTGGTACAGGAGCATCAATAGACGGCAGGGCATTGGCTTTTGGAGCCGCAGTTACTATGTCTTCGGGTGTTACAACAAACAGGTCGGATTTGACTTTCCCGATATTCTCAGTTAATCCTACGAGTTTGGATTTTGGAAATGTCACCAACGGACAAATCAAATCAGATTCAGTAACTGTAACTAATACAGGCGGAGCCGACCTGATAATTACCAGTGTAACAAGTTCGAATGCAGTATTCAGTGTAACTCCAGGAAATGGCAATATTACTCCAGGAAATTCTAAAAAGTTCTATGTTACTTTCGCTCCGAATTCAAATAACTTAAGAAACGGATATATAATTTTTAATCATAATGATGCCGGCGGGAAAGATTCTGTCAGTGTTAAAGGCACCGGAACTTCTCCTGTGTTCTCAGCAAATCCCAAAAATATCAACTTTGGAATAGTAAGTACAGGGTCATCAAAAATGGATACTGTAACAGTAACCAATACCGGAACCTCAAATCTTATAATCAGCAATGTGACTTCATCAAATGTCTTATTTACTGTAAATTCAACTAACGGCACTATTACACCCGGTCAGAACAAAAAATTCATTGTCACTTTTGCACCGACATCTGAAGGGCTGAAAACCGGTTATATTTATTTTACCCATAATGCATCAAATCAGAAAGACTCAATAAGTGTCAGCGGTTTAGGCGGAACAAGCGGCAACCAGCCTGAGTTCAGCACAAATACAAATTTTATTGATTTCGGTGCTTTGTTGATTGGTACTCAGAAACAGATTAGTGTAATTGTAACAAATACAGGAAATGCAGATTTAATTATTTCCGATGTCGTATCAAATTATTCCCAATATACTGTATCACCTTCAAGCGGAACTATTTCTCCCGGTTTAACAAAGGAATTCGTTATCACTTTTTCTCCTATCGCAGTCGGCGAAGTAAATGCACAAATTCAATTTACTCATAATGCGGGAATTGATATCATTAACGTTACCGGTAAGGGTGTAGTCGTTATTCTGATAAGTGACGCAAAGCAGCTTCCTTACGGCACTGAATTTGTAACCGAAGGTATTGTTACACGTGCTTTAGGAAGTTATACACGCATTCAGGATGAAACCGGCGCATTGACAATTGTCCAGACTTCCGGTGATTTCTTTGATGCTGTATCTGGATCAGAAATCAGAATGGGTGATAAGATTCATATTCAGGGAAAACTATCAGAGATAAATTTCCTTACTGTAATCAATGGAAGCGATTTAATAGAATTTGAGAGAATATCCCGTTCAAATACTCTTCCGACTCCTATGAAAATTACTCTTAAGGATATTGCTGATAATGGTGAGAATTACGAAAGCAGGCTTATTACAGTTGAGAATCTAACTATTCTAAACCAGGGCGGCAATACATTCCGTGCCTCAACACTTTATCAGACTACTGATGCATCCAATATGAGCAAATCTGTAGATATCAGCATCGGCAGCAGCCAGGATTCATATATGGCAGGTATGCCGTATTTTGAAACAGGAACATTTGTAGGTGTACTCGGTCAGTCAAGTATGATGACTCCTGAAAGCGGTTATCAGTTGACACCTGTTCTTCAGACAGATTTGTTCTTCGTACCGACAAGTGTAGTGGACAACGAATATTCAAATGGATTTACGCTTTCGGAGAATTATCCTAATCCGTTCACATCTTCAACAACTATTCAGTATAGTCTTGTAAATTCGGATTATGTTACCCTGAAAGTCACTGATGTTCTCGGTAATGTAGTTGCAACACTTGTTAATGGTTTTGTAGAAGCCGGCAATCATAGCGTATCATTCTCTGCTGGCGATAGCTTGAAAAATCTTGCAGGCGGTGTATATTTCTACACACTGCAATCGGACAAATTTTCCATTGTTGGTAAATTCATAATAGTGGAATAAAATTGATTACAAAGCCGGATTAATTTTTTCCCAAAAGGATTAATGCGATACCTTATAAATAACCCTTCCTTTGCAAATGCAGAGGAAGGGTTTTTTATATACAAAAAGGCTGTTACTACTTACACGAAATATACTTTTTTGAATGGTTTTACAAATATATGCGTCGGATTTACATTCGTAAATTTCGGATAGTTTAGGGTTTCGTTTTGTTTTGCAAACTCACCCGTTTACGCATGCCTGTATCCGCTTCCTGTTCGTCGCACCAAGATTTTGCCGCCGACTTCTTTCAGATTCCTTCTCACAAAGGACACCCTTGACTTTGGCTAACGATTCCCACTATCAAGGCTCGTTCTGAACTTTCACCCTAAAGTTATTGCATATCCCGGGCAAAAAAAAAACCTCCCAATTTAATCAAAAATCGGAAGGTTTGAATATCAATTTAGCGTATTAGTGAACTAAAAGACTTTCTTGACACCTTTCTCAAGGTCTTTATCAGTTAATGCTTTTAGGAATGCTTTGATGTTTCCGATTTCATCATCAGTAAGATTTTTACCGAGATTGATATCAGCCATAGTTTTGATTGCTTCATCAAGCGATTCGACAGCGCCATCATGGTAATAAGGTCCAGTCAAAGTGATATTACGAAGCATGGCAACCTTGAAAAAGAATTTATCGGCTTCGTTTTTGGTTACATCAAATCTGCCGAAGTCTTTATCATTTTTGTATGGTTTGATAAGTCCCATTTTCTGATACATAGAGCCGCCGAAAAGCGGACCTATATGGCAGGTGATACAACCGACATCAATAAATGTCTTCAAGCCTGAAAGTTCCTGGTCGTTGAGGGCAGTAGGATTACCCATAATATAATCGTCGTATCTTGATTTTGAAACCAAAGTACGCTCGAAAGCTGCAATTGCATGAGCCAAATTATCAAAAGTAATAGCATTTTTCACACCCGGGAATGCTTTTGAAAACATATCCTTATACTCCGGAACAGCAGAAATAACTTTTTCAACTTCCTTTTCGTTTGGCATAGCCATTTCAACAGGGTTTAAAATAGGACCCTTTGCCTGTTCTTTCAAATCCGCAGCACGTCCATCCCAAAACTGTACGAACTGAAATCCTGCATTCAGAACAGTATTTGAGTTTCGTGTGCCTTCTTTTCCAACGATAGCACCAGGGGAAACACGCTTGTTGTCAACACCTGCGATGCCGTTAGTGATGTCGTGGCATGTGTTGCATGATTGAGTACCGTTTACAGATAATTTTGTTTCAAAATACAGAGTTTTACCAAGAGAAACAAGTTCGGGAGTGTCGTTTTCACTGCCGGGCATTTTGTCGGGAAGTGAGCCGAAAATCTGTTTTGCACGTGTAAGAAGCTCAGTCTTTGCTTCGGGAGATAATTGTGAAGTCAGCGGCTTATCATCTTTTTTCTCACCGCCGCATGAGGTCATAAATAGCACGGATAATGCAAAAATTGCCAATAATTTTTTCATATAAAGCCTTTTTGAAAAATTGAATAAATATTCTTTAAAAAATGCGAAATCTATTGTTGCATAAACAACATCACTTTCATTTACCAAAGAACAATCAAAACATAAAACAAAAGTAAGAAAATATTTTACAAATAAGTAAATAATAAAGTTATTACAAAATGAAATTACAAAACGAATTGATTTTTCAGTAAACATAGGCTACTGATTATAAGTAAGTCAAAAGATTCTTTATTCTAAATTTTGAAATAGTAAAATATACAAATTCAGTGTTCGTTTAGTCATCAGGAAATTATTGAACCAATTTAATATCCTATTGACTAATTTAATTGATAATAATATTAGGAAAATAAAATGCAAAATCAATATTCTGCAGTAATAAAACAAAAAGGTAAATTCTGGATTGGCTGGGTTAAGGAAATACCCGGAGTAAATTGTCAGGAACATACAAGAGAAGAATTAATTAATACACTCAAAATAACTTTAGCAGAAGCAATTGAGTTTAATTCGAATGAAGCTCTGTTTGCTGTAAACATGTAAGATATATACTCAAAATCGAATTTTCTAATTACACTTTACTATCCATACATGTAGTTCTTTAGTTCCGAAATCCAAAACTAAATATTTCAAAAAGGGATTTCAACTACACACATTTATTTAATTTCGCTGTTTTTTCATAGAATTAAAGCTCTGCCTCAATAATTATATTCCTGAAATTCTTAATTTCCTTTTGTTTACTTCTTGTGTATTTAATCGTTATCAAGTCATTACAGTAAGTTTTTAAAAAGTAATGTTATAAAATTGTAAATATTTATAAAAATATGATTCTGATAAAGAATATTTTTAGATAATGTGAAATGATTTTTGTATTTTTACAAGGCGGCATAAAGTGTCAAACCAAAATCCTCAGAGGGGGAGTTGAAATTTGATACTTAATATACAGATTTTTTATGATAAACACTGAATGTATATGAGAGAATTCAGAATATTTTTATTTGCATTTGTACTTTCGTTATCATCAGGTTATTCACAGATAGTTGAATTGCCGGTTGATTACGGGTCTAAAGGCATATCGGCAAGTGAAGACTTGTTTGATAAAGAGCTTCTCCAATCAGCAGAAGAAAAATTGATGAACGAAATAAGAAAGTTTCCATCAAATGTTTCTTATGACAAATCTGTCTTATTACAGGCAAAAATTGATTTGTATTCAGGTAATTTCAATATTGCTGACGGTAAACTTGCAGAATTTATAAAAGCCCGTTCAAATTCGCCCTACGTCCCGTTTGCCGCACTTCAGAGAGGTTATATGACCTACGAACTCGGCAATTACAAACAATCCGAAGTATTGTTTGAAGAAGCGGAGTTACTCGCTGCAGACGACTTTGAAATTCGCAAAGAAGAATCCTATAAAGACATAATTCACCGAGCTCAGTTTTGGAGAGCCATGTCTCTTTCTCATCAGGGAAGATATCAGGATGCAATGCCTTTATATCTTAAAACTGTCAAAGATTTCCCTAATAGTGAGTACAGCGATGATTCATATTATTATGCCGGACGAATACATGAGATAAACCACAATCACGACTCGGCATTATATTATTTCCGTCAGGTTACAAAGAATTATCCAAAAGGGAATGTTTATCTTGTGTCGCTAATTCGTGAAGCAAATAATAACCTTATGCTGCGTCAGCCCTCATCAGCGTTGATTGCATTAGAGCGGGCTGAGACTGTTGCCGGACATATTGCTGCTCTGGATTCGACAGCCATTACTTACGAACCCCAGATGTTTGCCGCAGATTCACGCGAGAAAATTCGCTATATGAAGGGCGAATCCTACAACATAGGTGGCAATTACAAAGAAGCGGCGAAAGTTTTCGATAGTTTTATAAATGATTTCCCGAATTCCAAGTGGATAAGTTATGCCCGTTTAGGTTACGGCTGGGCACTGCTGAATCTTGCAAAGTACGACATTGCACTTTTTCAGTACGGTATTATTATAGACAATACCGCTGAATCAAATCTTCATGCACGCTCGATAGCACAGCTTTACAGGGTTGTAGCTCTTAAAAGAAGCGGTGACATCGAAACAGCACGACGCGAGCTGACCGGACTTGCATTGCAGCCGGCATATCCGTATCAGGGTCTGGTACTTATGGAACTTGGTCAATTGCATTACGAAGCCGGAGATTATGACCAGGCTGTCAAGACACTAGAACGGGCAGAAAGAGAAACTCAGGACGGACAAACTACTGTAAGGGTACACCTTTTATTAGGTGCTGCATATCTCGAATTAAAATTATGGGATAAGGCTGTTCAGCAATATAAAAAAGCTGAATTACTTGCTGAATCGAGTAATGAAATTATCATGCCCAACAAAAAATGGTATATCTCTGAAGCAAAGCTTAAGGAAGGGATGGCACTTGTTCAGAGCTACCGCGCAGGTGAAGCAATCGGTTCATTACAGAATTTTATAGCATCGAATAAAAAAGACACGAGAACTGAAGAAGCACTTTTCTGGCTTGCAGAGGCTTATTACAGAGTTGAGCTGCTAAAAAATGCAACAGAAACTTATAACAAACTTTTAGCTGACTATCCCCGAACATTAAGACGTGAAGAAGCTTTGTACGGTTTAGGATGGTCATATTTCAGAGTAAAGGATTTTGGCAATTCTTCAAAGATTTTTGATAAAATGATTGCTGATTTTCCAAAATCAAAATATGCTGTTGAGGTATTGACACGTCAGGCAGATGGTTACTATATGGAGAAAAAGTTCCAAAGTGCTGCCAATGCCTACAAACGTGCTGCAGAAATGGCACCGGGGACAGAGGAAGGTCAGTATGCTGCTTATCAGCTTGCACATGCCTTGTACAGAAACGGCAGTTACGAACCGGCTATATCATCACTATTGGATTTTGTCAGAGTTTATAACAAATCGCCTTATGCACCGAATGCACTTTATCTAATCGGCTGGATAAGATTCCAGCAAAGGAAATATGCCGAATCGGTAGATAATTTTGAATTTCTGATTAATGCCTATCCACAGAGTTCCTTAACTCCGAGAGCTTATTATGCAATAGGCGATGCCTACTACAATATCGGTAAATATGAAGAAGCTATTACAAGTTACAAAATTGTGATTGAATCATACCCGGGAAGCGAAATGGCGCCTGAAGCGATAAAAAGTATTCAATTCAGTTTGATTGCACTGGGACGCGAATCCGAAGCAATTGATATCGCTAACCAATATGTAGCTTCAAATCCTGAATCCCCATTTGCACCGGTATTTCAGAAAAAAATCGGCGAAATGTTTTATCAGGGCAGAAAGTATAAGGATGCCATCACTGAGTATGAAAAATTTATCCAGAAAAATCCCAATGATGAGAGCGTACCGGAAGTACTATACTGGATGGCAAAAAGCTATGTAAGTTTGAACGAAACCGATGATGCGCAAAAATTATTTAATAAAATTGTAAATGAATATCCCAAAAGTGATTATGCACCGCTGTCTATGCTTGACAACGGTTTGCTTCAGATTGAAATAGCAAACATCAACAGTGCCGATTCAATCCTTAAATCTCTTCAGGTAAAATATCCTAATGACTTAAAAGCAGCTCAAGCCGGATTTGAACGAGGGGTATTGAAATACAAACTTGGAGACACTCTTGCGGCGCTGGATATTTTTTCTGAAGTAACCAACCGGTTCCCGGGCTCTGACTGGGGTGACCAAAGCAGATACCGCGTGGCAATGCACTACCGTTCTGTAGGAAATAATGATTCGGCAAGAGTACATTTTGCATTTATTTCAGCTATAGAAGATAATCCGAGTATCTCATCGGAGTGTCAGTATAGAATCGGCGAACTTTGGATGAGAGACAAAAATTATGAGCAGGCAGTGGCAGCATTCATAATAGTAAAAGACAAGTATGAAGGATTCGAGGACTGGTTCTCACTTTCATTGCTAAGTCTTGGTGAAGCTTATGAAATGCTTGAAAAGACCGAGGAAGCACTGGAAATATACAGAGCTTTGGAAACACTCAGACCGGATGATGATTTTGGCAATACTGCCAAATCACGAATTAAACGTATTAAAAACAAGTAATGTCAGATTGATATGAAAACAAATCTATTAATAATCATATTCATTGCGGGCTTTGCTGCTTTATCAGCACAGGAAACCAAACAACAGCAAACAACTCCCGAGCCTTTGGAATTGCCGAGTTTCATAATTCAGGGCACATTACAACTGAATGTAAATTCCGGTGTAAAGCAGAATCCGGAGCGTCCGCGTTCACTTAGTGCAGGAGAACTGGATTCTTTAAATTCGCTTGAAAAACAAAACTCGCAGCCGTTACCGGTAGAGCCGTTGATTACCAATACTGTTAATTACCAGCCAAAAGCAGGTTTTGTTCAGGCTCAGTTCGGCAGGTTTACAACAGGACAGATAGATGCCGGATATGGTACTGAAATCGGAGGTTATAATATTTATTGCAGCGCCGGTTATGAGAATAGTCAGGGACATTTGTCAAATGCAGATTTTTCAAAATTTTATGCTAATATCAGTTCAGATTATATAGCACCGTCTAAATTTTTTATTTTTGGCGGAAGCCGTACCCATACAACTATCGAATATAAAAATAACAGTTATAATTTATTCGGTAATCCGCTTTCATTGAACCGCGACATGAATAATTTTTCCACGAAAGTAGATGTTGACGGAAATTATCTTGGTGTAAAATATGAAACAGGTGCCGGATTCAACGGCATTCAAATTATTACCGATAATTTTAAAAATGCTGATAATAATATTTACGGTTATCTACAGGTACATAATATCTGGAACAACCTTTTAGTTGCCGGAAATGTAATTATTGACCTCCATACACTTCGCGGACAGTCTGTAAATTTTATGCAGGCAGACGGCATGATTTCATTATTTTCCAAATCTTTGTCACTTACCGGAAAAGCCGGACTTCAATGGGCAATAAATTCCGATGGTATTGACAGAGGCGGACTGCTTATTGCCGGAGAACTTGAATACAGGATGAACAAATTATTTACTGTAAGAGCCGATATCAGGTCAGGATTGGAAAAACGCAGTTTCAGGGAATATACGGAAGAAAATCCTTATATATCTAATATGGCAGTTTTTGATTACGCTTACGATATAATGAATCTCGGCGGCTATCTCATATTCCATCCTAATGAGTATATGGGTATTTCTGCAGGTTTGAGAATTCGTTCAACCGAGAGAAGTCCTGTATTTACTCCTGATTTATTATATTATCCGGGTAGTTTTGATATCCGTTATGAAAATATATCAAAAATAAGTTCGATGTTTGAAGCATACTGGTATATTACTCCAAACGATAAATTAATTGGTAATTTTACTGCTGTCAGTAGCAGCTTAAACGACTTTACGGATAAAAATGTACCTTATGTTCCTGAAATTAAACTTTCTGTGGATTTCAAAAAAATCTGGCTTCCTGATTTTGGCACAAATTTTGGGATTGATTATATCGGCGAAAGATTTGCAGATGTTCAAAACACAGTTAAGCTTGATTCGTATATCAATCTGAGAGTTGAAGGAAACTATAAAATATATGACGGTCTAAGATTGTTTTTGAGATTTGATAATTTGCTGAACGCAGACATTTACGTCTGGGAAGGATATAGAGAGAGAAACGTTTTTGTATCATTTGGTGCAATGTGGCAATTCTGATGAATGATTTAAATGATGATAATTTGAAAGATGAAGAACAGTTTGGCGGATTCACTACCGGCGAACCGGATAATGATTCATTCCTGATTCAGAATAAAAATTATCCTGATGATAATTCACATTTTATTAATCCCGAAAAACCTGCACCTGTTATTCAAAATACTAATTCAGATTTCGACAGGGAAGTAATTGATAAAAAAGAAAAGAAAAAATCTTTACTGATTCCATTAATTGCTACAGCAATTATAATTTTACTTTTATCAGCATTAGGTCTATTATTTCTTATGCAGGAAGAACCGCTCGGAATATTTTCTGATGGAAAAAGTAATTTAATTGATACAACAGCCGGTTTACCAAATTCTGATAACAGTGGTTCTGATGCTTTAAACGAGAATACCGAAAACCAAATTTTGGAAGATAGTTCAGACATGGAAATCCATACTCCGGTGCCGGAACCGTTTGTTGATGATGCAGTACCGGGTTCGGAAATAAGACATAATGAAGTGTCTTCTGCTGAACCTGAAATAATTGATAAAGTAACAGAACCGGCAAAAAACATTAATGTGCAGAAACAGTCGTTAGAAAAAAAGAATAAACAGGAAACTTACAAATACGCAGGAAATACAGTTACCACAGACAGCAGGAATACATCAGACAATTTTGAGAAAAAAACAGAATCTAAGCAGCCGGTACCGGTGACAGCAGAATTACGTTCTGATTTGAAGGAAGAGGCTGACCTTATTCGCAATAAGACAATGAATGATACTTTTGCTCCAAAAGATGAACAGGGAGTTTACATAGTCCAAATTTATTCGTCTCCATCCAAGGAAGACGCATTGACATGGCTTGGAAAACTTAAGGACAAAAATATCGCTGATGCCTTTATAAGTGAACAGAACGTGAGAGATAAAGTTTGGTACAGAGTTAGATTCGGCAATTTCCGTACACGTGATGAGGCAAGAAATGCAGCACTCAGATACGGATTTGCACAAACGTGGATTGATAGAGTTAAATAATTAATTGAGGTAAATCATGTATAGAAAACCGGAATTTGAGAAGAATACCTCAGTACAGATTCGATTGCCATGGGATTCAAATACGGCAAGAGGATTTGGAATTTCTATGGTTTTAGTGTTATTGTTCCTGATGTTTGCTCAATATTGGCAAGTTCAAAAAGCTCATGTCCGAACAATTCAAATTAATTCTGTTCCATTAGTTTTACTTAATATCGGTGACGGCGACGGAACAGGTATAAGTAAAGGAAATATGACAAAAGAAGGAGCATCGCGTAAGGGACAGACTGCACAGTCAGTTCTCGAAGATGCAGCTTCTCCCGCATTAACAAAACAAGTAAAAAATGCTGCCCAGCAGGATGACAACTTAATATCAATTCCTGTTCCGGTTAAAGAACTTTCTTCAGCAGATAAACTAAACGGCTCCGATAAAGGCACCGGCACAAGAGACATCGGCAAAGGAGACGGTTTATCGGATGGTTCAGGTTTGGGCTCCCGCGGCACCGGTAAAGGTATGGGTTACGGCTTCGGTGATATTGAATGGGGCGGCGGCGGAAATCGTATCGTTCTTCATAAACCTCTGCCTAAGTTTCCAGCCGGAGTTAATACCAACGCCGAACTCAAATTCAAATTTACGGTACTTCCTGACGGCACTGTCGGCAGAATTATCCCTCTTCAGAAAGCAGACCCGAGATTGGAAACTGCAGCACTGACAGCCCTGAGACAGTGGAGATTTAATGTGCTGAAATCGGATGTTGTAATGGAAGGAGTTATCCCACTATCTTTTGTGCTTAAATAATGGATGAACTGTTTAATCTCCTGCGTGAAATTCCAACTTTTGTAAAAGTTATAATTGCCGTTTTGCTTGGAGCGGTAATCTATTCGGTTTTGAAAAAAGTAGTCAAAACCCTGATATTTTTGATTATAATAATTACCGTTTATATATTACTTGAAAAATACTTCTTTATTTAACAAGGATTATCCATCAGCATCCCCTGCGAATCAATGAACAAAAGCCCATTGTAAGGATGATAAGTCTATAATTTTATAAAAAAACTCAAAGAATTTGTTACTCAGAGCGGAGAGAAGAGTCCAAGATTTCATTAATTCAAATGTCCGACATTTTTGAAGTGTCGGACATCTTTGTCTTTATATTTCCCCTCCTTTTCTTTCATGGAGTGGCTGGCGGTGGTTAAGTCAAATCCCCCTGTCACTCCGTGACATCCCCCTTTGGCAAAGGGGGAAAGCGAAGCAGGGGGATTTTGTTTTTAATGATTTTCCTTACAAATCCGCATAAACTGCATCTGACGCACTACTCAGTAAGCCGCCTGAGGTACCAGATTTTACATAAAAATATTTTCTCATTCCCGTTCCGAATGTTGCAGAGAAGGACGCGACAGTAAATTCACCTGCTAAAGAATAATCTTCAGGTACAGCTGGAGCACCTGTAGCTACTGAGCACACATAAACGCGGAAAAAATCGGCGGCTACAATATTTTCCCAGTTGAGCGCGACCTCACCTGTAGAGGCATTGGTTACAGTCAGGGATACATACCCAGGGGCTGCCAATGCAACATGGTTATACAAAAGCAATAAACTGTAATTTCCGAAGCCATTTTCGTTGCGACCCCGGATTTTGTACTGGTGATAATTTTCCGAAGTCGGAATAAAATGTACAAAATTATCCGAACCCGAATAAATTTCAATCCACTCCACTCCCGCGACTGATGCCATGAGCTGATATGAGGTTATATTCCCCTCCACCGGGTCCCACGAAAAGACCATCGTGGAGATATCAACTGTAAGATTTGTCGGTGCTGCCGGAACCGGACCACTATTTCCGCCTGTATCGGGATTTACCATACCAATCAGATTTACGCGGTCATCCTGTTTGCCAAGCATTACAAAAGTCCAGGATTTTAATTGTTTCAATTTTTTTGTATCTTCAACAAATCTTTCTGAAGCAACTGTCACGGCATGACGGGCATCAAATCTTTCTTTGTCCTGTGTATCAATTGCAGTTTTCAATTCCTCCCTTGCAACTGTCAGACCGGTAATTAAAGTTTGTGGAATTAATGGAGTCACTCCTTCTGTAGTATGCTCATTAAAAGCAAGGATAACTGTATCAACACGCCGAAACATATCATCTCGGCTTTGTGGAAAAGCAGTTTCAAACTCGTATTCTTTTAAAATATTAGGCATATCTGTATAAATTGAAGTACCGATAAACTTGACATTTTGGTATGCCTCCTCCAATGCATCAACTTTCTCGGCGACAATAGCAGTTGCACCCTCACTTTCATTCATTTCAAGTCCTGAAAGAGCAAGTAAATTTGAATAAACATCAAAACAATCCTCAGCCCATGTTGCAATATGAGCCGGAGATTGTAAAGCAGGCTGAATCATAGTGAAGTTACCCTGAATTGCAATCAGTCTTTCAGTCCGCATTCCATAAGTATCCTGAGCAAAATTATTATTTACTACTACTGGCATAAAAACTCCATTAAAATATTATAAAAATTTGTTAAAAAGTAAATAGTTCTAAAAAAGTACATCAATAAATGCATTCGTTTTGCAAAAATCAACTACATAGGTTACACATAACGAAGCATAGGTTACACATAACGAAGCATAGGTTACACATAACGAAGCATAGGTTACACATAACGAGGCGTAGGTTACGCATAACGAGGCGTAGGTTACACATAACGAAGCGTAGGTTTAGCATAACGAAGCGTAGGTTTAGCATAACGAAGCGTAGGTTACACAAAACGAGGTGTAGGTTACGCATAACGAGGCATTTTCAGCTTTTTTGCTTAAAACTACCTCAAAATTGGCAAGTAATCATTTTTCAAAGAACAAAATTCAAAGCTATCTGAAACTTAGATGTCCGACACATTATAAGTAAAAGTATCGGACATCTATAAACATTACTCCATCTTCAAAAAGCCGGCGGTGGCTATACCGGATGGACTGAACAATCTTAGATAATACGAGCCGCGTTCAAGTGCAGAAATATCAATCCTGAAACTGTCTAATACTGACTTTTGCAGCAGTCTGCCGTTTATATCATAAATCTCGTAATCAGTATAGAGTTTAGTATCGGATTCGGAAAGAGTGATGAAGTTGCCTGCCGGATTGGGGTAAATTATACGAAAACTATTATCATCTAATACGCTTGACGGGTTATCCTCAACAGTAAATGAGCATACTTCAGACCACTCACCCGATTCATCGCTGCGGTACGGCTGAACCTGCCAATAATATTTTTTCAGATATTCAAGTTTGTTAAGTTTATATTCAGTTGAAGTTATATTTTCAAATTCAAAAATTATTGTGTCAAAAGTTATTTTATCTGATAAACGGATGCGGTATTTCTCTGCACCTTTAACTTCCGACCACTGTAATGTTGTACTGTCGGGTTGGTCTATAGTGTTACAATCGGGTGAAAGTGTTTTGCTTGTTATTAATTGTGTTCTGAATGTATTTACTTCAGACCAAATTACTTTTTTATTATATTTAAATGCAACACGCCAGAAGTAATTAGTATAACTTTGAAGATTACTTACGGTAATATCAGCTTTATTAAGTGTATCATTACGAACTAAACTTACAAAATCAGGTGAATCAGAAAGTTGGAAGTAAAACTCTTGGTAACCCTCGGCTGAAAACCAAATAAATTCTGCTTTTTCATTTTTTAATTTAACCGTATTATTTTTTGGGCTTATTAATGTAATAGGATTAGGCACAGGAACGAATTTAAAATAATTACCTTCATATCTGTATATATTGCCGTACCAAGTACCTACTACAGGTGTTTTTCCTGCCCAGGTTACTTTCATTGTCAATGGTTCATTGTCTATCATTTGTTGTGGTAAATCATCATAGTACCAAGTTTTACCACCGTTATTTGTCAGCAGAAGTTTGCCTCTCTGACCAACTGCTACTCCATTCATTGCATCATAAAAAGCTATACATTGTAACCCGAAAGTAGGTTCGTATAGACTGTCTA
The DNA here is from genome assembly GCA_032027125.1 of Kapaibacterium sp. (SeqCode). Lineage (GTDB taxonomy): Bacteria > Bacteroidota > Ignavibacteria > Kapaibacteriales > UBA2268 > JANJTB01. The sequence goes on from JAVSMQ010000001.1 coordinate 1,042,034, forward strand.
ACTGCTTTTCCCAAGTTTTCCCACTATCTGTAGTTTTAGATATTAGATCATATCTATAAGATGAGCCTGACATACTTCTTGAACCTGCCATATAATATACACTATCATTTATTAATGACATATCAAAATAATTGTCCCGATAAGCTTCACCGGAGTCTGCATAAAATATACATTTTTCCGTAAATTCAAATGTATTGAAATTAAAATCATAAAATTTGCTCCAAAAATAAGTCCTTTCTTCATTTCCTCCACCTATTTCCATTGGAACTAAATCATTATCTAATATTTCTTTCATTAACACCGTTGCCCATATATTACTGTCCAATTTTCTACTTGTTTCCCAACCATCATTCGTTGTATGAAAAAAAACATTGGAGGGCTTAGTTGTTCTTGCTATTCCAATTAAACTATCTTTCATAACGATATTCCAAATACTTGAAGAATCACTTAAATTGATTGTTTTGAAATTCACACCACCATCAGTACTTTTAATAAGTCCTCCCTCTGCGTAAGGAATATAGAAATAATCTGGATGTGGAGAAACGCATTGCCTTGCATTTAAAAATCTTTTTGTTTGTGGGTTGTCATAATCAGTTTTATATTGCATAGACCAGTTTTTACCACCATCGGATGATTTATAAAGCTCAGCAGAACCTGTTTGTTGAATTAGACAAAAACAATTTAAGCTGTCCCAGCAGCCTATGTCCTCAACCTGTCCTGTGTTTAACTGTTTTATGTGCTTCCAGTCACTAGAATTCAAATTAGAAATATTTAGCAATAAAATTAAATATATCAAAAATATTTTCATTAATATTTTACCTCAAATTAGTAATCAAGAACCATCCGAAGATTTGAAACCTTCGGATGGTTAAATAAACTTATTTAACTAAAATTATTTTATCTGTCGCAATCTGTACTCCGTCAATTGATATTTGATAGAAGTATAATCCTACTGATAAAGAATTTAAATCATAGTCAATCGAATTAGTCCCGGAACTAAGCAAATATTTATTTTCATGTATTAAGTTACCTAATATACCGAAAATACGTAAACTTACTTCCACGTTGCTTGCATTTGAAAAAGTTACATTCAAAGAATTATTATTTTGAGTAACATATACAGGGTTTATTGATGATTTATTTAATACTTTGTCAGCAGTATTCATATCATAATCGGCTGCAGCTTTAGGAAATAATGGTGGTACATTTGCAATATTTTCTAATGAAGAACACCTGTTAAAGCAGTCCAAAACCTGATTTGGAAGCACCAAAGTAACGTTTTCACATGAACTTTGAATTTCACCAGGACCCAAATCATATATATCAACAGTTTCATCTTGATTTCTACAGACTCTCAGTCTTCTTGAGCAACATTCATTATTACACGGTTTTGTAACAAAATAGATTTGTGGAAGTGTTACTCCATCACCATCAATAAAAACTGTCCAACTTGCCCAGCAAGTAGCTTGACTAACCCTGTAAATATCGGAACATGGATTAAGATATGTTATAGGATCAAATTCCATTTTATTTTCTTTTATTATTGCTCTTATTGATTCGATAAATAGTTGTTCATCAGTAAGCAAACAGCAAAAGTCCATGATTAATCCTGATTTTTTTTCTATACTCGTAACCTGAATATCTTGAAAACCACATGCTTTTCTGGTCCAATAGGTTACAATTACTTTGCATCCTGGGCAATCTTCTACATCAAAACTAAGTGGTTCTTGTGGAGTCCATTCTATACTATCACAGTCCTTTGTACAAGGTAGCGTTACTGATGCAATATTACAATAAACTGTTTTAGAAATGATGCATGGATTATTGTCATTCAGGCTTCTGTAAAGCTTTAATGTAATTGTATAAATTCTTCCTTCAGGAATACATATATTAAAATCAGTAATATTGAAACCCTGAAACTCAATTAGTTGTTCATTCCAGATTGATTCACCATCAACATCATTACTTAGTCTGATATATGAGTAGCATTGATATTGTTCAGGAATATGAAGTCGGTGAGTAACTCTACATTGGTTTGGGGCACAACCATCAGCGCCTTTCTCCGCAGTAATATCTAACCATTGCTTTGCAGTTGAAGGGCAAGCACAAGTCGGTATAGTTTCACAGAAATTTTTATTAAGTGAATAAATAGCCATATCAGAATTAGTTCCAATACCAGTTCTTCCCCCAGCGTAAATTCTATTTGTCAAAGGATTGTGCCTAACTGCAAAACCAGCCGCATAATAATCACCTAAATAAGCAAGTTCTATCAGGGTTTGTGGACCTGTCTCAAAAATATCAACAACACCCACCATGGTTTTACCTGAACTCGAAAAAGGTAAATTTAAATCGCCTGTATAACCCTGTAATTCTGAACCGGTTTCTCCAACAAAAATTATTTTATTACATACTTTATCGTAAGCAAGATCCCAGATAAAACTTCTCTTATTACCTCCAAAATAACTTGAATAAATCAAGTCATCATTACCATGTGATTTTGGTTCTATGACTGCTAAAAAAGCCTCGGTACTTAAATCAGTGCTATACTCAAAATCGAATGCATTTACAATAGGCAATTGATCCGAATTTATAAAACCACCGAAATAAATCTTATCATTATTATAGATAATTGAAACAGGTCCTTCAAGAACCCAATTTATTTCTGATGATTCTGCATAAAATGTATTATAATCAATTACAAGTTTATCAGATTGTTCATTAAAATGTAACTTTGCAACAAATCCCGTTTTGTTTCCCTGATTATTAATTACATCATAAGCATTTGGTGTTGGGGCAAAACTTGTAGCACTACTTTCTGTAAATCCAGTGATATAAATATTTTCCTCATCATCAATATCCATATCATTTAAAAGAGTATGTTCATCACCACCAAATAAGGTCGAAAATTTACGTATATAATTCACAACACCGTCCGGAACAAATGCTATGATGAAACCTTGTTCGTGATCATTAACATGAGTTTGTTCTGTAATTTGTTTGTATTCATCAAAAGGGTTCGATATATCATAATAAAGGGAACCAGATAAGTAAACATTACCGGTTGTTCCAACTTTTATTCTAAATAATCCATGTGCATTATTGTCCAAATAAGTTGAGTAATAAATATTTTCACCATTAATATCAAGTTTCGTGAAAAAACTACTATAAAGCCCCTCTAAAGTACTATGATATTCATTTAGCAGGGGATAATTATTACTACTTGTATAACCGGTAAAATAAACATAATTGTTATCTACATCAATACCATATGGATATTCATGATTACTACCTCCAAAGAATGTTACCCAGTTAATAGTATATAGATTTTCGTCAGTTTTGCCGATAATTATATCATATAATCCATTGTTTGAACCTAAAGCACCAGGAAATGTTTGAGCAATAGTCTCTCCTATAAATAAAATATTTCCATAATCATCAATAGTTAAATCTTTAATTACTTCAAAATCATTACCTTGATTTGTAATCACTTTTGAATTTAATAAACTCAAAGGGTCAATAATTAACTCCTTTGATTTATCATAATTACCTATTAGTAATTTAAGTATGTTCCCTTGTAGATGAAAATTGGCATTAATATTATCTTTAACGTTCGGATTGCCATCATTTTTTTGATATGCCTGCAAACCTTTTTGAATCACAGGTTTTAAAGAAGTATTCATTACAAGTTCACCATTTAATAAATGACTTCCTTCACTTCCTTTAATCTCCATTTCAATTTGATTTGGGTTGGCATTTGGCTTTACGATAAAATCGTATCTTAGTTCACCCATTTCAAAATAATATTTCATATCAATACCTTCATAGATATTGTCAACCCTGACTTCCTCAAATTGCCGAACACCTGTTGCATGCTTTGACTTGTCCCTGCCAATCAGGTAATTGAATAAGGTTTTCCCCTGAGAAAATTTTTGAACTGAAACATTATCTGGATTGACAAATTCAAGAGCAACTGCATGAGCATTGATTTTGCGGTTTTCATTGAATTTATGATTTGGAATGTCATTAGTGGTGAGCTCTTCCACTTCAAATTGCTCGAAAACCATAGCCTTCTTTGTAATCCAAATCCTCAATGACTTGCTGTTAGCCATAAAAAGAACTTCGGGTGACCACTGTCCTTTATTTTCAATAAAAGAGTAGTTCCCTTTATTTTTAGTTAAGTCAGGTAGATTTTTGTAAACATCAGCCTTTGATAATTTATCAGGCTTATTACCAAAATCCACTTGTGAAAACGCTATGACAGGAAGCATGTAAATAATTAGCAAGAATGAAATTGCAAATAAATATTTACCTCTGCTGCGTTGCTGTTCTGCTGCTCTGTGGCGATACTGTTGAAATAACTCTGTGATACAAATCATTTTTAAACCTTTTAATAGTTTATGAAATATTTCTTTATCTATACATCATACCTGTGTTTCAGGGTTTTGTATATTCACAATTATTAAAAACACATAAATTCCAAATGCAAGTTAAGTAAACATTTTATTATAAGCAAGAAATATTTTATTCATGAATGAATAAAACAAAATATTGCGTGAATGTTATTCAAATTGAATTGCAGAGTCCAATGATTTAATAAATTAGCAGCTCTGGACTCTTCGCAAGCTCAGAGAGACATGTCATTGGGTTTTATTTTTATAATTAATAGAACGTTCAGACCTGCCTTACCAGGATATGGTTAATATATCTTTGTAATCATCTTAGTAAAAGATTCTGCAGGAAGATTAATCGGGCATTGATACAACTAATTTCAGCCTATATTGTAAATTATTGATATTATAGTTAAATTCTTTGGAATTACTTTGTTATTTTTGTAATTGAGATTTGAAAAAAGCGGAGAAAACAAAATGTCACTTATAATTGACGGAAAAACCATTGGCGAAAATATCAGGCTTGAATTAAAACAAAAAGCCGTAAAACTATTTGAAGATAGAGGCATCCAGCCGGGTCTTGCATTACTGCTGGTCGGCAGCAATGCAGCATCTGAAATTTATGTAAATATGAAATTCAAAGCCTGCACAGAAATCGGGTTTTATTCAATAATCGAAAGACTGCCCGAAACAGCAACTGAAGAAGAAGTACTCGAAATAATTGACGGTTGGAATAATGATGATAAGGTTCACGGCATTTTGGTGCAGTTACCGCTTCCTAAGCAAATCAATGAATTTAAGATATTGAATGCCGTATCGCATAAAAAAGATGTTGACGGATTTCATCCTATCAATGCCGGTAAGCTGATGACAGGAATACCCGGATTTGTACCATGTACACCAGCCGGAATAATGGAACTTTTTACAAGATACAATATCAGCCTCAGGGGCAAACATGCAGTTGTAATAGGCAGAAGTAATATTGTCGGCAAGCCAATAGCAAATCTTATGCTTCAGAAAGCTCCCAATGCCAATGCAATTGTAACTGTCTGTCATTCTGCGGCTTCAGATATATCTTATTACACAAAACAAGCTGACATTATTGTTGCAGCTATCGGTGTACCTGATTTCATCAAGGGAGATATGGTTAAAGACGGTGTTGTTGTGATAGATGTGGGAATCAACAGGGTTGACGATTCATCTTCACCCAAAGGTTACAAAATCACAGGTGATGTGGAGTTTGATTCCGTAGCACCAAAAGCATCAGCTATAACGCCCGTACCCAAAGGAGTCGGACCGATGACTATTGCTATGCTTATGTCGAATACTTATGATTCAGCAAGCGGGAAATATGAATAGTAAATTTGAAAAGTACGGTATTGTTAAGGTTTTTGAAGATGACAGGATTATTGCCCTGAATAAGCCTGCCGGCGTTTTGACACTTCCTGACAGATATGACAGAAACGCACCGAGTCTAATCAGAATTTTGGAATCAATTTATCCTGAAGTATTTGTTGTTCATAGAATTGATAAGGATACAAGCGGACTTATAATTTTTGCAAAGGATGCCGAAGCCCATAAAATGCTGAACACCCAGTTTATGGACCACAGCATTACGAAAGTTTATCATGCCGTTGTCCGTGGTGTGTTCAACAAAGAAGAGATTGAAGTAGATATTCCAATTATGGCTAATCCTGCCGGTAAGGGTGGGATGGTACCTTCTGCACGCGGCAAATATGCACTGACAATAATGCGACCGCTCGAAAAGTTCCGGCTTGCATCAATCATCGAATGTAAATTAGTTACCGGCAGGCAGCATCAGATAAGAGTTCACGCTGCTACAATAGGATACCCGCTGCTGATTGATGAAATATATTCGGGTGTAAGTGAATTTTTCCTTTCATCAATAAAGAAAAGATTTAATCTGCGGAAAAATGAAGTCGAACTGCCGATAATGAAAAGACAAACTCTTCACTCCTTCTATATGAAGTTTGAGCATCCCGACGGCAATGAAATTAAACTTGAAGCTGAATATTCAAAAGACCTGTCAGTTCTTACAAAACTGCTGCGGAAATATGCTTAAAATCTAAAAGAAAAAGCTATTTTTTGTAAATCATCGGTTCGCATCCGCATTGGATACTTACAATTTTTTTACCTTCTTCAGCCGATTCCATGGATGAATAGTGCCCGATAACTACTGCGAACATAATTACTCCGGTTACTTCTTTTTCGACAATCTGTGTGCGAAGTCTTCGTACCAAAAATTTGTTTTTCTCGGCTTCTGCTGTATTTTTATCTTTATAAATACCGACCTGCAAACCGTAAAAAGCGGGACCAACTTTCTCAACAGCTTCAATCGGTTTGGCTTTTTCAATAATTTTAGGCGATTCGGATGCAGTTGTTGACTTTAGAGTTATTTCATCATTTTCAACAGGTTTGTTCTTTTCAATTCTTTTATCCGGAAAAAGTTTTTCAATATCATCTTTATTTTTTTGAGGTTTAGTAGTCGCTTCCAAAGGTTTCTTTTGTTTATTATCATGCAGTTCAACAGAAGCAGCAATTTTATCGGGATTAATTGCAGGATTGGAATTGGTACTTGGATTGGTATTAGGCTTACTGCTTGCTGCGACATCAGGATTGACTTTATTCTCCTGTTTAGTTAATGACAGAGCAGTCAAAGATGTAGAATTTTTGATTTTTTTACTGACAAGATTTACGCATGTCCTTACTACATCCGAAGCCGGTGTAATAAAAGCTGAAGCAGGATACCGGCTTCTGAAATTTGCGAGTTCTGCCTGTGCTTTTGCTGTATCGCCGAGTACTGCATAGAACTGTACAATTCGCCAGTAAGCATGGTCAGCCCACTCACTTTCAGGATAGTTTTTGATTATGCTCTGATAAACTTCGAGTGCTAAAAAAGCATCATCGAGAATAGTTCCATGAAGAAGCTTTACTCCGGCGTCATTGGGATATTTTGCCAGAAGATCCGGAATTATGGCTCTGACTTCATCAATTTTTCCATAAGCTGCCAGACGCAGATTTTTGTTTACTTCATCTTTTTGTGCGAACAAACCTGATGCACTCAAAATTGATATTATAATAATTAAAGCTATATTTTTCACGATTTTACCTATTGTTACTTTATGCTGAATACAAAAAAAAGGATAAAAATTTACTTAAACAAATTAAATCAGGCTGTACTCATTTCGGTTTGATTATTATCGCCTGAATTATCTTTCATATCAGCGGGAATTTTTGTAATTCTTTCTCTAAGTACGAAAGCACCGCCGACTGTCAACTGTATAAACACAGAAGTTGCCCAGTTGATTGTTGCATAGGCAAAAGCCATTTCTTCAGGTATTTTGTACAGACCAATCATAGCATACATAATCAACATCTGCATCACACCTATTCCGCTTGGTGTTGGAGCTATAGTAACACCTATTCCGCTTACTATTACAAGGAATAAAGCATCGCTGAGAGATACGTCTATTGTCTGGCTGAATGGGAAGCAGAAAAACATCAAATACATCGGCAGGGCATAACATAACCAAATCAGTAATGACTCGCTGATAAGTCTGAAATACATACTCGGCTGTCTGATAACAGTAAATCCTAACCTGAATTTTACGAAAATATCAAGAATTCGTTCGTAAATTTTACTTGAAAAAGGTTTAACCAGATAATTTAAAATAAATTTTATAAAAGGCGGATAAAAACTGAAAATCATCACAACCAATACAAGAAGTGAAACGAATAAAATCTTTTGAGGGTCAACTCCGGGAAGCATATTTGCAACTTTTTCACGTGAAATAATAAAAGCAATTACAAATAAAAAACCAAGAGTAATCACGTCAATTACTCTTTCGACGACTATTGTTGCAAACACACTTGATTTAGATACATTTTCACGTTTGGCATATACATAAGGACGAATAAATTCACCCAAACGGGGATATATCGAATTAAAAAAGTATCCGACCATGACGGCAGAAAACAGATTGACAGTTGAGCCGGGATTCATAATCGGTTTCAAAATAGTTCGCCATCTCAAAGCTCGGATATAATGAGAAGCAATTATAACCGGCATTGATAGAATAACCCAGAAATAATCTGCGGTACGCAGCGAAACCCAAAGTTCATCAATATTGATGTCTTTAAGAGCAAAATAAAAGGAAACTACAATAAGAATTGTAGTCAAAAGCCATTTCAGTGCTGTTTTGATTCCTTTTTTCATTAAGTAATATTATCTTTCATAAATGGATTATAACGAATTTGCCTGACAAATCATGCAATCTAAAAAAATTAATAAAAGTCCTGAACGAATATTTATACAATCCGTTCAGGGCTTCAATAAAAGTTTTGATTCATTTCTAATTATCACTATACGGGATACCAAGCAGGTTTAGTGCTTCATCAAAATTGCTGGTGATAGTTAGTAATTTATCTACTCTAACCAATTTAAGGCTGTCATGAAGATAAGTTTTAGGTCTCCAGAGAACTAATTTTCCTCCGGCATTCATCACAGTATTATACATAGTCATTAATGCACCGATAGCATTTGAAGCCATGTAATCAACATTACGCAAATCAAGCAAAATTTTGTTTTTTCCATCATCGCATAATTCCTGAACAGTTTGCTTCAACAAGTCGGCAATTTCCGGTTCGCCGCCGGGTACAAGTCTTCCGCTCAGTTCTACTATTGTATAACCGTCGTCAGTATATTTTATTTGCAGCTGCTCACTCATATAAACTCCTAAAATAATTAAAAAATTTATGTCAATATTTATTTATGCAATTTAATCATTTTTTTTGAGTAAATCAATACCAAGTTCGTGTAATTGTGAAATTTCTACATCAGATGGCGAACCATCCATCAGAGAAAGACCGCTGGTTGTTTTCGGAAATGCAATGACATCCCTGATATTATCGGTTCCGGACAGTATCATAACTAATCTGTCTAATCCAAGAGCTATGCCTCCGTGCGGCGGGGCGCCGAATTTTAGTGCTTTAATCAAAAATCCGAATTTATCTTCAATTTCCGATTCACTCATTCCGAGTTTGTCGAACATTATCTGCTGAATTTTATTGTCATGAATTCTTATACTTCCGCCACCGATTTCAGCACCGTTACAAACAATATCATAAGCCTTAGCCCTGACTTTACCCGGTTCGGTATCTAATAAATGAAAGTCTGCTTCCATAGGCGATGTGAAAGGATGATGCATTGCATAATATCTGCCTGTCTCATCATCGTATTCAAATAGCGGGAAATCAATTACCCACAAAAACTCGTATTTATTTTTCACTGTTTCCATTATACCGGTTCTGCGTGCTGCTTCGAGTCTCAACGCACCTAGAATTGTCAGAGTACGCTCGGTTTTATCAGATGATATCAGGACTAAATCTCCCTCAGCGACGTAATTATTTCGTTTGATATAATTTATTTCCTGCTCAGTCAGAAATTTCGCGATAGGCGAGTTAATTTCTCCATCAACAAATTTCATCCATGCCAGTCCTTTAGCACCGTATTTTTTGGCATACAAAGTAAAATCATCAAGCTGTTTGCGGGATAATGATGCACCGCCTTTAATATTTATAGAAGCTATCAGACCGTTTGAAGCTATTACATCCTGAAATACTTTGAACTCAGAATGTTCGAGTCCTTCATTTAAATGGTAAATTTCCATTCCGAATCTCAAATCAGGTTTATCAGAACCATATTTGGACATAGCTTCAGCATAACTTATTCGTCTGATTGGATTTGGAATATCTATTCCCAGAATATCCTGCCAAACCTTTACAAAAAAGCCTTCAGTAACATCAATTATATCTTCCATATCAATAAACGACATTTCGACATCTACCTGCGTAAATTCGGGCTGGCGGTCGGACCTTAAATCTTCATCTCTAAAACATTTGACAATCTGCATATACCGGTCAAAACCCGATATCATCAGTATTTGCTTAAAAATCTGCGGAGACTGAGGCAATGCATAGAATCTGCCTTTATTAATTCTGCTCGGCACTAAAAAGTCACGGGCACCTTCGGGAGTTGATTTCATCAGCACCGGAGTTTCTACTTCAAGAAATCCGTTTGAATTATAATATTCGTGAATAATTTGATATAATTGATTGCGAATGATAAACTTTTTCTGCAATTCCGGTCTGCGAAGGTCAAGATACCTGTATTTAAGTTTAATTTCTTCACTGGTTTCAATTCCGTCTTCAACCGGAAACGGCGGTAATTCACTGCGATTGATTATACCGAAATCTGTTGCCAGTACTTCAATCAATCCGGTTGCCATATTTTGGTTAGGATTTGACCTTAACCTGACTATTCCCTGTATCCAAACAACGTATTCAGATTTTATTTCTTTTGCCTTTTCAGCAAGTGCAGGATTGTTTTCAGGCTCGAATATAACCTGAGTAATACCGTATCTGTCGCGTATATCTACAAAAATCAGTCCACCCAAATCACGTACAGTACTTGCCCAACCGTTAAGTATAACATCCGAGCCTACATACTCGGGTAAAAGCTGACCGCAATTCACGTTTCTTTTCTTAAATGACATTTGATTCTCCAATTTCCAATTTTATTTAGGGTCACGTTTAATAATGATTAAAGTTCTGTCGTCGTTATATTTACCCAGTGCTGCATATTTCTGAACATCTTCAATAATCAGCAGGGTAATTTCTTTTGCAGATTTATCTTTATATTTTTTAATCATATTAATCAGACGTGTTTCGCCGTAAGGGATGTTGTTTTCGTCCTGAGCTTCATTTATTCCGTCAGTAAACAGAGCAAGAATGTCACCCGGACGCATAACTATATTTTCAACATTAAATTTTTGTTGCTCAACCAATCCAAGCAATCCGCCGGTAGGCTCAAGTTCGAAAATTTCATCCTTTTCCACGCGGTAATATATAGGAGAACAATGACCGGCATTGGCATAAAGTACCAATCTGTTGGAAGAAGGCATCAATTCACAGTAAAACATTGTAACAAATCTCTCATAAGGGAAAGTATCATAAATGAGAGTATTCAATCTTGAGAACATAGTTGATATTTTAGGACTGAATGCCTGCGCCATCCTTATCGCACCTGATACAAACAGTGCCTGAATAGCAGCCGATAGACCTTTGCTGGCTGCATCGCTGATTACAATTCCGATTCGCTCTTCTTCATCGGCTTTGTTGAAGAGATAATCGAAATAATCACCTCCGACAGCACTATCCGGAATACAAACACCATAGATTTTATAATCGTAAAATTCAACGTAATGTTCCGGCAGCAGGTTTCTTTGAATTTCTGAAGCCTTGATTATATCACGTTCCATCTTTTTCTGTTCTTCAGTGCTGAAACTGCGTAAGGTAATCGTGGCAACACTGCTTATGATATTCAGGGTTTCGTAGAAAGACTGAAGAATTTCATTGGCATTGAATCCAAGAATGTATTTATAATATTTGCCTGACGGCACTTTAACAATTTCTCCGGCACCGGTGACAGAATAAACCAATATCCCTTTTGATTTTAATACAGGGTCATTCTCTTCATTCAATGAAGTACGTTTTTCGTGAAGATGTTCAAGAATGGGCTGGTCTTTGATAAATAATGTATATCCGTCAGGTATTTTCTGTACATTACCATACTGATATCTTATTGTGTATGACAAATCCTGAGGATTTAGTTCCCAGATTCTTCCGCCGATAATTTGAAAATCTTTATAATCAACAACTTCTTCAATCAGATTTTTCAAAAAGTCAATTTCACTCTTGTATTCACCAAGCGTTATATTCTCGACTATTTTATATACTTCTCTTTGATTAAGAGGTTCTATTCCAAACATATCTATTCCGATGTATAAATTAATTAACTTATAAATCCGGCTTTACGCATTGCCGAACTTAGTTTAACAAGACTTGGCTCAGTAATTTGTGTTAATGGCAGTCTTACATTGTTTTCAATCATTCCCATCAAAGTCAAAGCAGCTTTTACGGGAATTGGGTTTGACTCTATAAAATTCAATTGCATTAAATCTAATAATTCAAAATGAAGCTTTCGGGCTAAGTCGAAATTGCCTTCTAATGATGCTCTGACGCAGTCACCGAATTTTTTCGGGGCGTAGTTGGACAGTACAGATATTACACCGGCAGCGCCAAGAGAAACAGCAGGAAGAGCCAATGAATCGTCACCGCAGAACAATGAAAAACTTTTTGGAGAATATTTCATTATCTGAGCCATCTGTTCCAAATCACCTGAAGCTTCTTTTGTAGCAATAACATTTTTGCAGTTTTCTGCAATTTTTAATTGTGTTTCGGCTGTGATATTTACCCCTGCCCTGCCCGGGACGTTGTATAAAATCTGCGGTATATCAACAGCTTCCGAAATTGCTGCATAATGCCTGAAGAATCCGTCCTGAGTCGGTTTGTTATAATACGGAGCTACCAACAGCACACCATCAACACCTTTTTCTTTGGCAAGTTTTGTCATTTCAATTGAAGCCGCTGTATCATTTGAACCGGTACCTGCTATAATTGGTGTTCTGCCTGCAGAAATCTCAACAGCTCTCGTAATAAGCAATAATTTTTCAGCCGTTGACATAGTAGCCGATTCACCGGTTGAGCCACAAACGACTATTCCTTCTATATCTGCATCTATCTGGAAATTTAAAAGCTTGTCAAATGCTTCAAAATCTATTGACAAATCTTTTTTGAAAGGGGTTACAATTGCTGTAATCGTTCCTTTGAGTGTGGAGTTTATCATTTTCCCCCCTAAATTATATATTTAAAAAAGTTTTTTCAAAATTGCATTAAAGTAACAAGCAATTTAATAGTTTTCAAGCGATTTTAAAAGAAAATTGTTTGGTATGGGCAAAAAAAAAGAAGACCAGGCTTACCATAACACCCTAAGAACATGCTGACCGCTGCTTCCTTCCGGATCTGACGGAGTTGGGCTGTCTTAGCCGTATGGGGCCTGATCCCCAAATTTTATAATTACAAAAGTAAGCATTTATTTTTGAATTACAAAAATATTTTGTGAATAAATTTGCAGGGTATTAAAATTATTGTTATTTTTGTAATCCGTTTAAATGCGCTCGTAGCTCAGTTGGATAGAGCATCAGCCTTCTAAGCTGAGGGTCAGTGGTTCGAATCCACTCGGGCGTACATCAGAAAACATAAGCCTTCCACACCGGAAGGCTTTTCTTGTCTATGGTCTCAGGGATTTATTTTTTTTTCAAAAACGCTGATTAAGTCACATAAGCCGTCAATAAGCTTCATAAATGATAAGCAAGTTTGTTGCATAATTGTTACAGTTAGAACATTACACAATCATTCTTATTCCAAATAAAGTATATATAATTGCTAACATTAACACGAAAATAAAAGTAATTTGTATTACTCCATCATAATTATTATTCAACTAATAAATTAAAATTCTTACTAACCAAATATTCCTTCGTTTTGATTAAATAATCACTACAAACTATAGATTCCAACTGTAGTTTTTTCCTGTGATTCTCATTATCAACCATGCCTGAATACCTTGCATAACGAGAATAATTATATAAATTCATATAACAATCAAATATATATTTGGGAAATGGCAGTAACGCAGAATTAAAAGAAGGATTTATATTATTTAACATATCATAATGAGAATCACCGATTTGTTTGTTCTGATTATATGAATATGCTTTGATATAATGAAGTGCTGCATAAAATGAAACTGTGATTTTCCAGTCAAAAAAATTATCTGCTATTTCGGCATGAAGATAATTCAATAATTTTTCGTTATGTTTTGCCTGTGTGAGATGTAGCATGGTTTTTTGTTTCATTTATATTACCGTTTCGCATTGATAAACCATATCAAGACTAAAAATATTTGAATCAAGCAGCTCTAAATGAATAGGAAATTTTTTAAATATTCCATGCTGTCCAAATCTATACGAAATATCAAATATTCTGGTTACATTTTCATGCGAATATTCAGTTAAAAAAATTGAATATCCAAGTTCGTCAGGGTAATTTCGAACCGCATGAACAATTATATCCTTGTTTTTAAGCAATTCCTCTTTTATTTTCTTGTTTAGAAAATCCAATATTGGTTTATCGGCATATTGTGAAATTGACTGCAAAAAATCATATTCACTTTTGGATTGTTGCATTTTATTTATAACGTCACTTAATCCTGTATTAACACCGGCTTCATTTAATACTTTTTCTTTCTGCATGTCATAGCTCATATAATCGTCGTGAAACTCATTATAAAACGTGTTTGACGGTTCTATATTTTTTGCATCCGGTTTCGCAATCTCTTTAATATCTTCCATTTTCCTCAATTCCCATTTTACTTCTATACTTGTCAAAAATTGTTAAATAAAACAATCTGAATTTATTAAAGTTTTGCTTCAATTTCAGCAACTTTTTGATTGTAATAATCTAATTTATCAGGATTTCTTTTTGATAATTCCACATAAGCGTCTTTTGCTTCCTTAAATGCACCCTGTTTCATTAATATACCGGCTATTGTATCAGTAATCACAACCGAAGATTTATTCCTCACTGTTGCAGTTTCGTAATCCGGTTTGATGGCTTCAGCAAGGCTTAGACTTGATATAATTGACATAAAATCGGACTGTTTATTAATAACTTTTTGGACATTCCCCTGCTGTATCGGTTTTCGCTGATAAAAAAGGGCATTTGTACTGCCGGATGCAAATTTACTCAAGCCGGGTATTAAATCTAAATTAGAAGATTTCAGATGTTCTCTGTCAGGATAATTTTCTACTTTATTATCTGCACTAAAATTTCTATTATTATCAATATGACTGTCAAGATTGTCTGAAAGTTCCTGAATTAAAGTTGTCTCCGGATGTTCGGAAAATGCAGATTCAATTTCAGAATCACGAATTTCCTGCTGGTAAACAAGTTCTTCATAAACTGACTGTTCACTGCTTACCAATATTTCCTGTTCAATAAATTCAGGGTCATTCAACTCTTCATAAATTGTATCAAATATTATATCCAAATCAGATTTTAACTTATCTAATTTCAGTGATGTTTCGATTTCGACATCAGAGATTTCTTCAACAATCTCTTCGATTTTATCATCCAATACAATTTCTTCCGATTGAACTGAATCAACTTGTATTTCTCTATCAAACGGGAGACTGATAGATTCTTTAAGATATAAAAAAGTACTTGCGGGAATTACCGATTTGTATGATTCAATCAACTGAGCGGTTTTATTCAGCTCACCTATTTCCTTATAAGCTTTTGCAAGAATAGAAATTGCTGCAGCGTATCCGGGATAAATTTCCAAACCACGAGAGCATATTTCAATCGCTTCTTCGGGCTTTCCAGCCTGAAGAAGCTTATCAGCCTCGACGGCAAACAAAATGGATAATTCACTCATTACTAATTATCTCTTTTCATCACAAATTCAGTAAATCTTAATAGTGATTCTTTAGCAGGACTTTCCGGAAACACATTCAGCGCTACTTTTGCCATGTCAATATATTTTCTGGCACTTTGCTCGGCGTACTGGATTCCGTTTTTAGACTGAACGAACTCGATAACAGTACTTACTTCAGCTTTTTTAAGTTTACCGCGTTTTATCAATTTAATTATAGCCGATTTTTCCTTATCGGTAGAATTATTCAGAGCGTATATCAATGGCAGAGTGATTTTCTTTTCTTTAATATCATTTCCGACAGGTTTGCCTATTAAAGAGCTTCTTGATGTGTAATCAAAAATATCATCTCTTATCTGAAATGCAATTCCTATGGCTTCGCCGTATTCACGCATAGATTCGATATAATCAGGATTATCCGATGTGCTCATTGCACCTATTTCGCAGCAGGTTGAAAGCAGGGAGGCAGTTTTGTCCGATATTATACGATAATATGTTTCCTCATCAATAGCAATACTTCTTGATTTGTCAATCGAGAGCAATTCTCCCTCACTCATTCTCCTGACAGCTTTTGAAGTGACACCGAGAAAATCCGTTTCGCCGGCTTCGATTGCAGAAATCAATCCTTTAGACAGTAGAAAATCACCTATTAATACTGCAATTTTATTATTCCATTTTGAATTAATTGATGCTAAACCCCTTCTCTCGGATGCTTCGTCCACAACGTCATCATGTATCAAAGTAGCTGTATGTAATAATTCGACAAGAGCGGCACCAACATAAGTACGCTGGTTTATTGCACCCGATGCCTGTGCGGAAAGAAAAACCAAAACCGGTCTTAACTGTTTACCCTTTTTTGAAGTTACATATTTTAAAATCAAGTTTAGTAAGGAAACCTTAGTCTGAAGTAAAGCTTTGAAATAGCTGTTAAATTTCTCCAAATGACCTAAAACCGGATCTGTTATCTCATTTAAATTCATTATCTATGCCTGCAAATCTTCTATTTATTATGTTATATTTAATATAGTATTAACGTAATTTTGAATTTATATTATTAAGTTTCGCAAAATAGTCAATAAATTTAACATAAGCTGATAGAAATGTCAATTTATACATAATTCAGTGGAAATTTGCCGGAATATTATTATTTTCCACCTCCCCCATTTTGAATAAAGCGAATGTGGAGTATATATTTCTTTTGCCAGCTTAAATATTGAAGGTAAAAGGAAAGTCATTCCCAAATCAATGCTGAAATGGTATAAGTTTTGTGAAAGGAGTTATTTCTTTCTGTAAACGTCTTTGCGGTTATCAATTTATGATAGGTATAGTCATCAATTTTATCAAGATAATTCCTTGACTGTTTGTTTAATTCAACCTTGTAGCTATTTTGATTTTCTGGTTCTGTCATATTCTCTTGCGTCCAGGAAATCATTATCACTGCTGATAGCTTCTGCTAATGTTTCGCTGTCAATAATATTTTTAAGAACTTCACTAATATACTCGTCGCTTGATAGTTTATCCCAAGTATCCCTGGTTATTATTACTTCATCATTAATAAAACTAACCATTCTAATAATCCTTATAATTACTTTATAACAAAAAGACAAAGTATTATCTAATTTATTTTATGATTTATTATTTCCTGTACCATCAGTTGTCTCAACTTACTGAACGGGTTAGATAATTTTTCATTTCATAACCTTTATAATTTATAATTTAAATTAAACATGATTGAATTAGGTACATGACTTTGGTTTTTAAATTCACCTCCTAATTTGAAATAGAATTTTCTATTCAAAGAAATGCTGTACTTTTCGTTTAATAAATAATATATACCAAAACCTGAATTATGGGAAAAATAATTATCATTGGGACTTAATAGTAACACTCCTAATTCAATTGATAACCTAAGTCTTTCTATTATAGTCAGAAAGTAACATTTTAGTGCCACACTCAGTCCTGATTGCGACCAATAATCATTATTAACCTGATAATAATAATCTTTAATAATAATAAAATCATTTTTTTTACTTTCTTCTGTTTGTCTTGCAATCCAGGAATGGGCCATAAATTCTACAGCAAATATATGGGACTTAGAAAAAGGAATTTCTAAACCAAAGTTTAAAATCGGACCTGATTTAAAGAAATCATCATAAGAATGAAAACCTGTAGTAATTCCGGCACCACCTATTAAAATTAAATCAAACTTTTTTGATGGAATATCATCAACACTTACAGTATTGGAATCAATATCAGAGTTTATTGAAAATACTGAACTATATATCAAACAAATAAAAACAATCGTTAATATCGGCAGTCTTTTCATTATATTACCATTTAAAATTATAACATATATTTAACATTAATAGATCAGGGGTTGTTATATGACCAAATAAACCGAATAAAAATCTGCCTCCTAACTGCAATCTAAATTTTTCATTTATTTTATAATTAAAGTCTAATCCGGCATCAATTGCCTTATATTCTTTTCTAGGACTTAATATTAACCATCCAAAATGAATGGAAATCCTCATTTTCGATTTAGCTGAACTAAAGTAACTTTTTATAACTGCAGATAATCCGATTTGAGTATAAATATCATTTTGGACTTTTATATAATATCTATCCAAATCATATTCAATATGTTTTGTACTTTTGGCAATCCAGCTATGGGTTAATAATTCCAATGAAAAAAAATGTGATTTTGTAAAAGGAATTTCTAAACCAAAATCAATTGCAGCTACCCTGTTAAAGTCTTGTCCGGAATTTTTACTAAAATCCGCAATTCCTAAACCTCCAATCAATATCAAATCAATTCCTTTGCTCTCAACATCTTCTTGATTAACTTCCGTTGAATCAGTATTTATTACATCTGAAAAACTAATCTGAAATAATAAAAGAAAAAGTACAAAAATTAGAACCGTTATTTTTTTCATATTTTATCAGGTAATTATTACTTAAACTTGAAAGACATTAAAACTGTTTTTTCGTTAAGCCATAAATGGTCGTGATTATATCTATAGTAAAATTCGGTAGCAATATTACCGATTCCCGGAGAATAATAAAATATCCACCGCATTTCAATTTCATTATCAATGTAATTATCATAAACATATTTTATACATTTGAATTTACCAGCCGGTACAGTATATTCAACATCAACTTCCGCAGTCTTCATTGTATCATGATAATAAATAAATGAATCACCTTTAAATGTTGGATATTTAATATACATCCTAGGAGTTGTACCTTCGTTAATCAAATCAATAAAATATAAACCGTCATCGCGAATTAAAGTAAAAAGTTCATGAGAATAATCCCTCAATGTATCAATCCCGGATATATAACCCGAAATATAAATTGTCTCACCGTTTATTATGCTGTCCTTTACAATTGAATATGAATATTGTTGTGAATTTTCTATAATTCCTTCGTAATAATATTCCGTATGACGATATTCCCATGTATTCCCAACTTTCAACGGTACTAATACCGTTTCATCAATCGTTGGCGATGTCGGTTCTTTGGCGCAGCCTGAAATAATCAGAATGATTAAAAGTGAAATTGGGATGATGCTGTAACTTTTAGAAAAGAAAAACTTTATTGCCTGTTCCGTTTTTTCAGAAACAAGTGAAATCTGCATTGGAATATTCATATCAATACCCTTTATTTATTCAACAATCCGCTGTTTTCGCGGCTATCATTTTCAGTCAAATCTATATTAAATTTCTTTTTTGCAAGTTTACTGATTCAAAATTAATCAAATATATTTGATATGCAAGATTTTTTTTCAAAAAATAATATGATTTGTAATGAATTTTGTTATGAATGTATGCGATTTACAATTCGTTAAATTTACCATTTCTTTGATATTTAACAAAAATTGGTTATTTTTAATTATTATATTTGGTAAAAATAATCTATAAGGTATGATGAAAAAGTATTCGATAATATTTATGGCTATAATCATGACTGCGACAATGATTGCAAACTCAAAGGATAACCCGTTCTTTCAGGATTATGACACTCCTTTCGGCGTTCCTCCATTCGACAAAATTAAAATAGAGCATTACAAACCGGCTTTTGAAGAAGCAATTAAGAAACATAATGCCGAAATTGACTTAATTACTTCACAAAAGTCAATGCCGTCATTTGAGAATGTAATAGTTGCTATGGAACATTCGGGTGGTTTGCTCGACAAGGTTTCGACAGTATTTTACAATATGATGTCGGCAAATACAAGCAAAGAACTACAAGCTCTGGCACAGGAACTTTCGCCGATTATGTCGAAACATAATGACGATATTATGCTGAATCAGGCTTTGTTCGATAAAATTAAAACAGTTTATGAGCAAAAGGAAACACTGAACCTGACAACCGAACAAAACAAACTGCTTGACGAGACCTACAAGAATTTTGTAAGAAGCGGTGCTTCCCTCAACGACGAAGACAAACTTAAGCTCAGAACAATAAATGAAGATTTATCAATGCTGACGCTTAATTTCGGTCAAAACATTTTGGCAGAAACAAACGAATTTAAGTTAATCCTTGATAAAAAAGAAGATTTGGCAGGTTTGCCTCAATCAGTTATTGATGCAGCATCCCAAACAGCTTCCGAAACAGGCAATAAAGGGAAATGGGTGTTTACTCTGCAAAATCCAAGCTGGATTCCGTTTATGACTTCATCAACAAACCGCGGATTAAGAGAAAAGATGTTTTGGGCTTATGCAAACCGTGGTAACAACGAGAATCAATTTAATAACAAGAATAATATATTAAGAATAATAAATCTGAGATTGGATAAAGCTCAACTACTTGGTTTCAGAAACCATGCGGATTATATTCTATCTGAAAATATGGCAAAAAGTCAGGATAATGTCAGCCGTTTCCTTGATGAATTATGGGCATTTACTAAACCGAACGCCGAGCGCGAAGCACAAGCACTTCAGGAAATTATTGACCGTGAGAATGGTAATTTCAAACTCGAACCCTGGGATTGGAGATATTATTCCGAGAAATTGAGAGAAGAAAAATACAATCTTAACGAAGAAGAACTGCGTCCTTACTTTCAGCTCGAAAATGTAAGAAAGGGTATCTTTGAACTTACTAAAAGACTTTACGGCATAACCTATACCGAAAGAAAAGACATTCCCAAGTATCATAAGGATGCTGTCGTTTATGAAGTGAAAAAGAGCGATGGTTCGCATTTGGGGATTATGTATATGGATTTCCACCCCAGAGCCAGCAAAAAAGGCGGAGCATGGATGAGCAGTTACAGAGACCAGTACAGAATTGACAGTAATAATATTACTCCGATTGTTACTATAGTCTGTAATTTCTCAAAACCTACAAAAGATACTCCTGCATTGCTGACTATTGACGAAGTAGAAACATTTTTTCATGAATTTGGTCACGCTTTGCACGGACTGCTTTCTAATTGTGAATATAAAAGTTTATCAGGAACTGCAGTACCAAGAGATTTTGTAGAACTGCCTTCACAAATCATGGAAAACTGGGCACTCGAGCCGGAGGTTCTTGCACTTTATGCTAATCATTATAAAACAGGTGAAATTATTCCACAGTCTTTGATTGAAAAAATCCGTAACAGCAGTAAGTTTAATCAGGGTTTTGCTACAATGGAATATCTTGCCGCAGCTATGCTTGATATGCAGTATCATACAATTATATCACCGGTGACACTAAATCCGAATGATTTTGAGAATGAATATCTGAAAAATATCGGTCTTATTCCTGAAATAATTTCAAGATACCGCAGCACTTATTTCAACCACATATTTTCAGGTGGATATTCTGCCGGTTATTACAGCTATATCTGGTCGGGTGTGCTTGACAGTGATGCTTTTCAGGCATTTAAGGAAAAGGGTTTGTTTGATAAGACAACAGCTGATTCATTCCGGACAAACATATTAGAGCGCGGTGGAACAGAAGACCCTATGGAACTCTACAAGAAATTCCGGGGACGTGAACCGCAGATTGAACCTCTGCTGAAGAAACGCGGATTGAATTAATATTGCTTTACCTGAATCCTCTTCTCAAACGGGAAGAGGATTTGGGTAAGCTGTTTTGTGAAAAAGTAAAATATATCATATTTGTCATTAGGAACTAAGTGAAGAATGACTTTCTCACAAGTTTTTTCCAAAGGCTGTTAATTGTGACTTTAGTGCTTTGATTATATAAATTTTGGTCTTGCTATTTGTCAATTGTATAAAGTGTATTGAAATGAAACCTGTTTTTGAAAATTTTATAATGATTTCTCTAATAACTTTAATTTTATTAAGTGTTTCCTGCTCCGAGAATGCTGCATCCAATGATGACAATGCTCTGGAATGGAACAAAAAAATTGCAAAATATGCAGTTCATAATCATGCAATGGTTTTAAGTGAATTGATTAAACCTCTGAGTAATCCGCAGGAGATAATACTATTAATCAGGAAATCTATTGATTCCGTAAGATTTTATGAGGATAAATCCGGTTATTTTTATGTGTATGATTTTAACTGCGTAAACATTGCACACGCAACACAAAAAGATAAAGAAGGACAGAACCTGTATGATTATCAGGATACAAAAGGTAAATATGTTGTCAGAGAACTTGCCGAAGCTGCTTCAAAAGGCGGCGGCTATGTAGAGTTTTACTGGCAGAAACCGGGAGAAACTATTCAAAGTAAAAAACTTGGTTATGTTGAGCCGATACAGGGTACGAATTACTTTATCGGCTCCGGAGTGTATCTTGAATAATAAATTCAATTTACTTAATGATACCGATAATAATCAATACAGTGAATCAAAAATATTTTTTTGGAATAGATTAATATGGATTTAATTTTTCATTACCTCATAAATCTAAATTCTTAATCTATAGTTTAACAGAAATATATTCTTTCTGAGTAATTTTTTTTTCAATTTCAGCACCTGAAAATACAAAATATTCAAATTTTATTTGTTACATGATTAACTTTTTATGACGTTAATTCTTTCGTTATTGTGATGAATTTATATGATAATTTCTATTGAACTGCGTTTTTGCGATATTTGTCTAACCTAATATATAAAAAGCACTTAATATTATGATAATTGTATTTATTTTCATTGTTATTTGTAAAAATTTTATTAAGTTATATTCAGAAAGAAGACATTTTTTTTGATTATTATTGGAGATTGATATTCTCATGCGAAAAAAATATAGCTACACCAGAGTAATTTACTCTGTAATTGTGGTTTTGATGGTTTATTCAACATTTACCATGATTTATTCAGCTACAAAAATGCCTGAAGAAAATGATGAATGTCTGATGTGTCATGATGATAAGGCACTGAAAGGAAAAAAACACGGTAAGACAATTTCGGTATATGTAAACCCCAAACATCAGTTAGGTTCGGTACATGCCGGAGCAAAATGTATAGATTGCCACGCAGATTTGAAAGGTGCAGATCTGCCTCACGAAGACAACTTAAAGCCGGCAACCTGCGTTAAGTGTCATTCAAAACAAACAAACGATTACAACATAAGTCTGCACGGGCAGGCACACAAGAAAGGTGACCCGCTTGCACCGACATGCAATTTGTGTCATGGGACACACCAAATAGTTCCTGTTAAGAGCTCAAATTCACCTGTTGCTCCGCTTAAAATTCCATTCCTTTGCGGCAAATGTCATCAGGAAGGTACTCCGGTGCAGCTTATGAGAAATATTCCCCAATCACATATTCTCGAAAATTACACAGAGAGTATTCATGGAGAGGGATTGTTCAAAAAAGGTCTGACAGTTACAGCTACCTGTGTTTCGTGTCACTCAGCGCACTTAATACTGCCCCATACCGACAGCAGGTCGTCCATTGCAAGAAAGAATATTACCAAAACCTGTACACAATGCCACGCAAAAATCGAAGACGTTCACCAGAAAGTTATCAAGGGTGAGCTTTGGGAAAAAGAAGTTCACGTACTACCTGCTTGTGTGGACTGTCACCAGCCTCACAAAATTCGTAAAACTTTTTATGATGCCGGTCTGTCAAAAAATGAATGTTTGACTTGCCATGAAAATAAACATTTAAAAGCAACTTCAGACAACAGGTCATTATATATAGATGTATCTAAATTGAATGGTTCGGTTCATGGTGATTTGGCTTGCAGTAAGTGTCATACGGAAGTACGCCCTTCAAAGAAACGTTCATGTGAAACTATTACGACAAAAGTCAACTGCGGCGGTTGTCACGACAAAGTTCAGGATAAATATGTCCAGAGCAGTCACGGTAAGATTAATATGTCCGGTGACAAAGATGCACCTGCTTGCGTTACCTGCCATGGTACTCACGAAATTTTGAAAAAAGATAATCCGAATTCTAAAATATTTTCAGTCAATATTCCAAAACTCTGCTCTAAGTGCCATCAGGACGGGCAAAAAGCTGCAGTCAGATTAAAAGATAACGGTGTTGACCATATTGTTGATAATTATACCGAAAGTGTTCACGGAAAAAGGCTGTCTCACGGCGGACTGACTGTTACGGCAAATTGCTCAAATTGTCATACTGCCCATCTTGAGAACAATCACGATAATCCGATGTCCTCAACACATAAGGATAATATTCCTCAAACCTGCGGCAAATGCCACTGGGGTGTAGAAGAAGCATTTAGAAAGAGTATTCACTCCGCTGATGTGTCAAAGTCTAAAAAGGAGCTGCCTTCCTGCAATAACTGCCATGTTGCTCATAGTGTAGTTGACCCGACCAAAGGAGAATTCAGATTCTCCATCATGGAAACATGCGGTAAATGTCACGAGAAAATCAGCAGTTCCTACTTTGAAACTTATCATGGAAAGGCATCCCTGCTTGGTTCGGAAAAAGCTGCAAAGTGTCAGGATTGTCACAGCGCCCATAGCATTTTGCCGATAAGAAATCCGGCATCACCGCTATCCAGAGCTAATATTGTCAAAACCTGCTCGAAATGCCATCCAAGTGCAAATTTAGGATTTACCAAATATCTTACACATGCTACTCATCACGACCCCGATACTTATCCTACATTATTCTTCACATTCTGGGGAATGACTCTTCTGCTGGTCGGTACATTTTTAGTTTCATGGATTCATACACTTCTATGGCTTCCAAAATCACTAAAAATGCGAAAAGAAATAAAAGTTATGAAAGCAGCTACTGCTCATAAAGGAATACGGGTCAGAAGATTCAACCGGCTCAGCAGAGTTCTGCACGTAGTCATGATTTTGAGCTTCCTGACACTTACCTCTACAGGCATGATGCTGAAATTCTCTTTTGCCTGGTGGGCTAAGTTTGGTGTAAATTTATTGGGTGGAGTTGAGATTGCGGGATTTATTCATCGTACAGCAGCAGTCTTTCTTTTTGCAGTATTTTTTGCACATCTTTATGACCTGATAGCAAAACGCCGTACCGAATATTCATCATGGAAAGATATGTTATTCGGACCAGATTCGATGATTCCGAATAAAAAAGACTACCAGGATTTCAAAGATTCAATGAAATGGTTTGCTGATAAAGGACCGCGTCCAAATTACGGAAGATGGACTTATTGGGAAAAATTTGACTACTTTGCCGTTTTCTGGGGTATATTCGTTATCGGATTAACCGGACTTACATTATGGTTCCCGGAAGCATTCACTATAATTTTATCCGGTGAATTTATAAACGTAGCAACTATTATACACAGCGACGAGGCGTTACTTGCCTCAGGATTTATATTTACAGTACACTTTTTCAATACACATTTCCGCCCTGAGAAATTCCCGATGGATACAGTCATCTTCTCAGGAAGTTATGATTTGGAAGAGTTTATGCACGACCGTCCCGAAGAATATAACAGACTGAAAGAAGAAGGCAAACTTGAAACTTTATTTGTTAATCCTCCTGACAGGACACTGAAAAAAGTTATAAGTGCGTTTGGCTGGTCTGCACTCATTGTGGGATTATTATTAGTATTTCTGATAATCTTTTCGCTGATAAGTTCGAACTTTTAATTGATTGAATTTTCAATCTGACTTGAGCCGCCTCTTAATCTCATCCAAATAATAGGATTTGATAAAGAGGCGGCTTTATTTTTGAGAAGTAATAGAACTTATCAGCCATGCCTCAAGAGGTGGATAAATCATGGATTTGGTATTTGTCCTCCGCTGGTGGGTGCAGGGGGTGGAAAATTAATTCATGGACTCTTTACTTTGTGTCAAAGTTACTTTACTTCAGGCTTTTTCAACAGGCTGTTAATTTTGCTGAATAATGAGAAATTATACCATTCTGCATTAGTTACTTTGTCGGAATTTTCAAATAAATTATAAATTACGATAGTCATAAATACGCCTATCATTGAACCGAAGTAAACATCAATCAGAAAATGCTGAACTAAATAGACACGCGACATACCAACAAAAAAGGCACATACCAAATATACAGAACCCAGCTTTTTGTTTTTTGTTATCAAAGCAAGAAAAAGGAAGATGGCAAAACCGCCGGTTGAATGACCCGAAGGGAATGCTTGCCAGGAATATAAATCAAAATCCTTAACATAAGTCACAAGGTCGGTTCCTTCAAAGAATACTTTCGGTCGCGGCATATTGAACATATTTTTCAGAATCTGGGTTACAGCTCCCGAGCCAAGATAAACAGATACTCCGGTTACAATATACTTAAAACTGAAAACTCCAATAATCAGCAGTAAACCGGCGAAATATCCGCCTTCTCCAAGAGATGAAAAGAACTTGAAGAAATAATCCCAGTTGCTGCCCCGCCAATTGTTGAAGAAAATATTGCCGTCGCCTTTTTCTATCATGAGTAAAATTATACATCCTGCAGCGAGTAATACCGCATATAAACCGAAAAAATATGGATTCTCTGAAATCCTGCTTCTAACCGTATGTTTATTCAATTTTCATCCTTCATATCGTTAAGTTCTGTTTATCTGTTTCGATTATATTGAAATAATATACTTTTTCAACAAACTGTTTGACGATTAAAACATAAATACTTTGTAACAATTTTTACCCAATATTATAAATTCTGCCAAGAATGTAAGTGTATCATTTGCCCCTAACATTCAAAATCCCCCTAACCCCCTTAAAAAGGGGGAATTTAGTTTCCCCCTTTTTAAGGGGGTTAGGGGGATTTCTTGATTTTTTATTGTTAAAAGTAAACAATTTACCTAAAACGAATCATCAATGGAAATCGAAATAAATTCTCGAAATAATCTGAATTGAAATTTTTTTTTCGTCTGAAATATAGCTATTTTAGAGTAAGAATTATTTATAACATTGACTTGAACATAAAATGAAAAATACTATTTTAATAACATCAGCCATTCTGATATCTTTTATCATGGGTATGGCTTTTAATGAAGTTTTAACTGCAAAATCAGAGGAGAAAAAAGTGATGAAAAAAGTAACAGGCATCGGCGGAATATTTTTTAAATGTAAAGACCCCGATAAGATGAAGGATTGGTATCAGAATCATTTGGGTTTAAATACCGACAAATACGGAACAACTTTTTGCTGGTATCAGGGTGCGGATTCGACTAAACAAGGATTTACCCAATGGAGTCCATTCAAAGAAAGTACAAAATATTTCGAGCCGTCAACTAAGGAATTTATGATAAATTACAGGGTTGAAAATCTTGGGGGTCTCGTTGAATTACTTAAAAAGGAAGGAGTAACCGTTGTGGATGAAATTGAAACATACGATTACGGCAAATTTGTGCATATATTAGACATCGAAGGCAATAAAATCGAACTCTGGGAACCTTATGATACTGAATATGACAAACTTGAAGGCGGTAGAACCAAATAATGACATGGTTGAAATATAATAACATCTACATGAATCAGTTTCTCCTTTAGTTAGGAGTCTGTTGACTTTGAACAAAATAAATCAAGAAATCCCCCTAACCCCCTTGAAAAGGGGGAAACTGAATTCCCCCTTTTCAAGGGGGTTAGGGGGATTTAGAATATTTGGGATAAAGATATTCTGATTGAAAACAAGGTTATGTCTAAATCATCTGTATAACTACCCTGAAATTAAGGCATTGATTACACTTTGACTTCGTTCGTACTGACACCTATCTATAATCCTTACATAATCAACTGACTATTATGTAAATATGGAGTTATGAAATTATTTAAATATTGTAACTTTTTGATGACGTGCAGCGTTTATAGGATAGATTATTTTACCAATTTGGAGTTTTTATGCGACAGGTTATGATTTTTATTGTTTTTATTTTAATAAACTTACTTAATGTGCATGCTGTAACTGATAATATAGATGCTAAAGCTTCTGCCAAAGCTCAACTATCAAAAATGAAATCTGAAGATTTCCTGAAAATTCAAAAACCAAAATTTATTCCCGAAGAAAAAAAACACTTATATCAGGATGCTTACAACAAAATAATTTCAAATAAAATGTATGAACCGCGATTACAGTCGCAGGATACGGATATGGATTCACTGCCTGCTAAATTTCGTACTCCCGGAGAGTTTGAAGAATCACAGGCTGTATTTATTTCCTGGCCCTCTTATGCATTCGATGCCGACGGCAATATGGTGGAGCCATATACGCCCGGTGTTGGTCTCAGGTGGTTTCAGGATAACAGCGGTAACTGGGATTATGAAATTGTGGATATTGAAGGATATGTTTTAGACCTTGAAGCCGAAAGCCCGCTCCCCCCTCTTTGGTCACAGCTTGCCGATGCAATTCAGCAGGAAGTACCGGTTTGGATTCGTGTGGCTGCTCCCGATGATACAACGGCGTTAAAAGAATACATGACCAGCCGTGGAACTCCTCTGACAAATTATCAGTTTCTGACAGATGAAGACGGCGAGAATGCTTTCTGGGCGCGTGATTTCGGACCATTTGGAGCATATTACGGCGATGAAGACAGTCTGATGTTTGTTAATGCAGAATATTACTCGGGCAGACCGATTGATGATTCTTTCCCTGTCAAACTTGCCCTGCAGAAAGGCTACAGGTATTATAAATCACCGCTTGAAATCGAAGGCGGAAACTTTATGACAGACGGACACGGCATGGGATTTTTCGGAAATGTCATTTATCTCAATAACAGTGACAATGTCGGACCTGCAAATTCGCAAAAGAAACCTATGAATGCCAATGAAGTTAATAACGAAATATCTAAAATTTTCAGCCTTGACAAAAGAATGTTAATGGTTTCGCTCAGATGTGACGGCGGCACAGGTCATATTGATATTTATACAAAAATGGCTAATGACCAGGAAATTCTGATTACAAAATATCCCGACCAGTTCAATACTCCGCAGTTTCCTGATTATGGTACCGCAAATGGCAACCGTGAATTAATTCTGGCAGCGAACAATGCTTACGGCAGGAAATTCAGATTTTTGGAAGTGCCGCTGCCGACTGATGACGACGGAAAATATAACAGAACAGGCTGCAATTCATTCGGTACGGATGCAAGGGGATACATCAATGGTCTTACGGTTAATAAAACTTTCATCGTTCCGACTTATTCAAATAGTCTAAATGGTAACAAAGCCGGAGATGATGCAGCGTTGGATATTATCAGACAGCACATGCCCGGTTACAAAGTAGTTCCAATTGATTCCCGCATTCTTACACCGCTCGGCGGAGCTATACACTGCATTACAATGCAGATACCCGCAGAGAATCCGGTTACAATATTACACAGGCAGTATAAGGGTGAATTAAGTAAATTCGATATACTTGAGGACGGACATTTAATTCCTGTAACAGGTAAGATTCGCAATCATTCAGGTTTTTCCGGCGGAAAACTATATTACAGATGCGGAAGCGGCGGATGGTTTGAAACAAATCTTGTAATTACAAGTGATGAGGAAGGTTCAAATTCCGATTTTAATTTCTCGGGAATGATAGATATTGATGCTATAAGCTGCGGAATGGAAGAAAATATCAGTTATTATATAGATTTCAAAACCAATAACGGAAAAACCGCTTACCGCCCCATTGCTGCACCTGACGGTTATTACACATTCTCAATTTCTGAAAGCACATCAGGAATTGAGGATAATTTTGTAGGCAGTACAGTCAGAATTTATCCGAATCCTGCCAATGATATTGCATACATTAGCTTACCGGAAACCGGAGAAGAAATAATTATTGAAATAAGCGATTTAATAGGCAGCAGTTTAGGTTCTTACCCGATAACAAATGGTACAGCAGTTGCTGTTCTGGATTTATCGAATTTCAACTCCGGAATGTATTTATGCAAAATCCAATCAGCCGGAATAATGGAAGTTGTTAAGTTGATAGTAACGAAGTAGCGTTTTAGATTTTATGCGGCAATTCTATATGTAAAATAAAGGCGGGATTTCCCACCTTTATTGTTTTAAATCTTCACAAACTTCTCAACCTTACCTCCAATCCTGATGAAATACACACCTGCGGGCAAATTCTCAATATTCATCCGATGACTGGTTGTCATCGGATGAATTGATTCGGAGATGATTTCAATCCCGAGCAAATCAAATATCTGAACTTTATATCCTTCCGAAGGTTGTAAACTTTCCGAAGTATGAATTGTGATGAAATCATCTGCGGGATTAGGTGTAATTAGTATATCTAAATTTTCTATATTCTCCCAAACACTGGTGGTAGGGGTTGCCGTAAAAACAAGTCCGGTGGTATCGCCTGTGATGAGATTGATAGTGTGAAATGCAGGTGAAAATGTGTAATCTTCGGAAAAAGGAGTTAAGTCATACTGCCGTTTTGATTCTATTTTGCGGAAAAGGAAAATGCCGCTGCTGTCCGAAACGGCTGTGCTGTCTTTAATATTTAGAGTGATATTTGCTAATCCTTTACCTTTATCATCTTTGATATATCCACTTGCAGAATAAAATGTCCGCAAATCCTCTGCATTAAAATCAAAACCGCTCGTGTCGCTTGTCAGTTCAATATCATACTGCATTGGCTTGTAATCAAAAGGTTTGTAGAAATAAGTCTGGTTTACACCATCGTAATATTTATTCAATGCTTTGATAGTATAACTGCCTTTCTTAACCTGAGTAAACTTATAATAACCCTCGCTGTTAGTCATAGTTATTCTATAACCAAGAGAAACCGGAATACCCGGCTGACCTTTTGTACCTTCCCAAACTCTGCCGCTAATAGTATAAATATCTTCAGGTTTAGGAGACAGGTTATCTTCTAATAAACGAAAAAAATGACCTGTATAAGTTGAAATAAGAGGTACTGTTCCAGCATATCGAACAATCATAGTAGGTGGATCATTATCATTAATATATTCATGTAAATCATTCTCGTAAATCCATGATTCACCTCCATCATAAGTATAAATAATTTTACCGAACTGACCAACTGCAATGCCGGTTAAACTATCCTTAAATGCAATACTTTGCAAACCAAATGGATTATTATAAAAATGTTTAGAAGCAGTTGTTGAAAGGTCCAATACTCTTCTCCAACTACTGCCACCATCAGTACTTTTATATATTGCATCGTGACCTGAACCGCCACTTATAGTATTGCTTTTTCCACAGACGAATATAAGTTTTTCATTGATAATGCATAAGTCAGAGATAACTTCATACACAGTATCTATATAATTTAACTGATACTCTTTTGTATTTATATTTAATAATAATAAATACCATTTATAATTCAGAGTATTATAAACGACAGAATATAAAATGGAATCACTTATAAACACAGGATTCCTATATGAATATCTGCCTTTAGTCACATCTATATTAAACTTTTCAAAAGATTTCCAATTGTCATTGGTTATTATTATTGTATAATAAGTCAATGGAGAAATATAGGTGTCCATTAGAACACCTATATTATCATTATACATCTTTACTTTCTTAAATGAATTTACACTATCCAACATAATATTTAAAAAACTCTTCCCACCATCTACTGATTGATAAAAGTTCCCATCATCAAAAGTGATAAAGATATTTTCTAAATCGGGTACACTAATACTATAACAATATTGAGCCTTACCAAAATCATCATTAATCAAATACCAATTTTTCCCTCTATCTATCGATTTATATAAATACGTAGGTCCAAGACGTGTTGTAACGACATAAAGATTATTTAAATCAACAATTTCTAATCCTAATGGTATTCCTTCCATCTCATAAGTAAATTCCCACTCGTTTTGAGCAAACAAATTAATATCAACTAAAATCAAAATAACAAAAATAAAACATTTCATTTTTTTAAATCCTATTTTATTATAATAATTTTTTCAGTTAGCTGCATTAAACCATCAACAGTTAGCTGCAAAAGATACAAACCTGAATTCAATTTATTATTAAGTGTAAAGGCAGTTAAGATTTTCATATCTACTCCGCAAATAAATTAGTTAATTCTATTGATTCAAATGTAATTAGAATATACCAATTTTCCAAAATGAATTTTTGTTTTGAAGATGAAATAACCGGCATCAATCATTTTTCCTGTTTCGTTACAGTAATTCTTGCAAAAAATAATGTTCTAATCTTGTTCTTTAGCAGATATTCTTAGTTGTTTGAACTAATATTTTACTTCATTACATAAGTTTTATTAGGAAAAAGCTCAGGAAACTTTGGAAAAAGCTCATCGTACTTGTACAAAAGCTCATCGTACTTGTTCAAAAGCTCATCGTACTTGTTCAAAAGCTCATCGTACTTGTTCAAAAGCTTATCGTACTTGTACAAAAGCTCATCGTACTTGTTCAAAAGCTCATCGTACTTGTACAAAAGCTTATCGTACTTGTACAAAAGCTCATCGCACTTGTACAAAAGGTCATCGTTCTTGTACAAAAGCTCATCGCACTTGTACAAAAGCTCATCGCACTTGTACAAAAGCTTATCGTAATTGTACAAATGTGCTTCGGAGTGCTAAGAATTACCTTCGGAGTGCTAAGAATTACCTTCGGAGTGCTAAGAATTACCTTCGGAGTGCTAAGAATTACCTTCGGAGTGCTAAGAATTACCTTCGGAGTGCTAAGAATTAGCTTTGGAGTGCTAAGGATGGGCTTCGTAGTGCTAAGAATTAGTTTCGTAAAGGTTAGGAAGATATTTTAACGATTCAGAACTGTTTTTTCATGAGAAATGCGAACCGGAGCTATTCAATGCTCTGCACTCCACTAAATAAAAAAGCCGCCCGATATGACTACCGGACGGACTTTATATAACATTTTTTCGTGCTTCAATAAGCAATTTCAAGGATTTTCACAACATCATTATAATCAATTTTTCTCGAATTACCCAAGGTACCTTTCAGTACAGCATTTTTGGCAAGAGTCGGAATTGCAGATTTTTCAATATTTAATTCTCTTAAAGTAGTCGGTGCTTTCCATTTTGTGAACAAATTTGTCAAAGCATCAATACCGCCATCAATAGTATCAGCATCGAAGACATTTTTTGCCCATCTTGAAAATCTTTCGGGATTATCAGGACTGACATATTTCATCCATGCCGGAAAAACAACCGCAAGACCTTCTGCATGCGCAACTTCAGGGTAATAAGCACTAATAGCATGTTCGATTGAATGTACAGCCCACTCACCCCCATTCATCGCAACACCTGTCAAACCGCAGAGTGCCAGCGATGCAGACCATGCAAGGTCAGCTCTTGCTGTGTAATTTAATTCATCATCCTGCAATACATTGACGGCTTTTATAATTGTCCTCATCAAGGCTTCGTCAATAGCAAGAGTAGGCTCTGCGTGTCCGGGTGCAAAGTATTGTTCAAATATATGCGACAACGAATCAACTCCGCCGTTAATAGTCTGGCGCCATGGAAGTTTCATCTGAACACCTGGGTCAATGATTGACACAAGCGGGTACGAAAATGCCGAACCGAATGACCACTTTTTCTTCTCCTCAGGATTAGTCAAAACTCCGTAAGAATTCATTTCACTGCCGGTTGCCGATAGTGTCAGAATCGTAAAAAGAGGTAATGCTTTCTTAATGGTTTCGGTACCTTCGAAGATATTCCAAACATCTTTTAAGTAATATCCGGCAGAAATCGCTTTAGCTTCGTCAATTACAGAGCCTCCCCCGATTGCAAGTACAGCATCAACATCATTGTTTTTGGCAAATTTAACTGCCTCTCTTGCATGATTTACGATTGGGTTAGGCTGAACACCGCCAAACTCAACAAAATCAATTCCGCTTTCCGATAATGATGAAACAGCGGCATTATAAACTCCATTGCCTTTGATTGAGCCGCCGCCATACAGAATAAGTACTTTTTTGAAACCAAATTGCGAAATCAATTCACCAATCCGGCTTATAGTATCCCTGCCAAACACAATTTTGACAGGGTTGTAAAATTTGAAATTATCCATAATTAATTTACCGGTTGATTTTCAATTTCTCTAAAATCTATTTCCGAGCCCAACATACTGTGCGGTATAAGATAGACTGCAATCATTACAACTGTAGCCAGTAATGCCCACCATGTTTGATTTGGTCTTTTGCGAATTCTCCATACAGCTATAACCCACATAACAATTGATAACGCTGTTTTATTATCCGTGAGGTCACCAAATGAGAGAATAGTTTTACCGAAGGGCCAGCCGGTCCAAAATGCACCAAATGCATACCATTGAACCAAAGGACCGAGCACCAATCCTCCGAAAGCAAAAAATCCCAAAGTCCAGTATGAATAATTCAACACATTAGAACCTCTGAAAATTACTTCAAGTGCAACCCTCATAGCAAATGCAAAGGCAAATATCATCATAAGTATATGAGGATAAAGAATCCACCCGGGTACAACACCTTTATATCTGAGTAGAACAGGTTCGGGTGTCAAATCAACTAAATTTTCATAATCTTTACCGACAGACACCTGATACATTACTTTGCCGGCTGGCGGCAGTTCGGGCAATTCCGATGTCAGATAATCTCCTTCACGTTTCATTTCATACTCTGACCACTCGTCATGGCTTCTGTATCTTTTCATCTTGATTTTAGCAACAAGAGACTTATCCTTGTTTTCAATCTTAACAGGTGCATTCTGCCCGATTTCATGCGAACGTAAAAGTGAAAATTCTACATCAGTACCCTGAACTTCTATATTACCTTTCTGAGGATAGGTCGGACCTGTTGCTCTCTGATAAATTACAACAATAACCATCAAAATGACAGCCCCAACCCACAACAAAATAGTTCTCATATTCTTCATCCTAACTCTCTCCGGTGTATAATTTATATATATATTATTTAGTTATCATTTTTTCCGCAGCGGGAATTTCTTTGATTGCCTCGATTAACTGGTTATCCACAATGCACATTACCTCAAGAAAAGCATTGTAACCCCACATAACGTTTGCAATGCTTGCCTTCATATATGTAATAAAGTAAGATTTATCAATATTGAACATATCTATATTCCATACTTTATTTTCAAGTGCAAAAGTAGCAAATTCTCTGAGCATTTCATCAGTAATTAAAAATTCCATATTAAATTTGGAATAATTTTTGCCGAATTTTTCAATCAGATTTTTCCCTTCTTTTTTCTTGAAATTCACAGCCCATTTAAAATACAGACCTCTCTGAATAAGCAGTTTTGTTAATTGTGTCAGTGTATCTTTGTCAATAATTTTATCGGGAAGTACGCCGCCGCCGCCTATTATAGGTCTTCCGGAGCTTGACTTGTAAATGTTAATTTCTTTTATACCGCCTAATTCATTAATTTTCTTTTGAATTTCATCCTTATTCAATCCGTAATCCAAGCCGGTATCAATATCAATTTTTTGATTTGAAGTATATTTTTGAATATCCCTGCCGGACGGAGTCTTATACTTTCCAACCGTCAATTTGAATCCGGTCGTATCGTTCATAGTCCATATTTTTTGAACAGTGCCTTTGCCATAAGACCTTTTACCGACTACAATACCTCTGTCGTAATCCTGCACCACACCTGCAAGAAGTTCGCTTCCTGAAGCTGAATTTTCATCAATTAGAACAACTATCGGCATGTTTTCAAGAATGTCGCCGTCCTTTGAATATATTTCTGTTACAAACTCTGGATTATTTGAAACTGATTTGCTTAACAATCTGCTGCCACTGATAAACAAATCAAGTATTTCATCAACACGTGTCATATAACCGCCCGGGTTACCTCTTAAATCAACAATTATTCTCTTCATACCATTAGCTGATAATTCTAATGCTTTACTTCGAAATTCATCGTAACATTTATCGGTAAAGCGGCTGAGAATAAATATTCCGACATTTGTATTTGGGAATAAAAAAGCTGTTGTCAGTCCGGGTTTTGCAATATCTGTTCTTTTAAGTACTAAATTCTTTTCTTTTCCCATGTAAACATCTTTTACAGTAAGATGAACAGTTGTAGCCGAATCACCCTGAATCAGTTTATCAATTTCATTTTTTTCCAAACCAACGGTATTTTTGTCATCAATTTGGATGATTATATCACCAATTTCTATGCCTTGCATTTCAGCAGGAGTACAGGGAAATACCTGAATCACATTTACAGAATCATTTATAATCACAAATTCAAGACCGACTCCGTAAGATATTCCTTTATTAGATTCCTGTACCTGTTTTAAAACAGCTTTATTATAATAATAGGATTCCTTATCCATAGCCTGCAGAAGTGCAGTAAAAGCAGAATCGCTGATTCTGATTAAATCAAGTGTATCGGGATGATTCTGGTAAGCTGTTTCGAGAATATATTTAAATTTCTGAGCCTGAAACTCAATAATTTTATCTGAGCCCGTATCATTTGAGAGCAGTAAACTACTGCAGAACAGGTACGAAGAAATTGCTAAACAAACTTTTTTAAACATATTTATAAAAAACAATAATAATACTTTTCAAATTAATTGATTTAAAGAATATTATGATTGTCAATTATTGGATTTGACATATAAATAAAAACGGACTCCCTTTTAGGGGGAGCCCGCTTTTTAAGTAATTCAGCAAAAGCTGAAGATTGGTTACGGCATTATGACGACATTATCAATAATCACTTCGTTACCGGCAGAGATGACAACGGAGTAAACTCCTGCAGCCATGCCTTTAAGAGGAATATTGAAACTGTGACGTCCTGCATTGTAGTTTGCACCTGAGACAGGCAGCAGTACTTGCTGACCATCAATAGTGAAGAATGCTATTTTGACATTTGCAGCCTGAGTAAGGTCAATTGTCATATTTACATAATCACGTGCAGGATTAGGAGCTATGTACGAAGAACTCAATATGTTGTCGCCAACTAATGGAAGGTCTTCAGCTTCGAAAGCACCCTTCAATGTCGAAGTAGCACGGTTATTTGACCAGAACAAAGTATCTACACCGTTATATGTAATCAATGGTGCTGTACCTTTGTATGCAAATAATTTGAATGCGTAAGTTGTATGACCATCAAGTCCGCCGACAGTCATTGAAGACCCGTTACCTTGATAAACAACGTATGCTCTACCGGCAACCAATTGAGTACCGCTTTCCCATGTAGAACTAGCAGTATAAGCAGTGCCGCCTGTTAATTGAAGTGAAGCAGGAACTCTTGCAATATTCTCATATCCAACAATTACTACTCCGTCTCCACCACCATTATTTGACCAAGCCAAATCAATGGAGTTTGTAGTTTGCCCGGATAATGAAAGACCAAATGCTTGTGCAAATTGTCTTGAAGGCAGTACATTGAAGTATGGACTGTAGCCGTCAGCTAGAACGTTTGCATCATCTACTGCAATCAATCTCACATTTGCTTCACCAACTGTTGGGTCTGGAGCATTAAGTGTGACAGTTAATACAGTCTGAGTTGCAGGAGCAGTAATTGTACCTGTAACAGTACCTGAGAATGTTGATGAACCTGTTTCAACGGTTACAGTGAAAGAAACCGGAGATGCAGGAGGTGCAGGATTATCTGATGCATCCAAACTACGTACAGTCAGGCTGAATGAAGAACCTGAATAAATAGCTCCGGGAACATCAATATCAAGTTTAACTGCATCAGTTGAACCGGATGTAAATGTGATTACAACCTCATCGAAATGAGTACAAGCACCGTTTACAATTGTCCATCTGAAGGTATAAGCACCATAAGCATCTACCGTTACATTTGTATTATTTGCATTTGCATTCGTGAATGCCGCATTACCCGGACCTGATATCTTAGTCCATGTACCTGTACCCGGGGAAGCAACGTTACCACCCAAAGTATAAGAGAATGTACCCGCCGGAGTAGCGTTTGCATCCGAACCTGCAGCAGCAGTAATTAATGCATTTACAACTATAGAATTAGTAGCTGTATTAGTACATCCGTTACCATCAGAATAAGTATATGTCAGTGTATGAGTTCCGGCTCCGGCAGTTGCGGGGCTGAAATTACCTGCACTGACACCTGTACCTGAGTATGTACCACCGCCGGGTGAACCGCCGGTCAATGCAAATGAGCTTGAATTAGTACAAACTGCACTAAATGATGTTGTCCATGTAACAGTCGGCAATGGATTAACTACAATAGTTTTTGTAGCTGTATTTGAACATCCGTTACCATCAGTATAGGTATATGATACTGTATGAGTACCGGGACCTGCTACAGAAGGTTTGAAACTATTACCGACAACTTCACCTGCACCGTCACCGGTATAAGTACCACCATAAGGGGTAGCACCGAATGTTGAATTATCAGTCAATAATATATCACCTGAATTTTGACAAGCCGGACCGTAAGAAGTAGTCCAAGTAATTACTGGTAATGGATTAACAGTTATAATCTGTGTTTCAAAATCAGAACAGCTTCCAACAGTTACTGTATAAGTAATTGTGAATGTGCCCGCACCTGAAACGGCAGGGTCAAAGTCGCTGCCTGATACACCTGTTCCGCTAAATGTACCGCCTGCTGGAGTTACATAACCTGTAAGTGAGAATGCTGAAGCATTAACACATACCGGAGAAACCGGTGAGAATGTTGCAACAGGAGATGCAACAACAACTATTGAATTAACAGCAGTATTTGTACAACCGTTACCATCTGTATAGGTATATGTCATCGAATGTGTACCAACACCTGCAACAGAAGGTTTAAATGTATTACCTATAATCTCACCGGCATCGTCAGGAATATAAGTACCACCGTAAGGTGTAGCACCGAAAGTTGACATATCAGTAAGAAGTATATCACCGCCATCCTCACAAACTGTACCGTAATTATCCGTCCAGATTACTGTCGGAAGAGGATTAACTATAATTGTATTTGTAGCAGTATTGGTACATCCGTTACCATCAGTATAGGAATAAGTTAATGTATGTGTACCTGAACCTGCTGATGAAGCATTAAAGTTAGTTCCAACTACTCCGGCGCCGCTGTATGTTCCGCCGCCAGGTGTTCCGCCTGTCAATGTGTAAGTAGTTTCAGATGCACAATGTGAACCTAAACTTGTTGCCCATGTAACAACCGGTAAAGGATTAACAATGATTTGCTTTGTAGTAAATGATGAACAAGTACCGTTTGTTGCGGTATAAGTTATTATATGTGTTCCGGCTCCGGCAGATGCAGGATCGAACATTGTTCCGGTTACGCCCGGTCCGCTGTAAGCACCTGTACCGGCAGATGTAGAAGCATCACCTATTGAGAATGCAGAAGCTGATATACAAACAGGACCATAAGAATTAGTCCAGGTAATTATCGGTATTGCATCAACTACAATAGTCTTTGTCGCGATAGAAACGCACCCTGTACCATAAGTATAAGTTATAGTATGAGTACCGGGACCAGCAGTTGCAGGATCAAATGTACTACCTGACACTCCGGGACCGCTATATGTTCCGCCTACTGGTGATGCATGATTAATTGAGAAAGATGAAGCATCTTCGCAAACAGGACCATAAGTATTAGTCCATGTGATAGCAGTCGGAGCTGTAACAGTTACAACAGTAGTAGCTGTAGCACTACAACCGCCGTCAGTTACT
Organism: Kapaibacterium sp. (SeqCode); assembly: GCA_032027125.1. Lineage (GTDB taxonomy): Bacteria > Bacteroidota > Ignavibacteria > Kapaibacteriales > UBA2268 > JANJTB01. Next base: position 1,081,788 of record JAVSMQ010000001.1, read on the forward strand.
GTGTATGATAAAGTCCATGTACCTACAGTTGCAACACTTGGGTCGAACGAACCACCGGAAACACCGGCACCACTATAAGTACCACCCGAAGGTGAACCTGTAGTTAGTGTAACGGGTGACTCTGTCGAACAATATGGTCCGATTGCTCCAAATGAAACAGAAGGAGGATCACTTACAGTTACAGTTACTTCATCAACGGCTACGCAAGGACCATTTGTAACAGTCCAACGCATGACATAAGTATCGGCAATATTGAAACTGATTTGAGCATTATACATGCCTGAATTAGTTCCGCCTTCAAAAGTTACTGTACCGGAACCGCTGACTTTAGTCCACTGACCATCTGCAGAACCGCCATAAACAATCTCATCAGTTCCGGCAAGTGTCCCAATGACACCGGTACCGCAAATAGAGAAGTCCGAGCCGGCAGATAGTGCAGGTGAAGTCAAATCATTCCAGAATGTAATATTGACATAGTCCGCAGATGTACCGCAGCTGCTTTCAATTAACCATTCAAAAGAATATGAACCGGTCTGAGAAACAGTTACGGACGAATTATATAAATTTGCATTAGTGAACATCGAAGTACCCGAACCGCCATCCTGTGACCATGTACCTGTACCTACAGTCGGTGCATTACCGGCAAGAGTTGCAGTCAAGCCGCAGACATCCTGGTCAAATCCTGCATTGGCAGTAGTTGGGAGTGCATCGAATCCAAATGATATGTCTGATGTTTTATCAGGACATACGTTGTTAGGATCGCTTACTGTCCATCTAAGTGTATAGGAACCATATTGAGTAGCAGTAAATAGGGCATTTTCAAGAGACGGGTCATCAAATGTCCAGCCTGAAGGACCTGAAACAACTGTCCATTCGCCTACACCAACTACAGGAGTAGTTGCATTCATAGTAACGGAAAGGTCACCGCATAGTATTGTTCCTGAAATAGCTGCAACAGCATCGCTGATTTGAGGGCTGAAAACAACTGTAACTGAATCCCATGTATCAAGACAAATACCGAATTCAGATTCAATTGTCCATTGGAATACATAAGTACCCTCAACTGAAACCGTTACAGAACCGTTGTTCATATTTTGTTCGCCTGCAAAGTCTGCAGTACCCGGACCACTGATTAGCGTCCAAGTTCCTGTTTCTGTGGCTGTAGGGGCATTACCATTAAGCATATATCCCAATGAACCGCATACAGCGTCATCACTTCCGGCAGCAGCTACAGTAGTAGTTGCATCGAAAACGACAACATCGTTAGCTGCACTTGGAGTACAGGAACCATTAGTAATAGTCCATGTAAATGTATAGGAATCAGCCTGTGATACAGTGACTGAGGCAACCGCTGAATTTGCATTCGGTGAAAATGTAGCTGTACCGCCGTTTAAACCGACAGCAGTCCATATTCCTGTTCCTGAAGTAGGAGCATTACCGGTAAGAGTAGCGGTTAACGAGCCGCATACATCCGGTGCAGGAGTAATTACGGCAGTTGAAGGAGGCTCTGTTAAAGAAACGGAAACTTCGTCCCAAGTTGTTGCACAGCCATCCTGTGTAATAGTCCAACGGAAGACATAAGTACCGTAATTTGGCAAATCAACGTTTGTATTATAAATTGTGGCATCTGCAAATGCAGCAGTGCCGGGACCACTGATTTGAGTCCATTCACCATTGGCAGGTGACGGGTCATTTCCGGTCAGGGCATAAGTATAAGTTGTCAAAGCGCAATTACTGAAATCAGTACCTGCATCAGCAACCGGACCGCCGTTATTTACTGTAAGTACGAATTGAGTCCTTGTAGCTGATTCTAATCCGGTTTTGTTACTGACTGTAGCAACCCAGTATGTTGATACTCCGGGAGCAGCAGGTGTTAGATTAATGGATAATAAAGGAAAAGCATTTACAGCAGTTCCGCCTGAAGCAGCATCATAAACTTTAAATTTATGTTCTTCTGTTCCATTACCCGGAGTAGGACCTGTAGGTGTCATTACATAAGTATCATTCAAACAAATAGTTGCCGAAGCAGCAGCTAAAGTTGGAGGTTCAGGCTTTGTTGTAACACCTGCCACAGGACCATTAACCCAGGGGCTAACTCTACCGTCCTGATTAGTTCTTACTCTATAGAAATAAGTTGTATTTGGAAGAATATCAATTGCAGGGGCTGCACCGATATCTTCAATAACCAAATCATTACCTAAAACTTCTGTATTTTCATACCAGGTACTTATAGCTGTAGCATAAGTATTATCTGTAGCAACCGTAATCAAAAAACTATCCCAGTTACCTGAAGCCGGGTCTGTCCAGTTGGCACGGAATGACGTATGAGTTACGTTATGGCTGCCTGCGCCCACAGAAGCCGGCACGGCAGGAAGAGTATAGAACGAACGGGGGTTAAAAGCACCGCCGCCGATTAAGTACTCAGTTCCGTTTCTTTCATATACTTCTACAGTATATTGATTACCGGGAGTTAAACCGGTTACTGTAACGGCTCTGTCAGTACCTGCATAAACTACTATAGAGCCCGCACCGGTTGAAGCGGGTGAAGTAGAAAAATTTGTAGTATAAGTTGCATAATCCTGACCATCAGTCGGATCATCCGGTGCAACACTACCAGCTTTGAATACAACAATACGGCTGTCACCATTACCCCTATTAAAAATTACCTTTACGGAATTTGCTGTCGTAGAGCCGAAAGCAATACCGTATGCTTGGGTGGAAGGAGGTGCCGCAAGTAAATCAGTCATCGAAAGCAGTACTAAGAGCAGTGCTGCAGACATAAACGAGATTAAACGTTGCATAAAAATACCTTTTTAAAAATTAAACAATTAAATACTATATATACTAATTTCAATTATAATAACAAATTTCTATAACATATAGAACGCTTACTGCATAAGAAAACTCATTTTCTTATGGGACTAATACACTAAAGTACAAATTAAATATAATGTATGCAAACATTTTTTGCATATTTATTTTTTTTTTAAACTTTCAACTTAATATTGACTAATTTCTTTTCTAATCTCCAAAAAATTAATATCAAAATTTGTACAACTCAACAATGTAAATTAATTCTTTTCAATCATATATGCAAGAAAAAAAAGTTACAGTTTTATACTTAGAACATTTGAGTAATCTGATGCTCCGGATTCTCCGGTAGCCCGCACCCTTACAAAGTATTCGGTATTTTTTGCAAGGTCCTCAAGTATGTACGAACTTAAGACGCCGACATCAATACTGCCATACATTTCGTCAGGAGTAATAAATTTTGAATCAAAAGCTACTTCAATTTCATAACTTTTTGCTCCTTTTATAGGAATCCATTCAACCGAAATATTTTTTTCACCGCTTATCTTGACACTTGTCAATTTTGGCACTTCAAATAAGGTAGAAATTTTACCTCCATTTCTTAATGGTATTACTTCTGTATGATAATTACAACTCTTATCCTTACCGTTAAAATCAAATGATTTGACAAAATATTCTATACCGGGCTCAAGTCCGGTCACAAGTACTGACTTGCTTGTATCATTATAGGATAGTACTGCGAATACACCATCAGCAACTTCCATACCTTTTCCGAATTCGGGGTTTGATTTATAACCAATACCACTAACCGGAACGAAATCATTTATTGATTTTGATATTACAATCAATGATTTTTCTCCTGAACCGCCGTTTGAAAACAACCGAAATGAGTTTGACGACTGGTCTGACCACATAATTTTCTGAGTTTGTCTTGCAGGCTTTTCTGCAAGGGTAGTAAACGAAACTTCGGAATGAAGGATATAATCGCTTTTTACCTTTTGATATATGTCAAGGTTGTAGTATTTATCTGGACTTAGATTAGTATATAGAATCTTTCTATCGGCATCGGTCTTATATAAAATATAATTTCCATTACCTGTCGTTCCGGTAGAATCATCACTCAAAAATTTATCTGATATTGTGTACTTTTTATTATTCATTGGTTTAATATTTGTCTGTTCTTTCGCTCTGACGACGACAATTATATCCCCGTATTGCTTGATTTTATCGGTAATCTCAACATTAATACTATTTGATTGTATATTAACAATATTAACAATTTCTGAACTTTTGGCTGATAAAAAATCAGACAAAATCATCCCTAAAATCAATAATATATTAATTCTAAATTTCATATTTGTTCGTAATAAAAAAAAAGCATTATTTCGATGGTGTATAAAAGGATATGACTGCTTTTTATTTGAAATTATTTGTAATTTTTTTTACTAAGTAAATTTTAAGTATTATGAATAAATTTTCATTATTTCTACGTGAATATACGTATTATGAATAAATATTATACGTATTTATTAATATTTATGTCATAATGAGATTGATTCAAAGGTATTCATATTTGAAATTTTTGAAGTTTAACAAGCTGACTTATTCATTTATTCAAAAATAATGTGAATATTTTATCAATTATCAAAAAACTGCTTTATTATTTGCCAAAATGTTGTTAATTTTATTTTTTCTAATTGTGTAAAACAGAAATTTTATTTTTTAAACTTTACAGGGAGAGAGGATGTCTGATAAAAAATTTGTACCTTATGTACCTGCAGACTCGAATATGGCAGAGATGACAATTAAGGCTCTGCTTTTAGGTTTAATAATGGCTGTTGTTCTTGGAGCAGCAAATGCATATCTTGGTTTGAAAGCCGGTATGACAATTGCGGCAACCTACCCTGCTGCAGTTATAGGTATGGCACTGCTGAAAGTAATGAAAGGTTCCATACTTGAAGAGAATTTTGCACGTACCGTCGGCTCTATCGGCGAGTCGGTTGCAGCCGGAGCTATTTTCACATTACCTGCATTTTTTATTGCCGGTATTTGGAATCCTTTCTTTACAACTGAGAATTATTTAGCCGCATCTTTAATTTTGGTATTCGGAGGTATTCTTGGTATTATGTTCGTGGCTCTGCTGCGAAGAGTAATGGTTGAAGATAAGGACCTGCCTTTTCCGGAGTCAGTCGCTGCCGCAGAAATTCATAAAACAGGACGTTCCGGCGGAAGCAATTCAATATTCCTTTTCGGAGCAATGGGATTTGGCGCTTTAGTTAAATTACTTGCTGAATTTAAAATATTTCCTGCACTTTGGGAAAAATTCATTGTGTTTAGCAAGCAGACAATCACAGGTACTGTATTTTCCGGTCAGGGCGGTATATTATTAAGCTCGCCGGGAGTAAGTCCTGCTTATATGGGTGTTGGATATATCATCGGTCCTAAACTGGCTTCGTTGAACTTTAGCGGCGGACTGATTGCCTGGGGACTTCTTACTCCTATCATCTATTATTTTATGTCGCCGTTTATTGATTATCCTTTCTGGGCTCAGACATTAGCTGATGCAAAAGGTATGACAATTGACGCTGCAACTGCACGTGTGAACGACCCGATATTCCAAATGTTCGAAGTTTGGCGTTATATTGTTCGTCCGATTGCCATAGGTGGTATGCTTGTAGGTGCTGCTTTCACACTCTTCAAAATGAGAAAAAGTTTAGGTGCCGGTATTGCACGCTCAGTAAGTGATGTTAAAAAAGCTGCATCAGGAGAAGTTGTTGCAGGTGACCGCACTGAAAAAGATATACCTTTTAATTGGATAATACTTGGTATTCTGATAGTTGCCATTGCAACATTCGGTATTACATATTTTATTTTCGATACTTCAATGCTTGTCGCAGTAGTATCATCTACAATTATGATTATTCTTGCGTTCTTTTTTGCGGCAGTTTCAGGTTATCTTGTCGGTATTATGGGTTCAAGTAATAATCCTATTTCAGGTTTGACACTCACTGCTCTTGTCGTTACTGCTCTCGTTCTTGTTGCTCTTGGAGTAACAGGTGATGAAGGCGGAGTTGCAGCCGTACTTGGTGTTGCTGCTATAGTCTGCGTTTCGGCTGCAGTAGCAGGTGAGATGCTTCAGGATTTGAAAGCCGGACATATTCTCGGAGGTACCCCCTGGAAAATGCAGGTCGGCGATATAGTAGGTGTTGTTTTAGCCGGTTTGGTTATGTTTTTCGTATTATCGTTTCTCAATGACGGTGATATAGCAAAAGGGCTGAAGGAAGGATATGAAGGCGGTTTCGGCAGTAAGAGTCTGTCGGCTCCGCAGGCAAGTCTGATGGCAATACTCTCGCAGGGTATAGTCGGCGGACAAATGGCTTGGCCCCTGATTATTGTCGGTATGATAATGGGATTCGGCTTTATTCTTATGCAGGTAAAAAGTCCGATGCTTGTTAGTGTTGGTATGTACCTACCGCTCGAAACTACTTTTGCAATATTTCTCGGCGGTATGATAAAAGGTGTCGTTGAAATGATTAACGAACGAAATAAATTCAATACATTCCAAATGGCAAGAGTCGAGAATGTAGGTGTATTGCTTGCTTCGGGATTGATTGCCGGTGAGGCACTGATGGGTTTAGTTTTTGCAGGATTTGCAGTATTCGAAAGATTTCCTGACCCTGTATTTGATAATCCGTCTTTCTTAATCAGCCTCGTAGTTTTGGCTGTTATAGCATATATACTTATTAAAATTCCAGTAGGAAATGCAGGCGACCCTAACGTGCCGGCTTCACCATCAGGTATGTAAGTTCATTTTTTGAATATAAAAATTAATCCCCGCATAAACAGAAAAAAGTTTTGCGGGGATTTTTTGGGAAAATTAGATAAATTAAAACCTTATTAAGGAAGAAATAAAATTGCCAACTTTACTTGTAATAGGTCCTTACAGATTCTATTTTTACAGTCATGAGAATGATGAGCCACCACATATTCATATTGATAGAGATAGGAGCTCTGCAAAGTTTTGGTTAAATCCGGTTTCACTTGCTAAAAACATTGGTTTTAATAATGCTGAACTAAATAAAATTAATAAGATAATCGTCAACAATAATATAAAATTTTTGGATGAATGGTATGAATACTTTGGCAGTTAGCAGTGATAACAGAATAAAAAGTGTTAGTTTCAAAAAAGATATGATAGTTGTTGGATTAATAGACGGCAGGATTATTTCAGTGCCTTTGATTTTTTATCCAAGACTTTATAATGCTACACAAACTGAATTGAATGATTGGGTTATTTGCGGTGGTGGTTTCGGAATTCATTGGAATCTACTTGATGAGGATTTAAGTTCCGAAGGTTTGCTTCGTGGTGCTCCGGCACCAAACTGATTAAAACAATTATTATCTAAATTTGTCTAATCATGAAATACATTCTTATAAATAATAAAATTTATATATATGAAAATTTTACTTACAGGCGTTACAGGATATATAGCTCAGAGATTATTGCCTGTACTATTGGAAAATGGTCATCACGTTGTTTGTTGTGTAAGGGACAAAAATAGATTTTATAATAAATATAATTCTGAAAATTTAAGTGTCATTGAAGCAGATTTTTTAGATAGAGAAAGTTTAGGTAGTATTCCAGAAGACATTGAATTAGCTTACTATTTGATACATTCAATGTCAACCATGTCGGGTGATTTCGAGGATATGGAAAAAATCTGTGCCACTAATTTTAAGAGTAGAATTAGTGACACAAAAGCAAAGCAAGTAATTTATTTAAGTGGTATTGTAAATGAAGACCAGTTATCAAAGCATTTAGCATCAAGAAAGAATGTCGAGGAAATTTTATCAGGTGCTAATTATGCACTGACAACTTTAAGAGCAGGAATTATCGTCGGCTCAGGTTCTGCATCGTTTGAAATTATTCGGGATTTAGTTGAGAAACTACCTGTTATGATTACTCCAAAATGGCTTAATACAAGATGCCAGCCTATAGGAATTCGTAATGTAATTGAATTCTTAAGCTTAGTAGCAGGGGAACCCGAAACTTACAATAATAGTTTTGACATTGGCGGTCCGGATATTTTAAGTTATAAAGAAATGCTGTTGACTTATGCAAAAATTCGTGAGTTGAAAAGAAGAATCTTTGTTGTACCTGTCATGACTCCGAAAATATCTTCGTACTGGCTTTATTTTGTTACTGCAACTTCATTTTCACTTGCTAAGAACTTAGTTACCAGTATGAAAATTGAAGTTATATGCCGCGATAATGATTTAGCACAAAAACTCGGAATAACATTGTTAGATTATGAAAGTTCAATTAAATTAGCATTTGACAAGATTGAACAGAATCAATTACTTTCAAGTTGGAAGGATGCTCAATCCGGTGATATTTTCAAAAATGGATTGATGAGTCATATTGAAGTACCGACTAATGGTTGCTATAAAGATATTCAAAGAGTAAAAGTTGATGACAGTCAAAAAGTAATGAACAGGATAATGTCCATTGGTGGTAAAAACGGTTGGTATTATGGAGATTGGTTATGGGAAATTCGAGGATTTATTGACCAACTTTTTGGCGGAGTAGGTATGCGGAGAGGTAGAAAAAACCATTCAGTAATTTCAGCCGGTGAAGCATTGGATTTCTGGCGGGTTTTAATAGCAAGCAGAGATGATAAAAGATTACTGCTGTATGCTGAAATGAAATTACCCGGCGAAGCATGGTTAGAGTTTAAAATTGACTCTGACAATATACTTACACAAACAGCTACTTTTCGACCTTTAGGATTATTAGGAAGATTGTATTGGTATTCAGTTCTGCCGTTTCATGGATTAATTTTCAAAGGAATGATTAAAAATATATCCAAATAATGAGGAGATACGTCCTGAAGAGGATTTTTCTGATTCTGTTCCTAATAAATATGCCGAAAGATTTAAATTGTATGAGCGTTTTGTAAAGATAGATAAGGATTTGTTTGAAGTATTTGATACAACGGAAAAAGTTAATAAAGCACTTAGAGCAATCATTAATGCTATCCCGGAAAAAGTTAAACAAGTGCAGCAACCGTTATAAAATTTCGGATGAATAGTATGAATACTTCGGCAGTTAGCGGTGATAACAGAATAAAAAGTGCTTGTTGATTTATTAGGCTTTTTTTTAACAATAAATAATATCAATTTCTATTTATCGTCGTTTTTAATGAAACAACTTAGGTGGCTTATGAATACAGTAACTTTATCAAAATTTTATGAAAAACCACAATTTTATCTCGATGAGATTGTAAAATCGAATAAGGAAACTATTTTGATAAAAAATGGGAAACCTTATCTTAAGATTTTGTCTGTTATTGATACAAATCCAAAAAACTTATTAAAGGATAGTATAATTTTCGAAGGTGACATAATAAGTCCAATAGAAGTTGACTGGGAAGCTAACAGTTGATTTATTTTTTTAAGGATTTATGCAATTGAAAATTGCAATTACTGTACTTTATGTGTTATTTATAGGATTATTCTTTTTAAATATAATAGTTAATCATGATTATGGCTTCTTATTTTATTTATATTCAAATCTTGTAATATTCAGCTTTTTCACGGTTTTCAATTTTATGGAACTGAATATCGTTAAAGCTGCTTTTACACGAAATGATTTGAAAATGCTTCAAGTTTTGAATTGATATACTACTTTTTCAATAGCTTTAATCATATCATCGGCGGATTTATCCCAACTGAATGTTTTTGCCCACTCAACGGCTCCTTCAGACAGCTTTTGTCTTAGTTCAGTAACACCGAGAATAGTTCTTATTTTGCCTGCCAAGTCATTGATGTTTCCATACTCATAGAGTAAGCCCGACTTGCCCGGGTTTACCGAATCCCTGAGACCGGGTACATTTGCTGAAACAACAGGAGTTCCGCAGGCATTTGCTTCGATATTGGTTATTCCCCAGCCTTCCTTCATTGAAGTATTGACAACAATATGCGAAGCAGAAAGCAATTTCGGTTTTATTTCTTCAGGAATATATCCATGAAATTTAACAGAATCTTTAATTCCTAACTTTCTTGACAAATCCTCAAGATAAGGCTGGAAGTCTCCTCTGCCTATTATTTCAAGCCGTGACAGCGGAAATTCCTTTTTAATAATTGCAAAAGCCAGAAAAAGATGGTCAACTGATTTATATTTTTTGAGTCTTCCGAAATAAGTAATTGTTGGTACCGGATTTTTTTCAGACACTTTCATTGGGAAATTTTCCTGAGTAATAGCATTAGTGACTATATTAAAATTTACTTTATCAAATCCTCTTGATATAAATTCATTCAAAGTGCTTTCAGATACAACGACGAAAGGAGTTTTTTTATAAACAATATTCACAAGATATTCAGCCATAAAAACATAAGTACCGGCAGCAATATTGGCTTCGCGGTAGATACTTGTACCGAAAAAATGATGACTTATTGCCAGTAGTGGTTCATGGATAAAAAGCGGTGTATAAAACGGAATTTTATTTATATCATCTATAACAATATCAAATTTATATTTCTTTGATATTTTTTTATATAAACCGGGTACATAATAATTGAACAGCGACCGCGAACCCTTTCTGATGACATTTATACCGTCAATCACTTCCTCAGCAGGCATACCTTTAACTTCGCTGCATAGCAGATATACTTTATGACCATGAGCCGCTATTCTTTTGAATATCTCGTGCATGTGGACTTCTGCACCGCCGCCTAAAGGGTTTTTAATATCCTGCCAGTTTATAAGTAATATTCTCAATGTTATTTCATTATCGTGAATCAATATGTTACAAATTTACTCATTTTAGATTATATTCTAATCATAAATGTGTCAATTCAATAAAAAAACCTTTCTCTGTAAATACCGGAGAAAGGTTTTTTAAAATAATATCAAATTATATAATTACTTGACTATAAGAAGACTTTGAGTTCCGGAGTAAGGACCGGACACCATTCTTATCATATAAGTTCCTGAAGTCAACTCGCTTGTGGAAATAGTTTCCTGATAACTGCCTGCTTTCATCATACCGTCATAAATGACTCTGACAGTTTGACCGAAATTGTTAACAATCTCAAGCTTGGTATTAACATCAAAACCGATTCCGAAATTTAAATCAAATGACTGGCTTGCAGGATTTGGTGATGGCAAAGCTATTCCGAATTTACCGGTGGACTGCAATTTAATTATTCTGCTGTCATTGAAACAGACTTCCTCAATATTTATGATTGTCATTTCGAATAAATCAACACTGCAGCCATAATCAATTTCAGAAATTAAAAGTGTACGGTGCTTATCATTCAGATATCCGATAAATTCACAGCTGAAAAGTTCTACTGTTCGATTATCACTCAAATTTCCGGTTCCGGTTATTTCATAATTACCAGATCCTTTTGATTCAAGGTTCCCCCAATTCCAGTCAGTTCCTAACTCATTACCTTTTATAAATGAATTTGGTACTAAGCCGATTACATCCGGATCTGCAGAAAGTTTGATTTTAAGCTGATTAACAATTCCTGATACAGTCTTTGGCAATTGCGCCGTTAATTTGAAAGTAAATTTTGAACCGGTGCCGATAGTTACTTCATCATTGTCAGTTTTGAGTTCAATTCCAAGTGCCTGCCCCTTCAGTTCAATTTTAAAATCTGAAGCCATCGAATTAGGGATATACAAATTAGTATTAAAAATACCCTTATTTTTCGGACTAAATATAATATTGAATTCATAGCTACCTCCACCCTTCAGGACTTTGTCCTGCAGTACAGGTAATACGAACTGGCTGACATCACCATCTGAAAAATAAATCTGCGAGAGCATTAAATTCAAATCGGTATCGGTGCTTTTATTTGAAATTTTAACAGGCAGCGAACTTTCACGACAAACAATAGTAGAACCGAAATCAACAGGATTTGTAAAGTCAACTTCGAGGCCGTCACATATTATCGGAACAACAGTAGTCTTCCAATCTTCAGTGAATGTTCCGTCGTAATCATCGGCAAGAATTATGAAGTTGTCTGCATTATCACCGCCTGAAATCGGTGTGAATAATACCGGTAATTCAATACTGCCGTTTTTATCAATCACAAGATTAGTTGTAGCGGTTCCTGGAGCAAATTCAAATTCATCATTATTTTGAATAATAATGGAATTTACATTCAATACTGATGAACTGCTCGGATTTGAAAGAGTAACGCTTGCCTGAGCAGTTTCTCCGACATTAACATTTTCTCCGCATGTCCATGAGGTATTGAGTTTTGGTAAAATTCCTATTCCGGTCAAATTAGATACAATAGGTTCCTGCCTTGACTGAATAAATACAAGAATATTTTCAGCATAGTTTATTTCAAGTCCGGGTTTAAATTTCACCCCGAGTTTCACAGTTTTATTCGCCGGAAGACTCAAAGGAAGACTGATATTATCATACGAGAATATGCCATCCGGATTTGAAAACTCGAATTGTATATTATCTACAGTTTCAGTTACATTACTGTTATTTACGATTTCTACTTCAGCATCATAAACTCCGTTAACTCTTCTATCAGCCCAATCAAAAGATGTTATACCGACATCGGATGTTATACCGTTGCCAATCAGTTTGGTTATAGAATTTTTACATGGTGCCTGAACAAAGAAATTAATCTCTGCCTCTCTTAAACCCATTGCTTTGGGCTCAAATACGACAATGATATCGATGCATTCATTTGGCTCTACTGTAATTTTACCGTTAAATTCTTTTGCTTTTACATAATCAGGCAAAATTTTAGTAAAATCACTTGCATGTACACCCCTAATTTGCGGTGAAATAACAGTAGCCGTTTCACTTATATTTTTGAAAACACAAAATAGAGTATCGGATTTTTGTTTATTTAGATTTACAGAACCAAAATCGTACATCACCAAAGCATCGCCACCACAAACTCCTGTACCCTTGAGACCTAATTTTATATCAAGGGCACAATCAGCAGATAAGGTAAGTGTTGCTTTCCGGGGACCCAGATAACCCGGTTTAAACCATAATTCAATATCAATAGAATCACCGGGCTGGATTGTTTGTCCGATTATAACTGTTTTCACTTCAAAATCAGTCATTGCAACACCAGCAATATCTAAAATTGTGTAAGCAGTTATTGTATAAGGCAGCTTGCCAGAATTTATCAAAATACCGTTTACAATATTTGAGATTTCATTTCCGTAAACCACCTGACCAAAATCATACTCGCTCATCGAGAATACAGCAGTTGGTCTAACGACTTCCACAACTTCAGTAATATCCTCACTGACAGGATTCTTAGCATATTTAGAAATCCAAAAATCAGACAAACCCATAGAACTTATATTCTTTCCGCCGATTTTTGCAGTACCGGAAAAACTACCGGCATCATATCTTGTCAGGGTAACAGGATCTAAATGTGTTAATTCCGAAAAGCCGGATGCATCCCTAACACCCTGATAAAGTTCAATAAGATTGAGATATTCATCAAAAATTGCAGTAAACAATGAATCTGTATCAGATAAAGGTAAAGTAGCATTTAAATCATATTCAGTATAAAAGCCTTTATATTTACCAATGACTGCAATTTTATTTTGCTCTCCTAATTTAAAAATAGTTTTAATCTGAAGTCCTTCTGCTTCAAAATTAAAAAATACATTAGAACCGCCGATAAATTTTGAATTAATATATTGACCCGCAGGACTGTATTTTGAAATGAAAAAATATTTGCTATTCGGCAATTCCAATAACGGACTCACATTTCCAAATCTTACACCCTGATAAGTAAATCCTGTTGCATAAACAAATCCTCTTCTGTCAATGGCAACACCATTTGCTCTGTCGTCGTGGGACACTGAGCCTGCTGTGTTTATCCAAACCGGGTTACCGTCAAGGTCAAACTTAGCAACATAAAAATCTTCTTTACCCTTCGAAACTGATTTTAGGCTGCCTATTTCCAATGAATTCGAGAAATAACCCGAAACAAGGTGATAAAGTCCATTATTTTGAACATTTATGGAAGTTACAAATTCATTTCCGACTCCGCCATAAGATTTGACATAATCATAATCAAACTGGTCTGAAACTTTTGCTTTTATCAAAAGGTTATTTGATGTAAAGTTTGGAAACCATTTATACTTATTACCTGTTACTTTATCTTTTATTAAAGTCCAATAACTGCCGCCATCTGTTGAATAAAACAAATCAACCTGTACTGTTACCGGAATACCGCTCCATTCCAAATCAACAGTATCACACCTTGAAATCACCTGTCCGTCAATAGGTTTGTTTATTGCAATCTGTTGGAATCCGCCGATTAAAGGTATTTCTAAAGGACAAGGTTCACCATTTATCATTAAGGTAGCCTGGCGGTATTTTCTTATACCTGAAGGTTTGTATTTAACCGTTATTTTTCTTTCGACATCTTCAGGCATCAGGAATGGAAAACTTGGTTTATTACCGGGTCCTTCTCCCCAGTTCTCGATTTCAAAATAATCATTTGGAACGATACTGATATCACTTACAACAAATGAATGATTTTTTGGAGTTATTGTAATAATCCTGTTACTCGTCTGTCCAATCGGCGGGTCGCTAAAATCATAACTATCTTCATCAGTCAGGATGTAAACAATTGAAGATTCCGGAGCACGGTAATTTCGTACTACTCTCGAATCTTGTATCAGGAATACTATTTCCACCCTTCGGTAAGTCTCGCTGATATCGCAAATATCAGGACTTTTCCAAATCAATTGACATTGAACCGTCATTTTCAGGTCAGCAGCAAAAGTTTTATAAATCGAACTAAGAGCATATTTTGAAGATACGAAACTGCTCTTACCTGCTGTATTTGTTGACCAGTATTCCAAATCGTTACTTTTGCCAACCATCAATGAAATTCCAAAAAACCTTATATTTAATTCATTTAAACCTGTCAATATATCTGCAACTCTTAATGGAGTACCGGATTCGTGAATACCGTCGGTCAAAAATACTATTGAACGGCGGTGATGAGACGGTCTGGTTTGCAAAAGTTTAAATGCACCTGAAACCGTATCGAAAAAAGGTTCGTTATAATTTGTAGAGCCGTAAGCAGTAGGAATATTTTTAAGTGAATCAATCAACTCTTTTTTATCACTTGAAAAATTACAGACTAATCTTGAAGTTCCGGCAAAAGAAGTAATCGCTATTTTTGCACTATCGCTAAATTCAAAGTTGTTTATAAATGTAGTTGCACCTTCTATAACCCACTGCCAAAGTGTTTCACCGTCATAAACTTCATTCATCGAACTGCTTCTGTCCAGCACAAGAACAACATTAACCGGCAGATTACTTGTACAAGAAAGCTCAATATTCTCCTGAGCAATTTCTAAACCGTTTTCTATTATTTTAAAGTCACTTTTGGTGATATTTGTGTAGTAATCACCCATGTGATTAAATGCTGAAAAATTGGCACTGACTACCGGATAATTTCCAGCGTCAATTTCAGATACATTGAATTTTTGAGAATATGATTCAAAACTTACAGCAAACAATAAAATAATGAGTAAATATATCTGTTTCATACAACACCTTTTAAAAATAACATTTCATCACATTATAAACAATTATATTAATATAAAGTTACAAAAGTAAAAATATTTTGTTAAAATACTGTATTTTCTGTAAATTTCAAAACTTTTTTTTCTGTATTTGTTTCAGCGTTTATACCAATAGGCAAAGTAACTTTACTTGAAATATGTCCAAATGGGAAACCGATAAGACAAGGAACCATTGTAGGCTTGATTAACTGTGTTATAACTTCAAGGATTGAGTAACCTCTGTTGGGGAAGAATGGTCTTCTGATATTCAGATTTTTAAATTTGCCGAAAATAACAGCACTTGCCGATTGTATCTTTCCGGCAAGCAGTAATTGTGTTATCATTCTGTCTATTTGGTAAGCATGTTCGGAAACATCTTCAAGAAAAAGAATTTTACCTGATGTGTCAATTTCATATTCTGTGCCGAGCATTGAAGTCAGAATGGTCAGATTTCCACCTACCAGTTCTCCTGACGCAATTCCGGGATTTACTGTGATTGCACTGCTGTCGCTTACATGGTTTTGTAAATTCAACTGATTATTGAATAGTACAGATTTAAGACTGTTTCCTGTAAAACTTTCAAAATCCATTGAGGCTACAGGTCCGTGATAAGTAATAATACCTGTTTTTCTGTAAATAGCGTTAAGTAATGCCGTTATGTCGCTAAAACCCAGTACAATTTTTGGATTTGACTGAATAATATCAAAATCCAAATACTGAAGAATACGCATAGAACCATATCCGCCTCTTGCACAAACAATTGCATTTACATCCTTATTTGTGATAAATGACATAAACTCCTCGGCACGTTCTTTATCAGGTGCTGAGAGATAACGGTGTTCGTTTTTTTGAGCCGTTATTGTTTCGCCTATAATAACTTTGCAGCCTAAATTCTGAAAAAACTTTTTGCCGTTTCTTATTTCATACATACTTGCAGGACTTGCCGGAGCAGTTATTGCAACGGTCGAACCGGGCTTAAGTCCGGCAGGCAGAGTTCTGCGGGGATTAAGAATCCGGCTGCTGTAATCCGGTAATTTTGAGATTTCGACATAGTCCTTCCCTTTAGCTTCAGCCCCTAAAATTCCTATCCCTAGAGCTGATAGTCCGGTCAAAGTAAGAAATTTTCGTCTCGAAGTACCCATTTTACAGCCGTTTCATCAAATAAATTTTATTATTCACACAAATTTCATATTTTTGAATATTCAAATATAACAATAATATTTGAATATTCCACGGAAAGTTGCAGGAGTGGTTTAACTGGCACGCCTGGAAAGCGTGTGTACCGGCAACGGTACCGAGGGTTCGAATCCCTCACTTTCCGCAAAATTTAATGCGAAAAAACCGTGCCAATAATATAATTACACCCGTAACAGAACAAAAAACCACAAAATTCCGTTTTCTGAATCAAATATGCAATGAACAAATAATAAAAAATTCGCCGATGAAAAAATATTTATTATTAAACTGTTTTATAAACGATAATCTGTTCAATTAATTGCCGATTAAATAAGATGTAATTATTTAATTTGTAATTCACTTTTGCTGTTTTTATTAATCTTGCGACTAAGAATAAAATCAATAAAAAATACTGCTATTACAAGCGGAAGTACTGTAACAGAGTCTTCGGGCCAAATTAATCCGAAATTAAAATTCCAATAACTGAACGGAAATAACCATCCGTATCCTCGCTCCCCGACTGAAGTCTGAAACATATCAAGTATCAAATGTGTCAACGTACCGTAAGTCAGCAATTTTATGATTTTTAATCTGATTGTTTCTTCAAAATATAATGAAATCAAAAGTATGATTAATGCGAGTGCTGCAGGTGTATGAAATGCATGAAAAAAATGTCTTGACGACGGGAACATAATCATAAAAGGGCGTGTTGCAATATCCGGCAACAATGCACCCAAAAGGTAAATCACCAAATCAGACTGAGGGATTGAACGTTTTCTGATTAAGTAGGCAGCAACTGTATGTGTTATTAAATCAGGCATTATTTTATTCTGAACCTTTTAATATTTTTATCAAATCCGAAATATTTGAAAAATAAAAATGCTACTATAAACACAGGTATAACAGATAACCAGATTTTTGCCGAGCGGCTTCTGCTAATGTGAATAAATTTAACATCAACTGTATCACCGCCGATGTGGTTTGATTTAATTTGCAGTAAATCACCATTTCTGAGTGATTCTCCCTCAGGCAGATATTTTCGGTAATTAATGCCGTAAATGGAGTCTGACAGGCTTTCAGCATAGAACACGCTGTCATTAAAGGACTTCACATAAAGACCGCCGAAATTCCAATCCGATTTTTTACGCATCTCTAATCTGTAATTTTCACCATTACTGTAATTATCATAAATTCCCAACAACAGTAGGATAAAGATGATGACTAAAGTTTTGATTATTAAATTTCTGTTAGCTACATTCATATTCTTACAACACAACCGGCATGAAATTATATTTATTTGAAAAATTGCAGAAACCTTCATCTTCATTAACAGTTAAATATTAAACATATTTTAGCATCCTCAAAACAATTTTTAACATCGGCAAATATATATATAAGCTGCAAGAAATAAATATTCAATATTTTCATTCAAAATCTTGAGATTACTTCAGAAGTAAAATACTAATAAATTCAAGCATTTAGTTCGTGTATAAAAATAAATGCTACTTTTTAGTTTAAAAATCATTAATTTTAAAAAAAATATTATTGTACATTTTTCAAAATAAATTTTAGGATTGTAAATGCTTAAAAAACACCCCGAGGGGCTAATCTCAGCAGCACTGGCAAACATGGGCGAAAGATTCGGTTTCTATACCATGATGGCAATACTTGTGCTATTCCTTCAAGCTAAATTTGGATTGGATGGAAAGGATGCAGGAATTATTTATGCAATTTTTTATGCATTGATATATGTTCTTGCTTTAGTCGGCGGTTTGATAGCCGATAAAACAAGAAATTACAAAAGAACAATTTTGATTGGTCTGATAACGATGGCAGTCGGATATTTCCTGATAGCCATTCCAACTCCGACACCTGTTCCAAATTTTGCATTATATCTGACAATGACTTGTATCGGTCTTTTTGTTATTGCTTTTGGTAATGGATTGTTCAAGGGTAATCTTCAGGCTTTGGTTGGTCAGATGTATGACAATCCAACTTATAATAAGCTGCGTGATTCCGGATTTTCTCTCTTTTATATGTTTATAAATGTCGGTGCAATTTTCGCACCTCTTGCTGCATCAGGTGTGAGAAATTGGTGGCTGACTAAACACGGTTTTGAGTATAATTCAGACCTTCCGGCAGCCTGCCATGCATTCCTTGACGGCTCTCTTACACCCGAAGCTTCGGTTAGACTAACTGAAATGGCTGCCAAAGCAGACATCGCCGGTATTTATACCAACAATATGGCAGGTTTCGTTAATACATATTTAGATACATTCTCGACAGGTTTTCACTATGCATTCGGAGTTGCGATTTTTGCGATGATTATCTCACTATTAGTATATATTTCGAATAAAAAATATATGCCCGACCCTAAAATCGTATCAAAAACCAAGACAAGTGCCGACGAAATACAGATGGATGCCAAGGAAGTTAAACAAAGACTGTATGCTTTATTTGCAGTTTTCTCAGTTGTAATATTCTTCTGGTTCTCATTTCATCAAAATGGTTTAACCTTAACATTTTTTGCAAAAGAATATACACTTCTAAAAATCGGTTCTTTCTCATTAACAGCTGAGTTATTCCAATCAGCTAATCCATTTTTTGTAGTATTTCTAACTCCTGTGATTATGGGATTATTCGGATGGCTCAGGTCAAGAGATATTGAGCCTTCTACTCCAAGAAAGATTGCAATAGGAATGCTCATTGCTGCACTTGCCTATTTATTTATGGCAATAGGTTCGGTAAACGTTCCGCTTCATTCCGACGTTCTGGCTATGGGCGGTTTGCCTGATGCCCAGCGTGTTACCCCATTCCTTTTAATAGGAACATACTTTATACTTACAGTAGCAGAATTGTTTATTAGTCCTCTTGGTATTTCGTTTGTATCTAGGGTTGCTCCCCCGCAGTATCAGGGTGTCATGCAGGGCGGTTGGCTTGCTGCTACTGCACTGGGTAATCAGTTACTGTTTATCGGTGCAATTTTTTACGAAAGTATTCCGATATGGATGACTTGGACAATTTTCATCGTTGTGTGTTTAATTTCGATGACAATGATGCTTGTAATGCTCAAATGGCTCGAAAGAGTTTCTAAATAATCTTTGATGATATTTTTCAGATTCAGCCGTAAGTCAGCAGTGATTTACGGCTGTTTTGTTTTAGTTAGGGTTTGATAGTCAAATTATGTGTAGTCATCAATTGGGTGAGTTATCAACATATTAAATATTATACTGATATTTCCGTCAAGATGTTAAATTAAGTACATAATTTAGAGCTAAAGATATGGAAGGAAATTTCTCAAATAGAGTAAACGATGTTATTAGACTTAGCAGAGAAGAAGCCATTAGACTGGGACATGATTATATAGGCACGGAGCATTTACTGCTCGGTATAATCAGAGAAGGTGAAGGCTTAGCTGTTAAAATACTGAAAAATTTAGGTACAGACTTATATAAATTGAAAAAAGGTATCGAAGATACTGTCAGGTCATCAAGTTCAACATTAACCATCGGAAATATTCCGCTTACTAAACAGGCGGAAAAAGTGCTGAAAATTACTTATCTCGAAGCAAAATTTGTTAAATCTGAAGTAATAGGTACCGAGCATCTGCTGCTGTCGCTTCTTAGGGATGAAGAAAATATCGCTGCACAGATACTTGCTCAATTCTCAGTGGCTTATGAAAATTCGAAACGCGAACTTGATAATATTCTGTCAGGTAATCCATCATCAGGAACTGCCAAATCGAGTTTCGGACAGTCCACAAAACAAAAACAGCAAAAGGATAAAGTCAAAACACCTGTTCTCGATAATTTCGGCAGAGACCTTACAAAACTTGCTGTTGAAGGGAAACTTGACCAGGTTGTCGGAAGGATTAAAGAAATTGAAAGAGTTTCGCAGATACTTTCAAGACGTAAAAAGAACAATCCCGTTCTGATTGGAGAGCCCGGTGTCGGCAAGACCGCAATTGTGGAAGGACTGGCACTAAAGATAATTCAAAAAAAGGTCTCAAGGGCACTTTTTGACAAGAGAATTGTAACGCTTGACCTTGCATCCCTTGTTGCCGGTACAAAATACCGCGGACAGTTTGAAGAGCGTATGAAAGCTGTTATCAATGAACTTGAAAAAGCTAAAGATGTTATTTTATTTATTGATGAAATTCATACAATTGTAGGTGCCGGCGGTGCTTCTGGTTCGCTGGATGCATCAAATATGTTCAAACCTGCATTAGCCAGAGGCGACATACAGTGTATCGGAGCTACAACTCTCGATGAATACAGACAGTATATCGAAAAAGACGGCGCTCTTGACAGGAGATTCCAGAAAGTTTTAGTTAATCCTCCTTCTGTTGATGAAACTTTGATGATTCTCAACAATATCAAAGATAAATATGAAGAGCATCATAATGTTGCTTATACGGAAGATGCTATCAATGCATGTGTAAGATTTGCCGAAAGATACATAACAGACAGGATGTTTCCCGACAAGGCAATTGATGTTCTTGACGAATCCGGTGCCAGAGTACATTTGGCAAATATTGTGGTTCCAAAAGATATTGTCGAAATTGAGGAACGTATCATTGAAGTACGTTTGGAAAAGAATCTGGTTGTTAAAAGACAAAATTTCGAAGAAGCAGCAAGATTGAGAGACCTTGAAAAGAAACTTCAGAATGATTTGGAACTGGCAAAGCAAGTTTGGGAAAGCAAAGCAAACGAGCAGGTTTTCCCTGTTACTGAGGATGATGTTGCTGATGTTGTGGCAATGGTTACAGGCATTCCTGTCAATAAAATTGCTGAGGGCGAAAACGCCAAATTGCTGAGTCTGTCTGATGACCTTAAGAAAATGGTAGTGGGACAGGATGAAGCAATTGAATCACTTGCCAAAGCAATCCGCAGAGCAAGAGCCGGTCTTAAAGACCCGTCGAGACCAATCGGCTCGTTTATGTTCTTAGGTCCGACCGGTGTCGGTAAGACAGAACTTGCTAAAGCACTCTCGAGAGTAATGTTCGACACTGAAGATGCGTTGATTAGAATTGATATGAGTGAATATATGGAAAAATTTTCCGTATCTAGATTGGTAGGCGCTCCTCCGGGATATGTCGGTTATGAGGAAGGCGGACAGCTTACTGAAAAAGTAAGAAGAAAACCTTATTCAATTATTCTCCTTGATGAAATTGAAAAAGCTCATCCCGATGTATTCAACATCCTTCTTCAGGTTTTTGACGACGGCTTGCTGACGGACGGTTTGGGCAGAAGAGTTGATTTTAAGAATACAATTATTATTATGACTTCCAATGTCGGAACACGTGACGTAAAGGCAGGCGGAAGAATCGGATTCTCTTCCGAGCGTGGCAAGGAAGACTATGACCACGTTAAGTCAACTATTGAAGAATCAGTTAAAAGATTATTCAATCCTGAATTTATAAACAGAATTGACGATTTCATTATATTCCATCAGTTAATGAAAGAACATATCTACGGTATTATTGATATTCAGATGATTGAATTGATGAAGAGAATTAAAAATACCAAGATGACTTTTGAACTGACTCAGGGTGCTAAGGATTTAATCGCAGAAAAGGGTTTTGATATTAAATTCGGCGCCCGTCCACTCCGAAGAGCTATCCAGAGATATGTCGAGGATGAACTCGCGGAATTAATCCTGAAGGAGAAATTAGGAGTCGGTGCTAAAATTTTTGGTGATTTGGACGAAGACGGTAAAAAGTTGAAGTTTACTTTTGAGCAGGGTGCTATGCAAATTGATGAGAAGGAAATTGCGAAAAACATTCTCAATAAGTCACAAATGGAAGATGCAACAGTCTCAGTTGGACTTGAGGAAAATATTTCAAATAACTGATTGAAATACTATTAATTACTGATAGTTTTTAATATATTATCAGCCGGAAAATTTAATACAGTCTTTTAACTGCAAATTATTTTTCCGGCTTTTTTTTCTTTTTCGCCAAATGTTGTGCTATGAGTTCCTTTGTTTTCTGATATTTAACTTTTGACCTTTCGACTGTAGCCTTGCGGTATTCTTCATCTTCATGATATTTGGATTTATATTTCTCCTTAATCATATCCCTGTACGATTCATTCTCCTGATACTTAGTCCTGAGTTTTTTTAGAATCTCTTTTTTGTTTCGCTGATAATAGGTCTTCATAATTATTATTTCCATAATTAATTAACCAAAAAAAATAATTATAAAAATAAGCATAATTTTTTACTTTAAATAAAAAAAAGATTTAATTCGTGATACATTTTTTTACTTAGACAGTTTTACATGAACACAGAAAATACGAAAAAAAGCAGCGTCAAAATATTATTCAGAATTGCGGGATTTTTAAAACCTTTTAAAAAATTACTTCTATTACAAATATTATTAAATACTATTTTCTCAATTTTAAGTGCTTTAACGGTTGTATTGATTAAACCGATATTGGAATTAATTTTTTATGGAAATTCCAACAAAGAGAAAATTGTAACATCGAATGACATTTTCAAGAACCTGAATGATTCTTTTTTTCAATTTATATATTCAATAATTAATTCAGCCAGCACAATTGATACACTTCTGAATGTCAGTTTTTTGATAATCAGTGTATTCATACTGAAGAATATTTTCAAATATCTTGGAGCGGTCGTATCTTCAAAATTGGAAGAAGGAATTATAAAATCAATAAGAGATACGATTTTTGCAAAAATAACAAGTTTGTCGGTTGATTTTTTTTCCAGAAGTAAACAGGGCAATTTAATATCAATTATAACTAATGATGTTTCTACAGTCAATTCGACAACAATTAACTCTTTCACAACAACTCTAAGAGAAACAATTCAAATTTTACTTTATTTATTTGTTTTGATTGCCATATCAATAAAACTTACAATAATTGCTTTCAGTACAAGTATAATCAGCCTTCTGCTTATCCGGTTTGCAATGAACTATCTCCGGCGTTATGCATCAAGGATGCAGATTGCAATGTCAGAATATACATCCACACTTTCTGAAACTATTTCCGGTATAAGAGTAGTAAAGGCATATAATGCAGAAGAAACAGCAAATAAAAGATTTATGAGTGACACCTTAAAATATCTTTTATCTGCCGTAAAGCATAAAAAAATAATAGAATTACTACCCGCTTTTAATGAAGTTTTTGCAATTGGAGCTTTATGTATTGTACTTTTTATGGGAGGTTCGGAAGTTCTGAACGGAAAAATGCAGGCAGACCAATTGATGCTGTTTTTATTTACATTATTTGCAATTATGTCTCCGATAGCGACAACAGTAAATTCCATATCAAAATTTCAGCACGGAATTATTGCAGCCGAACGTGTATTCGGAGTATTGGACGAGATGCCGTCGGTTGTTACAGGTACTGAAAATATTTCAACATTGAATGACAGCATTGAAGTAAGAAATGTAAGTTTTGCATATCTTGATAATCATGTTTTAGAATCTGCAAATTTCATTATCCGCAAAAATAAAAAAATTGCTTTTGTCGGAGCAAGCGGAAGCGGAAAGTCAACGATGCTGGATCTGATTATAAGATTTTATGACCCCAAAAATGGTGAAATATTGGTTGACGGACAGAATATCAGAAATTTTGATGTTGTTTCATACAGAAGTTTATTCGGAATTGTATCACAGGAAAATATACTTTTTAACGATACATTGGCAAATAATATCCGTTACGGATATGAAAAAGCTACAGATGATGATATAATTTCAGCAGCCCGCAAAGCCAATGCCTATAATTTTATAATGAATATGCCCGAGAAATTTAATACAATCATTGGTGATAGAGGTGTAACTCTGTCAGGTGGGGAAAGACAAAGGATTGCAATAGCGAGGTCACTGGTACGCAACCCAATGATATTAGTATTCGATGAAGCGACTTCTGCTCTGGATGCCGAATCCGAAAAAATAGTTCAGTCGGCAATCAATAATTCAATGCAGGATAAGACTGCAATTATTGTAGCACACAGGCTTGCAACCATTATTGACTGTGATGAAATATTTGTATTTGATTATGGCAGAATTATAGAAAGAGGTACTCACCAGGAATTATTAAATCAAAAAGGTATTTATTCCAAGTTATATGAGATACAATTTACAGAAAAAATTTTATAAGTAACGATTTTTGTTAAATCATACGAAATTTTATCCTATTTTTGTATTGTTATAAATTGAAAATTTAATAAAAGTTTGAGAATAATTATGGAAGTTTCTTTAATATTTCCACATCAGATTTACGAGTTTAATCCTTGTGTTACAACAAAGCGAAAGATTTATCTTATTGAAGACCATCTGTATTTCACAAAGATGAAATTTCATAAGCAGAAGCTGGTACTCCATAGGGCTGCTATGAAATTTTACGAGGAGTATCTGACAAAATACGGATTTGATGTTGAATACATTTCTTTTTCAGAATATACATCTCTTAAAGATGTCTTCAGCCGGTTTGCAGATAAGGGAGTCAAGAAAATTCACCACGTCGAAACTGTTGATTTCAGACTTGAGAGCATGATTTTAAAATATTGCAAAGAGTTCAAAATTTCACGTAAACTATATGACACTCCGAATTTTCTTATAAAACATAAAGATATAGCCGGATATTTTGAATCCGGGAAATATAATATGGCTGAATTTTATGTTAAGCAGAGAAAAGAGATGGGTGTTTTGGTAAAGGACGGAAAGCCCCTTGGCGGCAAATGGATTTTTGACAGTGAAAGCAAAAAGAAGACAGAGCTGAAAACCAACATTCCTAAAATTAAATTTCCCGAGCAAAACAAACATGTTTTTGAGGCAATTGATTATGTTGAGAAGAATTTTCCCGAAAATTACGGCAGTTTAAAGGATTTTTCTTATCCTGTAACATTCCAGACTGCAATAGAATTTTTGGATGATTTTTTAATAAACAGACTGCCAAATTTCGGAATTTATCAGGATTTAATTTTATCAAAAGAGATATATCTCTTTCATTCTGTATTGACCCCTATAATTAACATAGGAATACTTTCTCCCGAATATGTAATCAAAAGAACAATGGAATTTCATGCAGATTACGACTACCCGTTAAGTTCACTGGAAGGGTTTATTCGTCAGATAATAGGCTGGCGGGGATTTGTCCGTGCAGTATATGTTTGCGAAGGGAACAAGCAAAGAACTTCAAATTTCTGGAATTTTCAGCGGGAAATCCCCAAAAGTTTTTGGGATGCCACTACCGGAATCGAACCGCTTGACAATACCATCAGTAAAGTCCTTCAAACCGGATGGTGTAACAAAACTGAAAGACTTATGATACTGGGCAATTTTATGCTTCTTTGTGAATTTAATCCTGTCAGAGTTTATGAATGGTTTATGGAAATGTTTATTGATTCTTACGACTGGGTGATGGTTCCAAACATTTTCGGCATGAGCCAGTTCGCCGACGGGGGATTAATCTGCTCAAAACCTAATATTTCAGATTCACAGCACATCCTGAAAATAAGCGATTACAAAAAATCAAACTGGTGTGAAATATGGGATGCTCTTTATTATAGATTTATTCTGAATCACAGAAATGAACTTGCGGCAAATCCAAAAATGAAATTAATTATTCAACAAATTGATAACATGGATAAATCAGAACTAAATCAATCTATAGAAACAGCAGAAAATTTTCTTAAAAATCTTTAAATTGGAAAATATTGCAAAACCCTTGGAATTTGTTGTAATTCCGAGGGTTTTGCATTTTAAAAACTATGTTTTGTCTAATTTTTTACATAAATAAAGCTATAGTCTTATGTTTGTATTAATGAACTGATTAGATTTCCTGAAATGAAAGAATTATGTTATATGAAATTGCAGTTTATGTTTATATAATTCTAAAAATATTCAAAATAAAATCCGGCTATATAAATTCCAAAACTGAACGGAAATAATTTCAGGTATCTGTCAAGCAATTATATAATTTGAAAGCAGTTTTTAATGTTACAATTATTATATATTAAAGGAACTTGTTATCAATATGTAAAATAATGAATAAAATTGTATAAAATTAGTGTTTATGACTAAAAAATAATTTTATAATTAAAAAAAAATCGTGAAATTTGTAAATTAAGATAGTGTATTTAATGATAAAGAAAAATTTGAAATACTCGAAGACAAGTAAGGTTATTAAAAAAGCAGCGGTAAAAAAACCGCAGGCTAATTCTGTTGATGATTTACCTGAAAATGAACCGGTCAGAATCAATAAGTTTTTGGCTGAAGCCGGCGTGGCTTCCAGAAGAAAAGTTGATGAATTAATACTTCAGGGCGCAGTCAGAGTGAACGGAAAATTGGTCGAAGAACCCGGAATAAAGGTTATGAACACAGATTTTATTACCGTTAACGGTGACCCGATAAAAGAAATCAAGCATAATATTTATATTTTGCTGAATAAACCCAAAAATGTTATTACTACATCAAGCGATGACATGAACAGAACGACTGTTCTTGACCTTGTAAGAAAACAGGACAGGATTTTTCCGGTCGGCAGACTTGACAGAAATACAACTGGTGTTCTGCTTCTGACAAATGACGGAGATTTAGCTTATAGACTAACACATCCGAAGTTTCAGATTGAACGCACTTATTCAGTCAAACTTGATAAAAATCTAAAACAAGCACATGCCAAATCAATTTCTGAGGGTATTACACTTGATGACGGAGAAACTACAGGTCATTGTGAAGTTACAATAAATCCTGAAGACGGTTCAAAATTATTTGTAACTCTAACCGAAGGAAAAAATCGCGAGATAAGAAGAATTTTTGAACAGTTCGGTTATGAAGTAAAACAGCTCGAAAGGAAAATTTTTGCCGGATTAACTACAAAAGGCGTTAACCGCTCTGAATACAGGCACTTAACTAATCAGGAAGTGGCTTTTTTGAAAAAAATTACAGGAATAATTTAAAAAATATTAAAAAAATTAAAAATAAATGCGATTTTTATGTGACAAAATGACTTTTCAATTGTCATACATAAGAAACGAGAACAAAAGTAAAAAAAGTTTTTTGAAAATTGGTTTCTACGGGCAAATTTGATTATCAGATTTGCATTTATATTGAGAAAGTTAATTGAATTTTTATGTTTTACATTTTATAAACTATTTGAGGTTTGTGATGAAAAAATACTTTACGAAGATTACAGCACTTGTGGCAATTCTGCTTACAATGTCTGTTTTTAGTCTTCAGGCTAAAGAAGATGATGCAACTATCCGAAAGGATTTAAAAGAACAGCTGCCTTATCTTATGGGTTCAAACAATGCCGGTACTTTGTTCTATTTAGCATTTCACCCATGCTGGGAAACCAATTCCAATGGTAATGCACTTAGAATATATATATCATCGGCTGTCGCTACAACTGTAACACTCGAAATTAAAGGATTGGGTATTTTCCGTCAGAAAATGACCATCCCTAACGATGTTATTGATTTTATGCTTACCCCGTCAGAAGGACAACCTTATACAAAGACTGACAGGTTTGCTCCGTTACCTGAAGCAGTTTGGGAAGGACGTGCTGTAAAAATCACTTCCGAAGACCCGATTATTGTGTACGGTGTAACAAGATTTTATGCAACCTCAGACGGCTATCTGGCTTTACCTGCAAGCTCATTGAGTTTGAATTATCAGGTATCGTCCTATGCCGACCCTACAAATAATACTTTCCAATGGCTTCCGAGCTATACAAGTATTATCGGTGTTTATGACAATACTCGCGTAACTTTCCGTATGGGCGGCTGCGAAAGCTGCTTCGCTCTTAAAGAAGACGGCGAGTATCTAAGATTTAACCAAACAATACGACGTACTTTGAATGAAGGTGATGTCTGGCTTATTCCGGGTATCGGACCTTTCAATGACCTGACCGGTTCTACTGTAAAAGCTAATAAACCGATTAGTGTGATTTCAGGTAACTTCTGCGCCTACATTCCTTCGCACATAGCTGCCTGCGACTTTATTATTGAGCAGGAAATGCCGGAAAATATGTGGGGTACGAAGTATCATGTTACTCCTATGCATACCCGTAAAAATTATGGTATAATTAAGTTATTTGCGAAAAAGCCGTTTACTGATATAAGCTCTGATGGCAATCCGGTATATCATATTGCAACTCCCGGCGGTATTTTCGGTACAGGTTATATTGAAACACGTTCCGGCGTTATGGGACCCGGTGATGTTGAGCCTAAACCGGTTGAAATATCTTCAAATCAGCCAATCAACGTCGTACAGTTTAATCCTGGTTCACAGGATGACGGTATCGAGAATGACCCGTTCCAGCTTGTATTGACTCCGACTCAGCAGTATCAGACCGAAATCGTATTCTGTACACCCGGTCTTCGCGGACAGTACGGATTTAAGAACAACTTCCTGAATATAGTTTACAAAGCAACTTCTGACGGCGGTATTCCTGCTGACATGATGTGGGCTGAAGTTGTTGACGGTAAGTTCAACTGGATTCCGATGTCATCTTATTCCGGTAATCCGGGACAGAGATTCGTCACAACTGAACCTGACGGAAGACATTACCGTTCAAAATTCATTAAATTACCTTATGACGGTGTTTACCGCTTAAAAGCAAATGACCCGTTAGCAGCTTATGCTTATGGTTCCGATTACTATGATTCTTACGGATTTCCTACTTCAGTAGCAACTGCCGACCTTGAAACACCTGACAGTCTTGCTCCTTATGTAGAGTTTGCAAGAGACTGCAGCGGTGATGTTACCGGTGTTGTTATTGACGAACCTCGTATTGATCCGCCAAACCGTTCAAATCTCGGCTTAGTATATATGGCTACCGAAGACAGCTACAATTACAAGTTTGAGGTTGAGCCTTTTATTGCCGGTACTGATGCAAGAACTAACTGGACTCTTACAGTTAAGAATTCCGCACTGAACGCACAGGCACACCTTGTATTTATGGACAGAGTAGGTAACAGAACCGATACTACCATCCTGCATTATGCAATTAGTCCTGTTTTAACTCCTTACTATAAGGATTACGGAACTTTCAAGGTTGAACAGCCAAATCTTGAAAAAACTATGCAGTTTACAGTCAAAAATGAAGGCAACAATGCAATTACAAGTCAGTATGCAATTTATGTTATCATAGATTCTGACAATCAGGAAAACAAACCCGGTGATATCAATACTTATCAGAACTTTGATTTAGACGGTATTAAAGACGTGAATCTGTCACCAATGGCAGTTGGTCAGGAACGTAAATTTGACGTTAAATTTACAGCTCGTGCAGAAGGTACATACAGAGACTCTGTCGGTATTATTGTAATTGACAAATCAACCGGAGATACCTGCGTAAGACAGTATTTTGCAGAAGTTGTAGCTTTCGTAGGCAATCCTTATATCACAGCTATTGATAAAAACTTCTACGAGCAGGTAGTTGATACCAGAACTACAAAATACGATTTAACAGTAACCAATCCTAATACAGGTTCATACGTTGCAACAACTTCTCTTAAGATTACCGGCATAGTATTTACCGGTGATGAAATCGGGCACAGCGGAAGCGATGCAGTATTTGAAGTTGAGGGATTAGCAAATGTATCGGATGTAAATCCTATAATAATTGCACCCGGTGCATCACGTACATTCTCTGTAAGCTTTAAACCAAAAGCTGTACGTTCTTACAAATCAGTGATTACATTTACAGCAGATGCTACTTTGCCAAAGAATTTCACAGTTCTTGAAGGTATCGGAATTCAGCCGGGATTGCTTGTGAACGGCGATGACTGGGGTGAGAGACTGGTTGACCCTAATTCTTACATACAGAAAGGCGGAACTTATCCTTATACTCCTTACGCTTCACCAAACGGTGCAATTGTATTAAGCAATGACGGAAGTGCAGTAGTTACTTTAAAAGTTCCTGCAATCGTTACTGATTTTAACGGCTCAGCTTTCAAATATGCTGTTGATGGAAGATCATTGACTGCACCCGGTGTTCTTGATGATTTGTTTAATAACCAGAAGATTCAGCCAAATGGAAGTTTGACTATTCCTGTAGTTTTTGACCCTAAAATCAACGGAAATCATGAGTTAGTCTTAAGATTTTTAAGTGATGCACTTTCTACTCCAACTTCAACTTTGGTTGGTATCGGTGTATTTCCTAAATCTGAAACTGAAAACATTGATTTCGGCCACAGTATAGTCGGTACTCCTAAAAAAGTCAAATCAGTTGATTTTAAAACTTTTACTTGGATAAATGATTATCCTTTGACAATAACTGATTTCGTAGCAACACCTTCAAATGCAGCTACTACTATCACTGATTTCGCCGGAAACGGAACATTCCGCTGGGATAAAAACGGTATCAAAGATAAAGACGGTAATGTTGTTACACTTCCCGTAACATTGCAATCAGGTGATTTCCTGACAATTAACGGTGAATTTGAACCTACTGTTGCCGGCTCGTTTGAAGCTACAATTACAACTGTAAGTGATGCAGAAGTTGAACCTGTTTCAACATGGACTGCAACTTCGGAAGTTGAAGGTTCGGTTATGACTCCTGCAACTGCTATTACATGCGTAAATTCACCTATAGTATTGCGTCCGAAAATTAAGAATCTTGGTACAAACCAGCTTATCATCAATGGCGTAACTATTGACCCTGTAGGCAGTTTTGTAATCCAAAAACAAAACGATACTCTTGCTCCTGCAGGTCAACCCGGTGATGAAAAAGAGATTGTTATTACTTATACTCCTACAGTTGAAACAAGTAATCAGGTATTCGAAGTTATAGTTCAAACTTCTTCAACAACTAAACCAATTGACTTCACTACTATTACTGTTACCAGTACTCATGTTGTTCAGCCGAGCTACAGCCTTGTATCTAAAGGCGGCGGAACAGGTACTGCCAAGAGTGTTGAAGTTAATCCGGGTGTCGGCGAAGCAGTCGGTTATTCAATATTCCTTAATACTACAGAAGGTGTGCCTCTTGCCGAATCAATGGTATTTGAAGTTAAAGTTAACTACAGCAAGAAATTCTTAGGCTTAGCTTACCACAACAGAGAATTGAAACAAGCTAAAGTAACTATTGGCAGCAAACTTGCCGAACTTGGCTGGGTACTTGAAGCTAACGTTACTGATACTGACACACTTATCAACATGGAAACAATCACTATAACATTCAGTGGTCCATCTGCATTGAAAGGCTCCTTTGGTGATATCCAATTAGCAACTGTAATTTTTGATTCATATCTTCCATGGTACAAAGACAGCCAGGGCAATGTTGTTATTGACACCAAACCTACTGTCATTGAGCATGTGATTTTGAATAACGACCCTTGCGTTGCTTATACTTCAGAATCATCATCGGTATCACTTAGTCCGACCTGCGTTGACGATTTGCGTCCGATTAAGATTTCGACTAAAAAATACAAATTGAATCCAATTGCTCCTAATCCTGTTGGCTCAAATGGTGCTGATGTCAGTTTCTCGGTTGGCGGAAATAATATCTTTACAGAAGTAAAAATATATAACTCCAACAGCGAGCTCGTTGCTACAGTATTCAGCGGAACACTTAACCCGGGTGAATATAGTGCAAGAATCCCTGTAGAGAACTTATCAAGCGGTATGTACTTTATAGAAATGGTTTCCGGTCCGTTTACAAGCGGTTATGAAAAACTCATAATCAGCAAATAAACTTACCTGATAGTTTATGACTTAAAAGTCCGGTCTATTAATTTAGACCGGACTTTTTTTTGAATATGACTTATCAGACTGCTTCGTCAATAGCATTTTAAAAAATAACTATATAATAATGGAAGATATTTCTAAAATAAGACACGAGTACAGTAAGTTCAGTCTTGACATTGATTCAATAAATAAAAATCCCTTTAAACAGTTTGAATTATGGATGAATGATGCCGTAAACGGTGAATTTACAGACCCGACTGCCGTTGCAGTTTCAACCGTAAACAGTCTTGGAAGACCGTCATCAAGAATGGTATTATTGAAATCTTATGATGAACGGGGATTTGTATTTTATACAAATTATAACAGCCGCAAAGGGCAGGAATTATCTGAAAATCCTTTTGCTTCAATGTTGTTTTTTTGGGATAAATTTGAAAGACAGATAAGAATTGAAGGAAAAGTTGAAAAAATCTCTAAAGAAGAATCTGAGAAGTATTTTATTACAAGACCATATACAAGCAAACTTGGTGCATGGGCTTCCGAGCAGAGCAAACCACTAAAGAGCAGATTTACATTAATTCGTAAAGTTGCCGGTATAATGATGAAATATCCTTTGAATGTTCCGCTGCCGGATTTCTGGGGCGGCTTTAGATTAGTACCGGACGAGTTTGAGTTCTGGCAGGGACGCGACAGCAGACTCCACGACAGATTTAATTACACAACTGAGGGCTCAGTATGGAAAATACAAAGACTCTCGCCATGAGCCTTAAAGGAACGTCCTTACTGAAGAGTTAATTTGAATTATAGGTATAATACATCTCTAACGTGGTACCATTATGTCCGGATGTAATTTTAAGGTCATCCATAAGTTCTTTAATGATAAACACTCCCCTGCCGCTGGATTTGAGTAAATTCTCTGGTTCGAGACAGTCAGCAACCAGATTAGGGTCGAAACCATCTCCCTCGTCAGTTATTTTTATATATAAATTATTCTCATCAGCCTGAACAACAAAATGAACCCTTTTTCCGGGATTGAGCTTATTACCGTGATTAATGGCATTATTTATCCCTTCGGTAACGGCTATCATTACATTATAAAAATTCTCATCCTTAATTCCAAGGTCTTTTCTCAAACTTTCAAGAATAGGTTCTACCAGCGAAATCGAAGTCTTTTCACTTTTTAATGTATGTTCGGATTTATAAATTATATCATTCATTTTCAACTCAAAGTTTTATAGAAGTATTTAATATTAAATTAGGAATTTCATTTCTATAACCATCGTTAATAATTTGAAATTCGTACCATCCATTCAATTTCAATGTCGCTCCGCTAAAAAATTCAGCACTTATTATAACTTCAGGTGCATAGGATTCAGTCTTATAGTCAGAGTTGACAAAAGCCGATGCTCTGAAATTCTTCTGAGTCAGGTTAAAATATCTTGCCCCGACAGCAATATTAAAATTTTCATCATAATAACCGGCATAGAACTTATAAAACAACTTCAAGTTTCCATTTACCGGCGATTCTTTAAAATCACTCCAGAACAAAGTACCTGTCTCTTTATAAATCAAATCAATTCTCGTGCCTAAATATAAGTTTTTACTTAAAATTATTGCAAGGGAGTCATTATAACCTATTTGTCGTAGGCTGAAACTTCTAACTCCCGGAGCAAATCCTTCAAAGTCATAAACAGTATAATTTGCCAGCACATAGGGTTGTGGACGCATAAAAAACTTTTTTGTTTGAATTATTACTGTAGGTGCTAATTTTATACTTCGCATCCAAAAATTTGAAGCACTCCGGGAAGCGGAAAGATTAACCTGATGATTAAACTGCATCTCAGCATCCAATCGAACTGATATCATTTCCGAAACTCTCCTGCCAAAACCTGCACTTATCAATCCCAGAAATTCATCCCTGTCGGAATTGTTCAACTGGCTGGGAGTATCAAATCGAGTGATGGATGTCATTCCGGACAAATAAACAGTATCATTTTTGGTTAAATTCAATATAGTTTTTGATATGATTCTGAAATTTGCAGTAATATTATCAAGTTCGAATGATCTGGATTTAAGCAGATTAAATTCCTGCTGGCTGATATTGTTGATATTCTGTACTGAGTTTTCATCACTTTCAAAATTATATAAAAAACCAAGAATTTGACTTAAATTCCTACTTTTATATTGGATTTCAGGATTAACAGAAACTTTGAGTTGATTTCTGAACTGCCGGACTCCGGTACGAGGGTCGCCGGGTACATATTCGTTAAAAAAACGTTCGATATTGTTTTGTGAAAAATACAATTTAACCAATCCAACCGTATTATCATTTAACCCGAATGAAAGATTTACATCCGTTACCAGCATATTATTAAATCTGGCTTCGAGTGAATAGTCAAAATCAAGATTATTGTCAGAAATATACTGAGCATCACGTTTGAAAGCATTGTATCTGTCCAGAATTCTGTATGTAACATTAGCAGAAATAATATCAAATAAATCAAATTGCTTATAAATTGCACTGTTAAAATTCAAAGTTCTGTTGACTCTGTTCATATTTAACGATAAAAGTTCACCCTTCAGTTTCCCTGATAATCTGTATCCCCCAAACTCAAATTCATCTACAAAACCATTAACTCTATATATCCACCCTCTGCTGTTTATTTCCATTTGAGTATTATCCTCTGCTCCCGCAGAAAAATCAATACTCATTTTATCATTCGGATTAAATCTAATTCCGCCAAGTATATTCCCGCGTCTCAGTGCATTAAGTTCAGTCGAACCCTGATTGCTTATCAGTACGAAATCCCCTGAACTCAGTAAAGAAAAATTTTCCGATACAGGATAGTCATAAAGCAGACTGAAATCTTCTTCATCCTGAAGTATTGTATTGCCGGCTGAGTAAGCCGTACCGATATATTTCTGGTTAACAGTTAAATTGCCGTAATTTGACAGATGGCGGTAATTCATCAAAAAATTAAAACCGTAAATATTCAATTGTTTGTCCATGCCGTATGACAGGCTGTTCGGTACTGCGGAAATGCTGTCAATATTTTCTGTTTGAGCTGGTGAATACTGCCGGGACAAAATCATTATCATCAAAACAGTTAGAAATAAGCTTTGCCTTCTTATGGCAGCATAGATTCTTTGTGATAAATTTTTGCCCGCAAACTTCAAAATATTTTTTCTGTTAATAATTTTAATAATTCAAACTTACAAAGATAACTCAAATAGTCATAAATAAAAAAAGTATAATATCAAGAAGCCTTCTGAATTTAACAAAAATCAAAAGGCGGGAATTCTTTTGAACTCCCGCCTTTGATACTATTGGAAAAAATATAATCCGAAAAAATTAATCTTCAGGATAAAGTACGAACTCTTTGAAAGTGTCCATATTTAAATATTTCTTGCCGGCAGCTACGACTGATTCTTTAGTTACTTTATCAACTAATTTGTTGTTTTCTGTGATTGCATTCAAATCTTCGCCATTATAGAGATAAGAATAAATCGCATTAGTCCAGTAACGGTTTTCTTTTAGATTCACTTCGTATTCGCGTTTCAGAATTTCTTTAACTTTCTCAACATTGACATCATCAAAGTTTCCTGTCTGTATGTCTTTAATAACACCTTTAGCAGCAGTTACAAGGTCCTTAACTTTTTCCGGACCTGTACCGAAGAAAATACTTATGCTGTATTCGGGTGCCGGATATTTTTCCATACGGGGACGGGCGCCAATACCATAAACACCACCCATATCCTCGCGGATAACTTCGCGGAGACGAATATTCATAACCTCGACCATTGCTCTGACTGCAAAACGGTTTTCGATATTATTATCCATCATACCATTGAGTACAAGTCTGACTGTGCTTTTAGGTTCGATACCTTTTTTAACTTCTTTATACATTCCTTTTTCAGGAATTCTAACGCCGTTATCTTTATAACTACTTTTTGAGTTTGTAGATTTCAGGCTTGCAATATACATTTCGATAAGGGGTTCAATTTCAGCAGGTTTGAAATTACCAACAAATGTAAATGAAAAGTCAGATGCATCGGCAAATCTTGATTTGTAGAAATCAAAAGCTTTGTCGAGATTTACTTTTGTTAAACTTTCCAATGTCCAAGGCATTGACCTTAAGTGATGTCCGCCCAATACAGCAGAAATTGTATCGCTGAATACTCTGTCAGGGCTTGTACCGGAATTCTGAATTGATTCCTTCATTTGTGACATATAGATTTTGAAAGATTCATCATCCTTACGCGGATTGTTGAAATACATATATATCATCTGAAACATCAGTTCAATATCTTTTGGTGATGCTTCGCCGGTCATACCTTCTGAAAGTTCACTCATGTAAGGAGATACATTGGCAACCTTTCCCTGAAGCATTTTTTGTAAAGTAGTTAAATCAAATTCTCCCAAACCTGATTCATTAACTATTCCTGAGGACATAGAAGCTGAATAATAATCGGCATCGCTTGCAAGTGAAGTACCGCCCATTCTGTATGCACGCAGAAGTATCTGGTCGTTTTTGAATTCGGTTGGTTTCAGATATACTTTTGCATTATTTGACAAAGTAAGTTCAGTTACACCGATTTTTGAATTTTCTTTTCTTGATACAATTTTACCGGGGGTCGGTTTTTGACTCATCAATGGCTTGCTTGCATCCACATCTTCATAAGGAGCAATATTCATTGATCTAACTTCATTATACATTGAAAGAAGTTCTTTCTCAGTAGGAATATTGATACCTTCTTTTATTGGAATGCTGGCAGTGATAACCAATCCTTTATCCTGCATTAACGGGTTAAGGAATTTATTGATTTCATCTGCTGTAATTCCGGGCAATAATTCCTGATGCATTTTATATTCAACTTCAATACCCGGAACAGATTCCTGCTCGTGGAAGTTTCTGTACAGCTCCTGAGCTAACGGCATAGACTCGGTTTTATCTCTTTCATTATAAGCAGTTTCCATCAAACGAAGTATTTCGGTCTTTGCTCTTTCAAGTTCCGATTTTGTTACTCCGTGACGTGTCAGTCTGAAACCTTCCTCAAGAATCAGTTTGTATCCTTCATTGATTTTGTCAAGTTTTGGTACGGTTATCAAATTAAAAGCTTCTAAATCTTTAACAAGGAAACCGTCATAAGCGCCCTGAGCAAAAAGGAAAGGTGAATCACTTTTATGTGATACTTCCTGAAGTCTGTAATTGAAAATAGTATTAAACAAATTCTTTAACATATTTGTTCTGTATTCGCCGTAAGTACCTGTTTTGTATCCTTCAGCCTTATGTTTAAATACAAACATAAAGTTAGGCATCTGGAGTTCTTTGTCGGATGCTATCGAAACAATCGGATTCTCATTGATTGGAATTTCAAAATCCACTCTTGGTTTAGGATTGTCAGGATTTTTTGCATTGCCGAAATATTTTTTTACATATTCTTCCATTTTGTGGACTTCAATGTCGCCTACAACAATAATTGCAGACAGGTTAGGTCTGTAAAAATCATTGTAAAATCTTGTAAATGCTTCACGGGGAGCAGTTTGGATGATAGCAGTGTCACCAATTGGAAAACGTTTGGCAAATTTACTTCCCCAGAGAATTTTTTCGAAATGCTTCTGTGAAGTTCTGCCGTTAGCATTAGCCTGACGCAGTCTCCATTCTTCCATGATTACGCCGCGTTCTTTTTCAATTTCCTTGGCATCCATTGTAACATTTGACAGCCAGTCCTGAAGAACCTGAAATCCTTTATCAAGAAGACCTTCTTTATCTAAGGGAATGGTTATCATATAATAAGTACGGTCAAATCCGGTATTGGCATTTACATCAGCACCAAATCTCATACCCGTTGATTCAAGAAAGCTAACTAATTTGTCTTTTGGAAAATTTGTAGTACCGTTAAAAGCCATGTGCTCCAAAAAGTGAGCAAGTCCTGACTGGTCGTCATCTTCATGAGTTGAGCCTGCACGGACAACTATCTGCAGGTCAGCACGATTTTCCGGCTTTTTATTCTGTAAAATATAATACTTGAGACCGTTCGATAATGTTCCCGTTTTTACTTTAGGGTTCATCGGAACCATCGCATTCATGTCATAACCGGAAATAGTCTGAGCTAATGAAGGGCTGTAAAATGCAAAAACTACTAATAATAAGTAGATAATTGCCTTAGTTTTATTAATCATAGCATCCTCAAAAATAAAAAAAATAATTTGTCATTTTTATAAATATAAATTTACCAAATTTTTTTGAAATAATTACAATATTTCAATATAAAAGTAAAAAAAACGGGAGTCTTTGAGACTCCCATTTCCCATTATCATCCTTTCCAAAACTTTAATAATCCCAATATCATTTGATATTTGCCTGAGATGTAGAACCGGTAGATTTGTTGATTGCTTTATCCTCAATTATTTCAGCATCATAACCCATATCTGAAATTAAATCCTTCAATTTTGAACTTTTTATTGTTTTACTTTTATATGTAACAATTACAGTCTGGTCCTTAAGGTCGAGGTAAGCATCTACAACTCCGTCCTGCTGT
The DNA here is from genome assembly GCA_032027125.1 of Kapaibacterium sp. (SeqCode). GTDB lineage: Bacteria > Bacteroidota > Ignavibacteria > Kapaibacteriales > UBA2268 > JANJTB01. Next base: position 1,120,568 of record JAVSMQ010000001.1, read on the forward strand.
TTTATTTCTGTTTCAATTCTGTTTTTGCACATCTCTGAATATGCAGACGTTTTAATTTTAACTTCATAATTCTGAGAATTATCATCCTGAGCAATTACGTTTCCAACAACTGCCATGCTTAAAAACAGCATAACTGCAACGATATTTAATAATGAATTCTTCATGTTGAATTCTCCTCTGTGTTTTATTTTATTAAATTCAAAAACCAATTACATTATGTATTACGCTGAGAAAAATATTTGGTTTCAAATTATTTTTGTTTTTTAAAAAAATATTATTATGGTAATTTAAAACAATAATAAAAAATTTATGATATAATTTACCATAATTCTTGTTAGTTTTGTAATTGAATAAATTATACATTTTAGTTTTACTTTGAAATATAGTCAGGAGATAATATGTCAGACATAAAAAGGATTGGTATCATAACAAGCGGTGGAGATTGCGGAGGCTTGAATGCTGTAATAACAGGAGCTGCCAGAATGGGTTATAATCTTGGAATCGAAGCATGTCTTATCCCAAACGGTTATGCAGGATTGTATAATCTTAACAATCTCGAACCGGTGGTTATTGATTTTTCGAGAGCAGACAAAATCCATTCGGGAGTGGCAGGTTCCGAAGCAGGACATTCAAGAGTTAAAATAAGCAAGATAAAAGACCCCGACAAATATGATATTATCCGAAGCGGTTTAAAAAAACACAATATTGACGGTTTAATTATAGCGGGCGGTGATGATACAGGCTCGGTTGTAGTTGATTTGATTTCAGAAGGAATTAATTGTGTGCATGTACCTAAAACAATGGATTTAGACCTTCAGACATATTCCGTCGGCGGTGATTCGACTATAAACCGTATATCAAAATTTACAGATGAACTCAGAACCACTGGACTTACACATAACAGAGCGCTTGTGGTAGAAGTTTTCGGCAGATATGCCGGTCATACAGCTTTTCGCGGCGGTATTGGTGCTGATGCCGACTGCATTTTGATTCCTGAGGTAGAAGTTGACTACGAAATTGTATATAATCATTTCAAAACTACTTATGTTAACAGGCTTCTCACGAGTGATGTTAAAGGTTCAACCTATATAATTGTAGCAGCCGAGGGTGTAAAAAACAAAGACGGCAAATACTTTACCGATGATGTTGCATCCGATTCATTCGGACATAAAAGATTGGCAGGTGTCGGAAGTTATATACGACAGCAATTGGAAACTTATGCAAAAAACGACTCCTATTGGGAATTAATACTGAAACGTGAAGGTATATATGTTGAAGATATATATATGTATCCCGAAATCCGGGAAGTACAGTTAGGTCACCTTGTTCGTGCCGGACAGACCAGTGCTTATGATGTGACTTTCGGCAAACAGGGCGGCGGTGCAGCTATGCTGCTTATGAGTAAAGGCATTTACGGTGTTACGGTAGTCGGGGTTGAGGGCAGCGACATAACTTATCTGCCTACATCGGAAGCAATTAAACAAAGATTTGTCAATCTTGACGATATAGCTTTTCAGGAATCTCTCGGTGTATGTTTCGGACGGGAGCCGATACAATTAAAACCCAACTTCCTGAAGCAAAACGGAATTATCCACAGATATATGTAATTATTCGTCTATATCTCTTTTCAGAAATAAAATGAATTTATATAAATGGATATAGATAATATAAAGAAAGCTCTTCAGTTAAGGGACAGGGCAGTCAGAGTTATTTCAAAAGACGGTCATTACAGGGCTGTTTGCGTTAAGAATACAACAACTGCCCAAACTGCACAAAAAAATCACAAACTTGATGCAATTCCTGCTGTTTTACTTGCAAGGACATTAGCGGGTGCATCGCTGGCGTCTGCTTTTCTCAAAGGAGAAGAGAGAATTGTATTGCAGATTGACGGCGATGGTGCTGTCAGCAAGATTTTTGCAGAAGCTATGCAATTGGGTGAGGTGCGGGGATTCATTGACCTTAAAAATCCGGGCAGTAAAATTGAAGGTAAAAATATCTCAGAAATAATTGGAAACGGACTTTTCAGATTATCACGCGTTTTGTATAATGAAGCAGAACCCGTGCAGGGTGTTGTACCGCTTCAAAAGGGTGACATAGCGACAGATTTGGCTTTTTATTATAATCAGTCTGAACAAGTGCCTTCAGCAGTAATTTTAGACTGCTCAACAGATTCCGATGGATTTATCAGCCAGTCCGGCGGTTTGATAGTACAGGCAATGCCCGGACATTCAGATTTCGAGCTGCTGAACATTTATGACAGTCTCAAAAATTCCAAACCCTTGACTCAATATTTTGATGATGAATTAAATCCACAGCAATGTATGAAGAATATTTTACCGTTTGAGTTTGATATTCTCAGCAGCACTCAGGTTGATTTCTTCTGCAGATGCTCAATGGAAACTTTTAAAAGCAAACTGCTTACTTTGGGTAAAAAAGAGATAAATGAAATGCAGCAGGTCGGGCACAACGAACTTGTATGCAGATACTGCAGCAAACATTATTATTTGACAAATGATGATTTTAATTCGTTAAATCAGGAATTGATTGCAAGGAATAATTAAGTTTGATAATTTTTAATGAGAATGTATACTTTTAGCATGATTAATCAAGAAATCCCCCTAACCCCCTTGAAAAGGGGGAAACTGGATTCACACTTTTCATGTGGGTTAGGGGGATTCGGAATGGTCGAGATAAAGATATTTTAATACGAATCATGGTCATTATTTAACAAGCTGAGTAGTTACGATAATTTTATAATGTAATTTTGAATTATAATATTTCTTAAAATGATGAACAAAAATGTAATTGTAATAACCGGACCTACTGCTTCGGGCAAAACGGATTTTGCATTAAAACTTGCTGAATACGGCGATATTGAAATCATTTCTGCCGACTCCCGCCAGATATACAGATATATGAATATCGGCACTGCAAAACCGAATGAAGATGAGTTGAGCAGGGTCAAACATCATTTGATTGATATACTGAATCCAGACGAGGAATTCAGCGCCGGGAAATTTGCGGAAATATCAAAATCAATAATTTATGATATTACTGCAAGAGGAAAAATTCCGGTAGTTACCGGCGGTACAGGGTTTTATATTAAGGCTCTATTCGAAGGATTATCTTCAATAAGTGATATCGAAAACGAAAAAAGGCTGGTTATCCGAAACGAATTAAATGATGTGCTTATTAATAACGGAAAAGAATGTTTATTCGAAATGCTAATGCAGTCCGATAGTGTTTCCGCTGAAAAATATTCCGATAAAAATCCGAGAAGGGTTATCAGAGCTTTAGAATATATCAAATTAACCGGAAATAAATTTTCAGATACTTTTGGAAAAGAAGGTTCGTCGGGATTAGTGCCGCAGTATTATGTCTTAAATCCTGCCCGTGAAATCCTTTACAAAAAAATTAATCAGAGAACCGACGAAATGTTTGATAATGGTCTGATTAAAGAAGTTGTAAAAATAATTGAAATGGGATATTCTTTTGAATTAAACAGTCTTAATACCGTCGGCTATAAAGAGTGCATCAGTCTGATATTGGGAGAAATCACATTAGAACGTGCAATTGAACTCACCAAACAAAATACACGCCGATATGCAAAACGTCAGGTAACATGGCTGAATCAAATTGAAAATTTCGAACTTATCGAAGACAAAAACAGCAATACATTTTCAAAAATTATTGATAATTACAAGATGTGAAGGTTTTAATACTGTTTATTCAATCACACCCATTAACATACTGGCAGTTCTCTGCATCTGATTCATCCTCAATTTCGATAGTCAGATGCTGAATTCCGAAATCGTTTGCAATTTTTTTAATGTCTGATTTCAGTTCAAATAATTGGGTTTTAGATGTAAGATTGTCAACTACAATATGTAATGACATTATATTCTTTTCGCCGTCTAATGACCATAGATGCACATCATGCATGGATTTGACAAATTTCTTGTTCAGAATTCTGCTTTCAAGTTCAGCCAGATTTATATTTTGGGGAACTTCCTGAAGGACGACTTTAATAATGGATTTCAGATTTTTATAGACATTACTCAATACCCAGATTGTAATTGCGAGAGATAAAATCGGGTCGAGAATTGGGAGATTAACAAACATCATGACAATGCTGACAATCAGAACAGCTATCCAACCCATAACATCTTCAAGCAGATGCAGAAATACTGCTTTTTCGTTTAGAGTAGTACCCTTTTTAAGTCTTAAAACTGCTATACCGTTTGCTAAAATTCCGAATATTGCAAACAATAACATACCGCCGGCATTAGCATCCTGCGGGTTGACAAGTCTATCAATACTTTCCTGAATAATAAAAATGGAACTGATTAGCAGTATAATTGAAACTACAACCGCACCGAGAAGAGAAAATCTTTTATATCCGTATGAATAATATTTGTCGCCCTTTTGCCGGGATTTCTTTTGAAGATACCATGAAACAGCAAGAGAAATGCTGTCTCCGAAATCATGTGCAGCATCGGATATAATTGCAATACTGTTTGTATAGAAACCGCCGATTAACTCAAATACTGCAAAAAATATATTCAAGAAAAATGCAATGCCAATATTTTTAGAGGCATTTTCGGAAGAATGGTTGTGAGAATGTTCCAACTGCTTTCCTTAAATAATCTTTGAATCAACCTGAATTAAATGAAGTATCACTAATATAAACTCAACATATCCTCAAAATTCTCTTTTCTTCTGATTACTTTTGCCGTATCACCGTCAAGCAGAACCTCAGCAGGTTTGGGACGGTTATTATAATTTGATGACATGGCATATCCGTAAGCACCTGCATCTCTCATAACAACTATATCACCTTCTTCAGCGGTAGGAAGAAAAATATTTTTGACAAATATATCAGAATTTTCGCAGATTTGACCGCAAAGATTTACATTCATTTCAGGAATAGTTTTTCCGTAGATATATGTCCGGTGTTTCGCGCCGTAGAGTGCCGGACGCAATAGAGTACTCATTCCTGCATCAACACCTACGAAATGTTTGTATGAATGTTTAATTCCTGTAACCTTGCTAATCAGCCAGCCTGCGTTTCCAACAAGATAGCGCCCCGGTTCCATCAGTAATTCAGGTTGTCCGAAGCCGTATTTCTGACATTTTTCCTGAAATACTTCCGTGACAAGTCTTGCAGTCAATTCCATATCAAGTACTTCGTCATCATCTTCGTAAGGTATTCCGAAACCGCCGCCTATATCAACATATTCCGGCACTGTGCCTAATTTATCAAAAATATTACCTGCAATCATCATCAGTTTCTCGACTACCTGAGCAAAGTAATATGGTTCGAGATTATTTGACCCTGTCATCATGTGTATGCCGAATCTTTTATATCCTTCAGATTTTACAACTTCGTAGGCATGAACTGCTTTTTCATAAGGAACACCGAATTTTGCATCAGTACCTCCGGTAGTAATTCCTTCGTAACCGCCTTTACCGATACCCGGATTAATTCTGAATGAAATTACATCAGTTTTGTTAATTTGATTCAATCTTTTAAAAGATGTAATATCATCAAGATTAATTTTGATATTATAATCTGCAATCTGGCTGAAATCACTTTGACTTTCATAATTACCGGTATAGATTATTTTATCATCAGGAAAGCCGGCATATTTTGCAAGTTGTACTTCAAAAGGTGATGAACAGTCAACACCGCAGCCTATCTCATTGAATATCTGCAATATATGAACATTACTGTTAGCCTTGACGCTGTAATGTACCTTGGTTTTTTCGTAATATTTCTTAAATGTGCCGATAAGCTTATTATAATTACTTAAGATAGCGCTTTTGTCATATACATAAAGCGGAGTGCCATAATTGACGGCAAGTTCTTTAATATCAAATTGCCCGATATTAGTCATTTTATTTAATCCTGTTTAATTTTACAAATAATTCAGGTAGAATTTCTTTTTCAAAGAACTCTTTATGTAAGAGTTTAACAGCATTTTCGAGGTCTTCTTCAGCAACAATAATACTTAAATTCACTTCTGATGCTCCCATGCTAATCATTGAAATATTAACGCCGTTTATTGCTCCGAAAAATTTTGACGCTATACCCGATGTATTTCGTATTCCTTCACCCACAGCAGAAATAACAGCACGGTTACCGATAATTTCTATACTTGAAAATGACTGCAAATCGCGAATTATTGAATCAAGATTATTGTCATTATCAATTGTCAGAGAAATGCTGACTTCGGAAGTTGTAACAAGGTCAACGGAAGTTTCATTCAGCAAAAATACATCAAACACTTTGGCAAGAAAGCCGTAAGCACCAAGCATTCTGTTAGAAGTAATGTTTATAATAGTTATATTTCGCCTGAAAGCAATTGCTTTAATAATATTGCTGACCGGTGAAGATTTTTTGATGAGGGTTCCTGTTGATTCTGGATTATATGAATTAAGAACATAAACAGGAATATTTGATTCGATTGCCGGATAAATTGTCTTTGGATGCAGAACATTTGCACCAAAATATGCAAGTTCGGATGCTTCAATATATGATATTTCACGCAAAAGCATTGCATTGTGAATCACTCTCGGGTCGGATGTAAGTATTCCGTCAACATCTGTCCATATTTCAAGCGAACCGGAATTCAGGCATTTTGCAATTACGGCAGCAGAATAATCCGAGCCGCCGCGTCCCAAAGTGGTTGTATTTCCAAATTTGTCAGATGCTATGAATCCGCCGCAGAAAACTGCATTAACTGTTTTCAAACTACCGGATAATAAATCATTTATCAATTGACTGCTGTTTTCAAAATCTACTTCAGCTTCTGTAAAATTGCTGTCTGTTCGGATTAATTTTCGTGAATCAATATGTATCGCATCATATATGTGATTTTTTGCATATTCAGCAATTATATAAGAAGATAGTGTTTCACCGATTGCATAAATCATATCCTTTGACTTATTTGAAATTTCGCCGATTACGTTCAAAGCATAAATCACTCTGCATAATTCATCAATATTCTGATTAATAAATTCAATTACAGAACTACTCAAATTAAGGTCTGAGGCTGTCTTGAGGTGGATACTTCTTAAATCGGCAGCAATTTTCAGTGCTTCATCAGACTTACGGGATATTAACATATCGCAAATACTTACCAGTTTATTGGTTACTCCTGCAAATGCAGATACCACCACAACACGACGGTCATTTTTTGATTCAACAATTTTTAATGTTCTTCTGATTGCGGAAGCATCTTTTACCGATGTACCGCCAAATTTCATTACAATCATAAATTTATAATCAATTAAATTTTCTAAATGAGTAGTATGCAAAAATAATAAATATTACTGAATTTTTATAGACTATATGAAAATAAATGTAACTACTTAACCGAATTTAAGGAAATTGGCAAATATATCAAAATTAGAAATAAAAATTGAGAATAACGAATTAAATCCATACTTACTGCCAAATACTATAATATAAATAGTATTTTATATTATTTGATAATTTTGACTGAGTAGTCACAAATATGTTATTCCGGCAGCCGGTTTTTTAAATCATGAGTACTTAAAATATCTTTAGCTACAATCAATTTCCTGGCATTGTCAACCTGATCCCAGGTATTCCAAAGCAGTACGCCCCTTACCCTGCCCTCATTCAAATAGTAAACAACTCCTTCACGAAACTCTTCTTTCCAGTCTTCAAAAATTTCATATCCCGAATTAAGTTCACCGACAGCTTCGTAAGCAAGGTCAAATAGGTCTGAGTAAAAATACGGCAGATGATGGTAAGGTGTGCTTCCCCCTGCCATATTCCTTCCGGCAAGTTCACCCATTACCAGTGAATTATCTTCGTGTTCAACTCTTCTTCTTTTGTCAAGAGCAGGATTATAATAATTAGCGACATCTCCTGCAGCATAAATGTCAGGATGGGATGTCTGCAACAACTCATTTACCACAATTCCGTTATCAATCTTCAATCCGGCTGATTTGGCAAGTTCGGTATCGGGTTCAATTCCAATACCTGCAACTACACCATCAACAATCAGCTCATGCCCGCTTTTGGTTTTTACATAATATTTCGAATTTCTTTTTTCAATATTTTCAACACCATCCTTAGCAAGTATTTTTATACCCTTTGTTTCGTAATAATCAGAGATAAAACGGGAGAGTGCTTTCGGGTAAACATTTGCACCTATAGTTTTATCGGGAAATATCATTGTAACGGATTTGTCGTTAATTGTAAGGGCTGCAGCAATTTCCGAACCGATAAATCCACCGCCGATTACAAGAAAATCATTACTCTTTTCGGTTAATTCTCTTAAGCTGTAATAATCATCCAGAGTACGGAAATATATAATACCATCTGCATTAAATGGAAGTTTCCTGGTTTTCCCGCCGGTTGCGATAAGCAGTTTGCCGTAATGATAACTCTTTCCGGTATCATCAATTACAATCTTCTCTTTCGGGTTAATACTAACGACCTTTTTTCCAAGATGGATTTCAACATCCTCAAGAGGAGTATTACACCATACTGTTTCAAAAGGTTCTCCAAGCCAGAGTTTCTTGGATAATGGCGGACGATTATAAGGCAGATGGTTTTCGCTGCTTAAGAGTCCTATTTTTACAGAATTGTTTTCCTGACGAATACCACCTAATGCAGCGTTTGCGGCAATTCCGCCGCCAATAATCAAATACTGATAGTCTTGCATAATTTCATATCCATAAGATTTAACATTTGTAATTAATAATGAATTAGTTGCTTTGATTGTTTTAGTTTAATTTATTTAGTCAGGCAAGTACTGATTTGAACTTTAAGAGATTAGGATAGGGTAAAAAAACCTCAAGTTTTTTTCAAGAAAACAATTAAACTTTAAACTAACCCAAATTTCCAAAGTACCGGTATCATATTACTTTCCTTCCCTGAATGATACGTACTAATATAACAATAACAGCAATCACAAGAAGTATGTGAATAAAGCCACTCATCGTATAGGAAGAAACCATTCCAAGCAGCCAAAGCACAATCAATATAACAGCAATTAGATAAAGCATAGGTACACTCCTAAAATTTGTGATATATATGTAAGTTTGTGCATCGGACAAATCAGGTATTTGCCGTCAACATATTAAGTTACGTATAAGAAATTATATTATTTGATATGAAAACCAAACCATAATTCGTGAAAGAATTTCTTCAATTAAGTTGTGGGAAAATTAAGAACGATAATAAATATTATATTTGTAAAAGTATAATTTTTGATTACAATTTTCAATATTTATCTGAATTATATTCCGAAATATTACCTGACTGCTTCCCACTCTTTTGATACAGATTTGCCGAACCACCATACAGACATTGAGTTGAGCAGCCATACAAAAATTGTTTTCATATAACCGTACTTTCTAAATCTGCGGGGGGATTCATAAATTAATATTTTTCTTTCAAATTTAATTTTGGAGATTTTTGAAATTCTTCTGTACAGGTCAAAGTCTTCACCTGCAACTATACTATCATTATAACCGCCGACCCTGTCGAAAATATCACGTTTCACTATCTGGCACTCTCCTCTGCCCATTCCAAGTCCTGCAAGATTCAGAAAGTGTACATAATTGTTATGAATAAAATAAAATATTTTGTCTTTGAATAATACTTCATCGGGAAAACCGCTGATATAACAAGCCAAGGCACCACGTTTAGCGTAAATTCCATCTTTTTTCGAAAATTCAATAATAAAATCAAGAAATACATTTATATCTGCCGGAACGGAATCAACATTGAGAAAAACAAGAATTTCACCTTTCGCAAATTCAGCACCGCGGTTTCTGCCCTGAGCAATGTTTTGTCTTTCAGAACTTTTGTGAATTACAACTGCATCTGCATAAATTTGAGCTATATTTGCTGTTTCGTCTGTACTGCCGCCGTCACTGACAATTAATTCAAAATTATATTCTTTTCTTAACGATTCCGGAAACAACTTTAAATGTGATTCAATAATCTTTTCTTCCTGATAAACAGGAACGATAATACTAAATTTTGGATTAAGCTGTCTGAATTCTTTCTTAAAAACCAATGATTTAGCTGTATCCCCTTCTACCATCTCTACAGTCGAATTAATCATCCTGTCATTTGGATTAATATAATGCAAAAAAATCTACCCGTTTAAATTTACAAACTACAAAATTAAGGATTTTTTACCATATAAAACTCAATTTTTTGGAAACCGGCTTAACTTTTAAGTAATTTGTAAACTTTAAATTTTAAAATATTCTATTACCACTGCTGAAAAACAACTCATTTTCTCTAAAAAAAAAGCCGCCCTTAATAGTACTCCTGACAGAGTTCCAATTAAGGGCGGCAATATTTAACTTCTTATATCAGAAATTATCTGATAACAACCAATTTCTGAGCAAGTCGTACGCCGTTTGCTTCTAATATGTAGAAGTAAGTACCGCTTACGAGATTTTTTGCCTGAGCATCAAGATTGATGAGGTGAGTACCGATAGCAAAATTGCCTTCTGTCAATACAGTATGAGCTGCACCTGAGACATCTGACAATGTTATCTTAACATAAGATTCTACCGGAACATTGAAGCTGATTACGGAATTTCCCTGAACAGGATTAGGCATCGCTGTCGAGAGTGAATATCCGTTTTTAGAGACTTCAATCACATCTGTTGTACCGGTTGTGATTACTACCGCAGCCATCAGTGATGTTACTGCACCACAGTCATTGGAGACTACTACATAATAATCACCGGCATCATCAGGTGTTGTTACATCAACTATATAATCAGGTACTGTCAAAGTGGAGACAAGAGCGCCATCTTTGTACCATTTATAAGTTAATACTTCAGATACATCATTGCCCTGTGCTGTTACTGACAGCATTAACTGCCGTCCTGATTCAACAGTAGCATCAAGCGGTTGTTCGGTGATTACTGGTTTGGTATTAACATTTAATGTTACCAAATCGGATTGTTTGGAAACTGTAGTTCCTTCAAGTGATGCAACAGCATAATACTGACCTTCATCAGAAGCATCTATTGCGTAAATGATTAGGTGTTTGCTTTGTGAGCCTTCAATTTTAGGTAAGTTGTCAATTATTGCATTTCCGTCCTTATACCATTGATAATTTATCAATTTTGTTCCGGGTGTAGAAGCATTAACATTGAAGATGACATCTTTGCCGGCACAATCGGCATTGTCTATCGGCTGCTGCTCGATTACAACTTCATTGCTTTCTTCTGTTAAATCTGCTTTTGCTGTTTTTACTGTTCCGCAAAGTCCAATTATAACTGCATAATAGGTACCAACATCAGATGAGCGGAATTTGTTTATTGTCAGATAGTTTGATTTTGAACCCGATACCCATTTATTATCAACAAGAGGAATATCATTGGCTTCATCAACATATCTGTACCATTGTACCTGAACAGCACCATTGGCAAGTGCTGTTTCGAGGTCAACTCCGTTTACGTGTGCTTCAACCATCAGTGTTGCTGTAGTACCGACCATAACTCCGTGCGATTCAGGCTCACGGGTAATATCAGTCGGGCGGGTAACATAAACAGCTACTTCACGTGAGTAAACAGGTAATGTTGCTCCCGGTCCCATTACGAGGCATTTGTAAATACCTGCCTGATTATGACGAAGATTCGGGAAATACAGAATTGGCTGGTCAGCACCCGGTATAGCTACGCCGTCAAGTTCCCACTGATAATTCATAGGAGCGTTATAACCGATTGCTGACGATACTGTCAGAATATTATATGTAGTACCGACACAGTCAACGAAACCGTCAGTCTGACGTTCAATTGTAATTGTCAGGAAGATTTCATCAGCACCGCTAAAGTATGACATTCTGTTTTCGCCGTCAAAATCTGAAGACTCAATATACCAGCCGTTCCAGTTAGTACCGATATTAAATAACGGAATTGTGTTGAGAAGGGCTGCATTATATATTTTCAAATGCGGGTCTGAAGGACTGAAAAACTCAACATTTACTGCTGAAGATGCCGGCATTAAACCTGCATTATGAACAGCAGCCATATCAGCATAATTCACACCGTTAATGTTTACGATGTTAGCACCTAAAGTATAAAGAACGTTCTGGTCAATATTAAGGGAAGATTCCGCTTGAATTGCAGTACCTGTACCATTATTTTTGAAAATATTTCTCATAATTCTTGCAGAAGCACCGGTTACACGGGTTACAGGATTTAAATTGAATTCAACCGAAGCAGTATTATAGACTACATCAAGCATAGGTGAATTATCAATATCCATTGCCATAATATTTGAGCCCATAAGCATATTATTGCCGACAGCGCCAACCGAGCCTGATATATCAATCATTGCACAGCCGTAATTTGCTGATTGAGACATAACAATCATGTTCTTATTAACAATTGTGTATGCACTTGTTACTTTAATACCGTTGATATTTGAACAATTGTTTATGCTGTTGTTTTCAATCCATGCAGTATTATTGGCGTCGGGTCCGGTATGAATGACATTAATCAATCCATCATTTGCATTTCCTGTACCGATAATATCTGCAATATTATTATTGCTGATAGTAGTGCTGTTCATTGAATAGATAGCACCTGCCGGATTGCCTGATGTTTTGAGAAAGTTATTTTGAATAACTACTGAATTACCCGCTAAAGAAGAATACAGCACATTATAGATTCCATGCCATGAGAAATTCAGGAAATTATTGCCGTCAATATTTAAAACAGGAGAGTTGTTTGATGTGTTCCATATACCTACAGAACCCATATTAAATGCAGTACCTGTGATTGCAACATTGGTTGTATTATCCAAAGTAACAAGATTATAGGCTCCTGCTTTTGGTGAATTTGCAACACCGTTGAAAACCATTTTTCTGAAAGTTAAACCGCTTAAATTTCTTGCATCAACTATTCTGCCTGCATTGCTGACATTTGAGTTATTATTTTGAATAGTTATATTCTCGAAAGTAACATTATTGATATTAGCAAGCTGCACAACAAAGTTATTAACCGAATTAGGACTGTTTGTCAATGTTACGTCGTAAGCCTGACCGGTCTGTGAGCGGAAAATAACAGGATTGTTATTTGACAACGGGCTGTTAAGAATAATCTGTCCGTCATAAGTTCCGGGACGGATTTCAACAATTACTGTTCCCAATCCGAAAACACCGCTTGAATTAAGATATGAAGCAGCTTCTGACGGTGAACCGAAATGCGCATTTGCGCCGCCGGCAAAATATACACCTGCTGAAAGCGATGGACCTATACCTCCGGTATATTTATCATTGCTTGGATTTTCATCGGCAACATTGTTTGGAAGTTCTGTCCAGACTTCTACAGCAAATGCACCTAAAGGGGTTTTGTTATAGAAGAAATATGTACCCACATTGAGGTCAAGATATTCGTTTTGTTTGATGCTTAATCCTGTGAAAGTTTTTGGTGTTTGTGTAACTCCGTCAACTTTCCAGTTAACAGTAACACTCGAAAGCGGTTTTGGAGCATAATTCATAACTCTTGCTCTTACCTGAGTTGTACCTGCACCAAAACCTTCAGGCGGACCGAAGAAACCGATTGCGCCGCAATCGTTTAAGCTTGGGACTGTATTAACCTGATACAAGTCATTGCCCGGGTCAGCGTCAGGGTTTTTGCCGTTAACATCTTTAACTAAAAATTTCATTTGGAACGGGTCGAAGTTTACTTCGTTCTGAGGATATACAAAGTCAAAATTGCCCATATTTACATTTGTAGTCTGGCCATCACTCATGTTTCCTGTCCATGACACAGTCCCCTGAAATACACTGTTAACCCACCAATCAATCTTTGCACTAACAAGATTCAAATCAGCATTGTTTGATTTGAGTGTTACATTAACAGGATAATTACCAACAAGATAAGGTTTAACAGGAGTAGTCATTGCTGTAACTAAACCATCAGCCTTAGGTAGAACAAGATTTACTGTATAATCCTCTACTTCGCCATAGCCTACGGTTGCATCACCGCATGGGTTTGGAGTTTCGGTATCGGTCATTCTTACTCTCATTCTGGTTGAACCTTCCAACGCATTACTCGGAATTGAAACATCTCCCCGATAATAATAACCATCTCCTTCATCACATTTAAGTTCAACTCCTTCAGTACTTGTATCAAATACTCCATCCTGATTAAAATCAATCCAAATACTTACTCGGTCATTATACCATGCATCACCATTATATACTTCAGCAAAATATTTTTTTCCAGCTATCAAAGTAGTGGACATAGAAGTATAATCGGCTACTCCGCTGCTCCAATCGCAATCGGTATTTGCTAAATCATTAATGTAGAATTCGCAAATATATTCGTATAAATATTTTGTCGAAGCATCACAATACTGCGCCTCAGATTGGGAGTATAGAAACGGCATCAAGATAATGCCAAGAAGTAAAAGCTTCATTGCTTTTATAAAACCAGTATTCCTTTTCATAAATCCACCTTCATAAATTTAAAACAATATACTTTATTATCACAATTTTCAATACTTTACTAAAAAAAACCATTTATCAAAAGACAAAATAAATAAATAATTTTAAACCTCAAAACAAATAATTAAATAAATGTTGTGAATTATAATTTTTTTAAAAAAGAGAAAAAAATAAAATAAAATGTATTTGTATTTAAACAATTATTTTATTAGATTTGCATCGAAAGATTAGTACTAAAACAGAATGGAAATACTTCTGTTAATCAGACCAATATTGATAATACCAAGTTATTGATATATCCTAATCCTACAAACGATGATTTGTCAATTGACTACTTAATATCTGAAAATATGCAAAATTGCAAAGTACAGATTACTAACCTTAGCGGCAATATTGTGTATGAAATTGATATTAATGAAAGTAAAGGTTTACTGAAATTTAATGCTGGTCAACTAATTTCCGGTGCTTATTTTGTAAACATAATTTCAAATAATTCAACTTTGAAGTCAGTCAAATTCGTTAAAAAATAAAATCAAAGGTAAAATTATTGATGTTTTTTCCAATTAACCCTTCCGAAAAATCAATGTTTTCGGAAGGGTTTTTCATATTACATAAAATAATTCAAATAAAAATTGAAAATAATTCCACAGTTTTGATTTTATTTCTTGCATATCAAATATTTATACTTATTTTTATAAAAAATAGTGTTTCAATTTATGATTTATTTGTCTCTTACAGAGTATCTATCTGTTTCTGTTTCTTTACTTTGAGAAAAAGTACAAATGTTTTGAAGAAAAAATGTCCTGCATCTAATTTTTATCTGGTTTTGATTTTGAATTGTATAGTCACGGGACTATAATATTGGGTATTTAATAAGTTTTTTTGTCTTACGATGACAATTTACCATTGTTCTTTGACATATAAATTATCAAATCCGCTGTTTACTGCATCAGCGAATCCATTCTTTGTTATGTGGTATATGTAAAATTACTCTCCGATTTTGTTCAATTTAACACCGAAAGTAATAAAACGAGTGTTGATGCACTTCACGCGGTATTTCCCGACCCTCGATGAGTGTATTACCGCCCTCGATGAGCGTGTTACCGTCCTCGATGAGCGTATTACCGTCCTCGATGAGCGTATTACCATCCTCGATGAGCGTATTACCACCCTCGATGAGCGTATTACCACCCTCGACGAGTGTATTACCGTCCTCGATGAGTGTATTACCACCCTCGATGAGTGTATTACCACCCTCGATGAGTGTATTACCGTCCTCGGAGAATGATGAACAGTTATGAAAAAAAATATAAAATTTGTATTTTGTTTATTTAAAATATTGCAATAGGATATGATAATTTCACTAAGCGGTTTTTAAAAGTTATTAAATTAAACAATTTAATAACTTAATTTTATAAATTAAATAACAGGTATTAACATGGCTGATGATTTAGGTAAAGACTTTAAAATGTCTTATGCAGATTTAATCGTAGTTTGTGACAATGTTCACAGCAGTATAACCAGAGATGCGGCAGTAATGGCGGGATACGGAATAACGCCTTTGATGACCTCAGCCTTTAAGGTAAAAATTGATGAGTTTCTCTCTTATCCGTCTGATACAACTTTAATGACTGATTTGATGAGTGCAACTCATAATAAAAATGTACTTGCAAATAATCTGAGGATAATGGCTCGTACTTTTGGAACAAGAGCTAAACTTGCTTTTGCCAACGATGATGGCAAATATGAAAAATTTGTTTTGAAAGATTTAAGTCATGCAACTGATGGCAATTTACTTCTATTTTGCGAAAGGATATGTCTTGAGGCAACAAAATTTTTGCCGGAATTTGCTGTTACAGGATTAACTCAGGACATGATTGATGACTTGATGAATAAAAGAAATGAATTACGAACAGCCATGATAGTACAGGAAGATGCAGTAAAATTGAGGGATGAAACTGCAAATATTCGTGTTAAAAAGGCGAATGAACTTTACCGGGAGCTAAATAAATACACAACTATCGGCAAGACAATCTGGTATGAAGTTAATGAAGCTTTGTATAATGATTATGTGATTTACGATTATACAGGCAGCAGCAGCAGTGGCGGCGGTGGCAGTGCGGTTCCGGCAGCACCTGAAAATCTTAGTGTTGATGTCAACACTATGATTTTTTCATGGTCGAGTACCCCAAACACCCAAAATTACACACTGGAGAAATCGGTTGTGGGAATTGAGTGGGAAATTATTTACACCGGACCGGATAATTTCTTTATGTATGTTCCTGAAACAGAAGGACTTAATGTTTACAGAGTGAAGGGTTCCAATTCTATTGGAAGCGGATTGTACAGTAGTATGATGAGTTACAACTATCTTGGCTTGCCAGCCCCTGATTATGTATCCATAGCAATAACCAATGCCTCCACAGGCGAGGTTGCATTAAACTGGGGTGAAGTTCCCTTAAGTACATTTTATAAATTATATGTATCTTCTGTTGCTTTAGGAGCTGTTGCAGGTGAATACGTTCTTGTAGGACAATATGCCGTTGCCTCTTATACCGGAATATTTGCACTTTCACAAAGGCATTTTTTCAAAGTTATAGCTGGTAATATAGATGAAGAGAGTATAGCTTCAGACAGCGTTTTTGTGGAGTTGTAAGAGCGAAAAACCCTTAATCCCCTCCTTGAAAGAAAAGGAGGGGAAAATATAAAGTCAAAGATGTCCGGCACTTCAAAAATGTCGGACATTTTATTTTTGAAACAAAATAAACATCAGCCAAATCCAAATCATCTTATTTTTTTTAATAATAATTCATTTATGATATTTGATGTTGCAGCAGTGTTTATTTGACATATATTTACCATGAAACACATATAAATAAACACATATTTGATACAATATTACAGAATATGTTTTTTGTTTCACAATAATATGTTTATTTTGTAATGTAATTTTTTACAAATTTGTGGTATTTATTATGAACAACATAAACCGCAGAAATTTTCTGAAATATTCAACCGCTTTGACAATTGCCGGGGCAGGTTTTGCACCCAAGACAGCAAATGCTCAGCCTGAAAACAATCTATCTCCGGACAGAATGGGGGTACTTGTTGATACAACACATTGTGTCGGCTGCCGTAACTGTGAATTTGCCTGCAGAAAATCCCATAAAATTGAAACAGGCGATATCGAACAGTATCATAAAAGAGATGTTTTCAAAAAATTTCGCAGACCCGGCAATGATTCATATACTGTAGTAAACGAATTTCCAAATGAAAAAAATGAACTTCTGCCGATTAACGTAAAATATCAATGTATGCACTGCGACAAACCGGCATGTGTTTCAGCCTGTATAGTAGGTGCTTTTACAAAACAGGAAAACGGTGCTGTTATCTGGGACGGTGATAAATGTATCGGCTGCCGCTACTGTATGGTTGCCTGTCCTTTCCAGATACCGACTTTTGAGTTTGAAAAAGCTATACAGCCAGACATACACAAATGTGATTTCTGCCATCCCCGAACAAAGGAAGGCGGAATACCGGCATGTGTAGAGATATGCCCTGTGGAAGCCCTGATGTTTGGTCCGCGGACAGAACTTATCAGAGTTGCCCGTCAGAGAATTAAACGTAACCCGGGTAAATATAACAATCATATTTACGGAGAACGTGAAGTAGGAGGAACATCATGGATGTATCTTACTTCAGCGGATTTTGATACATTAAAATTTCCCAAACACAAGTCAAGCACAGCTCCCGGTGTTTCGGAATCCATACAGCACGGTATATTTGCTTATTTTGTTCCACCGATTGCATTGTATGCCTGGCTTGGCGGATTAATGTGGATAACTAAAAGACGTAAAGAGATGATAAAAGAAGTTGATGACCAGCAGGAGGAGAAATAAATGTCACATTTAATTGCTCAACCGCTTAAAAGTGTAAAGTTTTTTACTCCCGGAGTTATTATACTGATTATAATTGCTTTGAACGGAATAGTATTCATAGCAGCAAGATTTTTATTCGGCTTAGGGCAGGTAACAAATCTTGACAATCAATACCCATGGGGTTTGTGGATTGGAGTAGATGTTGCTGCCGGAGTCGCATTGGCTGCAGGTGGTTTTATCTCCGCAGCGATAGGTCATATTCTACATCGGGAACATTATCATGTGATAGTCAGACCTGCATTATTGACTGCGATGCTTGGTTATACCTTTGTTGCTTTCGGTGTTTTTATTGATATAGGTCGCTGGTATTTTATATGGCACCCGCTTGTAATGTGGAATCCAAATTCGGCATTGTTTGAGGTTGGTATCTGTGTAATGATATATCTGACTGTTTTGTATATTGAGTTTCTGCCGATTGTCACAGAGCGGTTTATGAATAAGGTTAATCTCCCGGGCATACTGAGAATATTTAATAACGTTATAAATAAAATACTTATAGCTTTAGACAGCGGTTTATCCAAAACAATGTTCGTATTTATAATTGCCGGTGTTGTGTTATCATCACTACATCAATCATCATTAGGAACTTTGATGGTTATAGCCGGTTCAAAAATGCACCCTCTCTGGCAGACTCCCATATTGCCGCTTTTGTTTCTTATTTCAGCCGTCGGTGTAGGTGTGCCTATGATTATATTCGAATCGCTGATAGCATCAAGGTCGTTCAAACTTGAACCCGAGATGCCCGTTCTGACAAGGCTGGCTTCTTACGTTGCACCGATTCTGGGCGTATATTTATCATTTAAAATCGGCGATATGGTTATACGAAAATCATTTGTATATCTTGCTGAATTTAATACGCAATCGGTTATGTTTTTGATTGAAATGATAATTGGTGTTGTACTTCCGCTTATAATGTTTTTAAATAAAAAAGTTCTGCGCTCACCCCTAATGCTGTTTATCGCAAGCAGTCTGGTAGTATTCGGCGTGCTTTTAAACAGAATAAACAACTTTGTGGTTGCATACCACCCGCCCTATGCTAATTATCCTTATTTCCCGTCTTTCGGCGAATTATCGGTTACACTTGGTTGTGCAGCATTGCTTATTTTATTATATCGAATGGCGGTTATGATTTTTCCGATTATTGCAACGGAAGATAATTCTAACCATCAGAAGAATTAAATAAAGGAGACAAAATCTATGAAAAAATTTAAATGGATATTAATAGTATTATTGCTTACAACCGGAACAATTTTTCTGTTTGGTTCTAACTTAAAGGAAATTAAGAATTTGTCACAGAAGACAGACAGTAAAGTTTCCAAAGTTAATAAGACTGTAGATATAAAATCTGAAACAGGATTACCAAAAGACCATGACAAAATGTCTATAAATTGTAAGACCTGTCATTATTGCGAATATCCGACAAAAAATGACCCTTGCTTGCTTAGCTGTCCCAAATCAGAAATGGTTTCAATTCATCACTCTCCTGAGGAAGGACCTGAAATTGTTGAACTTGACATGATTAAAGGTGATTACGGAGTTGTTGTATTCTCACATAAACTTCACGCAGAAATGTCTGAATTGGCGGGTGGCTGCGAAAGCTGTCATCATTACAATACAACCGGTCCTGTTTTAAAATGTATCACTTGTCATGAACCAAACAGAATCCGTGAAGATTTAAGCAAGCCGGACCTCGAAGCAGCATATCACCGTCAATGTCTGACATGCCACAGGCAGTGGAGCCGTCAGACCAACTGCCAGTCCTGTCATATTAATCAGAACTCGCCTGACATACAAAAAACAAAAGACAGAATCAAGAAAGCAAAACATCCTGATGTGCACGAACCACAGAAAATAGTTTATGAGACTCAGTACGAAGAAGGCAAATTGGTTACATTCTTCCATAATCAGCATACAAAAACATTCAATATAAAATGTAACACATGCCATCATGAAGAAAATTGTATGAGATGTCATGATTATAATCTCAAAAAGCTGAGAACTGAGAGTAATGCGACTGTAAGAAAAAAAGTGCATCGTACTTTTGAAGACCACCATGCCTCATGTATTAAATGCCATGAAAAAGATGAATGCGGTAAATGTCACCGCAGTTGGGAAATGAAAGAATTCAATCATTTTGCATCAACCGGATTCGACCTTGATATCAGGCATAAAATGCTCCGTTGTACTTCATGTCACAAGCAGGAAGGAACCTACAAAGGACTGTCGAAAAATTGCACATCCTGTCACAGTAATTTTGCACAGGGTAAATTTGACCATCGCAGAATCGGGCTCGAATTAGATGGAACTCATGCTGATTTAGAGTGCGGTGACTGTCACAAAAACAATAATTTTTCTACAACACCTAAGTGTAACGACTGCCACGAAGATAAATACGTACCTCATAGTCTGCCGGGTAAACGTATTTCGATACTGAAATCTACTGAAGTAAAGAAATAGTATAAATTCATAATAATTAATAAAACCCCAATCATAATTGATTAATGATTGGGGTTTTTATTTTACTATTGATTGGTATCTGACTATGTTGATTTCAAAGAAATAATACCCTTCGAATGAAATCGTTATATCCCCCACTTCCAAAGCAGGACTGATACGTTCTAAATAAATTCAACGAATTTTGTAATTCTTATAATGTAAAACGACACTTTTTGGTTGGTCATGCTGAACGAAGTGAAGTATCCAGGCTGTTAATTAATGAATACATGGATACTTCGCTCCGCTCAGAATGACTCATCGTTGAGTATTTTTCTAAATACAATAAAACGTATCTCCTTTTTTCATAAGGGGTTAGGGGGGTTTTTAATTTGGCAATATAATCATAATATATTAGCAACGAATAAGTTTTTAAAAAAAACTAATTTGACATTTTTGTCTTTTTCCTTTAATTCGGCTGATTAGTCAAACTACTCCTGCTTCAGTTTTTCTGTGATGATATTATATCTAAAATAAGCGGTTTATTCTGCAAAGTTACAGATGTACCTTTCAGCAATATGTTATAGATTTTGTTACTTTCGATATTAATGCCGTTTTTTTCAAGAATTTCATTTCCGTTTGCAGGATTAATCAGTTCTAATTTATATATACCCGAATTAATTTTCTTTAAATCCGTAAATGACTTAAATCCAATCAAATCTTCAAAGTTGGACTGTCCGGATAATTTAAAAATAAATTCACCCGAATCAAACGAAGTGTGAACAAATCTAAAGTAAGCATCAGTACCTGATGAGCTATTGCTTGTTGTGTCTTTTAAGATAAGAGATTTTGCAGAAAATCGGTAACCGTAGAAAATAATCGTGTACCAGCCTAATTTATCAAGCTGTACCGGCATATTTACCAGTGAAAGATTAGACTGCTCGTCAATCAACCGCAAATAAGATGAGCCTGAGTTAATTTTTTGGTAAATATTGGAAGGTTGAGTATATTCAGCTTTTTTCAACAGTGGAATATCATTAGACTCAATTAAAAGGATATCCCTGTCGGCTATACAATTTAAAATCAATGCATTTGTATAATTATCCGGTGATATTATTTTCGGAGTGACAATATCCGGTACACATTCGCATCCCGACATAACAGCAAGAAAAAAAATAAATATGTAAATTTTTGCTTTCAATTCAAATCATAAGTTGTAAATAATGTCAAATATAAGTAAAATATCATATAAAAGTGAAATATTTAATAAAAAAACAAAAAAAAACGACTTTTTTGAAAATATTTTGAGACGTTTTTCATTTTCATGTGTCATTGTAATTGAGAGATGTGTCTTATGTTAAAAAATAAATTAAATATTGCAATTTTTCAGACACTTTCGGGGAATTTTTCCGAAAGAGGTATTCTTATAATATTATTTGTTTTAATACCTGCGATTTTATTTATTTCTTCTTGTGATACATGTACAGGTATTGATAAACCGGGAATTAATCCTGAGGATGAAGTTTTCTTTACAGCTTCGCCAACAAACAGTGATTTACCGAATATTTACAGAACAAATTTTCAGGGTTCCGCCATAGAGAATATTATTTTAAATGGTATGGCATTCTCATCCCCTTCTATCAACGGAAAAATTGCGTTTATAAGAAAGAGTCCGATTGACGGAAAGAATAATTTATACGTTTCCAAATTGGACGGCAGTGATGCGAAGTTGATTACATCAGATAATGATATTTTCAATGTGTCATATCCCATTTTATCACCTGACGGCAAGTATGTTGCTTTCAATGGCGGTAATTCAAGTTTGATATATTATGATAACTCGGCTTCTACATCAATGTTTAATCAAATGACCGGCAGATTAACCTTAGGCTGCCAGCCAAGATTTTCAAACGATTCAAAATATCTTGCATTTTTTGAGGGAGACGGCACATCCATACCGGTCACATTGAAAGTTATTGATGCAAAAAGTGCGGATGAAGTTAAAGTAATTTATTCGAAAATACTCGGGAACGTTAAATTTTCAGACAATAATGAGATAGCTGTTAACTGGTCTGCAAATTCCAAATCTCTTATATATTCTATTCAAAAAGGCATAAATGATGACATTCATATAATTAATATCGAAAATTCTTCAGAAAGAATAATCTCTGTTCCAAATTCTGAAATCGGGGGCAGACAGCCTGCGATTTCTCCAAAAGAGGATTTTTTGGCTGTTGCAGGTAATGACGGAAATATTTGGTTGATTTTTATAGCAACTAACGACCTTAGGTTTTCAAACATTACAAAATCAGAAGGGTTTGAAAGAAATTATCAACCTAAGTGGTCATCTGAAGGTACAAAAATTTTATACAGCAGTTCATCACAATTTGATACGGAATTTTATTCAACACTTGTTTGTAGTGAACTGCAGTTTGAAGTAGCACTTGCAAGAGCAGTAAAGACATATATAATCAGCAGTAATGTTTTTAAAGGATTTTGGAATTACAGGACAGATAACCTTTGAAAAAATTTGCAAAATATAGTGACGAAGAATTAATGACTCTGATGAGTGTCGGCAGAAAAGAATCAGAGCAGGCTTTTTCCGAGATATATGCAAGGTATTCTCAAAAAATTTATGCTTACTGTTTGAGAGTGTTGGAAAGTGAAGAAGATGCTTATGATGTTTTTCAGGATACATTCGTAAAGTTCTACGAAACTTACAAAGGTAATTCAGGTTTGCAGAATATAACCGGAATGTTGATTAGAATTTCAAGAAATTTATGCCTGAATTATAAGCGAGACAGAAAAAGTGAAATTGAATTTGATGAATTATTAATGCCGGTTGATGATAATTCTTTTGAAGATAAAGAATTAGTCGAACTTATCGGAACAGCTTTAAAACAAATTGATTTCGAATTGAGAGAAGTTTTTATACTTAGACTTTACGAAGGATTGTCGTATAGTGAAATCAGCGAACTTGTAGGGCTTAATCTTTCTACAGTCAAGAACCGCTTCTTTCGTGCAAAGGATAAATTAAAACAAATACTCCAGCCTTATTTGGAGGAGATGTAAAAATGCAAATTATTTTAGTAATATAAATGAAGAGTTATCAATGAGTTATAACAGGTTGATACACGACTACCTCGACGGGGAACTCGACCAAACGAGTGAAGATGCTCTCTTTGCTCATTTGTCGGGAAGTACTGAATTGAGGTCAGAGTTTAATCAGCAGATTAAACTTCACAATATGGCAGGTATGGATATGAAAAGAATAACCGTACCGGCTGAACTGACAGGTGCCGTTTTTTCACATTTAGGGTTCGCTGCTGCAAATTCTTCCGGTGCATTGATGTTTGACACAGCTAATGTTTCCGGTTCGGGTCTGATGGGTTTTACACGCAGATATTTCGGTTTCATACTTCTTTTATTATTCCTTTTCTCAGCAGGTTCTTCATTATATCTGATGAATGAAAACAGTGCTTTGAAAGGCTTACTCGGTTCTGTTACATCCGGTAAATCAAATATTCCGGTTATGGAATCCTACGAAAGGAGTCAAATTAATCCATCAAAAGCCTTTACCGGCTCAGAAGATATTCCTCAGGTATTAAATTCGAGCTCTAATGAAGATATTCAAAAACATAATCAAGGAAACATATCCAATGGTAATTCATATACAAGCGGTAAATTAGGAAGTTCAGGCTCTGCAGCAAATCTAATGGCTGATAATAATGAGAATGAAAAGTCAGACATTGCGAATAATGCAGATTTAGGACCAAATAATTCATTAAACAGATATTTAGTTATAAATTCAAATCCTTATAGTGCTGATTATAACGAAAATTCTTATTTAAAGAATCGCGTTTCTGCCGGAGATAATTCATTTAGAAGTGGTTTCTCGTCCAATTCAGGTATGGATGGTTTTATCTATGACGGTACTAATTTATCTGATTTAAATCTGCCCAAATGGAGTATTCAAATAAGGCGAATGAATTCTCATACAAATTATCCGCCAGTTTCGGTTGGAAATGAAAGCAATATATTTAATGATAATTCCTTTTCAGTTTGGTATCACTACCTGCCTGATGTTTCTTTTGGTATCGAAACAGGAATTGAACCTATTGCTCAGGAGTTTTCGTATAACAATAGCAACTATTCTCAAACTCCAAATTTCTTGTGGGCAGGTTTGTCGTTGAGATATAATCCGAATGAACTGCTGTTACCATATACAATGAATCCTTATGGAGCAGGCACAGTTGCATTTACAGCAATTGGTCCTTTATTGAAATTACAGGGAGGACTAACTTTTAATGTATCAAATCCTTTATCATTTTTCGTAGGAGCGGAATACGGAATGTTGATTTATAATGTAGGAGGTAATTTATATAGTTCTGGGAAAATAGGGTATACTGGAGGCATCAATATAAATTTGCGTTAAATCAATATTCTTCCGTACAGGACTCTCAACCCAAAAAACTTTGTTAAAAAGTTTAAGGTTGAGAGTTTTTTTTTGAAAGTATAAATGATTTTGGATATTTATACCAAGTTGCTTTCAGAAGTAAAACAAAGGCAAATTAACCACTCCTAACCCCTCCTTGGCAAGGAGGGGGACAAGCAATTGATATATAACGATTTGCGTTCCTCCCATTACCATGTGGAGATGTCGCGAAGCGATAGAGGGGTATTATATCTTTGAAATCAACTTAGTATTAGAGATATCCAAAGTACTTTTTATTTACTTCATAGATAGTAAGTTCAAGTAAAAATATCTTTCCTCATCTAAAATATTTAACAGTCATATACTTGTTATCAAATTTATTAGGTTTGTTTTAATAACAATAAGTATTTTATGACTGATATACAACTCGAAAAGTATCTAATCAAGCCCGGCAATAAAGTGAATCTGAATAAAACAGATGCCAATGAATTTAAAACATACAGCGGAACTAAAGAAACTGCAATAGAAGAAGTCAGGTTATTAAACCAGCAGCTTGATGAATTACAAAAAACTCAGCATGGCGAAAAAAAGCATAAGATATTAATCGTGTTTCAGGGGATGGATGCAAGCGGTAAGGACGGAGCAATCCGGAATGTTTTCCATAGTGTCAATCCGAGCGGAGTTTATGTTGCTCATTTTGGTGCTCCTTCACGTATGGAACTTTCGCACGATTTTTTGTGGAGAATACACAAAAAAGTACCTGCAAACGGAGAAATGGTCATATTCAACCGAAGTCATTATGAAGATGTTCTGATTGTACGTGTTCAAAATCTAAAAAACAGCAAGGTGTGGCAGAACAGGTTTGACCATATTGTAAATTTCGAAAAAATGCTGTACGATGAAGGTACAAGTATATTTAAGTTTTATCTGCATATCAGTAATGACGAGCAAAAAAGAAGGCTGCAGGAGAGAGTTGATAACCCCGATAAACACTGGAAAATTGACCCCAATGATTTCAAAGACCGCCAGCTATGGAATGAATACATCGAAGCATACAACGATGTATTAAATCTCACACACCGCAAATGGGCGCCCTGGTATATTATACCATCCAACAAAAAATGGTACCGCGATTTAATCATTTCGAATATTCTGGTTAGGGAATTATCAAAAATGAAAATGAAATATCCAAAACCAAAGCAGGATTATTCAGGAATTATAGTTAAATAAAAGATTTTATAACATTATAGATTCTGCGTTCGGCTACAAATTTTCCATCAAATCGGGCAGCGACATCGTTTCTTAATGAATTGGAAAATTCTTTGAGATATTTATCCATTTTAACTGAATCCAGCAAACGATAATCAACTCTGAAACGGACTTTCCCTATCTCCGGTGATTCATTTTCACGCATAAAGACATATCCTGTAAAGCATCCTGTCTTCATTACATCTATAATATGTTGATTGTTCATAAAATCTACCCATTCCTTCTCAGTTTCATTTTTCAAAGTAATAAATACACTGTATATTACCATTTCAAAATTCCTTTCTATAATATAATAAAATAATTACGAGATTAATTATTAGCGGTGTCCAAAGCCTGATTTCATAAGTAATTCCGCCACATAAAGATACTAATATGTATGGCATGCTGAACAGCAAATAATTTGTAAGAGTTTTCCTGATATCAGATTTTCCGACAAAATAATATACTAAATAAATACTGAAGATACCTGAGAAAATGCCGAATAAATTTAATGGTGATATTAGATTAAGATGCAATGTAAACTTGTTTAAGAATCCGGAATCAAAACCGAGAAACAGCCTTAAACCAAAATATGTAATTAGAAAAGCAGCCGCAGGTAATAGAATTTCTTTGACAGATTCAAATATATTTTTCTTTTCAGTGAAATTTAAAGCAAGCATAAATGAAATTGCAAGAGCCGATGTTTCGCGGTTAAGTGTAGCCAGTACAATCGTTAACAACATAGCAGACATTAAAAGAATAGATTTTTGACTTTTTTGACTTAGAAACAAATATATAATCAAATTGTTAAAGAAAAAGGAAGTATAATCATAAGGTACAAGAACATACTGAAACATTGATACCCCAAGCACATAAAACAAAACTGCAAGTATAGATTTGTTTATATTACCTACAAAGAAAAACTTGATTGAAATAAGATAAAATATCCAAACTCCCAGAATCGAAAAGACAGAATTGATTATAAAATATGAAAAATAAAAACTCAAAGTACCTTTGCTATCCATGAATCGGACATTACGCGAAAGCATATTATCCATCCGGTTAAGACCGGTATGAGACATAATATTATCAGTTTCCAATAGTAAATATTTACTTAATATTCTATATTTATAAATTCCTGAGTCATACTGGCTGCTGAAGGTTTCCGTTGAGAATACTCCTTCCGTATAACCCGATATGTAACCAAAATGTGTAACAACACTTATAATCAGTGGTAAAAATATAATAATCAGAATAACATTAAGTTTTTGTTTCATAGTTTTTATTGTTTAGTTAAATACCATTTTTCAAAATCCTTTACAATAAGGAAATTCATTTTTAAGAATAATCTGTATTTTGGTATATATGACTTATCAATTGTAATATTTTAACTTCACACATCTATCACACAATGCTATAATACTCAAAAGTAAATAATAATTAGCAATTATTATAATTATTATTTGCAAATCGGAATGGGGTTTACCAAATGGTTGTTGGTGTATGACATTTTTTCATAAAATGTCATTTTTACAAAAAAAGAATAGGTTGTACCCCACTTTCTTTTAAATAATTTCGGATTATAATAATTTAATTTGTTTTTATTTCCAATAAAATATATTTTTATATATTAATGGAAATGAAACAACAACTTTTAAAATCAACGGCTGAAATAAATCTAAAGGAAATGGCTGATGATGTTTTACCTTTTTTGTTTTCTCCGTCTGATGCCGGTAGGATTGTGAGTTTTAATCATTATATTTCGCAAGTGTTATAAAATATTACAATTCTATTATCGGTATTCATCTCCGAAAATAAGTAAAAATTAGAAGTCCTGCAAAATACAATTAAATTTTGCAGGACTTCTAATTAAAGTAAAAAACTAATATTCTTATTTTTTTGTTCCGGCGGCTGTTGAATCTTTTGGTGCTGCAGCATCCTGCTTAACCTCTCCGTATTTTTCGAGCATATAATCCACTACAGCAGAAATTTCGGCAGGTGTCAAGCCCTGATTTGGCATAGGCGACCATTTGGGATTAACTGCAACAGGATTTGAAACAAATTTTACAAGGGCAGCATTTGGGTCAGATTGAGACAAATATTTGCCGATAATATTTTTGTGTGCCGGAGCCGTCGGTGAATCTTCATTCCCGTGACAAGCCGCACATCTGTTATATATATCCGCACCATTTACAGCTACAGGTGCTACACCCATTGAAGCAAGAAATTCTTCCTTATGTTTATTATACTCTTCGTTCAAAACCAAAACATGGTCATGATTTGAAACACTAAATGCTAATTTTTCTTTAACTGCAAGCAGAGAAATCGCTAAAAGAAAAATGAAAAAGGCATATCTTATCAGTCCGGTTGTGTTATTTTTTAATATGCCGTAAATCTGGTGCAGCACAATGAACAATGCAATAATTCCAAACAAACTGATTATGAAAAACATAGAACTGATTGAAGACTTTGGGGTAGTAAATATACCTATTAAATAAAATGCCGGCAGTATCAATACTGTAATCAGAGCAATCCAAAGATTCAGATTTTTTGCATAAGCGGAATATTCAACGGGGTCGTGATTAATATCCGCTTCCCAAAAATACTTTCTGAAAACGAATGTAATAGAAGCCAATGCAATTGAAACAGTAAGAAACTGGAAAAACGCAAATAATGTCCGTGGAGAAATCAATAAAGTTAAAATATTGCTTGTGTCCCAACCGGCTTTGTCGCCTGAAAGTGAAATTGCACCAACGAAAAACCACATAGCAAATGTCATAAGAATGATACCCCAAGCACCGGAGGAATTTTTCTGGCTGCTTGCATTTTGGTTTATTTCATCAATCTCAGCGACAGTGGAGTCAGGCACTTTTCCGGTAATTTGGTCTTTTATATTTCCAAAAATACTGCTTAAATGAAGTGAACTTTTATAGTTAAACAAAGTCATCATACCTGCAATATAAAAAATCAGGGAAATAGCAAGATAAAACACGACTCCGGAATCGGTTTTATGCAAAAGCTGGGCATAAATGAAAATTATTGAAAGGAATGAACCAACTCCCAAACCATAACCGTACGACCTTTTATCGGTTGCAATATCGGCATAATCCTTTGTCAGATAAGAGAAATTATTATAACCTTTTGATTTGCCTTTGAAATAAACCGATAAAATCATACTTCCGTACAATGCTCCGGTATATATAAAAAATATGGAAAGTCCCAGCATCAGGAAATAGTTTAATAATACTAAATTGTATTCAGGCTGCGGTATAACTAACTTGTCCAAAAATTCCATATTATTTAGCCTCTCTCTGTAATTTTGATTTCTTAGTAAACAAATTGGTCAATAGATAATAAAGTAACTACTACCAGTACATATAAATTGATATCTAAAAATGCAAGTTTGAAATTGAATCTGCGGTCGAAACCGGCAACTAAAGACTTAGCTCTCCATACCAAAACAAAACCTGCAAAAAGCAGCAGCAGATTTGTAAGAGTGTTATGAGTGAGACCGAAAAGCGGTATTAACATACAGCTTGCGGCAAGTGCTGCAACCCATACATAAGTAATGCGTTTAAGCTGCTCTTCATTAAAATATTTACTCAGGGTAGGAAATCCTGCTCTTTGGTAATCCACATCATACAAAAGTAATAAGAACCAGAAATGAGGAATCTGCCAGACAAAGAAAAACATAGCCAGTACAAACAATTGCGGGTCTGCAATACTACCGCCTGCAGCCACCCAGCCAATTGCAGGAGGCAATGCACCTACCAATGCGCCAGGCATAATTGCAAAAGCTGAAACTCTTTTAAGCGGAGTATATATCACATTATAAGATATTAACGCACCGATTCCAAGCAGGAAGGCATTGAAATTCGAGAATTGGAGTATAAGAACAAGTCCTGTCGAAACCATGATAAGTATTGCCGACAAAGCAAACTGTTTTGATATTTTTGCTGTCGGGAGGGGACGGTTTTTTGTCCTTACCATCATTGAATCAGTTGATATTTCCTGATAATGATTTAGTGCAGCCGACCCGCAGGATAGAATAAATATTCCCAGAAGAACAGGCACAACACTCCATTCAATTCCGTTGCCTGCCTGAATATATCCAACCAAGCCGGAGATAGCAACAAAGAAAGTAATCCTGACTTTTGACAGTTCCAAAATTGCATCAATATATAACTTTATGTTCTTCAACTAAATTCTTTAAAATATTAAATAAATTATTTCTTAACTGTACTGTCTTTTACTGTGGGTATAGCTGCAGGTGCTTCCATACCTTCATTCAACCATTTATCAAAAGCGTAATCCTCAATGACATGAAGTTTTGTGTACATATTGGAGTGGTTTAATCCGCAATATTCAGCACAGGTTATGTCATAAACACCAGTAGTTTTCGGAGTCAGCATAAGGAAATGATTCTTCCCGCCGATTACGTCTTCCTTAAGTCTGAAAGCCGGCACATAGAAGCTGTGATTAACATCCCTTGACGTAAGAATTAGTTTTGTCTTTTTAGTTAAAGGAATATACAGGGTATCTGTCTTCTTGCCATTCGGATATTCGAAATTCCAACCCCACATAAAAGCATAAACCTTGACTTCGTACGCGTCACCAACATCAGCCCTGAGTTTTTGATAACCTTCATAACCATACCAGAACATAATAATAACCAAAATAGTCGGGATGACAATCCAAATAATTTCAAGTATAACATTACCATGTATTTGTTCGGCAACAGGATGTCTTTTCCTGTTATAGCGGAACACGAAGTAAATCATTGCAAAAGTAATTCCCAGCAAAAGAACAACTGAAATGCCGACTATGATAATCATTACCATGTCAACTGAATCGGCGTAATTGGATGCTGAATTAAACATTTTCTATCCTCATCTGTAAAATACGTCAAAACCTGTCAAAACAAACACCACCAGCAGGACGAGTATGACAAGTATCAGAAAAATTTTGAACAACAAGTCATCAAATTTAATGTGCATAAAGTAGTTGATTACAAATGAGCTTTTGACTGCTGCAATCAACATAGCAACAAACAGAGTATATTCACCGAGGTCAATACCTGCTACAGAAACCGTCATAACTGTAAGTGAAATTAGAATAAGCCAAATCATAATATTCAATCCGTAGCGGGGATTGTGTGCATGGGCAATCTTGCCGTCGTCGGTATGCAAGCCGTGATTGTTAGCGTGTTCGGTCATTTCCAGCCTTTTAATGTAACAAGTAAAATAATGGGAATAGGAATATCCAGATTAAATCCACGAGATGCCAGTAAAGTCCGGCATTCTCAAGCGGAACAAATCTATCAGGACGAATATTTTTACGTTTTATCTGGAGCAGCATAACTGTAAGAAGTACAACTCCTACAATTACATGAAATCCGTGAAGTCCGGTCATTGTATAATACAATCCGAAGAATATAATTTCACCCTTGGACTTTTCCATCAAACCGGGTCCTTTTGGATAAATACCATGTGCAAATTTCTCGGACCATTCAAAATACTTTATAACCATAAAACCAAGTGCAAGAACTATCGTCGAAATCAACCAGAACATGGATGCTCTGATATGTTTTTTCTGAAGTGCAACAATTGCCAAAACCATAGTAAGACTTGATGTAAGAAGTACTAAAGTATTTGTACCGCCCATATAAACTTTGAGTTCTTTGGCAGCCATCTTAAATTCCTGAATGTATTCAACCCTGTACGCCATATAGAGGATGAAAAGTCCGCCAAATAATAGTAATTCGGTAAAAAGAAACAACCACATTCCAAGCTTAGCGCCGTAGTCGTCACGGTGGACGTGTACATGTTCGCCTGCCGGGTGTACTGTTTCAACAGTATTTGCTGAATTATTACTTGCCATTCATAACCTCCTCATAATGTTCGTATTCATAAGGTCCGTATTTAACTGTCGGAATTTTATCGAAATTCAACAATGGCGGCGGCGACGGCACTGTCCATTCAAGTGTCATTCCGCCCCATGGGTTTGCAGGTGCCTTTGCACCTTTACGTAATCCATAAGCCAAATTAATAAACATAATTAATATACCTGTTATCATTACCCAGGAACCGACTGTTGCCAATTGATGCAGACTCTGAAATTCAGGTAGATAATCGTAATACCGGCGTGGCATACCAAGATAACCAAGTATAAAAAATGTGAAATATAACATATTAAATCCGATTACCATCAAAGCAAGTGCAGTATTTGCTACTTTCGTATTGTACATCCTTCCGAACATCTTAGGAAACCAGTAGTGCAGTGCAGCAAAGAATATAAATACCGTTCCACCGAACATTACATAGTGGAAGTGAGCAACTACAAAATATGTATCATGAAGATGCACATCTGTTGCTAAGGCACCCAATACAAGACCTGTCAATCCTCCGATAGAGAAAAGGAAAATAAATGCCATTACAAAAAGGAACGGTGTTTCAGGTTTGATAGAGGCTTTATGCATCGTTGCCACCCAGTTGAATATTTTTACCCCGGAAGGCAGTGCTACAATGAATGTCAGGAAGGAATAAATCCACCTCGCTTCGTCGCTCATACCTGATGTAAACATGTGATGTCCCCATACCAAAGTTCCTACAAAAGCAATGGCAATGGAAGACATAGCTATTGCTCCATAACCGAATATGGTTTTGCGGCAAAATGTCGGTATGATTTCAGAAACAACACCCATTGCTGGTAATATCATTATATAAACTGCAGGGTGGGAATATATCCAGAACAAATGCTGAAACAGAATCGGGTCACCCCCCATAGCCGGGTCAAAAACTCCTATTCCAAAAGCCCGTTCAAGTATAACAAGAACGATTGTAATACCGATTATCGGAGTACCTATAACCTGAATCCAAGCTGTTGAATACAATGCCCAGACAAATAGCGGCATCTTGAAGAAAGTCATTCCCGGTGCTCTCATTCTGTGAACTGTAGTTACAAAATTAAGTCCGGTTAGAATTGATGAGAACCCTAATATAAAAGCTGCAATCAACGGCATTACAACTTCAGTTGTTGTTCGGAGACTATACGGAGCATAGAATGTCCAGCCTGTATCAATAGGTCCGCCGCTTAGAAACAAAGATATTACAGCCAGTAAACCGCCAATTGTATAAAGATACCAGGAGGTTAGATTCAGTCTGGGAAAAGACACGTCTTCAGCACCTATTTGTATAGGAAGCATAAAGTTACCGAATGCAGCCGGGATACCGGGTATTATAACAAGAAAAATCATTATTATGCCATGCAGTGTAAAAAGTGCATTATAAGTCTGAGGACCCATAATATCCCTACCTGTTGACCATAATTCAAGACGCATAAAAAATCCCAGCGTCATGCCGATAAGAAAAAAGGTAATCATAGAAAACAGGTATAACAAACCTATTCTTTTATGGTCAACCGATAATATCCAGGCAAATATCCCCGAATGTTTTCCCTTATAATTATAAAAATCAATATATTCACCGTTACCGGCGTTAGCTGCAACATCAGTCATTATTAACTCCAGAATTTGTTTTCTTTCTGCCTTTTACAAGTAAAACTACAAAAAAGATACCTACACCGAGAAAAATTACAGTACCAACAACTTTATTGATATTGAAAACATACTGCTGACCTTTAGGGTCATAACTAAAGCAGTATGCAAGCAATTTTGTAATCGGCGGCGATGAAATACCCTTGCTTGATTCGACTATTGCCATTTTGAAATCAAACGGCAGATAACTTGTTCCTAATAAATATCTTGTTATTTTACCTTCCGGTGAAATCATTATCAGCGAACCCGAATGGATAAAATCGTCTTTGCCGTCGGATTGATATCTGAATCCAACCGCATCAGCAATTTTGGCAACATTAGAACTGTCACCGACCATAAATAACCAGTCATTAGGATTAATCGCCCTTTTCATACCGTTAAGATAATTTTTCTTCCATCTTGCAGCAATATCATAAGTCTCCCGTGGATCAAAACTTATTGTCAGCAATTGATAATCCTTGCCTGTCTCTACATCGGCTATGTCAACCACTTCACTGAGACTTGTCAGCATAGGACTGCAAATCCCGGGACAGTGGTAATAAACAAGAGCCAAAACGGTTGGTTTGGTTATGATTTCTTTTAATGTACGAGTCTTTCCTTCAGAATCCTGAAATTCCAAATTCATCGGCAGAGTCTTACCAAGTTTTTTTTCATGTTCCAAACCGACAGCAATAGGTTTATCAACTGCAACCGCTATTACTGAGCCTATAATCATGAATAACAGAACATATTTTAGCATTATTTATCTTTATTTTTAAATCTGAGAAAACGTTTTCAACAAAAATTCGTGCATCAATTGTAGTTCAGTATTGTTTAATCTCAAAACACTTGCTCTGAAACCGTTAGTATTCAGATTAGAAGCTATTTCACGTGTAAATGTTTCATAACTGCCTTTCCACTGGTCACTTCTGAGTAAAGATATAATTATCTTATGATTATCTTTTGAATTGTCTAAAATAAGTTTAGCTCCGGGCTCATTTCTAAAATATATCAGATTCTTTTCAATAATACCGGCTTGAACTTCAATTGATTTAAAATCTGCTGATAATACAGATTCAGCTTTTTCAACCGGTATAGTATTAGATGATGCTTTGCCCTCTGAAAGTTTGTAGGTCATATCCAACTGAGCAAGTTCGCTTTCTGAATCCTTTGGTGCGTTATCCATTAAAGAATGAATGTAATGAATAAGAGCAAAACGGTCAGTAACCTGTAAATAGTTATATGATACCATTCCGCCTCCTGGAATTCCTTCTTCAAGAGTCTTCCAAATTTCAGATAATTTCCTGCCGTTTTTCCATCCGTCTGCCGAATGAAAATTTCTGGGTGCAGGATTTAGCCCTTTTCCTGCAATACCATTACCTGAACCATCATCACCATGACAAGATGAACAATTGGCTTTGAAAAGTTCCTGCCCCTTAGCAACAAGTTCGGGAGTTGATTTACCGGCAATTTTCACATCAACACCAGCCATGATACTTCCTTTTTTCATCGCAATCGGCTCTTGTACTGTATCGCGGAGTAATATCTGCGGCTTAAGGTTGTTTTTGAATGCAGCATCCATATTATACACCCAATACATACCGCCAATTATAATAATAGCAATAAAATACGGATAAATAAGTCCAAAAAATCTTAAGGGACTTTTTAGAAAATTTTCAAATTTTATTTCATCTTCAGGTCTATGAACATTATTCATTTTCTTACCTAATTTTACTTTAGCTCAAACATAATTTAACTTGTATTGAAACAGCATTTCGCTTTGACGAAGATACTTCCATTTAATTAATCTCTAAATCAAATTATAGATGGAATTCAAGACTGCTTTTGAATTTCGGGTCACCAACAGCCATCAGATTTCTATTTCTTGACATAACAGCAAATACGAATATAATTGCTCCGATAACAATAAAGGGTGCCGATAATTCAGTCAATCCGAATATCGGTCCGTCAACACCGTTGCGTTTTGCATACTCAGGCATAATAATCCAGTATAAATCATAATAATGAGCAAGGAATACCCATACAGCTATTATTTTGAGTCTGAAAGGATTACTCTTTGACGGTCTTGTAACGAGGGCAAGATAAGGAATCCCAAATCTGATTATTATCAGCCCCAGAGACATAATCATCCATCCACCGTTGCTTCTGTCCATATACCACATAGTTTCATCGGGAATGTTTGCATACCAGATAAGCATAAACTGACTGAATGCAATATAAGCCCAGAAATTTACAAAAGCAAACATAAGGGCGCCAAGATTATAAAAATGGTCTTCTGTAATATATTTACTCAGGTAACCATTCTCAACCAAACTTATTACAATAAATGTAATGACGGCAAGAGTAGCCAGAACAGAGCCTGCAAAATAGTATACACCGAATATGGTAGAAAACCATTTTGGCTCAAGGCTCATCAGCCAATCCATGCCAATTACAGTAATACATATTGCAAACAATGGCATAAATGCAGCAGAAAATTTTGCAGATAATTTATTAACTTTGGGATTTTTACTTTTATCCTGCATGAATGACCTTCCGGCAAGCAGGTAATAGAAAATCCACATAATAGCAAATATTACAGCATTTCTTACCACAAAGAATGTTTCATTCAAATACGGAACTTTCCCCTGAACATATTTGTCTGCCTCAATAACCTGAGGATTAATCCAAACAAAAACCTGCTCCATATTCAGAAAAAGCGGTAATGAAATTATAGGAACTATAAATACTACAGCCGCCAAAATTTCTGTAACTCTTCGGAAAGGAACACTCCAGTCAGCACCGACAATATATTCGAGTGCAACCAGAAATAATGCTCCAAATCCAATACTGAAAAGCCACATAAATATGATAATAAGATTATATGAAGCTCTAACAGAATCCGTTGCAAAACCGTAACCTGCCAATGCACCGCCGATAGCCAGTAAACCGATTCCGATAAGAGCTATCTTGCCGGGAAGTGCTTTTTTCTCATATAAAACTATGTCTTTACTGTTATTCATTTTACGTCCTCCTCAGTTGCATTCATTGCTCTTTGTAATGCTCTTAAATATGTTATTACCTGCCAGCGCTCAGTATCATTTAGCTGTGAGGCATAAGACGGCATAGTATTCTGCCCGACAGTAATGATATGGAATATTTGTCCGTCTTTCCAATTTCTGACCCTGTCCGTATGCAGACTCGGAGGATTAGGGAATTGACCGTTTAGTCTGGCTATTCCTGTACCCTGATAGTCATGACAAGGACTGCAGTAAGTATTGTATTTAGCTTTTCCTATACTGAGATTGGCTTCGTTAATTTCAAGAGGATTGACCATAAATTTTTCAGCAAGTGCTGCACTGTCTGTATAAGCATAAGGTATATGATTCTTTGCAACAGTACCTGCAACAGGTTCCCTCATTGAAAATCCGTCTTTGAAGAAAGTAGTCGGAGACTGTGCAGATAATTTCTGCTGGTACATCATCCAGTTAAACGGCTGCATAAACATCATTTTGTTGAGAGCAAAGTAAGTAACCGACGATACTACAACAGCCAAAACGGCAAGCCCGATTAGGAATTTCGGGTCGAATAAGGTGTGCTTGACATTCAATTCGTCGTTATCGTAATAAATCGGCTCGACTGTAGATGAACCTATTTTAGTAAGAAATGCCTTTACACCCTCAAAATCAAATTTCGGGTCGTCAGATTCTATAACTGCACCATATTTATCTGATGATACGCGTTTCATATATTTTGTATCATGAAGCGGATGGCTGTTGTTCGGGAATCTGAAGAAAATAATAATCATTGAGGTTACTGTTGCTACCGATGCAAGCAAAACTGTCACTTCAAAAGTTACAGGGATAAATGCAGGAAGGGCGAAAGCAGGTTTACCGCCGATATTATTCGGATAGCTTACAACCATAGTACCCCACATCAGCAGCAGAGCTAAGGCTGCACCTGTAACACCGAGTGCAAAAGCAAAATAACCTAATGGAGACCTTGTAACTTTCATTGCATCATCCATACCGTGAATCGGATATGGAGTATGAATATCAAATTTTTTATAACCTGCTTTTACAATTTCCTTTGCAGCATAAATGATTTCATCCGGCGTATTGAAAATTGCAGAGACTGAGTGTAGAATTTTATTTTCCATGTTAATGTCCCTCGCCGGCATTATGACCAATCGGATGATGAGTAGGCTGCGAGCCGCTAATTACTGACTTAACTTCAGCAATAGAAACAACAGGCATTGTTCGTGTGAATAAAAGCAGTAATGTAAAGAACAATCCGAAACTCCCAATCAGGATACCAACATCAAAAATTGTCGGCATATAATATCCCCAGCTTGAAGGTAAATAGTCGCGTGAAAGCGATGTTACCGTGATAACAAATCTTTCGAACCACATACCGATATTTACCATTATAGCAATTACAAACATAAATGGAATATTTGTCCGCAACTTTTTGAACCAGAAAAACTGAGGGGCAAGAACATTACAGCTAACCATTATCCAGTATGCCCAGGCATAAGGTCCGAGAGCTCTATTGAGAAAAGCAAATGATTCGACTTCGTGTCCGCTGTACCATGCAATGAAAAATTCCATAGCGTAAGCATATCCTACCATCATACCGGTAACTAAAATTATCTTGTTCATTTTTTCAAGTGTATCAAGAGTAATAATATGTTTCAGGTCGAAAACTTTTCTAACTATTACAAGTGCATTCTGAACCATTGCAAAACCTGAAAAAACAGCTCCTGCAACAAAGTAAGGCGGGAAAATTGTAGTATGCCAGCCCGGCATAATCGAAACAGCAAAGTCGAAAGATACAATTGTATGAACCGAGAGTACAAGAGGAGTAGCAAATCCGGCAAGTACAAGATACATCATTTCATAATGTGACCAGTGACGGTTTGAGAATCTCCAGCCAAGGCTTAATGCCGAATAAATTGTTTTCTTTGTCTTTTCAACTAATGTTGAATTTGAAAGTCTGTCACGCATAGTAGCAAAATCGGGAACTAATCCGATATACCAGAACACAAATGATACGGTAAAATAAGTCGAAACTGCAAATACGTCCCAGAGCAGCGGGGAAGTGAAATTCACCCAGAGTGAGTGCTGATTCGGGTAAGGGAATAAATATCCCGCAAGCCAGGGACGTCCGGTATGTATCAGAGGAAAAATACCGGCAGTCATAACAGCAAATATTGTCATACCCTCGGCAAACCGTGCAATACCTGTTCTCCATTTTTGACGAAACAGAAACAAAATTGCTGAAATCAGAGTTCCAGCGTGACCAATACCCACCCAAAACACAAAGTTGATGATGGCAAAACCCCATCCAACAGGGTTGTTAACACCCCAAACGCCTAAGCCTCTGTAAAATGTATAACCAAGGCTTAAAGCTCCAATACCCAACATAGTCAAAGTCAAAGTAATTGCGATAAAAAACTTTTTATCCGGCAATCTGTCCATTGGTTGAATAATTGATGCATCAACTGATTTAAGCGATGGTTTTCCTTCAATTACAGAGGTTTCATGAGTTATGTCAATGCTCACTATGGTTTTCCTCCGCTGTAATATTTCTCAATTTTGATAAATAAGTCACATTAGGCTTTACGCTTATAGTTTCGAGTACATGATAGCCTAAAGGATGTTCTCTTAATTTCGATATTTTTGATTCAGGGTCATTCATGTCACCAAATGTTATAGCAGATGCAGGGCAAGCTTCCTGACAAGCAGTCTGAACGTCTGCACCTTTTATTTTACGACCTTCTTTTGCTGCTGTAGTTCTGGCTTCCTGAATCCTTTGCGTGCAGAAGGTACATTTCTCCATAACGCCTCTTGATCGAACCGTTACTTCAGGATTATTTAATAATTCAAGTGTATCTTTGCGATAAAATCCATCAGCCAAATCATTACGGAAATCAAAGAAATTATAACGGCGAACCTTGTAAGGGCAGTTATTTGCACAATAGCGTGTACCGACACATCTGTTGTAAGTCATCTGATTCAATCCGTCAGGACTATGGGATGTCGCAACTACCGGGCAGACATTCTCACACGGTGCATTATCACAGTGCTGGCAAAGCATCGGCTGAAAGCTTGTAACAGGTTCATCGGGTGTTCCGCTGAAATAGGTATCAATTCTCATCCAGTGCATTTCTCTGCCATTTGAGGCTTCTACTTTACCTACAATGGGGATATTATTTTCAACATTACATGCAGTCACGCACGTGCCGCAGGCTGTACATTTGTTAAGGTCAATAGCCATCGCCCATTTGACATCAGTATAAACCTTATCGGGAGTAATTGAGTGGCTATTATATTCATGATGCCCGAGCAGATGTATTTTTTCTGATTTAAGTGCTTTTTTGTAACCCTTATCATCGCCGGCAAACTCTGCTTTGAGTTTTAATTTGGCAGAATCATATTTTCCCTGAAATTCCTTATAAAAAGGAACAGTATATTCATTGATTATATGTCTTTTCAGATGGAAATCTTTAACGAATTCTTCATCAAGGGAATGATGTTCCTGTGTCGAAACAAGATGATGAATACCGTCTGTTTTGCTTACATTCACCCTTGTATAAATCCATGGAGACATTCCGCCCTTAACAGACATAAGAACCGAAGCATTAAATCCGACATTTATACCGATTTCACCGACAGTAGTCCTGCCGTATCCGAGGTCAACTGCAATCACTTTTTCAGCCATACCCGGCTGAATCATAACAGGGAGTTTCAAACTTCTGCCGTTTACTTTTACCTCGACCATATCAGCATCACGGTTCATTTTGTCTTCACCGTAAGTGACATTAAGTTCTTTTGCGGTAGCAGGCGACATCATTGCATAATTATCCCAGACAGTCTTAGTAACAGGATTAGGTACTTCCTGAAGCCATCCGTTGTTTGCAAATCTGCCGTCACCTAAATAATGAGCCGGTTTAAGAATTAATGTGTAATTCTGCTTTTGAATAGTGAATTTATTATTTGCCAAAGCTGCTAAATTAAATACCGGCTTTACTGCTGCCGGTTCATTAATTATTGATACGCCGTCGTGAAGACATGCAAACCAGTACGAGCGGAAATCAACTGATGAGCCGCTTTTCAGATAAACATCATTTTCCCAGCCTGACATCAGATATTTATGATATATATCAGGATTATATTTGGTTATATCGTCACTCATCCAATTCAGAAGAACTGCTTCTTTCTGACGGGTGTCATGTATTGGTGCTATTATTGGCTGCTGAAGACTCATAAATCCGGTTCGTAATTTAAAGTCGCCCCATGATTCAAGTGAGTGATTTACAGCAATTATATACTGGTTAGCCAAACATGATTCATTAGCTGATTCGACCATTGAGATTATAACCGGTACTTTTTTATAAGCTTCGGCATAACCTGAATCGTGAGGAAAATGATATACGGGATTTGAATCAAAATGAATTAATACTCCAACTTTACCGGAATTGCAACCACTTACCAGACTTGACAATTCATCGGCAGTGCTTAACGGTCTTTGTAACTGCTGAAGTGAAGAAAAATCATAAACATTTGCAGCTGAACCAAGAACTTCATTAAGTAAATTTACTGCAGTATGAACTTCTTTCGGCATTGCAGCACCGGCAGTAACCAAAGTTTTTGTTCCGTGAATTAATAAGTCATGAATTAATTCATCAAGAATCTTATGATTAATTTTATTCTTATCAGCAAAGCTTTTTAAGTTAAATTCTGATAGATTTGCATCAATTGCTATTGCAGACTTCCCTTTGACTGCCAGTTCGGCGGCTAAACTCATTATGAAGCTGAAATGAAGTTCAGGGGTAAGTCTGATTCTGTAATCAGCCATCGCTCCCGTTACCGAATAATTCCCTTCAATCTGATAAAGTTTATTGAATCCTTCCGGATGGTCAATATCTCTTCGTGATGTAAATTGTCTTGTTTGTTCAGTTACATTTCCATCAGTTCCAAGAAAATCATTTTCAAATGATAATATAACGTCAGGTACATCAAACTTAATTGCCGGAATTGAATCCATACCGTAACATTCAGCCCATGCAAGACGTTTTTGGCTGTCATTAAACAGTTCATAGCTGTAAATTTTCGCAGTCGGATATTTTGCAATAAAATCATTAAAAAGCTTATTTTGTGAAGGTGAAATTACCGAATGTGTAACAATAGCAATTTCTTTTCCTTCGGCAGCAGCCTTTTTCAATTTTTCAACAATTTGAGTATCAACCTTTTCCCAGTCAGAACGCGGCATTTCATCTTTATACAGCACTAATTTACTGTCAGATTTTTTGATAGGAAATCTCAATCTGTTTGGGTCATATAAATCAAATATTGCAGCCTGGTCAGAAGTTGAAATTTTTCCTTTATTAACAGGATGGTCAGGATTGCCGTCCAGTTTAATCGGTCTTCCTTCGCGGGATTTAACTAAAACTCCGGAGCCGTTATTCAGAGTGGAAGCATAATAATTCGCTTCACCGTAAGTGACACCATCGGGCTTTTTGTTATAGGTGATGATTTCGCCCTTGTCATAATAATCCGAGCAGGCTGTAGCAGCTATAGCTGTAGTAGCACCTACAAGAGCAAGAAAATTTCTGCGGGATTTATCCGGCATTGTTTTAATATCAAATTCATCAGTTACGCCTTCCACAAATTCGTGACGGGCAGATTCGACTGATTCGGGCTTTTGATTATACTGATTTAAACTTTTCCAGAACTTGGGTTTTATATTATCCATCAGCGTTTTTCTCCCTTTTGACGTGGAACAGCATGAGGGTGAATCATGACCTGAGGCTTACCGCTTTGAGCAGAAGCTGCATCATTTCGTGCGAGAAGCCTGAAAGGGACTATTTGACTGACCATAGCACCAATAGTACCCATGCCAATCAGCCCAAAAAACTTTCTACGGTTTTGCTTCATAACTCTTTTCATATTTTTATTTGATAAATTTTCATAATTATTTAACGATGACAAGCATTACAATTTGTAGGTCCATTATTTACCGCTGTTTTCATCTGAGGCATTGTTTCGTGCGGATTACGGTGGCAGTCAATGCAACTTCCCATTGTAAATGATTTAACCTGGCTTACTACTTCCATCTTGCGGACATCGCCGTGACAGTTGGCACAGTCAATACCTTTGGTCACATGCGAAGCATGATTGAAATAGGCATATTCCGGTACTCTGTGAATGCGTTTCCATGGAATAGGTTTATTATTATTGAAGTACTCGGTTAATTTGATTATTTCGGGCTTGTCTGTTCGTGCA
The DNA here is from genome assembly GCA_032027125.1 of Kapaibacterium sp. (SeqCode). Classification (GTDB taxonomy): domain Bacteria; phylum Bacteroidota; class Ignavibacteria; order Kapaibacteriales; family UBA2268; genus JANJTB01. Next base: position 1,163,911 of record JAVSMQ010000001.1, read on the forward strand.
ACTTTATGGCAATTCATACATGTACTTGCCGCCGGAATACTTGCGTGACGTGTTTTGGCTGCACTTGTATGACAGTACTGACAGTCAATCGCCATATCACCCGCATGAAGTTTATGCGAGAACTTAATAGGCTGCTCCGGTGTATAACCTACTCCGTCCCGTTCGGGTTTGGCTATAAAATATGTCAGGGCAAAGGACATAATAATAACAAAAACCGTTACCGGTAGTTTTACCTTAAGTGCGTAATCAAGTATCGTTTTTTTCACTTTCCGCCTGTCAAAAGTTTCTAATTTACTATAAGTTTATGGTTCTAAAAGGAACCAAAAAAAAGAATTCTTTATTTTTCTTACCGAAGTTCTTTAATTATGAGCTCCAATTGCTTCTACAAATCAATTGACTCTCCGACTTCAGTAAGTATTCTGAATTCCGCCATCAAGGGTTGTCAAACAACACCTTAAGAAATTCAAAAATAAGATATAATTAGATATAAAATCTTAAAATACTATTTTTTCGCAATAATTTCAAAAAACTTTTATACAAATTTCACTAAATATCATTGCAAAATACTACTAAATTTAATTTTATGCAAACCTAAAAAGCATTTTAGACACATTATTTTTATTTCATTTTCATAACCATTCATTTATGTTCTTTATTTATAATAATTTATGTGAAAATTAATTTTACTTAATGACAGCATGAGGCTTTCCCGCTCACGACTTTATCAGGCAGTTGAGGACTGATATACGGTATTCCGAGCGACATTCCCCTAAGAATCATTAATACGGCTACAACTGCAACTCCATACGGTATAGCCTTGGTCATTCTTTTTCTAAAACTGATTGATAAAAGATTTTTTGAAAAATACATTGATGCCATCATCGGAATCGTACCAATTCCAAAAGCAGCCATGAATAAAGCTGATTCAAGAATTCCTGTAGCTGCGAATGAACCGGCAAGGGCTATATAAACTAATCCGCAAGGCAGCAAACCATTAAGTAATCCAAGTATAAAAAGAGACAGGATGCTTTTTGATTTAAAAAATTCCTGAAACAGACTTTTTATTTTCAGAACAAAAGGACTGACTATTCGATTACTATTTATAATGGTATAATATTTTCTTGGTATGATAAGAAATAACAGCATCAGAGCGCCTGTTATAATTGCTATATATTCCTGAAACCCTGCCAGACGCAAAGGGGCGCCAATTATGCCGAGCAAAATTCCCATTACGGTATAAGTTGTAACTCGTCCGAAATTATAGACAAGGCTCTCCCCTGCCGCACCCATTTTTGTCCGGCTGCGATGAGGTATTGCCATTGCAATAGGACCGCACATCCCCAAACAGTGAAAACTGCCGAGAATTCCTAAGATAAATCCATTTGTAATTTCAATCATATATTCAATTTATAATTAGAACTTCTTCGTTATAATATGCTGAGTCGCCTACAGCCCAGTCAACCTTTATTCTCCACAGACCTTTTGTGAGTTTTTCGTTTTTAATATACTGTATCCATGAATCATCAGGTTTTACAGGCAATATAAAATCAAGTTTTTTATCGGACGGTCTGAAAAAGGTTATCATTCCTGTAATGTCTGATGTCAATCCTGTTTTCGGATAGGTCAATCTTACGACATTATCAACAGTTTCTATTATTAGCGGCAGGGCAAGGTTATTTGTTCTGTTTATTTTGTCAATATTGCTCTGATAATCCAGTTCTTTTTCATAATAATTTTCATCAACCAAATCAACTTTATTGAATGATGTAAATATCACGAAACCTATCAGCAGCAGTACAAATGAAACATAAAAGACTGCTATACCGATACCCCAATTCATCTTTAATTTTATCATAATATTCTTTCTATTATTTCATTCCCGGTGCCGGTCCGGTAAATCCTGTTTTAACAACCTGCAAAAGTATATTATTGCTGTAAACGCCGATTTTAACTTCATTTCTGGAACCTTTAATATATTTTCTCGGTACTTCCAGAATAAATGTAGCATCTGTATAAGTCTCGGAACCGACATAAATGTTGTCCTTGCCAATAAGTTTTAGGCTGCTTCGGGGAATATCCAAAACTTTTAGTTCTATCGGCATGGGTTTGAATGTCTTATTAATTATCGTAGCAGTATATACATTTGAAATAGTATTTTCGCTTGTTACCTGATACATTGTACCTTTTGCCCTAAGTATTGTTGCCTCTACATCAGAGCGTGTAAGAAGCATACTTCCTGAAATTATAACCAGTAAGAGAAGTATTACGGAATATAAAATAATTCTTGGTGTAAACCTGAATTTGTGCCCTTCCTCAAGCTGCGACTGACTTGCATATTTTATGAGTTTTTGGGGTTTGTTAACCTTTATCATAACTTCATCGCAGGCATCAATACAAGCTGTACAGTTTACACATTCAAGCTGGGTGCCGTTTCGGATATCTATACCTGTCGGGCATACTCTTACGCATGCTCCGCAGTCAACACAGTCACCCTGATTATTTGGCTGCTTTTTGAATTTACCGCGTGGTTCGCCGCGAATAAAATCATAGGCAACAATTATTGAATTTTTGTCAAGCAGTACAGATTGCAGCCTGCCATAAGGACATACAATAGTACAAGCCTGCTCGCGAAACCATGAAAAAACGAAATAAAAAAGTCCTGCAAATATCATCAATGCAGAAAATGTACCTGTATGAGCAAATGGTCCGTCTGAAATAAGCAGACCCAGCCTATCAACACCAACAATATAAGCCAAAAATATGTTACTGATAATTACTGATAGAACAATAAAAATTGAATGTTTTAATCCCCGCTTGAATATCTTTTCGCGGTTCCAGGGACTTGCGGCAAGTTTGGACTGTTGACGTGAGTCCCCTTCTATCAAATATTCAAATTTACGAAATACCATTTCCATAAATATTGTCTGCGGACATGCCCAACCACACCAAATCCTGCCAAAAACAGCAGTAAAAAGTACAATGAAAATAATTAATGCTAAAAATGAGATTGCCAGTATATGAAAATCCTGGGGCCAGAATACGACTCCGAATAATATAAACTTACGCTGCAATACATCCAGAAGTATATATGGATTACCATTTACTTTAATAAATGGTGTACCTGCCATAATGACAATCAAAATCGCAGCTACAACAATCCTCCAATTATGAAATTTTCCCTTCGGTTTTTTGGGGTAAATACCTATACGATTTCCTTTTTTATCAAGATTTGAAACCCTGTCTCTAAAAGATACTCCTGTATCGGTGATTAATTTACCTGAATCTTTATCATTTTTTTCAATAGTACCTTTTAATTTCAACTCTTTAAATGAACTGTCTTCTTTCATGTCAACCATCACTTTAAATATCTTAAATAAGATATTTCCTTTTTATATATACAATCTTTCAAAAAAAATTTACAAGTACATCCAAGTAATAATATTTACATCTGCTCAATCAACTAATCAAAACATTTACTCTTTACAAACTACAAATATAGTAACTTTCGATAAGAATTTGTCCTCAGTCGGCAGTGACTGATACATTCTATTATTTTTCAAATAAAAACCCTTGATTTGTCACTCTGAGCTTGCGAAGAGTCCAGGCTGTTAATTAATGAATACATGGACTCTTCGCAAGCTCAGAGTGACAAGTTCAATTAAAATTCTACGAATTTCGTAAAACGTAAAAACAGTACTTTTTTGCTTGTCATACTAAACGAAGTGAAGCATCCAGGCTGTTAATCAATGAAATCCTGGACTCTTCGCTGGCTCAGAGTGACAAATTCTGAAGTTTCAGTTTAAAATTCAAAGAACGTATCAGCCCTGCACCTATAGGTAACAGTAATCCGTTTATCACTGTCCCATTAATATAAGCTGTTTTTTTCTTGAATTATCAATACATCATTACTTTAAGAATTTCATGTTTATTTCAATGAACATATTGAATCTACTTCAATTTGACAATTTATTTAGGACATCTCCCTTTTATCAATCAAATTTAATCTTCAGGTGGATTTCCCTGAGGAGCTTTCGGATTCGGAGGATTAGACCCTTCCAAACTCAGAATATAACTTGCAACTTTACGTACGTCATCAGGTTTAAGCAGCGGTTTCCAGGAAATCATTCCCTTATCAGGTACACCGTTGATTATTGTTTTCATCGTATTTTCTATACCGAAACCGTGAATGGAATAATTATCGGTCAGATTAGGACCGATACCGCCTTCTCCGGAATTCCCGTGGCAGGACACACAATTTTTCATAAAGATTTCTTTACCGGATTCAAGGCTTGCCGGGTCATTAGCAGCTTCAAAAACAACATTTGACCACATTTGATTCATATTTTTGGCAATTTTAGCATATTCATCCGAACTCACCTTAAATTCTGCTGCATATTCCTGCGTCTGATTAGGTCCCATATCCGAAACGTGATAATAAAACATATATATCAAACTCCAGATAATAGTCAGAATAAACAGCCCAACCCACCATCTCGGTAAAGGATTATCAAATTCCTGAATTCCGTCGTAATTATGTTCTAAAATTTTGTCTTCATCTTCAGACATAATATTCACCCTTTATAAATTTAATTATTATCTTCATTTTCAAGCGGCAGATTTCCCATATACGAAACAAATCTTTTATCCAGCCTGTAAACCATAATCAGTACAGTAATAAAAAAAGCGAAGAAAAAAAGGAGCGTCAACACCGGATAAATTTCAATTCCTTCAATATGACCGAAAATATTCCTAAACATTTTTACTCTCCTATTTAAGATTATTATTGCTGCCCTTAATATCTGTACCCAATCTTTGCAGGTAAGCAATCAAGGCAATTATCTTTTTATCGGCTGAGGTAGTAATACCTGCCGTCGCTAAATCCGCAGTTACTTCGCGTGCCTGAGTCAGAACATCATTTTTAGCATACTTGTCGTAATTTTTCGGATAAGGAACATTAAGTGTAATCATAGTTCTGATTTTGGATGCAATACCGGAAGTATCATAATTATCTTCAAGTAACCATGGATAACGAGGCATAATCGAACCGGGTGATATAGACTGAGGGTCATACATGTGCTGGTAATGCCAGGCATTTGGATATTTACCTCCTACTCTGTGTAAGTCTGGTCCGGTACGTTTCGAACCCCATTGAAACGGATAATCATATACAAATTCACCTGCTTTTGAATATTCACCGTATCTCTCAGTTTCAGAGCGAAACGGACGGACAAGCTGCGAATGACAGGTATAACAACCTTCTGATACATATAAATCCCTTCCAATTAATTCAAGCGGAGTATAAGGCTTTACACTAGGTATTGTCGGTACATTGGATTTAATAACCTGTAATGGCACAATCTCGAATAAACCGCCTATTAATATTACAACGAGAGATGCTATAATAAACGGAACCGGCTTACCTTCGAGCCATCTGTGATTAAGTTTTTCTTTTTCAACATTATGCAGCCCGGCAGCCCTGACAGTTTCGTTTGCTGTGAAATTGCCCTGCCGCGTGGTCTTGAATAAGTTCCAAACCATTATACATGCACCGGTCAAAAACAACAACCCGCCGATAGACCTTATAAAATACATCGGAACCAAATGAGTTACGGTTTCCAGAAAGTTTCTGTAGAGAAGAAATCCTTCAGGGGAAAACTGCTTCCACATCAAACCCTGAGTAATACCTGCCCAATATATCGGTACAGCATACACTAAAATTCCGATTGTTGCAATCCAGAAATGTGAATTCGCAAGTTTTTTGGAGTATAAATTTGTATTCCATAACTTCGGAACAAGCCAGTAAAGTATTCCGAAAGTCAGCATCCCGTTCCAGCCGAGCGCTCCGACGTGTACATGTGCAATAGTCCAGTCTGTAAAATGAGACAGTGCATTTACACTTTTTATGGACAGCATAGGTCCTTCAAAAGTAGCCATACCGTATGCAGTAATTGCGACTACCATAAACTTCAAAACCGGCTCCTCACGAACCTTATCCCATGCACCTCTCAGTGTAAGCAATCCGTTTATCATACCGCCCCAGGACGGAGCAATTAGCATGATAGAGAAAACAGTACCAAGGGACTGTGCCCAATCAGGTAAGGATGAATATAATAAATGATGCGGACCAGCCCAGATATATAAAAATATTAATGACCAAAAATGAATTATTGACAATTTATATGAATATACAGGACGGTTTGCGGCTTTAGGAAGAAAATAATACATTAATCCCAGAAATGGAGTAGTCAGAAAAAATGCTACTGCATTATGACCATACCACCACTGCACTAAAGCATCCTGGACACCGGCATAAATAGGATAACTGTGTAAAAAACCGGTTGGAATAGCCAATGAATTGACTACATGCAAAACCGTAACAGTAACCCACGATGCTATATAGAACCAAAGAGCAACATACATGTGTTTTTCACGGCGTTTGACCAATGTCATAAACATATTTATACCGAAAACAATCCAAACCAAAGCAACGGCAACATCTATGGGCCATATCAACTCAGCATACTCTTTACCCTGTGAAAAACCGAGCGGAAAAGTAACAGCAGCAGACACAATAATCAACTGCCAACCCCAAAAATGCACTTTGCTCAGTAAATCACTCCACATTCTTGCTTTGGTAAGTCTTTGGAGAGAATAATATACTCCCATAAAAATTGCATTACCAACAAAAGCAAAAATTACTGCATTTGTATGCAGCGGACGTAATCTTCCGAATGATAACCATGGAACACCAAAATCCAGCATAGGCAGATAAGCAGGAACATAGAGCTGAATCGCAATTATTAAACCTACTAAAAAACCTACAATACCCCAAACAACAGTTGCCCAGGTAAACTGTCTGACAATATTATTATCATAGCTGAAGGTTTCAAGCTGCCCGCCCTGATTAATCACAGTATCGTTATGTGTCATAATTATTCCGGTTTATTTATTTAACATTTGATAATTTTTGTTCTTTCTCTTCGTTGAGAAGTCTCATCGAAGGAGTATATGTATCCTCAAACTGGTCGGTACGAACAGCCCACAAAAATGCAGCCAGAAATATTGCCGCCACCATTAGACTTGCCGCCATCAGAAGAATTATTACACTCATAATCTATTATTTAGTTAAAAGTATTCAATATATTAGCAATAACTAAAACAATAATTGATAATTATACCTGAACAAAACTTTAAAATAAACAAAATAATTAATATTCTTATCCTGTAAACATTTTTTTGTATAATAAGTGTGGTTTGTTGGGAACGGCAAATAGCTTTTATGCTATGAATTTACCAAAATACGAAAAAAATTATTCCGGCTCTTAGACAAAGAGCCGGAATTTTTAAATAATTTCATTTATAGAAGTTTCCAGCCGAGTGTGACAAGAAATGTATGGGCTTTGGCACTGAAATTCTGATTTCCATAAGAACCGCTGTAAATGTCACTTAAAGGGTATTCATAACGAATATTCAGAATAAATGACATAAAATCAACACCCGCTCCGACTTGAACACCCCAGGTAAAATCCTCAAAACTTTTTTTATCAAATGTACTGCCTATATCATTCATTCCTTTATCTGCAATGATGGACATTACAGGTCCTGCCTGTACATTTACACCAAGCATATCGCCATCAATTAATTTTAATCCAAGCATTACAGGGATTTGGAACATACCTGTATGTCCCTCGGTTCTTGCAAATGCTCCATCAACGACTTCACCCTGAAACTCCTGATAACCGCCGCGGCTTGCATATAATAATTCAGGCTGTAAAAAGAATTTATCGCCTAATCTGGCAAAAATTCCGAATTGAAAACCGCTTTTAAGATTACCATTTATGTCATCCCAGTCGGAAGTCAATGTAGTAGCATTATATCCAATGGCTACACCGGCATTAAATGAGGAGTAAGCAGCCATAGGTGCTATTAGGAACATCAAAACAACAATTACTTTTTTCATACTTTTACCTTCATATAATTATACATTTAGTTTCGACGAAAAACCTGAAAAATAGTTTCATTTTTTTTATTTTAAAATTGTAATTCTGCTGAGTAATAATTTAAACCTTCTATAAAGAAGCACAGCAGCAAGAATAAGTCCTGCTACATAACCAAGCCAAATCCCCACTGCTCCGATTTCAAACACAATACCAAGTAAATATCCAACAGGCAGAGCAACAATCCAATAAGACAGCAACGCAATAAGTGTTGGTACTTTGACATCCTCAAGTCCGCGTAATGCACCCAAAGCAGTTACCTGAATACCGTCGAAAATCTGAAATATCGCTGCTACAATAAATAATTGTGCAGATAATTCAATTACTTCACTTTCACTGACATAAAATGCAGGTATAACATATCTGAGAGCTATCAGCAGCACAGCAGCGATTGACATCCAAATCAATACAAGTATGAATGAGGCATTTCCGGATATTTTCAATTCTTCGGGTCTTCCCTCACCCAAAAGATTTGATATTCTGATGGTAGCTGCTGAACCAATTCCGCTTGCGGCAAGATAAGTAAAGCCTGCAATACTGATTGCTATCTGGTGAGCAGCAAGCGCCGAACTGCTCAACCATCCCATCATTAAAGCACCGAATGAAAAAGCGGCAACTTCAAGCAGATATTGAAGACTGATTGGAAATCCAAGAACAAGGATTTTTTTGATATGTTTGACTGAATATTTTTTCCAATTGAGATTATGTAAATATATCTTAAATTTCGGATGATAAAAGACATAAAGTAACAGTGACAATCCCATACCTGCACGGGAAATAAATGTTGCCCATGCTGCACCTTCGAGTTCTAATCGCGGGAAACCGAAATTACCGTAGATCAACAAATAATTCAGAATAATATTTGCTATGTTAAAAACAATACTTGCAGTCATTGCCGGTTTTGTAAGTGTTATTCCCTCTGTAAACTGCTTCATTGCAACAAAAAGCATGGACGGAATTATCGAAAATGCTGAAATAATATAATATGGTCTTGCAAGTTTGATTACTTCAGGTGGCTGACCCAGAAAACTAAGCAGAGGTAAAGCCAAAATCATAATCAGCATCATGATAAATCCGATTATCATGGTAGCAAGCAATCCGTTTTTAAAATAATTGCCACATTCACGATAGTTTTTTTCACCGTACGAAATTCCGACTAACGGGGTTATACCTGTTGCTATACCCAAGCCAATTATGAAAAAAACTATATAGATGCTGTGCCCAAGCGCTCCGGCTGCCAAATGACCGGCACTGATGTTGCCGACCATAATACTGTCAGCAATTCCTGTTAGTATATGACCTACCTGCCCGAGCATAATCGGATAGGCAAGTTTTATATTTATTTTATAATTTTCGACGTAGCTTTTCGAAAGCATTGCTTTTGTGCTAAAACCTTTTTAAAAAGCTATTTGACGACAATCAGCTTATAATAATGCGAATTTGAATCATAATCAAGTCTGAGATAATAAATTCCTGATGATAATTTCCCGGTTGAGTATGTAATCCGTTTTGATGTTTCTACTGTTTCGGTATTAAGTATTATATCAATTTCAGACATTTGTAAATCACAAATCGAAAGTTTTACAGTGTTTGATTCGGGAAGATTCAAATCAATATTTATAAGTTCGTTTGAAGGATTAGGATATATTTTTACAAGGGTTTCATCCGAATGAAAATTAACCGAATTTACTGTATAGTTATACACTTCGGAAAATTCACTTTTGCAGCCTGAGATAGAACACTGAACCTTGTAAGCACCTTCTACAGTTTTTGCATCATAGGTTTTTGCCCTTGCACCCGATATAGCGTTCCCGTTATAATACCACTGATTTCCGGCATCAGCGCTGGAAGTAAGAATTGATTTATCGCGGGTAATAACAGGTTTGTCCGGAGAATCGGTCACCAAAACCTTTAATAAAAATTCTTTTCCAAAACCTAATTCATTTGTATAAATAAGTTTTAAAGTTCCTTCTCCGGGTTTAGTCCACCTGATGTTTACAAGGTTTTCACTTGCAGCACCAAGGATAATTCCATCATTGGATGACCATAAAAATTTACCTGATGACAAAAACGAATTGTATAATATTTCATCGTTTTCACAAGCCACAACAGGACCCTGAATTTCATTAAAGAAATCATCGCCGATTGTGACATGAAGTTCTTTGATTGATTCGCAATTTATATCGGAAGAATATGCAAGTCTTAATACTCCTGTCCCCTTTGCAATCCATTTAACTATGACATTGCTTTCATTATCCGCTCCGATTATCTGACCATTTTCTGCGGTCCATTTGTATGATACTTCGGAAATCTGGGTAGAATATTGATATTCGTTATCAGCACATACAATTTCAATACCGCTGATATTTAAATCAGGCAGACTCAAAAGCCTGATATCAGATATTGTATCACTTCTGACTACCGGAATAGTTGATTCAATATAAATCATGTAATCGCTGTCAGGCACTAATGATTTAGGAATTGTAAAATTTACCTTTCTTACGAGAATTCCGCTAACTTCACCGACAGTGACAGGATATCCGGGTTTATCGGGATTTTTCTTACTTAGTTTAACCCGAAATGTATTACCTCCCTGAAATTCACCTGTACTGACATCGAAATCTAAGGTGTAGGCTCTACCGGGGCATAATACAGAATCAGCAAATTCCTTAAGTTTAATAACAGGAATCTGCGGTACATTTGAATAATAAAATCTGATAATAGTATCATTACCGGCAAAATCAACAATACGAAGAAATGCCTGTGCTTTTTCACTGATACTTTTTGGTCTTAATTCAAATGAAGAAGTCAGACTCACTCCTGGTACGATGGCATCAAACTGCAAATTATAATTATAGGACGAATCGCCGATTAAATGAATCAGTGCCAGATTTGACCTTATACTGCTCAGATTCGCCGGCTGTTCGGTAATTATACCGGTATAAGTCCCGTTTGAAAAAACATTAATGTTCACCGACGGTGCTGACAAATCATTTGGTTTTTCATTATTTTTTATAATTATCTGAGCCGGAAAACCGTATGAATCTTTATCTGTATAGCCATAAATCACAGCTCCCACCGGATTATTGGATTTAATCATATATCTGCCGCTTTGCGGTAATTCGAGTGTCAGACTCTGATAATAAGAACCGTCGCTTTCGGATTCAGAAAATTGGACAGGCATATTGACGGCAAGTTCGCGTACTGTTTTTGTTATTTGTGTGCCGTCAAGCATTTCAATTAAAAGCAAATCTGAGGGAATATTGTCCAATTCATCTAATTTAAAAATAATATTCAAATAATTTTTGGTAAACAATTTCAAATCTTTAGTTGCAGGCAAGCTGAAACCAATAAGTTTTGAAAAGTTATCACTTGAAAGAACCTGCATTTTGAAAGGAATACCTGTATCTTCAGAGTCGAAATTTCCTGTATTAAACTGCGAAACATTTATTCTTTTATCGGAGGAAATTACAGCCGGCTGATTATCATTATTAACTCTAAAGCTTAAAAACCCTTCATTTTCTATACCGTTAGGAGTTAAAATTTTACCTTTGAAGACACCATTCAGCCTTACATCAGTTTCAACAGCCTGAGCAGATACTTTTACCATAGAGCCTTTTGTGCGTCCGAAAATGGGAGTTACATAATAGCGTTTCGAAAATGCATAAGTCGGTAATTCCTGCTCAATTAGGTACTGACACGGCGAATCGGTAGTCGGTACTCTCGCACAGTAATTACCTGTATATACACCTACCGGTTTGGTTGATCTGATTGTGCTTCCTGATAAATCGTTGTTTGCTCTGTATCCGAAAATTACCCAGACATCACCTTTATCCAATGTTCTTACAACACTGTATGACGGCAATAACGAATCTCCATTCGAAAGTCGAATCCTTGTGCCGTCATTTCCACCTAATCTGAAAGTAACACGGGAATCATCAAAATTGCTTACAACCACGGCAGTTGACGGCGCAAAGGAAGTTGTGTTGTTAGTGTAATCATTATAGGTAGTAATGTTGTAATCACCGCTCCATGTGCTAACCGGTAATGCCAAAAAACCTTCACAATAATCCTTCAATCTGACTATAGCGTAACATATTATTGGAGATTCCGAAGTTACATTGACAGCTCTTTTTACATATATTTTATCGGAAGCTGTTTGCTGACCCGGCGGTTTTGGATTAAGTATAACATATTTTGCAGGTATAGAAAATTCTGTCACTTTATTTGCTTTGACTTCGATTGTTGTATCCATCAATACCTGCGGAAGTCTAATTCTGACATTTGTGCCGACCGAAGATGTTAAATACAAAATTATAACATTATAATTGTCAATAGCACTATAATAAACAGGCACAAAACTCAAAACGAACTCTGTTCCTGCATTTGACGGCGAATAAAGTTCGGGCAGCAGGTCTTTGTTAAACGGTTCAGAGAATGAGTTCATCCACATTCCCAAAATCATAAAAGCAATAAGTACATGTATTCTCATATTTTCAACTCAAACATATTTTATTTATTGTCAAGAAATAATACTGTATTTCAGTTAATTCTAAATTATCACAAAATGACAGAGANTTATATAAAATAAAAAACAAAAATAACGAATTAGAATTTCATATCAAAAATTAATATGTTTATCAGCATATTGAAAAAGCCGGTAAGATGTTAAAAGGAGGTTTTATTATATCAGGATTATTATAATTGTTTGAAAATACAGTATTTGATGTTAAATTAGTATTGAATATTATTTAATTATAATCAATTTATAATGGTAGGAATCTGAACCGGCAGAAAGTCTAAGGTAATATATACCTGAGGATAATTTCTCTGTTGTATAAACTATTATTTTGCCGGGACCAAAATCAGAACTATAAGTTACCATATCTACTTCTCTCATATTGTTATCAAATATTGAAAGAATTAGATTTTGATGCGATTCGAAATTAACTTCAATGTTTATTTCATCACGGACAGGATTCGGATAAATATTGAATAAGTTATTTGATGTCAGTAAATTAATATCAGTTTTCGAATAATTATATATTTCGGAAAATTCGCTTTTGCAGTCACCTTCTGTAACCTGCACAGTATATTTACCTTCAATGCCGTCAGCATCATAACTTTTACCATTAGCATTTGGGATCAGTACTTCATCAATATACCATTGATTTCCATCATCAGCGCTTGACGAGAGTATAGTTAATGAACGGGTAATAACAGGTTTAGGAGGTAATTCAATGATATTGACTAATGATACAAACTCCTTAGTAAAGCCGGAACTATTGGTATATATAAGTCTTACTTTCCCATCACCTGCAGCATCCCATTTAATATTGACTGATTTTTCATCTGATTTGCCGGTGATTTTTCCGCCATCAGCAAACCACTGAAAAATACCTTCATTCAGAAATGAATTATATTTTACTTCTTCATTTCTACAGCCTGAAGCAGCACCTTCTATATTATTAGAAAAATCTTCGCCAATGCTTAAATTGATTTCTCTTGAACTGCTGCAATTATCATTCGAAGTATATTCAAGTTTTAATTTACCTGCTCCAACATTGGACCATTTAACATTTACAGCAGGCTGGTCATCAGGACCGATAATTTCACCATTTTCGACTGTCCATTTGGTAACTAATTCTGAATTTTGAATGGAGTAATTATATATAATTCCTGAACATACGTTTTGAATCCCGCTTAACTTAACATCCGGCAGATATAAAATTTTAAAATCAGGGGTTGTATCACTTCTGACTGCAGGAATTTTTGATTCAACATAAAGATAGTAATCGTTGTCAGCAATCATAGATGCCGGCACAGTAAAATGCACCTTTTTTGCTAAGGTACCCTCAATTTCACCGATCAATATAGGATAAATCGGTTTATCGTGTTCTTTTTTACCTAATTTAACCTGGAAAATATTTCCACCCTGAAAATCACCATTAGAAACACCAAATTCTATAAAATATTCTTGTCCCGGGCAATATACGGCTCCGGCAAAACTTTGCAGTTTTATTACAGGTTTCTGCGGCAGATTCGAATAATAAAACCGGATAATAGTATCATTTCCGGCATAGTCAACTATCCTGAGATATGCCTGAGCGTTTTCCATAATATTGACCGGTTTTAGTTCGAATGTTATTTTCGAATCAATTCCGGGTATAAAACTATCATAGAAAAAATCATAATTATAGGATGAATCGCCGATTAGATGTATCATAGCCAGATTACTTTTGATATCATTTAATTCAGAAGGTTCGTCCGTTATTGTACCGGTGAAAGTACCGTATTTCGGAGAATTGATACTCAATGACGGCTGCTCGTAATCATATGATTTATCATTGTTTTTCAAATAAATATAAGCTGGAAATCCATAAGAGTCAATTGTATTAAAACCATAAATCAATGCACCTACCGGGCTGTCTGATTTAAGAATATACTTGCCGGTTGCAGGCAGACTAAGTGTCACGCAATAGTAGTAAGAACCGTCGCTTTCGGCTTCAGGAAATTGCACAGGAACAGATTTGGCAAGTTCTTTAACCGTTTTGGAAATTTGGATACCGTCTTTAAACTCTATGAGCAGCATATCTTCAGGAATATTGCTGCCTTCGATGGGTTTGAATATTATATTTATATAATTTTTTGTAAAATATTCAGACTTTTTTGTTGAAGGAGTATTAAAAGTAATGATTTTTGAGAAGTTGTCGCTTGAAAGAACTTGCATTTTAAATGGGATTCCCTTGTCGGTATCACTTTCATTGCCGGTATTATATTGAATGACATTTATTCTTTTTTCTGATGATATTACAGCAGGTTTGTTATCGGTATTTACTCTGAAACTCAAAAAGCCATCGCCTTCTACGCCATTTGGAGTTTTTATAAGTCCTTTTGAAATACCGTTAACTTTAATTTCAGAATCATTATTTAATGCACTTACTTTTATCATTGAGCCGGTTTGACGTCCGTAAACCGGTGTTACATAATACCTTTTTGAATAGGAAAAAGTCGGCAGTTCCTGTTCAATAAGGTGTTCGCAAGGTCCTATATCAACAGGAACCTGAGTACAAGAATTGCCTGTAAATACGGCGACAGGTTTTGTTGATCTAATCGTACTTCCGGTTAAATCATTATTTATTCCGGAACCATGGAGAACCCAAACATCTCCGCGATTTAAAAACCTTGTTACACTGTAATTTGAAATCAGTGAATCTCCATTTTCAAGTTTTACTTTCGTTGTAGAATTACCGCCAAGTAAAAATGTTACTTTTGAATTATCATAAACACCTGTTATGACGGCAGTTGAAGGAGCAAAATTATTTTCTGTTTTTGAATAATCGTTATAAGTAGAAATATTATATTCCGAACTCAAACTACTGACAGGCAGAGCTAAATAACCTTCGGAATAAGTATGAAATCTTACTGCTGCATAACATATTATGGGAGAATCGGAAGTAATTATTAACGATTTACCTTCGATAAGTCTGTCTTTACCGGTATATGTAAATGGTATTTTGTTATACGGAATAATATATTTGGGTGTTATTGAATACTCTCCGACTGTATTAGCCTGAATATTAATAACAGTATCAATTTTGTAAATTGGAATTCGAAATCTCACGTTCGTATTAACAGATGCAGAAAAATATACTAATACTTTATTATATGATTCATATATATCATAATAAATTGGCAGAAAACTGATTACATATTCTGTTCCGGCATTTGAAGGAGAATATAATTCAGGCAATAATTCTCTGTTGAATGGCTCTGATACTGCATCCAATATACAACAAGAAAAAATTACCAACATCAGTAAAAAAATTTTCATATCAAACTTCATTTTTCAAATTACTATTTTCAACTCATTTATTATATAAAAATTCAAATCCGAAAAATACTAAGTAGTATAACGAATATAACCATTGGAATAATGTATTTTATTAAAAATATCCATAATTTAGAATATTTTTTAAAATTATTACCGCCAATAATTAGTTCATTTACTGCTTTTTCTGCCCCCCATATCCATCCGATAAAGATGCATAAGGCAAGACCTCCTGCTGTAAGAAGAAAATCACCGAAGAGAAAACTCATCTGACTGAGAAAATCTTTGGATGTTAGAGATTCGGGAATAATTCCGAAATTAGTGAAAAAATCAACTGTTCCTTGTGACAAAGCCGAAGGAATACCTATTATAAACACCAAAACAGCAACCTTCCAAACAATTTTCTTTCTCTCGGATTTTTTTTCATCTACCAAATATGAGACAGGTACTTCGAGTAATGAAACAGTTGATGTGAGAGCCGCAATTGATAACAATATAAAAAATAATCCTCCTACTATACTGCCTCCGGACATCTGTGCAAATAATTTAGGAAATACTATGAATACAAGTGCCGGACCTGAAGCAGGATTTTCTCCCATGGCAAATAAAGCCGGAAATACTACTAATCCTGCCAAAATCGCTATAAGTGCATCGAAAATTACGATATATACTGATGCAGTAAATATATTTGTATCTTTTGGAAGATAGCTTCCAAAGGTTACCATAAGACCAAGTCCGAGACTTAATGAAAAGAACGCCTGTCCGAGAGCTGCAAGTATAGTTTTTAAAGTGATTTTGCTAAAATCGGGCAAAAGATAAAATTCCAGTCCTTTTTCGGAACCGGGTAATAAATTTGCATAAACAATCAATATTATTAAAAGTATTAGAAGAAGCGGCATCAAAATTTTTGACCATTTTTCTATACCGGCTTCGACTCCTTTATAGACAATTAAAGTTGTCAAAAAAATAAAAAATGCGAATAGAAATATTTCATAAAAAGGATTACTGACAAATTCGCTGAAGCCCGCAGCACCTTCATACGATGAAGCCGTAAATGATTTAAAAATATATCCGAAAGTCCAGCCTGCAATTACACCGTAAAATGATAAAATACCTATACTTGTTATAATTCCCAAAATACCCGTATAACGCCAAAATGAATTAGGTTTGATTTTATCAATTGCACCGACAGTATTAAGCTGAAATGCACGACCAAGTGAGAATTCGGCAAGCATATAAGGCAAACCGAGAAGAAATACGAATACCAGATAAATCAGTACAAAAGCAGCGCCCCCATTTTCACCGGCAATATATGGAAACCTCCAGATATTACCCAGCCCTATAGCCGAGCCTGCCGCTGCAAGTATAAACCCCGTTTTTGAACTCCATAAGCCTCGTTCTTTCTGCAATATTTTCCCTCAACAGAATTTTGTCAATGACAAATACAAATGCTTAGGATACTAAAATAAAAATATATTTTAATTTTACAAAAAATATTTTCAATAATATTAAAATGAACAAATTATATATTTTCTATTAATCACGCATTCTTTACTGTATCCACAAATTGGGAGTTTTTTAATTTACTTTTAAAATTATTCAGTTGTTCTATTTCCTTAATTTCAAATTCAAGATATAAACCCTCGATATTTCCTTTGCTTACTTTTTTAGTATCGAGAATCTTTATTTTCAGATTATCTGCAATTTCTACTGTCAGAGAAAGAATTTTGCTGTAACTGTCTCCGAACACTTTGAGTTTTACAATTTGAATAAATTCACCGCTCTGCCATTCTGCTTTTTTGAAACTTTCGGGTTCAAATTCCTGCGATTTAAGATAATAACAATTTTGAGCATGAATTTTCAATTCCGAACGCTTGGTAATATATGCAATTATTGGTTCGCCTTTAATCGGACTGCAGCATTTTGCCAGCTTAACTTCAATATTTTCAAGCCCCTCTACACTTATCTGCGGTATGTGTTCCCTTCGGTTCTGACTGCCGGAACCCCGCACTTCATCGTCAACTTTGCGAAATGCTTCGGGATACAGTTTTTTCAGTTGGTAAAGTGTACATTTAATTGAACCTGTAGCCACACTGTAATGGAAATCATCAATGCTTTTAAAACCGATTTTTGCTATATTACTTTTAAATTTCTGCTCGTCCTCAAATCCAATCAGTTTTTTCCGGTGTTTGGATTTCAGTTTTTCCCAACTGATTCTTCCGTCATTGATGAGCAAATCCTGCTCATTCTTTTTAAACCATCTCAAAACTTTAGAGCGGGCGCGGCTTGTTTTGACAATATTAAGCCAGTCACGTGAAGGAGTAGCATTATTGGACGAAATAATATCAATTACATCACCTGATTTCAATTCGGTCTTCACGCTTACAAACTTACCGTTAACCCTTGCCCCTGTTGTCTTATAGCCTAAATCAGTATGAACGGCAAAAGCATAGTCAAGAGGGGTTGAACCTTCGGGCAGTGAACGTATCTCCCCTTTCGGAGTCAGTACATTAATATAATCCCTTTTCATTTCGCTTTTCAGTTTGTCAAAGGCAGCGAATGGATTATCGAAATATTCGTCGTTTTCAAGAAATTCTCTCAGACGCGATATCCAGTCCACTTTTTTTAATTCTGCACCCTGTTTGTAAGCCCAATGTGCTGATGTACCGTATTCGGCTTCGAGGTGCATTTCTTCCGTGCGTATCTGAATCTCAAATTTATCCCCGCTTCTGGTAGCCACTGTTGTTTGAATAGACCTGTAACCATTAGCTTTGGGGTAAGTTATCCAATCCCTGAATCTTCCGTCAAGCGGTATCCAGTTATTATGAACAGCGCCAAGAATCATATAGCAGTTTTCACGTGTATCGGCAATTACCCTCAAAGCAAGTAAATCATAAATTTTCTCGAGTGGAATTTTTTGTTTCTTAAGCTTGCGGTAAATACTGTAAGGTCTTTTGACTCGAGCCTGAAATTTCGCATTGATATTATATTTATTGAGTACTTTCTGTAAATCCAGTTTCATTGTATTTAATTTTGCATTAAATACATTTCTTCTGGATTCTATCATCTTTTCCAAATATTGGAAATCTTCCCTGTAAAGGTTTTTGAAAGCAATATCCTCGAGTTCTGTATAGAACTTACGTATTCCAAGCTGCTGGGCAATCGGTGAATAAAAATACAATGCTTCTTCAGAAAGTAATCCTATATTTTCACTTTTCTGCTCATCAGCATCCTTCAAATTAATTAATCGCTCTGCAAGTTTGATAAAGATAATTCTGACATCATCGGTAAGTTCTATAAATAATTTTCTCAAACCGGAAATATTTTTCTGAGTCTCGGGGAATGATATACTTCCAAGCCTTTGAAGAAGTTCAATGTTTTCAATTACAGTAATCTTATAAGCTGCCGTTAGTGCATTGCGTACTGCCGAATCTCTTGTATTTGCTCTGATAAAATATGCTGTGGCGACCGATGATTCGTCAAAATTCAATTTCTGAATTTCACCGGCAAGTTTAGAGCAAAAGTTATCATCCTTCTCATTATAAAAAGCGGATGATATTTTTCTTAATTTATTTAATATTTCATTTTCCATTCGATTCAATCCGGTAAAGCTATTTCATAAATTTCACCTTTATCGGGTGCAGGAAGATTTCTCTTTAAAATCCAGGGATTAAGTCTTTTTATATGTTTATAGGTAGTGCCGTTTGATTTTGCCCAGGCAGATAAATCCTGAATAGCCCCCTTTACCTTTACAAACTGTACATCTTCAGGCTTATAACGGGACTCTGCAGGAAATTTGAAACCGTACTTTTCTGCATTAATCATAAGGTGCTTAATGATAGCAATTCTGAAAATATATCTTGAAGTTTCTTCGTTAAGATGCAAATCAAAATAGCTTTCAACACTCTGAAAATTCAGATTTTCTATTAAACCGGTATGCCCCATATTATAACCTGCGGCTGTAAGAATCCAAGATTTATGTTTAGAGTATCCTTGTTTGAGATATTTCATTGCTGCATGAGTTGACTTTTCGGGATGCCGCCTCTCGTCAACATAATCATCCACACGAAGACCCATCATCTTTGCTGTTTCGGGCATGAACTGCCACAATCCAATCGCACCGACACTTGAACGTGCCATAAAAAGGGCACTTTCGGCAACCGATAGATATTTCAAATCATCGGGCATATCATGCTCTTTCAAAATTCTCTCAAAAGTCGGGAAATATCTGCCTGACCTTTTCAAATAAAGTATAATCTGACCGGGCTGCTGAAGCAGAAGATAAAATTCCCGTTCAGCCTGCTCATGGATTTCGGGATCGTCAAGCGGCAGCTCTTCCCCGCAGAAATCTAATTTATCGGGTAGATTGACAGAAGATAAAAACTCAAAATAATTCTGTTCGTGTTCATTATCATCACTAATCAAAGGTTTAGAATCGGAACAGGAAAAAAACAACACTGCAAGCAATAGATAAAATATTTTCATAAACGATATTTATTTCTTAATAATTAAAAGATTACAAATTTAAAGTTTTTTGACAAGAAAAGGGTATTAATATTTTATGATACATTAAAATATCAGATTCAGAATTTATGGAGAGAAAAATATATTTGCTATTTTCACAAAAAAAAACTAAATTTGTATTAGTAATAAATAAGTTTTGAAAATGTATTAAAAAAAATTTAAGTCAGATAAGACAATGCAAGGTTAGATTGACTTAAATACAAGATTGACATAAAATAAATATTTTAAACAATTTCAAAGGTGATAATAATGAGAAAAATATCAATCACTTTTTTGATGATGCTTTTATCCTTTAGTGCTTATTCTCAAAATTCGGCTTATAGCTGGGGTTCATATCAATATGGGCAACTTGGAAACGGACTAGCTGATTACTTACCCAGACAAACTGCTTCAGGTACAAATTGGAAAGAAATATCTTGTGGTGTTAATCATGTTCTGGCAATTAAAAATGACGGTACTCTTTGGGCTTGGGGTTATAATGAAAATTATCAACTTGGAAACGGTTCAAATATTAACAATTTTATACCTGAACAAATTAGTATTGAAAATGATTGGTCTTCCATTTCATGTTTCAGATGGCATTCAATGGCAATCAAAACTGACGGTACTCTTTGGGCTTGGGGAACTGGAATTGTTGGTTTGCACGGTGACGAAAATATTACAGATAAACCAAATCCAAAAAGAATCGGAACTGATAATGACTGGACATTGGTTTCATGCGGAGAACATCATACGTTAGCTATTAAAAAAGACGGTTCTCTTTGGGCTTCCGGCTGGAATTTTGAAGGACAACTTGGAGATGGTACTAATGAGATTAGATTTCCTCTTTTAAGAATCGGAACTGATAATGACTGGTTATCAGTTAAATGTGGCTCAAATTTTTCATTTGGTTTAAAAAAGGATAGTTCAATTTGGGCTTGGGGTGGAAATTCACATGGTCAGCTTGGTAATAAATCAAATCAAAATGTTTTTAATCCAATAAAGATTGAGTTTGAAAAAGAATGGTCAGCAATATCTGTAGGCTATTCTCATGTATTTGTAATTAAAAAAGATGGCACTCTTTGGGGATGGGGTAGTAATTACGATCATGAGATTGGTGGTTCTAACGAAGATAAAAATTTTCCTATTCAAATCACAGATGATAGCGACTGGACATCAGTTGCCTGTGGAAGAAGTCATACAATAGCTCTTAAGAATAACGGAACTCTTTGGGGATGGGGAGATAATAGTAGCGGACAATTGGGTGATGGTATTATTCCAAATAACAAAAATATTCCTACTCAGATTGGATATTCAAATAATTGGGCATCAATCTATTGCGGGAATAATTATTCTATTGCTTTTAAGAAAGACGGCACTTTTTGGGCTTGGGGAACTAATCAATTTGGACAATTAGGAGATGGTACTAAAAGCAGTTTATTTTATCCAACTCAAATAGAAAATATAATTGATTGGAAAGAGATATTTTGTGGTAAGGAGATATCTCTTGGTATTAGGCAGGATAGTTCTCTTTGGATTTGGGGAAATAATATATATTTGTATGGTGATATAAAACCATATATTAAAAGATCATATCCTGTTAAAATGAGCCATAATTATAAATGGAGAAGTATTTCATGTAGTGATTCAATGATATTTGGTATTCAGGTAGATGGTTCTCTTTGGGCTTGGGGAAAAAATGAATATGGGCTTGGAATTAATAATTTAAAATACAGTAGTGTACCTGTTAAAATTGGAAATGATAATAATTGGGAAATTGTTTCAACAGGGTCATCTCATATTGTTGCAATTAAGTCTGATGGAACACTGTGGGGATGGGGTTCAAATTACAGTGGAAAACTTGGAGACAGTATTAAAGGTAACAAACCTTTTCCTACACAAATTGGATTTGATAATGATTGGAAATCTGTTAGTTGCAGTGTTTTTAATACTACCATGTTAAAAAATGACGGGACTATTTGGACTTTAGGGCTAAGTGGAAAAAGCCAAATTGGTTTTGATAACGATTGGATTTTGTATGATTGCGGTCCTTACAATCATAATTTTGCAATAAAATCTGATGGTTCACTTTGGGCATGGGGTCATAATGATAATGGCAAACTTGGAGATAGTTCTAAATTATATGTAACTGAACCTTTCAAATTTGGTTCTTCATTAGATTGGGTTACTGTTAAATGTGGATATGAATATACATTAGCTGTTAAGAAGGATGGAACACTTTGGGGATGGGGGAAAAACGACAGAGGTCAACTGGGGGATGGAACTTCAACTGACAGATATTCTCCGGTTCAAATCGGAAAAAGTTCAAATTGGGTTAATGTTTCATGTGGTACAAATCATAGTATGGCTTTAAATAAAGAACCATCTTCAGTTGAAAATAAAATTGAAAATAATGCATATAATCTTTCTGTTTACCCAAATCCTTTTAATGAAAACATAACTGTAGAATTTAGTATAATTCAACAATCTATTGTTTCTCTCAAAGTATATAATCTGGAAGGAATTTATATCAGTACTCTATTTGAAGGGATAGCTACCGCAGGTTCAAACAAAATGAATTTTAATGGACTTAAACTTTCTTCAGGACAATACAATATAATATTGGAAATTGGAAATGAGAAAATTATAAATAAAGTTATTAAGTTGAATTAGTAATTATGACAACTTTAGAATATTTTAATTTTATATTGGTAACTATGGACTATGCAAAGCCGTTTTTCTACTTCATCAGTCGAAAAAGTATTGTAAAAACAATAGACCAAGAAGGATTAGAAGAAATTGAAATAATAAAGATTAAAGTAAATAGTACGGTTGATATTGAGAGATGAGTTCTAAAACTTGATGTTGCAAAATGCAACATCAAGTTTGGGGGCATAGTATTATTTCAGGAAGAGCTATCGAGGGAAAAATTGGTTTTGTCGGGAATGAAAATAATGGAGTTTAATTATATGCTTTCTATTTGGTTTTCGATTACCAAAGATTAGTTGACTTACTTCAATTCATTATTTTGAATTAGCAGCTACTTTATTTGAAATACATTACAAAATAATTTAATGATGTTATATTCGTTAGTATAATTAAATTATTAAAGGTATAAAAGGTATAAGATGAATTTAAGATTAGCTCCGACTTTAGAGAAACAAGTTGAAAAAGTGGCATTTCTTTATGGATTTGCTAAAGAGGAAATTGTTGAAAGAGCAGTTTATTTTTACCTGGATTCAATGAAAGATAACATTGCTTTGAGAAATGAATTTCAGGCTTGGGATAACTTAAGCGATGAAAGTCTAACCAATTTTGAGGCTCGGCTTGAACAAGGGTGATATTTATTCCATTGAATTTCCCATTCAGGGTGGCTTTGAGCAGCATGGATCCCGTCCAACAGTAATAATAGCTGATATTAGTAATGAAATCGCTGTTGTAATTCCATTTACATCAAACTTAAAATCATTAAAATTTCCGAATTCATTATTAATCACACCCTCTATAGAGAACGGTCTCCAGCAGGATTCAGTTGCAATGATTTTCCAAATCAGAGCTATTGATAAAATTCGTATAAAGAAAAAAATTGGGCATCTTGAAAGCCATTATATTGAACGAATTGACAATTTACTTAGAAATATGTTAAAGTTATAAATTCCTTTTATAATCCTTGAAACAACTCTACTATTAAAAACATTAGAGCAAGTTCCATTGTTTCTATTAATTGTTTCCACTTTCCTATACTTGGTTTACAGTAAAAACATACAACTTTATAGAAAAACCAAAAGTAAATATTTTTTTCCACCTGACTTAAAATAATTTTTCGATTTAATATTTAATACAAAACATTTTTGTGTGGGTTTTTATTTTATTTTCTAAAAATACAGGAGTTTATGATATGAGTGAATACACTAATCAACACGGCACTTTCTGCTGGTTAGATCTGGCTACTAATGATACTGCAGGAGCCAAAAAGTTTTACAGCGAAATTTTCGGCTGGGAAATTATGGATATTCCCGTTGGCGAAAATATGGTTTATACTATGCTTAATCTTAACGGCAAGCCCGTTGCAGCATTGAATGAAATGCAGCCTGACCAGAAAGCAATGAATGCTCCGCCATACTGGCTGAGTTATATTGCTGTTGATAATGCGGAAGAAATCATGGCAAAAGCTGCAGAAAATGGCGGCACTATTGTAATGCCCGCAATGGAAGTGATGGAAGAAGGCATTATGGGTATAATTCAAGACCCTGAAGGAGCTTATCTCGGTTTGTGGCAGACGAAGAATATGCCTGGGTACGCATTTAAAGATGAG
Source organism: Kapaibacterium sp. (SeqCode) (assembly GCA_032027125.1). Taxonomy (GTDB): domain Bacteria; phylum Bacteroidota; class Ignavibacteria; order Kapaibacteriales; family UBA2268; genus JANJTB01. The sequence goes on from JAVSMQ010000001.1 coordinate 1,188,557, forward strand.
CCCGGCTCTGCTTGCTGGTTCGAGCACGGCAGCCACGACGGAAAAAAATCAATTCCGTTTTATGAAATAACTTTCGGCTGGACTTCTGCATCAAATCCGATGGGTGATATGGTTTATACTATTTTCAATCTTGGTGAGACTGCAGTAGGCGGTTTATACGATATGACCCCTGACATGGCAAATATCCCGAGTCATTGGCTGCCTTATTTCGGTACGGCAAATATTGATATGACACTCGAGAAAATTGCAGGATTAAAAGGCAATATTATGATGCCGAAAATGTTTGTCGAGGGAGTTGGTCATTTTGCTGTTGTTCAGGACCCACAGGGCGGAGTATTCGGATTATTACAGAGTGTCTGATAATTGACAATTGAAAATTATTTTTGGGCTGTTAATTGAAATATTGACAGCCCATTTTATTTATACCGATGTGAATTTATTTTTCAAATGAAATATTTATAAATTAGACCCGTTGCTGAAAAAGGAAATTATGATTAATTAAATTTTAATTTGATAGAGGGATGAATTCTTATGAAAACTTTATTCGCGTTCGTTTGCAGCATAATATTTATTTCAACTAATTTCTTTTGTATAAACCCACCGGTTCTTTATGGACAGGAATATGAGAAAACACTGGTCAGCAAAGATGTTGCCATAGAATTGGATGCTGTCCAGACAAAAAAGGGAACTTTTATTGCATCGGTCATGTACACCGATAAATCTGAAGATTTAAGAGATTGTCAGGTTAAGTTTTACAGAAGTTCAAACAACGGCAAATCCTGGGATTCAGTCTATTCAGTTCTCGCAGAAGATATTTATTTAAGAAATGCCGACCCTTTTATGAGTATTGACAGCGAGGGCAATATTTATGTAATAATTATGCGGCTCCCACAGGGTTTTATATCACATTTATGGGTTTATAAGTCAACTGATGACGGCTTAAGCTGGGAAGTTGCAGGAAAGCCGGTTACCGGTACAAGTTTTGCCGATTATGCACATGTTTTGGGTGGAAATCCAGGAGAAGTATTTGCAGCATACACCGAATATAATCCATCTCCAAGTATAATTTACTTTACTAATTCCACAGATTATGCCCAAACATGGACAACACCTAAAATATTAATGAAATTTTCCGGTAATTTTGCCGCAGTAGGGTCAGACATCAGATGGTTAAAAGGAAATAAAATCGGAATTGCATTCGGAGACTATAATCATCAAAGTACTTATTTCACTTACTCAAATGATTTTGGCAAAACCTGGGAAAAATTGGTTGATTTGCCTACAATAACCTATACTGTGAATAAAGTAATTGCCAACAAGGATTTCGAGCACCTCGGAGTCATTTCCCATAATCCTCATAAACAAAATTCACAGATATTTTTTAGCTACACAGATGATGTTAACAGTACCTGGACTACAAAAATAATTGAAAATTCTGCTGCTTACTGCGAGGGAATCATTGATAACAACGGTAATTATCATATCGTTTATAATGACTTCGACAATGGCCAGTCGCACCTTACCTATACTTATTCAACTGATAAAGGTAAAACATTTTACAATACCCAGAGACTTTTCAGCAGTTCGTATAACGGCTCATCAAATGTGGGCGAGTATCAGTCATTAATACTTGGCAGTGACAACAAAATTTATTTGACTTATGTTGACTGGAGCGACAAATCAAGTGTAAGTCAGATTGTATTTCCGCCAATGTTAATAAATTCCGCACCTGATAAAGAAAATGATAATGCTCCCATGATTTTCCCAAATCCTGCTGATGATTATATCAGGATTAAAAATATAAATGACGGCGAAAACTGCAATGTTGAAATCTATAGTGTTGACGGGAAATTAGTACTTCAGAGTAATTTCGTCAATTCAGATAATTCTATAAATTTAGAAAAATTCATACCGGGTGCATATCTGATACAGATTAAATTAAATAATCAGACGTTCATCGAGAAATTTATAAAGAAATAATATCTGTGTCATCAGAGCTTGCTTCAAAGTAATTCCCGGACGTTCCGATAATGGGACATTGGGGCAAGCCCCAATGCATCCCCGTTCAAAATATTATTTGCCGTATTTTTTCTCAAATTCTTCGTACTTGCTCATTGTTGACTTATCCTTGAGTAATATGCCGAATAATGAATCAACCTCCTTGGGAGGTGCTTCAACAATTTCAACAGATTCTGTTTCACGCAGGGGAGTTCTTAATTTCTTCTTTCTGCCTCTTTTCTTAGGAATTGGAGGCGGAACAAGTTCTATGAGCCAGTCTTTTTTATTCTCAAGAAAATATGCTTTAGCAGGTTCATACTCATTAGGAATTATACCGTCAAGAATTGCTTCTTCAATTTTTGTTTTAATCAGACCGACTAATTTTGAAGGCTCGATACCGCAAAGTTCCATAATTTCTTCGCCACGTACTGGAGACTGAAATTCGCGGAGTTTGTCTTTTTCCTGCACCTGCATAACTTTTCGGAAAACTTTCTCATAATTCTGTTTGTAGCGGTCAGACAAATCAGGATTTTTTGTAGTTATATCGGCACGAACTAAAGTAAAGAGGTCATCAAGATATTCGCCTGCATGATAAGCAAGTCTTCTGACTGCCGAATCAGTTACTCCTTCATTGACCAGAACCATCGGTCTTTGATGTAACCGGATAAGTTTTTCGACATATTCAAGATAATCAAGAGGGAATTTCATTCTTCTGAAAATTTTGTTCATCCATCTGGCACCGATTTCTTCGTGACCGTGGAAAGACCAGCCTATACCCTCGGTGAATTTTTTTGTGCGGGGTTTTGCAATATCATGAACCAAAGCAGTAAATCTAAGCCAGCGGTGATTAGTAACCAGACTGATATTATCAACAACTTTCAGAGAATGATGAAAAACATCTTTATGTCCGAATGATTTATCGCCTTCCTGCTTGATTTCTACTCCAGCCAATTGCTGTAATTCGGGGAAAATAGTTCTAAGCAGTCCTGTATCGTAAAGCAAAGATAAACCAATCGAAGGCTTTGGACTGTCAAGGATTCTAAGAAATTCTTCGCTGACTCTTTCCTGAGAAATTATTTTTATCCTGTCTGCCATTTTCTCCATCTGAAAATAACATTGAGGCGCGAGGTCGAAATCAAGTTGTGAAGAAAATCTTGCAGCTCTCATCATTCTGAGCGGGTCTTCGCTGAATGTCACACCCGGGTCAAGAGGTGTACGTAGAATTTTTGCTTCAATATCTTCTTTGCCGCCAAAGAGGTCAGTCAATTCACCGAATGTGATTTTATTTAGTGAAACAGCCATTGAATTTATAGTGAAGTCTCGCCTTCTGAGGTCATCGGTTAAAGTGCCTTCAGTAACTATGGGATTTCTTGAATTAGGCAGATAGACTTCCTTTCTTGTACCTACAAATTCAACATGATGCTGTCCGATTGGTACCATAGCAGTTCTGAATCTCTCATAAACGACAGCTTTAGACTTGAAATGGTCGGCTACTATCCGGGCGAATTTCAATGAATCACCTACAACTGTGCAGTCAATATCTTTTCGGGGATGCCCAAGGAAATAATCCCTTACATATCCGCCGACAATATATAACTCAACACCGTTAACATCAGCAAGTTCACCTAACTTTATTAACAGCGGCTCACTAATTTTCACTCTTTCGGGTGCTTCTGTAAATTGAGTAAAAACCTCAACTACTTTGTTCATCCGTTTTCTCTTTGGTTGTTCTTGACTAATCTTCACGCTATTGCTTCTACTATTGGAACATCTTTCACATTTCTATAACCTATAAATCCATTTTTCTTTCTTTCGATTGATTTTAAAGCGGAGACAACAATTTCTTTGCTTGTCAAACCGTATTTAATCATCAATTCTTCAGGCTCACCGCTTCCTCCGAAAGTATCTCTCATACCTACAAACTCAATCGGGCAGGGATAATTTTTAGCAGTAACTTCGGCTACTGCACCGCCAAGACCACCGTGTACCTGATGCTCTTCAGCAGTAACAACAGCACCGCACTGCATTGCAGCATCAGTAATCGTTACTATATCCATCGGTTTAATTGTATGACAATTTATTACGCGGGCTTCAATTCCATATTTTTCTGAAAGTTCTTCAGCAGCTACAAGTGACTGCCAAACCAGATGACCGCAGGCAATAAGGGCAACATCATTTCCCTGTCTCAATACATTGGCTTTACCCAACTCAAAAGGTGAGTCTTCTGTTGTAAACATCGGAACAGATGGTCTGCCGAATCGGATAAAGGCAGGTCCGATCATTTCAATTACAGCTTTTGTTGCTTTACGGGTTTCTTCGTAATCTGCCGGTACGACAATGGTCATATTTGGCAGCGCTCTCAGAAAGGCTAATTCTTCGAGTGACTGGTGTGTTGCTCCATCAGGTCCTACTGTAACGCCGGAATGTCCTCCGCCGATTTTTACATTAGCTTCATTATAAGCAACTGATACACGTATCATGTCAGCATTACGAAAAGCAGAGAATGCGCTGTAACTTGAGAAAACCGCTATTTTACCGGATAATGCCAAGCCGGCAGCTATTGTTGTTGCATTTTGCTCAGCTACTCCGACGGAAACAAATCTCTGCGGAAATTTATCTCTGAAATATGATGTCAGAACTGAGCCGGAAACATCAGCACCTATTACAACAAGATTTTCATGTTCCTCGCCCATTTCTGCGAGAGCTAAGCCAAATCCTTCTCTTGTTGACTTTGAGCCGTATTTTTCGTATTTTTCAATATTCATAATAAATTCTAATTTTTGCCGGTTTTTATCAAAGATTTAATATTTATTTTGTTTAGATATTCTTTAAGTAATTTATCATCACGGTTAAATCCGTTGAGTCTGACTTTAACAATGAATCTTTTATCTGCTATAACTTCTATATGACCATATACTTTTTGTTCAAGCCAGTAGAAATAACCTTTCGCTCCGGGAAGCTCCACCGGATATGCAGGTGCATCCAAATCAGTAGGAGCCATTTCATACATTTGAGCGTTTGTCACAGGATTTCCTCTGCCGTAATCAAATATATCGAATAATAATGTACGGTTTTTTCCCTTGAATTGTCTGCGGACATAGACAGTGACAGCGCTATCATTTTCAATCATTTTACCTGTCATCGGAGGTAATTGTTCAAATCCGTCAAACTGCTCAGGAATGAATCCCAACAGAACTTCTTTTGTAAGATTTTTTTGTTTGCTGACAGCAACAACAGCAGACTTTTTCTTTTCTTTTATTTCCAGATTTTTAAGATATTCATCTTCTTTGGCTTCTCTGACAGAATCAATATTATTACTGTCATGATTGCTTTTGACTACTGTATCGGCGTTTTTTTCACTTTTAACCGGTTCAATTTTATCCTGAGTACATGAAACAGTAAACAAGCCGGTTGAAATAAAAAATAGAAACAAAACCAGGTAATAATTGCCTGTCATCAACTCAGTTCCTCTAACGCTTGTATTGCTTGTAATTCATTTGGCGGATTACCATGCCATTTATAATTATCTTCCATAAACGAAACACCCTTACCCATTATTGTTTTTGCAATAATACAGGTAGGTTTTCCAATTTTATTCGACTGATTAAGTCTGAACATTTCAAATGCAGAAATAATCTGCAAGTAATCATTGCCGTCAATTTCGATTACATCAAAATTAAACGATTTGAATTTGTCATTAATCGGATAAATGTTCATTATATCCTTCACCCTGCCGTCAATCTGACAATCGTTATTGTCAACAATCCAGCAGAAATTCTCCAAGCCGTAATTACCTGCAGCCATTGCGGCTTCCCAGCAAATACCTTCCTGAAGTTCACCATCACCGGTTATACAGAAAACCTGTCTTGAATTTTTATCAACAATAAAATCACTTATTGCCATACCTACTGCTATTGACACACCCTGCCCTAAAGAGCCGGAGGTAGTTTCGATACCGGGAAGATGAACATCCAGACCGGGATGTCCCTGAAGTCTTGTGCCGAATTTACGCAGAGTTGAAAGTTCTGCAGCAGGAAAATAACCTGCCCGTGCAAGTATTGAATAAAGTACGGGAGCCATGTGACCGGCACTCATTACAAATCTGTCGCGGTCAGCCATTGCAGGATTTTCAGGGTTATATTTCATATATCCGCCAAAAAACAGGACAGTCATCAAATCTGTGATGTCCAAGGGTCCTCCGCTGTGACCGGATTTAGCAAGCAGGAGACTTTTTATTATATCATGTCGTATTTCAAATGCTATTTCAGAAAACTCGCCGGGCTGCCGCCTTTTATTATCGAATGTTCTTTCGAAAAATTCTACCTTCAATTCCATAAGTCTTTTAAGAAGTTATCAGATTACAAAACATCAAAAATACAACATTTATTATTAATTACATTATTTTGATTAAATTCTTTTTTCTAATGTGTAATAAATTTCATTTCTTCCCCTTCTTCACTTTCTCTTTTGTAAATAAATTGGCGGTGTATTTTTCGTATAGTTCAAACAGAATTTCCATTCTGCCTGCTTCCTGTCCAATTACCCCGAATTCGGGGTAATTAAAATCGGGGTTATTGATATTCTCCCAAACACCCAAATATTCCAACGTGTTTTTATTAGTCTTCTCCTTCAACTCCCCATTCATTTCCTTTCTTGCCGTCCTACTATGTCCGCCAACACATTTATCTACATTATCTTATTAAATGCTTTACAAAATTAGGGAATTAACTCTCGATGACCCCAAAAAATATGAATATAAAACTACTTATCTATTATTTGACATTTAAATAGCAAGTCAATTTATGTTCAGACCGCATTCTTCTATTTCTCGTTTTAAATTATCACTCCAAAAAATAAATTTCTCATAGAATAGAACACAGTCTTTTAGTGTCTGTAACCCGTTTAATTGCTTTAGAATGTTATGTTCCAAATCAATTTTAAATTCATCAATAAAGTTACTCAAATTTGTCTTGTCAGTGATTAAATAACCAAGCCATCCACCCTGGTCTTTCTTTTTTTGCTGTCTTTCATCTGACAAGTAAGCGTCTTCCCGAAGATATGTAGCAACGTCATAAATGGATGCTTTCTTTTTCTCTTTGTCTGCGAGTTTTTCTTTTAATGCTACGCCAATGTTTAAGCAAAAACTAAGTTCATCTTTACTGTTCCATTGTGAGTTTTGAAGATTTATTACAACAAAAAATTCTCCCATACTTTTCCACCAAGTCTGTCCAGAAGTCCTGTACCCGTGATTTTTTAATGTTGGTTTTAGGTATGAGCTAATAAACTCTTTTTGCATGTCTTTTGCTGTCATTTCTACCCCCTCTTCACTTTCTCTTTTAAGGAATTAATATCTTGTACAAGCTCTTTTAAATTATATTCGTTCTCAAGTATTTTTTGAGTTCCCATGTAAATGTCAAATTCGTTTGATGACTTTGTTAATGCCATTTCGTGACTTATTTTTCCAGCATGATTAAGTAGTTCTCTGCCATTCATTTTTAGAATTACATCTAACTGAGCTATCCAGTCACTCATATACATAGGTTTTTCCTGCATTGCCATTGTTTCGGCAAAAGCAAGATATTGTTCAACCAATAAACCTAAAAGCTTTAATTCATTTTCATTAAGATAATTTTTAGCTGTTGAGACCTCGGCTTTTTTTATACCCTTAATATTGGTTTTATCATAAGACTGCATGCCTAAAAGTGGCAATGAGGAGTCAACACGACGATAAACCAGCTCTGCTGCTGTTTGACAGCTAATAGCCCATAACAATTTATTTTGAACTGTTTTGAAAAACTCAATGGTTTGCTCATTTTGGGGATTATAATCTATACTTGTTTTATAAATATCTTTTATTTTCTGATAAAAAAACTTTTCTGATATTCGTATTTCTCTTATTCGTTCTTGTAATTCGGTAAAATAGTTCATTGAATTACCGGTTTTGAATCTCTCATCATTTAATGCAAAACCTTTAATTATATATTCCTTTAATCGTTGTGTTGCCCAAATTCTGAATTGAGTACCCTGCTGCGATTTTACCCTATAACCAACCGAGATAATTACATCAAGATTATAGCTGTTAGTTTCTACCTCTTGTGTTTTACCTGTCATTGCACCATGTTGAGTGGTTATTCGGAATTTCCGAACAACCACTCTTTCATCCAATTCACCTTCTTCAAAAATGTTTTTAATGTGTTCGCTAATGGTTGATTTTGATTTTTGGAATAAACTGCAGAGTTGATTTTGAGTGAGCCAGACGGTTTCATTTTCCAAGTGAACATCAAGTCTGATTGTTTTATCTTGTGTTTCATAAATAAGAATTGCTCCATTCTCCATATTTAACAGAATCCTCTTAATTTCTATTTTACAAAATTATATAATAATCTCCTTACCACCAAAAAAAAATCTCACTTCCTCCCCTTCTTCACTTTCTCTTTTGTAAATAAATTGGCGGTGTATTTTTCATCTGTTTTTATTTCAGCTTTTTGATTCCGTTATATTCAAGTAAGGAGTTCATTTGTGTAATGGCAACTTTGTTCAGTTGTATAAGCCGTTCATTTTGTGGCAAACCTTGTCGGATAAGTAAGGCGTTGATACTTTCCATATTGCTTAACACGACCAACTGTTCTAATGTAGCATAATCTCTGATGTTTCCACTTTTGTCGGTATTGCTGTCACGCCATTCTTTTGCTGTCATTCCGAAAAGTGCCGCGTTTAGTAAGTCGGCTTCATTAGCGTAAACAAAATTGGCTTGCTGACTGGTGATTTCTTTCGGAATTAGACGGTCTTTTATTGCATCAGTGTGTATGTGGTAATTTACTTTTGCTAATGTCCGCTGAAAATTCCATTCTAATTTCAGACGATTGTTTTCATCGTCTTTCAGCCGTTGGAACTCATTGATAAGGTATATTTGAAATTCAGGACTTAACCACATTGCAAAGTGGAATGCAATGTCTTTGTGAGCATAAGTTCCCCCATACCGTCCGGCTTTCACAATCATTCCGACAGCCCTTGTTCTTTCATTCCATTGTCCTACAGACATGATGAATCTGTTTGTGCCTGCTTCCTGTCCAATTACCCCGAATTCGGGGTAATTGATTATCTCCAAAACATTCAAAAAATCCAATGTGATTATATTGGTATTCTCCTTCAGCTCCCCATTCATTTCCTTTCTTGCCGACCTACTATGTCCGCCAACTCTTTTTTCTACATCATCTCAATAAACATTTTACAAATTTATAAAAAGAAAAATAATTGATTAGAAGTTCTTATAACCATTTATACACCAATGTTTTGTGTGCTATAATGAGCATCTACTTTATTCTCTCATCACATTTTCAAGTTCTCTAATTAATTCATCCTTATCCGGTAAAATATAAATGAATTTCGAAGCGAAAATATTATTATCCAATCCACCTAAAATGTACTCTGCTGCAATTTCGTCCTTTTCTGCACAAAGTATTATCCCAATCGGAGGATTGTCTGTTTTTTCATTAATTTCAGTTTTATAAAAATTCAAATAAGTATTAAGCTGTCCTGCATCATTGATTTTTAATTTTGTCGTTTTTAATTCAATCAGAATATAACACTGAAGAATTTTGTTATAAAATACCATATCTACGTAATAGTGTGTATTATTGATAGTGATTCTTTGTTGTGAACCGACAAACATAAATCCTCTGCCTAATTCCAGCAAAAAGTCTTCAATATGCCTGATTAGCTTTTGTTCTAACTCCTTTTCAAAAATTGGTTTATGTTCCGGAATACCAAGGAATTCAAACACGTATGGGTTTTTTACAATATCCTCGGGATTTATTATTTGCTGACCTTTTTGGGAGAGTTTCATCAATTTTTCTTTATTAGCTTTCCCCTTTGACAGTAAAAGTCTTTCATATAACGAACTATCAATTTGTCTTTTTAATTCACGGACTGACCACAATGAATTAATAGTTTCTTTTTCATAAAATCCTCTTTTCTGAATATCATCAACAATCAGAAGTTCACATATATGAGACCAAGTCAACTGTCCAGACACTGTCTGGACATCTTGATATTCCAAATAAAACTTTCTCATATTGAACAGGTTCGACCTTGAAAATCCACGTCCAATCTCGGATGTGAGTTGTTTTGATAATTCAATAATTATTTGTCTTGATGAAATTGTATCAACATTATTAGCCTTTTCATTATTAACAATCAATTTGCCAATATGCCAATATGCAGCAATTAATTCTCGGTTAATATTTATTGCAACGGATTTTCTCGCATCATGAATGATTTCTTTGATGCTATTAATCAGCACATTTTTATTCAATTCAATATTCTTTTTCATAGTAGTAAGGACTTAATTTTTGAAATGTAGTTGATTTGTAGGTTTTTATTATTATAAGGCTATAAATCACTTATCTACATCATATCAATAAACATTATACAAACTTATAAAATAATCCCCTCACCAACAAAAAATATCTCACTTCTTCCCCTTCTTCACTTTCTCTTTTGTAAATAAACCCGCAGTTAAATAATCCTATAAAAATCTTTGACATAAATGGAACATTTTTACTCAATCCTCGATTGCTTCAATACCTTGTTCCTTAAGGCGTGCAATATGCTCTTTCATGTGATTGAGCTGTTCCTCAGGGTGCCCCTGCCAATCAGTAACCTCTCCAACTACCCTCAGCGGAAATTTGGAACGATATGACTTGGTAGGATTTCCGGGAAACTTTTTGTCTGTCAAATTGGGGTCATCTTGAATTGGTCCTGTCGGCTCTACAATATAAATTCTGCCGGTTCCTTCGCCCAAAGCAAGTTCAGCACCCCAAACGGCAGCATCCATAGTGGCTGTCAGATAAATATATGACGCTTTCTTTCTTTGTCCGTAGTTTGAATTAAATCCGGGTTCAATCAGGTCTCCCCGCTTTAGATTTGCTTTAGTGCCATGATAGAACTGTTGTGAACTTGTGTCGTTTATAAAAGCCATAGTAATATCCTAATTTATGATTTTTTTATTATATTAGCAATAATATTATTTTCACTCAATTGAAAGCGCAAAATCAATTGTAATTGTATCTCCCATAAAATAGCCTTTGTTGGTAAGCCTGATTATACCTTGAGCAAAAGTCAGACAGCCCGATGATTCTAACCGCTTAATCAAATCAATATTCTTTGCAGCCAAATCAATATTATAAGTATCTTTAAACAACCTTATATCCAAACCTTCGGCTCGCAGACCGAGATATATTTTTTCAAAAATAATTTGATTACGGGTAAGTAATTCACTTCCCTCCTCAGGTAATTCATCGCGGGAAAGCATTTTGAAATATATGTCATTATTTCTGTGATTCCAGTATCTTTTACCATTGATATATCCGTGTGCCGAAGGACCCAATCCCAAATATTCATCTCCCGACCAGTATTTGAGATTATGGCGGCATTTATATCCGGGTTTGGCATAATTTGAGACTTCATACTGCCCGAATCCTGCTGCCGATAATATTTCATCTGTAATTTCATAAAGTTCGGTATCGCTGTCCTCATCCTGAGGTTTGATTTTACCGGATATGTATTCTTCAAAAAGCGGTGTACCGGGTTCGTAAATCAGGCTGTAAGCTGATATATGATTTGTATTAAGTTCCACTGCCCTGTTAAGATTGTATCTCCAATCTTCCGGTGATTGGTCGGGAAGAGCAAATATCAAGTCAATGCTGATATTGTCAAATCCCGCATCCCTTGCTGTTTGAACAGCTTTGCCGACATCATCTGACGAGTGAATCCTTTCCAAAAATATCAGGTCTCTTTCAATAAATGACTGTACTCCGAAACTGATGCGGTTGATGCCCAGACTTTTATAAACAGACATATATTTTGTATCAATAGTTCCCGGATTGCACTCCATAGTCATTTCAGCATCGGGAGTAAATTCTACAAATTTATGAAGTGTATCGAAAATTTTCTCAATGTGATGCGGCTTCATAAGCGAAGGTGTTCCGCCACCAAAGAATAATGTATCAGCTTTAATTTTACCTGAAATCATTTTACTGCGCAGTTCAATTTCGCGGCAGAGCATTTCAGTAAATTTATTACGTGAATTAAGATTTTCGATGGAATAAAAATCACAATATGAGCATTTGTGAACGCAATAAGGGAAATGTATATAGATACCGTACATATTTGCCAATTAATTAATGATTCAAGTCTTACAAAAATAAAATAATTTTTCATTTAAAAAATTTTATTTATTTTTGGATAGTATTAAATTCTTATTTATTTAAATAATAAAGCAGGGACTTTATCAATGGAATTGATTTATAAAATTAGTGCTAATGTATTATTGTGTTTAATAATTATTTCCTGCGGGTCAGGCAGGATAAGTAATCTTGAGAGAAAGCCTGATGAAGCGATAATGATTGCAAAATTAAACTTCAAAGACGATAGAAAAACCTTTACTAAATCATCAATTATATGCTTTGATGATGATGTTTTAGCAGTCAAACCTGATGATTCTTGTTATATTTATTTTAAATTACCACTTGGGAGGCATTATATTTCAAGGGTTTTTAACAGAAATACAAATTCAAATCAAAAATTGCCGGACAGTTTAATCTGGTTTGTAACAAATGAGAGTAAAATATATTATATTGGTGATATCTATCTGAATATGGATATTGATTATAATGGCAGCGTCTTGATTGGTGGATTATTAGGAGCTGTCGCCAGTGTTGCCTACGAGCATAGAAATGTTTATAACCCTGATGTTTATGTTGAAGATAATTTTGAATCAGCAAAATCGCATTTAACAAAACTTTTTCCTACAAATGAAACGATTTATAGATCTCTGGTTGAATTTGATTCATTATATATAATCAAAAATTTTGATTCTCTAAAGAGAGATGAAGAATATCTGAAACTTGACCCTAACAGGAAAAGTAATAAGCGAAGAAAAATGATAAAATAGATTTTTTTTTTGATAGAATCAATTTAACTTTTGATTCAAGATAGGAATTAACTGTATAAATAATTTATGCAATTAGAGTGATAACATGAAAAAAGTATTTAATAATATTACGTTTCTAATAATCGGATTTATTATTATTTCCTGCGGTACAGGCAGGATTGACAATCTTGAAAGAAAGCCTGATGAAGCTATTGTTATCGCAAAAATGAGAATTCGGAATTTACACGAAAATATTACAAATTCTGCTACTATCTTTTTCGATAAGAGTTTTTGGGGTACTCTTTATGTCAAAGCGGATGATTCCTCCTATATTTATCTTACATTGCCCATAGGCAGACATTACCTTTCAAGTATTGCCGAAAATATTGAAAGTCAGGGATTACCTTCAGATTTAATTACATTTGAATTACCCGAGAGTAAAATTTACTACATAGGAGAAATTAATATGCGGTTTAATCTTGATAAAAACTGGGGAATATATTTTGGTTTACTTGGCCAATTACTTTATGATAGCCGACCAGTCATACCGCCATTTATATTTGTCGAAGATAATTATGAAGATGCTAAAGGATATTTCACAAAACTTTTTCCAACTGATGAGATAATTTACAAATCAATTGCAGCTTTTGACAGTACATACAAGATTGAATATCTGAATACTTTTAAAACCTATGTATTTGAACAAAAACCTGATACTTTAACCAAGAGTTATCTGAGAAGGAAAATGAAGTAAAATAAATACCTAAAAATGCTATTTTTGTATTTATAGTTTTATAATTATTTCCTGCGGTACAGGCAGGATAGACAATCTTGAAAGAAATCCGGATGAAGTAATAATTTTGTGAACCCTGTATAATGTAAAGATAATACTAATCGAAAACAGAATTTTCACAGAATTTTCTTTATAAAAACTAACAATCTAATAAAATATAGTATTTGCGGTGGTAAACTAAAATCTAAATTTTACTTTTAATTATTGTTTTCAACCTTCTTATGACTGAAGAAGGGCTTAACGCAGCTTTAATTATCAACGGATTTATCAATTGGGGGTATTTTTTGAAAATGTGAAATTTCTGAATTCCTCTAACAATTGGTCTTGACAAATTTGGAATTGTTGTTATCCAGTAAAGCCGGCAGTAATAATTGAATAATTTATCTCTGCTCGTATCAGTTAAATCAATTCCGTCATCCTGAACTTGTTGGGCAAGTTTTGTTCCCGGCAAAATAAAAAGTTTGTTGACACACATTCTGAAATTCCCGCCCATTTCCAAAAGCACATCAAGTGTTTTTTTAAGGTCGTCTTCATTTTCGTATGGATTATAAGTTATAACATCGGTGTAAAATAAGATTTTTAAATCTTTACATGCTTTAACAGCTCTAAGATAAAGTTCTTTATTAAATACTCTTTTAAAAATATCTTTATTTATTCTTTCACTACCCGATTCCAAAGCAAGACAACATAAATTCAATCCAGCATCTTTAAGTGTAAATAATATTTCTTCAATATTATTACTTGGATAAATATATGCATGAAAAGGCAGATTTATATACTTTTTATAAAGTGGATTAAATTCTTTCAGCCAGTTCAGATCCATCCCAAAGATTTCATCTTCAAAATGAATTTCCTTCAAATCAAATTGCTTTTTTGCTTCAATAAGCTCTGCTATCAGGTCTTCGGGAGTTCTGCGTCTAAGAAACTTTTCACCGGAATATAGATTTTTGAACGATGCTTCGCAGCAGTATGAACATTTAAATGGACAACCCCTTGCACTCATTGTTTGATAGAAACCAACATTACCATCGTTAACAACAGGATAATTTTCGATGATTTTGTCATCTTCGATAAAATACTTATTATCAGATGTATTATCTCGCCAGGGATAATTATCAATTTTCTGTTCTAAAGGTGATTTGGGATTGTAAACAATTGTGTTGTTTTGAAAAAATGCGAGATTACAAGCATTATTTATGTTTCGGTTATTATCTATATTATCTGCTATATCAAGTATAGTCCGGTCTCCTTCTCCCAAACATACAAAGTCGGCATATTCGAGACATTTTTCCGGATTTACGGTCGGATCGAACCCTCCCCATATCACAGGTTCAGGAAAATTCTGTTTGATGAATTTTGTTACTCTTATACAATGTTTTCGCAAAGGAGTGTTTACCGTCATCCCGATTATATCAGGTTTTAATTTTGTTAATAATTCTTTTAAAAGGTTTAATTCTATATCACTGATTTTTGAATTCGTTGCATGCTTAAAGACTCTACCGTTCATATAAATTCCCATCCACGGGAACTCTCCTTCTTCATATTCCAAATTATATGAGCTTTTTGTATCAAACCTTTTTAAAAAAATAATATGGCACTTATGACCGTTTCTTTTCAAATTTGCCGACATAAGACGCTGACCATAAGCGTTTCTATCATATAAGGAAATTAATATTATGTTTGCCATCTTTTAACCTTTTAGGTTTATACAAAAACAATTTATTCATAGCACATATCCGAAAAAATATTATTCCCATAATAAATTTTCATTTAACAAAATTTCTTCTCAGATTTTTTCACTATAAATGCAACGTAAAAGTACTTAATATAATCAACAAATCAAAATAAAATAATTTTTCATTTAAAAATTCATCTCTAAGGATGATATACTTATTTAATATCCAACATTAGAGCCTAAAGATATTGATGCATGTCTGAGATTTGCGGCTGATTTAATGGGTCATCAGTATTCGATAAAAGCAATTGCATGAAGGCTAAGTACCTTGATTTGGAATATTATAGAAAATGAAATTTTAGAATACAATTTAATCAATATTTACTTGGATAAAATTGAATCAACAAAGTAATATTGTATTCCGGAACATTTAGAATTATCTCCCAAAAATTATAACTATATTCCTGATTTCATTAAAATAAGTTACGTACTATTTATGAAATAGAGCCCAAAATAATTGTTAAATGCAATTAATTTTTAAACGAACAGCAATTTGTCCGCAACAAAATTGTAGATTTTGTTGGAAGCAATTAATGCTTCATCAAATTCTTCAAATGAGGGTTCAAAAATGTCATCAGGGTATCTGAATTCGGTAGCAAGGGGGGTTAACAATTCACAATCATCATATAAATCTGAAAAAGATTTATCAATAATAATACATTTGCTTAGTAGAAAGTTCAAATCATGTGTTTTAAACAACTCAATATTTATAAACCAAATATGCTTTCAATGCTTTCTCGGCAGTTTGCTGACAATGATATACAGCCATATCATAAAGAGGGTCGGGGTTTTGAACCAATTTTTTTGCAGCTTTCAAATCATTCTTTGATTTTTTAAGCCATAAGTTGAAAGTAGAAGTACTATGCTGTTTCATACAACAACAGTCCGTCATTAATTATTCTATGAAATAATGAACCGCTGTCATTTATATATGGAGCGATTTCGGATTTGGAACGTATTAAAATATCAATCGGTACAATGCCGGATAATTCTCTTAAAGAGCGATATGCCCTGCGTGTACGTTTCAGATTTGATTCCTTTGAATCATCAGCAATTACAAATAAATCAAAATCACTGTCTTTATTTGGAAAACCCCATATATATGAGCCGAATAAAAAAATTCTCTCAGGTTTTAATTCCGATTTAAGTTGTTCGACAATTTTGTCAAGTAATATTTGATGCTCAATATTCATATTTCAAAAATACTAAATTGTTAATAAACAAGAACAGTTTAATTTAATATATAATTTACTGAAATAAAAAAACGTAAAATTCTATATTTTAATTTATATTCCATTGTGTTAATTTCAGGCTAATTAAGAAATAACTTAAATAATTCAATTAGTAATCTATCCTCATAATTATAGCTACCACTTTTATAAGTCTAAATTTATAACTTCAAATTTGCAAATCCTTTCTATCACTATTTTCTATAAATCTCTTACCAACATAAATCAATTACTGTTTAACAATTTTATTTTGTTCAATTTATAAATAATTTCCATAATTTAGAAACGATTTGCTTTTTCAATTGTCATAGCGTTGTATTGTTGTACAAAAATTTAAAAAGTTTTTTTGAAAAAAAACAAATGGTGAAATTATGAAAAGGAACATACTGTTATTATCTGCATTCTTAATAGAATTACTGCTTTTAGTACAAAAAACGCCTGCAAAAGACAATCCTGTAACTCTTGGTGAAAATGATATTTACGGTTCGTTTTACTTTTGTCTGCTGCCCGGCATCACTGCCCCTGAGGATTCAGTTGCAGAATTATCAATAAGCACAATGATTCCTTCTAGGATTTCAATTTCAAGGAGTGGCGAATTAATCAGAAATTCTTTTTTTACAAATGCTAACGAAATACAAAAAATTAAATTTACTGCTGCCGAAGTACAGCCTACAACAAAATATCAATACCGGCTGGGTGCGGATTTGCCTTATGAGAAGGTTTATGAAAATTCTGCAGTTCATGTCATAACGCACGGTGTTTATAATTCAATTTCTTGTATTGTTAGTACAAAATATGGTGATAATTCCGATGCTATGACGCTAATCAGTGCTGAATCTTCAGGTAAAGTTTTCCAGATTTCTCATAATACTAAGTATAAACAAAACGACAGCATTCCGGCGTGTTATGTTGCAATTATCGGTATTTATGACAATACCAGTGTCCATTTCACGATGGGCGGCAGTGAGTCAAGTTATGTTAATCTCGAATACGGATTCAAACTGGAACCCGGTCAGGTTGAGAACCGTTTAATTAATAGCGGTGATGTCTGGCTAATTCCGGCTTCGGGCATAAATGCACGTCTTAGCGGCTCAAAAGTAAATGCAAATAAACCGGTTTGTGTGTTTTCTGGTAACAATTCAGCATCGGTAACAGGTTCGGCAAAAACGAATTACACGATTCTGCAGGAAACGCCTGAGAATAACTGGGGCATCCACTATTTAATCCCACAGCTTCTCGTAAGAACATTATATCCGATTGTTCAGGGATTTACTAAAGTTGGGGAAAATACTATAAAACTAAATGGTACTTCACAGTGGTATATTCACAAACCCGGCGGAATTTCAGGGCTTGGATATTTTGAAGCACCAACCGGAACAAAACCTGATGATGGCAATTACCCGTTTCCGCAGGTTCTGTCTTCTGATATCCCCTTCAATATAGTTATGGTTAATCCCGGAAAAACTGTTAATGATAATTTTGCAAAACCATTTCAAATGCAGATATTACCTACTCATCAATTCAGGAATTCCGGAATATTCAATATTACAGACCCAAATCAGGATTGTATAACTTTGGTTTACAGAGCTACAAAGGAAGGACAAATCCCCGATGATATGTATATTACTGAAGTTGTCGGCGGAAAATTCGAATGGGTAAAATTAAATGAATATTCACTTGAAGCCGGCAGCAAATTCTTTGGTATTTATGAGGACAGTACACAATTCCGAAGTAAAAATCTTGAATTTTCGAAAGCAGGATTATTTGCCGTAAAATCCGAATTTCCATTAGCAATTTATCAATATCAGCATCCTGACGGAGATAAGAATTCTGCTTTTGGCTATCATATCGGTAGTGAAATCTATGAACCTGAGATACCTGATACGCTTGCTCCAACAATTGAATTTACAGGATGCTGCTGCAATATTGATGGAATAGTCTATGACGAGCCAAGGTCAGATTCAAATAATCGGTCCAATCTCGGATTGGTATATATGGAACATTCAGACAGCTACAATTTTAAGTTTATTGGAGAAGGATTAGTTCCTGGTATTAGTCCTGTTGCAAACTGGAGTTTAATTAAAATGAATGACAATTTAGATGCACGGGCTCATTTGATTTTTATGGACAGAGTCGGCAACAGATTGGATACAGTATTTGAATGTCCTGTTAAAATTCCTGTCATTACACCCGGTAAAGCTGTTTTTGGAGATTTCGAAGTCGAAAATCCTGTGATAACCAAAACAATTACATTTAATATCAGAGGGCAGAATAATTTAGAAATTCCCGAAAATTATGAAATGTATATTATTCTTGATTCCGACAGCACAGATGAAAAAGCTAATGACATTAATACATATCAGAATTTTGATTTAGGTTATATGAGGGATATTAATGTTTTCCCGATTTCCATTGGCGGCTCAAAAACCTTCCAAATCAAGTTTACTGCAAAAGAGAAAGGAGTTTTTAAGGATTCAGTCGGTGTAGTGATTTTAACAAGAAATACTCAAAATAATAGTATCCATATTCATTCCATAAAATATTTAGCAGAGCTTTATGCATTTGTAGGTGATAATTCGATAAAAGCAGGGGATTATTCTTTCGGCAGTATTGAAATTAACTATCCCGTATCAATTGATATAAATATAGAAAATCCTTCAAATGGTTCGCCGGAAACAACAATACCACTAACAATAACAGGATTTAGCTTCACAGGTGATGATATTGGTATTGACGGCAGTGGAAAAGTATTCGAAGTAAGCGGACTTGAAAATATTTCAGTTCAGAATCCTGTTGTAATTGAACCGGATAATAACTTAACTCTAAGTATCAAATTTGAACCCAAAGAAGTCAAAGAATATTCTGCTGAAATTACTTTTATAGCTGATGCTGAATTACCTGATAATAAAACAATCTTGACAGGCAGAGGTGAACCTTCTACTTCTGTTGAAGAAAATATTATAGGCAGTAATATCGAAATCCGTTACGACAACGGCTTTTTGAAATTCTTTTCAAATGCAGATTATCAGATTGATGAAATTGAAATATATGATTTATCGGGAAAATTGATTTTGAGTGAGAAAATTAATCAAACTTTAAACGGCTATTCGCTCAGGACAAATAATTTCACAAGTGGTGTTTATATCGTAAAGATGTATATAAACGGAATATGGTTCAGCAAGAAAGTGATTATTTAAGTGATTCTTAAATTCATCCGATGACTGCCAGTCATCGGATGAATTGAGAATAAATGTGTTTTAACAAAATGAAAAAAAGGGTTTTTATGAAAAAGTTAGTTTTAATATTTTTGGTTGCTGTTTTATGGTTTTCCGATATGAAGGAATTAATTTCCCAAAGCTCTGGAGAAGGTACATTATATTACTTCACACTCCATCCCGGGATTGTCTATCAGAATGATTCACTTGTAACTATGTTGATTTCATCACAGAATGAATCACAAATTCATATAGAAAAAAATAATGAATACCTTAGAGAAAATATTATTTCCAAGCAAAACGATTTTGTCAAAGTAAAATTAACAGCATTGGAAGCACAGGCAACTTTACGGTATGACAACAGGATGGAAAAGTTATACGAGAAAGCCGCAATTAAAGTTTTGGTAGAAGATAATTTTTCCGGTAATCTCCAAATTCAAACTACTTACGGCAACAAAACCGGTGGAATGTCAGTGTTGGATGTTACAAAATTAGGAATAAAATATCAGATTGCACATTCAAATGCAACAAAATATGAACCTTACTATCCCTCAACTTATGTTTCAATAGTCGGTATTTACGATAATACAAGGGTTACATTCAAAATTGGAGGAAGCGGCGGTAGCTATATCAGGAAAGAAGATGATACAAGAATCGAATCGGGAGAAACTATAAACCGCAGTCTGAATGAAGGTGATGTCTGGCTTTTACCTGCCAACGGAAATTTTCAGTCTTTGGCAGGTTCGGGTGTAAGTTCAGATAAACCTGTTGCTGTATTTTCGGGTACTAATTGTTCGATGGGTTTTGGTAATGAGTCATGTAATTATACAATCCATCAGGAACTTCCCGAAGAAAGCTGGGGTTATCAATATATGATTCCGCATTTAGCTGAAAGAAAAGATTATTCTGTAGTTAATGCTTTCACAAAGAAATCCGGAAACTATCTTTCAATTAATGGTAAATCTCAATGGTATATTACAAAACCAGGTGGGATATTTGATATTGGGTATCATGAGGCAGTAATAGGTGTATTGAATCCTGGACAGACTATACCTGATCCGACTTTAATAACAGGTGAAAAACCAATTAATATTGTTATTGTAAATTCAGGTCTGAATATTGATGGAAGTAAAACTTTTGATATGGAAATGCAGATTCTTCCTACCGAACAGTTTTCTAATTCTGCACTTTTCAGAATTGACAATAAAAATGAAGATTATATCAATATTGTCTTCAAAGCCTTGAAAAACGGAAATATGCCTGATGATTTATTAATAACCGAAATTATTGACGGTAAGTACGAATGGAAAAAACTCAGCGATTTTTCGCCTGATTCAGGGCAGAAGTTTTACGGTATATTTCCTGACAGCACACATTTCCGAACAAAGAATATTAAATTCAATAAATCAGGAACTTATGCAATCAAAGCAAGTGAACCTTTTGCAGTTTACCGGTACGGAGTGGGAAATTCATCTTACGGATTTCCTGTTAACGGCAGTTTGTATGAATTAGAAACACCGGACAAACTTGCTCCAATAATTGAGTTTAAGAATTGCTGTTGCGGCAGTATTGATGGTATAGTACTGGACGAACCAAGATTAGACCCAGCAAAAAGGAGTAATCTCGGTCAGATATTTATGGAGACATCAGACAGCTATAATTATAAATTTGATTTGGACCCATTTATATTTGGTGTAAATGCCAGAACTGATTGGAGTTTAGATATCAAAAACAGGAATTTAGATGCAAGGGCTCATCTTGTTTTCATTGATAAAGCCGGCAACAGATTTGATACGATTTTTCAGTACTTTGCAATAAATCTTTCATTAACTCCAAACAATATTGATTATGGCTCATTCAGAGTTGAGCAGATAAATGATGAAAAGAAAATGCAGTTCAAAATCAAAATTGAAGGCAGCGAAGAAATTAATGAAATATATTCGGTTTATGTTGTTCTTGATTCGGATATAAAAGAATATAAATCCGGTGATATTAACACATTTCAGGGTTTTGAGATATTGGATGTTGAAGGAAAAAATTTATTACCCGTAACTTCAGGACAGGAAATAAATTTTGAAATCAAATTTACTGCATCAAAGGGTGGTTCTTTTAGTGATTCTGTCGGTATAGTTGTCATTGAAAATTCATCAAAAGATACATGCGTTTTGCAATATTATTCATTAATACAAGCGTTTGTCGGCAGTCCGTATATTTCTGCTAAAGACAAAAATTTCTCTGAACAGGTATTTAATTTAAGAACTCCTGAATATGACTTAACCGTAACAAATCTAAATTCAGGAGAATATAAAGCAACCACTTCTTTAAAAATTACAGGGGTTGAGTTTACTGGTGATGAAATTGGACACAAAGGCAGTGATGCAGTATTTGAAGTCGAGGGACTTGGCGATGTCTCGGAAACAAAACCGATTATATTAACACCGGGAGAATCACGAACTTTCTCGGTCAGCTTCAAACCTAAGGAAATTAAAGAATACAACTCGGTCATTACTTTTATAGCTGATGCAGAAATGCCTGATAATAAAACAATATTAACCGGTATGGGAATACCAACATCTGTAAGTGATGAAGAAAAATTATCATCAAAAATCGAAATCCTGTACGATAACGGCTTTCTGAGACTCTATTCAAAGGAAGATTATCAGATTGATGAAATTGAAATATATGATTTATCGGGAAAATTGATTTTGAGTGTCAAAATTAATCAGACTTTAAACAGTTATACTCTCAGGACAACTAATTTTACAATAGGTGTTTATATCGTAAAGATGTATATAAACGGAATGTGGTTTAGTAAGAAAGTGATTATTTAAGTGATTCTTAAATTCATCCGATGACTGCCAGTCATCGGATGAATTGAGAATAAATGTGTTTTAACAAAATGAAAAAAAGGTTTTTTATGAAAAAGTTGGTTTTACTAATTGCAATAACAGCTATCTGGTTATCGGCATTTGAATTATCGTTATCACAATCATATCAGGGAAGTATATTTTATTTTTCATTTCATCCGGGGATAGTCAGTCCTGAAGACATAGTTGCCCGCATTTATGTTTCCGCACCTTTTGAAGCAGAAGTTATAGTTGAAAGAAATAATCAAAAGATAAGAGAGGGTATTATAACACCCAAAAACGGCTTTGCTGTAATCGAATTTATGGCATCGGAAGTGCAATCAACAACAAATTATGCCAACAAACTGCGTGAAGGTGTAATTGAAGACGGTGCTATAAGAATTTCGATACCGGGCACCGGTTCAGCATCGTGTTTTGTCAAAACAAAGTATGGAATTAATTCAGGCGGTATGTCTGTTTTTGATGCTTCAAAAGCAGGGTTGAGTTATCAGATAACCAGTCCGCAGACTTCGAAATTTGAAGAAAACATTTCAGCTAATTATGCTTCAGTCATCGGTCTTTACGACAATACGCGTGTAACATTTCGAATGGGTGGCTGTGAAAACTGTTTTGCGTTAAAGGAAGATGGAGAATTGCTCAGATTTAACCAAACTATCAGACGTACATTGAATGAAGGGGACGTTTGGATTCTCCCTGCTTATGGTGAAAATTCTGTATTAACTGGCTCTACAGTTAGGTCAAACAAACCGATTACAGTTTTTTCAGGAAGTAATAAAGCATATAATACTTCCCAATATGAACTCAATTACACTATAAGTCAGGAATTACCGGAAGAACTTTTTGGGAAATTATATTTAATACCACAACTAACCGACAAATTCAATTACCCAATTATAAGAGCATTTGCCGACAGACCATATACTACTGTTAATTTCAACGGTAAAAACAAATTTCAAATCACAAATCCGGGCGGTATAAGAAACGATGGGTATATTGAAACCGAAGTAAAAGATGATTCAAAACCGGGCATAAATCCGGTTGCAATTACCTCTGATAATCCGATAAGTATAATGATAATTGACCCGAAATTAAGTTATAACGATAAATTGATTTCTCCATTTCAGATGCAGATTCTGCCTACAGAACTATTTTCAAAAACTGCAATATTCAGAATTGATGACCAAAGTGAAGATAATATTAATATTATTTACAAGGATACTTTATTTGACGGTACTGACTTTAAAATCCCTGATGGATTGATGATTTCCGAGGTAGTCAACGGTGAATATAACTGGGTAAAATTAAACCAGTTTTCATCCGGTATGGGATATGCTTTTTCTTACACACTTTCGGAAGGTATGAGTTACCGTACAAAAAATATATCATTTTCAAAACCCGGAACTTATGCAATCAAATCTGATGCACCCATTGGAGTATATCAATATGGTATTGGCGGATTGACTTCTTACGGATTTCCTGTAAATGTGAATTTTTATGATTTTGAATTACCCGATACACTGGCTCCTTATGTAGAATATTCGACTTGCTGCAAATGCGAAGTCACAGGAACAGTAATAGACGAACCGAGAATTGACCCACCCAACCGGAGCGGTTTAGGTCAGATATTTATGGATGCTTTAGACAGTTATAATTATAAATTTGATGTTGAACCATATATTTTCGCAACGGACTCAAGAACAAATTGGAAATTAACCAGGATAAATCCAACCCAAATTTCAAGAGCTCATTTGGTATTTTATGACAAATCAGGCAATCGAAAAGATACAATAATTGAATGTATTAATAAAATCCCCATAATCAATCCGAATATAATTAACTTCGGACAGTTCAAAGTACAATCTGCCCCTGAAGAAAAAATTTTATCAATTGAAATAGTTAAAAGTAAAGATATTGTTATTCCCTACAATCTTGAAATGTATCTGATTTTAGATTCCGAAAGTCTGGAATATAAATCTGGAGACATCAGAACCTATCAGAATTTTGATATAATTAATTTAAGAGATGTTAATATTCTGCCCCTTTTTAAAGACGGAAAATTGAATGTAGATATTAAATTTACTTCAACAGAAAAAGGGTTTTTCAAAGATTCAATAGGAATTACAGTTGTAGGTTACGAAGAAACAGCAAAGGAATATGCTTTTTATGACATGGCATTTTTGACCGAGTTGAATGCATCTGTTGTGGAGAACCGAATTTGGGCAAAGGATTATTCTTTTGGTTTAGTAAATGTTGACTCTTCAGCAACTGTGGAGTTAAGAGTAAGTAATCCTTTAAACGGTTCAGCCGAATTTAATGTACCATTAAATATCTATGAAATTATTTTTAGCGGTGAGGATATTGGATTTGACGGCAGTGGAAAAGCTTTCGAAATAAGCGGACTTAGCGGTATTTCAACCCAGAACCCGCATATATTACAGCCTGACGAAGACCTGTTTTTTAACGTAAAATTCCAGCCGAAAGAAGTCAAAGAATATTCTGCTGAAATAATTTTTCAGGCTGATACAGATAAACCTGACAATAAAACAATCCTTACAGGCAGAGGTGAACCTTCAACTTCTGTTGAAGAAAATCTTATAGGCAGTAGTATTGAAATACGTTACGACAACGGCTTTTTGAAATTCTCATCAAAAGAAGATTATCTGATTGGTGAAATCGAAATATATGATTTATTAGGAAAATTGATTTTGAATGAAACAATAAATAAAACTTTAAACGGTTATTCGCTCAAGACAACTAATTTCAAGAGCGGTGTTTTTATAGTAAAGATGTATATAAACGGAATGTGGTTAAGTAAGAAAGTTATAATTTAGGTGATTCATAGATATAAATGTAATTTAACAAAATGAGAATAAAAGGTTTATTATGAAAAAGCTGGTTCTAATGTTGGTTATAACAGTTATTTGGCTATCATCACTCGAAGTATCATTTTCTCAGGGCTTTTATAATGGAACTATATATTATATTGCCCTACATCCGGGACTTGCAGCGCCAACAGATACAGTTTTACAGATTTATTTATTTTCATCGTATGAAGAAGAAATTGTAATTAGTAAGAATTCCAAAAAAATAAGAGAGAACATCTCAACTTCAGAATATGGTTTTATTAATTTTAGTCTTACAGCATCGGAAGCTCAATCAACAACAAAGTATCAGTATGATTTGTCATCAGAAAAACCAATTGAGAAAATATTCAAAAATTCTGCTGTTTCAATCAAAATGAAAGCATCAATTAATGTTTCCGGAGTTGTTCGTACCAATTACGGTAAGCAAACAGACGGTTTTAATTTACTTAACCAAAGTCAATTGGGAAAAGACTATCAGGTTTCAAATAATTCACTTTCAAATTCAAAAGAAAATATTCCGGCAAATTATGTTTCCATTGTTGCAGCTTATGACAATACTACTATTGATTTTATTATGGGTGGATGTTTGGATTGTTTTGTTTTACTTGAAAATGGCGATACACTTAAATTTGATGAAACTATACAAAGAACATTAAATGAAAATGATGTATGGTTAATACCGGCGGCAGGTTCAAATTCGGTTCTAACAGGTTCTCAGATAAAATCAGACAGACCTGTTGCAGTATTTTCAGGCAGTAATAATGCATATAATATTGGAAATAATGAAACAAATTATACAATTACACAGGAGATTCCAACAAATAACTGGAATAAACAGTTTTTAATTCCGAATTTTGCTGAACTAAAAGACTACGCGGTTATAAATGCTTTCGCCAAAGAAAATGAAACTCAAATATATGTTGATGATACTCCCAAATGGTACATCAAAAATCCGGGTGGTATAATAGATTCCGGATATATTCAAACTCCTTGCAACAGTTTATCTGATGAATATCCAAATCCGTTACCTGTTGAAATTAATTCGGATAAAGATATAAACATAATGTTAATAAATCCCGGTGAATTAAATAATGGCACAAAATCTCAACCTATACAAATGCAAATCATACCAACTGAAGAGTTTTCAACTATTTCATTTTTCAAGATACATGATATTGATTTTGATAATATTTCAATTGTTTTCAAAGCTACATCAGACGGAAATATTCTAAAGGATTTATATATATCTGAAATACTTGATGGTAAAACTAACTGGGTAATGCTAAGTGAATATTCACCCGGAAATGGCAGCCGATTCAGAAATACACTTCCTGATGGAACTCATTGGCGTTCAAAAAACTTGAAATTTGAAAAACCCGGAAGTTTTTCAATTAGATCAAACGACCCTTTTGCTGTCTATCAATATGGTTTCAGTGAATCAAAATCTTATGGATACCCATTAATGAATACTTCACCGGATATGGAAACACCGGATACTTTAGCTCCTTATGTTGAATTTACAATCAACTCAGATTGTGATGCTGTTGGTATTGTTATTGAAGAGCCAAGAAATGACTCATATATTCGAAGTAATCTCGGTTTGATTTATATGGAAAATTCTGATAGTTATAATTATATATTTGAATTTGATGAATATAATGCCGGAGTTGATACGAGTACAAACTGGAGATTGAAAATCAATAATCCTGCTGTAAACAGAAAAGCACATTTGGTGTTTATGGACAGAGTCGGAAACCGTAAAGATACAATAATTGAATGTACACCAATTGTATCTGTTCAGGAAAATGATTTAATTAACTCAATCGAAATCCGTTACGACAACGGCTTTTTGAGATTTTATTCAAAAGAAGATTATCAGATTGATGAAATTGAAATATTTGATTTGTCGGGAAAATTGATTTTGAATGAAACAATAAATAAAACTTTAAACGGTTATTCGTTAAGGACTGATAATTTCATTTTAGGTGTTTATATCGTAAAGATGTACATCAACGGAAAGTGGTTCAGTAAGAAAGTGATTATTTAAGTGAATCTTAAAATCATCCGATGACTGCCAGTCATCGGATGTATGAGATACATAACTCAAATCAATTTTAAATCATATTGTGATAATTTATCATAATTTTTCCAATTATGATAAAAAAATATCTTTATATTCATTTTTCTGACATTAAAATGCTATTATTACATATAAATTTCATATTTTTGTAACGTTCAAGTTCACTGAATATAAAATAGATTTTTTGAAATTGTACAGTTCATTCGCAATAGAAAATTGAATTTTAGAATTATATTTTAATGATTTGAAACAAATGTTATATGTTTTTTTAACAAAAAATGACTTGGTGTAAAAATGGAAAAAATTAAAGTGTTAATAATCGGTGCCGCAGGCAGAGATTTTCACAATTTCAACACTGTTTACCGTAACAACCCATTGTATGATGTTGTTGCATTCACAGCCGCACAGATTCCTGATATAGACGGCAGAAAATACCCCGCATCACTTGCAGGTGAATTATATCCAGCAGGAATCCCAATATTTGACGAAGCTGACCTCGAAAATCTTATCGAGAAACATAAAGTTGAAGAATGTGTATTGTCATACAGCGATTTGCCTTATGCAACTGTTATGCACATCGGTTCACGTGTAATGGCTGCCGGAGCAAAATTCTCAATGATGGGCTCAACTCCTACTATGGTTGAATCAACAAAACCTGTTATTTCGGTTTGTGCTGTTCGTACAGGCTGCGGCAAGAGCCAGACTACACGCGAAGTTGTACGCCAGCTTCTTGCTATGGGCAAGAAAGTTGTATCTGTTCGCCATCCAATGCCTTACGGCGACCTTGAAGCTCAGAAAGTTCAGCGTTTTGCAACTATCGAAGACCTGACAAAACATAAATGTACTATCGAAGAAATGGAAGAATACGAACCTCATATAGAAATGGGTAGCGTAATTTATTCCGGCGTTGACTACGAAGCAATCCTTCGCGAAGCTGAAAAAGAAGCAGATGTAATAGTTTGGGACGGCGGAAATAACGATATGCCTTTCTATAAATCAGATTTGCAGATTGTAGTTGTTGACCCGCTTCGTCCGGGACACGAAATCAATTATTACCCGGGTGAAGTAAACTTGCGTATGGCCGATGTAGTTGTCGTAAACAAAATTGACTCAGCTTATCCAGAAGATATCGAAGAAGTTATGGATAACGTTCGTGAGTACAATCCCAAGGCGCAGATTATTCTTGCTGCGTCATCAATAATCGTTGACGACCCGAAATTAATCAAAGGTAAACGCGTACTTGTTGTTGAAGACGGACCGACACTAACCCACGGCGAAATGGATCAGGGTGCTGGAATGGTTGCAGCCCGCAGATACGGTGCCAGCAGCTATGTTGACCCTCGTCCTTACACAGTCGGCAAAATCACAGAAACTTTTGAGAAATATCCTGAAATCGGTATTTTATTACCGGCGATGGGTTACGGCGACCAGCAGATGAAAGACCTTGAAACAACTATCAACAACACTGTTTGTGATTCAGTTGTAATCGGTACTCCAATCAATCTTGCAAGATTTATCAAAATCAACAAACCGCACACTCGCGTTAATTATGAATTAACTGAAATCTCTGCTCCGAAATTAGGCGAAATTCTTAGAGATATGCCAAAATTGAAGTAAGTTTTTAGTTCTAAGTTTTTAGTTTTTAGTATGATGTCCAACATTTTTAATATTGTTGGACATTTTTATTTTGGTAAAATGTATGATTTTACTTAATTTTGTAAATCATTTATTGAGAGGATGCAGATAAATGATAAATGAACTAATTTGGTACTTAGTCGGTGAGCAGAAATCCGATGGACTTCGCCTACCGCCTGACTATTTGTGGCAACCATAGAGGTCCGCAGGAACGAATAGAAACATAATGAAAGCAAAAGCATTCTATATCGGACTGACATTAATTTTGATTAGCTTCATTACTTGTGTAATAAGTTTTTATCTTTTAATTTTTGGAATACCGATATTTTTGATTGGAGTTGTATTGGTTTTTCTATCTAAACAGGCAACTAAAGTAAAACTAATCACGACATTAACGCCAATTGTATTATACATTCCACTGACATTTTTATTCTTGTATGTTTACAACTATTCAACACCAAAAACAATTCTAATTCCGAAAGACTTCGAAGGTAATTTAAGGGTTGTTTACGAAGAAAAATGTGGATATAATTATGACAAATCAGAAGGTGTAAAAACAATGAATTTTCCCGAAAACGGAATACTTATTTTAAATGAAGACTTCGACAGACACGTAAATTATAAATATTTTTTAGTTGACGATTTAGGAAAAAGAACAGAAATACAACAAATCATTGATTTTAAAAGCAAAGTTCAAAATCGACCTTGTGTTTTATTTGTTGGTTCAGGGACAATTGGACAGACAATAGAAGCCAACTCAACAAATCAAGAAGAAAAAGGAATAACTTTTACAGATTTTTATGTTTACAACAAAGACACTATTGATAGAAACGACTATAAAAGTCAACAAAGATTTGACTCATTGACAACAGCAATAGTAAACCAATGCAGGCAACAAAAATAATGGTAGCCACTAACAGCCATATTGCAAATGCGGGGGTTTCGTGCTTCTATTCAAGTTAATTGCAGGTTTACAAATACCAAGAAATTTATTCTCATTTTCCAAATTATTAAAATAAATTTCTGAACATTAAGTCTAAATTGTATAACAAATTTATTTGGTAATATTCTATGACAAATAATCCTGTAAATATTGATAGCGAGATTTTGGCGGGTACTGCGGTTTTTACTGGTACGAGAGTTCCTGTGAAGAACCTGTTCGACTATTTGGAATCCGGCGAATCAATTGATAGTTTCATTGATGATTTTGATTCAGTTACAAAAGAACAGGTGTTAAAAGTTCTTGAGATTTCTGAAAAATTGATTGAAAACACTTGTAGTATTTTAAATGAAAATTTTGCTTGATGAATGTATCACCAAGAAACTAAAGCCCTATCTTATAGATTTTGAAGTTTATACAGTAGTTGAAATGGGGTCAAGCGGATTAAAAAATGGTGAGCTTCTAAAAAATTGCTCAATAAATAATTTTGGCATTTTACTTACAATTGATAAAAATATTTCAAGTCAGCAAAGTATAACAAAATTCAATGTTTCCGTAGTAATATTAAATAGTATCAACAGTAAACTGGAATCTATAATTCCTTTAATTCCAAAATTTAAAGAAGAAGTTTCAAATTTCAACATAGGACACTATTATTCGATTGATTATTAAATGGACTTATTTTGTAATTTCTTATTTTGCAATAAATTATAGAAAAACTCGTTAATGAATTTAGTTATCGCTAATTGTAGAATTAGCAAAATAATGACCAAACATTTCAAAGGAGCATAAACCGAAAAGCTTAAAGAGTAGGTAAAATCAATAAAACAAAAAAAATGAAATTTGATATCACAGTAAAGAATATATCAACTGTCGAAGAAATTCCAAACTTTTGGCAGAATCAGGATTACATCAACTTATTAGAACGATTTAATTTCCCTGATGCAAACACTGTAAAGCCGGAAAATTTAAGAGAAATGCTAAATATGGCTATTACAGATTTTGAGCCAAATGAAGCTGCCGCGATTATCCTAACTTATAAACTTTCTGATAGATTAAGTGAAGGTCAGATAGCTCAGATTTCGAACGATATGTTGCTTGACAAAGTATGTGAAGAGTATCCGGAAATTGATTTGCATTATGATTTATTCAATGTTAACCAATTGCTGTATAAGGCATTCAATGGAAAATTCCCAAATGCAAAAGCAACTATTGTTGACTTTGCTATCGTTTCTAAAGATGGGTACAACGAAGAAATTACAAAAGAAATTGTTTTAAAATCTTTCAATAATGGAATATCGGATAGAAATCTCATTAAAAGGTTATTTACCGAGCAAATGAACACTGACAAAGAATTTGTCGAAGCAGAATCAGTTATGTGGGAATTAAATAAGGTAGATTCAACTGATTTTACATTGATAACTTCAGAAAATTGGTTAAATAAAAAAGATTTTGGTACATCTGAATTTGAAGGTGATTGTTTGCTGCCTGAGGAAGATGAAGAAGATAATAATTAAGTCCATATAATTTTATTCAGATGTCCAATATTTTTAATAATATTGGACATCTTTTGTGCTTCTTCTCCATTTATTATAGATAGCCTTCTTTCAAATTCAGTTGTCCGAAACTTATGCAAGAATCGGACAAATGAATTTACTTCAAAACATTATTAATTATTACATATTTTCAAAAATCAATCTATAACCCTACAGGCTGCACTTCAACCCAGCATCTGCCGTTTACTGCCTGTCCTTTGAGAGTGCCGGTTACAATTCCGAGTCCCTGATAATTCGAGCCTTCAGGAAGTGATACTGCCTGGTTGTGTCTGAGCATCGTAACAATTAGTTCACCCGGATATGTTGCGGATTCGAGTGTAATCCGGTACTTCATTTTGTACTTTTGATGATATGGTGTTTCCCAATCTTCTCCGATACGCTCGATTTTTATCTTGTCAATACCCCATGAATATGCAGCATTGTGAGCTCCGTTTGGAGTCTTTCCGCCTTCAGTATTAAATAGTCTGGCAAAAGGCAGATTTCCGGTAACATTGCTGCTGATATCAAGTACATTTATCGCAGTATTGATTTCCGGCAATTGAATTGCAATCCAATCCCACTTAGCACCATCCTGCATTGCAATAGATTCCGCATTATAAGACTTAACAAAATAATCCAGCCAACTTTTTCCGATTGTGCCGCTTAATGTTTTGCCGTCATATTCAATCAAGTACTGCGTAACATCCATTAAAGGCAGGGCATAGTAATATGCTCCCTGCCAGGACATTGTATCTCCGGTTGCAGCAAGATACTCATCAATAGTCCTGTAAGGCTGAGTCATAACCATTGTCCGTTGGACAGCAGTCAGGTAGTGAGGATAAATTGAAGTTGTTCCGTACCCCTGATTTATTGCTCCGTAAGGGTCATTTAAACGAACATCTACTTTCAACCTTTTGCCCTTACTGTCACTGACATCTGCGGTTAGCTTATATACTGCACCTGCAGAACCCATCAGACCGGAAGTAAGCTCAATCTTTACAAAAGAACCGGATGTTGCAGGATTTACAATTGTCATACTCCATGGATTTGCTGTAGTTTCAACTGTGGTGTTTGTAAATCCCATCCAGTTATAACCGTCCTCCTCTGTTTGGCTGAATCCTACTCCGCCTCTGTAAGCTCCACCCTCAGCGTATTCAATTGCGATAAAGAATCCGAGTGTTTCGTTATTATTAATCAGACTGGCACAGAAATTATAACCAAACTGATGATAATCCAAATGACGGCTTGTCAAAAATTCCGAAAGCAGGAGAGGGCTTTGCGATTGGGGTAATTTTAATTCTGTGGTATAAAACGGATATTTTAATGTAGTATCAGGTTTTGCAGGACCATCATCCTGACAACTGTATAAAAACAATAAAAAAAAGACAGATAACAACGTACTAAATGTTATCGAAGTAACTTTTTGCTTGAACATTAACATTATCTCCAATTGTTTATGAAAAAATAATCTAAAATCCATCTGAAATATTTCAGTTCTTTATTGCTTAGTTTTTTAAAGTGGTTTGAGGTCTCCGCTTATGTTATGTATTTGTAACGTGGGTTGTCAGCCCAATTTTTGACAAAAGTTAAGTTTTGTTAAACACTCTGCCGATAATTCATTTATCTACATCATCTCAATAAATGACTTACAAAATTAGTGATATTATAATTATTTACCAAAAAGAAATGTTTGATAATAATTACTTGTCATCTATAGGCATCTTTACGATGAAGTATTGAAATTATAGTAAAAATATTATCATCATTTTTAAATATAATTCTAAATTTACCGGCTCTAATCCGAAATAATCCTTGTAAATTTCCTGTAAGTGGTTTTATTCCGGAAGAATCTAATCCAAAGATTTGTAAATCATCAATATGTTGTTTAATCAATGA
Organism: Kapaibacterium sp. (SeqCode); assembly: GCA_032027125.1. Taxonomy (GTDB): domain Bacteria; phylum Bacteroidota; class Ignavibacteria; order Kapaibacteriales; family UBA2268; genus JANJTB01. Next base: position 1,222,277 of record JAVSMQ010000001.1, read on the forward strand.
TTTATGTGGTTCATTAATTTTTGAATATTCTTTTGAAGCTGATTTTGTGATTACAACTTTGAAACTCATTTAACTGAATCCCAGTTAAGTACTGCACCCTCTGCTGATTCCTTTAATCCTATATTAATTGCTTTCATCCATTCCTGATTTGAAGCGATTTCCAGGGTAGGGTCAATTATCCCTTGATATTTCAAATATTTAACATAATTTGAAATTTCAATTACTTTTTCAAATTCCAAGCCATTTATATTGCCTAGTATTTCATCAATATAAGCCGATTTAGTCATCATTTCACCAATAATTTTTTATTAGATAATATGTATATAGACTTTTAATTAAATAAAATATTTAAAATTTTTAGGACTATTCAATTCAATAAACTTTGTCAACAGTAAATTGTGAAAAAATGACTTTTACCTGTTAGCTCCGTAATTATAAAATCGAACTCATTTATCTACATCATCTCCATAAATGATTTTACAAAATTAGTGTTATTGTAATTATTTACCAAAGAAAAAATGACCATTTCTTTTACTTAATCCAACTTTTTTTAAGGAAATATCTTTGAAATCTTACTTAACCAATCCCTTCATAAACTCAGAGATTTTCCTGTGCTGTCTGGTTGATTTTAGCATTTAAAATTACAATCTACGGGTATAAAATGTTGTGCAGAAATGCAATAGTTGACCTGGAGAACTTCACTTTCAAGTTAGACAAAAGTTTTTCCAAGAAACGATGCTTCAATAAAATTATCTAACCCTTCTTTTGTTATATTCTTTGTAATATTCTTTATTATATTCTTTGTTATATTATTTTTATCATTGAACATTTTTATCTAAGTTTATAGGAATTAATGTTGTGTCTCCAATTTGACTAGCAATATACCAAATTAAACAGTATTCCTCAATTGTAGTTGATTCTACTTCTATCTCGTTTGAAATAAATCCATGAGGACCAAAACCTCCCACCCCTTTAATTACTCTCGGATTTTCAATTTCTACAATCAATTTTGTATTATTACTGTCTAATTGAATAAGTCTTAATCTAAATTGGGCTCTAAATTCTAATGGTTTGCCAGCTGCGTAATAAATTGGTGAATTCCAAAACTGACCATAAGAATGGAGATAAATATCATTTTTAGTTCCTGAAGTTGAAAAGAATTCTTTGGAGCAAATTTTGTCTGTTGAAATTTCTGTCGAAAATATAACTAAATATTTTTTTATATTATCCTTACCATACATTTCATAATCGTAAATGAATATTAAATTTTTGTATATAGAACTATTGTATTGTTTCTCTGGTGTGAAACTTAATAATATAGATTCTTTTAAACTATTGACTGGAAGTTTAAATATATGGCTTGTAGGATAAGCATTAATCAAAGTCTTCTTTTTTATTGGGACCAGATTCATACAGCTAAAAAATGATATGCTAATAATCAAAATGAAGTATAGCCTTTTTATCATGATATAAAACTCCCTAGCTTTTTATTAAAAATTGATATCATTGTATCCACCTATATTGTGATTCATTTTTTGTCCCATAGAGTTTGTGATATAACCAGCAACAACTTCTTGGTTCCTTTTTCCATTTGTTAAATAATTAATACTGATAGAACAGTCATTTGGTATGTCAATCCAAACTGTCTCATTTTCTCCAATTTCTAATTTGTAAATATGTGTTGTTTCGCAACCGGTAATACTAATGACTGACAATAAAATACCTTGAACATTATTCAAACAATATCATTGTATCAAACAAAATTAGGGCAATCCAACCATAAATCAAAATTACAGGAATATTCATAAACATTACTCCTCCGGTAAGAAATATTTTATTCCTATTTACTTTATCTTTAATAGCGCCGTAAATTAGTATAAGCAAAACAATTATATTAAAAAATACAGTTAACACGAACAACGCAAATCCTACTAAAATTACTTCATAAGAAGGAATTAGAAAATATAGTACGAAAATAGTTGTCTCGAAGATGAATGAAATCAAGGCTATCATTTTACCGGCTTGTATTTTTTCGTATGTATCCATATTTTTATTATATTTAATTAGTTGTGTGAATTAATTGTATTTATCTAAATTTCGCAAAGCAATAAATATCTAAACAGCGAAATATTACAAATATAGAATTTTTATAATTCAACCTACCAAAATTATATTTAAAAATTATTCTTAACATTCTATCGGCGATTAAGTTCTTAAAATCTTTTCCATTGTCTTTCCTTTAGCCAATTCATCTATCAACTTGTCCAAATATCGAACTTTTTGCGTTAATGGATTTTCAATTTCTTCCACTCTGTAGCCGCAAATTACTCCTGTAATCAGGCGAGCATTAGGGTTTAGTGATGCATTTTGAAATAATGTTTCAAAAGTTACTTTTTCTTCGATAAGCTGCTGCTGCTTTTTTTCATCATAACCGGTTAACCACTCAATTACCTGATGCAGTTCTTCTTTAGTTCTGCCTTTCTTTTCAACTTTTGCGAGATAGAGGGGATATACCGAAGCATAAGTCATTTTTGCTATTCGCTCATCGTGATTGTTTGTGTTATTCATATCTTACTTTTTAATATAAAATTTCTAATTAATTCAACCTTTCTAATTGACCTTTTCTTTTCACAATGTTTTTATAGTCCCATTGAATTTCTTTTGATTTTTTCAGCCAGCGTTTAATGTCGTCTGTATTGATTTGTTCAATTGAAGTAAAAAAAATGGAAGCGTCCTTAAATTTTTTTCCAACCACATCCAGTTTCTCCTCTTCAAAATCCGCACCACTCCAAAACATCAAACGCAAGCCTGCCTTCTGTTTGCTGTAGCCAACAATCGGATTACCGTTTAAAAACCAAACAGGGTGAGCGTGCCAAATTTTGCTTTCTGCTTCAATCAGTTCGCTGTCAATTGTGCCTGCGAGCAAGTCGCAAATTTCTTTGTCAACCGATGTTTGTTTGTCGTTATATTCCTGAATATCTGTGTTCATATCTGTATCTAATATATTATTGGATTTGGCTGAGCGGTGTCATTAAAAACCGCGAACTCATTTATCTACATCCTCTCAATAAATGATTTACAAAATTAAGGAAATATTATTAATTAACAAATAAAAAAAGCCTAATACTGTTAAGGCATCAGACACTTTTTTTTATTTATTTAGATATTGATTACTTGTCTAATTTATTGACGACTTTTTCGACTTACTAATTGAGTTCCGGTAATCTCCGGAATTTTTCAATAAAAAATTGTAATTCTAAATCATTTAATCTCCCCAGCTTTTTAATCATATTTTCTCTCTTAAGAGTAAAAATCCTATCAATTAACACAGTTGATATAACTTTTAGATTGTTAAAGTTTGAAGGATTTATAATTAATGTTGCATCATTAGAACCCATTCGCATCACAGAACTTATTGCAGAAACAACCAAATCCTTATAATAATCTGAAGTAGTACAAATTACAACTGCCGGTCTGAGTTTAATATTAACTAATTCAGCGAAAGGGTATGGAATTAAAATTATATCTCCTGTGGTGATATTCAATTCAGGTATTCCTGATATAAATCTTCTCTTTCATCTGACCAGAAATCAAATCCGTCATCGGAAGAAGCTGAATTTCGAATTTCCTCTATTTCCAAGTCATTAATTTCTTCCACAAAAGTAATAATAACCTTACTTTTGGTCTTAATATCAATTTTATCTAATGGTATTATTGATTTACCATCGTAGATACCTTTAATAGCCAGCATATCTTTCTAATCCAAATTATTTATTCGTTTTTAGTGACGTTGAAAAATGCTTTTAATTATTTATTTTGAAAAAGCAAAAACAATGATTTTGTAATTTCAGAGAATAAGTTTTAAACTCGTATCAAAATCAATTATCTTTTCTACATATTATCGGGTTATGATATGCTTGCTCTGCAAATAACACCCTACTCTAACTAAACTCACTTATCTACATCATCTCAATAAATGATTTACAAAATTAAATAAAAATGAGGGAATCATCAAAGAACTTACCAGAATATTATTATAAAATCGGTGTGTTGGAGGAGAAACTCGCTAAAGCCCGGAAACAATATCAGGAACATTTTGAACAGGATACCAGAAATCTGCGAATTTTATACAACTTTATTATCGGCTACTGCGGCAGGAATTCTCCAGATTTACCGATTATCGGTTTTGCCGTTGATAATAAAAAGCGGGGGAGGAAGAGAATTAAAAAAGAAAAGCCTGAAATTGAAGAAATTAAGTAAGGGAAAGGATTTTCGGATTTGCGATGTGCGGAATTTAGTCACTTAAGTTCAAAATAAACTCATCACCGCCACTTGTAGGAAAGGTTGCTTTGGGCTACCCTTCTTTCATTCGTTGTTGTCATAGGTTAGTTCAAATGTTTTAAATCCAGTTTGTTTTCCTTCTTCTTGTCCCCAAAAATAATTTGTCTTGTTACAAAATTTGTCATATTCAAAACCGTACCATTCCAAACATTTTCCGTTTTTGTCCTTTCTGATATAATGAGTAAGATTTTTGTTGATGTCATAAACACGTTCTTCTGTCTTAACGAGTGAATCATTTAGTATATATTTCCAAATCTCTTTTTGTCCTTGGTATTCGTATAAGTGCTTTTCTTTCTCATTCCCATTTTCGTCTGTTATTAATTCCTCTATAAGTCGGTTTGCTTGGTCATACTTTTTTAAATGAATTTCATAGAGTTTGTCGGCACTATTAAACCTTTGTTCAGAGTTGTCAAGCAAGTTTTCAATTGTCTTATGAATAATATTTCCGTTTTCGTCCTTAGCAAGCCAAATTTTTAAATTGTTTTTGGGTTCAAGTACTATTTCTGTCCAATCCCAAATATTTCCTTCAGCAGTTCTTTCAAGTGCTTTTATTTGGTTATTATCATTGTCATAAGTGTATTCAAAACAAACTTGTAGTTCATCTTTGTCTGAGTATTCAAAAGTCTGAATACAGTTTCCATTTTTATCATATTCAAATGTCTTGTAGAATTGTAGTTTGCCATTTACATCCTTATAGTGTTGTCTAACTATTTTTCCAATGTCATTATAGACAAATTCTTCAATCGAAATTGTCTTGCCGTTTTTGTCCAGTAATATTTCAGATTTTAATTTCAACGATGTCGTTTTAAGGTTGCACATCACACACTTACTTACTTCTTCTCAATAAATGATTTACAAAATTAACTAATTATTGACTTCATTCCAAACAAAAAGAAGTCCAACACTTTTGAATATATTGGACTGCTGACAATTATAATCACAAAATACTACTTCGTCTGCTTAACTATCCAATTTGTAATATCTTCTAATGCTATCGGAGAAAAAGTTTGTTCAATCCCACCGTACTCATCGGGTAAACCGGTATTACACTCCTGAAACAGATGATTCAAATTCGGAAATAACATAATTGTAACATTATGATTTCCGCCTTTATCCAAAGCATTTTTTATGGCGGACAAATTCTCATTCGGAGGTACCTGCAAGTCCTTAGCACCATTAACAGCCAATACCGGGCACTTGACTTTCTCCAATGCGGTCGCAGGGTCATATCGTATGAAATTTAACATCCACGGATTAGTAATCCTGCTGACTTGCAGCGCGACTAAATCATCTTCAGTCATACCTTCCGGAATTGAAGTACTGTCACTTTTTATTGTTTCTCTAATAAATTCGGTTAATTCTTTTTCCAATATCTTGTCATCTTTTGATTGCTGAATCAACTTAAATGCTTTTTTATTGCTTTCTAAGATTTTTCTTAAATCAACTTCAGAAACACCTGATGCACTATAAATCAATTTTTGCTGCAATAGCAATAATTCATCACCGCGAATACCCGTTCCGGCAAGAAGGACTATGAAATCTATATCATCAGTCATTTGTGCTGCAACTATAGGTGCAATAATACCGCCTTCGCTATGCCCGGCAAGCCCGATTTTGCTCTTATTGATTTCCTTTCTTGTTTTCAGGTACTCAACAGCACTTTCCACATCAGCAGCGAAGTCGAATGTTGTTGCTGTTTGAAAATTTCCTTCCGATTCACCAAACCCACGGTCATCAAACCTAAGTACAGCGATTCCGTTACGTGTCAAATAATCGGACAGTACCAGAAATGGTTTGTGACCCATAAGTTCTTCGTCTCTGTTCTGCGGTCCGCTGCCGGTTATCAGGATTACAGCCGGAAAGTTGCCTTCTTTTTGGGGCAGTGTCAAAGTTCCTGCCAGAGTTATACTATCTTTATTGTTTCTGAACTTTACATCTTCTGAATAGTATGGATATGGTTTCTTTGGTTCCTGCGGTCTTATAATAACTTCTTTTTCAATTATTCCTTTAGTCAAATTTAATGGGAATTCCTGACCTGACTGTTTGAATGTTCCTGCAATATTATCACTTTTAAACTCACCGTTATATTCGATATTGGCGGTTGCAATTACCATTTTTAATTTTGAGTTTTCAAATGTTGTAGATGTAACAGGTATTCCGAAAGCTTTTTGGTCAGGACTGTCCATCGTTGAAGTGAGACCGGAGTCAGACTTTGTGATATGAAAAACAAGACTTAACTGCATCCCCTGAACTTTAATTATTCCGTTCCATTGCCCTGTAATATCCTGCCCATACATTATACCGGCTATAAATATCATTGTTAAAATTGTTAAAATCCTTCTCATTATTTCTGCCTTTCAAAATTGTTAATAATCAATACTTCCATTATTTATATAATTACGATTTACATAAAATATTAATACATAAACCTACTAATAATACATTTATTACGCATAAGTATGAAGAAGGTTGCAGGGGGGATGATTGAAAATAATCAAAATGAATATAAAATCGGATTTTTCTAATATCTTAATGTCAGTATCAGATTAGAAGTAAAAGCATCACTTAATTACATCATCTATGCTTGTGGTAAAAATAATTATGAGTCGAATTCTAAATCCTTAATCTTTTCGGACTTTGTCTGTTTGAAAAAAATGATAATATTTCAACACGATTTCCCCGTATTCTGTAATATAATGTATTATATTTTAATACAACAACTTTGAAAACACCTTTAATATCAGACAATTGAAAAATATTTGGATTTATTGAAATTAGTTCTACCGTATTTTCAATTTTTGCAGAAAGCTTTTTGATTTCTTTATCAGAAAAATTTTCTTCAAGATAAGTAATGGTTTTTTGGAGTTCATTCAAGGCATTATCAGTCCAATGAATTTTATAACCATTTTTCATATATTTTTCTTGCGGTTGAATGTGGTTTTAATTTCCCGTTATCTGCATCACGGATCCCTTTTTCAATTGACTCTTTCTCTTCAACTGAAATTTCATTCCACCAATCTGACGATTCTTCTTTTCTAAACTTCATCAACTTTTCAATAATTATCGAATCCTCAATGGATGATAACCACTGGATAAGTTCAATTTTGTTATCTAATGCTTGTATATTCATTATTTTACTAATTTAAAATTCAATTAAAAAACATTACCTAGTACTACAAAAAATATTTATAATTATATTAGTAACGCAATAGTATAAAATTTATTAAATAATTTTATGAGAATATTTCAAACCTTTATTTTTAATTAATCTTCTCGATAAATGATTTACAAAATTTGAGATATTATAACTATTTTCCAAAAGAATAGTATATGCTAAATTACACTTTAATTTTTGATAATTTTCCCGCTTTTTATAACATTATTAGCAGTAGTTATCGTGTAAAAATAAATGCCTGTATCATAATCAAATTTATCTACTGTCAATTCTGCCGATATAGATATTTCTTCAAACACAACCTGACCCAATATATTATAAATTGTGACTTTATCTCCCTGAGTCAATCCCGTAATTTTTATAATATGATTTATAGGATTTGGAAACACTGAGATATTCATTTTAAGCTGTTCGTCAACTGAATTTGGTATTGTATATTCACATCTGTCTGCAAATGTGAGAGATGAATCTGGATATTTTGTACAAAGCTGCTCACTCAAAATATCTGCCGTTTCAAGATTGACTCCATTGTGGGAAAAACAAATCATAGTATTTTTACTGTTCGTTACGTTGAGGGAAAATCCAAATCCCTTTGTTGAACCGATACCTTCAATCCAGGACTCTTTCAATCCGTAAGTTAATGGTTTGAAATTGATTCTTCTTCTATAGCTTCCATCCGACATCTTAACTCTATCTATAGATTCTACCGTAATTGTAACTGTATCCTGCATTACACCGTAACCGGGGGTTGGTGTAGGGTCACTAACCGAACCGAAAGGCAGAAACATATATTCATACCCCAAAAATGTATCACCTTTATTCGACAGATTAAAATTAAAGACCGGATATTCTGTTCCCGGCGGGTCATCAAATCCATTTTGCTGCGGAACAAAATAAATTATTTTATTCTCCTCTCTGTAACTAATGAAGTAAAAGGCGCTGTCAATATCAAAAACAAAACCACAGGTATCACAGCTAAGCGTATAATTAACATATTTCCTTTGCAGATACATCTTGTGATAAGTTTTCGAATTAATTACGGTATCACCAAAAACTCCAACTTTAACAAAACCGGACTTATAAACAAAAGGTCCTGATTCGCAATGCATTGCCGACCAAAAGGCATTATCTGTCGGAAATTCTGCATATTCCTGTCCTGACAAATTTAAAGTCAGGATAAAAAAGATAATTTGAATTATAAAACTTTTCATTTTGTTATCCTTTAAAATTTTATAGTCTTAAATTTACTTTTCTAAGTAGTCAAATCAAATTCATAACAAAAATAGGAAAATATTTAAATACTGCAAATATTTTTCTAAAATTAGAATTAAAATTTAAAGGTATCTGAAGAATATTAATAACTCTTTGAATGGCAGTTGGATGATTATAATTATTATGATAATCTAAGGGTAAATGACAAACGAACGTAAATAAGAACTAAAAAAAATCTGTCTATCTTAATTTTTCAAATACTCTGATATTTTTATTTTTTCAGGATTTTGTCTGCAGTCAAAAACTGTTGCAATTGTTATTAATTCCGTCTCAATCCAATAAATAATTTTATAATTGGATTCAACAAGATATCTGAAATCTTCGGGGTAATCATAAAGTAAGTCTTCTTTTTGACCGGATAATGGGTGTTTTTGCAGAATTTCAACACGTTTGACAATTCTGTTTATAATTCGTGTAGCTGTAATTGGATTAACATTTGAGGTATAATATTGATAAATATCTTTTAGCTGACTTATTGCTAATTCAGACCATTCAATTTTTACCATGTTTTAATTCTTTTTTTTAAATCCTGATGCGAAACCACATTGCCATTTGCTTTGTCTTGTTTGGCTTGGTCAATCAATTTGTGAAATTCATTCATGGACATAGGTTCAATCTTATCAATGGGTTGTTTTTTGCTTTCAATTCTTATAATAGATTCCAACTTGTCAATAATATCTTCATCAGAAATTCTTAAGAATTCCCCGATTAAATCTAATTTTCTTGCCTGAATATCCATAAAATCAACTTTTATTTATTTTACTTTTAAACCGAATCATATCTAAACAAAATATACACTTTCGACATTATATACGCATATCAGTTCATTATATTTAAGATAATATATTCTTACTTACTTGAATTTACTAAAAACTAAAAACTAAGAACTATCTTATTTCTTCAAATTCACCGATAACTTTATTCTTTCTGCAGTTATCCCACGTAAAAAAGCGGCCATTCATCGCAATGTAAACACCGTGAGGTAACGTCTGTACAAAACCGATTGCAGCACCGAGATTAAATAATCCGTCGGAACTGCCGAATTTATATGGGATCATTGCACCGGTGAGAATGATGGTTTTCTCTTTAACTTTTCCGGCAATTTCTTTTGCTGTCTCGACCATTGTATCAGTACCGTGAGTTACTATAATTTTATCCAAATCACACTTCAGGCAGTTTGATGCTATTGTTTCGCGGTCATCGTCAGTCATATCAATGCTATCCATCATCATAAGTGTCCTGACTTCAATAGGAGCTTTGCATCTGCCGAGTTTCAGCATTTCATTAAGATGCGTATCCTTAAAAAACAGCGAGCCGTTTAACTCATTATATTCTTTATCGAAAGTACCGCCGGTAACAAAAATTCTTATTGACATATTTTATGGAAATTTATATTTGACAAATTCAACTAATTAATATAAATTTATACAAATTGCAGAAATTTATACTTCAAAAGTAAGGAAAAAATACTACTTTTCGATAATTTTAAAAGATTAATGGACTATACTTGAACTAACGAGTGAGATTTTGAAAATTAATTGCAGCTAAGTTTATGGATTTACAATATATGCTTTATGTTTTTTAAAGTTTGGTATTTGTTTTTTCAAATTTGGTAAAACTAAAAGTATTTCTTTGATTTTACTGTTCTTACTGTTCAATACAGCAACCGTTATTGAATAATTATCTAAATTATGCTGAAAAACTAAATTTTTATCAATGGTAAGTAATATATCAAAATTATTTTCAATACATAACTTTAGAAGCTCACCATTTTTGACACCACTCCATCCCATTTCAACTACCGAATAAACCTCAAATTCTGATAAATAAGGTTTTAATTTTTTAGTTACGCATTCATCAAGCAAAATTTTCATTGAGAATCAAAGATGAGTTTTCTATTAATTTTTCAGAAATATTAAGAATTTTGATAACCTGCTCCTTTGTAACCGAATCAAAGTCTTCCAAAAAACTTTCGATTGTTTCTCCGGTTTCCAGATAATCAAATAAATTCTTTACAGGTACTCTTGTTCCCGAAAAAACAGGAGTGCCACCTAAAATCTCATCGTCAATATTTATAACGTTATTGTACATATAAGCCAAAAACATAATCCTTAAACTTCATATAGGACATTATTTTTATGAATATATTTTATCTCAAATTTTTGTTTAAATAATATCTTCTAATCCTTTTGTTTAATACTCAATGCACCCGAAGGGCACTTGTTCACAGCAGAAATTATGTCTTCGGAACCGGCATTATTGATTTTTATCCAGGGGATTTCTTTCGGTTGAAATACTGCCGAAAGGTTCCTCACGCAGTTGCCGGAATGAATACATTTGCCGGACTGCCAGACAACTGTTATATCCCCGTTGGAATATTCCTTTATAACATTATTTTTATCCATCTCATTTTACCTTAATTCAATACATCCTGAAAATCTTCTACTTTGTCAAAAACCGCCTTTGCAAAAGAACACAGCGGGATTATTTTGATTTTTTTATCTCTGGCAAGTTCTACAGCTTTACGTACCAACTGCTTTCCGATTCCTTTACCTGATAATGAACTGTCAACTACAGTATGGTCAATTATGATTTTATTCCCGTCCCATACGTATGTCAGTTTAGCAAGAATTTTCCCATCCTGCTCAATAAAAAACTGCCCTTTAGAGCCATCATCTTTATGCATTATTTCCATATCAAATAGTTTAATTAATGATTAAATTTGTTTCAGAGAAATTGACAAAAATGAATTGAAATTATTTTTGTTGTTAGTGCTTATAAACGAAATGATGCTGTCTGAATGCTATTTCGATAACTGTAAAATTCGGTATGCTCCTCTTGCTACAATCACAAATACAACCGCACCGATAATCAGGTCAGGATAACCGTTATTAAGCCAATTAACTAATAATCCGGCTAAAATAACACCTGCATTTATAATTACGTCATTTGAAGTGCATATCATAATTGCCTGCAAATGTGCTTCCTTGCTTTTGTTTCTCTGTAATAAATACAGACTGACAGCATTTGCAATTAAAGCAAATATCGAAATGATAATCATTATACTAAAATCAGGCATTTTCTCAATTCCGATAAATCGTCTGATTACTTCAAAAATACCAACTACAGCAAGAACGATTTGAAAGTATCCGGTAAATTTTGCAATGTTCTTTTTTCTTGCAATTGTCCCGCCAACTGCAAATAACGCAAGTCCATATACAGAACTGTCCGCCAGCATATCCAAACTGTCGGCAACCAAGCCCATCGAATATGATATAATGCCTGTCAACATCTCGATTACAAAAAATGAGAAGTTGATTAATAATACTGCAATTATAATTTTCTTCTCACGGTTTTGATTATCAATGGTCGGAAAATTATCAATTGGAACTGATGAAAGTATTGATGTATCAAACTTCAATGTGTCAAGCTGCTGGAAAATTTGCGAATTATCACCCGTATGTACAACCTGCAAAAGCCTTTTATCCAGGTCAAATTCCAATGATTGAATATTTTTCAATTCATCAAGTCTCATCCGAATTATTTGTTCTTCGGAAGGGCAGTCCATTTTTGATATTTTAAATATAGTTTTGTTCATATCTGATTATTATTCATTGAATTTTCACACCAGTCTCCGGGAAGAGTTTTAATGTTTAATATTTTAGGATTTTTCATAGATATTGTCTGCCTTTTAATATTATACCAAACTTGCTTATCTAAATACTCTCAAAATTGATTTACAAAATTAATACAATTCTGCCGTTTCATCAAAAAATAATGTTTAACATTTTCATTGATTGGGAATATTTCAATGGTGGATGATATTTTTCATTTTGTACATGACATCCCATTGAGAGTGTATTGTCTTAATGTATCTCTTATTATAATACTTATCATTACCCATAAGTAACATTTAAAAATGTTTAATTTAAAGTAACAGTTTATATTTTTATACTCACGGTTGAAACTAAAATCTCGATGGTCAGAGCAATTGACACGGTAATCAGAGCAATTGACGCGATGGTCAGAGCAATTGACACGGTGGTCAGAGTAATTGACACGGTGGTCAGAGTAATTGACACGCTGGTTGGAGCAATTGACGCGATGGTCAAAGCAATTGACACGGTGGTTGGAGCAATTGACACGGTGGTCGGAGCAATTGACACGGTGGTCAGAACAATTGACACGGTGGTCAGAGCAATTGACGCGATGGTCAGTGCAATTGACACGGTGGTCAGTGCAATTGACACGGTGGTCAGAGTTAATGACAAACATCTTTAGCTTCAACCACCCAAGTTTTAGTATCAACCACCCAAGTTTTTGTATCAACCATCCAAGTTTTTGTATCAACCATCCAAGTTTTTGTATCAACCATCCAAGTTTTTGTATCAACCATCCAAGTTTTTGTATCAACCACCCAAGTTTTTGTATCAACCATCCAAGTTTTTGTATCAACCATCCAAGTTTTTGTATCAACCATCCAAGTTTTTCAATCTACCACTCAGGTTTTTCCGCAAATCACCCAAGTTTTTTCGCATTACAAAATATCGTAGCTTATTTATATTTAAATATTTTCAAAATTGTATCAAAAATCAAGGAAGTTATGGGACATGATAAGTTTTTTAATACGGACTTCAATATTTTTTTAAATCCATAGATAAATAACTATTTAAGCAAATATGAATAGTCAACTTGTAAAATATGTGAATTATATAACATAAATTAATTTAGTTGTAACAAAGTATGTTGCATAAAGCCTTACCTTTGAACAATTAAAAATATCAAAATTTTTTAAACTCAAAAGAGGACTTTACTTTGAAGAAATGTAAGTGTTTGCTTATTGCTGCACTGGTATTATTTCCGTTTTTGTTTGTGAGTATGCAGGCACAGACAGGACAGATTAACCGAAACGTTATCGGTTCGGGGGGTATGGTTGGTACCGTTAATGCAAATGGCTCAATAATCAGTAGTCAAACCGGTCAGTTTGCAATTTATAGTTTATTAAATTCCACACAGGGCTCTGCAAATTATTATTTAAATCAGGGGTTTTGGATTCCTGCACCCGTGATAGGAACAGATGTTAAGGAGGAGTTTGGGACGACAAATAAGGATTTGTTTAATTACCCAAATCCTGTTACAATGAATACTACATTTGAATTTAACCTAAATGCATCATCACATATTACTTTAAAAGTATTTGATATGATGGGAAATGAAGTTAAATTGTTGTTGGACGAATTTAGGACTTCGGGTTTACAGAAAATAGATTGGGATACAAAAGGTGACAATGGATTAGAATTACCTGCAGGTTCATATTTGTATGAAGTGCAGATTCACGCAACTGATATCACCGGTGCCGGCTCTTTTAGCAGCTATGCACTTAGAAATATTATGATTATAGTTAGGTAATCATGAAAACAAACAAATTTTTTGTATCATTATCAATGAGTATTTCATTATGAAAAAATTATTATTTATAAGTCTTGTAATAATATCTTTGTTTATAACTCAAATGAGTATTTTTGCTCAAACGAGATTTATCAGCTATCAGGGCAATATCCTTGATCAACAGGAAAAGCCATTTGTGGGTACCCATCAAATGACTTTCGAAATGTACGATAGAGAGTTTGGGGGGAATCAGATTTGGAGCGAAATACAGAACGTAGCGTTCTTTAATGGTTATTTCAATGTTTACCTTGGTTCAACCACTCCATTTAATCAATCATTTAATTTTAACCGTGAAATTTGGCTTCAGGTAACTGTCGGTAATTCTGTTCCTTATACGAGAACGAATTTGACAATGGTTCCTTCATCATTTTTCGCACAAAAATCGGCATTATCCGGTATAGCAGATTCAGTTGTTTTGAAAGCTATCAGGATAGAAAATTTGGCTGATGAAGTTATCACGATGGGTGGAGATTTAACCGGATTTTTACCAAATCCGAAAATTAGAGCCGGAGCTTTACTGGAAAGCATTGCTGACGGTTCAATTACTCAGAAAATGCTTTCGCCGAATGTTACTACCAGACCAAGTGGACCGGCAAGCGGAGATTTGACAGGATTTTATCCTGACCCTGTTATTGCAAAGGGAGCTGTTAAGACAGACCGTATCTTTGACAGAGCCGTTACTTATGAGAAGCTACAAGATGCTTTGGGTCCCATTGGAACTATGATTAGATGGGATGGTACTAAATGGGTGGAAACATTAATTGGTGATTGGGAGAGAGGAAGACTTTCTGATGTCAAAGGTATTGATGGATTATATGCCACTACTGTTGCAGACTCAAACAATTTCCTCACTACCAGTGTTGGTATGCTTGATAATGGCGTTACAAGCAGCAAAATTGCCGATAGAGCAGTTACATATAATAAATTGCAAAATGCTGCCGGATTAGCCGGTACATTTTTAGCATGGAACGGAACAAATTGGGTTGAATCTTCTATATCACAGTGGGAAGCTGACGGTGTAATCGGTAATGAGATTCTCAATGCTACACCAAACCGTGGTTTAGTAAGAGCCGGTGCAGGTACTTCTGCAAGCCCCTACACTTTGGGTATTGATCCAAACGGCAATTTCACAGCAGGAATAATTACTGCTAATTTAATTGGTAATGCTACAACTGCAACAAGTACAGTTAATTTCACAGGCAATCTTGCAGGTGATGTAACAGGTCCGATGGGTGCTACCGTTATTGGTGCTAACAAAATAGTAACAGGAATGATAGTTGACGGTACTGTACTTCCGGCTGATCTTTCAACAGGAATTTATGGAATAGATATTTCCGGCAATGCTGCGACTGCTACAATATCCACGAATTCTACAAATGCTGTTAACTTCACAGGTAATCTTGCAGGTGATGTAACAGGTCCGATGGGTGCTACAGTTATTGGTTCAAACAAAATTGTAACAGGAATGATAGTTGACGGTACAGTCCTTCCGGCTGATCTTTCAGCAGGAGTATATGCAATTGACATTTCAGGAAATGCTGCTACTGCTACTTTATCAACTAATTCAACAAATGCTGTAAATTTCACAGGCAATCTTGCCGGTGATGTAACCGGTCCAATGGGTGCTACAGTTATTGGTTCAAACAAAATTGTAACAGGAATGATAGTTGATGGTACAGTACTTCCGGCGGATCTTTCAGCAGGAACTTATGCAATTGATATATCAGGAAATGCTGCTACTGCTACTTTATCAACCAACTCTACAAATGCTGTGAACTTCACAGGCAATCTTGCCGGTGATGTAACCGGTCCAATGGGTGCTACAGTAATCGGTGCAAACACAATTGAAACAGGAATGATTGTTGATGGTACTGTACTTCCGGTTGATCTTTCAGCAGGAATATATGCAATTGACATATCAGGTAATGCGGCTACTGCTACATTATCAACCAATTCAACAAATGCAGTTAATTTCACAGGCAATCTTGCCGGTGATGTAACCGGTCCGATGGGCGCTACAGTAATTGGTGCAAACACTTTAGTAACAGGAATGATTGTTGACGGTACAGTCCTTCCCGCTGACCTTTCAGCAGGAGTATATGCAATTGACATTTCAGGCAATGCAGCTACTGCTACTAATTCAACAAATGCCGTAAACGCAGTTAATTTCACAGGCAATCTTGCAGGTGATGTAACCGGTCCGATGGGTGCTACAGTAATCGGTGCAAATAAAATAGTAACGGGAATGATTGTTGACGGTACAGTACTTCCGGCTGATCTTTCAGCAGGTACTTATGCTATTGACATTTCAGGCAATGCTGCTACTGCTACTTTATCAACTAATTCTACAAACGCTGTAAACTTCACAGGCAATCTTGCCGGTGATGTAACCGGTCCAATGGGCGCTACAGTAATTGGTGCTAATAAAATAGTAACAGGTATGATTCTTGACGGAACAGTACTTCCGGCTGATCTATCAGCAGGAACTTATGCAATTGATATATCAGGCAATGCGGCGACTGCTACTTTATCAACAAATTCTACTAATGCTGTTAATGCAGTTAATTTCACAGGCAATCTTGCCGGTGATGTAACCGGTCCGATGGGTGCAACTGTTATTGGTGCAAATACAATAGTAACAGGAATGATTGTTGATGGTACAGTACTTCCAGCTGATCTTTCAGCAGGAACTTATGCAATTGACATATCAGGCAATGCTGCTACTGCTACTAATTCTTCAAACTTCACAGGCAATCTTGTAGGTGATGTAACCGGTCCAATGGGCGCTACAGTTATTGGTGCTAATAAAATAGTAACAGGAATGATAGTTGATGGTACAGTACTTCCGGCTGATCTTTCAGCAGGAACTTATGCAATTGACATTTCAGGCAATGCAGCTACTGCTACTTTGTCAGCTAATTCAACAAATGCTGTAAATGCTGTAAACTTCACAGGCAATCTTGCCGGTGATGTAACAGGTCCAATGGGCGCTACAGTAATTGGTGCAAACACAATAGTAACAGGAATGATTGTTGACGGTACAGTACTTCCAGCTGATCTTTCAGCAGGAACTTATGCAATTGACATATCTGGAAATGCTGCTACTGCTACTTTATCCACCAATTCTACAAATGCTGTAAATGCAGTAAACTTCACAGGCAATCTTGCCGGTGATGTAACCGGTCCGATGGGTGCTACAGTAATTGGTACAAACAAAATAGTAACAGGTATGATAGTTGACGGAACAGTACTTCCGGCTGACCTATCAGCAGGTACTTATGGAATAGATATTTCCGGCAATGCTGCTACTGCTACTTTATCAACCAACTCTACAAATGCTGTGAACTTCACAGGCAATCTTGCAGGTGATGTAACCGGTCCGATGGGTGCAACAGTAATCGGTGCTAACAAAATAGTAACAGGAATGATTCTTGACGGTACAGTACTTCCGGCTGATCTTTCAGCAGGTACTTATGCAATTGATATATCAGGAAATGCTGCTACTGCTACTTTGTCAGCTAATTCTACAAATGCTGTAAACGCAGTTAATGCTGTAAATTTCACAGGCAATCTTGCCGGTGATGTAACAGGTCCAATGG
This sequence comes from Kapaibacterium sp. (SeqCode), assembly GCA_032027125.1. GTDB lineage: Bacteria > Bacteroidota > Ignavibacteria > Kapaibacteriales > UBA2268 > JANJTB01. The sequence continues at coordinate 1,240,112 of JAVSMQ010000001.1, forward strand.
GCGCTACAGTAATCGGTGCAAATAAAATAGTAACGGGAATGATTGTTGACGGAACAGTACTTCCTGCAGATTTATCGGCAGGTACTTATGCAATTGATATATCAGGCAATGCAGCAACAGCTACATTGGCAGCAAATTCAACAAATGCAACCAACGCAGTAAACTTCACAGGCAATCTTGCAGGTGATGTAACAGGTCCGATGGGTGCAACAGTAATTGGTGCAAACACAATAGTAACAGGAATGATTGTTGACGGAACAGTACTTCCTGCAGATTTATCGGCAGGAACTTATGCAATTGACATATCAGGTAATGCTGCTACAGCTACTTTGTCAACTAATTCAACAAATGCTGTTAAAGCAACAAATTTAATTGGAGCAGGTTCGACAACAAATGCAGTTGATTTACAAACTGCTGAAGTAGCCGGCTCATTAGCAGATGCGAATGTTGACAATAATTTGACAATTGATGCCGGAACTATCAATAATACCCCAATAGGTTCTGTTACGCCGAGCACAGCTGCATTTACTTCAGCCGTCATATCAAATAATTCAGCAGTTACACCTACACTATTAATATCAAATGCTGATGTTTCTGATGCAAGCGTAGCTTTAAGATTAAATGGCGGTGCTATCGTTTTGAAAACAGTTGATGCAGCCGGCGTTGCAGATTTATCAAATTATGGATATGCAAATATTATTAAAATCAATACTGCACCTACTGCACTTCCAATAGGAGTAGAAGGACAAATAATACATATATATAACTATGCAGTTGGTGCTTTGACTTTTGCGGGTGTTTCAGTTGCCCCTTCTAAAATATTTACATTTGTATGGATAGGTGGAGCTGTTAACGCCTGGATAGAAGTTCTCTAAGATTAACATTACATAACAATTTACTATAACTAATTATAAGAAACACAAAATATAATAGGGGTTGTACCGGAACTGGTACAATCCCTTTTTTTTGAATTTTAGCTGTATGTCAATTGAGAAATTTATTTTGAAATTTTGTGTAGCAATACAGTTTTCAGATGATTTTTTGGGAATACATCAGAGAGGATTCAACAAGTCATTAGGACCTTTCTTTAAAATGCTTTACGATTCAAAGAATTAATTATGCTCATATATAAGAAGATAAATCCGGTTATTTATTGAAAATGCCAAATTGATAATCAAAGTTGATAACTAAACTCCATTTATCAAACAAAACTTTTATTTTAATTCAGTTTGGGCAGTATTTGTAATTCCAAATAAATCGTATGGTTTTTCCACAAATTTATCATTGAATAAATAAACAGTAAGGACAATATAAGCAATAAAACCCAATACAATAACCAACTGTGCAAAACTGGTTTTTTGAATATTCTGTCTGTCTTTTATTACGCAGACTTCTCCCGGGCAGTATTGGGCTTTTTCTTTATAAATCAAAGAATATACTTTACAGCCGATACATATACCGAAAGCAGATTCAAAAAACAGAAATACCAAGCAAATTAAACAGATAATACCGGTAACAGGGCTGAATGAATTTACTACTACCTGAAGAATTAACATTGTAAATGCCAAAACAATACCGATAATCCAGGCAAACTTTTTTTGCTGTGCACCGACATACTCCGGTACCTGATTACGAACTATCCAACGACCTAGGATCAAAGATGGTGCGAATTTCGGATTTATAAATACTCGGATTAGAATATCAGTCAGAAAGATTACTATTGCATACTTAAGAAATGTGAAATCCTGATGCCCTCCTGCCTGATTTATAGCGATGAACATCATTACAAACAAAATACCTGCTCCTGCTCTGATTTCACGTTCATTTAACACGGGTATGTTATACCCTTCGACATTTTCACCGAATTGAAATATTTTTTCCATTTTTTGTTTTCCTAAAAAGTGTTATTTTAAAAAACTGTTATTAATAAACTTTGTTAAAATCAAGTTATTAAATTTCAATTATAATCATTCAATTTCGCATAAGATATATAATGAATTATAACAGGACATTTCATTGCAACTTTCTTTAGTTCCTGCCTGCTTTCCGGTTATGACTTTTTCAATAATCTTAGTTTTTGTTGAATCATTTTTCATAAAATTGTTCCTAACTCATTTATTTACGTTAACAAAATAAATAAGTTGCAAGATTATGTAAATATTGATTCCAACAAATAAAAAAATATCCTTTACTTATGAAAAGATACTATAAAACTCAATTTTAGAGGATGGGATTACTTGAAAATCAAAACAGCAAGTACGACAATAGTCAGACTGATTAATAAAGAAATTTTACCTAGCGGCTCGATTTTTTTCATACTTGTCTCAAAATCTCCTTTTTTCGCTTCCTTTGCTTTTATACTTATGACAACAATTATTATTGTTAAAACCAGTACCAATGATAGTTTAGCAATAAGCAGGGGTGTTATGGACAGCAAACTCCAATAGGGTGTCATTAAATATCCGCCGGAAAGAATCAACAACGCTAAACCAATGTGTCCCATTTTACTTAATGTCATAACATTTAATCTGAATTTCTGTGATTCGGTTTTCTCCATTTTTGAAGCTGCAATTCCAAGGAACAAGAAAGCAAAACTTGTTCCGACACCCATTGCCAAGCCAAGAAAATGGACTATTAACATAACATTTCTCATAATTTTTCTCTCGTATATTTAGTATAATTAAAAATAAAATTAGACAACACAATATTTATCTTTCAAACTCATAATAAAAGATATGCAAAACTATGAAAATATTGAGAATATACCAAACAAAAAGATGAACATAGCATCATGAAATTTTCTTAGGAGTATATTATATTACGTGGGGTAGAAAAATAATCAAAAAAAAGTACAAAAATTCAATTAAACATAAGATATAAAATCAAAGTTATTATGTTATTTGAAAACCTCAATTTATGCAATTTTGATTTTTCCTTCTCTGACTTGCTTTAAGAATATTTTCTGTTCTTCCAAAGTCATATCTACCATTTTTTCAGCAAGTTTTTCCTTGATTAAACGGAAATATTTAACTGTGTCAAACTTTTTTTCATTCATTGTTTTCATAATTAATAAACTCCTTAGGTGAATGAAACTCTTATTGAAAGTAACCTTTTTTCATTTATAAAAATGCACTTTTATTTTTCTTAATATAATCCATGTTTAATGAATTTAAATCATCTTCATAAACAAAGAATTTCTGGTCAAGCTCATCCCAAATCTCATTTGCAATTTCTTCAATTAGTGATAGAATCTCTTGTCTTGTAATTCTATCCTTTGGTACAGTTTTATCAGGGAACTGGTCATTTGCTTGTTCGACTAACTTTGCAGTCTTGTTCGCCCCAATTTTTCTTAATGAATCAATTGTTTCATGAGCAAAATCACCTGCTGAATTAATGTAGAACTGATTAAATCCACCATTATTAATCTCTCTTTCCAAATTTTGGTTATAGTAAAAATACTTTTGGGGGTCAGTTAATTTATCTAAACAATTACCATATTCACAAAGCTCCGAAATATAATTATTCAGTTCAATTATACTTCTGTTTATATTATCCGAGTTTATCAACTTATCAATATCAGGTTTTGTATTTCCTGAGTAATCATCTGATTTGACAGAGCCACCAAATATTTTTTTAAATATATTCATAATATTCCAGTTTTTTTGGTTGTACATAACTGCTATGTGAAAGAAACGTGGGTTTGCGGACGATTCCGCATTAAGTCACAATGAAAATTAATCAAATGGTTCTTTGGGAAGTATATTTAAACTTCTAACATATCGCTCATTATCATAAGGCTTATCAAATTTCAAAACATTAAATATCTCAACAGCCACACATTGTCCAATCATTTGTTTAGTTTGAAAATCATCAAATCCCTGCTTTAGCAATCTTTCATAAGTTGATATTGTCTCAGGCGGGTCGTTAAGCCTAAGTTGATTTTCGATTATCTCAAAAATCTTTTCTCTCAATTTTTCATTTGTTTCCATATTTCAGAGTTTTATTAGTTTACGAAATATTTCATTTATCTATGACCACTCAATAAATATATTTTACAAAATTAGGAAAATATTGAGAATATTCCAAACATAGATTTGATAATTCAGTAAATCTGAATTTTTTCAATTTTCATTTGTTTTCACAGAAAGTGTCAGTTTTAATTTCTTTATAAAATCAGTAGTGTGCTGAATGTAAGCCTCAGCAGGAGTTACCGGTAATCAGCACACTACATTAAAAGATAATTGTATAATGAAGTGGTTCTACATTATCTGTTCAGCCACCTCAACCTTCAGCAGCGAGCGAACATTCTCAATCTGGTTAATAATAGTTGCGACAGATGAACCTGCAAAGAGCAGTCCAACTGCAATATCATCCAGAGTTGTTATAAGTGAACCCGAGTCTCCACCGGCAGACATATTGGTTGTGATGATTTGGTCCTTAAACCTTGCTACCCTTCCGCTGCCATAATTAACATCCACAGTTGCATTGACTGCTGTGATTCTGCCTGTAGTGTAGTTCGTTGTTCTTCCCGTCTTTTGAACAATCGTACCTACAGTCACTTTAGATTTGGGTTTCCAGCCCCGCACGTAACCTGTCCAATAGATTTCCCTGTCAAGGTCGTGGAACTGTCCTTCGGCAACTGCAGCATCAACGAGATTGTTTTGGAGTGCAAGAGGAACAGTTGGTGTAAACGCTATTGGTATAAACCGGCTCAAACGTGCGATTCGGTCAGCCGGATCTACACCGCCATCGTACGGTCCGGGCTGTAGGATTGGGTCGCCGAGTGAAGCATCGTTACTGTTTGCCAAAACATGGTTGTTACTGAGAATGTAGTACTTGGCAGGGATCCCGACTCCGGGTTGTGGTATAATATCATAAACACAGGTGGCTATAGTACCTGCAGTAATTTTATAATGTCCCACGCTGTACCCTCCTTCAGCCGGACGGCTGCGTTTTGTAAGAGTCTGTATGCCTGTATTCAGCGGTTCGCTGCCTCCTGCAAAAGGATAACCGACTTCAAGTACGTCGGTTTGCATATCAGCCAATTTCGTAGGAACAAGGTCACCTTTACTAACCTGATTCTTGTCCAGCTTCTGGTTAACCAATACAACCAGTGCAGGCTCACCTGTGGGCTGTCCGTTTTTCCATTTAACGCCGACTCCCATACCGACTACATTTCCAGAGCCTCTTTTCACAGGGTCTAAAAAAGCTTCAACACTTGCTGTGTGTGCTTTTTGTGCCTCTGCCATTGCCGGTTCTGACAATGTCATTTTCTTCACATCCAAAGTCATGATTATTCCTCCGTTTGTTATAAAATTTGTGCCTCTACGACACCTATTTCTTTCACATCAGTTTCATATCCATCTAACTTTTTCGGAACAATATCTTTAAGAAGTAAAGCTGACTCAGCAACCTTATGGGTTACAAATACCACAATGACTGCCTTACCTGCTTTCTCTCCAATGCCTACTCCGGTTACATTGGGCAGACTCATAAGCCGTTCCTCGTTTTTCTCTTTTACTGAATCAATACTCATCTTAGTACCTCCTTTATACAAAAACGGAATATTATTCATAAAATTTAAACTACAGTCGGTGAAATCATCAAAAAAACGTTTATCATACTTATTAACAAATTCTCAAAAAATATCATTTAAAAATATAATTATTTTCAAAAAAAAACAAGTAATATATTGTAATTAATAATATTTTTTGAACGAAATATATATTTAATAAACCTTGTTATATTTACTATTTATTAAATCAAAGATTTTAAATATACATAAGAAAATAACCTGCAATTTAATATTGCCCGTTAACAACTGAATATATTTAAATTAATGCACTTCTGCCCAGCCAAAACCTTTTACATTTGTTACTTCAAAGTCATTTACATAAATATCAGCTTTTATATTAAATACTCCTTCATATTTTTTTACCGCACTTACAACCTGATTGTTATTTATTGCTTCACCGTAAATAACTGTTGATTTACCGTTAGGCACACTTAATGTGAGTTTGAATTTTACAGGATAATTTTCCCAATACTCAATTACTTCAAATTGTATGTTATTCATAGACCACTCAAATGCTGCCAGACGTGAACCGTTTTCATTTTTCTTGCTGTGGTACGGGTCATCATAATAAAAATGTGCCATTGAAAGTGTACTAATTTCGCCTGATGCATCTTTGACCTCAACAATCGAAATCATCATAGCTGCCTGAATCCCATAATAACCTTCGATTTCGGGAAATTGCAGTGCAAAAAACTGCCAGGTTGCCGAACCCAAAACCGGAAGGCTTTCAGCATTAAAACCCTGAACTACATAATCAATCCACATATTTCCTTTTGTACCGGAAAAATAGGGCTTTCCGTTTTTTATAATATTGAAATGTTCTACTTTCAATAAAGGGATTGTGAAGTAATAGGAACCTTGTCCGGTCATATCATCCTGCGACTGCTCCAAATATTTGTTCACATCACTATTATACTTATCATTAATTATATCGCGTTGGTTTTTGTTAAGCCATTGAGGAAGAAACGATGATGGTCCATATCCAACCTGAATTGTTCCGAATGTATCAGTCATTTCAAGTTCGTATTCCCACTCGTCAAGCAAGTCCGGTTCAGTAATCACACGACCTGTCATCCGGTATTTTGCACCTGCTTCTCCCATTCGTCCTGAAAAGAGGGTGAGACTTATTAAACCTCCGTATATAGGATTAGCATCAACAGTTATCGCAAAAGGACTGGAATATTCAACGTTATTTTCATTTTCCAAAATGAATGGAGCCAGAACATACCCTTTTGTCTGTTCATCACAATACGACCATTCTGCAATGTATGGAGGTTGATTAGGCATTATTTGATATTGTACTATACTGCTAATTGCTGCGGTTATACCGTTATCATCCGTAATATTACCAAAGAAACACCACGAACTCATATTATACCGCGGGTGATATTTGGAAAACCAACCGGCTAATTGTTCAGGGCTCTGACCAGGTGGTAAAATTGCTTTTGAACTATAAAAGTTCTGAATTGTCTCATTGCCGATCGGCAGGCTTTTTATATCATTTTTGAGTTTTTTCAATGCCTGTTTAATGTCGGTAGAAACGACTTTTTCGGTATGTAAAAGGTATCGGAAAATCTTGTTCATAATGCCTCTTGTTAAAAATTTTACTGGAAACAGCTTTTGGTCAAAACACATTAAAATTACTTACAAATTTAGCGAATTATTTAATGCAATCCAAACAAAATAAATAGGCATGACTATGAAGGTGAGATTAGGTAGTTAAGACCTTTTAACTGAAAACTATTTTAGTATTTCCAAATTTATTCAAAATCGTAATTTCTTTTTTCTATTGGAATCTGCTTAACTTTTGCAATATTATCTAAAATCTTATCAAAAGTTTTATTTAATCTTGTCAAGCTTGGAAATGTTTCAAAAAAGATATCTTCTAAATCTTCCCTGCCAGCATTTTTTAATTCATTTATTAAAAGAATTGATTTATCAATATATTCTTCTTCGTCATTGCATTCATCTGCCAGTAATCCGAATTGTAAAGTCAAATCGTGATTAAATTTCTTAGATTCGGTCATAATAGCCCGGTATGTCTCATTTGATAAATTATCAGTATCCATTTAAAAATATTTATCCGTTTTTTGTAAATTCATTCTTTTTCACGTATTTTATCTATAACCCAAGGTATAATAGTATCAAATTCGATTTGAACTAATCCTTGTATATCATTAAAAAAAGTTAAATCGTTTGCTTCAGAAAATCCAATTGAGAAATTATCCGCAATCGTTGTCAAATCGAATGTGAATCCACCGTTAGGTAAGGAAACCCTACAATCTTTACCTTTTAAAATTTTTCCTTTAAAATGAAACCATCCGCTAATATTATGAAATCCATTGAGAAGGGTCTCAAAACTCATAATTTCAATTTCTTTTTTATAATCTATACCTACATCTATAAATAATTTTAAAATCTCATTCGGAAATATTTTGTCTCTATAGGCAATATAATTTTTACATTCATTACATATACATAAATCTGCTCCACTTTCTTTAATCTGTGAATACGTATCCAATGTTAATTGTTTATCAAACTCAAATGTCCAATCACGATATGTAAGTGTTCTAATTTTCATCTTTTTGTCAATAATTATCCATAAAACAATTTTTGCTTAGTATGACGCAAAACCAGTGTTAGGCATCGTTTTATTCTTTTTCAGTTTTTTAATCAATGTTTTTCCAATATACACAAATATCAAATAAGGTATGAATATTAGATATCCGAAAATTGCCTTAATTGGCCAACCAATTCCCATAATACTGGTTTCAAGGCTTTTCACTTGCTCCATGTTCTCAGGTGAAACATTTCTATAAAATTCTGTTTCGCTCATTCCATCCATATTGTATCCATAGTGTTTTAGTAAAATCAAATCTGATTCATAGCTATACCAAGCAAAAATCATCGCCAGAATTCCATGTACAAACAAGCTAATCATGGAATATAAAATCAAAGTCCGTTTGGCTTTTAATCTGTTTAGTATGATAAGAAGTAAAATCGGAGACGCAAGGAGTAATCCAAAAATCAGAAAGTTTGTTATTGTTATTAATGACTCCATATCAATCAATTCGTATTTCGATGTTGTTTTTAAAATGAGGCCTAACAATTATTTTGACGCAATAAGTAAAATTATATTTAATAAAATATTTGTAAATGCTTGGGCTCCAAAAACTCACTTATCTACATTCTTTCAACAAATGATTTACAAACTTACCAGATTTTAATAATCTGCAAAATAAGCTAAGCAATTACGATTTCAATCCCGGTCTTTTCAATTTCACGGGCAAAAGGATTTTGTGAAATAAAATCTTTATTTGATATTGGATGCGGCTCAATACGGGTATCAAATTCAGAAGCTAATATTAATAACTGAACCTGCATCTCAAATTTATCTGAATCCTCTAAATTATTCATTATGAAAGCAATGTCAATATCACTATCAACAACCTGTTTATTTTTGGCATAAGAACCAAATAAATAAACTTTTGCCAAACTATTAAAATTTTCTGCTACCTTTTGTATGTATGGTCTTACTGAATTAAAAATTTCATTATCCATTCTCTGTTTTCCTTAATTTTTTCTATCCAGAAGGAAGTATATTCATAAGTACATTTTTGCTTAAAACTCATTTTGTAATCATCGTAGCGTGTGTTAATATTAAATGCTGTTACGGTAGCAAAAAATAATTTCTTATCATCTGATAAATCTAAATTATTCAATTCGGCAAGTCTTAGTAGATTATGTATAAACGGAGGATGTGCATTATGAATCTTGATATAAAGAGCTTTTAATAACTTCTCAACAGATAAATGCCCCACAAATAATGCAAAGCTATATCTATTATTCTCAAAAAGTGTCATCATAGTTTCAAAATCATCATCAGAACTTGTAATCCAATAATCTAAATACTTCTCAATATTAAAATCTTTATCTGGCATTTTTTGACGAATAAGTTAAACATAAATAAATTTACGTAAATACGGTCTGTTTATTATTAATGTCTATTTGAATTTTGATAAAATGATATACATTTACCTACATCATCTCAATAAATGATTTACAAACTTACCAAATTCTTAAATACAATCCAAACAAAAAAGATGTCTTGTACTTTAAAAATGAAACTCTTCTAATTCAAAACTTCAAACTAAGAACTAAAAACTATTTAAGAATTTCCAAATCTTATAAAAATTCGCTGATTTTAATTTGGGTTGGGATTTTAGTTTACATTTTGACACATTATAAAGAATCAGACTTCTGAGAACTGAACCTTCTACAATAAAACAATAATACGAAAAATGCAAATGTGCTATTAGCGGTAATTTATTCTTCTAATTTCATCTATCTCTGCAAAATCCTTCTTTAATACAAGTACTCCAAACGGGGTCATCCCAATACAATATTTTAGTCCACTGGCTTGCTCTACATATAACATCACATACCCGGTCTTATAAAAAATAATATCGCCACTTTTTAGAACATTTGTTCGTTCTAATTGATTTCTTAGCTCTTGTTTTGATAGTGAGTTAGAAGATAAATATCTATTATTATACAACACATAATTCATCATTGAAGGAGAGTCAAATCCAATATTCGGATCTCTACCACCTAACCTAAACTTAACTCCCCGCTCTTTTAGTTCAAAAATGGAACTCAGAATAGCTGTAACTCTTGGTTGTTGTGAATAGAGAAGTTTTATATCCATAAATGTAAGATTAATACTTTGACCAACAAATTTATTGGCTTCTGATAATCTTGTCTCTAAATCAAGAACTCTTTGCTGACTTTCAATAATCTTAACATTCAGTTCAATAGCTTCTTTTTCTAATTTACCAACTTCACGGGCTGTCCAAAGAAGCCATACAAATCCAATCAGGATAGGAATAATTGTGTAAATAATCACTCTACGCCTTGCTTTCTTTTCTTTGATAAGAATTGAATTGTAGAGACTATTTAGATTGATATTTGCTTCATTTTCCATCTTTATAACTTTTCCAAAATTTTATTAAATAATGTACTTTCTATAGAAGTATTATTATTAATATTTGATATCAAATATTCTAAATCTAAAATCTTATCTTTTCTTTTTGATTTTTCGCCTTGAAGATACAACGGAACGACAAGATTAATAAGACCAAATCCATATTTGGCATATTCAATTATAACCTTTTCATTCAAAGAAGCAGTAATTGGCAATATTAGAAAACATATTCCGATTATAATCAAAGAAATTGATAAAATATTAAATGTTCTGATACTGCCATTTAATATCTTAATTCGTGATTCTATGTATTCTTTACTGTTCAAATTGCAATCAATATTCTAAAAACTAAAGCACAATTCACGATTTTTCTAATAAACAAAATTGAATTTAGCTGAATGAAAATTTTCTTGAACAATTGTATAAACGCAATGAGCAAAATAATATTTAACAAAATATTTGTAATTGCTCTTATTCAAATACTATATCACTTATCTACATCCCTTCAATAAATGATTTATAAAATTAATCAAAATTCAATTATCTTTTGAATAATAACCGATTTGATTTGGAGCCAGATTCTATCTATAAGAACAGTCCTCATTTATCATCATTTAGTAGCAACTCAATTATTAGTAAATAAAAGGGATTAATGAATAAGTTGATTTCTTATATTCATCCCATTCATCTTTAAATTCAATTCTCAATAATTCTTCCTCATCTTTAATTCTCCAAAGTATTACACCGATTACAAATAAATCAAGTATTAAGGGAATGATAGAGACAAATGTAATTGGAATTCCAACTATGAAAACAATAATCCCTAAATATCTTGGATGTCTTATTATACCATACGGACAATTTTTAATTAATTTATGATTATCCTGAATTGTTACGTTTAGACTAAAATGCTTTCCTAAGACAATTATTGACCAATTCATGAAGAAAAAACCAATAATCGAAAAAAGTAATCCGATAAGTCGAATATAATCATTATCACTAAACGTAAAAATACTATATCTGTCAAAATATGGTGAAAAAATCATTATAAGAATTGGGACAATCTGCAAAGTTAAAATTGTGAATTTTTGTCGTTTGACTAATTTCTTTTTATCACCATCCCCAAAACCACGACCTTCATTTGGAACAAAAATTACCACTAAAAAAGTTGAGAATGTCATTATCACTAAAAATGCCATCCGGTAAAAATTTCCAAAATAGCCATCTAAATCTGAAATACCCCATCCCAAAATTGGTAACAAAACAAAAATTACTATTCCGACTAAAAATGATATTATTTTTTTCATAATCAAAACCTTTTACTTTTTGTAAATCTGATTTTTTTTGCATATATAGTAACAATTTTAAACGGAATTTTATTTATATTATTTTAATACAAGCTCTATTAGAAACTCTCTGCGATGGCATTAATAGACTGAAATAATATTAATAAATCAATCTCACTTATCTACATCATCTCAATAAATGATTTACAAATTTAAATAAAAATGAGCAGTTAATCAAAGAACTCACAGGAATATTATTTGTTTATAGTTTATTCATCCGATGACTTAGAGCCATCGGATGAGTATTATAAAAAAAAACTAAAACCTCGGCTCACCTACATTTCGGATTATAGAAATTTCATTATCTTTGAAAATATCGGAACTGATAAGTTTCTCAAAATTGATTTCACCTTTGATATAGTGATATTCCGGCGAACTGTATGTTTCCCTTATAAAGCTGAATAATGATAAATCGAAATTGTGCGATGCCGGAAATCTCACATAAACATCAATTGTAAAGTCATTACTCAGTTTTGATGTGTGATTCTGATAATATTTCTTGTACTCGTATTTGTAATCATAAGTTAGAGCCGAAATATCAGAAAGGACTGCCGAACCGGTTGGCAAACTTCCTGCCCCCTTTCCATAAAAAAACTGATTTTCCGAAAAGAAACTTTCAACTTTTATACCGTTGAATTCATAATCAACATTGAAAAGCGAACTTGATTTTTCAACGAATTTCGGCAGCACAAATGCGTAAATATTTGAACCGACTTTTCGGCAGTATGCTACAAGTTTGATATTAAATCCTTTTTCCTTTGCGTATGTAATGTCAAAATCGTTTATACGGGATATACCGAGATTATAAATTTGTTCCGGTTTGACAATATGTCCGAAAGTATGCGCCAGTAAAATGCAGAGCTTATATTTCGGGTCGTAACCTTCTATGTCAAGTGTCGGGTCAGTTTCCAGAAAACCGTTGACCCTTGCAATTTCGAGTGCAGCATTGAAATCCACATTTTCATTAAATACTTTTGTCATAATGTAATTTGTCGAGCCGTTGAAAATACCTTCAACCGAATTGAGTAAATCGTTATCATAATATTCTTCGAGATTACGTATAATCGGAATAGAAGCACAGCACGAAGCCTCATAGAGCAAAGCTGAATTATATTCTTTCTGCAGATGAAACAATTCCTCAAAATGTTCTGCCACCATTTTTTTATTTGCCGTAACAACTTTTTTGCCGGACTTCAAAGCGCGCGTTACAATTTCATAAGCTGCTTCGGGGTCGTCAATCAGTTCAACTACAACATTTATTTCAGGATTATTCAGAATTTCATCACGGTCGAAAGTGAAATAATCCATCGGTATACTTCTTTCTTTTGAGCGGTCTTTCACGCATATTTTAACAATTTCAGCCTTCATTCCTTTCGTCTGCTCAAGAACATTGAAAAGCCCTTGTCCTACACATCCGAATCCGAAAATTCCCAACTTTATTTTATTTCTCTGCATTTTTATTTTCCTTATTTTCTATTCTATATAGTTTAGTTAAATAGTTACCCTGAGCTTTGCCGGAAGGTGCAACAATTTGTCCTTCGAGTTTGCTCAGGATGATATTCTTACAATTTTTCATTGATTGGATTACTTTGTTTTCAAAATAATTATGTCAAACCACCAAATTTAAGCCTATGAGTCTGTTGAAAAAGTCAATATTTCCAAATCTCAAGTCAAACAAGGATGTTTGACCTACTTTGATTTCAATAACTTAGTAGTACAAGAATCCTTGCTTGTTTATCGTTAAAATACTTTCTCAACAGTCATCTAAATATATAATTCGTGAACCGCTTTGTTTTCTTTAATTTTATTTATTGCCGAATTTATATCCTCAATTAAGTCCTCGTAATGTTCAAGACCGACAGACAGCCTTATGAGCGAATCTTTAACGCCCGAGTTAATCCTTATATCACGCGGAATTGATTTGTGTGTCATAGCTGCAGGATGACATATTAAACTCTTTACTCCGCCAAGGCTTTCTGCAAGTTTGAAATATTTTGTAGAAGAAGCAATTTTTTGAGCAATATCATAATCATCATTTTTGAGAGTAAATGAAATCATACCTCCGAATGCTTTTTGCTGACGAGAAGCAATATCGTGATTTTTATGAGTAGTAAGACCCGGATAGAATACTTCTGCAACATTAGGGTTTTCTACAAGTGATTTTGCAACCTCAAAAGCATTGACGGAATGCTGCTCAACCCGGAATTTCAAAGTCTCAATTCCTCGTATTAAAAGCCAGGAATCAAATGGTCCTAATATTCCGCCTGAAGAATTTTGAATAAATTTGATTTTATCAGCCAATTCCTGTGTACCGACTACAACAAGACCGGCAATCAAATCCGAGTGTCCACCGAGATATTTCGTTGCGCTGTGTATAACAATATCAGCTCCGAGCAACAGCGGATTTTGAAGAATCGGAGATGCAAAAGTATTGTCAACTACAACTAAAGCACCTGCGGCGTGAGCAATTTCACTGATTACTGTAATATCCGAAATTTTTAAAGTCGGATTAGTGGGAGATTCAAGCCATACAAGTTTTGTTTTTTCAGTAATGGCATTTGCAACATTTTCAGCATCAGTTGTATCAACGTATTTAATATTCAGACCGAATTTCTGATAAATATGTGTGAAGATTCTGAATGTTCCTCCGTAAATATCATCAACTGCTATAATTTCATCACCGGTTGACAATAATTTTATAACAGCGTCTATGGCTGCCAGTCCGCTTGCAAATGCAAATCCGGCTTTACCGAATTCAAGTTTTGCCGATAAATCCTCAAGCACTTTACGTGTCGGATTATTCGAGCGGGCGTAGTCGTAACCTTTATTTACACCAGGTGCTTCCTGCACATAAGTAGAAGTCTGGTAAATGGGAGTGCTGATTGCTCCCGTCAGTTCATCAGCGGCAAGTGAATGCAATATACTCGTTTCGAGTCTCATAAAATACTCCAATATAATTATAATGAATAAGTTTGAATTTCTGATTATTTGGCAGAGTCGTGTCGGAAGAAAAAAAAAATCTCTCCCGATAAGTCGGAAGAGATTTCTATAAAATTATATTGATATCTCATCTTTCTTATCTATCTTCGGCATTTGTCGAAGCTGGAATTAGCACCTTAAACAATTAAGTTTAGGTTGCTAAGACGTCTCAGGGCCAGTCCCTCAGTCTTTCTTGATAAGTAAAATTACAAAGAACAATATTCAAAAGTAAGAAAAATAATTATAACAGCCAAATAAAATATTTCGTATCACCAATAAATTCACAATTAACAATACCACTCTTACATCCATATTCCGTGTATTCATAGTTGAATGAATTTCTCACACGCTTTTTCAAGATGCTGTTAAACATACGAACAACTGCAAAGAATGCAACTAATTAATTTCAACATTTGTTGACAGAATATCGGTAACGTATTGAACTATTGAAATCATTTTTGCATAATTCATTCTTTTAGGACCTATCAATCCGATAGAGCCGCAGGCGGTACCTACCTTGTAAGTGCTTTTTATGAGGCTGTATTCCTGAAGAATATTATTGTTAATTTCCTTGCCGATATAAACCTGAACTTTATCACTTTCATCAAATTGCTCAAACAGATGAATTATAATATCCTCATTCTCCACAAGTTCAATTACTCCCCTCACTTTATTAGGATTCTCAAATTCGGGATAATCAAGCAAGTGGTGAGTACCTGTTATTGCAACCTTATCACCGGAGGATTCGCGAGCAAATATTTTATCTACAGAATCAGTAAATAATCTTATTAATGGTGTGTGACGCAAAGTAAAATCATTTATAATATCACTGAAATTATCTCTTATATAATTCAAATTTCTGCCGGAAATTTTTTCATTTAGCATCCTTGAAATTTCGTCTAAATTTTTAATATCGTTTTCAAAATCTGCTTCGATAGTTACTGTTCTTATAATATTGGATTCGAGAGCTACTACAACGAGAATTTTTGTTGAGCTTAGTTCAATAAGTTCAATTTTCTGAACAGTGAGGTCGCGGATATTCGGAAACTGTACAATTCCCAGATATTTTGATAACAATCCTAAAATTTTGGATGCATTTTTGAAAACCGTATCATTGCCGGCGTTAGTCAGAGAGTCGCTAACAGTTAAAATTTCCTTTTTATTTAATTTTTCAATCTTACTGATTGTATCCACATAAAAGCGGTAACCTTTGTCCGTAGGTATTCTGCCTGCTGAAGTATGGGGATGGCTGATATATTCGAGGTCTTCGAGGTCGGACATGATATTTCTCAAAGTAGCAGGTGAGAGTTTAAGCTCATCCTGAATAAACTTTGATAAATACCTCGAACCTACCGGCACGGCATTCAGTATATACAATTGAACGATTTGACGCAATATCTCACGCTCGCGGTCGTTTAGTTCGCGCTGAATCTTATTGGCAATATTTATTGATTTGTGCATTACTATTAGGACGAATTAAACTGCAAAATCAATAAATTTAATCATTTACTTTATCGCCGGCGAGGAATTTAACTACAAAAACGCTTTTATGAATCTCAAATATTTCCTTGAGTTCGGTTTGCAGCAGGTTCATGATTACATCATATTCACCGGAGACCTGTGTACTGATGTTATTTCTAAGGATGCTGACACCTGCATAAGATTCCATTTTAGCAATAAAACCTTTAACTACGGGAATAAATTCTTCTGTCAAAGGATAAAGACTGATATCAATTGTTAATTTCATAATATTCTAATAAAGAAATAAATAATAGTAGAATAAAATAAGGTAATTTTATTGTAAAAATAGTAATACGGGAAGTTAATGACAAATTAAAAATACAAAATTTAAACACATAAGAAGCATAAGTTCTTAATGTCAATAATTACGTATATATCCTGATTTGCCTTATATGGTTCAGATGGATTTAATTTAAATTCTCATTAACAAGACAAAATTTAATCACATAAGACACATCAGTTCTTAATGTTAATAATTACCTATATGCCCTTATATTCCTTATATGGTTCAGATGGATTTAATTTTAATTCTCATTAACAAGACAAAATTTAATCACATAAGACACATAAGTTCTAAATGATAATAATTGCTTATATGTCTTTATATGGTTCAGATGGATTTTTTTTAAATTCTCATTAACAAGACAAAATTTAACCACATAAGACACATAAGTTCTAAATGATAATAATTGCTTATATGTCCTTATATGGTTCTGATGGATTTTTTTTAAATTCTCATTAACAAGACAAAATTTAATCACATAAGACACATCAGATGGATTTTTGAATTCTGAATTATCATAGGTTCAAATTGCTTTTACTTCAGATTAACTTTGTTTCAGGGATGGAGTTTATCCTATGGTAAATCAGATAAAATATTATTTGGCAAATATTTGTATATTTTTATCGTTAACAAGAAATAAAGGTATTATAACATTTCTGGTTATCAATCGAAACAATGCAGCTTACAGATGAACAACTAAATATCATAAATTCTACCGGCAATATAAAAATCAATGCTGTTGCAGGCTCGGGAAAGACCTCAACACTCATTGAATTTGCAAATGCCAGACCTAAAGACAGTAAAATTCTTTATATAGCTTTTAATAAATCTGTAAAGTTGGAAGCCGTCAAAAAATTCACGGGCAAAGGGCTTTTAAATGTTAAAGTCGAAACAGCCCATTCTCTTGCATATAAGCACGTAGTCTATCAGCACAATTATAAAGTCCGCCCGCAGGGATACAAATCGCATGAAACAGCAGGATTGCTCGGATTAAAAGTTGGCGGTGAGAAACATGCCGAATATATAATAGCTAACCATATCAATAAATTCATTTCTTATTTTTGTAACAGCGATGCTGAAAAAGTACAGCAGTTGAATTATCTTGATGTTGTTTTTGACGCCAAAGCACAAATATTTGTCAGAAAATTTTATGATTATATCGAACATCAAACCCGTCTTCTCTTAGGAAAAATGAATAAAGGCGACATTGATATAACCCACGATTTTTATCTTAAAAAATTCCAATTATCAATGCCGGTTCTGAATTACGATTATATCCTATTCGACGAGGGACAGGATGCTTCGGCGGCAATGCTTGATATATTCCTTCGCCAGAAAGCAGCGAAAGTGATTGTCGGAGATACTCACCAGCAGATTTATTCATGGCGGTATGCAGTAAATTCATTGGAGAAAGTTGATTTCAGGAATTTCAATCTTACGAGAAGTTTTCGGTTTAGTCAGGGTATCGCTGATTTGGCTATGGAAATACTGCAATGGAAAAGGGAATTCTCTGAATATAAACCGCTTCAGATTTATGGTGACGGTTCGAGTGGCGGCAAAAAAGTTAAGGCAGTAATAGCAAGAACAAATCTCGGACTGCTGCTGAAGGCAATAGAATATATTACCGAGGAAAGAAAATCGAAACATATTTATTTCGAAGGAAATTTCAATTCATATACTTACGCAGACTCCGGCGCATCACTCTACGACGTACTTAACCTTTATAACAACAACAGGAAGTTAATAAAGGACAGTCTCATTAAAGAGATGAAAAATATGCACGAACTTGAAGAATATATTGAAAAAACTGAAGATGCAGAGTTGTCAATGATGGTTGAAATTGTAAGAGAGTACGGCAATGAAATACCAGGTATTATTAAAAAAATCAAAGACAAACATGTTGAAAATGATGAAAAAGAAAAAGCTGATATGATTTTCTCGACAGTGCATCGAAGTAAAGGGATGGAATATGATGAGGTTCATCTGGCAAATGATTTCATAACGTATGAAAAAATCGAAAAGCAACTGCACGATAATTGGGAGGGTGAACCCAATTTATCGAAAATGAATGAAGAAGTTAATCTTTTATATGTCGCTGTAACAAGAACAAGAAACACAATATATATCCCTGATGAAATCATATCTGAAGGCATTCTTTATCCTTCTGAAATCATTATTGAGAGTGTTGAGCATAGCAAAGAAACAATAAAGCCGGATAAAAGTAAATCCAAAAAGGCAAAGAAGAAAAGCTATTCTTTTGAACAAATAAATGATGAAAAACAAAAGCCGGATAAAATTGCTCAAATCAAAGAAAATAATAAAGATGCCTATAAACCATGGACGACCGAACTTGATGATGAACTGACAGTAATGTTTTGCGAAGGGAAAAATATTAAATCAATGGCAAAACATTTTGGCAGGACAAACGGTGCAATAATTTCAAGAATAAAAAAATTAGAGCTTGAAGAAATTTACGCGTAATTAATTCAAAAAGTTAATATTAGAAAAGAAATTTAAACAATATAAATCACATAAGTAATCATAAGAAAAGATTGTAAATCAGTGTTTAAGTTTTTCTTTGAGATTTTGTGAACCTTAAATAGATTTGCAATCATCGGTTGGATTGTATCATAAATTATACACTAATACATCAACTCATCAAGTCAATTTTAGTTAATTTTGAATAAACTAAATTCAGCCACTTTTCGTAAATCTAATTGATGGAAAATGTAATGAATTATATTGATATTGAATTTGATAAATTGACTCGGTCTATAGAAAACATAGTAACCGGAGATGTGTTTGATACCGAACTTGTTCTTCTAAATTCAAAAAATAAAAATGAAATTAGAAAATATGACTGGCTTTTTGATTGGCATAGTCAATTGGATTTAATTGATAGAGAAGTCTATAAATTAACTATCATAGGAAACCCAAATGTAATCCAAGGATTAATTAGCTTTTCGGACAGAGGTGACCATATTTATATAAATTTGATAGAAAGTTCAGAATTTAATAGAGGAAAAAATAAAATTTACTATGGAGTACCCGGAAATTTAGTTGCTTTTGTATGTAAAGTGTCTTTTGAAAAAGGGTATGATGGATTTGTAGCATTTGATGCAAAAACAAATTTAATAAAACATTATCAGGAAACAATCTCAGCAACCCATTTCAAAGGTACTCGAATGTTTATCAAACCTGATTCAGCCTTGAAATTAGTTAATCAATATTTTAAACAGGTATAAAAATGGGACTTATTAAAGAACCTCGCAATGTTGACTTTTATGTAATTGATAAAGTATGGACAGCTAAAGAATTAAAAGAATTCAGAATGATAATTCAAGAACAAAAACAACAGTCATTAAAGAAGAAATTAATTTCCACAAAAAAGAAATAATCTTTGTATTAATTCTGATATTCAGCAATTTTTCAAAAACATACCGCTTGAATTAAGATTATTTTGTAAAGCAGTTGTTTCACTTTTTATTACTTTTACAAACAATCTAAAGAATTACAATCATCGGTAAGATATTTTTGTTACTTTTTCACCAGTCTTCCAATTGGCTGATATTTATAGTCAGTAATATGTCAAATACTGTTTCCTTCTATTAAATGTAAATTATTGAATTCACACTACTTTCTTTAATAATTCGTTATCCGAATTTGAAAATATGAGTTCCGTTGGAGGTGCTGTATCCAAAAGATATGGCTGAGAGAGTCTCCTCGAACCTGATCCGGGTAATACCGGCGTAGGGAAACGGTTGTGAATCATCCGCTTAGAATTTGCTCTCCTTATGACCCCACGGGAAACTCGAATTGTTGAATAAACTTAACGAGGTTTCTGTGAAAAGTTTTATAGTTTTGTTGCTTTTTATTTTTCCCGCAATAATTATTGCGGAAGACTTTGCCGAATCCCGTGCAGATTCCGCCAGAGTATATCGTGTTCCCAGCATTACAGTCAGTTCGACACGTGCTAACGCCCAAAATTCCCCCGTTCCGTTTGCCGAAATATCAAAATCGGAAATAGAACAGTCAAATACGGCTATTGATTTACCTCAACTCTTGAGCGAAATGCCGTCTATGCTTTCATATTCCGAGAATGGTAACGGAATCGGATATTCCTATATTTCTCTTCGCGGTTTTGACCAACGACGAATCTCCATAATGGTTAACGGCATTCCCCAAAATGACCCCGAAGACCATAACTTCTACTGGATTAATCTTTCCGATATAGGTTCAACACTTGAAAATATTCAGGTTCAGCGCGGTGCAGGTTTATCATCTTATGGTCCGGCAGCAATTGGCGGAAGTATTTTGCTTTCAACTGTGAATTATGTGAAATTCAGGGGTGTAAATATTTCTTCCGGTATCGGTTATCAGGAATATGGTGCCGGTAATGAAAATTTATCCCAAATATCAAGCCGGTATGCTGTAGAATATTCTTCAGGATTGACCGATAATTATGCATTTTATGCAAAGCTCGGACGCATAAATTCATTCGGTTACAGAGACCAGTCCTGGGCTTATCTCAATAGTTATTTTTTCTCTGCTATGAGATTTGACGGTGATTTAACCACCCAATTAAATATTTACGGCGGCTCACAGACTGACGGACTTGCATATAACGGTGTTCCGTATTCATATATTAAAGACCCTTCTCTCCGCCGGTCAAATTACAGCTATTTCAGTTATGATTCAACTGATGGAAATACAATTACCTGGACAACTAAAAGACGTCCACAGGAAGTAGAGAATTTCTCACAGCCGCAGCTCGAAATTCTTAATGACTGGAGAGTATCGGATAAAGTAACATTTAAATCAGCGGTATTCTTTAAAATGGGTGAAGGTTATTTTGATTATGACGGTACAGGATGGACTGGTGCAAACACATTCAGATTAAACCCTGAAAATGGATTTATTGATGCTGAAGACCCGCAAAACCCGATTATCAGAGCTTTTGTCGGCAACCGTTACGGAGGATGGATACCAAAAGTGGAATTTGAACACGATAAGGGTAAATTGATGGTAGGAGCAGAAGTCAGAATCCACCGTTCCGAACATTGGGGAAAAATAAATTTTGCTGAAAATTTACCCGAAAATTACGACCCTGATTATAAATTCTATTCATATAACGGAGTCCGTAATATTTATTCTTTATTTGCAAGCGAGAGTTTTAATGTTACTGATGAATTAACAATAAATGTCGAAGGACAGCTTGTCAGTCATTTGTATGCAATCGAAAATGAAAGAGCTGGCAAGAATTTTACTACTTATCAGACAACTGATGGCGGCATAGTTGGAAACGGCGACAGATTATTTGAGGTAAATTATTTATTTTTTAATCCGAGATTTGGATTGAATTATAATTTTACTGAAACTCAGCGTGCTTATATTTCGATTGCCCATACTTCAAGAGAACCACGCAGAAATAATCTTTATGCTGCAAGTGATGCTGCTTTCGGTTCGACACCATTATTTGAAAGCATAAAAAATGAAGATGGACAAGCATTGTATAATTTTCTTAATCCTCTTGTTAAGCCTGAAAAAATGCTGAATTTTGAACTTGGGTGGGCATATCGTGACGAAAATTTTGCTTTAAATATTAACGGTTATCTGATGGAATATACAGACGAACTTGTCAAAAGTGGACAGCTTGATATTTTTGGCGCTCCGATTGACGGTAACGCTCCAAAAACACGCCATTATGGCATTGAATTATCGGGTAGTGCAAAAATATTCGAATCAAAATCTGCCGGAACACTTCAAATTACCGCAAACGGGACATACAGCAAGAATCTGATTATAGATTATTGGTATAATTTTAAAAACGGTGATTTTATATCGCTTAAAGATAATTCTATAGCCGGTTTCCCTGATTTAATGGCAAATGTCAGACTTAGTTATACAATTTCAGACTTTTTCGCATCATTTTCTTTAAAACACGTGGGAGAATTCAGGACTGATAATTTTGGTGATTTGCTTACAAGCGACCCTAGATTTCAGCAATTACTCGGTGGCAGCGGTGAATATTATACCGTTAATACTGTAGATGCTTATACTGTAATGAATGCTGATTTTTCATATACTTTTACAGAAATTCCGGGATTAAATAATTTAAAACTACGGCTTCATATATATAATTTGACATATGAATTATATGCAGCAACAGGATTTGGCAGAGAATATTTCCCTGCTGCGGAAAGAAGTTACTTTTTGGGATTTGAGTTAGGATTGTAAGAAACATAGGTTGATTTACCCCTTCCGAAGGCTGCAAATCCTTAGAAGGGGTTTGTTTGGAAAAAGTAAATCTATAACGTAGAAATGACAATTTAGAAAGGAAATAGGAATCAGGAATCAGAATATTATTGTAGTTCAGGAACATAAATAATTGACTATTCCCATTTATGCTAAGATTTTAAAAACATACAAGCCCTTGATTTACAAGGGCTTGTATAATAAACTAAAACATTTTCGAGTGATCCCGACTGGATTCGAACCAGTGGCCCCAAGTTTAGGAAACTTGTGCTCTATCCTACTGAGCTACGGGACCAATAAATTTAATTTATTGTGTCATTACCTTCAAGCATTATTCTGCCGGGCATTTTTCCAATATCTGAATGGTCGAAATGCAATGCGGCTATATAATTTTTAAGCAGTCGGCTGTCAATTATATGAAAACCTGACATTAATGCACGTTCTATAAGTAACTCCAATTGTTCGTTATCAATTAATCCAAGGGATGAATACTGAATTAAGTCACCATAACATTCAGGGGTAAACAAATCTTTTTCCATTGAATGTAAAATTCTGAAGCCTTTTGTTTTAAAATAATCCGGACCATTTTCAGGTATTTTGACAGTTTCAACTTTTTCAGCCAGCCAACTGAAAGCAGTCGAGATTTCGCTGGTAGTATAGCCCAAATCCTCAAGCTCCCGAATATTTGCATCCGATAATATCCTTGTATCTCTTAAAGAAGAGATTACATAGATTATTATTTCCATTATTCTTTCAGCCATTATGCTCCAGCCTTAATTTCTTTTAAGTACTTATCTTCGATTTGCGACATTTTCATGCGAAGTTCATCAGTATCATCAGTATATCCTGCTAAATGTAGTGCTCCGTGTATCGCAAGCCGTAAAATTTCATCCCGAAAGGATACATTGTAATCAAGTGACTGCATTTTTGCAGTTTCGCCGCTGATATAAATTTCTCCTTCAAGCGGATTATCATCAATTTCGAATGTAATAACATCAGTCGGATAGTCGTGACCAAGATATTTAACATTCATTTCATGAATAAACCCGTCAGTACAAATAACTACCGTAATCTCACCATTACGCTTAATTTCTTTATCTGCCACATACTTGACTGCTTTAGCTAAAAGCTTGACTTGTATGTACTTTATCGCACTCTCGTTATATACATTTATATTTATCACATGCAGAATGACGATAACTCAATAATAATAGTATAAAGAGATAGTTGGCAGTGGATTTTGACTGATTTTTTCAGATTTGATTAAAGAAAAGTTCAAAAATTTGATAATACTTTATTCCTTTCAAAAAAATAAAAATTTATTTGCAAAGAAATTTGTGCTTTTGATAAAAGAAGAATTTTAATATTAATGATTTAATAAAGGAGCAATTTTAAAATCTTATAAAGTTAAAATACAAAATTTACTGATTCGTTACTATTTTTGTACAGAATATTGTACAGATTTTATAAATAATTGGTAAATTTGATATGCTTACAACAACAATTACTGATTTCAGAAAAGATATTAAAAGTTACTTAGACAAAGTTACAGATAATTATGAAACCCTGATTATCAATCGCGGTGGTGACAGCGGAGTAGTAATAATGTCTTTAGATGAATTCAATTCGTTAAATGCAACAAATCATGAGTTGTCGTCGAAGAAGAATGAAAAGAGGCTTGATTCTGCAATTCAGAAATTTAGAACCGGAAAATCTTTTACAAAAGAACTAATTGAAATATGATATATTCATTTGTTGACGAGTCTTGGGAAGATTATATCTATTGGCAAAATACGGACAAAAAAATCCTAAAAAGTATAAATGAATTATTGAAAGAAATTTCAAGAACTCCATATTCAGGTCTTGGTAAACCCGAACCTTTAAAACATAAATACCGCGGATACTGGTCAAGAAGAATTAATGATGAACACCGCTTTATCTATCAAATAAGAGGAGATGAGGTTTTAATTGCAAAATGCAGGTTTCACTATGATTGAATATTGTTTAGTAGTCTTAAGTCTAATATTTATATTAAGTATAATTTCAATCAAATATCAAAATTAATAAGAATAAATTAAAATCAAATTTAAATCGGAATTACAAATAAACTTACACAGATATATCAATAGCACTAATTAAAATTTCTGAAAGTTTTAATATTTCACATCTTTTTGTTATTTTTAAAGTTTAATTAATGAATTATGATAATTTAAAATTAATAACTAAAAAGAAGTAAATTAACATGGAACAGGAATTACAAAAAATACTTGATTCTTATACTCAAATCCAAAACAATAAGCCGATTGATGATTTTGAAGGATATTCGGCAACAGAAATGGATTATATTCTCTACGATACTTTTGGAGAAAAAAGCCCGATTAAATTATTGAAAATGAAGGAATCAGATTATAATTCGATTCCAATATTGAACATAATTAAATATACCTGCACTTTGATAGAAAATGAAGGTGAAATTAAATTAACCCAAACCGGTGCTCTGCCAAGAAGAATTGTTCTTGATATTTATGCCAAAGGATTTTTCAAAGAGGATTATATTGAAAAGGGATATGTAAAATTGTTAAAAGAAGCCGATTCGCTGATAATACACCTTTGTAAAAATTTAATCTTAGTATCAAAATTGGTCAAAGTAAGAAATAATAAAATAAGTATGACTGAATCCGGCAAGAAAATCATCATGAATAATCATGAATTATTGAAATTGATTTTTCTGACATTCGGTCAGCGTTTCAATATGGGTTATTATGATTTATATGGCGATAGTAATATCGGCAACATAGGATTTGGTTATTCAATTTTCTTAGTGAGTAGATTTGGAGTAGTCAAACGTCCGGGTTCATATTATTCAAAAAAATATTTCAAAGCTTTTCCATATTTGTTAAGTTCATTAGTCCCAAATGATTACCATTCTGTAGAATCACAAGCTGATTCTTGTTATTCACTCCGTACTTTCAGTAGATTTCTTGATTATTTTGGTCTTATTAATATTCATTATCAGGGGAAATGGGATTTAGAAGTTTCCTTAATAAAAACGGAATTATTTGACAAATTAATAAAATGCAGTATTCACAAATCTTAAATTTTATTTCGGCTACGATTTAGCCTGATAGCCGGCTAAGCAGGATTCAAGCAAATTATGAGAAAATTCAAATTTAAAAGTTTATCAAAATAATAGCAGGTTTATTTTATGAAAGTTATGTGTCTTAGCTGTAATGATTCAAAAGGTAAAAGGGACTGCCCTGCATTAAACGGAATGATTTGTTCAGTTTGCTGCGGAACTAAGAGATTGAAGGAAATACAATGTCCGGATGATTGCTTGTATTTGGAAAGCAGTAGTAATTATCTTGCTGTAAAAGGAATTTCTCAGACAATTTCAAATACATTTAAAAGCGAAGCTGATGATATTTTTAAAATTCCGGCAGTTTCAATTGAACTTGCAGCTCCATTTGAAAGCTTTTTGTCAAACAATTTTTATCTGAACAGTACTATAAATGATGATGATATATATAGTGCATTATCAAAAATATATTTGTGGCAGACCAAACAAAGCAATGATTTTGTTGTAGTTAGAGATTATGAAAAAATTATTTTTGATGAATTTTGCGAAATTTTCGGCAATTCATCATTATCAGATGATTTAAAATCAAAAACGATTTTGAGAATTCTAATGTCTATAAAAAAAGTTTCCGGCGGTGTATTTGGAAACAGGAATTATCTAAGATTTATTTCAGAACAATTCTTTATGTGAAGTAATCGGTAAATTCTTGAGACAAAATATTCCAAAGCGGGTAATTGAATTATTAGCGGTAATATTTTGAAATTAATTGATATTTCACTACTTTTATTTTTTTCGGATTGCAGTTTATTGAATAATCATTTTTGAAAACGCGGGTATAAAATTATGACTGAAGAACATTTAAGATTTCCAATCGGGAAGTTTATAAAAACACCGAATCCTTCTAAAGAGTTTCTGAATCAGTGTATTACTATTATTGAAGAATTTCCTGCTAAAATCAGACTCGAAACAGAGAACCTGAATGATACACAGCTTGATACCCGTTACAGAGACGGAGGCTGGACAATCAGACAGGTTGTTCACCACATTGCTGACAGCCATGTAAACAGTCTGGTACGTTTTAAATTGACTCTCACAGAAGACAAACCTATCGTAAAACCTTATTTTGAAGATAGGTGGGCAGAGCTTGCCGATAGTAAGTTCATGCCGGTTGAACCTGCTTTGCAAATGATAGAAGGTATCCACAAAAGATGGGTATATCTTCTCAGGTCAATGTCAGAATCTGATTTCAGTAAAAGTTTTATCCATCCTGAACACGGCAGTGAGGTAATTCTTTCCGATGTCATTCAGCTTTATGCCTGGCACAGCAAACATCATTTAGCACATATTACAACATTGAAACGCAGTAAACAATGGTAGCTGGGCAGTATAATATATGTTGAATCAATTTGAACAAATAACCATAATTGATGTGACCGCAGATAATGTATCTGATGTCGGAATTTATTGCATTAAGGATAGAAAGTTAAGCGGTTACCGGTTATTACACCGAAAGTCTTATAACTATTACACCCCGAAAATAATATTACTATTATTGCAGCATATAAATACTTTTTCATCCAATTCTCCTTTTAAAAAAATCAAGAAATTTTAAGCCTAATTTTTACAATTAATTCAAATTTATTTAATAAGTCACTTAAACGTTATTGGATTTTGTATATTTTGGAAATTAAGGTTAAGAGTCTTATAATAATTCTTTGAATTGATAAATCAATTAATTACTTTTGTAATAGATAATATTCTGATACCTTTAAATATTGCTAAAAAAAATTTATAAATAAAAATTAATAGAAATGCAGAAATATTCAGTAAACCAACACTTAATTGAGACAGTTTTAGCTTGGGTAAATTCCGGTGAGATAGCAATTCCTGAAATTCAAAGACCATTCGTTTGGGATAGTTCAAAAGTTCGTGACTTAATGGATAGTTTATATCAAGGCTATCCTATTGGCTATGTTATTGCTTGGAGAAATCCCAATGTAAGATTGAAAGATGGAAGTATGAGTGAAGGCAAAAAAATACTCATTGATGGACAACAAAGGGTTACAGCATTAACAGCAGCAATTTTAGGTCAATATGTTATAAACAAAACTTATGAAAGGGTAAAAATAAAAATCGCATTTAATCCGATTTCAGAAAAGTTTGAAGTACAAAATCCAGCAATTTTAAAAGATAAAACATGGCTACATGATATTTCTAATGTCTTTAATGGAAATTTCAGTCTCCTGTCATTAGTTCGTGATTATTTAATACTGAATCCTGATTCAGATGAAAATAAAATTGAAAGAGCTTTTACTAATCTTGTAAATATCCCCAAAAAGCAAATTGGTCTTATTGAGCTATCTCATGATTTGGATATAGAGACAGTAACTTAGATTTTCATTCGTATAAATTCAAAAGGAGTCGTATTAAGTCAGGCAGATTTTGCAATGAGTAAAATTGCGTCAAATACTGAATATAATGGAAATGAGTTAAGAAAAGCAATAGATTATTTTTGTCATTTAGCAATTGCTCCGGAATTTTATAAACACATTGTTGAAAATGATGTTGAATTTACAAAAACAGATTTCTTCCCAAAGATGAATTGGTTAAAAACAGAGAATGAGGATTTATATGACCCAGACTATAATGACCTGATACGAGTGGCATTTACAACCCAATTTAATAGAGGTAGATTATCTGATTTAGTTAGTTTACTTTCCGGTAGAAATTTTGAAACAAGAACTTTTGAGGATACAATTGCTGAACAGTCATTTGCAAAATTAAAAAATGGAGTAAACAACTTCATTAACGAAACAAATTTTAAGCGGTTTCTGATGATTGTTAAATCTGCCGGTTTTATTTCTTCAAAACTTATCCGATCTCAAAATGCCATTAATTTCGCATACATTGTATATTTAAAACTAAAAGAATTAGGAGTTAATACTGTTTTAATTGAGAGTTATGTCCGACGCTGGCTTGTTTATTCAATTTTAACAGGAAGATATTCAGGATCTCCCGAAAGTTACTTCGATTTTGATATTAAGCAAATTTCTCAAAAACCATTTGACGAATATCTACTGGAAAAGGAAGAAGGAGAATTATCAGATGCATTTTGGAATGCTTCATTACCTCAAAGTTTGGATACATCTGTTGCAAGTAGTCCTTATTTCCATGTCTATTTGGCATCACAAGTAAAAGTAAATGATAAAGGATTCTTATCATCTGATATTACTGTGAACGACCTTATTTCTCACCGTGGAGATATTCATCATCTTTTTCCTAAGGATTACTTAAAGAAAAAAGGATTAGATAAGAGTCAGTATAATCAAATTGCAAACTACGTATATATGCAATCGGAAATAAATATAAAAATTGGGAATAAACCTCCAATTGAATATTTTGATGTATTAACAAAACAAATGATTGATAATAACAGACAAGTTAGTGGGATAGTTTCAGAAAATGAACTTTTAGACAACTTAAGAATGAATAGTGTTCCTTTAGAAGTTATGCAAATGAACATTGATAATTATTATGATTTTTTGAATCAAAGAAGGAAATTAATGGCAACAAAAATAAAGGAATATTATCACTCATTATGATGAAGTTAAATTTAATCATTTAGCTTTAATTCTAAATTATTAGGGCATTGAATTCAAATATTTATTATTTAATAATTCACTCCCTCACCACCTTCCTGCTAACCACCGGATAGCCGTTTTCCATTATATTCAGAATGTATGCGCCTTTTCGCAAATCGGATAAATCAATTGTGAAATTTGTTAACTGAATTTCACCTGCTTTGATTATCTTAACGGTCTGACCGGAAATATTTACAAGCGAGACAGACATATCTGGATTCGGCAGTTCAGCAAATCTGAGATGTATTGACTCTGATGCCGGATTTGGATACAAAAACAATTTCATATTAGAATAATTGCCTGAAATATCTTTTACGCCGCTCGGGATATTATTTATAGTCCACCTAACCGATTGAACATCAATTGTGTCGTAATTGTCAATTCTGATATTTTGAGTTGTATCGCGGATATAAACTATAAGAGAATTGCTGCCCTCAGCCAACTGATTTTTTTCAATGTCAATACTTTCGCTGTTTAAATTGATTTGCCCGGAATTCAAGACCCATTCAATTTTCAAAGAATTTTCAAGCGGCTTAACCAATTGTATATTAAAAGTGACAGGGAACGAATCCGGTACTACGGTTTCGGATGTCGGTGTAAATGATTCAAGCGGTGATGTCAGTTTGTGGATTCTCGCAATAACAGTCTGCAGGCATACAGGACAAAAAGCTCTGCCTAAACTCCGCATCAGACAGTTTTCGTGCGGTCTGTACCACTCGGCAGAATTACCTCCGCAGCAGTGCTGATAAATCCCGACACCGAAATCGCCGTACCAGTTTTTCCATTTAACCATTACGGGGTCGGTTTCTTTAGTCATATTAAACCCCTCACGTGCATACTGGTCACCGGCATAATATTCGTCTTTCAAGCCTGCAATCGAATGTCCGACCTCGTGCAATACGATTTCACCTGCACCCTGAATTACTGAAGATGTAGCCACCCATCCGCCCGAACCACCGTACTTTGTTGAATTGACAAGCATAATAACCTGGTCGTATTGGGGAAAGTTTGATGATAAAGCGCCAGTTATCCGTGCATATTTTGTTGGAGTCAGGAGACGGTCTATACCGCCTGAATTGAAAGTACTGCCGTAATAGTTGTCAATCAATTTTGTCGGGTCCATTGCAGCTCCGCTAACATTTGAAGGAGTTTTGATAGTGAATACATTGAAATAATTGCGGTAATTATTGAATGGTTCTTCTTCGAAAAAGTAATCAATAAATCTTCTTGACTGAATATCAAATGAGTCAAGTTCCGACTCTAAATATCCGTCGCCGAGAACAACTATATTTATCCGGGAGTCAATACTGCCGTTAAAAATTAAGGTATCAACTTCAAATTTTTGAGCAAAAACCGGAACCGATATTAACAAAATAATTAGTTTAATCAGCATTTTCATTAAATATTTCCTTTAGATTTATTTTCATAAGTTCAATAGTATCTCTGCCATTATTTTTGTCAAGTAATTTAACAATAATATATGACGAGCCTGACGCAAATCTCGTTCGCAGTGAATATTCTCTTTCAGTAACTTTTGATTCAGCCCAAACGAGGGTACCGTCCTCATCTGAATATTCATTTTTTAAAATAAATGAATTATCAATAATTATTGTTTTTAAATGGTTTAGTTTATCATCCGTGAATGAAATAATCACATCTCCTTTTTCAGCTTTCTCCTTACTATCAAAATCTGTTTTCAGGCTGCCCGGAACAATTTTGATATTTATTAATCCGGCACTTGATTTATTTAATAATGAATCATATCTGAAAAATAAATCCAGAAAAAGAATCTGTGGTTTCGGACTGTTTAATATACTGTCAAAATCAGCTTTCTCTGCAGGCTGTGTAACTTTGCAGGAAACTAAGATTAAAATTAATAATATGAAAATTAATTTTTTCAACTTTTACTGCTTTTATAATAATTTATCAGTGCATTTGTTGATGAGTCGTGACCGGTTATTTCTCCACTTTTTGCGAAATCTTCAAGTATTCCTTTTGCAAGCTGCTTTCCGAGTTCGACCCCCCATTGGTCGAAAGAATTAAGCTCCCAGATTATACCCTGTACAAATACTTTATGCTCGTACATTGCAATCAGCATACCGAGTGTCTCAGGAGTAAGTGATTGATATAAAATCGTATTTGTGGGCTTATTACCCGGAAAGATTTTGTGAGGCAGCAGCGACTCAATATCCTGATTATTCATTCCGGCAGCTTCCAATTCGTCTCTAACTTCATCCTCTGTTTTGCCTTTCATCAATGCTTCGGTTTGGGCAAAAAAGTTTGACATAAGTATATCGTGCTGAGATTTATCTCCCGAACGGCAGTCTGTACCGGCGATAAAATCGGCAGGTATTAGTTGAGTACCCTGATGTATAAGCTGGAAAAAAGAATGCTGCGAGTTAGTGCCGATTGTCCCCCAAATCACAGGACCGGTTGTATAATCAACAATTGAACCATTTTTCGTAATTCGTTTTCCGTTACTTTCCATATCCAATTGCTGCAAAAATTCGGTAAATTTAAGCAGGTTCTGGTCATAAGGAATTATCGCATAAGTTGATGCCTGCCAGAAGTTTGCATACCAGATACCCAAAAGTGCAAGAATTACCGGAATATTTTGCTCGAAAGGAGTATGCCGGAAATGCTCATCCATTTTATTTGCGCCGTCAAGCATTTTCAAAAAGTTGTCCGAACCTATCGAGACTGCTATTGACAATCCTATCACCGACCAAAGCGAGTAACGACCGCCTACCCAGTCCCAAAATCCGAAAATCCGGTCATTTGCTATACCGAATTTAATGCAGGCTTCGATATTTGTCGAAAGTGCTGCAAAATGTTTTGCTAAAGCAGCTTCATCATTATCTGAATAACTCAGAAACCACTGTCGTGACTTTTCTGCATTTGCCATAGTTTCCTGAGTTGTAAAAGTTTTAGAAGCAATCAAAAATAAAGTAGTTTCAGGATTCAGCGATTTTAATTTATCATTAATATCTGTCGGGTCAACATTTGACACAAAATGAACTTTTACATCTCCGGTATAAGGAGCAAGAGCTGTACATACCATTTCCGGTCCTAAATGCGAGCCGCCGATTCCAATATTGACGACATCGGTTATCGCTTTTCCTGTAAAACCTTTATGAATTCCATTTCTTAAGGAGTCAGCAAATTCCATTGCTTTATCAAGTTCGATTTTAATATCAGGCATAACATCCTTGCCTTCAAAAGAAACGGAATTACCGGATAAATTTCTGAGAGCGGTATGCAGAACAGCCCTTTTCTCGGTAAAATTGATTTTTTCACCTGTGAACATTGCTTCAATATTTTCTTTCAAATCGGAATGTTTAGCCAGATTGATTAAAAGCCCAAGGGTTTTATCATTAATCAGATTTTTTGAATAATCCAAAAGCAAATCTTCAAAAAAGATTGAATACTTTTCGAATCTTTCCGATTCGGCAGCAAACATATCCCGCATTGAACGAATTTCAATTTTATTTTTGTGTTCGCTGAGTTCTTTCCAAATTTCATTTTTCAGACTATTTTTCATTATCTTATTCCAAAATTATTTGTCATATTAACTTATTCAAAATTAAAAATTTTTATCGTTATAGACTCAAAAATATTGCTTAATCAAAATATTATTTTATCTTTTTGAAATTATATGATAAAATATTAAAAAGAGTTCACTATTGTTTATTCAATCTTTTATCATAAATAAAGATTTAGTCAATTATCTGCAACTATTTTCAAAATCAAAACGTATTTATGGCATTACTATATAACTTTTGAGATAATTATGAAAAACTTTGTACTTTTTTCTTTTGTCATCTGTTTATTGAGTGTAGAATTGCTGTCTGAGGACAGATTCGTAATTGAAGGAATAGTCAAGGATAAATCATCAGGTAAAATTATACCCGGAACCGGTATAAGAATTGCTGGTACAAATCGCGGAACCTACACCTCTTCAAAAGGTTTGTTCAGGTTGTATGTTACTTCGGGAGATACTTTGCTTGTAAAATCAATCGGTTATGCACCTGTCACATCAGTTGTCAAAAGTAATGAAAAGTATGTTTTTGAATTGATTCCGGTTCCGGTTGTCAAAGGAAATGTTGATGTTACGGCAGAAATAACGGCTCAGCAGATTATCGAAAGGGCTGTTAATAAACGTGATGAAAATTTATTAAAATTAAAAACTTTCACAGGTGAACTGTATTCGAAATTAGTTATGGAATTCGGCGGTTCTCTCTTATCTGCAGGAAGCGGAGAAGACGGCAGTTTCTCACTCTCAACTTCGGTAGGATTGGGGGGAAATGAACCATCCGACAGCAAAAGATTCATAATAATGGAAACTTTCTCGAATGTTCAGAAAGATTATGAAAAGAAAATCAGCGAAACTACAATCACTAAACGCCGGCAGACTGCAAATGTACCCTCTGACCAAAATTTGATGGCAATTACCGATTTTGTAAGTTTTTATGATGACGAGATAGATTTTTTGAAAACAAAAATTCCTTCTCCTGTTGGAACTTACGGGCTTTCGTCATATAATTATACTTTAAAAGAGCGTATTAATCAGGATGACAAATATATTTATGTCATAGATGTAGAGCCGAAATCAACTTTATATCCCGGGTTTATGGGTGAAGTGCGAATTGTTGAAGGTTCTTACAATATTATAGAGATTGACCTGAAACCGAGCAGTACAACGGCTATCCCGTTTTTTGAAAATATTGCTGTCAAGCAAAAATACAGCCAGTCTGAAGAAAAAATCTGGTATCCGGCTTTTCTTGATATCACTGCAAAGGCAAAAGTTGAAGTGGTGAAAGGTCTTTTGGATTTTGATGCCGATTTAAAAGCTACAAGTATATTCAGTGATGCAAAAATTAATGCAGCCCTGCCGGATTCGATATATACCCGAAACAGGCGAAGCCTCACCGTTTCATCTTTGGCTGATAAAAAGGATACGGTTTTCTGGCAGAACAACTCGCTTAGAGAATTATCCGAAAAAGAAACCGAGATATATGCCAGAGTTGACAGTGCTGTGAAATCGGATTCATTACAACCTTTCGTTGAAGAGAATATTTCATTCTCATACTTTACACCTTATTTCGATTTTAACCGTGTCGGTTCAGTATCGCTCGGATTAAGTCCAAGTCTGACGGTGTATGAATTTAATTTGAATACGACCGGTTATTTCAGTTTTGGTTTGCAGGACTATTTCGGGAGTGTCGGGCTTGAACTTCCGTATATTAATCTTGACAATGTAATATTTGCTTTAAGCGGCAGGGTGTATTCGGAGCAGGCTTCATTCGACGGACCAATCGGCAGTTATCCCCGGATAATCAATACTATTGCCGCAGCATTGGTACATGAAGATTACAACGATTATTATCAGACTGACGGATTCTCTGTCAATCTCGGAATAAATCACAGAAGTTTGAAATTTAATCTTTCTGCTGACTTTGCAAGAAATTTTGCTCTGGAAAAGAATACCAATAAATCAATTTTTGAAGATTACAACTGGCGGAAAAATCTCACTGCTATGGAAGGAGATTTTCAAATTGGGAGGGCATCATTTTCTTACGGCAGCATCAATACCATTGCAGCACCGGATATATTTGATGCAGAGATAAATCTAAACGGATTTTTAGGAAAGGAAGTCAGTTCAGGGCTGGATTTCAGCGGTGCAGCAGGCAGATTGATTTTATCAGTTCCAACGTTCAGTACAGGATATAATCCGATGGTCATGTTCATCACACTTTCCGGCGGTATCACAAGCCGGGAAACTCCCGTGCAGTATCAGCACCGTATGGGCACAAGATTATTTATGTTTAATAAAATGGGTAATTTCTTCACAGCACCAATTGGTTACTACGGCGGTGACGAATATTATTCAGCACAGGCGCTGTATAACTTATCGGATTTGTGGTGGCGCTGGCTCGGGCTTCCAACTTATGAAGGCAGAGGATTAGACCTCACAATCGGCGGAACATTCGGCAGATTTTATAACAACACATCCTCGGTTTACAAATCTACCGGTGATGACGGATATGCCGAAGCGGGCTTTGGTTTTTCGAGGATACCCACCTTTTTCAGCAATCTGATTTTCTGGTCATTCGACCTAAGATTTGGAATCGGACCTAATGCTGAGGGCAGAACCGGCGGTGCAGTATCTGTAACACTGCCTTTTTAGAATATTTAATTTCTACTCTTTAGCAGTCAAATCCCCCTTTGAAATATTCTGAATCACGGATTTGACAGATTACACCGATGCCACGGATTTAAATCAGTGAAATCCTTTAATCCGTGTAATCTGTGATTCTGACAAAGTTAACGTTGTTATATCTAACCTTCTTAAGGTTTCAAATCTTCGGTAGGTTTCTCGGTTCCATTGATTTAATCCGTGAAATCCTTTAATCCATGTAATCAGTGATTCAGACAAAGTGGATTTGTTTTATGTCCTGCGCCGGTGGAGGTGTCACGAAGTGACGGAGGTGGATTTGGTTTTAATCAGATAGAGTCCACTTCAAAGGTGGGCTCCATCTTGTTCGCTCTTTTTTGGTGGTCAGTTGTGCCACACTTACAAAGTAGTTGATTTATCACATTTCCGGTTTCCAAAATGAAAAATAGTTTTGAAATTAGTAAAAATATTGTTAAGTTGTTTATAGGTATTATTAGAAGTCGGAATTAGTTTTATGAATTGCCGGAAAAATTCAGGAATCTATATGAAAGCGTATTTTCTTTTTTTTATTATAATATTTAATGTTTCTACATTATTTGCCCAAAAGGAATATTATAACTGGGATTTTGGGGGTGACAATGTTATAACCTTCAATACACCTGACAGGGAACCTGATATTCTTACTAAAAGTATCTTAACAACATGGGAAGGGTGCTCATCAATTTCAGATTCAAAAGGTAAGTTTTTGTTTTCTACAAATGGACTTTGGGTATTTAGTTATATCGAAAATCCAACAATTATGAAATACAATGACGGTATTTATGACCCAATAACTTTACAAATGAACGGTGGTGTATCTGCCACACAATCTTCAATTATAGTTAAAAAACCGGAATCTGATTCAATTTATTATATTTTTACAGTTGGAAGTAAAACCGATCCGAAATGTTCTGAATTAGGTTATAATTATTCAATTATTGATTTAAGTAAAAATGAAGGTAAAGGTGAAATAATTGAGATCAATAATTTTCTTTATGGACCTTCTACCGAGCAAATTACTGCTGTTAGGCATGGAAACGGTATAGATATTTGGATAATAACACACAGAGAAAATTCAAATGTTTTTGAAGTTTTTCTTTTGACAAAAGACGGTGTTAATAAACAAGAAGTTATTTCAAGTTCTGCAGGAACAAAATATTCTACCTATGATGGTATCGGATATTTAAAATCAAACCTACAAGGAAATTTGTTAGCAAATGCGGGTTTTAATGATAAAATTATAGAAATATTAAAATTTGACAATCTGACAGGCAAAATAAACTTATTAGTTACTGTCAATCTTGAACAGGAAGCAAATGATACTATTGGAAAGCCTTATGGGGTGGAATTTTCACCTGATAATACAAAATTATATATAAGTTTTTTAGATAGCCCATTTCTATGTCAGTTGGATATCGCAGATTTAAATACAGATTATATTAAAAAAAATATTCATTATATCAGTAAATTAGAATCAAGTTATGGAGGACTTCAAATTGCTCCCAATGGAAAAATTTATGTAGTATCAAACTTTAATAAACTTTGCGTAATAAATAATCCAAATAGAAAAGGTGATTCCTGTGATTTTTCAATTACAGATATGAAATTCAATTCAAATAACCGGCATTTTGGTCTTCCTAATTTTGTAACCGAAATTACTGACTTTTCAATAAAGATAATGTCCAACATAGTATGCGAAGGTGAAGATTTAATTTTAACTGCCATACCTGCTCCTGATTATACAAGTAATAAATATTACTGGACATTACCGGATGGTTCAGAATTCATAGGTAAAACAATTAAAATTTCAAATGCTAATTTGACACACTCAGGACTTTATAAGATTAAAGTTGATATTAAAGATAGTTTGTTGTATGATTCTATTAATATTGAAGTACACCAACCTCCTTTTGTTAAAATTTCCGGAAATCTGACTTTTTGTAAAAACACATCAACTATATTAAGTGCAAATCAAGGCAACGGTTACAAATACAAATGGTCAACAGGTGATACAACTGCAAGCATAATCGTTAAAAAGGAAGGGAAATATATCCTGACAATCGAAAATGAATACGGATGCGTTTCGCAGGATTCTGTAATAGTAAGCTACAACAGTGATTTGGAATTTTCTTTGCTGGGTGAAACAAAACTCTGCATTGGTGATACACTATTATTAAGTACAGATTTACAGGGTTCCGATTATACTTTCGACTGGTCAACCGGAGAAACAACTCCTTCAATATTGGTAACAAAAGGCGGAAAATATATCATAAAAGTCAAATCTGATGCCGGATGTGAGGGAATTGATTCAATTATAATCGAAGAATTTGAATCACCTGTTGTCAAGTTTGAAAAAGCACAATACACAATCTGTAAAGGTGATAATTTTGTACTTAAACCTTTAGAAACCAAACCTGAATATGAATATATCTGGTCTGACGGAATTACAGGTTCGGAGCGTACTTTCACGGTAAGTGCGGAATTGTATCTAATAGCCAAATCTCAAAACAGATGCACCGATACTGCATTTGTTAAAGTTGAAGTTCTCGAAATGCCTGTTGCCTCAATACTTGCCGACAAAACAGAAGTATGTTTCGGTGAAAAAATTATATTAACAGCAGAGAATTATAATCCTGAATTTGAATATATCTGGTCAAACGGAGAGAAAGGAGAAAGTATAAACGTTTCCGAATCAGGCATCTATAAATTAATCGTAACAAATAAAAATCAATGCTCTGATACAACCGAAATTGAAGTCATAATTCATCCTGATTTAGCATTAGAACTTGAAGCAGACAATACAAATCTTTGTTTTGATGACTCTACAAAAATATTTACAAAAGCAAAATATACTGAATATCTCTGGTCAACAGGTGAAACAACAGAATCTATCACAGTTCACGATGCAGGAGTATATCAACTAATCGTAAAAAATGAATTTGGATGCTCGGATTCTGCTGATATTGAAATATCAAAATTTTATGCAAATGTGACTTTTGATAAAGAGAAGTTAATGTTTGATGAGCTTTGTTTGGGAGATTCTCAAACTCAAAATTTGAAAATGACAATTGAAACAAATTCAGATTTTGTAGTGAATAGAATTTACACTACATCAAATAATTTTAATGTCATTAATTCAAATTCTTACCTGAAAACTTACAAAAACGGTGACGCAGTGGATTTGGAGATAATGTTCAAGCCAAACGATGCAGGAGAATATTTTGATACACTTTTCGTTGAATCCGATGAACCCTGCATTTATAAATCAGCAATTCCAATTTACGGCTCATCTAAAGCACTTTTCAGATTTGCACTTCCGGTTATAGAAACAGAAGTAGGTAAAAGAATCGAAATACCTGTAAACTCTTCCCTCACCTGCCCGAATGCTGAAAAACTTACGACAGAATACGAAATTACAATTTCGGTTGATAAAGCGTACTTTCAAGCCGACAGTGTGAAATTCGGAGATATTATTGAGAATAAAATTGAGGGAAATGACCGCATTTTGAAAATCCAAGCAACAGCGGAATTTGAAAAATTGAACGGTGAATTGAAGCCTGTTAATATCATTTACGGACAGGCACTCATAGGCAGAAGTGAGACAGTACCGCTGACAATCCAAAATGTGGATTTTCCAAATAATAGGTATTTTCCTGAATATCAGAACGGCTCTTTAAAAATTGACGGCTGTGTAAATGATTTAAGCGGCATCCAGATATTCAAACCCACAACAATGAAAGTCGCACCTAATCCTGCTGATGACGACCTGAAAGTGACAGTGGGCACTCAGGAGGAAGGCAGTTTCTCAATCGTAATATATGATTTTCAAGGTCGTGAAGTTGCAAAATCGGAATTCAAAAGAAGCAACAAAATCTACGAAGAAAAAGACTACACATTCAATATCAACGGTCTTGGTACTGGTGTGTATTCTGTTCATCTAACTGCACCATGGACTTTGAAAAGAGAGCCGTTGTTGATTGTGAAGTGAAAAATGTTGGGAATTCTAATGTGAATATTTAAATTTAATAATTATAGCGGATTTTAAAATTCTAAACTAAATTATTTAATTTAACGTTTGAAAATGATATTAGAGTAAAGAAGAACCTATGAAGAAGAATGAGGATAAAGTAAAAGATTTTCATGCAGTTGAATTTATGAGAAAGGTTAGAAGTGAGCTTACTGAACTGTATTTAATTGATAAACCAAAATATTTAGAACAATTAAATGAAGCAATGCTGGAATTTAAATTAAGACAAAAGAAAGCCTTCAATTTATAAGGTAGCAACGCTACAGATTTGTATTCCGTCCATCTGACCTCACCGTGGACTTTGAAAAGAGAGCAATTGGTGATAGAGAAATGACATCACAAATTTAACAGTCCAACACAAATCAGGTGTTGGACTGTTTACCTGATTTTTTGTCATATTTCAGCGTTTTAATTGAAACCAAATAACGATAACTTTTTCCTTATAATCCAATTGCCGGATTTGATATACAGAAAATATATACCGCTCCTTAATTCCTCAAGATTAACGTATGAATTTTGGTTTTTTAATTTCATATCCTTTACCAAACTTCCATTTAAATCGAAAATCTTAAGACTTGTGTTATCATTGAAATCTGATGTAAACCTGATATTGACATTTTTCCCACAACTGAAAACCTCCGGATTAAACTGTGAATATTCATCCTGAACATCAGTAGCCCCATCACCGGCGGAAATATTTGCAAGCGGTGTATCTTCGAAGGCGCAATCTATGATTTGAAGATGTGATGAGTTCGATGGAATTAGAACTCTAACCCAGCCATAGTGAAACTGCCCATTGATTTTGAAACGCAAGGCTGCAAATTTATTCTCTGCACCGAGCCAATCCGCTTCAAAATACATTGCACTGCTGCCCATACCATTATAGCCGTTTGTCCATATTGACAAATTTTCGGAGATATTATCACCGTAATTCAACATTACCGGAACTCGGTCATCCACTGTCAGAACTTCGTTTTCATTATGATTCCAACCCGAATAGATTTCACAGACAAAATCGCCTCCCTGAATATTATGATGGAAAGAAAAATCATCAATACCATCTGAATTTAAATCCAAATCATAAATTTTCAATTCATTTTCTTCAACTGCTTCAAGGGTTACATAAATGTTTAAATGTCTAATGGCTGAAAAAGCAGTATTGGTCATAAACAAGAAAAATGGAATCATTAGAACTACTAACAGGACGATTTTTCTGTAACTGAAAAAGCTTGAAATAATATACATAACTACCTCAATTTATTGTTAATTAATTGCATTATTAATAACACGTTAATCACAATAAAGTTACATAAAAGTTAACTTTTTTACTTAGATTGCAAAATGAATTTTTATGCTTTCGAGTTGCTTTTTGTTCAAAATTTTTGATAATTCCGATTCAGGTGCTGATTTTATTTTTTCAACAGAGCCGAAATGCCGGAGCAGTTTATCGGAAGTAATTTTGCCG
The DNA here is from genome assembly GCA_032027125.1 of Kapaibacterium sp. (SeqCode). Taxonomy (GTDB): domain Bacteria; phylum Bacteroidota; class Ignavibacteria; order Kapaibacteriales; family UBA2268; genus JANJTB01. Next base: position 1,281,478 of record JAVSMQ010000001.1, read on the forward strand.
ATACCTTTAATATCATACAAATCCGATTTGATTGTTCTTTTAGAGCGTAACTGCCGATGATATGTTATAGCAAAACGGTGGGCTTCATCTCTCAGTTTCTGAATCAGTTTAAGACTGCTTGACGTTCTTGGAAGTTGGACGGATTCGCTCTCGCCCGGGAAAAATACTTCTTCAAGCCTTTTTGCAAGACCGATAATAGGCACTTTTTTTTCGATACCCAATTTTTCGAGAATTGAATAAGCAGATGAAAGCTGACCTTTGCCGCCGTCAACAATAATCAAATCGGGCAGGGGTTTATCCTCTTCAATAAGTCTTGAATATCTTCTTTCAACGGCTTCTCTCATAGCAGCAAAATCATCATTTTGATGTACAGTCTGATTCTTAAATTTCCGGTATTCTGATTTCTTAGGCTGTCCATCCTCAAAATATACCATTGAGGATACTAAATCTGTCCCCTGCAGATGTGAATTATCAAAACATTCAATTATGCGGGGAGCTTTTGCAAGTCTTAAATCTCTTTGAAGTGACAGCACCGGACGAGGTATTACCTGGTCACGCTTTTCGTGAGCTAATATATATTCTCTAATCAGATACTCGGCATTGGAGTTTGCCATTTCAATGATTTTTCTCTTTTCTCCAATTTTTGGAATCTGAAAGTCAATTGATTTTCCCCGCAGTTTACCGAGCCAGTCTGATAAATACTCTATATCTTCAGTTTCGCAGGGCATAAGAATTTCATAAGGAACATAATCGCTTTCGAGATACCATTTTTCCATTGTCCGCTGCAGAATGCTTTCGCTGCTCAAATCTTCAGCATTTTTGATTATGAAATGGCGTTTACCGATTAACTTTCCTTCTCTTACTTTCAGCACAAGCGAACAGGCAGTATTATCAATTTTTGCAAATCCGAAAATATCTCGATCAATGAGTTCAGAAGAAATTATTTTTTGACGGGATGTATATTCCTTCAAAATCAGATATCTATTGCGTATAACCGCAGCTTTTTCAAATTCAAGATTTTCGGAATGTTCATTCATTTTCTGCTCAAGAATTTTCTCTACTTCCCGCGTTCTGCCTTGGAGTATCTGCTGAGAGTGCCGGATATTCTCAGCATAATCATCTCCCGAAATAAGACCTTCGCACGGACCTTCGCATTTCTTGATATGATAATCAAGGCAGACCCGGTGCTTTTTTGCTTCAATGGTTTGCGGCGAAATCAAAAGGTCACAGCTTCTAATCAGAAATAATGTTCTTATAATCTTCATCATATTATTGACCTGACGGAAATCAGTATAAGGACCGAAATATTTTGAGCCGTCTCTTACAACTGTCCGCGTTATGAAAACTCTGGGATATGGTTCGTTTGTAATTCTGATGAAAGGATATGTTTTGTCATCCCTAAGTAATATATTATACTTAGGCTTATGATTTTTTATGAGATTATCTTCAAGCAGAAGTGCTTCAGTTTCGGAATCAACAATGATATATTCTAAATGTGCGATATGAGTCAGAAGTACTTTAGTTTTGGCATCGTGATATTTATTCTTTAAAAAATATGATTTTACACGATTGCGGAGATTTTTTGCTTTACCAACATAAATAATCTTGTTTGAAGAATCGAAATATTGATATATTCCGGGCTTAGTCGGCAAATTTGCGACTTTATCACGGAACTCATCATTCGGATAATTATGTATTTTTTCTTCTGTCATAAACCGTTAACTAAAACAACTCAATTTCAATTAATTATAATAACGAAATAGGAGTTGAAATTATGGAAAAGCGGATAGGAAATTTAATAATGAAATCATTTTACACAGTAGATATATTCACTTATAAGCAGTTATTCAACTTTTCATTCATAACCCAATGTTAAAAGTACAGTTGTTTCTAATTCAAATAAAGTTGTTGAATTTAATTTGCTTATTTTCTTTTTAATTCTTGTCTTATCAATAACCCGAATCTGATGACATAAAGCAACTGAAACTTCTTCAAGTCCGCTTTCATCAGGTATAATTTTCAAACAGGTTGGAAGAACTGCCCTTTTTAGGTTTGTTGTAAAAGGTATTATAATTAATGTTGATGAATATTGAATTATGTCATTATTTTGAAAAATGATGACCGGTCGTATGCCTGATTGCTCAGAGCCTTGTACAGGATTTAAATCTGCTATACAAATATCGCCACGCTCAAATATCATAATAAATCTTCTTCAAGTAATCCTTTATTATATTCAGCCATTCCATATTCTGCAAGAGCACTGTCTTCATTTTTGAATTTATTTAAAGAATCATTTACTTTCATATTCGATTTTTGAACACGTGAACGAATTTTTAAAAAGGAAGAGAAATCAGCCAACTCCATAAGCTGCTGCTCGTTTAAGAATTCAAGGTTCTCTTTAATTCTTTCTTTAATAGCTGACATTATAAATCTCATAACTTAATATTATAATCATTTTTTACAAACGTGTTATAATTTCAAATATTTTGTTTATTTGAGTACTTTCTGTGTTGATGAAATCAGTACAATCAGATGAAAAAAATAATTAACTCAATTATGAGGGGTTTGGTAGTTGCCGGAAAACCATTTATTTACAAATAAACGGACAAAATAACAATAAATAATGATAAATCATTTCATTAGTATCATTAAAAAAATCAAACAAAAAACCCCTGATGTGAAAACAAACAGGGGTTTAAATAAATCTTTAAAAAAAAAACAAATTACATATTGTTTTTACGGAATTCAACCATAAATTTGGCTAATGCATCTGCCGATTCAATTGGGCATGCATTATAAACGGATGCTCTTACGCCGCCGACTGAACGGTGTCCTTTGAGACCAATCATGTTCAATGCTTTTGCTTCGCTTATGAATTTTGCTTCAAGTTCCGGAGTAGTAAGGTTCCAGGTTATGTTCATTAATGAGCGGTCTTCGGCATTTTTGACAGCACCCTTATAAAATTCAGGATAAGCATCAATTACATCATAAATCAATTTTGCTTTTTTCTCGTTATTCGCCTGAACTGCAGCAACGCCTCCTTGTTCTAAAATCCATTTAAAAGTTCTGCCAACAGTGAATACGGGCAGGCAGGGAGGTGTGTTAAACATTGACTCGTTTTCGGTATGAGTTTTGTAATTCATCATTGTCGGAATATCTGATTTTCCTTTTGATGCAAGCCATGATTTCTTAATAACTACAATTGTTACACCTGAAGGTCCTACATTCTTCTGAGCACCTGCATAAATCAGACTGCATTTGCTGTAATCAAAATCCATACCCATAAAATCGGATGACATATCAGCAACCAGCGGAATATTCCCTGTATCGGGAAGTGATTTAAACTCAGTACCATAGATAGTATTATTGGTAGTGATATGGACATAATCGGCATCCGGCGAGAAATTGAATGATTTCGGCAGATAGTTGAAATTTGAATCATCGCTTGTTGCTGCAACGTTAGCTTTTCCAAAGAATTTACCTTCTTTCCATGCTTTTTTTGCCCAGACACCTGTTACAAGATAGTCAGATTCTTTGTGCATAAAATTGTAAGGAACCATCAGGAACTGCATACTTGCTCCGCCGCCAAGAAACAATACATCATACTCATCGGGTGATAATTTCATTATCTTCAGACAGTCGCTCTGAGCTTCCTTGATAACTGCGTCAAATTCTTTTGAGCGGTGACTGACTTCCATCAATCCCATTCCGGTTCCGTTAAAGTCAATAATTGCTTCAGCGGTTTCTTTAACGACCTGAACCGGTAATATTGCAGGTCCTGCATTAAAATTATGTGCTCTTGCCATGTTAATTCTCCAAAATTTAATATTTATTTTTTTACAATCTATAACATATCGGCTCTTGAAAAAATATTTATTCAAAAGTGCCGAATATTCAATACAAAATTAACCTTTTTAAATTTAATTTCATAATTTTTAGGAATAAAATCACATAAATTATTAGCTTTTAGAATTAGTAATTCAAATTATAGCCTGATTAATCATTTATTTATTGATAAATGGTTTCAAATGTTTCATTTTGAATCATGTTTCAAATATAATTTTCAATATTTTAACTATTGTACACATATACATAAGTTATCAGAAAAAACAATTTAAACATCCCTTTTGCAATGAACGATAGTTAATATTTTGACAGTTTCATCTTCAAAACTATATATTACCTTGTATGATTGATAAATGACTTCCCGTAAATTCAAAGACCTAAAATCAATTGATTTTCTACCACTTTCGGGAAACAATTCTAATCTTTTTACTGAATTATAGAGTCTCTGGATAAATATTTTTGCATAATACTCCGAACCCTGCTCTATAAAATTACCGATAGACTTCAAGTCTTGAAGCGCAGTTCCAGACCATATTATTTGAGCCATTTTTCTAATTCCAGTCCTACTTCATCATTTGTGAAAGTATTTCCGTTCTTAAAATCATTCATACCATTTTCAATTTTCTGCTGCAGATAAAGTAAATACATCATATCCTCAATTGAAGCATTTCCCGGAGCTTCGGAGATAAGTTTTAGAACAGTATCTTTGTGACTTTGATCGTTATTCATAGTAGCAATCCAATTATTCATAATGATGAATATGAAGTATTAAATAGGTTATTATTGAGTAATAATTGATAATTGATAATTATTTAATATTTTTTACTTTTCAAAACTTTATTAAGCTTTTCAAATATAATTTTCAATACTTCGACTAATGTAAACATATACATAAGTTATCGGAAAAATGATTAATGTTTAAAAAAATACTTGTTGCTAACCGTGGTGAAATTGCTGTAAGAGTTATGAGGTCTGCCCGTGAAATGGGTATCGAAACCGTTGCAGTTTATCACGAGGTTGATAAAGAAGCTCTATACGTAAGTTATGCTGACTATGCCTATCGCCTGACAGGCGACACACCCAAAAGTGCATATTTGGATATGGAGCAAATAATTGAGACAGCATTGAAAAGTGGTGCAGAGGCAATTCATCCGGGCTATGGTTTTCTATCAGAGCGGGCAGAATTCGCAAAGAAAGTTACCGAAGCCGGAATAAAGTTTATTGGACCTATGGCTGAATCAATTGAAATGATGGGCAGCAAAACCAAAGCCCGCGAACTTATGATGAATGCAGGTGTGCCTGTTGTTCCGGGAACTAAAGAAAAAATAACGGATATAGAAAGAGCAAAAATTATTGCTGCAGAACTCGGTTTTCCGGTTCTTCTAAAAGCTTCCGCAGGTGGAGGCGGGAAAGGAATGAGGAAAGTGTTCGATTCAGCAGACCTCGAACCGGCTTATGAGGCAGCATCAAGGGAAGCTCTAAAGGCTTTTGGTGATGATGCTGTATATATCGAAAAATTTATTGAAAGCCCTAAGCATATCGAAATGCAGATACTTGCCGACGAACACGGGAATTGTGTATATCTTGGTGAGCGGGACTGTTCTATTCAGCGCCGTCACCAAAAGGTTATTGAAGAAGCACCTTCATCTGTTTTGGATGATGATTTGCGTAAAAGAATGGGCGATGTTGCAGTTAATGCTGCCAAAGCCTGTAATTATCATAATGCAGGAACCATAGAATTTCTACTGGATAGAGAACGCAATTTTTATTTCCTTGAAATGAATACCCGTCTTCAGGTTGAACACGCTGTCACAGAAGTAGTTACAGGTATTAATCTTGTAAAAGCACAGATTAAAATTGCCTGTGGGGAGGAACTTGAATATACTCAGGATGATATAAAAATCAACGGACACGCTATTGAATGCAGGATTTATGCAGAAGACCCGTTTAATGAATTTATGCCTGATACCGGAACTATCAATTATCACAGACAGCCTGCAGGTTATGGAGTGCGGGTTGACAGCGGAGTTGAGTCGGGTTCTGTCGTTTCTATTCATTTCGACCCAATGCTTTCAAAATTGATTACATACGGGCGTGACAGAATCGAAGCGATAAGCAGAATGGAAATGGCTCTGCGGAACTACAGAATTAAAGGTGTGAAAACCGTAATACCATTTCTGCTTGCTGTTATGCAGCACCCCGAATTTCGCTACGGGTGGTTTGATACAGGATTTATTGAACATTCATTTGATTTTGAAACACTTGAAAAAATGAAGAGTGAACATCAGGAAATTGTTGCTGCTATTACCGCTTATGGATTGCGAATGACTCAAAATGCTCAAAAACCGTCAAAAGTTCAACCGCAGATAAGTAAGTGGAAAGAAAAACATCTGCTTTTAAGAAGATTAATTTAATCAGAAACCGGAAATTGTTTAAATGAATAATTTATTGCTGAGTATAGGCAAGACGGAATATGAGGTCAGGTATGATGCTAATGACCACAATATAATTTATGTTGATGACAAACCATTCGAAGTTGAACTGATGAAAACTTTCGGTTCGGATGTTTTTTCATTTCTTGTAAATCAGAGAATGTTTCAGGTAGGTCTTGATTTTATTGATGATTCAAAACTCGAAATCACACTTGACGGAATGTCGTACAAAATACAGGCTACCGATGAAATGCGTAAGGTTCTCCAAAAGTATATTTCAAATGGCAGTGGCAAATCAAAAAATGCTGCCGGTTCGGTAAAAGCACCAATGCCGGGGCTTGTTGTCAAGATATTTGTTAAAGAAGGAATGCAGGTGCTTGCCGATGACAAACTGATTGTAATAGAAGCGATGAAAATGGAGAATACTCTAAAATCACCGGTGAGCGGCATAGTTAAATCAATAAATGTTTCAGAAAGCCAGGCAGTTGAAAAAGGTACTTTGCTGATAGAGATTGAGCCGGCGGTTTAGGTAGCTGTTGAATAAGTATTTTTTTAAGATATACAATCAAGGATACTTGAACTACAAAGTTATTGAAATTAAAGCAGGTCAAAAATCCTTGTTTGACTTGAGATTTGGAAATATTGACTTTTTCAAGAGGCTTTTAAGTAAATGAATTTGGCCTTATTATCATACTATATTATAAGGATTTATTTATAGCTGAAACAGTATAAAAAATTATTGAAACATTTGTAAGCATTGCTAACTTACGTTCATCCTGTAAAATCGCTAATTTTTCTTTTTAATAATGATTAATTTTAGTTATTTTTGTTTACATTCGTTTAGTCTTATGGATAAAATATAATAAATATCGAATTTATAAAGAAAATATTATGGAAACTTTAATAAAAATTGATACTGATTTATTGGATAAAGCTAAAACATTTTCCAATTTAAAAACAGTAGAGCAAGTAACAGAAGAAGCCCTGAAGAATTATATTTTATTAAACAATATTTTCAATAGGGAAAGCAAGCAGATTGTTAATTTCAAGAAGTCTCCAAATTCAGACAATTTCGAAGATTATTTGGAATTGAAAGAATATAATAAGAAACATATTAAGAGAGTTGATAAGACTATTAATCTTTCAAAATTGGCAAATGAGGCTAATTATGAAATATTTTGATTCCGATGTATTGATTAACTCTCTTGTTATTCAGGATTCAAAAAAACATAAAGATGCTAATGATTTATTAGAAAGTTCATTAAAAGAGAAAAATTTTACGGTCTCACTACTTAGTTTGCAAGAAGTTTCATTTGTTTTATCAAAGTTACATTATTCAAAAGATTTTATTATCAAAAATTTGAATTTTTACTTAAGAAATAATCCTTTAATTCCCGATACACAAATTTTTCAAAGAGCAATTGAACTGGCAAATCATATTGGATTTTCTAATATCAATGACTGTATTCATATATCTGTTGCGGAATCTTATTGTCAGGAATTAATAACGTTTAATAGAAAAGATTTTAGCAAATTGAAAAAATATTCAACAATCAAAATTATTATTTTATAATATTGCGGATAAATTGTTGATTTAAATATAATTTAATACACTGAAAGGAAATTTATAAAAGAAATAGAATAGAATTTTAAAATATTTGAAAGCGTGGCTTACTTTCGTTCATTATAGAAAACGACCAATTTTTAAGAGTGAGAACGGCAAGAAGGAACGCCCCAAACGGGGTGTTTTCCGTTGAAGCAGTACATTCTCACAAACTTTTTTTAACAGACAAATAACTCCTAACCAGATGCAGCAAAGAACATTTAAACTTAAAGCAGGAAGCCGGAATTCAGGCGATGTTCTATACTGGATGAGCCGCGAACAAAGAGACAGGGATAATTGGACACTGATTAATGCTTATAATGATTCAATTGAAAGAAAATCCAACCTTTATGTAGTTTTTGCACTAACCGATAATTTCCACGGCGTGTCCAAACGTCAGTTTCCCTTTATGTTCAACGGTTTGAAAGAAGTAAGTCTTAATCTGCAGAAATTAAACATACATTTTCAGATTCTTACGGGAAATCCTCCGGAAGAAATAGCTGAATTTGTTAAACAGATGAATGTGGCAGTTGTTTATACAGATTTTGACCCGCTCAGAATTAAACGGCAGTGGAAAAAGAAATTGGCTGAAAAAATTGATGCAGCAATATTTGAAGTTGACTCGCATAATATTGTTCCGTGCAGAATTGCTTCAGATAAACAGGAGTTTGGCGCATATACAATACGAAACAAGATTAAAAGCCGGCTGGACGAATACCTTACTGAATTTCCCGATATTAAAATCCATCCTTTCAATGAGAATGTTAATAACATATTTCCGGAATTGGATTTACCAAACTCTCAAACTTATCCTGCTGAATCAAAGTTGTTTATTTCCGGTATGGCAGAAGCCGGAAATCGTCTAAAATATTTTCTTGAAAACCGGTTGAATGATTATGCTCTGTTGAGAAATGACCCTTCAAACAATTTTCAATCGAATTTATCTCTCTATCTGCATTTCGGACACATTTCCGCTCAGAGAATTGCTCTTGAGGTAATTAATTGTGATTGCAAAACCGAATCTAAGGATGCATTTCTCGAAGAGCTTATCATCAGAAAGGAATTATCTGATAATTTCTGCTTTTATAATCAGAATTATGACAATTTTGAAGGGTTTCCTGACTGGGCAAAGAAAACACTTTCAGAGCATCAAGCCGATGAACGGGAACATATTTATACAACTGAACAGTTTGAAGATGCCCGAACACACGACCCATACTGGAATGCAGCGCAATTGGAGATGGTGGTTGCCGGCAAAATGCACGGATATATGAGAATGTATTGGGCAAAAAAAATACTCGAGTGGACTGAAAATCCTGAATCAGCTCTTGAAACTGCAATATATCTCAACGATAAATACGAACTGGACGGCAATGACCCGAACGGATATGCAGGGATAGTCTGGTCAATCGGCGGAGTTCACGACAGAGCTTGGGGTGAGAGACCTGTATTTGGTAAGATACGGTATATGAACGCTAAAGGATTGAAACGCAAATTCAATATAGATGAATATGTCAGAAATATAAATAGATTAATGTGTGAATAACAAATTATCGGACTTGGTGAAAAACATAATTATTGCATAAAAAACTAATTTGCTTCAACTGCATCCTTTTTGAAAGGCTTTGTAATTAATCTATCTGTATGCTCTTTTTGCTTTTCTATGATATAATTAATGTATTTTTTTATATCATAATCAAACTTCTCAAGGATTTTCTCCCGAGTTTTTCTTACTTCTTCTACAATAGGATCTTTAAACATCACTAATCTCCATAAGTTCTTCAGGTGTACATAAAATTGGCGAAAACAGATTATTTAATAAAATTAACTACACCGTAGCAAGCTTCAGGGAATTTACACCATTTGATTAAAATTCAATGCATATTCGTATTCAATCGTCATCTTAAATCCCTGTCTTCACGTAGAATTGATGTAGAGTAATTCGGATTGATATTTTTCAAATTAATTGGAACGAAGTCCGGATTTTCAAAAGAAAACCTACAGTTATTTTCGTAAGGAGTAATAATGACATTAACCTGTTTGTAATTAAAATCAATAGGTAAATCAATCCTTACTTTATGGTTTTTTACAAATAATGTTTGTCTTATTTCATTCATATTACAAATCCTTAAAACCTTTTAAACGTCAGTTTTTTTCAATTATTGTTGAATTTTCTACTAACATCCATCACATCTTTACTTACTTCCCTTACAAATTCTCATCTTTGGTATGACAAATCGTGGGATTTTATTATAAAAACAATAGAACATATCAGCCCTGCTTTGAAAAAGTGCGAAAACAAGTACATTGTGCAAGTTGTTTATAATTTCGCCGGTAAGAACTATTAGGTAAGTTATGTGTTCTGAAATTGCTATACATACTGCAATTATATTGTTATGATAATTTATTGCAAATTATAATAAAATAAAATATTTAATGCAGTTATCAGTTAATATAAATAAGTATTCAGAATATTTTATACAGAAAAAAGAAATGCTGATTGAAATGAAAAAAGAGAATGAGAAAAGCGGAAAGATTTCTGCAAAGAATCATTTTTATATTTATTCAGAAAATTTGTCAATAAGGGAGGTGAAATAAATGTCACTGTTAACTATTGTTGTTGTTTTGATTATAGTAGGTGTAGGACTTTGGTTGATAAACAACTATATCCCGATGGATAGTAAAATTAAGTCCCTTTTGAACATTGTTGTTGTAATCGTTGTTATTATATGGTTACTTCAGGCGTTCGGTATAATCGGCAGTCTTTCTGAATTTAAACTTAATTAAATTGGTGCTGTTAGAAAGATTTAATGTTCATAATTTTGAAAATATGCCCGGTAACTTTACTGGGCTTTTTTGTTGTGCTAAGAAATAACTGAAATTTATATAGAATCATTTCTTTTTTGATGCAACGGCAAGGTCGAATATTTTACTTATTTTCATAAATGGTTTTGCATCAATATCCGAAAAAAGAATTTCGCCTTTATAAATCAGCATGGTGGCATGGAGTTCGGTCTTTTCTCCTGTTATTTCGATTATTGTTGCACCTATCAATTCTGATATTTTGCTGTCTGAATCCGAATACAAACTAACGGCAGAATTCTCGTATTTAACTTGTTTCAGTATCTTTCTGCACTGAACTGCATCGTCGTTGCTGAAACCGATTACCTTGATATTTTGTTTTTTAAGTGTATCCGAAATTGCATTCAACAGATTCAACTGGTGAAGACATTTGGAGCATGTTGCACCCAGATACCGAATCAGAATTATAGGTTGAGCGAAAGACTCCTTTATTATCTCGTGCTTATTTCCATCTAAATCGGTAAGCCAAATATTTGCAGGTTTATCTTTAGAAATAACCGGACTGAATATCATCAGCCCGGTTAATATCAATATAAAAAAGATTTTGTTCATCATTTGAGTATTATGAATTTATTTGTGTTGTTATAATTACCGCTCGAAACCTTGTAGAAATATGACCCTTTTGTATAATCAGAGACATCTACAGAAAGCTGGTTCTGCGGCTGACCTACAACATTATTTTCATAAAGCCTTTTGCCGCTCATGTCAAAGACTTCAACCTTGATATCTTTATCATGAAGAAACTCCGGCAAATCGAAATTAATATTTTGTAAATCCCCGATAACCGGATTAGGATATACACCCTTCAGGTCTATTGGATTAATATCATCAACCGATGAATTCTTTGGTTGGATTTCTACAACCTGCATCATTCCCAAATCTTCGTGAACGATATTATGGCAGTGAAGAACAGTCTTTCCGTCAAATCTTTCGAATCTTGTTCTGAATTTAAAATTTCCTTTTGGCGGAATATTGAATACGTCCCACCAAACCGGAGGGTCTTGCTTTTCGCCATTAATTTCGGTAATCATAAAATCGTTAATATGTATATGGAATGGATGAACCTCGGAGCTTGTATTTACCATAGTCCATTCTTCTACATCACCGACTTTGACAACAACATCTGAATGTGTGGCATCAAAAAGTTTATCGTCAATGAAAAATATATTGAACGGACTTTCCTTTTCCTGAACTGAGAAGGTCATAGTACGGGTATTGGTAATTTCACTATCTTTAATAATTTCCAATCTGTCCGGAGCCGGAATTGATGATGGCATAGACATATCATTTAACTGGCCTTTTACATCAATTGAAATGATGTAGTGATAAGTTATTTCTCCTGAAAATGGCTCTACCTCTGCAATTCTCAATGTGCATAGCCCTTCTGTAACAGGAGCTTTGAATAGCATATCTGCACGATTTCCAACTGCAAGTTCTATAGAATCAAGATATCCCGGCTCGAATAGATTTACACCGTCAACAGCATATCTGTAAAGCGGAATAAAATTATCACCCTCCATAGCTGAAATAAACACGTAATTACTTAAATGAGCATTGACAAATCTCCAACGCTGAATTTCTCCTGGTCGCATAGTAATTGTACCGGAGGTTTTTCCGTTCAATGTGAAAATTGTTGAATCGGTTCCGGGGAAGATTCCTCCAATATTAGTGGCTTCTTTATTTGGATAAGGAAATTCATAGTTCTGGTCATACGTAAAAGACTGGATGACCATCACATGCTCCTCAGCAGCTTTGATTTCAGGAACTTCATCTGTCAGACCTTCTATAACAATTGCACCGGCTAAACCGCCTGACATTTGTGCCCAGATACTTCCGTGACGGTGAGGGTGAAACCAGTTTGTGCCTTCCTGATGGTCACTTGGAATTGCAATATGATATTGGAATGTTTCGCCGGGCATAACCTGAATAAACGGGTTATCAGCACTATCTTTAGAAGATACAAACAATCCATGAGTATGCAGATTTGTTGTGTTAATCTTGTTCGGGATATTATGATTTGGCGACATGTCATTTTCGTCAGGATTTGGAGGCATGTCATTAAATAATTTAACTCTCATCACATCTCCTGCTTTGACTCTGAATGTCGGTCCCGTTGATAAGCCGTTATACAATCTTGTGTAAATCTTTCTGCCGTCAATCTCTACTGTATCAAGCGATACATGCAAATCAAGATTCAGAACACCGTTAACTGAACGGGCATCAGGCGGAGACGGGAAATTTTCCTGAGCTGTAAGATTAACTGCCATAATAAAAATAGCAGCGGCGATGTAAAGTAGTAATGAATTCTNTGATACCGGTTTCAAGTTTGGATAAATAAATCAAAATTATTTTATGATTATTGTAACTTTTTTACTAATTGAAATGTCATTTATAATGAGGCTATTTATTCAATTTGAAGAAAACTTATTTTTGAATATATATGTGGTTCACTATGAAGAATATTTGTACATTTTTAGTAACTTTTTTTGTTTTGAGTATTTCCTTATTTGGTTGGACTAAGGGTTCATTTATAAGGTCCGATTTTATATCTAATCCGTATAATGATGAAGAAATAGTTTTTACGGGAACTAATTCACAATCTTATGAGTTATCAGCTTGTAAATTTGATATTAATACCGGTAATTCAGTCTTTAAAGAAATTTCATTGCCAAATTCATCAACTATTAGGGATGTAATTATCAACGGCAATTCAAAAAGAATCGGTTATCTCTTAAATGGAAAAATTGTAATTTTCAATTATAATGATTTTAGTGAAATTATAAATTTTTCTTTGAATTATTCCGGAGATTCTCAGGATATGAAAGTCTGCTTTTCAAAAGACGGAAGTTTTGTCTATACTCTGAAAAAGAGTGAGTTGAGATTGACAATATATGATGTCTCATCCGGCTTGAAACAAAACGAAATTCTGATTAATGCTAATCCTGCATTTTATTCCGGGGTTTTTCTGAACAGCGAAAAGGATGAATTTGCTCTGATGATTAATGATTCACTCGAAATATGGTCAATTTCATCAGGAAGTATGGACAGAAAAATACCTTTTGACTCTAATGCAAAATTAGTGCAGTTCAGAAATTCAGGCAACAACATTTCGTATAAAGTTGGCAAAGTAATTCATATTGTTAATTCTTTGACGGGTGATGAAATTTTCAACAAAACCTTATCCTTCAATATTCAGTCTATGGAGTTCTCGGCAAATATGAAATATATGGTTTGCAGAGGAGAATATTTTGACCAATCAGTTTGGGATATTGATTCTGATACTCTAATCTTTGATGGAAGTGTGCCCTACCAATCCGGTTTTGATATTGACTTCGTTTATATTAATTCAAATAAAACTAAGACTATTGGATTTTCAAGAGAATTAATGTACTGCGGACGATATCTGGATGATCCATATCAGGAAAATGTTTATTTCCTTTATAATATGTCCGACTACTGGAAAATTAATTCTGCGTCTGATGGTTATGTCGGAAATCCGGTACATGCAATAATTAATCCGACTAACGACCTTATGCTTGTAAGTGCCTTGTATGGTGAATATAATACGCCAGTCTATAATCATGGATTAGTTACAGGCGCAGGTGAATTTTTGAAATTTATTCATGTACAAAGAAATGCACTTGCATTTTCTCATGATTCAAAATATATTGCATTCAACGATACGACGAGACTCCTGCTGTATAATATTGAATCCGACATTATCGAGAAAACTCTGCAAACCCAACGCAGTACACTTGGCACAGTATTTTTCAGCCCTCAGAATGGTGGTTTAATCATATCCATTACAAAAGACTATATTGATGTTTATGACTATAATACACTGACATTAAATTTTACAAAGGATTTGGCTGCAGAATCCGGCAATGGGTATGGTTATGTATGCGACATCACAGGAAAGATTACAATATTGTATCCATCAGGCAGATATTTTAAATTTGATGCCGGAACCGGTGATTTGACTGAAGAAATACTTAACAATCTGCCACAAAACAGAACTTTCAGAGATATGACAAATGACGGCAGGTATATACTCTGGTCATTTGGGAAAGACAGTTTGGTTGTTTATGATGCTAAATTGCAGAACATAAAATTTTCTTACAAAATTGATCTGATTTCAGGTTATGCTGAGAATCTTCAAATCGGCTTTCTTGGGAATCATGAAATAGTTTGGATATCGTATATCACCAACCCGATTGATAAGTATAACGCATTTTATGCTTATGATTTAGTAAAAAATGATGGAATTACAATGGATGGTGAAGTGACACCACGGGTAAGTATAGATGGCACTAAGTATATGACATTTTATTGTCCGTTCACATATTCTTACAACTCAATAAGACTACCTGTCAGTGTTAGCGAAGTATATCCTATAGGAAATTCAATCATGACTTACCCAAATCCGGCTACTGATTTCATCACAATCCAATTTCAAACTTCGGAAGTTTTAGAAACTTCCGAAGTTTATAAGATACACATATTTGATATGCTTGGAATTAAAAAAATGTCCGTAGGGACAGGGCTTGACTTGTCCTCTCAAAGAATTGATATTTCCCACCTCCCCGCAGGTGTGTATTTCATCAGGTTTGGTGATAAAGTTGAGAAGTTTGTGAAATATTAATTTAATGAGTTGAACGTATAATTAATAATTTTATAAATAATTGATTTTATTGTAACTTTATTAGTAATGGATTTGTTATCTTAAAGAGAATTATTTGCAGAATTGAAATTTCTTTTTAAAAAATATCAGGAGTTGGTTATGAAAAAACTATTGTTGGTCTGCATTTTTACATTTTTGGTCTATTCACCATTTAGTGTAGCTGAAACATTATGGAAAAAGAGTAATGGTATAAGCCAATCCATACATATTAATGGACTTACAGTTACAAGTGAAAATACAATATTTTTATCTTCTCAAAGCAGTATATTTAGAAGTACAAACGATGGTACAACTTGGGAGAAAATTAAACTGCCTGATGACAAGTTTAGTAACATCTTTAGTTTTTGTAACATTGTCCCCGATAAATATGATAATCTTTTTATTCTAAAGGGAAAAACTTTATATAAGTTAGAAAACATGAAAGATACTGCTAAAATATTACTGACTTTTGAATATGAGGATTATGATAATTGTATAACAATATCTGAAGACAATAAAAAAGTAATTGTTAAAAACGCTTTTGAGACATGGATATCAAATGACTCTGGAGAAAGTTGGAAGCAAGTAAACAACAAAAGTAATTACTCACATTTGTTCATGTTATCTTCGGTAGATTATGATGAAAATTATAAAATTATACAAAATTACGATTCAGGTTCAGATAAATGGAATTTCGTTTATCAAAGTACTGACGATGGGGAAACATGGCATCAAATAGTCAATATTCCTGGAACAAATACTACAATAGGAAGTGTTAGAGTAATTGATGATGATTTGTGGATAATAGGAAATAACATTTGGGGAAACAACATTTATAATTTTAAAACCAATTTGATTACTCCGATTGATTTTTTTCCCAAAAAATTCTACAAAACAGATTTAGGAATTTATATTTCAGACTCTGAAAAGATTTATTTTTCATCAGACTCAGGAATTACCTGGTCGGATATAACAGGAGGTAGTTACAAGGATTTTAACATTAGATTTGTTGATAATTTTTTCGCCACAAAATCAGGTAAATTGTACGTGAGTACAAGGAATGGTTTATTGATAATTTCTGAAGATATTGGTTTAACCTGGACTACAATAAATGTAATTGATGAAGATACTCCTCATGTTAATCATCTTAAGAGAGCCGGTGATAAAATTTTTGCAACAATTGGCAATAATTCATTATATGTTTCAACTGATTACGGACAAAATTGGACTACTCAGAAATTGCAAAATCTTAAAACACCCATAAATGGATTTGATGTTAATAATAATGGAGAAATGGTTTATAATGACAGCTCTCAAATTTACTATTCATCGGATTGGGGTGCAAGTTGGGTACCTTATATAACCTTAAATTCCGACGTAATTCCCAAGTATGGAATTAAAATTCTTGACAATGGATATATATTTATTAATGATGATTTTTCAAATTCATCAGTTTATAAGTTTCCGGGTACCGATAAAATAGCTACTGTGAATTTTGATTTAAGAACGCTGACATTACTTGATGATGGCAACTACTTTATTTTTTCGTCTCTAAATATTGTAGATAAAGATTTTAAAAATGGTGTATATTTAAAATCGATTGGTAAAATTCTAAATAAATTTACTTATTATAATGACTATTGCATATCAGGGAAAGGCGAGTTTTATATAGCAACATCCCATGGTATTTTCAAATCTAATACAGTCAGTGATAATTATGAGTTGGTTGGTTTTCTTGACTCTAATGTTAATAATATATTTGTTGATGATAATGATTATATTTATATAACATTAGGTAAAAGTAATCCTAACCTTGGCAAGAGAATTCTATTATCAAAAGATGGCGGTGATAATTGGGAACAAATAAATTCTAATCTTGGTGTTAATATTTTGGAATTTTTCTTCGTATGGAATAATCAAAAAATTCTGGTAAAAACCGATAAAATATTTTTTGCTGAATTAGATAACATAAACAAGTTAAATCTATCTACAGACTACTTTATTAACAAACTTTATTTTAATTCCAATATTGAAATTCCATATACATTATTAAACAAAAACGGTTTACCCGTCGAATCAGCAAGGATTATTGTAAATAATTCCCTTACACCCGGATTTGATACTTTATACACAGATTCAAATGGAAAAGTAATTTACTCAAAGAAATTTGATTATTTAAATCCAAATTTCGAAAAGTTGATAGATATTTATGCTATTGCCGAAAAAGAAAATTTTATAGCAAGCGAAGTAGTTACTTTATCCGGTAAATACTACGCATACAAGAATGAACTATTTACAGAACTTGATTCTAATATTGTTTTTACTATTCCTAATGAGCAGGTTAATATCAAAATTAAGTTTAAGGAATTATTTGACGGCAGTCATGTGAATGCTAATGGAACTCTTCATATAAAAAATTTATTTTCAAATGATGAATTTACAATACCTTACAACAAATTAGAATATTACGAATATTCATTCACAGTACCTTCAAATCCTGTTTACGGAGTTTATAGGATAAGCATTAATGCTATAAATAATCAGGGAGATTCAGCTTCTGAAACAATGTTATATCTTGTCGTTTTTGATGAGTATCCCTTAACAATACTATCCTTAAAGGAATTGACTGATGATATTAATAATTTTATCATTTCCCCAAATCCGGCTACTGATTTCATCACAATCCAATTTCATACTTCGGAAGTTTTAGAAACTTCCGAAGTTTATCAAGTGCAGATATTTGATATGCTGGGAATTGAAATAATATCCGAATTAATTCATCCGATGACTGGCAGTCATCGGATGAATGTAGAGAAGTTACCTGCAGGTGTATATTTCATAAAAATTGAAAACAAGGTTGAGAAATTTGTGAAGATGTAGCTTAAAAGATATGAACTCCACTTTCAAAGTGGAGTTCATCTGAATATTTGGTGAAACCCGTGTAATCCCAGATTCTGACAAGATTTGTTATCATCAACCGTATTTGTATTTCAGTGCCAGTACTGTTACAGAAAACAGCAGTGTGAATGAATTTGCAATAATTATCGGATATTGATTCAGCAAAATTCCATAAATCAGCCACATCATAATTCCGAATGTAAAAATCAAATACATACCCAATGATATATCCCTTGCTTCTTTCTCTTTGATTATCTTTATTATTTGCGGTATAAAACTGATTGTTGTACAGGCTGCTCCCATATAACCGTATATTGAAACTTCATCCATTTTGATTCTCAATTCAATTTGTATATAAATATAATAACAAAAATACATACAAACATATTTAATGTCATTGTTAATTCGCTAAAATACCTTATTTTAGTCATTAAATGAAATTATTGTATCAATTTAAAAAAAGGATTAATGATGTCGTTCAGAATTGAAAAAGACTCAATGGGTGAAATTGAAGTCCCATCGGATGTTTACTGGGGAGCACAGTCTGCAAGGTCTCTCATCCATTTTGATATCGGTACCGAAAAAATGCCGCGTGAAGTGATTCGTGCTATGGGCATTTTAAAAAAAGCTGCTGCGTTGACTAATCAGGAATTAGGAGTACTGCCGAAAGAAAAGGCTGAACTGATTGTAAAGTCGTCGGACGAGGTGATTGAAGGTATTTTGGATGCACACTTTCCGTTATCTATCTGGCAGACCGGCTCGGGAACGCAGTCAAATATGAATGCCAACGAAGTAATTTCAAACCGTGCGATAGAAATTGCCGGCGGCGAAATGGGCAGCAAAAAGCCTATTCATCCAAATGATGATGTTAATAAATCACAAAGTTCAAATGATACATTTCCTACTGCAATGCACATAGCTGTAGCCGAAATTCTAAATCATAAACTGCTTCCTGCTGTTCAGGAGTTGAGAAATACTCTGAAAATGAAATCTGACGAATTTGCTGATATTATCAAAGTTGGCAGGACACACCTTATGGATGCTGTTCCCTTGTCTCTTGGTCAGGAATTTTCAGCTTATGTTCAGCAGCTTGATGATGCAATGGAAAGAATTAATATGGTTCTTCCCGGCATTTACAAACTCGCTCTGGGTGGTACAGCAGTCGGCACAGGACTTAATGCTCACAAAGATTTTGCTGTAAAATCAGCATACCATATAGCACAACTTACCGGGCTTCCGTTTATTTCAGCACCTAACAAATTTGAAGCATTAGCTACTCATGACGCATTGGTTTTTGCTCACGGCGCTCTTAAAACTCTTGCCGCATCACTTATGAAAATCGCTAATGATATCCGCTGGATGGCTTCAGGTCCGAGGTGTGGTATCGGTGAACTCAATATTCCCGAAAATGAACCCGGCTCGTCAATTATGCCCGGCAAAGTAAATCCTACCCAGTCTGAAGCTATGACAATGGTTGCAGTGCAGGTTATGGGTAATGATGTCACAATCAATATTGCCGGCTCACAGGGCAATTTTGAGCTAAACGTGTTCAAACCTGTTATAATTTTCAACTTCCTGCAGTCTGCACGTCTGCTTGCCGATAGCTGCATTATGTTTAATGAGCATTGTGCCGTTGGTATTGAGGCTAACAAAAAGAAAATTCATCATTATCTCGAAAATACTTTGATGCTTGTTACTGCACTGAATCCTCATATAGGGTATGACCAGGCTGCAAAAATAGCCAAACATGCACACCATTCGGGCGGTACTTTGAAGCAGGCATCAATCCATCTGGATATATTAACCGGTGAAAGATTTGACGAACTGGTAAGACCTGAAGATATGCTTGGACCGACAGGTTAAACCTGAATTATTCAATAGAATTTTTTGATTTATTGCTATTAATTACAAACTGAAACTCCACGATTTGTCATACTGAGCCTGCGAAGTATCCATGATTTAATTACCTAACAGCCTGGATACTTCACTGTCGCTCAGTATGACAAACCTAATAGTGCGGTAAAAGTTATTACCGATTTTTTTAAACTTTGTTATAATTTAGAAGGTATCAGTCCTGCTTTTTCAAAGGTGGAAAGTGAACGTAGCAAGCAGGGGGATTTAAATTTCGCTAATAAGATTTTTTATGTGGGGCAGGTGTTCTGAATTTAAACAAACCTATTTACATATTCCGACATACATATATACGCCATAGATTTACATATTTTTTACTTAGATGCAAAAATATTGAAATATAGTTTGCTTCTAAGAGAAAAAATTATTAGTTTGGTAAAGATTTTTTTTGCAATTTTTTAAAGGATTGTATTATGAGAAATTCAACAATTTTTCTCAGGTTATATTTGAAGGGAATTATTATTACCTCAATGTTGTCTGTATTGATATTAATATCATGTGACGAGTTATTAAATCCAAGCCCAGAATATCTGATTGACAAAGAATTAACAGCCGGTCAGGAAGAGCAGACGTTAACAATCGGTAATGAATTCCAAATGGTTTTCCCTGCTAACTCTTTAACCGGTAATTTAAAGGTTCAGGTCAAAAAAGAGAGCTCGCCCCCCATCTTTAACATTCAGAATATGAAACTCGGAAGTAATATTTACAAGATTAAATTTGCCGGATTAAGCAATCTTGAATCTCCGGTAAAAATAACCATTAATTATGATAAATCGCAAATTCCTTCTGGAAGATCGGTTTCATCATGTGTTAAATCTTATGTCTATTCTTCAGGAGTTTGGAAACCTGCTAAATCTCTGATTGATAATGAGAAGTCGCAGCTCATTATTACAATCTCTGCTGACCTTGAATCAAAGAATTACAAAGATGATAATGATTTACTTGACAGTGATGAGGAGATTATTGTCGCCGACGGCTACAACACATCATTGACTACCGTAGATGATAAAGAGAAATGCGACTGCGGCTGGGTAGTTGATTTTTCACAACTCAATAAAGTAGATGATGCAGTTGAAAAAACAGTCCATTATGTTAATAAAGACGGAAAAAAGCATGGACCGTCTTTATCTTGGTGGGATGATGAAAGAAAAAAACCATTGATGACTCAATGCTTTTTTGAAGGTCTGGAACATGGTTTGGTTCAGGTATTTTGGACTTCAGGGGCTTTAATGGGAGAAACTACATTCAATATGGGGAAGAAGACAGGTTATTACAATCTATACTTTGAAAATGGTGTCAAATCTGTTGAAGGTAATTATGCAAATGATAAAAAGGAAGGACTTTGGATTTCCTGGTATGAAACAGGCAAGAAGAATAAGCAAGGTAATTTTCTTCAGGGATTGGAGACAGGAATCTGGACATATTGGTACCCCGACGGACGTAAGTATGAAGAAGGGAAATATCAGAATGGTAAAAATACCGGTGATTGGTTTACCTGGCACGAGAACGGGGCTTTATGGAAAGTCAGTAAATTTGTAGGTGGAAGTATGCACGGTAAATTTATACAATACTGGGACAGCGGTAATAAAGAAATTGAAGGTCTCTATTCATACGGCAAACAGTCAGGAATTTGGATTTATTATGATTTTTACGGTAAATGTCAGAAACGCTATGATTATGATAACAACAGAGAACTTTTATGCTTATAAATCCGGGTTTTCCATTAACAATAAAATCAAAAGAGGCTGCACTTAAATTTAAGGCAGCCTCTTTTAATAACTCTTTACAAAAAATCAACTGATTAATTTCTATTCCTGCATCAGCTTTTCAAGGTCGTCGAGATATTTGTTGATTCTTTGAATTGTGGATTCGATTGGAGCTCTCGAAGCCATATCAACACCGGCTTTTTTCAGAACATTAATTGGATAATCCGAATTGCCGGAGCTTAAAAATTGCAGATATCTGTCAATTGCAGGCTGACCTTCTTTTTTGATTTGTCCTGCAAGTGCTTGTGCAGCAGCAAATCCTGTCGAATACTGAAATACATAGAAATTATATTTAACAAGATGATGTACACGCGCCCATGATAATCCTTCTTCATAATCGGTAATCATTTCAGGTCCCCAATATCTGGCGTATAATGAAGCAAATAGTTCTGTTAATTTTTCTGCTGTCAAAATTTCGCCTTTAGCACCGATATCGTGAGTCATTTTCTCAAATTCTGCAAATCTTGTCTGACGGAAAAATGTTGCCTGCGCCCCAATCAGAAATTTTTCCATTAATGCAAGTTTCTCTTCTTTGGATTGTGCATTGTCAACCAGATAATCAAGCAGAAGGGCTTCGTTAGTGATTGACGCAACTTCCGCAACAAATGTAGAATATCCGGAATATTGATAAGGCTGAGTTTTCTCTGTGAAATATGAGTGCATATTATGCCCAAGTTCGTGGACAAGAGTAAAGACATCATCAAGGGTATTATTCCAGTTCAGCAGAATGAACGGGTGAGGTCCGGCACCTGAACTGTTTGAATAAGCACCGCTGCGTTTACCTTTGGTTTCATAAACATCAATCCAGCGGTTTGCAAATCCGATTTTCATAGCGTCAATATATTCTTTTCCAAGCGGAGCAAGAGCTTTGATACACAATTCTACGGCTTCATCATAAGTATATGTCTTTTGGGTAGCCGGGAACAGCGTCACATAAGTATCATAAGGATGAAGTTCATCAAGTTTCAGTACACGCTTTTTAATTGCTGCCCAGCGATGTAGTGTCGGCAGATTCATATTTACAACATTTAACAGATTTTCGTAAACTGAAACAGGTATATCATCAGGATAGAGCGAGGCTTCAATCGGATTTGAATATTTACGAATCTCCGAATTTATCAATCTGGTTTTGAGTCTGCCGTTATAAAGCGTTGAGTATGTACCTTTAAGCATTTCATAAGGCTCATACGTGCCTTTGTAAACTGCTTTGCGGTAATCTCTGTCCAAATCATAAAGTGCTGCACGGTAACGTCCGTGGGAGAGTTTTACCTCCGAACCGTCCTTAAGTTTGATAGTCGGAAAAGGAAGTTCCGCATCATTTAAAATCCCGTAAGTACTGTTTGGAATCTGGGCAATCGGGGATGTTTGGGCAAGTAAATTTTCTTCATTTGCCGAAAGTGTATGTTTCTTCATTTTATAAATACTGCGAAGCAGGTGTTCGTAACCTTTCAGTTTAGGTTCTTTTTTCAGGAAATTTTCAAAATCACTTTCACTGATTGTCAGAATTTCCGGTGTTGAAAAGGATGTCGCCGCCGAGAAATCAGCACCGAGTTTTTCCATTTTATCATCCATAACCTGAAATTCAGAGTTATTCAAATCTGCGTCCTTGCCCAATGAAGCATAGATATAAGCTATTGAAAGACGTTTGCTGAATGCACCTGAAAATTCCAAATATGACAGTAATTCTTTTGGTGACTGTGAAATCTTACCCTTGAATTCTGCAAATTTTTTGATGTCAGCCGACAATACGTTAAATTCCTTCTGCCAGTCAGCAGGAGTTTTGTACATATCGGCAAGATTCCATTTATATTTGTCGGCAATTTTATCCCTTGTCGGAAGTTCGGTCTGCGCATTAACCATAGTTGTTGAGATACCTGTAATTATACAAAAGCTAATTAAGGCATAAAACGTTTTAATGTAATCCATAATCTCTAAATCCTGTTTAAATATCCAAATATTACAAATTTGTCAAATAATTATATTTAAAATTAACTATAATTGTCGAATTAATGAAGAAATAAACAGTAATATTTATTGATTATTAGTATTTTCATCATCATTTTTACAAAGAGTTTGGATTGTGAAATATGAATTCTTAGCTTCAGACCGGAAATGTTTAATTCGTACATTTCCATTATACTGCTCCACCCTGCTAAATAAATTTTTTCTGAATTTAACTTTGAATTATCCAAATTTCAAAAAACAACTTTCTGTATGAAATATATTTCATACATTTGGAAATAATAAATGTTAACTTTTATAATTTGTAAATGGATAAAAATTATCTCCAAACAAGGTATTAAAATTATGAAGAGATTGATTTTTTTATTTTTGCTCTTGCCTGCATTCCTATATTCACAGGAATCAATTGAATTTAATCTGGATGATTGTATCAAATATGCAATACGTAACAGCCCTGCCGCAAAATCTGCCAAAGCAAGTTACAAAGCCCGTTCAAGCAGAATCAATGCTTTTAACGCCGGATATTTACCGCAGCTTAATTTAACTGCCTCATTGCCCGGGCTGGAGCAGGAAATTGTTCCTGTTACTCAGGGGGTTGGAAGTGATGAATTCCAATACCGAAGCCAGTACTACAGTTCCGGCGGATTGACTCTTACTCAGAAAATTGCTCCGCTTGGCTCTCAGTTTACAGTCTTTTCAGGATTATCCAGAATTGACCTGTTCAGTACGGGAAATAACAGGTCAACATGGCTTGCCAACCCTGTTTCAATATCATATAATCAGCCCATATTTACTTACAATGCTATGAAATGGGAAATTAAAGTGCAGGATATTCGCGAGCAAATGAATGATAATGAATATTCAACCGCGATTGAAAACATTTCGATGAGTACTGCCCAAATATTTTTTGATTTGTATATTGCAAAAATGAATCTCCGAAACGCCGAGCAGAATATCGGTGTGAATGATACATTGAATACTATTTCGAAAGGCAGATTCGAAGTCGGAAGGATTGCTGAGAATGACCTGCTGCAAAGCGAACTGGCTTATCTTAATGCCAAAAATGCCTACGAAAGAGCATTGCTTGATTATCGTCAGGTTATGGAGGAGTTTAGCGTTACTCTCGGAATATCAGGAAATTCGCAGATTCAGGTTAATCCTCCGCTTATCGTGCCAACACTGGAGATTGATGAAGAATTTGCAGTCAGACAGGCAATGGAGAATAATCCTGATATAAAAAATATTGAAATTGATAATCTCAGGGCTGCAATCAATCTGAAAGCGTCCGAAAGTAATAACGGCATTAATGCAAATCTCATCGCATCGTATGGTTTGAATAACAGCGCCGACCTTCTGCCCGATGCCTACCGTGATTTAAGTACTAATCAGCGGCTCAATCTTACTTTACAGGTACCGGTGTTTCAATGGGGTCGGGGAAGCTCGGAAATTGAAGCTGCTCTTGAGGATAAAAACAGAACTGAAATCAATAATGAACTGCAAAAAAAGAATCTCGAAATTGAGGTTAGATATCAGGCTTTAAGGCTTAATCAACTCATCCGGCAGGTGGAAATTTCTGCCAAAGCTGATACTATTGCCGCACGAAGATTCGAAGTAGCAATCAACAGATATTATGTCGGCAAAATTGACCTGAATTCATTCTTTATTGCCCAAAACGAAAAAGATTCGGCATTTCAGTCATATATCCAAATGCTGAAAACTTTCTGGACATCCTATTACAATCTTCGCCGGCAGACCTTGTACGATTTTATCTCCGATAAAAAGATTGTGCATCTGCTTGATAATTAATAATAAGTTGTGGTCTTTTTTGATGTTGAAGTGTCAATCTAAATATAAGTTTGCAATTTGTAAAAATGTTTTTTGAAATATGACAATAATTTTTTCCTTGAACTAAAATTGTTCAGGAATAAACTAATATAAGGATTTTTGTTATGAACATTAAATGGGTTTTAACTGTTGCGGCAGCGATGCTGTTTTTCATTTCAGGTTTTGCTAAGGCAGAGCCAAATGAGGAGCTTTGGAGTAATTCCAATGTAATCTTTTCTTCAATGCCAGCCGTACATCCTAACGGGAATGTACTGATTGGTGACAGAGACGGTGATGTGATTGAGTTTAACGGATTGACAGGGGAAATTGTAAGGAGGATACCTGTTAATATTCCTGAAAGCGATTATAGAATTGAAATATCACAGGATGGTACAAGACTACTTATTATGGGAAAAGTATTTGATTATGCCACTTTGAATGTGATAAAAGCAGACTTACAAAAGACGTCTATAAAGTTTTATCATCCTTACAATAATAAAGTCATATATGTTAAAAACAGTTATGATTTGGCAATTATTGATTTTGAACAGGGGGAAATAAGTTCACATCATTTTCCACACACAATAACTGCCCACGAAGTTTCACTCGATGGACGGTTTTTGGCTATTGCCTGTAAAGATTACATAGCTGAGCCGGGTAACCAAAATACCTTTTTGTACTTCTACAATGCGCAAACAATGAAATCAATAAGAGATTTGGAAAATACACCTTCCACAGGTAGGATTATTAGTTATTTGCAATTTTCCGAAACTTCCAAATATATAGGTTATGGTCACTTAGGTGGAAGCCCTAAAGCTACTTTCTTTTCTTGTGATCCTCCATACACAAAAAAAGAATTTGATGTAAAGGGAATAGGATTTATTAAAGATGAGTGTGTTTTTCTTTCTTCATATTTTAAAGAAAAGAGTATAGCTACTATCTGGAATATAAATCAAGAAAAAGAATTTTATAGAACAGAATTATATTCTTCTCTTTTACCTTTGTATAATAAAACTCACAATACTTTAGTTCTTGATTATTTGTACATGAAAGAAGAAAATCAAGTTATTCGGCAACTAACCTCTTTAGACTTAAACAAAATTCTTACAGGAGTAAGTGTCGAAAACCCCAAAAAACCATTGGCATATTTCACAACTGAATACCTTAAAGGAATATTAATTATCAATAATTACGAGCGCATATCAGAACTTATTAACATAGAAATACTTGATATTCAAGGTAATATTATGTATTCTACGGTTATTTCTACAAACGCGAATAACAGTAGAATCGAAATTCCAGTTAATCTTCCCAACAGTGTCTACATACTAAACCTACAAGACGGCAAACAACATTATTCAAAAAAATTCATTGTAACAAGATGAGGCGCCAAAATGAAAATATTAATAATTTTCCTTCTCCCTTCATCATTTTCGAGTAGAATGATATAGAAAGAAGTAATGATTATTGATAATGATTAGCCCTTCCGATGGCAACGAAACTTCGGAAGGGTTTTTAGTTTGTTTACTGATGTTCTTTGATAATTGATTTTGCGTTTTCATGCAAATAAAGGGTGAAAAAGCCCGAAAATGCCTTGGTTTGTGTTGTTGAAGGGTCGGTTTGAGCTGTTGACATCTCGTTATGAGCTATTGACATCTCGTTATGAGCTATTGACATCTCGTTATGAGCTATTGACATCTCGTTATGAGCTATTGACATCTCGATATGAGCTACTGACATCTCGGTATGAGCTATCGACATCTCGTTATGAGCTATTGAGATGTGTATTTATCCTTCCTAATTGTTGATTTATACTTCCGAGTACTTCATTTACTTCATTGAGGTGTTGTTATATACTTTTTAGTACTTCATTTATATCTCCGAGGTGTTGATTTGTGTTATTGAGGTGTTGATTTATGCCTCCGAGGCGTTGATTTGTGTTATTGAGGTGTTGATTTATGCCTCCGAGGCGTTGATTTGTGTTATTGAGGTGTTGATTTATGCCTCCGAGGTGTTGAGTTGTGTCATTGAGGTACCTCGACAACTCAAGTGAACACCTCGACAACTCAAGTGAACACCTCGACGACCCAAGTGAACGTCTCGACAACTCAAGTGAACACCTCGACAACTCAAGTGAACGTCTCGACAACTCAAGTGAACACCTCGACGACCCAAGTGAACACCTCGACAACTCAAGTGAAAAGCTCGACGACTCAAGTGAACGCCTCAATGACTCAAGTGAACACCTCGACAACTCAAGTGAACGTCTCGACAACTCAAGTGAACGCCTCGACGACTCAAGTGAACACCTCGACGATTCAAGTGAACGCCTCGACGACCCAAGTGAACGTTTCAACGATTCAAGTGAATGGTTCAATGACACAAGTGAACGGTTCAATGACACAAGTCAACGGTTCAACGACACAAATTAAAACCTCGAAACGAGCGTTAAGAGTTTCGATGAGAATTTAATCCCTACAGGATATCAATCAATTAGACATTGCTCATGTTACCATAATTCAATCTCTATGAGATAAAATCAATAACATTATAGTATTCGGTTCCCTTCTCCATAGGAGATAAATTATGGTAACAAGAACCTATCCCGATGAACATGACTACCTCGTAGAGGTTGAATTATAAAAAACATGGACTCTTCACTTCGTTCAGAGTGACGTATCGTCGGAGTTTCAGAAATAAAACCACCTCTTTGTCGGAATCACGGATTTCACGGATTTCAAATCCGTGGAATCTGTTTAATCGGTTAAATCGGTGATTCAGAATATTTCAATGATATGGTTGATTGATAAAGTGGGAAATCTAAAAAAAAAGTCCGGCAACTTTTAAATTGCCGGACTTTTTCACATCATCAGTTTCGGTTATTCTTTTTTCTTCTTCCATTCAATAAATAAACCGGCAGCCAGAAGCACGGCAAGAAGAATATTTGAGATTATACTCAGCATCTTGCCGGTTGCAAAACCTTTGGATTCGAGTTTCATTTCAATCGTATGCTTACCCTGCGGTACAATTATTGAACGAAAAGCATAATTTGTTTTCAAAATCTCGGTTTCATTACCGTCAATAAATGCTTTCCACAAAGGATAATAAATTTCGCTGAGCATTATCAAATTGTTTCCGGTTGCATTGACTTCCAGCTTTATATATTCGTTTTTACGCGAAACAATCTCGACAGTTGCGTTTTCACCAGCTGGTTCAATCGCGGTCTTTGGTTTCGATTCGAGAAATGCAGTCATACTCGGGTCGAAATTGCCTTCTTTCATATTTTTAAGAATTGTCAGTGGGTCGGCAATTTTTATGCTGTCAACAAAAAAGGCACGCGGGAACATTGCCGGATTTGCATAAACAAACCATCCGTTCTGTCTTGACTGAAATATAGGCTGCGGTCCCATTTCCTGAGGAGATATGATATATTTGACATTCAAAAGATTCCACAGGAATGGATTTGTCACCTGATTTGTCGAACCCTGATCGGCAACATCGAGCATATCCTGATAAACCCGCAACTTGGCAGGGTGATATCCGCCGATATTTTCCAATCTGTAATAAGCAGGAAGATTCGGTGAAATTGATGCCATAGCAAAATCAGCTATTCTGAATGTAGATTTGTCATTTTGCAAAAACTCTACGACATCATTTTTCTGCAATGACTCAGCCACAGTATCGGTTTTTGTTATTTCAAGCGGACGCCAGCCCTGAGTCCAGAGGTCAAGGAGCAGCAGTAAAATTATTACGGGAATATATACATTCAAACTGATTTTGTTTTTCAGAAGCATCGCTGACAGGATTCCGAAAGCAAACAGAATTGCTCCAATCATCAGCCAGTCGCCTATCATAACACCCCAGACAAAATCAGTTATATCGGGTATTTGCTCCAGAATGCTGCGGAAAGACTGATTTGCCGAATTTGTCATTGCCGATATATAAAATGACTTGAATAGGGCTGCGTAAATAAGTCCTAAAGCCAGAAAACCGCCGGTAGTCCCGAGTAATATTTTGCCAAGATTTTTCGGAGCAGTGCCTTCTTTCCATTCTTTAATCAGTGAAGTAAGACCGTAACCGGCAAGAATCGGGAATGCAAACTGCATTATAGCCAGAGCCATACTCGGCGCCCGGAATTTGTTAAACGAAGGAACATAATAAAAGAAAAAGTCATAAATAACAGGAAGATTGCTCCCGAATGACAGGAATAGTATGAATATCGAAATTGCAAGCAAAGATTGAACAAATACATCTTTCCGGTTTCGGACAAAACCGTATATGGCAAGAAACAATACTAAAATTCCCATGTAAGGCGGTACATCCTCAAATACTTTCTGTCCCCAGTATGTTGGCAGTTTGACTTCCTCACCGCGAGTGGCAGGACCGGAATATGGCAATTTTCCGTAACCGTAATAACTGGGTACAAAGAAAGAAATTACTTCCTCAGGGCTGAATGACCACATTGTTGCATATTCATAAGAATTGCCTCCGTGGTTATCAACTTCCTTACCTTTTGTATCAGCAATTGGTGCAGAGCCGCGGACAGAATAAGGAGTGTATTCCTGAATAGCAAGATACCTGTCGGATGACAGAGAAAAAGCAAGACCGCCGGCAATCATCATTACACCGATTACTTTTACAATGTTTAAGGGATTATTTTTTGTAACAATTCTGCTTATGAGTTCAAAAACTAAATATACACCCACCGCAACACCACTGTAAAACATCATCTGCACATGTGCCGACTCGAGCATCAGATGCAGGGCAACTACAAGCAGCACAGCCCAAATCAGCTTGAAACGCTCAATCAGTTTTTCCATTAGCAGAAAAATAAACGGCAGTACAGCCATAGTAATTGGTTTCGTATTGTGACCAATCATTATCCAATGAATAATACCGGTTGAAAATACTGCAGCTAATGCAGTGAAAAGTGCTGCATAACCTGCATGTTTTTTTGCCCGCATCAGCAGATACATACCGATACCAAAAATAATATAGAACTGAATTACACGAATTGAATCATTTGCGAATATGCTTCCTGCTAATTTTGTATATCCGAAAAATATCTGTGCCGTGAAGTCCCAAATCCTGTCGCCGGTAACAGTCATGGATGCATAAGACGGCATACCGCCGAAAATGTACGGGACCCATTGCGGAAATTCGCCTGATTTGGAAGCATCAGCCAGATAATTCCTGAAACTGATTGAGGCGAAATTATCCGATGCTGCTATTTCGTAACTCGTAACCACTCCCCCGAAAAATATAAAAACAAGGAGTGCAATCAAACCAATAAAAATCCAGTCCTGATATTTTTCAGGTATCAACGTAAATTCAGTATTTATCACGCTTTTGGTATGTGATAAAGGTTTATTCGCCTTTAATTTTGCCATTTAGAAAATCCATTTTCAAGTTTGTTCAAACAATAAATTTAAATTTATGACTGAATCACTAAACAAACAAATTTTATTTGTATTATTTGATATTTATGAACATTTTTTTTGATTTTTCTTGAAAAAAGGAAAGGATAATGAATATATAGGATTGTATTTATCCGGTGAAGAACAGTAAAATCAATTAAAAACTAATTATCCGATTTATTTCAAGTTCATTTTGGCAAATTGACATATTCTAATTACATTTGTATCAATAGAATTAACTAATTTATTTGCGGAGTAGATATGAAACTGCTAAAAAATACATAATTGTGAAATAGGTTTATTTAATGAAACTGTTATTTGTATATATAATAATTATTATTTCGTTACTTCCTGTTTATTCTCAGAATATATGGGAAGAGACTTATAATTCTAAATTTCGAGCTGTAAAGATTGGAGTAGTTGACAGTAACAATATTTACATAGGTTCATCACAAGGTTTGCCTACATACCTATATAAATCTACAAATCAAGGTAAAAGCTGGAATAAAACCTTTGAAGGTAACAAAACCGGAATTGAGTCGTTGCAAGATTTGAGTGTAATAGATAATGATAATTTATATCTCTCCTTTTCAAAGGGGCATCTGATGCGTTCATCAGATGGTGGAGTAAATTTTGAGCAAGTTTATCTTGATAGTACTATCCTAAGAATTCAAGATATAACCATGTATGATAATGACATTGGTGTTGTTGAAGGTGGTAGATATATTACTAAAGATGGTTGGAAAACTTATGAAGAGTTTTATTTAAAATCCTATTTAAACAGAGCTTCAACATTCATAAATGATAGCATTTTATATTCAATTGTATATGATATAACAGCGAACTCTTCTTTTAATTATTTTTTGTTAAACATAAATATAAATTCAAAAGAATTCACCTTAAATAAAATTGATAGTATATATTCGGGTATTAGTGATTTAAGCATTGTAAATGAAAATTTAATATTTGTCTGTGGAAAGAGCAATACTATAAGTGGCGGCTCAGGTCACGATGCAATATACAAGAGTACAAACGGAGGTAAGAACTGGAGAAGTGTACTTGATTTGTATTCGGAAGCGTATAAATTTCCAAAGTACCTGCCACCATTTGGTTTACAGCAAATTGCATTCAAAGATAGTCTAACAGGCATAGCAGTAGGTCAATTTGGAAAGATTATTTATACTTATGATGGTGGTAAGTCATGGCAATATGAAAAAGAATTACATCCATCAATCAAATCGCCCCCAACCATGATTGTACGGTATGCAGGTAACATACCAATATTAGCCGACTACCTGGGATACTTTTATCGCATGGTCGAAGATAATTTAACACCCGATCCGGAAGATACACTATGTATCAGTGGCAGAGTTTGGCTTGATGGTAATGGACAGCCAGGTGTGTCTATATTTCTTAATGACTATCGGGTTACAATGACTGATAGCTCGGGATATTATAAGTTTAGGAGGCTAAAACAAGGTTCATATAAAGTTCAGGCAAAAAACAAATACATTGATAACCCTCAATTTACATACTTTTACAAACCCTTTGATTACACACCTACTCAGTACGAAATAGACCTATCACACGATACAAGCGGCTTTGATTTCAACGCTATAGACTTACGTACATACCATACAATAAGCGGTTATGTATTAGATAAAGATGGCAAGGGACTTGCAAATATTGTAGTTCGTTTTGCCCCCTCAACAACTACAGCAGACGGTTTAGGTCTTGCCGACACAACAACAACAACTGACGTTACGGGCAAATTTGAATTTGCAGGAGTTGAATCATACAAATATTGGGACATCACTCCTTTCAATGATACACTTAAATTTTCGCCACTTAAGCGAACAATCCGCTTAATCTCAGGCGATACAACCGGACTTGTATTTACTGCTACTCCAACTACAAGCGTTTGGGAAAGTACAGATAATTCAGAAATCCTGATAAAACCAAATCCGGCAGAGGATTTTATTGAAATTACTGTAAGTAACAGAGGGCTTAAGCCCTTTGCTGCAAGTTATAATGTGCAGATATTTGATTTGCTTGGGATTGAAGTTATTTCCGAATCAATTCATCCGATGAATGCCAGTCATCGGATGAATATAGAGAATTTACCCGCAGGTGTGTATTTCATCAGGATTGGAGATAAGGTTGAGAAGTTTATAAAGTCATATTGATGCATGTTCGCCTTTAAAAAAAAACCGCAGGTATTGCCCCGCGGTTTTGTTTAAAATCATATCATAGTAATTTAGCAATGATATTAAATACTATCAATAATAGCATTGAATGTCCAGCTTGGACGCATTACCTTGTTAGTCTTTGTAATGTCCGGCAGGTAGTATCCGCCTATATCTGCAGGTTTTCCCTGTGCGGAAATCATTTCCTGAACAATCGTAGCTTCGTTCGCAGCAAGTGCATCAGCAACCAATGTAAATTCTTCTTTCATTTCTTCATCCTTGTTTTGGGCTGCAAGTGCCTGAGCCCAGTACAATGCAAGATAGAAGGAACTTCCGCGGTTATCAATTTCGCCGACTTTTCTTGACGGAAGTTTACCGTTTTCGAGATAAATTCCAATCGCATAATCAAGTGTTTCAGCCAAAACCTGTACTTTAGGATTGCCGGTTTTTTCATAAGCAAGTTCAAGTGAGGGAACCAATGCACAGTATTCGCCAAGAGAATCCCAACGAATATGATTTTCTTTAAGCAACTGCTGAACGTGTTTAGGAGCTGAGCCGCCTGCACCTGTTTCGAATAATCCGCCGCCATTGAGAAGCGGTACGATTGACAACATTCTGGCACTCGTTCCAAGCTCAAGTATCGGGAAAAGGTCGGTAAGGTAATCACGAAGAACATTTCCGGTAACAGATATTGTATCCAAACCTTTACGTGTTCTTTCTAAAGTGAATTTCATTGCATCATCAGGCTTCATAATCCGGATGTCAAGTCCTGTGGTATCAAATTCAGATAAATATTTATTTATTTTTTTGATAATTTCGTTGTCGTGGCTGCGTTTTTCATCAAGCCAGAAAATTGCAGGTGTACCGGCAGCTTTTGCTCTTCTGACAGCAAGGGCAATCCAGTCTTTCACCGGCAGGTCTTTAGCCTGGCACATTCTGAAAATATCTCCTTTTTCAACAGCCTGCTCAAGAAGAACGTTTCCTGAAAAATCTACTGCACGAATCAAACCATCGTCTTCAGCTTCAAATGTTTTGTCGTGAGAACCGTATTCTTCTGCTTTCTGAGCCATAAGCCCTACGTTTGAAACAGCACCCATAGTTGAAGGGTCGAACTGACCGTTAATTTTTGCATCTTCGAGAATTGTTGAATAAATGGTTGCGTAACTTCTGTCCGGAATCATTGCGATACAATCCTGAAGTTCGTCTGCATTATTCCACATTTTTCCGCCGTCGCGGATTACGTTAGGCATCGAAGCATCCACAATTACATTATTCGGAACGTGAAGATTTGTGATTCCGTGCCTTGAATCAACCATTGCAAGCGGCGGCTGGTTCTCATATACTTTTGCAATATCGGCTTCAATTTCCGCTTTTTTATCAGCAGGAAGACGGCTCAATTTTTCGAGGACATCAGTTAGACCGTTATTTAAATTTGCACCGATTTCATTCAATGTATCAGAGTGTTTGTCGAGTGCATCTTTGTAATACACAGAAACTGCGTGACCGAACATAATCGGGTCGGAAATCTTCATCATAGTTGCTTTCAGATGTAATGAAAGCAGAATGCCGTCTTTGCGGGCTTCTTCAATCTGCTCGGCATAAAATTTACGAAGAGCATTAACATTCATAACTGCAGAATCAATTATTTCACCTTCCTGAAGTGATAATTTCACTTTCAGAACTTTTATTTCATTATTTTTATTGACAAATTCAATTCTTACATCAGTTGGTTGAACCATTGTCATAGATTTTTCAGTGCCGTAAAAATCTTTTTCGTTCATATATGCAACGCGGGATTTCGAGCCTGATGCAGCCCAGGGTTTCATCATTTTGTGGGGAAATTTCTGAGCGAATTTCTTTACAGATGCCGCTGCCCGTCTGTCGGAGTTGCCTTCACGCAAAACAGGATTTACTGCCGAACCGAGACATTTTGCGAACCTTTCCTGCAGAACTTTTTCTTCATCATTCTGCGGCTCTTCGGGATAATCGGGAATGTCATATCCTTTTTCCTGCAATTCTTTGATAGCTGACTGCAACTGCGGAATTGAAGCACTAATGTTAGGTAATTTTATAATATTTGCATCGGGTTGCTTGACTAAATCTCCCAATTGAGCGAGAAAATCGGGTATTTTTTGTTCTTCGGAAAGTTTATCGGGAAAGTTAGCAATAATCCTTCCGGCAAGAGAAATATCTCTTGTTTCGATATTGAGTCCGGTCCCTTTGGCAAAGCTTTGAACGATGGGAAGTAAGCCATAAGAAGCCATTTCGGGAGCTTCGTCAATCTTTGTCCAGATAATTTTGTAATTAGTCATATATGAACCTATGAATATATAAAAATATTTAATTTTAAAGTAATTTAAACTAATTACAAAATTAACAATC
Source organism: Kapaibacterium sp. (SeqCode) (assembly GCA_032027125.1). Classification (GTDB taxonomy): domain Bacteria; phylum Bacteroidota; class Ignavibacteria; order Kapaibacteriales; family UBA2268; genus JANJTB01. Next base: position 1,317,227 of record JAVSMQ010000001.1, read on the forward strand.
TTTTGGCAGATAAAAAAGGATTACGCGGAAATAGGTATTGTTAATTTCAAAATTTATTACATTTTTCTTGCATATATATCAATAATTTATTATGTTGCATTCAGGATTTTAATGGCTCTCAAAAAGAATATTTTCTAACAGGTTAATTCACATATTTTATTTTATTAAGAGCTGCAGAAAAAATATTTGGTCTTTTTTCAGTTTCAAGTGTCAATCAAATATTGAAAGAGTAATTTTTTAAAAATGTTTTTTAAATATTAATTTTCAGGAATTGTAATGATAAATTTTTTACAAAAATCAGCCGGATTCATTCTAATTTTCGCTATTATTTCATGTTTAGGTTTTAATAACTTATTTAGTGAGAATCTGCTCAAAACTGTTGCAATTCAGTACAAAGTACAAAGTAGGAATCTGGAACACCCAACAGTATATTCTAATTTAATTCCTTACAGCAAAGTAATTAATTATCAGGTGATAGCCGGTGAAGAACGTTCTTCCATTCAGCCTACGGCAATAATTCAAAACGTTTCCGACAAGGAACTGACATTCAATGTTTTCTTTAAGATTTATAATAACACCAGTAACAGGTTCATTTACAGCAACAAGGTTCCTGTAAGTGCCGAATGTCTGACGGTCGGTGCCAATAAACCCGGCGGCTGCACATTTAGCGAAGAAGTTAGAGTCAGGTATTGTAATGTTTCAGAAAACCATGGTGATTTTGAAGTTAATTATCTTCCATTTCCCGGAAACGAAGGTCTGACAGGAATACCTCCAAATGGCTTTGCTGAAATTGAATTTAATACTTTTATACCATCTGATATGGTCACATTTATTCATGGGAATTGTACTGCATTTTTGTTTATTGAGCCTGTAATTCCGGAGACCGGGGATACATTAAAGGAAACAGATTTCAGTGATGATACGCTTAAAGTTGACCTGACAGTCAGAAAAGCATTATGTGCCGAATTGTTTTACCCTGAAGAAGCTGACACAATTAATTATCGGAATAATTGGCTTTATGCACTCGGCAGCGGCATGCTTAATGCTGATTATTATCTGGAAGTCAGTAAATCAGTAGCATTTGATCCAATTAATGTCACAATTAACTCCCAAAAACAGAAGAATGTCGTTTTAGATGCTAATGTCAGATATTTCTGGAGATTAAAAGCTATTGACGGAGACAGTACCTGTGTATCGGAAACCCGGAGTTTTTACACATCGGGACTCACAGGAGTTTTTGAAGATAAGCCTTTGATTAATATTTCCCCTAATCCTGCTTCAGACTATATTGAAATTAGTATAAATAACAATGGGGCAAGCCCCATTGCTTCCGGTAAAGTGCAAATCTTCAACATGCTGGGTATAGAGGTGATGTCTGTAGGGACAGGGCTTGACCAGTCTTCTCAAAGAATTGATGTTTCCCATCTCCCCTCAGGAGTTTATTATATCAGGATTGGTAATAGAGTTGAGAAATTTGTGAAGATGTGAGTTTCAATAACCTTCCGTAGGCTGAAAACCTTTGGAAGGTTAAGTATTATAACATTTAAATAAATTCAGTAACATTCTCCTTTTTCAATTGTTATATTGAAAGTTAAAAGATTACTTTTAAAAAAGTTTTATATTGGAGTTATTATGAAAAAGATTTTATTTGTTTTATTTGCAATTTCAATCTTATTTAATATTGATTTAATAGCTGATGAGATGTTTGGATGGGGTAATAATAATAACGGTCAATTAGGAATCGGTGATTCGTGGTCACCAATGCAAAATACAACCGGAACTAACTGGTCGCAAGTATCGTGTGGATATAGTCATAGTATTGCCATAAAAAGCGACGGTACGCTTTGGGCTTGGGGTCGAAATAGTTTTGGTCAGATTGGCGATGGAACAACAACGGACCGCACAAGTCCTGTTCAAATTGGAAATGAATCAAACTGGTCGCAAGTATCATGTGGTTCTAACCATAACATAGCCATCAAGACCGACGGTACACTTTGGGCTTGGGGTGAGAATTACGATTATCAGATTGGTGATGGTTCGATAACAAACCGTACAAGTCCGGTTCGTATTGGAAGTGAATCAAACTGGTCGCAAGTATCGAGTGGTTTTACCCATAATATAGCCATCAAGAGCGATGGTACACTTTGGGCTTGGGGTCGGAATGGTTATGGTCAACTTGGTATTGGCTCATTAGCAAAACAAACAAGTCCTATACAAATAGGTAGTGAAACTAACTGGGTGCAAGTTTCGTGTGGACTTTGGCACAGTATAGCCCAAAAAAGAGATGGTACACTTTGGGCCTGGGGTTACAACAAATATGGACAACTTGGTAATGGTACAACAATAGACCGCACATCTCCTGTTCGTATTGGCAGTGGAATAAAATGGACCCAAGTATCAGGCGGGTATTATCACAATCTTGCCATTATGAGCGACGGTACCCTTTGGGCATGGGGAGCGAATGATTCTTGTCAGCTTGGCGATGGCTCGTCAACAAACCGCTCAAGTCCTGTTCGTATTGGTAGTGAAACAAACTGGTCGAAAGTATCTTGCGGTTATTATCATAATCTAGCCATCAAGAGTGACGGTACACTTTGGACTTGGGGAGCGAATAATAATGGACAGCTTGGCGATGGAACTAGAACAAACCGAAAAAATCCTGTTCGTATTAGTAGCGGAACAAACTGGTCGCAGATAGCTGGTGGGGATCACCATAGTGTGACAATAAATAGTGAAGGTAGCCTTTGGGCTTGGGGAAGTAATAGATATGGGCAGCTTGGTGATGGCACAACCACGCAAAGAAATAGTCCTGTTCGTATTGGCAGCGAAACAAACTGGTTGCAAATAGATTGTGGGTATGTTCATGGCATGGCTATAAAGAACGACGGCACACTTTGGGCTTGGGGTAGGAATGAATTTGGTCAGCTTGGTGATGGCACGACTACGCAAAGAAATAGTCCTGTTCGAATTGGTAGTGAAACAAACTGGTCGCATGTATCTTGTGGTTATTATCATAATATAGCTATCAAGAACAACGGCACACTTTGGGTTTGGGGTCTGAATGATTCTTGTCAACTTGGTGATGGCACTACAACAAACAGTTCAAATCCTATTCAAATTGGAAACGAATCGAACTGGGCATTTGGATCAAGTGGTAATCGTCATAGCATAGCCATAAAGAATGACGGCACGCTCTGGGCTTGGGGTTATAATGGTGGTGGTCAGTTAGGCGATGGTTCGACAGCTAAACGCTCAAGTCCTGTTCAAATTGGAAATGAAACAAACTGGTCGCAAGTATCTTGCGGGTATTATCATAATCTAGCAATAAAGAGCGACGGTACTATGTGGGCTTGGGGTTATAATGGTAATGGTGAACTTGGTGATGGCACTTCAACAAACCATTCAAGTCCAATTCAAATTGGAAGCGAATCAAAATGGTTGCAAGTATCTGGTGGTGAACAACATAGTATTGCCCTAAAGAGCGACGGTACTATGTGGGCTTGGGGTTGTAATATTTATGGTATGCTGGGTGATGGCAGTTCAACAAATCGCAAAAGTCCAGTTCAAATTGGAAACGAATCAAACTGGTCGCAAGTATCATGTGATAATTGGCATAGTATAGCCATCAAGATTGACGGTACACTGTGGGCTTGGGGTCATAATAGTAGTGGTCAACTTGGCGATGGCACGACAACATACCATAAAAGTCCTGTCCAAATAGGTAGTGAAACTAACTGGTCGCAAGTATCTTGTGGGTCATTTTTTAGTATTGGATTAACAAAATTAATTGATAATGTTGAAGATTCAAAAGCTGAAAAATTTAATTTCTCAGCAAGTCCGAATCCATTTTTCGATGAAGTAAATATCGAATTCAATTTGCCTTCAAGTAATATAGTTAGTTTACAGGTTTATGACTTAAACGGCTCTGAAGTAAGCACACTTTTTGAGGGCAGTCTTGATGCAGGAATTCATAAATATACACTTAATGGTACTAACCTTTCAAGTGGTGAATATATAGTAAATCTAACAATTGGAAATGAGCGTTTTGTAAGGAAAGTGATTAGAGTAAAGTAGAGTGTATTATATCAAAATTGGAGATAGAGTAGAGAAATTTGTGAAGATGTGATTATTAGAAAAATGCCCAAATATATGTAGAAATTTAAGTTAAATAAATATAATTTTCTTTAAAATAATTTGAAAATCATTATGAATGACCCAAAAACTAAACTTGCTATTTTTAGAGGAAAAGAAATTAGAAAAACCATTCATAATAATGAGTGGTGGTTTAGCGTGGCTGACGTTTGCAGAGTTTTAACCGAGAGCGCAGATACAGGTGCATACTGGCGAAAGCTTAAGCAAAGATTGAACAATGAAGGAAGTGAGGTCGTGACATTTTGTCACGGACTGAAATTGTTAGCTTCAGATGGCAAAAAATATTTATCTGACTGTGCAAATACAGAAGGATTATTTAGAATTATTCAATCTATTCCATCTCCAAAGGCTGAACCATTTAAGCTCTGGCTTGCAAAAGTAGGTTATGAAAGAATTCAGGAAATTGAAGACCCCGAGCTTGCTACAAAAAGAACTAGGGCTCTTTACAAGGCAAAAGGATACAGCGATGACTGGATTGAAAAGAGATTACGAGGCATTGCAATCCGGGAAGAATTGACTGATGAATGGAAAAATCGGGTAGTCAAAGAACAAAAGGAATATGCAATTTTAACTGCCGAAATCAGCAACGCCACATTTGGAATGACTCCATTAGAATACAAGAAATTCAAGAATCTTAAGAATGAAAATTTAAGAGACCACATGAACGATTTAGAGCTGATTTTTTCTATGCTTGGCGAACGAGCTACAACTGAAATTACTAAAACAAATGATACCACCGGTTTTGATAAACTAAAAGAGGATGCTTATCAAGGCGGTAAAATTGCAGGTGATGCTAAAATCGCACTTGAGAAGAAAACAGGGAAAAAAGTAAGTACAAAGAATAATTATTTACTTCATTCGCAAAACAAAAAATTATTAGATTAATTTGAAGTATCAATTCTCCCTTCAGGTGTTTATTATATCAAAATTGGAGATAGGGTTGAGAAATTTGTGAAGACATTAGTATATTAAAATATAAATCAATTAATCAATTACTATATTCGTTTATATTAATAGTAAGATTTTATTATTTTATTAATTGTTAATGAAGAAATTAAAATTATATTTGGACACATCTGTCATTGGCGGTTTTTTTGACAAAGAGTTCGCCAATGAAACTCAATTACTTTTTGATAGTATTTTAAATGGTGATTTTAACATTATAATTTCAAGCATTACTGAAGATGAATTAATAACAGCACCTGTACAAGTAAAAAATCTGATAAATATAATTCCGGATGAATCAGTATTGAGAATTGGATTAACTCAAGAAGCCGTGTTACTTGCCGACTCTTATATAAAAGAAGGTGTTATCGGCAAGACAAGCCGAAATGATTGTTTTCATATAGCTTTAGCAACTATTAATAATGCCGATATATTAGTAAGCTGGAATTTTAAACATATTGTGAATGTAATGAGAATAAGAGGTTACAATGCTGTAAACCTTTTAAATGGTTATAAATCTATTGATATTCGTTCACCAAAGGAGTTAATCAGTTATGAAAAAGAGTAAAGAGAACATAATCGAAAATTTCAACGCTGTAAAGTTTATGCGTGATGTTAGAGATAAAATCAGCAGTGATATTCAAAATATGAATTTCGAAGAATTAAAGAAATATTTCGAAAACCGTAGATTACATCTTACCACTAAATCATAATATTCAATTATGATATTTCGGTGAAATTTTTTAGTTGCATGATATGAGCAGTTATTCAATATTTGTAAAATTGAAGTTATAGCTGTAGAGACAGGGCTTGACCTGTCTTCTCAAAGAATCAATGTTTCTCATCTCCCTAAAGGTGTGTATTATATCAGGATAGAAGATAGGGTGGAAAAATTTGTGAAGATGTGAGTTATGGGCAATTATTATGAGTATTAATTGATATGTATAATTGTACCTGAATTTCGGGTAATAATAAATTTTGATTTTATTAGGTATAGGGATGAATTTCGATATAAGTACGAATTATGAGAATTTCGGGAAACAGAAGATATTGGTCATACTTCATACATATAATTGCATTTTTTTTGTAATTTTATCAATTTTATCAATTTTTATTTTTGCAATTTTAAGAAATTATTATTATTTTTGAAAAAGTATATTGAGAATTCGTTAATAAATGTGTTGGAAATCTTTTTTGTACCATACAACACAAAACGAAAAAGTTAAACCCGTTTTATTTTTATAATATTTGATCTATTTTGCTTTTTAGAGGTTATTAAATTCTAATTTATTTTGACATAAGTGGTTTTTGTCTTTAAATAATGTAAAATTAATAAAAGGTATAGATATGAGAAATTTCAAATTCTTTTTTGGAATTATGTTAATCTTTATAATATTATCCGGCTGCGATAATACTAAAGATCCGGCTTCAAATGATTGTACTGATGTTTACTGGACATATAACGGTAATGATAACGGACAGAATAAGTGGGTAGATTTATGTAATGGTTTTAGTGCTTGTGGTGCACAGGCTCAATCACCTGTAAATATTTCAGGTTCAGTTACTGATACAACTTTACCGTCATTGGTTTTTAATTACCTGTCAACACCGGCAGAAATTGAAAATAACGGTCATACAATTGAATTTGCCTGCGAAGAGGGCAGTAAATTAATTATCGGCGCAAAAGAATACAAACTGCTGCAATTTCATTATCATTCGCAAAGCGAACACCAGGTTAATGGACAGAGCTATCCGTTAGAAGTCCATTTCGTACACAAAGCATCTGAAACGGATTATGCTGTTGTAGGAGTTTTTTTTGAAGAAGGGAATGATAATAAGTTATTTACAAAATTCTTATCTCACTTTCCAACCCAAAAAGGGAAGTATATTGATACTACCGAAATTGTATTAACGGAACTTTTGCCCGAAAATAAAAGTTTTTACCATTATAGCGGTTCACTTACTACTCCGCCTTGTTCAGAAACCGTAAGCTGGTATGTTTTAAAAAATAAAGTTAGTGCCTCACCGGCTCAATTATCTCAATTTGGTGTAATTTTAAATAATAATTACAGAAATATACAGAATTTAAATGGTAGAAAGATTTTAAGCAGGGATGAGTAATAACTCCAAATAAGTACCTGCTAAAACGACGGCTGAAGTGCAGCATTCATCCGATGACTTTAAGTCATTGGATGAATGCTGAGCTTTTGCAGGCTGGTGTGTAATTTTCAAAAATGGATATAGGGTTGGGAAGTTTGTAAAGATGTGAATTATTTAAGATTCAGTACATCTTCCTAAATATTAAACACTACTACCGACAAAGCAGCAATGGCTGCAGTTTCGCTTCTCAGCCTGCTTCCGGCAAGTTTTATTTTTTGCAGATTATCAGCTTTATCAATAATTGACAGTTCCTCATCGGAAAAGCCTCCTTCGGGACCGCACAATATTAGGATTTTTTTTGCACCGGAAATATTAATACTGTTTGAGCCGTTTTCATCGGCAAGGATTACTTTATCCCATAGATTAAAATTATCGTAAAGAAAAGAAAGTTGTACTGCTTCTGAAAATTCGGGCATGATGCTTCTTTTTGATTGTTTTAGAGCCGCAGTAATTTTTGCAGTTGCTCTCTCATATCTAACAGGTTTATCCGACGAACGCTGTGTAATAAGCGGTACAATTTCCTTAACTCCCAATTCAACAGCTTTCTCGATAAGTATCTCAAATCTGTCATGATTCTCAAGAATTCCTGTGGCAAGAGTTATTTCACACTCCAATTCATTCAGGTTATGATAGAATTCAATGCATTTTACAGTATTTCCTTTTTTTGATAATCCGGTCAGTCGGCAGAGTGCTGTCAATCCCATTCCGTTTGTAACTAAAATATCGTCATCTATACCAAGTCTTAATGACTTAGTATGTTTGGATTCTGATTCTGTAAGAACAAATTCGGAAGTATTTTCCTGTAAATTTGAAATAAATAAACATTCCATAAAATTTTATTGTTTAATAATTGTCAAAATGAATATATTATGTATTTTTAATATTATTCAAAATTACTTAAGTTTTGAGTAATAAACAAATAATCGGATTAATAATGTCGAAACCGAATAAAACTTTGTTCAGCAAATTTGCAAAACGAATAACTATCGAAGACCAGCCTGATTTGGTAGTGGATAATTCTTCTACCCCTATGAAGTTATTTATTATTGTCACTTCAGTTTTATTAATCGGAATTTTCTTTGTATTAAATCTTGACAATAAGCCTTACGATACACCGGATTACCGCATTGTTCCGGGCAATCTTTGGGAATCAGCACCTTTGATTGCAGAGTACTCATTTCCAATTTACAAATCACAAAACGAATATCTGGACGAAAGACGCAATGCTGCCGAATCTGCACTTCCTGTGTTTTTGTATGACGAAAACATTGAAGAATCAATGATTAATAAATTAGACAACTACATACTTGTTTTAACTGAATTTGATAAGAATCTGAATGAATCACCGGATTTTTCATTTTCCGAAAAAACAATCAAACCATTGCTCAGTCTTGGCAAAGAACAGAAAGATGCAGAATTGAAGAAAATACAAAAATTAGTGTCGCGGCATATTAAAAATGCCTATTCCGGCGGATTCATTAATATTTCAATCGAAAGGATGGCTACTAAGGAAATATTAGTAAAAACTGCAGCAAATGAATTTACAATTATTCCTGTTTCAAATCTAACGGATAAAAATTTATTTCTGATTAATGCTGAAAAGTTGATTGCCTCCGGTATTACACCTTTGTCCCAGCCGCTTGTTTTAGAAATAATCGGCAGATTAAATACTCCCAACCTTACCTTCAGCAAAGAATTGACAGATAAGTCAATTGAATTAAAAATGCTTAGTGTACCGAGAACATCCGGTTACATAAGAAAGGGTGAAGTAATAGTCAGAAATGGCGAGCAACTAACCCCTGAGAATATTCTGAAAATCAATTCATATCTAAGCTCAAACTATATGACCGGCGATACTGGTTTCAATATCCTTTATTACATCGGCGGTATGGGGCATGGTGCAATTATAGTATCAATACTTCTTTTATATCTCCTGATAATCCGAAAACGCATTTTTGCGGACAACACGCAGCTTAGTATTTTGATGGGTGTTCTGGTTGTGACTTCGGGTTTGGCATGGCTTACAAATCATTTACATTCGCAATACCCAATTGAACTATTGATTGTCATACCTGCATTTTCTATGCTTATTGCAATTGTTTTTGATTCAAGGACAGCATTTTATACAACAATTACTATGGCTCTGCTGCTTGCCGGAGTGCGGGGAAATGATTATGTAACCGGTACTATTATGATTTTTACAGGGATACTTGCAGGTTATACGGTAAAAGATATTCAAAGCCGTACTCAAATGTATAAGTCAATCTTTTATATTTTCATTGGTTTTGTCATAACTATTCTGATTTTTGCAGCTGAGCGCTCGATGGAATCCGGTGAGATTCTTTCAGGTATAATATTAGGGTTCATTAATTCCCTAATGGCTCCTCTTGTTACATTTGGATTACTTTTTGTGATAGAGAGATTCTCAAATATTTCTACTGATTTAAGAATAAAAGAATATGATAATTTAGACCATCCGCTTTTGAGAATGTTATCGGACAAAGCTCCCGGAACTTATCAGCATACGCTTTCTGTCTCTATGCTTGCAGAGAGATGCGCCCGCGAGATAGGAGCCAATCCTCTGCTGGCTAAAGTAGGTGCCTATTATCATGATTTAGGTAAAATGGCAAAATCAGAATATTTTACAGAAAATCAGATTAGAATGGATAATAAACATGATGTTATTAGTGCAAAAAAAAGTGCAAGGATAATTATTGACCATATTCAGGAAGGTGTAAGACTTGCCCATGAATACAAACTACCGCAAAGGATTATTGATTTTATACCAATGCACCATGGTACAACACTTGTAAAGCATTTCTATGCTAAAGCATTGGAATTAGCTGAAAACAACGAAATTGTGAAAGAAAGTGATTTCAGATATCCGGGTCCAAAGCCTCAGACAAAAGAAACTGCAATACTAATGATTTGCGATTTTGCTGAAGCTATTTCCAGATTGGAAGCCAAAACAACTGAAGAAATTGAAGAAATTATTGAAAAAAACATACACGACAGAGTAACTGACGGTCAGTTTGACCAGTGTGAAATTACCTTGGACGATTTATCGAAAATCAAAAAAGCATTAGCAAAAAATATTATCGGGATGTCGCATAAGAGAGTAAGTTATAAGGAAATTCCAAAACAGGAAAGCGGAAACGTTTGAAAAATAAGCTTAAGGATATATTGAAATCTTTAACGGCAGGCTTTTCAAAAGATTTGAACAACTATTTGAATTTCATTTCACTCGAAAAAGGTTTGTCAGAAAATACTTTCAATTCGTACCTTCATGATTTGAAAGTGTATTCTGAGTATTTGGATTCAATAGCCTGTCAATCCCATAGAGAAGTTAGAAGCGATGATATTTCAGCGTTTTTGGAACATCTTTCAAATTTTGGAATCGGCAGTTCAAGCCGGACAAGATATCTGTCTTCAATCAGGGGTTTTCATCAGTTTCTTTTGGCTACCGGCAAGAGCAGTAACAATCCTGCAGATATCGTTGAAATTCCGAAATCAGGTAGGAAATTACCTGAAACTTTAAACTATAATCAGGTGGAACAAATTCTTGACCAGCCTGATATATCACTTCCTGCGGGAATCCGTGACAAGGCAATGCTCGAGACAATGTATGCATGCGGATTGCGTGTGACTGAACTGATTACACTCAAACAAAGAGACATCCTTGAAGAAATTGAAATAGTAAGAGTTTTCGGTAAAGGTAACAAGGAAAGAATAGTACCAATAGGTTCGACAGCATTGCATTGGATAGATATTTACAAAAAGAGTGTCAGAATTCTTATGATGAAAGGTCATGATACGGATGACGTACTGTTTTTGAATCAGAGAGGTAAACCACTCTCGCGGATGGGATTTTGGAAAATTTTGGATAAGTACGCCCGGCAGTCAGGTTTGGAAACACACGTTCATCCCCACATGCTCCGGCATTCCTTTGCTACACATCTTCTCGAAGGCGGAGCCGACCTGAGGATTGTACAGGAAATGTTAGGACATTCCGATATTTCGACTACTCAAATATATACACATATTGACAGAGACTTCATTAAAGAAGTTCACAGGACATTTCATCCTCGCGCATGATTGATTAGATTATGACAGGTCAATTCCATTATTTGCAAATAAACCTACACGCATATTTTCGCAGGTGTATATTTCCTTGTCGTCAACCAAAACCCTTCCGTCTGCAATAATCATTGTGAGTTTAAGATTAATTATTCTTTTGATGTCAACAATATAGGTAACCTTATGACTGGTAGGCAGCACCTGACCAAAAAACTTAACTTTTTCACAACCCAGTGCTCTGCCTTTACCTTTGTAATCAGCCCAGACCAGAAAGAAACCCGTAAGCTGCAGAAGTGCATCTAATCCCAGAGAACCCGGCATAACAGCATCATCTTTGAAATGACATCCAAAAAACCAGAGGTCGGGTTTGATGTCGAGTTCGGCAATTACTTCACCCTTTCCGAACAAGCCGCCGGTATGACTGATGTTTGTAATTCTGTCCATCATAAGCATATTTGGCAGGGGGAGTTTCCCGTAATCATTGCCAAAGAGTTCACCGGTGCCGGCTAAAATAAGTTCATCGTAATTGTAGGAATTTTTTCTTTGCATAAATTTAATAGTTTTATAAATATAGTTTAACGAAAAGTTATTTAATTTATTTGAAACATCTTCAACAAAAAAGGGGCTTGAACAGCCCCTTTTTAAGAAGTCATCGTAATATTAATATTCTTTGTAGAAGAAGCTTCTTCTGTCTTCGATTTTTGATTTCTCTTTTACATTCTGGAACCATTGATAAAATGCGCTTCCTTTTGCCTGCTGGTTTAATTGAAGGCTGTAAGCTGATAATTCCTGTTTTATTTTATCTTCAGGCGGCATTGTGCGATTTTTTACTTCAACTATATAACAGCCGCTCTCACCTCGGAAAGGTTCATTTATTCTGTTTTCAGGCAGCATAAATACTTTTGGTGAGAATGCTGCATCACTTCCGATACTGGGTATAGAAGGTGAAGGCTTAAATGCAGGTAAGTCCTGAATCATAGCGGCAATTTCAGGGAATTGTGCAGCAGCATTTTCCAAAGTTCCGGCATTAGCAATTTTTTGGTAAATGCTTTTCGCTTTCTCTTCAGCCATTTTGAGAAGTTTAATTTTGCCGAGTCTCTGAGATATTTCTTCTCTTGCATCATCCAAAGATTTGAATCCTGCTTCCTTAGCATCACTAACCACTCCGACAACAACACCATATCTTTCAAGTTCTATCGGTTCAATTATATCACCTTCATTTAATCTGAAAGCTATATCAACAATATAATGCGAACCAAGTACCGCCTTGCCCTTTTCAAAGAATGGTGAAGTCAGTGGTGTTAGTCCGAGTCTGGTTACAACAGTGTCGAATGAAGTGCCTTCCTGAACCTGTTTCTGAATGGAGACGGCATCGCGGAAAAGTTTTGTTTTACTTGCAGTACTCATTATCGGCGAGAGCTTAATTTCGCTGTATTTGATATCTTCGCTGCGTTTATCTTCAACAAAAATAATATGATAACCGAACTGAGTTTTGACAGGTCCGACAATATCGCCGACTTTAGCATTGAAGACAGCACTGTCAAATTCCGGAACCATCATACCTTTCTTGAAATAACCTAAGTCACCGCCCTTTGAAGCAGAGCCCGGATCCTGAGAATGTGTAGTTGCAAGGATTGCAAAAGGTTCTTTATCAACTTTGGCTTTTCTTAAAATTTTCTCGATTTCTGTTTTGGCACTGTCAGAATTAATACCATCACCGGTACGAATCAGAATATGACTTGCCTTTACCATTTCACTTTCACCCATACGTCTGTCGTCAACACGGTAAAAATATGTACCGTCTGCTCTCTGGATAGGACCTGCAATTTTCTGAGGTCCAAGAATTGCAAGATATGAATAAACTGTAGGTTCTATATCCTGAACCATCATATAATCGTTGTTAATACCGCCGTATTCACTAAGTTTAATATCGAAAATACTGTCGCGGGCTTCATCATTATCTACCAACTGCAAATCGTCCAGAATACTTGTTACTCTGCGAAGATATTTTGATGAATCATCGGCAGAAGGAACCATAGGCATCGAAACATATTTGAAACGGCGTTGTAATTTTTGCTTGAACAGTTCTTTATTTTCACTATAAAACTTTTTGATTTCTTCTTTTTTGATTTGCATAGCATCCTGCGGCATGTCCTTAGGAGTAACAGCTATGAACTTAACATCGGCAGAACTGTTTTCTTCTTTATATTTAAGTTTTGCAAATTCAGGGGATATGAATGCAGCACCTGCGCTGACAGTACTCTGAAGTTCCTGACGTGCAAGATTATCACGCAGATACTTCTCAATATTCATCAAATCTTTTCTGAAATTATTTACACCTGCTTCACGTTCTTCAACAGGAATTTTTGACGGGTCTGCACCCATGTAGTTAACATAACTTTCCGGACGTGTAATAAGCTCAAGATAAACATCACGCATAAAATTACCGGCTGAATCCATGAACATTTTCGAAAGATATTCAGGCGGATTATCAAGCATTTGTTCCTTAACCTGCTCATCAGTAATCCTGATACCAAGTTTTTCCATTTGCTGTTTCATCAGGATTTCATCAACCATCTGGTCCCAAACTCTTTGTCTGAGAGCCGGGTCGTCCACAACTTCCTTACCCTGCTGCTGACGCTTCATATTCTCAATTTCTTCACGTACACGGGTTTCGTAATCGACATACAAAATCTCGTCTCCGTTTATTTCTCCCAAAACCTGCGAAGTCGGGCTGCCCGCCACTCCACGTAAACCTTCTATAACTGTTGGATCGCCAATCGTAAAAAATGCCACCAAAAGCACGGCAAAAATCCCAAAAACGTAAGGTGAAACTCTCCTGATCTGTTGCAAAGTTCCCATTCGTCAGAATACTCCTAATTATTTAAGCTAAATATTATTCTTTTTTTCAATGCAAAATAATTCAAAGTACAAAATTAACAGTTCTACGTTTAATATCCAATTAATTTTAACATTTAATTGAATTATAAGGAATTATTATTTTCTTTTTAACTGTTGATTTTGAACTGAATGATTGTAACTGTGTAATTTAAATGATGATTACCCTGTTCAAGAGAAAAATCCGGCTTTTTCTCATAAGTACTGAAAATCAAAAATATTTAGTTTTGAACAAATGAAGGAATCGGTTTGTGTAAATTTAATTAAATCTGAAAATTAGTTTGATTATAAAAGATTTTTGAATTCATCTACCGATAAACCACTTTGCTTAATAATACTTCTTAATGTTCCACGATCTAAGACTTTATGCTCCGGTACTGTAATTTGAGAGAAAGGATTGTCTCGTCTAACTATAATATGACTGCCTTTTTGTCTAATAAAATTAAATCCTATTTTATTCAAAGCTCTTACGCAATCAAGACCTGAAATAACAGGAATCCCACTCATACACAAACCAACATTGAATCGAATTTTTCTTCAGGAATCGGATAACCATCATCTTCAAGAACTTCAATATACAATTCTATCGCTTCCCGGATATTGACTAATGCTTCATGTTTTGTGGCTCCCTGTGATATACAACCATGTAATGAAGGACATTCGGCTACCCAAAAACCATCCTCGCCGGGATAAATAAGTACTTGTCTCATTAAACTTCTCCAAATAATTTGTTGCTATTGTAATTATTTATATTCACATTGCTTAGAAGAAATAATATAACAATTATTATAATTTTCCTTATATCATTATTCATTTATCAATACTAATTTGTTCAGTCTCAAACCTTATTTACCGTGGATTACAAATATAAATAATAATTTCGCTGTCATTAAATTTCCAATTATTTTTTTAAAATTGCTTCATTGATTCTTCAATAGACTATTCTGAATATTCCGGCTATACTTCACATAAATATAATAAACCGTTTCTAATATACGTTTTCTAACATTGTATCTAATTACTGTATAGATATAATAATTTGTGCAAAGTCTGTTGTTATTTAATATTAACAAAGTTGGAATAAATTTTCATGGAAAGAATAGCAGTTTATGCCGGAACATTCGACCCGATAACCAACGGTCACGTAGATGTAATTGAGAGGGCGTGCGAAATGTTTGATAAAGTTTATGTTGTAATTGCTGTCAATTCAAAGAAAGTCACTCTTTTTAATGAAGATGAGAGACTTGATATGATTAAGTCTGCACTTGTTCATATTGACAATGTTGAGGTTTTGGTTCATCATGGATTAACAGTTGAGATTGCTGAGAAAATGAATGCCATTGCCATGGTACGCGGAATAAGAGCTGTTTCAGACTTTGAGTATGAATTTCAGATTGCATTGATGAATCGAAAAATATCCCCAAATGTCTATACAGTGTTTTTGACTCCACACGAGAATTATACCTATCTAAACTCAAGTATAATCCGGGAAATGGCAAGTTACGGGCGTGATACAAGCGAATTTGTCCCACAACTTGCAGCCGAATATTTAAAGAAAAAGTTTGATAAGAAATAAGAATTTTTTCATTATCCTGAATTTTCAAATATCATAACTGATACACAGACTAAGGATATTCAGATTAACATATTATTAGCCGAAAACTAACATACCTAACACAGAATTAACTTTATAATTCTTTGATAATAAAGTATTTATACATATTTTTGTAATAGTGAAAAAGGCTGTTGAATGATTTTTTAAGATTAACTTGTTTTTAAAAGCGGATATATGGAAAAAATAGACGTCAGAAATATTCTCGAAACAAAAGCTCCGGGTTTGTTTCATAAATATCCTGACATTGTCGGTAATTTTACAGTTGATTTTTTTCGCAGATTTCTTAAAATCAATGAAATTAATGAATTTCTTGAGAAAACAGGTGAAATGTTTGGATTTGATTTTATAGAGTCAGTTTTCGGGCATCTCAATTTCTCCTATATTATGTCTTCCAAAGATAAACTGAAAATACCTTCCGAAGGCAGACTTATCATAGTATCGAATCATCCTTTGGGCGGATTGGACGGTCTGGCTCTTTTGAAAGCAATCAGCGAAGTTCGCAGGGATGTTAAGGTTGTAGCTAATGATGTGCTTCAGAATCTGTATAATCTGTCTGAGCTTTTTCTGCCGCTTGATGTATATTCACATACCAAGCAAAAGAAGCAGATTCAAAATATTGAAGATGCACTGAATGACGAACAGGCTATTATAATTTTTCCTGCCGGAAAGGTTTCGAGGCTGACTGCATCAGGTATCCGTGATTTGAAATGGAAGAACGGAGCCATAAGATTCAGCAGCAAACTTCAGGTTCCGATTTTACCTGTTTTTATTGAGGGAAGAAATTCACTGGCTTTTTATCTTGGGTCGCTGATAAATAATAACATTGGAATGTTTATGCTGCCGCAGGAATTATTCCGAAAGAGAAATTCAAGTATCAGAATTAAAATCGGCGACGTTATTCCGGGCAGTACATTTAAGAACCAGCATTTGAAAGTTAAGCTGCAAACTAAACTTCTGAATCAGCATATTTGCAAAATTGGCAATGATAAGACAGGCATTTTCAGTACAGAAAAAACAATTATTCATCCGATTGATAAAAAGATTTTAAAGCAGGATTTGCATAAATCCCAGCTTTTGGGTAACACAGTTGACGGAATGAAGATTTATTTAGCTGAATATGACTCGGCTCCAAACATACTTAAAGAAATTGCACGGTTAAGAGAACTCACATTCCGAAAAGTTGGTGAAGGTACCGGAAAAACATTCGATATGGACATCTACGACCTGTATTATAAACATATTGTACTTTGGGATGATGATGAACTTGAGATAGTCGGTTCGTACAGGCTGGGAATAACTAAAGATATTGTCGGGAAATACGGTCCGAAGGGTTTGTATAACTCCTCACAGTTCAAATTATCAGCAGAATTTCTTCAGATATTGGATAGTTCCCTCGAAGTCGGCAGGAGCTTTATTCAGCAGAAATACTGGCGGAGCAATGCTCTTGATTATATCTGGCAGGGTATAGGTGCATATTTATCCAAGAATCTGCACATCAAATATCTTTGGGGAGCAGTTTCGATAAGCGATTCATATCCCGAGCTTGCCAAAGCCTTGATTATCAGCTATTATACAAAATGGTATGAAGGCGATACATCGCTTGTAGTTCCTTGTTTGGAGTATAACTCAAGCAGAAAAACATTAAACGAAGTTGATGAAATTCTGGTTGGAAAAGATTATTTAAGCGACCTGCGAAATTTAAAATCTGCTCTGAAAAATATGGGTTACAGTATCCCCGTACTTTATCGCAGATATACCGACCTGACAGAATACGGCGGCTCGAAATTTGTTTCATGGTGCGTTGATGTAAATTTCAATAATGCCATTGACGGGTTGATTGTTGTTGATTTATCAATGCTGAAAGACGAAATGAAAGAGCGGTATTACAATCAAAAGAGTTTTATAAATTCCGGAATTAATGATAAAGGGGAACTGGTGAGATTGTAAAGAATGATTAAATAAAATCAAATTAGCTTTTTAAGATGTACAATTGTCATGTTCATTTTTAAAATCATTACCCGAAAATGTCTTGCTCATAACGCAAGTTCCAACTCATAAATTTTATATTCGGGCTTTGAATAAATCTGATTTAATTTCTCAAGCCCTTCAAGATAACACAAGATTGCTTCTTTTGCATTTTCTAAAGCTTCTACCTCTGTTTCTCCCTGAGTAAAACATCCATCAAGAGCCGGAACAATTACATTATATCCGCCTTCTTCAGCTTTTTCCAAAACTATGTTGAAATTCATTTCAATTCCTCAATAATTAATCTTTATTTTTTAGACGTATTTCAGGGGGAATTATTCAAATAAAATGATACCTAAAAATCTAAAGCATTTACAATAAAGGGTGAAGCAAATCGTTGATAGATATAGACTTAACAAATATTTTTTCAACAATTTAACTTCACCCAAATGATGAATGTCAAAAATAATAAAAAAACTGTTAAAATCAAAACAAGTTTTACAGCCCAAAGATTGACCAACTATTCCGGCTTACTTCCTGTCTTTAAATTCATGCATAAACTTGGTTTCTTTGATAAGCTCGGAGCCGTTAACCTTCCATTAGGCAGGAATATCAAATACAGCACCCAATCTATTTATGGTATCATAGTGTTGGGTCTTATAGCCGGAATGAACCGTATATCGAAAATGGAAAGTTTCAGCCGCGACGCATTGATACAGGAATTATTCGGATTATCCGGTCATATAGATGAAGATACGATAGCTAACCGGATAAAGCGTTTTTCTTTTCATCATACAAATAATCTGATAGAGCACATTGGTCAAATGTCATCAAAAGTACACAAGCAATTAGGTACAGACGCAGATATCCTTGATATGGACTCGACAGTAAAAACGACTTACGGCAATCAGGAGGGCGTCAGCCGTGGTTTTAATCCCCATAAAAAAGGAGCATCAAGTTATCACCCGTTATTAGTATTTTTAAACAGTACAAAGGAATGTTTACTGAGTTGGTTACGTCCCGGGGATGCCTATACAGCCAATAATTCGTCGGAATTTATAAAGCAGGCATTCAGTTTACTGCCCTCAGGCATCAAAGATATATTAGTCAGAGCCGACAGCGGATTTTTTGACGGCACTTTACTGAGTACCATTGAATCATATCCGGGTGTAAAGTATTTGATTAAGGTCAAATTGAAAAATCTTCAGTCGGTTCTGTTAAGTCAATCATGGGAACCTATACCCGGCAAGCAAAATTATGAAATGACGAAATTTGAATACAAATGTGCAGGTTGGAAACAAACGAGAAAATTTGTAGCGGTAAGAATCCTGAAAGAAAAGCATGAACCCGGTGAACTGTTGCCCAAACAGGGATATGAAATGTTTTGTTATGTCACCAATATTGATGCCGACCCACTTGCGATACATTATTTGTACGGCGACAGGGGTACCAGTGAGAACTGGATAGAAGCGGTCAAGAAACAAATGTTTGCAGGCAGTATGCTTACTCAGGATTTCTGGGCTAATGAAGCATTATGGCAGGCAAGCATACTGGCATATAACATTACAGTCTGGATGCGATTTTTAACCGATTTAAAAGCTGCCCGACAGGAACCTGCAACATTCAGATATTGGTTTGTACTGCTTGCAGGAAAGATTTCAAAAACGGCAAGACAGGTAAATTTGAAAATGTATGATGCATATCATTACAAAGACTGGTGGCGTAGAATTGAAAAAGGAGTGGACGATATTGTGTTTCGCTGATAAACAGAATTTACTTTTAAAAATGGAAAATATTTCAGGGAGGCTTTGAGCTGAAATGTAATACTATGGGTTAAATCAAATATACAGCCAATTTGAGGGCGTTTTGAAAGTGGGTTTTGTTATAACTCAGGGGAAAAATGTCCCGGAACCCGAAATATTATGTTTTCGGGGTGAATAACTCTTTTTTTTTTCTTACTTTTGAATTACTTTAGATTTTTAGGTGATATCTATTTAATTGATTAGGCATCACATCTTTACAAACTTCGCTGCTTTATTGCCAATTTTAATAAAATACACACCTGCGGGTAATCCCTCTATGTTCATCCGATGACTTTGAGTCAGCGGATGAATTGATTCAGACATTACTTCAATCCCAAGTATATCAAATATCTGAACTCTATAACCTTCCGAAGTTTTCAAAACTTCCGAAGTTTGGATTGTGATGAAATCATCTGCCGGATTAGGATATATAAATATATCTGAATTACTGAAATCCGGTTTAGTGTCATTTTCAACACTTGTTACTTTATTTTTAGTTCGCCAGAAGCCATTGTAATTCACTGCATATAACCTGCCGTCATAACCTAAAAATAATGATGTAATAACAGACGGCTCTACTTGTCCTTTGCTTATACAGTGAAACGAACGTAATGAATCAGTCGAGCGGTAAACCCCGCCAAAGGTAGCAGCATAAAAGTAACCTGTAGTGTTATCAGGAATAAGACCCGGGCTATAAATACTAAAAGGAGATTTACTATAATAATGTGAATAAAATAACAAATCTATATTTGGTTCCAAAGGTTCATCCCAAGTATCATAAGAAGACCATGTCTGACCATTGTCACGAGTTATTAACAGCGATGATGGATTATAATAAATCACATATCCGACTCCTGTAAGCTGATTAAATGAATAAGCGGCTGAATGAGCACCGGGCCAATATATTTTATCATAATCAGTTGTTTTTGAAGATTCATCGTGCACAATTTTCCAGGTTGTACCTTTATCAGTTGATATATAAATGCGGGCAGAATCACCAAAAAGTATAAATTCTTCATTTTTATTGATAATTAAGTTTGAGGGTCCTTCTGGTCTTGTGAAATTATTTAATATTTCCCAGGTTTCGCAATTATTACGGGAAAAAGCATAATATTCTATTTTTTCATCATTATTTCTCAGTACATAACCGGTACCAATATATTTATCCTGTTGATAATCAAACCAATTCCAAACGTCAGATATGATTAACGAATCATTTGATATATAATATGAATACTCATCAAATGGATATTTCGTATTTATTAATCCGCAGCTTGAATATACGAGGATATTATCGTTTGGTAAAAATCTAATGTCACTTTCAGGAATCCTTATTCCGCAAATATTCCAATTCGGTGTCAGCCATTCATTATTTTTGTAATACAATAAAGATGGATATGATAAAGGAAAAGCTAAAATCTCAGATTTTGTATTCACCTGAAGATAAGCGCTTTCCAAATACTGAAGATTTGTATTATTAACATAAGTCCAGATTGAATCACCGCTCAAAAGTCTGTAAATTCCACCTAAATACACATTGTCATTACTGTCTATTGAAATACTAGTGGAAGAAATAATATCTGCAATATCATATAAATTAAATGTAATATTCTCCCAGGTTTTCATAGTGTCTCTTGAACGCCGGATTAGAAAATTAAAATTTCCATCATCACGAATAAGAGAGTAAAATTTGGCATCATTTATTTTTATTATCTTATAAGGGTCTCTATGCCCTTCATAAGTTATGTATTCATAAGTTCTATTTTTAATATTTATTATCATATCTGCATCATCTAATTCCAAATATAATTTACCGTCAGAATAAACTATAGTTCCCCCACGATATTTTTTCCTAGTATTCATTTCAAAATAAGGAGTTCCTTTGTCATCAGATTGTAATGTATCCCATGACTGGCCTAAATTTGAAGAATGGATTATATATAAAAGATGATCGAAATCAGTATAAATAGTATAACAGGCAAAAATTGTCGAATCTTCAATTATCATGTTTTGAAATTCATATCTGCCATTAATTTCAAATTTCTGTATTTTCTCATCTAATTCTATATTAAAAACAAATAGTTTATTTATATAAGTATAAAGACCTATTGAATCATCTACTTGTTCATGATATCTTCCCCAAAAATTACCAAAATCATCTATTGTTAAAATTGATTGATTCCAATATTGATATAGCGAATCCTCTTCAATACCATAAATGAAAGGATAAGTTTTCCAACTATTTCCATTATCTTTAGATATTACAAGATTACCTTCGAATTGTTTATAATCTGAATAAGAAAATCCATAAGCTGCAATTATATTTTTATTTATAAAAATCTGATCATATACGATAAAATCGGGCATATTCAAACGATTCCAATTATCTCCCTGATTTGTTGATTTGAAAACACCGGTTGGTAGTATGCCGAATAATTCATTTCTATGATTTGATACAATTTTCACTTCTGAAAAACTTGAAAAGCTATCGTAATCAATTTTCTCCCATTCCGGGATATCATCCTGACAAAAGATTATAAGCGGCATCAATAATAAAATCAGTATAAGTTTTTTCATAACTAAATCTCTTTTTTATAATTTGCATAGTCATCTATTTATAATGACACATCAACTTCAAAAAAGTCTCTAATTTTTTTTAGATTGCAAAAATATAATTTTGGCACGCATTGTGTAATATATCATATAGTTCTTGAATTAAAGCAAATCTGCGACATAATGTCGCATTTGCGAAAAATATCAGGACAAAATGTCGGAATATGACAAAATGACAATAAATATTATGATTTTTTATATTAAAAATGGAGTTTTTAAAAATGGGTAAAATAATTGGAATTGACTTGGGAACTACCAACTCATGCGTAGCTGTTATGGAGGGTTCGAGCCCTACAGTTATCGCAAACAGCGAGGGCGCCCGCACTACACCTTCGATGGTTGGTTTTACAAAAAACGGTGAAAGATTAGTCGGTCAGGCTGCAAAACGTCAGGCAGTTACTAATCCTCATAATACAGTTTATTCAATTAAAAGATTTATGGGCAGACGTCTGAATGAAGCAACTGAAGAAGCCAAAATGGTTCCTTTCAAAGTTGTACCGAGTGATGACGGCAACACTATACGTGTGGATATTGACGGAAAGAAATATTCTGCTCCTGAAGTATCGGCAATGATTCTTCAGAAAATGAAACAAACCGCAGAAGATTATCTCGGTCAGAAAATTACAGAAGCTGTAATTACTGTGCCTGCTTACTTTAATGATGCTCAGCGACAGGCAACAAAAGATGCCGGCGAAATCGCGGGATTGACTGTCAAACGTATTATCAACGAGCCGACTGCTGCAGCACTTGCTTACGGTCTTGATAAAAAAGGCAAAAATATGACTGTTGTCGTATATGACCTTGGCGGAGGTACTTTTGACGTTTCAATTCTCGAAATCGGCGACGGTGTTTTTGAAGTAAAGTCAACTAACGGCGATACACATCTCGGCGGTGACAACTTCGACCAGAAATTGATTGACTTCCTTGCCGATGAATTCAAACGTCAGGAAAGTATTGACCTGCGTAAGGATGCAATGGCACTCCAAAGGTTAAGAGAAGCTGCCGAAAAGGCTAAAATGGAGCTTTCGCAGATGCTGCAGACTGATGTCAGCCTGCCTTTTATCACTGCAACTCAGGATGGTCCAAAGCACTTTAACATTAACATCACACGTGCAAAATTTGAGAATCTTTGTGCCGATTTATTCGAAAAAACACTTCAACCCTGCGAAATGGCAATGAAAGATGCTAAAATGACTCCTTCTCAAATTGATGAAGTAATTTTAGTCGGAGGTTCTACCCGTATTCCAAAAATTCAGGACTTAGTTAAGAATTTCTTCGGTAAAGAGCCTTCACGCGGCGTAAATCCCGATGAAGTGGTTGCTATCGGTGCAGCAATTCAGGGCGGTGTATTATCCGGTGATGTTCAGGACATATTATTGCTTGATATTACCCCTCTTACTCTTGGTATTGAAACATTGGGCGGAGTTATGACTCCTATGATTCAGGCAAATACTACAATACCAACACGCAAAAGCGAAATCTTTTCAACTGCAACTGACAGCCAAACCAGCGTTGAGGTTCATGTACTTCAGGGCGAGCGTCCGATGGCTCGTGATAACCGTTCACTCGGCAGATTCCATCTTGACGGCATTCCGCCGGCTCCGCGTGGAGTTCCACAGGTTGAAGTGACATTTGATATTGATGCTAACGGTATATTAGGTGTTGCTGCTAAAGATAAAGCCAGCGGAAAAGAGCAAAATATCAGAATTGAGGCTTCAAGCGGAATTTCCAAAGAAGAAATCGAAAAAATGAAAAATGAAGCCCAGTCTCACTCAGAAGAAGATAAAAAACGCCGTGAAGAAATTGACATTCGCAATCAGGCAGATGCTTTGGTCTATTCTACTGAAAAACAACTTGGTGAACTTGGCGATAAACTGACTCCGGAAGATAAAGAGAAAATCAATGCCGCTAAAGATAAACTCGCAGCAGCACTCAAATCCGATGCAGGCGATGTACGTCCGGCTATGGATGAACTCAATAAAATCTGGAGCGATGCTTCGACAAGAATGTATCAAAATGCAGATGCCGGAAGCAATCCAAATCCGGGTGCAGGTCAGCAGGAAGCCAAAAAAGAAGAACCGGTCGAAGAAGCTGAATATACTGTTGTTGACGACGATAAGAAATAATTTCCGAAATGAATTATTACATTTTAAAAAAAGCCCTTCTGCAATAACGGAAGGGCTTTTTTTTACGAGTTACAGCACAAAAAAAAAGCCTGCATAATATTTATGCAGGCTCATAAAATCATCAGAAAAAAAGGCTCGCTAATTACTTGCCGATTTTAACTAATTCAACTTCGAAAACAAGTGCAGAATTTGGCGGAATAGTAGCTCCCATGCCTTTTTCTCCATAAGCTAAACCGGTAGGGATGTATAAAATCATTTTTCCGCCTTCACCGATTAACTGCAAACCTTCAGTCCAGCCCGGGATAACTCCGTTTAACGGGAAAGTGGCAGGCTGACCGCGTTCGATACTGCTGTCGAATACTTTACCGTCAATTAATGTTCCTTTGTAGTGAACAGTTACTTCATCGGTTGGTTTCGGCTTTTTAGCAGAACCGGGATTGATAATTTTGTACTGCAAACCTGATGCTGTAACTTTTACACCGGTCTTTGACTTATTTTCATCCAAATATTTTTGACCGTCTGCAAGATTTTTAGGTGCAGATTCTTTCATTTTAGCCTCCTCGACTTGTTGTTTTGCCAATTGTTTTTTCTGTAATTCCGCCACAAAAGCTTGAATTACGGTATTTCTGGTAGCTTCATCCAGTTTAATTTTACCGTCAATTGCATCCTGCACACCGGCAGCGATAGCATCAACAACCGGTTTCAGGCTGTCCTGGCTTAATTGAGTACCGAGATTAACACCAAGAATATAGGAAACGGAATCCATAGTAGTAGTTAGTTTGACATCCTTTGCAGAAGTACCCTGAGCATTTTTAGTATCTGCATTGCAGGAACTAACCAAAACTACCATTGCAATCATCGAAACAAAATATTTAATCATAAAAAATCCATATAAGTTAAAACAATAGTTAATTCGACTAAGTAAAAATAATATAACGAAAATTTAAAAATAAAAAACTTATTTTAAAAAATAACTTTTCAGAATATTAAAAATAAGCTAAAAAATTGGAAATAAAAAGTTTAAAGGAAAAGAATTTATGGCAAGAATAATAGAAGGCATTTTTGATGCACAGGATAAGTCTTTTGCGATTGTAGTTTCGAGGTGGAACCAGTTTATTGTCAGTAAACTTTTGGACGGAGCATTGGATGCATTCAGACGTAACCGCGCCGATGAATCAAGAATAACTATAGCTTACTGCCCGGGAGCTTATGAAATTCCATTAGTGGTAAAAAAATTCGCAGAAACCATGAAGTATGATGCGGTAATTGCGTTAGGTGCCGTTATAAGAGGCTCTACACCGCATTTCGACTATATTGCAGCGGAAGTATCAAAAGGGATAGCAAAAGTTAACCTCGACACCGGAGTACCTTGTATTTTTGGTGTTTTGACAACCGATACTATCGAACAATCAATTGAACGCGCCGGTTCAAAATCGGGAAACAAAGGATTTGAAGCTGCCATGTCTGCAATCGAAATGGCATCACTTCTTAAAGCTATGTAATTTCAGGGAGATTCTTATAGAATTAGTCAGATACTTCTTTGTTGAACAATTTTTCGGTTTTAAGATATGAATAGAGTCCGTATATCCCTAATGATTATCGGTATGATTTTCGTTGCAGTATTTGATTTAAATAGTCAGATTAGATTAGACAATTGGGTTGCCCATACTTCCCTTGTCCAGACGCAATCAATTGATATTGACCTTAACTGCAGAATCTGGGCTGCATCATCAGGAGGCGTATATTCAATAAAACCTGATGGTACGGACTACCGCGTTTTCAGGAATATTGACCAAATGCTTGATATTGATATTACAACTATTCGTATTCATCCTGTCAGCGGTAAAGTTTTTGCAGGAAGTAAAAACGGTTATCTTGATATATATGATAACAATGGCAACTGGACTCATGTAACCGATATTTACAATCAGAAATTTTCCAATCCGCAAATAAACGATATTGTTTTTCACGGTGATAAGGCATTTATAGCAGGCGGGTTCGGTCTTGCCGTTATTGATTTAAGCAAAATGGTATTCATTGAAACAGCAAGAAGGTTCGCAGGTTTCAGTACTAACAGTCCTGTCAATAGAATTTTGTTGGATGGGGAGAAGATTTGGATTGCAACAACCGGTGGAATTGCATCCGCTTCTGTCAACGATATGCTTGCTAATCCTGCAAACTGGGTTGGTTATCCTTCAAATCCCGGATTATTTGAAACCTCAATTATCGACATAGCAATCTTTAAAGGTACTACTTATGCAATGTCTGAGAAATTTATAACAAAATTAGTTAATGACACATTAAGGGAATATAAATCTACTCAGGACAAATACACATCAATTTATAGTGTAAATGACAGCCTCATGGTTTACTCAAATATTTTCGGCTTGTTAAACTCAGATGATAAATTAATTGAAATACCGCATTCTGATTTTGTTGAAGGTTTCAGACCTTATAATTTCGGAGATAAAAGCGGTTATATTGTCAAATATAGAAATATTGGAATTGGTATATTTATAAATGATATATTTACAAATTATATACCGGATTCTCCATTGTCTAATGTATCAAATGACCTTTCAGTTGATAAAGACGGAGTTTTATGGGTTGCAACAGATGAGGACCCAAATGGAAAAGGATTCGCAAAATTTGACGGTAATACCTGGAAAAATTTCACCTTAAAAGAATATCCTCAGATAAAAGCTAATAGTTACAATAGAATTACAACTTCCCGTGACGGAAGAATCATACTTGGTAGTTATGGCAGCGGGCTTTTAGTGGTAGAGCCCGAAGGCACTAATTATAAATTCCGTCACTTCGATACTTCCAATTCAGTCTTAATCGGTTTATCGAATGCTCCCGCTTATCTTGTCTGCGGAAAGCCAAGGGTTGATAATTCCGGTAATATCTGGGTTCCTATGGTTGGCAATGAATCTCCGGGACCATCACTTGTTGTATTCGACAAAGATTATAAATCTTATGGTTTTGTTAATCCCCGAAATTCAATTCAAAGATACTTTGCTTCGCTTGCAATTGATTTTTACGGGACAAAATGGGTAGGCGGAAGCCGTACTCAGGGACTTGGCATGATGTATCTCAACGAAAAGGGTACACTAACTGACAGAAGTGATGACATCAGCCGGATGATTACCCAAAATGACAATTCAAATATGCCGGATAATACACATAATTACATTGAAGTTGATAAAAGCGGATATGTGTGGATTGGTACACCCCGCGGACTTGCAGTTATAGCAAATCCGTCAAGTGCAATTGCCTCACAGCCCAATATAAATATCAGAAATTTAAACCGATTAATCGGCGAGCAAAATATTAATTACATTCTTGTTGATGCACAAAACAATAAATGGCTTGCCACCAATAACGGCATTCTGGTGATTAACCCAGATGGCTCTGATACAGTAGGTACTATAAATATCAGTAATTCACCGCTTCCAACAAATGAAATTGTATCAATTGGATATAACGAGAATACCGGTCAAATGTATTTTGGCAGTAAAATGGGTATTTATGAAGCTACAAGTTTATCTGTACTTCCATCAGCAAGTTACAACATAACATGTTATCCGCAGCCTTTCAATATTGATAAGGACAACGAACTCATAATTGACGGACTTGAAGACTACTCGGATATCAGGATTGTCACACCAGCCGGAATATTGGTAAGAAAAATGTTTGTGAACAGTAAAAAAGCAATCTGGGACGGAAAAGATGAGAACGGCAATAAAGCACCAAACGGTGTTTATCTCATTATGGCTACATCATCATCAACGAAACATTCTGCAGTTCAGAAAATAGCTGTTCTAAGCGGAAATTAAACTGTTATATATTGATTTCAATCATGTATCAAATTATCTGATTTCAGGTATGATGTTGGAATGGTATTATAATATTCAAATTTGTACCTAACCGAAAACTATAAAAATATTGTATTTTAAATATAGTTGCCTTATATTTTAAATTTGATAGTTCACTTAGCTAAAACAGACCCCACCTAAATCCTCCTCAAGGGGAGGACTGAAAACCCCTGGCTACGGAATTTTCATGATGATTTTGATGATTAATCATATTTGGAATAACTAACAATTTCAGGTAACAAAAAAAGTAGAAATCATTTCTATAATTTCTACTTTTTTAATTTTTAAAATCTTCAGAAAAAAGATTTATTCTTCTTCGCTGATGACCCAAACTTTGATATTTGCAACAACATCCGGATGAAGCTTGACTTTGGCATCAAAAACGCCAAGAGTTTTGATTGATTCATCAATAATAATTGCACGTTTGTCAATTTCATAGCCCTTAAGAGAAAGCTCATGTGCAACCATCGCGTTTGTAACCGAACCGTAGAGTTTGCCTTCTTCACCGACTTTCATTGCAATACTTACCTGTACTTCCGAAAGGTTAGCAGCAACTACTTCAGCGGCAACTTTTTCTTTAGCTAATTTTTTGTTACGGTGCTGTTTTTCGATTTCTAATCTTTTAACTGCACTTTCAGACGCATAATAAGCGTAATCTCTTGGTATAAGATAATTGCGTCCGTAACCGTCTTTGACGTTTACGATTTCGCCCATGTTACCTAAATTGACCAAATCTTTTCTAAGTATAACTTTCATTTTAATTTATCCTATTTTTTTTCTAGATTAAGAGAAATAGTATTTGCAATATTAAACAATTACAATTCTACTTTTTCTTCCTGAAGAGGAACATCTCTAAATTCAGGTTTGGCAACAGTATCAGTACCTGATATCAAACTGGTACCTGACTCTTTGCCTTCTGCAAGAGATTTCTCCCTGCGGTGCTGACGTAATTTTTCCGGCAGAACGAGTGTAAGGTGCCTCAAGACAGTATCTTCGAGTACGAAAAACCTTTCAAGTGCAGGCAGATTAACAGGTAATGTTTCAAAAACCAGATGCACGTAATAGCCGTTATATTTCTTGTTAATTGGGTAAGCTAACCTTTTACGTCCCCACTTATCAGTCTCAAGAATGACACCGCCATGATTTTCGACATAACTGGAAATTTTATTTATAACAGCATCAATGTCGTTGTCTTCCAAAGCGGCATTAATTATAATAGTTGACTCATAAACACGGCGAACATTCATTTACAATTTCTCCTAATTTTATTTCTTTAGTCACCCGAATATTAATTCGGCGGCAAAATATAGAAATACAAAAATAACATTATTTTTTATACTGACAAAATAATTTTTGATTTAAAACATAAAATCAATTATTTTGCAAAATTTTTACCTATTCCGGATTTAGTAATATCACTAACGATTTTACCATATCCCATAGTACATATTCTTCCTGCCACACCGGCTACATCATTGCTGTGGGTTGCAACCAAACATGTAAGTTTGTACTCTTCCATTATTTGTTGCAGCAAGTCTAATACAGCAGTAGAATTTGCAGCATCCAAATTTCCTGTCGGTTCGTCGGCAAGTATAATCTCAGGGTCATTTACCAATGCACGTGCAATAGCAATTCTCTGCTGTTCACCGCCGGAAAGTTCCATCGGTTTGTGATTCAGACGATGCGACATTTTAACTTTATCAATCAGAAATCCGGCTTTTTCAGCGGCATTTTTTTTATTCATGCCTGCAATAAAAGCAGGTATCATCACATTTTCAAGGGCTGTAAACTCCGGCAAAAGCTGATTAAACTGAAAAACAAATCCAAGCATTTGATTTCTCAATTTTGATAATGCGAAATCATCCATTGATGTTATTTCGTAATTTATACCGTCTTTTGAAATTACAATTTCTCCGCTGTCAGGTTTATCAAGAGTTCCTAAAAGATACAGCAGAGTACTTTTTCCAACACCTGAAGGACCTACAAGGGCAGTAAACTGTCCTCTTTCAATTTCAAGATTCAAATCATTGAGAACGACTGTTTTGTCCTCTCCTCTGATTTGGAATGATTTAACGATATTTTTAACTGAAATTAACATAAAATATACAAGAGGCTGTCCAATACTAATGTCATAAAATTAAATCTGACATAATTGGACAGCCTCTGCAATGGAATATTACAAATTAATCCTTATTTTCTTCATCAGCGGCTTTAGGAGTCACTTCTTCAGCAGTAGGCTCAACAACTTCGGCAATTGAATCTTCAGTTGCTTCTGCAATTAAATCATTTTCAACTGAAGGAGTTTCTTCAATTTCTGCTACTTCAATAGTTTCTTCAACAATCGGTTCAGGAGCTTCTTCCTTTACGGGAGCAACTTTTTCAACCGGCTTAGTTTTCTTTACAGTTGTTTCAGCAGCAGGTTTAGGTGATGTTTTCTTTGCTAAAGTTTCCGTACCCGGTTTAGCAGCAGCCGGCTTTCTTTTTTTCTTCAGTTCGGCAAGACCGTCCTGAGGAGCAGCAAAATCAACAAGTTCTATAATAGCAGTCTTTCCTGCATCACCATGTCTGATACCTGTTTTGATAACTCTAGTATATCCGCCGTTTCTTTCAACCACAGCCGGAGCAATAGAATCAAACAATTCTGCTAAAACTTCTTTAACACGAATATGACGTCCTACGATTCTACGGCTGTGAACGTCAACAGTTTGACCTTCATGCAACAAACCCTGCCTTTCTTTAAGAAGTGCATTCTTAGCTTTAGTTATTAAACTTTCCGCATAAGGTCTCAGTTCTTTAGCTTTAGCTAAGGTTGTTTTTATACTCTTATGTCTGAAGAGCTCAGTAGCCAAATTTGCAAGAAGTGCTTTTCTATGGCTGCTGGTTCTTTTTAATTTTCTTCCTGATACCAAGTGTCTCATGATTAGAACTCTATTTCAACAGTAATACAATCAAAATTAATCAATTAATGCTTCTGGAGCAATTTTATCATCCTTCAAATACTGTTCAACACTCATACCGAATTCTAAGCCGTTAATCATAACAACTTCTGAAAGTTCAGCAAGTGATTTTCTTCCGAAATTACGGAATTTAAGCAGTTCAGATTCCTGCAATTGAACAAGTTCTGAAAGTGTTTTGATACTGGCAGCCTTTAGACAGTTATGAGCTCTAACCGAGAGTTCAAGTTCTTCAACCGGAGTGAGAAGTATTTTTCTCAGTCTGTTACGTTCTGCCGTTTTTACTTCTTCTTCGACAACTTCCTGAACAGGAACTTCTTCCTCGTATTGTTCGAAATTAATGAAGTATTTAATATGGTCGTTCATGATTTTTGCAGCAGCATGAACTGCTTCCTGAGCCGAAATAGTACCATCGGTTTTGACGTCAAGAACAAGTCTTTCGTAGTCAGTCCTCTGACCAACGCGATACGGCTCTATTGCATATACAACATTCATAATAGGAGTATATATCGAGTCAATAGGAAGCATACCGACGGGGAAATCAGTAATAACCTGTTCTTCAGCAGGAACGTAGCCTTTGCCTTTACCGAGTCTTAATTCAACATCAAACTCAGCATCATCCGACAAAGTAGCTATATGCTTATCGGGGTCCATAACTTCGAGAGTGGGAGCTGCATTCTGGATATCTTTTGCTGTCCATGTGCCGGGTCCTTTCATTTGAAGCATAACCTTTGACAATTTTTTGTCAGAGGTTTTGATTCTCATCTCTTTCAGGTTAAGGATAATTTCCGAAGTATCTTCAACTACTCCCTGAATGGTCTGGAATTCGTGCAGAACATCGGTTATTTTCAAACCGATAATAGCAGTACCCGGAATTGAAGAAAGCAATATTCTTCTTAAAGCATTACCAATAGTAACGCCAAACCCCGGCTCC
This sequence comes from Kapaibacterium sp. (SeqCode), assembly GCA_032027125.1. Taxonomy (GTDB): domain Bacteria; phylum Bacteroidota; class Ignavibacteria; order Kapaibacteriales; family UBA2268; genus JANJTB01. The sequence goes on from JAVSMQ010000001.1 coordinate 1,349,346, forward strand.
AGAGGTTGCATAATGAATCTGCCATGCGATTCGGCAGATGTTTCTTCTAATATTACCCTATCGGGCATTTGCATTTGAGTATTCATATATTAATTTCAATCTTTAGTTTTTGTGAACAATTATATGAATGCCGCGAGAATTATACTCTTCTTCTTTTTGGCGGACGACAACCGTTATGCGGTATAGGTGTACGGTCAACAATACTGTGAATTTCAAGCCCAGCCTGAGCGAGAGCACGAACTGCTGCTTCTCTGCCCGAACCCGGTCCTTTAACCAATACATCAACCTTTCTCAGACCCATATCGTAAGCTTCTTTTGCTGATTTTTCAGCTGAAATCTGGGCGGCATAAGGGGTATTCTTTTTAGAGCCCCTAAAACCATTTTTGCCTGCCGATGACCAGCAAAGTGTATTTCCATACATGTCGGTTATCGTTACTTGCACATTATTAAAAGTAGCCCTGATAAATGCTTTACCATGAATATCAGAAACAACTTTCTTTTTGACTTTCTTTTTTGCCACGCTATTTTACCTAAATTTAATGTACAAACCATCTCATAGAGATTATTTAGTTGCTTTCTTCTTTCCGGCAACTGTTTTCTTGCGACCTTTACGAGTTCGTGCATTCGTACGAGTCCTTTGCCCTCTAACAGGCAAGCCGCGTCTGTGACGTAAGCCACGATAACAACCGATATCCATAAGACGTTTGATATTCATCTGAATTTCGCTTCTAAGCTGTCCTTCAGTTTTATAATTATCAAGTTCCTGGCGAATTCTTGACACTTCGTCGTCAGACCAATCGCCAACACGTTTGGATACTTCAATTCCTGCTTGGTTCAAGACTTTCTCTGAAGTAGTCTTGCCAATTCCGAAGATATAGGTTAGTCCTATGATCCCGCGTTTATTTTTTGGTAAGTCTATACCGGCAATACGAGCCACACTTTACTCCTTTAATTAACCTTGTCTCTGCTTGAAACGTGGATTTTTCTTATTGATGACGTAAACTCTCCCTTTTCTGCGGACAATTTTATCATCTGGATTTCTTTTTTTAACAGATGCCTGAACTTTCATGGCTAACTCACTATTTAAATCTGTAAACAATTCTACCTTTGCTCAGATCGTAAGGTGATAATTCAACTGTCACCTTATCTCCCTGAAGTATCTTAATAAAGTTCATTCTCATTTTACCGGAAATATGTGCAAGTATCTTATGCCCGTTTTCCAGTTTGACGATGAACTGTGTATTCGGCAACGTTTCGTCTATTATTCCATCAACTCTTATTAAATCCTGTTTAGCCATCGTTGAAATTACCGAATTATTTCTTAAAACTTAAAATCCGCCTATACCGGCTCTTCCTCTAATCTTTCCGCTCTTCATAAATCCGTCATAGTGACGCATCAATAGATGTGATTCTATCTGCTGAAGTGTATCAAGAGCAACACCAACCATAATCAATAAGCTTGTGCCTCCGAAAAAGGATGCAAAGTTCATATCAACATTAAAGAAATATGTTACGAAAGTTGGAAGTATAGCAACTATTCCAAGAAATATAGAACCCGGCAGGGTAATTCTTGTTAGGATTGCTTCTATATATTCCGATGTATTATTACCTGGTCTGATACCGGGAATAAATCCACCCTGCTTCTTCATATTATCGGCGATATCTTTCGGATTGAAAATTATCGCGGTATAAAAATATGTAAATGCAACAATCATCAAAAAATATACTGCAGCATAAAAGAAAGACTGGTAGTCAAATAATCTGGAAATAGTATTAAAGAACGGACTTTCCGGGAAAAATGTTGCAATAGTATTAGGTATAAACATTAAAGACTGTGCAAATATGATAGGCATTACACCTGCAGTGTTAACTCTTAATGGGATATACTGTGTAGTTCCGCCGAACACTTTATTACCGATTTGTCTTTTGGCATATTGAACAGGTATTCGCCGTGCCCCCTGAGTGACCAGCACTATGGATGCAATTATCACGACAAGAAATGCTATTACGATAAGTTCAACGGGCCATAATCTCGAACCGGACATTACAAGGTTCCATTCATTTACCAAAGCAACGGGAAGCCGTGCAATGATACCAATCATAATTATCAGTGATATACCGTTGCCGATACCGCGTTCTGTAATTTGTTCGCCAAGCCACATCATAAATACAGTACCTGCCGAAAGCAAAGCTATAGCCGATATTGTAAACCACAATCCTGCATCAGGAACAACCGGTATTCCGCCGGCAGTCTGATGTGCAAGTTTTATTGTAATACCCCAGCCCTGCAGTGCAGCAATGAAAACAGTAAGTATTCTTGTGTATTGATTTATCTTTCTTCTGCCGTCTTCGCCTTCTTTTTGTATTTTCTGAATTTCAGGTACAACTACTCCGGCAAGCTGGAAAATGATAGACGCTGTAATATAAGGCATAATACCAAGAGCAAAAATTGCGGCGTTTGAAAATGCACCGCCTACAAACAAGTCAAACAATCCAAAAAGAGTGTTCGAGTCCTGAGTAGCTATTGACATTTCTAAAGCTTTAACATCCACACCCGGCAATGTAATATGCGCCCCTATACGAACAACTATGAGAATACCAAGTGTAAATAATATTCTGTCTTTTAATTCTTCAATCTTGAATATGTTCTGAATTGTCTGTACAACTTTACTCATTTACTATTACTGTCCCTCCGGCTGACTCAATTTTTTGTTTAGCTGATTCAGAAAAACTATGAGCGCTCACACTCAAAGTGGCAGTTATTTCGCCATTACCCAATATTTTGAGCGGCAAATTACTTTTCTTAATAACGCCAAGTTGGTATAACGTTTCAAAGTTTACAGAATTGCTTTCGATTAAATTATTATCAATCAATTCCTGTAACCTCGAAACATTAACTGTCTGATACTCGACTCTGAATCTATTGAAGAAACCGAATTTCGGTAATCTTCTGTTGATAGGCATTTGACCGCCTTCTTTAAACCTTGATATCTTGGCGCCTGAGCGTGACTTTTGTCCATTGCTACCTCTTGTCGAAGTACCGCCATGACCTGAGCCCGGACCGCGTCCGATTCTTTTCCGCTTCTTTTTTGCACCTTCAGCGTAGGTTAAATTACCAATATGCTTCATTTTATTATCTTATTTTATTCTGAAACTTCTTCAAATGTAATCAAATGCTTAACGACTTCTATCATACCTCTGGTCTGCGGATTATCAGGAAGTACATTGCTGTAGTTCGGTCTTCCGAGCCCGAGAGCTTCGATAGTTCTCTTTTGTTTAAGCACTCTTTTAATCACGCTTCTCGTTTGAGTAATTTTAAGTTTACCCATTTTATCTCACCTTATGTTAGCTTAATCAAATTATTAGCCGAGTAATACTTTTTCAATCGAAATCCCGCGGCGTGCCGCAACACTTGTAGCATCCTCGAGTGATGACAAAGCAGCAACAGCCGCTTTAACTGTGTTATGAGGATTTGAAGAGCCGAGACTCTTTGTAAGAACATCCTGAACACCGGCAAGTTCGAGAACTGCACGGATACCGCCGGAAGCTATAACACCTGTACCCGGTGTGGCAGGTCTGATAAGAACTTTTGCCGCTCCGAATTTTCCAACTACTGCATGAGGAATAGTATTATCAGAAAGCCTGACTTTAACGATACTTTTCTTTGCCGCTTCAGTAGCTTTGGTAACCGCATCAACAACTTCACTTGCTTTACCGAGTCCGTAACCGACGTAACCATGTCCGTCACCTACAACTACCAAAGCCGAGAAATTGAATCTTCTACCGCCTTTTACAACCTTAGCTGTTCTACCGACATAAACGAGTTTGTCTTTAAGGTCAAGATCTGATACTTTAAAATTTGCCACTTAATTTTTCTCCTTACCGGTAATTAAAACTCTAATCCGCCTTGACGAGCGGCATCAGCAAGGGCTTTAACCCTACCATGATAGATATAGCCGTTTCTGTCAAACGCAACTTTTTTAATATTAGCTTCTAACGCTCTTTTTGCAATTGCTACTCCGACAACTTCGCTTTTTGCTTTCTTGGTCATTCCGTCTTTAATTCCACTGCGGACTTCTTTATCTATAGTAGAAGCCGAAACCAAAGTTTTGCCGTCTACATCATCAATAATCTGGGCATATATTTGACCAATGCTTTTGAAAACAGTCAGTCTCGGACGCTCGGGCGTACCGGTAATGATCGCTCTAACGTGTGCTTTACGTTTTGTCCTGCGTTTAGCTTTTAAATATTGTACTTTCATTTTTATATTTCTCTCTAACTTAATCAGCTATTTTATTGAACTAATTACTTAGCCGAAGTTTTACCGGCTTTACGACGTATAAATTCACCCTGATATCTGACACCCTTACCTTTATAAGGCTCCGGCGGTCTGATTTGTCTGATTTTTGCCGCTATCAAACCGACAAGCTGTTTGTCAATACCCTTAATTTTGATAGTAGTGGCATTTATACATTCAAATGTTATTTCAGGAGGCGGTATCATAAGAATCGGGTGGGAAAAACCCAGTGATAACAGTAATCTGTCACCGCGTAACTCCGATTTATAACCGACGCCTTCAATAATCAGGACTTTTTCAAATCCTTTCGAAACACCTTCTATAATATTTGCTGTCAAAGCTCTTGTTAGACCGTGTAAGGCACGAACATGGCGGTCGTCATTTTGACGGCTGAAAGTAATCGTGTTGTTTTCCATATTCAAAGATATGGAATCCGGCACTTTAAACTGCAGCTGTCCTAACGGACCAGCCGCAACGACAACGCCTTCATTAAAGCTGACTTTTACCTTTTCAGGAACTGTTATAGGTTTTTTACCAATCCTGGACACTTTTAGGCTCCTTCAGAAATTACCAAACTGTACATAAAACTTCACCACCGACATTTAATTTGCGTGCCTGCTTAGCCGTCATCACACCCATAGATGTTGAGACGATAGCAATACCCAAACCGTTATTAACGCGAGGTAATCCATCCACCGGAGAATAAACACGTCTGCCGGGTTTACTTACCCTTACAACCTTTTGGATTGCGGGTTTTCTCTTGTAATATCTCAGTGTTACTCTGATAGTACCCTGAGGTCCTTCATCATTTTTTTCGACATCCGTAATAAATCCCTGGTCTTTTAGGATTTCAGCTATGTGAAATCTTATGTTTGACTTAGGAGAGTCAACGGTTTTGTGTCCTGCCGAACCGGCATTTCGTATTCTCGTCAAAAAATCTGATATTTGATCTGTTACTGGCATAATTCTCTTACCATATTAATATTATTACCAACTTGCCTTACGAATGCCCGGGATCTTTCCCTCGAGCGCCATCTGACGAAATACATTTCTGCACAATCCGAATTTGCGATATACTGCTCTGCCTCTGCCTGTCAGCGAGCAGCGGCTTCTTAATCTGGTCGGAGCGCTGTTACGGGGTAATTTTTGTAATCCCTCGTAATCACCGGTTGACTTCAAAAATTCACGCTTTTCTGCATACTTGGCTATCAAGCGTCTTCTTTTCTCATTTCGTGCAGTTACTGATGTTTTAGACATAAATTTTATACCACTTAATTTAAGATTTTTTACGGAAAGGAAAACCATATTCAGTCAATAGTGCGTAAGATTCTTCATCTGAAGTGGACTTAATCACAAAAGTAACATCCAATCCGGTTATTCTGTTTACTTTATCAACATCAATTTCCGGAAATATAATCTGTTCCTTGATTCCTACAGTAAAGTTTCCTTTTCCGTCAAAACTTTTATCAGGAAAACCTCTAAAGTCACGAATACGCGGAGATGCTATATTGATAAATCTGTCAAGGAACTCATACATACGTGCGCCTCTTAAGGTTACCATACAACCAATCGGCATTCCCTGACGAAGTTTAAAGTTTGAAATCGCTTTTTTGGCTTTTCTTATAACAGGTCTCTGACCGGCAATAAGTTCCATTTCATTTATAGCGGCTTGCAAAGCTTTAAGGTCCTGCGTAGCCAAACCAACGCCCATATTGAGGCATATTTTTTGAAGTTTAGGCACCTGCATTATTGATTTAAACTGAAACTTAGTCATCAATGCGGGCACGATAGTACTTTTATAGTATTCGGCAAGTCTCGGGACAGGTGGTTTTTCTGCCTGCTTAACATCTTCAAGCCTTTTACCTTCCGGAGCAAATTCTCCTTTTTTCGAACCTGCTTTTGTTGATTGTTGCTGTACTTTCTGCTTAGCCATTTTATATTATCACTTAAATATAATGTTAAATTACTTTATTATTACTTCTTGAATAACGTACTGTTACTGTATCGTTGCCTTTTTGTTCTTTTCTGATACCAATTCTGGTAGGATTCTTATCTGAATCCACAAGCAGCACATTCGAGTAATGTACAGGAAATTCTTTTTCTACACGACCGCCCTTTTGATTACTCTGACTCGGTTTTTCGTGTTTAATATGAATATTAACACCTTCAATCAAAACAGTCAGTTTTTTAGGGTCAATCAGAAGTACACGTCCGGTCTTACCTTTGTCGTCACCGGAAATCACCTGTACTATGTCATTTTTTTTAATTCTTATTTTCATTTCAGTTACACCTAATTATAATACTTCGGGAGCGAGCGAAACAATTTTCATAAAATTCTTCTCACGTAATTCGCGTGCCACAGGTCCGAATATACGGGTTCCTCTCGGCTCGCCCTTATCATTAAGAATAACAGCAGCATTGTCGTCAAATCTTATATATGAACCGTCTTTGCGTCCAACTTCTTTGGCTGTACGAACTATTACGGCTTTTACTACCTGACCTTTTTTAACAGCGCCGTTTGGTATTGCAGCTTTTACAGCGCAGACTACCAAATCACCGAGTGAGGCATATTTTTTACCGTGCCCGCCCAGCACTCTGATTACTCTAACTCTTTTAGCACCGGAGTTATCAGCAACAATTAAATTCGATTCTTCTTGTACCATTTTTTCTCCTTAGATTACTTGGCTCGTACTAAAACTTCAACCAGATTCCAACGTTTTCTGGCACTCAGAGGTCTCGACTCGATAATTTTAACAGTATCGCCTTTATGACAATCGTTATTTTCATCATGAGCCATTACTTTTTTAGTAACCTTATAATACTTCTTGTATAATGGATGAATAACTTGTCTTACAGATGCTACGGTAATAGTTTTATCGCCTTTATCCGATATTACCTTGCCTACTATAACCCTTTTTCTTGAGGTTTTGCCGGGCAATGTATTTTCAACATTTTGAACATCTGCTACAACCGGAGTTTCTGCAGTATTATCCATAATTTCTATATTATTGTCCATTTTGCTTTGCTCTTGAACGTTCATTTAAAATGGTTTTTATTCTTGCAATATCTTGCTTTAAAATCTTAAGATATGAAGTGTCATGCAATTGCTTTAGTGCATGCTGAAATGTCTGTTTTGAATAAGTTTCCAAAGACTCATTATACAGCATTGACAATTCTTCAGCTGTCAATTCCTTAAGATCTTTCACTTTACGTGGTTTCATTGTACACCAGATCTATACGTGTAACAAATTTGGTTTTAATCGGCAACTTATGTGAAGCAAGTCTTAAAGCTTCTTCAGCAAGTTCTCTTGTGACTCCGTCAACCTCGAAGAGTATTCTTCCCGGGCGAACAACTGCTACCCAGCCTTCGGGACTACCTTTACCTTTACCCATACGTGTTTCGAGAGGCTTCTTTGTGTAAGGTTTATCAGGAAATATTCTAATCCAGACTTTACCATCACGCTTTAAATATCTGTTGATAGCAATACGGGCGGCTTCAATCTGGCGGTTCGTAATCCAGTGTGGCTCGAGAGCTTTTAATCCGAAAGAACCGAATGAAATAGTCGAACCCCTGAAGGCTTTTCCTTTCATTCTACCGCGAAACGTCTTGCGTCTCTTAACTCTTTTAGGTGATAACATGACTTAACTTCCGTTTACTTTTTCTATAATTTTATTGTTGTTTTCCGATTACTTCACCTTTACAAATCCATACCTTGATACCAATGATACCATAGATAGTAAGTGCTTCGGCAGTACCGTAATCAATATCGGCTCTGATTGTATGCAGTGGAATTCTTCCTTCCTTGTATTGTTCGGTTCTTGCCATTTCGGCACCGCCCAATCTGCCGGCACACATAATACGAATACCTTGTGCTCCCATCCTCATTGTTGAAGATACAGACTGTTTCATAGCACGTCGGAATGATATTCTTCCTTCCAACTGCTGTGCAATATTTTCTGCAACCAATAAGGCATCTAATTCAGGTCGTTTAATTTCACTTATAAGAATTTTAACATCCTTACCGGTAAGTTTTTTTAATTCTTCTTCAAGCTGCGTAATATCTTTACCTGATCTTCCGATTATAACACCGGGGCGTGAGGTATTGATAGTAATACGCATTTGTTTTGCAGTTCTTTCAATTAGGATTCGGGCAATACCGGCTTTTTTCTTACGGTTACGAATATAATTACGAACTTTGAAATCTTCAGCCAGTTTTTCGGCAACATTTCTTTCGTCGAACCAATTTGCATCCCATCCGCGTATAATGCCTAATCTGAAACCGATTGGATTAGTCTTCTGTCCCACTTTGTTACTCCTTAATTGTAGATTCGTTAGGGGATTTTGTTACTTTCTCATCCGGAGTCGCTACAATTATAGTCAGGTGATTAGAACGTTTTTTAATTCTATACGCTCTGCCCATAGGTGCAGGTAAAACTCTTTTTGCAGCAGGTCCGCCATTGACATAAGCTATTTTCACGAAAATATCTTCTTCGTTAAAAGCTATATCGTTTAGTTCAGCTTTTACATTGAGATTTGAGATAGCCGAACGTAGCACTTTTTCTGCAACACGCGCTGCATGTTTAGGAGAAAACCTAAGCATGTTTATCGCTTCTGCTGCATTTTTGCCGCGAATCATGTCAATCACAAGTCTCATTTTCAGAGGTGATGACGGTATGTATCTTTTTAAAGCCTTTGCTTCCATTTCTAAAATTTCTCCCTAATTATCACTTTTTAGCTGAACGTTGATCTTTTCTATGACCTGCATGTCCTCTGTAAACACGGGTCGGCGAGAATTCTCCGAGTTTATGACCTACCATATTTTCGGTTACATAAACGGGTATGAAATTTTTACCGTTATGGACTGCGATTGTATGACCAACAAAATCAGGTGTAATAGTACAAGCGCGAGCCCATGTCTTAACAACCTGTTTCTTTTTGGCTTCGTTGAGTACAACTACTTTATTCAGTAGTTTGTAGTTTACAAATATGCCTTTTTTGAGCGAACGAGACATTTACTTTTTCCTTGACTATTTTGACTTTCTGTTTCTAATAATATACTTATCTGACTGCTTATTCTTACGGGTTTTCAAGCCTTTTGCATATTTACCCCAAGGCGAGCGTGGATGTTGACGGCCACCGCCTGATTTGGAAGCACCTTCACCACCGCCCATCGGGTGATCAACCGGATTCATTGCAATTCCGCGTGTTTGAGGACGTATGCCGAACCAACGTGATCTGCCGGCTTTACCCCAGACGATATTTTCGTAATCAGCATTACCTACACTTCCAAGTGTAGCATAGCAGACATTGGGTACTAATCTGATTTCGCCTGATGGCAGTTTCAAATGTGAGAACTTACCGTCATTTGCTACTAATTGTACCGATGCGCCTGCTGACCTTGCAAGTTGACCGCCTTTACCGGGTTTGAGCTCTACATTATGTATGAACAAACCGACCGGAATACTCTTTAAAGGCAGTGCATTACCGTCTTTGTATTCAACACCGGGTCCGGAAATAATAACTTCTCCAACTTTAATTTTTGCAGGAGCAAGTATATATCTTTTTTCTCCATCCTGATATTCAACCAACGCAATACGAGCATTTCTATTTGGATCATATTCAATAGTTGTTACAGTTGCCGGAATACCGTGTTTATCGCGTTTGAAATCTATAATTCTGTAACGGCGTTTATGTCCGCCGCCTCTGTGACGCGAAGTAATTCTACCGGTATTGTTTCTGCCGCCCGACTTTTTCAGCGGAGCAGTTAACGGTTTATAAGGTCTGTCGGTAGTGATTTCACTGAATTCACTTACTGAGTAGTGCCTCGTTCCGGGTGTAATCGGTTTTAGTGTTCTAATTGCCATTTTTCAAAACTTATTCGAAATTGATAATAAATTTTATTCTGTGCCGCTTCCGACACCTGATACTATCTCTATCTGCTGTCCTTCTTTCAAAGTAATGTATGCTTTTTTCTTTAATGCTGTTTTTCCGCGCATAAGTCCGCGGCGAGTCATACGTACTTTATTCTTACCTTTTACCCTTACAGTACGGACACTTGTAATATCAACATCAAACATTTCCTGAATGGCTTGTTTGATCTGGATTTTATTTGCATCCGGATGCACTTCAAAAACATACTGTCTTTGAGTAGCAAGCTTCATAGCTTTTTCTGTTATAACGGGTTTTTTTATTAACTGAATCATTTTAACGTACCGCCTTAATTGCCAAACGTATTTTGAATTTTATTTATTGCGCTCTTCAAAACCAATATTTTTCTGTGATTTAGAATATCGTATGTTGATATTTTATCAGCAGGTTGAATGGTTAGATTCGGTATATTTTTACCTGACATATACACATTGTTGTCCACATCGGATAAAAGAACCAAAGTCTTGAAACCTTTCAAAGCTAATTTTTCCAATAAGCTTGTCATTTGCTTGGTTTTGATTGAGTCGAAAGAAAAATCATCCACAACCATCAGATTTTCTTCAGTAACTCTGAGAGAAAAAGCTGATTTACGAGCCAGACGACTAATTTTCTTTGGCAACTTATAAACATAGTCATGAGGTTTCGGACCGTGAATAGTTCCGCCGCCTACCCATACAGGTGAGCGATTTGAACCTGATCTTGCAGTACCTCTGCCTTTTTGTTTCCAAGGTTTTCTTCCGCCGCCGGATACTTCTGAACGAATTTTTGTTTTTGCGGTACCTTGTCTTTGATGAGCAAGATAAGCAACAACTGCCTGATGCATTGCATTTTCATTCGGCTCTACCGCGAATACATCATCGGGTAAATCAATTTTACCTGAAATGCTGCCTTCTTTAGAATATAAATCTACTTGCATGTCTTTGCCTATACCTTAACTATTTCCAACAAAGTATTCTTTGGTCCCGGTACACTGCCCTTGAGCAGTATAATATTTTTTTCCGGTAGAATATCATATATCTGTATATTTCTGACGGATATTCTCTTTCCGCCCATACGACCGGCCATTCTTAATCCTTTAAATACTCTTGAAGGATAAGATGAAGAACCGATTGAACCAGGGTGACGTTGACGATCGCTCTGACCATGTGTCTGCATACCGACTCCGCCAAAGTGGTGACGTTTGACAACGCCCTGGAAACCGCGTCCCTTACTTGTACCGCTAACCTTAACTTTATCTCCGACCTTGAATTCATCAACTGTTACCAGTGCTCCGATTTCATAACTGTTTTCGAGATTACGAAATTCTTTTAAGTGTCTTACAGGTTTGATTCCGGCTTTTTTGAAATGACCTGTTTCCGGTTGATTGACCTTATTTTCTCTGATAGCGCCATATCCAAGCTGTACTGCGACGTAACCGTCAAGTTCTGTAGTTCTTTTACTTACAACCGGGCAGGGTCCTGCTTCAATCACAGTAACCGGAACGGCTACACCCTGTTCGTTGTAAATAGTTGTCATTCCTACTTTTTTTCCTAATATTGCAGTTTTCATTTGTTAGCTCCTATCACACTTTCACTTCAACATCAACACCTGCCGGGAGTTCAAGACGCATCAAAGCATCTATCGTCTTTTGTGTCGAGCTGAAAATGTCAATTAATCTTTTGTGAATTCTTGTCTCGAATTGTTCACGTGACTTTTTATCAACGTGCGGTGAACGGTTTACCGTATATACCGTACGTTTAGTAGGCAGAGGTACCGGTCCTGAAACAACGGCACCTGTCTGCTTAACTGTCCTGACAATTCTCTCCGAAGATTTGTCTATCAGGTTATGATCGTATGATTTTAATTTTATTCTAATTCTTTGTGTTGCCACTTTATTTTCCTTGAGATTTTATACGATCCCGGTTTCTTATTCAATAATACCTGTTACTACACCTGCACCAACTGTTCTGCCGCCTTCACGAATTGCGAATCTCAATCCTTCTTCCATCGCAACCGGGGTGATAAGTTCAACTTCGATTGAATCCAAGTTGTCACCGGGCATAACCATCTCGACACCGGCAGGTAAAGTCATTGAACCTGTTACGTCTGTTGTTCTGAAATAGAACTGAGGACGGTAACCGTTGAAGAATGGAGTATGACGTCCGCCTTCTTCTTTTTTCAATACGTAAACCTGTGCTGTAAATTTATAGTGTGGTTTGATAGAACCCGGTTTAGCAATAACCATTCCGCGTTCAAGTTCGTTTTTGTCAACACCGCGTAAAAGAAGACCAACGTTATCGCCGGCACGTCCTTCATCGAGTAATTTACGAAACATTTCAACACCGGTACAAATAGTTTTCTTCTGCAGACCGAAACCTACGATTTCGACTTCTTCGTTAACTTTTACTATACCGCGTTCAATTCTTCCTGTCCCGACAGTTCCGCGACCTGTAATTGAGAATACGTCCTCAACAGGCATAAGGAATGGTTTGTCAACTTCTCTGATAGGAGTAGGAATATAACTGTCAACAGCATCCATCAAATTCCAGATACACTGGTATCTTTCATCATCAAGCGGAGCATCAGCAGCACCTGCATCAAGTGCATGAAGTGCCGAACCCATAATTATAGGAATTTCGTCACCCGGGAAATTATATGAAGTAAGAAGGTCGCGAAGTTCCATTTCAACGAGTTCTAACAACTCAGGATCAGCGATATCAACTTTGTTCATGAATACAACCATTTTCGGAACACCTACCTGACGTGCAAGAAGGATATGTTCGCGTGTTTGAGGCATTGGACCGTCAGTTGCAGCACATACAAGAATTGCTCCATCCATCTGGGCAGCACCGGTAATCATATTTTTGATATAATCGGCGTGTCCCGGGCAGTCAACGTGAGCATAGTGACGATTTTCAGTCTGATACTCAACGTGAGCTGTTGCAATAGTTATTCCACGTGCCTTTTCTTCGGGTGCGTTGTCAATTGAGTCAAATGTTCTTTTTTCACCGCCAAGCTTTTTAGACAAAGCCATAGTAATAGCGGCTGTTAGAGTTGTCTTACCATGATCCACGTGACCAATTGTGCCAACGTTCACGTGCGGCTTACTGCGATCAAATTTTTCTTTAGCCATTTGTACATCGCTCCTAATTAATACTGAGTATTTAAATAAATAAATTAATAACTTTCTAATAAAAACTTTTTTCTACTGCAGGTTCATAATGAGAAAATGTCATTGTGAATACTGCCCGACCCTGACTCTTTGAACGCAGTTGCGTTACATAACCGAATAACTCGGATAACGGAGCCTGAGCTCTTATCACCTGCATTGAAAGCACGCTGTCAATTCCTTCAACCCTGCCTCTTCTGGAACTTATATCGGCTATAATGTCGCCGACATATTCTTCAGGAGATGTTACATCAAGTCTGAACACCGGCTCAAGCAGAACCGGACTTGCCTTGCGGCATGCGTCCTTTACAGCACTTGAAGCGGCTATCTTACAGCCAATCTCGGTTGTGGTATCAAGAATATAGTTTGATTCCAAAATCCTGACTTTTACATCAATCATAGGATAACCGTTGGGTCCTATGTTCAAAGCCTCACGAACACCCTGCTCTAAAGCAGTAACAAGATTTTCGGGAATCTTTGACTTTCTCAAAGTGTTTTCAATTACCAATCCTTCATTCCTCTTACCGGGCAGAACTTCAATCTTTACGTGACCGTATTGATTTTTGTTTGCTAACTGTCTTTCGAATACCGACTCTTCGATAACCGGAATTCCGATTGTCTCACGATACGATACCTGAGGTTTGCCGACTTTGGCAGGCACTTTGAACTCACGGTTCAGTCTGTCTACAATTATTTCGAGATGAAGTTCTCCGACTCCGCTTATGATTAACTGTCCGCTTTCGTTATCTGCTGAAAACTTAAAGGTCGGGTCTTCATCAGCTAACTTTTGCAGCGTATCGAGAAGTTTATCCTGGTCTGCAATTGTTTTGGCTTCAATAGCCTGATTAATCACAGGTTCGGAAAAACTAATCTTTTCATAAAGAAGTGGATGATTTATATCGCAAAGGGTATCTCCGGTTCGGGTAAACTTAAGTCCGGGAATTGTAATAATATCACCGGCATAAGCTTCCTGAATTTCATCACGTTTATTTGCATAAATCTTCATAATTTTCAGAATTTTCTCTTTTTTGGCGGAAGAAGTGTTTTGCACACTTTGACCGACTTTTATAGAGCCTGAATAAATTCTGATAAAAGTAAGTTTACCAATGAACGGATCAGTAATCAGCTTAAAGGCAAGTGCAGAAAAAGGTTCGTTATCATCGGGATTACGAGTTATCAATTTCTCATGGTCTTCAGCATCATAACCGGGAAAATATTTTACTTCAAGTGGGGATGGCAGGTACTCAATCACAGCATTCATCAACGGTTGTACGCCGATGTTTTTAAGTGATGAGCCGCATAGAACGGGAACAAATTTTTGTTCGACAGTTCCTTTACGCAGGGTCGCTTTGATTTCAGATTCGGATATCTCTTCGCCAGCAAGGAACTTCTCAAATATTACATCGTCAATATCTGCAAGGGATTCAAGCATATAATTACGATACTCCTCGGCTTTCGGTAAGAAAGCTTTGGGAATTTCTGATTCAGTGTATTCCAAGCCGAGTGTTTCGATATCAAAGCGTAAGGATTTCATTCTAATTAAATCCACCACACCTTCGAATCTGTCTTCGGCGCCCATTGGGAACTGCAATACGATTGGTTTGGCATTCAGACGTGTTCTCATCATTTCGATTACACGTTCAAAATCAGCACCCGTTCTGTCCATCTTATTGACAAAAGCAATACGAGGTACGTGATACTGATCAGCCTGATGCCATACTGTTTCCGATTGCGGTTCAACGCCGCCCACTCCGCAAAACAATGCGATAGCTCCATCAAGTACGCGAAGTGACCTTTGCACTTCAGCGGTGAAATCAACATGTCCGGGAGTATCAATCAGATTAATCTGATAATCTTTCCACATACATGTTGTTGCAGCCGACATAATAGTAATTCCGCGTTCTTTCTCCTGCTCCATATAGTCCATAAAGGCAGTGCCGTCATCAACAGCTCCCATCTTATAAAGATACCCTGTATAATACAGGATTCTTTCGGTGGTTGTCGTTTTACCGGCGTCAATATGAGCCATAATGCCGATATTGCGGAATTTCGATATATCTACTTGACGAGTCATCTCAAGTCAGGTTTACAAATTTACAAAGAACATAACAACAATTTACCATTTAAAATGAGCGAAAGCTTTATTAGCTTCTGCCATTTTATGCGTGTCTTCACGCTTTTTAACTGCCGAACCTTCACCTTTAGAGGCGGCAATAAATTCTGCGGCAAGCCTTGACGACATATTTTTATCGCGGCGAGCCTTAGCATAATTCTTAAGCCAACGGATAGCAAGGGCAAGACGTCTTTCTTCACGAACGTCAACAGGCACCTGATAAGTAGCACCGCCGACACGGCGTGAGCGAACTTCAACCAATGGAGCTACATTTGAAATAGCCTTCTTAAAAACCTCAAGAGGTTCTTCACTGGTTTTTTCTCTTACTATATCGAAAGCCTGATAAATGAGCTCACGGGCAACATTCTTTTTGCCTTCGTACATAATATTGTTTACAAACTTTGCTACAACGTAATCATTGTACTTTGGGTCTAAAACAACCGGTCTTTTTTCTGCTCTTCTTTTTCTCATTGCTCTATTTACTATTTAGTTATTTTTTCTTACCTTTAGGAGCGCCCTTAGCCGCTGGTCCGGTTGGCTGTCCCGGCTTGGGTCTCTTAGAACCATATTTTGATCTTCCCTGGCGTCTGCCGTCAACACCTTGTGTATCAGCAGTACCGCGAACGATATGATATCTTACGCCCGGCAAGTCTTTAACTCTACCGCCGCGTACATATACAATTGAGTGCTCCTGAAGGTTATGACCTTCACCGGGAATATAAGCAGTAACTTCAAAACCCGAAGTTAGTCTTACACGGGCTACTTTTCTTAAAGCCGAGTTTGGCTTTTTAGGAGTAGTTGTATAAACTCTTGTACACACACCTCTTCTCTGAGGGCATGAGCTGAGAGCCGCCGACTTACTTTTGTATTCTATCTTCTTTCTGCCTTTACGAACTAACTGACTGATAGTTGGCACTTTATATCTCCAAATTTATATACTTGCACACACTTTACGGTGACAGAGCTTACAAAAGTAGCAAAAAGTTATTTAACCACCAAATTTTTTTTCAACAATTTCAAAATTATTTTCAAATTATTTTTATTTGTTTACAAATAGGTCTTAATTAACGGCTATTTAAGCATTTTAAAACCTCGGTTTATTTATTCACATCCCATTTTTATATAATCAAAAGGATTGGATATTTTTGATAATTTGGCATGGCTTATATGAGTATATATTTGTGTTGTTTTAATAGAACTATGACCGAGTAATTCCTGAATTAATCTAATATCTGTACCGGTTTCCAGTAAATGTAATGCAAAGCTGTGACGTAATGTCTGAACTGTTGCATGCTTATTGATACGGGCTTTAGTAACTGCATTTTTAAAGATGGCTTGAATACTTCGTGGCGAATATTTGCAGTCTTTCTGACTTTCAAATATATAAATGCCCGGATGATAAATTTTGAAATATTCATTCAATAACTTCAATAATTTGGATGACAGCATTACATTCCGGCAGTGTTGTTTATTTTTCATTTGAATTTTAACAAGCATTTTTTCTGTATCCATATCACTGATAGTCAGATTAATCAATTCTTCCTATAAAATCAAAAAGCAAATAAATTCATTACTGCTCTGAGATACTAACCAAAATATGGATAGTAAATATTAAATTATCATTTTTTTATATTTCACTAAATTCTAGATTAAAGCGTTTATGTGTTTCAAACATCGCATAATAATAATCCAATTATAAACAAAGATAAGAAATGATTTTGAAAATACATTTAATATTCCTGCTAACTATATTCAGTAGCAATATATATGCTCAGACTTCAGAAATATCAGATAATAATGCACACAGTCACGAACATTACAAAAATGAGATTGGAGCTGCATATTCGGGTGCATATTTTATTAACGAGGAAGTTTTAGCTCATGAAATTCACCTTCATTATTTAAGGAGTTTATCTGAATCTTTTGGTTTTGGTTTAGGATATGAAAGAATTTTTGATGAACATAATCATCAGACAATCGGACTTATCGGGACATACATACCTGTTGAAAATTTAAGTTTCAGTATTTCTCCCGGGTTGTCATTTGAAGATAATGCTCCTCAGCCAAAATTTGCTCTGCATCTCGAAACAATGTATGAATTTGAGGTTTCAGATTTTCATATTGGTCCCGCTTTAGAATTTGCTTATGATTCTGAAGATATACATTTAAGTTTAGGTCTGCACATTGGATTTGGTTTTTGACTTATACCGTAACGGAAGGATATGAGCGATTCTCTGTAATCATTGAGTTAGAACAATATGTATTTATTTCATTGAACTTTTATGAAAACTACCAAACTCTTGGTTCAAAATTTTCAGGTATTTGCATATCAACCAAATCATCGGAAATGGATATGAAATAAATTCCACTATTGAATAGTTCCCTGATATTATCTTTATCATAATGGGTCGCTATAATTGCTCCATAAATCTTTCTGTCAGCATATTCTTTTTTGAATTTACGAAATCTTTCAATTTGTTTTTGAAGCTGCTCAATTGCATCGGGTTTGAAATGGCTTTTTATTTCGATTAAGTAACAAGATTCTTCGGAAATTGCAAGTAAATCAATTTCCATAGAACTGCCATTAGCATTAAATCTGTACCTTTCGGCAAAATCTCTGCACTGAAATTTCTTTTCAAAAAGTTTATAAAGAGAGGGTAAAACCAATCCTTCATTAAAAGTTCCGAACTTATTACCCAGTCCTCCGATCTGTTTGCCGAGTTCCTTGAATTGCTTTTCTGTTTCAAGGAATTTGGAACTTAACAATTCATCCGTTTTCTTAAACTTATCAGCAATCTCTTTGAACTGCTTGTCTGTTTCTTTGAATTGTTTGTCTGTTTCTTTGAATCGTCGGTCTGTTTCCTGAAACATTGCCCATACTTTATCAAAATTCAATTTTTCGTTTTCTACCGTTGTTTCCATTTCTCATTTCCTGTTTTTCGAAATCACTTATAAATACGAATAATCAATTAAATAATTTTTGACAGTCTTCAACTTCTCTGGTTATACATACCTGCTTCTTTTAATATAATGAATTCATTATATTAAATAAAATAATCATTCCTGCCATCGACTATTGCATTACCACAAGTTGTTTGCGTATTGTTCCCATGTTTGTTTCGATTACTAATAAATACACTCCCGGAGCAGATGGAGCCTGAATATTATTCAAAGAATGATTATTAGACGAAGATTCAGAACTAATTAAATTCCCCGGTAAATCATAAATTTTAAGCTCTATTATTTCAAATTCACCGGAGTAAAACAAACTAATCTGCCCGCCGGATAAAATTGGATTGGGTGCTAAAATGATTTCATCTAAACTTATATTTTCATCAACAGTTGTTGCAATATCGGATACTTTACAAAGAATTTTTCTGTAATCAATTATAAAGTTTCTGACCGGAAAGTCAAACTCAAAATTAAATTTTTGGGAGCGGCTGTTGTTGTAAACTGTTCTTGTCGCCAATATATTTAATGAATCATCCATAAATAATATATCTACAGGCATTTCATAGAATTCCTTGTAGCCTTCTCCTTCCTGCACCTGGTTAACAAAAACGTCATAATTGAATTTTCCCCCGTCGGAGCCGTTGAAAGTTACAGCCAACTCGTATTCAGGATTACCGGCACCGTAAATCCACTGGTCAAAAAATAAATCAAGATCCATTTTGGGAGATGTAATTTTACTTTTTAATACTGCAAGGAATTCTTCTGTTGTAAAAGTTCGAAATTTATTGGTTTCGAAAATATCTTTCATTACATTAAAAAATTCTTCCCTGCCGGTTAATTCCGAAAGCATGTGGAATACCCATCCGGCTTTGTTATAGGTTATATAAGTTAATTTAAAAACCAGATTTTCCGGAACGCCGTAAACGGGGTACTGGTGCGAATCTGAGAATTCGAAATAATAATTAGCCTTTGACAGCATTCGGTTATAATAGCTGTCTTCATTTTTTGTGATATTTTCTGACCATAATGCTTCAAACCAAGTGGCTCCCCCCTCATTAATCCAGATATCGTTCCACGAAGCACACGTAATCAAATCACCAATCCAATGGTGAGCAGCTTCATGAGCCAATCCTAATTCTGCATGTCCTCTTAGCCACGAGCGGTGTATTGTTGTCAAAGTCTGATGCTCCATTCCACCGTACATGTATGGTTCAGCAGCAACTGTACCATATTTTTCAAATGAATACTCACCGAATTTTGAAGAAAAAAATCTTAACATTTCCGGCTGATTTTTCAAAGCAATTTTACCATTATAAACTGAACCCGCTGGAGGATTGAGGTCAGTATCCCACATATAGTTCCCGATTTTTACGGTATCCTGATTGTCTGAAAATCTCGGGTAATTCTGTTCAAAATAGCTATATTTTGAAGCTGCTACCGTCATTAAATATGTCGAAACCGGACTTGCGTGGCTCCAATGAAAAGTTGAAGTTTCAAATTCTCCGGTATTCTCTGAAATTAAAGAATCAAGTAAGCCGTTTGAAACACCAATGAATCCTTCAGGAACTTTTACACTTATCTGCGATATAGCTTTATCATAAGGGTAGTCATTGCACGGCATCCAAAAGTGAGCGAATGTCGGTTCGCCCTGAGTATATACCAAAGGTTCTACAGCCGTTGCATCCTGGTATTTCCCGCGTGAAAAGTAATATATTCCTGTCCTGAAATTTCTGTCTAACCGGTAATCTATCGTTATCGTGAGTGTATCATCCTTTATAAGTGTTTTATTTGATAATATCCGGAGCAAATCATCTGATGTTGAAAAGGTGAAAATACCGGAAGTCTTTTTTGAAGAAACTTTTACATTTGTTATTGCCATTTCTGCAGCATCAAGAGTAAATGAATTATAACCTGAACTGTCAATTTTGAGTATGATTATTTGTTTTCCTGTGCAGGTAAAATTTTCCAGCAATAGTTCTGTTGTATCAGCACTTTGCAGGAAATCCGATAAATCAATAAATAACTTATAATTCAGGACATCATAAATTGGTCTTATAATATTTGATTGCAGCGACTCCTTATCGATATGCTTATAATTATGGCTGCAATTAATCTCAGTGATTCTGCTTTGCCTGCTCTCGAAAGGGGCTGTACCTTCATTCAGCATTTGCGGTGGAATAGCGCCCTGCAACAATGCCGCAGACATCATTAACATCAATAAACAAATTCTCAGTAACATTTAAATCTCCAATAAAAATAATCATTTTGTTAAAATAATACTAAACAGTACAACTAATTTACGGCACTGCAAAAAAGTAAAATATATTGAAATTGACAATATTTATATTTTTTCAACAATCCATAATGTAAAGGTGAAATTAAAGCAAATTTATTTTAACTTTATAAAAATACTTTTAATAATGAATTTGGAAAATAGATATTAATAACGCAAAGCATTTATGAATAGATTCCGGCTTAAATCCATAAAATTCACAGATAATTTTACGATTGAAATCAACATAATTTGCTAAAATAATTGATTATGTCGGAAAAAATCGGCAATTTTGTACTCGAATTAATTACAATTTTTAAAAAATATACAGCTAACAACTGGAGAAAATAAAATGGAACAAAAACCTGCTAACAGAATTCAGGACTACCTTGTATTTGGAGAGTTCGGAGGAGTAAATCCTTCAATTACAGATTCATCAACATTTACATTCCTGACAAGTGAAAAAATGTCGGAAATATTTGAGCACGAAATTGAAGGCTGTTATCTTTATTCCCGTCACATGAATCCGATGAATAGTTTTTTAAGTGATGCACTTGCATTACTTGAAAACACACCTGCTGCACATGTATTCGCATCCGGAATGGGAGCGATAAGCTGTGCCACGCTTCAACTATGCTCTCACGGTGAAGAAATTGTGTCGAGCCGTACTGTTTACGGCGGAACTTTTGCACTTTTTCAAAATATTTTTCCGAATTTGAACATAAAATGCAGATTTGTTGATATTACAAATCTTAAAGAAGTAGAAGCGGCAATAACTCCAAAGACTAAAGTAATTTACTGCGAAAGCATGAGCAATCCGATGCTCGAAATTGCTGACTTGCACGGACTCCGCAAACTTGCCGATAAATACAACTGCAAACTTGTGGTAGATAATACTTTTACCCCAATGGTAATTACACCGTATAATCATGGTGCACATGTTGTTATTCACAGTCTAACTAAGTATATCAACGGTGCAAGCGATACTGTTGGCGGAGTAGTTTGTGCCGACAAAGAATTCATTTCAGCACTTAAGGATGTTAATACCGGTTATTCAATGCTGTTGGGTCCTACCATGGATAGTCTCAGGGCAGCCGGAATTCTCAAAAATATGCGGACGCTTCATGTAAGAATGGCTCAACACAGCAAAAATGCTGCTTATATTGCTTCGCAGCTGGAAGAACTTGGATTAAAGGTTATATATCCCGGACTTAAATCACACCCTGACCATGAACTTATGACATCGTTATTAAACCCGGGTTATGGATTCAGCGGTATGGTTACTCTTGATGTAAAATCTGATGATATTGCTGCTAAATTACTGCCTATGATGCAGGATAATCTGGTTGGATATTTTGCAGTCAGTCTCGGATTTTACAAAACACTGTTTAGTTCTCCGAGCCATTCCACATCCTCGGAAATTCCGGAAGAAGTCAGAGACAGCATAGGCATGACCGGAAGTATTATCAGATTTTCGTTTGGACTTGATTTCGATATCGAAAGGACATTTGACAGAATTAAACAATGTATGAAAGAAGTCGGATTGATTTAGGTTTTTATCTTTTTATAAGTACCGCCGGTAAATAAATCCGGCGGTCCTATTTCTTTCCATTATACATTTCTTACATTAATATTTTGAAAATAAAATATTTATACATAAATTAGTATATGTTTCAAAACGTTAATAGTATTTATGAATGCAAAAGAAATATTGGAAGAGCTTAAATCTTTGGGAAATGAATCAACCCGTAATACTCTGATGAAACACGGAGCAAGGGAGCCTATTTACGGGGTGAGGATTGGAGATATGAAACCCCTGCAGAAGAAAATAAAAAAGAACTACCAGCTCGCGCTCGACTTGTATGATACCGGTGTTTCTGAAGCAATGTATCTTGCAGGTTTGATTGCCGATGAAACAAAAATGACTAAGCAGGATTTGCAGAAGTGGGCTGAAAATGCTTACTGGGCTATGATTAGCGAATATACAGTTCCATGGGTTGCTGCAGAAAGTCGTTACGGATGGGATATGGGTTTAGATTGGATTGAATCAGATTTAGATCACATACAAGCCTCAGGATGGGCGACATTGAGTAGTCTGCCTGCATTGATTAGTGAAAATCATTTAGATATAAAGAAATATTCAGAATTACTGGATTATGTTGTTAAGAATATCCACAATACTCCAAACCGGGCAAGATATACAATGAATGCGTTTGTAATTTCAGTTGGCGGTTATATTACCCAATTACGTGAAAAGGCTATTGAAACTGCTGAAAGTAACGGTAAAGTATTTGTTGATATGGAAGGGACTTCTTGCCGGGTACCAGATGCTGCCTCTTATATTGCAAAGATGATAGAGAGAAATCCGGTTCCCAAACTAAAAAAAACTGTACGATGCTAAACGAATTAAATTTATCAAACCAAAGTCATAAGATATAATTATGGGAATGTTGTTTTTTTACCTTTTTATTGCATTAATTACTTCATTTTTGTGTTCACTTTTTGAAGCTGTTTTGTTAACAACACCTCTATCCTATCTCGAAACCATTAATAATAAACATGGTTTCGGTAAGATTTTTAAAAGATTGAGATTGCATATTGATAAATCCTTAACCGCCATACTCACTCTCAATACGGTTGCTCATACTATTGGTGCTGCAGGAGTAGGTGCAGAAGCTGTTAAATTATGGGGAGACCCGTATCTTGGAATCGTGTCGGGAATTATGACTTTACTCATTTTGGTTTTCACGGAAATTATACCCAAATCAGTAGGTGCATTTTATTGGAAAAATCTTTTGCCCTATGCTGCATATATGATTCAGTTTTTTGTTTATATAACTTACCCCGTAGTTTACCTGAGCGTATTCATTACCAGATTATTTATTAAGGGTGAAAACGCACATATAGTTTCAAGGCAGGAAATACTGGCAATTTCAGAACAAGCCAGAAAAATGAAAGTTATATCCAAAAAAGAAGCTAATATCATAAGAAATTTACTGAATTTAAACAAGATATCAGTTGAATCAGTAATGACGCCAAGAAGTGTTTTATTTGCAGCACCCGAAAATATAACAATAGAGGAATTTTTGAATTATAATAATGTAAATTCATTTACCAGAATCCCTATTTTTGATAAATCCATAGATATGATAACCGGTTATGTTCATAAGA
Source organism: Kapaibacterium sp. (SeqCode) (assembly GCA_032027125.1). Lineage (GTDB taxonomy): Bacteria > Bacteroidota > Ignavibacteria > Kapaibacteriales > UBA2268 > JANJTB01. The sequence continues at coordinate 1,373,228 of JAVSMQ010000001.1, forward strand.
ATGATATTTTACAAAAGCTTAAAGAAAATAATCGAGAGATGCTGCTTAAGGATTGCAAAAGACACATAATGACTGTAAATGAAGATATTAGTATTTTACATCTTTTTGAAGAACTTTTGGCTAAAAAAGAACACATTGCTTTGATTGTTGATGAATTTGGCGGAACTGCCGGCGTTACAACAATGGAAGATATCATCGAAACCCTGCTTGGAGTTGAAATCCTTGATGAACATGATGTTGATTCAGATATGCAGCTTTTGGCTCGAAACAGGTATCTGAGAAGAATAAAAAGGTAAGAAGGATAAATATGAAAAATACCTTATTTTCTGCATTAACCTTAATAGCAAAATATACTGATTCCCCTTAAAACCTTATTTTCAAGAATAACTTTAGTAGAAAAAAAATAACCGGATTACTACAAAAACCTTATTACCTTATTTTGGTATCAGAGTTCTTTGGTAAAAACTTTTAATCTCTTGAAATTAAACGTCCTCCGTTAAAGTTAAAAGACAAAATGTGTGTATAAATTATGGAATCCTACTTTCATTTCTTTTATCAATAAGATAATAAGGTTACCGGTCTAAACAATGAAATAACTACTAAGGTTTATTATATTCATAAGGTTTTAATAAATTAATACTTTAAAACGGAAGTTCCGATTTAAAGTTCTTATAAAACATTAGCTAACTATTTGTCATCTAAAGGCTTACTTTTATAGCATGCAATTATTAACTGCCTACATATCTCTTTAATTATCAATTATTTAGAAAACAAAAAAACTTATTAGAAAATAAAATAATTTGTTCAAATAAAATAATATTGCCAACTTTTTCAAACCAATAATTCACTAACTCTATAGATAATAAATGTTGATGGTAAAATCGAGTTGAAAATTCGGTTAAAAGTAACATTTACACAAACTAAAAAAAGGAAGCCACACGGCTTCCTTTTTTTATCAATACTAAATATATATCGGATTATTTCTTTTCAGGTTGTTTTTCAGCAGGAGCATCACCGGTTTTAACAGGTTCAGGTACAGGTATATTTGTTTGCTCGGGTGATGAAGGTACTGTTTTAGGAACTACTACGCCTTCGGTAACAGGTCTTGGACCTTCTGTTCCGCCGCCAACGAAAAACTTGTTTGTTACTACAGTGAGTAAAATAATTACTGTGGCAAGTCCAATAGTAATTTTTGACAATAAATCGGTTGCTCTTCTTGAGCCAAGCATATTAGAAAAAGTCCCGCCAAGTCCGCTCATTCCGGAAATCATATCACCTTTGCCGGGCTGCAAAAGAATTACTCCGATTAACAACAAAGACAGAATAATCATAAAAATACTAATCAGCACAAACATATCTTTTTCCTATTACAAAAATTAAGTAACGACAAAAGTAATATATTTGCACGAGTTATTCAAATAATATTTTAATAAATAAGATTATTTTCTCAAAATTCATTATATTAGTTTTTTAAAAAATACTAAAATTGTAATTTATGAAAAAAATTATATTATATCTTGGCATAGCAGTTTCTTTTGTAACCTTTAATTTCTATAATCTTAATGCTTTCGGTGATATTATTCCCAATCCATTAGAATATACCGAAATGCCTTTCGATGTTTTGCATTATGATGTCAACCTTGATTTAAGAAATTATTCTACTCGTGAAGTTACAGGTACCTGCAAAATATTGGTCAAACGAAAAGATATTTATGACGGCGATTATTTTATTTTCCACCTTCAATCGCTCAAAGTGCTTGGCATTACTTCCAATATCGTCTCAATGCAGTATTCGGCTTATCTTGATGAAAGCTCTCCACAATTTCATTACAGAGTATATTATCCTGATAATATCTCCGATACAGTTGAGTTTGTTATTTCATATTCAGGAAAAATGACATCAGAAATCGGCGGTAATATGTCTTGGGGTGGAGCCTTCTATGAAGAAGCTGTTTTATATACAATCGGTGTGGGATTCCGGGCTCCCTATATTTCAACAAGCCGCCATTGGATGCCGTGTTTTGATTTACCGCAGGATAAAGCGACCTACAAAGGTACATTTAAAGTGCCGGCACATTTTCAGGCAGCTTCTAACGGTCTGCTGAAAGAAATCAGAGGAACTACAGACGGAGCCAAAGAATATGTTTGGGAGCATAATTTCCCTTCAGCAACTTATATGTTGACTTTTGCAGCTGGTCCGTATCAATTACTTGATTATAAAGATTATAAAATTCCAATACAAATTTTTTCACTTTTAGTTGATTCTGCCAGAAGTGATTTTGCATACAGCGAAGTACCTCAGATGAATGAATGTTATGAAAAATACTTCGGTGATTTTCCTTATGATAAAATTGGATTTGCCAATACGACAAAAGGTGCTATGGAACATCAGACCATGATTTCGATGCCGAGAAGCGTAGTTGTACAGCTGCATTCCAAAAATAATTCAAACAATTTAACGGCAGTTCATGAATTGGCTCATTCTTGGTTCGGCGGTTCGGTTACGCCTATTGATTTCCGCCATGCATGGCTGAGTGAATCGTTTGCAACCTATTGCGAATCTTTATGGCTGGAATGTCGAGACGGTAATAGTGCTTATAAAAAAAGTCAGATTGATAAAGCTTATGATTACTTAAATAATATTTCAAAATCAGAAGGAATATTTCCTTTATATGATTTCCCGCGCAATTTGCCTTCTTCAAATTATCCGGGGACTATTTACCAAAAAGGGGCAGTAGTACTTGGTATGCTTGATTATGCATTATTTAAAAGCGGTTTCAATATATTTGATATAATGAAAAAGTATCTTGAAAAATTTGCGTATTCAAACGCCGGAACCGAAGATTTCATTAAAGTATTGGAAGATGAAACAAAACTCGACTGGGACTGGTTTTTTGACCAATGGGTTTACTCCGCCGGATGGTCCCGAATTGAGATACTATTTGATGATGTACAAAATAACAAATATTCATCACATTTACAAATCAAACAAATTCAGGAAGGAATGATTTTCAAAAACTTACCGGTCGAATTGAAAATGTTTTTTTCAAATGGGAAAGACTCGACTTTCATCGTAAATTTAGAAAATGAAATTACCGAATTGCAGCTTGCTGAATATTATAATTATAAAATTGATTCGGTTAAGGCGAATCAGGGAGAAATTGTAGCCGGTTTGTACGAACTTAAAAAAGTCAGTGCAATTACCTCTGTTGAGAACAATACAACCGAAGATATCGAAATATTTCAGGATGGTGAATACGTCAATATAAACTTTCAATCCAATGGCAGTTTCTGCAAACTTAATGTAGTTGATTTGCTGGGAAATTCAGTTCATTCGGATGAGTTAATCAATAAATCGGGAATGAACAGTTTCAGATTTTATTTGAATAATTCACAGACAGGAATATATTTTGTAAACCTATTGATTGACGGAATGAATTACACACAAAAAATATCACTAATCAGATAAAGGCACCCGCGAATGGAGAATAATAATATTACAAATGAGATAGCCGTTAAATACGAAAACATATATTTAAGAGCCCAAAATGCAGCTGAAAAAGCAGGCAGAAGTATCGGGGATATAAAAATTATTGCTGTATCAAAACTTCATCCGGCTAAAGTTATAGAGAGTGCGTCGGCAGCTGGATTGAAATGTTTTGGAGAGAACTATGTTCAGGAGTTGACCGACAAATATGACATTTTGTCCAACAAAGGTTTAAATGATTTAGAGTGGCATTTTATAGGTCATCTTCAAACAAATAAGGTGAGAAATATTACTCCTTTTGTTAATTATATCCACTCGGTTGATTCTTTCAAACTTGCCGATGAAATCAGCAAGAGGGCAGTTTTGGCTGAGCGTGATATAAATATTCTGATTCAGATGAATACAAGCGGAGAATCTTCGAAATCCGGATGCCAGCCTGATTATGCAGTCGAACTAATATCGCAGCTAAGTACATTGCAAAACATCAAGATAAAAGGTTTGATGACAATTGGAACTTTTACTGATGATGAAAAAATTCAAAGAGAAGAATTTACCGTTTTGAGAGAAACACTAAATGATGTAAATAGTCAATTGAGTCTCAACCTGAAAGAACTTTCTATGGGGATGACCGGTGATTTTGAAACGGCTATTGACGAGGGTGCTACAATGGTAAGAATTGGTACTGCTATTTTTGGCAGCAGAAATTACAGGAATTTCAGATAAATAAAGATTGAAATGTTCGGAAAATAGGAACATTTGATTACCTCAATTAAATTGACAGGATTAATCTTATGATTTAATGAGATTTTCACTAAATCATTCAACTATTTTTTTTGCGAATTGCAGGAATTTTTAAAAATAAAATATTGTGAAATATTTTTATTTTGTTGTTATAGTTGTAACTTTTTAAATAATTCTACCGTTATTGAACATATATGGATTTGTAAAATATTTTTTTGTTAGGAGGATTTATGAATTTGGCATTTAAACAATTGTTTTTGTCGGCTATTTTATTATTTACAATCATAAACACCTGTACAGCAGGTGATAATAAAGATAACAGCCCTAAATTGCAGATAATCGGCGGTGAAGACGCAGATATTAAAGATTATCCATGGCAGGTTGCACTTTTTGGTGTTGATGAGAACGGGTACATAACCCATCAGATGTGCGGCGGCTCCATTATAGACCCATACTGGATATTGACTGCTGCTCACTGCGTTCAGGATAATGCACATAAAACCGAAAAAATCGTTGCGCATATAACAAGTCTATCAAATCCCGGGCAGGGACAAATCATCGAAATATCGGACTATATAATTCACGAAAATTTTGACATAAATATTTTGCAAAATGATATAGCCTTACTCCGGCTTTCAATTCCAATTGATACTTCTAAATCAGGTTCAAAAGTCATAAGGGTGTTAAATCCTCAGGATGAACTTGACGGATTAATTGCTCCGGGTACAATTGCCGCAATAACCGGTTGGGGTACGACAACATACCAGGGACAACAGTCTGACATCCTGCAGGTTGCTACTCTGCCGATAATTTCGGTTGAGACTGCTAATCAGTGGTTTGAAGAAACAAACTCTAATGCAGCTGAAGTTGTTGGGAGTATGCTGCCTGCCGGATATGAGCAGGGCGGTAAAAGCGGTTGTCATGGCGACAGCGGCGGTCCGCTTGTTGTAAAAGATAACACTGATACGTGGACTCTTGCAGGAATAACTTCCTGGGGCAATGTTTGCGGCGGAGTAAAGCAGCCTGCCATCTATACGAGAGTATCATACTTTTATGACTGGATTATGTCAAATACAAAAATAGGAAATGACAAAGTCCCGACAGAAAGCGATTATGTCGAAAATATCAGAATTATTATTCCCAAGCAGGTTTATTCATGTGAGGATTATAATAATTTTGGGGATGTGCTAATAAGAAATTTAGGTTTAAATGATTTGACATCTTTTGAATTGTATGTTAAAATCGGAAATTCACCTGATGATATTATAATGACTGACAGCAGTGTTATAACATTAGATAAAAAACTACCGGCATTGGGCAGTAAAAGAATACCATTACCTGATATCCTGCCTGAAGTTTATGGAAAATATTATATAGAAGTTTCAGTTGCAAAGCCAAATACCAAAGACGTAGTAATCGAAGATGCTGCCAAAAATACTTATTTCAATTATACCGGAAACAGCCCTGTTAAAGTTAAGCTAAATTTAGGTCAGGTTACTCAATTAGAATGTCAGGTGCTTGATATTTCAACATTTTCATCTATTGATTTAGGAACATATTTTAATGAAGACTCCGATAAAATTATCAATCTTGATAAATGCCTTCCTCCGGGGCAATATATGTTCTATGCACAAGGTTTGAGTAAGGGAACTGTCGAATTGTCAATTGATTATGAAGGGAAAAATTATATAATCGGCAAAGGTGATTTTTCTGAATCAGCGCAATTGTTTTTCGAGCTTCCTTTTGTACCAGAATATGATTTATCCGCCAATATTTCAAATGTACTTACAAGCGACACCATTTATACATGTGATATAAATGATTTTGAAGCAAATATTGGGTTAATTATATCGAACAACGGAACTCTACCCGGTGAGAATATATTAGTCCGTACTACAGTGAACGGTACAATTTCCGATTCTTTGTTTACTAAAGTTTTGAATACGCGGGGTGCAATTCAATTAGCACTAAATAAAGATAAATTGAAATATGGTGAAAACAATCTTAAAATCGAAATAATAGATTACGATAACAAGGATTTGGACAAAACACCCGCTAATAATGTTACTGAATCAAAATTCAATATCAAAGAAACAGAGCAAGTAGCAACTCTTGTAATGTATGGGGATAATTACAATTGGAGTAAAAGATTTCACATCATAGATTCAGAAGGTAAAATTGTCAAATACCATGAATTTAAATCTTTATATCAATACGATATGAATCTTTGTTTACCTGAAGGCTGTTACACATTTGTTGCAACAGATTATTTAAATGACGGAATGAACAGAGATACCGCCGTAACAATGAAAAGAATGGACGGTTCAATCATTTTTGCAATCAAAGGAAAGGATTATCTTTCAGGTAAAAGGGTAGAATTTTGCACCAACACAACAGATGTTGCAGAAGATATACCTGCCGGATTGAATATTTATCCTAATCCTGCCGATGGATTTATCACAATCAAACCTTCCGAAGGTTTAGAACCTTCGGAAGGTTATAAAGTGCAAATCTTCAATATGCTCGGAATAGAGATGATGTCTGTAGGCATTGGGCTTGACCTTTCCTCGCAAAGAATTGATGTTTCCAATCTTCAATCTGGAGTTTATTATATAAAAATCGGCGATAGAGTAGAGAAGTTTGTGAAGATGTAAGATTTATTGTCAGTCTGAGCGAAGTCGAAGACCGCATTGACACATTTCGACTTCGCTCAATGTGACAGAATCCTTTGATTGAACCTGATTGGAATGATTAATTTGATTTTGAATTGAAATCAATTAAATCAAAAGAATCAGATTAATCAAAGGTTCAGACAATATTAATCAGGTTAATCAAAAGAATCAGATTAATCAAAGGTTCAGACAATTTTAATCAGGTTAATCAAAAGAATCAGATAAATCAAAGGTTCAGACTATTTTAAGAGTTTGTGAAGCTGTAGAGAAATAATATAAATAAGATTTTAAAGTATGTGTTTTTTAAAATAAAATGGGAGACATTTAGATGATTAAAACTATATTACTTTTTATTATTGTCATAATTACTACGAATATCCTGTTGTCTGAAGAAAATGAATCTTTTACCGCTCGTGAAGGATATAATGCATTAATTAACAACTCTGAGCTTGATATTAACAGCAAATTTGATTTGATTAATATCAGTACAGCAAAAAATTACAGCACAGAAGAGAGAGAATATTTTAATGATAGTATTAAAAAATGGATTTTCAGATTTAAGTCTAAAGATACACTGGACAATTATGTTTATACTTATACAGTAACCTTGCCAAACGGCATTTATTCTTATGAATTGCAAAAAATCGATGGAGTTGATGCTCAATCTTTTGAAAAACTAAATAATGACTGGTTGGATTCTGACAAACTCATAATTGAGCTTAAAAAAAATGTGCTATTATCAGGATATTTTTATGATAACAAAAATTCCATTTCATCAATGACAATACAATTGACAAATTATTCGGATAATAGATGGATTGCCGGTATATATATTTATTATCCGTTTGGTGCATATTGTTCTTACAATAGTATAAATTTTGAATTGAAATTTTGTGATATTCCATCTTCAGTTATGGATTTATTTGAGGGATCAAATATTTATCCAAATCCCGCCAAAGATTTCATTGAAATATCTCTTAACAATGAGGCAAGCTTTATTGGTTCCGAAGTACAAATCTTCAATATGCTCGGAATAGAGGTGTTAAATGTAGGGATAGGGCTTGACCTGTCCTCGCAAAGAATAGACGTTTCACGGCTGCCATCCGGAGTTTATTATATAAAAATCGGTGATAAAGTAGAGAAGTTTGTGAAGATGTAAGTTTGTCGGAACCTTTGATTGTATCTGATTTAAATGATTGATTTGATTTTGATTTGAAATCAATTTAATCAAAAGAATCAGTTGAATCAAAGGTTCAGACAAAATAAATCCGTGTAATCCTTTAATCCGTGTAATCAGTGATTCAGACAATATTAATCAGTTAAATCATAATAATCAGATTAATCAATGGTTCAGATAATTTTAAGAAATTTGTGAAGAAATAGTTGATATTATATTTAAAATCTTTCTTTATATTTGTATTATTATCTGCAACTTAAAAGGTATTTTATTTATGAGTAATATCAAATTATTTGAATCTAAAAAGGTTCGTTCGGTATGGAATGAAGAAGAGCAGAAGTGGTATTTTTCACTTCAGGATGTAGTTGAAGTATTAACTGATTCTTTAGATGTAAAGCAATACATAAAAAGAATTCTCTCAAGAGATAGTGAATTGAAATCCAACTGGGGTACAATTTGTACCCCGGTTGAAATGATTGCTGCTGACGGAAAAAAAAGAAAAGTACAGGCGGCTAATGTTGAAGGTTTATTGCGAATTATTCAGTCTATCCCTTCTCCTAAAGCCGAGCCATTCAAACGCTGGCTTGCAAAAGTAGGTTATGAACGATTGGAAGAAATTGAAAATCCTGAATTAGCACAGGCAAGAATCCGAAAAATTTATCAGGCAAAAGGTTACAGCGACGAATGGATTGAAAAGAGAATTCGCGGTATTAATGTACGCGATGAACTGACTAATGAATGGAAAAACAGAGGTGTAAAAGAAGAACTTGAATATGCAATTTTAACAGCAGAAATAAGCAAAGCCACTTTTGGTATGACACCTGCAGAATATAAAAAGTTCAAAAGTTTAGATAAACCGAATGAGAATCTTCGTGACCACATGACCGATTTGGAATTGATATTTACAATGCTTGGTGAAGCCTCAACAACTGAAATTGCAAAAAACAAAGATGCTCAGGGGTTTTCGCAAAATAAAACAGTGGCAAAGCAGGGCGGTGCAATCGCCGGTAATGCCCGTAAGGAGTTGGAACAAAAATCAGGTCGCAAAGTATCATCAAAGCTCAATTACAAAGAATTACCGGAAAAAGAAATCAGAAAAAAAATGCTACAGTAAATGATTGTCCGTAATACTATAAATGTTGATAATTAATTCCGGAATTTTAGTTAATTTCAAATGATTTTAAAGAGAAAATACAGGGGTTTTATGAAAAAGATATTGAACATAATAATTGTGTTAATAATTTGCAGTCTAAGTTTAATTGCAGAGAATAAATATAATTTTCAGGCAACAAACGGTCCTTATGGAGGTTATATATGGAGTTTTTGCTATGATAGCACGAATAACAGCATCTATGCCAATTCCGACAAGATTTACAAATTAAATAAAACATCAAATAAATGGGAAGTTCAGTTTGAATCAATTTATGATGAATCCTATCGTGCTTATAAGTTGATTTATGCTGACAGTATATATTTTATATCATTTATTAAAGGTCAAAGTGATGTCGTATGGGGAGCAGGGCTTCTACGAAGTTCTGATAAAGGTGTCAGTTGGGAGGAAGTAATGGATTTCGATAATAATGCCGGAAATATTATAAAACTCGGCAGAGAATTATTTGCAGTTACTGCATTCTATGGAAAAGGTGTTTATAAAAGTACAGATTACGGAATAACCTGGTCAGAATATAATAACGGAATTGATTCTGCAATAATTCATGATGGAAGATTTTATCAATTGGAAGTTTTAAAATCGGATGTTCAGAATTATCTCTTTTTAATGGAAAATAATAATATATTCCGTTCTGCAGACTCAGGGACATCGTGGCAGAATATTTCCGGAAACATCTCAGCTTATAAACAGGATTACTCGGCAATGACTTCAACAATTGACAACAAAATATTTGTTGTTACCGATTCTGCAGTTTACAACAGCATGGATTACGGAGACACTTGGCAAAATATATCTGATGGTATTCAGAACAATTTTTCTTTAAATTTATATTTGTTAAAAAGTGATAAAGAAGGGAATGTTTATGCAGGGGGTTATGGCAGAGATTTATTCATTCTTAGAAAAAATGAAAATACCTGGGAAAAATTTAATAAGGGATTAATACCAATTGCTACTCACGATATAGTTTTTGACTATTCTACAAATACCGCGTATTGTGCTACTGATGGAGGAATCTACAAATCGGAATACCTTAATGAAAATTGGGAATTCAGTAGCGACGGAATAAATATACCAATTGAGATTGAATGTTTAGCCATAACCAAAAATAGCGAAGTTTTTGCAGGAAGTCAGGATAATGGCATTTATTTTTCTTCAGATAAAGGAGCCAATTGGGAAGTAAGAAATAATGGAATTACGGACAATTCAATTTCTCAAATTAAAATTGATTCAAAAGGGAATATATTTGCCGGAACTTATTATGGCAATATTTTCAAATCATCGGATAACGGATTAAACTGGTTCAAACTTCATTTAGGAACATCAAGCCGGAATTTCTCAATTACGGATTTAACAATAAATTCAAAAGACTTATTAGTAGGATTCATCAATTATAATAATATTGATCAAAATGATTCTCTACTGATTAGCAAAGACGGAGGGAATATTTGGGAAAGAATCTATATACCGGCAAAATTTATTTGTACAGCGGTTTTTGATAATAATGATAATCTTTTTGTAGCAGCCGACTCGGTTATAATGAGAAAAAGTAACAACGGTACTTCATGGGAAGAAGTTTTTCAAGCAGAAGGCTATATTGGAGTATTTAACTTTTTTGTTTCAAAGAATAACGATATTTTCTTTGTTACAAGGAGAAACAAGATTTACAGAAGCACAGACGGCGGCGATTCATGGTTAAATTTTGCAAATGGATTTCCCGATGATTGCAATATAAGCTGTATTTCATCTCCCGATATTGAAAACAGAATAATTGCCGGCTCATATTATGACGGTTATTTTGTAAGTAAGGATAATGGAGAAAACTGGGAAAATTATGATGCTGAGCTTCCTCCTACAGGTGGTATGATTGAACCCGAACAATTCATGAGTCTGGCTTATGACCATAATGGTACTATGTATGCTGCTACATACTCCGGAGTTTATAAATGGGATGCAATTACATCTGTAGAAAAGAAAGGTAATAAGGAATCAAATTCATTTATTTACCCCAATCCAACCCGCGATTTTATATATTTGAAACTGAACAGTGAGGCAAGCCCCATTACTACCGAAGTGAAAATCTTCAATATGCTTGGTATTGACGTGTCCCTCGCCGGCGGGGGTGTCAGCGGAGCTGACGGGGGTGGATTTAGAATAGATGTTTCCACTTTGCCATCCGGAGTTTATTATATAAAAATCGGCGATAAAGTTGAGAAGTTTGTGAAGATGTAAAAAATTGACAATTGATAATTAACAATTGAAAGAAGATTGCGTTGTCCGACATTTGATTAGTGTCGGACAACTTTAATCAGAGGAAAATTTTGTAAAGATGTAAATGTGTCAGTCTGAGCAATCTCGAAGACCGTATTTAGATATTTCGAGATTGCTCAATGTGACAGAATTCTTTGATTGTACCTGATTTAAATGATTACTTTGATTGAAATTTGTTTTAATCCGTGAAATCCTTTAATCCGTGTAATCCGTGATTCAGACAATATTAATCAGGTTAATCAAAAGTATCAGCTTAATCACTGTTTCAGACTATTTTGAGAAATTTGTAGTTCTGCTATCTAGTCAGGCGTATTTCTACCCTTCTGTTTAAGGCTTTATTCTCATCAGTTGTATTTGGAGCGGCAGGTTTTGACGAGCCGTATCCTTCACTGATTATTCTGTCCGGCGAAATACCTTTTGAAGTTAAAAATTCTGCAACTGCCCCCGCCCTGTCATTTGATAATTTAAGGTTATATGTATCGGTGCCGGTATTATCTGTATGTCCTTCAATAATAATCCTGAATTGCGGAATTCTTTCGACAAAAGCAAGTAATCGGTTTAATTCAGGAATTGATTCATCCTTAAGTAAATACTTATCCGTATCAAAGAATATATTATTTATCCTGACCCGGGAGCCTTTATCCTTCATATCCTGAATAGAAACCAGAACAATATTTTCAGTGATTTCTTTATTTTGGTTAATATCCCTTAGGTCAATATTTTTTGAAGAAGGGTAAAAACCCGGTGTTGAAGCATAATATCCGTAATTTTTACCCGGGGGAAGTGTTATAAAATAATAACCGTCTCTTGGGTCGCTTTTAAGATGCCCGACCTGTTTACCGGTTGATAAATCTTCCCAAACAATATTGCAGGCAATTGCTCTACCGAGAGAATCGGCAACTCGCCCTTTTATTACAACAATGCTTTGGGGTTTAGCCGATTTCGGCAGTGATATTGAGTATATATCCCAATTTCCATAGCTGTTGTTATCATTTTCTTTTGCAAAATATGCTGCCTTTCCTTCGAGGTCAACTACATATCCCCAGTCATCCTGCGAAGTATTGATTTCCTTGCCCAAATTAACAGGCTCAGACCATTCAGTCCATGAAGTGTCACTTAGCCTTACCGATTTGAATACATCTAGCCTGCCTAACCCGTAATGCCCGTTAGAGCTGAAATACAGTGTTCTGCCGTCGGGATGAAGATAAGCGGCACGCTCGGCATAAGGAGTATTGATAGTTGGACCAAGATTAATAGGTCTGCTCCATCCTGAGTCAGATTCTATAGAAACATAAATGTCCATATTTCCCATAGTTGAACCACCGTAAAAATCTGAATTTATTGGAATGTAAGGTCCAATTTCTCCGGGTCTGTCGCTTGTAAACAGTATTGCCCTGCTGTCCGGAGACAGACACCCCGATTCATTATGGTATTCTGTATTTATAGGTTCAGGATAATGAAGTATATCTTTCCATCCGGCGGAATCTTTTTCTGCCAGATAAATATCATACTGCCCGTAAGAACCTTGGAAATTTCCTGAAATAAGCAATCCGGTTCCGTCAACAGTAACATTATCCACTGTCTCATCACGGAAGCCGTTCAAAGGTTTTCCGATATTAACCGATTTCTGCCACTCTCCCTCTTTCTTCTCAGATACCCAGATATCAGCACCGCCGTTTCCATTTAGTCTGTAGTCGGCAGTAAAGTACAGATATCTTCCGTCGGGTGTACTCGTTGGGTCCCATTCACTTCCGGCAGTATTAATGTTGGGTCCCAGATTTGTGATTTCCAATCCCTCTTTCGGTGCCAAGAGTAAATCAATAATCTTTTGAAATTTTTTGTCTGAATCCGGGAATAATTTTCGGAAAGTATTATAAACATACGCAGCAGAGTCCCAATCCTGTCTCCAAACATAAAAATCCGCAATTCTCTGCACACAAAAAAATGCAGCATCGGTAGGAGCATTCGACCTGATATAAGCCGTGTATATTGAAAACATATCCTGAGATGCGGTTTGAGTTAACATAATTTGATTCATTTTATTGATATTTGAATCAAACAATGTATATAAATTTGGAAATAATGGTTTGTAAACTTCAAATAAATAAGCTGAAACTGCAGCACGTTTTTGTGCAAAATGTTGATTTGCCCAAGCCAAAATAACATTGTAAGCACTATCGGCAGGAGCATACTTACGAATATAGGCATCATACTCCTTAACAAGCTCAGGAGTAATATCAGCCCTGAGATTTAAAGATTTTTGTGCATTCAGAACCGATGTGGAAATGACAAATAATGATAAAATTAAAATTATATTTTTCAAAACGTTATCTTAACACTATGAATATTTATGCTTTTAAATCGTTATATTAGTATTAATATTGTTTATTTCAGATTAGGTTTTTAAATATGAAATTGGTTTTAATCACATTTGTTCTTATATTGAGTTTTTCAAACATCGCGTTTTCACAGTTTTTGAGTGGCAAGAATGCTCAGATTTTGGTAAAAGGGATAATTGTTGATGAGAACAGCAATGAGCCTGTTAGTGTTTCTATTGAATTAAGAACCGGAGACGGCAAAAAAATCAAGACACAATCCAATTCAAATACCGGATTATTCGAGCAGCTTCTTCCTGCAGGCGAAACATATAACGTGATACTGACAGCAGATGATATTCTGAGAAAAGAATTTGAATTCAGTACCGATAAATCTTCAGAGTATAAGGAACAAAAAGCAGAATGGACAGTTGTAAAGCCTAAAGAAGGTTCAAGAATTTTTTCCGGTGAAATATTTAAAACCGGTGGTTCGGGTATATCTGATGAGGGAATTAAAAAGTTAAAAGAACTACAGATGCTGCTCAGATTCAACCGTTCTTTATATGTGAGCTTTGAATTAGCCGGAGAAAGCAGCCTTGTTAATAACAGAATGACTGAATTAAGTAAATTCATTGATGAATGGGCACGCGAGAAGTCAAGAATTGAAATCAAAAAATCAAATAAAGACTCCCAAAATAAAGACATTTACGTTTATATTACCAAAATAGAAGATTTTCTTAGGAAATAAATATAAACTATATTGTTGAATTCCGGCAGTGACAGATTCAAATATTATTTTAACCGGAATTTATTTTTGGATTTTCTAACTGCCGATAAGCAGGTTACGGTATAATTCAATGAATTTACCGGATATTATTTCCGAATCAAATTCTTTTGCTCTTAATTCAGCATTTATTTTCATTTTTCCATTTTCTGAATCATTTAGAATTAATTCGATTCCGTCAATCAAGCTGCCTTTATCATCAATATCGGCAAGATAGCCTGATTTCTTATGCTCAATAATTTCAGCAGGTCCGGTTGTGTTGTATGCTGCTACAGGTACGCCGCAGGCAAGCGACTCTAAAGTTACAAGTGAAAATGATTCTATTCCTGATGGTACAAGTGTCACATCAGCTGCAGAATATACCAATGGAAGTAAAAGCTCTGAACTGATATAGCCTAATCTATGAATCTCGGGCTGATTATAATCCTCACTGTCACTGCCTTTTCCTGCGACAATAAACAAAAATTTTGACATCAGCTTTTCGTAAATCCAAAGGAATGCTTCTTTGCCTTTATTTGGTGCATTATGGTCATCGGCAATAAATAAGATAATTTTTTTGTGTGTAGCAGGTATTTTCAGAATATCACGTGCTATCTTTTGGGGATATGGTTTATAATGGTTCAAATCAATCAGGTTTGGCAATAAAACATGATTAAACTTTGAAAACACTTTTGATTTTTCTACTTCTTCAATCAGCCATTTCGACGGCGCTGTAATAATCATTTTAGATGTTAAGTCATAAGCCGCCCTTTTAATAGAAAGATTTAATTGTTTAAGTTTTTGAATTCCGGGATGAATTTTCATATTATTTTCTTTAATATGATAACCGCCGGAAAATGGATTCATATCATGCAGTGTCCATACAACGGGCTTATTATTTTTTCGGAAAAATGAAGGAATATCTACAAAATCGGAAATAAAATGAAGGTGAATAATATCTGCAGTGCTGTAGAGCGGATGCTTAGTAACATCAATCAACGATTTCGGGAATGTAAACATCTCACCTTCGGGCAGTGCAGGTTTCGTTTTCCACTGGTAATATGAAGGCAGTAAATTTCTTTGTAAAAGCGCCTTGAGTTTGTATGCTTTTCCCTTATAAGAATCAAAGTATCCTGTGACATAAGGTTCCGAAAGGAATAGTTTGTCGAGTACGAGCATTACGGAATCAACCTTCTTTTTCCTGACAGCATCACTGATTCTTCTGGCAGCTATTGCAGAGCCGCTTGTATCGGTTGTATTAATATGAAGTACTTTAATAGGTTTACCGGACATAACTCACCTGTTTGGAAATGCGGTCTTAACAGCATTGCTTTTGATTGACAAAACAACCGGAAGAAAATACTTTTCATAATCGTGATTATATTCATCAATACTGTAATACTCTAATATATCATTATCCTTTAGTCTGATTCTGTTTGCGATTGTCAATTTGACTTCTCGCGAGTTCTTATCAATATTGAAAATCAAATCAAGATTAAATTTACCCGCTTCAGATTTATTTGCTCTTAAAATTCCATTTTCAACATCAGAAGCAAGGATAGTAAAGCCGTCATCTTTTAATAATCCGGGAGCATACATCAGAAATCCTTCTGTATCATAATTCGATGTAAAAACAGTCTGACGATTTTGGGTGTAATCAACCGAGGAGCAACCAAATAATATTGCAGTTATTAATAATGCGGTAACCAAATATTTCATAATATTTTTCAAATATATTTTACATATTTCATTTAACGAAAAAAAAGAACAATTAACTTAATTATCAATATTTTATCGAAATATAGGTTTTTATTTCAATTTACTTTTTGAATTTCAGAACTCCTGAGTCACATAAAAACTCTTATTCGCTATATTAAAATCCATCTGCTCGCTACGCTCACTTTCCACCTTTTCAAGGGTAGGGCTGATTCGTTCTACTTTTTTTTAGCTTAATCTCCGGGAATTGTCACTCCGAAGCGGAGCGAAGAGTCCATGATTTCATTAATTAACAGCCTGGATTCTTCGCTATCGCTCAGAATGACGATCCCAAAAGTGCCGTTTTATGTTATAAGTTTACGATATATTTTGATTTTTTTAGAACGTATCAGCCCTGCTTTTTCAAAGGGGGAAAGTGAGCGCAGCGAGCAGGGGGATTTTTTATTTTCGCGAAAAAGAGTTTTTATGTGGCTCAGGAGTTCTGAATTTATGTCTTGTCAAAATGCGGATTTTTGTGTTCTGAATTTGTTAAATTCAATATCTTCCCAAACGCAGCAAAACCGGCAGAGAAATAATTCATACCGGTTTTGTTTACATAGAGTTTTGGATTTTTCTATATCAATTAAAAGTAAAATCTGAAACCAATTGCGCCTTCTGCATTTGTATGTGTAGCAGGAAGTACTCCTACCATCACACCGATTTCACCAAAAAATTCGAGTGGAGTATTTCTCGGAATTATATTTATTCCAAAAAGTCCTCTCACACCAAAACCGATATCATTTGCCTCCTTAAACCAGACTTTGTTTTCATTGCGATACCACCAGCCGCCGCTTTCTCCAATACCGACTGCAACACCGGGACCTGCATACAAAGAAACAACCTGTGAATTAAATGCATTAAAATGCCATAGATAATCAACACCAATTCTCAAATTACCTAAGTATGAGTTACCGACACTTATAGCAAAAGCTTCGCTATTACTTGCCCAAATCTTTGCTGTTAAGCCTGTCGGTTCGCCAATCATAATTCCGGCTCCGAATGTTCTTCCCATAGGCGGGTTTGATTTTAATCCCGTTGCAGAAACTAAAATAATGGCTAAAATAAGAATAGAATATTTAAAGTAATTCATAACAACCTCTAAAATGAATAAAAATATTTTCGATTTACATTTTCCAATCTCAAACTTAAATTGGAATATTTTCTAAGATAACTTCTGATTCTTTTTGTTTCAAAGAATCCAAATCAGTCTCGTCTGTCATCAGAGTTATATATTGCCGTACATTTTTGCGCTGCCTGACAATGCAGTTTATCAGAACATCAAACGATAGGATTCGGTTTAAGTTTAGTTGTAAGCCGTATCAGCTTAGTTAAATCTATAACCGACAGTAAGCTGCCACCAGGCATTTTTGTAGCGTGGAGTTGTTGCTGATTCATCAGCCTGATTATTTAATAAATCCCATCCAAGTCTTGTACCAAAAACAAGATTGTCATAATTAACATCAATTCCTAACAGAAAACTTAAAGTATTATTACGAATATCATCATTTGCAAATTCCTGCTCCTGAGCAATAGTTGTATAAGCATTCTTAAATTCGTCATTTTGACTTAATAGGTATGAATACTGCGGTCCTGCAACAAAAGTCAAGAATTTAAACGGTGTGAATGAAGCAAGTAACGGCAAATCAATATAATTAGTTGTGCGCGTTATTTCGTAATTACTGCCAAGAATTTTACCGGTTCCCTTAAAGCCTTTCTGAGAAAATAGTAATGCCGGCTGGAAACCAATTCCCTGCCATACAGGTATCTGAGCGAATGCACCCAAAACTAAACCGAATTTTCCTTCTGCTTCAAATTCCTCGCCTTCCGAATCCCAAACATTTGAATAATTAAATCCGCCTTTCGCACCCAATGATATACGGTCGGTATATTCATTTGATTCCTGAGAAACAGCATAATTTAAAATGAAAATTGATGTTATAATGAATGTAATGATTGACTTTTTCAACTTATTTACTCTTTAACTGTTATTAATATCTACAATACAAAAGTAGTTGTTTTAATACTGGTAATTGTTACATAATAGGAACTAAAAGTTACATATTTCACAGATTAAAATCAGATGATTTTTTATAAAAAAACCCCCGCCTTTATTATTAGACGGGGATTATTATTCAATTGAATTCAATTTACCGGAATAATCGAAACATTATCCCGAAATGATTCAATAACTATTTCACAAGTAACATCTGTTTAGTTGATGAATATTTACCAACATCCAGGCGGTAGAAGTAAGTTCCGCTGCCCTGAACCTGAGAATTTTCATCAACAAAATAAGTTACTGAATGACTGCCTGCTTCTACATAACCTTCCACAAGAGTTTTAACAGTATTGCCAAGTACATCCATAATTTTGAGTGTAACAAAATCCGGCTTGATAAGATTAAATTCTATTGTAGATGATTTGCTGAACGGGTTAGGATAGTTATCCGATAATGAAAAGACACTTGCATTTTCGTTATCAAGTACACCGGACACAACAAAGAATAAGTCTGTTGAAAGTACAGGAGTCAATTGATATCCCTTCGCAGGGTCATTCAGACTTGACTGACCGAGTACACCAACAAATGTACCTGTTTCAAACATAGGCATTCCGTCCATGTATGTGTCGGCAGTATTACCAATGCGTATTACGACAGTATTAGTCTTATCACTCGGGTCTGTAGTCAGGTAAGTTGTTGATGCAAGGAATGTAGCATCTCCAACGTTCTGTATTGTTAATTCTACTACATTGATAAGCTCACTTTCATATTTTTCACCATTTGCAGCAACTTCTGCAAGAGTTACTATTTGAGGTATAGGAAGAACATTAGAGCGTGACAGCCTTTCAAAAGCCACTAAATCAGTTCCGTTAACAACCATAAGATTATCAATTTCGGACATTACACCTTGAATACGTACTCTGTCACCCATTTTGATTCTGTCGCCGGCAACTTCATCAAAGAATGCACCTGAGTGCTGAACCAAAGTTATGGCAGCAGTTGGATCCTGCATACGAGTATAACTTCCTGCACTGCGTGTTACAATTCCTTCGATTGCAAATTCTGTTCCTAAAGGTAGATTTCTTGCATCGCTGATTGTCATAACATCAATTGCATTACCGGTTACATTGACAATGTCAATACCTGCATTATGTGTAAATCTGATTTGTGCATCAACTCTGCCTATAACTGTAGGTTCGAATGTGATGAAGAAATCCTGTGATGCTCCCGGAGGAATAACACCGCTGCTCTGAGAAACAGTATAGTGCGCGTTGGTTGAAAGGATTTCAGAAATCAGAAGGTCAGTCAATCCTTTGTTTGTTACCTTAACACTAAGCTGCTTTTTATCTCCTAAAACCAAAGTTCCAAAATCAAGACTTGAAACATTTGCAAAGAATACAGGAGACTGACCATCGTCGCCGCCTATACCTGTTACACTGTACCAATCATTTTTGTTTGGAGCATTATGAATAAAATTTAAAAAACTGAAAACAAGACCATCAACTTTTGGTGTAAATGTAACATAGAATTTCTTTGTCTCACCCGGAGCTATAGAAGCAACACCCGGTGAAATTGCAAACACATCATCAACACTTACTATTTGGTTGATAATAAGATTCATGTTACCGGTATTAGTTACCATAACAGAATCCATTTTGGTTTTCCCGACTTTTACCATTCCGAAATTAAGACTTGAAGGCATTATTGCAAATTTAGGAGCAACACCTACACCCTTTAAGCTAACCGGGAAGTTTTGATCGTTGTCTGTATCGTTAAAATATACATATCCCTTTCTCAATCCATTTTCTATCGGAGTGAACCTTATATAGAATAACATTGAGTCACCTGGGGCAAGTGTACCACCTGCAGGAGTAACCGTAAATAGCTTGTATGTACTTGTTGTACTGAAAATTATTAGTTCATATCTGCCTGTATTATATACCATAACGGAGTCTAACTTGCTGTCGCCAACCAGTACATCACCAAAATCAATATACAATCTGTTAAATGACAAATGCGGAGAAACGCCGATACCGGTAACAGTAATCGTGTTCTGCATATTTAAAGCATCATGATTAAAGTAGATAATTCCATTTTGCTCACCATCAACAAGAGGTGCAAAAGTAACATAGATTTTCATTGTTGCGCCCGGTGCAATTGATGCGAATTCGGGGTCAACAGTAAATACATCGTTGGAACTTATTATATCACTAATATTCAGACTTGCTGTACCTGTGTTTGTAATTATTACAAAATCAGTTTTAGTTGTACCGTTTCTAACTTCTCCGAAATCTATATTATTCAGATTAATCGAGAATTTAGATGATACACCTGTACCGCTGACTGTAATCATATTCTGCATGTTGGCTGCATCATGATTGAAATAAATGTTGCCTGTCTGCAAACCATCTACAAGCGGTGAAAAAGTAATATAAATTATTTCTGATTCACCCGGAGCAATTGGTCCGCCGGACTGTGACACTATTGTAAACAACGGATTATTACTTGTAATACTGCTAATATTAAGACTGGCAGTTCCGATGTTGGTTACTGTCACTGATTCAGTTTTGGTTGTATGATTTCTCACATCTCCGAAATCCAGATTATTCAGATTTACAGAGAATATCGGTGATATACCTGTTCCGCTTACAGTAACTATGTCCTGCACGGTTGCTGCATTGTGGTTGAAATATATGTTACCGTTTTGTAAACCGTCAACAAGTGGTGAAAAAGTTATATAGAATATCTCAGATGCACCCGGAGCGATAGCACCGTCTGATTGAGATACCGTATAAACTGAATTACCGCTTGTCACGCTGCTGATTACAAGGTTAGATGTTCCTATATTGGTTACAGTCACAAAATCAGTTTTATTTGTTCCATTTCTGACACTTCCGAAATCAATATTGGAAGGAGTTACACTAAACCTTGGTGATACACCTGTACCGCTAACACTAATCGAGTCTTTAAGGTTTGAGGCATTGTGATAAAAATAAATATAACCGGTCTTTAGCCCGTCTGAAAGAGGAGTAAAGGTTATATCTACATTATATGCTGCACCCGGCAGGATTGTCAGAGGTGCAGGATCGACTGTAAACTGTCCGTTTGAACTTGTCATGTTATTTATTATCAAAGCTGATGTACCGGTATTTGTTACAGTTACTGATTTAGTACTGTCACTACCCAATACAACATTTCCAAAATTCAAACTATTCGGATTGACAGAGAATTTAGGAGAAACACCGTTACCACTAACAACGACTGTAGATCTTATAGACGATGCGTTATGATAGAAATAGATTGCTCCATTTTGAATTCCATCAACCAATGGTGAGAATGTTACATAGAATGTTTTGCTTGTACCCGGTGCTACTACAAAATTTGTAGGTGTAACAACAAAAAGTGCATTTGAACTTGTAACATTATTGATAATCAGATTATATGTACCAACATTTGATACTATAATCGAGTCTAATTTACTTGTACCGTTTACAACATCTCCAAAATTCAGTACTGTCGGATTTGCTGTAAATCTTGGCGAAACGCCCGTACCGCTTACACTGATAGAGTCTTTTTTAGATAAATCATTATGATTAAAATAAATATAACCGCTTTTTAAACCATCTGTTAGAGGAGCAAATGTAATATAGAACTTCATTGAAGCTCCGGGAGCAATTGTTCCGTTAACAGGGGTAAATGAATATGAAGTATTTGAGCGTGTCATACTTGATATTATTAAATCAGATGTGCCGGTATTTGTAACTGTAACAGAATCTTTTTTGGAAACACCAATTAGCACGTTTCCAAAATTCAGACTTTCCGGATTTACTGTAAATATCGGTGTTACACTTGATCCGCTGACACTGATTGAATCCTTTAAAGACGGGTCATTATGATTAAAATAGACTTTACCGGTATTAGAACCATTTAAAACAGGAGTAAAAGTAACATAATACTTCTGACTGCCGCCCGGTGCAATTGTACCGGTTATCGGAGTTACTGTAAACGAAGTATTTGAACTTGTCACACTGCTGACAATCAAATTTGCAGTACCGGTATTGGTCACCGTTACAGAATCTTTTTTGGAGTTGCCGATAATAACATTACCGAAATTCAGACTCGTCGGATTTACTGTAAATATCGGTGCTAAACTAGAGCCGCTGACACTGATTGAATCCTTTAATGACGGGTCATTATGATTAAAATAGACTTTACCGTTATTTGAACCATTTAGAACCGGAGTAAATGTTACGTAATACTTCTGACTGCCGCCCGGTGTAATTGTGCCGGTTGTCGGAGTAACTGTAAATGAAGTATTTGAACTTGTCACACTGCTGACAATCAAATTAGCAGTGCCGGTATTGGTCACCGTTACAGAATCTTTTTTGGAGTTGCCGATTACAACATTACCGAAATTCAGACTCGTCGGATTTACTGTAAATATCGGAGCAGTTACCCCTGTGCCGCTAAGACTGATAGAGTCCTTTTTATCTGGGTCATTGTGATAAAAATAAACAAAGGCATTTCTCAAGCCTGCTGCTGTCGGTGTAAAAGTTACATAATATTTCTTAGACGCGTTTGGTGCTATAGTTGCATTGTTTGGTGTTACTGTAAATACTACATTTGAACTGCGAACACTATCCATAATAAGGTCTGCTGTACCTATGTTTGTAATAGTTACAGAATCCTGCTTAGAAGAACCTACACTAACATTTCCAAAATTCAACTGAGATTTATCTGAAGAGAAAATTGGAAAGAATGCTAAATCCGACCTGTTGGTTGTTACGCCCGAGCCCATAGTAACAGCGCCTTCAAAAGCCAGACTTCTGCCGTCAATTGTTGCTCCGGTACCTAATGAAATTGACTGGTCTGCTAAGATAGTACCTTTGAACGTTGAGTATGTTCCGAGAGTGGCAGAAGTACCAACCTGCCAAAAGATATTGGCTGCCTGAGCACCGCCGGCAAGAATTACTTTAATACCGCTTCCCAAATTTAAAGAAGATGCGACTTGAAATATCCAGACATCATTTGGTCCGCCTGTCAGAGTAACATCTGAACCGGTAATTCCTGCAGCCGATGTGAATTTATACAGACCGGGGACAAGGTTTAGTCCACCGATATCACCGCCGCCGGGATTAAGAAAATCACCTGTCGGAACAGGTGTACGTCCTGCAGCATCGTTATAAGCAATCGTTAAATCACTTTTTGCTGTCTGCATGAGAGTAGCATCATTGATTGACCCGGGAGGTCCTGATGCATCCACAACGTACAAATTACCGTCAACATCTGTTCCGTCGAATCCTATAACAAAACTACCCGCTGCCGGACTTAATCCGACATTACCTTTAATCATAACAGGGGGAACACCTGTTATCGTCGAACCGGCTATTATAGCAAAGTCCTTCATTGACCTAAGATCTAAAGCCGGTATGGAATAGGCAAATGAACTACCAATAATTGAAACTATTAACACCACACCAAGCGAGTGGATATATCGGTAGTATTTACTTGCTAAATTTAAAAAATTAAAATTCATACTATTACCTCTAAAAAAAATTAAAACTGCTCTCATTCTGAAAGTTCAGTTGATTGATACTGTTAGATACTGTAAGTTAAGAACTTGTCAAAGAGCTGATACTTTTCTGTAGCCGGACTGACCTTGCCAATCGGGTTGGCTGGTCTTGGTTTTCGCATTTTATATTTCATAATAATTACTTTCAAAGTTTATGGCTTATTTACGATACAAAGGTAATCCTTTCCAAAATTAGATGTGTTACATAACCTTATAAATATGTTATACAATTCACACATTAAGTTTTTATCTTTGAAATTTTTAATATAAACAAACTTTAAGTTAATGTAAATTAATGTAAGTTGAGATATTTCATAGATTTTCATAGATTGATGTCCATAAATAATATATGTATTTGTGACATTTTTGTGTAATATTTGTGGGATTTCTCTTGCAAAGTGTGTAGAAACTGTTGACTTGGGTCAGAGAACAGTTCACTTGGGTCGGTGAACCGTTCACTTGTGTCATCAAGGCGTTCACTTGAGTCGGCATGGCGTTCACTTGGGTCGGCATGGCGTTCACTTGGGTCATCGAGCAGTTCACTTGGGTCGTCGAAGTGTTCACTTGAGTCGTCGAACCGTTCACTTGGGTCGTCGAGGCGTTCACTTGGGTCATCGAACAGTTCACTTGGGTCATCGAAGTACTACAATGACACAAATCAATACCTCGGAGACATAAATCAACGGTTCGGCAACAAAAATCAACGGTTCGATAGCATAAGTCAACGCTTCGATGAAGCAAATCAACGATTCGAAAGCATAAGTCAACGATTCGAAGGCATAAGTCAACGCTTCGAAAGCATAAATCAACGCTTCGGCAACAAAAATCAACGGTTCGAAAGCATAAGTCAACGCTTCGATGAAGCAAATCAACTACTCGATAATATTTATAAAAACTTCTATAGTATCAACCTACTAATAGTTGGTAGGTCATGCTGAGCGACAGCGAAGCATCCAGGCTGTTAATTAATACACGGGTTGATTGCAAGCATAGAGTGACGTTCTCACTAACTTTTACAAAAGTCTGCTATAAATCTAATATAAAATCAGTCAATTTGATTTTTTAAATCAATCTGTTTAAAATAGGTTTCAGTTGTTTAAATTACTGATTATTTTTTTGAAAGACGATACGAATTTATTAATTTCTTCATCAGTAGTAAAGAATGACGGGCTTATTCGAAGAGTGCCGTAATTTTGAGTTCCTAAATACTGATGTATGAGCGGAGCGCAGTGAATTCCCGACCTTACAGATATATCAAATGAATTTGACAAAATGTAATTAATTTCCTCAGGAGCAATATCCTTAATATTTAAACTTAAAATAGCGCCGCATGACTTTTTATTGTCATAATATAAAAAAAGACCGGGTATTCCATGAATCTCATTGATTATCTTTTCAATGAGCATCTTTTTATGTTCCTGTATCTTCGTGATTCCTATTTCCTTAACCCATTTGATTCCTGCTTCTAATGCAGCAATGCCCGGTATATTCATAGTACCTGATTCATATTTTGACGGAAATATATCAGGCTGCTCTAAAATATGACTCAAGGTGCCTGTACCGCCTTCTTTTAGTGGTCTCAGATTTATTTCTTTTTTAAATATCAAGCCGCCAGTACCCTGAATTCCGTAAAGTGATTTATGCCCTGTAAAACAGAAAAAATCAGGTTGAATGACTGATAAATTAATTTCAATTACTCCTGCCGACTGAGAGCCGTCAACGAGAAACATAATTTCTCTACTCTTAGCTATTAATGATATTGCTTCAATATCCTGAACAGTACCGGTAACATTAGAACAATGATTTACACAAATTAAAGCTGTTTTGTCCGTTATTGCCGATTCAATATCTTTGGGACTAACATATCCTGTTTCGCTGCAAGGCACAATAGTAATTGATATACCTGCAGATTTCTCCAAAGATTTAAGAGGTCGTATTACAGAATTGTGTTCCGTTGCCGTTATAATTACATTCCTGCCGCTTAATGCAATTCCTTTAAGAGCTAAATTGAGGGCTTCAGTACTTCCGGAAGTACAGACCAAATTGTAATCATTACCTGCATTAAAGAACTCTGAAATAGACGCCCGGCAGTCATTGACAATATTTTTATCACCTCTCGAAATACCGGTTCTGCCATAATTGACAGGGGGTCTGACAAGAGAATTATGAACGGCATTAATTACGCTGTCAGGTTTGGGCCAAGTTGTTGATGCATTATTTAGATAAATCATATTTGCCTTCAAGTTTTATTTTGCACTATGTAACTACATGGCTGACTATTTATTTTAAAAATATAATTGATATTTATACCTTGGAAAACAATTGCTTATACCAAACTGCTTTCAAAAGTAAAACAAAGACAAATTAACCACCCCTAACCCCTCCTTGGCAAGGAGGGGGATAAGTCATCGTTATATAATGGTTTACATTTCTCCCCTTGACAAGGGGAGATGTCGCGGAGCGACAGAGGGGTATTATATCTTTGAAATCAACTTAGTATTACAATTACCTGACAAAACAAATTTGATTTTGACAGCACAATGATTGTATGAAAAGCAAAAATCACCTTAAGTTCATTTTTTGACAAATGTTATAAGGTGAATTTTACGATTTCAAATCAGACAATTATGTTAGTGCAGGAACAGCAGTTCTCTGTATTTTGGAAGCTGCCAGAATTTGTCGTCAACAATCATTTCCAGTTTATCGGCATGATGACGGATAATGTCAAAAACAGGCTTGATTTTGTCGTTGTAAAATTCTGCTTTAAATTGCAAATCATCCATAACTGCCGCATCTTTTCTTAATAAATCAAGATTTTCAAGATTTTGAATCATTCCTTCAAGGTGACTCGATATTTTCAATAATTGATTTTTATGAGCTTCAGATTCATTTAACATTCCGAGGTCTTTTAATCCCTGTACATTCTTTATTAAATCATTCTGGTAACTGACAACACCGGGAATAACCATAGTTTGTGCAATTTCATCAACCAGAAGAGCCTCTATTTCAAGTTTATGCAGATATTCTTCAATTGCTACATTATATCTTGCTTCAATCTCTCTTTTTGTATAAATTCCATTTTTTTCAAAAAGTTCAATATTTGATTTTTTCAGGTAAACTTTTAAAGCATCGGGAGTAGATTTCAAATTTGACAAGCCACGCTTTTCTGCTTCTTCAATCCAATTTTTATCATAATTATCACCATTAAAAAGAACAGGTTTGCATTTTTGATATTCATCTTTGAGAATACTTTTGATAATTTCTTGTAATTTAGCTGCCTTATCACTGTCATTCATTTCTGAAGTAGAATATCTCACCATTTCTGAATTAACCTTATTCAAAAATATGTTTAACTGGTCGGCAACAATTACATTCAGAATAGTCATAGGCAGTGAAACATTAACACTTGAACCCGGAGCACGAAACTCAAACTTATTTCCGGTAAACGGAAACGGTGAAGTGCGGTTTCTATCGGTAGTGTGCTGTCTTTGAAACGGCACAAGCAAATAATCAAGATTAGCTGAATTATCAGGATTAACATTTTCGAGCTCGGCATCGTTCATGAAAGCATTGAGAGCATGTTCCATATTGTCGCCTATGAAAGCTGAAATAATTGCGGGAGGTGCTTCATTTGCACCAAGCCGATGGTCATTTCCGGCACTTGCAACGCTTGCTCTCAATAAATCGGAATGTTTATGCACAGCGCTTAGTGTATTGATGAAAAATGTAAGAAACATTAAATTTTTATTCGGTTCATCACCCGGTTCAAGTAGATTTATACCTGTATCTGTTGCCAGAGACCAGTTGTTGTGTTTACCGGAACCATTAATACCCTGAAACGGCTTTTCATTTATCAGAACTCTTAATCCGTGTCTTATTGCTACTTTATCAATTTTGTCCATAAGCAGCAGATTATGGTCAGCTGCAATATTGGCAAATTCAAAATGCGGAGCACATTCAAACTGATTGGGTGCTACTTCATTATGACGTGTCTTTATTGGAATACCGAGACGCAATGCCTCCTGTTCAAATTCGATAATAAAATTATATACTCTCTCGGGAATAGCACCGAAGTAATGGTCTGATAGCTGCTGACCTCGGGCAGAACCGTTACCGTACAATGTTCTTCCGCACAGAACAAGGTCGGGACGGGCATTGAATAATGATTCATCTACAACAAAATATTCCTGCTCCCATCCGAGAGTAGGAATTACTTTATTTATTTTTGTATCGAACAGGTTGCAAACTTTTGTCGCCGTCTTATTTATCAACCTCATTGATTTAAGTAGCGGCGCTTTCATATCAAGTGATTCACCGTTGTATGAAATTAAAAATGCCGGAACGCAAAGAGTTCTGCCAAATTTTGTGCGTCTGATAAATATAGGTGAAGTCGGGTCCCAGACTGTATAACTTCGTGCTTCATGAGTTGAGCGGAGTCCGCCTGTGGGGAAACTCGAACCGTCAGGTTCCTGCATAATAAGTTCGTTTCCGGAAAGTTTTTCAATTGCTCTCCAGTTTTTATCAAATTTAAAAAATGTATCATGCTTTTCGGAAGTTTTACCGGTAAGCGGTTGGAACCAGTGGGTATAATGCGTCACCTGATGGTCAATAGCCCAGTTTTTAAGACCAACTGCAATAAAATCAGCGGTTTCCATATCAATCGGTACATCGTTATCAATGCAGTATGTCATTTTTTCAAGTATTTCGATAGGTAAGTACTTTCTTCGGGCTTCAGGACCGAATACGAATTCATTAAAATACTCACTTACAGGCTTGTCCATAAGTGGCAGACTAATTGGGTCGTTATGCTTTTTATTTGTAATGGATTCTAAACTGCGCAGTCTAACCGACATTCCTCACTCCAATTGATAAATATAGTTTAAGAAAGATATTAATTTAGCAAGTACAAAAATACGAAATTATTTGATTGATAAATTGACGATTGTTTAATTATTTTTCAACATATTGAATATATACCAAAAGAAAAGAGGCACATATTACTATGCGCCTCTTTTCAAAGGAATCAAAATCAATTAATGATTAGTTAATTGCAACTAATTTCCAGTTGGATGAACCACCATTAATATTAATGAAGTGAGCCATTTGACCCATACCGATTACAACATTACCATAAGCAGTATTAATTTGTAATGCAGCACCGCCATTATTAAAGATATAGAGGAAAGCACCTGCTGAAGCTTCAGGGTTGTTAGTAATTATACCACCAACACCGGTATATTCAACAAATGATACTCTCTGTAATAATGTTGCCTGACTCCAATCCAAACCTGCTACACCTGTTAAAGGAGTTACAGAAGCTTGTTGTCTAACTTTTAAATCTTCGTCAGCATTTACTGTTCCAAATGCTAACAAAGTGCTGTTAAATGTAGCAGCACCGCCAACATTCAAGTCACCATTCAAGTTGTTAAGACCTGCACTTGTTTGGTTAATTACACCGGTGAAATTACCATCAATTGCATTGACATCACCTGTTAATGCATTTACGTCGTTGCTAAAGTTACCGTTAACTGCAATAACATTACCTAAAGTAGCAACTAAGTTGCCTGTAGATGTTGTGATGTCATTAACAGCAGTAATTGTAGAGTTTGAAGCAAGTGATAAAGCAGTTACACCGCCGGTAAATGTACCGGTTGTTCCGCTTACTGTACCGCCGACTAAGTTACCGTTAAAGTTAACTGCAGTTACATCACCTGTAAATGTACCGGTTGTACCGCTTACAGTACCGCCGACTAAGTTACCATTGAAGTTTAATGCAGTTACATCGCCGGTAAACATTCCGGTAGTACCGCTTACTGTACCGCCTACAAGGTTACCGTTGAAGTTCATAGCAGTTACATCACCGGTTAATACATTTACATCGCCGGTAAAGTTACCGTCAACTGCATTGACATTACCAAGTAAAGCATTTACATTACCGGTAAAGTTTCCGTCAATTGCATTGACATTGCCAAGCAGAGCATTTACACTACCAGTCAAAGCATTCAAATTAATACCTGCATTTACATCAGCAACTGCATTTACATCACTTCCGGCATTTACATCAAGACCGGCATTTACGTTAATGTTTGCATTTACATCAGTACCTGCATTTACATCACCTAAAATTGCTGATACGTCATTCATTGCAGTAACGTTGTTTAAAGCAGCAACATTATTAACAGCATTTACATCATTGCCTGCATTTACATCAACACCGGCATTTACGTCAATAATCGCGTTTAAGTTATTTGCAGTGATATCGCCAAGAACGATTAATCCGCCGCCAATAGTAACACTACCGACCACATCAAGGTCATTAGCAACTCTTAAATCATCTTCAACATTAACCGGAAGACCGATTGTAGGATTAATGATATCTCCAATTATGTTGATATCATTAACAGAAGTAAGACCGCCAACAGTAAAGTTCTGGTCGATTGTTGCATTTTGATTAACTGTTAAATTCTGGTTAATTGTTGCATTCTGTGAAATTTGTAAGTCCATACCTGAAATCACACCTTGACCGGGACCGCCTGTAACATTTAAGTTACCGGTGATGTTAGTGTTGTCAATGATATTGATTTCATTAGCGCCGCCAAGCTCAGTATTAAAGATAGTACCGCGAAGGTCTGAAGTACCGTTAACCTGAAGGTTAGCACCAAGTAAAGTATTACCTGTTACGCCAAGTGTATTGTTAATCTGAGTTGCACCGTTTAAAGTAGTTGCACCGCTTACAGCAAGAGTACCTGTAAGGTCAGTATTTCCAACAACATTAAAATCACCTACGAGGTCAAGTGAAGGACCTGCAAATAATATTGGGTTAGCTGAGAATACATCAAAGTTGCCAACAGAAACGAAATCAGTTAAAACAACGATTTCATCAGCAACTAAAGCACCAGTAAGGTCAAAATCACCAACCATTGTAACGTCAGCATTGATGAAAACATCATTACCGTTTACAGTAAGGTCGCCGCCAATAATTGCATTATTGTTAACCTGTAAGTCCTGAGCAGTCAAAGTACCTGTTACAGTAAGCTGAGGAATTGTGTTTGTCCATTCCGGTGATAAAGCAGCACCGCGTGATACAAACAATTCACCAGCTACACCAGGAGTTCCGCCTGCAACAAAACGAGTACCGTTTGAAATGTTGAGGTTTGAACCGTTAAGGTTTACATCATTAGCAAATGATGCAATGCCTGCAACTGCAAGAGTGTTGTTTAAAGTAGTAGCACCAGTAACAGTGAGTGTACCTGTTAGAGTACCGTTAGTTGCATTTACATTTCCAACTGCATTCAAATCTGCACCTGCATTTACATCATTACCGGCGTTAACATCAATGCCTGCATTTACATTCATACCAGCATCAACGTTACCTAAAATTGCGGCAACATTATTCATTGCTAATATATCATTAAGTGCTTCAACATTGTTCATTGCTAATACATCGTTACCAGCATTTACATCCACACCGGCGTTAACATTGTTTCCGGCGTTAACATCATTAACTGCATTAACATCAATACCTGCATTTACATTCATACCAGCATTAACACTACCTAAAATTGCGGCAACATTATTCATTGCTAATACATCGTTAAGTGCTTCAACATTGTTGACAGCTAACACATCGTTTCCTGCCAATACATCCATACCGGCATCAACATTGTTTCCGGCATTTACATCATTAACAGCGTTAACATCAACACCTGCGTTAACATCAACACCTGCGTTAACATCAACACCAGCATTTACATTATTACTTGCATTTACATCAAATGCATTAAGATTACCAGTAATTGTTGTTATATCACCACCGACAGTAAGGTCGTTTGTTACATCGGCTGAATTAAGTGTAGCAAGACCACTTGTCATTAAAGTTGACAAATTAGTATTACCCGTTACATCAAGTGTTCCGCCAAGTGTAGTGTTACCATCAACGTTTGCATCAAAATTAACCTGTAGGTTGTCAAAAGAACCTAATGCAGCATTAAGAACGCCTGCATTAACTACACCGGCATTAACAACATTTGCATCAATATTATTAGCCAATATGTCATTAACTATTAAATCATTAGCTAAAATATTATTAACCACTAAGTCATTTGCAAAAATGTCATTAGCTGTGATATCCTGAACATCCAAGTTACCGTTAATCTGTACATCGCCATCCATAACTAATGGAGCACCCGGGAAAGCCGGAGGAAGAATTTCAAAGAAAGGACCGATAAAAGGATTACCGACAATTACTTTGTTCAATGCAATAATTTCATTTGCACCAACTGCAGAGTTAGCCCAAATATCACCGTAAGTTTTGATTGCAGTAGCCCAAGGAGCACTTCCGCCTAATGACATAGCATTTGGATTGTAAACAACCAATGCAGCATCATCATCATCATTTGCATCATTCCAGAAAGGCATGCCGCCATTTTCGTCGTTAGCTTTTCCGCCTGTAATACCAAGACCGCGACCTGTACCGAAGTTTTCAATTTCAGCAGTATAGTCATCAGTATTAGCACTTACAGCAGCAAATGCAGTACCATCACCCTGATTCAAGGCAAATACTGTAGGAGTAAAATCACTGTTATTGAAAGCAATAACTGCAGAAGCATCTTCAGCCATCATAATTGAAGCATCTCCATTTCCTGCAGAAACTGCAATCAATGCGTTATCGTCAAATGTGCCGCCATTGTTTACAGCAAGAACACCAACGTCCACACCTGTAACCAATAAATTATTAAGTACATCCTGCCAGTCAATATTTGATGAACCGATAACACCGATATTATTATCTGAGCTGTTATTTGCATCACCATGAACACCTACATTTGTACCGTTGCTGAAAGCATCAGCATCGCCTAAAACACCAATACCGATACCGGTATTTGATTCAATCTGACCGAACATTGATACATAAGAAGCAGTATTTACACCATTATTTACTGTAAGATTACTGCGTACACCCTGTACATTATAGTTATTGTTTCCGTCATCATTTACTAATGTATTGACAAACAATCCCATTGATGAAGCATCAAGTGAAGTTATAGATGCATTAATTGCAGCTACACCATTCGCGAAACCGTAATCTGAATTTCTGTTAACCAAAATTGAAGGCGCATTTAATCCACCGCCGTTAAGAACAAGCGCTGAACCGCCGCCCGGGGTATCATCAATCATGTTAAGAACTAAACCGTTACCATTACCAGTTGTAGCTAAATTCATTACATCACTGTCACCATTATTGGTAAGTGAGAATAAAGGAACAGCATTTTCAGTAATAGTTTTTTCGAAAGGAATAGTCATGTCATCATTAGCCCATTGTGGTTCTAATGTTGCACCGGTATTAACCCATTTGATAACTTTATCTTGAACAGGTGCAGGACCGGTTGAAAGTCTCCAGCTATTGGAAACAACATCCCACCACATAATCTGACCAATTGTTGTTCCGGGAGCTAAATTCGATAAAGACACAGCACCTGGAGCAATCATATCATTCTGAACGCCGGCAGCAGCAATACCTAAAGTATAAGGACTTGCTGCAGTTCCCAAACCGTCTCTAACTAAACCGCGGTTAGGAGTAGCATTTAAAACTTCATTGCCTATAACACCGTCTGCTTCTAAAGCTGAAACTGTAGTTTCAACCCATTGTGTACCGTTCCATCCTAAGATAGTTCCGTCAGCACCGACAGCATTCTGCAATTTACTATAAGTAACAGATTGATTTGCAATTTTAGCATTTGTAACGCCGTCATCTGCAATACCAACTGTAGTAGTCAGAAAGCCTTCGCCGTCAACTACATTATTAACATAAGCACCGTCACCGGCAACAATAGCTTTGATTCTGCCTTTTTCCCAAGCAGAAACGTTTGTTTCAACCCATTTTGTTCCGTCCCATCCTAAGATAGTACCGATAGGACCGATGGCATTCTGTAATTTGCTGTATTTAATTGTAAAGTCAGCAAGTTTTTCATTAGTAACAGCACCATCAGCAATACGGTCAGTCTTAACTGCACCAACTGCAATTACAGGATCCGGATAGAAACCTGATAAGTCACCACTTGCAGGACCACTAGGTCTTGTAGTAACGTTAGGGCTTAATTTAACCTGAGTGATAGAACCATCAGGAATATTTTCTAAAATAGCGCCCGGTCTCAATTTAGGGTTAGGCAACTGACCGATAAGATCACTTGTAGGACCCATATTGATAACTTCAGCAGCTAATTTAGCCAAAGTGATCGAATTATCGGCTACTGTATCAGCAAAACCTGCACGAGCAGCTTTTTCTGAAAAACCGGAATAAGGAACCATTGATAACATAGTTCTCTGATAAGGAGAGCCTTTGCCTACTGTTACCTGCAACCACAAATCGCGGTTGAAGTTAAAGTTAGCAGGAAAAGGTGATACTGAACCAAGGTAAACATTAAAATAACCTGCGTTCATAGTTACGTTCTGGATTTCACTCCATACTTGTGAGCCGCCGAATTCTGCTGAATATAACTCGAAAGTTATTTGAACCGGACCTTCGAAAGGTATGTTTGACTGATTAAGAACATTACCTTGATAATTGATTAATCTCGCTTGAGCAAATACTTCGCTCAAGGGAGCCACCAACAATGATAATAGGACAATACTGAGAAGAATCAATTTCTTCATTACAATAACTCCTGGATGTTGTTACACAAAATATACATTTATTTAAAACTTTAATTTCTTACTAAATTATCTCACAACAACCATTATGTTGCGAAGACTAAAATTGTTAAAAGAACCCGAACCTGCAACAGAAGCCGAACGAACCTGCAATTCATATAAATACGAACCTGCACTTACGTCAACACCTGAATCGTTCTTCACATTCCAATCAACTTTTTGAGGACCTGCTGATTGAAAACCATCCTGAACAACTTTAATTTCATTACCTGCCATATCATATATCTTTAATGTCACGTAAGCGGCATTATCAAGATTATATTCGATGGTAGTACTATTTTTGACCGGATTAGGGAAATTATAAATTCCTTTTTCGGCTGTCATAGGGTCGTCATTAACGCCTACCTCCTTAAAACCATCAGGTACCCAAAAACCCTGATTTAGATTCCAAGCACCGGAACCAGGTGTCTGGTCAGACTTGGTTTCTATTACTGACTGACCTGTCACTCCGTTAAGTACATATTCGGAATTATTCTTTGCAGCTACTGAACCGCCGCCTCCGATTACAGACTTAACAAGCTTGGTGTCCTGAGCAATAGCACTTGCTGTCATCAGCCCTGCTACCACTATCGCCACCAATAGCGAAGTTAAAGATTTCTTCATACAAAACTCCTAATAACTTAATATATCACAATAATATTCTAATTTCTGTCTAATTCAACGAAAAACACAATGCAAAAACAATGCCAAACACCTGAATCGCTTTACAAATTACACTTTTTGTTAATTTGCACGATTACATGAAACTAATTTACAACATTTACAACTAATAATCAAAAAAGAAATTTCTCCGAATGCTCTTTGACTAAAAAAAATTATACTTTTCAAAATATTACTCTAAATTGTATTCTATGTTTTAATATCTGCAAAAACCACCTCTGATTTATTAAGTAATTTTATTTAAATGAGTTAATAATATTTCTCATTTAAATATCCCCAAAACAAACATTCTGAAATATTCTTACTGAATATTTCCGTATAGTTCACCAAATTCTGTAATATTTTTCTCAATATCATATTTAAAATCTACTTTCTCTTTTTTTCTGCAGTATAAAAGTAAATTCTTTTTTTAATATATGCAAATTAATTTTTAATTTTTCACTGATTTTGACTGACTTTTAACTATTTATCACTACTTTTGAACTTATTATTATTAAAATTATTGATTTAGTTGATAAATTATGTTACCTGAAACCTTGTTTTTGACATCAGCTGAAATACTAAAGATAGCTTTTAAGTCATCTCAACCAACTGATTTGGTTTTATCCAAACTACTCAGAGAAAAGAAATATATTGGAAGTAAAGAACGCCGGTTTGTATCCGAATCCGTATATACTATATTAAGAAACCTAACTTATCTCGAAAAATGTTCGGAAGCTATATTCGGAAATACCGAAAAAGAATCTGATATAGATAATAGTACATTTCACTATACAAAACTAATTCTTAGTCTGTTATTAATATCTGATAATGACTCACTGGGGCTAAATTACAATCCAAACCAACTATTGATAAAAGTCTATCCTAACACTTTTACAACTATACAAAGCACTATTTTTTCATACTTGTTAAAAACAAATTATCTGCCCATTGATGAGATGCCAAGGTGGCAGGATAACTGTATCAAAAGTGTCAGAGAGTTATCAGCTTATTTTTTAAATGCTGCTGAATCAAATGATTCCGAATATCTGTCCGAGGCTTATTCATGCCCTGTTTGGATTTTGGATAATGTTGAAAAATCGGGTTTTGACCGGGCAGATTTTGCAAAATCTTTGACTGTACCGGCTCCGGTATGTCTGAGGGTTACAGATATTTCCGGTATTGATGCGGTAGCAAAAATGCTGGACAGCAGAGACATTCCATATCATTATTCTACAATGCTAAAGAATTGTATTATTCTTGATAAAAGGGGTAGAATTGATGATTCGGAAGAATATCTTTCCGGAATGTTTGAAGTTCAGGATGAAGGAAGTCAGCTAATTGCTTATTCGCTCGCTCCCGAAGGTGCTGCAAACATACTTGATGCCTGTGCAGGTGCGGGCGGCAAAACACTGCAAATCGCCAATATATGTCCTGCAGCAGTTCAAATAGTAGCATCGGATAATGAATATTTGAGACTGAAGGAACTTTCAAAACGTTTGAGAAGATATAACATATCCAATATATCCATTAAACATGCCAGGACAATGGAGTATGAGTCTTTAGATGATTTATACGGGGGCAGGCTTTTTGATTATATTCTTATTGATGCTCCTTGTACTGGTATAGGAACAGCAAGAAGAGACCCGCTGAAAAAGTTCAGACTTACTCAAAAATTAGTTGAAAAGATGCAGAAAAAACAGCTTGAGATACTTGCAGCCTATTCGCGGTTTGTTAAGCCTGACGGAATATTGCTTTATGCAACCTGTTCAGTGTTGAGAGAGGAGAATCAGGATGTTGTTGATATTTTTCTTGCGGAAAATCCTGAATTTGAACCGGATAATCTTTACGATGTATTTCACAAAAACGATATAAATCCTCTCGGTATAAAGCCTGACAGCTTTTATCAGAATCTTATGCCGCATATTCACAGTACGGACGGGTTTTTCATGGCTCGAATGAGAAGGGTCGTTTAATCGTCAATAATGTTTATTTCAAAACCTGTTTAATATGAGTTATAAAGTAATAGTTTTCGATTTCGGCGGAGTTTTATATAATGTTGATTATTTTGCAACAAGTAAAGCACTTGGAAAATTATCAGACAGCCCTGAAATTTTCGAGAATATGTCACTTGTTAAAATAATGAACTTTGCATGTGATTTTGAAAAAGGTTTAATTTCTGCTGATGAGTTCCGTTCATATATAAAAGCAACTTATAAATTAAACGGCAGTGACAATGAGATTAATGCTGCATGGAATGCCATGCTGCTGGGTATTAAATCCGAAGCAGCAGATTTCATAAGCAAAATTAAGAAAATGTACCCAATTGCTCTGCTAAGTAACACTAATTCAATACATTATGATTTTTTTAAAAAAGAATCAGTAGAACTACTTAAACTTTTTGGCAAGGTTTTTTTATCATATAAAATTGGAATGAGAAAACCGGATTCTGAAATTTATGAGTTCGTTTGTAAAAATTTAGATGTTTTACCTGATGAAGTCTTGTTTATTGATGATTCCGAAAAAAATATTTCTGCTGCAAAAGAAGCCGGATTGCATGTAATCCACTTTAGTGACGGCTTGGAACTGTCAGACTTATTACACACTATTGAACATATTCCACACTGATAAATTTATGATTAGCATTTGGGAACCCACATATATAGTAACTGACGTCGAAACCACAGGTTCAAATCCTGTCAAAAACCGTATAACAGAGTTAGCTTGTGTTACCGTAAGAGGCGGGGAAATTGTTTCTGAGTTCTCTACTCTGATAAATCCACATCAGGAAATTCCTCCTTATGTTGCCAAAATGACCGGTATTTCACAAAGCATGGTATCTGTTGCTCCTGATGAATATGAAGTTGTGGATTTAGTCAAATCTATTTTTAAAGTAAAAAACACTGTCTTTGTAGCTCATAATGTAAATTTTGATTATTCCTTTATAAATGCTTTCTTTCAGCGTGGTTTCATACATTTTGATTATCCCAGATTATGTACTCTCAAATTGGCAAGGAAACTTCTACCCAGAGACTTAAAAAAGAATGTGGGCGACTTATCCGAATATCTGGGCATAAGGATGAAGAATCGTCACAGAGCATTGATTGATGCCAAGTCAACTGCTATGATTCTGACAGAACTTCTTCATGTTGCCGAAAAAGAGCACAAAATCAATACATTGGATGAATTACTGTTATTTCAGAACAAACCGATTTATAATTACAAAGTAAATGACGACATAGCAAGAAAACTTGCCGGTCAGCTTATTGACATCCCCTATTCTCCGGGAATTTTCAGATTCTTTGATGAGAAAGAAAAACTTATTTATTGGGATTATTCTTTTAATCTAAACCAAAAGCTGAAATCTTTTTTTGATACTCATCATATCACTTCAAAATCTATTCTTGAAATGACTCCTAATATTGTCAGGATAGAATGGGAGGAGACTGATTCCGAACTTTCTGCCCTGATTCTGCGTGAGAGAATGTTTAAGAAAACTAATCCCAAAACTCCTGATGAGAAAACATTGAACATGTTTGATGATGAAAAAGCAATATCTAAATCAACAATAAATAATTCTGATTTTATTTATTTACAGGCTCGGGATAATTACGAGAAATTGGTGGATATTTATTTGATTAAAAACGGCAAATTAGTACATCAATCCACTATCGGCAAAAAAGCAGGATTGGAATCAATTAAAATGAAAATCAAGGATATATATTTCGATATGACTAATTCCGTCAATACTGACTTTTCTGAATTGCAGGTAATAAATAAGTGGGTTGAAATGCAGAACGGCTTGGGAATAGAATTGCAAATTAACGGATTAGACATAGAATCTGTTATTCATGAGATTCAAAGAAGCATTCAAAAAGCATTCGAAATTATTGAGCCGGTTACTCATTCAAGTCTGCATTTTTAAATCCGAATTAAAGAATTAGCCCCTATTCAGACTCCTGCAATAAATTCTGTTGATTTTATACGTATTTCTTTTATCCAAACATTCAAAATTTTCCATTATCAAATCTGAGCTGATACGTTCAAAAAATAAATCAACGAATTTCGAAATCGTTATAATGTATATCGGCACCTTTTGGCTTGTTCTGCTGAGGCGACATCAAAAAATTTTAACTAATAATGCAATGGCAATCTCCGGGGGTGTCATTCTGAAGCGGAGCGAAGACCACGAAGTAGCGGCGTAGCCAATCCATGAATTAATTTCCACCCCCTGCCCCCGCCAGCGGGGGACAAATACAAAACTCCAGAATTTGTTAATCTGTAATGGAGCGAAGAATCCCAAAAATGCTTTCGATTAAATAAATATTTTATTAACAGTTGCTTACAGCGATTTACAAGAGAACTTGTCATTAGGAGGCATAGCAAAGTATCCAGGCTGTTAATTAATGAAATCCTGAACTCTTCACTTCACTTTAGAGTGACCTTCACACAGACTTTTTCAACGGACTCCAAACTATTTTATATTATAGTGGCAGGGATTCTGTACTTATCACATATCGCCTAT
This sequence comes from Kapaibacterium sp. (SeqCode), assembly GCA_032027125.1. Taxonomy (GTDB): domain Bacteria; phylum Bacteroidota; class Ignavibacteria; order Kapaibacteriales; family UBA2268; genus JANJTB01. Next base: position 1,413,022 of record JAVSMQ010000001.1, read on the forward strand.
CTTACAATTCCGTCCTTTTGTAAATTTTTAGAGATATCTTCTGCATAAGACTCCATGATTAAATCAAAATCAGAACCGAACCACTCACCCGACTGGGAATATGAAGTTGCAATCCATGCAGTATTTCGAGATTTGACATCAATTAATTTTGCTTCGAAATAAGATTTGAATTCCTTTTCGACTGAGCCTCCGGTTTGAGAAGTTACTGTACGCTCGGTATAGACATCCTTACCGTCCCTTTTTTTAACTTCTCCTTTGGTTTCCGAAACAGACTGCCCCGGTTTGTAGGTTTCCTGTACTTGTTTATCTTTCCAGGCTACGAGCAGATAACCTTCGATGCCCTCGTTTGTCAGGATTTCCTGCATTTGTTCTTCAGTCCACTCGCGTGTTGGCGGGAAAAGCTGAGAACCAGTGGTTACAGCAGCACCGATGGATGCCAGATTTTTAGCCATTTCTTTTTCGAGTTTCTGCTTATACTTCAAATCGCTTACATCGGCAAGAACACATATCTTACGGAACTGTTTTCCGCGAAATGCAGGGTCGGTAAATGTAGTTGTTTCCGTTGTAGCACAACTTGCGAGCAACACAGCTAAAAAAGCAGTCAGACATAATTTCAAGATAAACTTATTCATAAAATCTCCCAAAATATTATTTTAAACAAATTTAGTTTCCCATTAGCAAAAAGGCTTTAATAAAATCGTCAATATCTCCGTCCATCACCGAATGAATGTCAGTATTTTTAAGTTCAGTCCGGTGGTCGTTTACCATCGTATAAGGCTGGAACACATAAGAGCGTATCTGACTGCCCCATTCTATTTTCATTTTCTTGCCTTCAATTTCAGCTTTTACAGCTTCTTCTTCTTCCCGTCTTTGCTGATATAATCTTGATTTCAACATTTTTATTGCACGTTCGCGGTTCATAAGCTGAGAACGTTCTTCCTGACAGGCGACTACTATACCCGAAGGTAAATGCCGCAGCCTGACAGCAGTTTCGACTTTATTTACATTCTGACCTCCTTTACCGCCTGCTCTGAAAGTATCCCAATCCAAATCGGCAGGATTAACCTCAATTTCAACTTCGTCGTCAACTTCAGGATAAACAAATACTGATGCAAATGAAGTATGCCTGCGGGCGTTGCTGTCAAAAGGTGAAATCCTGACAAGACGGTGAACGCCGTTTTCAGCTTTTAAATAACCGAAAGCATATTTACCGTCAAATTCCAATGTACAGGATTTTATTCCGGCACCATCACCGTCAACCTGTTCAAGTAAAGTAACCTTGTAGTTTTTTCGTTCGCCCCAGCGGATATACATTCTCATCAGCATTTCAGACCAATCCTGCGCCTCAGTGCCTCCTGCTCCTGCGTTAATGCTCAGAAGTGCTGTTCTTTCGTCGTCTTTCCCTCCCAGCATATTGCGTACTTCGAGGTCTTCAACCAATTTTGTCGAGCGTTCTATTTCTGAAACAATTTCCTCTTCGAGAGAGTCGTCGTCTGTTTCGTCAGCTATCTGCCACATTGTCCGTGCGTCTTCAACTGCAGAGTTGACTTTCTGCCAGTCTTCAATCCAGTCCTTCATACCCGAAATCTGACGCATTACTTTTTTGGCTTCATTCTGGTCATTCCAAAATCCATCGGACTCGGTAAGTAGCTGTAATTCTTTTATAGAATCGGTTTTGCCGTCAATGTCAAAGAAACCTCCGTAATTTCGCTGTGCGGGCTTCCAAATCTTTTATTCTGTCTCTCAAAGGTTCAAACATAATTTTTCTTTCTTTATCAATATTACAATCTTCAAAAATAACTTATTTTGGATTAACTTAATCATAAATTAGTTTGTATGATTACGAAATCAATGTTCTTTATGTTTCAAGGGTGAAAATACGAATTATTAATTGTAGTGATTTGGAGGATAACAGAGTATAACATTTCAATAAAAACATCTTATAACATTATCATCTAAACTGTCCATTCAAAAAGAATATATGATTATATTTGTTTTATTTTAAATTCAGCGATTGAACAGAGAAATTTGTGAAAATGTTGTAGTTGTTATGATTAACTCAGGATTGAATGTAGTTTTAATATCGGTCTAACTTTTGATTACATAAAATATTATAATTGTATTAACGTTGAAATTTATATAATTTATTTTGAATGATTAAAAATCCTATGAAGCACGAAAATTATTACAATGAAGCAATGCGTTATGTTGATAATGCAAGAGAAACATTGAAACTTGCAGGAAAAGAAGACAAGTTTTATATTGATGAAAAATATGTTAAAACAGCTTGCGGTACAGCCTATTCCGGATTACTGAAAGGCTTGGATTTTTATTTTGATATTAAAGGCGTCCCCAAAAGAAAAGGCAGAAAGACTATTGAGTATTATAAAGAAGTCTTATCTAAAATGGATAAAAAGCTGCTGAATTATTTAAACAATGGATATGAAATACTTCACTTATACGGCTATTATGACGGTGGTAAAAAAACTGATGTTGTTGAATCCGGTTTTAATGACGCTCTTGCCATAATTGCTGCTTTAAAGCCTTATTCAAAAAATGGAGTTTCTTAAAATAATATAAAACTATTGTATTTAATAGTCTGCTGAGTAGATTATGGTGCTTACTTTGTCAGTCTGAGCGAAGTCGAAGACTGCATAGGAACATTTCGACTTCGCTCAATGTGACAAATCGTTATTTTTTCAGTAATAGGGAAATTTTGTCAGTTTGAGCGAAGTCGAAGACAGAATCTACACATTTCGACTTCGCTCAATGTGACAGAGTTTTTTTTAGAATCGGAGAAATTTTGTCAGTCTGAGCGGAGTCGAAGACAGCATACACCTGTGTTTTTATTCAGAACTCATCATTCAGCATTCAGAATTCAGCAATCAACATTCAACATTCAAAATTCAGCATTAAATTTCCCTTTTTAAAGATTATTATTTGTAATCTTTTGTCATTAGCAATAAATGAAGTAATTTTGTAATTGTAATAAAAGCAATTTAAAGAAAACTAAATATTTTACAGGAGTTTCGAAATGACATTTATCCCGAGCACAGATATTGAAAGAAAGAAGATGCTTGAAACAATCGGGGTTGAAAGTATTGATGATTTGCTGACAAATATACCTTCACAGGTAAAATTAACTAAACCTCTAAATTTGCCTTCGTGTTTATCAGAATTTGAAGTAATGAAGCTGATGAGAGAGTTCTCGAAGAAAAATATGACTGCCGATACGCATACTTGTTTTCTCGGAGGCGGTGCTTATGACCATTTTATACCTTCTATAGTCGGTGCAGTACTGAATAAACCAGAATTTAAGACTGCTTATACACCTTACCAGGCAGAAGTATCACAGGGCACTCTGCAGGCGATGTATGAGTTTCAGAGTATGATATGCCAGTTGACCGGTATGGATGTATCGAATGCATCGCTTTATGATGCAGGAAGCGGTTTGGCTGAGGCATGTTTTATGGCGAATGCACATAACAGAAAAACAGATTTCCTAATAGCCGGAACTGTAAATCCCAATTATTTGACAGCTACTAAGACTTTAACAGCAGGAAGAAAATTTACATTTAATGAATTTATTGCTCCGGACGGTACAGCCGACCTCAAGGCTTTGGCTGCTTCAATAAGTGATACAAGTGCGGCAGTAATAGTTCAGATACCGAATTTTCTCGGTAATCTTGAAGATGTATTTGAAATCGAAAAAATTGCTCATTCCAAGAAAGCATTATTCATTGTTGTTGTTAATCCGATGTCGCTGGGACTGATTGAAGCGCCCGGCTCGTATAATGCCGATGTTGTTGTCGGAGAAGGGCAGCCATTGGGAATAGCCATGAATTTCGGCGGTCCTTATCTCGGTATTTTTGCTTGTAAGCAGGAATTTGTTCGTAAAATTCCGGGAAGATTAGCCGGAGTAACAGAAGACCAGGATGGACAGCGCTGTTTCGTACTGACTCTGCAGACACGCGAGCAACAGATTAAACGCGAAAAAGCTACATCAAACATCTGTACAAATCAGGGCTTGTTTATGCTTGCAGCAACTGTATATATGGAGACTATGGGCAAACAGGGCATTAAGGAAGTTGCAGAGCAGAGTTTCAGAAAGGCACATTATCTTGCCGAAGAAATTTCTAAAATTAACGGATTTGAGATGGTAAACGACAAACCATTCTTCAATGAATTTGCTGTGACTACACCTGCTTCTGTTAACGATATTACTAAAAAGGCACTTGATAACGGATTTATTGCCGGATTAGACGTATCTGCACAAAATCATGGCAAACCAACACTGTTGATTGCCGTTACAGAAAAAAGAACTAAAGACCAGATGGACTCTTTCAATGATTTTCTCAAGACATTTGCTTAATTAACAGATGGCTGAAATAAAAGATATTATCAAAAATCAGAAACGCCGGGTATTAGTAATCGGCGTTTCGATTATTTTAGTATTTTTTGCTATTGTGATTTTCTCGGACTACGGTCTGCTTAACAGATTCAAACTTGAATACAAACGAATTACTCTCAGCCGTGAGATTGATGCAAAATTAAAAGTCAGTGATTCCCTGAAAAATGAAATTGAGCTGCTCAAAAGTGACCCTGCTGCCATTGAACGTATAGCAAGGGAAAAATACGGTATGAAACGTAAAAATGAAGAAGTTTTCTACCTGCCAAGGGAGAAAAAATAATGTATCTTGGTTTTGATGCTGGCGGAACAAGTCTGAAAGCCGGAATTTTTGATGACGATATTAATTTGATGCAAAAATACTTTGTACCATATCATGATATAGTCAAAACAAATGATTTTCCTGAATTTTTACTTGAACAAATATTTAAAATATGGAACGAAGCTACAGACAATTATCCCCAAATCAAGGCTGTAGGAATTGGTGTTCCTGGAGTTGTAAGTAATGAAGGTGTAATTGCTGTTGCTCCGAATCTGAAGGGAATTGTGAAATATCCTATTCTGCAGCTTCTGAAAAACAAAATTAATCAGCCCTTAGCTGTTGATAATGATGCTAACACTGCTGCACTTGCAGAACTGTATTACGGAAATGGAGCCGATTTAAATGATTTTATTTACGTTACTCTCGGGACAGGAATCGGCGGGTGTATTATCACCGGCAGAATGATTTTTCGGGGAAGTTCCGGCGGTGCTGGAGAGATTGGTCATATAATTATTGAATACAAAAATTCGCAGGATGACCCCAGACCATATAGAGAAGGAGTTATTGAAGTTTTTGCCGGCAGAGAAGGGATTTTAAGATTAGCAGAAAATATTCTGAATAATTATCCCAAATCAGAACTAAACAAACATAAAAATTACGATGTTGCAGAAATATCCAAATTTGCGGATATGGGTGATGATGCAAGTATCGAAATTCTGCAAATAACAGGTTATAAAATCGGTTGCGCCCTCGTAAGTGCAGCCAATATACTTGACATACCGAATTTTGTTGTCGGCGGCGGAATATCGAGGTCAGCATTATTATTAAAACAAATTGAAAATACTTTGAAAAGAAAAGCGATACCATCAGTTGCTGCGAGAATTAAGTTAACAGCAGCACGATTTGTTGAAGATACTGGAATTGTCGGTGCTGCTGTACTGGCAAAATTTTACGCAAATTGATTTGAATCGTCATTGAATTATTATATATTATGGAAAAATTTATGAAAGAAATTATTTTAACAAATAACGCTCCGGCACCAATCGGACCTTATTCACAGGCAGTAAAGGCATCGGGCAGTTTTATTTTTGTATCGGGACAAATTCCTTTAAAAGCTGACGGCAGTCTTGCCGGCAATGATATTACTGCACAGGCTCACCAGTCTATCCGTAATATTCAGGCTATACTTGAATCAGCAGGAAGTTCATTGGCAGATGTAGTCAAAACTACTGTATTAATGCTGGATATGAATGATTTCGGTACTATGAACGAGATATATAATCAGTATTTTGCAGACAGTAAACCGGCACGTGCGGCTTATCAGGTTGCAAGACTTCCCAAAGATGTGATGATTGAAATTGAAGCAATAGCAGTAGTAAAATAAATCTGATTTATGAAATCAACTAAATTATCGGTGGTCATCCTATTATTTCTTTGTGCCTGTAACCTCGATTTGTACTGCCAGTCAGATACTATCGAAACTAAAGAGCAGCAAAGTACCTACGTAATGAATAAATCTCCTTCGGGAGCCATCTGGCGGTCATTGGTGGTTCCCGGCTGGGGGCAGTTATATGTTGAAAGTTATTGGAAAGCACCGATTTTTTTTGCTGCTACCGGCACCTTAGTTTATTTCATTATTGATAATCAAGTCAAGTTTAATGATTATGATAATCGTATGGCTGGTATGGATAAAACTAACAAGGATTATAGCAATTTAAAATTATTCCGCGAATATTACAGAGACAATCGTGATATGAGCGGTTTTTATCTTTTGGCGGTTTATATACTTGCAGCCGTTGACGCTTATGTCGGAGCACATCTTTATGATTTTCAGGTAGATGATACACTTGCTATGCAGTTTGGATTATCAGCCGCCCCTGTACCCGCTGTATCATTTACAATCAGATTTTGATAATATGATTAAATATAAGCAATTGTATTTATAGTCCGGTAGAAATATTATGAACTACCTCGAAGATATCTTCCGGGAATTTATCCAATTTGATTACAACGAAGAAATTTTTAGTCATTTACGATTTAGAAGTATTTGGTAAAGTTCATCAGTTGTAACAAACTTAGTCCATCCCTTATTTAACAGACCATTTTTTAATTCTTTATCTCCTGTCCATAAATTCCCATTTATATGTTCCGTTAAAGCTACAAACTCAGTATCATCAATATCAATATCATGAGTTAGAGACTCAGCATATCTGTAGGAGTCCTTAGAAATTAATTTAACATTTATAAACTTAATTCTTCTTTTAATGGAATCAATGATAATATCTAATTCTGTTTCGTTGTATTTGGTTAGCTTTTTTAATTTGTTTTTGTGTTTATCAATTTCAAGAACTATTTGATTAGTACCATAAAAATTAAAATTATTACCTTTTTGTATAACAATCTTACCTATTTTACTATTTGTATTCAGGATAGCACTAAAAATTATATTAGTATCAATAACTATTCTCATTTTCAATCATCTTTTTTGTACGGTTCCAACGCCCCTTTTTTATCTCTTCTACAAGATTATCAACATCTTCCTGAGTTGCCTTTGACTTTTGAGTAATTTGAAAATATTGGAATAAATCCTCCAAATCCTGTAATTCATCTATATTAGAACTGTAAGGCATCTTAAAAACCAGTTCATTTTCTGTTCTTTCTATAACCATTGTTTTAACAAAAATAATTTATAAATAAATATGAATTATAAACGATATGATTTTATAATTATTACTTTAATTGTTACTACTCTTTCAAATTATTCAATCATTCCAAATTTCTTTAAGAGTCTGTTGAAAAAGTAATTCTAAAATATTGAGAAATCCATTTACACAAATACAAAAAAAAACCTGCTCTTTATGAGAGCAGGGTTTTATAAACATTAAATCTGAATTAATATATCAATCAGCTTCAATTGAGGAACGGTGTTGTCTGCGGGCGGCTTTCAATCGTGCCATACGTTTTTCAACGGAAGGTTTCATAAAAGCAGTACGTTTTTTGAATTCTCTTAAAACGCCTGAGCGTTCGTATTTCTTTTTGAAACGCTTTAATGCCCTGTCAATGTTTTCATTGCCTTGAATGGTAACTCCAATCACTTAATTTCACCTCCCTCAATCTTTTTTTTATAATTAATTTGATAAATTCTCAATAAGTTTCTTCTCGTTATTCTTTTCGAACTGTACGATAATTGCATGTCCGCCGTTACTTGTAACTTCTTTGGACCTTACAATACCGACATCATCCCAAACTGAATGGAAAATCACATCGCCGATATTATACTCATCCTTAGGAGAATATTTTCTGGCATCTTCGCGGGAAATATGTACAACAGCTTTAGATTTATCTGAATCCACTTCAATTGCATCCAAATTCACAAGCTGTGAGTGCCGGCTTTTAGTACACCGAGCCCATTGATGTCTTCCTGTTTCAGTCTCAATAGGTTCGCCAATTAATTCATGTTTTGTTTCTTTCATTAGAAACGGAGAGTAGAGTGTAATGTATTTCGCTCTACGTGATCTTTTTCTTGTTGCTACTATAGCCATACTAACTCGCGCATTTTTGTAAAAAGAACATTTTTAAGCTACAAAAATACGAAATATTTCTGATATGTGCAAGTGTTTATTTCTCAATGATTAATAACGTCATTTAAAAAGTGGTTAGACGAATGATAAAAATATTATTTCTTTTAATAAATTCATTTGTATATATTTGTTTTTGTATATTTTGTAAAACTTAATTAGAATGTGTAAATATTATGAATATTGAACTGACAAATAAAACTGCTTTGGTATGCGGAGCTTCAAAAGGTATCGGCAAAGCAATTGCAATCGAGCTTGCAAATTCAGGTGCGAATGTTATTCTGGCTGCACGTACACTCAAAGACCTTATGGCTGTACATAGTTTACTGCCGGATAATCACAAACATAAATATATTGCCGTAGATTTGCAGAATCCTGAAAATGCTGTCAATATTATCAAATCACAATTGCCGGTGGCTGACAGTATTGACATACTTATTAATAATTCCGGCGGACCGCCTACAGGAAAGCTGATAGACGGCAGTCCGAAAGATTTTCTTTCAGGGTTTGAAAGACATCTTTTTGCAAGTCAGTTATTGGTTCAGGCATTTTCACCTGCAATGATTAACCGCGGATGGGGTCGGATTATCAATATAATATCTATTTCTGTCCGTCAGCCGATTGAAAATCTCGGAGTTTCCAATACTGTCAGAGGGGCAATGGCAAGCTGGGCAAAGACTTTAGCCGGTGAACTGGGTAAAAGCGGCATTACGGTAAATAACATCCTGCCCGGACTGACTGCAACCGAGCGGCTGTTTTATCTGATTGAAAATACTGCAAATTCTACAGGGGTTAGCAGCGAAGCAGTCGAAAAAGGAATGAAGTCACAAATACCTGCCGGACGTTTTGCAAAACCTGAAGAGATAGGTTATCTCGCTTCGTTTCTTGCTTCAGATTATGCATCCTATATAAACGGTACAAGTATTCCTGTTGACGGCGGTTATTTGAAGTGTATGTAAGAATCGTCCTAAACATTGAATTTGTCGGAACCATTGATTAAGCTGATTAAACTGATTACCTTGATTTTTGAATCTAAAACAGATTAATCAAAATAATCAGTTTAATCAATGGTTCAGACAAATTTAATCATTTTTAAAACAAACCTAATAGAAGCTTGATTTTATATTCAACTTCATCAAGTTTTTCTTTTGATATTCTTCCCCATAGCTGTAAAAGTCTTTCTTTTGAAATGGAGCGAATATCTTCACACTTAATAAAACTTTCTTTAGTAATTCCACCATCACCGGGTTCTAAACAAACATCCAAAGGAATACCTTTATTTTTACTCGTTAATGGGATGGCTACTACCTTGTTTGCCATACTTTTATTAAACCTGTTAACGGATATAATCAAAGCCGGTCTTGTACCGGATTGTTCCCTTCCAATATTAGGATTAAAGTCATTTCAATATTCATCGTCTAAACCATCTAAAAGTGTACCTGAATAATGTTCATCATCATTACTTTCTTTTTTACGGGTTTCGGAATAAGCAGATTCGCAATTATTCCAGAATAAAATTGATTCAAATTCCGATAAACTTTTTATTAGAACTTCCTGTTGGGTTAACTTGGTTAATGAAGATAATTCCTTTAATTTCCTATGTATAGTATCAGGTATTTTAATAGTCGTATAATTCATAAAATTTACCAAATTATGTTTATATTTATTGTTAATAACACCCATTAATGATTGTTATTGCTTCAGTATTTTATATAAAAATAAATTAAGTAATCGGAATACTCTTTATACTATATTTTTCATTTATTAGTCACTTAATTTACCAGTAATATTAAAATGAAAATAATTTATGAATGATGAAAGAAAATATAAGAGCATACCTGAGATGTTCGTTGAACTCTGCCGAAAGTCTGAGGATTTAGAAAAGCCTGCATTCAGATATAAGCAAAACGGCGAGTGGACAACTATTTCTCATTCGAAACTGCTGGCAGATGTATCCTGCCTGGCAATCAGCATAATGGAACTGGGTATCCGCAAGGGTGACAGAGTAGGTATAGTATCTGAAAACCGCATAGAATGGATAATTTCATCTTTTGCTGTCAATATGATAGGTGCAATTGATGTTCCGCTGTTCCCGATACTTACGGCAAGTCAGGAGGAAGATATTTTTCGGGACTGCAGGGCAACTGCTGTAATTGTATCAAATAACTTTCAACTTGAAAAAGTAATGGAATTTAAAGATAATTTAAAATCTCTGAGGCAAATTATAATTATTAACGATGAATATGACTCAAAAGATGTATTCGTGCATAGTTTCAGCGACTTGCTTAGCCGCGGATGCAGTCTTCGCAGTTTTGAGGAAAGGATGAAACTTCTGAAGGCACAGATTGACAAAATCCAGCCTGACGACCTGCTCACTCTTATCTATACAAGCGGCACAACAGGCGACCCAAAGGGAGTAATGCTGTCACACGGCAATCTGCTTTCAAATATTTCGGGAACAAGCCGCGTACTGCCTGACCTGCCCAATCACGAGTCACTTCTTTATCTTCCTATGTGCCATTCTTACGAACGTACAGCAGGATTTTATTCACTCTTCTTTGCCGGAACTCCCATTGCACTGGCAGAATCAATTGAAAGCGTCCCTGCTAATATTCTTGAGATACGACCCACAATGATGACAACGGTACCGAAACTCCTTGAGACAATGAAAAAGAAAGTCTATATCAGTATGGACAAAGAAAGCAAAATAACAAAGGATATATTTAACTGGGCTGTTAAAACCGGGACGAAAAAAAGCAGATTGCAGCAAAGAGGAAAATCCAATCCATTTATTAATGCTCAATATATGATTGCCGATAAATTGGTTCTCTCGAAGATACGGGCTAAATTAGGCGGCAGAATGAGATTATTGGTATCAGGCGGGGCACCGCTTCCGGTCGAAGCAGCAGAATTTTTTCAGGCTATCGGAATTACAGTACTTCAGGGTTACGGACTTACGGAAGCATCGCCTGTGGTATCGGCAACAAGATACGACAATAATGAGCTTGGCACAATTGGTCAGCCGCTTTATAATGTTGAGATAAAGATTGCAGGTGACGGTGAAATTTTAGTGAAAGGTCCTAATGTTATGAAAGGCTACTGGGAAGACGAGGAAGCTACAGATAAGGCAATTGACCCGGACGGCTGGCTATATACAGGCGATATCGGCGAATATACGGCAAAAGGTAATCTAAAAATAACCGACAGGAAAAAGAATCTTTTTATTTCAAAAGGAGGAAAAAATATTGCTCCACAACCGATTGAAAATATTATCGCACAGAGCCGTTATATTGATAACTGCATTTTAATCGGCGATAACCGTGAGTACATTACGGCACTGATTAATCCGAATTTTGACCAGTTAAAAGTTCTGGCAGAAGGTTTTGGAATTGAGTTTTCAAACAATTCCGGACTTATTATCAATCCGAAAATTGTCGAGTATATCAAACAGGAAATTGATTTTTATCAAAAAGATTTATCAAAATTTGAGAGAATCAGAAAATTCCAGTTATTATCCGAACCATTCACAATTAATGGCGGTGAATTAAGTCCTAAAATGAGTATTAAACGGCACATAGTCGAAAGGAAATACTCGGATTTGATAGAAATGATGTATAGATAGAAACAGTAATTTAATCTGACAACAACATGAACCTTTACATAAAAAATATGGTTTGCAGCCGGTGCGTATCAGCAGTGGAGAATATTCTTAAGCAGTTGAATATTCCATTCATTTCTGTTCAACTTGGTGAAGTGAAACCGGCTGATGAAATTAATGGTGAGATGCTGCAATTACTTGAATCAGGATTAAACGATATCGGCTTTGAAATCATCAATGACAAGAAAGGCAGATTGATTGAACAAATTAAAAATACTATCATCGAATTGGTTCACCGACCTGAGGAACATCTAAAGATTAATATTTCTGATTTCCTTGCTGACAAACTGCATTATGACTATAATTACTTAAGCAATTTATTTTCGGAAATTGAAGGAACTACAATTGAGAAATACTATATTTCCCAAAAAATTGAAAAAGTAAAAGAACTCTTAGTGTATGACGAATTATCACTGAACGAAATATCATATCAATTGGGTTACAGCAGTGCAGCATATTTGAGTAACCAATTCAAGAAAGTAACAGGTCTTACTCCGGGTCATTTTAAGAATATTAAATCCGTTAAACGCATTCCGTTAGATAAACTGTAAATCTTACAATTTTTACAAATAATCTCATAGCATTCAGCATTCATTCTCTTAGTATTTTTGTATTGTAGTTTTTTACAATTTAAGGCAAGTGTTATGACTAAAGAAAATGATAAAATGATATATATTCCTCTTGAGGGAGTGGAAAGCGAGCATTGCGCTTTGATAGTTGACAAAGGACTGAATCAGGTGCAGGGTATAAAATCCCACAAAGTCGAACTGAATAACCGAAGAGCTTTGATAGAATCGGACAATATGACTGATACACTTCAGAAAGCAGTTGATAAAATTCGGGATTTAGGTTATGGCGTTACTTCAATAAAGAAAACTTTTCCTGTAATGAATTTGTCGTGCGCCTCATGTGCTGTTAGTGTGGAGAGTATGCTCAGGAGTCAGAAGGGTGTAATTCAGGCAAACGTAAATTATGCCGATTCATCAGTCAGAATTGAATATATTCCGGAAACAGTAAAAGTTGAAGACCTGAAGAAGGTCGTTCAATCAATCGGCTATGACCTGATGATTGACGAAAATGACAACACAAATACTTCACTTGAGAAAATCCACGAGGATAAGTTCGCAAAACTGAAATTGAGAACAATTGGAGCAGTAGCATTTTCAGTTCCGGTTGTAATTATCGGAATGTTTTTCATGGATATTCCCTACGCAAATTACATTATGTGGATACTGTCAACTCCGGTAGTATTGTGGTATGGGAAAGATTTTTTTATCAATGCTTATAAACAGGCTCTGCACCGCTCAACAAATATGGATACATTAGTAGCTCTGAGTACGGGTGTGGCTTACTTATTCAGTGTTTTCAACACATTATTCCCACACTTTTGGCACAGTCAGGGAATTCATGCTCATGTTTATTTCGAGGCGGCAGCGGTCGTAATTTCATTCATTCTCCTTGGAAAATTATTAGAAGAAAAAGCGAAGGGAAATACATCAACCGCTATTAAAAAACTGATGGGTCTGCAGCCGGTTACAGCAACAATACTCGATGATACAGGCAGTCAAAAAGTAATATCAATTGATGATGTATCAGTCGGAAATTTGCTGCTTGTAAAGCCGGGTGAGAAAATCCCAGTTGACGGCACAGTAATAAACGGTTCATCTTATGTTGATGAAAGTATGATGAGCGGTGAACCGGTTCCGGTATTGAAAATCGAGAACGAAAAAGTATTTGCCGGAACAATCAATCAAAAAGGGAGTCTGAGTTTCAGAGCCGAAAAAGTAGGAAAAGATACGATGCTGGCTCAAATTATTGATATGGTAAAGTCGGCTCAGGGCAGTAAAGCACCTGTTCAGAAACTTGTTGACAAGGTTGCCGGAATATTTGTGCCCGTTATTATAGTAATTGCAATTTCAACATTTATTATCTGGTGGTTTTTCGGTGGTGAGAACGGATTAACCCGTGGTCTGCTTGCAATGGTAACAGTACTGGTAATAGCCTGCCCCTGTGCCCTTGGTCTGGCAACACCTACTGCAATTATGGTTGGAATCGGCAAAGGAGCAGAGCAGGGCATTTTGATAAAAGATGCAGAAAGTTTGGAATCGGCACGCAAGGTTGATGTTATAGTTCTGGATAAAACAGGAACAATTACTGAAGGAAAGCCGGAAGTCACAGATATATTCTGGCTTAATGATGATAGTTCGAAATCATCGGTTTTAGCAGCAATAGAAAAACTATCGGAACATCCTTTAGCTGATGCTGTTATCAGACATTTCTCTTCCATTGAACCGGTACGCATAAGTGAATTTGAAAGTATTACCGGAAAAGGTGTAAAGGCAGTCTATGAAAATGAAACTTATTTGGTTGGAAATATAAGTTTGCTGACAGATAATCAAATAATAATCAGTAATGAATTTCTAACAAAAGCCGAAAAATGGGGTCAAGAAACGAAGACCATAATCTGGTTTGCCGGCAGCGAGGAAGTAATTGCAATTATCGGCTTAGCTGATAGAATTAAACCAACTACAAAAGCTGCGATTGATGAGTTAAAAAGAATCGGACTTGATGTTTATATGCTTACAGGTGATAATGAAGCCGCCGCAAGGTCAATTGCCGCGAAAGTCAATATTACCAATTATAAATCAGGTGTACTGCCACATGAAAAGTCAGAATTTATCAAAAAACTGCAATCAGAAGGTAAAACCGTTGCAATGGTTGGAGATGGTATCAACGACAGTACTGCATTAGCTCAGGCTGATTTGAGTATTGCAATGGGAAAAGGAAGCGATATTGCTATGGATGCGGCGAAAATGACTATTATTTCTTCAGATTTAATGAAAATTCCCGCGGCAATCACACTATCGAAACAAACTTTAGTAACAATCAGACAAAATTTGTTCTGGGCATTCATTTATAATTTAATTGGTGTACCGATTGCTGCCGGCGTACTATATCCCTTCACAGGATTTTTGCTTAATCCTATGATTGCAGGAGCAGCAATGGCTTTGAGCAGTATCAGTGTTGTATCAAACAGTTTACGGCTAAAATGGAAGAAGTAAGTCTGTAAATAATATAAATCATATTCAAAATTTTATAACATTCATAAGCAATGTATATCATATATTTGTATCGTAAATTTATCTACGGTGAGAAATATGAGACAGATTACAGTCGATATACCGGATATGCAAAGCACTCATTGCCAATCACTTGTACGCAGTGCTGTCAGTCATATTAGCGGAGTTTTAGTTGATTATGTCAGCCCATGCGAATTAGAGTTAACATTGAATGAAGAGATGGAAAAAGAAATAGTTCTGTCTGTCAGTAAATTAGGTTATACTGTTGCAGGTGTTCACAAAACAGAATTTTAAATTAATATATAGAGAAAAATATGGAAACAGTTTATAAGTTCAAAACAAATATTAATTGCGGCGGATGCGTAGCAAATGTGACATCTGCACTTAATGAGACTGAGGGTATCAGTTACTGGGAAGTTGATACAATGAGCAGTGACAAAATCCTCACAGTTAAATCAGTAGGTATTTCTGAAGATATTATTAAAAATTCAGTAAAAAAAGCCGGCTACAAGATAGAGTCAATTAATTAAGAATTTACGGCTTAAGGTGAAGATTAACTGTCGGTTTAACTAACCGACCATATTTTGTTACTCTAGAATTTGGTAATTCGTATATCATAGTCTGTTCAAAATTTTCGACGGCAACTAATTTTATTCCTAAAGCATCTTCAATCTTAGATATAGTCTCAAGGGTTAAATTTTCGCTGCCCTTAACAATTTTATTGATTTGCTGAGGGGAAACATTAACCATCTCAGCAAGCTGTTTTTGGCTGGTACCTTCCTTTTTCAAATGTTTCAAAATTTTCAATGCAATTATAGCCGATTTATCAAGCCAGCTTTTGTTTGCTATTCGATATTCAGCTTTTGTTTTCCAATTTGATACTTCATCTGAAATTAATCCGGACAATATATTTTCTGATTCACTCATATTCTTAACTCCTATAAAATACATTCTATTTGTTCAATATCAGTTATTCCGTTTTCAATCAAATAGTCTCTGCATTTATCTAATTTCTCTTTTTCATGTTTAGTTATTTCGTGGTCATCCATTTTCCGAGTAAGTTTGATTGCTCCACCGGTTATTATATAATCAGATTTATTAACCTTCAAAGCATAAATCCGAAGCCACAATTCTTTGGCTTTACTTTTTGTTAAACTTCTTTCTCCAAACGAAGCCAGAGAAAGAGGTTCAAATATTTCTTCAAGATACTTTTTTTGTTCACTAACATATTTATATTCTAAAAGTTTACCTTCAAATTTACCTGCTAATTCTCTTGTATCCATAGCAAGTTCATTTATACTTTTTGTTGACCAATAACTATCTTTAAAATATTCCTGATTATCTTCAAAAAATTTATTAAGATATTCAGTATCATTCCATAAATCAAACAATCTCTCAAACTCATTATCACCTTCATCATCATACTTAAATGATAACAAATTATTTTGTCCTTCAAAAATACGAACAATTTTCATAATAATCAACTTATAAGTTTACTTTTTATTGTAAATGACAAAAATATTCAAGATGTTATAAAAAATTAAATTTCTACCTCAAATCCTTCTCTGCCACTTATCAAACAACATGCATGAAATACTGTAACTAACTAAAATTGTCATTTGTCATAGATATCAAAAAACAAAAAAAATTTGCAAAGAGAAATTCTAAATTAATTCGACCGGACAGAAAACAAAATTACTACAGTAAGTATTGCTGCACTTACCAAAATTACAGGTTCGAGCATCTTTTGGTAGAAGGTCATTTGCTTTTCGGGTATCGGTGCATTAACAGACTGATTTGAAATACTTTGCAGTAATGACAAATCATCTCTTGCTACTGTATCGCAAAAAAGATAGTTGTATTCGGAATAATTTTGATAGGCAGGATTTGAGCCGCTAATGTAAGTATTCAGATAAAATGTTCGTATTAATGAATCAGCAGATTCGGAATACAGAGAATAATTCAATTCAAATCGGTTAATTGTTATTTTATGTGTAACAGGCTGTAGCGTATCGGTTTGAATTGTAACCGAACCGGAAATACATCTTCCGGTAAATGCTTTTTCAATCAGCCCTGAAGCAGGACTACTGTTGATAAAGAAATTTATTTTGTTATACTTCCCTGAAACAGTTTGATTATAAACATTTTCAGAAAACACATTTGCAAGCGAATCAAATATCTCGTAATTGGTTTGTGCAGTTATTTTTTCTTTTGTGGATGAATATGAAAAGTTTACATTCAAAAACAAAATTGTACTAATTAAAACTGTTTTGACAATAAAATGATTCATACTCAATTTACTTTTTTGGCAAGTGACTGAATCATTCTTAACAACAACGTTTCATTATCAAAAGCAGATGGTCTGAGTCTTAACATTATTTTTCTTTGTTCGACTCTGAATTTAATGACACTGTACTTCCTGCGGCTTCTGAAAATTCTTTCTCTTGCAAAAATAATCTGTTTGATATCTTTGAGGTTATATTTTTTTTCACCGAATCTGCTTTTGAAAATGATAAAATCCTGACCTACAATTATTGCTCTCTTTCTTGAAAGCCTGTAAAGAAGTGCAATTGCAGAACCTATAATAATCAGAATAAGAAGCATAACCACGGGATTTGTGGCACTCATTACAAATTTTCCTTCAGTAATACTTCCGAAAGCAATACTGTAAAAAATCAAAATTACAGCATAAACAGCTATTGACCTCCAGTAGAAATCTATGGTCTGAGTAAATTCGATTATGTTATTGTCGTCAGCTTTATTCATAATATCCTGTCATTTCAAGAATTTTACCTGCAATCAGTTCCGCAGCTCCCGGTTTTGCAAGTTTTTTTGCATTAGTTGACATAATTTCCAGTTTCTCGGATTCAAATATAAGATTATTAACGATATTAAGCAAATTTGAATGTATATCTTTATCCCGAACCAATATTGAAGCCCCGTTTTCCTGCATAATTTCAGCATTTTTATACTGTTCGTTGTTTGAAGCTGTCGGCAATGGGATAAGAACAGACGGTTTTCCAGTGAGAGTAAGCTCCGATACAGTTGAAGCTCCGGAACGTGATACGACTAAATCTGCTGCAGCATAGACGGTTGACATATCATCAATAAACGGGAAAGCCTTTATACTTTTTGGAAGATTCCCCGGCAGTTCGTAATTCCCGCCCGTCTGCCATACAGTATTGAAAGCGGCATTTTCAAAATATTTCAAATTATCAGCAACCAAGCGGTTTATTGATGCAGCACCCAAACTTCCGCCGAAAATAAACAGCAGCGGCTTATTAGCATCGAATTCCAGAAACTGTCTGGCAATTTCTGCTGAAGGCATATTATCGAAACTTGACCTAATCGGATTACCGGCAAGTATAATTTTTTTTCTGAATTTTGCAGGGAAATAATTTACACTTTCGAGAAATGAAGTAAAGACTGCCCTCGACCTTGCTGTCAGCAGTGAAATTGCTTTCCCGGGATTTACATTCGATTCCATCAAAAAAAGCGGTTTCTTAAGCGAAGCTGCTGCAAATCCCGGAGGAATGCTTATATATGCTCCTGCAGCTATAACGGCATCACACTTATCCGATTTAATAAATCTTATAATTTTGTTACGTGCCTTAATTAGCTTAACTACGCTCTTAGCCGTGCTGATTGTAGGTTTTGCCGAAAATCCTTCGATATCTACAGGCAGGAAATCAAATCCGAACTGCCTGACTTTTGTTCCTTCTATCTTATCATGTCTGCCGGTAAAAGTAATCCTGAATTCTGGATTGATTTTCCTGAGTGATTCAGCAACAGCAATCGCCGGATAGAGATGTCCGCCGGTTCCGCCGGCACCGAAAAGAAAGTGCATAATTATTGTTCAATAATATTACAAATTACATCTATTCAAAAATACATGAAATATGCAAGATATACCAAATTATAAGCAAAATAGTCAATAATTCTTTAATATCTGCCAAAATATTCTTACTTTAATAGATTATTTTAAGAACAAAAATGAAAATTATATTTTTATAGTTAAATTACGGAAAAATTATGGACAACAAGACATTGCATAAGGTTTTTGGTACGCTGGCTTTTTTACTGGCGGCAATCACCTATATTATGACAGTGCAGCCATCGGTACCTTTCTGGGATTGCGGTGAGTTCACGGCAGCATCAACATGGCAGCAGGTCCCCCACCCTCCGGGTGCCCCATTATTCTTAATGATAGGCAAAGTATTTCAAATCATTATTCCATTCGGAGATTTGGGCTGGCGTGTTAATCTTGCGGCATCATTTTCCGGAGCCTTCAGTGTTCTTTTTACTTATCTTATTGCAGTTAAGATAATCGAAAATTTCAGAGGTAAACCCAAAGATTTCGGTGAAGCAATCAGCGTTTACGGCTCGAGTTTTATTGCCGCAGCAGCATTGACTTTCAGTGATACAATGTGGTTCAACAGTGTCGAATCCGAAGTTTATGCAACATCTCTTACTTTTGTTGCATTGATTGTATGGCTTATGATGAAATGGAATGAAAAGGCAGATGACCCGGGACACGAAAGATATCTATTGCTGATAGCATATTTGATAGGTCTTTCAACCGGTGTGCATTTACTTTCAATTTTGACGGTATTTTCAATTGTACTTGTAGTTTACTTCAGAAAATATAAATTTACGTGGGGTTCATTTTTTATAATGGGTGCCATCGCAGTATTTATTTTCTTATTTATTTATCCGGTTATTGTTAAATGGATACCTGCATTTCTTGCCGGTCATACAGCAGACCGCGATGCAATGACGAGAGATTATACTGTTGACGGTTCGACATTCCTGCAAATAATTGCAATCGGTTCGATTATTCTTGCTTCATTCGGTTTTTGGCATGGAATTACAAAGAAAAAAGAAATTCTTGCATTATCTGCCGGAGCATTTCTGCTTGTTATATTAGGTTATACAACTTACACGCAGATTTTATTACGTTCAAATGCAAATCCGCCGATGAATGAAAACGAACCTAAGGATTTTTCAAAACTTGCTTCATATCTCGGCAGAGAGCAGTATGGTAATGCTCCTACCTGGCCCCGTCGTTATCAAACGGATGATTATTTTATCAACAATTACGTTTCGAAAGATAAGAACGGCAATTATGTTTATGGTGAATGGTTTCCACCGAGCAGAGTTGAAGTAATGAAAAAAGACGGTACTCCGACTACTACTCAGGAATTTACTAACATTAATGCCTCCGGCGAAATAAATTATCTCATAAAGTATCAGATAAATCACATGTATTTCAGATATTTCGGATGGAACTTCATTGGAAGGGCAAGCGATGTACAGGATGCAGGTGTAACGTGGTTTGCCAAACCTGTTGACTCCGAAGTCTTGAATTACAAATCAGGTTATGCTAAATTATTCCCAATCAGATTTTTTGCACTTCCATTATTATTCGGGTTATTCGGTTTTGTGTTTCACTTCTACCGAGACCCCAAAATGGCTATGGCTTATCTGGCGATGTTTCTGACAATGGGTGTTCTTGCCGCTATGCAGCAGAATCAGCAGGACCCCCAGCCGCGTGAAAGAGATTATTTCTATGCAGGCTCGTTTTTTGTCTGGGCAATTTGGATTGGGTTAGGCTCATTCAGCCTAATGGAATGGCTTGGTAAAAAGAAAATAAGTGCAGGTATAGCAATTAGTGTTTTTGCAGGCTCATTCATCCTGGTACCGTTGAATATGGCAATAGGCGGCTGGAAAATGCACAGCCGTGCAGGAAATTATCTTCCATTTGACTATGCCTATAATATTTTGCAAAGTGTTGAAGAAAACGCAATTGTATTTACAAACGGCGACAACGATACTTTCCCGTTATGGTATCTGCAGGATGTAGCCGGTGTAAGGCGTGATGTAAGAGTTGCCAATCTTAGTCTCGGCAATACTTTGTGGTATGTTGACCAATTGAAGAACCGTCAGCCCTGGGGTGCAGAAAAACTGCCGCTGATGTTCTCTGATGAGAGTCTGCAGAATTATGACGAAAGCGATGAACGCGCTTTATCTTATGATTTTGGTGAAGCTCAGCAGATAGTTATTCCTGTGAGAAGAGAGATTCTCGAAAAATATACAAAAGACCCGTCAATTCTGGCAGACGGTAATATGAGATTTACATTTACAGGAAAAGAATACAGCCAGATGGACAATAAGCAGATGTATCTTATCCGTGTGCAGGATAAATTGGTTCTTGAAATTCTCAAACAAATCAAATTTGAACGCCCTGTTTATTTCTCAAATACAGTTGGTCCTGATGCTTTTGCAGGTCTTGAAAGTCATTTCCGTTACGAGGGTATGGCAATGAGAATATGTCCTGTTCCACAGGATAATTCGAGAGGAGAAACCATTGATGAAGCAATCATGGATAAATGCCTTATGAATGTTGATAATTCGAACTATTACAGCCAAACACCAAAATACGGATTTAAATTCAGAAATCTGAGCAATCCATCTGTTTATTATGATGAAGTTGCCCGCAGACTTATGACATCGTACAGAAGTCTGTATCACATGTATGCAAACGACCTTATACGTAACAAGAAAAATATGACTAAAGCTATTCAGGTACTCGACAAAATGAATGAATATATATCATATACCCAATTCCCGATGTCATTTGATATGGAGTATCGTTTGTCGAATCTGTATAAGGAAGCAGGTGCTCAGGAAAAAGCAGAATTGTTTGCTAGTCTGGGAATTAAATCGTGTGAAGAATTGATAAACAATAACAATATTTCACCCGAATACGGATATTACGAAGCTACCGGACGCAGAATGGGTCCATATACTGTTGCAGCATTACTTTATGAACTTAAGGGCGATTATCAAAGCGGGATTGAAACTCTTGAGAGATTGAAGGCTTATTCCAAACAAATTCTTGCTATGGCTCAGGGAAGTCCGAAAGAGTCGCAGCAGATAATGGCTCGTCTCGGCGAGATTGAAGGAATGATTGCTGAGTTTAAGATAAATGAAGTTGATAAGAAAAGCGGAAGAGAAGCTGCTATTCAATTCGCATTCGGACTGTTGAAGGAATTTGAAAATTCCAATCTTGAATATAAAACATATATTATTCAATATATACAGTTCAAAATTAATGAATTATCTCCTAAAAATGAGTTATCATTGGAAGGAGCCAATAACCCGGGTAATTGATGATTCGTTTTCAATTATAAATCATATTTGGATGTCCGTAAAACTCTGAAAGGTGAACGGACATCCAATTTTTTTAATTGTGTCTTTTATTTTTCATATTTTTTGAGAGTAAATTATGAGTATTGCAGTATCATTTATTATACCGGCTTATAACGAGGAACCGCGTTTAAAAGGTTCTTTGGAAAAGGTATTGCGTTACTGTAATTCTGCAGGATTTACTTATGAAATAATTATTGTGGATGACGGGTCATCGGACGGTACAATTGAGACTTGCAGAGAATTTGAGAATGTTAAGGTAATATCACAACCCCGGAATTTGGGCAAGGGTGCAGCAGTTCGCACCGGTATGCTGGCTGCTGAAGGTGAATACAGAATTTTTTCGGATGCAGATTTATCTACTCCAATCCATGAAACCCAAAAAATTCTTGGTTTTTTAAAAGCCGGATACGACGTATGTATAGGCAGCCGTGCATTGGACTCTTCCATGATAAAAGTTCATCAGCCGTTTTACCGTGAATTTATGGGGAAGACATTCAACAGGATTGTGCAAATGCTGGTTGTTAAAGGTATTCGAGACACTCAGTGCGGTTTTAAAGGTTTTACTGCTGCTGCTGCCGAGAATGTTTTCAGTAAAGCATTGATAAACGGATTCGGATTCGATGTCGAGATTTTATACCTTGCCAAATTATCAGGACTCAAAATCAAAGAGACACCGGTTGAATGGTACAACGACGAAAGAAGCAAGGTTGACCCGATTAAAGACCCTCTAAGAATGTTCGGTGAAATTTTAAAGATTCGAAGTCTTCACCGTAAATAATGTCCAGCCAGCCAATAGATAGTGAATCCCAAAATCAAACGAAATCAAGCACCAATCTTGAAACTCTTCTTTGGAAACGAAATCTGATTTTTATATGTATTGCTCAATTTTTTGCAATGCTTGGAATGAGTTCGGTTATCCCATTTATGCCATTGTTTGTCAAAGAATTGGGTATAACCTCCGTATCTGAAGCTAATATCTGGAGCGGTCTTGTATTTGCAGGTCCTTATTTTCTTTCGATCATAACAACACCGTTATGGGGTGCATTAGGAGATAAATACGGCAGGAAACTGATGATAGTAAGAGCAGTTTTTGGGCTGTTTTTAGCAGTAATGCTTATGGGATTTGTTCAGAATGTTTACCAGCTGCTATTCCTGCGAATATTTCAGGGAGCTGTTAGCGGGATGATTGCAGCAGCTCTCGCATTTGTTTCAGCCAATACACCAACAGAAAAATCAGGCTATGCTATTGGAATACTGCAAAGTTCGCTTTCGGCAGGAAATATTATTGGACCGTTCGCAGGAGGCTTGATTTCAGACTTTGCCGGTATCCGGAGTGTATTCTATATCGTCAGCCTGATGACATTTATTGCAGGAGTATTAGTTGTCATTTTTGTTAAGGAAATTCAAAATCCTCAACTGCATTCAGATGAGAATACAATCATTAAAAATCTGAAGTATGTCTATGATAACAGGGGTATAAGATTTATTCTGATATTGATTGTGTTATCGCAGGCAGGAATAAATTACACAAATCCTATTTTCCCGTTTTATGTAGAATCGCTCCATGCACCAAAGGAACTTCTCTCTACAATTACCGGTTCGCTTCTGGCAGTAATTGGATTAATGAGTATCATTTTTGCTCCTATTTGGGGTAAACGAGGCGACAGAAAAGATTACAAAAAAACAGTACAAATATCATCATTCATTCTGGCTTTGGCTGCCTTTGCACATGTTTTAGTAAATAATTATCTGTATTTATATCCCATTAGAGCCGTTGCAGGAATATTTTTCGCGGCGGTACTTCCTTCACTGTATTCTGCACTCAACAGACTTTCTCCTCATGATAACAAGGGCGGAGTAATGGGTATAGCATCAAGTGCAAATCTGGTCGGAACATTGGCGGGTTATGTTACTTGCGGATATGTTGCTTCAGCGTTCGGTTTAAAATCAACATTCATCATATCAGGCGGCTTAATGCTTTTAGTCACAATCATGATTTTCCAAAAAAGAAGATGAATTCAAAACATTATTATTTATTTTGCAATGTAGATAATTAGTTCTCGTTTTTATTTAAAATATATAATTTTTTTGATTTATTAAAGAAGGTATTCAACCAATGATGACTGTTAATGGCATTTATGAGAATGGTGTAGTTCAGCTTGAAAGACTAATTCAGACACAAAAATCAATCAATGCAATTGTTACATTTTTAGATGATGAGACTTATGATGATTCAAAACGACTTACATTAAAAGATTTCTCATTTCTAAAAGCAAGGAATAAATCGAAACGATTTAAAGGTTCATTTTCAGATGTAGTAGTTGAAGACAGAAACGCTGAATTATGAAAATCGGAATAATCGGCGGAGGTGCGGCAGGTTTTTTTGCTGCAATAAATGCAAAGGAAAACTATCCTTCAGCCAAAGTAATAATATATGAAAAATCACATAAAGTTTTAGTAAAAGTCAGAATTTCAGGCGGCGGCAGATGCAATGTCACAAATGGCTGTGATTCAATTGATTCTCTGAGTGAAGGATACCCAAGAGGCGGAAAAAGTATAAAAAGGAATTTCTATATTTTTAATAACAAACACACCATTGAATGGTTTGAATCGCGTGGATTGCCTTTATATACTCAGGATGATAACAGAGTTTTTCCGAAATCAAATAATTCTGAAAGTATTATTGACTGCCTGATGAGAGAAATAAAAAGGCTTAATATTGAAATTCAATTAGGTGTGAAGGTAAAATCCCTAAAACCCTTTTCGGGTGACAGACTGGAAATCATACTGCAGGGTGAACCTAATCCGCAGATATTTGATAAAGTGATTGTTGCAACAGGCGGCTCGCCAAAAAGAGACGGTTTGCTGTGGCTTGAAAAATTAAATCATAAAATTGAAGAACCTATCCCTTCCCTGTTTACTTTCAAGATTCCGAATGACCCGATTATTCAAATGATGGGTCTTTCTGTTGAGAATGTTTTTGTAAGCATTCAGGGTACAAAGCTCAAATCTTCAGGACCGCTGTTAATCACTCATTGGGGAATGAGCGGACCTGCTATACTTAAACTTTCGGCATTCGGTGCAAGAATATTGAGCGAAATGAAGTACAGTTTTAAAATAAATGTAAATTGGGCAGGTGAAAAAAATAACGATATTGTTACTGAACTACTCAAAAGCATTATAAGTGAGCATCCTAATAAACTTATGACAAACCAGCGACCTTACGGATTACCTTCGAGATTATGGATGCATTTTCTCGAAAAAATTGAAATACCGACAAATAAAACATGGATTGAGCTTGGCAAAAAAGGGCTGAATAAACTTATGAATCTTCTGACAAATGATGAATACAACGTAAAAGGCAGAACCACTTTCCGGGAAGAATTTGTGACCTGCGGTGGAGTCAGCCTGCAAAGTATTGATATGAACACGATGCAGAGCAAAGCAGTAAAGAATCTGTATTTTGCCGGAGAAATACTTGATATTGACGGCATTACCGGCGGCTATAATTTCCAAAATGCCTGGACTACCGGATTTATAGCAGGGAAGCTGGAGTGAGGGGAGATAAATACAATATTTAATTTAATGGTTTGTCTTTTTTAATTGATTCTTTGTTGAAAAATATATGTTAATATTATGAAAATTAATGCTAATCCGTTGTCAAATTTGCAGCTTGAAATATTGAAACTGTTTTCCAGAAAAGTTTCCGAAAATGATTTGAGAGAAATAAAAAAACTCATTTCAAATTATTTTGCGGAAAAAGCTATATCAGAAGCTGATAAAATTTGGCTTGAGAAAGGATTAACTGACTTAGATGCAGAAAAATTATCCCATACCCATTTGAGAACAACATATAAGAACCAGTTTGAATGAGAATTGTTCTTGATACAAATATTTTATTGGTTTCCATTTCCTCAAAATCGCCATTTCATTGGATATTTGAAGCAATTAACAGTGGTACAATTCAATTATGTATATCGAAT
This sequence comes from Kapaibacterium sp. (SeqCode), assembly GCA_032027125.1. Lineage (GTDB taxonomy): Bacteria > Bacteroidota > Ignavibacteria > Kapaibacteriales > UBA2268 > JANJTB01. Next base: position 1,439,203 of record JAVSMQ010000001.1, read on the forward strand.
GAAATAATAAATGAATATGCAGAAATAATCGAAAGATATTTTGACAAAAATGTATCTGAACTGACTATTGATGCAATTTTAAATTCCCCTGATACAATTTTTATAAATCAATATTACAGATGGAATCTCATTAACCAGGACCCTGATGATAATAAATTTGTTGATTGTGCTATTGCATCAAACGCTGAATGTATTATAACAAATGATAATCATTTTAATGTATTGAAAAAACTAAACTTTCCTTCAGTCAAAATAATGACATATAGTGAGTTTTATATTATTTTTAAAAAATAAATTCCTGTAAATTTCAAATAAATCCCGCATACTTTCCGAATTTAAATTTATCCATAATCTTGGTTTTATCAATATGGCTGATAATTTTAAATAACCAAACCTTTTGGATTATGCCTTACCGGAAAGTTTACCGAGTTTGCTATAAAACATAGTTCGTTTGCTTTCTGATGCAATTCATTTAATTTGTCGAGTGAATTACTGCCACTTACGGTAACAACAGGATTTAAAATTACCTCTTTAAATCTGCCGCCCCCGTTTTCTGTTTCTGTCATTATTCCAATCGGGCAGTCAATATAGTCCATTACAACTATTCCACAGTCTGCACATAAATGCAAAAACCAAAGCATGTGACAGCTTGAAAGTGAAGCAACTAAAAGTTCCTCCGGATTATACTTTGTTTTGTCTCCTTGAAACGCCGCGTCGGTAGAAGCAGAAATATCCTGTTTGTTATCAGCCGAAATGATATGACTTCTTTTGTATGAACGGTAGCCTGAAGTTCCGGTTCCTGTATTGCCTGTCCATTTAATTGTTAAGCGGTATGTATGTTCTTTATTCATAATAATTAATTTCTGATTAATACCAACATCAAAAATTTACAATTTTACTTCTAATCTGAGAAAAACATCGAATTTTGCCTTAATCAATTTAAACACAAATTCATCTGTAGTTTGCCCCTTTACTTTGCTGTATTCGGTATAAGCAAAGAAGTAGGGTCGGGTTTTTAAGCCTTCTGAAATTATCTTTGCCGATGATTCGGGAACAACGATAATCTGCTTTGCTTCGCGGTAATAATCGCTGATTTTCACATCCTTAAATTCACCTAATATGATTTTCGGCTGGTCGGGGTCAGGTATAAAATCGGCTGGATTAGTAGAATATTCGTTGCCGGCAATCGGCTTGGCAAAATGGAATGAATACCGTATAAATTCAAATTCAAGACTATCCGATTTAGGGTCATATACCGTACCGTCACCGAAAACAAGAGAGTCAATTCTGTAATTGAGCTGAAGTATTTCTGCTTTTGATATTCGGCTGCGGTTTTGTTCGTATTCGGGGTATTGATATAAATTTGAAAAATCAATTGAAGTATCCGGTGCCGACCTGTCCACAAAGGGACCATCGAAAAATATCGGAAGTTGTATGGAAAACGTTTCGAGTTTATTTATAGTATCGGTATAGCATCCGTTTACAATGACTGCCAAAATAATAATAATAATTTTTTTCATTTTTTAAATTCCTTATTTAGTTAATCGGTACTTTAGCTTCTACTATTACAGTTCGGCTGTAGAATCTTCCTTCCGGCAAATCATTATCGTAAATTAACTGCGATTCACCCATACCCTCTGATTTGTAAGGATGTCCGCCGAGAGCACTGCCTGCAGATTCAGCTCTGGAAGTTGACAAAGTACGGTTATATGATTCCTCTCCAATCCTGTCTGTAAATCCTTTTATAATAACTTCAGTATCATTTGTGAGTTCAGATTTTATAAAATCGGTAATCCTTTTGTTGTTATCGCTTAGCTCCGATTTGTTAAAATCAAACAAAATCAGATTATAGACATTAAGCGAAGTATCTTTGGTTGCATTAAGCCGTTTATTTTTCACAGAAATAACTTTTATCGGATGATTCAGATTAACTTCTCTCTTATTATTTTCTTTGTCGATAGCAGTAAATTTTGTTGTAAGACTTCCGGTAAGCTGCTTTTTTTTGATTCCTTCACTACCAAGTGACCAAATCTGATTATTATCAATAGAATCACGTCCGGCAAAGCTTTTCAATCTGTTACCGTTAACTGAACTGTTGATGCTCCAGCTTGAAAGTCCGGCATCGGAATTTACTGAAGGCAAATATTTGACAGCATCAGGATATACCCGAAGAAGAGTGTCAATAATAAATACCGGAGAAATTACATCAAGGTCATTTGATGTTATCTCAACCCTGCGGTTTTCTTCCTGTCCGTCAACGTCACGGTTACTCGATGGTATTTTCGGTAAATTCCGGGATTCAATCTTAATTCTTGATTTGTCAATGCCCCAGGTGTTAATCAGATATGATTTAACATTCTCGGCTCTTTTTGCAGAAAGTGACTTGTTATTTCTTTCCTTTCCAATATTTGAATTTGTTCCTGTAAGGGTAAGAGTTGAGTATTGCTTTTGTTTCATTCTCAAACCAATGACATTCAAAACATCATAATAACTTTCTAAAGAAGATTTACCTGATAATGCAGAAAATGCAAATTTCTCTGATTCAACTGATGAAATTTTGTGATATTTATCCGGAATAAGCGACTGGTTTTCTTCAAAAAAGATGTAAGGAAGTATTGCTCTTGTCTGCCGCGATTCAAATTCTTCGACGGTAATAGTGTCTAATTTGTTTTCAACACCCTCATTTATTGCATTCATTTCGAGGAATATATCAAACTGCCGTTCTTTTTCTTTTATCCTCTCAACCGGTAATGTTTGGGGCTCATATTTCCATGGAATATTGCGTACAATCTGCTCGGGTTTTGGCGGTTCGGGTTGTTTAATTTCATGATATTCCGGCTGATATGTTTCTTCGACATGTTCAAGAATTTTTACTGACACTCCAAAGTTTAAAACCGGCTGGGCTGCATAACTTATATCCCCGTGGAATCTGAAAACTGACCAATCATACCCTGCTCCCGCAGTTATTCTGAAACTATTGAAGGATTCAATTTTAATATCCAGGTCTTTGCCCTGCCGAATTTCAGTATAAGGACTTTTCAAAACATCATCGGGATTGAAATCTTTTCTTATGAGTAAAATATTTCCCTGCAGATTCTCATATAAAATTCCACCGTAAACGGTCAAATTTTCACCGAATTTATTGCTTGCATTCAAACCAAGTCCGAGCGAACTGAGATTAATCCCCCTATCTCTCGACATGCTGTGGTAAGCGGCAGTAATTCCGAATGAAAAAGGGTCGTCGGCTTTATTAATTTCAAATAGCTTGTCTATATTTTGATTAATTCCAATTGTAAAGTATGTCAGAAATGCTCCCTGCATCGGAAAAGTTAAAAATCTGAATCTAAGTTCGGTTCTTGTCGGCATACCCAGATATAATTGTGCAATTGGAAGGGCAGGCATAAGACCAATATCATTTCCTTCAAGAAATCCGACAGATTTATAAAATGAATCAGGCGGAAACGTATTTTGCGGTGCTGCAAATACGGCATAAGACTGCGAGCCGTACAAAGTCGGCTCAGTAACAGAACCATACAGATTTTCAATGATTTTTCCGTTCTTAAGCTGGGCTGTTCTTACTCTTGTAGAGTCGCTGTACAAATCCGGCAGTTCGGCATCATAGCTTAGGTGTGAGCCGGGAATAATCATTCCCGATATAGAAAAATTTATTCCGAACGACCATCCATTGCTCTGATAGGCAGTATTGTAAAGCGAAGTATTGAGACCTTCGCCTATAGTTGTGAACAATGGTTTTAAATAACCGGAGGCATTTTTGGAGGTAATTAAATTGAATTCCCGTGTAAGCTCTAAGTCATTTGAAAAAAGCTCTTCATAACTAATTAAAAAGGCAGCACTAATTGTAAGAAACAGAAATAAAGTCTTCATTCTACATACTATAAAATAGTTTTTTCAAATCATATAAATTTACCGTCTTAAAAATATCATTAAATTGTTATATATAAAAATGATGAGGAAAATAAAGAGGTATGAATAGGCAAAATTGAAAAGCAATCCAATCCTTAATCCTTGTTGAATACAATTTACATTTTCTTATATTACTCAACCCTGTCTCCAAGTCTGATGAGATATACACCTATAGGGAAGCTGGGATATGTCAATCCTTTGTGCGGACAGGTCATGCCCTGTCCCTATATTCATCACCTCTACTCCAAGTATATCGAAATAATTAAATTCTAATTTTAATTAATTAAGGGAATAATATTAATTAGTTTATTATAACGGTTAAAATCTGCGACATTATGAGTTAATATGCTTTTTATACCATTTGTCAGCATTGTAGCAACTATATTAGCATCATGAATTTGTTTACCAATCACTTTATATTCTTTAGCTAAATGAAAAAGCTTTTCAGATGTTGTATTATAATCTTCCAATACAATAAAGTTTTGCATATAATATTCAATATCGTCAAAAATGATAGATACATGTATTGGATTACTTACATTTGGTAATTTTGATAATGCAGCCCAGTACTCCCTAAGAACCTGAGTACTAATAAACAAATTATTATTTTTGTGAAGATTTTGCAGTTTATTACATGAAACTTCAAAGAACTGATTATCCTCAATTTTTGTATATAGCAAAATATTTGTGTCTATGAATATATCCTGGTCAATCATAAATATCTTCTCTTGAAAATGTAAAACCGGAGTCTTTTAAACCGAAGTTATAAGGTTTAAAAATAAGATTAGCCTTATTATCAATATCAGTCTTTCTGATTTCACGGTTATTATTATTTTCAAGTATAATTACTTCAACACTTTTGCCTGAAAAATTCTCCGGCAATGTTAAAAGCAAATCCCTGCTTTTGAGGTTAATATAATTTCTGTAAGCAAGCATATTTTCACCAAAATGATATATTTTCATTACTTAATTTTAACGACAAAGGATAATCAATATTTTACTAATGTCAAAATAATTGGAAATTATCAATAATCCTACATATTAACAAATTTCTCAACCCTATCACCAATCCTGATGAAATAAACGCCGGCAGGTAACTTCTCTATATTCATTCGATGACTGCCAGTCATCGGTTGAATTGATTCAGACATTACTTCAATTCCAAGTATATCGAATATCTGAACTTTTTCTGAAGCAATGGGGCTTGCCACATTGTCAAGATTAATTTCTATATAATCGGAAGCGGGGTTGGGAGAAATTAAGAAATCCTCATCTGTAGGAAAATTCACTGCAATACTTGTCGGCTTTAACTCCGAAAGTTTCTTGCGGTAAACACCGTCAGCATTTTCTATAATAATATATCCGCCATGAATTATTACTTTCTCAATAGGAAATTGTAAATCGCCATTAAAATCAAGCCAGCTCTGCCCCTTATCTAAAGAAAGAAAAACAGTATTATCAATATAATCAAAAATTACATTAGTATCTATATTTTCAATGATTGGAATATTGAATGTGTCTTTAATTTTATTCCATGTCTCTCCTAAATCATTTGAAATATGTAAATATTCTAAACTTCCATATTTTACAAAAAGATAATTTCCAACATTTTTAATTTTTGATTGAGATACCAAACCGGTTGGAAATTCTTTTATTGCTGTCCAGTTATTTCCATTATCTTTTGAAATATATAAACCTCCAAAGACACAGGCATAAATATCATTATTTACAATTAATATTTGTTCAACATAATTTACAAAAGGCAAAGTTTCTTTCCAGGTTTTTCCAAAATCATCTGAAATATGTACCCCAACAGTTGCTCCAGCAAACAATCTGTTATCCTTTTGTATTACTGAATAAACAAAAAGACTAAACCATCCGCTGCGATTAACTGTCCATGTTTTCCCAGAATCTTCTGATATGTTTATTCCATTTGGTGAATAATTTGAATCATCAATAAATCTGTTATATACCGGTATAAACCATTTGTTGTCATTTATAATAAAATCTCCGACCATACAGTTATTAAAACCGTATAGTTTCCATGATTTGCCTGAATCAACAGAATTATATAAACCGTCTTTAGTGGAGGCAAAAATTTCCTCTCCTTTGAATTCTATATTACCTAATTTTAATCTGCTATATCCGGATTTTGTCCATAATTTGCCGTCTTCAGTAGTAGTTAAAATACCTGATTCGTAAGTAGTTACAATAAATCCGTTTTTTGTTTTCAACAAATTCATACCATAAGTAAATTTCAATCCGAATTGTTCCCAGGAAATACCCATATCCGATGATACAAAGATTCCATGAAAATTGCTGCAAACATAAAGTTTATTATCTGAAAAAATCAATGGATATGATATTGCTGCTTCAAAATTTAGAAAAGCTTGACTAATTGTATCCCAATTTTTTCCCCCGTCACCTGACTTTATCAACTGCTTATTAAAAGCATAAAGATTTTCGTCTATTTCCAACAAATACTCTGAAGCAACAGTACCGGTTATTTCCCATGTCACACCACTGTCAAGAGATTGTACAATATTGTAACCGCTTTTTCCAAGAATTTTTCTGCCGAATTTAAATATAGTTCTAATATTTTTACTTATGGAATCAATTTTAACAAATTCCCAGAATAAACCGAAATCCGTAGTCTTAAACAGTCCTTTATCAGTAGCTGCAAATATATTTTTATCTATTTCTATAAATGATATTGAACTGTTAACTCCGTAAGGCAATGTTTTATACCATTTAGTTCCTCCGTCTAATGATAAGTAAATTTCATTTTTAGTGGCAGCATAAATATATTCCTCATATATAAATATTGAAAGAATCGTAGCTGTATCAATATTTGTTTTTAATTTTACCCAAGTTCTGCCTTCATCGGTTGACTTATATAAACCACGCGGATAGGCTGAAGCTATTGCAATATTTTCATATACTACAACATAATTAAATTTTCCATTATAGCGGAAGTTCCACCTGCGTATGGTTACAATAATCCTGATAAGTATTTGATATAGAATAAGCTTAACCCATTCTTTTCAGTTTCTTCCTAGTGCCTACATTTACATTCACCTTCGGAAAAATATTCGGCATTTTTATTTTAGCCGCACTAAGTAATTCTTTCATCTTAATATTTGGTTCGGGTATTTTATTATAACTTTCTCCTGTATTTAAAGTTTCCTCTATCATTGTTAACGAATCTAAAGCTGCCAGCCCTTCAATGACTGTTATATCAATGTTTATCCAGGCTTTCTGCAGGTATTTGACCACCATATATGCAAGCATTGCAACAAAAGCATGACCACGGGTGCTTTCTTCTTTCAACACGAACCATGGACGTAATTCCAGTGTTTCGGTCTTCAGGTGTTTGAAGGCACTTTCTACCTGTGCTAAATCTTTATAACGACTGTGRATAGTGCTTTTATCAATATCTTTGGGCAGATTGCTCTTAATTACATAACAACCGTCCAACCTTGATATTTCTGATAATTTTTCTTTATTTGTAAGAATAATTAATTCACGGTTAGTTTCTGTGGATTCAACTACCGATATATAGGATTCCAATTTTAATTTATTTATCTTTGACTCTAATAGTTTTACGGCTGTTGATACTTGTGCCTTCGGATGAGTTGCCAGGTATTCATTCCTTGATTTACATAATATTCCTATTTTCAATTGTTTACTCGTTCTTGAACGGCTTATCTCTTCGGCTCTGGCTGGATTTCGCCTCAATATATATCTTACCGAGTCATATTCTGTTTCTTTTAACTCGGTATCAAAAAAACTCATTTGCAGCACATTGGATTGTAATAGCTTTTCTATCTGAGGCTTTGTAATTGCAGTAATAAAATAAAAATCATTTGCTGTTAGACTTTCTATCTGCTTGGTCTTTATCATTCCCCGGTCACCAACAAAAGTAACCATTTTACAGTTGAAATCTTTTGCTACCTTTTTTATCTGACTTTCAAGGGTATTAAAATCAAGAGTATTCCCCTCAAATAATTCTATTGTTATCGGATAACCGTCAGGGTCGCACAAAAGCCCCGCTACTACCTGTTTCTTGCCCGATTTCTTGTCACGGTTGTATCCGTAATTGGCTAACTCGTTGTACTGACCCTCGAAGTAACTGCTCGTTACATCATAAAGATAAAGGTCGGGCGAACCATCCTTGTAACGCTCTTTAAATAATTTTTGCTCTATTGATTTTTGATTATCTGCAAGCCAAGCTAAATTTTTGTACAAATTGTCTTCACTTATTTTATCCTCAATTTGAAGTACTTCACATAATGCCTGATGACCTGCTGTACGAATCGTTGAAAGACGTGAACCCTGATTAATTACACGGGATATTATCTGCAGAAGTCCTAGTCTGCCGTCCAATGAATTTCCAAAAATTTTTACGATGCCGAATTTTTTTAAAATTTCATGTACGAGATATACAGCACCAAATCTTTTTCCGGCTATGCTTGATTTTATATTTGGTAGAATTTGGTTAAGATTCTTCTTGTTTTTTAGTGCCCAAGCAATTGCATCAATATCTTCTTTTGAGCAGTGACTCAAATTCAATAATGTGCGTGATTTAACTTTATTACCTTCCCGGTAAGATTCTCGGAGTACATAGGCGGTGTGCGATATTTTTCCGCTTTTAGTTTTAGTATGTATGGCAGCTACAAACATAAAAAATCCATAATAGTTTAAACAGACACTACAAAAATAACAATTATATCGGATATATGCAAGAACTATTTTCATTATACTTGCCTACACTTTAATTTAGTATTCGCTAAACTATTGAAATGTAACTATTTAGACATTTTCGGTGGTGGAACTTCCGTTATAGAGTTCCTGACATTTTTCCCATTCTGCTTTCAAATTTGTAAAACAGCAAATTATCATAAACAAAAAAGTAATAAATATTTTCATAATATCTCCATTTAAAAAAAAAATTTAATTTACATTACTTACTATTATACTGACACATCAAACTCAAAAACGTCTTGGAGAAAAGCAATATATTTCTGATTTATAATCAAATATTAAGATTTTATTTAAAATATGATTGTTTTTCGCCTAATTAATAATAATTCAAAATATTTTTACCGGCAATCCTTTTAAATATATTTATTAAAAATATAATTCAAAAATCTTTATGAGCGATAAAAAAATTATTGATGACAAAATTCTTCGGATGAAGGAATTGAAGGCGAAATCTGCTTTGGGCGGAGGTCAGGACAGAATTGATGCACAGCACGCCAAAGGGAAACTTACTGCGAGAGAGAGAGTTAGTCTGATGTGCGACAAAGGTACTTTCCGCGAGATAGATGCACTCGCTCATCATCATTCCAATCAGTTCGGACTCGATAAGTCAGTTCCTTTCGGCGATGGGGTAATTACCGGATTTGCTGAAATTTTGGGACGCAAAGCATATATTTTCTCTCAGGATTTTACTGTGCTTGGCGGCAGTCTAGCGGAAATGCACGGCAAAAAAATCTGCAAAATTATGGATATGGCTGTCCGAACCGGGGCACCAGTTATCGGACTTAATGATTCAGGCGGTGCAAGAGTTCAGGAAGGTGTAATATCTCTTGGTGCTTATGCCGAAATATTTCTGCGTAATACAATGGCTTCGGGTGTCGTGCCGCAGATTTCGGTCATACTGGGACCCTGTGCCGGCGGTGCAGTATATTCACCCGCTATTACGGATTTTGTGATTATGGTTGAAAATACCTCATATATGTTTGTAACCGGTCCGAAAGTTGTTAAAACTGTTACTCACGAAGATTTAAGCTCTGAAGACCTCGGCGGCGCCATGACTCACGCAACGAAGAGCGGAGTAGCCCATTTTGTTGCAAAAAATGATATGGAAGCTCTTGAAATTGTCAGAAGTCTGCTTAGCTATATACCATCTAATAATGCCGAAGAACCGCCTTTTGTACCGAATAATGACCCTGTTGACCGAATTGATGAAGACCTGAATTACGCAATTCCTGCCAATCCTAACCAGCCGTATGATATGCGGGAAATCATCTCAAAGATAGCCGATAATAAGATTTTCTTTGAAGTTCATAAAGAATATGCACAAAATATAATCGTCGGATTCTGCCGTTTGGGCGGCAGGTCAATCGGTGTGGTAGCAAATCAGCCGGCAGTACTTGCAGGAGTTCTTGATATTGATGCCTCGAAAAAAGCTGCACGTTTCATTCGGTTTTGTGATGCTTTTAATATCCCGATATTAACTTATGAAGATGTCCCCGGATTTCTCCCAGGCTCGGAACAGGAATGGAGAGGTATCATTACTAATGGTGCAAAGCTCCTCTATGCCTATTGCGAAGCTACAGTACCCAAAGTTACGGTTATCACCAGAAAAGCTTATGGCGGGGCTTACGACGTGATGAGCAGCAAGCATATCCGCGGCGACTTAAATTATGCATGGCCCACAGCCGAATTAGCAGTAATGGGAGCAAAGGGTGCAGTCGAAATTATATTCAAGCGTGAAATTGATTTGGCTGAGGATTCCGTCAAACGTGAAGCGGAATTGATTGACGAGTATAATGAAAAATTTGCGAATCCATACATTGCTGCATCATACGGTTATATTGACGATGTAATTGAGCCGAAACATACCCGCAGGATGCTGATTGAAGCTTTTAGTCTTTTAGAAAATAAAGTTGACAAAAATCCACCGAGAAAACATGGCAACATTCCGCTTTAAAATATTATTAATAGTTCTCACAGATATTTTGTTGTTCGCCTGCTCTGATGATAAGTCTTCGGAGCAGGTTATAAACAAAGATTCCGTGAATTCAATATCTTCAACTGACACTCAGCAACAGATTAAGAAAGATACTTCACGGTTAATTACCATGCAGGTACCTGTTGATAAAATTGAATCCGCAGAATTTACAGATGATGAAATTAATCAGATAAAAGAAACCGGTGAAGCTGTTTTTGTAATTAATTTAAGGAATGCTTTTACGGATTATCTGAAAGGTAAGATGTCCTCGGAATATTTTGAACCCTCGGCTGTAAAATCAAGCGGGGATAATCTTACTACATTTGACAAATCATATTTTAAAAGTAAATTTTTTGTACTTAAAGTTGACCAGGGTTTTGCAGTCGGAGGCGTATTGATGGATATACTTTTCAAGGATAAACCGGACAAGGTGTTCTCGGTCTGGATGTTTGAGACAGAAAATATCTATAAACTCCGAATGATTGAACACAACAATGATTATTCATCCGAGGATATCAAAACCACACAAAGGCTCTTTGCCAAAGTTTTCAAGAGAGATGACTGTGCATTTTAAAAAGAGGATTTAATTCCTATTCTGAGTAATAAAAATAATTGCAGAAGAGAATTATAAAGTTTACTTTTGTTCTTTTAAAAATTAACCGGAACAAAAATGAATTTTATAGACTTGCACAGTCAGTATAATGAGATCAAGGAAGAAATTCAATCTTCAATTTTAAAAGTATTAGAACACGGCGCTTACATAATGGGTCCCGAAGTTGCAGAGCTTGAATCCGCTCTGGCAAAATTTGCAGGAACAAAATATGCATTATCTTGTGCCAGCGGAACAGATGCACTCTTAATGCCGTTGATGGCATGGGATATTAAACCGGGCGATGCAGTATTCACTTCTCCGTTTACATTCATTGCTACTGCTGAAGTGGTTCAACTGCTTGGAGCAACTTCTGTTTTTGTAGATATAAACCCGCAAACATATAACATTGATACCGACAAATTAATTGAATCAATTGAAAAAGTCAAAGCAGATGGTAAATTAACTCCAAAAGCTATAATACCTGTTGATTTGTTCGGCTTGTGTGCAGATTATGATAAAATCGAAAAAATTGCTTCCGATTACGGATTGTTGGTACTCGAAGATGCAGCCCAGTCATTCGGTGCCGAATATAACGGCAGAAAAGCCGGCTCTTTCGGTCACTGTGCCGCAACTTCATTTTATCCCGCAAAACCGCTTGGCTGTTACGGCGATGGCGGTGCAATCTTCACAGATGACGATGAATTATATAACATTCTTACCTCAATCAGGGTTCACGGACAGGGCGAGGATAAATACAACAACGTTAGAATCGGTATCAACGGCAGACTTGATACTTTGCAGGCTGCAATTTTGCTGGCTAAATTGAAACTTTTTGAAAGCGAGATTCAAAAGCGAAACAGGGCAGCAAGTTTATATAATGAATTACTAGGTGATACACTTGTTACTCCTTCAATACCTGACGACAGCATAAGTGTTTGGGCTCAGTACTCGGTTTTGGCGCGTAATTCCGAACATCGCACCCATATCATGTCACATCTGAAAACTTTTAATATACCTTCAGTTATTTACTATCCAAAGCCGCTTCATCTTCAGACTGCATTTGAGAATCTGAATTACAGAATTGGTGATTTTCCTGTTACAGAAGACATTGCATCACGTATTTTCAGCCTGCCGATGCATCCATATCTGAAAGATGAGGAAATTATTGAAATATGTAAAACGGTTAAATCCGCATAAAAAAAGTAATAAAATATTTTCGGTGCAGTTGTATTAAATATTATTGAAACCCCTATTGTACTTCACTTCAAAAAATGATATGCAATAGGGATTTCAATATTTATAATACTCACACTGTCTCATCATCCAGTATATATATATCAGCAAGATTTCTGCCTTCTTCAGCATAATCAAGACCATAGCCGACAACAAAATAAGGCGGTATTTCGATTCCGGTATATTTCAAATCTACATCAACTAATCTTGAGCTTGGTTTTGATATTATTGCAGCAGCAGTAATGCTTGCCGGATTGTGTTTTTCAATATTACTGATTAATGCTTTTAGTGTCAAACCTGTATCAACAATATCTTCAACTATGATGATATCTTTTCCGGCAAATTTAACACCAAAATCGGCAAGTTTTACATCACCTGACGAAGTAATTCCCGTTCCGTAGCTTCTGGCACTCATAACTTCCAAATCACACAGCAGGTCAACTTGTCTGATTAAATCAGCCGCAAACAGCATTGCCCCTTTCAATATAACAAGAAATGTAGGAGATTTTCCTGCATAATCCTTTGTTATTCTAAAAGCAATTTTTTTGACAGCGATTTCAATTTCACTTCTGTCAATGAGTTTTCTGAATCTCTTATCTTTGATAGTTACTTTATCAGAACCATTCATCAAAACACCCTAAAATTATTTCTTATCGGAATTTATTAATTTTATTTTGTAAATTCTGCCTGTTGACTTGCTGACACGGCACTTTTCGCTTATTCTATACCCGAGAACCCAGAGAATTTCTTTTCTGTTTGTCATAACAAGTATATTTGGCTTATCAACTAATGATACTTTCTCATTTGTCAGAAAATCGCTGAGTTTCATTTCTCCCGGTGAACCAAGTGGATGGAAATCATCACCTTCCTTTTTGCTGCGAATTTCAACAAATGGTTCCATTAATTCTGCCGGAATATATTCAATATTCTTATCATCGGAAAATTTCACTTCGTTTGGATTGCACACACGGATTTCAATTTTATATTTACCTATTTTATAATCGCCGGGTTTCTCTATTAAAATGGTTGAAGCAATATCTTTGACCCTTTTTGCAAAAATTAAATTATTACGGTCACGAAGTACAAAATATCCGGAAGAAATTTCGCAGATACTGCCTGTAATACTTCCGAACAGGTCTAAAATTCTGTCAATTGCAGAAAGCGGCAAAGGCTGTAATCTGAAATATTTACTCCATGCATACTGTATCAGTTCGCCCTGCATAAATTTGTTAAAGGTCAAAAGCATATTAATTTTTAACTGGAATCTCTCATTATTTGATTCTTCCAGAACGCTGTTAATACTTTTCGATACCAAATCCTTAATCACTTCATCAGCACCCTGAATAAGCTCGGCGGTACGATTGATAATATCAATCAATGCAGGATTATACTCATTGACAAGTTTGGGAATCAAATCATGACGAATCTTGTTACGGGTATAGTTAAGCAGTGAGTTTGTCTCATCCTCATTCCATTTCAGTTTTCTGATATTTGCATATTCATAAAGCTGATTTTTATTAAATTGCAGAAATGGTCTCACAAGACTCACATTTTTAACAAATTTTCGTTTTGAAGGCATACTGCTAAGACCCGTCAAACCACTCCCCCTGAACAGATTGATGAAGAATGTTTCGACCAAATCATCCTCTGTGTGGGCGGTTGAAACTATGTCAACTCCAAGATTTCTCGCTGTACGCTCAAAATAATTATATCTCAAAATTCTTGCGGCATGCTCAATTGAGATACTGTTTTTAGAAGAATACTGCTTTACATTTCCGAAACCCGAATAGAAAGGAAGATTATATTCTTTGCTCATATTACGGACTAACTGTTCATCATTATCGGCAGAAAGACCTCTCAATTTATGATTGAAATGTGCGACATATAGTGTAAACCGTAATTTTGAAGCAAGAATCGCGAGAGCATCCATCAATACAACCGAATCCACACCACCGCTGACCGCCACAAGAAGTTTTCCACCGGGTTCAATATATGCTTGCTGTACAAGATAATCTTCTACTTTATTGAAAAAGGAAACTAAAAATTCATTTGATTGTTGAGGTTTTGTCAACTGTTTAGTTAAAGGAATCTGAGAACGGAATATCTCGGTTTTCTTTTTAGGAACATTTTTCTCAGGTTTATGCTTTTCACTTTTTACAGGTTTTGCGGCATCAATACGATTTTGGACAACGTCGTTTTGAGTAGGTTGATGAATCGGTTTTTTTGAGTTCTTTGTATCAGTTTTAAGTCCGGTTTTAATTTCGGATTTTTGTTCATCTTTTATTTTTGGTTTTTGAATCATCGGTTGCGGAGGCTTTTGTTCTGCCTTTTGTTCAGTTTTTTGAATCAACTGTTGATTCTCTACTTTTTGTTCAGTACTTTGTTCCGGCTTTTTTGACGATAATTTAATAAGTCTATTCTCCGGTTTGGAATTGGATTCCAAATTCAAATCATTGCCTGTTATACTGATATTGTCATCCGGCAATGCTGCAACGGAATCTTCGCCAGGGATTAATTTGTTTATATTTTTTTTCTTTTTCTTGCGTCTGTTTTTATTGGCATTCTTTTCACGGATCGGCGATTCTGTTTCAGAAGTCAGTTCTGCTGCCGGTTCAGACGAGGTAATTCCTGCTGTAATTACATCTTCTGTATTGATGCCGGTTGTTATTGTTTCAGCAATCACAGACGATTCGGAATCCGCTGCTGCATCTTCTTTGATAAATGATTTCTTTTTATTCCATTTATTTTTTCGTTTCTTCTGAAAATTATTTTTGGCAGGCGGCTGTTCTGTAACTAACGGTGTATCATTACTGCTGCTGCTTACTTCTCCGAAATTCTCCTGATTAGGCAAAGCCTCGGGGATATTTTTTCTTAAAATAATTTTATGCTTAACCGCAGCTTCAACCGGAGGTTTATTTTCATTCTCCGGTATATCCTTCCGGTCTTTTAATAATTGAATTTCATTAGTTTTCTTTTCGTTTACAGATTCTTTTGCAGATAAATCAATTTTCTTACTTTCTATTGAATTATCAATCCCCGAATTATTCGGTAAGTTTTTCCTTAATATAATTTTAGGACTAACTTTTGGTATTTCAACAGTATTTTTATCAACATTTTCGATTTGTTGAATTTTTTCGGGTTCAGGTTTAGTTTCCTTAACTGCGCGTTCTACTGCAATACCATTGATTTTCATTGGCTTGACAGGCTTTTTCCCCGGTTTTTTTCTTTTACTTTTAGATTCAGTTAAAGCAGTATCTATCTTATCTTTATCCTTTAAAATTGATTTATCATCAATTGAGACCGCCTTTTCCGGCTCAGTTTTTACTGAACTTATAGTTTTAGCTTCATCTGATAATAAATGCTCTTTTTTTGTCTTTTTATTTGCCATTTTCAGAAAATCAATATTTTAAAATACAAAACTAACGAAAATAAAAAAAGCGACAAAATAATAAATATTTTATCGCTTTTTGAGGTACTAAAATACATAGAAACAGAATAAAATTATCTTGTAACAGATATAGGAATCATTTTTGAGTGATTTCCTATATTTATACGATAATAATACATGCCTTCCGACAAATCTTTCAAATCGTAATCAAAGAAATAATCACCTTGTGGTAGAATTCCTTTATTGTCATAGATAATTTTGTTTCCTAAAACATCATAAAGTTCAATCCTGATATCAGCATCAACGGCTGTTTTCAAAGCAACCTTTGCAATGCTTCTGACAGGATTCGGGCTGACTGAAATCATAGTCATATCATATTGATTATAATTGACTGATGAGGGTTTGTCATTCATTCTGATATTATCAAGATACCAGCCGTCTCCAACTTTGAAATCATTCGAACCGAGAGCAAATCTGAATAAGACTGTATCACCGGTTTTTGAACTGAGATTAAAGGCAAGTTCCTGCCATTGGCTGGCATCAAGATTACCCATAAAAAAGTATTCCGAATTAGAAGAATTAACCCATTTCAACAATTTCCAGGTCACTCCGAAATCATTCGAGTATGATATTTCACCATAATCATACGAAGGATTGCCGTTTTTATCAGGACGAACGGTTGTATCAATCAATGCTATATGGTCAAAGTTAAGTGTAGATTTTCCTGAAGATAAAATAACCGGTGCCATAATGAAATATTCAAAACTTTGCACAGGATAATTACCTGTTGGTGAATCGGTAAAACTGTTGGGTGATGAAGCTGCTTTTGCAGTAGATGTTGCCCAACCGCCTTTTATAAAGACAGGTACTCTGTTCTGTGGAATATCAAATGTTTCATCAAATTCAGATTTCGGCACACCTGCATAAGCTACTACTCTCTGAGTGGTATCGCTTTCTGTTTCAACGCTGCCGCGTACTCCGACTGCTTTAACATTAATCTCATAAAACATATCGGGATCTAATGCCACTGTATGTGAAGACATTCCCCCTGCAATAAATTCCGAATCACCGAATTTTTCTATTAATGTTCCATTTTTGGCATTATATACCGCAATCTTAAGATTATCAAGAAATGGCTGGTCCATTACGGTTTGAGATGGATTTTTCCAGGTCAGTTGAATACCGTTAGGTACGGGTCTCCATGTAAGTTCAGTAGGCGGTTTTGGCTTTGGATTACCACCGACAAGAGCATTAATCACATTACGAGCACTTTTAAGACCGTCGGTTAACTCAGTTTCGAGATAGTATGTATAATTTTGCCCGTAAACAACATTTTCATCGAAAAATTCAGGTGTTGCGTTTTTAGCTACTTCACCGATTTTAGTCTCTCCTTTGTAAATATTTATCTTGAAGTTACCAAGGTCTTCACCAAGAAGATTCTTTGTAGGATGAACCCAGGTAATTTTCAATTTTGTAGGAGTAATCATTGTAATAAACTCCGGATTAAAAGGCTGTTGCGGAGCCGGAGAAATAAATGCAGTAAACATAGCATTTGTGCCGTAGCTGTAATTTTGACTTGTCGGAGCCCAGTAAAGAGGGAATATTCTGCTATTGTATGACACTATATGTGTATAATCACCCCAGTAAATATTTCCTGCTCCGCCTTGCGGGAAAACCGTGCTTTGCTGGTTAAGATAAAATGTATTCGGAGTTACTCTAAGATGTTTCCATGTATCTCCTCCGTCATTTGAAATAGCTACATAAGCATCAACACCGACATTATTCGGGTCGTTCTGTGAACTATAGTAAAGAACAGAAATCAAGCCTGTAACGGGGTCGCAAGCTATACTCGGGAAAAACAAATCATTTCTTAGAGTCGAGTTATCAATACGTATATTTTTTGCCCACGAACTGCCTTGATTTGTTGATTTAGCAAAATAAACTCCGTATTTACCGCCTGAATTTTCACGACCAGCCTGAACAATATATAAGTTACCGCGATATGGTGATTTGGAATTATCACTTACCATTTGAGGAACTGACGAAACTCTTATATCTTGTTTGCTTTTTAAAACATATCTGCCGCTTGTAGCATGTCTGTCGCCGATACTCATAACTTTTTGTGCTTCAATAGGTGTACCGAATGAACTGCCGGCATCAGTTGATTTAATAAACATAGCTCTTGAATAGCCGCTAATATCGTAATCAATCCATGTTACATAGACTTCACCGTTTGGACCAGTCACAGGCTGAGGAGCCTGTCCGCCGTAAGCTATTCTGCGATAATTTGACCATGTCTCTCCACCATCTGTAGAGCGGCTGAAAACGACACCATCCTGTCCTCGGAAAACTCGCCATGTTATGTATATGTTATCTTTATACTTTGAGCCTTCGGTTATATCTGCTCCAATTGTATATCTGTCGTGAAAAGGATTACCGCTTGGTTTTAATCCGTCAGTTGAAATTGCAACTATACCATTTGGTGAACCTTGTGTAAGAGCATCCCATGTCGTTCCGCCATTGGTTGATTTTACAACAAATACTCCGTTTTTTTCTGTGTCTTTATCTTCACTTCCCCAGCTTGTTTCTGAAAATCCGTAAGCATAATAAACATTACCTTTAGAGTCAAAAGTTACTGCGGGGTCAAAAATTGTTGCCTGATTGCCGGAAGGTGTTATCCACTGCCCTGTATTTGCAGGAGTTGGTCTGTGAGTCCAGTTTCTGGCTCCGTCAGTTGTTACAAAAGCACTCATCTTAAAACCGCCTGCACCGCCTAAAAAAGCATTGTCATTACAGGTTGCCACAAGATTGTTAGGATTGGACGGGTTAATAGCCATCCATGTTTCTGTTTTAGCATTTGGAAATGAACTTGAAAGATTTATTACTTCAATACCATCGTTAGTTAAAAACTTTGTCTGATCCGGTACAAATTTTAATTCTTCAGGTGTTGCCTGATAATGTCTCAACTTGCCGTTAATTGGATATTTGTAAAAATCAGGGAATTGCTCGAAATAATCTGCCCTGATATAACTTGGTACTCCGTCAGCTCTCCATTGAGAATTTGCATTAATACCACTCAAAAATGACAGTAGTATTACAAACAGAATGTACTTTTTCATCACTATACAACCTTAATAATTTAGTATAACAAAAATAACCTAAACAAAAAATCAAAAAACTTCTTCGGGATAACTGCTATCCCCTACATGTTATAAAACTTATATAACTCAAAAAGTTACAAATTATATTATTAAAATTTCATTTAAAAATATATTTTCATATAAGTTCTAACATTACCATACGGTTAATAACTTGAATTATTTTCATCAAAAATATATATTTTATCTGAAAGTTAAATTAAAAACATCTTTAGTCAGGGATTATAATTTTATTGCCAGATTTATTCCCTGATACTTTTCATAAATCCAGCTATTAGAAGCCTTAGTAAATGGGAGTGTTGTTTTTGTCATATTATATGAAATGCTTAGATGTTCAGATGCATAATCCAATATTCTATTTGAAAATTTTGATTTAAGCAGTTTGACTATCCCTTTTGTATTTACCGATAATCCTTCGCATGGCATCATATTTTCTGTCGAATAAGCCCAACCTCTTATATATGAAATTGTTTCGAAAATAGTAATCTGCCAACCAAAACCTGTATTGATATACTCTCCGGCATAGAGACCTAAGAAATTATCGGCAAAGTTTACTTCATTAAAAGGTGAATCGTATTTATACCCGGTGCTATCACTGTAAACAAGATTTTCTGACAATTGCGCCGACCAGTCTAATCTTATAATTTCAATATCAATGTCATTTTTTTTATATTCAAATCCTAATGATGTACTATATCCCATTATAGAAGTTCTCGGTGCTGCATCATTATCATCTCCGTAATCAAGACCATTACCGTAATTAAGTAATGCCCAAGCAAAATTGAAATCTATTTTTGTAAAGATTCCGTCAAGTATTTCATAATTTTTAATGACTGGTATTTGGGCTGACAACCCAAAGTCGAAAACAGAACCTGCTGCGGATTCTATATTTATATTATCAAAAATTGGTTCTGATAAATCCATTCTATAATACTTATAAGTTACGCCGAGAGAGAAAATGGCAAAATATTCAAAAGATGCCGCAAGTGCTACACTGTGTGCAGTCTCTGACGCGTCATTTACTTCAATCATACTCCCGTTTGAACCAATTCTGGTAAAAGCACCTATATCAACATTTTGATTCATGTAAGCAATTCCGGCAGTAACCGGCAAACCCAAAATATTAGTCAAATCGTAACCTGCATTAATTGCATAATTGGTATATGGCATATTATATTGAGCTACAGGATTAGAATTATTACAGTTATACGATAATATCAGGTTGTCCGAACGCATCAGGAATCCAAGGTGAGCCGGATTATATGAGAAAGATGTTGCATCGGCAGTTAGGAATGCTATACCGGCACCACCCAATCCCATAATAACAGGCGAGGAATTTCTCTCAAGCAAAAAATCCCGTGAGAATCCAACCTGAGAATTTGCAATTACTGACATAGAAATTAATAATATCAAAATCATTATTAAAGATTTCATAAAGATTCCAAATTTATAAAAAATGAAGTAATCCTGCTATTTTCTGCAATTACAAAAGTAATACTTTATTTTGAATTTCATTATTCTGTTAATTTATTACAAACATACAATTTAATTATTTTTTAAATCTTTGTTTTACCCTTAGATTGTTTTTCTTACAACTAATAAAAACGCCCTGCCTTTTGAGGGGCAGAGCGTCTTATTTTTCACGTCCGGACTTCTTGTTTCAGAATCCGAATTTCATTATTTTACTACATTGATACTGCGTGTAAGCATAATGTCACCGCTGCGTAATACAACCTGATATACTCCGCTCGGAATATTCTTTGCATTGATATTCAGATTATGGCTGCCTGCGGTCTGGTTACCGCTGTAAAGACCTGCAACTACCTTACCGCTTGCATCTACAAGACTGATTTCGATATTGCCGCTTTCACTGAGGTAATATTCCATTACGCTTTCTAAGCTTACAGGATTCGGATATGCCTGCTCCAAACGAGCCGAGCCGTTAAGTCCGGTAAGAGTTACTGTACGTTCATCGCTGTAGCTGTAATCACCGTTTCTGTCGTAAGTCTTCAAACGATAGATATATGTATTGCCGTATTCTACCGCATTGTCAACTACAGGTCCGTAGTTAAGCAATACTGCACTGTTGCCGGCTGCTTCCATCTCTGCTATCTTGATGAAGATTCCGCTGTTTGCCGATGATTTCTCTACTTCAAAACGTGCACTGTTAAGTTCACTTGCAGTTGTCCAGTTAATATCAACACGTTTGCCTGCTGCTACTGCATCAAAGCTGAGTAATTCTACAGGTATAACTGTACCGCCGCTGCCTTCGAT
Source organism: Kapaibacterium sp. (SeqCode) (assembly GCA_032027125.1). Classification (GTDB taxonomy): domain Bacteria; phylum Bacteroidota; class Ignavibacteria; order Kapaibacteriales; family UBA2268; genus JANJTB01. Next base: position 1,460,511 of record JAVSMQ010000001.1, read on the forward strand.
AAAGTCAAAACTTGCTCTAAGGACTGTTTCGATATCACCAAAGTGACGCCAGTCTAATCCAAGATATACAAGATTTGAGGTCAAAGTAGTGGTTGCAATACCGCCGATTCTGGCTTCGTCGGGCCATTCAGGATTCTGAACGCTGTTATAAAGGAATGCCTCACGGCTGATACCGTTTCCGGTGTGTACGATGTTCATTAAGCCCGGCTGTGGATACATATCGCCTGCAACACCTGTTGACATAACATCAAACACTAGTTCGCGTCCTACTGCTACACCGGTTAATGTGTTTCCGCTGTAATCGGCGCCTGCACCAAGTGGATTGCCCGGATGGCGGTATTCGCCGCGTAAGATGTCGGTGACAAATACTTCGTCAGCATCTGCGATGTTTACATTATTTCGTACCATCTCCTCGCTGCCGATGATTAAGTTCTTCTTCTCTACTACATTACCTGCTTCTATGAATGAGGTCATGTTGAGTTTTTCCAARCGGCTGAGCGTCTTGTYGTTGCCGTCTGACCACAACAATGTACGGTACATRGAATAATCYACGTTACGYGGTTCCCAGCCTGCACGGTTGAATAAATCATAATCGTARCGGTCTTTCAGAAGATCTATCTCCCAGTCAAGTTTATTCATACCGGTTTCKATTGTTGAATARTTCAAACCGTATGCAAGGTCATCTGTAGTCGGAATTGCAGCACCGAAGTTTGCCTGATTGCTGACTAAGAAACGGACTGCACTGCGCTGGATRTAGAATCTGCTTATCTTTTCTGTGCTGTTATTRCCGTTGACTTCATCAGGGTCTGTGCTGACAACTATTCTGTAACGAGGGGTTACATTGGCTTCCATACCTGTAAATAATGCAGGTACTGTATAGCCGCTGCTGCGTAAGTCATTATATGTCTGAGGAACGAAGTCGTTGCCGAGACCGTCGCCTACATTGAAGGTTACTTCAAGATAGTCTGTAGCATCTATATCAACACTGCGTTCTACAGGTCCGAATGCAAGACCGAATGTACCGTTTGGAAGTTCACGGTAAACATTTACATAGAGTTTCTTGCTGAATACAGGCATGTTACCGCTGTTGCGGACRATTGCCTTGATTTCTATCGGTGCGGTTGTCATCAGATATTCTGCATCATTGAACATGCCGTCTGTCGAGCGGTARGTTCCSGGTGCTGTGATWACAAGCATTTCWGCATCGTGGTTGTAAAGAGCGCCGTTGAATTCTACTGCGCCGATGTCATAACGACCGCCCGCTGCRCCGCGGATRTTGCCGTARATATCATGAGTAACTTCAGGAAGTCTGTCACCGCGGCGGGTTAAGATTGAACCCTTCGTATTGCTGCGAAGTCTGATTTCTTCAGGATARGTRCCCATAAAGTAATGGTCATTCAGGAAGTTGCCGGTWGAAACTGAATTCAGTTCTGWCYTGGACTCCATCTGCCATTGTGATAATGAGCGGTATTCGTTGCGGCTGCCGGTTTCGATTATACGGGTTTTCCAATCTGTATATATGTGGCGGTAAGCCGATACGTTTGCWGTRCCGAACCAGAAGGCATTCTTGTCAGCTGTTAATCCTACATTGGCTGGATAGTCGCCGTGATAGAATATACCCGCWGATACWTCGTTGGCTGCACTGATTGTGCCGTCATTKACTGCTATTGCATTATTCAGTATGCGTAAGCCGTTTACCTGCTGTATGCCGAGACCTGCAATATTTGCATTATTTGTAATRCCGTCTTCTGTAAGCAGAATTGTATTATTGGCTATTACAGAGTTGCGGATAAAGTAATYTGTATARTTTGGAGTMAGTGAGCGGAGTACWGGGTCACCGATACGTAAGTCACGCTGTGTAAGCATGTGAATACCTGCACGCATGGTATTGCTGTTCTGTGCTCTYAMATTCCACATTGCATTGTTCATTACATTGATATCATCGTTGACRGGWGGGAATACACGGAATTCTGTRCCGCCGACCTGGAACTTGTTGGCATCCTGTTCTACAAGAATACCGTAAACYGCATCCTTRCCGCGTACATTGCTGATTGAGTTGCCGTCAAGATTCAGCATATAGTTGTTATAGCCGAGTTTSGACTGGCTGGCATTACCGCCGGCTATGATACCTGCTGCATAGCTGCCTGCGTCACCCTTGACATCAAAGATTACGTTGTTTTTGACAGTGGCTGACTTTTCGTTGCCTACTACTACACCGGCACCCGATACATTATATATCTTGTTGCCTTCGATTAGTGTGTTTTCGTTGTAGAAAGGAGCAAAGTCAGATATTTGAGGTACACGTAGAGGACCGATACCGAGTGATACCACGCCATAACCGAAACCGCTAATATCGTTGCCGATAAACTTGTTGTTTATACTTGGTATTGTATCAAGAGCCATTACCATTGCTTCTGTATTGATAGACAGAAGTTCGCAGCGGTTGACTATACCTGCTGAATAACCAACCCAGCCGGTTTCAGTGATTTCTGTGTTCGGAGTAAACACAAATCCGTCAACTATACTGTAGTGTGCATTTGGCAGACGTACTTTGTTTGCTATGGAAAGCTTGTTGTTTTCCATTATGATGTTTTTGATGGTGATGTTGCGTGAACCTGCACCCAGATAGAATACTGCTCCGAATGCTTCCTGATCTGTATTAAGTACAAATCTGAAGGATTTGTTGGCACCGCCGTCAAATGTGATATAACCGCCGCTGTTGGAGTAAGGCAAATAGTACTGGTTACCAGAGTTTTCACTCTGTACTGAGTACTGATTTGAGTTCATTATGGATTGACCGAAATAAACACCCTGTCCGTTGCTGCTGTTGAGATTAATCTTAACTGAAGCGCGTGTCACTAATTTGTCCTCGGCAGGTCTGAATGTAAGTGTCCAGTATTCGCCGGTACCCTTATTATAACCCAAGCCCATGATTGCTGTTGATAAGTCCCATGCAGGATTGCCGCTTAAAGTACTTTCAACTGTATATTCGGCATCTGTAAACTCAAATACAACTGAGCCGTTCATACCGCGGAGATAAAGCATATCTGTAGCTTCTCTGATGGTTTTGAAGTTATTGGCATTGCCTGCATATTTGTTACCGATTGTATATTTGCCGATTAAACCGCTTGATACTGTAAAGAATACTGTAACAGAATTGTTCTCAGGTTCAAGGTCATCGGGATGTGATACTGTCATGGTTGCAGAATAATTTCCCGGTTTAAGTAAAGCTGTCTGCGGGAAGAATACCTGTTTAAGATTGTAACGTCCCTGAGGTATGTCCTCAACCATTACCAGTTCGTTGTAAACGATTGTAAGTGACGGAAGTTCACGGATAACAAGTCGTGTAGGTGCATTGGAGATATCGCCAACACCTTCGTTGCTGAGTGTACCCATCGGTATAAATGGTCTGCCAGCTATAAAATCACTGCCCTGAGCAGGTATATTTATTGCTTTTGCGGCGGCTTCGATTTCATCTTTAACAGCAAACTCATAAACAGGGTCCCCCGGACGACGGTATTTGTTGTTATAAGGCTCCATATCAGTAGCACTTATAAGGTCAACTCGGAGATAAGCAGAATATGTATCGGTTACATCAGTTCTCCATGTTCCGAAATCGAGATTGACTTTTTGTTTTGCAGCTACGACATACTGACCGAAGTTTGCTGTATCCCATTTTATTTCTTTAGATACCTGCAGATTGCCTTTTGAATCGTAAACATCAAAATATGCGTCAAATTTAGCTATACCGCGAAGCCCAACGTTCTGCACTACACCGCGAAGGTTCAAACTGAGACCTCTGGGGTATTTGTGGAAACGCGGTGGACCGCTTGAAATAGGCTCTGTGATTTCCTGTGCTGCTATATCCCATTCCCAGGATACGGTAAAGACTTTTTTCATATATTTCATATTATTAGGGTCTTTACCAAGACCAAGCACAAGCTGGTATTCGCCGCCTGTATTCCACTGGAAACCGTAAGCAGGGCTTGTAGTAGCTGCCGGACCGGTAGCTTTCTGAATGTTGTAAATAACATTCTGACCGACAATATCACTGCCTACTCTGATTTGATTTGAATTAGTAACAGGGTCTAATCCTGTGTAGATTACATCAAGATTTGGAAGAGGACCCCGAATCTCATAAGTAAGGATACTTCCCGGAGGCTGTGGATTACCGAATTTTACAAAAGGTCTTTTGAATTCTGTCGGAACTCCGCTTTTGATCCTTGTAGTTCCGTCATATTTTTCTCCGGCTAATAGAATATCGTCAGGTGCTTTTGAATCAGGGAATGAGCCCTTGAAAGCAAGTGTGAATTCAATTAAATAATCTTCAATTTCACCGTAGTTGTAACCGTACCAGCCGCCGTAATATGCGGTATAGTCATAAGCATAACCGTTCCAACATGCGTTACCCGCATGAGCAAGAGTTTGGGCTATGTTAGGATTATATGCAGTATATGGATAATAATATGAACTCATTACACGCATACGTGCGACACCTGTAGGCTGGTTATCGGCAAGAGTAATCTGAAATTCCTGAACCCTGTCAGAACAGTTAGCAGAAGCATAATAACGGTAATCTGTTGTTGCGCCGATTTTCTTAGTAGCACCGGATGAAATTTTACCCGGCTGGTTAATCCATTCTGTTGTATGGTCAAAAATACCATCCATATTAAAGTCAATGAATATTCTGAAAACAAAATATGTGCTCCAGCCATAAATACAATAGTTTGTACCGTTATAACCATAGTAGTTGTCTTCTTTTACAACACGTATATTGTAAGTCTCGCCCGGTGACATTTCACCGCGGGCACCTGTAAATACATAACAACCTTCAAAAGGACCCATACCCTGACCGCCGTTACCGTAACTCTGACGAAGAAGTTTAACTTCGCCGGAATTTGTTTCGGTAATCTTGACTTCTTTAATAGGTTCTGTAAAGTAGTAGTCATAGTATGTACTTACGGATTTTAAATAAACCGCATAGCACCATACATCCGTTCTGCCGAAAATTGCCTGGTTTGCAGTAACCATTTCCGGACCCGGAATACAGTAATTAGTAGGACCATTGTCCTGAGCCTGGGAATCTACTGAACTGAATGAAAGCATTATTACTAATGCTGCTATCATTGCCATAGCTCTTGTCCCGAAGCGTAATGAAGTTTTCATCTAAACACCTTTTATATAATTAAACATTAAAAAACTCATATATTATTAACAAATTTCATATATATTATTACTTTCAATAGCAATAACAAATTAAAATATAAAATGTTACAAATCTTTTAAAACTATTATAAGTA
>JAVSMQ010000001.1:1465824-1481489 GCA_032027125.1 Kapaibacterium sp. (SeqCode)
GTATAATTATGATAATTGAAGTTCACAAATTCGGCGGTTCGGTCTTAGCACTGGAAGCAGGATTCAGAAATATGTGCGAATTTATTGAAAAGTCAGAAAATAAATCTGTTGTAATTATTTCGGCTATAGGTCAAACAAGTTCTAAATTGAGAACAGCGATTCATGAAGCTGAAAATAATGACATTAATTCAGCAGAAAATATTATAAATGATATTTTTGACAAACATTTTTATTTGGCTGAAAAAGTACTTTCATCAAATAATTATGTTGGTTTTCTGCATGACATCGGATACATCCGCATTAATGCTGCTCAAATTATTAAAAGTGTTGCAATTACAAAAGAAGCAACCGGAAAAACGTATGACAGATTTCTCGCTTTTGGCGAGGATTTATCAATGCATTTAGTAAAATCATACTTTTTTGATAATGAAAGTGTGGATTTCGTTGACGCCAGAATAATTATAAGAACTAATAATGATTATATGAATGCTGTTCCGGATATTAGTATTAGTTACAAACTTATAAATCAATATCTACAGAATGCTCTGACTCATAAAAACACTATTTTTGTTCAGGGCTTTGTAGGTTCGGACTCTTTGGGAAATACAACTACCATGGGTTTTGAAAGTTCTAATCTAACTGCTACTATGATTGCTGACTGTCTTAATGCAAAACAGGTGACTATATGGTCAGATGTTGATGGAATTTTTGCAACCGACCCAAAAGATTTTCCAAACAATAAACTGGTTTCTTCAATTGATTATTCTTCAGCTTTATCTGCCGGATTATCAGGGCTTAAACTAATTTATCCCAAAATGGTACAAATTGCCCGTAACAATAATACAATCATAAAGTACAGAAATGGAATTAATTTATCAGAAAAATATACTGTAATTAGTAAAGATAATCATTTAAAATCATCACTTTTCATAGTAAAAGAAATTCTGCAATCTGATTCATTACTGTTTGATTCACAAATAAATGAATCAAACAACTCCCCCGAACATTTTAATAATCACTTTAAAACAATCAGGGTATTATCGCAAGAAGAAGGAAGTATGTATGTTTTCTACAAAGATAAAGAATTGATTAATAGATTTGAGGATGAGCTCAAAAGCAGCCACAGAATACTTACAGAAATTGCAGTTATCAATCCAAATAAATCGGATATCTTAACTATAATAAGTAAATATTTTAAAAATGAGATTAATTCAGGTGATATTGTTATTCTATCAGGATTCTCTGATAATTTTATGGCTATAATTATAAAAGAAAATAAACAATCTAAACTTACCGGTGATATTATAAACAAATTACTTTGAAAATATTTGGGAATTATTCAATTACTGTAATTTCAACATCAACGACACCGTCACGAATCATATCAAGACTCTTAGCTGCAGCATAAGATAAATCTACGATACGACCTGAAACAAAAGGACCTCTGTCGTTAACTCTGACAACTATTTCTTTGTTATTATTTAAATTTATTACTTTAATCATCGTACCGAAAGGCAGTGTTTTATGAGCTGCAGTTATCTTATCCCCATCGTAAATCTCGCCGTTTGCTGTTTTTCTGCCGTTAAATTCATCACCGTAATATGATGCTTTGCCATAGAAAACAGTTCCCGCATCAACTTTCTCAGTATTTTTATTGGAATTTTGACGTGATTTATCCAAATTATCAAAACTAAATCTGACAGATGATGTGCAGGAACTCATAACAAACAATCCAAAAAGTATAAAGCAGACCCGAGAGCCTGCTTTAAATATTGAACTTGTTTTATATATAGAATTTTTATTTTGCAACTATGACAATCTCAGTTCTTCTGTTTAATCTTCTTCCAAATTCACTGTTATTAGAAGCCAGCGGTTTTCGCTCACCAAAACCGGTAGTTGATACCCTTTTTGCAGGAATGCCCTGTTTGACTAAATAACCTTTCACGCTCTCTGCTCTTTTTAATGAAAGTGCATCGTTAATAGGATGTGTTCCGACATTATCAGTATGACCTTCAATCAGTATTTCAATATTTGGTTTTGCGTTCATGAAATCTGCCAATATATCAAGCTCTCTGACTACATCAGGCAGTTCAGAACTTGCGGTAAGAAAAAGCAGGTTTTCAATTATAAGTTTTCTTCCTAATTCAACAATCGGGATGGTTTTTTTGATAAGCTGCTTTCTATCTGATGAAAACAAAGCAATTTCAATAGAATCCGGCACACTGTTTTCGTCAGATTTATATATTAAATTGAACAAATTAGTTAGCTGATTTGAAAAATTATCTAATATAGTAGAAAATGGATAATCAATATCATAAAATGTACCGCGTGTCTTACTTGACAGATACTTATAGCTGGATAGTTTCGGAGGTACAATAGTAAATAATCTGATATCGTGCTCCTGCATGAGTTTTAGAGCAGATTCGGTTGTCTGGTCAGTTACACCATGACCGTCTTCACCACGCTGATGATAAGGAGCATCAGTAATTATAACTGCAACTTTATTAGCTTCATTCCGCCATTTCACCTGTTTGCAGGCAGCTTCAACAGCCTCTAATGCATTTTCTTTTTCATCGCCGCCGCCTTTTGCACGAACAGGATTAATCCAGCTCAGAAAATCAAGTACATTTGAAGTAGGATTATAAACTCTGTCAATATCATCGGAAAAAAGTATCAAACCAATACGGTAATCAATACCGCGTTTAACAAGATTTTGTGAAAAATTAGTGATGTTTGATTTTATGGAATTGATTTGAGGCTGCATAGAACCGGTGACGTCCATTAGAAACATAAAATCAACAGGTACATTTTCTGCTGCGGGTATTTTTTCAACACTAATTACATTTTTTTCAACACCGTTTTCAAATACGAATAAATTTTCGGCACTCAGGGTATCAAGTGGGTCGCCAATTTTATTAAAAGCTTCAATCATTATTTTTATTATCGGGAATTTAGATATATCCACGCTTCGGACAGTAATTTCAATTTCTCTTTTTGATGATTGTACTTTAGCATCTTTCAGAATATCCTTGGCTCTCTGCATTGTATCAATCTGATTTGTATTAAGAAAATCAGACTGACTGAAAGCATTATCCGTATAAACGAAAGTCAATTGTAAAATCAATACAAAATAAATCAAAAATCTATACATTTAAATAAATCCTTTTTTAATGTCGCAAATTGCAATCTGTTTGATTACAAAAATAATAAGAAAAAAATCCCCAAGAGCAAATTTATATCTTTGTCATGGGGATTTTAATCATATTATCAAAACTTATATTGTCAGACGCAATACTGGTGAAATCATAAAGAAATTTTTGATTTCATAAGGTCTTGCATCTCTAAGCGGTGTAGAATATTTACCTTCGAGATACAGCCAATTTCCGAATAACGGCAAATACAGTCTGCCCAGAAAGATTTCGTTAGATATTTGAATACTTGCTCCAAACGGGAAAGCAGCCTGACTTCTGTAATCAACTTTTAAATATAACCATGCAGGTAATTTTTCAGGTTTGTACGTTTTTAAACCCTGAACGCCTACTGTGGACATTCTTGTAAAAAATTCATCTTCAACAGTTTCTACATATACAGCAGCCTCAGTAACTTCACTGTAACTGATACCAAAATCAAATCTGAAATAATTTTCAGGATTCTTTTTATCAAGCCACCAATGGTAGAAAGCTGTAATCTGACCTGAAGCTCTTGATATAGGAGCTATATTATCAATTCTAATATCACGTCTCGGATCACCCGGGTCAAAATCAACATCAGGACCTACCGGCATCAAGCCGTAAGTAGCAACATCAATGGTTTCGGTTTCCAATCTGCTTAAAGGCAATTCAAGATTTAAAGATAAACCTGCTTCAGGATGGAACCATGCATGAACATCTGAACCAAAGACAATTTTACCTCCGGGACCTACATTCAATATTCTGTTAGGTATCCAGCTCAAAAGAGAATTGTCTGCACTCAAACCGGTCTGAACTCTATATCCTGCTCCAAGATACGCATTAACAAGATAAGGAATACCTTTGCGTGTCTTAGGGTCCTGGTTAATATACAATGGTCTCTGTAAGACAAGTTTCGACTCACCGGATGTCCAGAAAGGATAACCTATTTGGTCAGTACCCATAATGGAACGAATCCAAAATCCGGTTTCACCAACCTTTAATGTCTGTTCAAACAATGACAATGAAAAAGAATGGTCAACATTTGTCGGACGTTCGATGAAATCAACAATAATATCAGCCTGAGTTGCTGTTACAGGAATATCCCGCGGAATTTCCGTAAAGCAGTATTCTCTCTTAGCCTTGTTATCAGGATGAGGGAATCCTTTGTCAGCCCCAAGATATACCAATTCACCGGATAAAAAGCCGATAAACAATGAACTCATGGTAGATTGAATCTGAACGGAATTCATGCTTTCTTCACCGCATTTTATCATCAGGATTTCATAAGGGTCAGAAGGATACTCCTGAGGTGCGGAAAGTACTTCAATATCTTCTCTGCTAAGATTTTCCTTAGGATAACCCTTGTAAACAAAGGCTTGATAAATTTGTGCCATCAAATCAGGTTCGCATACCTTCCAACGCGGGAAATATGAGACAATTTCGGGGTCTATTGTCGTCAGCGAATCAATAATACCGTTTTTGTCAACACCCTGAGATTTTAATTCCGGTGCTAAGGCACCGAAGTACAGAACCGCGAATACTAATACAATTAAATATTTCTTCATAGCTTATCTTTCTTAAAATTTCAACTTCACTTTTAAAAATATCAGAAATTAACAATAACTCTTGCCATAGGCATAAAAACACTCTTATTCTCCCAAGCTCTCGGCTCGTTGGCAAATGCCTTGAAATATCCCTTGGCATCTAATCTGACGGAAATAGAATTTTCGACAATCGGAACCTGTAACCATAGATTAGTATATAAGCCTTCGTCAAAATATTGTGCTGAAAGTCCGAATGGTGTAGCAACCTTACGAGCCATAAACTCAATTCTTCCTGAAATACCACCGACAGCTTCACCGTCTAACTGTTCGTAACTTATAGTGTTTTGTCTTGTATCCGGGTCAATAACAAGTTTGTTATACCATTTCTCAACACCGTAAATCGTACCGCCGAGACCGAAACGGAGCAAATAACTTTCGTCAATTGCGACACCAAAAGTGTAATGAAGTTGTGCATTATATCTAATAAGAAAATCATTATCTGTAGTTATTGTTTCGTAAGAATCAGGGTCTAAACCGCGTTTTACCGGTCCCTCGACAGCATCACCAAGGACATAAGCAAAGTTTGCATTGAATATACCGCTTTTAGGAATAACAGCAAACGGGAAATCAGCTTCGCCGGATATACCGACACCTGCATGAGTAAGTTTACGCTGAATTTTGTATAAATCGGTTGTAAGGGAAGACCATCCGTTTGTCGGCAATATTATACCTAATTTAACTCCCTGCCAGATGGCATTCAAAGTCAGTCTTTCACTCCAGAATGAAGGATAGTTAATGGCTTCGGCACCGTATTTAAGTTCAACACCGTACTTAGGAAGTTCATAATTAGTAATTCTGTCAATAGTATCAATAAAACCATCACTGTAAACAAGCTGAGGATAGTCATATCTTCTCCAGCTTATAAGGTCAGGACTGACGATAAGTTCGTTGAATTTATCGGTTATGTCATAAGCCTGTCCTTCTGAGATTCGTTTGAACATCTGAATATCGAATGAACTTACAACTCCTTCTTTATTGAGCAGCGATTTTGTAATACCTGCTTTAGGAGCGAAAAATGTAATCAATGTTCCGATTCCCTGAGCTTCGAGTGTTCTGTCCTCGACATTACCCTGCAAAAATGCGTTTACCAGAAGGTCATACATGTTATCGGCACGGTATTCAACAGGATTCAATGCAAATTCTTTCAGTTCCGGATGAGTAAAGATGTTACTCGGGCTTGAATTATCAAGTTGCTTTTTTAATGAATTTTCATCTTCATAATCAATAATCATAGCAATCAGATTATGAGGCATGAGTGCGTCAGGCGTTTTACGGGTAGTAACAACATAAACATTTCTTACTCTTTTATCAGGACCAATTGGTGGACGATAATACTCATAGATGGCTTCCACATTATCAGGTATTGGCAGACTTCTTTGAATTAATGCTCTTTGAACACTTATGAGTGAAGAACCTGCTTTAGACTCTCTTTCGATTACCTGAAGGGTCGTCGCATCAACACCTTTTATAGCCTCGGGATCTGCTTTTCCTGCACCCTCACCACCCATAAGAACAGCATCGCGTTCTTTAATGAGTTTGGCGATATCTCTGATTTCTTTTAATTTATAGACTGAGACCATCGAAAAACGATAGTTTTTGTAACTGTAGAGTATGCTTTCCAGTTTAATTCTGAATGACTCATCTCCTTGCGAAGAAAGTCCGATTGGCAGTACAATACTCACCAGAGTCAAACACAAAACTAACTTTGATATTTTCTTAAACATTTTATAGTCCTTACACTAAGATGTAACTTAATTTCTCGTTAAATTCAACAATTAATATCATGATTTATCTGCCGCCCTGTCGTCTCTGTTCACCGCGACCTGGCTCCCAGTCAATTGGAATTACCAATTTTGCAACGTTAGGAACAGACCTTACACCGTTTACAGGATTTGTAGCAACACCGACAACATTTATCTGAACAGTTCCGCGAATCTTAGACTGACCCGGGTCAAGTTTGCCGGTCATTTCGAATTCCACAGTATAACCCGAGGCTTCATCGCCATCAAGATAAGGTTCTATAGAAAATCCATAAGCTGTCAGACCGTCAAGTTTCTGCGGCTCGCCCTGTATGCTGATATTAACAACTGCCTTTTTAGATTCATCGCCAGTTGTAGGAGCAACAACGCTAATACCTGAAATACGGACTTTGAATTTTGCAGAAGTGCCGCTGAAAGTGGAACGCATCTGATTAACATTAATGGCAGGTTCTTCCTGTCTGATATCAAATGTAGTAGTAGGAAGCAAATCAACTTCGATATTTGTATATGGCTGCATCCATGCAACTCTGATGTTAACTTTCTTAGCATCGGGAGTAAATCTGATACCAGCCTGATTGGTTACAGAAAGTCCTTCAATCGGTGCTTTTTGATTATCAGCATCTGTAGTTACATAAATTCTGAATTCATTAGGTTTTATTTTACCGCCGGACATAGGCTCGGCAGCAAACACAAGCGGATACCCATAGTATGCATATATTGGAATTTCATTCTTGATTTTCTTTTCACTCTGTTCGGTCAGTGATGACTTGAACACTTCAAGGGTTTTTGGTTCGACTCTGCCTGACCTTCCGCCCAAACGGTGTGTAACAGAATATTCATATTTACCCGGAGGCAATACCTGGTCAACTGTAGCGCGATACATACGCATCTCGTTTTGTACAGGTGTTTTGTAACCTAATCCTGCAATTTCATCAAGAGGTATAAATTTGATAGAAGCAACTCTGTTGCCTGTTGCATCCATTACAATACCTTCAAGCTGATTCTGACCCGGCTGATAAGGACTTATCTGGCACTCAAACACAGCAGCAGCTTTATCAAATGTAGGTACATAATCAGGAGTGGTTGCAATTGGCTCGGCAATATTTGGTGTTGGAGTTACAACACGAATATTAAACTCAATAGAACCGCGGTTCTGGTCAAAATTGCTCGACATACCCGGAGCAAGGAGTTTAACGATATATCCGTAAAGATTTATTTTACCTACGATATCTTCGGCTTTTTCTTCAGAAGCGGCACTAAGTTTTGATTCACCAAGCGCTTTGTCGAATGCGATGATATCATAGCCGTCCATTAATGTTTCGATAGTCGGCAGATTATATTTGTCAAGTGTGGTAACAAGTTCTTTCATTACTTTTCTTAAGTCATAAACTTTAAGCTGTACAGTACCGATATTGACAGTTGCATCATCATTGATTTGTTCTGCTGTCTGACCGGCTTTTACACCTAAAATTCTGTTTGTTTTCGATGCAAATCTTAATTTATACCAACCGGCTTTCGAAGGCGGCTGAAAATTTACAACAAAAGAACGTTTCTGTACTTCTGAAGTACGGCTCATGTTTTTGAGTGTTTCTTCAGCAGAATAATAAAACGTGCTGTCATCAGTAACCTTATCGGGCTTGAAAGTGGGACCGATTAACTTTTTGGTTTCAGCCGGATAAATAGGTGAAATTTGAGCAAGATTAAGGTCAGATAAATTGATGTTATTAAATGTAGCATCTTTATCCATATTAAGTTCCTGCAATCCTAAATATTCCCAGTTTACATCAGGAATATCGCCGGAAACCATAGTTCCGATAGGCAGATTATAGAAATCTATATTTTTTTCTTTAAAATACTCTTCTGTCGGAAACAAAGGAGCATTGTTTGGATTTTGGTCTGAACTATAAAAAACCTGATATTGAATTTGTTCCACATTAGCAAGCTCTACCAGCTTCTTAATACGTGTAACATATTCCTTCTCGGTTTCAAATTCTCGTTTAGTTAAGGAAGTACTTACGTCAGTAACACCAACATCAACTACATAACTACGGCTTGATTTGGGTACATTTTCACCGAAAATAGGTGTTAAATCAACCCCCGGCGGTGGTATTGTGATTTCATCCTGCGGTCGTGTGTTGATGCCTTCAGTACCGGCACCTGACTGAAGCTGAGATAGAATACTTTCTACTATTCTCATAGCTTCTTTGGTTTTTTTATGTAAGTGTTCTTCGGCTTCATCGCGTTCTACGATGATAATCAAAAGCTCAAGAACTACTGCCAGATACAGCACGAAATAAACTTTTCCTGCTCCTCCACCTTTCGACATCTTATCTGCCTCCTAAACAATTCATGTTCAAATTTTTTATTTTCATATAATTCAAAACCAAAAATTAACTATTTTTTTATTACTAAAAAAATTTTTTATGCAATTCGTAAAAAAGATTTATGAATTTCATATCAAAATCAAATTTAATATACGAAATAATTTCCAAACAATTAACAAAAAGTTAAGAAAATTTAATAAAATATTCAGAATATTTTTCAATAAAATCTAACATTTTGTATAACATTATGAAAAATTATACATTTACACACAATTTAAAAAGAACAATGTTATTTACATTTTCAACAACTTCAAATTTAAAATTTTTATTGTTAATTTCGTTCAATTATTTTTAAAAAATGCAATTTTTTATGTTTATTACTAATGAATTATTAATTGAGCTTTTTGAATCCCATAAACCGTCGGAATATTTTACATATCTGAAACATAAAAATATCATCGGAAGATTCCCTGAATTGAATGCTTTAATTGGATGTATTCAGGAACCGCTCTGGCATCCGGAGGGTGATGTATGGACACATACACTGATGGTTGTTGATGTAGCAGCCGAATTGAAATATTATTTTTCTGATATTGCCGAAAAACATGCTTTTATGCTTGGTGCATTGTGCCACGATTTTGGAAAACCTTACTCAAACAATTACGATAACGGAAAAATTCGCAGTCTGATGCATGACCAATACGGATTCCTTCCGGCTTCCAAATTTTTAAGCAGATTTGACTTACCCGATGCAGTCTGCAGCAAAGTTCAATTATATATATCCAAACACCTTGTACCAATGCAGCTTTACAAGAATCAAAAGGATGTATCCTTATCGGCAATCAGAAGACTTCAAACAAAAATTCATATTCCAGATTTAGTGCAGCTTACAAGAGCCGACCATTGGGGAAGAACTGACGAAGACTCGATAAACAGAGTCTGCCGGTCTGCAGACTGGCTTTTGGAGAGATACAAAACAGCCTGTGGGGTGTAATTTTTGTCGGAACCTTTGATTTTAACTGTTTGATATGATTAATTTGATTTTAAATCCGTTAAATCCCAAAAAAAATATGGTATATATATATGGTATATATATATGGTATATATATAAGGTATAAATTCAGACCCCCTGACTCGCATAAAAAATCTCATTCGCTAAATCAAAATCCCCCTGCTCGCTTCGCTCACTTTCCCCCTTTGAAAAAGGGGGATTAAGGAGGATTTCTTCATTTATCTGCGAAATTCTAAACTACGTATCAAATAACGTAATTCTTTTATTATCGTTATCAAGTCAGGAGTTCTGAAATTAAAAGGCTGATTTCATCACAAAATCAGCCTTTTAATCTAAGAAACAAAAAATCATTTGTCAAATTTATTCTACATTAATCAAATAACTTAAGCCCAATTGCAATGAAGCAGGGTGGGGGTTATAAGAACCCATATTCACTTCATCAGAATATTGACCGTTTATCTGGTATCCGGCATTTACAAACAGAATGAATCTTCCAACATTGCTTTCGTTAAGAGTAAAATTACCACCAACTCTGAATTCATATAGAGTATTTAATGCAGCTGTTTTATCATGGTAATAAGAAAGAGCAGTAGGATTTTCTTCTAAATTAAGACCAATGGGAATCCCAACATTTAACCCGATTGTAAATCCTGAAATATAGAAATTGGCTCCAAGATCGAGATAGCTGAATTTATCAGTCCACTCCTTAGGGGAGTTGTAGTACTTTTGGCTATAAGCATAATTGGCATAAACAAGGTCAAGGAATAAGCCCATTCTTTGATCAGGGTCTAATGGCATATAAAATGTTGCACCGAAATCAGGCATACTTGCTGCTCCGATATCATTTTTAATTCCCTCCGTAGGATCCACAGTATTAATACCTAATTTATAACCCAAAAGCGGACCTACACCCATTCGATAATTATTATATTCCCGCGTAAATTCAGTTTGGGCAAATGAAGTATCGCCAAACACGACCATAAAAGCTACTATTGCAAGCAAATATCTCATAAAAATAATCCTTTTTTAATATTTGTTCAAAATTACAATATAAATTTAACAATAGTTTTTGTTTATGCAAAACAAAAATATTATTTTTATTTATTTTGCAACGTTTTTTATAGTAATGTGTATTTGAAGTATAACGGTCATTGATAATTTGGTTTTATAAAATATATGTTTAGGAGGTAATTATGATTATCAAAACTAACAAAAGTAAGACCCTGTTGGGTTTGCTGATTGCTTTGTTTATGATTTCGGTCACAGTAGGATATGCCGGGGACAAATTAAATCCGGTCAAGGACTTAAAGGTTGACCTGCAGGGTAAGCTGGATGGTGACACATTCATTGCTGCCGGTGTTGTATCGTGGGTTTATCCTCATGATGACAATGCAGATGGATTTAATATTTACTATGCTGAAGGCAAAACTGATGATGCCAAGGACTTAAAACTTCTTGGTTCAATTGATAAAGATGATGAAAACAACCGTCAAAAAGACATGTTCTTTTTCCATACCGGTGAATTAATGAGCAATCACAATATCTGGACATTTACTGTCACAGCCTTTAACGAGGACGGTGAGAGTGATGTTGTAAGATTCTTTTATGCCGAAATCAAGAATAACAATCCAAATCATAAAGCATATATAACAACTCACCCTGAGTTACATGCTAAAATCGGTACAGTGTATTCATATACTCCTAAAGTCGAAACCGATTTAGATAATTATACACTGAATTACAAGCTGCATGTATCACCCGACGGAGCAAAAATTGACCAATCCACAGGCGAAATAACCTGGACACCTTCAAAAAGCGGCAGATATCACTTCGGTTTGATTATAGAGATAATCGTTGGTGATAAAGTTGTTGCTGTTGCTGAACAAGTTTGGGATGTAACTGTTTTTGAATGTGATGAGCTTGCTAAAATTAAAGGTACTGTCAAAGATGAAGACGGTAACTTGATTAGTTACGGTGTAGTCAGCATTTTCAATTTCATTCAGAGAGACGGTAAAAACACAAAAGGTCCGGTAATTCAGATTAAATTCAGCAACGGAGAGTTTGAGTTTTCAAATCTTGACAAAGGTGAATATTATATCCTTGTCGAAGCATTCTCAAATAATAATACTACCGGTTACTATCCTAACTGGTATGAAAACGCTGCAAATTTTGACCATGCAACTCCATTGGTTGTTGAATGTGGTGACGAAGTTGAACTTGCATTTGTTATGAAAGCTATTCCTCATCCAAAACATCATACTGTTAAAGGTAAAATAGTAGATTCAGAAACATTAGAGCCGGTCAAGTTTTCTATGGTTGAGTTCATAGGAAGAGACAAAAATTCAGACAAGACACAGTCATTTGTTTTCAAAGTAAATGACCATGGCGAATATACCGGAAGTCTTCCTGATATTTACGAATATATTGCCGTTGCTAACGGTCATTATTTCTCAGACAATCATAATACTACTTCTGCATATTTTCCACAGTATTACGAATTAGCAGATAATCCTACTGATGCAAAAGTTATTACGATGAATGAAGATAAAACAGGCATAGATTTCTTCTTAAAAGCAATTCCTAACTACGAAAACAGCATCTCAGGTACAGTTGTTGACAGTAATGACACTGTTCTGCCGGGTGTTGAAGTAATAGCATTCCTTGTAAACACTGACGGCAAGCATACTAAGTATCTTTATGTAGGGAAATCTACCAAAACTGATGAATATGGTTCCTATAAAATTGACAACTTAATACCCGGGGATTATGTTATTCTTGCCATACCTCATAATGACAAGATGCTTTCTCCCGGATTCTATGTCGAGCAGGATATCGCAACTATTTACTGGGAACATGCAACAAGAGTAGCTGTCGAAGAAACCGGAGACAGCGGACCATATAAAATTGTACTTACTCTTACCGATAAAATTCACGGCAAAGGCATTGTAAGAGGCAAAGTCGGCAAACATAAGAAAGGTTTGGTAAAATCGGGTGAAGAAGTTCAGGTTGTAGATGCAGTCAACGGAGCAAGCGTTTATCTTTTAAATTCCAAAAATACTGTTACAATGAATATGACAACAGATGATTTAGGAAGCTTTGAATTGTCAAACATTGCTGCCGGCACTTATACACTTGTTATTGACAAAATCGGATACTCGGCAAGCACAACCGAAATTACTATCGGCGAGGAATCTGTGGTTGAAAAAGAATTTGAAATGTCGCCTACAGGTCCTACCGGTGTTAACGATAATGATATGAGTACGTTCGGTGTTGATGTTTATCCAAATCCTGCAAGCGAATTTATAACAGTTGAATTTAATCAAACTGAAGTAAACGCTACTGTTACATTAATGAATTATGCCGGTATTGTTATCAGCAATCAAAGCACAGCTAATGCTATCAGTACTTATGTTATAAACACAAATGACATTCCTGCCGGAGTTTACTTTGTAAAAGTGCAGAGCGGAAGCAGTATTTCAATAAAATCAGTAGTGGTTGTTAAATAAATTTTCAATTAATACTGTTTATAAAAAAAGTCCGGAATCAGACCACCTGTTCCGGGCTTTTTGGTTTTTATATGAAAATGATAATAGATAGAAAACACTACAACAGTGTTGCCGCTCGGCAGTAAATTAATTTTTCTCCTTAATAACCACTCTTGCCCACTGTTTATATTTAATCAGCTCTTCCATTCTGCATGACCAGACCAATTCGCCGTTATATACGGAAATGTCGGGGCAGCCGTCGCACATATTCATTTCACCGTTCTTCAATACATCAATAGGCTGTATAATCATAATGGACTGATAGTAAACTTTGCTGAAAAATGCTCGTGGATTGCTAATGAAAGATTTAAAATATTTCTTACAAGACTGCCAGACACCCGCATCAAGAACGGACAAGAGGAAATATAATCTGCCTCTTTTCATCATTTTAGTATCTGCATAAGCGAGATATTTGTCTGTAAAAATGTGACTGACTGTTTGAACTAATTCCATAAACTTTGGACCTATATATCCGAAAATCTGATATTTGTTACCCAATCTTCCTGTTAAAAGCCATTTATACGAATCCGGTTTATGTGTACCGTTCAAAAAAGCAGCAGGCATAAAATCAGGTTCATATTTTCGGATTTCTTCAATAATTTCCAGTGATGTTACATCAGTTCTTCTTTCATCGGCTGCCACAGAATAGGCGATATCATCAAATGTAATTTTTTCATTACCGGCATAATAATCATAATCATGGTTGCGAACGGCTATTCGATAGATTATAAAAACCATTACGTGAACAATTTCAATATTTTCCTGTGCCCATTTAATAAGCTGGGGGACATATTTTACATTTTCCGGATAAACCGTGAGATTAAATGAGCATGACAATCCGCCGGCATCAGCCAGCATTGTGGCAAGTTTTATTCTTAATTCATTCAATTCCATTTCATTTTTACCCTTCCAGCCTGACCTTCCCTGTCCGCTGTCCACATGGAAAGTGAATCCGGTCACTCCTGCATCCTTTAGCTTTTCCAGTAATTCCGGTGTGAGTAATTCGCCGTTAGTATTAATCACAGGTTTCCAGCCCATTTCCTTAATCATCCGTACAATTTCGATTATTTCGGGATGCATCAAAGGTTCTCCCCCTGCAACTGAGATTGAATCGGTTTTGCGTAACGCTTTGAATACTTCAAGGTCACTTCTAATTTCATCGAGGGTTTTATGCGAGTTATTACGGTTCTCGCGGTAGCATCCGTCGCAATAGAGGTTGCATTTACTTGTCGGTTCAAGCCATGATATTGCGTTATCTGCCAGATTCCATGGTAAACGATACAGATTCTGCGGTGTTATTTCCGGATTAGTCATATTTTTCCGACCTTTATTATCTAAATAATTAATTCTAATAATTTGTCAACTTATTAATGCGACGTAAGACAAACTTATGTATATTTTATTATTTTCAATCGGACAAAGCCGCGATACTTAGTTTGCAGAACTGCTTAATCACATAAAAAAAGGTGTATCGCAAAATGAATTCAAAACCCAATCACTTTTTGAAATATTCAGAATCACGGATTTAACTGATTACACCGATGCCACGGATTTAAATCCGTGAAATCCTTTAATCCGTGTAATCCGTGATTCTGACAAGGGATGGTTTATATTTCCCTTCCTTTCTTCCTATTCTTCCTTCACAATCTTCTTTTTCCTTTTGCGACCGCCGGAATCTGGATTTACCATCTCAAGCATCGTAATTCTTGCGTCATTTTTCCCCATTTTAATGTACCACCAAGCCCGCAATTCCTGCAATATTGCTGTATCCTCGTCGAATCGCTTTTTCAGTTCTGCCAAAGTGTGTTCGGATTCGGTTTTATTATTATCCCGCTCCAGCAAAGCCGCTTCGAAGTCATTTTTGGCATCCATCAACCGCGTAATCAAAGAATCGGGCAGCAAATTTGTTACACCCGCTGCAATATGTCTCTCATTTGCCTGCAAAACCTTATTAATTCTCGGAACTTTCTCGTTCGTTCTTATCGGATACGGCTCATCAAATCCAAAATCCTTAAGATTAACTTGGTCGTCTCTATAAATTGACAGAGCAAGGGTTTTGACATTTTGGTATTCAACCTCCATAACCCTTGCTTTATTATTAACATTCAGGGTATTGCCTTTATTTCTACCCCTGTGATAACCGGATGTTGCGTGTAAATCCATGAATAAATCATAACAGTCTTCCGCCCAGGTGATAATATATGCAGGAGCCTGTAATTCTGATTGAATAGAGGTCAGGTTACCCTGAAT
>JAVSMQ010000001.1:1488026-1571909 GCA_032027125.1 Kapaibacterium sp. (SeqCode)
GACCACAAAAATCCGTTCCGGTGAAATTACTGAAATTGAACAATTCAGACAACTACTTGGGAATCATCAACTGAAGTCTTTTGTTAATATTGCGTTACTTAAAAATCTCGAAAAGCGGAAAAATGATAATCAGCTGCTTGGCAATAGAACAAATCAGGGTTTGGATAGAATATTTGTAATTGAATATTCTAATAATATTGATTCAAAAACTGCTTCACGTAAGATTAGTTCGTTCGATTTTATTGAGTATGCAGAACCCAAATATATAAACAGGATTTTCGAAGATTCGCTGCCTAATGATTCCCTGATAAACTCTCAGTATTATCTTAAATCTATTCAGGCAATTGAATCGTGGGCACATATTGATACAAGCGGAAGGCATGTGGTAGTCGGTGTTGTTGATACCGGTGTAGATTACAAGCACGAAGACCTTATCGGCACAATGCAAATTAACAGCGGTGAAGATGGCACAGACAACAGCGGAAATGAAAAACGCAGCAATGGAATTGATGACGATATGAATGGCTTCATTGATGACTGGATGGGCTGGGATTTTGCATCCAATTCATCAGAATCCGGATTTGACAATGACCCGTTTCCGGGGCATCCGCATGGAACACATGTATCAGGAATTATTGCTGCAGTGAAGAACAATTTGGTTGGTATAGCCGGAATCGGTTTGAACACAAAGATACTTCCCGTTAAAATAGGCAATGACGGTCAGTTTTCACGTAATCTGGTTAATTCTTATGACGGTTTGTTATATGCAGCAATAGCAGGAGCGAATATAATTAATTGCTCATGGGGAAGCGGTGGATATTCACAGTCAGAACAGGATGTCATAAACGAAGTTATAAACCTGGGGGCTCTTATTGTTGCAGCAGCAGGTAATGAACGCAGTCAGATAGCTTTTTATCCTGCTTCGTATAACGGTGTGATTTCAGTTGCAGCAATTGACAGTCAGGACCGTAAAGCCGGTTTCTCTAATTTTTATTCTACAGTTGATATATCGGCTCCGGGCGAGCAAATCATATCATCCATACCGATAAATGATTATGCATTTTGGGATGGAACATCTATGGCTTCACCTGTTGCGGCTGCTGTAGCAGGTATGATTTGGCTAAATCATCCTGAGTATAACAATATACAGATTGGCGAGCATCTGAAAGCAACATCAAAAGACATTAACGAGGAAAATCCGGGTTATAACGGACTTATCGGTTCTGGAAAAGTAGATGCCTTAAATGCAGCAACCGAAATAAATCCTGTCTCAATATCATTGAAGAATTATGTAATTACTCAGGAAATTGAAGACGGTGTAATTACATCCGGTGAGATTGTAAATATTAAATTGGAACTTTTCAATGCACTCAAGCCTGCCAAAGATGTAAATATTTATGCGATGTCACCTGCATTTTATCAGCCTGAATTCATTACCAGCAGTTTGTCAGCCGGAGATTTCGGTACTTATGAAACTAAAGCCGTAAACGGTACTATATCATTCCGGGTTAATCAGGAGAAGATTCTGAATTACAGTCTGCCGATAACTATTATTATTATTGATGAAGCAGGTCATAGATTCACAAATACAATTTCCTTATTTATAAATCCTACATGGCGTACGATGCGTTCAAACAATATACAGCTAACCTATACCAGCCAGGGGAATCTTGCTTATGATGATTTCCCGTATAACAGCCGCGGCGAAGGTTTTTCTTTCAAAAAAGGTACCAATTTGCTTTTTGAAGGTGCATTAATGATTGGTTACGGTTATAATTCAATAGCAAATTCTGCCAGAAGCAGTAATGCTTCTTCAAAGGACAGTGATTTTAATTTAGATAAACCGATTGAATCATTCATACCCGGAAGCATTGCTGCTGAAGAAACCATAACCGAGTTTGTTACAAAAGAGGATTCTCTGCTGAAACCGGCAAGAATAATACAATCCGGTTATCAGTTTAAAGGCAGCAGTAAGGATGATATTATATATGTTGTATATGATATTATAAATGAAACAGACTCGTTTCAGGATTCTGTTTATGCAGCGATTTATCTGGATTGGGATATTGGACCTTCGGGAAGCAATAATCGGGCAATCTGGAATAAGTCCGGCAATTTTGCTTACATTATTAATATAGCCGATGATTCATTACCAAAAGCAGGAATGAAAATGTTGTCAAGCCACCCTGTTAATTTTTGGGCGGTTGATAATGACGGAGTTTCTGAGGAAAATCCGGGAGTCTATAACGGGTTTTCAAAAGAGGAAAAATGGAGAATGATGACAAGCGGAATTGGCAGGGATTCATCAAATTCCACTGATGTATCAGTTGTTATCGGTGCAGGTCCTATACGTCTCAGAGCCGGTGACACTACCCGCGTGGCTTTTGCATTGTTTGCAGGAAATTCTTTGGATGATTTACAAAAATTTTCTGAAGATATTAATTTATCAGATAATTTTATTAATCCGGACGGCAGTTATTCTTCTAATCCCAAAATTTCGGCAATTAATCTCATTTTTCCAAATCCTGCACAGAATACGGCTGTAGTTGAATTAGCCGTTTCAGATATAAATAGCGGCGAATTGTCATTATGGGATGTCAGCGGCAAAAAGTTGAAAGATTTATTCATTTACGATTCCCAAAATCAGAACAAACTTTATCCGGGTTATTTACGCTTGGAAATTGATTTGAGAGATTTGTCTCAGGGACAGTATTTTATAAGATTCAAAACTGACAAGGATGTTTCATCACAAGTTTTGAATATCATAAGATAATTAATGCAGGCACGGTTTTTGATTTTATTAAAATTTTAAAATCTTAGATTTACAAATTCGATATATGAATTTTAATTGCAAAATGTTTATTATGATTAATGAGTTATCCCTTTCCGCAAAGTCTGAAAAGTATAAATTGCGAATCGTGAATAATAATAAACTAAACATAATAATTTAATTCAGCAAAATTGGTGATAGAATGAAATTTGATTATATGATTGTCGGAGCCGGATATACAGGATGTATTCTTGCAGAAAGAATTGCTTCTCAGCTTAACAAGAAAGTAATAATTGTTGATAAGCGTGACCACATTGCCGGAAATGCTTATGATTATTATGATGAGCACGGAATTCTCGTTCACAAATACGGTCCGCACATATTTCATACATCGTCAAAAAAAGTTTGGGACTATCTGTCGCAGTTTACGGATTGGAATACTTATATGCACCATGTGAAAGCTGTTGTCGAAGGTAAACCGGTTCCTGTCCCTTTTAACTTAAATTCAATTTATGAATTATTCCCCCCGAAATATGCCGAAAAATTAGAAACATTACTGATTCAAAATTATGGATTCGGATTGAAAATCCCTATACTGAAAATGAAGGAAGTCAAAGACGAAGACCTGAAATTTCTTGCTGATTACATCTACAAAAATGTATTTTACGGTTATACAGTCAAACAGTGGAATCTTAAACCGGAAGAACTTGATTATAATGTCACATCCAGAATACCTGTTTATATTTCAAGAGATAACAGATATTTTCAGGATATATATCAGGCTTTACCACAAAAAGGATATACCGAAATGTTCAGTAAGATGATTTCGCATCCGAATATCCGTTTATTACTCAAGACTGATTACCGCGAGGCTGAGTCATATATAAAATTTGACAAAATGATATATACCGGACCAATTGACCAGTACTTTGATAATATGTTCGGCGAACTGCCATACAGAAGCCTAAGATTTGATATTGTAAATTTTCAAACCGAGCGTTATCAGGAAGTCGGTCAGATGAATTATCCGAACAATTATGATTACACCAGAATAACAGAATTCAAGCATCTCAGTCAGCAGAAACATCCGAAGACTACCGTTGCATTTGAATACCCGCAGGAATATGTTTCCGGAGTGAATGACCCTTATTATCCTATCCCGCGACCTGTTAACAGCGAACTGTTCGCCAAATATAAAGAGGAAGCCGATAATTTAGACGGCAAAGTATTTTTTGCAGGCAGACTCGCAGATTACAAATACTATAATATGGACCAGACCGCAGGAGTTGCTCTTCAATTATTCGAA
This sequence comes from Kapaibacterium sp. (SeqCode), assembly GCA_032027125.1. Lineage (GTDB taxonomy): Bacteria > Bacteroidota > Ignavibacteria > Kapaibacteriales > UBA2268 > JANJTB01. The sequence goes on from JAVSMQ010000001.1 coordinate 1,492,103, forward strand.
AAGAAGATTGCTAAACTCAGATGAAATTGAGTTGTAAGTTCTGAAATTGTCGGAATGTGGTTTAGTGAGTTAAAGTTGATATTGATGTATCTGTGTGTCTTAGGTAATTTTTCTGTCAGTTCATTGAATCCTGACTTGCAATATTAATATCCTGCATAACCGGTTTAGGATTAGGTTTTGCTCTTTTGACAGCCGATTTCCCTTTTAAATTTTCTTTTTCAAAAATTGTATTTGGATGAAATACAGGTATAGATGCATTCCCGCTTGCAACCGAAATCAAATATTCAGATGTTGCATTCAGCATCCATTCATAAGTTTCCGAATCAAGAAATTCTCTTTCAATAAAAGGAGAAGGGTCGTGGTGACAGGTCAAATACAAGTCATTATTTTTTACTCCGAATTCGAGTGCATTCATTGAGAAACCAAGATATTCACTTATTGATAAAGATAAACTGATAATCTCATTCTCAATTTTCCCGCTCATTGGTTTCTCTGAAGCATTGAAACGAAGATGAATAGGTTTTGAATAGTCGTAAGCAATTACCTTCGCATTTTTACTTCCGATTACAAAACACTTATAATAAGCATCAAAATCAATACTTTCGACTAAGTTCATGCAGCTCTTTCCTGTAAGATTATAAGCCGAAAAGAATTCCGCAGAATTGTAAATTTTATAGGAATGGACAAATACATTATTGTTATTGGACTTCAGATATGCAGGAAATCCTATGTAATTAAAGACGGCATTCCAATCTAACGGATAATTTAAATTGGCAAATGAATCGGGAACTGTATTTTCAGGCGGCTCCTTGCTTGGCAGAAGGACCGATTTCGGTGTACGGATTCCTTTTTTATTTGATATGACATTATGAATAAAACTACTGAAATCATAAGTCAAAAAGGGATTATTAATTACTAAAGCACCATTGATATACGACTGTTTAAGGAAATTTTTATAAAAGGGTACTTTATGTGAAATACGGTCATATATTAAAGAATAAATATTTTTATCATTTAATTTGAGAGCATCTAAAGAAATCCGGCTGGCTTTCACCTTGTTCTTCATCGAATTAATTACGCTGATTAAATCACTTGGGAATGATTTTTCCGAACCGAAAAGAATACCAATCTTTTTCATAACTCTAAACCCAAAATTTTAGAACATAGCATACTAACAAAATACTTACAAAAATATTTTACTAAATAATGATTTTATTTTCACATATTTTAAATTCTTTTATTTACAGGAAAAATAAAGAAATAACATCATTGAAATTTGAATATTTTAAGCGTTGAAAAGTAAATGTAATCTATTTATTAGTATTATTCATTACTTTTGCCTGTTATTAAATGTCTAAATGATTGTAACGCCGTATGAATAAAATTTGCGAATTTATTGATGTAAACAAAACATTCAATGGAAGGGAAATTTACCCCTCCAATCTTAGTTTTGCAATTAATAAAGGAGAAAAGTACGGTATTGCGGGAAAATCCGGTTCTGGTAAATCAACAGTACTCAATTTGATTATGGGCTTTCTATCGCCTGATAAGGGGAAATTGTCACTGCTTGGTGAGAATATTTCCAAAGAAAGCGTTTTTAATTTCCGAAGACATTGCAGTTGGATTCCGCAAAGTTTCAATTTCCTGAATGGCATGACAGTCGAAAATGTTGTTTTATATCCTTTTTCTTATGTGAATAATCAAAATCTTAAACCATTGAAAGCTAAGATAATAGAATATTTGGATTTGGTAAAATTGAAACCTGATATTCTGATGAATGATATAAACGAACTTTCAGGCGGTGAGCGGCAGAGAATCTGCTCGGTAATTGCGCTGCTGCTCGAAAGGGATATTATTATTCTTGACGAACCAACCTCAAATTTAGACGCTGAAGTGAGTGATGATGTCATGAATATTTTTTTTCGGTCTGATAAAACAATTATAATTTCGACACATGACAAAAATATATACGATAAATGCGATAAACTGCTGGAGCTGTCATGAATGATTCCGATATAACCTGGTTTGGACTCGGATTTTCAATAGTATCGCTTTTAATACCGATATTTATATTATTAAAATATAAAACCGGTCTTGTTAAACCTACGATTATAGCCTTCAGCCGAATGTTAGTGCAGCTTGGTTTCTTGGGATTGTATTTAAAATACGTTTTCGAACTGGATTCAATTTATCTGAACATCCTCTGGATAGTGATAATGGTTGTTGCTGCCGGATTTTCCGTCACAAAACGTAGTAATATACCATTAAAATACTTTTTACTTCCGGTAACAGCCGCCGTATTAACAAATGTAGTTATCAATGCTTTGTTTTTTGCGATACTTATTCTCGGACCTGAAAAAACATCAGCAGCCCGATATATCATACCGTTAATGGGAATGATTATCGGTAATACTCTAAATTCATCAATTGTAGGCATAAGGTCTTATGTAAATGTAATTACCAAAAACGAAGATGAATATAAATATAATCTGATGTGCGGAGCAAATACTGCCGAGGCTCAAAGAAGTTTTATATCTCAGGCGATGAGAGATGCATTTAATCCTACAATTGCCTCAACTGCAGCAATCGGATTGATTTGGCTTCCTGGGATGATGACCGGGCAGATTCTCGGCGGAAGCGACCCTATGATAGCAATAAAGTATCAGATTCTGATAATAATCACAATTTTTGTCGGGGGAGTCATAACTGTTATGGTCGGCATTCATTTGATAAAGCGTATTTCGTTTGATATTTATGGCAATTTTAGAAAAGAACTGTTTGCAAGTAAGAAAATTCAGCGAATTTAAGTATTTTTGTATAATGAAAAATGCAAAATTATTAAAACCGGATTATATATATTTTTTTATCAGCGAATTAGTTCGAATTCGCAAATCTTGCCTGATTTTGTCCGGAGCGGTAATTATATTGATATTTAACTTCGGCTCGGCTTATTCCGATGAAATTCAGTTATCAAATTTGAGGGATAGCGTCAACAAATATTATTACACATTTGATATAAAAAATCTGAAAAACACTCTCAAATTATCAGAAAAATTTATTTCCGGCAATCCTGACAATTACTACGGATATTATTATAACGGAATTTTACGTTACTGTCTGGGCAGAGTCGTTTACAACATAGACCGAGACATTGCTTATGATTATTTTGATGAATCAATAGATATGTTTGATAAGGCATATTCAATCAAAAATAATGCGGTTTCGCTTGCAATGGTTTCTGCCGCCTATGGCAAAAAATCTGCTTTATCGCCAATCAGTGCGATATTTTTCGGTCAAAAGGCAAAAAACAGAATATTTGAAGCATTTAATCTGGATTCAAATAATTCTAAAATTTTACTTGTAGCAGCAACTCATCTGATGCACGTACCCGGAATTTACGGCGGAGACAAAAAGAAAGCAAGACGCATGCTCGAAAAATGTCTTTCAATTAATAAGTCAAAAGAAATAAAGGATGAATACGAACTCAGATGGGCTGACAATGCTGAAATTTATGCATATCTTGCCCAACTCGATATTTTGGAAGAGGATATAGTATCTGCCCGAAGTAACATGAAAAAGGCATTGGAATTACAGCCGAATTATGGTTTTGTAAAAATAGATTTAGAAAAACAATTATCAAAAATTAAGTGAAATATGAATTCAAACAATAGATGGCAAAAAGCCCAGAGTTATGAAAAACATTGGTGGGATAAAAGGCAAAGCAGTATTGACCTGTCATATTTAAAAAGATTTGCAGATGAACTGATTAAAGATTTATCGCCGTTTTACCAATTTTCCGATAATTCTAAAATATTGGAGATTGGCAGCGGACCGGCAGGAATTATAACACATCTTCCGGGTGAATTGCGATGTGCCGTGGACCCGCTTGAAGATTTCTATAGTTCGGTTCCTGAATATCATTCATACAGGGATAAAAATGTTCGTTACAGCAATTCAAGAGGTGAAGAGCTGCCGTATACCGATAATTCATTTGAACTTGTTATAATTGATAATGTTTTAGACCATTGCGAAAATCCGCAAAAAGTAATCTCTGAGATTGACAGAGTGCTTCAAAAGGGTGGAATTATATATTTCAAGCAAAATGTTTATCATTCTGCAGGTAAATTTATCCGAAATCTTTTGGAAAAAATTGAATTTGACAAGGGACATCCTCATAATTTCACAAGAAAAGATATTTCTGTCATGTTTGATAATTATGCTTTTGAAATACTATCGGAAAAAAGTCGCGGACATATAAAACAGTTGTTTGTTGAATTGAAAATGAAGAATCTGAAGGCATTTGTAAGAATATTAACCTTCATGACAAGAGACAAAATTTCATTGATTTTGAAAAAGATTTGAATTACTTGTTGATAGATATAGTTTTTCTATTTCAGCACTGCCTTACTTATAAACTATTTGTTCGATAATTCCCTGAATTTTTTCGGGAACATCAGACAGGAAATTATACCCTGTTGATTTTTCAATATGTGTTACTGACACAGCATATTTCCGCCATTTAATTTTACGGATTCCCTGAACGTTTGGCATTACGACGCAGTAAATTTTTGTATTATAGTCAACACATTCAAGCCCTTCACCTCTCTCCAATGCAACAACAATTTTAAAGCAGCTGTCGGGAACTCTAATTCCTTTACCTATTGTAGAATCCGATTTATAAATTCCGCCGGCGTATATATATAATTCCTTTTTCTGCTTTATGACAAGATTTTCGCAGAACCTTTCGAAATCCAGCCATACACCTCTATTCAGGTCTGGTGTCTGCGGAACAATATTCGTCATAAAAAATGTAGATTTATTATCTTCAGGATTGGAACTTCTTTCGTGTGAACGTACTAAATGACCACGGTCATAACCTGTATTTGTATAATCGTCGTGATTCATTCTAATTATACCCAATGGCAGTGTAGTGTCAGTAATAAATCTTCCTTCATATCTGCCTGACTTTCCGAAATATGATGAATTTAGATTCCAGCCTGCCCAGTTTACTGCATTAAGAGTGGAATTGTAACTTACGGCATATTGCGGTCGGATTATCAAATAATCATCAGTCGAATCAGAATCAACCGGTAATCCAAGTTTTAAATGAACACTTGAATTGTGCTTTTTTGAGTTCTGGGATAATACTGAAATTGAATTTAATAAAAATATAATCAATAATACAGAAATTATGAAATTTCTTTTCTGTAATTCTTTGATAGAAATTAATTTTATCATTTTAAATTTAATTTTATCATTTATTCATTTAATCCTACAAGTACAGTATCTGACAAACATGCTATTTCACAATCTTTGATATTGCCTTAAATTCTTCTGTGCCGGATATACGTGTAAGCTCAAATAATAACGATTCGTAAGTAGTAACGATTGCTCCTTCATTTCTTGCACGTTCGACTGCCATACGCTTGTCATTCGGATTGCGGGATGAAACGCAGTCTTCAACCAGTACCGGCATATAACCCATTTCGATAGTATCCAGTACAGTCTGGAGAACACATACATGAGATTCTATACCGAAAATAATCAGATGGTCTTTGGATAAACCCATAAATTCAGCTTGAAAATCAACATTTTCCATACAACTGAATTCTGCCTTTTCAATATGATTGAACTCTTCGCCGAACAGAGATTTCAAACTTTCAATGGTATCGCCTATTCCGCGGGTATATTGCTGGGTAATTAAAATCGGAAGATCAAGAACCTGCAATCCCCTGATTAGTATGGAAATATTTGATTCAAGTTTCTCATTATCGCTGATATGCGGAAATAATTTTGACTGTACATCAATCAAAACAGCCGCACAATTCTCTCTGTAAATACGCATAATTATTTTCTCCTTTTTTCTAATTTGCAACTGCCAATACGGCTGCACCAACTTTTTCGGCACCTGCGGATTTAAGAACCGCTGCTGCTGAATTTATTGTTGAACCGGTTGTCAAAACGTCATCAATCAAAAGTACGGTTTTATTCCGAATGTCGGCACCCTGAACTATAGAAAAAACATTCTCCATATTTTTATATCTTTGAGATTTATTCAATAATGTCTGGGTAACTGTATATTTATGACGGAATATCATACTATCGCCGAATTTCATACCTGTTATATCCGAAAGTTTGCGGGCTATCAAATCTGACTGATTAAATCCGCGTTCTCTTCTTTTTGCTGTATGAATCGGAATCGGTACAACATAATCATAATGCAGCATTGATTCGACCTCAAGCCTTCGGGCAAGAAGATTCCCGAATTCAGATGCGGTAGATTTGAACTTCTGATATTTCAATGCATGTATTATTTCAAGATAGCCTGATTTTTCCTTCAAATTCATTAGTGCTGCTGCTTCTGAAACTGCTGACCTGCCTTCAGGAAAATTAGAATGGAACCGGTTTAGAATTATATGTTTGTTATCAGCAAACGGAATATTATCAAAACACTTATCGCAAATAAATTTACTGTATCTTCCATCGTAACTTATATACGAATTGCAAACCAGACAATGTCTTGGAGCAATAAAATCACTGAAAGAATTTTTCAGATTTTTAAAACTAAAAATATTTCGGAAATCACTGTTTGACAATAAATGATTCAAGTGTAAATTTCCTTTCAGGGAATAAATATATCAGTAATGAAAGCAGTAACAGTCCTGTATTTTCCAAAAGTTTCGGAAGTCCGACCTTCTGAGGTGTAGTGCTGGAACATCCGCAATTAATATCAAGTCCCATTGCTATAGCCCAAATTATGGCTATAATAAATACCAGCATCATACCTCCGGTAATCACCGAGCCGGATTTCAGCCTGATACCGAATACAAGTAAAAATCCGGCAGCTACTTCAATCCACGGCAGTGTTATGGCTAATATGTTTAATGAAAACTGAGGCATAAGAGCATAATTGGCAATCTCACCTGCAAATTTGTCTGCATTTGCAATTTTACCAATTCCATACGAGATAAAAATATATCCTACAATCAATCTTACAATCAAAATCAAAATTGGATTGCCCAGTATTTTCTTCATTCAAAATCTCCGATTAATACTCTGTACTGATTAAAAACGAATTCGACGAACAATATTTTATGGTAATTCAAAAATACAGCTATTGGAACTACTCACCCGGTTTAATAATGACTATGAATTCTTTTAAATATCTTTAGCCCGAACATTCAAAATCCCCCTAACCCCCTTAAAAAGGGGGAAACTGAATTCCCCCTTTTTAAGGGGGTTAGGGGGATTTCTTGATTTTTTATTGTTAAAAGTAAACATTATACTTAAAATTAAGCTATTTTAGATTAAATATATACGTTGTATTAAATTCTCAACAACAGGCTGAGTAGTTACATAAATTCTTAATATCATAAAATCAAAAATATGTTTTGTCTGTTACGTTATATAATGAGTTAAAATATCTTTTTAAAATTTATTTTTATTATTGAATCAATTAAGACATAAAATTATAAGATTAAAATGGCAAACAAAGTAATATTCGAATTTGAGAAACCTATTATTGAACTTGAGCAAAAGGTTGCCGAAATGCGGCAGATTGGTCAGCAGATTGATATTTCCAAAGAAACTAATGACTTAGAGGGTAAAATCGAAGAATTAAGAAAGGAAATCTATAAGAATCTGACCAGATGGCAGAGAGTTCAGATTGCACGCCATCCGGACAGACCCTCATCGCTTGATTATATCAATGCGTGTTTTGAGAATTTTACAGAGCTGCACGGTGACAGAAAATTCCGTGATGACCCGGCAATTGTCGGTGGTTTTGCCACTTTTAACAATCAATCGGTTATGCTCATCGGGCATCAAAAAGGTACGGATACAAAATCAAATGTTTATCGTAATTTCGGTATGCCCAATCCCGATGGATACCGAAAAGCCGCACGTTTATTCAAAATAGCTGAAAAATTCGGAAAGCCTGTCATTACATTCCTTGATACGCCCGGAGCATATCCGGGAATTGACGCAGAAGAACGCGGGCAGGCAGAAGCAATTGCATCAAATCTGCGTTTAATGAGTCAGTTGAAAGTACCGGTTATTGTAATCGTGCTTGGTGAAGGTGCCTCGGGCGGTGCTATCGGCATAGGTGTCGGGGACAGAATCTTAATGCTTGAAAATTCATGGTATTCGGTAATCTCACCTGAATCATGTTCATCAATACTTTGGAGAAGCTGGGATTTCAAAGAACAGGCTGCAGAAGCTCTCCAGCTTACAGCACAAGACCTAAAGAGACTATCCGTGATTGACGAAATTATCCCTGAGCCGCTCGGAGGTGTACATAAAAATCCCCAGGAGATGTATAAGACTATGTCCGATGTTATAGCTAAAGAATTAAAGAATTTCAAAAAATTTAATCCTGAAAAACTTATTCAGAAAAGAAGAGAAAAGTTTTATGCTATGGGTGTTTGGGAAGAAACAAAATAGTTCCTGAATGAGTTTATCTGATTAGTATGCGGTTTACAACAATTATTTACGAAAAGAATAGGCAAATTTCAAAGTGATAAATGAAATTTACCTGAAAACCATATACCAAAACAATTATTGGAAATATCTTGTATTTAATCTTCCGAAGTTTGGCAAACTTCGGAAGATTTGTCATTCTTATAATTCGAATCACAAAAGACTTATCTCATTATCACAAAACTCTTTGTTACTTTTTTCAAACCGGATTTCAAAATACAGTAATAAATTCCAGATGGAAATTCTTGAGTTGAAAAGTTGATTGTATTTCTACCTGATAATTCATTTTCATCAAATCGTTTCATTTCAATACCAAGTGAATTAATAATTGAAATATTCAAAGTAGATAATTCCGGTTTTGAAAATGAAAGAGTTAGAATATCTGAAACAGGATTTGGTGAAACACTTATATCTAAATCAACACTCCTGATATTTCTAATATCAGTTATACCAATATCACTAAGTTTTGCCTTGAAAAGTCCATTACCGTTTGTGCCGACAAAAATATAATCCTCAGTAACAGCCAATACAATTATCGAAAATGTTGTCCCGGAATTTACTTGAGTCCAGGTTTTACAACTATCTTTCGATAGAAATATTTCTAATGAGGTTGCAGCAAAAATATTAGTTCCGCTAATTGCAAACGAAATTATAGGTCCGGTAAACAATTCCGGATTATTCTCTATCCAATTTATTCCATTATCTTGCGAAAGGAATAAACCTTCACCTGTACCTGCAAAAATAGTATTACCATTTATAAATATGGACTGTACCATATTACTTGGAGACCCAATATTTAATGGACTCCAGGAAATACCATTATTTTTTGAGACAAACCCATTTTTCCTGGTACCTGCAAAAATATCATTCCCGCTAATTGCAAGGCAATAAATATTTATATCAGTTAAACCATCATTTTTCTTAAACCAGGAATTACCGTAATCGTTTGAAACAAAAATTCCACCTCTTGTACCTGCAAAAATATTTGTCCCATTAATTGCAATTGCTCGTACAATAGTATCTGTCAAACCTGAATTATTTTTTGTCCATGAGTTACCATAATCTGTGGATTTAAATACTGAACCATTACCTTGAATGCCAACAAAAATACTATTACCATCAGTTGCTATTGCTCTTACAAAAGCATCAGATAGACCCGAATTTTTCTCCACCCAGCTATTTCCATCATCTGATGATAGAAATATACCTTTAAAACCACCTGCAAATATGTTTGAATCATTTACTAAGAAGGCAGATGTCTGTGAAGATTTCAATCCTTCATTACATGATTCCCATTGCGAAAAAGCAGCATTTGATAAAACTATTATCAAAATAAAAACTATTTTAGAAACTTTCATCATAAAACACCCTAAGAATATATTTTTAAAAATTAAATTACTCTCTCTCCAACTCACCATTTACTTTGATTTTTATTATTTCGATTGCTTCCAAGCCTTCACTGTCCATTTTCCGCATTACTTCGAGACAGTCACCCAAGATTAATTGATTCATAATTTTTTCTGACAGATTGTAATTTCATTTTTACAAATATATGGTTTTTAAATAACAATCAATTAAACTATTTATCTAAAAAGCCGATTTTTTTCTTTGGTTTGGATTCCTGAATCAGAAGACTTTTAACCAAATCCTTTAAAGAATCAAAACGGGTTTCAAGATTTCCTATTCTATCGAAAATCTCTTTGTTTAAACTTGCAAACTGTCTTAAATGAACAAATGTTCTCATAATTGAAATATTCACATTTATAGCTTTTTCGTTTTTTAAAACTGAAGATAACATTGCAACACCCATTTCTGTAAATGCAAATGGTAAAGCAGGAGAAAATTTACGGTTTAAGAGCATATCACAATTTGTGATAAGCTCATTCCATTCTTTTTGAGTGAGTTCAAACATAAAGTCTTCAGGAAATCTTTTAATATTTCTCCGGACTGCTTGTTTTAAAATTCGTGTTTCTGTTTCGTAAAGAATAGCTAAATCAAAGTCCAGTATTACTCTTTCATTTCGGATATAAAAAATACGGCTAATCAAATTTGTTTCATTTAATAAAATTTCTGTCATTTTTGTGATTCCATTTATATTTTAGAAATTTATTTCAAATCTCAACTACCCTCTCTCAACCGCACCATTAACTTTAATCTTAATTATTTCGATTGCTTCCAGTCCTTCAGGAGTAAAGACGTCCATTTTTCGAATTACTTCGAGGCAGTCACCCAAGATTTATTGATTCATATTTTTTTCTGACAGATTGACAATTCATTTTTACAAATATATGGTTTTTAAATAACAATCAATTTAACTATTCATTTAAAAAGCCGATTTTTTTCTTTGGTATTGTTTCCTGTATCAATACTTTTTTTAATGTATCAAAAACAACATTGAACATCTTATCGTGTTCATCAAGTTTCTTTTCAGTTTTGGATTCAAACTTCTCAAGTTTTTGTGCAATTTCTTTACTCAATGTAACAAATTCATACAAACGTACAAATGCCTGAACAACTAATATGCTTGCGTCTATTGCTCTTTGACTGTTGAGGACTGTAGCAAGCATTATTGTACCATGTTCAGTAAATGCAAAAGGTAATGTGCGGCGTCCGCCCCAACTTGAGGTGCCATTTTGGAACTTCAAGTTATCCCATTCTTCATTTGATAACTGAAACATAAAATCATTCGGAAATCGTTTTTGATTTCGTTTCACAGCACGGTTCAGCATTTTTGTTTCAACGTTATAAATTTCTGCAAGGTCACTATCCAACATTACCCTCTTTCCACGAAGAACAAAGATTTTTGAAGCAATATTTTCTTCTTTTAGTAAATCATTTTCCATTATTTTTCTGACAGATTGACAATTCATTTTTACAAATATAGTTATATTTTGTAAAGTAATAAAGCAATTGTGCGGATTTATATTTTTCTGCGGGTAGGTACAAAACCTTCCGAAGTTTTGAAAACTTCGGAAGGTTGAAAAGGATGTGGTTTCCGGTGGGCTGTGCTTTTGTTATAAATATTTATCACCTTCCGGAGAAAGGTATTGTGGTTTCCGTCAAAAGAACAAACCTTCCGAAGTTTTGAAAACTTCGGAAGGTTAAATGGTTTGTTCCGGCTGAATAGCTTCCAATAATATTAATTATCTATCTTTTTGTCAATCTTCTCTATTACTTTTCAACTACCTCAATATCATCACCTTCCATTTTAATTATCATATTGCGGTAAACATCGGGAATACGTGTGGGTTTGTAATCAATATTGCTCATATAGACAAGAGTAACGCTTGCTTTTGCAGCTATTTTGCCATCTGAATTACGAATGATATTATCCATTATCAGTGACGAGTTTTTGATAATTCTTGTTCTTGTTAATATTTCGTATCTGTCGGTAAAATAAAGTGGATTGAAATAATCCAATTCGTGATGAACTGTCATTATGGGGTTTTCGGTTGTATATGTACGGCGGTTTAACGGAAATCCTACACTTTCGAAATATCTTGTTCTTGCCCATTCAAGAAAATAAAAATATTGAATATTATGAACAACACCGAATGAATCAACCTCGTGAAATTTTACCTGGTCGCCTGTCACAAATTTAAATTTTGGAATTTCGCTTCTGACATCTTCTTCTGTCAGTCTTTTCATTATTATTCTCCAAGAAAATGTTTTTTTGTTTCGTAAATAATATCAATTGCGTTATCTGTCATTACTTCACTTATTTGAATATGAAATACTGTCCGGATTCTGTTGTCACCGATTGCAGACAAAAGCAGTCCACGTTCAAGGCATTCATTTACAAATTCATCATCTTTGATTGCACTATCCAAAGTAAATACTGCCATATTGGTCTGAACCGATTCAAGATTGCATTCCAAACCTTCCATTTCGGCAATAGCACGTGCAAAACGCTTTGCATTTTTGTGGTCATCGGATATAAGCTTCAGATTGTTCTCAATCGCATAAATTCCTGCTGCTGCTAATATTCCGGCTTGCCTCATTCCACCGCCGAGAATTTTCCGCCATTTGAGTGCTTTTTTAATTTTTTCATTATCGGAAATCATTAGCGAACCGACCGGCGCCCCTAATCCCTTTGACAAACAAACAGAAATGGTATCAAAATATTTGCCGTATTCATCAAGCGATATTCCGTCAGCTATATGTGCATTCCATATACGGGCTCCGTCGAGATGCATCATCAGCCCGTACTCATCTGCCATTGCTCTCAACTGCTTAATATAATCAATTGAAATTACTGTACCGCCGTGTCTGTTGTGTGTATTTTCGACAAAAATCGCTTTTGTTTTCGGGAAATAGTAAATATCCGGTCTGATTGCTTTCTTGATTTTATCAATAGACATCTCCCCTGTTTCAGAGGGAATAGTAAAAAACTGAACATTAGAAATAACCGCAGGTGCTGCTGTTTCGTAATAGAAAACATGAGCATTTGATTCGATTATCACTTCATCGCCCGGTTCAGTCAGTACTTTCAGCGAAATCTGATTGCTCATAGTACCGGACGGCACATAAAGAGCAGATTCTTTCCCAAACATTTCCGCAACTTTTTCCTGAAGCGAGTTGACTGTAGGGTCTTCACCGTAAACATCATCGCCAACCGCGGCGTACATCATATAGCGTCTCATCTCATCACTTGGGACGGTTACCGTATCACTTCTTAAATCAATCATAATAATTCTTCTAATTTTTAATAATATCGTATGCTTTATAACCGGGCTTAGGAACGATAATCATAGACTTAAATATAGAATCCCTTGCCATTTGTGTAAATGACGGGTCGTTATGTCCTATATACTGCCATCCGTTTGGTACAAAAAGAATTTTATTAACAATCTCAGGTCTTTTGGGAAATCTCTTCTTTAAAGACAATGCGAGTGTTGAATCAACTTTGGCAGCATTCTTTGTGTCATAAAAATATACAGTTAGAATAGCCGGTTGTGTCTTGTCCGGCATTGCAAGTAAATCCATAGAATTTTTTATTTCATTTGCCCAGTTCATCAGGTTATTTTTGTCATTTGAATTTGTTTCAACAAATAAAAATACATATTTCCCCTGAGCAGTGCTGTCGGTATAGATATCAGCTATTTCATAATTCGGTTTGGAAAAGTTTAAATACAATACAACCAGCAGCACACCAACACCCAAACCACCAATAATGTATGCTTTCAAACCGGACTTTTTCTCTTTAATATCATCCATGATTTTTCTCTAAATATTTAATTCATAATGTTAAGGAATGAATCATTCCATAATTTTGCAACTGCAAGCATTGTGATACCCACACCCATAGGTATGCTTAAATTGTCATCGAGCTTCAACTGTTTGGCATAAAGTTCGGCAAGCCCGCCTATAACGGCACCCAAAAGTCCGGCTGTATAAAAATAAATATTTGCATTAAACAAATAACCTACTAAAATAACAACCAAAAATCCTGAGACAATAAATGCCAAAGTTCCTTCGAGCGATTTTCTTCCAAGCATAGTTTTTCCCCATTTTCTTCCGATGAGAGCAGCTGACATGTCCGATACAATAAGTATCAGAAATGCAATAACGGCAATAACTTTCGGAAAAATCAGGACTGTGAGTACAGCACTGATTAATACCCATGAAGCACCATTGAGCAATAATTTCTTTTTCTTCCGCTCATGTTTGCGAAGCATACCGCCAAAAAATCCAAAAACCAATTTATTTGCCCATGAATCTTTTTTGCGGCTAAGTAAATCAAGAGCCACTGCTACAACAGCCATGGGTATCAGGACAGATAAAGCAAATTTTTCGCTTACAAATATATATATAACCGGTATGCATAAAGATACCAAATGTACAACCTTTCTCAGTATTTCCTGTGAGTAAGGTATTTCCTTTTTTTCCTTCTTTTTCTTCTTTTTTTTGACTTTTTTATATTCGGTAACGCCCTCATTTGGAGAAGCTGTTTCTATAAAATCATCATTTATTGATTCAATATCCATAATCTTTTGTATTTTTGAAAAAACTTATTTTAAAAAAGCATCTTTAAAAATATGAATTTATTAAATTATTTTGCATACTCAAAAATAAATTTAGGATTACAGGTCCTAAACCGTAGAAATGACGGATACCATAATATAAATACTGTATTTTATTTGATAAATTTATACGATGAACTCGAATTTTCAATTTCCGACAAAATCGAAATTGTAACAGAACCGGCTCTTGATATACCTATTGAATCAAATTTGATATATAAAGCCGGTAAATTATTCCTGAATAGAAACAATATTGAAGGCGGTTTCAGAGTAGTCGTAAAAAAGAAAATTCCAATCGGCGGCGGTCTCGGTGGCGGAAGCTCAGATGCAGCAACAACGGTAACGGCATTGAACAGAATGTACAATACAGGACTTTCAATAAGCAATATGCTTGATATTGTTGGGGAGATCGGCTCGGACTGTCCTTTTTTTCTAAGCGGATACAGACATTCAACAGGACAGGGCAGGGGCGAAATATTAAATTCCTTCAATTCATCTTTGATATGCAAAATCGCAGTTGTTAATCCCGGGATTAATGTTTCTACTGCTCAGGCTTATAAATTGTTGGGCAGAAGCGGCGAAAAATGTGCTGAGAAGAATTTTGCAGACATAATAAAAGGGGGCAGCAATAATCCTAAATATTTCAGAGATAAGATTACAAATGATTTCGAGGATGTAATTTTTGCACTTCATCCGGAAATTGCACAAATAAAATCTACTCTTTATAAGCTTGGAGCAGACTTTGCGTTGATGTCAGGCAGCGGCTCAACAGTTTTCGGGTTATTTACCGGAGAACTGACTATTGATAAACTTCAATCAGCCTTCCCGGATTATTTTTGTCACATATCCGAATAACTTTAGAAATCTTGTAACTGTACATACAATTTTTTTTCTGAAGTTTAATGCAAATAAGCATAATACCAATCCTAATATGACATTGTGTCGCATCAAAAGTGACTTTGTGTCATTATAAAGTGACATGATGTCGCATGACATATCAAATCACATCTGACATTATGGCTATATCTCTGCCACAATGACGTTATTTGTGGTTTGGCACACTTTTCGTAATATGTGAAATGTATTTGAAATTGAAAATTAAATTGTTCTATTAATAAACTATATACGGAGAGTATAAAATGGGATACTACAAATTTGACCCGGCAGCCGGAATTGAAAACGTTCTAAGACAAATCAGAAATGCAGGTGATGAAATCAGCATGGGCTTTAATGTTGAAACATCGGCATTTAAACCTAAAATTGATGTTACCGAAAGCAATAATGCCTTCAAAGTATATGCTGAACTGCCCGGTATTGATAAATCGAAGGTCAGCATAAATGTTAATGAAGACCATGTATTAAATATTAAAGGTCTAAAAGATAAGGAACTTCCGGAAGGCAGGTCATTGCTTATCGGTGAACGTAAATACGGTGAATTTACACGTTCACTTCAGTTGCCTGAAGAAGCAGATATAGAAAAAATTGCCGCAAAATTTCAAAACGGCGTACTTGAGCTTTCAATTCCCAAAAAAGAGCCTGTACAGCCAAAAGTAATTGAAGTAAAATTAAGTTAAATCAAAATAATTTCTGTTCAACATTTTAAGGAGTAATTAAAATGAACTTAGTAAAGTATGATCCGATGCCCGGCTTCGGTAGTCTGACACGCAGATTGAACAGTCTTATGAATAATTTTGAGCCAAGACTGTCAATCGAGACAGGTGATTTTCTCCCTCGGGTTGACATATCCGAAACTGAAAAACAGCTTCTTATCCATGCAGAGATGCCAGGATTAAGTAAGGATGACTTCAAAGTAACCGTCAGTGATGACCGTTTGCTGGTACTGAAGGGTTCCAAGAAAAGGAATCTTGAGGACAAATCTGAAGAAGGCGGCATTACTTATCACCGCATCGAAAGAACCAGCGGTGAGTTTACAAGAAGTTTCGCTTTGCCTGATTATGTAGATGCAGGCAGTATTAAAGCTAAATTTGAAAGTGGTGTTTTGGCAATCACTTTTGATAAGACAGAACCTGTTCAGCCAAAGGAAATCGAGATTAGGGTTTCCTGATAAGGTTCGGAATGATTAATAATCCGGCAGCACCTGAATAAAAGTGTGCTGCCTGATTAAAAAAGTTGAAATTGAAAGTATTTTTAATAAATTATTTATGGAGAATAAAATGTCTTATTATCGTTTTGATCCCTTTAGAGGTATGGAGCAGGTATTCAAAAAAGTTCAGCAGATGTCTGAAGAACTTGAGAAAGGAATTACTGTAGAGTACGGTAGTTTTTCACCAAAGATTGACATTAGCGAAGACGAAAAGAATCTTTATATAACAGCAGAGCTTCCCGGCATTAGCAAGGAAGATGTTAAAGTCTCAATCAATGAGAATAATTATATACTGCTTAAAGGAAATAAAAAACGTCCTGATGATGCCGGTAATACAGTGAAGGATGGTGAAGTTGCCAAAGAAGAAAAGACTTACATTAAGGCAGAACGCAGTTTCGGTGAATTTTCACGTAGTTTTATACTGCCGGAGAATATCAACAAGGAAAGTATTTCTGCACAGTTCGATAACGGACTTCTTAAGGTAACTCTAACCAAGATTGAACCTGCAAAACCAAAAGAAGTCGAAATCAGTATAGATTAATCCTGTATTAATCAAAAGAGTTGAATTAATTCAAATCTATTCTGTTGAAAAACTTAGAAATTAACTCTCTTAATCCGCTTTTTTAAATGTTGGATTAAGGGAGTGTTTTCTATAATATGAAATTACTTAGATTTAATCTGATTTGATATATGTTCTAAAAGAATTATTTTCACCCGTTTATCATCCCACCTAAAGTAATCGCAAGATAGGTTAAACCGTTAAAAGTGCCGTGCAGCACAATACCAATTGTTGTGTTATCCCTTTTTTGCATAATATAAGGTATTATAATTACGGTAGGCAGCAGCATGAGCATCATCTGCCATCCAAATGCAATGTGGAACAGAAGCCAGCCAACTGAATTCAAAACCCATGCATTTTTACCGAATTTCTTGACCTGCTTCGGAAATAAATAACCGCGCCAGAAAATTTCTTCACCTGCTATATTAAAAAAGAACATTACAGCCCACGAAATCAACAGCCACCATTCCGAACTCTTTATTGCGGGCATTTCCATAAACGCAGGATTTGTAGAAAAACCCGGGAAAAATTTCTTTTCCAAATAAAATACAATGCCGCTTGTAATAAACAAAACAAGAAGACCGGTACCTGTCCACTTCAAGTCGGTGGCGGTAAGTTTTCTAAGCCTTAATCTTTCTAAAATTGATTGATTCAATCCACTTTTTACTTCACCGTTATATGCCGCTATTGCAGAAACGAACAACATAATAAATACTACTCCTCCCGATATATGCCAGGCAAGGACAGGGTTGACATCCAATTTGTTAATCAGGTACGGAAGATAACCATAAGCCGAAAAATATAACGCCAAGCTAAATACAACATAGATAGACAGCGATTTTAAAAGACCAATCGGCTCTATTTCATATTTCATAAAATATTTTACAAAATTAAACAAAATCAATATGCAATTTAGTTGTTTTCAGGATAATATCAATTGATAATCTAATTGAGTTATGATATTCAATTCTTTTATATCATATTTTTCACTAATAAACGTTTTTAGCAGTACTTATGAATACTAATTTTTCTAGGATTATTGAAAATGAAGAATATTGAAACTGAAGTTTTGGATACTTATGTAATTTTACGTCTATCCGGTCAGTTTACCGGTGGTGAAGAAACCGACAAATTGGTCGAAGAATTTGAAAAAACTGTTCTGATTCCAAACCCGGGATTGATTGTTGATTTTGCAAATACTACTTACCTAAGCTCTATTGTTATTGGTCTGTTGGTCAAGATGCACGCCAAATTCAGCGAGACCGATGGTAAATTAATTTTCTGCTCATTAAACCAAACTTTACGAAATGTTCTGAAAATGACTAAAGTTGATACTGTGCTTAATATAGTTGATACTTTGGATGAAGCTAAAGCCAGATTTGTTTAGAGCATTCTGCTCCAAACTATATGGTATTTAATCAGAAGGTAATGTTATAATACTTACTACTTTTACTGTCAGGAAAACCAAAAGTCAAATTTGTAATCCTGCACAGTCATAAGCCTGAAAAAAAGCATTCCAACGTAATTGCCGGGGAATAAAATATTTCCCGCCAATTCTATTAGGATACCAATGAGAGTAGAATTAATCTTATTTATTAAAGAAAATCAGATTGGTTTAAAATCTAATTATTAAAAGAAAAGAAAATATATTTTTATGTTTTGCATTTTTCATTTTTTAACTTCTATTATAATGATTAAATTTGCAAATAAATAATTTGCAAACATACTAAACATAATATGCTATATTATCTTGGTTTATGGTTACGCGACACATTCGACCCGCCGGGATTCGGATTATTCCAATATATAACCTTCAGAGCGGCTCTTGCTGCTATAAGCGCCCTTCTTATCAGTTTCATTTTCGGACCGATGATAATCCGCAAACTGAAAAAACATCAAATAGGCGAGCAGGCAAAAAGCGAACTCCAGCAGGTAGGCAATCACAGTCTCAAGGCAGGCACTCCAACTATGGGTGGTCTGATTGTACTGACGGCAATGCTGCTCCCGACACTGCTGTGGGCTGATCTGGGGAACATGTT
The DNA here is from genome assembly GCA_032027125.1 of Kapaibacterium sp. (SeqCode). Taxonomy (GTDB): domain Bacteria; phylum Bacteroidota; class Ignavibacteria; order Kapaibacteriales; family UBA2268; genus JANJTB01. The sequence goes on from JAVSMQ010000001.1 coordinate 1,511,306, forward strand.
TATAATACTTATTTTACTCACAACTGCCTGGCTTGGTGCTGTCGGCTTTCTGGATGATTATCTGAAAGTGATTAAAAAGTATCCTAACGGATTAATCGGGCAGTACAAAATTGCCGGACAGGTTTCGATTGGTTTAATTCTGGGTGGTGTAATCTATTTTTTCCCGGAAACATTCTCAACAGATTTTTGGAAATTTAATACATTAACAACCATTCCTTTTGAAAAAAATGTTAATTTTGATTTCGGCATTTTATATATTCCGGTCGTCATTTTCATACTTACAGCTACTTCAAATGCAGTAAATTTGACTGACGGATTGGACGGCTTAGCTATCGGAACAGTAGGAATAGCAACATTGGCACTTGCCGTAATCGCATATTTTTCCGGTAATGCTAATTTTTCTGAATATCTGAATATGATGCACCTTCGAAATGCAGGCGAACTGACAGTATTTGCTGCTGCTCTGGTAGGTGCGGCGTTGGGTTTTCTATGGTATAATTCCTATCCGGCACAGGTTTTTATGGGAGATACAGGTTCTTTGGCATTAGGCGGTGCAATCGGAGGATTGGCTATTTTAATCAAAAAAGAATTTATGCTTCCGATTCTTGGGGGTGTATTTTTTGCCGAAACGTTATCAGTAATTATACAGGTTTCATATTTTAAATACACAAGAAAAAAATATGGAGTTGGGAGAAGAATCTTCAAAATTGCCCCGCTCCACCATCATTTTGAGAAAAGCGGCTTGCATGAATCCAAAATTGTAACACGGTTTTACATTATTGCCATAATGCTTGCCATAATTGCAATGACTACATTTAAAGTCAGGTAATTGTATTTTTACCTGCTTTGCTTCGGGAATTTCTCAAAGCCTGACTAAAGGGATTTTCTTTTATGGAATCTAATCTCAGGGCTACAGCAAGTATTTCTGCAATTTCTAATTCCGGGATTTCGTTTAGATGATAAAAGGTAATACCGGCTACAATCTTTCTTGATTTTTTCTCAAGAATGGGGAACATCTGAGATAATTCTACACCGCGTGTGAATACGAGTTCTGTTCCTTTGTTTTTAACAGGATTTAGATAACAAAGCCAGCTTTTTCCGAAATAAAACGGAATTCTGAATTTTATACTGCATGTTATCCCGTCATAGGAAGTAATGAGGCTGTGCAGATATCTAAGCACATCATTTTGATTTCCATCAAATTTTAATATAAATTCTTCAATTTCGTGCAAATTACGTTTACTACAATTATTTAATTAAACAAACAGACAAAAAATCAAAAATTGGAATACTATTTGCTTGTATAATTATTTTAAATCTTATAATAATATTGGATTAATTTCGATATTATAATTTAGAATTCATTATTGAAATTATGCAGGTTAAAAAAGCATGAATGCTGTAAATATAGGTCTTATCGGAGCAGGAGAAATAGCACAGAATTTTCATTTGCCAATACATTTCAGATTACCAAACGTCAAATTGTATGCAATTTTTGACAAAAACAAGTCAAAAGCACAACATTTAGCAGAAAAATATAATATTCCTTATGTATGTAATTCACTTGAAGAATTATTAAAAATTGATGAATTAGATGCTGTTGATATCTGCACTTCAACAGATGCACATGCCGAAATAGCTATTGCCTCAATAGAAGCAGGCAAACACACTTTAATTGAAAAACCGGTTGCCAGAAATTATCATGAAGCATTAGAAATTCAAAAAGCAGAAGCTGCCGGCGATGTGAAAGTAATGGTTGCTACAAACCAGCGATTTAGATATGATGCGAAGATGCTGAAAAGTTATGTCAAGAATAACGATATCGGTGATATTTTTTATATTCAGGGCAGTTGGCTGCAGCAAAAGAGAAACGCTGAATGGCGTGAGCAAATCGAGAAATCCGGCGGCGGTGTACTTATTGATTTGGGTGTATCGCTTATTGATTCTTTGATGTGGATTTGCGATTTCCCGGAAATCAGGTCAGTATCGGCTAATACTTTTAAACATCTGACTGAAAAGGTTGAAGATGTATGTATAGCAAATATTAAGTTTACAAACGGCAGCATAGCTACCATGGAAATGAGCTGGTCGTTATTCAGTTCGCGGAACAGTTTTGCGTTTAATGTTTATGGCAGTAAAGGCAGTGCAAAGATAAATCCTGTTCAGCTTTATAAGACAGATAGTGATATTTATTATCCCGTAAAAAATAGAGACCAGCACTCAAATATGGAAATTTTCCGAAAATCTTTTGAAAGCGAGATAAAGCATTTTATAAATTCTGTTCAGGGATTCAGTCCGATTGTTTCAAATGTATCCGAAGCTGTTATAATTATGAAAATAATTGAAGCAATGTACAAGTCATCTATTGAAGGAAAAGAAATTGATTTCGAAAATTTCTGATTTCATTATAGAATATAAATCAATAATACTGCAAGTTATTCATTAGAAATAGTCTTAGTAGTCAGTTAAAAAAGTATTTAAAGTTATGCAAACAGGGTTGTTAGTACTTTTAAGTTATTGAAATAAAAGTATGTCAAACATCCTTGTTAGACTTGAGATTTGGAATTATTGACTTTTTCAACAGACTCTTAAATAAGATTTCCCATACACATTATTTGTTACATAATTTTTTTTGATAATGAATTATCGGTTAAAAATGATTATTTTTGTAGTTCTTAATGAATTATAAAATATTTTGAGCAATAAAAATGAGAACAATGATTGAGCCTTTCAAAATTAAAAGCATTGAAGAAATTCCTATAACTAATCGCCAGCAGCGTGAAAAATATCTTGCCGATGCCTTTTATAATCCGTTTTTTTTGAGGTCGGAACACGTAACTATTGATTTGCTGACCGACAGCGGCACAACAGCAATGAGCAGTAAACAGTGGGCAGGACTGATGGATGGCGACGAAGCGTATGCAGGCAGTAAAAGTTATTTTAAATTTGAAAAAGTGGTAAAGGATTTAACCGGATATAAACATTTACTTCCGACACATCAGGGAAGAGCAGCCGAAAAAATTCTTTTTACACTAGTTGCTAAACCGGGAATTACTATACCAAGCAATTCACATTTCGATACAACACGCGGCAACATTGAATTTGCAGGTGCCGAAGCAGTGGACAATCTCGTTGATGTAGGAATGATGCCTGAAGTAACGGCACCATTCAAAGGCAACATGGATATTGACAAACTTAAAGCCCTGATTGAAGAAAGGGGTCCTCAAAACATACCTTTATGTATGCTTACAGTTACAAATAATACAGCCGGCGGTCAGCCTGTTTCGATGCAGAATATTCGCGAAACAAAAGCACTGCTCAGTGAGTATGGGATTCCGCTTATTCTTGATGCCTGCCGTTTTGCAGAAAATGCTTACTTTATAAAAAAGCGTGAACCCGGTTATGAAAATAAAACTATAAAAGAAATTGCCCAGGAAATGTTCTCCTATGCTGACGGTGCTACTATGTCTGCCAAAAAAGACGGACTATCAAATACCGGTGGTTTTCTTGCACTTAATGATGATGAACTCGCTGAGAAAGCAAAAGTACTACTGATAATTATGGAAGGGTTCCTGACTTACGGCGGTATGACCCGTCGCGACCTTGAAGCACTTGCTCAGGGGTTTGAAGAAGTATTAGAGGAAAATTATCTTGAGTACAGAGTTGGACAGGTTAAATATTTAGGCGACCTGCTTTTAGAAGCCGGAGTACCAATTTTACAGCCGACAGGCGGTCATGCAGTTTATCTCGATGCTGCAAGGTTTGCACCGCATATAGCACCTGACAATTTTCCCGGACAAAGTGTTCTATGCGAGTTATATCTGGTCAGCGGAGTTAGATCTGTTGAAATAGGTTCATTGATGTTCGGCTCGACGGATGCTGCTGGCATTGCAGTAGCGCCATCAATGGAGCTTGTCAGAATGGCAATCCCAAGAAGAGTTTATACAAAATCACATATAGAATATGTTGCTGAAGCATGTATCGAAACATACCGCAGCAGACATAAATTAAGAGGTATGAGAGTATCTCATGAAGCGAAGTACCTCAGACATTTTACAGCTAAACTTGAATACGTTTAATTGACTGATTTTCAAAATGCCTCACTCTTAGGATTTTTTAGAGTGAGGCAAATTCAAAAAAATAGTTCCATAAATAAATTTGAAAATAAGTTAAAATATTTGAAATTTTTGTTTGAGAATAAACATTGGCTATCAGCGGTTTTAGAATGATATTGGCAAAATATACTCATTTTTTACTTAGGAAATTTTGAAAATTAATTTTTTGTTTCAATAAAATTTTGTTTATTTGTAACTGATAGTTGTGCAATTTTTTACACAGTTATTTTTTTATCAACAAATACTTGTTAAGAATGCCGGTTTACAAAGAATTTTTCATACGATTGAATGCGACAGAGCAAAATATTCTGTCGAATAATTTTATGTTAATATCTAAATCATATTTTTCAAACCATTTATTGGAGAACTTATGGGTATAAAAAGAACTATCTCCTCACGTTCTATCTTCCTGATCATATTTTCTTTAATCTTTTTATTTATGAGCGTTACTGATACGGAAGCTGCTCGCAGAAGAAAGAAAAAAAGAAGTTATAATCCGAATAAAACTCGTGAGCAGGCTATTAATATCATACGTTCCACATCTGAAGAGATTAGCGAACTTGCAGGTTTAGACCCCAATGTATCAGATTCGGTTAGTTCATCATTGAATAACCTAATGAACGAAGACGGCGAAATTCTGACCACCGATGGTGACCTTGGTGAAAATATAGCGGAATTAGAGCTTGAAGACGACGTCGCCGTTGATTTGGAAGAATTTAAAATGCTTTGGTTATCATTTATAGACAGCAACGAAGGCTCAGCAGTAACATCCAGCGGTATTGCGAAAACTGACCTTATGTATGTTATAATGGATTGGTTAGGAACCCCCTACCGTTTCGGCGGAACAACGCGCGGCAACATTGACTGCTCCGGTTTTACTCAAAAGATATTTCTTGCTGCATCCGATATTATGCTTCCCCGCGTTGCCCGTGAACAAATTAATGTCGGCGAAAATATCAAAATGAAAAACCTTGAATTTGGCGACCTCATTTTCTTCCATACTTACTCCCGTAAATTTGCTTCACACGTCGGGATTTATTTGGGCGACCACTTATTTGCTCATGCAAGTTCAAGATATGGTGTTACTGTATCTTCACTTGAAAGTTCATATTATAAAAAGCATTTTATAGGCGGAAGAAGAATCGGCGCCCGCGACATTGCAAAATACAGCATCAAAAACGGAACTCATCTTAATGCTTCGGCTAAACCTGAGTTACCTTCTAAGGGCGAATCCGGAAGATAGTCTTCTGCAATTTAAATATTTTTAAAAAAGAGTTTTTCCAATACGAAAAACTCTTTTTTTTGTAAATAATCGTCACAATAATTTATAAATATGTAACAAAATAAAATTTTTTCTTTTGTTTCATTATCTTTTTACTTATATTGAATCTGCGATAATAGTTTGTTTGAAAAATGTTTTAGTAAATATTATATTGTTTTTTATCTCGGAGGTTAAAATGAATACGGATGCCGGTGAAGCAGATATCAAAACCTTTTATTCGCTCGAGAAAGCACTTCTCGAGCCTGAAAATGTTAAAGTTTTAGATCTACATTATAAAGATCTTGATGTGTTTCCGGAAGAAATCTTCCGGCTTACAAATTTGGAAGAATTGATTATATGGAATAATCAACTTCAATTTATTCCTGAAAGGATTTCAAAATTAAATAAATTAAGAAAACTTGATTTAAGCGGTAATAGAATTATAACACTGCCATCAAGTATCTCTGAACTGCAGCAGCTCGTTACGCTGGTTGTCAGTTGGAACCGACTTGCAGAGTTGCCGGATTCAATTGGAAGACTTGCAAATCTCAAAAGATTAGGTTTGAATAATAATAGAATCAAAGTATTGCCGGATTCGATTGGAAATCTGTCAAATCTGGTCGAATTAGTTGTCAGTGAGAATGAATTACGTCACTTGCCGGATTCAATCGGCAATCTGAGCAAGCTGGAAAAACTTCGTGCACCTGGAAATCATTTGACAAAATTACCAAATTCAATATGTAATTTGACTAATTTAACAAAATTGGAGATACACGAAAATAATTTAACTGAACTACCTGATGAAATAGGTAATCTGGTAAACCTCAGAAAAGTACGTTTATTTAAGAATTTACTTGTTCAGTTACCCGATAGTTTCTGTAAACTTGCTAACTTAGAAAAACTACTCCTTTACGAGAATGAACTCAGGGAATTACCTGAAAATCTCGGTGCATTAAAAAGTCTTGAAGAACTCGAGCTTGGTTTCAATTATCTTACCGGACTGCCTGAAAGTATAAAAGGATTAGAGAAACTTAAATTTATAAGTCTTACAAGCAACGAATTCAGTGAAGAAGAAAAACAGAATATAAATAAGAAGTTATCAAACGCAAGAATAGACTGGTATTAAACTCCTTAGTCCAACAATTTAACATTTTAAAAAAGCCTAAGAAACAATTGCATCTTAGGCTTTTTCATTTTATTGTTTTGAACATTTAATACTTATAATCCGTTATAAATATCATAATTCTACTTATCTCATATTTTTGAAACCGAACTCTATTTCGTCGGCTATTCGACGGTTGACTTCTTCAAAACTGCCGGTTCCATCAATTTTAGTCACGCCATGCATCGAGCTGTATTTTTCAATTACAGGCTGTGTACGGGCTTCGTGCCCCTGCAGCCTTTTTATAATTGTAGCGATATTTGCATCATAAGGTCTGCTTGAGTCTGTCGTACTGCGATGTTCCAATCTTCTGATAAGTTCTAATATCGGAACTTCAATCTCAATGACCTTGGTAATTGAAGCTGTGTGTTTTCTAAGTAATCCGTCGAGTATATAAGATTGAACCAAAGTTCTCGGAAATCCTTTGAAAATAAATCCTTTTGTATCATTATAATCTGTCAGTTTTTTTTCAATTAACTGTACAACCATTTCATCAGGAATCATCTGCCCTACTTCACCGTGAGCCAAATGTCCTTTCTCGTACAATTCGAGAATTTTCTTACCCATGTTAGTATTATCATTGACTTCCTTAGCAAATAATTCGCCGGTAGAAATAAAGTCAAGACCGAATTGTTTTGATAGTGCTTTGCCCTGAGAGGCTCTGCCGCTGCCGGGATAGCCGAAAAGCACGATGTTTATCATACTCTTACTCAATTCCTGCCGTACAATTTTTGTAATATCTAATTTTACTTCTTCAATACCCTTGGTACCATCAATTTCAAAATAAATTCCTTTTTCTTTGTAAAATTGCAGAACCGGAATTGTTTTGTCATAGTATTCTTTTAATCTGTTTCGGATAACTATCTCATTATCATCCGAACGACCTGATGTTTTACCGCGGTTCAGAAGACGGGCTACGGATTCTTCTTCCGGTACGGCAATACTGATAAGACAATTAAGCTGGGTATTGAGTTTCAGCATCAGACCTTCAAGTATGTATGCCTGTATATATGTTCGTGGAAATCCGTCAAACAGAAATCCGTTATAACCCGGGTTGTCAGTAATTGATTTTTCAATAATCTGAACTATAATTTCATCTGAAACTAATCCGCCACCAGCAATTATACTCTTGACTTCTTTGCCTATTTCCGAATCTTCTGTAATCTCTTTCCTGAGTAAATCACCTGTCGAAATATAGAATAGATTATATTTTTTAACAAGAAACTCGGACTGTGTTCCCTTACCTGCTCCCGGAGGACCGAATAGTGCAATATTTAACATTAAATAAACTCAATATGTTCAGGTGAAAAAAATGAATTATACAATTATCTGCAATGGTTTTATTAATAATTCTCTGATAAATTACAATAATAATTATTAAAAGAAGAAATTTCATTAAAAATATTGTTTGACATAAAAATTGTTATTGGAAACAAAATCAAAATATTTGCGACCAGTTTGTAAGTGCTAAAATTCTATATCCGATTATACATCCAAAAAGGATAAAAGTTACACCGGAAAACTGCTTTATCCTCAAAATCGTTTTGTTGGATAATTTATGCCGGTTATGTATAACTACCCATGCTAAAGTATAAAGCCATAAGAAATTACCAATTCCGAATCCGATTGCAAAAAATATATTATTGGTAAATTCATCAGGAAACAAACCGGTTTTATGAACCCATGCAGACATAATTGTAAGTGAAGGTACAAAAGTAGGATTTGCAAGATTTGTCATTGCCAAAGCAAAACCAAGAAATAATGAACCACGGCTTTTCATATTATCAATAAACTGAGGAGGCTGTTTTACGCTCGGATTTTCCAATTTTGCCAAATCAACGACTTTTGTCTTAATCTGCATAATACCAAAATAAATTAATCCGGCAACAACAATAAATTGAAAAGTCAGAGATAAATAAGGATTATTATCGAGGTATTCACTTACCACGCCTTGAATTGCAGATGCTGCAAAAATTGCGATAAGGCAGTATAACATATCCATTGAGGCAGTGCCTAATGAAAATAGTGCACACTCTTTTCGGTTCCCATCAATACCCAATCGAATATTTGTCATAGCAATAGGTCCGGGGGGCATTGCTATTACGAATCCAAGCAAGGCACCTGCAATCACCGCAAGTATCATCTAATCTCCACAAATAACATATTTATAAGAATGCTCAAAACTAAAATTCCAAAAGTATATAAAAAAACTTATACAAGATAAGAATATAAATGGTATTGTGCAAGAAGTATCTATTTTTTGTATTTTTCAGAAAATAATAGACAACATTATCACCGCTGAGCTGATACGTTCTTTGAATTTTAAATTGAAACATCAGAATTAGTCACTCTGAGCTTGCGAAGAGTCCATGATTTCATTAATTAACAGCTTGGATGCTTCACTTCGTTCAGCATGACCTTCCCCAAAGTGCCGTTTTATGTTGTAACGATTTCGAAATTCGTTGAATTTATTTAGAATGTATCAGCCCTACATTATTATCGGAAATTCTGAAAGACATTACAACAGTCATTAAATTTTAAAGTGATATAATTATAATAATTTAAGATTATTATTTTGAAAAAGAACTATTTTTGTGTAATTTTGTAATTGAGTAATTATGTTGAATATAAAACAGATAGATATTGCGGCTTGTACTTTGAAATTGTATTGCAGAATTCCCTTCGGGTAAAAAAAAGAAGAAAACCGGGAATAAAAATATTTTTTTCAGATGCTGCAACCAAATTCATACTCATGTGTATTTATGGTATTGTTGAATAATTATTTTTTGGAGTATTTATGTTGAGAAATATTTACATCGCTGTTGCCATGATTTTGGCAGGTCTATTTATCGCAACATCCTGCAAAGATAGCGCTACTTCTCCTGAAGTAAAGACCGGATTTTACGGTTTTATATATGACACTGACGGTACACCGTTTCAAGGGGCACTTGTCGAGATTACAAACGGCGAGGACAAAGTACTTGGTTCTCAACTTACAGATTCGGTCGGTAAATTTTCGTTTCCTGAAATTACAGAAGACTTAAAATCCTATAAATTAAGAGTTTCTGCCGAAGGTTATGCAACTATAGTCAGAAATGCCGTAGAATTTATGAAGGATAATATTCCTCAAATAGTTGAAATTCAGATGTCAAAACTATTGGAAGATGACTGTTGCAATAATACTGCAAAATTTATTATAAATGACGAAAACGGTAACCCGATAAAGGGTGCAAGAGTTTTACTCAGAAGAGGTGGTAATGTAAAATATGAAGGAACTGCCGATTCCCTTGGGAAAATTTTAATTGAAGGTATCTGTAAAGGTGAATACTCTGCCTTGATAAAATATGAAGGATATATATCTCAGGAAATTGGTTTAAATTTTGACTGCCTCCAAACAATTGAAAAAACAGTAGTGCTTAAAAAAGCCGAAGAAGTATGCTGTAATAATATTGTTAAATTTGTTATTAAAGATGAAAGCGGCAATCCTATTAAAGGCAGCAGGGTATTCTTGCGAATTGCCGGAGTGATAAGATATGAAGGTACTGCAAATGATAATGGCGAAGTTGCTATTGACGGTATCTGCAAAGGCGAATATTCAGCTTTAATAAAATATGAAGGTTATACTTCACAGGAATTGGAACTTAATTTCGATTGCGAGCAAACAATTGAAAAAGCTGTTGTACTGAAAAAAGCCGAAGAAGTTTGCTGTAATAATAATGTAAAATATGTTTTTGTTGACGAAAACGGAAATCCTATAAAAGGAGCAAGAGTATTTCTACGTAAAGGCGGTGTCGTAAAATATGAAGGTACTGCAAATGATAACGGTGAAGTAGTTATTGACGGTATCTGCAAAGGGGAATATTCAGCTTTATTAAAATATGAAGGTTATGTTTCTCAGGAAGCTGAAATTGGTTTTGATTGCGGTCAATCACTCGTCAAAAATGTTACTCTCAAGAAATCAGAAGATTTATGCTGTAATAATATTGCTAAATTTACTGTCAAGGATGAAAACGGTAATCCTATTAAAGGTGTTAGGATTCTTTTACGTTTAAATGGAGTGGTTAAGCATGACCCTGTTACTAATGAAGAAGGATATGCTGCTGTTGACGGTATCTGCAAAGGTTCTTATTCAGTTTTGATTAAGTATGAAGGTTACATTTCTCAGGAATTGGAAATGACTTTCGACTGCGGTCAGACTTTGGAAAAATCTGTTGTAATGAAAGAAGCTGAACAGGATTGTTGTAATAACGTAGCAAAATTCGTAATCAAGAATGAAAGCGGCAACCCGGTTAATGGTGCAAAAGTATATCTGCGTCGAAACGGCGTTGTAAAATATGACGGCGCTGCAAATGACCAGGGTTTACTGAATATTGAAGGCATCTGCAAAGGTTCGTATTCAGTTTTGATTAAATATGAAGGATACGTTTCTCAGGAAGTAGAAATGACTTTCGACTGCGCCCAGACTTTGGAAAAATCAATAGTTCTGAAGAAAGCAGAAGTTGAATGCTGTAATAATATTGCAAAATTCGTAATCAAGGATGAAAGCGGCAATCCGGTTATTGGTGCAAAAATTTATCTTCGCAAAAACGGCGTCACAAAATACGAAGCCACTGCCGGTGATAACGGCAATGCAGCAATAGACGGCATCTGCAAAGGTTCTTATTCAGTTTTGATTAAATATGAAGGATTCGTTTCTCAGGAAGTAGAAATGACTTTCTACTGCGCCCAAACTTTAGATAAATCTATAGTACTTAAGAAATCAGAAGAAGTATGCTGCAATAATAATATTAAGTTCGTTGTCAAAGATGAAAACGGAAATCCATTGAAGGGTGCCAGAGTACTTCTTCGTAAAGGCGGAGTAGTAAAATACGACGGTAATATTAATGAAGACGGCTATGTTGTAATTGACGGCATCTGCAAAGGCGAATATTCCGTATTAGTAAAATATGAAGGATACAAATCACAGGAATTTGCTGTCAATGTTGACTGCGGTCAATCACTAACAATCGAAAAGACACTTGCCAAGAATGAAATTTGCTGCACTGCATGGGCAAAAGTTCTGCCATTCGATGCCCAATCAAAAGCTGCATTAAATGGTGCTAAGGTAAGAATCTATAAAAATGGTGATTTGCTCAATACATTGACTGTTGAAAACGGATATGTTAAATTTACAGGACTTTGCGAAGGTTCTTACGGATTTGACATAACATTCGAAGGTTATAAATCTATTGAATGGAACTACGAAATCAAATGCAACTATGAGAATATCTTTGAAAAACCTATGACAAAAAATTAGAATTTCTAATTTATGCGATAATCTTAAAAACTGATACTATCAGTTGAAAATATGAAGCTCCGGCTTGCCGACAGAAATAAATCTAAGGCAAATCCGGAGCTTCTGTTATTTATATCAAAAAAGTATTCAAATTCTTAGAAAAATAATGAATTCAACTGACTTACATAAATCCAAATCAGTAATTTCGCTGAAAATATGAATATATAACCTCCAATTTTCAGTCAGTTAGGATTTGCTTATTTTCTAACTGATTTTGATATAATCAATTCATCTGAATACAAAAGTTAGAAAAGTCAATATCTTTATATTAATTTGCAATTAATACAGTCTCAAAAATCTCAGTTGTAGTAATTGCACATTCTCCATTTTGAGTAGAAAATACTTTTTGTACATTTCTACCTATTCTGATATTAACTGAATCATTTTCCTTCATTAAATTAAGAACTTTGGGTGGTATTGTGAATTCACCGGTATCCCATAATAAAGAATGCCACTGAATATTTCTAAATTCAATTACTATAGGGAAATTTTGTGAATAGTTTAAATCACTGTTCCAAATTAAAGTCAATCCATCGGATATTTTAAAATGTTTATCTTTAGGTAAATTTATTATATTAATAAGAGGCTGTAATTTTATATTACTTTCCCATTCAGGAATTGAATTACTACTATTTCCACTCCATCCGAATTTAAATTCAGATCCGAATAATGGTACCTGCTCAGGTTTTTCATAATAATTATTATAATAATAAAATGCTTTACTGCTATCAAATATTGGATTTGTACTATCGGATATTAATGGATAAGCAATATTCGTTATTAATGTGTCAATATATAAATTCCCTATATCTAAAGGCAAATTATCCCAATATTGTTTATGAAATTCAGCCCAAATTTCAAAATTGATTAAGTCGTTTGCACCAGTTTTTACAGTGATTTCTATCATAAATGGATATTGATAAATCGGATTACTGGAATACAAATAATTTAAAAAATCAATTTTTGCAAAATTCGGACTTGCTGTAATTGGTATGTCATCTACATCACAACTTTGAAAAATAATAATTAAAACTAATAAAATAAATAACAATTTCGGCTTTTTCATATTGGTCCTATAATATTTTAAAATTATAATTTAAAGATAACATTACCATTGGTGCACTAATAAGGTACATTGTAGGATAGTGTTTGTTTAAATTCATTTCTTTGTTTGTCAAACTTAATTTGATATTTGTACCATCCAAAGGCTGAAATCCAATTCCGGTTCTATATAAAGGATAAATAAAAGCTTCTTCATTAGAAGCATTGATAATATTTATATCAAATTCGCCGAACAGTATGAATTTATCATAAAAATACCAGTCAATGTCGGCAATCAATGAAATACCCGATACATTTTTATGTTGGTAATCTGTAAACAAAGCCCACTGACTTAAAGGCTGCCGATCATAAAGATAAATCGGATAAAAATTTCTTGAAATAGTTTCACCTACATAAGATGTACTATATTTATCTATAGTTGTATCTCTGAAACCCAAATTAAACTGATAACCGTAAAATCTATACTCGGCATTGAGTTTTAATCCAATATTCTCATTTTTAAATTTATAATCAACTCCTGCCAAAAATCCGGTTCTGTATTTTAATTTATCTTCTTGGTTTGGTATCTCATTTCGGAAACCGATTTCAGAATATATTTTCACATCATTTTTTGTAATTGCGAATGAAAGATTATTTGAATACGATTTGATAAAATTATCATAATTGTCTTGATATAAGAATTGTTTGTCTTCTCCAAAATAACAATATTTAACATCAATCTTATAATCATCAAAAAGATTAACATCTTCAATAGTTAATGTCCATATACTCGCATCACCAATATTCAGACCAATCCAATACATTAAATCACCAATTGTATTATGAGATAATTTCAAATGATTCCATTTCAGATAAAATTCATTCCCAATCCAATCCATATTGTAGATTTGCAAACCTTCCATAATTCGTTTGTCTGAAAAATGACCTACAGAAACTCCGGCATTAAATTTTTGACCGAATAGAACAAAACTCGAATCAAACCCTAATAATATTCTTGGAAAAACTATAATATTATTCTTATCAAAAACACCATACGACATACCTCTGTGTTCTCCTATCAGGTCTGCACATATATTAAAACCGTAATTTTTATATTGAGTATTGAATTCAATCCAACCTATACCATGCCAGAGAGGACTATCACCAACATTTTGCAAATTTATGTCTTTACTGAAAATTGGTGGTAAAATAGTGCTTGCATGATTATTTGGTGAATGATAGAGATGACCGCCGGCAATTTCGAACTCTAATCCTTTGATTGGAGTATGTATGCTGTCATTTTGTCCCTGCGAAACATAAATGAAAGATAAAGTATAGAAGAATACTATTTTAATATTATTCATTTTCTTATGCCTAAATATAGTATTAAAAAAGTCAAAAAATATTCAATATTCACCTCGTAAATAAATCAATAATTTTCATCCGAAAAAAAACAATCCATTAACTTAATTATACAACTGTATAAATTTCAATATATTAATCATGAGCAAAAGTAAATAAAAACAAACATATAAGATTTAATTTTTCCAAAAAACATTGAATGTATTCAAATATTTCAAAAATTACCAAAGCCCTCAATTTGTTTATTGAAGGCTTTGTTTTTTGTATAACTTCTCTATATCATCTTCAGTTCTTTGCCGACTTTGATGAATGCTGCTATAGCTTTATCAAGATGCTTATCGCTGTGACCAGCTGAAATCTGCACACGGATTCTGTCTTTTCCGCGAGGCACGACAGGGAATGAAAATGCAATTACATAAATACCTTCTTCAAGCATTCGGTTTGCAAATTCCACTGCTAGAGCCGAGCAGTTATCATATTTACCGAACATAATCGGAGTTATCGGGTGGTCGCCGGGGATTATGTCAAATCCCGCATCAGTCATTTCTTTGCGGAATCTTTTTGTGTTGTTTTCGAGTTTATCGCGTAACTCTGTACTTGCTGTCAGTATTTCCAGACATTTTAATGTTCCGCCGACAATAGCAGGTGCTACGGTATTTGAGAATAAATATGGACGTCCTTTGTTGCGCATCCATCCGATAATTTCTTTCCTTCCTGAAATACAACCGCCCGAAGCGCCGCCAAGTGCCTTACCGAAAGTTGTGGTTATAATGTCAATTCTACCCATTACTCCGCGGTATTCGTGTGTTCCTCTGCCGGTTTTGCCCATAAATCCCGAAGCGTGGCTTTCGTCAACCATTACGAGTGCATCGTATTTTTCAGCTAAATCACAGATTTGGTCGAGTTTGGCAATATCACCGTCCATAGAGAAAACACCGTCAGTTGCGATGACTTTAAACCGGCAGCCTTTTTCATTTGCTTCTTTGAGACAACGTTCTAGTCCTTTCAGTTCTTTTCCGGTTGCCGGGTCAAGTTCTTCAACATCACTCATATCAGCATGCTTGTAAACCCACCGCTGTGCTTTCGCAAGACGAATACCGTCAATAATTGAAGCATGATTCAGTGCATCGGTTATAATTGCATCCTCAGCACCGAAAAGCGGCTCAAATACAGCACCGTTTGCATCAAATGCCGCACAAAAGAGAATGGTATCTTCCGTGCCTAGAAATTCAGATACTTTCTGCTCCAGTTCTTTGTGGATATCCTGAGTTCCGCATATAAATCTGACTGACGACAGACCGTAACCTCGTTTATCAATCATCTCGTGAGCGGCTTTAATCAGTTCAGGATGTGATGATAACCCGAGATAGTTATTGGCACAGAAGTTAAGAACAGTTTTTCCGTTCACAACGATTTCAGCACCTTGAGGGGACTCGATAATTCTTTCATGTTTATAGAGTTTTTGCTCTTCAAGAGAGTTCAGCTCCGAAGTCAAAAATTCTTTCATTTTTCCGTACATAATTTTTCTCCGTACATATAAAATTAATTAATTAATTTTGCATTTTCAAGACTTTTAAAATTAAGCAATTTTAACAAATAAACAAAAGGAACTGTGTTGAATAATCAGAATTGAATATCAATTAACAAATTTATTTATAAATCAAATAGGATATACTAATATTCGTTAATCATTATCATGTAAATTGTTTAAAAAAGGAAAATATAAATATGAAAGAATTTTTGTCGTTAATGATTTCCATAATCGTTGCTATTGTTGCGGTTGGTTTAATTGTACTTGCTTTTAAAATCGTTCTGAGTCTGGTTTGGTATTTAGTAATTTTCGGGTTAATTGCGGCAATCTCTCTTCCTGTTTATTTCTATGTAAATAAAAAACTGTTAGGTAAGAATTAAATATTTGGGAAATTAACAATGAAATCAATTTTTTCATTTTTCTTGTTTTTGACAATATATACAAGTGCCTTTGCACAAACTTCATCTGACTTTACAATTGATTTAGCCCGCAAATTCTCCCGTGATTTATTTGAATCAAACGGTGTTTTATATATGGAACCTGTTGTAAGGGTCATAAATTCTACATCGAATTCCCGCTTTTTTACACAGGCTTATGTTCCGACCAAAGTGAATAAACCTTATTTCCGTATCGGTATTCATGGAATGACGGGTCTGGTTAACGATGGTTTAAAGTATTATTCACCATCTATGCCTTCCCAACAATTTGATGCAAATGAAATGGGTAAGTACATAGAATACAGTATTCTGGACCAGCAGATTACAAGACTAGATACTGTGGGTCTTATCCATTACTTATTCCAAAATATGATGTATGACGGAACTAAAGGAAATCATGCAGGATTGATAAATGTTCCATCAAGAGCATCAACAGCTCTCGGCACAGGAAATACTGCATTTAATCTACCCCATGAATCAATGAGAACGCTTTTCGAAAGTCATCCCCTGTATAATTTGCCTTTTATACCGCAATCTCTGAAAGATTCTGTTATGTCGGCAATTAATCAGTTTCCCGAAGTATTTACTCTTTACGGAGGAAGTAATTTGGATGTAGTTTTTGCTGCTATTCCACAATTTGAAATAGGTTCTTTTTATGGAACTGAATTACTTCTGAGAGTTATTCCGCCTGTCAATCTGGGCAAAACAATCGGAGATTTTGCATTTTGGGGTATAGGAGTAAAGCATAGCATCAGTCAATACTTTTTTGATGAATATAATGCTGCAGGTGAATTGATTGATGTTCAGGACAGACCATTTGATATAGCGGCACAATTTGTATATCAGGGTACATATCTCGAAAATAAGGTAGGCGTTACCAATGCCGATTTGGAGGCAGATGCAACTCTTTTAAGCTGCAATCTTCATGCAAGTAAAAGCTTCAGAGATATTATTGATATCTATACCGGCATTTCGTATGAGACAATAGACATAAAATCAAAATATACCTATAAATTGTCAGCTGAAACACAAAGGCAGTTAGGACTTCTGGAACAAGGTTCGGATGTGCCGACTCCCGGTTATCCGGGCGATCAGCAGCCTCAGACAACTGAACTGACACTTGATGCCTCAAATATCAGATGGACAATCGGATTTGTAAAGCCAATCGGCAACTTCGATATATTTTTAGATTACAGTGTCAGCCGGTTTGATATACTCAGCGGCGGAATTCAGTACAGGTTTTAAATATCAGGCAAATTATTGAATAAATATCTGATTGTTTCAGGCGACCCTTCAGGGGATATTCACGCTGCAAATCTAATGCACGAAATCAGGCAGATTCAACCTGATGTCGAATTTATCGGTATCGGCGGCAGCAGGATGATTAGTGAAGGGCTTGTTACTATTGCTAAAATGTCGGATGTTTCGGTTGTTGGATTTTGGGAAGTAGCAAAAAAATATTCTTTTTTCAAAAAACTGCTTAATGAATGTATAGATATTCTGAAAAATGAAAAGATAACCGCCTTTATTCCTGTTGATTATCCCGGATTTAATATTCGGCTTGCAGAAAATTCAAAAAAACTTGGCATTCCTGTTTATTACTACATCGCACCGCAGCTCTGGGCATGGGGTAAAAACAGAGCAAAGAATCTTGCAAAGGTTACTGATAAACTTTTAGTCGTTTTTCCATTCGAAGTTGAATATTTTTCAAAATTCGGAATTGATACAACTTTTGTCGGTCACCCCCTGCCGGATAATCATGAATATAATCGTGAATTTAAAAGTTTTAATCAGAGAAACGGCAAAATTGCTTTTTTCCCCGGAAGCCGCCTTCAGGAAGTACATAAACATCTTAAACTTTTCAAGGGTTTGCTGGATTATAACACAGAAGCCGGTTATGGGTATGAATTCGTTGTAGCCAAATCAGGAAATATTCCTGATTCCGTATTTTCGGAATTGTCAGCAAATCCGAATGTTGAACTATCAGAGGATAATATCGGAATAATGCAGAATTCATCAGCCGGTATTATCAAAACAGGCACTTCGAATCTCGAGGCTGCACTATGCGGACTGCCATTTGCAATGTTTTACAAAACCTCATTTCTGACATTTAGAATTGCAGAAAAATTGGTTAATCTGCCATATATTTCGATTATAAATATACTTTTCAATAAATTTGTTATTCGGGAATTTATTCAAAATGAGGCTAATCCTAAAGCGATTTTGCAGTATATTCACGAATTGATAAATAACCGGCAGGAATATTCATCGCTGCAAAACCAATTTACTTTGATACGGAATATTCTCGGCGGAGGCGGTGCATCACGCAAAGCAGCAGAAATAATAACCGCGGGTATTCAGTGAAAAAACAAAGTTTCAAAAACCGCCTTGCAGTTTTTCTGCTTAATATTCTATCCAAAACATGGCGAATAAAACTTAACGGGGAACTGCAGAATGATAATAGAGGTATCATTGTTTTTTGGCATGGATTTATGCTTCCCGTTTGGAAATATTTCGGGAAATATAATCCGGCAGCAGTTGTCAGTTTAAGCAATGACGGCGAAATTTTAGCACGGTTACTTGAAAAATGGGGATTTTCGCTCATCAGAGGTTCATCATCCCGAAAAGGAAAAGAAGTTCTGGCAGATATAATCTCCGCTTCGGCAAATTCACTCATACTTATAACACCCGATGGACCCCGCGGACCCATTTATGAAATGAAGGCAGGTGCTGTGGTTGCCGCTTCACGTTCGGAAAACCCGGTTTACTTATGCGGTGTAAAAATCAGAAATAAATATATATTTGAAAAAAGCTGGGACAAATTCTCCCTGCCTCTTCCTTTCAGCAAAATTGAACTTACATTATCCGAGCCCTGTTTTATAGAAAAAGATGCAGAAAAAGAGTTAATTAACCTAAAAATTTCGGAATTACAAACAAATCTGTTACTTTTATATTCTGAATAAACATAAACTAAAAAAAAGATATGCTCAGGAATTTATTATCAAGGATTTACGGCTTTTTTGTCGGTAAAAGAAACGACAATTTTGACAGCAGTGATAACATTGTCAGATGTAAAGTTCCGGTTATCAGTGTTGGCAATTTGTCGGTCGGCGGTACCGGAAAAACACCTTTTGTCCAGATGCTGACAAAATATTTCCTAAGCAAAGGATTTAAACCCGGGATTGTCGGGAAGGGGTACAAAAGAACCGGCAAAGGCGAAGTAATTGTCGGAGACGGCATCAATGTGCTTGTCACAGCCGCTGTCGGAGGCGACGAGATGGTGCTTCTTGCCGATTCGCTTAAAGTGCCGGTAATTGCCCATGATTCTAAAGCACAGGCAGCACTGTCAATGCAGGAAAAATTCGATGTTGACCTGATAATAGTTGATGACGGATTCCAGCACCGCAAGCTTCACCGCGACCTGGATATTGTTCTGATTGATAAGGATACACATGATAATCCGGAGCTTATGCCTGTCGGAAGGCTCAGAGAACCGGTTGATTCATTAAAAAGAGCTGACATTGTCTGCACTACCGGAAATTTTGAATTAAGCCAAATATTTATCGGTAATATGAAACATGATGCCGTGAGAATCAGAGTAAAACCCGTACAGGCAAATCCCTATTATCTTGGTGACAGAATTCAGATTAAAGTACGCGAAAGCAAAGAATCACCTGTCGAGGTAATTGCTTTTGCCGGTATTGCCAAGCCGAATAGATTTTTTGAAATGCTGAAAGAAATGGGATATATCAATCTTGATACTCACCCTTTTTCCGACCATCATAATTATACCGAAAGTGATGTTAAGCTTTTGATAGAAAAATGCCGTAAGCAAAAATGTAATCATATAGCCACCACTGAAAAGGATGCGGCAAAGATTATCGAATTTAATGATATTTTGAAAAATAACAATATAAAATGCGTCGTGTTTCCGATTGCTCTTACAATTACTGATGGAAAAATTGATTTCTTCAAGCTAATCGGAATCAGAGTCAGCAGATTAATTCATAAAAACAGGTCAAAGCAAAATGAAAATATTTAAAATTATCTCATTACTGTCAATCTTAGGATTTGTCTTCCTAATATCATGCAGTGAAAAATCAGAGCCTTCTAAAAGTGAGGATGTAACCGTAAAAGACAGCAGCGGTATAAAATTTTCCGGCTATCACTGGGTAACTAAAGAGACAAAAAATATAGAAGATACGCGGTATTTTTGTCTTACAAACAGCAGCAATGTAAAAGTTGACACGCAGGGAAATCTAATTCTTAAAATCAGGAAAACCGGTGACGGCTGGTCGGGCGGCGAGATTACTCTTGATACAATTCTGGGGTTCGGGGAATATTCCTTCGATATTAAATCTAAATCCGGCTCGTTGGATGCAAATGCAACAGTTGCTTTCACTGTGCTGAATATTACAGATGATTTTTTTGAAGGGATGACACAGACAGGTATCAGATTTTCCAAATATTCTGAACCTGAAGCATCAAATGAACTTGAGTATTTTCTATATGCCACTGACAAAAAGTTTGCAGAAGTAGAATCGCCGCAAAGCCCATTTAAACTTACCGGTTTAGTTTCCAAACACAAAGTCGGTATATACCCGGATTATCTTTATTACTCGTCAAAAGCAGAAGGTTACAACAGCGAATTCAAAGCTTTCAAAAATGTCGGTTCAGAAAGTGATATTACGGATGCTCTTACGTTTTCGGAGCCGTCGGATAATCTGAAAGTGATAATCAGTCTATGTCTGCCCGAATCCAATGAACCCACAGACAAAAAAGAAGTGGAAGTGATTATCAGCAATTTCAGATTTACACCCTTTGTGCCGGATATAACGAAAGGACAGTAATAACTGAATAATAGAAATAATTTTCAAAACAAAAAATAATTTGTCCCCTTTTGACGTTCTTATGACATATACAAGTATAAGATAATACAAATGTAAATAACTTTATTGCTATTGGAACTAAACATAATAAAGCTTTTATTATTTGAGGTTTACATTGGTTTTGCAGCAATTATAAAGGATTACTTTCAAATCAAGCCTGAAGCATTAAAGTTTGCTTTCAATTTGCAATAGCGAATGAATTATTACTTATGCAATATGAAGTTACTTCTTGATGAAAATATTTACTCGGGAAACATCAAGTATATTGAAGAGTATAAATCAGTTAACACAAACCGACCACAGAGTGTTTGTAAATAGGAGCATAAATTACAATATTATAAAATTTAATTCTTCTTCATTTTAGTAAATAAAAAGGTTTAAAAATGGTAACAACAGTAAGTACAGAAAATTTAGATTTTAACAAAGTATGGCTTATGTTTAAGGAAACTGATAAAAAGTTTCAGGAAACTGATAAAATTATTAGGAATTTGACCAAAAAGATGAGCGAGGTTGAATCCCGTTGGGGCAAATTTGTAGAATCTCTTGTTGAGGGGTCACTTGTTAGAATATTGAATGAATTCGGGATTACCGTAAACCGAACTTCAACAAGAGAAAAATGCCTTTTTGATGATGATGAATACGAAATTGACATTATTGCTAAAAACGGAGATGAAATAGTAGCTGTAGAAGTAAAAACCACTTTAAGTGTATCAGATGTTAAAGATTTCATCGCAAAATTGGAACTATTTAAAAAAGCATTCCCTGATTATAAAAAAAATAAATTATTTGGAGCTGTAGCCTTTATACAAAAGGACTCAGAGGCTGATAAGTTTGCTGCTAAAAGTGGATTGATTGTCATTAAAGCGGTCGGAGAGAGTGCTAAAATAGCAAATCGTAAAGATTTCAAACCGAAAAGTTGGTAAAAATCAATGCAACAAATCCGAATTAATGGTAATAGAATATCATTTACTTATTCGCTTTAGATATATTAAAAAATAAATTTTTTGTGCTTGATATTGAGAAAATGAAAAGTTTACTATGTAACTAAAAATAATTTGTCCCCTTTTGACGTTCTTATGACATATATATGTATAGGAAGATACAAATTAAAAATAGTTTAAATTTCTGTAAAAATTATAAGGTTTAGATGTAAAAAAGATTCTACAAATTATGTTATTGAAACATAAAGTATTTACATTTTTGTTTAACTGATTTAAGGAGTCTTTTAATGAAAAGATTGATTTGTCTTCTGATTGCTTTATTTACTTTTATTCCTTTAAACGGAATATATGCTCAAATCAAAATCGGCGAATTGAAAAATGGTTCGGCAGTAATCACACACGACTTACAAGATTTATTACAGGCAATTGAAAAAGAATACTCTATGGATACCAAGAAAGTCATTAAGTTTCTTTATGCCAAAATCATGATTTCTAAAGATAATAAATATTGGCTGGCTGCAGGGAATCATAATCCTAATACAAATTTTAAAATGGCAGTTCAATTAGTTCTGAATTCTAAAACCAATGAATTGCATGTCAGCAGGATTTCTGCTACAATTACACAATACTGCAGTGACTGCAATAGTCCCAATTGTGCATTGATTTTTGATGATGATGGAAATATAAACGGTTGCAGTGATTGTGATTCCGGAAATTCAAAAGATTTTTGTAATCATAATATCACTTCTGAAAGTCCAGCTAAGAATCAGGTTGTTGTTGAACGCTATTTATTAAAACATTAATTTCGAGGGGATTAAGATTGAAAAATAATTCGGTCTTAATCCCTTATTTTTTATCATTTTGAGGGTGTTTTGAAAATATTCAAATCTATTACTTAATACCATATTTTGATATTTTGTATCTTATTGTCCGCTCACCGATATTTAGTATATCAGCAGCTTTTACCTGATTACCGCCGGTTACTGCAAGTGCTTTACGAATCAGGACTGATTCAAGCTGCTCAACTTTTAAATTCAAATCTCCTAACTCAAAGCAGGTTTCATCAGACATTTCTGAAGCAGAGAGGTTTGAAGCAGCAATCTCTTTTGGCAGGTCATCAATTGTAATAATATTTCTTCTTGAAATGACAACAGCTCTCTGTATAATATTTTCAAGTTCGCGAATATTCCCGGGATAATTATATTTCATCAGCAAATCAGTTGCTTCTTTATCCAAGCCGTTAATTTTTCTGCCGTTAATTTCAGAATATTTTTTAAGGAAATACTCAATCAATGGCTTAATATCAGAGCGGCGTTTTCGTAGAGGCGGAATTTCTATAGTAACCACGTTCAATCTATAAAGCAAATCTTCCCGAAATTCTTTATTTGAAATCATTTCCTCAAGATTTCGATTTGTTGCCGAAACAATTCTAACATCCGTTTTAATGGTTTTGTCACCGCCGAGCCGTTCGATTTCACCAAATTGGAGAACTCGCAGCATCTTGACTTGCACAGCCAGCGGTATATCGCCAACTTCATCAATGAACAAAGTCCCGGTGTCAGCTTGCTCAAATTTGCCGATTCTGGATTTCACCGCACCGGTAAAAGCTCCTTTTTCGTTTCCAAAAAGTTCGCTTTCAAATAATGTTTCGGGAAGTGCGGCACAATTAACAACTACGAACGGATTAGACTGCCTGTTGCTTGCATCGTGAATAGCGCGTGCAATAAGCTCTTTGCCGGTTCCGCTTTCACCTCTTATTAATACACTTGCTTTTGAATCTGCAACTCTCGAGGCTATGCTCAGAACCTCTTCCATTGCAGAGCCGCTGTAAATAATCGAGCTGAAAGATACTGCATTTTTGTTTGAACTTATGTTGTCAAGGAGACTTTTGTTATCATCAAGTACAGCAATTTTGTCTTCTGTTTTGGCAATTAACTCAAGGAGGTCATTGAGTTCAATCGGCTTCTGGATAAAGTCAGCGGCGCCGTATTTCATTAAATTAACCGCATCGTCAATTTCACCATACGCAGTAGAGATTATTACCGCAATTTCAGGATTTATTGCCTTAACTTCAAGAAGCAGTTCTTTTCCGGTTTTACCGGGCATTTTTAAATCAGAAATGATTAAATCAATCTGATTTTTTTTAAAAAAGCTCACGGCTGAATCAACATCCGAAAAATCAAATACTTTATAACCTTTATTTTCAAGAAATCCTTTTATAGGAATTCTTTGATTATCTTCATCATCTACGAGAATTATTTTAAAATTTTTCATACTTTTTTCAACTCAACAAAAAATGTAGTACCTGCATCATTTGATTCAAAATATATTTTGCCTTCGTGCTCTTCAATTATTTTATTGACGATTCCAAGCCCCAGTCCGGTACCTTTGCTTTTAGTAGTAAAATATATGTCGAAAATTTTATCCTTTATTTCGTCATTTATTCCTGCACCTGAATCCGAAACGGTTACAATCCAATTCTGAACGGTATCCTTAATTTGAATAAGAATTTCACTATTTTCGGCGGAGGCATCTAAAGCATTTTGAATTAAATTTATAAATACCTGCTGAATTCTATCTTTATCAATATTTGCAATTTTGTTATTTTCTGCTTTATAATTTATCCTGATATTCTTTTCCAGGGCAGTAGATTTAAGCAGATTAACCGCATTATTAACAGGATTATTTAAATCTTCGTGTTTGAGGATAATTCTATTGATTTTGGAAAATTCTAAAAATTGAGATATAATTTTGTCAATTCTTCTAATTTCCTGCCTGACTGTACGGACCAACTCAAAATAATCCTCTTTGCTGTGATTTGGCTCAAATTCATACTCAAGCCTTTGTGCAATAACATTTATTGCATTCATAGGATTCCGTATTTCGTGTGCTACTCCTGCGGCAAGAGTACCGGTT
Organism: Kapaibacterium sp. (SeqCode); assembly: GCA_032027125.1. Lineage (GTDB taxonomy): Bacteria > Bacteroidota > Ignavibacteria > Kapaibacteriales > UBA2268 > JANJTB01. The sequence goes on from JAVSMQ010000001.1 coordinate 1,536,296, forward strand.
GCTTTCAGCTTTTCGTTCCTTCTTTTGATTTCTTCTGCTTGTTTAATTTCTGAAACATCCCTAATTACAGCTATTGCAATGTATGGTTCATTATTAGAATCATAAATTGATGATGTGCTGTATGCAAGTATCAACTTTTCACCCATCGGATTAGTATGCTCAATTTCATTATATCCAAAAGACTTACCCGAAAGAATCGCTTCTGTAAGATTTAAAAAACCAATATCAAAAATGGACTCAATTTTTTTACCTAAATCAACCTTTCCAAATAGAGATTCAGATTTGTGATTATACAAAATAATATTCTGATTCTTGTCTATTCCAATAACACCTTCATTTATATTGAATAGCAAAATACTGGTATAATCAAGCATTTGTTTGTGCTCTTCCTTCAGCTTTATATGTCGTGAACGCTGATAAATGAAAGCGGTCGTTCCAAAAGCTATGAGGAAAAGCCCAAGAGAAAGCAAAATCGTCCGCCTTGTACTACTTTGTTTAATGTCTCTTACTTTTTTTAAAGACATCCCGAGTCTGAGGTACAAATCATCATCTTCATTTTTGACTTTGATTACAGATTCAAGTATTTTCTTTTCATTATAATCAATTATTCTGCTGAATTTTAAATTTGAATCATTAAGATTTAGCATCTCTTCATCACTATCAACAGTTGAAAGCGGCAAAATATTGTGTGTGGCTGAAATCAATCCTATATCATCCTGAAGAGCAACAAATTCAATCACAGGATTTTTGCTGAAATCATTGATAAGTTTTCCTATGCCTATTGATTTTCTCAGGTCAAGCAGTTTTGACTTATCTATACCTGCAGCAACCAAACTCTTTTTATCGGAGAATTGACCGCCTATAAGATAATATAAATTCCCTTTTATTTCGTGAACTCCTAATTCCAGCCAGAAATACTGCTCTTCATTTACGTATCGAAGATAATCATTCAGGCTGCTGTCCAAATCCGCAGGAGAGTTGACTTCAAGGTTACTGACTACTCCGATTCTATCTGATATATAGATGAAATCTAAATCATACATATCTGAAAATTCTTTTATCTGATTTTTTGTAAAGCGTTTGTGAGTATTTATGTGGTCAGCAAGAGAAGATGCAGCAACAAGTGAATTGACTATCTCGTCCAGTATGATTTCATTTGTTTTAATATTATTTTCCATAGATTGTTTTAGAGCATAAATCATATTCTCTGATTCTGAGCGGCTCATATCAAGCAGGTCATTTTTTGTTTGGTTAAGCTCAAAATAAGAAAATACTGCAACTGAAATCGCCAAAATAAATGCTGCTATTGATATTAAATAAATTCTTTTCAATATTGTATAACTTCAATTGCGTAAAACAACATATTCTAAAACCATAAAGGTCAATTCCAGATGATTATAGTTTACAAAAATAAATAATATTTTCCTTTATAAAGGAAAATATTATTATTGGCAATGTATTTGTTCATTTATATCAGATGCCAAGCTCTATGCCGAGAGTTATGAAATTGCCTTTATAGTTCATCTCCTGATAATTTGATGTGTTCTCAAAATTATAATAATCTAATATAATTTTCAAATTGTTAAAAATACTATTTTCAAAATATATTCTTTTTTCGAAGCTTATTCCGAAACTGTTATTCTCATCCTTTCTGGATTCATAAATATCATCAATCAAATTTACTTCGTAATTATACTCTTTATCGGATAATGAGTAAGTTACCGAGCCCTTAATTGCGAAAGGTAAAATATGAGTTAGTTTTACTGTGTATGTTGAGTGAATAAAGCTGTATGGGTCATCAAAAAATTCATTGTCACCTGCGAAATCATAACCGATATAATCAATTGGAGTATCGTAAACATTTAAAGCACTGCTGCCTTCATATTGCACACTTATTCCGGTTGATTCAATTATATTTTGGGCTATCTGAACAGAATATCTTAACTGTAATGCCGAGCTTCCGAAATTTGTCCGGACTCTGCCGTCTCTTGTAAAAACGAAATCAGCGACATCATCAGGTATGGAATAATAGAATTTTGAATGAAGATTTGAGCTTAGTTTAATCGCTGTTTTTGTTTCAAAAGATTTATTGATTACAATGCCGCTCGTATTTTCAATAAAATTAAGTTCATTAAGTAAATTAAAAGTTTTATACTTGAAATCTGAATTTAAATTTAGAATAAAACCATCATCAATTAAGCGGGTAAAGCCGATACCTGCAAAATACTGCCAGGTATCTGAATTGTCATCTAATGTTACTGCCTGACGCATCAGAATAGTGCCGTATATGCTGATTGATGCGTTCTCATCAGAATTGGTATAAACCGAATATCCTGTACCCAAAGATGTAGTAAGATAATTCCTTTCAGAATAGTTGAAATACTGCGAAATCCCTGCTCCGCCCCAAAAACTAAAGTTTGTATCCGGAGAGTATGACAGACTGAGACTATTGGAAGAAATCGGAGAGTTGAATGCTGTTCCGTTAAACGAATTGGCAGTATAACCTGATTGTGAATTAAAATCAACACCAATCTGGGAAAAACTAAAATTCATTGTGATTATGATTAATATACTATATATGATGAGATTTTTCATTTTATAACTCTACTGCTTTTATTTAGATTAGAAATGCCGGTCACTCATTTTTCTTGATTGACCGGCATCATAAGATTACTTTTTGCCGCGTTTTCTAAGACCGGTTTTTGAGCCTTCACCGGCACCTGAACCGTCCATTAATCTTTGACGAACTGCACTGCCTGCATTGTCGCAAACACCATCACCGTCAGCATCTACAAAATTTAGTCTTTTGCCTTTTCCTTGAGGATTGCCTGCATTGTCGCAAACGCCGTCGCCATCTGCGTCAACAAAGTTAGGAGCTGAGGGATTATTCTGATTAAGTCTTTTTGGAGCACCGGTATTGTTATCACAAACGCCGTCACCATCTGCATCTACCCAGTTAGTCTGGAGTTTTTTCTGAAGCTTTTTGCCATTTTGTGCAAAAGCATCGGTATTAAGAGTTACAGTAAGAATTACTGCTGCGAGAATTATCATCATCTTTTTCATCGAGTCACCTTTTAGGTTATGATTTATAAAAACATTTATTTTAACTTTTCTGCACGCGTACATAAGATGTTATTCAATTGTCGTGCCAAGATTGTAAATGCTTTGTATATTTGATACTTATAAAAAATGGCATATTTTTCTGCAGATAATAATCGTCAATTTTTGTATTTAATTTTATCAATTTCGTTAAAATTGTCGAATAGTTCATACTTAGATATCAAAAATATATTTTTACTAACTAAAAAATAATATGTCCCCTTTTGACCTTCTTATGACATATATATGTATAGGAAGATGCAAATTGAAAATAGTTTTTAAAATGCTGAATGATGGAAATATTTTAAAGGATATATACAAATATATCTATTCTATAATTTGTTTTCAATATGTTCAGTTATATTTTTTTGTGTTATAAAAAATTTATGTATATTTGTAAATATGAATGAGAAAAGTATCATTTATGTTTTATTAAAACTAAGAAATAAATTGTCCCCTTTTAACATTCTTATGACATATATATGTATTAGTAGATACAAATTGAAAGAAGTTTAAATTTTTGAAAAAATTATAAGGTTTAGATATAAAAAGATTCTACAAATTATGTTATTGAAAAATAAATAATTGCAATTTTTGTAAAACTGATTTAAGGAGTCTTTTTAATGAAAAAATTCATTTATCTTCTGATTGTTTCTTTTGCTTTTATTCCTTTAAACGGAATATATGCTCAAATCAAAATCGGCGAATTGAAAAACGGTTCGGCAGTAATCACACACGACTTACAGGATTTATTACAGGCGATTGAAAAAGAGCATAATATGGATAAAAATGAAAATATTAAATTTCTATATGCTAAGATATTGATTTTTAATGATAATAAATATTGGCTAAATGCCGGGAATGAAAATCCTGATTCAATGTTTAAGTTTACAATCCTATTAGAAAAAAGTACAGAAAATGATGATTTATTTATAAGTCCTTATAAAATTGAATCGCCAAAACGTTGTACATATTGTTATAATCCTGATTGTGGTAAAGCAAAAGATGAAAATGGTAATATTTTTTATTGCTCTGCTGCAAAGCCAAAACCTACGGACGAAAATAACAATACCCAAGCCAAATCTCAGAATAAACGGAGATTAAGTGTTGCAGTTGAACGTTATTTATTAAAACATTAATTTCACGGGGATTAAGATTGATATAGAATTCGGTCTTAATCCCTTAATTTTATTAAAAATAAATATAATTTGTCCCCTTTTGACATTCTTATGACATATATAAGTAAAGGATGATACGAATTAAAAAAAGTTATTTAATTCTGAAAACTCAGGAGGAGTTAGATGTCCGTAGAAAAAGCACAAACCACCGGAATCCTAAACAATATTCCCGTGCCCTTAGGTGGTTAGTCGTCAAATATCACAAGGTGGGATTACAAATGAACTTTCTTTTGTTAAGTTCTTTTTTTATTTATATATATTTGGAAAAGACAAGTATTAATAAAATCAAATACTTATATATTTCTTTTTCGAATTTCTTTTCAATTCCTTTTTTTTTCTGTTAAATAATATTTCCTATGTGTTTTAGAACCGGAGCTTTTCAATTCATCTTGCTCAACCAATTTATAAACTACTTTTTGAATTTCTTTTTTGGGAACATCTTTTATCCTTTCAAATATTTCACTAATTCTAGAGTTTGGATAGTTTTTAATATCTGTAATAATTAATTGTTTCAAAACATACGGTTCTAATGTTTTCAAGGAAGGCTTTATATTGAGTTTTGACTCTGACATCAGTTTAGGATTAATAATAAATGATTTCCCTTTTCCTGTTCCATAAGCAATCAAAATATCTTTCTCAAGTAATCCACCATACCAATTTCTTAATCTATCCTCTTCGGGTAATTGAAGTATTTTACTTAATTCAGTTGTCAATATTTTGTGTGAACGTGTTACAATTCCAATTACTGTTTTCTCTCTTTGTGTGAGTTGAAAATATTTTGATATATAATCACTTAGTGCCAAGGCATTCATATCTACAATACGAGATTCAATTGTAACTGATACTTTGTTGAAATCCGATTCAACTTTTGGGAAAGGTTTTGCATCTATACTCAATTTTTCATAAATTAAATCATATCCGGTTCCTTCAGCTTCCATTAACTTTAAATCGTGCATCAGTTTGATAAGATGAGGATTACGTCTGTGTTTTTCGTGCAAAATATTTTTATCTGTTATGCCCAATGGCAAACTTCCCGGACTTGTTATTTGCATTCTATCACTATATACTTCTATTGAAATATCAGATGAAATTAAATAAGATTTATGTGCAAAAGCATTTACAAGCAGCTCTCTTATAACTTCTTTGGGGTAATGTCGTACTTGTTTACGAAATAATCCATCTGGAAATTCATAAGAGTAATTTAATTCAACTGCTTCTTTTTCAATTGAAAAAAGCATCTCTTGAGGATTCAGTTCATAATCATCCCAAGTTAATTTCCTCGTTTTGTTATCTAATGAATCATATACAATATACTGAACTGTATTCGGGTAAGACAATCTACTCCTCTGGTTTGCAGTTCCTAACCATAAAACTCCAAGATTAGTAAGTTTATTACCTTCAATCAGATTGTAATGTTCTAAAATCTCTATGTCACTTTTTTCTTTTACTATTTCTTTAACCCTGTCGGATTCTCGTAGTAATTTAACTATTTTGCTAATATGCTCATAAGGTATAGAGTCCAATGTTATTCCCCGCACTACAATTTCCCATTGAAAAGCATCTTTTTCTGCTACTATCCTTTGTAAATCAGTACCTTGAATTGGTTCACAATGGTCAGCTATTCTAAGGTATATTTTTCCATCCGAGGTTGTTGCGACTACTTTTTGAGAAGGGAATATTTTTATTTCAAAATATTCACTACCATTTGAATGAACAAGAATCTCAGAAATTGTCATCCCAACACCATAAGTTAAACCCCTCATTCTTTCAAGGGTTGAATTTAATTCCATTATATCAATTTTCTGATTTTGAGGTGGTAATTGTGTTTTATCATCAAATCCAATTACTATTGTACCACCTTGAGCATTTGCTAAACAAACACATGTTTTTGACAATTCTTTAAAACCTTTTTCACCGGTTTTAATTTTTTGCAAACTTTTATATTCTACTACTTGTGATTCCATCACCATTCCCACACCACAATTTTAATTTCAACTTTTGTCAGTCCGTATAATTCATATATGAAATTGGAACATTCTTTTTTCATCCTCTCATCTCCTCAACAATCCTTACTGTCTCAATGCTGACTGTTGTTACTCTTTTCAGTTTTATTTCGTTATGATACTTTTGTATAGTTATGAGTAACATATAAAACTTTTTTTAGGTATTTGAATTAATAACTATACAAATTTACCAATTTTCTCCCTTTTTCCTACTTTCTTTTTTCAAATCAAATCAATTTTTTATATTTAAACAAGATAAATCATTTTTATAAGTCATATTTATTTGATTAATTATATTCAAGCAGCAATAAATGATAAAAGAGATAAATCCCGGTAAAGTTCCTGTTAAGCTTTGGCTTGATGATATTGACGGCTCTACACTCAGTCAGGTCGCAAACTTATCCGATTTTCCGTTTACTTTCAGACACGTGGCTCTGATGCCCGATGCACACGTTGGCTTTGGTATGCCGATAGGCGGTGTATTGGCTGTAAAAGATGTCATCATTCCAAATGCCGTAGGTGTTGATATCGGATGCGGTATGTGTGCGGTCAGGACGAATTCAAATTTTGTAAGCAGGGATAACCTGAAAAAGATTTTGAAAATTGTGAGGGAGGCAGTTCCTGTCGGTTTTAAACATCAAAAAAGACGTCAGAATCCGGATTATATGCCCAAAGATAACGGTATTCTCGGTATAGATTCTGTATCGGCAAGAGAGTATGAATCAGCTCTAAAGCAGGTCGGCACACTCGGCGGCGGGAATCATTTTATCGAACTTCAGCGCGGTGATGACGGTTTCATATATATAATGATTCACTCGGGCAGCAGAAATATCGGAAAGCAGGTTGCCGACCATTACAACAGACTTGCAGGAAACTTGAGGGAAAAAAGAAATGATATTCCCAAAAACTGGCAGCTTGATTATCTCGAACTTGATAGCGATGAAGGCAGAAAATATATCCTGGAAATGGAGTATTGTGTCGCATTTGCACTGGCTAACAGAAAGCTGATGATGGAAAGAGCTAAGGAAGCTTTTGCCGATGTTACGCGTAATGATGAATTTGCAGAAATGATAAATATTCCTCATAATTACGCTGCCGAAGAGTCGCATTTCGGTGAGAAAGTCTGGATTCACCGAAAGGGAGCAACCAGAGCATTGCAGGGTGAAATAGGAATCATACCCGGCTCGCAGGGTAGCAAATCGTACATCGTAGAAGGAAAAGGAAATACCGAAAGTTTTACCTCGTGCTCACATGGTGCCGGTCGCAAAATGGGACGCCATGAAGCTCAGAAAAAACTTTCTGTTGAAAAAGAAACCAAAATGCTTGACGATATAGGCGTAATTCATTCCATCCGGTCGTCAAAAGATTTGGATGAAGCGCCGTCAGCTTATAAAGATATCCAAACAGTTATGTTAAACCAGACTGATTTGGTTGATATTATTATTGAGCTTCAGCCGCTGGCAGTTGTCAAAGGGTAAGTCTGAAACTCCTTGATTTGTCCTTTGGAGCCTCAGGTGAAGAATCCAGTGAATTAATTTCCACCCCCAGCCCCCGCCAGCGGGGGACAAATACAAAACTCCATGGATTGGTCATTCTGAACGAAGTGAAGAATCCAGGCTGTTAATTAATGAAACCCTGGACTCTTCGTAGGCTCAGAGTGACCCATCGCGGAGTTTTATTTTGTAATTACAGTACTGTATCCATGGTGCTCAATTACCACGCATAGCCGACATTAACACCCAGATAAAATGGCTGCCAAGTGAGTCCGTTTCGGTCAAGTACGTTAAAGTTCAAACCAAACACAGGTTCGAGGACAAAATCATCAAAAATAAATTTGTAATTTGCTTCACCGCCGATTGCAAGAACCAAACCACCGTCATAGGTATCATCACGATAGCCTAAATAACCGACAGAAACGCTTGGTCCAAATCCAAAACCCTTGATTGCTTTATCTTTTTCCTGAAACAAATACCATTTGTACATACCTGATATGCTGAAACCTGTCCAACCGCTACCGTAATGATAATACGAAGCGCCCAGAACAAGTGAGTTTACCTGCGAGACCTGCATTTCATAATTTAAATTAAAAATGCCGAATGCCAGTGCAAGCGGATTAGCAGTTATTGCCTCGTTATAATTTTTCATTACCCGTTGAGCTTCGCATTTATCAGTCATAGATAMRMMWATMSMYRAAYTWAWWKTSRCYSCMMTYMSYRMMMSYKKARKWCWSRWMYRAWMYSMWAWWAAWAAAWWCAWRKAWTKYMKTAAWYAWTAATATGTAAAACGGTACAATTTAGCTCGTCATTCTGAACGAAGCGAAGAACTCAGGCTGTTCATTAATGAATACATGGACTCTTCGCAAGCTCAGAGTGACAAATCATATAGTTTTATTTTAAAAATAATAGAACGTATCTTCCACGCCGGCGGGACAAATATCAAAACCCCAGGTATTTGTCATTTATACATTATCACTTCATAAGGTACAATTTCAACCCAATAATCTTTAAAATCGTATTTGAAATATATGAAGCCGTATTTTTCGCTGAAATAATAAATTCCTTTAAAAACTCCTGCGGAACTTTTACCATAAGATTCCAGCACCCAGCAGGAATCACTTAATGTTTGATTGGAAAAATATATTTTGTCCTTTACTCTTACTCTGCCGGTAACTTCCACCCCTGCAAATTCCTGTGAACCAGATTGAACTTTTTTCTTCCAGTCAATCGAATTGCCTATTGCAACAGGATATTGGATCTGTGGAGGAGGCAGAAGGCGGACATACTTCATATATTCAATTGCGGGTGGAGATGGAAGCGAAATCACATCCTTTTTGAATAGTGAAACCGGGAAACTGAGGTCATGGTCACTGACTCCGGTCTGGATGATTGCTTCGGTTCTTGATTTGTCGGCATGATAAACGTTGAGGACCCATTCCATTTTTTGCTGAGTAATTTGCCATGGTTTGTCCAATATTTCAAGAGTTAAAGTATCAACTATCGAGTCAGTTGATTTTGTTACCAAAAAGCTCCAGTTTGAACGCGGATGATAAACATTGGGTTCTGTGCAGGAAACAATTAATAAAGTTACAAACAAAAATATACAGTATTTCAATTAGGGTACCTCCTTTTAGAATTATTACCTTTAAAATATTCTGTAATATGTATTGACAACAACTGCTTTTTATGAAGTACAAATATGCTCATTTAAAGTACACGTGTAATTATAAAACAAATATGAACATCACCTTTATCGAAAGCGCTCACTGCTCCGGTAAGGTACTGACTCATATTTGCATAGACGTTATTCGATACAAATACTTTGAAAAAGTGACCGGCTGTCTCTATTTCCGCACCAATAGAATATGTATCGTAATAGCGTCTCCAACCGTTTAATGTAGGATTTGCTTCAGCTATTACACTCCAGCGCTCATTAAAGAAATACTGGGCATACATTCCTAATGTTGTGCTCGTTTGGCAGTCAGGGCATGGAATGTATGAATTGTAGAGAAATGAGGGAACTAAACCAAGACCGAGTTTGCCAAATTTTGTGTTCAATATTAAATTGCCGTAAAACTGCCAGAGTTTTGATTTGTCTTCAGGTTCATCCGTAAATTTCGAGTTGTATGCAGCCCCTCCGTTCACAGCAATAGCTAAAGGGAATCCAAGTTCCTCTGTTTCAAGTAGATTACCCTTTATCTGAAGGTCATAATTTCCGTCATGATTACTTCTTCCGAATACGGCAAAAATATCATCTGTAATTCCGTAACCTAAAGCCAGACGCATATAAACGCCGCCGTCAAATCCGAATAATTCACTTGCACCTGCAGAAACCGGAACAAGAAATTTGTGGGATATGTGGAAATATATATTTCCCTGCTGAAGAGTTTCGGTTGTCGGCAGACTAAATGCTTCAAGAGACCTGAAAAAACTCATCTGATTTGTTAACGGCTCTTCTCTTTTCCATTTTGACTGAGAAAAAGTTAAGTTCTGTATTGATATTATTGTAATGATGACACATATTATTATTTTCATTTTGTTTACTCTGCTAATTTAACATTAAAATCCAGATAAAGTTTTATTTCATTGCTAATTCTTACGAACATAAATTTGGGCACTTTTATATTATAATCAGTCAATTTAACTTCAAAATCCGATTTAAGTTTGAATCCATCAGATAATTTGTAAATTTTACCACCGATAGTAATATCTTTCGTAACACCATGAAGTAGAAGCTTTCCGCTTACTTTGACATTATACTCTGTATCGGAAATTCTTTCCGTTTCGGTTATATTTCCTTTAAATGTGCTTACGGGAAATTCCTTGGTTTCCAGATAATCTTCTCTCATGTGGCGGTTTCTAAGTCCGATACCTGTATCAAAACTGCCGAGGTCAAGCTCGAAATAGAACTCCGCTCCCTTCATTTTATCAATACCATCTGTAATCAGATAGCCGTCAATCTTATTTGTTTTCCCGTCGAAATCTTCAACAGGAGTTTCTGAAATAAACCGAACAAGATTTTTCGCTTTTTTATCAACCTGATATTCACTTGATAACAAATTCAAAAATCCGGCTGTTAAAATTATAATTATTACGATTAAATTTTTCATTATATTCTCACAAATTAGTTATTTAAAGCACCGTTATTTATCCAAACCCGTATTGAATCAATCACTTCCTGCCTTAATTTGCCGGTAGGAGGCATTGCCGATGTCTCGGCATTTATTTTCATAAAGAGATAGCTCTCGTCAGCACTGCCGGGTTTAATGTACATAACATCAGCATAAGCTATTTTATTGACAGTATTTGCGTATGCGGCTCCGGGAGTCAAATTTAAACCCGATTGAGGATTGCTTCCTGTATGACAGCCCGATAAAGCACAACTTTTGCCGAATACATTCTCCTGAATCGAACTAAACGTCGCATTTACGGCAATCTTTTGCTCTGCCGGGCATTCCGAAACAATACCATCAGCACATGAAACAAAAAATATACCCATCAGAGGAATCAAAAAAACTGCAAGTCTTATCATAAAAAATCCTTTTTGTAAAAAATAATCTATTCAATGTTTATATACACCTAAATATGAATTTAGTTACCAGAAATATTTTAGAATAACACAAAAAATGTTTAAACGTTACAATTATTTTTTTGTAATGTTAGGTTTTATCTATGAAAGATTAGATTTATATTTGTTAAACAGTTGATTGATTAAATAATTATATTGACTTTGTCAGTCTAAGTAGAATTTGAACAAGTTAATACTTTTTTAAAAGTTGAATAGAAAATTAGGAACTACTGGATAATTAATTTGAATAATAATTTGAATTATTTTTATAATAAATTTGCTATATCGGTAAATTCTATTACCGATTTTAGATTAAATCAGTAATGAAACTTACCGGTTCTTCCTTCCGCTTATAGGCATATTTACATTCGCCTGCCTCAGGAACTGTCCGGTATAACTGAGAGCGTCCACCTGGTCGTCGTGTTTGTCTCTCGGGAATTTGGTGAGTTCGCTTTCAAAATCCTGCAGCCAGTTTGCATCACGGTTAAAATATACAGTTCCGGTTTCAATTTTTGCTGCCATTGGTAATGCTCTTGTCAGTTTGTCGCTGTCCGGCTTCAGCGGTTTTACCGGAAAACCCTGCATTGCTGCGGACTGAACGAGTGCCGTTTGATACTGCACACTTTCAATTCCGATTAGTACAGGTCTATACTTTTCATAAATATCGCGTATTAAATCCAAATGCCCGCTTGGCTCGATATGTTTTCGGATTACATCGCAGATAAGCAATTCATTATCGGGTGTGACTGCGACGACTACAGCAACTGTATAATCAGCATTCGATGAAAGTGAAATTGCAAGGTCTAATGCCGCCCAGTACGTACAGTCAGCAGATTTAACCAACTTCTGATTTTCACCGTTTAATAGTACAAAATCACCGCCTGTAGTGATGAAATATCTGAAATGCTTTTTCTTGAAAATACCGCCGCCTGCCGATACAGGATTCTGCTGATAAAGAGAATTGAACCAGTACGAACCGACAGACTTCTCAATAATTCGCAGCTTTTCGAGTGAGAATCTTTTCTCCCATAATGCTTCACCCTGCATTCTGCCGAGCGGGTCGTCAAGTCCGGCAATTGCAGGGATAGTGATTACTTCCCATTTTTCGTCAATATTACTGAACTCACTCAAAATTCTTCCACATAGGTCATCTTCGTGCCAGCGTGTCATCATAATAATCATTATACCATCCGGCTCAAGACGCGTATAGGCAGTACTGCGGAACCAATCCCATAATTTTTCCCGCTGATGGCTGCTGTTAGCTTCTTCGTCATTTTTAATCGGGTCGTCAATTATGAACAAATCGGCACCTTTTCCCGTAATCGGACCACCGGCACCGACACAGGTCATACTTCCTCCGTGACCTTCAATCTCAAAATAACCTGCTGCAGATGAACTGTCGCTCAGTTTTACATCGAACAGTTCTTCCCCGAATTCGCTTACAAGATTGCGGACTTTCCTGCCCCAGCTTTGAGCATAAGTTGACTCATAAGAACTTAAAATAATTCGTCTGTCGGGAAATTTACCGAGATACCAGAAAGGGAAATATTTAGACATCAATTCAGATTTTCCGTGACGCGGCGGCAGATTAATCATCAGTCTTTTAATTTTACCCGAAGCCGCTTTCAGCAATGCCGAATCAAGATAAGCAATATGTTTCGGATAGCGGTATTTTCCTTTACTAACAAAATAAGCAGTCAGTGCCGGACTGAAATTACTATTCAAAAACTCATTTAAATTTTTCATTTCGCGAAAATAGCTCCGATGCCCTATTATCAAAACAAATTGATTTAAAAAGCTATTGGAAAATGAATTAATGAAATGAATTAATGAAATTAATTTAGAAAAATTTGAAAAATAAATCAAAAAATATGTGACAAAATGACTTTTCAATTGTCATTACATAGAATTGAAATACAATTTTTGAAAAAGTTATTTTAAAATGTAGGAGAGTTAATGAAAAAGATATTTTTACTAATCTTAATTCTTGCAGGTGAAAATTGCTATTCTTTTAATTGGAAATATCACTCAAAACCGAATGGTATGATGATTACAAGTATTCTCACTTATGATGAATATCTAATTTTTGCCGGAACGGACCTTTCGTTTAAAACATCAAACGAGAAGTCTGGAATAATTAAAAGTACTGATGGCGGTTTGTCTTGGAGCCAAATAAACGACCCTGTTTTAAAAAATACAATTTGCACGTATCTTCTAAAAGACAGAAAAAATAATATTTGGGCAATAATTGATAAAAGCAAAATATTTAAATCAAGTGATTCTGGTGAAACTTGGGTTCAGAAAGGTAGCGGATTCAAATCAATAAAAAAAATAATTGAAGCAGATAATGGTAATTTTGTGATCAGTGGTGATACAGATTTTCTGATTTCAAGAGATAATGGCGAATCTTGGGAACTTATCGTCAAAGAGTTTATGGATATTTGGGATATCACTAAAACAAAAAATGGTGAAATATTTATTCTACCAAATAAAAAAGGAATATGGAAATCAACTAATAATGGTGAGTCGTTTTTTGATTTTACTAAGGAAACTTTATATGATAAGGATGCAAGAGTAATCTTTACTGATAATAGTAACAATTTATGGGTATCAACCTGGAATAAAATATACTTTTCATCTGATACAGGTAATACTTGGCAAAGCAAAATGAATGGTTTACAATTAAATTTATATTACCCTAAAGGAAAGTGTTATGCTCAGGATCCAATAAATGGAGATATTTTGCTTGGAACTTTTGGCAGTCTTTTACAAAAATATGATAATGAAAAAGAAATGTGGGTAAATTATAACAAAGATTTTCAGTGTGAAACAATTAATACTTTAAGTTTTAACAATAAGGGAAATCTCTTTGTTGGGGATTATGTCTCTGGTATATTTTTAACCCAAAATGGAGGGAAAGAATGGCTATTTACTAACACTAATGTTGGAAGGAAAGTTGTTACTCAGTTATTTAGTCATAACGATAGGTTATATATTGGAAATTACGACGGTTCGGTATATTTGTTAGATGATAATGTAGTTTCAACCAAGCCTGTAATGTTTGCAACACCAATTCTTGGAAATGTAATGTCAGTTTTTGTTACTAAAAATGGTTCAATTTTGATTTGTCGATACTCTGATGATTTTTATCAAAGCAACGATTTCGGAAAAACGTGGGTTAAATTATATAATGAATATAAATTTAGGCCTTATACATTTATTGAAAGATACGATACTCTTTTTGCTGGTGCTGGTATGAGCAGCCCTGTTAAAGGTATTTTTTTTAGTACAAATGATGGTAAAACTTGGAATGTTGAAAATTCAAATTTTGCAAATCAAGACATAAGAATGTTGAAAAAAAATAATGAAGAACAAATAATAGCTGGGACGAGTACAGGTGTTTACATTAAGAACTTTGTTACTAAAAATTGGGATGAAACTTCATTCCCCAAAACAGCACCATTTGAAATTGTTATAAATAGTTTGGGTGATATTTTTGCGGGCTATCATAACAACAATTATACATCAATTTATAAATCTTCTAACAATGGTTTAACAGTCGAGGAAATTATTTTTCCTATTAAGATTAAGAAGATGATATTGATAGACAATGAATCAAGCAGCATGATGGATGATATTATTTTAGCTGCCGATTCAACTTGGTACATTATAAGAAATTCAAAAATCAATAAAACTTTTGAACAATTTTATCCGGTACCACAAAATGGAAACGGAATTTGGTCTTTAACTTATAATAAATCAATAAATTCAATATTTGCCGGATATTTTTATGGGCTTTATGAATTAAATTTAAATTCAACTTCCATAAACCATAGAAATCACATTTTGAATAACTACAATATTTCCCCCAACCCCGCAAGCGATTTTATAGATATAAATCTGAACAATGAGGCAAGCATCAATGCTTTCGGAAAAGTACAAATTTTTGATATTTTGGGCTTAGAAGTAGGTCAATCATCCCTGATTGACGGTAACAATCGAATTGATATTTCCCACCTTCCCGCAGGAGTTTATTTCATCAGAATAGGAGATAAGGTGGAGAAATTTGTGAAGATGTAAAGAATCATTTGATTTTATATTATAAAAAACCTTCCGGAAGCACANATATATATTCAATGATTAAAAATATATTTTCGTTAGTTATAATTATACTTTCAACGATTAAATAATATTTTAGAATGTATATTTTTTTATATTGTATTGTAAATTTAGTACTTTTTACATAAAATGAGGGGTTATTTATGGCAGTCGATTCGGATATTTTAAGAAATTACCGTATGACCGACGGTAAACTGGCACTTTTAGCCAATACAATTGTTATTGCTATGAAAAGGGATTTGCCGGAAATGGAACAATATGCTATTGCGTCTGCTGATATTGATTCATTTTCTGATATGATTGATGAATTTCAGGCATTGCCGGTTGATGATAATTACAGATATGAATTAAGTTATGCTGTTGAATTAAAAAATATGGCGAGAAATTCAATTCTAAACATTATGAGGAGTATTTCTTTGAGGGCAAAATCCGTTTTTGGGGCAAATTCCGCAAAATACCGTTCGATGACTAAGGGAACTCCTACACTTATGCCTGATAATATACTTCTTGCGTCTGCCCGTCAAGTTCATTCCGAAGCTGTAAATAATGCATCCGAACTTGAAGCAGCAGGAGTTACGACCGAATATCTTGCTACATTTGATTCTGCGGTTAATACCTTTGAAACTGAAATTGACAACGTTTTCAATAAAAAAATTACGAGGGATTTCTGCTCGGAATCAAAAATTAAAAAGGGAAATGAGTTATATGCTTTGATGGTAAAATACTGCGATTTCGGTAAATTAATCTGGACAAAGAACAGTCCGTCAAAATATAACGATTATGTGATTTATGAAAGAAAACCAGTCGCGAAAAAGAGTAAAGTCGAAGTTGTAGATGAATTATAAAATGGAGATAAGGTTGAGAAATTTGTAAAGATGTAAATTTGTCAGTCCCTTTGATTGAACCTGATTTTTATGATTGAATTGATTAGAATTTGTTTTAATCAATTAAATCAAAATAATCTGTTTAATCAATGGTTCAGACTATTTTGAAAATTTTATTTAGCTGCAGCACAGGACAATTCGGCTTCTATCTCAACCAGTAATTCATTACGGCAAATATCAGCTTCTACATATATTATCGGGATGTTACCGAAATAATTCCGGCAAATTTCTTCAGCTTCCGAAAAATCAGCTTTTTGTTTTATATAAACTCTTGCTGCAGAGAATTCCGGCAAATTTTTCCCAACATCTATTCCGTGATGAGCAAGATTTTCAATTGAACATAATTTTGCGATATTATCCAAAGTGATTTGTGTCTGCTTTTTTATATCCGCATCAACCGAATCTTCGCCGATAATAGCTGCCGTGCCTGAAATATATATATCTAATCTCTCATCATCAAGCACGACCTTGCCTCTTTCGAATTTTGGGCTGTTTATTTTGCTGTTTAGTGGTATATATTTATCAGTATATTTGTGGGCATCAATCTGCAATGGATTTTGTAAAGGAATTATATGCGTTTCTCCTCCCTGCTTCCGGGCAATAAACTCAATTATGCATCCTGCGATATTCAAACCTATCCCCGTCGCTGCAGGATAGCCGTTTATCCATTCAACTGCCTTATAATAATCTGCTCTTGATTTGTTGAACAACTGATAATTGTCAACTTCTGTATTTTCATAATTCACTAAATCGTTAATCCTTCCGACATACATCCATTGTCGGACTATATCATGCAGACTAAGCTCGTTAGCAGACAGGATATTTTTCATACCCTCTAAACATGTATTCGACTGCGAAAAAACATTTGAATTTTTACCGATATCCGAGACTGTTCCATATAATTCAAGACTGTTATTAATCTGCAGTATATAATATGAACCCGTTTCGTTTGAAGAATACTGATAACTGTAAAGTGAAGGATTGAGCTTAATTGCAGAAATTTCGATGTTAATTTTAGAACCGTCAGCAGGCGGCTGGGCAATATAAGCAACAGGAAAATCCGAATGTCTGAATAGTTCCGGTACTACTTGTGATAAATTCATTGTAATATTCTTGAAATCCTGTGTGGTGTCAGCCTGAACAAATACATTTAATTTCAGAATCCTTAGATTTTCATTTCCTTCCACAGAATTGAACTGTCTGGCACAATCTTTGAATTCATCATAATAATTTCCTAAGTTAATAGGTTTAAAAACAAATATTTCTCTGGTTTTATCATCTGTTAAATTCAATTTTATCATAACAAATTCACCTCAATGCTTCCTGCCAATCATAATAAAAAAGCCGCCTTCATTTCTAAATCTCAAAATCATACTAAGCTGTGAAATAAGTCTTGAGAAATATGAACTGCGTCTTGTTTTTGAAAAAAGATGCGGGTTGTTATATTCATCTATTGGAATATAGGAATCCGGAATAGAAGTTACAAATTCAACACCGGTACTGTCAAACCATTTCAGAACTTCACCCATAGTATGAGTTGTTTCGTGAGGATTTTTGTATTGGTCCATAAACCACGCATGCTTTTTTGTATCACCGACATCTGCTCTCCTCAGATAAGGGTCAATACCTTTCAGCCGGTTACCTGTAATATTGAATATACCTCTTCTCAGGTGTGTAGCCAATCTGCCGTATAAATTATAGAGACCGATTATAATATAGCCTTTTCTCTTTAGAAGTTGTACGATTGATTGAAATCCTTTAAAAGGGTCAGGTGTATGATGAAGAACACCATTGCATATTACTGTATGAAAAGATTCATCTTTAAAAACAGGTTTAAATAGATTCATTTGATAGAAAGAACTTCTTTTTAAAGAATTTCTGATTTTAAAATCATTGCCAAGGGCAAGCGAACTGTATGATATGTCGGTGCCTATTACAATCCGGTTTGATAAAGAAAGATAGTTTGTAAGCTGTCCGGTGCCGCAGCCGACTTCAAGAATTCTTGTATTAAACGGCAATTCTTCATTAATTTGTTTTGCAAAAACCGAAGCCCCTGCTTTTGAAATTAATGACTCAGGATTTTCAAAATCATCATAGTTCGGGAATGGATATTCTTCATAAAATAATTTCGTTTTTTGAGTTAAATTCAAATTTCTTTCATTACATTTATCATCTTCAAACAAAAGAGGAATACCGTTTACAATTTCAAATTCATGCCGGTTTTCGATACAAATTAATTTATCAGCATGATGAACCATCTCCGATGAACAGGAGGGGCATTTTAGAATATCAATATTTTGCTGTATTTGTAATTGCATCGGCATTTAATCAGGTCATAATTTTTTCAAACGTTTCATCACTTATTATAGTTTGTTCAGATTTGTATATCAGGAAATTTTCGAGCACAAGACAATCGGTTTCGGTTTTCATAAAGCAAGTCAATGCATCAAGTGGAGAGCATACAATCGGCTCATCTTTTACATTAAAACTTGTATTGATAATAACCGCGCAGCCCGTCAATTTTCTAAAAGCCTCAATCAGGCTGTGGAAATCAGGGTTAGACTCTTTACTGACGGTCTGAATTCTGGCGGAGTAATCAAGATGTGTTACCGATGGTATATCTGAGCGGTTAATATACAATCTCGGCATTAGTTCCAGTTCAAGGTAGTTGTCAGGCAGCGGTTTTCTATGGGATTCACTTACCGGCACTACATGCAGCATATATGGTGATGGAATATCAATATCAAAATATTCAGATGCTTCCTCCTCAAGCACTGCAGGTGCGAATGGTCTGAATCCTTCTCGAAATTTAATTTTCAAATTGAGTTTGGACTGCATTTCGGGATTACGTGCATCTGCAAGAAAGCTTCTGCTGCCCAGGGCACGGGGACCGTATTCCATCCTTCCTCTAAACCAGCCTACAACATTACCTGAATCTATCAAGCCGGCTGCAATTTCAAAAAGTTCATTATTGTCTTCAATATATTTGTATTTATATTGATATTTATCTAAAATGGACTTGATTTCCAGGTTTTCATAAGCAGGTCCCAGCAAACTTGATTTCATCATATCTTTGTGAGGTTCCGGAATTCTTTCATATTCGCAAAATATATAATATGCCGCAAGTGCTGCTCCCAAAGCTCCTCCGGCATCACCCGAAGCAGGCTGAATCCAGATTTGTTTAAATATACCCGATTTATACAGCAGTCCATTTGCGACACTATTAAGCGAAACACCACCTGCCATAACTAAATTCTCGCATCCGGTGATATCATGAGCAGTTTTTGCCATTTTGAGAATTATATCTTCAGTTACTTTCTGAATAGCGTATGCTAAATTTGCATACTGCTGCGATAAATGCATCCCCGGGAGTTTACGTGGAATCCCAAACAGACTTTCCCACCTTTTGTCGTTTGTCATTGTAAGACCGACTGGATAATCAAAATAATCCATATTCAGTACAATTGAACCGTCATATCTGACATCTGCTAATTCTGAATAAATTGCATCTATAAACTTTTTAGTCTGAATATCATTAGGATTACCATAAGGAGCCAAACCCATTAGTTTATATTCCCCTTCATTCACCTTAAAACCGCAGTAATATGTAAACGCTGAATAAAGCAGACCGACAGAATGCGGAAATTCAAGCGTTTTCAATTGTGTGATTTTCGTTCCCGTACCTTTGGAAATTGAAGCAGTAGTCCATTCACCAACACCGTCAAGTGTCAGTATAGCAGCAGATTCGAAAGGTGAAGGATAAAATGCGGATGCAGCATGTGACAGATGATGCTCAGAAAAGACTAATTTGATACTTCTCTGGAATTCTATTTTTTCAAGTTCATCTAAAATCAGCTTTTTCATAAAAAGTTTTTCTTTAATCCATACCGGCATAGCAGTCAAAAAACTTTTTAATCCTTTTGGTGCATACGAATGATAAGTCTCCAAAAGTCTTTCGAACTTAATATAATTTTTTTCATAAAATGCTATCAGAGTAACATCCTTGGGACTTATCCCTGCAATATCCAAAACCGATAGTATTGCTTTAGCCGGGAAACTGCTGTCGTTTTTAATTCGGCTGAACCGTTCTTCCTGTGCAGCCGCAACAATATCGCCGTCAATTACAACAGCCGCAGCACTATCATGATAATAAGCGGAGATACCGAGTATTATATCTTTCATTTTCTTTTAAAATAATGTATAAATAAACGGAGCAATTGCACTGCCGCCGGTAGCTACAATCAGCAGACTGATGAGCAGCAGAATAATAATAGCAGGAATCAGCCAAAGTTTTTTCCGCTCTTTCAAAAATCCTATCATATCCTTCAGGAAATCCATTTTGATACCATTATAATTATATTACATTTTATTTAAATAAACAAACACTAATCTATTATTCTCAATAAGGATTAATCAAATCTTTTTTTGTATATTCATGATTATTTGTTACAAATGCACTGTCACTGTTTTGTTTCCATTTACTAATTTTCATTG
Source organism: Kapaibacterium sp. (SeqCode) (assembly GCA_032027125.1). Taxonomy (GTDB): domain Bacteria; phylum Bacteroidota; class Ignavibacteria; order Kapaibacteriales; family UBA2268; genus JANJTB01. The sequence goes on from JAVSMQ010000001.1 coordinate 1,557,137, forward strand.
AATCGAATTTGTTCGATTTCTTAGACGAACTCAATTTACCTAACATTCTTCTTATCAGCCCTACCGGAGAAATGACTAAAAAATAAATAAGTGTAAGTAGTACTTTTGATGTCACCAAACCGAGAAAATTGGCAAAACTAAGCCATAAAATCGCCGGATGATAAAAAAAGGATGAATAAGTCATATTAATAAGCAGAAGTATAACTCCAATCACAAGCCATATTTTGGCACCGGTAAAAATGAGTAATAATAAACATATCAGCACATAAGCCATTCCCGAATCTTTAATCTGGTCCCGGCTTACAAATCTAACTAAAATATGATGCTGCGATTTTTCCGTAATCATAATTCATCAGCCTATAAAAATTAATATACAAATCACCTGAAATTGAAATATTCAAAAGTATTTTTCTTTAAAACATAAAAAAGAAAACGTACATAAAAGTTTGTTGAAAAAGTATTTACCTAATCTAATTCTACAATAATGTCACACTGAGCGAAGTCGAAGTGCGAGATATGCCTAAATTTCAGGTTATTATGTTTGTCTTCGACTTCGCTCAGACTGACATAACAAACATTATTACTTAATCAATAGTCAGTTAATTTCCATAAATAAAAATAAAATCAAATTATACAATGTCAGGAAGTTTCAAATATAACAAAATTCCAATACTAAAGAACGAAAAGTTTTATCTGATAGTTTTAAAATATTTTGAATAACTTAAAAAACAATTAATAATTTTGCACAATTGTCATTAATTTTTATTAAATTGAATTTTATTTAGATTCACAAACAGATAATTTAGTTTTAATATTTATAATTTAGAGCATGAATACTAAAAAAACGATTGAGGAGAATAAATCAGCCAAAACTCCTGCATATTTAATGATATTGATATTATTTGCAGGCTTATTTATATTTCAGGAAGTGCTTTTCAGGATAGTTTTTCCAATTCCGGAAGTCAGTAATTTTAACAGGATAGATTATTCTCCGGTATTTTTTGGAGATTCCGGGGCTGAATTAAAGTATCTGACAAATGCTTCGTTTATCTGGGCATCAGACCCTGACAAAGCCGAATCTCTTATTAGTTTGAACATATACGGTTTCCGTGGCAAAGATTTCCCTGCTAAACCTGACCCTGAAATTCCGAGAATAGTATTTATCGGAGACAGCTTTACTGAAGGTTTTCTTGCAGCAGACGACGAAACAATTCCTGCATCATTCGAAAAGCAATCAATATCCAAAGGTAAACAATTAGAAGTAATCAATTTAGGAATCGGCGGAACTGATTTTTCAAGTTATTTAAAGCTGCTTGGAGCCCAGATGCCGGTACTGAGTCCTGACCATGTTATAATAATAATGCACGGCAATGATTTACCACCCAATCCATTCAAATCCGAATATTTTGACAAACCATTGGTTCCTGAATATAACAGCGTATGGATACCGAGAATTATAAACGTTTTATCAAATTATTTCAGTGATAAATCTGTTGCTCAAAGGTGGCACAGTTCGCCGTTTATATTTTTTGCTGCTGCTCCGGCGCCGAGTAACCCCTGGTCCAATACCGAAAAAACAGGCAAATATGAATCAATGATAAGACCTGATATTGTGAAAGCAATGAAAGATGGCAGGTTTAACCCTTTTGCTTATGATGAATACTCTATGCTGCTGTCAAGATTGCCATTATCATTTAAAATAACCGAACATCTGAACGGTATTCAGAATTATATTGAGCAGTCAAGGAAAAAAGTATTTTTAGTGTATATACCTTCCAAGAACCAGACGCATGATTATTATATACCTTATGTTCAGGCATTTTCAATTGACCCGAAAGTTATCTCACTTACAGGTGAGGAATACCAATTGCATGCAAAAATTATGGAAAAAAGCTGTAAATCGCTGGGAATACCATTTTTTGACTGTACTCCCTTCATCGTTGAACAGGAAAATAAGGGTAATCATCTGTATTGGGAGTATGACGCTCACATGAGACCAAAAGGATATGAACTTGTCGGCAGAGAAATTTACAATTGGTGGAAGAAAGCAAGAAACAGTTGATTTTTTAAATTCAAATAATTCAGGCTGTTATGCAGTCAATAATCAAAATGAAATAAGTTTTAAAAAGAAAATAAGAAGTGAAATAAATGAAGAATAAATATATATGGTTATCGGTCGGTGTAATTTTAGTACTCGGATTAATCTATTGGTTCTTTTTGAAAGACGATGATACTAAAAGTGCCTATATAGACAGCCTGCAGAAAACAGGAATCAATGGCGATATTACTATCTCTTATCCATTGGAAAATTCTGTATTCCCTGCTGATATTGCCTCACCGACTTTTATCTGGGAGGATTCCGATTCCGATATGGATGAATGGATTGTTCTGATTCAGACTGAAGATAAAAATATATTTACTTCAGATTTTCTCAATGAGAATAAATGGAAACCTGACTCAACAGATTGGGAAAATATTAAGAAATTATCTCTCGGGAAGGAAGCTGATGTTAGTGTGGTAAGTATCAACAGCCAGGAATCCGGCAAAATTTTCAACAGCGGCAAAATCAATATTAAATTCTCACGGGATTCCGTATCAGCGCCGATATTTTTCAGAGCTGTGCCTCTTCCGTTTGGATTTGCTGTCGAGAATCTTTCAACAATCAGTTGGAGACTGGGAAGTGTATCGAATTATATCCAGCCGAAAATCCTATTGACTAATTTTCCGGTTTGCGGTAACTGCCACTCTTTCTCAAAAGATGCGACAAAATTCAGTATGGATATTGATTACGCAAACGACAAAGGTTCGTATTTCATATCTCCTCTGACAAAGAATACTGACATTACTTTTGATAAGATTATTACTTGGAGCGATTACAAACGTGAAGACGGCGAATTTACTTTCGGGCTGCTGTCACAAATTTCACCCGACGGAGAACATGTACTCAGTACTGTTAAAGACCGCTCTATATTTGTGAAAATTGACAGTCTGGATTATTCCCAGTTGTTCTTTCCGATAAAAGGAATAATCGGAACTTATGACACTAAAACAAAGAAATTCAGTTCTCTTCCGGGTGCTGATGACAAAAAGTTTTGCCAGAGCAATCCTATATGGAGCCCTGACGGAAAAAATGTACTGTTTACTAAAGCACCTGCGTACTATATCAAAGAAGCCGAACAATCGAAAGAAGCTATACTTCCGGTTGAGTTAGCCAAGGATTTTATTGACGGCACTCAGGATTACAAGTTCGATATTTATCAGGTGCCTTTCAATGGTGGTAACGGCGGAGAATCGAAACCGCTTTTAGGTGCTTCAAATAACGGTATGAGCAACTTTTTCCCCAAATATTCCCCTGACGGCAAATGGATTGTATTTTGTCAGGCTGAGAATTTCATGCTGCTCCAGCCCGATGCAAAACTCTATATAATGCCTGCTTCCGGCGGCAAACCGAGACTAATGAACTGCAATAATGCCGGAACAATGAACTCATGGCATTCATGGTCGCCAAACGGTAAATGGTTGATATTCAGTTCTAAAGCCAGAGGACCTTATACACAGCTTTACATCACTCATATTGATGAAAACGGCAATGACTCACCTGCCGTACTTCTTGAAAATCTGATGATAAGAAACAGGGCGGCAAACATACCCGAATTTGTGAATACAAAGTATGATGATTTTGAGAATATTGTTGAAAAATTTATTGATAATGACAATTATGCAATTGCACGAGGAAATGAGAAAGTGAAGCTCGGGGATTTCAAGGGCGCTCTAATTGAACTTGACAAAGCTATTGCGCTCAATCCAAAAGATGAGATTGCCTATACCCGCCGCGGTGTTGTCAATTACGAACTTGGAAAACTGCCCCAGGCAATTATGGATTTCAATAAAGTTATCGAACTGTCGCCGAACTCGTTTTTTGCTTATCATAACAGGGCGGCTTTAAAGGTCAAGACCGGTGATTTGCAGGGTGCTATAGCTGATTACGATATGGCAATAAAACTTAATCCAAAAAGTTCGGAGGAGTATTTCAGCCGCGGAGAAGCAAAATTTAATATGAATTCGTTTTTGGAGGCATTAAGCGATTTGGATATTGCAATTAAATTTAATCAGAAAAATGCACAGTTCTATCTCTTGAGGGCAAGTACATATTATAATCTCAAAGAATTCAAAAAGGCTTTAATTGATTTCGATGAGGCTGTTAAATTAAATTCGAATGACGCAAATTCATATTTCAAACGTGCGATTACAAAACTCCAGCTTGACATGAAGGACGGAGCTTTGAAAGATTTGCAGGAAGCGGCGAGACTGGGTAATAAAGAAGCTGATGATTATATCAGGAAATTCTTTTAAACTATTGGAGCGAAAATATTTCTCATAAACCTTCACTGAGAAAATCGGGATTCATTACCTGCTTTTTAAAAGAAGGTTTCTTACTTTCACCGTGTATTAAGAGACTGTTGAAAAAGTATTTTTTGTCACCCTGAGCAATCTCGAAGGGTCTTCTAAATAAGTATTCATGCGCTTGACATATTTCGACTTCGCTCAATATGACAGATTTTATTAGTTTATCAACAGACTCTTAAGATGGTTGATACTATGATTATAGATAACACTAACTACATGCCCAAAGAACACCACTCATTAATATATTCAGAATCGCTGATTGAACTGATGACACTAATTCCACGGATTTATAATCAATTCAATCATTCAAATCGGATTAATCAATGATTCGGACATTATTCATTAATACTTATCTGTCCAGCATTGAATAACGGAGGATTAATCAGCAGGACTTTAGTATTAGATTTTACACCTCCAATCAAATATTCTGCTTAAATGACAACATAAATTTTGTTTTTTTTGAATATATTTTTTTATTTCGTTAATTTTTTGTTAGTTCGCATTGAATTTATTTGGACTATTAATTTATTTATTGAAATGAAAAAAACTGAAATATTGATTCTCGGCTCTGGTCTTGCAGGATGTATAGCTGCATTGGCTGCTGCAGACAAAGGTGCCGAAGTAACAATTGTAACAAAAACAAAAAACATTATTTCCGGTAATACCCCATGGGCTCAGGGTGGAATTATTTACAAAGGAATTCATGATTCTCCCGAAAAATTAAAACAGGATATATTGTCGGCAGGTGATGAATCATCCTGGGAAAAAGCAGTTGACCAGCTATGTAACGAAGGTCCTGAATTTGTTGAGAAATATTTATTCAAGAGATGTAATGTTGACTTTGATAAGTCGGATAAAGGCAATCTGCATCTTACAGCCGAAGGTGCACATTCTGAGCCGCGAATCATCCACTCAAAGGATAAGACAGGACTTTCTATTCATGAAGGAGTTTCACGTGAAGTCGAAAAGCATCCGAACATCAAGATACTCACTAATCACACAGTGGTGGATTTGCTGACGCTTTCCCACCACTCAGCCAATCCTCTTGACATTTATGAAAAGCCTGCATGTTTCGGTGCATATCTGATAAATAATGATGCCGGTAAAGTCTTTCCTGTACTTGCAAACGAAACAATACTTGCTCTCGGTGGGCTCGGGCAGATATATCTTCATACAACCAATCCGCCCGAAGCTACCGGCGACGGTATTGCACTTGCATGGAGAGCGGGAGCCAGGTGCTTTAATCTTCAGTACATACAATTTCACCCGACAACCTTTTATAACGAAAACGACCGCTTTCTGATATCCGAAGCCGTGCGGGGTGAGGGCGGCGTGCTGATTGACAAATCAGGCAAACCATTTATGGATGACATTCACGAACTGGGTTCGCTGGCGCCGCGTGATATTGTGGCACGTGCCATTCATAAAACTATGCTCGAAACCGAACATCCCTGCGTATATCTTGATATATCATTCAAAGATCCGGAATGGATTAAAAGCCGTTTTCCAACTATTTACAAACATTGTATAAACGGCGGTGTAGATATGACATCCGAGCCTATTCCAGTCGTTCCGTCGGCACATTATTCATGCGGCGGAGTCGGTGTAAGTCTAAAAGGCAGAACTTCACTGCAGAGGCTTTATGCGGCAGGAGAGGTCACTTGTACCGGCGTTCACGGAGCTAACAGACTCGCATCAACATCTCTGCTTGAATCTATTGTCTGGGGTGCAAAAGCCGGTGAGGAAGCTGCCGAACACAACAGGAAGGATGCGTATTTCCCTCAACTGTTCCCTTGGGAGAGCAATGAAGAATATATAGACCCTGCTCTTATTAGACAGGATTGGCTGACAATCAAAAATACAATGTGGAATTATGTGGGATTAGTACGTACACGTCAGAGACTGTTAAGAGCAACAACAATTCTCCGACACTTACAGACTGAAGTTGAACAGTTTTATCAAAAAGCACGTATGACCAAAGAAATGATTCAGCTGCGTAACGGAGTACAGACTGCAATTGCTGTAACTTCTGCAACTTTGGAAACCAGAGTCAGCAGGGGTTCGCATTATATTGAATTGTAGCAGTATTTCAAATATTTCCGTTAATTCTGCAAAAATAAAAATCCCGCTTTTTGAATAATTTCATTTTCAAAAAGCGGGACAAAATCATAGAATCAAAAAAAGAAACTTAGTTAAAATAAAATGAGGCACCTACTGCAGAAGTAAATAAATAGAGGTTATTTCTGCCTTGAGTATTTGAGTTTTGAGTTTCTGAATACATTGAATAACCTAATCCAATCTGTCCCCATACGGCAAAACTCTTTACAACGAAAGCATGACCGCCGAATGCAAAATTGATGTCAATTGCATTCGAGGTTTTCTCAGATGGTCCCGAACCTTCTTTCGGGTAACCGGTATAATTTAAACCAAGCTGCAGATAAGGACTGACATCACCGTGTGACAGGTAGTATGAGCCATGAAGCCCAATACCGATTGTAGTTCTAGATTCCGCGGCTGTACCAGTTTCTACGGAGTAACTTTCATTATTGAACAATATTCCAACACCAAATTCCATATTATTGGAAATTGTGTAGATAATCCCTGCCATGTTACTTGGTGATGCAAAACTTGCACTGATACCAAGTGTGTTTACAGGAAGTTGAGCATAAGATTGTGTAGCAACAAAAAACACAACTGCTAATAATGAAGCCTGAAAAAGCTTTTTAATAGATTTACGCATAAAAACTCCTTATATGTTAGTAATTGCAGAACATCTGCATATTTCAAAGACAAAAATAATAATTATTTTGTTAAATAAAAACATTAATATTATATTTTTAAAAAATATTTATTTGGTTTGTGAAATTTTATCATTTTACCTCACTTTCGACTCTGATATTGATAGTTCTGCAGTAGAATCTGCCTTCCGGAAAGTCGTTATCGTAAATCAGAATATCCTCTCCTAAGCCCTTAAATGTGCTGCCTGAATGTTTAAGTTCGTTAGACACCGTTGATGCTCTTCTTTCAGATAAACGTTTATTGTAATCAGCTTCGCCGGTACGGTCTGTATAACCGGTGATTTCGACCTTTGAATCGGTCTTTAGCCGGCTTTTAATAAAATTAATAATCTCTTTATTTGCTGAACTTACATCGGATTTATCAAAATCAAAGAGTATTAGGCTGTAATTGTCAATCTGTTTATCTATTAATCCCTGCTCACGCTTCTTTTGAACTGTTATCTGTTCAATTTCAATAGTTCCGCTTTTTGAACGGGCTGATTGATTTTTTGTGTCAACGGCAGTCAAAACATAATTCAGCGGTTTGTCCAAAACAGGAATACTCTTTTGGTCATCTGCAATTATCCAATCTGCATTTTGAAGCTTGTCCGAATCAAATTTGAATTGCTTAAGTAATTGTCCGTCCTGAGTGATTGTAATCTCCCAGTTTTTCAGTCCTGCTTCTGCATTTACTTCAGGCTTGAACCTAATACCCGGAAGGCTTGTTGTACGTAATCTGAAACTTGCAAATACAGGTTTTGTAATTTCATAATTATCAGAAACAATTTCAACTCTTCGGTTTTCCTGTGCTTTTTCGGGGTCATTTATCGGTGTAGATGCTTTATCGGGTAAATTTCTTGATTTAACAGTGATTCTATCGGGATTGATTTTCCATACATTTACCAAATAATCCTTCACAGAATTTGCTCTTGTGAGCGACAAACCCTTGATATTATTTTCTGCTGCACCGTCGTTGCAGCCTGTGAGTGTTATTTTAGCTGTTGGGAAATCAGACATTCTTTTACCGGTAATATTCAGCAGATGTCTGTATGTATTTATTACATCAAGGTCATATAATGAGTCAACACTAAAGCCGAGGGTGCCGGCGGCATTTAATCCGAAATACCTGCTGTTAATATCCGAACTCAGAGAATCGAAAAACACATAATTGAGTAGCGGCTGTAGTCTGGCAGTTGAAAATTCCTCAATTATGAATTTCGGTTTGGCGACTTCCTTTAGGTCGGGCGTCAGACCAACTGCGGTAATGGATGCTTCAATTGAAAAAAACTTTGGAGTTATGACCGTATCAGTTCGGGACAGATAGGACATATCGGTAATAAAATCTTCGTCTTCGAGCGTTTCTTTCTCAACTTTTTCAATACCCTTTTTGAATTGTTTAACGGCAATGTTCTCAGATTCGATATAAACCGTATCAATCTTTTCAATGTTTTCTCTTTGTCTGATTTTATCTTTCTGAGGCATGGGTGAGTATTTCAACGCAAGACCTACTCTTAGAGAATGTACAATCCATCCTTTAACCGACGGGTCGTCAACAATGTCAGAAATTCCAAATACATAAAATAATTCGGGTTCTGCAATCAGTGATTTATTTTTATTAAGCGGTAAAGAGTATGATACTCCCAAAAGCGGAGCGAAATAAACAGATGCAGCTTTACTCAGTTCTCCGGAGAATTCATTCCTTGTACGGCTGAAACTGTCATCTCCATTCGAATCAAGAAAAGTACCGATATTTGAAGGTTTAATGATTTGTTCCTTTTGGGAATAATTCTTAGTGAGCAATGCTCCAATATGAAAGCCAACATTAATAAACAGGTTTTCAACGGGAGTAATTCTAATCGTCGGCTCAAACCCAAGTGAATTGAGTGTTGCATCAAATGTATGCTCAAACTCTCCGGCTGCAGGCTGACCGTTTACAATTATAGTAGTCGGTTCGATTACTGACAATAAACCGCTCATATTATAATAACTAAGCCGTCCTGCTATCGAATACATCTCATCAATCGGATGCTCATATAAAATGCCTAAAGTAAAACCTGTACCGCTGCCCTGTCTGTATCCAGGAGAGCAGCTCGGACAATCGGGTACTCTGCTGAAATCTGCGATGTGGGCATTTAAAGTGAAATTTCCGAAAACTCCATAACTGCTTCTTAAAGTGTCTTCAACGGCATAAGCCGCAGAAGAATAAACTATAAATATTAAAAGAAGAAACAATAATCTCATAAAAAACCTTATTTTATTATAATAAATGGTCGAATATCGCTTACTGTCGGCGTTTGCAAATGAATATAATAAATGCCGCTGCTTAATCCCGTAATATCAATATTCAATGAGTGCATTCCCGATTCACCGGTGAATCTGAATTGACTGCACGATATTCCGGTTGAATTATATACGGTTAAGGTAGTAAATCCTTTCTCGATTAAATTTAACGACACCTTCAAATCTATATCTGATGGATTTGGGCTAATGCTCACAATCCCAGCCGTGCCGGTAGGATTTACTAATCTTGTTCCACCATCCCTGCATATTCCGAGAAGAGTAAACGAACCGTTTTGTGTAATTACTGATGCACCATATCCAAGTGAACGGGCATCAGAAATAACGACCGGACATGATTCTGCATTTCCGAGACCTGCTTTAAATTTGATTTTTGCAATTTGTCCGGTTTCGAGAGGTTTTAATATTACCATATTAATCCGGGCAGTCTTGTCATCAATAACTGTTGCAGGATAATCAAGAGGAGCAAGCAGTGTCGGATTATATTTTATAACAAGGTCAATTCCAGTTACTCCGGATTCTATAAGATTTGCAGCATTCTTCAATATAATTGGAATTTCGATAATGTCGCCTGCATAAGCAGAAACATCAGGAATTTCAATAAAAGCACCTGCCGCTTCTGTATTAGTAAAAATATTGACTGTCAATTCCCGGGCGCAGGGTTCAATATTAAATTTAACGGATGTCTGCAATTCACCGATTGAAGGAGGCGTAAATTTAACTGAAATCTTTATACTGTCCAATGCAGGTACTTTAATCGGCAACTGACCGCCGACAAATTCAAAAGGTGCTGCAAGTACAGGTTCGTTCAATATGAACAGGTCAGTTAATCCGGTGTTATATAATGTAATGATACCGAATTTAGGTTGTCCGATAAATGTTCTTATTGTTATATCCGGTGCATTGAATTTTGGTATTGTTACTGTTCCGGTAATATTTACAGTATAAGTGTAACCGCAGATTGAATCAATAATTGTAATATTTTCGGAAAATGCACCTTCAACTGTACTGCCAATAAATGTAAAATTGACGGAAACTTCTTCACCGGAATTAAGAATTACTTCGTCAGAATTCAAAATAATACCCGGTGAAGCAGTAAGATAAGCACCTGCTCTGATTGTACCTGCATTTTCTAATGTCAGCATTGTATCCTGCTTTTCTCCCGGACATAGGAATCCGAGATTGAACGAACGTACCTGAGAAATCACTGCTACACTATCTTTAAATGCTGAAAGAGGCACAAGCAGTTCAGGTTGATTTGAAGAATTAGAAGTTATCTTTATCTCAGCAGTTTTCAGTCCTGCGTTTTTTGGAACAAACATAATATCAATAATGAACGTACTGTCTTTTTCTATCGAAATCGGTGCTGATTTGTTTAAAGTAAATGAATTAGCGTCATTTCCCGTAATTTCAATATCGCTGATGATGAGAGGATTTATCCCTGTATTTGATAATTCCAATTTACCTGCAGAAGAATAATCACAAATTAAATCTTTGACAGGCTCATAATTCGATATAATTTTAGGGCTGAGGTCTAAGCCTTCTCCATAAAGCTGAACAATTGCAGGACTTCCCGCACCGGAATAATGAAATTCAAGAGTTCCACCCGTTACTCCTTCGCTTGCTGCATTAAACCGTAAATCCATTTTTGCAACTTGTCCCGGTAGCAGCGAAAATGGTCCGGCACCTGACAACGTGGTAAAATCAACTGCATTTGGCAGACCATGTTTGGTTTCAGTTATATAAAGTGTCGCATTACCAATATTTTTTACGGTGACAGCCTGAACTGTATCCTTATAATCTCCTACCTGAACTATACCGAAATCAATAATTTTATTGACAACCTCGATTTGAGGCTGAACTCCTTCTCCGCGTATTGTCTGAACCAATACGTCCGATTGTGTATTGATGACAATCTCGGCATTATGAAGACCAACTCTTTGGGGTTTGAATCTGAATTCAGCGAACATAGACTCATTTGGCAGAATTTCATATACGGGCAAACCTGACACTATCTCGAAGCTGCCGGCATCCGCTCCTCTGAAATAAATCGAATCCACCCTGAATTTATATGTGCCGGGGTTTCTGATATACGCCTGCACAACCGAATCTTTAGAACTGCCTACCAGAACCTGCTTCATATCAACATTCTGGGTTGTCGGATTTGGAGCGACTATCGAAAAGAGTGAATCGGATATATCAGACTGCAAAATGTCAAACTTGATTTTCCAAAGGAACATATCATAACCGCCGCGTGAAGTGACCTGATTTATTCCAAAATCTGTAACTCCCTGATATTCTCCTGTCACAACGACATTGCCGTTATTATCGAAATCAATTCCAAAGCCTGTAATGTCACTTAGGCTTTCAGCACTTCGAGCCCAGACAAAATTTCCGGTTTCATCATACCTTGAAACAAAAATATCTCTACCGCCCTTGCTCACCATAGTTTGGCTTCCAAATCCTGCTGTGCCTGTGAAATATCCTGTTACAGCAATATTACCGTAAGTATCTGACGCAACACCAAAAGCACCGTCCGAAGTTTCACTCCCGCCGCTCCTTGCCCATAACACATTGCCGTACTTGTCAATTTTTGCAACAAAATAGTCGGTGTCTCTGCTTGTAAGTGCCTGGCTGCCAAAGGATGCAATACCTTTAAAGCTGCCTGCAAAAACTGCACTTTCGTAACTTTTCGCACTTATTGAATAAGATTTATCCGAACCGGTGCTCCCGGCGCTGTAAGCAAACTGGAGATTTGAAAATTCATCATACTTTAAATAAAATATATCTTCTTCACCCTGACTTGTTAAAGTTTGGTTTCCAAATGTTGCAGATAGTGTAAAATCACCGGTCACGTATAAATTACCCATTGCATCACACGAGATATCTCTTGCTTTATCAACACCCGGACCTCCCGCACTTGTCACCCAGATTAAATCACCGTTTGTATTATATCTGGCAACAAATATATCTTCATCACCCTTGCTTGTAATCTCACTTAAAATACCGAATACGGCTGTTCCATAAAATGAGCCTGTAATCGAGGGATTACCATTATAATCAACTGTTATGCCTGTTGCATAAGCATAAGTAGAAGATAGACTTGAAGTTGTTTTTGTCCATAAAAGTGTTCCGTTTGGGTCATATTTGGATATGAAAGCTACTATAGTACGTCCTACTCTTATATTTCCTGTAATGTAAACATTTCCTTTACTGTCCAATTCTATATCACTGGATATATCATTGCTGTAACCGGAGCCACCGGAGCGCACCCAAACAACATTTCCTGCAGAATTGTATTTCACAACGAAATATTGCGAAAATGCGGTGACAGATATTGTTGAATTGTCAAAAGTTAAAGTATTCTTAAATGTTCCTGTCACATATACATTTCCGGCGTTATCTGCTACTGTACGAGTTCCCCTGTCATAAGCATTACCGCCGCCGGTATAGACTTTATCGGCAAATCCGGCTGTACTTTTTTGGGTAACTCTCACTAAACAACTATCGCTTGCCGGTTTGGGAATATTTTTCCAGTTATATTTCAATCCGAATGCATCATTTGTGATTATGTTCCAGTTTCTGCCTTTATCATAACTGTAATCCAGTACAACAGTGTCCGAAGGAATTATTCCTGTCCATGTTATTGCAGTATCCGAGCCTGCAACGAATATTTCACCTCCGTTGGGATGAGTCAGCTTCAGGCTTGGTTTTGGCGGCGATTTGCCGGGGAAACCTCCGCTTACAAATATCTTTCCAGGGCATAAATCGGTAACAACATCAAAATCACCATAAGTATAACTGCTGTCAACAGGCAAAAAACTAACTGTCAATGCTTTAGTTTCTCCGGGATTAAGTACAAAACTTTTCGGAGTGATAGAAAAAGCATTATTTGAACTTATAATATTTGATACGGTAAATTTTGCATTTGTTGCTGTAATATTGATTGTAGTATCTCTCACTTTACCGGGAGCTGCATTATCAAATTTAATAGATGAGGGTTTAATATCAAGACGTGCAACAGAGTTTGGATTTGACTGATAGCTCAAATTAGTTGTGGTGCCGTATTTCATTTCATCAACAGTAACCAGAGTATTAACCGGTGTGCAGGTAACTTCACTTTGCCATTCAATCGTGCAGTAAGCATCTTCGCCCTGTGATTCTTCCAGAATTTGTTTATATATATCTTTTGCCTGCTGCTCGGTTTTGATATTATGGAACCATTTTCCGCCTGTTTTGATTGCTATTTCCTGCATATTTTTTTCAATACCCATTCCGATTGCAACAGAATAAATCTTAACTTCCTGTTGTAATGCTGTTTCAATAATTTGTGCGGTATTTGGTGTAGTTGTCGGCTTGCCGTCTGATAAGAAAACAATGATTTTTTTGTATTTTGCACTTCTTGTCAGAACCAGCCCTCCTGCTAACGGCATCAATAAGGCAGCATTATAATCGGTAAATCCGTATTTGTTATAATAAATTTCATCAACCGCTTTCAATAATTTTTGCCTGTCGGTAATAAAAGGACTTATGAGATAATTACCGTCATCAAAGACTGAGATTGCAGTCTCCGAAAGATTATTTCTTATACCGTTGATATATGAGGCAGCACCGATTTTTGCAAGACCGATATTCAATCCGCCCATCGAGCCGGATGCATCCATAACCAGCACGCTCGAAACCGCTGCTGCAGGACTTATCACAGGACAGGAAACCTGAGTTACGGTTCGAAGTTTGCCATTTTCCGAAATTTTGAAATCAGAATTTGAAAAACCGGTAATCTGATACCCGTCTTTATCATATACATAGAATTTTGCTCTGATTGTAGGGAAATTTGACGCATCCAAATCAAATAGAACCAATGATTGGGCATTAGTATTTACTGCCGATAAAATCAACAGTAAAACAAAGTAAACATATTTTCTCATTTTAAATCCCCTGATAGCAAAAACAAGACATATAAAAATATGTAAAAAAAAGAAATTATGCAAGTATTTATATTTGAAAAACTTATCAAACTCAATATTATGACGGTTCTTTAAATAAAATAATATTTTTTGTGTAATTTTTGCCCAATTATTTCAAAATAATCTCTATTTTATCATTAGTCACTTTCCATATTTTTTTAAATGAGGATTTGATTTGGTATTTGTCCCCCGCCGGCGGGGGTTAGGGGGTGGAAAATTAATTCATATTCCCTTTGACTTCGCTTGGATGTCTCACCTGCAAAGTAAATTAATATTTCTTTCGCCTTTTATATCTCTAAAAATCACTTTTTTGCTGATTATTTC
>JAVSMQ010000001.1:1574720-1627501 GCA_032027125.1 Kapaibacterium sp. (SeqCode)
GTGCCGATCACGTTCTTACAACTATACAAAATTAACACTTTTTTGTCATTCCATTATTAGTTAAAATTTTTTAATGTCGCCTCAGAATGACTTTCCCAAAAGTTTTTTCATCAGGCTGATAGTTATTAATAACTGAATTATTCTTATCAAAAATTATTATTTGTTCGTCAAATAATATTATTAATAAGTTTTTAAAGATATCAGAATGAAAAATCTAATTTTGTTACATGGTGCTTTGGGTGCGTCGAAGCAATTTGATGAAATATCGTCAATCCTTGATGTAAATTTTAACATTCACAGATTTGATTTTGCAAATCACGGCAATGCAGAACAGTATGACGGCGATATCAGTATAGATTTATTTACGCGGCAGCTCGACAATTATATTAATGAGAATAATCTTTCCGGTGCATATATTTTCGGTTACAGTATGGGCGGTTATATTGCTCTGAACTATGCTTTAAAATATTCCGGAAAAACCGCAGCAATTTTTACACTTGCTACAAAATTTGACTGGAATCCGAATTCGTCAGCAATTGAAGCCAAAATGCTTGCTCCTGACACGATTCTTCAAAAGGTGCCGAAATATGCCGATGAATTAAAAACTCTGCATGGAGAAAAATGGAAAGATTTGCTGCTTAAAACCTCCCGAATGATGATTCAGCTTGGTGATAATCAACCTTTTTCGATGCTGGATTTGAATAAAATTACAAATAATGTGACAATTGCAGTCGGTGAAGAGGATAGTATGGTTACGATGGATGAAAGTCTGCTGGCATACAGAAATTTGCAGCATGGAAGATTTTTAGTGCTGAAAGATACAAAACATCCTTATGCAAAAGTAGATAAGAAAATATTAACAAGAGAACTGATTGAATTTTTTAATTGAAAATGTGTCACTACACTGCAGGATATTTTAAATTCTGTAAATTATACATGTATTTCATTTGCTTCTAACATTCAAAATCCCCCTAACCCTCTTGAAAAGGGGGAAACTGAATTCCCCCTTTTCAAGGGGGTTAGGGGGATTTTCTTCATTTGTCAGTTTAATCATAAAAAATATTCAACAAAAAAGATTTTTTTACTACTATTATTTATGTTTTAAACTAATTTGACATTTTTGTCTTATTCCTTTAATTCGGCAGAATCTTTACAAATTCCCTCATCCTGAAATAATTATTGTTACACTTTTGTTCATTAAATCGGAGAAATTAGCGTTATAATTTTAATATCTCGAATAATGATTTTATTTTTGAATATTATGAATTGACAAATTGAAATAAGATGACAGATTCTAAAATAAATAAATGGTGCCAACTGCAGGTTTTATCAGAGCAGATTCTGAATATTCCAAAAGAAATATTTGATGATATCACTTACGACCAGGCAAATATTATTCTAAACTATTTTCCTAAATCAACCCTTTTCAAATTACCCGAATCGGAAATAAAATTCTTTGAATGGGTGAAAGTAAACGATGCACCGGTTTGGGAAGATTTATGGAATGATGAAATTAACGAGCCATATATCGTATCGCTTATATTTTTACCTTTAATGATTAAAAACGGTTATCGCGGCTACCCTATTTGCGATTTGCTGAATAACGACAATTACTATTTTTCTCCTCAGCATCTTTCAGAAAATGAATCCGAAATATTTACCGAATCATCCAAGACAAGGTTTTTAAACAAGGAATCACTGACTGTTCCGCAGCTGCTTGCAATTGAGATTTCAATGAACCCGATTGATGTCTGGCATTTTGCATACAAACATAAAATTGAATTAGTTGAAGCCAAAAAGGGTATTCAAGCACTTGTTAACGATGAGATATTGGTACATCTGAAAGAAGCTGAATATCTTGCAACATTCATTGATTTTTAGGTTATAAATTGATAATTCTTAAATTCGGAGGTACTTCGGTTATGAATGCCTCCGCCATGAAGCAGGTTCTTGAGTGTATCAAACTCACCGGAGAAAAAAAATGTCTGGTACTTTTGTCGGCGGTATCGGGCGTAACTGATTCTCTGCTTGAGGCTGCCGGTTTATCCGTCAGTGAACTGCCTCAATCATTAAATATAATCAAAAAACTCAGACTGCTGCATCTATCCATACTTAACGATTTGATCGACTCTGCTCCTGTTAAGGAAGTCAGCACAATTAATGACATTTTTGCAGAATTAACCGATAAATTGACCGCCTTTAACACGCTTGGAGAGCTGACACCACAGAATATTGATTCTGTTCAGTCATGCGGTGAACTGCTTTCTACAACAATTTTCTCATCATACCTTGAACATCTGAAAATCAAATCGGTTTGGTTTGATATCCGTAACATTATTAAGACAGATTCTAATTTTACAAACGCCGGTATAAACTTTGATTTATCTTCTGCTGCTTTGAGCAGATATTCCGAAATTTTTAAATCGGAAAAGATTATTATATCTCAGGGTTTCATCGCATCTGACAACAAAGGCAGGACTACAACTATCGGTCGCGGCGGTTCCGATTATTCGGCGGCACTAATGGGTAAAATGCTTAAACATAACGGTATAGATGTAGATGAAATCCAAATTTGGACAGATGTTGACGGCGTTTTGTCGGCAGACCCCAGAATAGTAACCGAGGCTGTAACGATTAAAACTATGACATCATCCGAGATAAGGACTTTATCCTATCTGGGTGCGAAGGTGCTTCATCCGGATACAATTAAACCAGCCGTATCAAGCAATATTTCAGTCAGAGTACTTAATACATTTAATCCCGAATCGCCGGGAACACTTATTAGTAATGATTTGGTTAATTCGACATATTGTGTTCATTCTGTAATCAGGATTAATGATTGTTTTGAACTCAGCTTCACAGCAGAATCCGTTATATCCTCATGGGTGCTTATGCAGAAAATCTTAAATATCGCCGATAGCGGAAAATGTAATGCTGTTTACAGTTCTGCTGAAGAAAATTCTGCCGTATTGTATTTCCGAAATAATCCGCATTTATTTCTTGAAAGTAAATTTGCTGAAAGTATTACTGTCAGGAATTGCAGTCTAATTGCGTTAGTCGGGAGTGATTTAAAAGCATTAACACCGCAGATTTATGAAATTTCTTCCGAAATGGGTATGGAGATATCAGGTATGTCGGATTCTGTAGTTTATTTAAAATCTTATAATAATATAAGCAATGAAATGCTGATAAAAATACATAATAAAATAATAAAATAATGAAGTGAAGTTATGGTAAAATTTTTGGATTTAAAAAAGCAGTATCTTTCCATAAAGGGAGAGATTACAAACGGCATTAATTCAGTAATTAACGACACGGCTTTTGCAGGCGGTAAATATGCAAAGGAATTTGAAGAAGCTTATGCCGCTTACATTGATGTTAAACACTGTATAGGAGTAGGAAACGGCACTGATGCTCTGGAAATAGCACTGGAAGCACTGAACTTACCCAAGGGCAGCGAGGTAATCGTTCCTGCTAATTCATTCATCGCCTCATCGGAAGCTGTAACGAGAGCAGGTCTGAAGGTTAGGTTCTGCGACCATAATGAATATTACACGATGGACACAGATGACCTTGAAAATCAAATTAATGACAATACATCTGCAATAATGCCGGTACATCTGTACGGGCAGCCATGCAGTATGGTCAAAATACTCCAAATAGCAAAAAAACATAATCTGAAAGTGATTGAAGACTGCGCTCAGGCACACGGTGCCGAATACCTTGGAGCAAAAGCCGGCACTTTAGGTGATATAGCCTGCTTTAGTTTCTACCCGGGAAAAAATCTCGGAGCGTACGGAGATGCCGGAGCCATTGTTACCAATGATGATGAGTTGGCTGAGAGATGCAGACTTATTGCCAATCATGGTTCTAAAGTCAAATATCATCACGAGATAGAGGGCAGAAATTCAAGGCTCGATGGAATTAATGCAGCCGTTTTGCTTGTAAAGCTTTTCCATCTTGACAAATGGAACCGTATCCGTCACGAAGCCGCAAATTATTATATAAATTCTTTGCGGGATTATGAATTGCCTGTACTGCCATTAATTATGCCAAACACATATCATGTTTTTCACCTATTTGTCGTCAGACATCCCCAGCGTGATTTGCTGATGGAGCATCTGAAAATATCAGGTATTGAAACAGGAATACATTATCCTGTCAGTCTGCCGAAGTTAAAAGCTTATGAGTATATTGAGCAGGACACTTCTTATATGAAGGCAGTACGCTATGATTCCGAGCTTCTGAGTCTCCCGATGGGCGACCACCTGACAAATTCGGATTGTGATTTGGTGATAGACTCAATAAGAGAGTTTTTGGATAAATAATTCAGCAGTATAAACTCTGATTCTGCTCAAATTCCCTCCCCGCCGCTCGTGGCAGAGCAGCGGGGGAGAAAAATAAAATAATAAATTAATAATTGGTATATTCTTGATTCTTCAAATCAAACCTTCCATCAGTTATCACAACTGAATCTCCGTTCATATTTTTTAATGTCATTTCAAATGTGCCACTTACATAAGAATCCATTGTATAATGTCCCCAAGTATATTCACCCTCAACATACTGTATATAATCACGGTGAATTTTTGTTATGTTCACAAAATTTGAATTCGATATTGAATCCACTAATTTGTAATACCCATATTTTTTGATTTTATCATTATATGTAAATACAACCTCTTTGATTCTATATTTTCCTTCATATAATATAGAATCTATATTTAACCTAAACCCTTGATTTTTATGGTTATTTCCTGCCTCAATTTCAATATTAAATAAGTCGTTAGTTTTATTCTTGCTTGAATCATATTCTGTTACTAATTGCAACATTCTATGAGAAGATGTAGAAAAGGGGAAATCAGAGCTACTCTGGGGTCTCCAAACTTCACCATTCAAAAGGAAAGATAAAGTACCTTTCCCATCTGTTGTAGGTGCAGTAAGAGAATTTTCATCGTCATCTTTTCCACAACCGAATATCATCATCAAACTTGATAGAAGTATTGCTAATAGATATTTTTTCATTTGAATATTCCTTTTTAGTAATTATAATTTTCTTTTTTTCTGAATTTACTTTCTGTTCCGTCAGTTATTACAACTGAGGGAATTGAAAATGTGCCCGTTTTCGGCGGGGGGCAACAAAAATAATTATACATATTAAAATCCTTTTATTTATTCAACAACCCGCTGTTTAGGCGGCTTCTATTTCTCAGTCAAATCTATATTAAATTTCTTTTTTGGTTCGTTTCTTAATTCAAACATAATAAATATTTTTGATATGCAAGTTTATTTTTTTTAAATATTTTTAAACTTTAGAATTTCTGACCCACATAAAGCTATTATTTACGATATTAAAATCCCCCCCCCTGCTCGTGGCAGAGCGGCGGGGGGAGACACAAAAATCAATTGTCCTTTTCTGTTAAATATACTTGATTAGTAAATTTTCAATATGTCGTAAGATATATATTCTTCACATTCTCAATCGGCTACTGCGTCCGTAGATTTTTATGTAAAGCTGCATACAGGATAAACAGAAAAGCAGGTGCTGTAAATACCAAAAAAGCCCAGCCTTCCGGAAAATCCTGAGAGATTATTTGATGGAAAATATAAAAAAGTACCAGCCCGGCGACAGAAATAAGTCCGCCTATGAGTTCATATTTCCATGCTACTATTAACCCGATTAAAGTAAAAACAGGAAAGAAAATTGATAACAGAAGTTCCTCTGAAGTAAATTTAAAAGGATTAAATCCTTCACCTACAACAAATATTAATATCACGAATATTGCAAGGATTGAGAATGAGCGGGCTATCCACTGAATTACTCTTCCTATAGAATCAGCACTGTCGGTTTTTCTTTTCATTACATTGCCAAATTAATAAGTGAATACACTCAAAAATAAGATAATAAATCATAATAAACAAGATGATTTTTAATATCAGCAGTGAGAAGCGTTTTATAATAATTTGGTACTATCTACACTCTTAACAAAACCTGTCAATCTGCTGATTATTTCCGATGTTGGAATCTGCTCAACCGGCTGGTTTCTTTCACTCATCATCACTTCGTATTTACTGTTGTACGGCAGCCATTCGGTTATGAAGGATGCCAGTGATGAATAAACAATAAATGCCGGTATATCGAATGCCGATGCAATATGGACAACCGAAGTATCGGGAGTAAATACAATTGAAGAACTTTTTATTAATGCGATGACATCATTTATTGATTCAGTCCGGTAGCGGCAGCAGACAGGCGAGTTTATATTATTGATAATATCTTCTGCTTTTGATGAATCCTGTTTGTCAGATATTACAACTATTTTATAACCGAAATTTAGAATTGATTTGATGATTTCCGTGTTTTTCTCAGTTGAAAGCGTTCTGTATGGATTTCCTGATGAAATGTTATAAACAAAATATTTCTGATTATCTATCGAATCGGAAAAATCTTTTACTTTTTGCAGATTATAGCCATCAATTATTAATTTTTTGTTAATATCGCCGGCAGAAAACTCAAAGCCAAAAATTCTAGACGACATCCGGCATAAAATTTCGAGCATTGTCATTTTATCCCGTATATCGTCAAGATTTATCTGTGAATTGAAGAATGCTGAGTATAAATCCTTCCTTTTAATTTCCATATCCGTACAAAGGATTGTGCCGCGATTAGCTGAAATTTTACTTATAAATCCGGCTTTTGTTTTGTTGTTAAATACAAAACTTAGAATAATATCATAATGCTGCTTTTTTAATTTCTTCAGTTTGCGTAATGATGTCAGAGTCCCGTCATAAATATAAACATTGGTAATAGACGGCTCATTCTCGGCTATCATAACATTTCGGTTTGAAGCAATTATGTCAATCTGTACATCGGGGAAATTCTTTTTGATAATGCGGATTGCAGGAATGGTAATAATTAAATCTCCGATAGCATCATAACGTGTAATGAGTATTTTTTTAATTTTATCCGTTTTAACCGGTACATCTGTCTGCTTGGTTCTGAGTAAAAGCTTTAGCAGTGAATAAAGCAGCACCCTGTTTTTGCTTTCTAAATATTTAAGAAATTTCATTTATTTCCAATTTGAAAAATTCAAAAGTACAAAATGATTTATGCATAAATAAATTAATATTACTAATGTTTTTGAAATACAGCATTAATCATAATATTAAACAATTCAATGAGCATATTATTTTGATAAAAAGAAAATATTAGTGAAAATCTAACCTTACTAAAACGTCCGGCACATTCAAGTTACCGGACATATTTAATCATAGTCATTCATTTAATCATGTCAATCAGTGTTCAAGACAAATTGATAATTGATAATCAGATATTATTTCAAACCTTTGCAATTTTTATTCGATTTCTAAGTATTCATGATGAGCCGTACTTTGCTGTTACGGCTCATCATATTAATTTTTATTACCTGATATTAAAAACTAATTCAATGCCGATTAGATTATCAATCATATCTGAGTAATTTTCACCAACAGGCAATACGAAAAATAGTCTTGGATTGAATAATTCCGACTTATAACTTATACCGATATTCAACATGTGAACAAAACTATCTTCAAAATCATTATCACTTGTTAAAAAATACATTCCTTTAATAGAAGCATCAAAACCAATAGAATTCATTCTCTCATACCCGCCTTTTACGAAGTATTTTACAAAGTCTTCGGCATCTCCGTTATTATCACCGGTTGGAATTAATAAGTAATTGCCAAACCCAAATCCAAAATACAGTCCATTACTGTTATAGTATCTTTTCTCTATCTCAAGGTCAGCAAAAATACCACCCCATAAATGGTGTGGAAAGTTCCAGAAATCAGCTATACTTATTTCGGCAATATCTCTTTCATTCCTGCTGATTGTTGGCAATGACAGTAATCCTCTAAAAATTAACGGTTTTTGTGTTTCAGAATTATATTTGAATCCTGCGGTTAAATTACCCAAAGCGCTTTCACTCCTGGAATCCATAGAATAAGTTGAATATGGAATTATTACAATCACATTCCAGTTATTTTTGATTGGGAATGAACCGTAAATTTCGTAAATACCAGATAGAAAATCAAAATTATTTGTTCTATCAAAAGTAATATTAGTATAATTTAMMYCKRWRKRAWRYTKKWCTYTWMMWAMAWWAYYWAYWKAAWYCTKTKCYAAWYSWKWAMKRAATRWMWWAAWYWWWMAWSYWMTWGWAWTYWRKWMYRWGSRSTYYKYYRTYRMMRASYYYTTWYTWWWTRTTTTCTTCGTAATCGGTGTAGCCACCCTCGAAGAAATAAACCTGCGAATCACCTTCAAAAGCAAGTATATGTGTGGCTACCCTGTCAAGAAACCACCTGTCGTGGGAGATAATTACCGCACATCCGGCAAAATTCTCAAGACCTTCTTCCAATGCCCGGAGTGTATTTATATCAATATCATTCGTCGGCTCATCAAGAAGAATAACATTTCCTTCACCCTTCAGCGTCTCGGCAAGCTGGAGACGGTTTCTCTCACCGCCGGAAAGCACGGCACATTTTTTCTGCTGGTCGGGACCGGTAAAATTAAATTTCGCAACATAAGCTCTTGAGTTAATTGTCCTGCCTCCAAGAAGCAAAGTCTCAACACCGCCGGTAATCTGCTCAAAAACTGTTTTTTCCATATCAATACTCGAATGAAGCTGGTCAACATAAGAAATTCTGACTGTCTCCCCTATTGAAAACTCACCGGAATCAGATTTTACCATTCCCATAATCAGTTGGAAAAGTGTAGTCTTTCCTGCACCGTTCGGACCTATTATTCCGACAATACCTGCAGGTGGCAGAGCAAAACTGAGATTCTCAAATAAGATTTTATCACCGTAAGACTTAGAAATATTTTCTGCATTGATGACATTACTGCCGAGACGAGGACCATTAGGAATAAATATCTCCAATTTTTCCTCTTTCTGTTTTACGTCCTCGTCGAGCATTTTTTCATAAGATGATAATCTTGCTTTGGATTTTGCCTGACGCGCACGAGGCGACATTCTGACCCATTCCAGTTCACGCTCGAGAGTCTTTTTGCGTTTTTCATCCTGCTTGCCTTCTTCTTCAAGACGTTTTGATTTCTGCTCTAACCATGAAGAATAATTTCCTTTCCAAGGGATTCCTTCGCCGCGGTCGAGTTCGAGTATCCAGCCTGCTACATTATCAAGGAAGTATCTGTCGTGGGTGATTGCAATCACTGTTCCCTTGTACTGACGCAAATGTTCCTCAAGCCACTGGATTGATTCTGCATCAAGGTGATTGGTAGGCTCATCGAGAAGTAGTACATCAGGCTCGCTCAGAAGCAGTCTGCAAAGAGCTACTCTGCGGCGCTCACCGCCGGAAAGGATATTAATCGGAGTATCACCGTCCGGGCAGCGTAGAGCATCCATAGCCCGCTCTAACTTATTGTCAAGTTCCCAGCCGCCGTGACGCTCGATTAAATCTAAGAGTTCCCCCTGCCGGTTGATGACTTTCTGCATTTCATCATCTTCCATAGGTTCTGCAAATTTAGCTGAAATGTCTTCGTATTCTTTCAGTAAGTCCACAACTTCCTGCACACCCTGCGAAACAACATCCTTAACAGTTGCATTTTTATCAAGTACCGGGTCCTGAGACAAATGCCCGACAGTATAACCCGGGGCAAAAACAACACTGCCTTCAGTAGAATGGTCAAGCCCTGCAATGATTTTTAGAAGAGTTGATTTACCTGAACCGTTAAGACCTATGATGCCGATTTTTGCACCATAATAAAAAGAGAGATATATGTTATTCAAAACACGTTTATTAGGAGGGAAAACTTTACTTAATCCAACCATCGAAAAGATAATTTTATTGTCGTCTGCCATTTTATAATAAGTTTTTTAAATTTTGTACAAATTGTATGTGTGTAAAGGGGATAAAGTTAAAATTATTTTAAATAAAAGAGTTAAGTTATCATTAAATCAGAAATTCATAACTAATGACATTCAAAAAACACTTATTCGCGAAAATACATTTTACTAATCAATATGACTGACTATTGTATTTTAGGTTAGTGCATCAGGTTTCTGATCTTACAGACTAATAAAGCAAAACCTTTCCTAAGCAAATTGCAGAGGAAAGGTTTTTGAATATTATTCGAAAATTATTTGTCTTCTTTACGGTTCCAATAATTCTCAAATTCCTTACGGTCATAAAAACGGTCGTCATAAGTATCATTGTCAATTGCATTATCACCGCTATACTGACGTAACACTTTTAATTCGTATTCAGAGTTAATATCCGTACCTTTTTTGAAGCGGCTTGTTTTAGCAAAAGTTGAATAATCAATTTGATTTGTCAATACTCTTTCATTTTCCTCATCCAAACTTGCCATTCCGATAGGTATTATAAGATGATCCTCCCCATCCTCATTCAAAAACTCATGAACACCTTCACTTACCGGAACCTGATAAGTATTATGTTCATCTTCTATTAAAGTTGTATCTACTTCCACATCCAGGTAAACGACACGTTCTGTTTTCTTATTAACAAGAAGCCTGTCAACTTTACCTATAGCGCGGTTATTAGCATCTATAACCTCCCAGCCTATGACATCGCAATAATCGGAGGCAACCTGATAGTCGGATAATTCATCTAAATAATATAGATTTTTGTTGTTGTCTGACATAATTTCAAATCCTTTAATTGAGAAAATTCTTAATTCATTTTTTTTAACAGGTCGGAGGCTTTTCTAAAGAAAGATTTAATAGCATCTTTCTGATCAAGTGCAAGCACATCAGGGTTAATTGACTCGGATGCGTTTTTCAAATCATTAACATCATTTGCTAATCCCGGATATTTAGCCTGCTGCAAATTTCTTAATGCATTTGTTAAAATATCGGCAGCTTTTCTAATGTCGTTAGCATGAGTAGTTGCATAAGCATCATCTTGAATTCTATCAGCATATTCTTTCACTTTATCAATATCAGTCTTAACATCAACGCCGGTTTCATTTGCCATTGCCTGAACTGCTTCAGTTAATTTTAAAAGAGCTTCGTGGGTATAATCGTGTTCCAGATTCATATTATTTTTGTCGTACTCGACAAAGTTAATATAAGCTGCAACAATACTGTTATTTTCCTTGACATTGATTAGGTCTGTAGGTTGTTCAGTTATATTTTCTGTAGTCTTAGTGTCATAATTCTCTTTGTTGTCATTATAATATCCCAGAAAATATATTAGCAATGCAATTACTGCGATTGCTAAAACGATCCACACCATAATCGGCTTTTTCTTTTCAATTTTAATTTCAGTCATAACGGAATCTCCGGTTAGTTAATAAAACAATTTTCCAAAATGGATTAATAATAAGTCGTACACGATAAGGAAATTTTTAAAATGGTGTTCACCTCATCTATTAAATTATTATACATATTTAAATATGGAAAATGGAGTCAAAAATTAATCACTGTAAAATAAATTTGACGGCAATTTGGTAAATTATATTCAGCTTATAAATAATACAATCATTCAATTGAACTTAACAAAACTTAAAAATTCAGAAATTACAAAATGCTGTAATTGATTATTTCTTATTCAATGAATCATTTTTTAGTTTTTCCATTTCTTCAAGTGCTTTCTTCTCCTGTTTTTCTCTCAACACTTCTGCATCATAAATTTCTTTTACTCTTTTTAATCTCTTTATTTCATCTTCTTTCATTTTTTTCTTGTCAGCCGGAAGTACTTCTTTTGATTGAGTCTTATTATTTAGAAGCTTTTCATTGGCATCCAGTTCTTTTTGCAGCAGTTTCAGCTCTTTCTCTTCTTCTTTCTTGAATAAATTAGCTTTTTTCTCTTCTTCTTTTTTCAACTTCGCGGCATCATCTTCATCAGAACTCCCGCCAAAAAAGCTTCCAAGCAGCCAGCTACCCTTAGCCTCAACCATAAGTTCCTTTAATTCATCAGAACTTTCAGATACATTAGCTAATATATCATTTACTTTTGCCATTGACTCATTAACATTTTCAGAAAATTCAGGATTAAAAGTATTCTTTAAACCGGCAGTTCCTTCATCCAAATTGACTAATATATTATCTAAATTTCTAGCAAACGATTTATCATAAAGTACTTTCCCGGCTGTACCTTTACCCGCACGAACATCATCTAACATAGCAGCTATATCACCTGTTATCTTTGCAGCATTATCACCTGTAACTTTCAACGTCCCAATCATTTCATCAAAGTTAACAGGTATTGTAGTACCTATCCTGTCATTGTTCTCAACAATTGGAGAATCTACTGAACCGGGAGTAATGACAATTAGTTTATTACCCATCATACCCTCTGATCCAATAGTTGCTTTGGAATCCTTTTTTATGAACTTTCGTGTACTCTCATCAATAATTATATCTACTTTTACAGTTGAATCTGAAATAATCTGAATCCCTTCAATTGAACCGACATTAATACCTGCAAATCTGACGTTATTACCAACCTGCAAACCACCAACATCTATAAACAAAGCACTTACTCTAAATGTAGTGCTGAACAATTTTCTGGTTTCACCGATAAAAAAAATACCCGCTGCAAAAATTGCTATACCGAGAGCAACAAATATTCCCAGTTTAATTTTATTTATTGAATCCTTTTTCATTTTCATACCTTAATATTTTATTCAAAAAAAGAACGAACCCATTCGTCTTCAGATTTTTCTAATTCTTCAAATGTACCTTCAGTTGATATCACACCATCTTTAAAAACTATAATTCTGTTTGCTGTAAGTTTTGCACAGGCAATATCATGAGTAATAATGACTGATGTAGTGTTATGTTCTTTCTGCACTTTTAAAATCAGTTCACTAATTTCTTTGGATGTTATCGGGTCGAGTCCGGTAGTCGGCTCGTCGTACAGAATAATTTCAGGTTTAAGTATCAAGGTTCGTGCAAGACCTAACCGTTTACGCATACCACCTGAAAGTTCTGACGGCATTTTATCAATAGTATCAGCAAGACCAACATCTTCAAGAGCTTCCTCAATCAATTTGTTGATTTCATCTTTAGAAATACCTTTAGAATCTCTCAGCGGAAAAGCAAGATTTTCCCTCACAGACATTGAGTCGTATAATGCACCGCTTTGAAACAAAAAGCCGATTTTTTTTCTCATTAAATTAAGTTCTTTGTTTTTCAAGCTAAATATATCCTTTCCGAATACTATAATATCACCTTCATCGGGCTCGAGTAATGCAACAATACACTTTATCAAAACTGATTTTCCACTGCCGGATTTACCCAGAACTACTAAATTTTCACCCTTAATGAGATTAAAACTGATATCCTTCAGAACCTCATTACTGCCGAATGATTTTTTTATATCTTTGATTTCAACAACAATTTCATTTTGCTGCTTTTTACCTGGGTCTGTAATATTTTTAATTCCGGTTTCCATAAATTCTCATAAAAATAAACTTGAAATCTGAACAGCAATAACATCAATAATGAATACCATTAATGATGCCTGAACTACTGAAGCATTCGCCGCAGCACCAACACCTTCTGTACCCTTGTTTGAGTTATATCCGTTAAAAGTAGCTATCAATCCAATTGCCATACCAAAGAAAACTGTCTTCAGAATTGATGAAATTAAATCTGAAAATTGCAAGCTGGATAATGCCTGTGCCATAAATAACTGATAGGTTACTTCACCCTTAATGTTGACACCTACAAACGAGCCGTACATTGCAATTAAATTACTAAAAACTGTTAATACAGGCAGCATAATTGTAGTAGAAAGTACTCTCGTTACAATTAAATATTTGAAAGGATTAATTCCTGATACTTCCATTGCATCAATTTGTTCTGTTACTTTCATTGAAGCAAGTTCGGCTCCAATACCGGAACCTATCTTACCGGCGCATATCAGTGCAGTTAAGACAGGACTTATTTCTCTTATCAGTGATACCGAAATCATCGCCGGCAGCCATGATTCTGCACCGAAATCAGCAAGTGTCGGACGTGATTGGATGGTCAATACCAATCCAATAATAAATCCGGTTATACCGACCAGGGGAAATGATTTGTAGCCGATTATATAAGATTGTCTCATCAATTCGTTAAATTCAATAGGGAATTTAAATGCTTCTGCAAAAAATCTCACTGTAAAAAGAAAGAAATTCGAAACTGTAATGAAGAATTCTTTAAAAACATTTTTTCGTGGTTCTGCCTTTTGAGGCTTTTTTAGTATAGCTTCAGAATCTCTTTCAGCCTTTTCAGCACTTAGTGTTATGATTTTATTCATATTTTGTAAATTTTTTAAAATAACTAACTTATAAGTTTTGTATAGTTAAAAAAATATTCTCAATTATTGACTTTTAAATTTTAATTTAATTGTATAAACTATGTTCTTTGTACTATCTTCAATATCTATTATTCAAAAGACTTAGGCGATTTAAACAACAGAACCTGATTCAATCTTTTTATCTAAAGTTTGATACTTTAAAATTTCCATCTTGACAAACTCCGCACATAATTAGACCAACTTACAATACAAAGGTAAGACTATGCTTTAAAATATGTGTTACATAATCTAATAAATTAGTTATACTTTTCACACATTTCAATTGTAATATCAGATTATTATTAATTTTTTTGCTATTCAAATTAATATGCTGCTTTAAAAACTGATTTTTCGGTTTCCAAAATTCGGATTTTATTTGTTTCTTTTGAGAATTTAACAAGTTCTGTATTAAACTTGTGAGTTTCTTCCAGAAAAAGACTGTGCCCGCTTTCCTCAAAAGCAATGAGTTGCGAATCCCAAAGCCTTGCTGCCATCTGTTCGGCAAGTGCAAACGAACAAATTTTATCTTTTTTCCCGTGTAGAATCAATACAGGCATTTTAATTTCAGCCATATCAAGCCTTAAATCAGTATCTCTTAAAGCCATTAAACATCGTGAAGTCGCATAAGAGGAAGCACTCATACAAATCTCATTCAACCAATTTGCAATTCCTTCATTTAAAGAATTTTCTTCGGCAGAAAAAATCTTTGCAAAATCAGCTAAAAGTTGCGGTCGGTCTGTATTGTTTAAATTAATTAAATCATCTACAGCACTCATCGGCAGATTATATGGAAAATCATCCCGTTGTGTCCATATCGGTGCTGCTGCGCCAAACAATGCAAGTTTAGATACCTGCGTTGTATTATATTCGGATACAAACCGTATTGCTATTGCTCCACCCATTGAAAAACCACCCAAAACTGCGTCTTTTATATTTAACGTGCTTAATACCTTCAGAATATCCAATGCGTGGACATCATAATCATATTCCCCGTACGGCTTGTCAGATTCACCGAAACCTCTGAGAGTAATTGCAATTACCCGAAAATTTTCATTCATCAGGTGATTATATTGATACTCATACATTTTATCACTAAGGGGCCAGCCCGGTAACAATACAATTGGTCTGCCCTCACCGGCATCAGTTATATGAAGTCGAACATTAGGCTCAACCTCTATAAATTCTGACCTTTCTATGACCGGCTTTGTTTTATCAACTATCTTATTCATTTTTCCACCTTTCAGAAACAAATTTGAAATTGCAATTATCTAAACAAATTTACATACAGTTCAATTCTATTCTAATACTCTAAGATTCTGTTGAAAAAGTCAAAGTTTCCAAATCTCAAGTCAAACAAGGATGTTTGACCTACTTTATTTTAAATAACTTAGTAGTACAAGCATCCTTGCTTGTCTATCTTTAAAATACTTTTTCAACAGCCACTTAAGATTCATCTTTTGTTGTACGTATGAGTCCAATACCGGCAACAAAGAAAATAATCCCGATTACACCGTAAATAATAAGCTGCTTAATTGTGTTGGCACTACTTGAACTATTAGCAAATATTACTGCCGCATAAATAATACCAACTATCCCGAGGACTGTCAGTAACCCTCCAAACATTCTTTTCATATTCATAATATTTCTCCTTTTCGACTTTTAAAAAAATGACAAAAAATTAAATTGATTTTTCATTTAATATATTCAATGGCTCTGCATTGGTATGATGGCTGCCTTTTTCATCAAAAGTAACTCCCATCTCTTTTGCTACCAACATTGCTAATTGAATATCAACAAGTGAAAAATGTAACAATTGCCGGTTAATAATTTCATCCTTTTTATCACCGGAAATACCCTTCATGGAGTCTGCAATGTTACTTACCAGATTTATTCTGTCATGCTCATTCATTGCTTCACGATATAAAATTCCGGGCTGGGTATAGTGGTCATCATCATTCTCATTACGGTCAAACCAGTCGGCTACATCAGAATCTAATCGGATAGCCGCCTGTTTATAACTTTCGTCTGCTACTATGTCATCAAAACTATTGGGACGGTAATTTGGATTTGAACCTCCATTATCACTTGTCTGCATAAGCCCGTCCCGCTGATAATTGGAAACTGTATAAGGACATTTATTAACAGGAAGCTGCTCATAGTTTACTCCTAACCGGTATCTATGTGCATCAGGATAAGAAAGCAAACGTCCCTGTAATAATTTGTCGTGTGAAAAACCAATACCATCAACAATATTTGCAGGTGCAAATGCCGACTGCTCGACATCACGGTAATAATTTTCCGGTATTTCATTCAATTCCATAATACCGACATCAATCAGCGGGTATTCCTTATGACTCCATACTTTCGTGATATCAAATGGATTAAACTTAAAGCTTTTAGCCTGCTTATCGGTCATCACCTGTATTTTCATAGCCCACTTAGGGAAATCTTTTTTATCAATAGCTTCAACTAAATCCCTTTGAGCCTGGTCAGGGTCTATTCCACGCATTTCTAAAGCTTCTTTACCCGTGAAGTTTTTGATACCCTGTAATGTAACTAAATGGAATTTTACCCAAATTTTTTCATTGTTTATATTAAAGAATGAAAATGTATGACTGCCAAATCCGTGCATATTGCGGTATGATGCCGGCGTTCCGCGGTCACTCATTAGAATCAATACCTGATGAAGACTTTCAGGATTTAAACTGAAAAAATCCCACATCATTGTCGGACTTTTGCAATTTGTTCTTGGGTCACGTTTCTGTGTATGAATAAAGTGAGAAAACTTTTTAGGGTCTTTTATGAAAAATACCGGTGTATTGTTTCCAACCAAATCCCAGTTACCGTCTTCTGTATAAAACTTAAGTGCAAATCCCCGTGGGTCGCGTTCACTGTCAGCACTTCCTTTCTCACCGCCCACCTGTGAAAATCTGGCAAACATTCTTGTCTGTTTACCGATTTCAGAAAATATTTTTGCCTTTGTATAACCGGTTATATCGTGAGTAACAGTAAAGGAACCGAAAGCTCCGGCTCCTTTTGCATGAACAACCCTTTCAGGAATTCTTTCACGGTTGAAATGTGCCATATCTTCATGAAGCAAATAATCCTCAATCAGGATTGGTCCGCGTCTGCCTGCCGATAATGAGTTTTCAAACTCGTAATAGGGTCTGCCGCCTGCCGTTGTAAGTTTTTTCTTTTCCATAATTTCTTTACTTGATTTCAATGATTTTTTAAGCGTCCCGTAATTGTATTCAGCGAAGACTTTATCTTGTCAATCGCTCCTGCTACAGCCTGTTCAACAGAAACTGCATTATTTGTTACTGCAATCGGCTGCAAGCCTTCTATCCGGGCTTCTATCATACAACGTTTGTCGTTTAGTGTGTCTTTTTTTCCATCCTCGTCTGAAAGATGAACTTCCAAACGAGATACATGATTGTCAAATCTGCTTAGTTCATCTGACATTTTAGCAGTTAACGAAGTTCTGAGTTCTTCGCTGATTGTGATATTCTTATCTGCATTAAATTGAATCTTCATTATTATTTTTTTGATTAAGTTTGAAAAATTGTCCTTTCAAAAAATGATTTAGTAACGGAAAATTGCTGCAAGACCGTTTTGGGAAGGCATTTTTTCAACCGGAAAAACGGTTACATACCCGCCCATTTTCATTACCAATTCTCCCATATCGTCGAGCAGGTCATCAACCTTGGGATTATCCAAATCTCTTTTTTGAACATTACCGGTTACTAAATTTGTTATTCTTGCAGCAATCATTCTGTCAGCCTCGATAATTAACGTATCAACCCTTCCTTCTACAGCAGCAATTGCAACTTCCTTCATATCGTCGCTGCCCTTGCCGTTTGCTTTAGCCTGCTCAAATCTTTCACCCAATTTATCAAGTTTCAGCATATATTCCGGTTCCATGATTTCCCAAGCCATACTCATTAGTTTGTCATTTGAAATTGATTCAGGATTTACTGCAATTCCATTTGGCAGCAGCATTGGATTTTTGCTTACTTTTTGAAAAAGGTTGTGGTGTTCGGGCAGTGCCGCAAGTATAAGCGGTAAACCTGTCGGTTTAGAATAATATTCGTAAATTTCGCCGGCAACCAAACGAAAAAAATGTTCTGCATCTTTGTCAGTTTCTTCCTTTTTACCGCCATGACCGTGGTGCATACTGACGCTGTCTGTTCCTGTACCGCCATAAGATTCAACAGATGAATGTTTTTCGGTCAATTCATCGCCAAGTGCATCTATCATGTTTTGGGCTACTTCAGCAGTAAGTTCAATCTCAACAAGCGAATGCCTGTTACCTTCAAATAGCCTTACTTCATGCCGGGTTAATCCCAATACATGATAGCGGTCTGTTGACTGCAGATATTGTCTAAGCGGTTTTGTATGGAAACTGTCGGCTGCTATTGCCAACTCTTCAACCGGTGTCTGTAAAGATACTTTTCTAAATATATCATCAGAACCAAAAACAGCCAGCCCTTCTAATGAATAATTCCAAAAACTATTGTCATTGGAAAGTGATTCAAAAGGCTCGAGATATTTCTGCACATCTGCTGCAGAATATTTTCGCAGAAGTGATTCTTCAAGTTCTTTTACAAGATTCTTAAATCTTGTAACATTCTGTGCTTTTTCAGGATGTCTGCGGTGAGTCGGCATATAAAGTGAAAGACATGGTGCTTTGTTTACTGACAGCAATTCCTGAATAAGTTCTCTTGTAAGTAATTTCATACTAATTCCTCTTTTATTAATTCTTTTTTGTAAACTGAAGCAATAAACTTCTTAAGATGAAAATTGAATTCAAATGAATTCTCGACATTACTGATATGACCGGCATGTTCAATAATATTTAAAATTGAACCGTTAATTTGGTCCTTCATAAATCTTGATGCGTCCGGCGGTGTGATTTCGTCATATTTTCCAACCATAAACATTACAGGTATTTTAATGGCTGATAATCCGCCGCATGTATCTTTGCGGTTAGCAAGTGCTGTCAATGTATCACAGATAGTTTTTTCGGAAGTATTGATTATCATATCCCTTACTACTCTGATTTCCGCCTCTCTTGAAGTGAATGATTCAACGGCAAATAAATTTTTCAAACTTTCATCGGCATATTTTTCTACACCGTATTTCTTAATGCTCTCGATTGACTTCATTCGTTTGTCTAATATCTTGGGTGAATCGGCAGTGCAGGTTGTATCACATAATATTAAAGAATCAAATCGCACGGGATGGCTAATAGCAGCATTAATTGCAATATACCCGCCCATAGATAAACCGCAGACAGTAGCTTTAGCAATTTTCAGTTCATCCATTATAAATATCAAATCATTTGCAAAAAGGTCAATTGAAAACTGCTTATCACCCGCATCGGAATCCCCATGCCCGCGAACATCATAAGCAATTATGCGGTATTTATCTTTTAAGGTGGATAATTGCAAATCCCACATTGACTTATTAAAAGGAAATCCATGAATGAAAATGATAACCGGAGCTACGTCATGACCTATATCATAATAACTGACAGCGGCATTTTTTTCTTTTAATTTAATCTTTTGTTCAAAGAAACTCATAATTTTTATATATTTAAAGTGATTTGAATTTTTAAGTTATGAATGTAATTTTTCGCTTATTCAATAATTGATTTATTTMRWWTKWCTYSRKRWKWKWAYWKRMYYKMWKMWKMKRYYTKACKWWWTYKWKARTYRKYWRRWMMYATWTKYWWSAWAAWTKWYTKWSMWTTTYWWYMTRTMRTTWTWWAMTWWAWWAYAASYKTWMWAAWMWWTTKMWWWYWKMAKYWKMAWKYKTWRWAYMSYAWYAGSARYARTTTRYWYAAYWWAYWTAKTYRKCTTYWWKTYRTKWGWYTYSRGWKWTGARTTTKSMSKRWTRRGWKWYKWKWYSMWAWYTKWWRTCARCWMMKMMSRWRTKYYYKRTWARTWRWWWWMYAWTYYWAYCWSTRKWWY
Source organism: Kapaibacterium sp. (SeqCode) (assembly GCA_032027125.1). GTDB lineage: Bacteria > Bacteroidota > Ignavibacteria > Kapaibacteriales > UBA2268 > JANJTB01. The sequence goes on from JAVSMQ010000001.1 coordinate 1,595,003, forward strand.
YWTAAWWRAWWWWAMCTTYMSAARRWTRTKGAKMMYWSSRRMRRWWRSTKTTWKAKRMKWAWMSKAWTARTTKAWAMARYWYAMMYRWYKGRMWYTWMRWTMYKAKTTWTRRRTGWYSRRYWYWKWKWRAKKGKYTWWSAKYTMMWWWTTRMYMTYWWSTMCSWRKKWKTGSSYKRWWAGTRKMAAAAKWRYCYMRYYAYKRKMWYYMYMRWKGATKWWAYSWKCYKWMSSKTGKRKRRYMTRMGSWWKMYYGYKKWTKRWRKRRKMWYYYMYKWKTTGWWWWWKYMSWAYMKMMKSRMMYTWYWATCMWATWTMWWSRYSTYYKWMWCAWWTAWMRTSKCYWWYWTMTMAAWTWTMMYCKYYTKTWYMTSWWWTWKSRTSRMRWKTKTMWMAARTRYCWYKKYRTKWKYTTTYYMGTKKWKKMKWTKWKYTKWYMMRWRGWKKMTRWGWKYTKTYYYGWRKWTKRWMTKWKYKKYMYSKTKSATKAKAWKWKMTWKYTTATTAATTGTGTTTTTTACTATTATGTTTAACTAATTTATAGGTATATTCCTATGCCGACTATTGTAGATAATAATTTTGCACATGATTCACATGCTATGCGAGGAGAACGTTTGCTTGCGATTAAAGCAAATTTCGCGTTGATTCAGACTGAGTTGAGTAAAATCAACCCAAACCTCTAAAACTAATCAACCCACGGCTTAAGCCGTGGGATGATTGCCTTACAAACGAATTATCAATCGCGGATTACTTGTTGTTAAATATTAAACAGATTTATAATATTCTTAAATGGCGGCTTTTTTGATTTTTAACATTTCCCGATACCAGCAATATTACTGCTCTGCCGATAATTGCTTTTTCGGGAATTAATCCGAAAGCCCTTGAATCCAAACTGTTCATTGTATTATCACCCTGAACAAAATAGTAGTTATTTTTAAATTTGTATTTTGTATTATACGATTTCTTTACTCTGAATGAATCTAACAGTTTTTTGCCGTCTAAGCCCTCATTTTTTAAAATGGATTCGAATACGGAGAAGTTGCTTTCATTGATGCGGATGACGTCTTCGGATTTTGGAATGATAAAAGATTCGCCGGCAGAAGCAATAGAATTTCTTTTCAGGTGATATCGCTTTAAATTTTCCGACTTACTAATTATGACAGTATCTCCGGGTAATCCGACAATTCTTTTTATTATGAAGTTTGAAGCCGATAAATTTGGGGCTACTGCTGCATCAATAATTACTATGTCTCCAAGTTTGGGATGGCGGTAATATATTCTTTTATCAGCACCGGTGTTTGTACCTGTCAATGGAAATCTTGTAGGGAGTCCCAAAAAGTAGGCAATTCTGCTGACAATTACAATATCTCCTTTGTATAGTTCAGGCTCCATAGAACCTGATTCTACCCTGTAGAATTCCAAAACAAAAGATTTTAAAAAAAGAACAATTGCAATAATTATGAAAGACACTTCAATAACGGAACGGAAGTTGATGTCCTGAAAAATTTCCGCTATTGAAGTGTCTTTTTTTGAACTTTCATTATACATTACTAATTAATCAAAGTACCGATTCTTGATAATCTGACCGAAGAAAGTTTGTCAAAGAATTTTGCAATTGGTATATTTGTATCCCATGACCAATAAACCACAATTGGTGTACCGACTACGTTATCAAAAGGAACAAATCCCCAGTAACGGCTGTCCAGACTATTATCGCGGTTATCACCCATTGCAAAGCAGTAGTCTCGGTTTACAGTATATTCAGTCACTATTTTTCCATCAAGATATACATTTGTTGAAGTTGATGTAACTTCATGTCCTTCACGGGTTAAAAATACATCCCACTGTCTGATGTTTTGTGGATTGATTTGAATTTTGTCTCCCTTTTTGGGAATTCTGATTGGTCCGTAGTTATCGCGGTTATAATTCATTCCTGCCGGAAATGTCCGCTGTTTATCTCCCGGATAAATTGGGAGACTTCTGTCGTAAAGCCCATGCTCAGGTAATTTCTGTTCCTTGCCGTTCACAATAAGTTTTTTGTTCACTATCTCAAGTGTATCACCGGCTGTAGCTACACATCTTTTCAGATAATATACAAATTCAGCAGGTTCAGCCTCATCACGGTCACCCGGATAAATAAATACAATTACATCATTCCTTTCAGGCTCTTTAATACCGGGAAATTTATAAAATTTAAGCGGAATATTCAGAAAAGGAATCAATTGAGGAGTAGTCGGTCCGTAGATGAATTTATTTACAAATAGAAAATCACCCGTCATTACCGTCTTCTCCATCGAACCGGTTGGTACTACAAAAGATGCAATTGCAGCACCGTTAATAAACATAACAACTATTATTGCTCCCAGAATTGTCTTAATCCACGAAATCGTCTGGTCCATGGCAGTTTCGGGCTTCTTTACTTCTTTTTTCTTTTTCTTCAGCAAATCGGCAAAGCTGAAAGACGGCTTATCACTCATAAATCCTCTATTTTACAATTAAATTAATCAATGCTTAAAACTGCAAGAAATGCTTCCTGCGGAATTTCAATGTTACCTACTTGTTTCATACGTTTCTTACCCTCTTTTTGTTTCTCGAGTAATTTACGTTTACGTGAAATATCACCGCCGTAACATTTAGCGGTAACATTTTTTCTCATAGCTTTTACAGTTGTACGGGCAATAATCTTCGCACCGATTGATGCCTGAATTACTACTTCAAACATTTGTCTCGGAATTAACTCTTTCAGCTTATCACATAATTTCTTTCCCCAGTCATAAGATTTATTCCTGTGGATAATGGAAGAAAAAGCATCAACGGGGTCACCGTTCAGCAGAATGTCTAACTTAACCAAATCACCCTTACGGTATTCGTAAAACTCATAATCAAGAGAAGCATATCCGCGGGTCAAAGACTTTAATTTATCATAAAAGTCGAATACCACTTCGGCAAGAGGAAGCTCCCAATGCAGGTCAACACGTGTTTCCGAAAGATATGTCTGGTTAGTAAGAATGCCGCGTCTGTCCATGCAGAGTTTCATTATATTACCGACGTAATCGTTTGGTGTCAGGGTCTGCGCCTTTATGAAAGGCTCCTGAATTTCAACAACTTCTGACAGTTTGGGTAATTCTGCAGGATTCTCTATGTACACTTCGGTACCATTAGTTTTGATAACTTTATATCTTACATTAGGTACTGTTGTTACAATTGTCTGATTAAATTCACGTTCCAATCTTTCCTGAACAATTTCCATATGCAGCAGACCAAGGAATCCGCAGCGGAATCCAAAGCCGAGTGCAGTTGAGGATTCAGGTTCAAAAGTAATAGCTGAGTCGTTTAAAACAAGTTTTGAAAGTGCTTCGCGTAAATCCTCAAAATCGTCGGCATCGGCAGGATAAATACCGGAGAATACCATCGGTTTTACCACTTTAAATCCTTCAATTGCCTTATCACAGCGGTTTTTATCGTGTGTAACGGTATCGCCGGCTTTTGTATCGTGAAGGTCGCGGATACTTGCCGTAAAATATCCGACACCTCCTGCCTTTAGTACTTTTGTCCTTTGGCGGGTCATGTAAAGAATACCAACTTCTTCAGTTTCGTAAACTTTACCTGACATCATGAATAAGACTTTTTCGTTCTCATGGAGAGTACCTTCGAACACCCTTACATTCACGATAACACCTCGGTATGCATCATAGACAGAATCATAAATCAGAGCTTTCAGCGGTGCATTCGGGTCACCCTTTGGTGCAGGTACTTTTTTGACTATAGCTTCTAATATTTCTTTTATTCCGATTCCTGTCTTGGCAGAGGCGTAAATTATCTCTTCATCCTTCGAACCCAGTAATTCCATAACCTGATGCTTAACATCCTCTAAGGTTGTCTGTGCTGATGGGAGGTCAATTTTATTAATAACAGGAATTATTTCAAGGTCATTTCCAATAGCAAGGTAAAGATTGCTTATTGTCTGTGCTTCGATACCCTGAGTGGCATCAACCACAAGCAATGCACCTTCGCAAGCCGCAAGAGAACGCGAAACTTCGTAAGTAAAGTCAACATGTCCGGGAGTATCTATAAGATTGAGGATGTATTCTTCTCCGTCATCAGCTATATAATTCATTTGAATGGCATGCAGCTTAATTGTAATGCCTCTTTCCTGCTCTAAGGGATTATCATCAAGAATTTGATTTGTGACCATCTCACGGGCTGTAACCCTGCCGGTAAATTCAAGCAATCTGTCGGCAAGAGTTGATTTGCCATGGTCAATATGTGCAATTATACAAAAATTTCTAAATTTATTTATTGGTAACGTATCCATACTTCCTGATTTCAGCCTTTTAAAAATTCTATTTTTATATAGACGAAAGAAACAGCATTTTAATTAAAGTTCTGAAATTAAGTTTTTTGGGGATTGATTCTGTAAATAAATATGAAAAATCAACTATACTGCCAATCATGGATAATGAGTATTTACAGCACATTTTATTTATATCAAAATAAAATGACTTTTTATTTCTACTCTCTTAAACTAATCACCGGCAATTACAGAATCAATTTTTACATTTATAGAATCTTTTTTAATTTTAGGTTTTAATATTCCCATATATTCATCGTACTTTTCGGGGTGAAAAAATACATCCAGTATTTTATGGGCAATAGGTGCAGCGATAGCTCCGCCGAATCCTGCATTTTCAACAAATACACAAAGTGCAATCTTTGGATTTTCTCTCGGCGCAAAAGACACAAACCATGCGTGGTCCTGTCCGTGAGGATTCTCTGCAGTACCGGTTTTGCCGCATACCTGAATATCAGGCAGTCTTGCAGCAGAAGCAGTACCGCCCTCAAGATTTACAACATCAAACATCCCGTCTTTGACAATTTTAAAATATTTATTGTCAATAGGAAGTTGTTCAAATTTATAATTCAAAGGTTCTTTACGATTTGAGATATTATTTCTGATATGAGTAACAACATGAGGCTGATTGTAAACGCCTTCATTTGCAATTGTAGCTGTATAAGTAGCCATTTGAAGCGGTGTTACGAGGATTTCACCCTGACCGATGCCATAATTTACGAGTCGTCCTTCCGATGCACCGCCTTTTCCGAGCCTCGATTCCAGCCAGCTTTTTGTAGGAAGTAAACCTGCGTTTTCATGCGGGAGGTCAATTCCGCTTTTTATTCCAAAACCAAACATATAACCATATCTTTCAAATTTTTCATAGCCAAGCCTCATACCCAGAGTATAGAAAAATACATTGCATGAAGTCTGAATTGCTCTTCTTACGGATACATTTCCATGAGCGCCGTGACATTTACGGAATCTGCCGCCATACTGCAAACCGCCGCCGCAATATATACTACTGCTTTCATTAATGACACCTTCCTGAAGAGCTGCAAGTGCTATCATCATTTTCCATGTTGAGCCGGGAGGATATTGGGACATAATTGCTCTATGAAGCAATGGCGAACCTTCATCTGTACTTAACTGGCGGTACAGCCCCGGTGGAATTTTACCGGAAAAATCTCTCGGGTTAAAATCCGGCTTACTTGCCATTGCTATAATTGAGCCGTCCTCAGGATTGATGGCTACAACACTGCCGTGTTTACCTTCAAGCAATTTTTCTGCTAATTCCTGAATTTTTATATTTATTCCAAGATAAAGGTCAAAACCATTTTTAGCAGCTATATCATTTGTTCCGTCGTTATAACTGGCAACCCGCTGTCCAAACTTGTTAACGGCTACATACTGAACTCCTTCCCTGCCTCGTAAATCACTTTCAAAAGTTCTTTCTATGCCTGTTTGACCAATTAAATCACCCGGGAAATAATATGGCGATTTATCAAGCTGTTGTCGTGATATTTCGCGTGTGTATCCAAGCATGTGAGCCATATTGCCGGTAAATTCGTAAAGTCGTTTTGGCTCGACTACAACATCAATGCCAGGCAGTTCATCACTATATTCTTCAATAAGTGAGATGATTCTGAAATCGGCATCCCTGTAAATTTTAATAGCATTAAATTTAGAATACGATTGATATTTCTTAACCACACTTTGTATTTCGGTTGAATCCATTTCCAGTATGGAAGATAGAAGAGGCATAATTACTGGATTAAAGGATGCAGGTGTTAAAGTCACAGAAAAAGAAGCTTCATTGTGGACTATTATTTCATTATTTACATCGAAAATATTTCCGCGAAAAGGCTCTAATCTGACTCTCTTTATCGCCTGAGCCTCACTGACAGATTTATACTTTTCACCTTCAATTATCTGAAGCTGTCCTAAACGCAGAGCGAAAATACCGAAAATGGCATAAATAAGATACCGTGAGAATTTATGTCTGCCGGAAGATGCAAATTCAGTCGAACCGCCTATTGTATCTCTGTATCCCATCAGGTTAATCCTTCATCTAATTTTCTACTATTAATTAATTTCTCGGTGATACAAATAAAGGCAATAGTAATAGATGTCACAAATATACCGTCCCGATAAAAGTATTGAGAACTGGTTAAATTTACTATATACAAAGAAAGTAATACAGCAAGAGAAGCTATAAGCAATGCTCTTTGGGTTGGGCTTTGAGAATGTTTGATTAATTTAGCAGATTTCACAGTATAAAATACCAGAAAAAACATAAAAAGCAATGCTAAAGGTATTCCGGTTCTGTATGCAAGCCATAAATATCCGTTATGGATAATTATGGTGTGACGGGAGCGGTTATTAATCGGAAAATAAAATGTGAAAAGTTTTGCAAGTCCATTACCGCCAAGGGGGTTTTGCTTAATATGATATTCAACTTTCTCCCATTCTTTGAATCTTGCAATCAATGAGGGGTCTTTTTTCCCTTCTGATGTTGATTCAAATCTCGAAAAGGCAACTGACAGGGCGATATCAGCTTTGTCACGCATAAATAAAAAGGTTGCAATCAACAATACTGAAGTTATTACACCAAGGTATGCCAAAAAAAGCAATTTTTTTGAATAAGGCAGCAAAAAAAACATAAGTATTATAGCTCCGGCAAGAACCAACCAGAATGTTCTGGAAAATGTTGAAACCAAAAAGACCACATATAGTGATGTAAGAGCTATTACAGCCATTTCTTTTATTTTGCTTTTCTGTGAAAATGCCAGAATAAATCCAAATATTGCTGCGGCTGTATATAAAGTTTGATTTATGGTAATTGAACTCTTTAATTCATAAGCATAAATCAGATTTGTTGTTACTTTGCGGTAGTATTCAAGTACCTGATAGGAGCCTGCTGCTACAATAATGAGACCAAAGACTATCAGAAAAGATTTAATGTCATTTTCATCTTTCATAGAATCTCTGACCGGAAAATAAATCAGTAAAATACTTATCAGCAGATATTCGCGAAGCCAGTTCATTGGATCAACATCGTTAAATACTGCTATAAAAAAGTTAAACAGGAGTAATGTAAAAAAGGTTAGTATCGCCCAATCACCCCAATTCAAAATGATTTTCTGTCTAAGGATTAACCCCTTCCATACAAACCAGATAACAATCGAGCCGATATAAAACATCCCGAGAGCTACATCCAAAGTCCCGACACCCTCGTCCTGCGAGTGAAAAAAAATAACTGTGGTAATGGCAATCAAATAAAGCCAAATCATAGGGCGGACTGTTACAAGGTAAATAACCGGCAGTACAATAAGTGCGGGTAATATATATAAGGACAATCCGCCATAAACTGTCAGTCCGATAAATCCGGCTATAAACAGCACCATTACAACGGAGCCGATTTTGCCAATTGGTTTGTCGGATTCGAGCATATTTTTAAATGTTGTAATATTCTCCGGATATCTCATTTAATATTACTCAACTGTAACTTCTTTTATCTTTCTTTTTAGATTCCGTATCGAGTTGATTATAAGAATTACAAATATTGTCAGAGCGAACGAGCCGAAAGCAGTACCGGCTACTATTAGAGACCTTTTGGGGCGGTCTTTTCGGTCGGAGGCTATGGCTTTATCCAATACAATCAAATTCTTCATTTTCTTGGTTTCGTCAAGTTTATTCTTTTCAATCAAAGGGAGCATAAATGCTTTTACTTTTGTATAAGTTTCGAGTTCCGTATATAACCTCATAAACTCAATACCTTCCCCGGCTGCATCATTTAGTGAAAAATTACCTGCGAATCCGGGTTTAGTCTTCACTTCCCCGATTTTTTCGGACATTTTTTCTCTCATTCCTTTTATTGATTGAGTAGTATAGTCATCAGCACCGTACAAATTTAAATAATAATCATAAATCATATCATATTTGATTTCTTCACTTTTAAGTTCGGACAGGGATTTACTGATAGCACTTGCCTGTTCAGTAGGATAAAACATCATAGTTCTCCTTGAAAATCTTTCAAGTGTATCAGTAATTGTTCTAATTGTTGAATCAGTAGCTTTTAGCCGTTCTTCCATGTTGTTTTTGCTTAATGCTATTTCTTCTCTGTAAAGTTTTACGGCAACGTTATTTGCAATTTCGATATATCTGTTTGCAATTTCTGCGGCTCGGTTTTTATCGGTATCCCACACAATTACATAATAATTGCCGTCACGCTCATAATTAATTTCAAGATTTTCCTGAAATTTCGCGCGGACAAGTGACATCAAGGTATCAGGTATATCATATACTTTAGGCAGATTAAACTCTTTAATTATTGAATCCTTGACAGTACGGCTCTCTAAAATTACAATAAAATCATAGCTGTCACCGCCTGAACCGCCCAATTTTGTCAGACCGATATCTTTCAATGTGCCGGAAATGGAACCTAAAGCATTATCCATCATTGAGCTTGAAGTCTTAGGAGGGACAACATTAACAGTTGACTTATATTCATTTTTGATAAAAAGGATTGAGATTACCGCCGCGACAATTGTAGCCGCCAGCGTAATTGTCAGTATTAATACTTTATGACGCCAAAGCATTCCATAGACAAGTATGGCACTGAATTCGTCTTCTTTTTTGATTTCCATTCGCAATATTTAAATTATTATACCAAAAAGCATTTACAAAAATACTTATTTTTTTGTAGATAATGGATTAGTTAATATTGGTGGCTTACGAAAATCTTCTTCGGGTGATTTTATTTCCAAATCCTCAAACAAGATATCCGATGTGATTAAACTGACTCCGACATATTGGTCGCCCCCGCTCATAAAGGGTGAAATAACAGAAGGAGCAAGATAGTTATAAGCAAACCGGTTATTGCCGGTATTGATAATATCCTTAAAATTTTGTACCGACATTGATGAAATTTCTGCTCCGCGGATAAGTTCTTCCCTGCCGTCAGGATAGATTCTGTATGCACGTGTCAGATTCATAGCACCGTCACCTCTTGGGATATTAAATCCACCCATTGCCAGTCTGTATAGGGTTGTATAAACCAGATTCTGATTTGCTGCCTTGCGTACAATTATACCGTAAGGCAGTTCGCGGTCTTTGCAGAGTTTCATCATTCTTGATTTCAATTCAGTACTGTTTAATGATTTCTCTTTATCCGAGCTTATGATAATATTGCTCAGCATGGCTCCGCCTCCTCGACTATGTCCGTTCGACTTTTTGACTCTTCTGGTCGGAATTCTTTCTGAAAGCAGATTACGCAAATACCCTGATTCGACTAAATTGACATCCTCTGATTCAACTCCTGAATCGTCATACTTGTATGTGCCGAGTAAAGGTGTTTGAACGAAAACAGGGAGTGCTGGTTTTGCCGCAACACTAATAAACTCCGGAAGAACTCTGCCTCCGATTTTTGTTTGAAAGGACTGATAGCGGTTGCTTTGCTGCACTCCGCCTTCAGTCATCTGATTCCTCTGTGCCACAAGATTAGGCATAAATACCTGTGCCCAGGCTTCAGCAGCTGCCTGCCCTTCAAAAATCACAGGACCGGAATATGATTCTTCAAGAAATGGTGCTTTACGCATGTTTGTCAAATTCTCGGCGACATTTTTTGCTGACCTAAGCAAAGAATCCGCCGATGGTAAATCCACGGGATTTAACGAAAATGAAGTAAAAAAATCTGCCAGCGGCATACCGTCGTCTGCCTGAGTAAATGCAGCTATTTCAACACCTGTCTGGTATTCGCTTTTTATATATTCCATACCCTCGCTGTTAACGTAATATACTGTCTCGGGGATATATTCAACACCTACGCTGGATTTATGTATATCCGGATAATTCCTGAAAACAGCTGATAAATCATTAACAAGTTTTTCGAAATAATTGAAATCAAATTTTGGGTATTCCTTTTTATTATAATTTTTTGCAGGAGGCACTTTGATAAAGTCGGGAGTTGTATCACGTCTCATTCTGCTTTTCAGGGTTGATTCCTTCTTGGTAAATATTTCAGATGCCTGTTTGTATGCAGCGTCGGTAGCAAGCCATAATTCACGGCGTAATGTATTATAATCCTGCTCGTACTGGACTTTACGATTTTTGAAACCTTCTTCGTCATCAGAACTGCCGAAGAAACTAAGTCCTACATCAAAAAAATTCGTATTGTCAAATTTGTAATCACCTATTCTGAGGTCAACAGTTATTGCTGCAAACTCAGTACTTGATGATTCAAGTGTTTTACCCAAATTGGAACTTATCCTGTCGGCTCGTCTCAGGCGAAGTTTGTATTCGATATAATATGGTTTCTGAAGAGACTCCAGTTTGAGATTATTCATCGAACGTGAAATTTCGTCGCGCATTGCTTTCAAAATATCTTCATCATTAACTGAATACAACGATGCAGTTGTTGACAAAGAAATTAATACTATTGCATAAATCCATTTTAAATTTATTATAAACATATATCAGCCTTGTTTTCTATTTTTTATTAAACTTTCTAAAGCCATAAAAAATTCATTCGGTTTTTGGGTACCGAACAAAATTCTCTTTTTATCTTTTTTTACAATTTGCAATCCCATATTACCCGATACATTAAAAGCCCAGCCGTTTTTGAATGCGAATCTGATACCCCACCCGCCGTATTCAAATATAGGTGAATATTTGCGAAAATTATATGTTTCGATTTCTGCCAACTTTATATTTTTAAAATTAAATATAAAGGGTAAAAAGCGGTAGAAAATACCATCATTATTCAAATATACTTCTAATCGGGCAAACCAGATTAATCCCACAATCAATACACCAACAGCTAAACTAAGCAAGAAAGTTATATACAAATCAGAATTATGAACTGTTGAATCAATTCCATGAAATATTAATGATGCACCGGACAAAACAACAGTTGCAAATCCTAAAAGCAGCACAATATAGCCCACCCAGGTATTTATGAATTTCTGAATCTCTGAAAAAATATAATTTTCAGGAGGCATTTTCAATTACCCTCAACTAAAGGTGATTCGAGTATTGGCGGTTTTGCCTGTGATTTTTGCTTTTTCTGCACTTCAATAGTTGAAACCAGCAGGCTGGGAGAACTTGCCGATACAGGCACTCCGCCAGATTCTGCACCGCAGACTCCGTTAAATATTTCCATATCATCAGCGGCTGCAACTATATTTGCAAAAGTCATAAGCGGTGTACCAATCAGGTCAACTCCGCGTACCAATTCGTCAGGTCTGTTATCGGCATACACTTTATATACTACCAGTGGAGTAACATTAAATGCGTTTGGAATAGTCCTGGATGTGAAGGTAAAACCACCCGAGACTTCTTCAAAATACAAACCGTAATCTTTATTTTGTTTTTTTACTTCCTGTTTGAGAAGTTCCCTTAATTTATCTTTACTAACTGTTTTTGTTGATTCCACAATCAAATTTGACTGACGCGAAACTGCTGAATAGCCGGGCTGTCTTCTTCCGTGACCGTTTGAATTGGAAAAACCGTCAATTGGCGAGCGGGACATGAGAAAATTCTTAAATACTCCGCCTTCGACAGTTGCTACCCGTTGACCGGGGATACCTTCATCGTCATATTTGTAATATCCCGAAAGTTCGGTTCCGCGAAGCAGGTTCAAAGTAGGGTCAAAAACTACGTTTATAAAATCAGGCAGGATTTTCTTGTCAATGGATTTTTTGAAAGTCTGACTTGAATTAGGGTCTTTTTCGCGATGTCCTTCAACTCTGTGTCCGAATATCTCATGAAAAAATACTCCCGATGCCTCACCGGATAAAATAGCAGGACCTGAAAAAGTCTCAGCCATAGGTGCCTGACGAAGCTCCCCAAGAAGCTTGACCATATAATTTATATCTTTAATCACTTCTTCAGCAGAAGGCAAACCTTCGGGCGTAAAAGAAAAATAACTTTTGTATAAAGGCATACTCATCCCGTCATCAGCTTTAGTTACAGCATTGACAAAAACTCTGCAACCTGCTTCATACCATTGCATTTTACTGCCTTCTGTGCTTAGAAAGTATTTAGCTTTATTCTCACCGGTAAATGATACCGAACTGCTTAGAATCCAAGGATATTTGTTAAATTCTTCCGATAGTTGTTTAGTGTAATTTTCCCATTTTGTTTTATCAATGGTTATTGATTTGGATTCACCATTATATTTAACAGGAACCTCTTTCGAGAAGTCTGCCGATGAATCTTCTTCTGCTACCTTTACTGCCTGATTTGTCAATGCTTTGTCATATCTCTCCGCAGCAGCTCTGTAACGTTTATCAATTGCAAACCATACGGCATTTCGCACTGCAGCCTCATCATTTTCAAGCGGGAGATTAATCACGCCGGCGCCTCCGCCGAAATTAAATGGATTGCCCCTGATTATATGTGTATTATCAAACTTATAATCACCAACCCTTAGGTCAATATCAAGTATTCTTGATTTATTGTCTGAGGAATTAATAAGTTTCCCGAATCTCGAAGTTATGCTTACTGTTTCGTAATCAGTAACATTTAATGAAATGTAAAACGGAGGTTTTTCTTCCTTTGACAAAACCTGCATTGTACGGTTCAATTCTTTATCAAGGGCATCGAAAAGCACTTTGTTTTCCTGAGCAGCAATTTTCAGCATACTCATATATAAGATAATTAGAATTATCGCCACTGTTTTATTCAACATTTCGCAACTTATTTTATTAGACAATTGTTAATAGTAGTTACACGCAAATTAACCATAATTATTGAGTTACATGATGATATTTAATCCCAAACCCTCGTTATTTCACTTATTTTGCCGTTTGACAGTGATTTATTAAAAAGTTTATCAATTTTAAATAAATATAAGCGAGTGAGAGTTTATGGTCTTGCAATATTGAATCGGATAAAACGGAATTAAATCCTGTGCAGAATATTTTTGAAAGAAAGTCTAATGAATTCGTAAAAATTATTTTTTGTCAAAGATTCAGTAATTTGTACTTTTGAACATCCGTTCTTTGTTAATAATGATTGGGTCGCGGCTAAGGATTTAAAGTCTTAACAATAATAAACATTTTATTAAAACGTTGATTCAAATAATAATATATTAGGCAGCATTATGAATACAATAGCATACTATAAAACAGAAATTTCTAATTTACTTTCCGGGTTCAGTTTACAACAGGCTGAAGAAATATACCCAATTGTTAAAAAAAAGAGATTGAATAATGATCGTTCTTCAAAGAAAAGTCTATCAGGCATTTGGAAAGATGTAAATGCTGATGAATTAGAAGTTGATTTAAAAGAGCTACGTCAAACTCTCCCAATTGATTTGGAAAATAAACCGTTATGATGTACCTTCTTGACACGGTTACAATTATTCGGCATTTTACAGCCAGTAAAAATATTGGGCTTAATGCGAAGGAAATATTGGACTCTATTGAAATATCTGATAATATTTTTGCAGTTTCAATTATATCCTTGATGGAAATGATGTACCTATCCGAAAAAAATCGAATAAATATGGAAATCGAAACAACTGTCCGGTTGTTGCTTGAAAATGACGCATATAAAATTGTGGACTTGAATACAGATATTATAGTAACTGCATCAAGGATTAAGTTTTATGAACTTCACGACCGAATGATATTAGCAGCGGCAAAATGGCTTGATGTGCCAATCCTATCAAGCGATAAGAAGTTTTCAGAAGTAGAAGGGATTGAAGTAATTTGGAATTGACCATAGAGAAATAATCCTGTATCTTACTGACACTTACATCCGTTCTTTGTAAATAATGATTGGCAACAGCAGCTAGGGATTTAAAGCAGGATGATTCGCTCTTTGCCTATTCGGTATGACATTATTATGTATTAGCTGGCGGTGTGCCGGTACATAAAATATGGCAATTAACAAATCGTTATGTATTCCAATATTAAGGAGTTAATAATATGAAAAATGAATTTAATGTGATTATCGAACGGGATTCAGACGGATATTATGTAGCGGATGTTCCTGCTCTTCGCGGATGTCATACACAGGCAAAATCTTTAGATGAATTAATAATAAGAGTGAAAGAGGCAATAGAGTTGTGCCTTGAGGTAGAAACCGATTTTATTCAAAATGAATTCATAGGGTTTCAGAAGGTATTTGTCTAATGAGCTATTTGAAAAGCTACTCCGGTAAAGAACTTATAGCAATCCTTGAAATATTTGGTTTTGAAGTTATTCGTATAAAAGGAAGTCACCATTTTCTCAGACATCCTGACAGTAGAGCTACTGTAATACCTGTTCATAAAAATGAGACAATCGGTATCGGACTTTTTATGAAAATATTAAAGGACATTGAGATGACAAAAGATGTGTTTATCAAAATGAAGTTTTAAAATCATTCTTTGTAAATTTTGATTGGGTATCATCTATATTTTTTCAATTTATCTTGTCATAAATTTATAAGGGCATCGTCATTTAAAATAATGATTATTTATTAGGAAAAGCATATGGCTGAATTATTGGAAATAGAAAGAAATATAATAAACCTCACCAATGAGGAATTAAGTATATTTAGAAAATGGTTTTTTGATTATGATAATCAATCATGGGACAAACAGTTCGAAGATGATGTTAAAAGCGGGAAATTAAAAGATTTAGCATCTAAAGCATTACATGAATTTCAAAGTGGAGAATATTCATCTTTATGAAACATATTGCTGTAAATTCTTTTTGGGATATGTTTGAAAAATTACCGATAGAAATTCAAATAAATGCTAAAAAAAAATTCGAGTTATTGAAATCAAATCCCTCTCATCCTTCACTACACCTGAAAGAAGTAAATGAATATTGGTCAATAAGAATTGGAATTAAATACAGGGCTTTAGGAATTCAGAAGGATGAAAACATTATCTGGTTTTGGATTGGTAAACATAATGACTATGATAAATTGATTTGAATTATATAATAAGAAATACTATTTTAGCTTCTTTGTTCTTCTTAGAAAAGAAAATTTGTGTTTAAAAAAGTATCAATAGAAATTTACTTAATAATAATATATTTGTAAAACAAATAATTTAAGATTTAATTCTTATACAGGAGTTGATGGTTATGATTTTTAAGAATTTTAAAAAATGCTTGTTAGGATTATTTTTGATTTGCTTATTTGCAACTGATGTTTTTGCTCAAGGGTTAAGAGATTTTTCATGGACAACCATTAGTACAAGTGGAATTTATGATTTACATAATGATAAAATTTTTCAGAATTTTGATTTAAATTGTAGTTTCTTTTTTATTAATTTTGGTGTTTCATATAAAAACATAACTTACATCAACTCAGACAATCTGTCTTTATATATGGGAGTTGGGATGGGAAGTATTATGCAATTGCAATTGGGGTTATCAATCAAAGGAAATTCTATCAGAAATCGTTATGATATATTCATAGGAACATTGTTCCCAGAATTTGGAAAGAAAAATCCATTTTTGGGTTTAATTACAGTATCACCCACTATCGAATATTACATCAATAATTCGAAGATGGGTTTGTATATTGGTTTAGGTATTGGTCTCTCAATAAACAACACTTGTGGTTTTGAATATGTTAGACAAATTTAAACTAAACAATAATTTTATCATTTACTATTTTAGTAATTAGTATAATAATATAACAGATAAAAATATGAAAATGATATTTTATTATCACGTCATTCATTATTAACAAGTTACCGAAAGGAGAAATACTATGGCAAAGAAATTAAAAATCTGGTATGACAGAGAAGCAGATTTTCTTGAAGTTATGTTTTCTGACGAGCCCGGCTACGTTAGGGAATCAGATGAAGATAATTTATTGGAAAGAGTTAACCAAAAAGGAAAATAATTGGCTATTCAATTTTGGGCATAAGTAAAAAAACGAATTTGTCACCAATTTATAAAGAGTTGGAAATAGCATAATTCGCTAATCGCTTTTTCTGGTTACAAAGTCTCAGCTTCCATACTTTCAGGACTGATACTGCAACGGCGTTATAAAATCCTGAGGCAGACGGCAGCAACAATTATTATGTATCGGCTAGTTGTTTGCCTGTTAATAATAATAAAAAGAATATTTAAAGTTGAGTTACGAAATAGATAGATTTAAAAAAGTTATGATTGGTTTTGAAATAAAAAGTATTACTTAGCGTTGATTTAGTTAAATTAGTATTTTGAATTTAAATAATGGACTTATCATGGAAGCGGTATTGTTAAAAAGTAATTCAGTTTCGAATATGGAACTGGTTGTTAATTTAGCCAGGAAATTAGGAATTGAAATTGCAAAGATAAATGGAACTGATGATAATTTAAATAAAGATTCAATTAGTAATAAATCAATACATAATTTTCTGAATTCTCAAGGGATTTGGAAAAACAGAAATATTGATGCCATGCAATTAAGGAAAGAAGCGTGGAAAATTCAGGGCTGATTTTATGTGATACAGACGTAATAATAGAATTCTACAAAGATAATTTAATTGTTGCAAAGAAATTACATCAAATAACAGTTGATAGAATAGCAATAAGTTCAATTACAGCTGCAGAGTTGATTTATGGCGCTTTGAATAAAAGAGAGCTCACAAAAATTTGTAAAGATATTGGTAGTCTAAAGGTTATTTCATTAAATCAAAGAATTAATGTTAGATTTCTTGAATTAATGAAAAAGTATAGTCTAAGCCACAAATTAAAAATTCCGGATTGCATAATAGCAGCTACTGCAATTGAATACAATTATCAGCTTTTTACCTTAAACACAAAGGATTTCATTTTTATAGAAAATATCAAACTATTTGAATATGAAAAGAGTAATTAACAAAGTACTGAATTAATTACAAACCACTATATTTTTAAAAGAAGTGTCTTTAATTTTGTGAAAGTATAATATGGTATTGAAAGTGGTAACTGTACTTTCGAGCATCCGTTCTTTGTAAAAAATGATTGGGAACCACGGCTAAGGATTTAAAGCAGGGGGATTCGCTCTTTGCATTTACAGGAATCAAATTTGCTCTTGAAAAAATATCTATACTTTCAAGGCAGATACTGCAACAGCGGTTTATAATCTTGAGGCAGACGGCAACCACAATTATTATGTTTCGGTAAGCGGTTTGCTGGTGCATAATCAGTGTTCACAAAACATTTTAAGTTTAGCTAAAAAATTTAATTTAAATGCAAATAGTAAAACAACAAAAACAATTTTGGAGAATTTAGATATGACGACACAAGATTTTATTTCTAAATTTAGACAAGGATGTATTAAAAGTGAATTTCCTAGTGAATATTTGAATAAGTCTGTAAAAGAGGTTTTAAATGATAAAAATTCAACAGCTAGAAAATTATTAATAGATGGTAGGTTTATAAAATGAAAAATAAACATAAATCAATTAACAAAATACTTGTTGAAATTTATGGGTTTTTAAATGAACACAATATTGATATAATTGATTTTTGGGATGGTGATAGGTGTGCTATCGGATTTTCAAAAAATCACAGACTTATATACATAAATACTTATAATCAACAGAATCAAATTTACTTTGAAATAGAAGAACATCCTGCTGAATTAAACGATACTTTTTATGAAGTTTTATCTAAAGGATATTTATTAAACTTAAATGAATTAACATTATTAATGGATAACTATCTCGTATAGGATATTAAATTTAATTGATTAGGATGTTTATATAAATTGGTGAATTGAAAATGAGAAAATCTAATGCTTGTATAAATTTCGCTAAATTTGATTGAGATTTTGTAAAGTAATTTGAAAAAAAGATAATAAAAGTGGTATTAAAGGAGCCATACCATTGAATAAATTTAAGGTAAATTATGGAATTATTTAAAATAAGCAACTTCAAAAAAACTCATAAAGTTGAAATATTTCCAACTTATTTAGAAATGAATAATTTTGAAATCGAAAATTTCATTCAGAATTTAGTTATGGAATTTTTTGAAGATATTAAAGTATTAGATAATCAAAATCTTTTAGAATTGATACACTCAAAAGCTACATTTATTGATGGTATAAATGCAATGGACGATGATTTTAAACTCAAAAAGTTGCTTACTAATAATCATCTTGATGCTTCAAAATACTGTTATATAAATTGGGGAGTTTTTGATTTGATTGATAAATTCAAAATTGAAGATGTATATAATTACTTTGAAGATATTTGGTATCCATCTTCAGACGATATAGAAATAATATCAGAAGATTTTAAAAGGATTATTTGTATTACTCATTTCGGAGGAATAAGTATCTTAAAGAATAGTAAATTATGATTATGGATGTAATAATTTGTTATAATTCTTTCTTTACATATTGACTCATCTACTGTGATTAATAATCTTCAAGCAGCCGGCAGCCAATCACAATTATTATGTATCGGAAATCTGTGTAATGTTGTAAAATTGTTGTCAACGGTACATATTATATGAGTTCGGTAATCGGCGTTTACTGCTTTATCTATTCGTACCTCAGCGCATCAATCGGGTCTAAATTGGCAGCTTTCCAAGCCGGGTATGCCCCGAAAGTTACACCAAGTACTGTGCAAATCAGTATGCTGTAAATTATCCAATCCAAAGGAATTGAGATTGTCAGTCCGAGCAGATTACTGAAAATTGCAGCCAGACCAAGCCCCATACCTATTCCGATTAATCCCCCAATCTGGCTTAAAGTAACCGTTTCGATAATAAACTGTGTCATAATCCATGATTTACGGGCGCCGATAGCTTTACGAATACCAATCTCCCTTGTCCGTTCTTTAATTGTGACAAGCATGATATTCATAATACCAATTCCTGCTGCAATTAATGCAATAATCCCCGAACCAAAACCAAATAAAGAGAGAAAACCGGTAATACTCTCGAATTGCTGAGCAAGTGATTCGTTGGTTTCGAGTTCGAAGCTGTTCATTTCCCAAGGCTGAACATCACGAATTCCCCGCATTTTTCCAATAGCTTCATCTATAACATTTCCGAAACTTGCTTTATCTATTGATTTAACACTTATATTTAAGGATTCTTCCCACATTTCACTGTAATATTTCAAAAATTGGGTTAGTGGGATTACAACCAAATTATCCTGACTTTGACCAAGTATAGCACCTTTTGTTTCGAGAAGCCCGATAACAGTATATCTTTGTTTGCCGATTGTTATTTCTTTACCTAAAAAGTTACCTTGCGGGAAAAGTAGAACAGCAATATCGTTACCGATTATAACTACATTTCTGTTAAAATCAATGTCGCCGTCATAGAAAACTCTCCCTTCGGCAATGTTGACATTATTGGTAATAAAATAATCGGCATCTGTACCCAGCAGTGAAACATTAGGATTGGTTTCATTGTTTAGGTATTTTATTGTATGCCCCGATGAAGATGAACTTGCACTTATTGCATAAGCCTGAGTCATTTGTTTCTTAAATTCGGCAGCTTCCCGAAAAGTGATAGGTTTTCTATTCCTGTATATTCTCCAACCATGACCCCCGAACTGTATTTTGGGTACTCTGAATATTGCAAAAGTATTCTCTCCAAGGTCAGACATTTGTTCGCTTACAGTTGTATTTATCGAGCGTACCAGCCCCATCGCTACTATAATTGCAAAGACTCCAATAGAAATACTCAGCAGTGTCAGGGCAGCGCGAAGTTTATTTACTCTTATAGAATCAAGTGCAATTATTATACTTTCAAATATATTCATTTCATTTCCTATTCAAATCTTAGAGCTTCTACAGGGTCGAGGTTTGCTGCTCTGATAGCAGGGATAAGTCCGGCAAGAACTCCCACGAGCAGTGATACAAAAGAGGCTATTATCAATAATTCAATCGGTAAGTAGGGCTGAAGAAATTCAGCCTGAGGAACAAATTTTGGCAGTAAGGTTGCAACAGAGTAAGCTATAATTGAACAAAATATCAGCGAAATAAAAGCACCGAGCAGACATAAAGCAGATGCTTCAGAAATCACCTGAAAAAGAATAGACCTTTTCTTGGCTCCTATTGCTTTTCGGATACCGATTTCTTTAGTGCGTTCGGCAACAGAAACAAACATAATGTTCATTATACCGATGATACCAACAAGGAATGACAAAACAGTCATGCCGATACCGACTCCCCATACATACAGCTTAATAGTGGCAGTCTGACTTTCGAAAGCCTTAGTCTCATTAATCGAAAAATCATCTTCATCCATTGGCTGAACATTACGTATAGTTCTCATTACACCGCGGGATTCTGCACGGACTTCATCCAACATAGCTTCAGACCCGGCTTTGACACCGATTGAAACGCTCCTGTCAACTTTTCCCAATACTTTAATAAATGAACCCAAGGGTAAAAAGACCTGATTGTCAATAAAGTCAAGCATCATTGTTCCCTGTTTCTTGATTATTCCTATAACAGTGAATTTATGCCCCTGAATCTTAATGACTTTACCTACTGCGTTTTCATTCGGGAATATTGTTGTTGCGACTTTCGACCCAATCACAACAACATTAGCCTTAGAATCTTCTTCCAATTGGGTAAAATGCCTGCCCTCAGATGTTTCACCTGCCGGAGTAAGACCATGATGATGAGTTGTTCCAAGAATAGAAATGCCTGTGAAATTGTTGCTGCCGTATTTTATCATACCTGACCAATCTCTTAATGAGGGGAATGATATCTCGGCAGATTTAATTTGCGACATAAATTCTTCTGCCTGCTCAAGCGTAATATTCTTTCTGTTGCGGATATCCTTCCATTTTTTGCCGCCTGCCCAGTCCCATTTGTCAACATATATCATATCCACACCGATAATACGGAATGTATCATCCATTGCAGACTGCAAGCCAGATAGAATCCACCCCATCAGTATTACTGTCGAAATCCCGATAAGCACTCCCAATGAAGCCAGAATAGACCTGACTTTGTTAGACCTCATCGAGTCCAAAGCAAGTTTTATATTTTCAAATAATTCTGAGATTGTCATATTGATTTCTGTCCGGAACGGTTTAGTTAAAGCTTACCTGATTTGAGTTCATTTTGTCACTTTCAATAAGTCCATCCCTAAGTCTGATAATTCTGCCTGCATGCATTGCTATCTCTTCTTCATGCGTTACAATTATAATCGTGTTGCCTTTTGTCCATAAGTCATGAAAAAGTCCCATAATCTCTTCACCGGTTTTTGAGTCTAAGTTTCCTGTAGGTTCGTCGGCAAGAATTATGGAAGGTTTGGTAACCAATGCTCTGGCAACTGCTACTCTCTGTCTTTGTCCTCCGGATAGTTCGTTCGGTTTGTGAGAAGTACGGTCACCCAGACCCACATCTTCTAAAGTACGTTTAGCTCTTTCGAATCTCTCGGAACTTGATACTCCGGCATAAACAAGAGGGAGTTCTACATTCTTTGCTGCCGTTGCACGTGGCAGTAAATTAAATGTTTGAAAAACAAATCCTATTTGCCTATTTCTGATTTCGGCCAGGTCATTGTCGTCCATTGCTGAAACATCTTCGCCTGTAAACATATAATGTCCGCTTGTAGGTGTATCAAGACAGCCGAGAATATTCATCAGAGTTGACTTGCCCGAACCTGACGGACCCATTATAGCAACATACTCATTTTTGTGGATGGCAAGCGTAACATCCCGAAGTGCAAAAACAGTTTCGGCACCCATCTGATAAATCTTGGCAACATTTTTTATATCAATTATTACATTATTTTCGTTCATGGGTCTATTCTATTTTTTGGGAGTAACTTTATTTGTTGAAGCTGTATCAATTTTAATCGCGGCACCGTTTGACAAATCCTTGCTTACAGCCAGATAACTGCCTGAAATGATTACATCGGATTCATTCAATCCTGAAATAATTTCTATAAAACCTTTGTCGCTGATTCCTGTTTCTACCTTTACCATTTTAGCTTTCATATTATCTTTGATAAATACAACAGAAGGCGGACGCTCAATTTTCTTGTTTGTTTTTTCTTCTCCATTACCTCCCGGTGCATCTCCATCATCAATATCAGGTCTTGCTTCCATCTTGGAATCCCTTACAGTAACAGCCTGAAGAGGTACAGCAATAACGTTGTATTTCGTTTCGGTACTGATGTCAACATTGCAGCTCATTCCGGGTCTCAGTCTGAAATCTCTGTCAATAAGTCTGATTTTAACTTCGAAGTTTGTAATTTGATCCTGAGAACCCAACTGACTAAGTTTTGCAGAATGACCTATCTCGAAAACGGTACCTAAAAATTTTGTATCGGCAAGAGCATCTATTTCGATAAATGCGGAGTCGCCTTTTTTAACCATGACAATATCATTTTCATCAACATCAATAACAGCATTCATAACCGATAAATCCGATACACGCATAAGCTCGGTTCCTGCCATCATACCTGTACCGACAACTTTTTCGCCGAGTTCGATGGAAAGCATTGTTATTACACCTGAAATAGGGGAAAATATGGAAGCTCTGTCCTGCTCGCGTTCAACCTGATTTAAAGCTGCAAGCGACTGCTGGTATCTCGACAGTGCCGCCTGATGACTGCTGATTGCTCTGGATGCAGTTGCCTTTGCGGATTCAAATTCCTGTTTTGAAATGAATTCTTTTTTATATAATTCTGCAATTCTTTTCATATCAGATTCAGCACGCTCTCTTTCGGCATCAGTTATACTGATATCCATTTTCGAAGCGTCTGCTGCCGCACGCATCTGTTTAAGCTGGGCGTCAATAATGTCCGGTTTAATCCTTACCAAAAGCTGCCCCTGTTTGACGGTATCGCCTTCTTTTACACCAAGGAAACTTATTTCACCCGACACCTGCGAACTGATTTTAACTTCGGTTTCGGGCTGAATTTTCCCGATTGCAGATACTGTCTGAGTAATATTTCTCTTAGCAATTTTTGAGGTAGTTACAGTAATAGCGTCATTTTTCTTTCCGGACAAAGTAACGGCTATACCGATTATAATGATTAATAAAATTCCGATTGTAATCCAAAGTCCGGTTCTTTTTTTCTTCTTAGCCATTTTGTAAATTTTCCTGCTTATTGATTATTATTTTCAATTAATTCATTTGTATAAAATACCGCAGTTGCCGACAGCATATCATGAAAACCTTGACGGCGGGCTCCCAGTGTGAAAAAGAATCCGATATATACCGCTATCTGTAATATATCCCCGAAAAAGTCAAACACAACTGTTGATAATGCAAAACTGATTAGACTTATGACAGTAGAAATATTTTTTATGATATATCTTGACAGTAATTTGGGAAAACTTGCCGCAAATCTGTCATCCGAACCGATTCGAATTCCAAGCATCATTTTTCCGAGACTCGCACCGAAAAATAGTTCGCTTGAAAAATAAAGCAAGGTTATAACACCAACAACCGGTATCATACCGAGAGCAGCATCACGAAGCATTTCGTCATCAAATGATTTACCGAAATATTTAATTCCCTCAATCAATTCGTTCATTTGTCCGGTGGCAAATAATGCAATAATCAAAAGAAGCGTTATAATTATATTATCAATAATATAAGCTCCAAATCTTCTGCCGAATCCTACACGGTACTCGTACGGGTCCGGTTCGGGTGCATAACTGGGGACAAAATCGGCATAATTTCTTTGTTCGTTTTGGTCAGACATTTATTTATCTCCTTATCTTAAATTACCGGTTGCATATTCTATTTCTCTTTGAGAAGCAATATAATTATAAACGGCAGTTATTCTATTAATTTGTGATGTTATATATTGAGTATTTGCAATAGTATAGTCAGTGATATTTGCATTTCCCTGACGAAATCTTTCTGTTGTAACTTCAAAATTTTTCTCGGATGCTTTTAAAGCCCTTTCTGAAATTTCCAATTGCTTTTCAGAAGTTTCCAGATTCAGCAGTGCATTTTGAACAGATTGCCTGATGCCGAGTTCGACTCTTTGTTTCTGCACCTCTGCCTGATTAACAATAAGTTGGGCATTCTGAATCTGCAGATTTGTTCTGAAATTGTCAAACACAGGTATTGCTAAATTTAATCCGGCATAAGACCTGCCTAATTCCGAAAATGAACCTAATTCAAAATAAGTCCATCTCCAGCCTCCCACTGCTGAAAGCTGAGGCATATAGCCAGCAGTAGCTATAGTAATTTGTGATTTTGCCGCTTCAAGATTCGCCTCGCTTGCCTTGTAATCGCTGCGGTTGTCAACTGCTAATTTCATAGCTGCCTGTATGCTGCCTGTTTTTCTTCGAAAATCATCTATATCATTATTGAGAATATCAGTTGGAATGCTTGATTCAATAAATTCAACATCTACATCAGGATTTAGACCCATCGTTGCAAGTAAGTTTGTTTTGGATATATTTAATTGGTTTTCCGCCTGAACTATATCCACCTCGCGGTTTCCAAGTTCTGCTTCCTGCGAATAAACAACATTAACCGGTATAAAACCTGCTTCGTACTGAGCCTGAATTCTTTCTAATTCTTTTTTCCCCTGATTAAAATTTTCTCTGCGAATTTTGACCAATTGTGTATTTCTGACAACATCAATATACTGTCTGTGAACATTAAATCTGACTAATTGCAAAGTTTGCTCGAGATTTAACCGGCTGAAATTAAGATTGTTTTGAGCTTTGGAATAGTTTGCCTCTCTCGAAAAACCGTCGAAAAGACTCAATGAAGTTGTGGCGCTGATATTATAAGAGTTGTTACTCTGGACTATTTGTCCATTGGCATCAAGCCAGCTCTGACCTTCGGCATTAATGGTACGGTTATATCCGGCATTTACATCTAAAGAAGGCAAATATGCACCGAAAGCCTGAGTAATACCGGCACCCGATGCCTGAACCTGAGCTTCATCCAAAATAACATCAAAGTTCTTACTTGCAGCAATATCAAGACATTCAGTAAGGCTGTATGTTTTTTTTGCATTTTGCTGAGCAGATAAACCGCTGAATCCTAACATTAAAATCAATAAAACAATTCTTTTCATTACTCTTCCTGTAATAACAATATCATCAATCATTGATACGAGTTGTAAGTAAAATATGTTACAAAAAATTTATTTTTGATGATTTAAAATTGTATAAACGTTTCAAAAGTCCCGAGATTTGTTTTTTTTATGCAATTATGGCAATGTATTCCCAATAAAATATCGGTTATTACAATTATACACAAAGGTCATTTACCTCGTCTAATACTTTTTTAAGTTTGTTTCCGGTAATACCTATCAATTCTAAAAGTTCCGGCTTTTCTTTAATTTGTCTGCACAGAACTATATCCCTCTTTAATAGTTCAAGTTTATAAATTTTTTCTAGAGTTGTTAAAGCTGTAACAGGATAAAAGCCATTTTTCTCAATCATGTCTTTCAAACTGTGTCCAACGGGATAATCCCAACTCATTAGGTTCAGTCCTGCACATCTGCCGTAATCAACAGCATCGGTAGTAAATCTGGTGTTGGTAACAATCCAACCGTAAAAATTCAGGTCTTTATACTCCGGCAGGGCGCTTCTTTTTTTGATTATATCATTAACTCTTGAATGAATATAAAGGGGTACCTGAACATTTGCATATTTTCCGGCGTCGTTATAAAATTTACATTCTACGAGATATTGCTTGTTGCCTGAAGTTGCAACAACATCAACTTCATGCTGAATACACTGCCCCTGAACAATCTGACCGACCAGAACTTCAAAACCTTGTTGTTTAAGAAGCTGACCTATCAGATGCTCAAAAGGAAATCCTGTAGGACCAAGGTCCATTATTGCTTTTTTAAGACTGTAACGAGCCGCAGAACTTCGGTTTTTTTGTTTTAGAATACTATAAGCTTTGCTGTAAATCTTTCTTGTAGATATTCCATCAGTCAACAAGGGCAGAATTTCTGAAATAATCTTTGATACATTTTCGGTACTTGCGCCCGACTTTCGGAGAGAATTTTCCAATTTTGATTTATCAAACTGCTGTATCTCGCCTGACGCTTTAGTGATTATATGTTTCTTTTCCATAATATTTAATTATAATTTCAAAAATAAATCCCAAAACGCGGGAAATTTAAAATGATAAAAAACAAGTGAACAAATCTTAATTCAATCACGAAAGGTTAAAGGAATTATTACTGAAAATAATTTTCAATCTCTAATCATTAAGTATAAAAAAGTCATTTACAGGATTGAATCGTCTGACATTTTTTGGAAATTTGAAATCATAATAAATGAATTTTAGTACTATCAATTTAAAGATTATTGATTCTGCTGCTTATGTGACTATTAACCGCCCTGAAGTCAGGAACGCGTTGAACGGCACAGTTGTTGAAGAATTGTTGACAGTCATTACTGAATTGAATCATAATAATGATATAAGGTGCATTATTTTAAGCGGCGAGGGAAAATCCTTTTGTTCCGGAGCCGATTTGAAATGGCTGGGCGAAGTTGCAGGCTTTACGTATCAGCAAAATTATGAAGAATCACACAGATTAGTGGAATTATTATATTTGATTCACGACCACAGCAAGCCCGTAATAGCGAGGGTTAACGGCAGTGCAGTTGGCGGCGGAGTCGGACTGATGCTTGTGAGTGATATTATTATTGCTGATGAAGATGCTGTATTCGGATTAAGCGAAGTAGCTATCGGTATAGTTCCTGCAGCAATTGTTCCGTTTGTACTTGCAAGAATCGGTGAAACAAAAGCCCGTGAATTGCTGATTACAGGTGAAAGAGTGAGTGCCGGAGAGGCAATGAAAATGGGATTAATAAATTACGCAGTAAATCGTGATAAATTAGATGAAGAAGTTAACATTAAATTGAAATATATTTTAAATAACGGTCCTAATGCCGTCAAAACTGTAAAGGAAATGATAAATGTCCTTCGCAGTGCCGGCAGAGAGGAGTCGGTCGGATATATTTCAAATGTTATTGCTAAGTTGCGAACCGGTGATGAAGGCAGAGAAGGAATGAAATCATTCCTCGAGAAAAGAACCCCAAGCTGGAGAATAAATAATCAGGAGTAAAAATTGATTAAAAAAGTGCTGATTGCCAATCGAAGTGAAATTGCCTGCAGAGTTATCCGAACCTGCAGAGAAATGGGAATTGAAACCGTTGCTGTTTATTCTGATGTTGACAACAGCGCTCTTCACGTGAAACTTGCGGATTTTGCAGTAAATATCGGCGGAGCAACGGCTAAAGAATCATATCTGGATATGGATAAAATTATCAAAGCAGCTATTGAAAGCGGTGCTGATGCAATACATCCCGGATACGGTTTTTTGTCTGAAAATCCGGATTTCAATCAAAAAGTTCGTGATGCAGGGCTGATATTTATAGGTCCAAATCCCGAAGCAATGAGATTGCTCGGCTCAAAGACTGCCTCAAGAGAACTGATGCAGAAAAACGGAGTTCCAGTAGTACCAGGACTGAAAAGTAATTTATCGGATATTTCAGAATATATTGAATTTGCCCGTAATATCGGTTATCCGGTACTTATAAAAGCAGCGGCAGGCGGCGGTGGTAAAGGAATGAGGGTCGTTCGGGAAAAATCCGAATTATCCGGCAGTATTGATGCTGCAAAAAGAGAGTCCCTGTCTGCATTTGGCAGTGACGAGATATTTATGGAAAAATTTATTGAAAAACCCCGGCATATTGAATTTCAGGTTGCCGGAGATTCACACGGAAATTATATTCATATTTTTGAACGTGAATGTTCGCTCCAGAGACGCCATCAAAAAATTATAGAAGAATCACCTTCAACAGCGTTAAACGGTAAATTACGTTCTGATATGGCTGAGGCTGCTGTTAAGGCGGTCAGTTCCGCAGGTTATGATAATATAGGTACTGTGGAATTTCTGCTTGATGAAGACGACAGTTTTTATTTTCTCGAAGTGAATGCACGTATTCAGGTTGAGCATCCTGTTACAGAGGAGGTTACAGGTATTGACCTTGTTAAATTGCAGATTGATATTGCCAACGGACTGCCGATTGCCTATAAACAGGATGATATAAAACAAATAGGCTGGGCAATTGAGTGCAGGATTTATGCAGAAGATGCTTTTAATAATTTTCTACCTTCATCAGGAAAAATATTGTTTTTTAAAGAGCCTTCCGGTGCAGGCGTCAGATATGATAAAGGAATTGAGAAGGATTCCGTAGTGTCTGTTTTCTACGACCCTATTTTAGCAAAACTGATAACTTATGCTCCGTCTCGTCAGGAAGCTATTCAAAAAATGATTTCAGCACTGAATGATAATATTATTTTGGGTGTTAAGACATCAATTCCTTTTATGATTAAATTGCTGGAAACAGAAGAATTCATTTCAGGAAATACATATACCAGCTTTATTGACAGAAATTATGACGAATTGATAAAATTTGATGATAATGCAGGGATTGAAACTGCCCTTGCTGTAGCTTCGAGTATTAATAAAAAAACCGGCAGTTTAGATTTAAACCCCTGGAAATCCATCGGTAATTGGGAAATATTATCAAATTTCGGAGCCTGAAATGCTGTTAAAATATAAAAACCAAAAATTCAATGTTATATCTGCGAGAAACGGAGATTATCTTGATGTCTCAATAAATGGAAAACCCTCAGACTTCCTAATCAATAAAATAAGTAATAATGAATTTTCGATTCTCAATAAAGACGGTCAGTCCAAAACCATTTTTGCGGCAAAAGATGACAAACATATTTATGTCATTGCGGATAATTTTCAGTATGTGTTCGATGTGCTGCACGATGATGAGACTTTCTTTAGCGGCGACAGTCTAAGCGACGATAAACACGAGAATATACTATCTCCAATGCCCGGCTCAATAGTAAAGGTAGTTGTAAAAGTTGGTGACAAGGTTGAGGAAGGCGATGCAGTAATTATTATTGAAGCGATGAAAATGGAGACTAAATTATACAGTTCAATATCAGGCATTGTAAACAAAATCAACTGCAGTAATGGTGAGCAGATAGACACTGATATGATTCTTGTTGAAATAATCAAAGAGTAAAATATGTCAAAACATTTTGTATCCAACAACAAAGAATCTGTGAGGATGTTCAAAAGCGATTTTATCGAAATGTTTTCGAAAGTTCACTGGTCAGTACCCTTGATTATTTATATTCCTGTTATTACTTACTTTATATATAAGTCAATAGCTGTCGAGAATATTGGTATTATTCTGACTGTTTTGCTCTTTGCATTTGGCGTCTTGGGCTGGAGTTTTACGGAATATGTTCTTCACCGGTTTGTATTTCATTATCATCCGAAAACAGAGTTCGGAAAGCGGCTGCACTGGACTTTTCACGGAGTTCATCACGATTATCCTCAGGATATGTACCGTCTTGTAATGCCGCCTTCAATCAGCATCCCCCTGGCTTTTCTTTTTTATTTTATATTCATTATTTTGTTTGGTCCGGCTTTTACACCTGCGATATTTGCCGGTCTTGTGGCAGGTTATCTGGCTTACGACACAGTACATTATGCTGTGCATCACTTTGCTTTCAGGAATAAAGTACTTCTAAATATCAAAAAACACCATATGAAACATCATTATATCGAGCCTGATGAAGGATTCGGTGTAAGTTCTCCGCTTTGGGATTACGTTTTCAGAACAAAAAGCGTGAAGTAATGAAATTCTGATATATCTAAAGAGAATTCAAAATTTCAGGTTCTTCCGAATAGTTGTATTCACTATCCTTAATGCTTTTATTCAACTGTGGATTTGAATTTTTCAAATTTGATAATAATATATAGAAATGCTCTAACAGCTTTTGATTATCAATTTCATCTATAAGTTCATGAAATTTTTCACGTGTGTTTTTCATACTTTAAATAACATTATTTAAAAAAATTATCAATTCAATTATAATAACACATGAATATGAAAAAAGTATCAAAATTATTTTTTAATTTTTGAAAAAATATTTTACATACAGTAAAAACAGAGGTTGAATTCTGCTTCAGAAAAAGTCTTTAACCCATAGAGAAAATCTTCCGACTGAGTTGCTTCAAACTTAATCTTTTAAAGGTATTAAAACAGTTATTGTTGTTTTATCATAGGGGATACTCTCAATAAACATCTTACCCTTATGAAGCTCAACCAACAGTTTAATCAGAGATAAACTTAATGAGCAGTATTTACTGTCAATATCCTTTAATCCAATACTCTCCAAATCGCTGATACTTTTGATTAATATATCTGAAAAACCCTTGCTGAAGAAAGAAACTGATAATTCATAGTTGTTATTTTCATTGATTTTTCCGTGAAAATATATTTCCTTTTCCGGAATACCGAATCTTGTAGCAATAGAAATAAACTCAAGAACAATTTTTTTAATATGACCTGAACCCATTTTTAAAAGTGCCGGCTCAAGTGTAGTTCTTACCTTACTTGTTATACCATAAACGGAACCTTCTTTTTCGATTGCATATTTAATAATTTTATCTGCGGGAAAATCATCTTCTATAAAATCAAATTCATTGTAGGATTTACTGCTGAGTTTTAAATACAGACCATAGTTGTCAAGCATTTTCAGCATTAAATCACCGGATTCATATATATTTTCGATTATAGAAATTCTGTCGGAGTCATCAAAATCGAAATAATTGTTTTTGAGAACGGTAGCAAAACCTAATATAGAATGAATAGGTGCTGCGAAATGATTAGGAATTGAATTTGTTATTCTGCCCTTCATATATTCAAGATTTCTGGCAAAACCGTTTCTCAAATCATCGTATTTTTCTATCTTTGATTTTACGGCATTTAATAAATCTTTATTATCATAAGGCTTTGTAATATAATCATCGGCACCGAGATTCATTCCCTTACGAAGCAAGCTTTTGTCGGTATAGGCAGTAAGGAATAAAAAAGGAATCATATAAGTTTCGGGAGTGCGTTTCAGCATATCAAGAAGTTCAAATCCGTCAATTTCAGGAAGGTTAACATCGCATATAATCAAATCGGGCATTAGTTCGACAGCTTTGTCGTATCCTTCTAATCCATCAATTGCAGTTGAAATATAAAAACCGTAATATTCAAGAATATCCTTTAAATTCTCAAGGACATCCGGGTCGTCTTCTATAATCAGCAAATGGTCCATTTTCATTTAATACTATTTGTTAACATATATCAACTGCAAATATAAGTATTTATACTGATATTGTTTTTGTTTTTTTGGATTTACATAAAATTGAGGTAACTATTCCACCAATATCTTCTCGCTTCCATCAGCTATGTTCTTTGCTTTTTTCTTGACATGTCTTTTCGGATGAATTATGAAATCATTATATTTTGCTTCATTTGTCATAAAAAATACTTTTTTGCCCAATTCTGCATATTTCTGAATCTGACTAAACAGTTCGTTGCTCATTTTTACACGTTTATTAGTATTTGATTCTCTTACATTTACAAGATTTTTCTGTAAAATCATTGCTTCTTCATAAGATTTAACCAAATTGTCAAAATTATTCAGATGAACCTGTGTTAATCCAAATTCTACAAGCTCCGAAAGATTTTCAGACATCGCCGAATGAACGCGGTTTGCCGTAAAGAGGAGATTTTCATCAGTAAATCCTGCCATTCCCTTAACTCCCAACGACTTTTCCTGAATCGAACCTCTTCCCCATTTCAATTTGCATCGAAGTGTCATCATACGGATTTCCTCCTTAATGCTTTCTCTCAATTTATTTTTGTTATTCGTGGCACTGACAATATCCGAGCGGCTTTCTATATCTTTTGTGATACGCAAAAAATCATCACTTAATGCCGACAACGCGTCAATATCAGCCTGCGAAATTCCAAAAGACATTAAATCCTCCAAATACATTTTCAAACTGCCGCTTATATTCCAAGTTAAACCGATTAAATCAGCATCCGAAAACCTATGAATCCTTTTTTCCTTAATTAAAGCCATTTTTCCCGTCCTTAATACATATAAAATTATTATTAAAACATATTTCTAACAAATTAGAATCACTTTCGACGTTCTTTAATTTGCAATAGAGGACTTAAACAACAGTTCCGACTCTGTTTTATTTGCAATAGAACACTTTCACATCAGTTCCGACGACCTATTATATAATATATTTCAGTTTGCTATAGATAAAATGCTGATTGATATAAGATAAATTAAATATGTTATAAATAAAATGATGTTTGCTTTATATAAAATTAAATTTGCTAAAAGTAAAATAAACTATGCTAAAAATAATATTTTAAATGCTATAAAT
>JAVSMQ010000001.1:1628555-1740634 GCA_032027125.1 Kapaibacterium sp. (SeqCode)
ACTTATAATTTATTTTTAAAAATATTGCTCAATAATTAGATAATTATACATTCGTTAAATTTTGTTATATTTTTTTAGGGTTAATAATGATAAAAACTTTAATGTCTATTTTACTGCTTTGTGCAGTTATTTTTTCCGGCTGTGCTACAATACTAAGCCCCGGAAGTCAGGAGATTGCTTTTAAATCTGACAAACAGATTATAAAAGTAAGCATAGATTCTTCTTATGCCGGTGAGGGTAAGGATGTAAAATTCAGAGTTGAAAAAGATTTTAGAGCCAAACAGGTTACTATTGAATCCGAAGGTTATAAGAAAGAAAACTTTGCATTTGTTCAGGACAGTAGGTCACCATTTTACATAATGAGCTGGATACCTTTTGGAATATTATTATATCCGCCTTTTTATGATTTAGGTCCTTCAGGTTGGAATTATGATGATGCTTACACTTTCAATAATATGATTAAATACCCTGTTTGGAACAACTCACAGAAAAGAGTGTTTTTCGGAAATATTGCTTTTGACATTAAAAAGGCAAATCATACTTTAAACAGCTATTCTTATTCTGACTTTATTGATAAAGATACACCGTCCAAAATAACAAATCTTGACAGTGTCAATTTTAAATCAACTATTTTTGAA
The DNA here is from genome assembly GCA_032027125.1 of Kapaibacterium sp. (SeqCode). Lineage (GTDB taxonomy): Bacteria > Bacteroidota > Ignavibacteria > Kapaibacteriales > UBA2268 > JANJTB01. The sequence continues at coordinate 1,629,194 of JAVSMQ010000001.1, forward strand.
GATGAGATTGAAAATGTTTTGGAAAGAACACAATACATTGATACATCTAACACCGTATTCTTTGATAATTTGAATTCTTTGGTCTTACGTTGTAAAGTAACAAAAATTAGTGTTAATGATGTAAGAAGAACATACGTAGGTATGATTGGTTCATCTTTTTTACAATCTGCAATAAGTACCGATTGGGTAATTGAAGATTTGTATGGAGATACTTTATTTGTCGAGTCTGGTAATTCGGAATCCGGATATTTTGCTTATGATTTATTTAAAGGAAATGCAGACAAAGAAATTACTAAATCAATTGGCGATGCTATCGAAGTCTCTTTGCTAAATTTGATGAATAGTCCTAAAATTTCGGGAATCTTGAAATTTGACAGTGTAACTACTGTAAAATTTGATAAACTTGCAATAAAAAGTCCCGGCAAATTACCTTCAGATATTGAACAGGCTATGGCTGCAACTGTAACGGTAAAATCTCTTAACAGTCATGGCAGCGGTTTTTTGATAAGCAATGATGGTTATATTATAACAAATCATCATGTTGTTAATGCAAAGAAAAAATATACGGTTTTGACTAATGACGGAAAAGAAATTGAAGCTACTGTTGTCAGAACTAATAAGGTCTTGGATTTGGCATTATTAAAAATTGACGGTGATTTTGAATATGCATTCAAAATCCCTGAATCTAAAAATTATAAAATCGGACAGAGTATTTTTGCTATCGGAACTCCGAAATCACTTGATTTGGGACAGTCCGTATCAAAGGGAGTGGTTTCGAGTTTGCGAAAATATCGTAATTACAATTATATTCAATCCGATGTTTCTATAAACAGAGGAAACAGCGGCGGACCGATTGTCAGTGAAAGCGGCGAGCTCTTATCTATAGTCGAATGGAAAATGTTTGGTATAGGTACTGAAGGAATATCATTCTCTATTCCTGCTGAAGATGTTATGGAAGCACTTTCGATAAGCTATTGATTTTGATTAATAGTCTGTTGTTTAAGTAAAACAGTTATATTTTTATTATTCTGAAGTGTTGCGAAGAATCCATTATTTAATGTGTTTACAGAGAAAATGGATTTTACACTGCACTTCAGAATTTCATTCATTTATTTTTTTCAACAAGTTTTTTTATAGTTATATTACTCAAAAAGGTAACAACTATGCGTTTATTGTACTTTAGTATTTTATTGATTTTATTCTTTACTGTTTCAATATTTTCGCAGGCCGGTGGTTATGGCGCTCCGTTCTTAGCCGGTAATTCATCACCTGCAATAACTTCCGTAGGCGGGGCAGGAGTAGCAATTACTGTTCATGACCCTTTTTCCGTAATTTACAATCCTGCACATTTGGGAAATAATATATGGGATAAAAATATTTTGGTTTCATATAATTATAATTCTTTTGCTGTTTATAATCTGTATGAATTCCCTGCAAATTACTTCGGATTAAATGCCGGATACAGATTAGACAGTCTGATTGATATGCCTATGGCAGTCGGTCTATCGCTTATACGAAGAACCATATCTAATGGTGAATTTACAAGAACTGCCGAGAATGGTGAAGTTTTAGGTAAATACGATTCTTACGAAAGCTCAAATGAATTTTCTATTGGAGCGGCATATCAAAATTATGCTTTATTTTCATTCGGTTTGACTTATAAAAATATTAATTCGGAATTAACAGAAAAATCTCCAGAGTATAAAGTTTTGTCGGGAAATGCAAATGCTTTTGATTTAGGAGTATTAATTAAGATTCCTGTAATAAAAACATATACTTTTTCAGAAAATCTTAATGCTGATTTGGATGTTTCAATCGGTGCTGCATTATTAAATTTTGGTGATGAATTGAATGTTGATGGATACAATGCTCCTTTACCACGTCAAAATTCTTTGGGATATAGTTTGTCGTTTGGTTTTAATTATGTTACTCAGGATTTAAATCTAAAAATATTAAATTTTGATTTTACACAATCCGCAGTTTCAAATCTTGTCCTGAGAGACAGTTTAAGTATTAATTATAAAGGTTTATTCAATGAAATGAATATTTTGGATAATATATTCGGAATGAATAATTCAGATTATGTAAAATCGCAGTTTGGTATTAGATTTAATATCCTTGAAACTGTAATTTATTCAATAGGAAACGGATATATTTATGGCGATGATACAAAAACGTCAGGATTGGAAGTAAGCAGTAAAGGGTTATCGAAAATATTATATTATCTGACCGACAGCCGCGAATTTTTGTATTTGTATGAAAATATTGAGTTTTCATATATTAATGCTCAGCCTGATAATCATTTTGCACAGGGAATAGAAACTCTTTATAACGGATTTGTTCTATCGTTTAAATTATAAAAAAATTTAAGATTGCTTGCTATTGTTAATCAAAGAAAATTTATCCACATTTAACACTTCCATTTCAAAGTGGTGAAAAAGCTATTGTCGGTTGATGGCTTACGTGTCTCACCTTACCAAAAGTAGTAGTTGCGGAGTGAAAACGTAGTATTACATGTTTGAATTCAATATGGTATAAAATTTCTCTGAATCTGTAAAACAAATTCAAAAATCAGCTTAGAATATTCTTTAATGCATCCGGCAGCGTCTCAAATTTGAATTTGTAGCCTAAATGTCCTGCGGCAGTCGGTAAAACTCTTTGGCTTGCCAGAACCAATTCCGATGATTCACCCATTACAATTTTTAAAATAAAAGCAGGCAATCGTAACAATGATGGTCTTCCAAGTGATTTTCCAAGAGTTTCGGCAAACTCATTCATTTGAACAGGGTTCGGAGCAACAAAATTTACAACTCCCCTCGCTTCCTCATTTTCGATAACCATTAAAAACATATTGCAAATATCATCAATATGTATCCATGACATCCATTGACTGCCACTGCCGATTGGTCCTCCAATGAAGAATTTGAACGGTGTTATCATTTTGGGCAGCGCTCCACCGTCCATCGAAAGTATAATACCCATTCTTGTTTTTACCAATCTTATATCCTGCGGGCAATTATCGGCTTCCATTTCCCAATCATGGCATACATTTGCCAAAAAATCATTGCTCAGACCGGATTTCTCATTCAGCATTTCATCTCCTCTATCGCCGTAAATTCCTATAGCTGATGCGGAGATAAATGACTTCGGTTTTTTTTCGACAAGGTTCAGAACTTTTATAAGATGTGAAGTTACACTGACACGGCTGTCGTGAATAATTTTCTTATACTCCGGTGTCCATCTTTTATCACCAATCCCTGCACCTGATAAATTAATAACAGCAAAAGCATCATTAATTACTTTAGCAGTTGTTTCAATATTATTGATGTCGAGTTTTGCATAAGTAATACTTTCAATTTCATTAACTTTCTGTGGATTTCTTGTCAAAATAACCACTTCATAACCATTCATTGCAAGATGCTTTGATAGATGTTTACCAATAAATCCTGTTCCGCCGGCTATGACTATTTTCTTCATTTTGCTGCAGCCAATTTTTGTTTATTGGATTTTACTGCTTTCACAAACGCAGCCCCTATCGGCTCAGAGAAACGGCTGTCGGAATCCAGACGCTCGGGATGCCACTGAATGGCGACGAAAAATGGTTTTGATTTGTCTTTATATTCATACGCTTCAATTATTCCGTCAGAAGTTTTTGCCGATACTTCGAAAACATCTGCAAGCCTGCCGACAGCCTGATGATGATTCGAGTTGACAGTTCCGAAGAGGGATTCGCTCAGAGCATGGAGCAGTGAATTTTCAGTAACCTGTATATTATGAAAAACATCTTCACCTGCTACCTGATGCGGTATTTCTGATTCAGTATCATCCGGTATATCAATTATTAAATTCCCGCCCATTGCAACATTCATTATCTGCGCTCCGCGGCAGACAGCCAGCACAGGAATATTCATTTCACCGGAAATTTTTATTAATTCAAACTCAAGTGAATCGCGATACGGTTCGATGCTGCATCGTGCAGTATCCGATTCCATGTTGAAGTATGCAGGGTGGACATCGGGACCACCGGTCAGTACTAAACCGTCACATTCTTTCAATTTGGCAGCGGCATCAGAAGTATTTAAACCAAACAAATTAACGATTTCGATATCCGGGTCGTAACTTTTCATCCACTTACCGTATAATTCATAATTAACGGAACCTACTCCCTTTGATAATGCAATTCTGACTTTGTTATTTCCACATGATGCGGCAAATAATCCGAACATAATAATAATAATTATAAATCTGATTTTCAAAATAATTCCCTTCAATATTTTAGAACCATAAATAAGTTAACCGGACAACAACACCTCTCTGAGTATGGTAACCTGCCCCGACATTCAGATAATCCTGCAAAACGTATTCAGCACCGATTCCAAAGCATAAACCTGACTGGGTTTCGTTATTGTATATATACCTGGAACCAGTTGCTGTATTCTTTGCAAGAATTGTGTCATTTTTGGAATAAAATCCGATTGATGCATTAAAACTGAATTGTTCGAAATAATCCATATAAAACATCAAATCACCGTTAATCATCATAGACATAAATCTCTCTTCTTCATATCCGGGCGGAAGAGGCTGATTACGGATAATACTTACACCCACAGGGTTTTGGTGTGCATAAGGTGGTGATGAGTTAGCCAAGCCAGTCAAACCAAGATTCAAGCCGACAAACATATATCTTGCACCGGCACCAATCCCAAAACCTTCACTGCCAATACTGAAATCGGCAAACACACCTTTGATTGGGCTGAGAGGTTCCCATTTATATTCCTGAGCAACAGCAGCGCTGGTTAGACCCATAATTGTATAAATCAATAAAAAAGCCGTAAATTTTTTCATAAGCCTCAAACTATATCATAGTGAACAAATTCAATATTATTATGCAAAAATCTGACTGCAGATTCAACATCATCCACTACAGTCCACAACGTAATATGGTCTTTACGCATAAATCCCTCGTCTATTGCTTTTTGCAGTGTTTTTATAAAATCATCAAAATAATTATTTACATTTATAATAATAATCGGGCAGTCAATTCTGCCAAGTTTTTTCCATGTTATGGCTTCCATAATTTCAAGAAAAGTGCCGCAGCCACCCGGCAGAGCCATGATTATATCAGCAGATTCCATCATAATTTTTTGTCTTTCGTGCAGACCTGAAACAGTAGTTAATTTGGTTATACCGGTATGACCAAGCTCAAGACTTTTCAGAAAATCAGGAATAATTCCGGTAATATGCCCTCCTGAACTTATTGCTCCGTCAGCCAGACAGCCCATAAGCCCTACATTGCCGCCGCCGTAGATTATTTCGCAATTACTTTTGGCAATTTTTTCACCGAGACTAAATGCACTTTTAAGATAAATATCAGCAACATTTTTACTCGAAGCACAATAAATTGTAACTTTTTTTTTCATTTTTAAATTTTATTTTGGATATTAAATTATTTTTATTATTTTTACCATTGAATAAAAAATCGTTTTAAATAAAGCATATAAATAATCTCTAAAAATAAGCAGAAATTTTATAATGCAATAAAACGTTAATTATAAACAACAAATATAAGTGATTATTGTGGGACCACATGCAAGCTATAGCAAGAAGCTGAAATCTAACAATTTCAACAAGTCTTACAGACTTAACCAGTGCGATATTGATATACTTCGCTTTCTACGTAACGGAGCTGAGGAAGTAATAAGTATTCATGAAACACTTACCGATTACTCGGATCAGGAAGTATCATTGAATTTGTCATGGCTGGAGCGAAAAGGATTTGTAAAAAAAGTAGTTTTTGACCACCCTGCCGGATTCAAAACTATTTCCTACCAGTTAGACAGTCTTGGAAAAGATTATGTCTATAGGAATTGATATAAAATTTGATACTTTCAACTTAATTGTTTATTTTTGCTGTCCGTTATCATAAGATAATGTATTAGTTATTTGCAGAAGTGGCGGAACTGGCAGACGCGCTGGACTCAAAATCCAGTGGGCTCAACACCCGTGCGGGTTCGACTCCCGCCTTCTGTACGGAATCTTAGTTTATAAAAGTGCGAACCGGTTTGGTTTGCACTTTTTTTTTGCATGAATCAAAACTCGCTTAATCAACTACAACTCAAAATGATAAATCTTCAAATTCATTTGCGAGATTAAGCAGCAGAAATTAAATTTTTCAAGAGGGTTCTGAAATTAAACTAAATCAACTAAATATTAGATTTTGTGTGTAAAATCTGTCGAATTTCAACAAATATTGCGAAAAAGTAAAAATATTTCAAAAAAATCAAAATAATTCACTTTTTTTTGAGACTTTTTTGCTTTTCATGTGTCATTATATATGTAGAGTTGCAAAAACTAAATAGTTTTTGTTTTTTGCATCGTTTTGGTCTTCAATATGGAGATTGTGGTATGAGAAATATGATACGGCTTTTTATTGCATCTTTTCTTGCGGTTACTGTTATCAGTTCTGATGTGTTATCAGCCGAAAGATTTGAGAAATATATAAATTCCAACTGGGGTACGGAGTTCTGGTTTACAGTTCCTCCTGCTCTTATAGAGAGCGGGACAACAGACGGGTACTTTGTAAAGGTTTATGTAAATTCCGACCAGATTTCGAATGTTACAATTAGCGTTCCTGGAAAAGGGTTCTCCCAATCTGCTGTTATCAAACCCGGTTTAGTTCATGAGTTCAATCTTGAACCATCAGCTGCGCAGCCTTATATCAAGGGCGCTCTGGACCCTGTATTCCCAAGTGATATATACAAGAATTCAGCAATTAATATCAAATCGGATAATCCTGTAACGGTTCATGCTGTTGTCAGGTACAACAAAATAAGTGAAGGCTTTACAGTACTGCCCGTGAATGTACTCGGAAAAGAATATATTGTTTCTTCAAGCGGAGACAAATCAGTTTATTATCCTCCTTATAACAGTTTCCCAAGCTTATCAGGTATTGTTGCTGCTTTTGACGGTACTGAGGTAAATTTTACACTCGGCGGTAATAGTTCAACCGTCACTTCATCAGGTCAAATACCTGGCGAAACAAGGAAAAAACTTTTGAATAAAGGTGACGTGTGGATGTTGTCTTCAAAAGGCAGAGATGCCGACCTGACAGGCAGCCGGATTGTTTCAACCAAGCCTGTTGCTGTTGTATCGGGCAATCATGCTGCGAACGTCCCATCATCAAAAAACGACCATTTCGGTTATGTTGTTGAAATGGAAATCCCGACTTTTTCATGGGCATTCAATTACCATGTTCCTCAAATTTACACAAGAAAATATAGTCCTGTTATCAGAATATTTGCCAAAGAACCCAATACATCAATTTATTTGAACGGTACACTTTATTCAAACCTGACACTATCTGACGGAACTTTGGGAAAGGGTTATTTGGAATTAAGAATGAATGATGTCAGTTCTTTAAAATCCGGGACAATTTCGTCCGACAAACCGATTGCAGTGACTTTATATAATACAGGTGTCGAAGAAGACGGTTTGCCGGAACCTCCGGGCGACCCGTTTCAAATGACACTGACTCCGGCAGAACAATATGTAAACGAAATATATTTTGCTGCTCCGGCATTGAATACCGCTGACAGCTATCAGCATAACTATGTTAATATTATATATCAAAAAGACGATGGCGGTAATATACCCGATGATTTGCAAATAGGTAAATATGACGGTTCAGACTATGTATTCCGACAGGTAAAATCAACTGCCATACTTCTAAATGAGGATTTTCCGGGTACAAATTACGGATTGCTTGCAATCAAAATTGAACCGACCGGAAATTATACAATCAAATCAGATACAAAATTTACAGCTTATATGTTTGGATTCAATAAAGAAAATTCTTACGGATTTCCTGCCGCGCTCAAAATCGCAACTTTGGCTGATGAAGATAAAATTCCTCCGGCAGTTAACTGGACTATAGACTGCAACGGCAATGTTGAAGGTACTACTATAGATATGCCCGATGATAACATTGTCAGAAGCAATTTAGACGCTTCACTTTATTTAAGTGATGAATCCAACAATTTTATAAAAGGCAGTTTTAATCCTATTACTCCCGGCGAAACCAAATCCATCGAGTGGAGCCTGAGAGTTGTGGACAAGGACAAGGATGCTAATGCTGTAATATTATTTTGGGATTTTGCAGGCAATTCAACCAAAACAAATATTATTTACAAAGCTTCTAATACTGAAATCAACAGCCGATATGAAAATTACGGGGCTTTTAATGTCAGTTCCGAACCTGTTTCAAAAGAATTTTCAATTGTCAACAACTCAGATTCTTCATTTCAGATTGCAAATATCGAACTTAAGGAAAAAACTGCCGGTTTTGAATTGATTGAACTCCCTAATCTGCCGTTTACTTTAATAAAAGGTGGAGCAGTTAAATTTAAAGCGAGATTTACACCTGCTGAATCAGGTAGTTTTACCGATTCAATTGGATATGGAAATGATTGCCGTTTTCTATATGTCAGTCACCTTGAAGCAACTGTAGGAAGTCCCGTGATTGAGGTTACTGATGTTGATTTCGGTGATGTCACCATCGGTGGAACAACTTCTGCAAATGCATTTATTACAAATACCGGAGTCTCAGAATTAAAACTGACCGGTTATAAAAATCCTGTTAATACTGATTTTGAAGTTACTTTTGACAAAGTTTTCGATTCTAATAATCCGTTAATTTTACTTCCGGGAGAGAAGACAAGATTATCAGTAAAATTTTCACCTGGTAAAATCAGCAAATATATTGATTCGGTTGTTATTCTTAGCGATGCAGTTACAAGGGATAATATATGCCTTATAAATGCACGCAGCATCGAACCCGGTTTAGCTGCAACCTCATATAACTGGGGAAGAAAACGTATTTTCAGAACATATTACCCTGCAGGTCCTTATCCTATTGCAAATGATAATCAATCAATTATTTTGCAAAATACCGGTAATACAGAAATTGTTATAAATGGAATTCAGGTTGAGGGTGAAATACATTCAGATGCCTTCGAATTCAACAGACAAGTATTTACAAATCTGAAAATTGCTGCGGGAGGTAAATTTGAGTACAAGGTTCAATTCCGTCCTGTACAGCCAGGAAATCACAATTTATTAATCAAATATCTCAACGATTTCGGCAGTACAACTGTTACTGAATTAAAAGGATTCGGTACATTGCCGAAGGTCATTTCAAAAGTGGTTGATTTTGATACTGCAATAGCCGGAAATTACGATGCACCTGCAGTAAGAAAAACTGAGATAACTAATTTAAGTTACGAAGACTGGGAATATGCCGATTCGTTGACAATTTATGATTTATTTACTCCAAATGATGAATCTATCTCTGAAGTTTGGGCGAATTACGGCAGTACGGGATTTAAAATTGACAAACAGGTAATTCCGTTCCCAATCAAACTTGCTCCGGGTAAATCTCACCTTTTGTATTCGGGTTTTGTTCCGCCGGTAGAAGGACTTTCACTGGCTGAAGTTAAGGTTATCAGTGATGCGGTTGATACAGCTAAAATTTCGCTTCGCGGAGTAGGGATTGACCAGGCAATGACTTTTACAGGCGGTACTGCAGAAGCATGTATAGGTTTTGAAAAGATAATTAAAGGAATTATTAAAAACAACAGCACGAAAGATATTAAAATCGCCAAAGTAACTATAATAAATCCTGAGCCTGAATTTACTATTTTAAATAATGATATATATGATGGATTTACACTAGCGCCCGGAGATTTGAAGTATCTTGATGTTCTGTACAAGCCTGGTTCACTTGCCGACAAACAAATTGAGATAGAATTAACTGATGCAAGAAGTCAGGGACTAAAAAAACAAGCTCTGTTTTCAGGGAAACCCGTCAGATATCCGTCGGATATCATATTAAGTCCTGCTTCACAGGCTGCTGATATCGGAGATACAATATCTAAAAGAATTATGTTCAGAACAGATAACGATTTGACCGGTCTAAAACTGACTGAACTTGAAGTTAGTATCAAATATAACGAACACATTTTGAAACCAATCTCCGGTTCGGTTCAAATCGGAGGAGATTTGGAAGGCTCTTTTATCATTCAGCGGGATACGGATTTCAAATCGCCTGGAGTTGAGAAGTATATTATCAAATCCATAGCCGGTATAGAGATTTCACGTGATATTAATCTTTTCGGGATTTCTTTTACGGTATATTTTCCAAATGATTTCATTGATTATACAGATATTGAAGTTGAAATTTCTCCAGTAAATAATGAGTGTATAGTTGTAAATTCAAGCAAGGCAAGAGTTGTTATTAATCCGGTTTGTGCTAACGATTTGAGAGTAATCCGATTGACTTCGACTAAATATTATTTAGCTGAAACTGCCCCGAATCCTATAACAAACACTTTTGCCGAAATTAATTTCGGGATTGGTATTTCAGCACATACAGAGCTTAAAATTTTCAGCGGTATTGGTGAAGAAATTGCAGCACCTGTAAACAGCTATCTGCCGTCTGGTGAATATTCAGTAATGCTCAATACTGTTAATCTTCATTCGGGTATTTACTTCTATGTTATAAAATCGGGACCGTTTTACGAAACCAAAAAGTTTATGATAAGTAAGTAGAAAATTGAGTTTGTAATAAATTTAATCTAACAAATGACTGAACTTGGACATATGCTCTCCTTTCAGCATCTTTGCGGTTGATTTGAAAGAAGTTATAATGGCTTGGTAGCTGATTATTTAATTAAATTGATTTAAAAACTATTCAAATCATACTAATCAGCTTAATCAGGGGTTCCGACTATGTTTTATCAAAAATATGTCGAAAATCCGAACTGAATTCCATTAGTTTTAACCGGAGGATTACCAAGCAAATCAGTCTCGGAAATATAGCGGAAATTTGCTCTGACAACTGTTTGCTGTGTCGGGCGGAAGCTTATTCCGGGAACAATTGCATAAATATCATCACCGATTTCAGTATCGGTTTCTCTGAATTTGCCGACATTATAATCAGTATATTCCAGACGCAAAGCAATATTAAAAACAGTATTTTCCCAATCTAAAAATTTTCCGGTTAGTACCGGCTGCACTATATCAATAAAACCTCCCTGCTGATGGCTGCCGAACTGCTGTGAGAATGTTTCAGGTACATCAATCGAAGCCCAAACCCATTCACCGTTTATATATGTATTTATAGATGGCAGAACAGTATTGAAATCTATTGCGATTAAATCCACCCGCCGTTTATCATCAAGCTCAAAACCGTCTTCTTCATATTTGTTATATACCCCGCCCATCCACGAAATACCTATTTCGCCGATGTCACGGTGTTTGAATGCTGTTTTGGCTGTTATTAATACTTCTCCGTTTGAGCTTTCTTCAAATCTGTCTTCGTTTGATTTGCTTGCAGGAAGCCAGGTTCGGTTTTCAGAATTAGAAATTATACTGTTATCAAATCCGTTTGTAGCATAAGCTTCATATCCCCAAACCCATTTACCTGAAGCATATTTTCCAAAGATACCGAATCCGGCATTACTCCAGGTTGAAGGAATGATTGTTGTTGAAGAAATTGGACGCTCGATAAATTCCCATTTCGGTCCGTCGTGATTTTGATTAAATGAACCTATCGGATTCATAACAATTCCTCCTCTTAAATTGAATAGAGGATGAAACTCTACATCAAGAGATGCAAATTCGATATTGATTTCTTTTGTGCCGTCTTCAAATTCAATCTCGGAAAGAAATTTAATCTTTTTTGTAATTGTAGATGATAAGAAGATAGTCATTCTTCGTGCCTGAAATGATAATCCTTCAGAAATACCTTCGCTCGAAAAATAACTGCTGTTTGCTTCAAGGTATCCGCCTACCGATACAGGAAGTTTACCAAGCTGTAGAAAGGGACGGTTATAAACGGCATCCATATTAAGTTTTGTAGTATCTGTCTGTGAGTATGCCGATACGGCTGTATAGATTAATATCGTAAGGATTAATTTCAGTAATCTTGGTTTGTTATCGAAAATAAAAGGGTTACTTATATTGATTAGTAAAATACATTTTCGCAGTAAAACGAAGAAATCCCCCTTAATCCCCCTTGAAAAGAGGGACTGATACGTTCTAAAAAATTCAACGAATTTCGTAAACCTTACAAAATTAAACTGCACTTTTTGGCTTGTCATACTGAGCGACAGCGAAGTATCCAGGCTGCTAATTAATGAAATCCTGGACTCTTCGCTCCGCTTCAGAGTGACAATTCCCGAAGATATATCTGAAAAAATAGATCGTATCATACCTGCCCTTGAAAAGGGGGAAAGGGAGCGTAGCGAGCAGGGGGATTTTTGATTTCGCAAATAAGAGTTTTTATGTAGGTATAGAGTTCGGAATTTATTCATTTTAAGCTAAATTTATGTCAAGAAAATTGTTTTTTAAATCTACGGGAAATCTTATCAGTGATTCTTCAGCCGGTCCCTGAAGTACCTTTCCTTTTTTGTCAAATTCACTGCCGTGTGCTGAACAGGTAAGCAGTTCACCGTAAACATTTAATTCATTGCCCTGATGTGTGCATCTGAGCAGCAGAGCGGTATAATCGCTCTCGGAATTACGGTAGATAACTATCGGGAAATCTGATATATTTGGTTTAACAATTATAGATTTCAGATATGTTACAGTATTCTTTTCAACATCTTTTTCAAGAAAATTTGCAGTATCAATTTTTAGAATATCATTTTCAGCATTTGTATAAATGTATTTCACACCTGAGCAGCCTGTCGCCAACAATGATATGCTAAATGCACCGACGCAGGACAGACCGCATACTTTAAGAAACTTTCTTCTTTCCATTGGTTAAAGACTTTCCAAAAATTTAAGAATATTCGACTTTTCAGCAGGCGACAATGCTTTATATTTGTCCCTGCTGCCGGCTGCCTCACCGCTATGCCACAAAATAGCTTCTTCAATACTTTTTGCTCTGCCGTCGTGCATAAGAAAATACTGACCGCCCTGTGATTTAGGAGACAGTCCCAATCCCCATAGCGGCGGAGTACGCCACTCATAAGTTTTGGCAGTACCTTCAGTGTAATTATCGTCCAATTCAGGTCCCATATCGTGCATTAGTAAATCGGTATATGGATAAAATGTTTTATTGCTTAAAGCTGCAATGTCGCTTTTAGGAGTTGTAAATTCCGGTGTATGACACTTTCCGCAGCTTATATTCATAAAAACCTGTCTGCCTGCCTGTACTTCCGGTGAATTCTGATTTCTCTGAACAGGAGCCTTTAATGTCCGAAGATAGAACACAACATTCCTGACTGTTGCAGCAGGAATTTCAGGGTCGGCTACATCATCGGGCATTTCGACAGACCCATTGAAAATAGAAGGTTCATCCATTCTAAAATCGCTTGTAATTCCCATATCTTCATTATATGCGTTAACTGTCTGAATAAGAAGGTCAATAGCTGCAGCTTTTTTGCCGAATCTGCCAATATATCTTCCATCAAGACTTTTATGAAACCACTGGGGCTTGAAATAATCCGGCGGAGTATTGTAATTCGGTACTCCCGAAATGCCGTCTCCGTCTGCATCATCAGGGTCAGCATTCGCGAGAATCTGGTCATCTGTTAATGCTGCTAAAAAGCCTAAACCTGTATTTGCCGGTGGAGTAAATTTTGAAAAAGTAGTTCCGTGAGGAATTTGTTCGGGAGTATAGCCCGGAATAGAACGGTTTTGCAACTGAGGACCGCCGTTACCGATGTATTGATTACCTGTTTCATTGGTTTGACCGAATCTTGTCAATGTTGTAAACGGGTGTCCTTTGCCGTCACCTGCGTGACACGACCCGCACGAAGTGGCTACAAAGAAGGGTCCAAGACCTGTGGCTGCATTGAATATATCATTATTAAATGCTATATCACCTGCAAGGAACTGTGCCCCCTGCTCTCTTGTAAGCCCTTCAACCGGACCGTCAAGTATTCCATCGTCAGCAGGTACCGATGTATTTATCATATCGCAGGCAGTCATCAATAAAATTATAAGAATCAATCCTGTGATATAATTTATATTTATAATATTCTTCATTTTTCTATCATTATTAATATTTAATACTACAAAAATATAATATTAGTTACAACTGACAAAATTATTTGTTATAAAGAAGAATAGTAAATAAAGAATTTGAACCACATAAGTTAATTAATACAATATGAACCACATTAGGCACATAAGGACACATAAGATAATTCAAACAATTAGAATCAATAAGATAGAAAGTAAGATAGAAAGTAAGATAGAAAGTAAGATAGAAAGTAAGATAGAAAGTAAGATAGAAAGTAAGATAGAAAGTAAGATAGAAANAAGATAGAAAGTAAGATAGAAAGTAAGATAGAAAGTAAGATAGAAAGTAAGATAGAAAGTAAGATAGAAAGTAAGATAGAAAGTAAGATAGAAAGAAAGATAGAAAGTAAGATAGAAAACTATTAGTAAATATTGGTAAAATATTTAGTACATTATTATCTTGGAAAAATCAAATTAAGTATTGATTATTACACATTTCCTTATTATTTTTTATATGCCTTATGTGGTTCAATCGGATTTAATTCTTACAAAAAAAGCTACCCGGATGCCGGACAGCTTTATTTATAGAATTGAGAAATTCAATCTTTTACAATTACTCTATGTACTGCCTGCTCGCCGGCATTTGTCTGAACAACTATCAGATACATTCCGGCTTCGACACCTGCAATATTGAAACCGTGGAAGTTCTCTCCTTTCGGCATTCTTTGATTTACAACCACATCCTGAACTTTCTTACCGAAAACATCATTAATTGTGATTGTTATATTGCGGTTTTCCTTGAGAGTGAATGACAAATTAACATTGCCTGTTGTTGGGTTAGGTGATGCCGTTACATTTTCAATTGCGCCGTCACAGGTTCTCCAAATATCAAGATAGTTCTCGCCGTTTTCATTTGGAGAGTAACCGCACACGGCTCCTTCAGCTTTTGATAGAGCGTCAAACTCCGGTTTAACCTGATTACGGATTCTTTCAGGCAGGTTCTTGTAAGTCTCCTCATCAAGATTAAGCCAAAGTATGAAAGAAAAGTTCTCTAATTTTTTGCCGTTTTTGTCAACAGCATTTGGAATCGGCACTTCGACAGACAGCAGTTTGTTGATATCCAAAGTAGGTAAAGTGATACTTATTGGCTCAATCTTTACATCATCAAAAGTAATATGGATATTTCTGTCATCTTTAACAGTACCGTCAGAATTTCTTTCCCTTTTATCAACTAAAACTCTGACATCTTTATCTATTTTAGTATTTGTATCATTAGGATTGGAATTTTGGTCCATAATAATCATTACGTGCTTGGTTTCCGTAATTTTCTGATTATTTTCTGAACTATCCAATGCAGTACTGTTAATCTTGATATTAATATTCTTCATCTGTTCTTTCAATTGCGACATTTCGGCTGCAATTTTCTTGACTTCTTCAGGATTTAAATCTTGAAACATTTTCGCAATATTTTTGGCTGAATCCTGATTTATTTGTAATTTATTGAAAAATGCACTGTTTTTGTCCATCAGTTTTGTAAGTTTTTCAGAAAATTTTTCTGAATTGAACTGAGTCCCGTCCCAGATTTCTTTATCAGACCATAGGGCAGCCATTTCGTCAAGTAAAGTGTTCTGTTTACCGCCTAACATCATTGGTCCCATCAATTGGTCAATACTGATATCGGTTTTATCGTCGGAAAATACTTCAATACGTCTCATTCCGTGATTATCGGTAATCATTCTCGGAATAATATATTTATCAGGTAAATCAACTTGTTTATCATTTGAATTATATCCAACACCCCAGTCAACATAAATCTTTGTCGGGACAGCTTTTTTCTTACTCATATATACTTCGATAAACTGACCTCCGTTATCAACTGTAATCCCAAGGTCTTTGAGTTCGCTCTGGTTCAGTACAATTGATTTAATACCTTTAATATCGCTGTTCATCTCGCTTACTGAAGTTTTTTCAACTCCTTTAGAAAAATCATCTTTATTTGCAGGTTTGTGTGCCGATAGAAGAATATCGTTATCCGTTGGCAGAATTTGTCTGTCATCTGATTTCTGTTTAATCTCGATTCCTGCATTATTCTTCTCTTTTTCAACAATCCTGGATGATTCAGCAGGATTTCTTTTTTCATTTATTGTATTGTTGTTAAAATTCAAAACATTCAGGAACAAAATTCCTATTGCTGCGATTGAAAGACCTAATAAACCAAACATTTTTTTATCTCCTTTAAATAATTTTTTTGAACTTAAATCACCTGCAGGCTGAATCTTTTCTTCTAACAAATGACGTACCTCGTCTTCTGTCATCACCGGTGACTCGCTCCGGGCATCGGCAAACAATTTATCAATATCTATTCTATTATTCTTCACGATACACCTATTTCAATTGATTTTTGTTTGGCAAAAATATCAGTACTGCCATTTTTGTTATATCCGTTTTGTGATTCTGTTGCAGACGATGTGTCAGATTCCCGGTCGGAAGTGAGAATTTCCTTCAGCATCGCTCTGCCCCTGACAAGTCTTGACTTTACTCCCGATAAACTGCCACCCTGAATTTCACATATTTCTTCAAGATTTAAGCCTGAAATCTCAAAGAGAATAACGGTTTCTTTCATTTTCACAGGTAATTTATCAAGAGCTTGGTAAAGAATTTCAACATCCGGTCCAACATCAGGTGATGATATTTGTGCTACTAACTGCCCGGCTTTTATCTCATCATATTCTCCGAAGAATCTGAGTCTCCAGCGGCGCCGCTTATGGATTCTCGTAGCGATGGAAAACAGATATGATAGAAAAGCCTGTCTGCTTTTTACTTTGTCGAATCTTTCGTAAGCTATCAGGATAGTCTCGGAAGCAAGGTCGCGTCCCTCATCTCTGCTTTTGGTCATTGCCCGGGCAAATCTCAGCAGATTAGGGTGTACCTCGTTATAGAGTTTCAAAAATTCCGTCTTTTTTTCCGATTCAGTCATAGCAGCTTATTATTTTTCCGACACATTAAGTAAGTGACTTAAGACTCAAAAAAGTTTCAAAGGAAAATAAAAATATTTTATAATGATATAAATTTGACGAATTAAGGGTAGAATGATTCTGAATTAAAGCTAAGTAATTCAGATTTGATTGATTAGGCTTCCATAAACAACCGAAACGATAACCGCATAAGATATTGCACAAATACTTGGCTTTAAAGTAAAATTTAATTTTGTCAATAATTCAAATATCCCTATTTTAGAAAATCAAATAATGTTAATTCTTAAATTGATTAGTAACATCAGTTTATTAAAGGTATAAATAAAATTACAAAGATACAAAATGATTTTTTTCAAAGTTCAATTAAATTTTCGAAATCAAAACAAGCTGCATAAATAATGGCAAATCAATTTGTTCAAAATGTTATAAACATGATAAAGAATGAATTTGGTTCACTAAAAAGCATTGGTGATAGTTATTCATTATATCAAATTTTAAGCAATGGTGCATTAATTTATTTTCGTTATTCTAAACTCACAGATAGAAGAAAAATGCAAAGTGGATTTTATGGTCTTAGAAAAGAAGATATAGCAATGCTTTCTGGTAAGAACTCATTTATTTGTTTTGTATGGGATAAATTTGAAAATCCATTACTTATACCATTTATAAATTTTGAATACTGTTTTGGATTATTCCCACCTTCAAGTGATGGGCAATATAAAGCTCATATTTATTTTAAGCCCTCAGGCACAGAATTCTATTTGGCTAATGTTGGTAAATTTAATGTAGATAGTTATTTTGGATTGTCTCAACTTTATGAAATTGGAAAGTATAAATTAGCAGTTCCAGATTTATCACATACTCAAGTTCAATCATTACTTGGTGCAATAGGCTTAAAAAAAGGTTTTGATTTATGGTATCCAGAAAATGATAAATATAAAATGGATAGCCAAATTATTGATTATTCTAAGGTGAGGAATTCACTTCCAAATTTTAGTTTTGAAATTGACAATATTATTTCTGAAATTGATTGCATTTGGATGCAAAATTCAAAACCAATTTCCTTTTTTGAAGTTGAACATTCTACTCCAATTTATTCGGGACTTTTAAGGTTCAATGATGTACTTTTAACTATTGGCGGTGTAGATAATTTCAATATTGTTGCTAACAATGTGAGAGAGAGTAAGTTTAGTAGAGAAATAAATAGACCTACTTTTAAACAAAATAAGCTAATAGACAAAGTAACTTTTTTAGATTACGAAAATATTTATCACTGGTATTATAATCTCTATGGAAAAATATATTAAACCATGTGAATGTGGTTCAGACGAGTTTGTTTCAAAACCAAATCAATATGATATCTATCAAATTATTGATGGTGACTTAGTACTAATTAATTCTAAATGTTTAGATGAGGAATTACTCTTTTTCTGCCGTGAATGCTCCAAAAAATTGAATTTGATTGTATAAATTCAGGCAGATTATGAATTTATAAGAAATAAGTTGTTGGAACAAGGTTTCCAATCTTTAACGGGCAGAGACGGGAAATGGATTCAGGCAAGAACAAAAGGAGCAGGTCATGGTTCGACAAGCCGTGCCTTTTATGCAAGGAAATGTCTAATAAAAGAAATTATTAAACTCTAATTTATGTGGAGAATATAGTTTGTAGTTTCTCTTAAACTATACTTTACTAAATACAGATCAATTGTTCTGAGATTTCTCTACTTATTTATATTTACCCGGAATTTGCCTTCTGCATTTATAATTTTATCACCGTCAACGCTTTTTAATAATAAACTAAATGTACCGGTTATACTCTTACTTTCGATAATTTCTGTAATAATAAAATTGCCGGATGATGTATAATATTCAATTTTGGGAGGCGATTGCTTAGTCGGTACAATAGTCATAAATCCACCTTTCTGCCCAATTTTCAATTGTGGAATGTCATTCTCAACCAGAACAACTGCATAATTACCTGTTTCAAGTGTTTCTTTACCCAAATTACCGAGTATCAATGCTATATCGAATGGAAAATCTTTTGACGACGGGTCTGTAAAGATTCCAATTGTTGAATTCTCCGGCAGGTTTGGATTTTGTATTCTTGCCTGCTCAAGATGGTTAATATTGTAACTGCCTGTTATTTGACCTGTCAGTGTAATTTCAATATTTGATGATTCCTGTTGTGCGGAACTTTTGCCCAAACTTATTATGAATAAAGCTATTATTGACTTAACTATGATTTTGAAATTCATATTTTTAACCTGTTTAATTTTATTTAAGAATGATAATCGGAGCAAATCCATCGTGGTCGCCTGTATTGTAATCCGGATTATCCAGTTTATTATCGAGAAAATAACTTCCGGCAAGTCCGGCACCTGAATATTTAGTAAGAGCCGCAGCCAATGCATTTCTCGAAATAAGGAATGACACATAATCGTGAGAAATACCTTTTTCCCTGCTGGAGGAACCTATCCAAATATATGTACTGCCACTCAGGAATGGTCCGAAAATCCTTGCGTGATTATTTGAGAATGCCCACATATAATCGGAAAAGGCAAAGTCATTTGTTGAGGGCTGCTGGTTGTAAATAAGTCCGTTCATTTTGCCGTGATAGCCGCTTGAATGACCGTACCGAGGTCCAAAACCTGCTTTTGTGAATGCGTCAACAAGACGTGTTGCCGCATTCTCAATGCTTGAAGCTTTTTGGTCAATGATAATTAAATTTATCGGTTCCTGTATATATCTCCCGTCAGGCTGCTTTCTATCGAGCCATAATGCAGGACCCGATGAATCCGGTTTAATCATATATTGGCCAATATCAGGCAATAATTTTACAATCGAATCATATTCATTATCCTGTCCTGTTACGTTATCAGTAAAGGTGATAACAAGCAAAATCATAAGAAAAAGTTGACTAAAATGTTTCATATTTTATGTCTATAAAATTTAACAATCAGTTGAAAAAGCAAAAAAAAATACGATGAATGTCATTAGAAGCTAAGTCGAAGCATCCATAAATTAAATTTCCACCCCCTGCCCCCGCCAGCGGGGGACAAACGCCAAACCCCTTGTTTTGTCTACCTGAGCGGAGTCGAAGGACTGTATTTAAATTTCCACCCCCTAACCCCCGCCAGCGGGGGACAAATACCAAACCCAAGATTTTGTCATCCTGAGCGAAGTCGAAGGACTGGATTTAATTAATTAGTTGACCTGGATTGGCTCTGCCTCTCCTTAGTAAGGAGAGGGAGTAAATCCAAATATAATTCCTTCCTTTAACCCTCTCCTTACTAAGGAGAGGGGTTGGGGTGAGGTTGATTTGTCATTTCTTAAATTTCAGATTTCCAATTAATTGATATTCAGATATTTATCAAATCCTGCTATTTTAAACACCTTTTTAATCTCAGAACTGACTTTTATAACTTCAAGATTTTCAACCCCTACTTTCTTTAGAGCATTGAGTAAAATTCTCAGAAAGTAAGATGATATAAATGTAACATCGCTGAAATCAAAAATAATTTTCCGTTTGAAATTCTCGATTTTTTCTACCAGTTCGGTTTCTATTGCCTGAGAGCTGATAGTGTCAAGTCTTGCCGGCAGTCGGCAAGTCAAAAGGTCATCAGATTCAATGAAATTCATAGCCTAATCCTTTTATTTGTTTTTATAAAATTCAGTTTCGAGGTCTTTGAGATTGTAGTTTTCATCCAAATACTTAGATTTATCAAATTTGTCATAGAGTTCGTTGCTTCTTCTTCTGGCAATACGTTGGATATTCAGAAGATGTACGGCTGTTATGTTATCAGTTGTAATATTTTTTCCGCCGGTACCGCATCCGAGTGTCAGAGATGGACTAAGCCCGCTTCCAAGACCGACAGCACCTTGTGAGGACGGCATATTTACAACGATTCTTCCGGCATTCATAATCAGTGAGAACTTCTTGATTATTTCGTCATCATTTGAGAATATACTTGCAGTATGACCGACTCCGCCGTGGAAATTCAGGTCTATGCAGCGTTTAACGGCGTGCTCGAAATCTTTTTCCACATAGAATGCGATAATTGGAGCCAGAATTTCATTTGAAAGAGGTGCTTCTTTTCCGACAATATCAAGTGGCGCAACAAGCAGTGAAGTATCATCCGGTACATTGATGCCTGCAAGCCCGGCTATAACTTTTACAGATTGACCTACCACTTCAACTTTCATAACATCTTTTTCAACGTCATAAGCAACTTTCTGGACTTTTTCAATTTCTTCGGGATTAAGGAAGTATGCTTTTGAATCAAGGAGTTTCTGCCTGACTTTACCGGCGATTGCACTTTCAACGACAATTGACTGTTCGCTTGCACATACAGTACCGTTATCGAATAATTTTGAACTCAGAATGTTATCAACAGCAAAATCAATATCGGCTGAATTTTCGATGAATACCGGTACATTTCCTGCTCCTACACCTATTGCAGGTGTACCGCTGCTGTATGCAGCTTTAACAAGGCTGGTTCCACCGGTAGCAAGTATCAGGGCAATATCCGGATTTGACATAAGTGCCTGAGTATCCTCCCTGCCGAATCCTTTAACCCATTGGATGCAATCCTCCGGCGCATCTGCCGCCAATGCTGCTTCATAACATATTCTTGCTGTTTCGATTGAACAATTGACTGCAAGTCTGTGCGGATGTATAATGATTGGATTTCGGGTTTTGAGAGAAATCAAAATCTTGTAAATTATTGTCGAGGTAGGATTTGTAACGGGAATAATTGCAAAAATAGGTCCTAACGGCTGGGCAATTTCAATTATCCCTTTTGCAAAATCTTCATTGATAATGCCGACAGTTTTTACATTTTTAATATCTTCATAAACCAACTGCGAAGCTACCACATTTTTCATTACCTTATCCTGCCATTTGCCGATTCCGGTTTCTTCAACAGCCATTTTGGCAAGTCTGACCCGCTCATTAAACACAGCCTGATATACAGCTCTGACGATATTGTCAACCTCAGCCTGTCCATATTGACTGAATATTGCAGTTGCATTCTTTGCTCTGAAAACAATGTCATCTGCTTGGGAACTCTCGCCTAACATAAGTACCTCATCTTTATTGTTAATAAAAATACAAACATAGAACTTACTAAAATAATAATTTAGTCGCTAATAATAATCAAATCTTTAAATATTTAATTAAAAAATTACTAATATCAACAAATAATAAAAATGACTTGTCCCATTTTTTGTTTATTTTCGACTTATAATATGTAACGCAAGGTGAATTTATAAAAGAATTTGAAAAATATAGCGATAACGAATTATTAAAAACTATAGAGAATGATGAGATTAATTATCATCAGCCTTTCTCTGAGCTTTACAGACGATACAGCAAACAGATTTTTCTCTTTTGTAATCACCATTCAAGAAATTCAGATGACGCTCAGAATATTTATCAGGAAAGTTGGCTTTCGTTGTTTGAAAAAATTAAATCCGGTGAACAAATTAACTCAGTACCTGCATTTATGGTGACAATTTGCAGAAGAAGGATAATTGACAGTTTGCGAAATAATTCTTCTAAACCGGATACGGTAGATGTTAATGACTTTGATAACATCAGAACAGTAGTTCCTGATGAATCATTTGAAATAAACAGTATTCTTAACAGAGCGATTGATTCACTTGAGTTAGTTTATAAAGAAGCATTTATTATGAATAAAATTAATGGGTTAAATATAAATGAAATTGCTGAGATTACGGGTGAAACGTATGATTGCATTAAAAAAAGAGTCTATCGTGCATCAGAAAAAGTCAAAACAGCAGTTAAAAACTACATTAATGGAGTAGAATAAAATGAATAGTAAAAATAAAATAAATATAAATGAATTCGGGGACAATAGTTCCGAAATGCTTGATGAAATGTTAAAAAGGTATATAAATGATACAAAGATTCCTGAAGACAGCACAAAGAAAATCTTTGATAAATTAATTGTTTCAAAAGGCAGTTACAAGAAAAGTAAGTCATTGTTGGGTTTGCTCTTGCTGAATTTCCCGATGAATTTTGAATCTATTTCAAAACCGCTTGCATTTTATACATTGGCAGCTTTGTTTATGATAACATCAAATGCAAGTATTACTACAAATGAATATGCTGAATTAAGTAAATCTGAAAAAAGTGAAATTTTATTATCTCAGCCAAATCAGGAATCAAATATCAATTTTAAAGAAAGAAATAATATTCAAAAATTGCTGCCTAATGAAAATCTTTCGAAAATCGAAAAATTGGAAACTCTTTATGATGATAATGAGGATGAAAGTATTCAAAAGATAATTTCTAAATCTGAATTATCTTATGGAAATAATGAATTTAATTCGATAAATAGTTCATTTGTTCCTTTAACAAATGCTTATAATATCAATTTGAAATTATTTGAACTTCCTCTAAGTTATGAGTGTAAATTAAGCAGATTTTCAAATTTGAATTATACAAACCATTTGGCTCCCGATGAAGGAATTTTGAAAGATGTGTCATTCGGTATGTGGTACACCTTGACTGCAAATATTTCAATTGGAGCTGAATTCAGACAGGAATCATTTTCAATATTAAATGACAATTCGATAAATACAGTTAATATGAATTGCTGGGAATTAACTGCAAGATATTATGCTGATTTCGATTTGTCAGGCGCCGTTCCATTTGTCAATATAAATCTTGGTGGCGGAAAATTGGGTATGACTTCGAGAATAAATGCCGGTTTATCTATACCGCTGACTAAAGATTTCAATCTAATAACAGGTTGTGAATTAAGCACTTTGATTTATAGTGCCGGTTCAGAAATTCATTCAACAGAAAGAATCGGAATAAATATCGGATTTAACTTAAATATCAAATAAATTAATAAGGAATTTGTAATGAAAAGGTTTTGCTTAATAACATCCTTTATGGCATTGCTATGTATAAATGCTTTAGCCCAAAATGCCAATATCAGTGATTTTCAATTACCTGAAACAAAGGTTGAAAGATTATTCGGCTCACTGAATTTAAAAGTACTGGGTTATGATACATTGGGTTACGCCGGTTATGCCAATTTTCAGTATTATAGCATTTATACATCACTGCCCTATTCTTATACTTATGGAATAAATGCAAATACCAATAAAGATGTTTCATTTGTTCTACCAAGCGATTCATTACAGCCATTCTCTTTCTACCCTTTTCAATCCAGACTTTATGGAGATATTAAAAAGTATATTAATGATGAATCAATGATTTTCTACGGGGGAATGTTTAATTCTGATTTGATAATTTTGGATGAAACCATATTTGATCCGGCTCAGTATTTATTGATTAGCAAAATAGGTCTCGGAGGAGGTTACGGCAGAACAGTACCGGCAACCGGAATGGCTCAGGCACTTAGAATTCAGGAATACCTGTTAGAAGAAAAACTGATAACCGGTGAATTTTCCAGAGAAACATTAATTGAACTTTCATCACATTGTGCAAGACTTTATGAATATGCCCAAAAATCTGGTGACAGACATCCTATTGAATGGTACACTGATTTGGAGAAAATACTGGTTGCAACAGGTAAACTTGACAACAACAGATTCAGCCCGTACGCATTATTGCGGGTACAGGAAATTCTTGGTCGTGAAAGAATTTACGAGAGGCTGATTGGCTGGAGGTTGTCAGGTTATTTAAATTATGTTAATACTTATTACGGAGGATATTTTGTAAATCCAATTATTAGATTTAGAAATGAAATCGGCACTTCTTTACAATTGGAATTAGGGTATCCAATAACAAATAATTTGCATTTTAATCATAATACTTCTTACAATAATCATACAATTATAGATGATGGCAGTGATGACATAACCAATTTGATATACTCTAATAGTTCACTAATTTACAAGTTTTCAAATAGGATTGATTTTAAAATTAATTATATTTTTATTTCAAATAATTATTCTGATTATTATTATAAATATCAATCCCTAGATTTCAATATGTATTATTACATTGAAAACAACATTTTTTTACTTTTAAAAGCAAGTTTGACTGATAGGAAAGAAGGTTTTAATTCATTTTATAATAGTACTTACAAAGATATATCTTTATCATTCGGATACAGGTTCTTTTGAGAATATATCGCAAAACAACATAGATTGATTGTAAAACTCAATTTTTATGAATCTGCATTCTATTTATTTTTATCAATTCAAAATCAGATTAGAACATAATTCCGGTTGTAAAAAGTAAGTATTGTCTTTTGCTTTCTGTATTACGGTTGAAAACTAACTGTCCGTCAGAAGCTTGATTATAACGGTATTCGCCGCGAATATAAGCTGCACCGTATGGATTGTATTCCAGGCTGACTGAGAAACCTGACATATTCATACCGTAACCGTCCCATTTACGTTCAGCCGTACTCCATAGCCTGCCGTTAATCAGATAACCTGTAGCCATACCGTATTCATCTCTGAAAAATTCGTATCTTGCCGCGGCTGAGAAGTTTTTTACAATCTGATACTTAGCTCCTGCAAATCCTGATGTCATATATTCCTGCCGTTCATCATTGCCCAATACGCCTTTTTGCTGGGAGAAGTCAAATTGTCCGATAAAATATAAATCATCTGTTATTTGATAAGTTCCTATCAGGTTATTGTACAGTCTCCATTCATGATGATTGGAATATAACTCTGCTTTATCTCCGAAAATATTTGAATATGTAATCTTTAAGTCTTTAACAGGTGAATATGAAAGCTGCATTCCCCCGTTAATATTTTTGTTTTTGCCGAATCTTACAGTATATGGATTACCTAAATATAATTTCATGTCAAACTGCTCGCTTACAGTATAATCCATTATCAACCCAAGAAAATTTTCAGGCTGAAAATATCCGCCGAAAGTTACCGATGATATCATATTAAAACCGGGTTTTGAAGATTCACAGCCAATAGGGTCGGAAATATAACCTACATCTATCCACAAATCATCAACAATCCTGTACCCGACTTTTGCATATCCCAAATATTTGACAAATTCATTATCAATCGTTGCCATTAAATGGGAATTATCACCAAACTCCAAGTCCAGCGAAGCACGAATGTTCGGAGTAATATATTTTATCATTAAAGATGCAGTATTAAGCCTGAACTCATCTGTAAATTTTGAGTTGCCGGCAAATGACGCAATATTAAGAGAGTCATCAAGTTTCCCGAAACTGCTGAGATAATAACTATCCAGATAAATATTGAATTTCAAATCCGGACTAATATTATATGTCGGTGTCTGAGACTGTAGATTAACAAATCCGGACATCAGTACAATAACCAAACAAGAGTACAATTTATTCATAATAATTTTACCTAAAGTTGAAAACTGATTTACAAAATTAATAAATATTATGTTAAATTATTAGAAAAAATTTTGCACTGAAGTTGATGAACCATTATTTGTCCCAAAATATGTAATGAATGACTCGGATGATGCTCTTGATTCCTTTGGTTCTGTATTTGTCCTCCGCCGGCGGAGGTGTCACGGAGTGACGGAGGTGGAATTGTGTGTTCCGTCGGGCAGTTCATTTTCTACCGATATTAATTGCCGATGGGACACAAACAATTTTAAATTACACATTATGATTAATTCAAATCCCGGCAATCCCATAAATCACAAAAATCACAGTTCAGACAAGTTACAATTTTCCTACTGTCTATAAACAAAAAGGGGAAACATAACCGAATCAGTCTTGTTTCCCCTTTAATTATGGATTAATAAATTTATCTGCTGAGCATAACTTTTTTGCTGATGCTTTTTCCGTCATAATTTAAAATCAGAGTATATTCTCCTGATGAAAGCACTACCGCATCAATATTGAAAATATGTTTGCCGGCAGACTGGCGGTACGGTTTAGCTGAAAATACTTCTGCTCCGGCTGTATTATACATCCTGATATCAAAATCAGTGTTAACAGGAATATAGACAGTTACTTCGCAACGGTCGCTGAACGGATTCGGATTTGCAGATATAGATGCAGTTGAGGCGTCAAAATCAATTGCGGCTTTTGCGAAATATACAGCGTCAGTTTTATAACCCAGTCCTGTTACAGTCTGTTTTGAAAAATATTCATTTATGGAACTTACTGTAACATCAGAATAAATTCCGGTAATTTTGTCATAAGCCTTAACAGATAATTTTCCGTGGTCAGGATTTTCATCGGTTAACCGGTCATAATCCCAAACAGTAATAAACGATTTATCTCCAATAATTCTTCCGGCTCCAATCAGCAGATTGTGACTGTTGTAAACTCCGATATCAAATCTGTTATCGGGATTTTCAAGTTCGATTATCAGAGTCATATTGCTGCCGGTATTCTGAAGTTCGGGCGAGAGAATTTCTGCATCCGTCGGAGTATAGGTCTGATTTGACATTGCCGATTTTTGCTGGTCATTCTGCGGATAAATCAGTGTATCGGCATGGTTGATATAAACCTGATAACCTTGTCCGGGAATCAAATTTCCAATACCGTTAATATTAAATTCAGGTATATAAGTTTTGCCCTGATTATTTTTCGCAAGTTTCAAACCGCCGGTATTGGTAAGTGTAGCAAATGCAGTGACAGCACTCAAATTGGTTTTTCTGATATAAGAGATAAGACTCCATCCTGTTGACAGTATGATAGGTTCGTTCAGCGGAACAGCCTCAGTACCTGACATTTCTAAAACTGATGCCTCCTTCATGTGAACCTGATAACCATGATAAAGATTCCAGTTTCCGATATTATTAATATTAAAAGCCGGTATATACGACTTGCCTAAACCATTTTTAACCAGAGTGACATTAGAAGCTATGTCAGCCCACACTGCCGGCATTGAAGGATTAATCGGAATTATGTATGATGAAATCATATTCCATCCTACAGCCAGATTAATATTATGAAAACGGATATTACTTTCTAAGGAACTCAGAACGCTCATAGTATTATTTGTAAAAACCGAAGGACCGGATTCATACTCTGCATCTGCGGTATAAATCAAGTCGAGCATGGAATCCCACATTTTGAATTTATAGGTTTCACTATTGGCATAGCCGTCTTTCTGCTGTGTATTAGTATTATCGCCCCACACAGTAATATCAAGAGTATTTCCATTCCAGATTCCGTATCCTGCACAGACTTCGAGACCGTTTACATCATAAAACAATCCGACAGCGTCACCTGATACAATTGTTCTTTCTCCGACTACAGGATTAATAGCTGCCGGTACACGGATTGTGCTGCTTTTGCCGGTGTTAGGAGTGAATGCCCATGAGTTAGGTACAGTCAGTTTTGTGTTAAATTTCCGCACTGAAGAATAACTGCTTGTTACCTGATTGGCAGTTGCATTAACTCTCCAGTAATATGTTTTTCTGTATAATAGAGTTCCCTGCGGTACAGTTAGTGATGTGAGAACTGTACTTGATTCATAAACAATACTGCCGAAAGCCTGTGATTCGGAAATTTGAATATGATAATT
Source organism: Kapaibacterium sp. (SeqCode) (assembly GCA_032027125.1). Taxonomy (GTDB): domain Bacteria; phylum Bacteroidota; class Ignavibacteria; order Kapaibacteriales; family UBA2268; genus JANJTB01. Next base: position 1,657,693 of record JAVSMQ010000001.1, read on the forward strand.
TACGGCGTCCTGCACATCATTCCATACAAATTGTACCACAGGTTCCATATCTACAGCATTATTTAAAGGAGAAATTAAAGCCGGTGGATTTGTGACAGGCATAAGTATGTTGAGAGCAAAATCTTCTACATCGCCATTGCCTGTTATCCCGCAAGGATTGTCAACACTACCGCTTGTAATCAATATCCTTGCCCGTACTTTCCCTGTTATAGAGGCAAACGGGATAGTGATATTCTTTGTATATGGTCCAAAACCGGGAGAACCGCTGAGTACGATTGACTCTCCGTCATCAATAAAATCATTGTCACCGTTCCAGTCTATCCAAAGACGGCAGTTTGTGTTGCCGGTAGTTGAATTACCGGTTAGAGAGAAAGTATATTGCTGCAATTTAGTGACAGTTGCTGTCTGGCTTGAATACCGGTCTGAATAACCCCAGTTACAACTGCTTGAATATGACAGTCCGGCAAATGTTAACGATGACATGAACTCTGCACAACTCAACGCTTTTGCATCACAATGAGTAGTTTTAGGATAAGTAGTAAAAAATCTTGTGGTTGACCAATTGCCTGTTTCTAAAGAATTAATAGCTCTCACCCTCCAGAAAAATCCATGATTTGTGGTCAACCCTGCGGTGCTGATTAATAATTTTACAGGTGTAATATTTGCATTCTCGTAATAAATAACGCTGAAATCAGAACTTTCAGATATTTGTAAATGATATTTATCGGCATCTTCAACAGCAGACCATTCAATAAATTCAATATCCATTATATTTTGAGCCATTGATGCGGGATAAACCGGATTAGGTGTTTCCAAAAATTTTCTGATTGTAAATTTGAATCCTGCTGCAAATGGACCAGGGTCACCATTTCTGACTGCTCTTACTCTCCAATAATATGATGTATTGAAATTAAGATTTCTTGGAGTCAAATCATAAGTTATGAAATTACCGATATTTTGATTAAAAATAAGACTTGAAAAATCGTTTAAAGTTGAAATCTGAAGAATGTAGGAATCCGCACCGTTAACTGCTCCCCAGACAAGGAATGCATCCTGATGTACTTTCAAAGCATTGTCGGCAGGTGAAATCAATACCGGAGCTACAAGAGGAATAGGCTCGGTTGTGAAACTTCGTGCAGCAGCAAGCGGTCCTTCTTCGCTTCCCCGTTTAGCACGTACTCTCCAGTAATAGACAGTAGAATATGCAGGATTGATATTTGACAAAGCATAACTCGTACCGCTTTGGGTAACACTGGCAAGTGTTGTCGAAAAGTTAGAGTTCAAAGAAATCTGTATGATATAATTATCGGCACCCTGAACAGAATTCCATGTCAGATTTGAGTTAATCGCTACATTTACAGCATTATCAGCAGGGTTTGTTAGTACAGGTGCGACAAGCGGTATCGGCTCGGTTGTGAAACTTCTCGCAGTTGCAAGTGGTCCTTCCTCGCTTCCGCGTTTCGCTCGTACTCTCCAGTGATAGACAGTAGAATATGCAGGACTGATATTTGACAAAGCATAACTCGTACCGCTTTGGGTTACATTTGCAAGTGTGGTGGAAAAGTTAGAATTCAAAGAAATTTGTATGATATAATTATCAGCACCCTGAACAGAATTCCATGTAAGATTTGAGTTAATAACAACGTTTACAGCATTATCAGCCGGGCTTGTAAGCACGGGGGCAACAAGCGGTATCGGCTCGGTTGTAAAACTTCGTGCAGTTGCCAATGGTCCTTCCTCACTGCCTCGTTTCGCTCGTACTCTCCAGTGATAGACCGTAGAATAAGCCGGACTGATATTTGAAAAGGCATAACTTGTACCGCTTTGGGTAACATTTGCAAGTGTTGTCGAAAAGTTAGAGTTCAAAGAAATTTGGATAATATAATTATCGGCTCCCTGAACAGAATTCCAAGTAAGATTTGAGTTTACAGCGACATTTACAGCATTATCCGCCGGATTTGTCATTACCGGTGCTACAAGAGGAATTGGTTCGGTTGTGAAACTGCGGGCAGTTGCCCAGGGTCCTTCCTCGCTGCCGCGTTTAGCACGTACTCTCCAGTAATAGACAGTAGAATAAGCCGGACTGATATTTGACAGGGCATAACTTCTGGTGCTTTGCGTAACATTTGCAAGTGTTGTCGAAAAGTTTGAATTAACTGATATTTGAATAATATAATTATCTGCAGTTTGGACTGAATCCCATGTCAGATTTGAATTTACAGCGACATTTACCGCATTATCGGCAGGTGAATTTAAAACCGGTGCAGTTAACTGACCATACGCACCCGGCAATGCAGCACTCCAAAGTCCCCTTCCGAATGTTGCGGCGAAGATTAAACCATCTTCATATTGAATTTCTAATTCCGATACTACTACATTTGGCAGGCTTGTATTAAATTCAATCCAGTTACCGCCTGTATCATCGTCAAGATAGAATACACCTAAATCAGTACCTGCATAAATTCGGTTAGCACTTCCATTTTCAAAGACAATACAATTTACCGGTATGTTTGGAAGATTACCTGATACATTAGTCCATGCTGTTCCGTTATTTGTCGAATAATAGACTTTTTGACCGGTGGAATATCCTGAAAAAGCTGCCCATATTCGATTTGGATTATCAGGATGTACAGCCATATAAACAAGAGCCTGACTTGACGGCAGTGTAATATTATTCCAGTTTGTTCCCCCATTTGAAGTATATTTTAAGCTGTTACTGTAACCTGCATAAATATAATTCGGATTCGATGGTGCAACATGTAATACAGTCAGTGTGCCGCTGCTGAAATTTGAAATCGCAGACCAGGAGGTCCCTCGGTTAACTGATTTCCAGACATTTTTATAACCTGAATAGATTATTGAAGGATTTGTAGGATGCAGCACATAAGGCGTTACCCAGTCACCATTTTCATTAGGTTTAGAAATTTCAGCCCAAGAATTGCCGGCATTAGTTGAACGCAAAATTCTGCCGTAGTATAATTCGCCGTAGATATAACTTGAATCACTATAATCAATTATGCACTCCATACCGTCGCCCCCAATTACATCATTCCAGTTGGAGTTTACCTTCAATTTAGTACCGTTATCCTGTGAACCGCCGATTACAAGAGGAGAGTAAGTTTGCGAAACACCAAGTCTGTAAAATTGTGTAATCTTCAGCCCGGTGCCAATCCAGCTCCAATTTGTGCCATTATCTGTTGTTCGGTTGATACCGCCGTCATGTCCGGCATACAGTCTGTTTGATGTTCCGGCAAAATGCAGATGATGTTGGTCGGCATGTACGGCAGGCACTCCACCCTGTCCCCACCAATGGGCTACGCAGTCCCAGTTAGAGCCTGCATCCGGTGAAAACCATACATTTACGCCGCCTACAAATATATAATTTTTATTTGATGGGCTGACAGCAATTGCAAGGTCATACCAAGCCTGACCGCCCATATCACTGCCGTTACTTTCCCAGCCGAGAAGATTAAGATCGCTATTATCCCAGTTTAATACTTCCGTCCAGTCAGTACCGCCGTTTGCACTTTTGTAAACACCGTATAAGCCGCTGTTGTTACTGCTGTTACCGCCGCTGTAATTCCGATAACCGTAAACAGCATAAACATAATTTGTATCATGAGGAGTTACAGCAATCTCAGCCCTGTAAACATTTGCACCCCAATCAGGAAGATTACTTCCGAGTATTGTCCAGTTGGTGCCTCCGTTTGTTGTTCGGGCAATTTCCCATGTACTTGTAGCATAAACTGTATTAGGATGACTCGGTTTGAACTCGATATCCCAATACCCGCCGCTTGAAGAAGTTAGCGGAATACTCATTAAAGTCCAGTTTGTACCGCCGTCTGTGGTCCTGTAAACACCTGCAGAAGTAGCCGCAAACAGTATATTATAGTCAGTCGGATGCATTATCAGTTTTCTGATAAGACTGGTTTGAGTGACAGCCCAATTTAAACCCGTTGTATTCCAACTTGTGCCGCCGTCTGTCGTTTTGAGCACTCCAACACTGTATGTATCCGAATGGTCGCCGTCTCCTGTAGCTAAATACATTATATTTTTATTTTGGGGATTTATGCATATATCATTCACTCCTAAAACTGGCAGATTATCTGTAATGCCTGACCAGTTTGCACCGTCATCGGTAGTCTTCCACAAGCCGCCGCTTGCCGAGCCTGCCCAGATTGTTCTGTTTGAAGTACCGTTATAATCGGGGTCTTCTTCGACACAGTTCAAACGTCCGAGACCGGCATAACCACCGGTTGATGATACAGGTCCCAAACTCTGCCACCCTGTGGTCTGCAGTTTTTCTGGATTTATATCTTTTCTGCTTCTTAATTTCAGATATTCATTGTAGGTGTGCATAGGGTCCGGGAATTCGCCGGTTGGAAATGTTCTCTGTCCCCAGAACCATTCCCATCTTTTGAACTGCATCCAGCCGCCGCGCTCATTCTTGGGTGTTTTGGGCGTAATATTTTTAGCCGCCCAATAATCATTAAAAGATTTTTGATAATCAAAGAAATTATTTCTAATTTTAGGGTTGGTATCACTTCGTTCAAATCCATTTGTCCACATTTGAGCTGCCGCTTGACTGCCAAGGGTAATCAACATTACCGCAGCGATTAAAACAAAGTACTTAGTTCTCATAATTAATCACCTTAAAAACTTTATTAAATAATATTTTTAGTTTACTCAAATCAAGAATGATAAAATTACTTAAAAAATGAATAAAAAGCAAATATTATTCAATATTTATTACAATTATATGTCAAAGTAGTATATTTTTGTTTTTTTTGTTATGATACTTGTAAATAAGGTTTTTCAATGAATATAAGTAAATCCAGTCCGATAGGTGTTTTTGACTCTGGAATCGGCGGTTTAAGTGTACTAAAGCAATTCATAAGATTTCTACCCGGTGAAAGTTATATATATCTTGGCGATACTGCGCGTGTGCCTTATGGCAATAAATCACAAAAAATTGTTGCAGCTTATGCGAAAGAATCAACAGAATTTCTGATTTCCAAAGGAGTTAAAATCATTATTACAGCCTGCAATACGGTATCTGCCGTAGCACTTAATTCGGTCAGGGATGCTGCCGGCGGAATTCCTGTAATAGGTATGATTGAACCTGCTGCTGCGGCGGCTCTTCGTGCAACAAGAAACGGCAGAATAGGTATTATAGGTACGCGGGCAACAATAGGAAGCAATTCATATCTTAACGAGATTAACAAGATTTCTGGCAGTGCTGAAATTGATGTTATATCTAAGGCATGTCCGATGTTTGTGCCAATTGTTGAGGAAGGTCTTCTCCGCCATCCTGCTTCAAAATTGATTGCTGAAGATTATCTCGGCGAATTGAAAAATGCAGGAGTGGATACTTTGGTATTAGGCTGCACTCACTACCCGTTGCTGTCGCATTTGATTAGTGATTTTATGCCCGCCGGAATAGTATTAATTGATTCAGGTGAACATGCTTCAGTTTCAGCATTGAGATTACTTGCCGAGAGCAATTTGCTGATTGAACCGACACACGATTTTGTCAATAAACCTGATATAAAATTTTATGTAACCGATTTGCCTGCAAATTTCTTCGAGCTTGCAAAAAACTTTTTGGGTTTTGATATTGACATGCCTGAAGTAATCAATCTTGGTCAAACAATTTAAATCTGATATCAGAAAATCTATCTTGTTTCCCATTTATATTTTATATTTTAAAAATATAACACCACGATGTGTCACTATGAGCCGGCGAAGAGTCCATGTATTAATTAATTAACAACTTGGATACTTCACTTCTTAAAGCTTGACTATTCATTTTATCTCATAGAGATTGAATTTTGGTAACTTGAGCAATACCTAAATGATAGATATCCCATAGGGATTCGATATTTGTAACAACCGCGATTCACCTTAATGCTGCATATCCCGTAGGGATTAAATATTGGTAACAAATGCAATTTCTTTTGAATAGATATCCCGTAGGGATTAAATTCTAAAGCATATTCAACCTCTACTTTGAGCAATTATATTGTTACTTTGAGCTTTCGTACAGTTACTTTATACAATTGATGAAAATCAATAGCTCCAACCAAGTCGTCAATGGCTCCAACCAAGTCGTCAATGGCTCCAACCAAGTCGTCAATGGCTCCAACCAAGTCGTAAATGGCTAAAACCAAGTCGTCAATAGCTAAAACCAAGTCGTCAATAGCTAAAACCAAGTCGTCAATAGCTAAAACCAAGTCGTCAATAGCTAAAACCAANAGACTTAAAAACGAAGACGGAAGACTTAAAAACGAAGACGGAAGACTTAAAAACGAAGACGGAAGACTTAAAAACGAAGACGGAAGACTTAAAAAGCAAGACTGAAGATCTAAAAACGATGATGGAAGTCAAAATAAGACAAAAAGTAATGTTTTTATCCTTATTCGAAGCTCAAAACGCAAGATTAGAGTCAAATTCAATTATCAAAGAACTTTGGTAAACATACAAAAAACCCTTCCAAAAGCATTGATTTTTCGGAAGGGTTAATATTATCAATAATTATTACATCTTTCTATATCATTCAGTACGGAAATGATTACTGGAGGAGTAAAATTATTAATGTTTTCATTTTATTATTCCTCTATTCTGTCACTAAGAATTTAGAGGAATATTCATTATCCTTATCTTGTATGTGTAGTAGGTATGTTCCGTTGAGCAATTCTAGAGGTATTCTAAGTTCGTAATTTGTAACCGGCGAATCCAACTTGTGAATTACTCTGCCATTAATATCGCTGATTGTAATATTGATTTGACTTGAAACCGTATTCAAGTTTGAAAGTAAAATGAAACCTTTTGTATATTGAATTGAAAAATCAGTTTTTCGCTTTGGTTCTATTACAGAAGTTATAATTTTATTGAGGTCATATGAACTTATTTTCCCTCCAGCATCAACTAAGGTATTATTAATAGAATTTTTATCAATAACAATTTTGGATCCGGCTCCAATGTTGATTATTGACATTATTTTTTTATCATAAAAAGTATTGATAAAACTAAGTTTTATAGGTTTATCTAATCCAGGTTCTCTAGATTTGACTACAATAAAATCATCACCAAGAAAGCAGAACCCTCCAATTATACCTAAATTAACAAAAGCATAGTCATAATATTTGTATAAGCTAAGTTCTTCCAATTTGTAAAAATAAAGGTTAGAAAGTCCTACCTGAAATCCCACATACTTCCCATCGGGGGAGAATTTGATACTTTTGACTTCAAAGTTACCGCCAATTTTTGCAAGTTCTTTAATTGGATTCAGTGTGACTGCATCCCAAAGAGTTAAAATTGTATAAAATACATCATCTCCCATTATATCTTTTTCTATAGAAGTTCCTCCAGTTGCGAAGTATTTTCCATCGGGTGAAGTTGCCACAGCAAAAACGGCATATATTATACTACCAAATATTATGGTTTCCTTTGTTTCAAAGTTGTAAATTGCAAGATTAGAATCAGGATAACCACCAAGTGTAGTAATAAATCTTTTGTTGTCTGGAAAAAATGCAAACCTTCCATTGCCATTTTGTACCAGACTGCCAATAACAGTATCATTTTCCAAATCATAGAATATTATAGTTCCAAGACCTGCACCAAGTAGTTTGCCATCTTTTGAAACATCCATAGCATTGATTTCGTTGTCCAAGAAGACCGAAAAAGTCTTTATAACTTGTCCGGTATTTCCGTCAAGTTCAAATATTTCAGCACCTCTGTTAGCAATGATATTGCCATTCGGATGAATAACAAAACCGGAATAGCCTAAAGGGTCGGTAGTCTGCCAAAGCAGATAGGGGTCTGGTTCCTGTCCGAAAAGAGGATTCATGCCGATTAATACCAGCACAGAGAATAAAACCATTTTACAGTTCATACAATCATTCCAATAACATTTTATTACTTTGCAAACATACTCAATTATAATGACACATGAAACTGAAAAAAGACCACAAATATTTAAAATTCCCCTCTTATTGAAGATGCATCAGTTTTATTTTCAACACATTTAAATAATATCCGTCTAACTCATCATATTAATTTATCGGATTCATAAAATGAGTAAATTGAATAATTTTTATTTGGTTTTCGGGTTAATTCTTTTGATGATAGCAGATATGACTGCTCAGGATTTTAATTCCTACCTGATAAGATATAAAGGTCAGGAGCAGGTTTTAGTATCGAAAATGAACAAAATCGGTTTATCCTGCAAAAAATCAATCAATATACACGGGATGAATGTCGCAAAGGATGATAATAAATTTTTGAGTACAAATCAAACTTCTGCTCTCGGAAAATTAGATAATTATTATACTATTCCGGCAGGAGATTTTGTAAAATTATCTCAGGTTTACGAGATAATGAAAACCGATGAATCACTAATCAGCATCGAACCAAATTATATATTTAAAATTGACAAAGACGACCTGAAACCCAACGATTCACTTTATTTTCAATTATGGTGGATTCAGGCTGTAAATACCGAAAAAGCATGGAAAACTGCATCAGGCAAAGGAATAATTATCGGATTAATAGATACAGGAATTGATTTTGACCATCCCGACCTTCGCGACAATTTATGGGTTAATTCCAAAGAAGACATAAATGGAAACGGCAGATTAGACCCATGGGAATATACTGAAATTCGCGGCGGTGTCGCAGGAGATTTTAACGGAAAGGATGATGACGGAAACGGTGTTACTGATGATGTAATAGGATATGATTTTGTTAATCAGGAATTTGCAAATTTCGGCGATTATTCTCAGCCCGACCCGATACCCGAAGACCAGGGAGAGCATGGTACATTGGTAGCCGGTGTTATGTCGGCAGTCAGAAATAACGGTATCGGAATTGCCGGAATTGCATATAATGCAAAAATATTGACTGCTAAGGCATTCGATATAACTGGTAATGCAGAATCCGATGATATTGCACGAGCGATTATATATGCAGTTCTGAACGGTGCAAAGGTGCTTAATTTCAGTTTTGGAGAGCGTAACGAGGCGCCTATTGTATATGATGCAATCAGGTTTGCAAGAGAAATGGGTTGTGTTATGGTGGGTTCATCGGGTAATAACGGTTGGAATAATCAGCATTTCCCGAGTGACCATCCGGAAGTAATAAGTGTGGGCGGTATAGATGAAACAGGCAGATGGTACAGCCGCGCAAATTATGGCTCTATGCTTGATATTACTGCCCCTTCGGTTTCAATATTAACAACTGATATAGGCGGTTCGTACAAAACAACGAACGGCACTTCTTTATCATCGCCAATGGTTTCTGCGGCTGCTGCCCTCATGCTTGAGCTAAATCCAGGTCTTACACCCGAAGAAGTCAGGGGAATACTCCAGATGACCGCAAAAAGAGAATTTAATGCTGCTTGGAATGTTTATTACGGAGCAGGCGTACTCGATATAGGCAATGCTGTGAACTCTGCCGGTGCTTCAATATTTGAAATTTCGTATCCTCTGCATGAGCAATACATTAACAAGGATGTAAATCCTGATTTGACTATAAGAGGAACGGCTGCTTCTTCATTGTTTGACGGTTATGATTTAGCAATAGGTACAGGAATCATGCCCGAACAGTGGATTTATGAATCCGATAAAATAAATACACAAATGATTGACGGAACTCTCGGCGAAATAAATCTTTCAAATTTAAATGACGGAATTTATACACTTGCTTTGAGGGTTTATCAAAAAAATACAAATATTATTGAAAGAAGAACTTATATTACGATTACATCCGCGAGCTCAAAAGTGGATTTAACAAGTTTTAATGCAGTTGATGCTTATTATAACGAAAAAAGAGTTGTAATAATCGGAGCTGTTACCGATAGAAAATGCAGTATGATATTAAAATACAGCAAGACGGATTCGGACACCACGATGGTAACACGGCAATTCGATTTCAATTCGCAATATCATACAATCGTTCTTGGGGAAGAAATTCTGCCGGATACTGATTACAACGGTGAAGCTGTTTTTTATACATCAGCCGGTGATTCGACCATACATAAATTTATTATCAGAAAGAAAAATGACATTTTTCAAACTACAAATTTTTCAAGAAAGGATTATTCGCTTCCGCGAACATATCTGTTGAATGAAGTCAGCGATTTATACAATAACGGCAAAAAGCACTTAGCAGTAAATGATTTGAGCACTTTGTTTATCGGCGAATCAAGAATTTACGAGTTTGACAACAATTCGTTTCAATTAAGGGATACTTCTGCTGAAGGCTGGATTGCCGCTGGATTAGGTGACTCAAATGGTGACGGCATACCTGAAATATTCGCTGCTTCTGACGGCAGAAGTACAGTAAAGCAGGGTAAAAGCTATGGTGAAAATCCTTTTGGCAATGAGATATACCGAAGCCCTGTTGATTCTACATTCTGGGCAGAACAGATTTTCGATTTGGACGGTGACGGAATTGACGAACTGATTGGTTATAAGTATGACAATAACTTAAAGAATTATTATGCTGTTTATAAATTCATGAGCGGCAAATATCAGCTTTTTACAAGAGCCGAACTGCCGGAAAATTTAAAGAATGTATCACTGACACGAGGTTCGGCTATAGCTGACTTCGATTCCGACGGCAATTACGAACTTGTTTTTGCAAATACCCGCGGACATCTTTTTATCTATGAGTTTAAAAACAAACTCTTTTCTTTGGAATTTGTTGACTCTGTTACAGTTGCGAGCAGTATTCAGTTTATTGAGAAACCTGATATTGACGGAGACGGAAAACCTGAAATAATGCAGGCTTATGCCGGTACAAACAAACTTTTCGGACAAAATGAAACAGGTACACCGCTTTGGACTGTGCGGGTCATAAAATCTTCAGCACCAAATACTTATGACAAGGATTTCTGGAGTGAGAATATTTACGGAGTCAGAATCGGTGCATCGCGTCAGGGTGCTTTTTTCAGAAATGGCTCAGCAAGCGGCGATTTAAATATGGACGGAAAGGATGAAATAATTATATCGGCTTTTCCCAATCTGTATGTCTGGACTCTGGACAGTATTAAAGGCAAAATGAAACCTATGTGGCAGTATCCGACAACGCTTTCCAATTCTGCTGTTATTTACGATTTTGATGGTAACGGAATAAACGAAATAGGAATTTCTACATTCTCCAATACGTCATTTTTTGAATTTGATAAAAATTTCAAAGGTCCAACGACCCCTAAAAATTTTGAAGGCTGGGCAGAAACGCAGACATCAGCATACTTCCAATGGGACGCAATGCCCGATGCTAAAGAATATATCCTTTTTACTGTTGACCGGACCGTTAATCCTCCTCAAGCCGTTGAACAGGCAAGAACAAGCAGTATAAATATAGTTTTGAAAAATCTGACTCCCGATACTTTTTACGAATTTGTTCTGGCATCATTTAATCCGGATTTAGCGGATAATATGAGCGATTTTACCGAAATAGTTGAAATATTTACTTTTCCGGCTGCCAAACCGATATCAGTTACCGATATTACATCAGAAAGTCTTATGGTGAATTTTTCCGGAAAATTGAAGGGAAATTATATCAAACCGGAATATTTTGTTGTTTTGGACTCAATTGGAAATTTTTTCAGTTATGCAAAAACTGCAATTATCTCAAATGACACATCTATAATTATCACTATTGACGGCAGTTTGATTTCAGGCAAGTATTACATTAAGAACTATAAATTCAAGGATTATTTCGGAAATCCTGTCGCAGAAAGGCAGATGTTGTTCGAATATCAGCCGCCGGTTAAGGATGATGAATTATATATGCTGAGTCTTCAGTTCGTGTCCGAAACCCTGCTCAGAATAAAGTTCTCCGAAAAAGTTGATGTAAATACCGCACAAGATGATGAGCATTATAAAATGCAGCCGATTGGCAGAATATTATATGCTGAGGTTGATGAATCTGATAATCAGTACGTGCTGTTGAACATTAGTCAGGAAATCAGATATAATGGCGCCCGCGGAAAAAATTATACAATAACTGCATCCGATATGTATTCTCAGTCAGGCAAGCCAATGACAAAAGGAGCGGGCAATACACTTGGTTTTGTAATCTCAAGCGATGATTTACTAAAAGTATATGTATATCCCAATCCAATTAAATTATCAGAAAATCCTGAGATATATTTTGCCAATCTTACAAACCGTGCTACAGTAACAATCATGACCACTGACGGAGCAGATATACTGACATTAACCGAAAGTGACGGTAATGGCGGAATAGAATGGGATGGCAGAGACAAAAACGGCAATTTACTGCCAACCGGAATCTATCTATTCAGAGCAAACGGAACAAACTTAGATGGTAAGAGCGTATTTGAAGAGACCGGCAAATTTGTGATTTTACAGTGAAAATTGTATAGCAAATATTTAATTCGTACTTTTTTCATAATTGATGATAAATGAAAAGTAGAAAATATAATTTAGGGAGTCATTGTGATAATTTCTTAGGTTTTTGTGCTTGTCCCTCGCTGGCGGGCAAGGCTGATACATTCTATTTTTTAGTTCAATCTCCGTGGATCGTCATTCTGAGCGGAGCGAAGAATCCATGATTTCATTAATTAGCAGCCTGGATTCTTCACTTCGTTCAGAATGACTCACCCTTCAGTATTGTGTTTATTAATAATAAACATCAGGAGTTATTTGAGAACGCATCATCCCTGCCCGCTGGCTGTGGTTAAGGGTGGGGTCTCAAATCTATTTGAATAAAATCTCTTTCAAGTCTCCACAATCTAAATATTTGCAACTTTTGGTTCAGAAACAATTTACTGCTTATTCAAAGTAATAAAATATTCTCCGTCGTACTTCATTTCAGTAAAGTGCACAAATATTTTTCCGGTTATGGACTGCTTATTTTCAGCAATTTGTCCTTCAAAATGTTTTTTGGGTTGGTCTGTGAAAGTAACAATAACATTGCCATTTGAAAAAGCACCTGAGATTTCACGTATTTTTCCAATTGTTTCTGTAATTGTAGTATTTCCGCTTATTTCTTTATGAAATGCGAAAAGATTTGCTGTGCCTGAAACAATACCATTCTTTTCAGTTAATGTACATGAATATCTGACTGTATCCATATTCACAACAACTTCACCCTTCCATGTTCCGTACAAGTCTGATGAAGGATTGTTTGTCGAACTATCTTCCGAACAGGAAATAAGCAGCATAAATGTGAAAACAAAAACGGAGTATAATATACTTTTCATGAAAATCCTCTATAATTAAAATTTGAATTGTAAATATTACATATTCTATAAAATCGATTATTTAGTTAATTTATTTTGAAAAATATTATTATAAAAAGACTACTCTATCATTCAAAACAAAAAAAAGCCCTGCATTACTGCAAGGCTGTCTTAATTTTAATTTATAAGCATTGTTAATTCAATAACCTGTTGATCGAGGTCATAAAAGTAGCTTTATCTCTCGAACCGACTATTTTTTCAATTATTTTGCCGTTTTTATCAATAATAAAAGTAGTAGGAACAGACGGAATTTTACCATAAGCTTCTCTTATTGCGTTATTGGCTATAAAATTAATATATTCAATTCCTTTATCACCGCCGAATTCAGCAACTTTTTTAGCAGCATCAGTTGGAGCAACCTGTTCCATAGCAATACCAATCATAATAAAATCTTTATTTTTCAAATCTTTGCTGATTTCAATCAAATCCGGAAGTTCTCTTCTGCATGGACCGCACCATGTACCCCAGAAATTAAGCAAAACGACTTTGCCTTTTGTAAGTTCAGCAAATGAGCGGTCTTTGCCGTCCTGATTATATTTGAAATCAACCGAAAATCCGGCTTTTGCAGGCATAACCGTACTAATCTGGTAAACAGGTGTTTTGGAATTTGAATTAGTACCCGCCTGACCTTCAGAGCAAGCAGTGAAAGTTGAAAAAACACCAATAAACAGTGCCGTTATTAAGATATTTCTAAACATTATTTTCTCCAATTAATAAATCATATAATATAATGACGTAATTATTTAATAAACATTACAAACTATATTACTCTCCGGCAATATTTTTTTTATTTGATTTATTATATCTCGAAATTGCTGTAAAAAATCCGGCAACCATAACAAGCGTCCCAAGCCAGACTAAATTGATAAATGGGTTTATGGTTACATCGAACGTAAATATATCAACCGGTTCAGGCATTGGTTTGCCTGCATCCTTGAAGCTGAGTACAGCTCTTGTGTTTTTAATATTATCAAGGTCGCGAATTAGTTTTGTCATTGCAATTTCAATTTCAGTACCGTCAATTTTATACCATGCCGGCTGAGCATCCCATGAATCCGGGTCTAAAAGCGACTGCAGAGTATCTAATCCAATTGACATATCAGCAAATTCATATTTAACAATCGTATTCAAAACAACACTGTTGCCCATGAAAGCATTGTCTTTGTCCATAACAAAACTGACTACAGACACTTTAAATGAAGAATCAATAGGGTTAAAATCAGTTTCATCTTTTCTGAGAGCTAATCTCGGTAAATCTGATTCCTGCTCTACGGCTTTTGGTGAGAGATATACATCTTTATCAATTTTATTATATATACCCGGTTCAAAGAAAGGTGCCTGTCTCTCGTTAAAATCGCTCCAATACACGATAGGACTTGCAACATTTACGTTACCTTCTTTTTCGATATTTACATGATATTGGAATTTCTGCCTGTCATTAAACTCAGTTTCAATTTGTTCATAACCTGTATAGGTAAAGTTATATCCAAGTGCTGTTTTGGTTTCATTAGTTTTTAGTCTTACCTGCTCTGTAATAGAATATCCGCCGCTTATAACCGACCCCATTACAAGAAATGCTATACCCAAATGGGACAAATATGAACCAAGAAGTTTAGGATTGCTTTTTACATTTTTAATCAAAAATTCAAGATTTGTCAGAAATGAGAAGAATGCAGCAAATATAAGAAGCATGAATTTTGTCTCATCCAAACCAATTATGTAGAACACTACTACCATGACAAGTGAAGCACCAACCGGAATAATGAGTTTACCCAAAATATCTTTTAATTTACCTGTATTCCATCTCTGGTAGAGTGAAATGCCATTAAATAACAAAAACAGAACTGCAAAAACACTCCCGAATTTATTATAATTTGATATATCAATTGCGACTTTTTCCTGTCCGAATAATTCGGCGATTGCGGGCCAAGATGTACCTATAATAATTACAGCAGCAAAAGCAAGCCAAACAATCGAACCAAGAGAAACCATATATTCTCTGGAAGTTATAATTAACCCTTTTTTCCCTATATATGCACTAATATCCTTTAGTCTCATAAAGAGAAATACTAATCCCAGCCCTAAATAAATTATCTGAAATGCCAAAAGTAAATTATAGACTATTGCACCGGGTGCAACAAATGAGTGAACGGATGTTTCACCCAGCACTCCGCTGCGGGTCAGGAAGGTGGCATATACAACGAAAATAAATGTAAGCAGACCGAGAACCATATTTGTCTTTATAAGTCCGTTTGTTTTCTTTTGTATAACTAAGGTATGAACAAAAGCAACAGCAATCATCCAAGGGATTAGTGATGAATTCTCAACTGGGTCCCATCCCCAAAATCCTCCCCAGCCCAAAGTTTCATAAGCCCAGAAGCCACCCATCATAATACCTAATCCAAGGATTCCTGTACCGAAAAGAGTCCATGGCATAACTTTATCAACCCATCCGCGGTAATCTCTTTTGAAAAGAGCCGTCAAGGCAAAAGTATATGGTATTGCCATGATTGAATAACCTGTAAACAGGATTGGAGGGTGAATTGTAATCCAATAATTTTGGAGAATCGGATTTAACCCCCTGCCGTTTGGAGGCATAAAACCAACGGCTAGATTCTCTGCAGCGAAAGTTTCCCAGACGTAATCGAACGGGCTTTTAAATATCAATATTAAAGCTACAAAAAGAATTATTGATGTAAAAATCCCCATTGATACCGATTGGTAACCATATTTCTCGGATTTATGAAGCAGTACCAAACCTAATATCGAAAGAATCAGCATCCATAACATAAATGAACCCTGCTGACCTGAATAGAAGGAGGCAACAAGGAAATAATCATGCAATTCCGTGGAGGAATATTCCCATATATATGTAAACTGGAAATTATGAGACATGATGTTCGATAGTAGATAAGCACATGCAGCAACAATTGAAGCAGTCATCAAATAATATGTAATACTGCCGAATTTTCGGAGGTTTTCTTGTCCTTTTTTCTCAGACAACAGATATAATACGACCGATAATCCTCCAAAAACAACAGTCATATATATTAGTACTTTTCCAAGCATAATATTCACTTAATTTTATTAATTTATAACATATTAGTTATAGAGTGACGCACCCTTTAACTCATCGAACTGCCCTTCGTATTTCGACGGACATTTAGTCAGAATTTCTTTCGCATGGAAACGTTCGCCGTTATACTGTCCCTTGATAACAACCATGGGTGCAACATCAAAATTATTAGGTTTGGCGCCGTTGCAGAATACTTTAGTAGAATTTCCCTTTTCATCAATCATTTTAAAGACAAATTCATTTTTATCGGAATCATAAAAATACTTTTCCGATTTATCCCATGAGCCGATAACCTGTACAACTTTTCCGGACTCTTTCGCTTTAGGAAAATCAGCATACTCGATTTTTGTAGAATCAAAAGATAAGTATGCTATCACGGCAAATGCCAGTCCTGCGACTATTCCGATTATATATTTCAGTTTCATTTTTTTTAATCTCAAATAAATTTTCAAAAAAACATTATTAATATGTTGTAATGTAAGTTTTTTTTTTCAAATAGAACACAAAAATCGTCATATCTTACTATTTTCATCTCTATTTAGTAAATCAGAATCTATGATTTGTTTTTCGAGTTTTGACAATTTTGAATCAATCATAAAAAGGTAAACCGATATTCCTACCCAGATAATGATGGCAATACCCAAAACAACAAAAATAGCGTTATTATGCAAAAATGTTTCCATTAAAATTTCCTATGATAATTTGTGTTCAATTTTACTGGTTCTCATCTTTAAATTGAGAATCCAAAAATAAATAACAGTAAGTGCAAAAAGCGAAAGACCAAAACTCCAGACGAGAGTCGAATCCAAAGCGCTTGTCTGTGAAGAAACCAACGGACCGGCGTTAACATCATCCTTCGAACCCGGATGAAGTCCGCTTGCAAGACGAGGCAGGACGAATACTAAAAAAGGAACGGTTATAAAAGATATAATCGAATAGACACTCGAGAGTTTTGCACGTCGTTCTTCGTTATCTATAGCAGCACGAAGAGCAAAAAAGGCGGCATATATCATAATCAGAATAAATATAGAAGTCTGACGCGGGTCCCAGTTCCAGTAATTACCCCAATTGTATTTTGCCCACAGCATACCGGTTACAGTTGCAAGTATTGCAAACAAATTGCCGATTGAAGCAGTTGAAGCGTTGTAGGTATCCCATTTCAAATCATTGGTTTTCAGATACCTTATCGCATAAATCATTGACATAAGATAGGCAACAACTGCAATCCACGCTAATGGAACATGAAGGTTCAAAATCTTGATTCGTTCGTCAAGATTAGGTACAAACGGGTAAATAAAAGGTGGATTTATAAATTTGGTTTCTATGAATTCGAGAGCATCATATTCTTTATTATACTTTGCCTTAACAACAAGTTTGTTCTCAGAGCGGAACTCCTCGGGAAGTTCTTTGTATCGGATAATTATTTTATTATTAAATTCCAAATTTTCAAGATTTGCAATTTCGGATTTGCCGAGAGCCTTAATCCAGAAATTATTTACATCGTCATATTTAAATTGTCCTTTTCGAACATTTATACTGATGTTCAAATCATCATAGTAACCTTCTTTCATATATTTAGAAGTAGAAAGATTACCGGCTATTGGAGGTCCGATAGTCAGTATCAGAGCCAAAATAACAAAAATTACTGCCGAAACCTTCCACCAAAGCGGTTTGGGTTTTGATAGATTTGGCAGTACACTAAAAAGTACAGCCAGAATTATAGACCCAAACATAATTACATATTTCATTTTATCAATGCCTGTTTTATCATAATTCAAATAATATAACATTCACGATAGAATCGAAAATTATTTTATTTCAATTGTTTTTTAAGCATTAGGACATTTTTTGATTTAGCATCGGATTTTGGCATATATGATATTTCATCCATAAAAAGTTTCATTATATGAATACCCAGACCGCCTTTTGTAAACCTTTTAAAGTATTCTGTCATATCCGGTGATGAAATTTGAAGGGGGTCAAACGGCACTGCATCATCAGAAATACTAACAACAAACATCTTGTCATTTGAGGGCTCTATTCTTACCTGAATTTCTTTTGATGTATCCATATTGAATGCATATTTAATCAGATTAGAGCAGGCTTCATCAACAGCAAGTGCAATATTGTAGCTCTCCTTTGTATCAAAACCAAATTTTGAGGCACATTTCTTTACAAAATTTCTGATTTTCTCAAGTTCAGAAGAATTACTAAGAGTGCAGTAACATTTATCCATATTTTTATTACGGTTCGGCATCAGCACTACTCAATTTCTTTTATAGAAAATTTTTCAATCATTGTTAACTCATCAGGGTGAATATCAAACAGCATAGGAAATCCGAGCAAATCGAATACTGAAAAAACTTTTTCGTTCATATTAGACATTTTAATATCCCCGCCGTTATTGCGGATTTCTTCAATAAACGACATAAAAACTCCAAGTCCTGCACTACTGATGTAGTCCAATTTGTTGAAGTTCATCAAAATCTTGAATTTACTTTTCCCCATTGCTTCCTGTATTGCATTTTCAAGTACGGGTGCTGTATGAGCATCAAGAAACCCTTGCAGATACATACATTCTACATCATTCAGGCTTCTGATGTCAATCTTTAATTTTACTTCTTCAAGCATATATAACTCCGTCAACAGTATTTTTATGAACCAAATTTTCTAATAACAAAAACCATTCCTATTTTCTTGATTTATCAAAATTAATCAGTGTTTCATAAGAATAAGCATTGTCATATCATCGTGATGTTTGTAATCTCCTGCGAAATTATTGACTGTACTTTTTATTTCGTCAATAAATTCAATTGCGTCATTAGTTGTAAGTAATTCAATTTTATTTTTTAATTTATCAAAACCAAACTCAACACCATCGGAGTTTCTCATTTCATTCAAGCCGTCGGTGTATAAAATAAGCGAATCCCCGATTTTCAGAAACAAATCTTTTTGTTCGATATTTTCATTGAAAATTATTTCTCCTGTCAATCCAATTCCAATTCCTTTGGGTACAATATTTACAGCAATTCCGTCCGATTTGTAAATAAACGGCATATGCCCGGCACGTGCGATACTTATATTTCCTGCACTGTCATTAACCGATACAGCCGACATTGTAATAAACATCTGCGATTCCATATTTTTATACAAAATCGAATTAATTTTGCACAAAAGCTCCATAGCGGAATCTGATTCCTCTGCTTTCGATAGGACTACACCTTTTAGCTGAGACATATAAAAAGCGGCGGAGATACCTTTGCCTGATACATCGCCAATCAGATAGCAGTAATTTCCGTTTTTAAGTCTGACAACATCATAATAGTCGCCTCCTACTTCCATTGCAGGAATAGAGAAGGCAGAAATAGAATAGTTCTCTAATTGCGGTATAACCTGTGGAAGTAATTTTTTCTGCATTGTTCGGGCAAGCATCATTTCATTTCGGTAACGTTCCTTTTCAACAGATTCCCTGACAAGTCTTGAGTTTTCGAGTGCTATTCTGACATTGTCTCCAAAAGCAGTGAGGATGTTTAAATCGTCCTGTTCCATTGCAAAATCTTCGGAATCAAATATTACCAGAGTGCCTTCGCGTCGGGTAGAAGTATATAAAGGAACTATTATCATTGATTTTACCTGAGGCAATAGCTTCAGCAGCGGCTCAAATTCTTTGACTTCCCTGACTGATTCAAATAATAGCGGTTGAGTAAGTGACATCAGATAACGGTCAATTTTGTAAATGTTATGTAAATTTTCAATTGATTCGGGATTGACATTTACGCAGGAACTTACTTCGGTACGGTCATCAGCATATATTTCAGTCCATGCGCCATAAGCGGAACTTGCCTGAAGAGCAAGATTGGTGACAGTATCAAATAATGCTTTACGGTCATTGTTGGCTGATTCAGCAATGACTTTGTTAAGATAAGTCAGTGAACTCAATTCAGATGATTTACGTTCAACTATTACGGAAGACGGCATAGCTGCCAGCAGACTCATAAAAATCCTGAATAAATATACGCCGTAAATCAGGAATGAAATAGCAAGCAGCGATAAAGTAAGCGGATAAACAATCCTGAATGATTCGAAAACAAGAGAAGTGTCATTTCCGGTTTCTAACAATAATTTTATTACTATAATGATATTCAGCATCAGAATCCAAAAGAATTTCGTTTTCTGAGTACGGGGCAGATATGCTATCCATGATGTTTTTTTATTTACTAAAAAACTTAACAGCCCGATAATTACAAAAACAACCGTTGAAACATTCTGCAAAAAGCCCTGATAATCCTTTGACAGCACCATGATTGCTATTTCATTTGCAAGTATTATCAATATAAGCAAGCCTATCATAAACAAGTAAAACTTTGTCAGACGATGCCGGCGTGCCCATAACCATTTATAAGTAAACTGAAAATTTATTATCGTTACAATTACTGTATAAATAAAAAACAAATCCGAAAGTATCAAACCAACATAAGACCTTCTAAATAATGCAGAAGTATCCTTAAAAGAAAAGAATATTACTAAAAGCACACCAATCAGCGAAAGTACAAAGGTCTGGTAAGTTGAATTCAGGAAGGCATCACCGGAACTATCGGATAAATAATCTTTATTTTGGTTTATATCTCTGAAAAAGTAAATTCCAAAAGAAATAAAAATTGCAGCAGTCGTAATAAAGTACCAGTAAAATGCAGTATCGCCCTTGCTCATATCAAGCGAATACAAAAGCATATCACCTGTAATGCGAACAAGGAAGAATATTATTCCCGATACTAAAAATACCAACTTATTATATTTCGACATTTTGCAACTTGTAATAAAGATAACATACAAAAATTACGAAATTTTTTCTTATAAGTTGCTTTTTTTTATTCATTAGTAAAATTTTATTATTAGTATGTGAGAATTTGAAGTAAAGTTACAGTATATATCGCCTACTTTTACAAACAACTACCCGGTACTTCGGATATTATTCTTTTTCACACTCTAATCATTTTTTGAAGATATGAAAATGAAAAATCAGCTCAAGGCACCGTTAAATGGTATAGTTAAGGAAATTTTAGTCAAAACGGGTGATATGGTGTCCAAAAATCAGGTACTTGTAAGGCTTGAGACTGAAAGCTCCATTTGAGTGACATGTTAGTAGAAAAAGGGTGACGGGTTTTGGGTGCTGGGTTTTGGGTTTTAACTCTGAAGGAGTGACCTGTTTGTAAAAAAATGCACAGCCCGACGGAAAAACTAATATTGGTTCAGATGTGCCACACTTTTAAAGTGTGGCACATCTTACCATGATTTAGGCATGGAAAATCCAGATGGCTTCTTATCCCGCAGGGATTAAATTATGGTAACAGGATACTCCCGACAAAAACCACAATCCCAACTCCGCAGGAGTTGAATCTTTATAACAAAAGTACAACCGACGGAATCTACAATTCCTTTTTCAGATGTCCGACACTTTTAAAGTATCGGACATCTTTGCTCTAAATTTAGACTTTCTTCTTCTTCCCCTTCTTATCTGCCGGGAACATACCGGAAGTATAGGTATCATACAAATCAAATATACCATTTTCGGTAGTAATGCCTCTCCACCTCTGAATAAAAGATTCGGCATCCGCAATCATTTGTTGGGTTATAATGGTCAAAGTTTAATTGTTATTTTTTAAATATAGATTTTATTTTTCTTTCCTTACAAACTTACCAATTTTCTACTTTTTCCTACCTTTCTTTTTATCAAGGAAAATTCAGGTTTTTTTTTGTATTTATTTACTGAAATGAAATAAAAATATATTTGAAGTTAACAGATGACTCAAAAAAAAGTCTGCTCCTTGATTATGTCCCCTTTTTTGTCTATAAAATATTACTTGCTATTATTAGAATATTTTGCATAAATTTGTAAAATATTATTTTGTATATTTGTAAATGAATACTCATTAGTTAGGAGTTTGTATGAAAAAGTTATTATACGTTTTATTTGCAATGTCAATATTATATAATATTGATTTGAAAGCACAAAAGATGTTTGGCTGGGGTTGGAATTATCATGGTCAGCTTGGCGATGGCACAACAATAACCCGCATAATTCCCATTCAAATAGGAAGTGCAACAAACTGGTCGCAAGTATCTGGTGGGATTGAGTTTAGTGCAGCCATTAAGAGCGACGGTACACTTTGGATTTGGGGTAGTAATTTTTCTGGTCAGCTTGGCGATGGTACAAAAGAGAACCGCACAAGTCCTGTTCGTATCGGCAGCGATAAAAACTGGTCGCAAGTAGATTGTGGGTATAGTCATAGTATAGCCATCAAGAGTAGCGGCTCGCTTTGGACGTGGGGCAGGAATCATTATGGACAGCTTGGTGATGGCTCAGAAACAAATCGCACAAGTCCTGTTCGTATCGGCAGCGAAGCAAATTGGTCGAAAGTATCTTGTGGGGATGTCCATAGTATAGCCATAAAGAGCGACGGCACACTTTGGGCGTGGGGTGATAATATATACGGACAGCTTGGTGATGGCTCGACAATAACCCGCACAAGTCCTGTTCGTATTGGCAACGAAGCAAATTGGTCGCAAGTAGATTGTGGTAGTTTCCATAGTATAGCCATAAAGAGCGACGGTACACTATGGGAATGGGGTGCTAATTTTTATCAGCTTGGCGATGGTACGGTAAAATTCAGCTCAAGTCCAACCCAAATAGGCAACGATGGAAACTGGTCGAAAGTAGCTTGTGGTACAAATCATAGTGTAGCCATAAAGAGCGATGGTACACTTTGGACATGGGGCCAGAATAATTATGGTCAACTTGGAGATGGAACAATAACAGACCACTTTAGTCCTGTTCAATTAGGTAGTCAGGCAAACTGGTCGAAAGTATCTTGTGGTAAAGATTTTAGTATAGCCATTACGAGCGACGGCACACTTTGGGGGTGGGGTAGTAATTTTTCTGGTCAGCTTGGCGATGGTACAAAAGAGAACCGCACAAGTCCTGTTCAATTAGGCAGTCAGTCAAACTGGTCGCAAGTATCTTGTGGGTATGGTTTTAGTATTGGAACAACGACATTAATAGATGATGTGGCTGATTCAAGAGCTGAAAGGTTTAATTTCACAGCAAGTCCGAACCCGTTTTTCGATGAAGTAAATATAGAATTTAATTTGCCTTCGAGCAACAAAGTAAGTTTGGATGTTTATGACCTGAGCAGCTTACAAGTTAGCACACTTTTTGAGGGCAGTCTTGATGCAGGTGCTCATAATTATACTCTTGAAGGTAAAAACCTTGCAAGTGGTGAATATTCAGTAATCCTCACAATCGGTAAAGAGCGTTTTGTCAGGAAAGTTATTAGAGTGAAGTAGTGGTTGATAATTTCATCCGATGACTGCGAGTCGTCATAGTAATAAAAAAAAAGTCTGCTCCTTGATTGTGTCAGGCTTTTTTTTGCAACGGCAGATGCTATAATTACAATGGTATTTTTGATTTAGCATATTAAAAAACCTTATTTTCATTATCAACCTTAGTAGAAAATTTAAATATACCACCTCAAACCTTATTACCTTATTACCTTATTGATTAAAGGTTTAATTGATAAAATAAGGTAATAAGGTTAAAGAAAAAAAAGTCTGAAAAATAAGGTTAGGAATGCAACAATATTTTCAATTATACCAATTTGAATTTATATAATTTACAAATAATATTTTATTTCAAAAACAGCATTGCAATGCCTGCTACTGTTATAAATGCACCGGCTATTGAAATAAAGGATAATTTCTCTTTATAAAAATACCAGGAAAGCGGCAGCATTATGACAGGTACTGTTGACATAAGTGTTGCTGCAATTCCTATTTTGGTATTTGTAAGTGCAACAAAACTGAGTGAAATTCCCAAATAAGGACCCAAAATCGAACCAAGTATAACCTTACGAAAAGTCTGGCGTTCGCGGTAATATAGTTTAATCGGATTTTTATATTTTTTTAGCAGGATTCCGAGCGGCAGCATAAGTATTGCAGCACTTGCTATTCTTACAAAAGTAGCTGTCAGACTATGTATATCGCCTGAACTGTAAGCCGCTTTTGCAAAAATCAAACCTACTGCCTGTCCCGTCGCACCGAGTAATCCATAAATTATTCCTTTTCGGGTAATCCTGAATTTTGCAGTTGCTGTCGGTTTTTCGAGGACTACAAGTATAATACCGGTTAGTGCTACTAAAACACCTATGATTCCCAGCATTTCCATCCTTTCTCCCAGATAGACATAAGCAAGAATAGCTGCTATCGCCGGATTTATTGAATAAACCAGCATCGTCAGACGCGGACCTATCTCCTGAAATGACTTAAAAAGAAAGGAATCACCGAGAACCAAACCGATAAATCCGCTGATGGTAAGATACATCAATTGCTCATTGTTAATCCGGTAATCAATTGAAAATACCGCGATTGTAATAAACAAAAAAATGGAGGCAAAAATCATCCTGTCAATATTGAGCTGAACAACGCCTATTTTAAAAGCGACAGCAGTAAAAACTATTGATATACTTGCCCATAAAATTGCGGCAGTAAGTGCGGAAAATTCTCCAATTAGCGGCATATATTATATCCTGAGACCCAAATTGTCAAATAAGTGGAGCTTATCCCGCAAAAAGCTGATATGGATTGTTTCATCTTTTGAGTAATTTCGGTTAAAACCGGTTCTTATGCAAAACGTTTCACTTCCAACTTCTGCATAAACTAATTGCTCGTGACCTAAAAATTCGGTTCGTAATACTTTTGCCGAAAAATCATAACTGTCATTATTTATTTCAATATGTTCAGGACGGATGCCGAGAGTAACTTTTGAAGAATGAACTTCAATATCGTAATTCAATTTGAAATTATCATTTATAAAATTCTTTGAATCAATTTTACCATTGAAAAAATTCATCTGGGGACTTCCGAGAAATCCCGCGACAAACAAATTAGCAGGTTTGAGATAAATCTCGTCGGGAGTGCCGAACTGCTGAAGCTTTCCTTCATCAAGCACTGCTATTCTGGTACCCATAGTCATAGCTTCAACCTGGTCGTGAGTAACATAAACGGAAGTTGTTTCGGCTTTGCCGTGCAAACTTATTATTTCATTCCGCATCTGCACACGCAGCTTTGCATCAAGATTTGACAGAGGCTCATCGAAAAGAAAAATGTCGGGCTTGCGTACCAATGCTCTGCCTAATGCCACTCTTTGTCTTTGACCGCCGGATAGTTGTTTGGGTTTACGTGTTAGATAATCACTTAGACCTGTAAGTCCGGCAATTTCTTTAACTCTGGAATCAATTTCTGTTTTATGATGCTTTTTGATTTTCAGCGGGAAAGCAAGATTATCATAAACAGTCAGATGAGGATAAAGAGCATAGTTTTGAAAAACCATTCCGATATTTCTGTCGCCCGGGTTTATATCATTCATTCTCTTATCATTGAAATACAAATCACCTGAAGTGATATCTTCCAGACCTGCTATCATTCTAAGAATTGTTGACTTGCCGCAACCTGATGGACCGACTAAAACAAGAAAATCTCCGGGTTCGGCACTGATAGTGACACTTTCCACCGCCCGGAGGTCTTTCTGGTACTCTTTTGTAATATTTTTTAAATCTATTTTTAACATTGCACGTTTAGAAATTCAAAATTAACGAATTTAATCATAATTTCATCAATTAGTTTCATTATATTTGTAGATTGTTTAAATTGAAAATCGAAAAATTATTTTAAAATGAAAATTATTACTTTAATTATATCGCTGCTTCTTGTATTTTTAATTGTTTCATGTCATAATGACAATCCGGTCGAACTCACGGGCGATATGAAAATATTATCTTTAAGTCAGGATTCAGTAGCAATTGGTGACACACTTATTATCAAAGGTGAATTTCTCGGATTACCTGATGAAAATTTATCTTTAGTGTTTGATTCCCTTGTTTCAGTACCGTCAAAAGAATGCCTCCGCTGGCATAATTATGAAATCAGAGTAGTAGTTCCGGCAGGCTCAAGAACAGGATTCATCAAAATTGTTGATTCATTGAGTGTCAAAGACAGTATGGCAGTTAAAATCAATCCTGTTCCCTTTTTTTATGTTGTGGAAATACCGGCAGGGAAATTTATTCGCGGCTCCATTACATCTTCAGTAAATGAAATGCCTGCAAAAGAAATTACAATCACAAAGCCATTGATTATCAGTAAATATGAGATATCCCAGAGAATTTACGAAACTGTAACCGGGACAAACCCAAGCAGAGTCAAAGCATTAGACCTGCCTGTTGAAAATGTTTCGTGGAAGCTGGCAATTCAATTTTGTAATGATTTATCAAAATTGCATAATCTGGAAGAAGTTTACACTATTACCGGCTCGGACGCTGTTTTTAATTCAGATAAGAACGGATGGCGGCTACCTACTGAAGCAGAGTGGGAATATGTCTGCCGTGCGGGAACAACTACCGATTTTTCAGGTACCGGAATACTATCCGATATGGGCTGGTACGGAGATAACTCCGGTTTGAAAATGCATCCGGGCGGACAAAAAGCCGCAAATAATTTCGGAATTTATGATATTCATGGAAATGTATGGGAGTGGTGCTGGGATTATTTTAGTGAAAATTACTATCAGACAAGCCCCGTAAGTGACCCGAAAGGACCTGCGACCGGTGATAGAAGAGTTTTAAGAGGCGGTTCATGGTTCGACGGATTGAATTTTGCAAGGTCATCTAACCGTACAATTCCTGAAAATATGGTTGGTAATACCGGAATTAGAATTGTAAGAAATAAGTGATAATTTGTTGCTGTCCGCCGATGGCGGCAGGGCTGATAAAGTTCTTTGAATTTAAACTGATACTTCAGAACTTGTCTCTCTGAGCGAAGCGAAGAGTCCATGTATTCATTAATTAACAGCCTGGATGCTTCACTCCGTTCAGCATGACCACCCAAAAAGTTCTGTTTATTGTTATAACGATTACGAAATTTCTTATAGTGATTTAGAACGCGTATCAGCCCTGACAGTAGGCGGAGGATTTAGGTGGTAGATTCCTGCGATTCATTAAGAATATTGGACTGATATATGATTTTTATGATTAGAAAATTCAAAACGACAAACTTTAGAAATTGTTATACTGAGTTTCATTAAAAAAGATATTGAGAATTATTTAAATTATTCCACTCTAATTTTTTAGAGAATTTATGGAATTAAACCTGAGAATGTGATGAAAAATTTTTTGTTATTAATTTTGACGCTTGCGATAAGTTCCTGCTCTGATGATTTTAAATACGACGAGCTTGATTATAACCTGTATGGCGGTATCGGAAGGCATAATTCTTATGAGCATTTCGGTGATTTCCCCTTACAACTTGTTACCGAAGATAAAATTGTTTCGGATGATTCATCAGGGGTTATTCAGTCTGCCCTGAGGCTTAAAAGCCCTTATACCATTCTCTCAAATGTAAATGGTAAAATATTACGGGTTAATAATCTTACAGTTGATAAGCAATTTGAAATTGATTCTAATTTTGTACCTGCTTCCGGTATGACAGCAGATAATAATTCCAATATATATTTTATTTCTTCGAATGACATTCTGTATTGTTTAGACTTCAATTTAAAACTCAAATGGAAAAATAAAATCCCGATTCCCCCAAGCAGAATATTATCATACTCTGATTTACTTGTCACTAAAGAAGGTATTGTACTTGGTGCAAATACCGGGGATATTTTCAAATATGATTTTGGGGGCAAAGTTGTCTGGCAGTATAAAAGTTCACTCGCAATCGGCAAAACTTTTTCGGCAGATTCAGCCGGAAATATCTATCTTCCTTTAACAAATAATGAATTCGGGACTACAGAATCGATAGCTTCTATTGATAAAAACGGTAAGCTGAATTGGCAGACTGCTTTACCGCATACCAGAATATTATCTTCGACAGTCTGCCGAAACGAGAGGATTTTTGTTACGGGGGCAAAAGAGCTTGATTCAAAAAGAAACGGAGCAACCTATTGTATTGCTCAGACCGGTAAAATTATCTGGACAGCAGAGACTACACTCCCCGGGCGTAATGTATCGGTTGATTATGATGATAATTGCTATATTGCCGGCATGAGTTCAGGAGTAGGAGAAATCTCGACAGGAATTTACTGCTTCAACAAAAAAGGAAAAGAAATCTGGAATATATATATAGGAGCAGCAGCAGTTTCACCTCTCATAATAAGTGAGAAATATCTTGGATTTACTGCATTTACCGGTGAAGGGGCTGCTATGCTTTTTCTTAGAAAATCGGACGGTCTGCTTGTCAGAAATCATTCGCTTTCAAATCTACCGCCGCTCTATCTTCAGCCCTTGGTTTCCGATGATGCTACAATCAGGCTTTTCGGTTCAAACAAATTAAGACAAATTAAATTCACAGAAACATCGTTAAATAAATTTTTACCATAAGATAATATGAAATTCGAGACCGGAAATAACGCAAGTATAATTACACATCACGGAATAACTCCGAAGATTCACCCCTCGGCTTTTTTGTGTGAAGGAGTAAGAATTATCGGTGATGTCGAAATAGGTGAAAATGTATCGGTTTGGTATAATTCTGTGATTCGCGGAGATGTTCACTACATCAGAATAGGCGAAAACAGCAATATTCAGGATATGTGTATGCTGCATGTAACCAACAATGTATTCCCGCTTATAATTGAAAAGAATGTTTCACTTGCTCATTCGGTAAGTCTTCATGGCTGCACATTAAAGGAAGGTTGTCTGATAGGCATAGGAGCGGCTGTGCTTGACGGTGCTGTTGTAGGGGAATATGCCTTGGTTGGAGCAGGTGCTGTTGTAAGGGAAGGATTCGTAGTGCCGCCGCGTACACTTGTTGCAGGAGTGCCTGCAAAAATTATAAGGGATTTGAACGACAAAGAAATTGAGAGAGTAAGCAGCACCCCGTATAATTATATAAAATATGTAAAAGAATACAGAGAAGAGTATCAGAAGCATTTGGATGGTTTGAAATCTAAAGAATGAAATTTAAGAACTCTTGATGAATGAGTTGAAATCTATAGTATGAAATACAAAAACCCACCCTCCCCTTTGAAAAAAGGGTACAGTATCCCAGCCATTTTCAAGAGGGTTACGGGGATTTTGAATGTTTGGACTAAAGATATTTTCAATGGATTCATGGTCATTATAAAACCGGCTGAGTAGTTACATTTATCTTTTATAATTATTCAATAAAATATAATTTATTTTAATTGTCAATACGACTATGATTTGTTGAACAGTTTTAATAAAATTGGAGTATTGTTTATGAAGAAGAATCGTTTACTCATTATTATTGCAGTTTTTATCGGAATCGGTTTAATAATCTTATCGTTTTACTGGCCCCCCGTGCCTTCATCCAAAGTTGCAGGTTCGTTTACAAAGACAGATAAATACAGAGAAAATACTGTCAGCAACAGCGACATAATTCTTAACAGCGAACTCCTTGCCGATACTAACAAAACAAAAAAAGCAATTGCCGATTTGGTTCAGTTCGGTGATTTTACTTTATATGTAAAATCTATTATTTCGCAGTGGTGGATACCTGTGCTCGAAAAATACAACAACTCGCCTGAAATAAATGATGCTGTTGCAAGCCTCAAAGAATTTAATTCTTTTATTGACAATAATAATCATACAATTCAAAGTACGATTATTATTCTTTCGGAATTTTATGCTGATAAAAACAAGGCTGTTACTACTGATGTAGAATCACAAATTAAACAGTTTTATAATTATTCTTCACAGTTTCTTCTCAGAGATTCAATATTCGAGGAGACCATCAGCAGAATTGACAATACAGTCAAAAATGATAACACACGCAAGAAAGAAATCGCTGCTCTTAAAAATTTAAGAGACAGAATTGTCATTGATAACTTTATGTACGCACTGACAATCGGAGATACAACCAAACTTATTTATTCGACTTCTCAGGTTTTGAATAATCCAAACCTGTCGCTTAAGCTTTTCTTGAGCGAGCAAAACCTCGGTATCGAAGGTTTCTTATTCATGTTCGAGTCACAGATGATTGAATCCGGTTATACCGCCGATAAAATTCAAGTTGTTCTTAATACTGTTAACGCTATTGCTAATCAATATGGCAGTTTATTTTTCAATGGTCAGAACGGATATTTTTTGTCTAATCAGAACCAGCTTAATTTAATTCTAAATCAGGAAATTGTTGGAGCAATTGCAAGCGGTCAGTTTCAAAATACAAATTCATTAATCGGAATATCTGCAGGAAGTAATGCTAATTTGGGTGCATTAATGAATTTAGAAAATTTAGGAATGGCACAAAACAAAGAATCACTCGGAACAATATTATTAAATTCCGACAAATTAAATGACTTTATGAACCAGACTCAGCTTGGAATGTTTAATCAATCTCAGTTAGGTCTGTTTAATCAGTCAATGTTAGGTATAGTTATTTGATTATAGTTTGGATTTAAATTACTGTGATATATTAATAAGTTTTTTAAATAAATGAGTTGTAAAATTTATTGTCATGATTTTCGGAATACATTCAAATCATCATTAAATCTATATAAATGGAACTAAAAAGCATTTTTATCAGGACATTTCTTCTGTTGATTTTATGGATTGCACTGATTCCGAATAATTCATCTTCACAGGATGATAATGTTTATAAATATGCTGCCGGTGATTTTGAATTAATATATTACGGCAATGGATATTCTTATCTTGTACCGCATACAGCAAGAGCATTTTCTACGGCTTTAAATGCTCATAAACGAATATTTGATTATAATCCTGACGGAAAAATATCTGTATTTATGCATGATTTCGGTGATTTCGGTAATGGAGGAGCAGTCGCAATACCTTTTAATTTTGTGACTGTTGGTATAAATCCATTTGATAATATTTACGAAAATATGCCTGCTAACGAGAGAATGGTATGGCTGGCAAGCCATGAACTGACTCATATTGTGATGTGTGACAAACCCGGTCAGAGTGAGGATTTCTTTAGAAGTGTGTTCTTCGGCAAACCAATGAATGACAACACTAATCCGCTTTCAATGATTTACAGCTATCTTGCTGCTCCACGATGGTACAGCCCAAGATGGTTTCATGAGGGGATTGCCATTTATATGGAAACAGTAATGAACGGCGGTAGCGGAAGACTTCTTGCAGGATTCGACGAAATGGTTTTCAGGACAATGGTTTACGAAAACAGTTATTTCTACAAACCTGTCGGTCTGGAAACTGAAGGCTCTACAATTGATTTTATGGTTGCAGCCAATGCTTATCTGTACGGTACACGATTTATCAGCTATCTTGCCGGAACTTACGGGACAGATAAACTGATGGATTTCTACACCCGGAGTGATTCGAGCTACGGCTTTTTTGCTTCTCAATTTCAAAAGGTATATAAGACAGATTTGATTTCCGAATGGGAAAAGTGGATTGAATTTGAAAAGAATTTTCAAAAATCAAATTTGGAAATAATCAGAAACAATCCGGTAACTTCCGATAAAAAAGTTACTGATAACATTCTTGGTTCTGCTTCAAGACAATTTTATGATAAAAAGAGAAACTCTATAATCGCGGCAATAAATTATCCCGGCAAACTTGCTCATTTAGGGGAAATAAATTTAAGTACGGGCAGTATCCGGGAAATTGCCCCGGTAATGTCTCCAAGATTATATTTTGTAACCAATATTGCTTATGATGAATCTACAGGAACAATTTTTATAACTGAAAATAACAGTAATTACCGCGACCTCGTTTTAATTGATGTTAATACCGGAACAATCATTAAAAGGGAAAACTTCGAAAGATTCGGTGACCCTGTGATAAATCGCGTGGATAAATCTCTCTGGGGAGTACGCTCATACAATGGCAGAAGTATAATATCACGTATGCTGCCTCCTTATGATAAGGTTGAAGAGCTTTATTCAATACCTTTCGGTTATAATTTTTTCGACCTTGATATTTCACCTGACGGCTCGCAGCTTTCAGGTACATACTCCGACCCGAACGGCACACAAAAACTAATTATCTTTAAGATTGATGACATTCTGCAAGGGAAAAATCAATTTAATGAAATCTATGAATTTGAGGATAATTCGGCAAGCAACTTTACTTTCTCTCTTGATGGTAAATATCTTTTCGGTACTTCATATATTACGGGTGTTTCAAATATTTTTAGAATAAATATTGAACAAAAAAATGCTGAAATATTGACAAATACCGTCAACGGTTATTTCCGTCCTCTACAGATAAGTTCCGATACTATGACGGCATACTCCTATTCTTCAAAAGGACTTATTCCCGTAAAAATCAAAATAGATACAACGTCAGCAGACGCTGTCAAACTGTTCGGAATGAGGGTATTTGATAAGAATCCCGAAATTAAAAATTGGACACTTCCTTCGGTAGCGGGCATTAATCTTGATTCGATTGGAGCGGTGAAAGAAGAATATTCGACATTCAGCAATACACGTTTAGCTTATGTAATACCGGTAGCTGAAGGGTATAAAGATTTTCCGTCCTTTGGCATTAAGGCAAAATTTATTGATAAATTATTTCTTAATATTTTAGACCTGAATCTATCTTATTCCTATAATGAATTAATTCCCCAAAAAGAAAGGCTGCATTTTCTTTTGAAGTACAACTACTGGAACTGGGAATTTAATGCTGCCTGGAACAAAACGGATTTTTATGATTTATTCGGACCTACAAAAAGAAGCCGCGAAGGCGGTATGCTCGGCATCAAGTACAAAGATTATCTTCTGCCCAACCGTAAACCCGAAACACTTGATTTTGATATAAGTGCATCCTATTATTTCGACCTAAAAACTATGCCGATGTATCAGGATGTTGCTGTTAATGCCGACAGATTGATTGCGTCCGCATTTAAGATAAATTATCATATATTGAGAAAATCACTCGGCGCTATAGAAGAAGAGAGCGGTTTTGATATTGCAGTTCACTTATCTGATGAATATGTTGATAATTCAAATTTTTTCAAAGTATTCGGTTCCGCAGTTTTCGGGCAGCTTTTGCCTATTAGAAATTCATCGGTTTGGCTGAGACTCTTTGCAGGTAAATCTTTCGGTGACAGCGGCAATCCTTTTGATTATTTTTATTTCGGTGGATTTGGAAATAATTATCTTGACAATAATTCAGTTCAGCGTTATCGCGAAATGATGAGTTTTGCCGGTACGGAAATTAATTCCATATCAGGCAATACATTTACAAAAGCAACACTTGAATGGAATCTCCCGCCGTACAGATTTTTGAATTTCGGTTTTCTGCCTGCTTATTTCACTTATGCACGGTTGTCACTATTTGCATCGGCATTGAATAATGATCTTTCAAAATTGAGTAATAATACACTTGTTTATAATTCAGGTGTTCAGCTTGATTTTGAATTATCAATGTTTTATTTATTAAAAACTTATCTGTCATTCGGTTATGCAGGTGCATTCCAATACGGTCATCCGCCGACCGATGAGTTTATGATATCACTGAAATTCTGACCAAATGAATATAACATACTCAATCCTGCCCGTATTATTTTATATTGCAGTCCTGATTTATCTGGATAGTTTTAAATTAATTAATAAAAATCGTCTGGTTTATGTTTTTCTGGCGGGAATAATATCTGCTTTGGTTTCATACATTCTCAACAACTTTATTTTAGACATTACAGGTATGACGAATGCCGAAATTTCAATTTATGCAGCACCTTTTGTTGAAGAAATAATTAAGTTTTCTGTTCTTTTATTCATCATTCACAAAGGATATTCAGGATTTATAATTGATACTGCAATTTATGGATTTATAATAGGAAGCGGTTTTGCTTTTGCCGAAAATATTTATTATTATATAAATATTGGTGAAGGCAGTGTTATGGAGAATATTATCAGGGGATTCGGCACATCATTAATGCATGGAAGTACAGTTTCCTTAGCCGGCGGGATATTCATATTCCTGAGAGATGTAAAGAATTTAAAATTTATTCATAATGTCCTGATTTCGATACTTCCTGCTTTGATTATTCATATTTTATATAATCTTTTCCTGTTACCTCCGGTTTTTCAGACAACAGCAGTTATCATTTCCTATTCAATATCAATAAGTATGATTTTTACTGCGAGTGAAAATAGTATTCATAAATGGATAAACTCTGAGCTTGACACAGAAATGGAACTGATTAACTTACTGGAAAAAGGGCAGTTGACTTCTACTCATGCAGGAAAATACATTCAGGAAATTAAGGGAAGATTTTCTAATTTTGTTGTATTTGACATGATTTGTCTCATAAGGCTGCATACAGAACTCTCGATGCAATTGAAAATAAATATGATGCTGAAAATAAACAATCTCAAAGTACCCGAAGACCCGGAACTGCAGCCAAAACTTACCGAATACCGTCAATTAATATCTGCAATCGGCAAAACAGCTTATACTGCCATTAAACCAATCATGCTCACAAGCAGTAAGGATATTTGGAAAATGAATCAGTATCGTAATGATTAAATTGATTGGAATTTGTCGGAACCTTTGATTGTACCTGATTGTTATGATTGAATTGATTGGAATTTGTCAGAACCTTTGATTGCAACTGATTTTGATGATTACTTTGATTTGAATTTGTTTTAATCCCTAACTTTCCCTATTCCACGTAATATTTCTGTAATTCCTTGATAATCAACGGGGAATGTTTAACAAGCTATGGCTTGCCACGTGATATGTTGCAATTTTTAAAATAATATTTAAATCTTTTAAAATTATACATTTAATGTCGTTAATATTACGTGGAACAGGGGAAGTTAGGGTTTAATCCGTGAAATCTTTTAATCCGTTTAATCACTGATTCAGACAGGTGGATTTGTTTTATGTCCTCCACCGGCGGAGGTGGATTGATTTAGAATCATTCACCCCTTACTTTCAACATTATTTTCCTTATCCAATCACTATAAAATATATTAAATCGTTTTGAATTTTTTTTTATCCCCAAAAATATATATTTAAATGAACGAAGAAACATTAAAATCAATAGCTGCACAGCTTCGTAAACCGGAGGGTGAATATGCAGTACAAATAGGTGAATTTATGAACAACGGCAATTTGCTGATAAATTTGAATGCAATTGAAAATCTTAAATTGCATGATGGCGACCATATTCTTGAAATCGGTATGGGAAACGGCTTCTTTGTTAAGAATATCTTATCGGCAGGAGATTCGATAAAGTATTCCGGTTGTGACTATTCGGAAATTATGGTTAATGAATCATTGAACAGAAACAAGGAATTTGTACTTAACGGACGGGCTACATTTTTTCAGGCAGATGCCGAAAATCTGCCCTTTGAAAATGAATCGTTCGATAAGGTAATGACTGTCAATACTATATATTTCTGGGAAAATCCCGAAGCAGTTCTTGCTGAAATCCGCAGAATTCTGAAACCGGAGGGCATGATTGTCATTGGAATCCGTCCGAAAAGAACAATGGAAAAGTATCCTTTTGTCAAATATGGTTTTAATATGTTTTCGAAGGATGATTTAGTAAGTCTGTTATCTGATAACTTTTTTAAAGTAGAAAGCATTATTGAGCAAATTGAACCGGAGCAGGAATATGAAGGAGAAAAGATGATTGTTGAGAACTTGGTTGTTTGTGCATGTCAGAACCTTTGATTGTAGCTGATTGGAATGATTTAATTGATTTGAATTTGTTTTAATCCGTGATTCAGACAGGTGGATTTGATTTATGTCCTCCGCTGGCGGAGGTGTCACTGAGTGACGGAGGTGGATTGATTTAATCAGATGGAGTCCACAAAAAATTAAACCCTTCCGAAAGTTCGTAGCTTTCGGAAGGGTGTTTAATTAAATTTACAAAAATGGTTAAACCATATACACAAACAATTCCATTATCTCGCTATAATCAGTTTGCGGCTATACTTCATTCCGTTGATGTCAATACTCAAAATATAAAATCCGGAATTAATTCCGTTGAAATCAAGGTTTAATGAGTTACTTCCGTGCGACAACTGCCCGCTGTAGAGATTACCCAAATTCATACCGGCAGAATTAACCAAATCAACCGAAATATTTTCAGCCTCACTTCTTTTCGATTCAACGACAAGAGTTGACATTTCTCTTGCAGGATTCGGATAAAATCTTATTTCAGGACTAATTTGGATATTCGGTCTTGATTCAACATTTGTACCTCCCCTGCCGACACCATGTGCAAGTGTAACAAATCCATTATCTTCTATTTCATCTTCAAAAAGGAAAGTCAGATATTCTGCTGCATCACCGGCTTTTTCAGGAGAAAATCCAATCACTCCTACATAGCAGTAACCCGGTAAAATTGTATGGTCGTTATCTAAGTATGCAACATAAAATCCGTTATTGGAAATAATCTCATAAACCGAATCAATTACAATGTCTTTAGTATCACTATTACACCAGGTAAAGATAAGTTCACGGTTAGCACCTACATCAACTGTATCAAAATCCATTAATACTAAAATCGGATTTTCCTGAATCTCTTCTATTTCCTTTTTAACTTTTGCAGTAATTGCTGCTGATTTCATTCCTGTTTTGTGTGCAGGTACTGAAAAACTGACACCATCACTAAACGTCACGTTTAATGGCTGGGAAGTCGGATTGAATGCAACATGTGTACGAAGCTTCTTGATATTATTAACAAATACAGAATAAAAAGGTGTCGAATTGGTTTTAACAACTGTATCAACCTGTCCGAAAGCATTCATAGAGTGCAGCCAGTAATAAGTATATACTTTCGAGGTACCGTTCTCTCCATAGTTTTTATATCCGACATTAACATGGTCTTCAGCATTCAACTGCTTGTCATTGACATAATCGGGCCACTTATTAAACTGGGCAAGTGCCATATCAGGCTTAGCCAGAGAAAGGAATTGCCAGATTATATTCTGCCATGCCGGTTTATAGCCGTCCGGGTCTAATTTGGATAATTTCACTATATTATTATAAGCGTCATCCATCCATGTTAGATTTCTGCCTAAATATACCGATGATGCTGTATAAGGAAGGAAATTTATACCAGAAATTAATTCTATTACAGGGCTGAACCAAGTGAGCATTTCTGCTTTATTATCCCAATTCATACCTACAAAAGGATATTTGAATTTTAATGAATCTCTGGTTTCGACATAATTCCCGTTAACTTTCAGCCAGGGACGTTCTGTTCTCCAGAAGTTTTTGTTATTTACATCGAACCAGTATTCATCTATAGATGCAAGCTGGGTTGTAAACATATATATTCCAAGGTCGCGATAATATTTATCACCTGACAATGCACCGAATAACGCTACTGCTGCATTAAAATGCTGCCCTTCGGAACTTGATTCCTGATTATTGCCATCAGCAAATCCGGAGTGACCGGAAGCAAGTGCATAACCCATATACGGGTCCCAGTTTCTGTATTTTGGGAATAAAGGGTCGCCGTTATCCGAAATACCGCCATCTGCAACTTTTCTGTAATCACCGGCAATATCGCGAATCAGCATTTTAGTCATTGCACCCCAGTTTTCATCTTTTCCGTAATCAGCACCTTGATACATCATCATATCAACAACGGCTCTGATAAAATATCCCCAATGGAAATGGTGGTCATTAAACTCGGTTTCAGAATTAAACGAAGCAGGGAAGCCGTATATTGACTGCCACTTAGGATTATAGTAATACAAATAATAATCACCGGGTCCTACTGTGTCATTTGCACCGCCAACCGAAACGGCATCCATTTCACTTTGCGTAACAGTCAGCCAGTCTTCGATTCTGTTTTTAATTCTGGTGCCCCAGTTAGTAATAAAGTTTTCTTTACCTGTAGAAGCTCCGGCAGCTTCCAAAGCCTGACCGAATTTTGTCATCTTCTTGCCGTCGTTGTATGTATCCATACCTCGCGGGAACATTTCATTCGGATTAACCATATCGAGTGTATCAATATACTTCTTGAACATATCAGCGTTAAAGCCTTTACTGCTATTTAGTACATTTGGGAATTGATACAGCAAACCAGGATTACGGATAGAAGTAGTAAATGTATTCCCTTCAATTGTCTTTAACCAGCCTCTCGGACTCGGATATTTCAATTTTGCAAAAGTATTTACTCCTGCCAGATGATTATACTGATGAGGGAATAAAGTCATAACCGTATTTGTAGATGTGCCTTCCTTGGCAACCATATCAAAATGGAAATCTGAAATTACATTTGAAGTATTCTCTTCATATTTCCAAACAACACGGGTATCCTTAATAAATGAGAAGGCATTTCTTTTAAGCATATTCAGATTTTCGACTGCATCGGCATATCTTGCATATTCGGTTATTGGTTTTGTGACTGCTTCACCGCCGTCAAGAGGAGCATTTTCATCAAAGATAACGGCTACCGAAAGGTAGTCTTTTCCTTTGAGGTCAACTTCGAGAGAATCAAAAAAGAACTTGTTGAATATATCATTTACTTTGTTATGATAGATAAATTCAGCACCTTCCGGCTTGAATACAACATAGTTCATTCTTTCAGCACTTTCAGACCTGAAAGCAACCATTTTTTCATCTTCATACCATACAGAAAATCTTGTATTAGATGTGACTTTAAAATTATCTTTAAGGTCTTCAAAATAAACATACGGAACACCGCGTGACAAAGTTGCAGTCATTTTTATATCATTGCCCTGCTTCCACGCTGCCTTGACATGCCAGTCGCCGTAATCATCAACAAGCACAGAATCAGCATTAAGATTTTTTTGTCCGAAGAATGTTTCACGCTGCCATACATTAACAATATGTGAAACGGTATATTGAACTACTTTATTTGTGTCCTTACTTCCTCTGACCGTGGTAAAATCATCATAAGCCTGAATCTTACGCTGAATACCGATATTCATTCCTTTTTCGGTGGTATAAACAGATAACGGACCGGGGAACATCTGCTCGGAAATTGAATTTCCGTTGAATTTGAAAATAAGTGACGACCACCATTTGTTGGTAGTAATTTTCTTTCCTGACTGGCGGAATCTCTCTGTTACTGCAGGATTAATCATTTGCCATCTTTTACCGACAGGGGCATGCTCGGCTATGATTGGTCCGGATACATTCTTTGGTCTGCTTTTATCGGGAAAAGATACATTCCTTGTCCCGGGCACATATTTGGGCGGCTGGTTTGTATATGAACCCTTGCCCATTTTAATAATTTCAGCATTCAGACTAAATGCAGAAACCATTAAAATCAAACAAATTGAAAAAATACTCTTCATAATAAAACACCTCAATTTATATTTGGAAAATTGTAAACAGCCATCTATATTTAAAAAACCCTAAAAAAGCATCAGAATGCAAAGTAATTTAACAGCAGCTAATATATTAAATAAATGAAATAAATTAATGTATAGACACNTTAAACCGGACAATATAATAAGAGTCTGTTGAGAAAGCCACATTTACCCAAATCTTAAAAATTTGGTTTGATTTTCGCAAAATGCCATGTTTTTATTAATCCTGAAATAAAATTGTTTGTATAGCCGGATTTTGTGTTTCTGAGATGAAAATAATGCCTTTAAAGCTGCAAATAAAGCAAAAAATGACAAAGCATAAGCCTGTTTAGGCGTACCAATCCCGAAAATTGTTCTCATAAGTAATGAAAGATTATAACATGCCGTAGCAATAAAGTATCGCTTACGGTTATTTTTCAATCCTCTTAATGTTGTCCGTCTTTCACCCCCACTGTCAAGGATGTGGGCAAAACTTCGTTCAACATACATTCCCCGCCGTCGGAGTAAGCTTTTACCTTCTTTACTTTTGACCGATGAATGGGATAATTCGACAGCTAAGGCTTCTTCGTCCGTTAATTTGCTTTTGTTTCTGTTAAATTCTTTGTCTGAAATGTTTGTTGTGATGCCTGCCGACTGGATTGTAACTAATTCCTGTACATTATAATAGCCTTTATCTGTCGTTACTGTTTCTACAGGTTTTTCTTCAATTGGATTTTCAGATATATCGTTAAGTCTTATTTGAGCATTTATTATACGTTCCGACAACCCGTCGGTATCACCGCGGTCTCCGAATAAAATATCGGCGTCTAATATTGCACCCGTATCCAGATCTACCGTATTTTCCGGCTTATATATCATATCTGTTGCACCATCCTTGGTTCTGCCGATTTTTGCATCAGGGTCGTGAGGATTGTACCATTCATCATTTGAGGTTTTACGGTCTTTACGTT
The DNA here is from genome assembly GCA_032027125.1 of Kapaibacterium sp. (SeqCode). Taxonomy (GTDB): domain Bacteria; phylum Bacteroidota; class Ignavibacteria; order Kapaibacteriales; family UBA2268; genus JANJTB01. Next base: position 1,698,300 of record JAVSMQ010000001.1, read on the forward strand.
TACGGTCAAAACGGGCTACCGCTTCCTTATCTTTTGGATCTACACCCGACTGTTCGGCTAATTTGCTGATATATTCCGAATAGCTGTCCTCGGTCATTCGGTTTTGAAGATGGGACAATGAGGCGTTGGCTTCCATTACTGAAGTATCCAATGCGATATTTTTACCTTTCACCAAACCATGATTTTTCAATTCTTTTAAAACGATACTGAAAACCTGAGAAAACATGGCTTCAGGCAATCTCTGTCTGATTAAGGATAAAGTAGAATGGTCGGGGGTGGATTCTGTTATGGTAAAACCCAGAAAAGCACGGATTGAAAGAGAATCGGCACATCGGGAAGCTATTGCACGTTCACTACGCAGATTTTCAAAAAATCCGGTAAGAAGCATTTTAAAATAAATTTCCGGGTCAACAGGAGGTCTGCAATTTGCTTTTTCACTATAATATTCCGCGCATAATTTTCGCACCTGATTTCCAAATTTCATTTTATCAAGAATACCGTTGAGTTTCGTATAAAATGTTATTTGAGGTTTTATTTGAAGGTCATCTGTTTGAATCCAAAATGATGACTGGTTTTGAGTAATCTTTTTTCGTATCATATCAATAAAATTTGTTCTTAACTTTATGATTTATAACGTTTTATACTGTATTTTATTGTAAATACTTTATCAACAGACTCTTAAGGAAGAATTATCCTGTAAAAATATTTTTATACAGAAAATTTCATATTTTATTTACTTAGAACATATTAGTAAGTTTATACCGGCTCGATACAATAAACTTTACAATGTAAATGATTAATGTCGGTCTTTTGCAATTTGAAAGAAACTTAACCGGATTGAGGTTTTAAAATGAAAGTAAATGCAAAAAAAGCTGAATCAAAAAATGCAGTCTCTAAGCTGCAGAAACCGCATGAAGTAAAACCAAAAGCTATTACAGACTTTCCAATTGTCGGTATCGGTGCCTCTGCAGGAGGATTGGAAGCATTAGAACTTTTTTTTGAAAATATGCCTGCGGACTGCGGAATAGCATTTGTCGTAATTCAACACCTCGACCCCGAACGTGTAGGTATCATGCCTGAACTTCTTCAGAGAATTACAACTATGCCGGTTTATCAGGTAACAGACAAACTAAAGGTTAAGCCTAACTGTATTTTTGTGATACCGCCAAACAAAAGCATGTCATTGCTGAATGGCTTTCTGCATTTATTTCAGCCGGTTGAATCACGCGGTCTCCGGCTGCCTGTTGATGTTTTCTTCCGTGCACTTGCCGACGACCGGCATGAAAAAAGTATTGGTATAATTCTCTCTGGAATGGGTTCGGACGGTAGTCTTGGAGTGAAAGCCATAAAGGATAACCACGGTATCGTACTTGTACAGGACCCCGAAACCGCTAAATTTAATTCTATGCCGCGTAGTGCCATCGAAACCGTTACTGCAGATGTTGTAGCACCGGTTGAAGAATTGCCTGCGAAATTAATTGCATTACTGAAATTTGTACCGGTTACTAAAAACGATTCCGACAGTGAGATTAAAAGTAAAAGCAATCTCGAAAAAATAATTATCCTTTTACGCGAACAATCAGGGCACGACTTTTCGTTATACAAAAAAAACACATTGTTCAGACGTATCGAAAGACGCAAGGGTATTCACCAAATCGAAAAAATTCAGAGTTATGTCCGTTTTTTACAGGAAAATCCTGCCGAGGTTGACATTTTATTCAAAGAACTGCTCATTGGAGTTACAAGTTTTTTTCGCGACGTTTCATTATGGGATATGCTGAGGGACAAGGTTCTTCCTGAGCTGTTTAACAACCTGCCCGACCGTTATGTTATGCGGGTATGGGTAACCGGCTGCTCTACAGGAGAAGAGGCTTATTCGCTGGCAATGGTTTTTAAAGAGAGTCTGGATAAAGTTAAAAAGAGCAAAAAAATTTCAATGCAGATATTTGCTACTGATATAGACCACGAAGCTATTGAAAAAGCCCGAAAAGGTATTTTTCCAAAAAGTATTTCAGACGATGTTTCATCGGAGAGGTTAAGCAGATTTTTTAATGTTGAAGGTGAGAGCTATCGTATTAACAGTTCAATTCGCGAAATGGTGGTTTTTGCTCCTCATAATGTAATCAAAGACCCTCCATTTACTAAGCTCGATATATTGACTTGCCGCAATATGCTGATATATATGGAGCCTGAATTACAGAAAAAACTTTTTTCACTCTATAATTACAGTCTCAATCCCGGCGGAATAATGGTTCTGGGTACTGCCGAAACTTTAGGCAGCCATAAGGATGGATTTGAAGAGATTGACAGCAAACTGAAAATTTTCAAACGTTCGGATACATCGGAATCAACTCAGCTAAATGATTTCCCTAGTTCGTTTTATCATTCCAATAAAATAGTGAATGAGAAGCGTTCCTCACCGAAAGTTATTGAAAATATTCAAACGATTGCCGACCAGATATTGCTTCAGCGGTTTGCTCCGGCAAGTGTGCTTGTAAACGATAAAGGGGATATTCTATATATTACAGGACGTACCGGAAAATATCTCGAACCGGTTGCAGGCAAAGCAAACTGGAATATTTATGCTATGGCTCGTGACACTTTAAGGCAGGAACTACCCGGTGCTTTTCGTAAAGCAATCCAAAATATTGACCCGGTAATACTGCGTAATATTAAAATTGGTGTTAACGGCGGAAGTCAGTATGTGGATGTTACGATTCAGCGTATTGAAAGTCCGGATTCGGTAAAAGGTATGGTAATGGTCGTATTCACCGATGTACCTGCTGTGATTGAACATGAGGGTGCAAATCCTAAAGCCGGGAAACGAAATTCAACTGCACAGCAAAAAGAATTAGAGCTGCAGCTGCAAAGATGTTATGAAGATGTGCAGAGCGCCCGTGAAGAGATGCAGACATCACAGGAAGAGCTCCAGTCAACAAATGAAGAACTGCAGTCAACTAATGAGGAATTGCAGTCAACCAACGAAGAACTTACCACATCCAAAGAAGAAATGCAGAGTCTGAATGAAGAGCTGCAAACAGTAAATGCCGAACTACAGAGCAAACTAAGTGATTTTGTCCGCGCTAATGACGATATGAAAAATTTACTGAACAGTACAGAAATTGCAACGCTTTTCCTTGACAAAGAAATGAATATCCGAAGATTTACAGACCACGCTACAAAAATATTTAAACTGCGTACGCCGGATATCGGCAGACCTTTTACCGACATTGTAACTGATTTGATTTATCCGGACATCTCTAACCATGCTAAAAAGGTAATAAGTACTTTAGTATTTATAGAATCTGCAGTTGCAACACTTGACGAGAGATGGTTCAATGTCAGAATTATGCCGTACCGCACACTCGACGACAGGATAGACGGGCTCGTTATGACATTTGCCGATATTACAACATCCAAAAAGCTGGAATTAGAACTGCGTGAAGCAAATAATGTTCTCAAGAAGAATAACCTGTTGAAAAAATCAAAATAAGCTGTGTTTATTTAGTTTTGAGTTTTGAGTTCTTAGTTTTGAGTTCTTAGTTTTGAGTTTTTTAGTATTCAAATGTCAATTTGTGAACTATGCTTATAACTTGCCACTGACGTGGCGTGACCACAAGGGTCTTATGCCGAAGAAGGAGATTACAATATATTTATATTGATGTGTCTTTGCAAATTAGTGTGTTTCTATAAAAATATGTTAATTATGACAAAAAAGATTAAACAAATTGACAAAATCAAATCGAATCCAAAAAGCGTTAAATTTAATGATTTAATTATTTTGCTTGAAGAGTATGGATTTGAATTGAAAAGAGTCAGTGGTAGTCATCACATATACAATAGAGAAGAAATAACATTTCCAATACCGGTTCATAACAATCGTGTAAAAGAAATCTATGTAAAAAGAGTTTTAAGTTTAATTGAAAAGTTTGAGGATAAATAATATGAAATATCCTGTTATTTTATATCCGGCTGATGAAGGCGGTTTTGTTGCTGAAATAATTTCACTTCCAGGTTGTTTAGCTCAAGGTGAAACTTATCAGGAATGTTTAGACGAGTTAGAAATTGTAAGTCAATTATGGATTGATGATTATTTAAGTCGTCACGATTCATTGCCAAAATTAAATAATGTTTTAAATAAGTTGCTTGAGTTTAACAAATTGGAATTTGCATAAATTAATTATAAATATTATTAAATACTAACTGCGAAACACTCAGTACATCTGATGGCGGAGTAAACCGTGAAGGATTCGACGGTACGATATTTGATAATGAATCATGTTTACAACTTTTTTTATATTCTTTCGTTGATAAAAATATTATTTTAATTTAGGATGAAGCATGGAAAAGAATTTTATTACTGATGATAATGGAGTCATTCAAAGCGTTATCCTCCCTTATGAATACTTCAAAGAATTTGAATCGGTTTTTGAAGATTTTCTGTTAGGTAAAATTTTGCACGATGCTGAGAATGAAGAAGATTTATCAATTGAAGAAGCAAAAACTTTACTTGGCATTTGATGATGGATATTTCCATAAAAAGAATAGCGGTAAAGGATATAGAGAAACTGCCAAGCGATGTCAAAGATTCAATTACTGATTTATTATTTAATGAATTGCCAAATTATTCCGGTATAAATCAGATTCCTAAATTTGAAAAACTTAAAGGTTTTAAAAATATATTACAGAATACGTAGTGGCGATTATCGAATTGGTCTGAAATATGAATTTTCAAAAATAACAGTAATGCGGGTACTTCATAGAAAAGAGATTTACAAATATTTTCCATAACATTTTTGATAACGAATCAGGTTTACAGATGATAGCAGCACTTTACAAGAATGTATATTCAGTTTACATTAATTATTAAATTTTAAGGTATGAATATATGAACTCAAATTACGAATTTGAAAACACAGAAAAAATAATACTCAGAGATTATTTAGCTTTGGAACGTACCAGAATGGCTAACGAAAGAACGCTGTTTGCATATATCAGAACATCGCTTTATTTACTTTTAGCCGGAATTGCACTTTGGCAGTTACAGGGTTTTGAAAATATTATATGGTTAGGGTTCTTTTTACTTGCCTTAAGTCTGATATTATTAGTAGTCGGTATTTATAAATTTTATAGGTTAAAAAATCAATTAAAAAAATATTATGCTGCGACTGATGTAATAATTGTACAAGAGAATCTAAAATAATATAGGCACTTTTTGAAAATTAACAATTGAAAATTGACAATGAAAGAACTAAATTTAATCTTAATAATTGTCATATTTTTATTCTCAACATCGTGTATTGATGAAGAAGGTAAAAAGATGATGGAGTTTGTAAATAAAATCGTTGAAAATCCTGATAAAATGGAAGAAATAATTAAATCAAGCGAATTTTATGATGATGAGTTTACTGAAATGATTAAACCTGATTATAAATTAATTGTAGTAAATTCTATTAAGTCATATAAAAACAATAGTATTCAATATCATTATGAGCCTGATGCTATTGTAAATCAACTTGACCGTTCGCAACTAAAAGGTAAATCTATTTTTATTAGTTCGGGAAATATCTTATATTCTCCAAATCTACAGTTCTTTTTTCAAAATATAAATAAAAAATGGATTTTAATAGATATTTTATGGGGATATTAGAAGGTATTTTAAGCTATTTGGAAAAACAAATGAAATGCCTGGCTTCCGAATTTATTACAATGAAACCGGACGCTTTACTACCTGCGACCTGCTATGGACTTTATTCACTGAAAATAATTAATATCAAGGACATACAATATAAATAATGCAGGAGCTTAATACAATCGAATGGGAAGTACTATTCCAATGAGATTATTTCTAAAATATTTTGTAATGAAATTCTTCGTAATATAATAAATGTTGAATTGAGGTTAAGTGAAATGAATTTTACTATTAAATATACTAAAATTGATTCAGGTTATATGGGACAAATTATGGAGTGGCCCGAAGTAGTAACAGAAGGCTTATCAATGGATGATTGCCGGTTAATGCTGAAGGATGCTCTAAATGAGATGATTTTAGCACATAAACAAATTGGATTAGAATTACCTCTTAATCAAATTCAATTTGAAAGCCTGTACATGGAACCTGAGTATGTCCGTTAAAAGACGTGATTTAGTTAATTTTTTAGAAGAAAATGGTTTTTTTCTTTTACGAGAAGGAGGCAATCATTCAATATATTGTAAAGGTACAAAAATAATTCCTGTTAAGCGGCACAAACAATTTGATAGAATAACAGCTAACGAAATATGCAAGCAAGCCGGTTTAGAAAAAAGATTCTAATGATATCTAAATACTGCATTTTTGAAAGGATTACTTAGCGAATAATGGAATTATTTGACTACTTTAGAAGGTGAAATGGAGCTTTGTTTGAGTTTAGCAATTCAAAATCCTGATGATTCTTTCAAAATAGATGGAATTACGGAAATGGTAAACATTCAAAATGTAAACGGAGAAGCAAAGACTTATCAAATCAAGAAGTTTTTGTCTATTGTTGAAAAGTACGGATTAAAGTCAGGATGTATAAAATGAAATTTAAAACAATCTTTTTGTTATTTCTTCTTTTTAGTAGTTGTGCTATATTTTATTCTGATTATCGCTTGGATAATGATAAGATATCCTTTTTAACCTCAATTTCTAAAAATCCGAGTATAATTGATATTACAGTAAAAAATTCTAAATTTTACGATTCAACACATTTTGAGTCAAATTTAGATTTAAGTGAAATATCTGATACATTAGTTTATTTTTCGGATAGAAAATTAAGGATTTTTATTAATGAGTCAATATTTTTAACTTATCACTATAGTCAAGATGATTTTATACTTAGTGAATACCACTATATTGGATTATTGTTTGAAAATTCAGATATAGGAATATTTGCAACCTTTAAATTACATGATAATAAATGGATCATAATTAGACTTAAAATATTGAACCAATTCCAAATGAAACAGATAATTTTACCAACTAAGAAATGATAAATAACCACGATAATATAGGCTCAGTAAGATTGGTAGTACATTCAGCAGGTGACAGAAAGCAGTTCGATTACAAACCGTACGGTGATACGCTCTGGACATCTGATGGCGGAGTAAACCTCGAGGGCTTTGACGGCACTATTTTTAAAAATGAATCAAGTTTACAGACGATGGGGGCAAGAATATACGATAACTTCATTTGATGAATAATATTTATCTAGTCAATTAATTACTTTGTCTAAAATGACAAATCAAGACATAAATAATATTACATTTATTTCTATCTCAAAATAAATAAATATATTTAATAATGATTCGTATATGAATTTAATTATTAAATTATTGATAGGTAAATTGTTATGATTGCAAATAATTATATTGTAGATTCAAATGGTAATAAGATTAGTGTAATAATACCTTACCTGGAATATCAAAAAATAATAGAACAATTAGAAGAAATAGAAGATATTAAAGAATATCTATTATCAAAAAATGAGAAGTCGGAATTAATTCCGTTTGAATCTGCATTTGAAAGTATAAATTAATCAATAATATGAAATATTCAATTTTCATTGAGAATTATGCCCTAAAACAATTGAAGCAAATTGATAAAGAGGTGATACCAAAAATTAAAGAGGGTATTTCAATGTTATCAACAAATCCAAGACCTTTTGGTTATATCAAATTGAAAGGTATCAATGCCTATAGAATCAGAATTGGCGACTACAGAATAATCTACGAGATTGAAGATAAAATTCTGATAATAAAAGTCGTAGCGATTGCACATCGAAAAGATGTATATAACTAAAATTATTGTCGCCATAGAGCGATTTACTGCCCGGGATTACTTGTGAGTTGCGTTTTCAAGCGAGGGGAGATTTATTCGTCTAACTCAAGGCAGTACGGAAGGAACTATTTCAGATAATATAGGTTCTGTTAGATTGGTGGTACATTTAGAAATCCACTTAATAAAATACTTAATATTGATAAGCGTTTTACAAAAATATTCTAAAGAGGTGGTACTATGATTATTAAAGATGATTTAATTGAATTAACAGAAAAATTACCTGAAGAAATTGAACTTGATGAAATTATAGATTCCTTATTTCTTCTAAATAAAATTGATACCGGTCTCAGGCAATCTGAATCAGGTGATGTTTTTTCTTTAAATGAAGTTAAGGAAATTGTTTCGAAATGGTAAGAGTTGAATTTTCGAAACAATCATTATCTGACTTAAAATCTATATTTGATTTTATTTCGAAGGATTCAATTAAATATGCTAAATATCAAATTGATTTGCTTATTCAACAAACAGAGCTAATTTCTGAATTTCCAATGATTGGGCACAAAAATCCCGAGAAAAATGATGACACAATTAGAGAAATTGTGAAGGGTAACTACAGAATTATTTACAAAATACTTACCAGCAAAATTAGTATCCTTACTTTTCACCATACAAAAAAATATCTCAAATTATAAATTATGCTAAATTCATTCGGAAAAGAAATAGTGCATTATAAAAGCTTTCAGACATCGACGAATTAAAGTAAGCATTTCGGATAATATAGGCACATTTTGAAAATTAACAATTGAAAATTGACAATGAAAAATATAAATTTAATCTTTATAATTATCATATTTTTATTCTCAACATCGTGTATTGATGAAGAAGGTAAACAAATGATGCAATTTGTAATACAGATTATTGATGAACCTGATAGAATGCAAGAGTTAATTGAGAGTAGCGAATATTATAATAGTCAAATGACTGAACCAATTGATAACCGCATACTTCAATCATTTATTCGTAGTATCAAGTTTTTTAAGAAAAAAGGTATTGAATATCATTATCATGAAGATGCAGTAATCATCCAACTTGATAAATCTAGAATAAATGGCAAATGCATTTTTATTGGTTCTGGTAATATTCTTTATGATTATTATATACGCTTCTTCTTTCAAAATATTGATAATAATTGGGTGTTAATTAATGTTCTTAGCATGAATGGGTATTAAACAAATATTATATTGTTCAAGATGTCAGTTCACCGCTACCACGCAACTGGAGATTTATTGGTCTTACCCGACGGCATTACGGAAGTAAGTATTTCGAATAATTTTGGCTCGGTTAGATTGGTGGTACATTCAGCAAGTGACAGGAAACAGTTCGATTGCAAATCATTCTTAGAAAATTTTCCATAGAAGGCTCATAATAATTCAATTCGCAGCCCATTATTTCTCAGTCATGTTTTGAATTATTTTGTTTATATTGCATTTTTTAAAATGCACCAATAACAATATTAGTGATTGACGATAATGGAATTAAATGAATTAATCCTCAGCGGACTCAAGGCAGATGAAATACTTCATTCCGCCTGCAACCTTAAAGATTCAGACAAAATAAATGATAGAAATTCAGCATTGAAATTTCTTGATTATACTTCAAATCCGAAATTTTTGAAAGAACTGAGTTCAGATGAATTAAGACATCAATGGGCTGAACTGTGCTTTTGGTTTATACGTAATTTCAACTACAAATTGGTTGATATGATTGCGTCGCGGGCTGCGGAAATGCCTGATAATATATTGTTTCAGGATATGTCGTCAGCAAATCCGGGCAAATGGACTTACAGACGAATTTCATATTATCTGAAGGAAATTGCAGCTTCGTTTTATCATGTATCTAATAATGAACAGCCGAGAGTTGCAATATTATCGGAGAACTCTTTAGTATCGGCTTGCTGTGATTTGGCTTGTTTGAGTTATGATATATTCGTAACGCCTCTTAATGTTAGTTTTAACCGAGAAATATTAACTCACATCATTGATTTATTAGATATAAATATAATTGTAACCGATGACAAATCAAGAATTGATACACTTCTTAGTATCAAAAACAGCCTGAACAAAGATATAAAAATATTTTCTACCGTTCCGGATTTCTATGAATATACAGATGAAATATATTATCTTGGAGAGTACGAGACAAAATTTGACTACACCGAAGTTGAAGTTATTCTCAATAATCGAAAATTGCTTGATGTGAATCAGGTATGTACTGTTATGTTTACCTCAGGCAGTACCGGTATGCCGAAGGGTTTGTCATTTACAATGTACAATCTAATGACCAAACGATTTGCCCGCGGTGCTGCCCTGCCTGATATTGGCGAAAATGAAGTAATGCTCTGCTATCTGCCGCTTTATCACACTTTCGGCAGGTATCTGGAAATGATGGGAACAATTTACTGGCGGGGTACTTATATATTTGCCGGCAATACTTCTGCTGATACAATTTTGAATCTGTTCCCCAAAATCGAACCCACAATTTTTATAAGCATCCCGTTAAGATGGAATCAATTATACGACAATGCAGTAGAGTTGATGAATGACGTAACTGACGCATCGGAAATTAAAAGAATATTCCGCTCGCTTGTCGGCAGAAATTTGAAATGGGGACTTTCTGCTGCCGGTTATCTCGACCCGAAAGTTTTTACTTTTTTTAGCAAAAACGGTGTCGAATTATGCAGCGGTTTCGGCATGACCGAAGCAACCGGCGGCATTACAATGACTCCGCCCCATAAATACAAAGCAGGAACAGTCGGAATACCCCTGCCCGGCGTTATAACAAGAATTGATGAAGATGGTGTACTCGAAATCAGCGGACATTATATAGCGTCATATTTGGAAACAGCACCGCCGCTGTCAACAATTGCCTATTCTGACCAGATAGGAAATTACATTTCAACAGGGGATGTATTCAAAATGGACGAAGATGGATATTACGAAATAATTGACCGCGTTAAAGATATTTACAAAAACAATAAAGGGCAGACAATTTCTCCCAAAAATGTTGAAAATATGTTCGAAGGTGTACCCGGAATTAAGAGAACATTTCTTGTCGGAGACGGAAAACCATATAACTCGCTTTTTATCGTGGCTGATGAATCCGAAGAATTGATAATGTCGAAACCTGTTAATGAAATTCATGATTATTTCCATACAATCATTATTAATGCAAATAAAAAACTGGTGCCTTATGAAAGAGTAATCAATTATACAATTCTTGAAAGAGATTTTTCGGATACAAAAGGCGAACTTACTCCTAAGGGTTCGTATAACAGAAAGAATATTGAGAATAATTTTTTATCTGAAATCGAAAAACTATATGAAAAAAATCATTTCGACATACCATTTTCAAAATATATTATCAGAATACCCCGATGGTTTTTCCGTGATTTGGGGATCCTGGAGACGGGTATTACACTTGATGAATCTTCATTATTAGATACCCGTAGCGGCAGACGGCTGAATATTCAAATTACAGAGACTGAAAATCAAATACTGATAGGCGATTTGATTTATGAGGTAACGACAAAAATAATTAATATCGGAACTTTTGCCCGTCAGCCTAAATTATGGATCGGCAATCCGAATCTGATAAATTTCTGCCCGATTAAAGAAGGTTGGGATACTCCTTTTGAGGGTATTTCAGAGAATGTTTTTTTGCCTTATCAGCCATTCTCGTCAGATTATCAAAATATCATGCTAAGTGAGAAGTTAAAACTCAGCAGCGGTCTTCACGACCTGAACTCTTATGTCTGTGATACCTTTTATGGTGAACTTGAAAATGCATTCACAGCAATTAATAAATTAGAAAATCTTTTGGAACACAATACCGTCAGATTTATAAATCTCATAAGAAAGCGTCTGCAGTCTCTTGCGCGGCATCCAGTTGAAGATATAAGATGCGAAGCTTACAGGATTTTACTTCTCGATGAACCGGGTACAGATTACAGCAAAGCATTCCCTGCATTTCTTATGTCGGGTTTGTCGTATTTGAATGAGCAGTCAATTAAACGGATTGCATCAGGAAAACTTGAAATACGAAGACTTGAAGCACTCAGAAAAAGGCTGCTGGCATACCGCACTGTCGTTGATTTGCCAAATGATGATGTCATGGTACGGCAGTTTGAAAATATGTTCAGTCTGCTTTTCAATTTTTTGCAGAATAATCCAGATTATTATACATCAGTGCGTTACGAACTTATTTCGTGGATGCTTTATGACAGAATACCCGAGATATCATTATCGGCTGCTGATTATTTCAGAAAAATTCATGTCTTTTATGAAGATATGCTCGATAAGTCAACAGTCAAATATCCGGTTGAATTGTGGAACAGCAAAATTGTATTTGATGATGGTATTAACGCAGAAGAAATTGACAGGATTAAGTCAATATTGGTTAATAAAGCATTTATTAAACAGTCTATTTTGCTGTGTTTTGATGAAAGTGATTATTCTATCAATGATGTCAAGCAACGTGGAATATGGATTTCGAGATTGAATACAGGCAGCACAACTCTGCATTACCGAATTGTAATTGCTATGAAAAACAACAGACGCTACGACCTGCAGATTTTCATCAATACCGATGATGTCGAAACCGATGTCCTGCAGACTATTTTGCGTCATGTTGCCATTTCAGGCTATCCTTACGGTTACCGCGTATTGCCAAAACTCGGAGCCTACAGACAGGAACTGAGAGCCTGGTCATTCGAATATTTCGGAGAGCTGTCGCTTTGGGCAAAAATCAGAGAATTTTCGAGTCAGAGAATAATCGGAAGGGATTTTAACAAGGCTGAATCACTCAGAAAATTCTATCTGCAGGGTATGTCGGCATTTTTTATCGGATGGCGTAACTCCGGAAAACAAATAGTACCCGGAATAATTTCTCCAAATAATGTCATTATCCCCGAACTTGATTTCCGTGACGGAGCTATTATAAATTCAATCAATAACTGGAAAAAGTACGACAGCACTGTCTCTCTCATTTCGCCAATGATTAGAAATTTTTATGAAAAACCGATTATTCATTACCCATGGTTAGAGCCTTTGCTTTTGAAAAGATGGATTTTTGATTCATGTCTCGAAGCACTCGGCAATGTCGAAGCCCACGAATTTCTCATTAAACTTAAGGAAGACCTTGAAAGGCTTTATCTGAATGATTTTATGATTGAACTTAAAAAGGGATTGGAAACTTTCATTGATAATCTTGAGAAATTTTACCATCCTCAGCTTAAAGTAATTAATGCAATCGAAAGATACAACGATTGGCTTGAATTGAATCCTGAAGCTACAGTTGAGGCAAAAGAACAAACCATCAGGGAACTGATAAGTCTGTACAATCTCAGTATTAAAAGCGAGCCTGACAGGTTTTATCTTTATCAGTTCACTTACTTCAAAGATGCTGATTATAAAATTCATTCAAAAATGAGCGATATAATAAACCGCCTGTACCGAAATACCGGTGAGCGTGCTACACAGCTTATGGAATTATCTGAGCTTCAGTCTTTGTTAAGCGATTCTGATGACAGGATTATTTTTACCAGGATGTTATTCCCGAAAGGTTCATCCAATGAGATGAGTATTGTTCGTTCGGGTTCAGCAGCCGCCTCCGGACAGATAATATCTTCATTTATAAGGGATATTACAGAAGAAACATATACATTCAGAGAAGCTCAGGGTGCTTCGGAAATTGGAAATCTTTACCGAATATTTTTCAAGGAAAAGTATCCGAAAGTTATATCCGAATTGGATGAATATTTTGTTTTGACAGATTCAATTGACAGGATTGTAGGCGGTATATGCTATAGAAAAGTTGACTCAAATTCAGTCCTTATTGACGGGTCTATAGTTATCAGCGCCCTCAGCAACCGCGGACTCGGCAGCGCAATGCTCGAAGATTTCTGTTCAAGAATGGCATCTCAGGGAATTGATTCTGTAAAAGCTCATTTTTTCCTCAAAAATTTCTTTTTAAAGCGGGGTTTTACAATCGACAAGCGTCACGGAACTTTGGTCAGGTTCCTGAATACACCTGTCGCACAGTTTATAAAAGGCAGCTACTGTATAATTTAGAATGATGAATGATGAGTGCGGAATTCTGAATTCTGAATGCGGAATTGATTTCAACTCTTAAAGAGTTGTATGTTTATAGCAAATGAATATCGAAAGACATTCAAAGAACCAACTCCGTTAGGAGTTGAATTATGGTAATAAAACATATCCCACCCCGGAAACCACAAATACCCAACTCCGTTAGGAGTGGAATTATGGTAACAAAACATATCCCACCGGAAACCACAAATACCCAACTCCGTTAGGAGTGAGCTGTTAGTAGAAAAATCACAGCCGCCGGAAACCACAGCCGCCAACTCCGTTAGGAGTTGAATTGTGGTAACAAAACAAATCCTGATGTACAAGACTACCTCGTAGAGGTTGAATTATGGGAAAAAATATAATCTCTACGAGATAACAATCATATAGTTGCCGCTCATGTTACCATAATTCAATCTCTACGAGATAAATATGTTCCAACTCCATTAGGAGTGAGCTGTTAGTAGAAATATCACAGCCGAAGGAAACCACAAATCCAACTCCGTTAGGAGTGGAATTATGGTAACAAAACATATCACGACGGAAACACAACCGCCAACTCCGTAAGGAGTGATCTGTTAGTAGAAATATCACAGCCGCCGGAAACCACAGCCTTTTCAACCTTCCGAAGGTTGCTAACCTTCGGAAGGTTATAAAGTGCAGATATTTGATATGTTTGGGGTTAGAGATAGTGATTGATTCAATTATTCTCAATTTATAATCAAACAGTCCATAATCACTTTGAATTGTAAATAAATATTATTAACTTGCAAAAGTATTTTTTACAAAATTAAATTTAGTATGTTTAAGCCATCTGTCAAATTAATAATTTAGGGTGATTTATGAAATCTTGTTTGTGTTTTTTGGTAATAATGCTTTACATATTCTTTAACGGAATTGAAAGTAAAGCTCAGGGCGATACGTTGATTATTAAATTAAAAAATAATCAAATTGAAAAAATTGCAGTTTCTCAGATTCAGAAGATTCAGTTTGAGAATGTCACAAGTGTTGAAGAACAATCCAACCATTCCAATGAACTTAATATCAAAGGTAATTATCCGAATCCTTTTGTTGAACGTACAAGCATAGAATTTGAAATTGCATTACCCGGCAATGTCGAAATTATAATTTATGACAATTCAGGTAATCAAATTCAAAAACTGGAGTGCGAAAATTGCCAATCCGGAAAGAATACACTCGAGTGGAATTGCAGGGATGAGAAAAATAATCGCGTGGTGAGCGGGACTTATTACTACGAAGTTCGGTTTAATAACGAAATTCAGTCCCAAAAAATGATTTTAGTCAAATAGGAAATTGATAAAATGAAAAAGTCAATATTAATTTTATTGGTGTTCTTGTATGCATTATCAGTAAATGCACAAGAACCGGTTATAAAAATCTATATGATTGATGGAAGTGCAAAGGAATTTAAAATTAATGATATTGCTGATTTGAGTTTTATTAGTTCTAACCTTTCTTATTCAATGACAGTGTTTGAGTCAAAATTAAATACAAAAAGTGATTTTGATATAAAAACTATTGATTCGATTGAATTTGAAAATAATCAAACAATGAACATTATACAGTCCGGCAATACAAAGTCATTTATTATTAACGAAATTGACAGCATTATTTTTACTTTTAACACTTGCACAGAAATACAAATAGGTTCTCAGATATGGATGTGCAAAAATCTTGATGTTGACCATTACCGCAACGGTGACCCGATACCTGAAGTACAAGATTCAGCTCAATGGGTAAATCTTAAAACTGGCGCCTGGTGCTATTACAATAATTCGGATTCACTTGGTAAAATATACGGAAAGTTTTATAACTGGTATGCTGTAAACGACCCGCGTAGATTGGCTCCAATTGGTTACCATGTACCGAGTGATGCAGAATGGACAGTTTTATCAACATTTCTTGGCGGAAACAAAGTATCAGGCGGTAAGATGAAAGAAACGGACACAACTCACTGGTCCAGCCCAAACAAAGGGGCAACAAACTCAAGCGGTTTCACCGCTCTTCCGGGCGGTTGGCGTGGCAGCTTTGTCAGTCTAAGCTACTACGGTGTCTGGTGGTCGGCGACAGAGGGCAATGAGTCGCTACAAGCCTGGGTCAGATTCATGTTCAATGACAATCCCAGTATATCCAGGAGCGACGAAAGTATGTATAAAGGGTATTCAGTGCGATGTGTGCAGGGGGATTATACTTCAGTAAAAATCAATTCAATTATTCCAAAAAATGCTAAAATCGGAGATGAAATTACTATTTCTGGAACAGGTTTCGGATTCTCCAAAGATACAAGCTTTGTTTCATTTAATTCAGTAAAACCACAATCAGGCGATTATATAATTTGGAGTAATACTTTAATAAAAGTAAAAGTACCAATCGGAACAACAAGCGGTAAAGTATTTGTGACAGTGAACGGTGAGAAAAGCAACGAGGTTGATTTTATAGTTGGTATATATTGTTATGGTGATGTAGAAATAGGTAATAAGATATGGATGTGCAGGAATCTTGATGTTGACCATTACCGCAACGGCGACCCGATACCTGAAGTACAAGACTCTGCACAATGGGCAAACCTTACAACAGGTGCCTGGTGCTATTATAACAATGACCCTGCAAATGGTGCAATTTATGGAAAACTTTATAACTGGTATGCTGTAAATGACCCACGCGGATTGGCTCCAATTGGTTACCATATACCGAGTGATGGAGAATGGTCTGCATTACAGTTATATTTGAGCATTGAAAGCCAATATTGGTGCTCCGACGCCTATTATACAGCAAAGTCACTTGCCTCAAAAGAACTATGGAGTGAACACTCCAATCCTTGTGCAATAGGTAATGATTTAAATGCTAACAATACAAGTGGTTTTTCCGCTCTTCCTGGAGGAGGTTTCCCTTACATTAGTGAGAGTTTCAGCTCTTTGAGATACGCCGGTCACTGGTGGACAGTGACTGAGAAAGATAATGTAAAAGCCTGGGCATATAATTTGAACTATGATCGAGGCACTTTCGGTAGTTTCTACTATGACAAGTTTCTTGGATTTTCAGTTCGATGTAAAAAGGATTAATCCGGTGTGAATATCAGATGTCCGACACTTTGGAAGTGTCGGACATCTTAGTAAATAACTTTCGGAAGGTTAAGACTGACAGAGATAATTCATCCGATGACTGCGAGTCATCGGATGAGTATGGAGGAGAGAATAATATATTTTAAGGTTCATTATGAAAAAGACTATTTTAATTTTATTTATGTTCTTGTCTGCGTTATCAATCAATGCACAAGAACCGGTTATTAAAATCTATATGAATGATGGAAGTTTAAAGCAATATAAAATTAATGATATTGCTGATTTGAGTTTTATTAGTTCTAACCTTTCTTATTCAATGATAGTGTTTCAGTCAAAATTAAATTCAAAAAGTGAATTCGATATTAGAACTATTGATTCTATTGAATTTGAAAATAATCAAACAATGAACATTATACAATCCGGAAATACAAAGTCATTTATTATTTCCGAAATAGACAGCATTATTTTTACTTTTAACACCTGCACAGAAATACAAATAGGTAACCAGATATGGATGTGTAGAAATTTAGATGTTGACCATTACCGCAACGGAGACCCGATACCTGAAGTACAAGACTCGGTTCAATGGGCAAATCTTAAAACTGGTGCCTGGTGCTATTACAATAATTCGGATTCACTTGGTAAAATATACGGTAAACTTTATAATTTGTATGCAGTAAACGACCCACGAGGATTAGCTCCAACCGGCTGGCATATTCCTAATGATGCTGAATGGACAACTCTTACATCATATCTTGATGTTGATAGTATAGTTGGCGGAAAAATGAAAGAAACAGGCACAATACACTGGTCCAGCCCAAATACTGGAGCTACAAACGAAAGTGGTTTCACCGCTCTTCCGGGCGGTTATCGTGGCAATGATGGTTATTTCGACCATCTAAGCTATTACGGTCACTGGTGGTCTGCAGCTAATGGCAATGAAACAGGTGCATGGGGCAGGTACCTGTGGTATAAATATAACCGAGTAAGCAGATACTACAGTAATAAGGTTATGGGGTTTTCCGTTCGTTGTGTAAAGGATTAACCCGATATGAATATCAGATGTCCGACACTTTTAAAGCGTCGGATATCTAAGTTTAAGATAACGATTAATGTTGTTCTTTGACATAGTATTTTGACTCAATTTTGCGTTTTTTTGGCAAAAACAGGGTGAAAAAGCCCTAAAATGCCTCGGTTTACTTAACCTACATCTCGTTATGTCTAACCTACATCTCGTTATGTCTAACCTACATCTCGTTATGCGTAACCTACGTCTCGTTATGCGTAATCTACGTCTCGTTATGAGTAATCTACGTCTCGTTATGAGTAATCTACGTCTCGTTATGAGTAACCTACATCTCGTTATGAGTAACCTACATCTCGTTATGAGCTTTTGACATCTCGTTGAAAGCATTACGACTGTTGGTGAGAGCAATCTTGCTGTTGGTGAGAGCAATCTTGCTGTTGGTGAGAGCAATCTTTTTCATAGGATTACACAAACCAACTTACTTTTTATAGATTTTTTCATAGTTTTAGGTTTTACCATTTTAATTTTATTATGATTTTCTTATCATCTTGATAAAAATTTTGAAAGTTTAGATTTGTTTTCTAATATAATTTACCAATTTATCACTATTTTTTGAAGTTTGTTATTCAGAAAATTTTCAACTTTTATGATAATGATATGATTCCGCAGTAGATTTTGGATTATAAATATTCATTTTGCGATATTTATTTGTGTCTTTTGGTTTTAACAGTCCGCTCCTACGGAGCTATATGATATTAGAGGAAATGATTATTTTCTACTAACAGAATATTCCTACGGAATTTGAAAGTAAATATTAAAATCACGGATTTTACGGATTTAAATCATTGGAACAAATAAACCTTCCGAAGGTTGCGGAACCTTCGGAAGGTTTTGGTGTAATCTTAAAAAAAGTATCTTATTCCCAACTGCATCTGCCAGCGTGAGGTCAAATCGGATATACTGAAAATTGCCTCTTTTGTATTTCCCCTGAAGTCAGGTACGAAGCCGGCTTTTATTTTATTCAAATCTTCCTGCCCGAATAATCCTGCATTAATTTCTGCCTGCGAAACATAGCCTTCGAATCTCAGCATGCTGTAACTTGAATTTGTAATAAAATACTGATAACCCCACGACGGGTCGAGCATGTTCATAAGATTTAATATATCTATCGAAATTTGGAGCTTTTGTTTGCCGGTAGTCGGAATGTCCTGAGTGATTCTGACATCAAGATTATTTCTCCATGGCTGTCTGAGCGAATACCTTTCAGAAATTTTTCCTCTCTGGTCTTTCAATTCATCAAATTGATTTATAAAAGATTCAAGTTCGTTCCAGTTACCGGTTGTAAGAATCATTTTCGGGTCATCAGGTCCGGCAGGAATATATGCAAGGTCGTTGTTCCAATGGTCATCATTGTTGGCATCGCCGATATAAACGCCCGACTCTGTGAAGTAAACCATTGAAAAAGGTGAACCTGAACGCCCCTCGTAGAATAATCCGACAGAAGTATTATATCCGTTAAAAATTTCGAACATATAGGAAACATTAAACAGCACTCTGTGCGGAATTGAGAACAGTGATGTTGTCAGCGCCGGATTATTAGGGTCAGCAATCTGATTAAACTGCCAGTTTGAAGCTGCCACACTTGATGTCAGACTGTTTACATCTTCCGATAAATTGTATGTATAGGCAAGATTAAGACTCAAATCTCTCCAGATTCCCTGTCTGAAAGGCTTTTGAATTTGTACGGTAAAACTTGACTGGTTTCCTTCGTTTGTGTTTGTCAGATACAGAACTCTGGTAAAATCATTATTCAATTTGTCCCGTCCGGTATAAAGCGGTCTTCCGTCAATAGCGAACTGCCGGCTGCCTTCTTTATCGTAGGCATATTTGAGATTAATATTCTTGTATAACACTTCATTTGTTGTCTGACCGTAAATAATTTCAACAGTTGCAAACAGCCCGTAAGGAAGCTCGCGGTCATAAGCTATGTTTGCTCTTAAGACCTGCGGCATCTTAAATTCAGGGTCAATTAAATTTATTTCAGATGTCTGCACTGCGCCGGTCGGAGGATTATAACCCAATTCTTCTGTAAATTGAAATGCAGGGTCACGAATATCTGTTCTGCCTAAGTCCATCCCTGTATTGGAATATTGGTTTGCAAGCCATACTCCGGGAGTGCGACCTGAAAATAGTCCGATACCGCCGCGTAATTGATTGGTTTTGTCGTCAAAAACATCCCAGTTAAAACCGATTCGGGGAGAAAATGCAAGCGGCGAAGGCATAAAATCGGTTCTCAAACCTCCGGGTGCAAATTCAGTAGGATTTGCAAAAGTCTCGGCTACTTTAACATTATTTAAAGGATTCTCAGGAAATACAAAAAAATCTGCTCTGACTCCTGCCATAACTTTAAAGTTTGACAGCAGAGACCATTCATCCTGCAGATAAAATCCAAGCTGCCCGTAAGAGAATTTTGCACGCGGCTGAAGACTGCCCTCAATCAAAGAATATCCCCTCGTAAATCCACGGGCAATTCCCTGCTTATAGGCTTCGACTCCGTCAAATGACCAGGCGCCGTTATAATCCTGAATAAAAAGATTATCAAAAGTAATAAATTGATTTGACGTTCCGGCAGTTATAACATGGTCGCCGAGAAACCAATTGAAGTTATCTGTTAATTCAAATATTTTTTGATTAAGTTCATTTGCCTGAGATGCTGAACGGGTTCCGAACGAAACAGTTGCCTTGCCGTCAGGTCCAAGTCTGTTAATGGTAATCTGAGGGTATGGCGCTGCCGACATTGCATCTCTGACGTCATTGATTGAAGTGAATGCTGCTCTAAGTTCATTCGCCATGCTGCTGCCAAGAACGCTGTTTAATTGAAGAACGGATTGATTCTGCATACTGTTGAATAAATATTCCTGACCTGAGTAAGAGTAAAAAGTCTCGCTTCTGGAAATGTCCTTTCCCTGAACGGCGGAAACAAAATTATGTCTGAAAGTCAATCTGTGTTTATCGGAAATATTATAATCCAATCTTGCAAACATTTTATATGAATCGGTAGAACGTGAATAATTCTGATATGTTCCCGGGTCATAATTGTATTTATTTATCGAAATTTGTCTGATTATATCCAGAGAATCGCCGCTTAAAGGAAAATACCGTTGTGCCTGCGGGTCGCCCAAAGCTATTGTAAACGGGTCTGTACGGACTTTGTATTCACCATTTACAAAATAAAAAAGTTTGTCTCTGTAAACAGGACCGCCGACTTTTCCGCCTATAATTGATTCACCGAAATCATCATAAGGGCGGCGGTTTGCATCAGGACTTGAGCCGACAAATGATCCGTTCCGTCCGAAGAAATATGCACCGCCCCGAACATTATTAGAGCCGCTGCGGGTAATTGCATTAATAGCCCCGCCTGTAAATCCTCCTTCTCTGACATCAAACGGCGAAACCGATACCTGAAACTCCTGAATTGCATCGAGTGAAATAGGCTGCGTTTCAGCCTGTCCGCCGGGAGTTCCTGATGCAGACAATCCAAACGCATCACTCATTACAGCACCGTCAACCTGAATTGTATTATATTTGCTGTTTCGCCCGCCGACATTCGAACCTTCGCTTGTTGATGAAATCACATGAGGGGAAAGCCTTGAATAATCATGAATGGAACGTGATATTGTCGGAAGATTGTCTATTTCTTCCTGACCTATTGTTTGGGATGCTCCGGTTTTTTCACTGCTGATTATATCGCCCTTATCGGCAACTACTTCAATATTTTCCGTCCGTACACTTTTTTGTGAAAGCACAATTTCAAGTGACATATTCTGACCGACACCGAGATTAATATCATTGATAACTGTTTTTTCATATCCAACCATTGATATTTCGATTGTAAACGGACCGCCTACACGCAAGCCTACTGCATTAAATCTCCCCGATTTGTTTGACCTTGTACCCACGACCGAGCCGGACGGATTATGAACAACCTTTATACTTGCTCCGACAAGAACAGTACCTTCGGTGTCCTTAACGGTACCGTTTATTGAGGCAGTTGTCATCCCCTGTGAAAATGCGGAAAAAGGAATTAGTAAAATCAAAAAAATGATATATGTAGTAATTTTTGTCATAGTCAACTCCAATAAAAACCTTATCTAATTCTTCTTTAATAATTTATTTAAGTTACATTTATTTTAATATGTCAAAAATACAATTTTCCTGTTTGATTTTAAGTAAAATAGTTCATAATTTTAGATTTAATCATTTTCACTGCTTAAAATACTTTTTTGTACTTGCTGCACTAATGATATTTGGAACAAATTACACTTACAGCCAGAAAGTAACTTATCCCAAACATCAGATTGGAGTCGGTTATTCTTCATTTTCCGGTACAGGTATAAATTATCAGATTGAACTCGACAACCTTAATGCGTTTCAATTCTCAGGTGCAGGCTACTATTTCGGTGATAATCCGCCTGAAGAACTCGATTTTTATGGAATCTTAGGTGCAGAATATCAATTCTCACTTTTGAAAAAGGAAGATAAAAGATTCTACGCTTTTGCCGGTACAAGTATGCTGCATTTAGAGAGAAGACGTACAAAAACAGTTAAATTCAATGATGTGGTAATAATCCAAAAGTTAATAACAACTGACAGAATCTATAATTTCGGAGGCGGAATCGGGATTGAATACAAGCCGTTACCGGTTATTGCTATGAATTTCGGTATTGGAGTGCTTTATCAGGTGTCTGAAAAAGCAGATTTTTCCGAATTCTGGGACCGCAACCCCGCAGGAGAATCATTTTTAGGAATCGGAATAGGAATTTCGTTAAGATATGTGTTTTAACAAGTGAACGATTTGGATTAATATAGAGTTTTCGTCTCTGCATATTCTTATTTTGCCTTTGTGAACCAAGTTTATTTCAAAATAATTTACAAAATATCTACCTGGAATTGATATTATCAGGAAACAGATTTGTACATTTTCTATCCATTTTCAAGATAATAAACAGGTTAATTTTCTCATTTAAAAAATTATAACTACTTTTGCAAAGTTTAGACATATTATTATTAGCAAATTGAACAGTAAAAAGATACTTTTTCTAACTTCAAGATACCCTTACCCTCTAATAGGAGGCGATAAGGTAAAGGCATTTCACCTGCTTAGGCATCTGGCTAAGAGCAATGACGTTACTATGGTTGCCTACAGTTTCGGCGATCTGCCGAGTGCCGCGGATATAAAAGCAGTTGAGGACATTGGGGTGCGAGTATATACGATTGCTTTGAATCCACTTTTATCAGGAATAAAAACAGCTGCCAGATTACCTCTTGAATATCCACTTGAAATTTCTTTTTACCTGACTCGGGAATTTAAAAGGATTGTTGAAAAACTTTGTGCCGAAAATGACTATGATTTGGGTATAGCTTTCTTTATGAGAACTGCCGAGTATCTGAAAAACAAGAAATTCCCCAAAATACTTATTGCCGAGGATTGCAGGGTTTTGTACCAAAGCCGCTCTTTTACAAGAAGTGACCATGTAATGCAAAAGCTTGTGAGAATATGGGAGGTAATGAAATTAAGAAAATATGAACCGAAAATCACATCCCTATACGATTTCGTAACACTCGTCACTAAAGAAGATATAGCCGAGATGCAGAAAGGCAATC
The DNA here is from genome assembly GCA_032027125.1 of Kapaibacterium sp. (SeqCode). Lineage (GTDB taxonomy): Bacteria > Bacteroidota > Ignavibacteria > Kapaibacteriales > UBA2268 > JANJTB01. The sequence continues at coordinate 1,722,018 of JAVSMQ010000001.1, forward strand.
CGGAATTGAAATACCGTTTGGTAACAAATGGTGTGGATATTGACCGTTATGCACCGGTTTGTGATTATAGCCAAAGAGGCAAAAATATTATTTTTACAGGCAAATTGAGCGTTTGGGCAAATACTATGATGGCAATTAAAATTGCCAATGAAATTTTACCTAAAATTCGTCTTCAGGTCCCGGATGTTAAATTGCAGATAGTAGGTTCCAATCCTCCAAAATCAGTTCGTATGCTGGCTGGCGAATTTGTAGAAATACATGCGGATGTTCCAGACCTGGCATATTATTATGCTAATGCAAGAGTATTTCTGCATCCCCACGACGGAGCTTCAGGAATACAGAATAAGCTGCTTGAAGCTATGTCATCAGGCTGCGCGATAGTAACGACTCCGACAGGTAATCAGGGTATATATGCCGAGCATGGAATTCATGCAATGATAGCAAAAAATGATGAAGAACTCGTTGAACATACTATTAAATTACTCAAAAATGAAACACTTGCCGGTAGTATTTCATTGAATGCCCGTAAATGGATTATCGAAACACATACATGGGAAGTGGTTTTCGACCAGATTGACGGTGTAATAAAAGAGCTGTTTAATGAAAAATAAGGCTGTTTTTTTCGACAGAGACGGAATAATTAACCGCAGAATAGTCGGAGAATATGTTGCCGAGCCGGATGAATTCATACTAAATCCTGAAATACCAGAAATATTGAAATATTTAAAAAAACAGTCTTTTCTTATCATACTGATTACAAATCAACAGGGTGTAGATAAAGGCATAATGTCTCTTTCAGAACTTGAAATTGTTCACAACTTTATGCAGAAATTACTTCAGGAAAAATCAGGAGTAATTTTTGACGAAATTTATTATTGTACCGATTTAGCTGATACCAATAGTTTTTACAGAAAGCCTAATCCGGGAATGCTTCTTGATGCAATAAAAAAATGGGATATTGACCCATCCAAATCAATCATGATAGGAGATTCGGATTCCGATGTAATTGCAGGAAAAAAAGCCGGCACGGCGACAATTTTGGTAAACAACGAACAAAGCAATGCCAATGCTGATTTCCATATTGATAACTTATCAGTACTGAAATCGTTATTAACCCAAATAATCGGAAGGTCTGCAAATGCTTGAAACTATTATAGATTATCTTTCTTTAGTACCATGGTATTGGGTATTGATAATTGCATTTTTGACTACGTTTATAGAAAATTTATTTCCTCCGGCTCCGGGTGATTCAGTTCTTGTATTTATGGGTACGCTGATTGGTATAAAATCCGGAAGTTTTATTGAAATTCTATTGGCTGCTTCGATTGGCTCTACAGCCGGTTTTGCGGTGATGTTTATCCTTGGCAATAAATTTGACCATGCAGTAATGGATTCAAATAAATTTAAATTTATATCCAGAAATGCAATTAAGAAAGTAGAGACATGGTTTGCAAAGTATGGTTACTGGATGATAATCGCAAATAGATTTTTATCGGGTACAAGGGCTGTCATATCATTTTTTGCAGGTATGGCAAACCTAAACTTCAAAAAAACAATTATTTTGTCGGCTTTAAGCTCCTTAATCTGGAATTCAATTTTGCTCGGATTCGGAAATGCATTCGGTGATAATTGGGAATTAATTGATAATTATTTATCCCTCTACGGAAAGATAATTTTCCCAGTAGTAATATTAATTGTTGTATTATTTGCTGCATACCAGATATTTAAAAAGAAAAAAGAGGAATCAGCCCCAGACAGCGATAATCAGGAAAAAAACGGTTAAAGCCGGAAATACGAATAATGCACTGTCGAACCTGTCTAATACTCCACCGTGACCGGGGATTAGATTTGAACTGTCTTTAATACCTGCATCCCGTTTAAGAAGAGACTCCGCCAAATCTCCAATCTGCCCGACAGTACCGATAATCAATCCTGCAATCAGACTGAATACTAAAGGTAATTCCGGCAAAAAGAAGAAACAGATTACAGTAAAAGCAATTACAGCCCCTATGAGTCCGGCAATAGCTCCTTCCCATGATTTTTTGGGTGACACTTCCGGATGTAATTTATGCTTTCCGAATTTTCTGCCGATAAAAAATGCGAACGAATCACATGTCCATATAGATACAAAAACAAAAAGTACAATCAAACCCCACGTTTGGGATTCGGCAAACTTAAGATTGTAAATAAATGAAGACTGATTGAAAATATCACGCCAGTAAAGCAGGTACAAATTAAAATTTCTGATGATAATCAGTGTTGAAAAACCAAGTCCGACATACAGCACAGAATTATATACGGCTGAAACAGACAATAAACCGTCTTGAGTGCCTTTTTTCAATTGAAATGAGTAACTAGATAGAACCATTAATAAAAGTTGTATGACAAGCGCTGCTGCAATTTCATGCGGTTTTGTTAAAAAAGAAAATGTCAGAAGTATTATCAGTGAAAATAAATACATCCCGGCTTTTTGCACGTCTGATGATTTCTTATCAACCAAATATGCAAACTCATAAATACCTATCATTGCAATTATAATAATTACAATATTGAATATGATGCCGCCTGCAATTATTAAACCTAATGCCAAAGGGATTCCGATTGCTGCTACAAGTACTCTTTTACCAAGCTCGTTCAATTATTTTTTCCAATTTATAATTTTCGATAACGTTTCTGTATGCAATTTAATGATAATTCCCGATATTATAAAATGAATGACAATAAATTGAGAAAAAATATTCGTATTTTTTGTGATTTCGACGGTACAATTACTATAAAAGACTTTGGTGATGAAATTTTTAAACAATTCGGGCAGTTTGAACCCTTTCATTCACAACTTGTAAACAAAGAAATCAAAATAATTGAATACTGGAATAAAATTGTTCCGACTTTATCAGGTACAAAAGAATCTGAAATTGAACAATTAGCTTTAAATTCGGATGTAGACCCGTATCTTGAAAAATTTATAAAAATCTGTTCAGATTACAAATATGAACTATCTATTATCAGTGACGGTTTTTCATCATATATAAATCCAATTCTTAAATCATTAAGAGCTGAAAAAATATCGGTTTTCTGCAACAGAATTGATTTCAGCGGCAAACCCAAACCCGTATTTTACGGAGCTTCCGAATCCTGCAAATGTCTTTGTGCATCGTGCAAACGCAATGTTATTATAAACAACTCCGATGACACTGATATCATAGTATTTATAGGGGACGGATATTCTGACTTTTGTGCAGCAGAACATTCGGATATAATATTTGCAAAAAAAAATCTTGCCGAATATTGCAGTAAAAACAGAATTCCTTTTTATAATTATAAAACTTTCTTTGATATTAACAAAATATTTGATAACTTACATTCCGGTAAGGTGCAATTTAGAAAAAGGCGCCAGGCAGAATTGAAAAGAAAACAAGCATACGAGACAGAATGAGATTCCGCATAAAATTAATATTATTGATTTTTCTTCTGACATTTACAAAATTAACTGCATTTAAACCTGCCGTTGAATTAGAGAAACAACTTGATACAGCAAAAGGCATTTACAGGGTAGATATTTTAAATGAGTTAGCTGAATTAAATCAGGTAAATTCAATTTCAATGTCTATAAAATATGCTTCTTTAGCTTTTCAGGATGGGTTAAGTATAAATTATGAATTAGGTTGGAATAGAGCTGCTGCAATGATGTTGTCTTCAAGTTCATTACTTCAACCAACCAGAGTTTCATCGGATTTATGTACTTTTGTCAAATATTTGGAACAGAGAAAGGATAATCCGGCGATTGTTAATTTTTTATCAATTGGCTTGGCAAAACATTATGCTTATAATAATGAATTTGATATTGCATCCAAATACTTTTTAAAAGCTTTGAAGATAGCTGAAACACATCCATCAAATGAACAACTTGCATTTAATTACAGGTGGATTGGATGGTTTTATACTTATATTCTGGATTATGAAAATTCTGCAGATAATTACATTAAATCAATTAATCTCTATTTGACAGATGGTGACACGGTTAAATATTTCGATGCTGTTGTTCATGGTATTGACGCACTTCAATCGGCAAGAATGAACAACTTAGCTGATTCGTATTTAGTTCAATTCAAGTATGTTCTTGACAAGAATGCGGATTCTGTTTATCTTGCTGCTTATTATAAGTTTCAAGGTTTAAATTCATTAAATAATAAAGAGTATAATAAGGCTGAATATTATTTATTAAAAGCATCTGAAATTTTTAAATCTAAATCAAGTATGCAGTTTCTGGGTGATACTTATACTATGCTGGCACATATTTATTCACAAAAGAAAGATTATCAAAAAAGTTTGCTCTATAATTCTTATGCTTTAAAAGTAAGAGAAGATTTTGGTGCCTTTAGATACGTATTAAGTTCTCAAATAAATATTGGTATTGATTATTTGAATATAGGTGAAAACAATACTGCTATTAATATGTTCAGAAATTGTGCTGAGAAAGCTTATCGTCTGAATACTTATCACTATTATACTAGGGCTACAAATTGGCTTTTTCAAGCATTCAGTAAAATTCATCAATTGGATTCAGCTCATCATTATTTCCAATTATATACAATATATTATGAAAAAATTAAATTGGACGAACTTAGGTTATCAACAATTAAATTCCAACTCAAATCCGAACTCGAAAAAAAAGACAGAGACCTTGTTGAAATGGCTCTGGACAAGGAAAAAAACAAGAATTTTTATATTCTGATTATTGTTGCTTTGATTATTATTATTGCCATTGTACTATACATCAGATTCAGACAAAAGCATAAAATTAACCTTGTATTGACTGACAAAAACATCATGCTGGAAGAAGCAAATAAGAATATTTGCGCTAAAGAAAATGCTTTGTCAAAATTAAACTCGGAACTGGATAATCTTGTCAAGGAACGTACAAAGCATTTAGATGCAGAAATTAAGCAAAGGATTATGGCAGAAGAGAATATTATTCAATTGAAGGATAATATTCAATCCGCTTATGAGAAGGAAAAGGAACTGAATGTTATGAAAACCAGATTCATGAGTATGATATCTCATGAATTCAGAACACCATTGACTGTTATTGTTTCTTCATCTGATATTATGAAATTAGAAAGTGAGAATGGCTTCTCGGAAAAGATTCAAAAGCAATCCCTGAAAATTAGGAATTCCGTTAAACAGATGACCTCGTTAATTGATGATGTTATTGCTTTCAATAACTCCGAAAGCAGTACATATATTTTGAGCAATGATGAAATTGATATTTGTAATCTGATTCAGGAAATTATCAGTGAACAAAAATTGACCTATAAATCATCTGTAAATGTTGATTGTGGTTTAAATATTAATCCTTTTAACATGTATTCGGATAAAAGAATCCTAAGACACATTTTATCAAATTTGATAGGTAATGCAGTCAAATATACACCATCGGATAAGAACATATCCGTTAACATAAAAAAAATGCAAAATATAGTAAAAATTCAAATATCAGATAAAGGGATAGGTATCCCGCCTTCTGATATTGAAAATATTTGGGAGCCGTTTTTCAGAGGCAGTAACATAAGAAATATCTCCGGTACAGGATTCGGACTTTATATTGTAAAGGATTTTGTTACAAAACTTGGGGGCGAGATAAATATAACAAGTAAAATAAATGATGGCACTACCGTTAGTTTGATAGTGCCTGTAAAGTCGAATTGATTATCATTAATGCAGTGAATATACCGCCGGTGCTGTATAAGTCCGTCCTGTATATGACAAAGGTTTTATTTTTTAACAAACCAGGCAAGCCATAATGCTGTAATACCCCAGCCTATAGTTAAGTCAATAACCTCAGGCTTTACAAAACTCCATGGGTAACCCCACCATGTCATATTGTCCAGTACACCTTGCGTCAAAGTAAATATGGAAAAACACATTACTACAAGAAAACGAATCCAAAAGGTGTTGAAACTGCCGTGATAAATCACCAAAGAGGCTATAAAACAAGATATGAGTGTGTAAAATAAACCGAGCAGCATATACCCGATTTCCATACCCATCATTTTCTTGTGATAAATTATCATAGCCCAGGGTTTGCCGACATTTTGTTCCATAATTTTCTCGCCTTCTTCTTTACCTTCAGGTGTGGAACAGTCTGCTGCAGGAATCAAATATAAGCCGTCATCACTCAGATTGTCGTTCAGGGTCTGCATTACTGCATCCTGATTAGGGGTGTAAGTATAAAAATCACTGTAGATACCGCTCATCCACATTGCCGATTGCCATCCAAAAAAAATGACTGTAGCAACAATAGCACCGATTATAACTTTTTTCATAAAATGACCCTTTTATGATGGTTGATAAAAAAATATAAAAACAAAAAAACAATTATTTCCACAATTTCATCAAATCTTAAAAAGTAAAATTACGAAATTATTTATTATTTACAAAATGCAAATATTTTTCAAACTATAAATATTGTTTGGTTTTTTGAAATTTTTGAATTAAATGGGAATATAAAAATTGTTATCAGTGGATATCAATAATTGAGTTTGTTTAAATCTGATATATTAAAACACATTGAAACCATTCTCAATTCAAAAACAGGCACTTCTTTTATTTAAAGTGCCTGTCAAATATAATTCTTGCTTTACTCGGACTGCAGATATGTATAGCCGTACAAACCGGAACGGTAATTAGAAAGAAATTCTTTGCCTTCGATTGCTGTGATTTTTCCTTCCTTAACTGCTGCAGCAACCCATGTTTCCATTGTACGGACAAGCTTCTTGGAATTGAACTGCACATAGTCCAGAACTTCCTCAACTGTTTCACCGTCAATTACCTGTTTGATAATATATTTATCATCATCCACAGCAATATGAACTGCGTTAGTATCACCGAATAAATTATGTAAATCGCCTAGAATTTCCTGATATGCCCCTACAAGAAATACGCCGATATAATACGGTTCGTTTTTCTTAAGCTGATGCACCTGCATATTGTATGAAAAATCACCGACACCTATAAAATGGTCAATTTTACCGTCAGAATCGCAGGTGATATCCTGCAAAGTTGCAAGTTTTGTCGGTTTTTCATTTAACCTGTGAATGGGTATAATTGGAAATATCTGGTCAATTGCCCACGAATCAGGTAATGATTGAAAGAGCGAAAAATTACAAAAATATTTATCCGATAACATTCTGGACAGCACCCGCAGTTCATCGCTGCTGTGCTTTACACTTTGAGCTATCTCGTGTATTTCACGTGCAATTGACCAGTACAATCTTTCTATCAGGGCGCGTGTCTTTAAGTTAAGCATTCCCAGACTGAATCTGTCAAGTGCTTCTTCACGGATTTGAAGTGCGTCGTGCCAGGCTTCAATCATTCTGTTTTTAGTCAGTTTTTCGTATATAGTGAATAACTCCTGAACGAGTTCATCATCATTTTCGGTTACAGTATAAGAGCTGTCCCATTCGGGCAGCGATGTTGTTTCCAGAACATCAAAAATAAGTATAGAATGATGCGCTGTAATTGAACGCCCGGATTCGGTAATAATATTCGGATGAGGCAGTTCATTTTTTTCACAAGCATCCACGATGTTCGAGACCGCATCATTTACATATTCCTGAATGGAATAATTGATACTACTCTGGCTTGATGAACGCGAGCCGTCATAATCCACGCCCAACCCGCCGCCGATATCCACAAATTCAACATTAAATCCCGATTTGCGAAGCTGAACATAAAATTGGGATGCTTCACGAAGTGCAGTTTTGATTTTACCGATTTTAGTGATTTGGCTTCCGAGATGAAAATGTATCAGTCTCAGTTCGTCCATTCTGCCTGCTGCTTCAAGTATTGCAGTTGCTTCGAGCAGTTCACTTGCGTTAAGTCCGAATTTGCTTCTGTCGCCGCCGGAACTTTCCCATTTACCGCTGCCGGAACTTGCCAGTTTTACACGGATTCCGATGTTGGGTTTTACATTTAATTTTTTGGATATTTTTAGGATAAGTTTCAATTCATTCAGTTTCTCAACAACAAGGAATACATTTTTCCCCATTTTTTGTGCAAGCAAAGCAAGTTCAATAAATGCTTCATCCTTGTATCCATTACAAATAACCAATGCTTTTGGATTATCCTGAATGGCAAGAACAGCATGAAGTTCGGGTTTAGAGCCTGCTTCCAATCCAATATTGAATTCCTCGCCGTATTTGACGATTTCTTCAACAACCGGACGCATTTGATTTACTTTAATCGGATAGATTATATAACTGTTGCCATTGTAATCATATTCTTTCGAGGCATTTTGGAAACATTTAAATATTGTTTCTATTCTGTTATGAATTATATCAGGAAATCTAAGCAGTACAGGGGTAGCGACATCCCGGATAATCAATTCATCAACCAGTTCTCTTAAATCAACCTGAACACCATTTTGGGTTGGTGTAACAAAAACATTTCCTTTCTCATTAATCCCGAAGTAATTTACACCCCAGCCGTCAATGTTATATAATTCTGCAGAATCTTCTATGCGCCATTTTCGCATTTTTCTCCTCTTTTTTTATAAAATGCCTGATACAAAACATCATTGACGAAAAAATGACTTTTAATTGAATTATATTTTTATAAATCTCATAATTTTAATACTATAAATTAATTTATTTGATGCAACAAATTTCACATTCCAGCGTTCTAACTTAAAATATTAGTTTAAAATTATTGGAGATTCCCAAATGAAAAAAGTTATGTATTTGTTTCTTATATCCATAATAGGGTCATTGATTATCAATTCCTGTTCTGAAAGCACCACTCCCACTGTTACAAAAGAATATTTTCCGGGTAAAACAGGCGACACTTGGATTTATGAAAGAAGTTACAAAGAGAATGGAGCTGATAAGACAGCTCAGGATTCAACAATTATATCTAGTTCAACTACTGTCAAAGGAAAAGTTGCTTTTAAATACGACACTTTTATTAATAGTGTTTACTTAGAGAGCTATTACAGATACAGTAATGATTCGAAACTCTATGCTCTGCCGTCAGAATTACTGCCTAAAGAAATTATGGCTTTGATTCCTGCAGCAATTCTCCCTCAGGACTGGGTAGTTGTTGCTGATGACAAATCTTCGAACTGGGAAATGTTCAGATTCAAAGTTGAAGACTTACCAATTGATGTTTCAGGAGTTACTGCTAAATTAAACGGTGATATAATTGTAACAGGACAGAAAGCCGCTACAATGAATTTTACTGTTGCCGGCAAAATTTATTCTGCACAGGAATTTAATACTAAAATAAGTTATGTCGGGAAGATATTTTATGGTGGTTATACCTTTGATTTTAATTTTGAAGTAAACACTAAATCATATTTTGCCGATAAGGTTGGTTTAATAAGGAGTGAAACACCGAAACAGGAAATTAAAATTAATAATCCTTTTGGAGATCCTGTTTCTCTTTATACCATCGAAGCAAGCAGTAGAATGCTTACTCGTTTTTCTGTCCAGTAATAATTTCCGACAGGTTTATTACTAATTGAATTTCAGACAGCTAATGTTAATCTTTTAGAAGGCGTGCAATTATTTGTACGCCTTTTTTATTTAATCTTTGTTGAAAGTGTAAGTAAAATATGCTCATACTTTAGTCATAGTAAAGAGTTGTGATACTAAGTTGATTTCAAAGATATAATACCCCATTGTTGCTCAGCGACATCTATACATAACAAGATAGGGCAGATATGTTCTAATTTTAGCTCAATCTCCTCGGGTATTGTCTCTCTGAGCGCAGCGAAGAGTCCATGATTTCATTAAACAGCCTGGATACTTCGCTGTCGCTCAGCATGACAAGCCAAATGGTGCCGTTTTATGTTGTAACGATTACGACATACGTTGAATTTATTTAGAACGTATCAGCCTTGCTTTTTCAAAGACAGTTAGGGAGTTTTTGAATGTTCGGTTAAAATTAATACTTACTTACCTAATCTACAGAATTTATACTTATCCTGCTGATTATTTACCGGAATAATTTGTTACTTCTGATTTTTGACCATTATTTGCAACTGCCTGAATCGTAAATGTGAATTCTGAATTACTGTTTGCAGGAGTAATTTCAAAAACCTGTTTTAGATTGAAACTACCTTCTTCATTCTTTTGGGCGCCAATTATCTCTCTTATTTTGGCATTTCCTCGAAGAACATCAATTTTTGATATATAATTTTCTCGTCCCTGATAGTTGCCGTAACAGTTTGTAAAAATTCTGATTGTATTTTTCCCGATTTCAGATATTCTTGCAATTTCGGGTACAGGGAACATAGAAATTCTGACTGTATATCGCTGTCCCATAAGGTTATTATCAATATATCTTTCAAAATACAGGGTTTTGCCGGTATCGCTCATTGAAGGAGTAAATGAAAAAGCCGAGCCTGATTCTCCGGCTGCATAAATTTTACCGTCGGCTGTTTTCAGATATGCACTTGTTTTCTGACCGGTAAGAATTGGTAATTTGGGGTCGAATGTATATCTGATGTCAGGATAAACCACCTGCTGATATTTAGGTTCGTCAGTCAACTGGGGAACTACTCTGAATTCACGAATAGCTTCCTTTCCGTCAGCATGCCTTGTAAGTGACACTGAAACTTTCAGTACCCCGTAACCCGGTGTTTCTCCTTTTATAAGCAAACTTGATTCGGTAAAACTTATTATTTTTGCACTGCCTCCGATTTTGTTGTCGGGTTCTCTGATAATTTTAATTTCAGGCTGCTTTCTCAAATCAATTTTGGGGTTTAAACCAAAAATAGTGATTTCATTTTCCCATGGTGTATAAGCAATTGATTTGACTATTTCATCACGAGGTGAGAGGAATAAATTAGTCGCAGGTAAAATCAATGAACGGTTTTCCTCTGTTTGTCCGCCGCTAACGGGTAATTCCTGCCCGCCTGCAGTTTCGGTTGCAATTAACAGATTTGAATTGAAATCTGTAATATAATTTAGATTTAGACTGAATTGAACAACATCTTCTACTATCAAGCCCAAAGTTTCGGAGTTTGAACTTATTGCTTCACCGGTAACTTTCACAATGTAGGTTTTACTTTTACGGTCGTAGAGAGGCGGGTCCCAGAAAAATTTTAATGACTGCGAAATTTCATCCGTTGAATATCTGAAAAAATCTGTCGAATTACCTTCAAAATTTTCAACTGTAAGCACCTGTCTTGTGTTGCGGTCTTCAATTGTGACGTTGAATTTAATGTTTTTAACTTCTCCGGTATAAAAAATTGTATTCGTTGAATCAATCGAAATAATGCTTATACCGTTGGAATCGAGCCTGACAGTGGCATTCAGAGCATTTTTCTCAGATTTCAAACTAAATGGAAGTTGGAAAATTCTTGGTTTATCAGGGAAAATATCGGATTCAATATTACGGGATACCTTGCCGGGTATCAGAAATACCAGTGCGGCAAGATACAGAATAAAATAGATTTCTACTATTCTTTTCTTCCTTTTATTGTTCATTTCCGTTATTTAAGATTTTATTGGTTATAATTTTTTCGATTTCTTTTCTTACTGAATGTTCTATCTCTTCTTTACGAAGCATTTTAGCGGAATTATTAAGTTCGGAAATTGTCCCCTTGAAATTATTAAGCTCCTGATTTGTTTCCTTCATGCAGTTTATTAATTCCGGATTTGGCGATGCCGTATCAGCAAAGGTATTTGCAAGTTCATTTATTTTTTCAATCAACTGTTCCTGGTTTGAATTCATCCTGGCAAGCTCTCCTGTCAGAATCTCAAGCTGTACGGCAGCCTGAGCAAAATCACGTGCAATTTCGCCGATTTCACTGATGAGTTCTTCTTTTTGAACATCTTCAGGCTCGGGATAGCTGAAAGTAGCGGCTTCTTCTCCGGGAGTAAAAAGCATAACTATAAACATAAAGAACAGCATAAGTGCTTCGAATACAACCCCGGCTATTACCAGATTATCATCCATAGATTCGCTGAAACGTCTTACACCTATGAGAACAAGCAGAACCGCAGCACCAAAATAAACAAATGAATTTATGGCAGAGAAATAAAATCTGTTTACTATTTCTTCCATCCATATTCTTGTGCCGCGAAGAAATCCTAAACGATGCAAGATATTTACTTCGGTTGCAACATATTTTGACAAATCAGAGTCGTAAACGCATATCCGCCAGCATATTAACAATATTGCCAGCGACCCTGCCTGTTTTTGGTATTTCAATTCGTGATATACTTCCTGAAGAAGAAGCCTTCCTCTTGCTGATGACAGCGAATCTACTTTTTTCATTACTTTTTTATTATGAACATTGATAAATCTTCAAAATAATTATGTTATCTGTTTAAATACAAATAATTTGTATGATTTTGAAACAATTAAATAAAAAACAAAAATACCAAAAAAAAGGTTAATTAAGCACTAAAATTAAGAAACAATGTCAAAATACATTAAACAGATGTAAAAATGACATAATAAAAAAAGACTTTCATTTTTGACTGTTTGTAAATTCATACTTATATTTAATCAGAAAAATTTAAATAAAATTTTGACATATCATTTATTTGTTATATTTTTAAGACATGTTGAAATATCAGATTTTATAATGCCGTTTTTAAATTATTCTTATTATTCTGTAAATAATACCGTTTTGTCAAACATTGGTTTGGACAGATAGGTTTATGAAATTTTCAACAATCAGATATTTCGCCGGCAAAATTACCAAATCTTCAAACAGACAGAGATTTCTAAATTTTACAATTGCGGTATCGTTGATAAGTGTAATGCTCGGCTGTATGGCATTGATACTCTCGTTGTCAATTTTGGATGGTTTCGACAAATCACTGCACGACAGTGCCGTAAAATTTACTTCCCATATAACCATAACCTCTTTCAATAGAGAACCTTTTCTGGATTATCAGGGTACAGTCACAAGGCTACGGGACAGTTTCCCGGAAATAGTTTCTGCCGAACCTGTATGCGAACGCGAAGGATTAATAAAATCATCAACTTTGACCGAAGGAGTATCTATCAGGGGAGTTTTCCCTGAATTAAACACAACCGGTCTTAAAAATTTTATAGTTGAAGGCAAATTTGAGTTTTCAGATTCAAATTCACGAGAAGTCATAATTGGAAAACGCCTTGCCGACAAACTTGAAATCGGTATCGGCGACGAAATTGCTTTACTTACAATGAAAACTAAAAGTCTGTTTGGTTTGCCTGAGCCAAAAGTTGAAAAATATACAATCAAGGCTCTGTATAACAGCGGAATGGTTCAATATGACGATATTTTAATATTTATTCCGTATCAGCGTGCTTTGAAGCTGTTCGACATGCCTGAAAATTCTGCATCAATCTATCAGATTATGCTTGGCAATATTCAGGATTCTCCAAAATTGGCAGATACGATTGAATCATTTTTGAGATACCCTTATTTTGCACTGACAGTATATAATTATCACGGTTCGATATTTTCATGGATTGAGATTCAGAAAGAGCCTATTCCTATTGTTCTGGGACTTATATCAATTGTTGCTGTTTTGAATATTATTACATCATTGCTGATTACAATTGTGGAAAAAACAAATACAATCGGAATATTGAGAGCACTCGGTCTTGATAACAGAAAAATTCTCGGTATATTTATTTATAAAGGATTTTCAATCGGGTTGAGAGGCACGGCAGCTGGACTGTTTCTGGCTTATATGTTCACCATAATACAAATAAATTACAGTATTATCAGATTAAACGGTGAAATATATTTCTTAGATGTACTTCCAATGGAAATAGTGCCCGAACATTATATAATTGTCGCTTCAATATCAATGGCACTTACACTTCTAGCTACATTAATTCCTGCATTTATTGCTGTAAAAGTAACCCCTTTAAAAGCAATTCAGTTCAAATAATAAAAATGTTTTCTTCAAATCATAAAAATTCCTTATCTTTGTAGTTCTAAAAATGTGTAAATTGAAATTTATTTGATATTTATTTTAGGTGTGTAATGAAAAGGACATATCAGCCAAGTAAGCGTAAACGTGCAAATAAGCATGGTTTCCGCGCACGTATGGCTACCAAGAACGGTAGAAAAGTTATTGCCCGTCGTCGTGCCAAAGGCAGACACAAACTTACTGTCAGCGATCAGTAGCAGCCCATGATTTGTAATGGGCGGCATTTATTACTCTGAATCTGATTCAGGTTAATTAATCTGCCCTTTTTTTTACTTAATTGTTTGAAAGCACCTGTTAAGCAAGTGATTAAAATTAAGCCGATAAAGGGATTTAATTCATTTACCATGGTGTTCAAATCAGGGAAGAAATTCTATGACTCAGAGATTGTGGGGATATTTATATATCCTGATACCGATGATGAAGGAATGACTTTATACAAATGCAACGATAAATTTACATTTTACTACGGAGTAACTGCGGGAAAGAAATTTATTAAAAAAGCGGTTGTAAGAAATAGGGTTAAGAGATTGTTGAGAGAAAGTATCAGACAAATATTCAAGGAAAGATACGCCGGACTGGACAGCCCGCCTTTCAGATACGCAGTATTCAGTGTAAGGAATGCACCTCGTATGCAGTCCTTAATTTCACTGGCTGATATTTATCCATCGGTTGAAAGAATTTTTAATTCTGCCGAAAATTATAAATCGGCTCGGGGCTCAGTTAAAAAATGAAAAAGATTATTTTATCGGTGATTGGATTTTATCAAAGATTTATATCCCCTGCTTTACCTCCATCGTGCAGATTCTACCCCACATGTTCTCATTATGCTTATACTGCTGTCGAAAGATTTGGTTTTTTGAAAGGGAGTTGGCTGGCTGTGAAAAGAATTTCAAAGTGTCATCCATTCCATTCGGGAGGATTAGACCCTGTCCCGGAATGTAATAATTGTTCAAAATAAATAGACGAAATTTAGAAATGGATAAAAAAACTTTAATCGGTTATGTGTTGATTTTTGCTGTTGTTGTCGGCTGGATGCTGTGGCAGCAATCTACTACAGTTAAACCTGTAAAAAAAGCAAAGCAGCTACAGGAAAAAACAACCGCAGCCGACAGTATAATCACACCTGATAATACTTCCGAAAATAATGAAGCAGTTCTTAGTGATACTCTTTCCGATTCTGTTAAGTATGAAGGGAAATACGGCAGTAAATTTTCTCGCTTTGCAGAAGGCACTGAAAAAATTATCACTGTCGAGAATGACTTAATCATTGCAAAATTCTCTACAAAGGGAGGAACTGTTAAATCATGGACTCTCAAAAAATTCAAAAAATGGGACGGGGCTAAGTCTCAGTTAATCTGGAATGAGACCGGTGAATTATATATTACTTTCACTTCATTTCAAGGCAACCGGATTGACACGCGGGACCTTTATTTTACTGCGGCAGAAGGAACCGGCGATTTTTACAAAATCAGCGGCAATGATACTCTGACTATTGAAATGAAATTAGAGTTGGAACCAGGCAAATTTATTTTAAGAAAATATAAGTTCTATGGAAATAAATACGCCTTTGATAATGACATCGTTTTTCAAAAAATGGAAGACATTCTGCCTGCTAACCGTGGATATAACTTAGTCTGGGGTGACGGACTGAAATATCAGGAGGCAAGCAGCGTTGAGGAATCTACTGAAGCCCATGCAGTTGCTCAGTTAAACGGTAGTGTTGCAGAAATCAATGCAGATGATGATAAACCTGTTGAATCAAAGGAAACCGGTGTTATTGATTTTATCGGAATGAAAACCAAGTATTTCGGTCTTGCTATTATTCCCCAGCCATGGCAGAGTTTTGATGGAACTGCCGATTTGTACGGATGGAAGAAATCAGCACGTAAACAGGGTGTTATCGAAAGATACAATATCTCTCTGCGCGTACCATTCAATACATCTTATGACGAAAAGAAATTTACAGTTTATATCGGTCCTCTTGATTACAATGCTGTAAAAGAATACAAAATTGAAGCTATGGTCAATCTCGGATTTAAATACGGTATCCGCCAGATTGCAGAATATTTTATGCTTCCGATTTTATCCTTTATTCATAAATTTGTACCAAATTATGGTGTATCAATAATTATCTTCTCGATAATTATGAAGTTTTTGCTGTACCCTTTAACGATTCAGCAAATGAAGTCTGCCCAGAAAATGCAGCTTCTTGCACCTGAAATGGCAAAACTTCGTGAAAAATATAAGGATGATAATACCAAACAGCAGCAGGCAACTATGGCACTTTACTCCGAATATGGGATAAATCCCGCAGGAGGATGTCTGCCGATGCTGCTTCAGATGCCGATTCTTATTGCGCTGTGGCAGCTACTGCGCTCTGCAATTGATTTGCGGCAGGCTCCATTTGCATTTTGGATCACCGACCTGTCTGTGCCGGACGTGCTTGTAAATTTCGGATTTCCGATACTCGGATTATCACATATATCCGGCTTGGCTCTGGCAATGGGTATTACCATGTTCTTCCAGCAGAAACTGACTATTACCGACCCGCGTCAGAAAAGTCTTGTGTATATGATGCCTGTTATGTTTACTTTGATGTTTTCATATTTCCCATCGGGATTGAATCTGTATTATTTTATGTTCAACCTGCTCAGCATCGGTCAGCAGATTTATATCAATAAATTCTCTGCGAACAGACCTACACTTGAATCTCTGAAAAGAGCTCCTAAAAAAGCAGGATGGCTGCAGAAGAAAATGGCTGAAGCTCAGCAAATTGCCGAATCTAAAGGAAAGACACATACAAGTAATACCAATAACGGTAATAATTATAATAAAAACACAAAGAATCAGAACAAGAAGCCCGGAAAAAAATAAAATAATTAATATAATGAATACAAACTTAAAATCCTTGCAGAGTTAATCCGGCAAGGATTTTTTTTTAATAATTGAAACAAACAAAATTTAAAACGAATATAAATTTTTTATCTAAATAATTATAATTAAATTGCAAATAATAGTTTGTTAAATTTTTTAAAATAAAATTATGAAAAGAATTATATTAGTTTTTTTGCTAATGGTTGCAATCGTTTCCTGTTCAAAAGAAGAAAGCAATCCTGTAGGTAAAGATGATGATAATGAATATCTGAATGGAAATGAAAAACCGGAAAATTCATTTTTCCCTACTTCAAAAGGCACATGGTGGAAATTTACCGGAATTATTCAAAATCAACCTACAAATTTAGGTATAACCTGTAAAGAAGAAATGACTGTTGACGGTATTTATTATGCTAAAATAGAAATGAATCAAAACGGCAGTATAAGGGAATCTTTCCTTCGTGTAGAAAATAACGAATACCTGAATATTGGATTTATTCCCGCACAAGGTATTCAAAAAGAGTATGAATTGTGCCTTCTGAAATCCGATAAACCTGTTGGTGAAAAATGGATGGGAGAAATTTCGCTTAATGGTGCTTTAAACCGGTATGATTTCGAAATTGCCGAAAAAGGTATCACCAAAGTTGTAAAAGGAAAAACATTTAATGATGTAATCGCCGTGAAAGTTAAACACAGTGTTGAATTTATGGGAAGTTCGATTAAGGGTGTCGATTTTGAAATGTATTTTGCAAAATCTACCGGTTGGATTTTATTTGATTACGGCTCATTTGGTAAATTGGAATTGGATGATTATTCAATTAAATAAAATTTGTTCTTCTTTTTTAAAAGCCAAATATAGTTAAAAAGCCGTCCGGAAAATCTTCACGACGGCTTTTTCATAATTCGGGCTTGCCTGACTGTTAAAATGAGGTGGAAGTTAATTATAACATTGGAACAAGCTCAAATGCTTCAGAATATAAATAAATTAATTCCGATATTATGCCTTCCGGCTATCATCGCTTTTGCTCAGTTTTTCTACAATTTTATTACCGGCAGAACTTGAGTAAACTCCAAATCCGTTTACAACTACACCTTTAATATTATGCTTTTCTGAAGAAATCGCATAGACAATCATTTCATCACCCGGGTCGGTGTTGCCTTCAAAACGGTATATTTCATCAATTTCAAATTCGTCGGGTGAAAGCTGTAAAGATGTTTGTTTCGATGTCAGACAATCATCACCGTCATCTATTGCAAAATCTGTGGTATAGCCTCTTTCAGCGAGGTCATTTACCGCTTCGGTTACAGTATCAAAATTTCTACGCAATTCCATAAAATTAATCTCCTCAAAATATTCATTTATTTAGTCGAAGTATTGATAATTTTATTTTTAGTTATCAGAATTACTGCATTAATATCAAAAAAAAACAAATCCCTCCGTCATTTCGTGATATCTCCCTTGACAAGGGAGAAAATAAGTAAATCAACTTTGTAAGAGGGGTATATCGGTAGAAAAGCACAGCCTGACGGAAACCACAATCCCTCTTTTCAGATGTCCGACACTTTTAAAGTGTCTGAAATCTCAATTTTACCCATTTGCACCTGTTTTTGGGTGAAAAGTGTCAAAAGTGCCTTGATAAGAGCTTTCCTTTCGATGATATGAGCTTTCCAGTGGATGATATGAGCTGTCCCGTGGATGATATGAGCTTTCCCGTGGATGATATGAGCTTTCCCGTGGATGATATGAGCTTTCCTTTCGATGATATGAGCTTTCCCGTGGATGATATGAGCTTTCCCGTG
>JAVSMQ010000001.1:1740851-1766337 GCA_032027125.1 Kapaibacterium sp. (SeqCode)
TKRKYTTTYYYKTVKATSATNNNMGCTTTCCCGTGGATGATATGAGCTTTCCCGTGGATGATATGAGCTTTCCCGTTTTGTTTTTTTCGTATATCATCGCCTTTTTATCAAATATCATCGCGTTTTTATCAAATATCATCGCGTTTTTATCAAATATCATTGCGTTTTATTTTAAGTTTTGTCGATTTTTTGATAATAAGTGTCTGAGTTTATTTATGAATTTTGACTTTTTGTTATGTTTCATTAGAATTTATAGTTTATAAAGTGTGTTTTTTACTATTATGTTTAATTAATTTATAGGTATATACCTATGCAGACTATTGTAGATAATAATTTTGCACATGATTCTCATGCTATACGAGGAGAAAGTTTGCTTGCAATTAAAGCAAATTTCGCATTGATTCAGCAGGAATTGTCTGCTCCGGCTCATATTGCTGCCTGGGCTGAAGATTGTTCAACACAAATTCAGTAAGAATAAACATAATCCAATTTGTAATTACACAAACCTCTTTCATTATAAACAGTAGCTTGTATTATATTACCAAATTGGTCATTTTTAAAAGTATTTTTTCCGTTATTGTACGTATGCTCTATAAGAAATCCATTGTCATCATATATATAAATAAATTTAACTTTCCAAAACACATCCCAATAATTAATCATGTCGTATTCTATAAGTTTTTGTCTCTCATTATATTTAGAAATGTAAGTTTTTACTAATGAATCATTTTTATTAAAAATATATTGTTCAATTTCATTTCCATTTTTATCATATTTATATCTTATTTTTTGATGATTATCAATTGAAGAATCAATTTTATCAAAATCGTTAAAGTAAGATTTTATTATATTTTTTATTTTTCCAAAATAGAAATACTCATAATCAATTGAAATTTTGTTATTTTTACTTTTTCTGTCATATGTTATTTCTTCCGAATTATGAGTGTATTGTTCCCACGCTTTCACTACATATCCATTGGTATCTAAATTGTATCTGTATTTACTTAGAAATTTTCCTTCGTATTCGTATGTAGTTTTCTCTATTTTAAAACCGGCTTCATTATATTTCATTTCAATACACATATATTTTGTTCCATTTTCATCATATAATTCTTGGAACTGAAAACATGAATCGTAATAAGTACGTTCTTCAACTAGTCTTTTGGAATTTGGAATTAATTCTCCATCATAAGTACACGGTGTACCATAAATTTTGCAGGATTTGTAGCCTCCTTTTACCTGTAATTCTTCTTTAGGATCTACATAGTCTGAAAAGCAATAACTTATTTGTATCAAAAGTAATACAGAAAGAATTGTTATTATTTTATACATGTTACGCCTCAAAATATAATTCAGAATTTTCTTACTCATATCTCAGCAAATCAATCGGCTCCTGCAGCGACGCACGTCGGGCAGGTGTGATGCCAAATATCAGTCCAACGGATATTGATACAAAAAATGACAGAATCACTGAAAAAGGAGATACAATAGTTTTTATATCTGTAAGACCTTCAATCAGAAAGCCGGCAGATACTCCGAGAATAATCCCGATTACTCCACCGGTAATTGATATGGCTACTGCTTCGCTAAGAAACTGTAAAAGTATATCTATCCGCTTTGCACCCACAGCTTTTCGGATACCGATTTCCTTAGTTCTTTCGAGAACAGACGCAAGCATAATGTTCATGATACCAATACCGCCGACTATTAAAGATATTGACGCTATGGCACCCAGAACTATGTTGAAAATCCTTTTGGTGGACTGCTCCTGCTCAAGTAAGAGCTCGGGAACTATAATTTCAAAATCTTTTACAGTATTGTGACGTCTTTCCAACAATCTGCGAATAATATCCACTGATGTCTGTACATCCTTGCTGCTGCTGAAAGTTACTGTTAGATTGTCTAACTGGTGATAATTGTCGTCATCTGTTTCATCATCTCTGGAGGAACGGCGTTGGAGGTCGGATTTTGTGACATTTGAGCGGTTGTTATATCTCATCAGCATTGTTGAAATCGGTATATATACATCAAGATTATAATCCCTGATACCAAGATTTTGAATATTTTCCTTTGAAATTGTTTTCTCATTAATTACTCCGATTACGGTCATCCATTCATTGCCGCATTTCAGAGTATTACCGATTGGATTTTCAGTCGGAAATAACTTTTTCATCACTCCGCTTCCAATGATACAAACATTCTCTGAATTTTCAAAGCTCTTTTCAGCAAATTGAGTTCCCTCGATAATCCTGAAATTATTTACTTCAAAATAATCCTGCATTATACCAACAATACTTATTTCCCTTTTTAAACCGGATTTAATGGCAGTAACTTCCTGCAATATTTCAGGCGAAACATGGCTGATACCGGGCACAACTGACTTAATTGCATTCATATCGGATATTGTCAGACCCGGAGAGAATTTGTCGGCAGCCTCCTTTTTTTCGGAAGAACCTTCAGCACTCTCTTCATCCTTTTTAATTTCCTCCATTTTCTTTTTATCGTAAGGCTTGATAATAATGTTGTTTGTTCCAAGAAGTTTCATTTTTTCAAGTATTTCCTGTTCAGCTCCGCTGCCGATAGCAAGCATAGCAATAACTGATGCAACGCCGAAAATTATTCCTAACGAAGTTAGCATTGAGCGCATCTTGTTTTGGATAATCGCCTCGGCAGCTATTTTGAAATTATAACCCCAGCCTGCAATCATTTCTTTTTACTTGAAAGTGTTACTAATTTATAGTCTTCTTTTATATCTTCAGGAATCGAAAGCAGAATTTCATCATTTTTTGTAATACCTTTTTTGATTATTACTTCATTTTCGTTCATCTCGCCAATTTCGACCTGCTTTTTTACTATAGAGGAATTGTCCTTTTGATACACAAAATAAATCTTATGTTTATCTTTGTCAATTGCATGCAGACATTCTAACGGGATAAATGTCACTTTTGGAGATGATGAAATCAAAATCTCATTTCCGGTTGTCATAGACGGCAGAAGTGTTGTATCTTTTTCCTTAACAGAAATAATCACCTCAAAAACTTTTGCATTTGAGCCTCTTTTTTGTTCACCTATATTTGCCACTCTAATTACTTCTCCGGTGATTTTTTTATCAGGATTGGCATCTAAACTGATTTTGACAGATTGACCCTTTTGAATTTTCTGAATATCAATTTCATTCACGTAGGTTACAGATTCCATCGAAGTTAAATCAGGCAGAGTAGCAACAATCGGATACCATGCATCAACTGTCGAGCCGACAACCTTGCGTCTTCCGTCCCATTCACGTGCATAAATTACCATACCTTCCGAAGGTGCCAGGATTGTAAACTGATTGAGAGTTTCCATATAAAGAGCCATTTTTTGCTGCTCTTTCATCATATCGGTTTGAATAATGCTGATTTTTGTAATAGATTGTTTGACTTTAGTTTCATAATTCTTTTTTGACTGGGCAAAACTTCTTTTTGTACGTTCATAATCAAGTTCTACCTGACGGATTACAGATGGCGCTTCGTATTTGGACTGTTCCATCTGCAGTTTCTTTTCCTTAAGACTGAAATCAATATTTTCGAGTTCATCTCTTGCCTGGGATAATGCCAGAGAACTGTCTAACTTGGATTCGGTAAGCTGGGATTCAAGTTTTTGAATATTTAGCTGAATATCCTTTACCTTTTGCATAACTTCCGATTTATCGAGTTCGGCGACAAAATCCCCTTCTTTAACAATAGTGCCTTCATCCACTAATTTTGTGATTTTCATCTGCCATATTCCTACAGCGCGTGCATTATTTGGACCGCGGACATCAATACTGTTTTTGGCACGCAGCTCACCTGTATTATTAACGACAGAACGGAATTCACCAAAAGTGGGTTTAACAACAATATAACTGCTTTTATCTTCTTTGCTGAAAAGAAAATAATACGCAATTGCAATGAGAAATAATGAACCTAAGGATATAAGAATCTTCTTTTTCATAAACAAATCATTTTTTGTAAAATATTATATTGTAAAACTAATAAAAAAAACGATATGATGATTAATAATAATTAAAAAACGGATTCTAAATTTTTAAATATGCGAACTATTAGCTCACAAATAATCTTCTATTCACGATATTTACACACCCTCAGGCTCCCTCTTGTTAGAGTGGGAGAAATTCCGGTAACTGTAATTATGGATATTTATATTTGGGATAAGAAACAAAACACAATCGAGAAATTTTTGTCCCTAAAATCTGCTTTTGATTCGCACCACTTTTAATCCTAATTGAATTCGAACAACAGAAAAAATATTGTTACAATGAATTTATTTTTTGCTAATTTTGTAAAGTCATTTATTGAGAGTTCGTTGATAAGTGATAATATTTGTTTATTTCGCAATATATAAGGATTTAGTAGTTAGTATGAAAGTGGCTTTAGAATTTCGTATAACCATCAATTAAAGAGATTTTAAAGAATAATATTGAGTAGCTGAATAAATGAATAAATTATAGGGAAACGGCATGATTGACAGAAGAACAATAAAAAAACAAAATCAGGAAATTGATGAAGAACTTGAAAATCTATCAGACACAGAAATAATGCTCGAATTTTCAAAACTGTTAACTTCTATTTATCCTCACTTGGTCAAGACAAAAAATTATTGTTACGATCCTTATGATAATATCTCTGAAAATCTATATTTCAATTTTGTTCACTCGACATTCTCAGGTAAATATGGTTGTGATATTGAAATACAAGAAACACATAAATATGGTTTATCACTTCATTGTTACAGACATTTAAATCACATCTTAATAACTCCTAAAAACTTTCCATTTACCTGTAACAATTCACAAAAACAATTGACTTTCAAAGACAAACAAGAACTTGACAACAAAGTATTTGTGTTCATACAATTTGGCGACAAGCAAAATTATCTTTCTGGCGACAGTAATCAGGTTAACGTTAATACTGTGAATTTTGAATTTGTAAATTTTGTAATAGTTGACAAAAAAACTGGATTGAATTTTCGTAACCAGGAAGATTTATGGGTTGATAGTAATCTTGTTGACTTTGAACTTGTTTTGGAGGATTTTGACAAAGCAGAACACCAATTTTATAAAATGGAAACATATGCAGACTGAAAGTAGGCAGCTTATGTCTATTATAGGGTTATAGTAAAAAAGCGTGTTAAGTGCTTTTTATTCAAATATGTCGCCAGAATAAATTTGTAAAATTCTTACTAAACTAAATAATTAATGGCTATAGGAATAATTTTTTATACAATTACTAAAACAACCAACTTGACAACTGCAAGAGAAATAATTATCGGTTTGACAATTCATTTATTGGTTCCAATGCTCGGACTAATTTATTTCGTTTTACTGACCAAAAAAATGAGAAAAGAAAACCTTTCTAAATCTACAACTTATGAAATTTTCGCAATTTTCATCAATTATGGTGGACTTGTACTTGTAACATTGACTACATTCTTTTGGAAATGGTCAGGACTTTCTTCTTTAGGGATATTTTATTTAATTCTTATAGCTCCAATTGTTATGGGTATAATTGCATTCAAAAACAACAAGTACAAAGACAAATCAATATATTACAACCGGATATACAAAGCAGGAGTACTTTATTATGTAATTGCACCTTTGACATTTTTTATTCTTATTTTTACTGGCTAAAAAATAACAAAACCAAGAAAACCTTGAATTGAATCAACTAAATAATAAATTATTGCGTTTAAAAAGGTTATACTTATTTTATATTTCCATAACACCTAAATAATCTTTATACAGATAAAGTAATGAGACATATACTTTTAATCATATTAACTTTTGGCCTTTTTGCCTGTAACCAACATTCTGACAAAGAAACCTCAGAAAGTGACTGGATTAGAGGTACAGAAACAGAAAAAATCAAGTTCAATGTTAGTATTCCAACAGACAGACAATCACCAATAAGGAAATAATATGCTTAATAAATTTATAAATACGGACAATTCAAAAACAACCATACTCATCCGGCTTATGGTTGGTGCTGTATTCCTTTCAGAAGGCATACAGAAGTTTTTATTTCCCGAGGACCTTGGTGCCGGTCGTTTTGCAAAAATCGGATTGCCGATGCCTGAATTTTTAGAAAGTTTTGTCGGCAGCTTTGAAATTGTTTGCGGCACATTGGTTTTACTTGGTTTGCTGACAAGAATTGCAAGCATTCCTTTAATAATCATTATGCTTGTTGCTATCACTACAACAAAAGCGGAAGTTTTAGCCGACAAAGGTTTCTGGGAAATGCTTCACGGCAGCAGAACAGACTGGGCAATGCTTCTCGGGAGTATTTTTCTTTTGATAAAGGGTGGAGGCTTTTGGTCGTTTGATAAGAAGCTGATGAATTATTACGCGAAGTAAAAACCTGTGATATAAAAAATCTAAAAGGGTTCGAATAAATTTTGTATTTTATTCAAACCCTTTATTTCTACTTCATTATTTTCTTTCTTCCGGTTCGAGCCTGACAAGAACCTGATTCTTGGATACCATATCGCCCGTTTTGACTAAAATTTCCTTTACTTTGCCATTTAATGGTGCCTTAAGCTGATTTTTCATTTTCATTGCTTCCAAAATGAGCAAAGTATCACCCTGCTTAACGATTTGCCCGGTTTTGGCATAAATTTCTCTGATAGTTCCGGGAATGAATGCAGTTATTTTGCTTAAATCTATTCCATCAAATCTTTTTCTATCGGCAAACTTCTTATTGATTTTAGTAACATAAGTAGTGTCGTCAATATTAAATCCGGTGTATTGTTCATTCATAACATTATCTCCTTAAAATGGCGGAACGCCGTGCTTTTTACTTGGACGAATTTCCGTCTTATTGGCGGCTATGTGTATTGAATGAAGAATCTGGTCGCGTAATTCCTCTTCTGTAACCACAGCGTCTATATAACCCGCAGATGCTGCTTTGTACGGATTAGCAAACTTCTGGGTATATTCCTCAACTTTTTCTTTTCTCATTAAGTCGGGGTCGGCAGCAGCAGCGATTTCACTTTTGAATATGATATTGGCGGCGCCTTCAGGACCCATAACCGCTATTTCGGCTGTTGGAAGAGCAAAAACAAAATCAGCACCGAGATGCTTGGAGCACATAGCGATATAACCACCGCCATAAGCCTTTCGCAATACTACAGTTATTTTAGGAACTGTTGCCTCGCTGTATGCATATAAAATCTTTGCACCGTGACGTATCACACCGGCATGTTCCTGGTCAACTCCGGGAAGGTAACCCGGAAGGTCAACAAGTGTAAGAAGCGGGATATTGAACGAATCACAGAATCTAATAAAACGTGCAGCTTTGTCTGAAGAATCTACATCAAGCACACCTGCCAGAACCATCGGCTGATTACCGACTATGCCGACAGATTCTCCATTGAAACGTGCAAATCCTATTACTATATTCGCCGCAAAAAGCTCCTGAACCTCAAGAAATTCAGAGTCGTCACATAAAGACCGGATAATATCGCGGACATCATAAGGCATTTTTGAATCTTTAGGAATAATATCAGATATAACGTACTGCGGTTTCGGCGGTTTCGGCGGATATTTCTCGGCTTTTTTGTTACAATTCCAAGGTATAAGCGTAACTAATTTTTTGATTTGCTCGAAACATTCCATTTCACTTTCTGCAAAGAAATGTGCATTTCCTGATATTTCAGAATGTACACGTGCACCGCCGAGGTCTTCCATACTAATTTCTTCACCAAGTACAGTCTTGATAACTTCCGGACCGGTAATGAACATCTTGGAAATTTTATCAACAACAAAAACAAAATCAGTCAGAGCCGGCGAATATACAGCACCACCGGCACATGGTCCGAGAATAACCGATATTTGCGGAATGACGCCTGAGGCAAGTGTATTGCGATAAAATATTTCGCCGTAACCTGCAAGTGAATTAACACCTTCCTGAATTCTTGCACCGCCGGAGTCATTAATGCCGATAAGCGGTATCCCGAGTTTGATTGCGTGGTCCATCATTTTGGTAATCTTGCGGGCATGAGCAAGACCCAGTGAACCTCCTGCAACAGTAAAATCCTGCGCATATATACATACCGGATGCCCTAATATATCACCTGTTCCGGTTATTACTCCGTCACGTGGAAGGAATTTTTTGTCCATTCCGAAATCTTCTGCCCTATGCTCAACAAATAAATCATATTCATGAAAAGAACCGGGGTCTAAAATAGCTTCGATTCGGTCACGTGCGGTCAATTTTCCTAACTTACTCTGTTTAACCTTTGATTGAGCATCAGTATTTTCGGAGATGTCTTTTTTTCTTGTAAAAAAATCGTGTAATCTGCCTGCTAAAGACATTTTTATCACCTTAGCTTTAATAAATAAATTCAATGTACAACATTATAGAATACAAAAATGCAATGATTTAGCCGAAAATAAAAGAGAAATTTAAAGGAAATAATTTGAAGGCAGTTATTTACTGTCTTAAAATGAATTTATTTATTACAGATAGTAAATCAAATTTACTAAATATCTTTAAATATTTATACGTCAATAATAAAGTTATACTTAATGAAATAGAAAATATTTAAATGAAAAAAAGATTAAAAGTTTACTTTACTGATTTTTGGGATACTTTCAAACTCGAAGATAATTACTTTCTGAATCTTATCAAAAATGCATACGATGTGGAAATAGACCCTGTTAATCCGGATTTTCTCTTCTATTCTAATTTTGGCATTAACCATTATAAATATAAATGCGTACGTATTTATTTTACCGGTGAAAATGTAAGACCTGATTTTAACGAATGTGACTGGGCATTTTCTTTTGATTATTCTGATGACGAGCGTAATTACAGATTTCCTCTTTATGGGCTTTTTGCCGATATGAACGAGCTTACGAAACCCAAAGACCCGGAAAAATTATTTCTAATGAAGTCGGAATTTTGTAATTTCATATACTCAAATCCCGGACCTAAAAAGCGTAAGGAATTATTCCTGAAATTATCACAATACAAGCAGGTACATTCTGCGGGACGTTATTTGAATAACATTGGCGGTTCGATAGGCGGATTTGAAAAGGAGAAAAGGGAGTTTATAAGCAGATATAAATTTACTTTTGCTTTCGAAAACAGTTCATATCCGGGTTATACAACTGAAAAATTATTAGACCCTCTGCTTTGCGGCAGTATTCCGATTTATTGGGGTAACAAGGATGTCTGTCGTGATTTTAATCCAAAAAGTTTTATAAATTATCACGACTATGAAAATGATGAAGACTTTATCAATAAAATTATAGAATATGATAATGTTAAACAATTATATCTTGAGATGCTTGCCGAGCCTGCATTTAAGAATAATACAATCAATGAATTTGTTGATAAAAGGAATGTTTTGGAAAAATTGAAATATATATTTTCTTGCGATATAGTACCTGTTGCAGAAAAATCACCTCTGTTTTCTGAAAATAAAATAGTTTCCAATTTATGGGCTGCAGGTACAAGATTAAAATACAACAGTGATTTGATAAGAAATAAAGCTGCACTTTTTTCTATTGACAGAGTAATGGTAAAAGCTCACAAAATAAAAGAGA
Source organism: Kapaibacterium sp. (SeqCode) (assembly GCA_032027125.1). Classification (GTDB taxonomy): domain Bacteria; phylum Bacteroidota; class Ignavibacteria; order Kapaibacteriales; family UBA2268; genus JANJTB01. Next base: position 1,750,438 of record JAVSMQ010000001.1, read on the forward strand.
AATATTTCAAAAAGGATTGAAGTAATTATGACTCATACATTATTTATTCCAAATTGTTTGTCATATAATATTTTTGAAACCTTGCATATGACTTGGAATAGCTTCACTGATGCTTCAATTATGAAAATTGACATTTTCAGTTTATATTGAATACTCTTTTTGCAGATAAATACAAATTAACACAATCTTAACAGTATCTTAACGAAAATATAAATATTATTTTATATCTTTGAAAATTAATATATTACAAAATCATTAATACGTGGTGATGATTGGGCATCTTTGAAACAATAGGCACAATGATTGCCGGATTAGGATTGTTTTTCAGCGGAGTGAAAATTGTAAGTAACTCAATGAAAAACATTACAAGTCATAAATTCAGACTAATGGTATCCAGATGGACAGGCAACCACTTTCTGACGGCATTTTGGGGGTTTATATCCGGTGCTGTTTCACAGAGCAGTTCAAACACAGTGTTCATACTTATCGGTCTGGTAAGCAGCGGATTGATGAAGGTCAGAACTGCATTGCCGATAATATTATGGTCAAACGTAGGCACTACGGTTTTGATTTTCCTTGTTGCGATTAATCTAAATCTCGGGATATTAATCCTGATGGGTCTAAGCGGAATATTTTATGGTTTTCATAATGGAAACCGACGGGAAAATCTATATTCTGCTCTTTTCGGAATAAGTCTATTATTGTTTGGTTTTCAACTGCTGAAAACCGGAAGCCAGCCCTTAGCAGAAATGCAATTTATAAACGATATTTTTTCATTTACATCAGGCTCTTATATACTGCCTATTCTTATAGGTGCCGCTCTCAGATTAGTTATCCATTCATCTTCAACGGTAGCAGTACTTATTATGGCAATCAGCCATGCAGGTTTAATCGGTACTGATCAGGCAATTCTTATGATTTTGGGAATGGGAATTGGTGAAGCAGGTACGGTAGCGCTATTGTCTTCCAATATGAAAGGTATTTCAAGGCAGCTTGCACTATTTAAAATAATTGAATCATCGGTGGTTGCCGGAATTTTGATAATAATAACATATATTGAGATTTTATGGGATATTCCTTTGATAAAAAGTGCAATAATATATGCCGGAGCAAATATTGAGCAGCAGACAGCTTATACTTTTCTGATTGCAAAAATTACTCCAATATTATTATTTTCATTTTTATATAATCCGATTTATCGCTACTTAGTCAAAATAAGCCCGCCCACTTCAGAAGAAGATTTATCGAAAACATTTTTTATCAATGAAAGTTCCATGAATGATATCAGTATGGCTCTTCTATTGATAGAAAAAGAACAAATAAGGATTTTTGAGAGAATGCCTGAATATATAGACAATATAAGGATTGAAAATTCAATTCCGGTTGTTCATCATTTCCTGGTAATCAGGAAATCGAATCTCGCATTAATGAACGAAATTGAAATATATTTGAAACGGATAGTTAATTCAAATTTGTCTCAAGATGACACCGAACAATATGTGATTCTTCAAAACAGGCAGAATTTATTGAAATCAATTGATGATGCAGTGTTCCATTATGTGCAGACAATTAATGACAGCCAAACAGGTATCAAGCTTGAAAATCTGATACAGTCAAGTGCCGAATCTCTTCATTTTAATCTTATTACAGCTTTGGAAACAACCCGTACATCGGAAATAATTGATATTGAAATTCTCTTAAATATTACTGATGATAAAGGTAGTTTGATGGAAAGAATCCGTAAATCATATCTAAACGGGGACAATCTATTAAACTCTGATGAAAAAACAGTCCTGCTTTATGTTACCGATTTATTCCAAAGAACTGTATGGCTTATAAATAACTGGGCAAAAACTCTCAAACCGGTTGATATTAGCTAACTATTATTTTTAATAGAAAGTACAATATTGCCAATCTCATCAACGCTTAATCCGGTTAATTTTGAAATTATTTCGAACGATAAACCTTCATTATGAGCCGTCAGAACAACTTTAACTTTTTCTTTCATCTCACCTTCAATAATTCCTTCAATTTTACCTTCAATTTTACCTTTTGATTCGGCTTCTTCAATAGCAGTATCAATTATATTTTTGAAATCTCTGTATGATTTAAGAGATGATTCATAATCAGACATTTCCTGTTTATCAAACTTGGCTATTTCTGCAACTTTAAATAAATTCTGAAATACTTTTTCTTGTAGTCTTATGGGTCTTTGCTGCAGATTCGGCAAATTCTTCAAAACATATAACCATTTATCGAAATGTGTCTCAAGCTCACTTTCATGTTTGTTGAATTTAGGCATTTCGAGATAAATCATTGTAAGTTTATCATAAAATACCTCCTTTTTATTAACCTCCATCAACTTTACTTCGTGATGAAGATAATCTTTATCATTTTTATTTTCGTCGAAGACGAAATCAAGAATTCCGATTGTATAAACTGCTTTAAGCTCAAAATTCCAATCACCCGAGACCGCCTGCTCTCTTATAGGAAATGTAGCATAAAAAAGACTTCTGTCTTTGAAATAGTTTTGTTTAGCTTTTTGCATTTCGACAATAAATTTTTCGCCTCTTTCGTTCTCGCAGTAGATATCAAAAATTGAGCGTCTGTCATAAGCTGACAAACCCAAATGTTCGTTACGTAAATAGGTGATATCTGTTATCTTGCCTCTTTCCCGTATTAGTTCATTCAGGAAATCAATCAATAAAAACTTGTTTACTTCAGTTCCAAACAGTTTTTTGAAACCAAAGTCTGTAAAAGGATTTATATACTTTTCTTTTGTTGTCATCAAAATTCAAATCGTTTATCAACATAAATATATAGTTATTAACAAATAATTCCAAACATTATTTTATTCTGATTATAACAGCGCGGTTCATCATTCTTCCGTAAGGTGTGGAATTTGTAAAGACATCCCCGGCAGGTAATTTCACCTCGTATCTGTTATATTGTTTTCCAATTAGTTCGATTGCTTTCTTTGCTCTTTCATTAGCAAGATTTTCATTATATTCGGGTGTGCCGATGTTGTCGGTAAGCGGAATAATTTCAAGTGTTTTGCCTTCGGCTGCCTTTGAACGGACATAATCAACAACAAATTCATTTATCAGATAGAATTCAGATTTATCGAAACGGGTGAAACCGATTATAAATTCCTCGATTTCACTTTCACGGTCATTTCTATTAAGATTAAAATAACTTTTGACAAGCTTTTCTTCGTATGCAAGATAGAAAACTGACTTGTCTTCGGCGATATTACCTTCAGAATCAGCAACACCGGCTGTTATTTCAAATGTATTTAGTTTACTTCCGGTCGGAACAAACAGGCTTGATGCAAGAACAACCTGATTTGCACCCTGCTTTAAATTAGTTTCTTTTGAATCATTATAAATAGTCTTGCCATAAAACTTTGCTGTATCTTCGGCAAAGAAAACGGGATAAATATTCATAACTTTATTAAAATTATCAACCAAGTAATCCGTAGAAACTTTGACATCAATTAAACCACCGCTTTTTGAAAAGTCAAAGAAAACTTTGCGTGATTCTTCTGTAATCGCAGGATTTTTATCGCGGTTCGGTTTGATTATCCGAATATAGGAACTGATTAATTTCGGGTCTATACCTTTCCCGGCAAGTGACTCTGAAATTAAATTAATTCTTGATTTTAAAGTTGATTCATCTTCATCTTCCGATTCGGCAATAATTTTTACACTTGAGCCCGGATTATTTTTTAAATGATTATAAATCAATTCGGGATAAGTTTCGGAAACGTTTAACTTTTCGGATGCTCTGAATGTTTCGTCATAATATGTTTCGATATTAGCAGCCATATACTTTACGGGTATGATTTTTGTCGAATTTTTTTCAAAAATCAATATTGGCAGTACTGAAGCATAAGTAACAAATTCATGTTTATTGATAGTAACGTTCAGCGTATCGCCTGATTTCACTTTCTTATAGTCAAATTCTGTTTCAATCCGCATTTCCGGCTTTCTTGCAATCGGCGGTGCTTCAGGTTCAGGTGCGGCAGGAAGCGGTGGAGCTTTTGGTCTCGGAGGGTCGCTTTTGGGAATATTATAATGAATAGAAACTCCTAATGAGACCTGATGAATGACCCAGTCCATATCTGAGGCAATATCATTGATACCGTAGTTGAATCCGGCATCGGCAAATAAATCGAAATCTGAAAAGGTTGCGACTTTGTACCTTGCACCTAAACTAAGTGAAGCCAGTAAGCCGGCAGCATTCGGAAGCTCTGCACTTGCAGGATTAAATTCCGTTGTACCGTCAGGAAATGTAGCGTTTGAAGGCTCAAGCAATTTTTCTCTTTGATAAAATTGTTTCTGAAGAGGAATGCCTAAATTTATTCCTAATTTTATTCCAAGCGGTATATCTTTTGAAGGATTAAACCATAATGAATGTTCGTTGCTGAGTAAAGAATAGGTCATATCAAGTTTATGTTCGACAATAATCTTTTGATAATCATCACTGCCCAAATCATTTCCTATGTGTTGAGTTATGGCGTAAGCACCGGATAAGTCATTATAGCCAAGAGTTGTAGAATAATTTATATCATATCCGAATAAATTGAAAACATTTCTGATTTCACCACCGATAAAAATAGCGGGACCAATTCCAAAAGCTGATTCATATTTAGGACAGCAATTTTTGTACTCGCCTATTCTATCAAAATTGGTACTGTGAATATTTCCGTTAGCCCTGATACTTCCCTTTAGGATATAATCTGTATAAGGGTCTGCAAATACCTGTTTAACAGATATCATTACAGTTAGAATCAATAAAATCAATCTCATCGTCCAATTACCTTTCATATTCGTTTCAATTCCAAAATCAGGACCGGGTGTTTTACCATTAAAAACAATTTAGGTCTCAATAAATATACTTAAATAAAATTAAATGCTGCAAATATATTTACATCAATTTTCAGCATTAATAGCAGATACTTATCTTAAAATAATCAAATTTGTCGTTATAAAGCTATTTCCTGTGGCTATTCTGACTTTATAATTTCCTGTACCGAATTTTGACAGATTCAAGTCCAAAATATTCTCGCCAGTTTTGCCATCAAAATCTGAACACATAACATTAGATAAACCGGAATTATCAATAATTTCACATTTTACTGTAACATTTTCAGTAAGTTCAAACCGGATTTTTGCAGTTTCAACAACAGGATTGGGTATTACAAGAATATTTTTGATAATTGAACCTACATGAATTATATATCGGTCTTCGCATATACCGATAATAATTATCTCTCCGGGTAAGGATTTTGTATTAACAAATTTGCTCCATCCGGTAGAATTGTCTGACATTAATAATGCAGAGCGGTCAATATCGCTTAAACCGGCGACTCCGGTGATTACAGCAACAGTATCGGACAACGGAAAATCACCTTCTACTTTAATGCCGAAAGTTCTTAATCCGTTATTAACATTATTACTTGTTAAAGTTGCTGTTCCGTACTTAGATTCTATAGAACGCGGCAGGAATAATTTGCTGTTTACACTAAATTCAGCTTCAAAAATTCTTTTACCTTCGTAAGGTCCGTTTTCAGTATTTGTATATAAAATCGGAATTTTAACATTCTCATTATATGCTTCTGTTGTAACGACCGGTAGAGTTACTACACTCTGCCCGCGATAAAAATCAAGCTGAATAAATCGCTGAATCAAACATGGATTGGCATCTATTATAAGTTGTGCAATTACTTCATCTTCGCCATTCCAGCTAATTTGAAGCACTTTTTCTTCGTCCGGTTTGAGATTAAACCCTGCTGGAGTCAGCACTTCAAATGCGCCAAACGGTTCAACCCTGAACTGGTCAAAGAAAACATCTGTTAATCCAATATTTTTAATAGTAATTTCCCTGACATTAATTTCAGGGATAAATCTTAGTACTTCATGTGACAACTGTACATTCGAACCTATACCGCGGCCCTTTATCAATGAACTTGAATAAATTCCTTTTTGATTTGAATGATATATTTGTATCTCAGCCTGACTTGGTCCCAGCGTTATCGGGATAAATTTAAATTTGGCAATAAATATTTCACCCGGTAAAAGAACAGTGTCTTTTACTAAACCAATATTACTAAAATAAGTATCCTGCTGTACTTTAAGAATAGTATAATTCAGTACTAACGGAACAGGGTCGTCATTTCTGAATAGCGGAAATTCTTTTGATAATGTATCACCGATACAAACATCTCCAAAATCAAACCCGTTGCTTAAAAGTGTAATTCTACGAGGAATAGAATAAGATTCGAATGGAATAAAATACTGCTTTGAGCAATGATAAAGAATCAATGTATCACGAATCATACCGGTATCAAGCGGATTGAAAATTATGTCAAAATTCAAACATTCACCAGCCAAAGCCGTATCACGAACCCAGGTTTTTGTCATTCTATAATGAACACTGCTGCGGAAATGAGCTTCATATATATCAGCCATTGCGAGCCCGGTATTGCATATTGAAGTGATTGTATGTTTGTTTGAAGTTCCAAGATAAGCATCCGGTAATTTTACAATCTCTGTATTTAATTTTGGTATTTCGATTCTTAAATTTCCTGTTGACTGATCTTCCTGGGGATATGTAAATGTTCGGTAAACTATATTATCCAATCTTGAAATTGAGGTTGAAACAATAGAAAATCCTGACGGGGACATTTTCAAATCTGTCATAATATCATTATGACCAAACATACTTGAAGATGGCTGACTTGAAGTTAAATCAAAAATTGCGATTTGTTTATCCGTCTCCGAGCCGACTATCAATGATGTAGATGTTGGATTAAACTGCAGAGCCACGGGATTGCCGCCTGATGGATTAAATACTTTGACAATCTGGCGCGTAGCTATATCAATCAGATAAACATTAGTTTTGAGACCGGAATTATCTGCCTGCGAGCCGATTCCAATAAATTTGCCATTAGGTGAATAAGCTATTTCAAGAAAATTTGGAAAAATATTAAAATTAAGTTCATCAAATACTGTGAATTCATCAAGTTTGACTAACTTTATCTTTCCGTTAATCAATAATACGGCTGCTGAATCTGAATTAGTGTTATAAGCAATATCCATTATAGGCGAGTCGAAAACAATTTCTTTTATCAATTCATCTGTCTGCATTGAATATTGCAGGAGTTTTGAGCCGTACTCAGGAAATACAGTAAGATATTTTTTTGCTCTGTCAGATTTCATACTTTTAGATCTGAATCCAACCGGTAAACCGATTTTCTTTACCGGAGCTGTTTCTGCGGTTGTAAATACAGCAATTGTATCTCTTTGAAGGAAAGAAGGATAAAGATAATTTCGGTATCCGGCAAAGAACTTATCGTCATTATTTGAATATTCAAGACCAAACGAATAAAATTTCTCTTCTGATTCAGGGATTAAAGTTTCGATATAATGGCGCCGGAGCAGTGCCGGAGAGCTTCCGCTTACCAAATCCCAAGTCATTATCTTACCCATAGAGTTAACAGATGAGAGTATAGTTCCGGGACTATTATAATTTACACTGAAAACCGGAAAACCGTCTTCGCTGAGAAGTTCTACTTTACTGTTTTTGAAATCCTGTCTGATTTTCAAATATAAAAATCTTGTTTCAATATTCGGCACTTTCCATGTATAAGATGAGTCCTTTACTACGTCAATCAATTTCCATTCATACCCCGCATCAGTACTGTAATATATTTCAACAGGATTATCGGGGTCATGTCCTTTCCATTTGATTTTAACATCCTGACAGGTCGCCAGCACGGTTCCTTTCAGGGGTTCTGTCAATTCCAGCAGTTTATCTATTCCGACCTTGAAAGAATTTCCGTAAAGGGGGATATGCCGTTTCATTCCATTATTAAAATATATAGTCATTACATCCTGAAAGTACCCGCCCTTATCAGGGGTAAAATAAATATTTACCAAATAATCTATACCCACACCAAGTTCAGCAGGAGGTTCCTTTTTCTCTCCAATCAGAGGACCAAGCCATTTAAATGTAAAATATGGTGTATTTGTTTTGACTGAATCAATTTTGATGTTTTCTTGTTGAAAAGTGTTTAACTGCTGCAAATAGCCGTTTATTAATATTTGAAATGGAATTGAGTTGCCTGGTGATACATTGGGCCAATAGGCATCGCGGATTTGTCCGTTACTCGCACTTGATGAAATCATCAGATAGGGAAGCCATTCGATTCTGCCGATTATTAATTTTCTGTCGGGATTATTTTTGTAAACTGTTAGTAATTGTGCTATGTAATCCTTATTCTCGCTTCCGACTTTTGTAAAATCATTTAATTTGGTGTACCATTTTACAGTCTGCCAGCCGCCGGTTAGCGGTGTAACCTCAATAGGTTCGCACACCATTGCTTCCTCGAGAATATAAAATTGATTGGCTGTTAGCTCGACCGGAACTCCGCCGTCAGCGACTTTGACATTTAGTTTCAAAAGAGGAAATTCGTCTGTATTTATGTTGTATTGCGGCGGTACGCCCTGAATGGTAACCGTTACCTGCGACATTGAAACAGAATAGAGTCCGGTCAACAGCAATAAAACAAGATAAAATTTATACATAATACTTTTAATTACTTTGAAATAATCTACTTGTTATAGACGCTAAGTTTCTTCAATTAGTTACAGATTTTGTTTAAGTATATATTATAAGTATAAATTTTTGTTAATTTGACTGAATTTAATTAATTTTTCAATATTTTAATAAAATCAAATGATAAGTAAGTAGTAACCGGGCAGAAAATACAGCCCAAAGCGGGACGCAGGGTGGTAAAGCAGCCGGTTCCGTTAATGTACATTCTGTATTCAGGTTTGCCTTTATCAAAAAACGGATGAATTCATAAGTCATGGTTTTTAAGACTTATTTACCAAAATGATTCGACAGAATATGAACGAATGTTAGAATCTTTAGTAATAATTGACATGTTATTGACAATCGCTTGAGCTACAAGAATTCTATCAAATGGGTCTCTATGTATTAACTCTAAAGTCTCATAAGTTTTTAAATGTTCAATATTGATTTGTAATATTTCAAAACCGTTTTCATCAATCAAACTTGCAATTTCGTTTACATTACCATCGAAACTCAACTTCTTTAAATTGATTTTTATTGCTATTTCCCATAAAGAAGCAATACTTATAAATTTGCGATTACTCTCTGATGTTATGAGTTCTAATACATTTGCAGATAATTTATTCTCACCATTTAAAAACCAAATCAAAGTATGAGTGTCTAATAATAAATCCATTAGTACATATACTCCATCAAATCTTCCAAGGGTTCATCAAAATCATCTGACATCTTAAATCTTCCTTTTGCACATCCAAATTTGGGTTTTTTATTGTAGGATTCTTTTTTCTCTTTTGATAATAAAAAATCAATATAATTAATAACTTCTATTTTTTGAGATGACTTAAGAAAATCAATTTTTTTATAAATTTGAGCAGTGCTAACCATATTTAAACCTGAAATATAAAATTACAAATTTATAGACAAAAGGGAAAAAATATTATTGTATCAATTTCTCTTTCTCATGTGTTAATCCGTTGTGTTCGTTCAATGTATCGGGTGAAGTTGAAGAAAACTTATAATTGAAAATTTCTTCTTGAATATAATTTGGAGCAAAAATTTGGCATTCAATATTATCAGGAAGCAATATTTGAGCAAATTTGCTATTTGTATTTAGAATAGCACTAAAGAGAATGTTAGTATCTATAACAACTCTAAACATTTATTTGCTGCTATTGAGTCTATTGAATCTTCCTTTTTTAATTCCACCGGCAATTTTATCGGCAGTATCTTGAGAAACTTCAACTCGGGTAGTTATAGTTTCATAAAGCAAAAAATCCAGAATTTCCTTAATTTTCTGCTTATTGTTACTTACAGGTATTCTAACTAAAATCTCATTTTCATTAATTTCGTAAGTCATAATATTATCTCCGAATTTTTACAAATATACGTATATTAATTATTAAAATTGTTTGTGTAGAAGTGTAGTTATTATCCCATTTGAATTTTCCACCAAAGCAGTTAAATATTGCCTGTGTATAGCCGTAATCAGCATCAATCTTAAGTTCTATAACATTCAATTCAAGTTAAAATTGATTTAATTCGATTTGATTCATCTTTGGATAATTTGGCGATTTTACGTAACTTTCTTTCAAAACGCGGAGTAGGTATTAATTGATACATTGATTATATACCTAATCTACCAAACATTTCATCAACTGTTTCAGGTTTGATTTTCCCTGCTTCAAATTGGTTGTATGTATGTTGATATTCCGCAATCAGAATATCCTCTAACCTTTCACTTAATTTACTTCTAAGAAAGTCGTAAATTGCAAATCTTTCATCTGTTGAAAGCTCTTCAATAACATCAAAGGCATGATTAAGCGAACTCATTTTCTCTCCTATTGACAATTTCATTATTAAACGATAACTTTTATTGATTATTATAAAATATTCTTGAATTAAAGTAATAAATCATAAACGCAGTTTCTTTCGATATCTATTATTTCTTGAGTGGGTAGATATCCGATATCATCATAAGTATATTCTCAATTGTTAATTTTCAATTTGTTGAAAAGTCCTTCACGATTCACCGCACCTTCTGATTTCCATAAAGTATATTCGAAAGGACTTACAAACAACTATCAACATTCATATATTCTAAAAACAATTCTTCTTCGAACAAAACCTATTTAAAGAATTTTTCCATTGTAACGCGTCTGAGACGTTTACGGTATGTCGTTGTGTCTTCATCCTTATTCCTTGGGATTGGTTCTCCCTCACCTGCAGTGCGGCTGTAAAGCACCTCACGCGGGATACCTAATTTCACAAGTTCATTCATCACGAAATCAACTCTTCTCAAACCAAGAGCCATGTTATACGCATCCGTACCGACATCATCGGTATGCCCTACCAGCACTATTCTATCTATTCTGTCAAGAGCCATCTTGATGTTCGATGCTACTAATTTTAGTTCTTCCGTCCAAAGCCTTCCTGTTTCGATACCGCTGGAATCCAATGTATATTTATAAGGATTCATGTATTCATCGGTTGGAAAGTTAATCCGAATTACTCCAATCTCGGGAAGATAGAAATCCATATCTACAGTATCCTGAGGGAAATCCGGGCTGAGAAATATTCTTTTTGAATCAAAGAAAAACTCCTTTTTTTGAGCGGTAACTTCATATTGCAAATTTCTGCTCAAAGGAAATTCAAATTTTCCTGAATTGTCTGTCAATAAATTCTTTGAATCCAAATCTTTTTTAATGCTGACTTCAGCAGCAACAATTGGTTTATTTGTGTTTTTTTCATAAACTGTTCCTTTAAGCACAACATCATTTAGATTCTGCTTAGGTTTTGCTTCTTCTTTATTGATTTCAATTGGTTTGTCTTCCTTAACTATATCCTTTTCTGCTTTGTGTTTTAGGATTTTATGTACTACAAACATATCAAATCCGCCACGGGTACCGACTAATGCTGATGTCTGGTTTTGGTTTGAGGAATAATACAAAGCTTCATCGCAGTCTCCGCTGCAGGAAGGAAAAAGTTCATCATAAGTTGTATTTACCGGCGTGCCGAGATTTACAGGTTTGCTGAAATAAGATGACAAATCACTTTCGGAATTCTTTGAACCAATTTCATCCCACAATTTCTGATTTATCTCGGAATAGAATAAATCATAACCTCCGACAGTGCTGTGACCTGCTGATGAGAAATACAGCCGTTTCCCGTTTGGACTTATGAAAGGTGTGATTTCGTCGCATCTTGAATTAATCGAATTTCCTAAATTGACAGGCTGGGAGAATTCACCGTTTGCTTCTTTACGGCAAATCCAAAGATCTGTACCGCCTTCACCGTTTTTCCTGTCGGATGCAAAAATCATTATACTGCCGTCAGTATTAAGTGCCGGCTGACCGCTCCAGTCTAATTCGTCAAGCGAGTTATCCTTATATTCTATTGAATGGGTTAAATTCCCATTAAAATATTTTGCGGTAATGATTCTTGATTTACCTATTACATTACCAATCGGCGTCAGAAAGTAATTACCGTGCGATTTGGCTATTTCAGTACTTACTGCAGGTGATGATGTAAAAGCCGCCGATGCGTTCTGAATGGAAAATGCACCGTTATGAGCATCCTTCAGACCAGAAATACCTTTTTCAATAGAAAATTCCGAAACATTGATTTTCCGGACGAGCATTGCTTTATGTAATCCCGATTCACTGAAAGTAAAGATACCGGAATTGGGCGAATCATAAGAGATTTGCCATTCGTCTTCAGGTGAATTGATACCGCTTACTTCATCAATGCGGTAATAATAATCTTTTGCATTATTCAGCAAAGTATCAAAATATGAACTTCCTGTCCACACCTGAGGTAAACATCCCTGAGGTAATTCCGGACATTCAGGCGGATTAACTTTTACGCCGCGGGGTACGCACGAATTAAGCACCAATATTAACAGCATCAATGTTGTTAAAAGGATTACATTTTCAATAGATAATGCTTTTTTCATTATTTCCAGTAATCAATTGATAAAACCGGCATAGGGCTGCCGTTATTATTTATCAGAAATTTAATATCGTCAAATTCATTTGTTATTTTGGGTATATTAACACTAAGTATTCCGCCGAGCAGCATAGATAAATCGAAATATTTTCCTGCGGGATATTCTACAAATTTCACTTTTTTATCAGCAGAAATTCCTGCCTTTTGTTTGGCGATTTGAATTGCTGTATAAAGACTTCCAATTTCATCTACAAGACCGTTTTTTTGAGCATCAGAACCTGTCCAGACTCTGCCTTGTGCAAGTTCATCAACTTTTTCAAATGACATATTTCGGGATTTTGCAACTTTGGTTACAAATTCTTTGTAAAGTGCACGGATTTGTTTTTCTCTTTGAGATTTTTCATCCTCAGTTAAATTGCGGACAGGCAGCCCAATAGGAATAAAGGGAAGTGAAAAGGAAGCTCCGACATCTGCATATTTACCTTTTTTTACTATATCGTAAGAAATACCTAATGAATCTTTAAGTCCTTTATCGTAGAACCAAGCTCCTATCACACCGATTGAACCGGTAAGAGTGTTTGGTGCCGATACTATTTTATCTGCTTCCATCGAAAGCCAGTAACCGCCGGAAGCAGCCAACTGTCCCTGAGAAACAATCAGAGGTTTTTTACCTTTAAATTCTTCAATGATTTTCGAAATATAATCGGATGCCAGCGCATCTCCGCCCGGTGATTCGACTCTCAGGACGATTGCTGAAACTTTTGAATTTTCATAACTCTCTCTTAATACCCCTGCAAGTTTAGAGGCATTAATTCCGGAATACAAATCACAAACACCTTCGGCATAGATAACGGCTATTCTCTTTTCGTCATCACCCCATTTATCATCAAAAGGCTCGGGATATCTGCTTATATTGAAAATGCTGCGTAATCCGACTGTACGGTCGTATTCCTTCATGAATTTTTCGAGATTGTTCCATCTGTCAAATTTATCAACCAATTTATTTTCCAATGCATCGGCAGCAAGAAAACCCATTTGGTTGTTAACAAGGTTTTCATAATTATCGGCTAAATTCCTGCGTGATTTTGTGATTTCAGTTTTAGCTAAATCATACCAGTCATCAACGATTTTTTGTCTCTGCTCTCTATCGCCTTCGGAGTAATTTTCCCTTGAGAAATTTTCGGCGGCAGATTTATATTTGTAGTATCTGAATTCTTCGTAGCCTATGTCTGCTTTTTCAAGCATTCTTTTGTAAAAACTTCTCCCCATCGAATATCCCTCAAGCATTATCATGCCCATAGGGTCGAGTACGACATAATCAGCAACAGATGCAAAATGGTACAAATCAATATTGGCACGGTCAATAAAAACAACAATGGTTTTTCCGCTTTTCTTTAAATCTTCAAGTTTACTTCTAATTTCCCACATTACTGACCTTGATGCCGAAAATTGTGTTGCATTAACAATCACACCTTTCATCGCTTTTTCATAAGAAGCTCTGTCCAAAGCATCAAGTATGCTGAGCAGGGTCATTGATTCATCAAAGAAAACATTTTTAACTAATTTTATTTCAGAGCTTAAATTAAGTACACCGTAATATCTGCTCATCAAAACATCATCTACCATTGTTCTGTCCAAACCGCCGACCCGGATACCGAAAGTATTTGATGAAAATTTATAATCTTTATCCGATATACCGATAGCAGTAAAATCAGAATGTCCTGAACTTATATTGACACTGAATGTACTCATTTCGGATTTCATAAAACGTCTGGCATTGAGTCTTATTCCCGGTAACGGCTCGAATACAAATCCTGCACTCCAGTCAATATCTTTAAAATCCTGCTCATTTAACTGTGAGGCATCGGCATACAATGTTAATTTCTCATTGCCAAATGGTCTGACACCTAACTCGGCAACAATCTCTGCGTCCCTGTTATCCAAAGCAAAGGAGTAATTACCTGCCAGCGATACATAAGAATTTGGTCTGTACAATCCGCCGACTGCCATCATATTGGACGACCTTTGAATGTTCCCGCTTGTGCTTGTCCAGCCGTACGTAATTCCCATTCCGAAAATCCGGTCGCCAAATCCTATTGAAGTACGGTAATCAGTATATCCGTAATCACCGAATTTGTTATTTACTACTCCAAAACCAAAGTTACCTGAGCCGTAAAACAAACCTGTACGGTCAAAATTCCAAATATTATCCCCGCGGTCATTGACAAGAAAAGCTAAATCAAAATCCGAATGGTTATAATTCAGCATAGCAGGATTATCAAAGCCATATAAGCCGCTTTTGTAAGCACCCGGAGCAGAAATCTGCAAATCCATCAATTCATAATAAGTTGTAAATGACCTTTGGCTGAGAGAAATGTTAAGTGTCATTAGGAAAATTACAGTTGCAACAAGAATTTTCTTCATTGATTTACCATGAGTATTTTAAAAAAACAAAATTAACAAACTTATCAGAATTATCAAACTTTTTTTTGACTTCTTTAAACGTTATTTCATTTTTTTATCGGATAATTACGAATAATCATGGATTAATTATAAAATAATGATTAAATTCTGAATAATTAAAAGGAATTTCGTAATCGTTATAACATAAAACGGCACTTTTGGGATGGTCATGTTGAGGCGAAGCGAAACATCCAGGCTGTTTATTAATGAAATCATGGACTCTTCGCCTGCGGCATCAGAGTGACAAAACCTTGGGGTTTTGCATTTGTCCCCCGCTGGCGGGGGTAGGGGGTGGAAATTAATTCATTGAATGATTGCTTCACCCTGACTATCCATCTTCACTTCAATTTCTTCCTCAATATTTTTCGGTTTTCGGGGACTTGAACGGTTTATGATATATGTGCGGTATTTCGGAGGATTAGTTTCCCTGAAAATCATTTTGCCAATATGGCAGTAAGCCGCTGCCAGACCGTAAAGTTCATTCCCTTTTGCAATGCGTTCTTTCGTTTTTTCATCACGCAGAACTGTTGTATCGTGAAGTTTATTTAGAGCATTTTCAAACTGAGAATTTAAACTTTGAAATTCGTCCAGCATCGTTTGTGTCAGCCCAAGTGACCCTAAATCAGGGAGATATTCCGTAATTTTTGAATGAATACTCATCGCTGTGACAAGCAGCAAATCAGCAGTCAGGAGTGTAGGATTTTGCAGATCAAGTCTTTTGTAATTGCCGGAATTCGCACCCCATCTAAGTTTAACCCGCATCGCCATAGCTCGGACTGTTTCCAGAACTTTATTACGGAGTTCATTTTTTTCTTCGGCAGCCATCATAATATCACCAACTAAAACCCTGTCTGTCGGAAAAATTTCAAAAGCATCGCCAAGTGCTTTAAA
>JAVSMQ010000001.1:1766851-1942494 GCA_032027125.1 Kapaibacterium sp. (SeqCode)
ACCATTTAAGAGGGAATAAACATTTTCAAATAGAAACGAAATGTTAAAAAATTGATAATTTGAGCTAAATAATGCGAACAAATTTTAAACTAACTTAAAAGAGTACAAAAATAAATATATAAAAATTTGTTTATTACTCCTCAATTGACTTATGGATTTTGTTTTTTTACCTAAAAAACAACAATTTTCTTGTATATTTCTAAAAAATGTATTAAGTTGCGTGTGGAATATTGTTGATATTGATTTTTCTTTGAGAAGTGTTTTTGGTTACTGCTAAAGTAACATATTATATATACTTTTAGATGAGGTATTGTGATGGTAACATCAAAGGTTCTCAATGACAGAGTACAGAGTACTGTTTACTTTTCTATAAAGATCTTTTTTAATTGTAGGAAATTCCCAATGCAGAAATTATTAACCATTCTTCCCGTAATATTTTTATTAATTGTTCCAGAATTATCTTCACTGGAAGATAATTATTACATTGAAAAAATATATGAATTTCCCAAAAATACATTGACAACCCCTATGGATATGTCATGTTTTGACAACAATAACTGTATTATGATTAGTACTGATTATAACGGAACCGGAGTTGTAGCAGAAAAAACAAGCGATGGCGGACAGACCTGGCAGACTATATATGCTGATACCTTAATTTATAATGAGGATACAATTTATTCTCCTAAATATCTTGCACGCAGATGTAAATATTTTTCCAATGGGACATTGATTATATTTCTAGACATGGGAAAAGTGTTACGTTCTGAAAATTTTGGTGAGTCTTTTGAAGAATTTTATATTGAAAATTATGATTATCAATCTTTTGAAATGATTGATATTAATAATGCAATCACTGTATCAGCAGGTATGATATATTTTCCGGGTTCAAAATCTGCACTAATAAAATCAACCGACGGATGCAAATCGTGGCAGAAATTTAATATACCTGATAGTATATCAGAACGATGGAATTTCGAGACTATAGGAATTCAAGAAGATAAAAGCTTAATTATAGGTTGCTATGTGAAATATGGTTTGGAATCAGATACAACAAAAAGGTACTATTTTCATACCGATTTTGAGGGGAGCTTCTGGAAGTCATTAAGTACAGAACAAAGCAGAAAAATTGAAAATATTACTTTATTTGATGAAAATGAAGGTATAGCAACCGGAAGAATACAATATCCTAAACAATTTGATGATTCTGCTTTAGTACTGAAAACTTATAACGGAGGTAAAGACTGGGAAATAAAATTAAAAACGGGTGACCGGCATGAAAACTTTGGCAGACTACTTATCAAAAATGACAGTTTATTTATGGTAAGCGGTGCAGGTTTCGGTTTTTATAAATCAACAGATAAAGGTGAAAGCTGGTTTTTTCCAAAATTTGAAGTAGATTCTGGAGTAGTTGATAAACCATGGTTCTTTACTATTTATGAATATTTTGAGGATGATACATTTTACAGTATGACATCCTGGCCCAGCCAGTTGTTAAAAGGGAAAAAAATAAATACCTCAGTTGATTTACCATCCGTAAAACCGAAAAAGTTATATCCTAATCCCGTAACTTTCGGTTCGACGTTTACAACTGATTACGAAATCGAGCGTTCTGGTTTCCTTAAGGTATATATATCCGATGTTTCAGGAAAAGTGATAAGTCCGCTATATTCAGGCTTTTCAGAAGCCGGTTCATATTCAACAGCACTCAGATTACCTGATAATATTAGTTCCGGCAGCTATTGGTTGGTGCTTGAACAAAATGGATACCTACATGTACAGATGCTTAATGTAGTGAAATAATTATGTAGAACAATAAAGGCGGGAAATCCCGCCTTTATTTTAATTAAATCATGGACTCTTCTCTCCGCTTTAGAGTGACAATTCCAGGAGATTGATCTGAAAAAAATAGAACGTATCAGCCCCCGCCAGCAGGGAACAAATAAAAACTCAGGGTCAAATTATGTAAGTAGCAATTAAAAATATTATTCCCCTAATTCAGGTTAAATCATTATTTTTGTTATTATGACAGAATGCAAAATAAACCGGTAATAAATATTTTGATAAAGACATCTTTGCCAAACAAAAAACTATTGGCTCTTCTTTTTACGGGAGTTCTTATGGGTGCACTGGATATAGCTGTTATTGGTCCTGCACTCCCGGCTATTAAATCCGAATTCAGCGTTAGTATCCGTGAGGCTTCATGGGTCTTCAATATCTACCTTCTGCTGCATCTTTTGTCAGCACCGATTATGGCAAAACTATCGGATACTTACGGAAGAAGATACGTTTATATTACTGACGTGGCACTATTTGCTCTCGGCTCACTTCTGATTGTATTTTCACCGGATTATTTTACGCTGCTTCTCGGCAGAGCTATACAGGGTTTCGGAGCAGGAGGTATTTTTCCGGTAGCGTCGGCAGTTATCGGCGACATTTATCCTAAGGAAAAGCAGGGTATAGCTCTCGGTTTGATTGGTACAGTATTCGGGCTGGCTTTTATTTTGGGACCGATTATAGGCGGACTGCTGTTAATGTATGACTGGCGGTGGATATTTGTAATAAATTTGCCAATTGCGGCATTTATAATTCTTTTCTCATTTAAATTGATACCAAAAGAAGCGAATAACCTTGCCCGAAAATTTGATATAGCCGGACTTGTATTAATAATTGTTATCCTGTCATCTTTTTCCTACAGTATCAACAGTATTGATGCAAATAATTTTTCGACCAGCCTTTTTTCTTTGGAAGTTCTGCCGTTTCTGCTCATCAGCATAGTATTGATACCGGCTTTCTGGAATGTGGAAATGAGGGCAGAAAATCCAATTATCAATCCTACGATGCTGCGTCAGAGGCAGCTTTTGATTTCGTATATAATCGGATTTGGTGCCGGTATGTGCGAAGCCGCTGCGATGTATGCACCTGCACTGGCGAAACTGAATTTTAATGTAAGCAACTCTCATGCAAGTTTCATGCTGCTCCCGATGGTTTTTGCGATGTTTGTTTCGGCACCGGCTGCAGGTTTTTTGATTGACAGGAAAGGTTCTCGTTTCACTTTGATAATAGGAACAATAGCATCTACCTTGTCTTTGTTGATACTGACACTATTTTCAAACACCTTAACAGGTTTTTATGCCGGCGGATGTCTGCTTGGGATGGGTCTGGCATTTTTGCTGGGTGCACCTCTAAGATATATTATTAACAGCGAGTTGGGTAAAGAAAACCGTGCCGTGGGACAAAGTGTTGTTACGTTGTCAACAAGTACGGGACAAATTCTGTCAGCCGCTTTATTAGGAGGTGTAATTGCAAGTTTCGGTTCATCATATCTTGGATTTCAGACTGCTCTGGCTTTGCTTATATTTGTAGGAATCGCAATATCATTTGCTGCATTCAGACTAAAAAAGGATGAAAATCCGGTAGCTGCAATTCCTGATTAAAAGCTGACACAGTTGATAAAGTAAAAAGCTGTTTGGCAATCTGGAGTACTAAATTTTCAGTTTTTGATAAATCATACTCTTACTAATGCTTAAAAATTCGCCGCTTTTCAAACTCCCTAATTCCAAATCTTCAATTGATATCCTGATAAGTCTAAGAGTCGGATAGCCGGCTTTAGCAGTCATTCTTCTTACCTGACGATTTTTTCCTTCCTGCAAAGTAAGTTCAATCCATGATGTCGGAATATTTGCTCTGTATCTAACAGGCGGCTGTCTTTCGGAAATGTTTTGAGGTGATTGTATAATCCGGGCAGAGCATGGTTTAGTTTTATATAGTTTGCCGTTCATATTTATTTCAATTCCATTCTGAAGAGCATTGACGGCATATTCATCAATCATTCCGTCAACCTGCACAAGATAAGTTCTTTTGTGAATGTTTGTATGAGAAGTAAGCTGATGAATAAGATAATTATCATTTGTCAGTATCAGCAATCCTTCGCTTTCATAATCAAGACGACCGACGGGATAAATATCCCGTTCCGGAAAACCACTGTCGGCAAGTGTCAGTTTCCCTTCAATGCTGCTGAACTGCGACATCATTTTGTAAGGTTTATGATAGATGTAGTATGTTGTATTTTTAATCAAAATATTTTCAGCAGTTTAAATTGTGTCTGAACGAAAATTTGTAAATATATAGAATATATAGACTTGCAAAGATATTTTCTCAAGAAGAATTGAGACCCCACCCCAACCCTCCCCAAGGGGAGGGCTTTAAAACCTTGTACTGGCAACTCCCTCCCCTTGGGGAGGGTTGGGGTGGGGTCTGTTTAAATTAATTGATATTTCTAAATCTATAGCATAATTATCTTCTTTTAATATATGACATTTAAGATGTTTTCGTTCAGCCACTAAATTAAAGTTTGTAAAATTAGCTTTGGATTACCATTATGATTTACCTGTTTTCCCGGGTCCCTGAAAATATTTAATAATTTCAACATTTTCAAGAGTAATCAAACCGCCTTTCTCACAAGACTCAATAATTTCGTTCGCTGTTTCAATAAATGGATTAATCTTTTCTTCGGAATCAATAATTACAATCATCACAGGCATTTCAAAAGACAAATCCAGAAGTTTTTGGGAATGTACCAGACTGCCTGAACCATAAGATAAAATCCCACGGAAAGCGGTTGCTCCGGCTATACCTGCCTTGAGTGCCTCATAAATCAGAACTTCGTAGAGCGGCTTGCCGTTATATTTATCCTGCTCTCCGACATAAATCCTCAACTGTTTGGCTGATAACTTCAGATTGCTCATTTGTTCACCTAAAATATATTTTTAGCAATAATCAATCCACCGAAAAATGCGAGTAAACCTGTAATAACACTTGCAAAGATATACAACAATGCCAAAAGATACTGCCCATCTCTTATCATCATTATATTTTCATAAGTAAAAGTAGAAAAAGTCGTAAAGCCGCCGCATAGACCTACTGTAAGAAATAGTGCAAAACCGGCATTGACTGACCTGAATTCCAAAAACATCTCTGTCAAAAATCCAAGTAACAGACTTCCAAGTATGTTCACCGTCAATGTAGAAAAAGGAAATGAAGTAATTTCAAGATACTGGAATAATTTAGATGTACCATATCTTGATACGGAACCTAAAAATCCCCCAAACCCAATCCATAATATATTGGTGATGTTTTCAGTCATTTTTAATCGGCTTTAGGCGGCTGCCAGTTCCCGCGGGACCATTTTACAAGTTCAATATTTATATTACCTACATAAACATTCATTTGAGCTTTAATCGGTACTCTTGCTTCATCGTCGGAAAACCAGCCCTTAAAATATCCCTTCAATCCGTAAATACCTTCCCACTCAGCTTTCCCATCAAAGAACAGGGTCTTAACTGGATAACTTATAGAAGGAATTGTTACTTTAGATTTGTTGCCGTGAAAATTCAGATATGTATATGAAATTCCTCCGCCAATGACAGTAGGAACCTTAACGGATTTCTTGATATCGGTAAATTCTCTTGCAAAAAAGAACAAAGTGCAGCCGTCAACTACTTTTTTATCAAACGGCATAGGTTTGTTCTCGGTAACAGTTTCATTTACTTTTTTTTCGTAGGTAATTAAATTTTTGGGGTAATCCATATAAAATGATTCCTTTTCCCAAATATTTTCATCACCTTTGATAGAACCGGTAAATTCATAAGAGTATGTTAGTTTTGGATTCATCCAACTGTCAAAAAAAGCATGAAGACTTACAAAAGGAATTCCTGATTTCGACTTCATTTCAGCTTTCGCTTTAAAAACTTTATTACCTTTAAAATCAATTATTTGTTCAGATTTAATAATGATACTTCCAAGTTTAACGCCAAAAAAGGAGACATCATATTCAATAACTTCTCCCGGATATATTACTTTGGACTGTGAATATAAGTTGGTAAAACCTGCTGAAAGAAAAACTATACATGCAATTGCATAAAATTTAAATCTCAAAATATTTTCCTGTTAAATTTATAAATCATAATCTATCAATATAACGTAACAATTGGAAAAAAGATACAAAATGATTTAAATAGTGATTTTTGAAGTTTACTAAGTCGGGGTGGAGGGATTCGAACCCCCGACCCCCTGCTCCCAAAGCAGGTGCGCTAACCGGACTGCGCTACACCCCGAATAATAGAATTACAAAAATACTCATATTTTTTATACTGTGCAAATTATATTTGGTTTAATACAGATTTACTGGTGTTCTTTACACAAAAATAATTTCTTAGAGATAACGTTACCGTAAAAGTAAGTTTTGAAGTTAACAATTAAAAAATAATACAAAGGTTATTAGTATGAAACAGGTAGTATTAGATGCTTTGAACAAGCAAATTACAAGAGAAATGTATTCAGCGAATCTTTATCTTTCAATGTCAGCATACTTTTCATCAAAAAACCTCAACGGCTTTGCTAAATGGATGGAATTGCAGGCTGGTGAAGAAATGATGCATGCAATGAAGTTTTTCAAATACATTCTTCAACGCGGCGGGAAGACTGTTATGAATGCCATCGCAGCTCCTCCTTCCGATTGGCAGTCTCCTTTGAAAGCTTTTGAAGATGCTTATCATCACGAAACTTTAGTAACAGGCTGGATATACGAAATTGTTGGAATAGCCAGAGCTGAGAATGATTTTGCCACAGAGAATTTACTTCAATGGTTTGTTACCGAGCAGGTTGAAGAAGAAGCAACATCTCTGGAAATAGTTGAAAAACTGCGTATGGTCGGTGATGACACTCAGGGTTTATTTATGATGGATAACTCACTTGGTCAGCGTACTGCAAGTCCTGCTCCTGCCGGTGCATAAGGAATTGCGTTTTTAATAGGATTTTTTTTGGATGGGGCTTATGCCCCATTTTTTTCATCAGAAATATCATGATAAATCTGCCAAAAATACTTGTTTTAGATAATAATGATTCATTCACATACAATCTCGTGCAAATGTTCGTGAATTGCGGCTCTATGGTAAGTGTTCATTCTTCAGATACGATTGAACCTGAGATTGCCGGGCATTTTGATGGAATAGTACTTTCTCCGGGACCGGGGTTGCCTTCAGATTTTCCTCTGATGAATACTGTCATTGAATCATATCACCAAACAAAGCCGATACTTGGTGTTTGTCTTGGTCATCAGGCTTTGGCTGAATTTTTTGGAGGTGAACTTTATAGATTAAACAAAGTTCGTCACGGCATAAAAAGTGAAATTATTATTTCAGATGACATTATTTACAAAGGATTAAATAAGCCGGTATTTGTAGGAAGATATCATTCCTGGGCTGTAAAGGTACCGCTTCCCGAATGTTTATCAGTTACTTCCGTATCTACAGACGGGGTACTGATGTCATTCAGACATAATCACTATAACATAAGAGGAATTCAATACCACCCTGAATCAATAATAAGTGACAAAGGTATCGTTATAATCAAAAACTGGATTGACAATATTTCATGTAAATCATAGAGAATATGAGTGGTTAGTTGATAATTTCCTAATGAATTATCACGGAATATATGTTTAAAAGCCCGATACAGTTATGTTTCGGGCTTTTTGTTAAAGTATTTATCCTGTGCTGATTATTTTTCAAAATTTATGATGGCAGATGCTTCCATCATTGAATTATGAATTACCTCTTTAGGGACTATAACTGCTTTATCATTCCATTCGGCAACTTTGGTATATTCCTTTAAAACAAATGGAACACCATATGATAACAAGATGTCAGTACCGTCAAAAATATGGAAATGTAAGTGTGGAGCAGTTGAATTACCTGAATTGCCTAAAATAGCAATCGGGTCGCCCACCTTAACATTTGCACCCTGACTGACTAAGAAAGAATTGGGCTGACAGTGGGCATAAAATGCTTTTTTCCCGCCGCCTATATCTAAAATTAAATAATTGCCGGCATATTCATCTAAGTTGTTAAATTTAATATTTTGCATATTTCCATTATTTTCGGGTCTGCCATCAGTGATTGTTAATACTTTTCCATCGGCAACGGCATAAAGAGTATCTCCGTAATTGAAATAAGATTCATTTTTAGCCGGGTCTCCTATGAAGTAATCTTCCATTTGAGGATTAAGCTGTAAATTGTCAAAAGCAAATCTTTCGGCATTATATAATTTCCCTTCCGTAAAAAAAGTAACGTAGAAATGATATTCATTTGTTGATTGATTAATAAATAACCAATTCTCTCCTTTGACGGGTGAACTTATGACAATCGGAATTTCGGAAAATCTTGGTGTCAACGAACCTCCTTCAACATGGATTATTTCATTCTTTATGGTATCCCGCAATGTTAATATATGCGAAATTTTACTCGGTTTTGTCTCTGTTAGAAGTATGGGAAGCTGGATTGATAAATAATATGATTTGATTTCATCCTGCTGAAAAAGGTTAGTCGGACTTAAAGGGCTTTTATAAATTTTTGGTAAATTCTCACCTTCAAGTTTGATTAATTCCTTTTTTGAAACGTCATCAATGACTTGAATAGAAACAAGTTTCAAACCTTCTTTTTCAAATTCCCATAGCTTCAAACTATATGGTATCCGAATATACTTCTCAGTTGGAAACGGGATATCATTTTTGATAACCTGAATTTTGCTTGAATTGTCAGGGCTTGGGTTAGTTGCATTGTTATCACTGCATCCCCAAAGAGCTAAAACTACACATAGTAGAATTGCCGGTAATAAATATTTCATCTATTATTCCTTATAATAAATAATAAAAAACGAAACCAATGGGTAAATAGTTTATAAAACTCAAGTGATTTATCTGAAAATTCTGCTTAAATTTAGAATTAACAATTTTACTATTTTATATATATAAAATGCACAAAACTGTTAAGATTACTTTCTGCTCTTCTGGTGTATCTGTGTAACCATTTTTATTGTAAAGACTTACAAGCAACTCATTTTAGAAGATTGTAGCGCATAGGGGAATTGAACCCCTGTTTTAGCCTTGAGAGGGCTACGTCCTAACCCCTAGACGAATGCGCCGTTAGGAATTCAAAAATATCACTTTTTTCTGAGATTTGAAAGTATTATTTTATTTGTTTTGCTTAGTTGTTGATTTTAAACTACTTTTGTACTTTACTTTATTACGATAATTTTTGGAGAATTAAAAATGGAATTATACCTCGACTCAGCAAATCTTGAACATATTCGTCAAGCCGAATCACTCGGTATTTTAAGCGGTGTTACTACAAACCCGTCACTACTGGCTAAAGAAGACCCTAAAGTAGATGTTAAAAAACGTATTCTTGAAATTTACAAGTTAGTCGGCGGTCACTTATCAGTTGAGGTAATTTCGACCGAAACAACCGGAATGCTGAAAGAAGCTTATGATATACTGAAATGGTTCCCTGAAGCTACTATCAAAATACCTATGATACCTGCCGGTTTGTCTGCTGTAAGAAAACTTTCTGATGATGGCGTTCCTACTAACGTCACACTGGTATTCAGCGCTAATCAGGCTATTGCTGCACAGAATGCAGGCGCCAGCTACGTATCAATATTTATGGGTCGTCTTGATGATATTTCACTCGAAAGCGCCCGCGTGCTGGAAGATATTTGTCAGATATGGGAAATGCATGAGTATGATTCGGAAATAATAGCAGCTTCAATACGCAATCCAATTCATCTTACTCAGGCTGCGATGGCAGGTGCTCATATTGCAACAGTTCCATATAATGTCCTCATGCAGTCTATGAAACACCCTTTGACTGATTCCGGTTTAAAGAGTTTTCTTGATGATTACAACAGACTTCAGACAGAAATAAGCAAATTGACACCTAACCGTATAGAGATTGTTAAGCCGAATCTTACTAAACCTGCACCAAAAACGAACAAACGCGGAGCAATCAAAAAGCAGGGTTTATAATAAATATTTGAATAGTATTAATAATTCCTGAAGTTAATATTTGTTAGCATAAAAAATTGAAATGGATGAGACTATCCTCTTATTTAAGTATAATATTTAAATAAGGGGATTATTTTATATAATTTGACAGATTTTGCCTGTAAGGGTTCATGGTATTGATATTTAATGATGATAACAAATTAAACAAACAAATAATTTATATTCATTTCCGTAAATCCTGTAATATAAATTTTTAAATTTTTGTTATTTTCATTATATTTGTTTTATGAAGATTCAAAGCATAAAAAAAATGAGTTGACTATATGGAGTTATTGTTTGAATTTGATTTAGAGTATGATGATCAGAGCCCTTTTGGTATAGACCCTGAAAAGGATTTGGAATTTTTGCTGTCTGAAATTGACAAATATGATAGTACTATTGACAAAGATATAGTTAAACAGGCATTTTATTTCTGTCATGACAAACATAGCAGCACAATACGAAAATCAGGTTATCCATACTATACACATCCTTTGAATGTGGCTTTAATATTACTGCGAGAGTTCGCTATTCATGATACTGCATCTATTGCCGCAGCACTGCTTCACGATACCATCGAAGACGTTGCTGATGTCGAGGAAAGCGAGATATCACTGATATTTGGACAAGATGTTGCAGAAATTGTCCAGGCAGTTACAAAAATATCAAATGAGAATATGTCATTGTACGGTAATAATGTTAACTGGGATTTACTGGATAAGAAACAGAAAAGCATCTTAAAACAAAAGCTCAAAGCAAGTACACACCGTAAATTATTTTTGGCTTTGGTAAGAGATATCCGCGTTGTACTAATCAAGCTTGCGGACAGATTACATAATTTGAGAACACTTCACTATCTCAGTAATACACAGCAAAAGGATATTTCCCTTGAAACCCTTAATTTTTATGTCCCGATTACACATAGACTTGGACTCACAAAAGTTAAAATGGAACTTGAGAACCGTTCATTTTATTATACCGATAAATCTGCTTATGAAGCAATCAGAATAGCTTTGAACGAAAAAAGAAGAGATTTTCTTGATTATATACGTGTTTTTTCCGATACAATTCAAAACAGTTTATATCAGCATAATCTTGACCATACTCTTTCGATTGTACATAAGCATGAATATGAAATCTATAAAATGATTAATGACGGCAAGTCTTTAAGCGATATTGATAATTTTTATTCAATTGTGATAATACTGAACACAGATGACATTCATGAATGTTATCGTGCCCACGGCGTGTTGGCTACTGCTTTTAATACAATCAGTTTTATTGATTATATCGCAAAGCCGAAAATGGATTGGTATAAATCACTGATTACGGAATTATTCGGACCTGACGGAAAACGCGTTGAAATTATACTTCGTACAGTAGAAATGGAAAAAATTGCTGAGGAGGGGTTTTCTTCAAAATTCTCACTTCGCAGCGGCAGAATCCGCGCCTTAAACTTCTCCGATAAAGAAATTGATGACTGGGGAGATTGGATGCAGGATATTATCGAAGATAAAGGCGAGAAAGCGAACCAAATTATCTGGGATGCAATCAAAGTAAATTTATTTGACAGCGAATTATCTGTATATACCAAAGACGGACAGACTGTGACACTGCCTGACGGTGCAAACCTGATTGATTTTGCCTTTGCTTTATCGGACGACTTTGGTTATCACTGTATTTCGGGTAAAGTTAACGGTGTTATTTGTGATTTGAATTATAAATTGAGAACCGGTCAGCAAGTTGAAATCATTCATTCTCCAAAGTTTCAGCCAAAACCGGAATGGCAGGAAAATGTAGTCTCACACAGAGCCGTATCAAAACTTCACAAGTATTTCAAGGTTCACTCAAGCCAGTTAGAACCATTAAGCAGTACTCAAACAGATTATGATGCCCGTGTCAGAATTAAGGGTGAGGACAGAGAACGAATGCTTTTTGAAATTACGGAAGCAATCGGAAAGTCAATTATTAGAAGAATTAATTTGGATACATCCGATATATTATTTGAAGGAATAGTTACCATTAAGATTTCCGATAAACAGGAACTTAATTCTATCATTACTCGTTTGATGGGAATCAGAGGTATTAAAAGTGTTGTAAGACTTAGAGAAGAATGATTTTCAGTCATTAAAAAAGTCTCAAATGTTTGATATTCATACATTTGAGACTTTTTATTTTAAAATAATGTGCTGCTGATAAATTATCTTACAACATTAAACTTCTTGGTTCTAAGTTTATTGCCCATTCTAATATTAAGATAATATGAACCAACCGGCAAAACGCTGACACTGACAACTTCATTAGTACTGCCTGAATTGATTTGCTGCTTAATTAAACAGTTGCCGTTAATATCATAGATATTTATGCTCGCATCGTTATCGAATCCGTTACCCAAATCCAAATAAAGTAAATCATTTGCAGGGTTTGGATAAGCTGTACTGATACTAAAATTAACTTCTTCATCAACAACGCTTGTAGGGTCGGTTACTACAAACACAACATCGTAATGCAGGTAATCATCAGGAGTGCTCCCAACAGGCATATAGGAATATCTGACAATTGAAGTTCCGGGAGCCGGATCAGAATATTCTAACGGATCTAAAGACAGTAGCTTATAGGGGTATAAATGTCCTGTAAACTTTGCAAAAACACTAAGTTCACCACCTAACAAAGTATAGGTATCAGGTGAAGTGAAAGGCATGTCTGTTGCTAAAAAACAGGTTTCCCAGCATAATGCGGCTGCATGACCGGATGTTAATTGTGGGAAACTCATGCTGATATTGAATGAAACCTCGCTACTCGTAGTGTTTTGAACTTGTGCATAAGCAATCAGTTCATCCATTTCAATTGTACCATATACTGTATCATTTTGATTGACCAGTTTAAGTGGTCCTGATAGGGCAAAATTTGTCCCAATCAAAAATATTATGGTTGCAAGTAAATAATTTTTCATATTTTTAAATTTTAAAAAGTTTAACAAAACAGAAACATTTTCGTTCTGCAATATAACACTTAAACATATATAAAAGTTACTAAAAAAGGTTTAAATATGAAAAAATTTGCGATTTTCTTTCTCTCGGCTGCAATTTGCTTCCTGACAATAAGTTCTTTGGACTCCGCAGAACCGACAAACAAAAAAATGCCTGATGTAAAGGTCAAGAATTTGAAAGGCTCTAAAGTTTCTACTGCTGATTTTGAAAATGACGGTAAGCCTATAGTTATAAATTTTTGGGCAACCTGGTGCAAACCATGTCTGCTTGAGCTAAACACAATTCACGAGTTATATCCTGACTGGCAAAAGGAAACCGGCGTAAAAGTAATCGCTGTTTCAATTGATGACTCCCGTAACAGCAGCAAGGTTGCTCCTTTCATCAAAGGACGCAACTGGAAATTTGATGTTTATTTGGATGAAAACAGTGATTTACGCAGGGCGCTGAATGTAAATAATCCTCCTCATACTTTTCTACTGAACGGTAAAGGGGAAATAGTCTGGGAACATAACGGATATGCCTCCGGTGATGAGAAGGTACTATATAATGAAATCAAGAAATTAACCGGTAAGTAATACTTATGTTTTTTGATTTTAGTTTTGAATTTCTTGTTCTGTTTGGAGTATCAATAGCAGTTTCAGAATTTTCGGCTTATAACAGAAGGAAACTCCAAAAGAAAAAACAGGAAACTTTAGGCGGTAAATTCATTGATGTTAAAAGATTTGAACTCGTAAAAAACAGATATATCAATTGGCTGTTCTATGGTCTTGGAGGGTTGATTGCTGTCGGTTCTGCAATTTTAGGAATATATAAAGGGCTCGGGTTTGAGATTATCAAGCCCGTTTCTTTTGGTTTGATGCTGATATATATTCCGGCAAGGATTCACAATTCCACGAGATTTGCTATTGGCGAGAATGGATTTGTTCATGCCGATATTGTGATTAAATGGGAAGATGTATTCAAAATTGAATGGGACTGTGATGTTTCTCAAAAATTATGGGGTGTAAAAATTTATAATATAACCAATACTTTTCCAACTAAAATTTATTTCCCCCGAAAACACAAGCCTGAAATTGAGCAGCAGCTTAATGAATATTTCAACAGTTATTTAACAAACAGAGAAATATTATAATCTGTTTACCCTTAATATCATTCATTACATTACAAAAAATGCCGGTAATTCTCTCTTACCGGCATTTAAATATTCATACAGAATTAAAGGAAGATTATTTCATTTTCTTCTGAATTTCTTCGAGCTTTTTGTTGTCGCCCATTTCAGAATAAATTCTGACCATATTCAGATAATACTGCTCCAGCTTGTCCTGAGGAATAGTAAACTCGATAGCTTCAAGATTTCTGACAGTTTTCTTCAGATTATCCTTTTCTTCAAGAACCTGATAAATATTAGCAAGTTCTGAAAGAATCATCATATCATTTTCAAATGTTTTTGATTGAAGAGCAATTGCAAAATATTTTGCTGACTGTCTCAAATCAGGCAGATAGGTTTCCATATCAATTTTGTAAGCTTTATTCTTATCCTGTTTGTCCTGTTCGGCTTTTTGCTTTTCAACAGCACGATTTTTGTAAGCAGAAGCAAGATTTCTGTTAGCTCTGTCAAATTTCGGATTAATTTCCAAAGCCTGCTGATAAGTTTTTATAGATTCATCATATTTCATCAGATTATGATATAAATCAGCCAGTTGAGTAACATAAAGCTCATTTTTCGGTTCTGCCTTTATTAGATCCTGAATGGTTTTGACGGCTTCGTCAGTTTTTCCCAACTCCTGATAAAGACCAACCATCGAAGAATACGCGTTACTATTGTCAGGCTCAAGATCAATAATCATTTTGATATATTTAAGAGATTTCTCCAAATCCTTTTCGGTATAATAATGCTGTGCTAAAATCCCTAAAGGAGCAGTATTAATATCCATTCTAAGTTTTCTTTCCGAGGGAAGCCATTGTGATGGCGGATTGTAATTCCAGCCTGTCACGAGCATCTTTCCGTCTGTTCTCTCAGAGAAAATATAGAGTTCTTTGCCGTCCGGCTCAAAATAATCAGTAATTACCGAATCGCCTTTTGAATTTAAATCAGGCATTACTAATTTGGGATTTCCAAGTTTAGAAATCATTTTTTCTCTCGGCATATTGTTGTATAAGCCATTCTTCAAACCATACTGGTAATTCTTGTCAAATCCCTTTACAAATTCAAGATAGCTGTTTATGGCAGATTTATTGTCATTTTTTGCTTCATAAACGATACCTGTCATATTATAGAATTCCAAAAACTCAGGAATCAATTCAGAACCGATTTTGAAATTATCAAGTGCAGAATCCAGCAAAGCCTCATTTTTGTTTGCCAGATATGAACTGTAAAATTGAGAACCTGTATTATAGGATTCAACCCAAAGAGTATTGATAAGTTTTCTCTCAGTTGAAATAATTTCAGGATTTTTAGATACTTCGATTGCTTTAAGTGCATACTTAGCTGCCTGTCTTTTGTCATGCTTTTGATAATAAACATCTGCAAGCAGGGATAGAGCTTCATCACTGTTCGGATTTAATGCAAGCTCTTTATTCAGGGATTCAATAGCTTCATCAAACTGCTGGTTCTTGATTTTTACCTTGGCAGTCGTTATGTTTCGTGATGAGCACTGAAAACTTTGGAACAATACCGCACCAAGCAGAAACACAGCGATTAAAATTACTGTTCTTTTCACAATTATTCTCCAATATTGTTATTCATGATTTTTCAAAATATAATAAATTAAAAAATTAAATATAATTAAGTAACAAAAATAAAGAATTATTCCTTAATATTNCTTAAATATATGAAATATAACGAAAAATGTCAACTGCAACAGTCTTTTCAATAAGTCGTTTAAGCAGAATATAAATTCAGTTAAGGAAATCTAAAATCATAAATATTCCTAACAAAATTATTTAACATTAAAGTTTACAAAGTATCCAATACTTTTTGTACTCTTTGAAAAACATCGTGAACGCCTCCGACACCATCAATATTATTTGCAAGACCTTGCATTTCGTAATAATCAACGAGTTTGGTAATCTTAGTTTCATAAATCTTTAGCCGGTTGATTATTGCTTCTCTATTATCATCGGGTCTTTGGAACAAAATGCCTCCGCAGGGTTCATCACATTTGTCCGCAACAATAGGAGGATGAAATATCAGATGATATGTCCTGCCGCACAATGGACAGGAAATTCTTGCAGACAGCCGGCTTACCAATTCTCTTTTCGGAACATTCAAAATCAGAACAGCACTAATATCTAAACCGTCTTCATCAAGTATCAGATCCAGTTCTTCAGCCTGCTCAAAATTTCTCGGGAAACCGTCCAGCATAAAACCTTTTGAATATTTATCTTTGACAATTTCCTTATTCAGCATATCTAATATCAGGTCATCGGGTACAAGTTCTCCTGCATCCATATATTTTGCTGCAAGTTTACCTAATTTTGTATGTCTGATAATATGCTCTCTCAATATATCACCGGTCGAAATCTGATGCACGTGATACTTTTTCTGTATAAATGCACCCTGAGTTCCCTTTCCTGCACCCGGCGGAGCCAATAATATCAACCGCATAAGATATAATCCTTTATAATTTCCGTATCAATAAGATATCTAAGTATTTTAAACTTTTTCACGATACAAAATTAATCAATTTTAATAACATAATATTTATTTAAAACAGATTATTTTTCATCTTTTTATATTTCATATAGTCTACAAATGTGAAGAATAAAAAGTTACCTTGCATATTTGATTTTGAGAACTTGAAATAAATAAATATATTACATAAAATTAATTTACATAATTTGAAATAGTTTTTTGAAAATTAAACTTGATGTAAGCATGATTTGATAAAATGTGTTTTTTTCGGTTTTATTTGTCTAAATTTTATTAAATTGTATTTTAATTTTTATTGATTTTAAAAAAATTGTATCAGGAATTATATAATGATTGTAAATGAACTTCTAAATCCGAAAAGTATAGTAATTATTGGCGGCTCAAACGATGTTGAAAAGCCCGGCGGAAAAATTCTTAAAAATATCATTGAAGGCGGTTATCGCGGCAGATTATCAGTAGTTAATCCTAAAGAAGTAAGTGTGCAAGGAACTAAATGCTATCAATCCGTTTCGGATATCGAACCGACCGAACTCGCAATACTCGCAATTCCTGCAAAGGCAGCCCTTCATACTGTCGAAATTCTTGCAAAAGAGAAAGGTACAAAGGCTTTTATTATCCTTTCTGCAGGATTCAGTGAATTTGGCGAAAAAGGAAAAGTACTCGAAAATAAAATTGCCGAAGTAGTCGAAAGTGTGGGCGGGTCGCTTATCGGACCTAACTGTATAGGGGTTCTGACTCAAAGTTATAAAGGAGTATTTGCCGGACTGATACCACAGCTAAGCAGTAAAGGCTGCGACCTTGTATCAGGTTCTGGGGCTACTATTTGTTTTATACTCGAAATGGCAGTACCGCGTGGATTGATGTTCAACAGCATTTTCTCTGTTGGTAACAGCGCCCAGATTGGAGTAGAAGAAGTTCTTGAATTTTGGGATGAAACTTTTGACCCGAACACTTCATCAAAGGTAAAATTATTTTATATCGAACAAATACATAACCCGGCTAAACTACTGAAGCACAGCCGCTCACTAATAAAAAAAGGCTGCCGTATAGCAGCAATCAAAGCAGGTACAACAGAAGCCGGTTCACGGGCTGTTTCATCACATACGGGTGCATTGGCAGGTTCGGACACAGCCGTTGAAGCTCTGTTCCGCAAAGCAGGCATTGTTCGATGCTATTCACGTCAGGAGTTGGTATATGTCGGCGGTGTTCTTCTGCATAAGCCGATTACAGGCAAAAATATTGCAGTTATTACTCACGCCGGAGGTTCGGGTGTGATGCTCACAGATACACTTGCAAAAGGCGGTTTTAATGTTCCTAAAATTGAGGGACCGGCTGCAGATGAATTGCTTTCACTTCTGCATCACGGCTCATCGGTATCAAATCCGATAGATTTCCTTGCTACCGGAAATGCCGACCAGCTTGGCACAATTCTGGAATATGTTGACAGAGAGTTTGACAATATAGATGCCTCCGCTGTTATTTTCGGTACGACAGGAATGTTTGATGTAACTGGAGTATATGATGTACTGCACGAGAAGATGAAATGGTGCAAAAAACCAATATATCCCTGTCTGCCGTCTGTCGTACAGGCAGAAAAAGCAGTCAAACATTTCTTATCACTCGGCAGAATTGATTTTACTGATGAAGTTGCTCTCGGTTCTGCATTGTCAAAAGTTTACAATACAGCACCGCCGGCTGATGAATTTATTCTTCCTGAAATTGACAGAAAAACCATAAGGGATGTAATTGACAACTCCGAGGACGGTTATCTTCATCCGGATAAAATCCAGATTCTTCTTGATGCAGCCGGAATTCCCAGAGTTCAGGAGAAAACCGCTGTCACAAAAAAAGAAGCTCTGAAATATGCTGAAGAATTAGGATTCCCGCTCGTAATGAAAGTTGTTGGACCAATTCACAAAACAGATGTCGGCGGAGTCGTTCTAAATATTCGTCATCCGGATATTATTGCCGAAGAATATGACAGGATGATGAAAATTCCTGATGCTACCGGTGTTATGCTTCAGCAAATGCTTAACGGTACTGAACTGTTTGTCGGTGCAAAATATGAAGAAGATTTTGGTCATATTGTGCTTCTCGGTCTTGGCGGAATATTTATTGAAGTGCTTAAAGATGTAACGTCTGACCTTGCTCCTGTCAGCAAAAAAGAAGCTCTGAAAATGATGTCCGAGCTAAAATCTTATAAACTTTTGGAAGGTGTCCGCAAACGTGAAGGTGTTAATCAGGAAATGTTTGCAGATATAGTTGTTAAATTATCCGCCCTTCTTGATGCTGCGCCGGAAATTATGGAACTCGACCTAAATCCTCTTTTAGGAAAATCTGACTCCGTGATTGCAGTTGACGGCAGGATTTTGATTAAGAAATTATAAAAGGAGAATTATGAATTTAAAGAGCAAATGGCTGCAATACGTTATATATTTCATTGTGTTCACCATTGTAGTCACAATAGTTAAGGTGTTCATTTTCGGTGATGAATTCAAAGAGATTGGTTATGATGTACTGATGGGTGGTATTATTTCAACAGTAGTATTCTTTTTAATTATTTCATATAATAATAAAAGGTTGTTAAAAAATAAACGACAAAAATAAGTCAGGCAATTTGAAAATATTAGTTTTTAGATTTTAATTGTAGTTGAAAACCTATTGTTCTGAAATAGTTAATTACTACGAACGTCAATAATTTATGTTATTTATCCAATTTTGATATTTGGGTTTTTAATTTTTATTATAATTATAATAAATTGAGATAGCCTAATTTAATTTGGATAAACAAACTATTATAGTTAATTTTGTATTTTGCTAATGAAAGCATATTCAAACTAAATTATTTAATTACTTTTTGAGGAATATTTGAAGTCTATTTATTTTGCACCATCTGTAACCATTAAAGGCAGCAGAGAACCACAGCGGACTCACAGAATCAACCATGAAATCAGGGTGCCTGAAATTAGGGTGGTTGACCCCGAAGGCAATATGCTCGGAATTATGCAAACACGCGAAGCACTGAGAATTGCAGAAGAAAAAGAATTAGATTTAGTCGAAATTGCACCTCAAGCAAAACCACCTGTTTGTAAGATTATTGATTTTGGAAAATTTTCTTATGAAATTCAGAAAAAGGAAAAGTTAGCCAAAAAGAATCAGCAGCAGCAGTTGATGAAAGAGATTAGATTTAAATGGAGAACCGACGTTCACGACTTCAACTTTAAAGCGCGTCATGCGAAAGATTTCCTCGAAGAAGGCAATAAAGTAAAGGCTTCAGTTATGTTTCGCGGAAGAGAAATTACTCATCAGGAAATAGGTAAAGAACTCCTTGAGCGTTTTGTTCTGGAAATGCTGGATGTTGCCAAAGTAGATTCACCTATCAAAATGGAAGGAAGAAACTTATCAGTTATTTTCAGTCCGATTAAGACAAAAAAGAAAGCATAACAATTAATTGAACTTAAGATTCTAAAAGGACTTGCAGATAATATTCCGCAAGTCCTTTTTTCAATTAACACAATTGATTTTTCTTTAATCATTGACCGGCATCCGACAGCAGAATTGAACCTGCGATACAGACAGCTAAAGCAGCCTGTTGCAACATCGGGCTTCAACCCTATGCAGCCATCCATTCATCATTATAATTAATTTTACAAAGATTTTAATTGCAACAAATATATTTTTTATGTTATAATAAAATATTATTTTTGTATTGTATTTAATCATATTTAGACATCTAAAATTTCATGAAAGTATTCTCAATTATCTTGTTATTTATATGCTGTTCATTTAGTATTTTTTCTCAGGAAAGCAGTCAGGAACGAAATGTAAGAACATTTATAAATCTTCTTGACTATATAGGCAGCGATTATCATAATGCTGTACTAAAGGGAGAAGTTATAAATTCCGATGAATTTGCAGAAATGAATGAATTTGCAGGCAAAGCAGTTTTATTGTTTGAAAATATTTCCCAAATTCACAAAATAAGCAATTCTGCCATATTAAATAACAACTTGCTTACTTTAAAAAAAATGATTGCTGATAAATCGGATAAGGATAGTATCTTCGTTTTATCAAATCAAATTAAATCAGAAATTCTTAAGTTAAAATTAATTCGTATTTCGCCTTCAAATTGGCCCGATATTACAAAGGGTAAAGTTGTTTTTCAACAGAATTGTACATCCTGTCATGGAAATAAGGGTGACGGGAATGGCGAAATAATAAAGAACCTGAATCCCAAACCATCAAATTTCTTAGATGAAAATTTGATGAATTCAATTTCGCCGCTTCAAATATATAATACTATGAGACTTGGTATCGCGGGTACTGCTATGCCACCCTTCAATCTGCTCTCAGATGAGGAAGTTTGGGATGCTGCATTTTATGTAAGCAGTCTGCGTTATAAAAATAAGCAAGATTTATCAGATAAAGAACTACTTGAATTTTATAAAAAAGGTGCTGCATTTGTGTCTCTGGAAGAAACTGCAACAATGCCCGACAAGTTACTGAGAAATAAATTCCCCTCAGGTGAAAGTGAAAAATATTTAGCCGGATTGCGATTGTACAGGAATCAAGCCGGCAATAAAGTTTCAATAGACATAGCAATTACATTTTTGGATAAAACTTTAAGTTATTATGAAAAGAATGATTACGGAAATGCAGGCGATATGGCTTTACAATCTTATCTGCAGGGAATCGAACCTTTTGAAAAGCAATTACAGTCCATTGATTCAAAATTAAATCATGATTTGGAATCTATAATGTTCAAGCTGCGTTCGGATATCAACGGCAAAAAACCTCTTGCTGTGATTCAGGAAGACATCAGCAGGGCAAAGACACTGATAAATAGCGCATCAACTCAATTAGGCAACAATCAATATACATTCTGGTTTGCATTTTTAATGGCAGCAACTATAATACTTAGAGAAGGAATTGAAGCTTTTCTGATTATAATAACAATACTCGGCGTACTAAAATCAATCAATGCAGATAAAGCCAGGATTTGGGTACACGGAGGATGGATAACAGCATTGGTTACAGGATTAATCAGTATGTTTGCAATTAATCTGATTATTTCATTCGGAGCACAAAGTCGTGAATTAATCGAAGGAATCGGGTCAGTTATTGCAGTGATTTTGCTTTTATATATCGGATTCTGGCTGCACAGCAAAACTGCCGCTAAAAAATGGAAGGAATTTATTGAAAAAAAGATTATAAAACTTGTTGACGGCAAAAATATGATTGGACTTGCTATCGTGTCATTCGTTGTCGTATTCAGAGAGGCTTTTGAATCGGCAATTTTCTTGTCTGCCGTAAACATAGATGTCAGTCCAGAGGGAAAAACCGGAATGTACACCGGTGCAGCAATCTCATTAGTGTTTGTATTGATTTTAGCACGAATCGGGTTAATATACGCTTCAAAACTGCCAATCAGACAGTTATTCAAATATTCGGCTGTAATAATGGTCGTCCTGTCTGTTGTAATAGCCGGAAAAGGAATCCGTGCATTTCAGGAAAGCGGTTTTTCGAGCGTTACGAATCTTCCAGGATGGGAATATTTCGACATTTCAATCCTTGGAATCTTTCCTACTTTTGAGACAATTGCAGCTCAATTAACCGTAACAATTTTAGCAGTAATTTTGTGGAATTACAGCAAAAGAATTCCCAAGTTATCATGAGCAGAATGATAATAGATAATAACTGACGGTATGATTTTATTACTACTATATTATAATAAATTTTAACTATTCCTATAACACAGGGGTAATAAAATCATCCTAAGCCGATTTTTTAAATTGGATTAGGATAGTTGATTTAGTGTATTGTTTTGTAAAAAACCGTTATTAACAGAAAAATTATTTAGATTTAACGTGCCGATTTTATATTAAAAGAAAAGATTTTAGTGCCGTATTTAATCCTGTCTTGATTTTCACAAAATAAACTCCCCGCGGTAAATTGCTGACATCAATTTCAACACTCGTAGTTTGAAAATTCATACTTTGCATAATCTGCCCATGGATATTTAGTATTTCAATGCCTGTATTTAAGTTGTCATTTAATTTTATAAATAACATATCGTTGTAGTAGTTTATAGAAGAAATAATATCTACGGAATTATGCTTTTCCTCTATACCTGTTGAAAATGAAAAGGTAATATCAGCCCATGATTCAGGATTGGTACAATTATTAATACCGCCTTCGGGAAATGTAATTTCGTATCCTGAACTCCAATCAAGAAAACTAAAAAGTACACCCATTTTTTGGTTCGTATTCCCGGTGACTCCCAATTTGGAGAGCGAAATTTTGTATTCATTTGCTTCATTGGCTTTATAAATCCATCCGGCAGGAATTTCTTTCTGCCATGAAGTATCCGAACCAATCCATTCCCATTGACTCGCCGAACCATGAAGCCATAGATGACCTGATTGCAGGTTCGAACCACCAATATGCATTTTGTCAAAGTATATCCCTGTCGAAAATGAGTATTTCAAATCATCAGAAAATGCAACATATAAATCAGTCATATCGTGTTTGAAATATATTTCTCCGCCAATACTTCCGACTTTAACAAACGCGGCATCATCCCATTCTCCCTGTGATATTATCCCGTCAATAACCGGTGTGGAGCCATATTTAACATTTATTGAATCGCCGGAATGTGCGTACACTGTAATTATATTTAATAATATAACCAAAGATAATAATAATAACTTTTTCATTAATTTATTCCATCCAAAATTTTCAGATATAAATAATTATTCAACCATCAATTTTATACATTCAGATTTCTCATTTACCTGAATTAACAGAAAATAAGCACCATTCGGGTAACTGCTTGTATTAATACTGACATTATTTTGAAATTTATAATCCTTATTTTTATAGAATTCGTTTAAAATGTCAAATCCAAGTACATTATAAATCCCGATTTTAATTTCTCCGTTATCAATATTATTTAATTCGATACTAATTTCATCTTTATATAAATGATACGATTCAATCAATTTATATTCAGAAACTTTATCATTTATGCTGCTTGGTTCGAAATCACTGAGATTTGCTTTGAAAATTCCGCCTGTTTCCGTACCTGCAAGAATATCAGTACCGTTTATATATAAAGAATAAACCGATAAATTGGTTAATCCTTCATTTACACTATTCCAAATTGCACCGGCATCATTTGAGAAATATATTCCGTTTGTCTTTGTGCCGGCGAATACTTTATCTCCATCAACTGTAATAGAGTTAATTGTCATATAATTTATCCCGTTATTTGCAGCAGACCAGCTATTGCCGTTATCAGTTGATTTATAAACACCGGCGCCTTCGGTTCCTGCCCAAATAATATTATTCCCCCCAGCCAAAGTAATAATTTTATTATTCGGTAAGCCGTTATTGGATTCTTTCCATTCTGAGCCGGAATAAATATATAATCCCTTATATGTACCTGCGATGATAGTATTATTGTAAAATATCAAACTATACGCGCTGGTAAAAGGCGGACCGATTTCTTCCCAGGTCAATCCGCTGTTATCAGAAAGCGAGACACCGCCATAGTGACCGACTGCAACTTTATTACCTGAAACAGCAATTGAAGTTACATCAAAAGCTACCTGACCAATATCCGGATTAACCCAGCTCTGACCGTTATTTGTCGAATAATACAGTCCTGCTCCATAAGTTCCGGCATAAACATAATTACCGCTTACAGCAACAGCACGAATATCGTTATTATAAATTCCGCCTCCTAATTTTTGCCAGTTAACTCCGTTATTTGAAGAAAAATGTACTCCATTAGAGGTAGCAGCAAAATAGCTGCTCCCATTTACAGCTATTGACCTTACCTTTTGTTCATTAAAATTCGGGCATAATTTATTCCATCCGGAATAAAGATTAGCTGAAATTAAGAACAAACAAATCAAAACCGAACCAATTGTTTTCATATTTAACCTATAATTTGATAATTATTTAAAAAACTTGTTTAAGTATATCTTGCACATAATTTTATTAATTAAAATATAATCAGTAACCAAAGAGAGTCGGATATTCAGTCAGCGGAATTGATTTTATAGTTCCGTTTGATTCCCTTTTCGCTGCAAATTCAGCCTCAAGCGAATTTCGCTTTCTGATACGAATAAATGACCAATCATCAGGCGGAACCATCACGTGATAGCAAATTCTTACTTCATAATCATCCGTTAGAAATGTATAGTGTTCAACGATTAGAATTTGTGGATAAGTATGGTAAAATTTGTCCGGTTGATTGAAGATTGAATTATACTTTGAATTTTGTGATACCAGCCATTTTTTAAATTCATCCCTTTTAATCAATGCTGTTTCGATACCGCCCTGAGTCCAATCGAACAATTCCACCTCAACTTGTACTCTCTTTTCTTTTCCGGAATGTGTCGCAATTATTGAAATTATATAATTATTAATTTCAATATTTTTATCAGGGCTAATGATAATTTCAGCTACCCTATTGTTATTATCTAAATCGGATTTTTTTAAAGAAGCTTTTAAAGCAGGGTCAGCTTCTAATCTTAATTTTACTGTACCTGCAAAATCATTCTGCGGTATAATACTGATAATAAAAATACCGCCCCCCTCAGGATAACTTCTGATACTTTGATATTTTGCTTGAATTGTATATTCTCCCTTGTCCTCCTGTTTAGGCTCAATCGGATTATCTCCACAACAATTCCAAAATGTAAATACCAATAAAAATAAGAATGAAGTTTTATAGAAAATAGATTTAATAATATCTATTATTTGACAAGTTTTTTTCTCCATTTTCATTTAATTTTGCCCTCCAAATTTGTTTATAAATTTTCTAAGTTATAATTAAAAAAAATAACTGTATTTATTTCATAATAATGATTTTTTCCATTAATGTAATTTTTTCAGATTTAACTTTAAGATAATAAACACCGTTTACTTTTTTCCCTTTATCAAGTCTAATTTCAAAATAATTATTTTGATTATAACCTGAATAAAGAGTTTCAACTTCGTTACCTATACAATCAAACAGTGATACGCAAATGTTCCCCAATAATCCTGTCAATGATATCACAGTCTCATTTTGGTAAGGATTGGGAGTAATTCGTAATTTAATATCAGAAGTATAATCATCAAGACCGGCTGGAGTATTGCTGATTATATAATTATAACACTCTATCCAGTCGCTGATGAATTCCGGACTCGTATAGTAAGGTCCCATCTGGTCAACGCCATCTTTTATAATATATCTGCATTTTCCGTTATTATTTTGATAAGTTTTATAAACTTCATCAGGATACATTTTCCAAACATCTTCACTGCCGGCAATTAGTCCTAAGGGTAGTTTTTTAATTATATCCGGTTCAATATTGAAATTCGACAAATCCGGCGCATAACCTATCATACCTGTTATTTCCTGATTATGCCCGACACCCCAGTTAAAAATAAACTTCGCACCATGGATATATCCCGTCATAATTATTTTACTGTTATCAATATTATAATTCTGTTTTGCATGGTTGATCGCCGAACTTATCAAATCATTATTCCAGTATAATGATTCATTAGTATAATCCGGGCAGACAAAAATTGATTGCAGTACTTCAGCTATAGGTCCCATCTGCTCTGAGGATGTTTTACCAAAAGCCGGGTTATTCGGTAAGCCGTTAATTAAAGTATATTTTGTATTCGGATTATAATTTTCAGGAACATAGTAATATAAATTAACCTGATTATTATTAACAATAATTTGTTCAGTGAATGTACCTTTACTTTGTCCGAAAGCATATAAGTTACTGATGATAATTGTCATAATTAAAATAACAATCATTTTTATGATATTTTCAATAAAACAATCCCTATTTTTAAAATTTAGCATATTATTTTTCACTTTAAATAATTCTAAAATATTATAAATGCAAGATTAAAACTGTTACTATTTAAGGACTAGAAAAGGTTTAAAGTAATACTTATTATTTAATCGAATTCTTAAATAATAAATCCCGGAGTTTAAATTTAAAGCTGATATTTTTATTCTGTTTCCCGGATATTGTATCATACCTTCATTCTGAATTACCCTGCCGTTTATATTAAAGATTTCGATGTTCTCAGTAATAAAATATTCCTTATTATTAATTTCAATAATCAAATTATCTATTACAGGATTAGGGTAAACATTAAAAACCGGTTCCAAATAAACATTATCATTATTTATGGAATTTATAGTTGACTTTCTGCGATAAACATGCTGATCTGATGCTGACACATAAATAAATCCATCTTTACCGAATGCAATATCATATACAAAAATACCTGAAGGCAAGCCATCATTAAAATTCATCCAATTCATTCCATCGCCGCCGCTTTTGTTTATACCCGAAATGAAATCAAAGCTATATATTTCATCTGCCTGAGTGTTATATTTAATCCATCTGAAATAATTTGATTCCGGGATTGTTGTCATCTTATGCCATGCTTTCCCGTCGGTAGATTCAAAAAGTCCTTGATTAAAATTTTGATAAAAGGAATTGGCTATTATGTTTGTTTTTGTCTTGATAATTGAATTGAAATTGAAATGTTCGTCAACTTCGCCTGCTAATTCCCAAGTCTCACCTTTATCGTTTGAATAAAGCAGGTCTGCGCCGATTGACAAGACCATAAGACTACTGTTAATTACTTTTAAAGTTAAAAATTCAATTGTTTGATTTTTAGGAGTAATCACTTTCCAATTTTGACCGTGGTTTGAACTGTATTGTAATTTGTACTCCCCCTGCTGTGTACTTGATGTTATATACAGATTGTCATTTTCGTCTAATTCAATCTGCCTGACCATATAATCATCCTTCACCATTGACCATCTCTTTCCTTTGTCGGTTGATTTGAATACTCCGCTCGCAGCAACTGCATATATTCTGCCTTGACTGTCTTCTTTAAAATCAAATATTGAGTGAGCCCAGCCGCTTTCGCAAGTTGTATTATTCCAACTGTTACCGTTATCGGAACTCCATTTTATGCCTTGTCCGCTTCCGAAAAAGAAAATATTATCAGAGCTTACAAACAGAGACATTGCATTTTCATTTGAAGGACTGTTAATGGTTTCCCATTTGTCCTGGCAAAAAGTATTGACTGAATTTAATAAAAAATAAAGAATTATTATTATACCCAGCAAAACTTTCAAGTAAATACTCATAGTAAAATATTTCATCTTACTTTCCTCACTTTCTATTCAAAAAAAAATAATTTTCTCATAATAAAACCATTAATTTTTAAGTCAAATCAAAACATGACATAAGAATAACATGAAGTTTAACTTTAGCACATTTAAACTTTTTATTTGTTGTCAATATTTTCACAATAATAACACATGAAGTTTGAAAATGTTACAGAAATAATTTTATAAGTTAAATTATTTTATTAAAATGTAGAATAATTGATAGGTTATAAATTCTAAGAAAGGAGAATAATATTCTGCGGATTCTTATTAATACTCAGGATTTATGAAAACCTAATCCTTACAATTACCTCATTGGTCCAAGGTATAACAATAATTCAATCCATAAAAATGTTGATTGTCAAAGACAGCTTTTTTTATGAGTTTTTTGATATTTTAACTTGATTTTGAAAATGATACTGAAAGGTTAGTATTTTTAGTAATTCAGAACTTATCTCTTTTATATAATATTAAGTATGCAATCATATACTAAAAAATTTAAATCAAACGTTTTCTTCTATGGTTTCTGAACGCATTGAGCA
Source organism: Kapaibacterium sp. (SeqCode) (assembly GCA_032027125.1). Taxonomy (GTDB): domain Bacteria; phylum Bacteroidota; class Ignavibacteria; order Kapaibacteriales; family UBA2268; genus JANJTB01. The sequence continues at coordinate 1,795,125 of JAVSMQ010000001.1, forward strand.
GAAAGCCGACAAAAGCGAGATTTACTATAAGAGAAGTACCGCCATAACTCAAAAATGGCAGTGGTATCCCCATTACAGGCACTAAACCGATTACCATTCCGATATTGATTATTGTGTGATAAAGGAATACTGAGCATATACCATAAGCCGCAATGCTGTAGAATTTGTCATCGGCTTCATTTGCAATATCTACCGACCTCAGTAAGAATAATCCAAAGAAAACAATAATTGTTATGCCCCCCACGAATCCGAATTCTTCAGTTGGTACAGAAAAAATGAAGTCTGTCCACTGCATTGGAATGTACCTCAGTTGTGTTTGGGTACCCTGAAGAAATCCTTTGCCTGTAACTCCGCCGCTGCCAACTGCCATCATTGACTGTATTACATTATAACCCTGACCGCGGGGGTCGGCACCCGGATTCAAAAAAGTTTCAATTCTGGCTTTTTGATGTTCCTGTAAATTATTATAAATCAAAGGTCCGATATATCCGATAGCAATAAATACAGTTATAACTATTCCCTTCGACAACCAGCCTGTTTTGAACAAAAGTGTAAAAACTGTAAAAACAGTCACACCTCCAAGCATAAACCAAACACCTTTTAATGATAATATTACAATAAAGGGAAGGGAAACAAGAAAAAACAAAAGGAATGTATTAAAACCTGCCCAAAAGAGAACACCCAAAAGTATTGCAAGAAATACAGAAGAAGTTCCGTGGTCCGGTTGGAGAAAAACAAGAATGAACGGCAGCAGAACAATACCTGAGGCAATAAAAAAGTCTCTGAGGTTAGTAATCTCAATACCTTTTGATGACAAAAAGTATGCAAGCATTGTTATTATTCCGAATTTGGCAAATTCGGCAGGCTGGAGAGAAAAGCCCCCAAACCTGAGCCATCCCTTTGTACCGTAAATTTCATCACCGATAAAAAGCACCAGAATCAACAAAATGATTGAGCCGCCGTAAAAAACTATAGAGAGATTTCTCATAAAATTTTTCGGCATGAATGTTAATATCAGCATGCCGGCAATACCGAAACCCAGTGATACTAATTGCCGCGAGAATGATTCCTGCATATTTGAGGCATAAGTGGCACTGTATAAAGATAATATTCCAAAACCAACAAGTACGGAAACTATTAAAAGCAGTTTTATATCTATGAAACTGTCAGACTTACTTTCTAATGAAAAACCTGAATCCTTCATTTATTTTCGAGCCACTTTTTATTTGTAATCATTTCATAAGCTTCAATGTACTTATTTCTTGTTTTTTCAATTATATAATCAGGCAGCAGCGGAGGCGGATACTGTTTGTTCCATTCAAGAGTTTCAAGATAATCGCGTAAAACCTGTTTATCAAAATTCATCTGCAGAACACCGGGCGAGTAATGTGATTTCAACCAAAATCGTGATGAATCCGGTGTAAGTGCTTCATCTATTAAAATATATCTTCCCGAACTGTCAGTTCCGAATTCAAATTTTGTATCAGCAAGAATTATACCCTTCGAATCAAGTTCTGCATGGGCGTAATTATAGAGTTGAATGGATTTATCCTTCAGATATGAAGCGGCTTCCGAACCTAATATTTCGGCAGATTGCTCATAAGATATATTTTCATCATGACCTGTATCAGCTTTAGTTGCCGGTGTAAAAATCGGTTCCTGCAGTCTGGAAAATTCTTCAAGTCCTGTGGGGAGGCTGATTCCGCAAACTGTTCCGTTATTTTTATATTCCTTCCAGCCGCTTCCTGCAAGATATCCCCTAACGACAAATTCAACAGCGAGCGGTTTGGCTTTCATTACCAGCATAGAGCGATTGGCAAGCATTTCCTTATGTTTTTCCAATCCAAACGACTTTGGATAATCATCAACATCGGAGCTGATAAAATGATTTGGTATAATGCTTTCGGTAGTTCGGAACCAGTATTCGGAAATTGCAGTAAGTATGCTGCCTTTGTCGGGAACGCCCTGATTCATTATGACATCAAATGCAGAAATCCTGTCGGATACAACAAACAGCATCTGCTCTCCTAAATCATATACTTCCCGGACTTTTCCTTTTCTGAATAAATTCAAATCTTCAATTATATAGTGCATTTTTTAATCCTCAAATTAACCCAACAAAACGTCCCAAAAATAATTTGAATACGCAAAAAATGAATATTTAACATGATAATAACCCAATGGAGCACCAATTGCAATGATTATTATTGCGGCACCTATTAAATATGAACGAATTATAGGTACATCAAAAACTACGGAAATTGATTTCAGCAGCCTTGCAATTGTCCAGATACTCGTTGCAATGTAAATAAATAGGAAAAACCAGATTATTCCCGGGGAAAGTACTAATAATCTTATTAAAACTATCGAAATCGGTAGTAGAATTATTGCCGGTAAAGCTGACCATATTGAAATTGTCATGCAGTCATTCCAATATACCCTTGCACGTGATAAAATAGCAAATACTCTGATAATCCCGGCTGTAATGAATGCAAGAGTAAAACTTGAAAGTGATATTACAATAAATGACAATTCCGGCATCCAAATAAGATTAAATACTATTTCTTTTATTGAATTGGATGGCAGAGTTATCATCAGAAAATACTCAAGAATTTCGCTGTCTCTGAAATAATACAGAATAGATGACAGGTAAATACCCACTGTAGCCGCGAGAACAATTCCCAAAAGCAGTGTTTGGATACTTGATATTATTCTTTGGTCACGAATGTCTGCATAAAAGTTATAAGGTCTCAGAATCGAACGGAACATATACTCTCTGAACCTGCGAAATCTGTTTATCAAAAATATAAGCATTATTGCAAGTAATATTCCGCAGATAAGATATATAACGGGTGTAGTCCGCGTAAAGCTGCCGGCGTTCAGCAGAGGTTCCTTTTCATTATTGAACAGAGCCTGAACTGTCGAAAATGACAATCTTTCATTTCTGTTTCTGTCTAATAAGCCGCTTGTTTGAATGTATCTTAATTCATTATTTGTAGTCAGTGCAGGTTTATTCTGGAGATAATCATTGAATGTATTTACGATACATCCGGCACCTTTATTTTTCTCTACAATTTTATAAGAATTTAGAATATTATAAGCCTGAAATTCGACTGAAAGCGGGTCTGAATATCCATTATGATTATTAATTTTAATTTCAGAACCAAACGCCATAAAAAGAGGTTTTCCGTCAACCAAAGATTGTATTCTTTTAAATTCGCTGTTTATCTGAGCGAAATCAATATTTTGCCTGATATCGGAATAACCGATAAAATCGAAGCCGTCGGTAAAAATCTTTGATATACCATGTGGTACAATTTTGTATTTCAGTTTTTCAGAATCCTGAGAAAATAATTTTAAAAGTGACTCAGAATAAATTTGATATTTTTCGTTACTTTCATCAACACCTTCACCCAATCCCCATGCAAAAACTGAAGGACTTCCTTCATATCTCATAACAAACTGCTTAGCCAGGTTTTGCATGTGTACGCGTATTTCATCAAGGTTAATTATCTCCGAAGGAACATCATATACCGGCAATTCAACCATAAGCAGCAAACCGTTTGTATTACAAAGATGCACAAAAAGAGGAGATGGAGGGTTGTATTTGCATCGTACAGTATTTGCTCCTAGTTTTTTGATACGCTCAATATCCTTTTTCATTTTTGCAGGAGATAAAGATTGACCTACATTCTTGTAATCCTCTATATAACTGACACCTTTAATCTTTAAGGTCTGACCGTTCATCAGCAAAAAAGAAGATTCGCCGTCAGCAGCAGTGCGAACTGTTCTAAATCCGACAGGAATTGAATAATCATCTATAACAACATCATTTCTCTTCATCTTCACAACTAAATCGTACAATTCAGGTGATTCTACATCCCAAAGATTAATACCGCTGACAGACAAAGAAATGCCCTCAACAATCGTACGGTCGCTTTCAATTACAAAAGTTCTTGATGTAGCACTGGAAATTATTTCACCGGAATTCTGCTTTTTTAATTCTGCAAAAAGAGTCAGCGACATTTTATCATTTGTCTTAATGTTTATTGAGTCTTTGACTTTAAGCCTTTTTACTAAATTCTTTATTTCGGCGGATGATATGCTTATCTTAACATTCAGGTCGGCTGCGTTTTGTCCTTTAAGTTTAATGTTGTGTTTAATATCCGATATCCAGGATTGAGGAGTACCGACCAGCAAAATTTCTCTTAAAATACCGGTAAAACTTCTTTTTGCATTCAGATGCTGATTACTGATTTGCTTAACCTTGCTTTCTGCCGGAATTACAACAAGACGAATCTCATTGGTTTCGTTTCGGACTACATTATCGGGTATCCTGACATTGAAAGGAACCATTGAGCCGACAAACCGCCCGATGAACTGTTCGTTCCAGTAAACTTCTATTTGATGGTCAATACCGAGAAAATACAATTGCCAAGAGTAAATATCGGTCATTTCCGAGGGTATTTTTACAAATCTTTTATAAATTATTTTGTCATCAACCTGTTCTGAAAGCGGCAATCTTACGGTTTTCCATTCACTCATATCTTCGGATCGCTGCCAACTGCCGCTTAAATCAGTAACAAAACGGCTTTCCGATGGTACCAGAATTTTCAGATAATCCTGACTTAACTGCGCAGGCAAATTATAAGTTGCTGATAACAGGAATGACAACAGACAAAATACTATTCTAAAAAATCTCAATTTCATAATTCACCGATTATTATTTTCATAATTCTAAATCAACAACTTTACCGTTTCTTAAAGATTCGACTGCAGCAAAACATGCTTTTGTAACTGAATATATTTCCATAAAACTAATTGGCATTTCCTTGCCATTTTTGACAGATTGGATGAACAATTCTACTTCCTCATCAATACCCTTTTTTCCGCCGGTATTTATAATTTTTTTGGAATCACCCGAATACAATTCAACATTCTCAAAATTATTCATGACAGCAGATTTTCTTTGGGAATGTATTTCACAGTATTCTTTGGGAAGTCCCGAGCCGCCGCACGCAATATAATTTATATTTCCAACTGAACCGTCTGAAAATTTGATTGTGATTGAAACATTATCCTCATCAGTCAATTCTGAATTTTTAGATGATATTGCCGAAGCAGCTATATTCACGGGTTTTGCTGATGTAAGATAAACCATGCAGTCAATAAAATGACAGACTTCTCCGACAATTCTCCCGCCCTGCTCCGATTGCTGTACCCAATGAGATTTAGGTATAAATCCGGCATTGACACGATAATTAATGAACAAGGGGTCACTGTTTCCGTTGAAAAATTCCTTGATTGTCCTGAAAGACTTTGAAAATCTGCGGTTAAACCCAACCATGAGACTACCGCCTTTCTCATCAAGTATTGTTCTTATATTATCAAGTTCCGCCTGATTAACTGCAAGGGGCTTCTCAACAAATACAGGTTTACCGGCTTTTAGGGAATCAAGTACAAATCCGGCATGTGTATCATGACGCGTTGCTATGAATATCGTATTTGTACGCGTGTCATTAATTATTTCCTGACCGTTTGCACAGTAGAATCCAAAACCAAGATTTTCTGCTGCCGAACGTGCATTGACCGGATTTTGTGATGCAACACCGGCAAGCCCGACACCTGCTTTACTTAACGGAGGCAGCAAATAGTTGCGTGCAAATGTTCCCAAACCAACAAATCCGACCGAAATCTTTTCACTTGCAGTGATATTTCTTAGTTTTACCGACTCATTTTTAATGATTTTATCGGGATTATATTCAAGCAATACACCGAGATAAGGCTCCTGAACTTTGCCGAGTATCAAATCGTAAGCTGCAGATGAATTTTCAACATTAAAAACATGGGTTGTTAATTTATGGAAATTCAAGCCGCCGGATGAAAGCAAATCAAGTACTGCAGACATATTCCGGTTTTCAGTCCATCTCACATAAGCAAAAGGATAATCAATCCCTTTTTCCTCATATTGAACATCATACCTTCCGGGTCCGTAGGAGCATGAAATTCTAAGGTCAATTTCTTTCATATAAAAAGACGTTCTGGGTATATCCATACCAACAGCACCAACAATAACAACCTTACCTTTTTTTCTGCATATATCCAGAGCAAGTTCAATAGGCTGATTTGACGAGGTCCCGGCAGTAATAATCACAGAATCGCAACCCATTCCACGGCTGAAAGAATTTATATCGCGGGCAGAGCGAGAATTGCTCAATAATGTCAAATCAGCACCGGATTCCGCGGCTGTTTTAAAAAGTGATTCATCAATATCAAGACCGATTACTCTGCATCCTGAACTTTTCAGCAGTTGTATCGTAATCTGTCCTATAAGTCCCAGACCAATTACAGCAACTGTTTCGCCGATTCTGACATCCGCTTGTCTTACGCCCTGCAGTGCAATAGCAGCAACTGTTGTATAAGCGGCAGATTTAAAGTCAACATTCAGGGGAATTTTGACGGCAAGATTTGAAGGAACTGTAATTAATTCTGCATGATTTGCATATCCGGCACCGGCGGCGGCAACTCTGTCACCTACAGAAAAAAGCGGCGTTCTTGATTCGACCACAACACCCGATGCACTGTAACCCAATGATTTATATGAATCAAGTTTCGATTTTACGCGTTTATATGTGGAAAATATCCCGTCTTTTTTAATAAATTCAAGAACTAATTTCACATCTTCAGGCTGTTTTTTGGCACGGTCAAGCAGAGAAGATTTGGCTTTTGATACAGAAGTTTTTTCTGTTCCGGCACTTATTAATGAATACATCGTCCTGACTAAAATTCCACCCTCTAAACAAATCGGTGCCGGAATTTCGTCAACAATGATATTTCCTTTTTTTTGATATTGAATCACCTGAAGCATTTTATTTTTTCTTAAGTATTTTCATTAACAATATAAAAAGCAAAAATAATCAATAATAACTTATTAAGGACTTATTAATTCACAAATATTTGTTTTGTAACATCTAATATCAGGTTAGCTGCGAAAACTTATAATATCTTTGCTTTATATTTCCCCTCTTTTTCAATAAACCACCCCGTCCTTCGGACTCCCCTCCTTACCAAGGAGGGGCTGGGGGTGGTGGATTTCCGAATCTCCGCGTTCGGTCACTCAGAGCGAAACGAAGAGTCCATTGAATGCTTGTCTGAACCGTGATTTTTGGGATTAATGGGATTGCGGAGATTTTGATTTATTTTTCCAGTTTCGTAGGAATGCTCTTCGTACACGGTAAAAAAAATTCCGTGGGTCTTCAATTATGTTCCAATACCTTTCATTTGGTCATTGAGGGTCGGGAAAGACCGCGTGAAGTGCATAAACACTCAAATTACTGTCATCTGAATCTTTGCAAACTTAATCTTCCGAAGTTTTAAAAACTTCGGAAGATTTCATAAATCTTTCGAAGCTAACAGCGGATTTGATAATTTATATGTCAAAGAACAATATTCAATCGTGAACTGTAATCAAAAAACTATACCAATCCCCATTTATATTTCATCTTTTGAAAAAAGAAAGCAAGAAAAGGTGAGATTTTTCTTAAGTTTGTAGTCATATTATGTGAATGATAAATAAAATCTATATTTAGAAATAACAATTAAACTATGACTATAATAACACAACAAATGTGGGATGATAAAGGAAATAAACTCGGAACATCCGGTGAACTTGATCTTTCAAATATAGCAAGTACAAGATATTGTGGGTCCAATAATCCGCCAGATTTAGCTCCTGGAGAACCTGATTATAGATATCCTCCTATTAATTCATTAGATCAAGCTGCTTTAAAACATGACCAGGCTTATGATGATGCTCAAGTAAGCGGAGCTTCAGGAATGTTAATTAGCTTAAAAACGTTAGATGCAGATATAGAGTTAACAATGAGTTCGCTTAATATTGTAAAAATGTACATGATGAATGAAAAAGACCCCGTTTCAAAAAATGAAATTGGTTTTGAACAAGCCCATGCTGCAGGGGCTGTGGCAACTTTATTCAGTGGTATGTCTATGCAAAAAGCATTAAGAACTGGAAATAATATATTAATTAATAAAGTTTATGAAATGACTAAATCAGTAAAAAATACTGTATCTGAATTATCAAATGGTATTGAAGCTACTACTAATCAACAAATTGATCAACAAAACGAAGAGGAATTTAAAGATGAAAATAAAGTTAAATATATTTAAATTATTAATATTTGTTTTATTAATACCCATTTTAAATAACTGTGGTAAATTGGGTACAATTCAGTTATATGAATTTAATGCTACAAAAGCAGAAGTTGATTCAAATCTAACTGAAATTATTAGAACAAATCCAAATTTTGAACCAAAAGGAAAATGGGCTGATGATGCTAATGAAACGAAAATTCTATTAAGACATTTAAAATTAAAATTTCTATATTATCAATCGGATCCCGAGGAGATGGTTATGATTAGTTTTGCATTTAAGAAAAGTTGGAAAACATAACCTCTATGTACACTTTCAATAAATGCCACTATAAGATATAATAAAAATCGTGATACTTTATATTTTTATAAATCAGAGAAACTCGAAAGTTATGAACAAGAGCGATTAAAACAAAGAATTGAAAAAACTTTATTAAGCAAATTTCAGTATCGGTATAAAAAAGTAAATCCCTGGTAAATATGCAATATCAGAATTTTTTCACAAATTTTCCACTGCTTCAACTGAATACCCCGTGTTGACGATATTAAATATCTGGGAGGTCCCAACTCACCTCCAAATGAAGGTGTGGGGAATAGCTATGACTTCGGTGCAAGGATGTATGACCCGTGGGTGGGGTGTTCTCAAAAAATTATTTGAATAATAATTCGTGTATATATAGGATTTCGATAAACAGGAAACCTTAAATGGAAACAACAGTAGATAACGAAAAATTGAATTTTGAAAAAGTGTGGGCAATGTTTCAGGAAACTGACAGACGGTTCAAAGAAACTGATGAATTATTAAGTTCTAAATTCCTTGAAACTGAAAAGTCAATGAAAGAGACCGACAAACAAATTAAAGAACTCGGTAAGCAGATCGGGGGTCTGGGAAATAAGTTCGGAACTTTTAATGAAGGATTGGTTTTACCATCACTTTATAAACTTTTTGAAGAGAAATTTCAATGCAGAGATTTTGCCGAAAGATACAGATTTAATGCAAACGGCAGTTCTATGGAAATTGACTTGCTTGCAATTTCAGAAGATTCTTGTTACTTAATCGAAATTAAAAGCCATTTCAAGCCAGATGCAATTGAGCAGCTACAAAAACAAATTGAAAGATTTCGTAAATTCAAAAAAGAATATACTGACAGAAAGTTATATGGGGTTATTGTCGCTACGCATTATGAAAAAGAAAATATCAAAGAACTATTAAGTAGCGGTATCTATTTCATCTCAATTTCCGATGATTTGGTAAGTATGAAATTACCCAATAATTTCGAGCCGAGGGTTTGGTAAATTTTTCAATTGCTCCTAGGCATAAAAAAAGTTGCTGATAAACTATTCCGAATGAGGGAGTGGGGAATAACAATGATTTTGGTTGTGCTTTTTCTATAATCATAACACTTCATTCGAGTTGAAAACCAAAACCCAACACACTTAATCCGAAATACTGCACATTTATTTACTTATGCAATAACATGAAATCAGATGCGTAATTTTAATAAAAATAATGAGCAATTATGAATATACTAACAAAAGTTCAGGCGGTTTCAGCAGACAAATATGCTATGGATGATTGCGGAGTACCGTCAGCAATTCTAATGGAAAATGCAGCAAGGTCTGCGTTTGAGATTTTATCCGAAAAAATAAGTAAGGATTCAAAGATATGTATTTTATGCGGCTCCGGCAATAATGGCGGTGACGGCTTTGCATTGGCGCGGCATCTGATTGCAAACGGTTATTTCAGAACAACCGTATTTTCGATAGCAGACAAATCAAAAATGAGCGACGAGTCACTCAATAATTATCAAATTTGTTCAAATCTGGAAATCCCGATATTTTATTTTTATAATTTAGATGAATTTTACGGGCTTGATAAAGATTTTGACTGTTACGTCGAGGCTCTTACCGGCATCGGCGGAGATGAAAATCTTAGAGAATTTTTAAGTTCGCTTTTGAAAATAATAAACGGACGGAAAGGATTCAAAGCCACAATTGATTTGCCGGCAGGATTAAATCCCGATACCGGAAAAGCTCATCCGGATGCTTTCAAAGCAGACCTGACTATTTCGATGTTTGCTCCAAAACTTGGTATGTATCTGAAGGACGGCAGAAATTTGTGCGGAGAAATCAGAACCGCATCATTGGGCATACCTCTGGATATTATCAAGAAATTCTCAACAATTAATATTTACCGGAATGAGGATATTCGTAATATCTTAAAAATCAGAGATAATTCTTCTTCAAAATTTGATTTCGGCAATGTATTAATCATTGCAGGGTCAGCCGCATATCCTGGAGCGGCGGCATTGACAGCTAATGCCGCCGTCAGAGCAGGTGCCGGTTTGGTGCATTTAGCATCTACAGAATTTCTTCCTGCACTTTTTCCCGAAGTTATCAGGATAAATTTAGAAAGAAATTCAGACGGGACAATTAATAAATCCAACAGACTGAAACTGCATGATAGTATTCAAAAAGCTGATGCCATAGCAATCGGACCCGGAATCGGGGATAATAAAGAAACCTTAGATATGATTATGGCATTAATCAGAGAATTTCCCGATAAGAAATTTGTGATTGATGCTGACGGGCTTAAATGTTTATCTGCTGATAAACTGCTGAATCAAAATATCGTAATTACTCCCCATCTGTATGAGTTTGCAAGGTTAATCGCCAAATCGCCGGAGGATATTTCAGGCAGAGAATACGAATTGACAAATGAATATGCCAGAAGATTAAATTGTGTTCTGCATCTGAAATCCGTCCCGTCAATAACAAGCAACGGACAGCAGACTGCACTATGCACAAATGGAAACCCCGGTATGGCAACAGGTGGTAGCGGAGACGTCCTGACAGGCATAATAAGTGCTTATCTCGGCATGGGTATAGCTCCTTTCGAAGCGGCATCACTTGGTGCATTTATCCATTCCAAAGCAGGAGACCTCTACACGAAAAGCCACTCTCAGGAGTCACTTAAAGCCGGAGATTTAATTGAGTTTCTTAAATATGTTTTGGATTAGAATTTTACTGTGATATTAAAAAGGTTTCTTTTCACCCTGCCATTTTTTATTGCTGCAGGCACAATTTTACTGCTGTCTTCTCAAACGGATGTACCGGATTTAAATAGTGTTTTCGTGGGTTTTGACAAGGTTCTTCATTTAGTTTTATACTTTATTTACGGACTGACTATACAATTTATGGTAATCGGCAATTTTCCGGAATCATCAAAAAAGAAACAGATTATAATATCGCTGGCGATTGGTGTTATATTTGGTGTGATTGATGAATATTATCAATCTTTTCAACCCGGTAGAATCCCGGATATTGTTGATTGGGCTGCCGATTCTATCGGAATTTTAATTTCACTGTTGTTTTTTGGTTTAATTAAACGCAGGATGCAGAATTTGCTGACATAGTTGATTATAATTTTGAAATAATAATAATCAGATTTAGAGAATTAGCCAAAATATACACAAAACCGGACTTTATAAAAATGGACAAACAATACGTTGAAGATAAGGTTTTTAAAGAGATAGATTTTACATCTGAAAGAATTACAAAAAGTGAGTTTGATAACTGCTCTTTCAACAGATGCAATTTCACAAATACAGATTTATCGGAAATGGTTTTTTCTGATTGTAGATTCGAGAATTGTGATTTGAGTCTGGCGAAATTGAAAAATTCCGAATTTAAAGAAACAGAATTCAAAAACTGCAAGATGCTTGGACTTCGTTTTGACCAGTGTAATAATTTCCTGTTATCTTTTAATTTTGAGGATTGTATTCTCAATTACTCGTCCTTTTTCAAACTAAAATTGAAAAATACAAAATTTATCAATTGCAAAATGGAAGGAGTAGAATTTGGATTGTCCGACCTGACAAGCTCAACATTTCAGAATTGCGACCTAAGCCGGGCAATATTTGAAAATACAGTATTAACAGGTGCCGATTTACGTACATCTTACAATTTCTCAATTGACCCTGAATTAAATCGCATAAATAATGCTAAGTTCACGCTCAGAGATGTTGGCGGACTATTGGATAAGTACAATATCATCATTGAGTAAACGCTATATACATATAAACTTATTGTGCATACAGGCTTAAGTTTATTTTAATAATTATTTAAAATTATGAACATCTTTTTATGAAAATAAATGCAATTATAACAGGTGCTACCGGGATGGTAGGCAAGGGTGTTTTACTGGAATGTCTTGATAGTACGGATGTTGAATCTGTTCTAATAATCAGCCGGCGTCCAATTGGGATGAAACATACAAAGTTGAAAGAAATAATCCTTTCGAACTTTTTTGATTTATCTTCAGTTACTGAGGAGTTGAAAGGGTATAATGCCTGCTTTTTTTGTTTGGGTGTTTCATCTTTAGGTAAATCCGAACAGGTTTATACAAATTTAACTTATCATTTGACTACCCATTTTGCCGATGCTTTGATTAAACAAAATCCTGATATGACATTTTGTTATGTTTCAGGTGCCGGTACCGACAGTACAGAGAAGGGAAAATTTATGTGGGCACGAGTAAAAGGCAGGACTGAAAATGCAATTTTAGCAATGCCATTCAGAGCGAAATATATGTTCAGACCCGGAATCATAATACCTGAAAAAGGGGTCAAGTCAAGAACTAAGCTCTACAACTCAATTTATGTAATTTTGAAACCTTTACTTCCATATATGAAAAATTTATTCCCCAAATCCATAACTACAAGTATCAATGTCGGCAAAGCAATGATAAATGTTACATTAAACGGTTATGGAAAATCATATTTAGAGAATAATGACATCAATATAGCAGCAGGAAAAGGTGCATGATTTTAAAGTTAATTATTAATAACAAGGTAAAAGCTGATGCCACGATTTATACTATGAGAATATTTATTATTAAATACATAAAATTATGAACAACTTAATTGAATATATTCCGATTCTTACGACTATATTTGCTGTTTTTTTCACACGTGAAATATATAATCACTATAAAGTCAGAAAAACCAAATATCTGCTTTGGTGGACAATTGGTGTAATGACATTCGGATTAGGAACTCTTGCTGAAAGTATTCATGTTTTAGCAGGTTGGAACATTATTAATCTAAAATACTGGTATATTACCGGTGCATTACTGGGTGGATTTCCTCTTGCCCAAGGTTCCGTTTATCTTCTTTTGAACAAGAGATTTGCAGATATAACATCAGTTATATTTATTGCCATAATAATTATAGCGTCTGTTTTTGTAATCTTAACACCTGTATCAATTCCCGATACTTATGATTGGAGGCTTACCGGAGCGATATTTTCATGGAAATGGGTAAGATATTTTTCTCCGTTTATAAATACTTATTCCTTCATATTTTTGGTCGGCGGCGCTGTATATTCTGCAGTTTATTATTTTAAAAAGAGTGACCGTCAGGCTCAGTTCAAAGGAAATATATTCATCGCAATAGGCGGATTACTGCCGGGAATAGGAGGCACATTCACAAGGATGGGGTATGTTGAAGTGTTATTTGTTACCGAACTGATTGGACTTCTTTTAATTTATTTCGGATACAGAATAATAAAAAAGAATAAGATGATAGTAAGAAAATTGGAATCATTGAATTAAAAAATTAAAAGTGAGAAAGTATTTCTACTTCCCAAAAGTGTCAATGTTAAGCTCCTTATAATTTTATTGATATGTTTGAGTAAAGAAAAATAGCAGGGATATCAAAAGCTAAGCAGGTGAGTATTTTTTACATTTACGATATTGAAAAAATCCCTTCATAATTATAATAATAATGAAGGGATTTTAGAATTTATACAAGATTAATGATAACTTGTATATCATTAAATTTTCTTGAAAGCAATTTGTTTTGAGTCGTTTTTATAAATATTTTGGAAAAAATCTTTCACTTTTGAAAATTCATCCGGCTTTACAAATTTATTTTTTGTAGTAAGTTTTCTTTTAATTTTTATCTCATTTTTATCAACAAAATAATTTACTGAATAAGATGCAAATTCGGATTCGAGATTCACAGATTCCAGTTTTTCAAACAGAACCATCCCCTTAGGAATGGAAATGCTAATTATATCAATTGTACTGTCGTAAGGAGAAAATTCATAAAAGTCAAACGGGTATTTTCTTTCAATAGTAGAAAAAACCTGACTGGGCTGCAAACCATCAATAAATGGTATTTTGAAAGCAGCCAATCCCCCAATAGAAGTAAATACATTATCAACTTTGAATGAATACAGATATGTACAACTATCAGAAATAGTATTGAGATTATCATCAAATTTTAAGTCTAAAAGCGAAATCTGAGGATAATCACTACCGATTGCTTCGGACATAACTTTCTTTTGCTCTTCAAAAGAAAGGTCACGGTAATTAGATCTGTGATTAGCTGCAATTCCGCCGGTTTTTAATGTGTTAACATTAACAACCATATTATCGTTATCAAATTTTACATTAACATTTCTTATTACGGAATTTGGAGTTCTATCTTCGGGATTTAATTTAAAAAGTGTATTTTCCTTTTTATTGTTTATTTCGAGTACCAATGAACCGAATAAATCCCCGTAAATGGTTCCAAAAGGTAATTTATCCGAAGTAAGTTCTACATAATATTTTTTCTTGTCAATTTCTACCGTTGCAATACAATGGTTAAAATCAATCGAAGGAAGTCTTAAATAGTTCTGCCCATAATCTCTCGTACAGACAAGCAGCCAGCCGGCTTCAATACCTACTTCCCTGCAAAGTGCAACAAAGAGAGTTGAGACATCTTTGCAGTCTCCGAGTTTTGAATTTATAACATCTGAAGCTTTTTGCGGTATAATTCCGCTTTGCAGGAAAGGCACATAGCTGTAACGAATATTTTTTACAATATATTCATAAATTGATTTTGCTGCTTTTAATTTATCTTTAGGTGTACCATTTGGAAAGATTTCCCTGATAACTTCTTTTGTTTCATAACATGAATTAGCTTTATTGTTCACAATATCAAAATACCATTTTGAAACAAAATCCCAGTTTTTAATAGTTGAAATATCTAATAATTCTGCGAAATCCACAATATACGGCATGTACATTTCTGAATTTATCATTTTTTTATTTGTACGTTCCCAATTATATATCACAAAATCATCAACATTTTTGATTTCAGGTTTAAATTCTGAGTTTGACCAATGGTAATCAAATTTAACATCAGGACTTATAATCATTGAAAATTTGTTCTGCAGACAAGGATAATATGAATCAAAAAATTTCTTTGACCAAAAATGTTTTGATAAAGCACCGAACTGATAGTTCTGAGTTTTGTAAATCAAAAGAATTGCATCGCCCTCGGAAAGATTAGAAAACACTATATCCTCATCATTTATTACAGCTTTAAGTTTTTCGCCGTTACTTTTGAGAACTTCAGCTTTTTCAATAACATAATTTTGATTCGGATAAGTAAAAATGCTGTATTCTTTAAAATTATCTATGCCGTAGGAAGACAAGACTTTGACAAGCAGATAAGTTCTTTCTTCCGAAGCTCCGCCTGAATAAACAACTTTGTTGGTTTGATTAATAAGTACAACAGCATTATCGGTTTTATTAAAGTCAGAAGATTGGTTATCTTTAAATATTTTATATAAATCAGGCTCGCTTAAATAATCAAACAATGGTTTTTTGTTATTCAAAGTTCTGATCTTCTCTCTAACTAAATAATGATATGGATTGTATTTAATACATTGATTATATTCATCGAGAGCAAGGTCTGTTTTATTCATTTCCTTGTAAGCATTACCAAGCTCATGCCTGTACCCATACTCATACGGGGCAATTTCAATACAACGTTTTAATAAATCAGCAGATGTTTGGTAGGCTCTCGAATCGAATAACGAATTAGCTTTATAATATACAAATCCGATTTCATTTGGATTTATTTCAATAACATCATCAATGAGAGCATTACATTTGTCACTATTGCCGATACTTTTGTAATCCTCTGTTAAACTTGAGATTGCACTTATATTATAATGTTCTTCAACATATTTTTCCAAAACGCTAATTCCTGAATTCAATTCATTTTTCAGATTTTTTTCCAAAACATATTTCAGAGAAACCATGTCGTATGAATCCGGAAATTCTTGATAACCTTTCTCAATTATTTCAATAAGCTGTTCGATTTTCTTTTCATTTGCATATAATTTTGCACTGAGCGGATAAACCAATATTTTGTAATGGGTTAAATCTTCCAGCTTTTTTAGATATTTGGCTGCATCTTCAAACTTTTCATTTTGCAATGCTTCTTCAAATTCCCAAATCAAAGCAGACGGAAAATCCTGGTCGATTTCTCTAATTTTTTCGATTACAAGACTATAGTTTGTTCTATCATTTAGTCTGTAATATACTTTTGATAATTCACTAAGAATATAGCTTGAATTCGGGGCAAGTTTACGTGCCTTTAATAAAATATTCCGGTCTTCTGTAAGTTTTTCGTTCTGTTCGAGGCATTTGGCTAAAAGCAGATAGTTGAGAAGATTTGTTGAGTCGCTTTTAATTTTTGCATTAAAATATTCTTCTGCGAAACCCTGAATTATTTCAGATTCAAATGTTTTTTCGACAATATATGGTTTATATTGAGCTGAAAATTTCAAGCCGTTTATAACTTCACCATTTAAATCGGTAATTCTGGCTAAATAATTGCATCGGTTAATCTCGCTCATACCTATTTGCAACAAAATTCTGTTTGTTCCTTTGTGAATTTTAATTTTTGCAATATATGTATCCAGTCCGTTATTTCTTTCTTCAGGAACATTAATAACAAACTTATCATTCATCCAGACTTTTAAAGAGCCTGAAGTGCCGATTCGGAATTGGTATATTCCTTCAATATCGCTGTCAAAAAATGTCTGCGCAAAAATAATTGAATTTGAAATACTGAAATTTTCTGTTAAATCCAGCCAACCTCCTTCAAAAGGTTTAACCTTATTAAACCATGAGACTTCGGCTCCATTTTTA
This sequence comes from Kapaibacterium sp. (SeqCode), assembly GCA_032027125.1. Lineage (GTDB taxonomy): Bacteria > Bacteroidota > Ignavibacteria > Kapaibacteriales > UBA2268 > JANJTB01. The sequence continues at coordinate 1,812,289 of JAVSMQ010000001.1, forward strand.
TTCGTAAATTTTGATTGGGGTTCAGGATTGGTAAGAGGTCCGTAATCGTTATCAAAACCGCTGCCGGAAATATTTTCAAAAGTACCTGCAATCTGCCAGTCTGCAATACTGCCAAGTTTTGTCGCAATTTGTTTAGCTTTGTCAAATTTATATTTGCTTTTGTATCTGACGGATAGTAATTCATAAGTCCATGCTTTTATAGTACCGTTAATCTTTGGGTTTTCAACTAATTCTTCCCAAAATTCGAAATGTTCTTCATCATTAAAATCCGGTGCAGTTCCAAAAATCCGTGTAAACCACATTCCGAAAATATACGGATTGATTTCATTTGAAGATTTAATAAAACTTTTCATTGATTCGAGGGCTGAATTTTCATCATAATAGAGATCGGAGATGATTGCTTTTAAAATCAGTGCATCGCCCGCATCATTTCCATTTTCTCCGATTGTCTCGTTACAATAAACAAGTGCCTGTTTGTAATCATTTGAGTTAAAACTATTCCATGCTTTTTTAAAATTATCACTTGCATAGATTTGATAGTTACTCAGACAAAAAGAAATAAAACATAACATCAGCCAAAAATACATTTTTTTAGACATATTAGACCTTATAAAAATAAATTATGATTTACACTTTAAAATATTTTAGGAGAAGAGCTAAATAACACCTGAATCCTGTTTAAGTTATTTTCTCAAAAATATTAATACTCCTAATATTTGATGTAACAAAAATAGTAAATATTATTATCATAATATATATTATTTCTTTTTTTTGTATCAATTTTGTTCTTGATTTTGATTAAAATCCGAACAAAAATTTTTCTTTCCTGTCAAAAGTATAAAGTTTAAATCAATTAATGATAATATATATTTTGTATATCTTCGTAANTCTTTTATAAGAGTGGTTTATAAATAAGTCCTTACACTATATTGCCAGAAAAGAATTGTTATAGTTGGAGATATTGATTTTTGTGAAATTTTAAAAATAAAAAAGTAAAATACACCTCAATAGATTATATTTTAAATTGTACAAAGAATAATATTCAAATTATAGATTAATCAAATATATGGAAAGTATAAAATATCTTGCTCTGCTGAGAGGGATAAATGTCGGCGGGAATAATATTATCAGGATGGCTGATTTAAAATCAGGATTTGAAGATATGGGTTTTTCAGATGTTAAGACCTATATCCAGAGCGGCAATGTAATTTTCAAATCGGATGAGAAAGATAAAAGCGTGATGATTCATAAAATCGAGACTGAATTATCCCAAAGATTTTCCTATAAATCAAAAATTGTCGTTATATCACACGAACACCTTGAAACTGTCGTTTCAAATGCACCTGAGGGTTATGGCACGCAGCCTGAGGAATTTAAATATGATGTTCTGTTTATGAAAGAGCCCCTGACTGCCGATGAAGCATTTCAAAGCATAAAAGTCAGAGAAGGTGTTGACTTTGTATCGGCAGGAAAAGATGTTTTATATTTCTCCAGACTTATCAGTAAAGCCGGACAGAGTTATTTGAACCAGGTTATATCACTTCCGATATACAAACAAATGACTATCAGGAACTGGAATACTACATCGAAACTGCTTAATTTGATGAATTTTTGATAATCCATTTGTGAGAATTATTACGATTCATTTCGGCTAACAGAGTTCAATTTGACAGTTAACCCACTAAAAACTATCTTAATTCGTTAATATATAGTCTTGTGCATTTGGCACACATTATTTATATACCACAAGGTTTTGAACTTGACGAAGAAAATTGAATCTAAAGTTTCTGTTGATGACTCTAATTTGCAATTCCAATCATTAAACATAATTGAACCCATTTTAAAAGCAGTCCGAGAGGAAGGCTATACTATTCCTACACCAATACAGTCGCAATCTATCCCAATAATTTTACAGGGAAGCGACCTTCTTGGATGTGCCCAGACAGGAACAGGAAAAACAGCCGCATTTGCAATACCAATCCTGCAATTATTATCACAGACTCCGACTATCGGCAGAAAAAGAAAAATCAGAAGCCTGATAGTAACACCTACCCGTGAACTGGCAATTCAAATAGATGAAAGTTTTAAGGCTTATGGAAGACATACCGGATTAACAAGTACTGTGATTTTCGGCGGTGTTAAACAAACCCCTCAGACAAATATTCTGCAGGGTGGAGTTGACATTCTGATTGCAACACCGGGTCGTTTGTTAGACCTTATAAATCAGGGTTTTTTGACATTGCGCCACGTAGAAATATTTGTGCTGGATGAAGCAGACCGTATGCTCGACATGGGTTTTATTCACGATGTAAGAAAATTGCTGGCAATTCTTCCTAAACAAAGACAATCTCTTTTCTTTTCAGCTACCATGCCGTCAGAAATTGTAAGTCTTGCATCAACCATTTTGCATAATCCTTTAAAAGTATCTGTAACGCCTGTGTCATCTACTGTTGATATCATCAAGCAATATGTATATTTTGTCGACAAAGTAAATAAAAATGCACTTCTGCTAAATATTCTAAAGAATGATAAAATCAAAACTGCACTTGTGTTTACACGTACCAAACACGGCGCTGACAAAGTCGTAAAAATTCTGTTAAAGAACAATGTATCGGCAGAGGCTATTCACGGCAACAAGGCTCAAAATGCCAGACAGAGAGCTTTGGCAAATTTCAAGGCGCAATCTACACGAGTACTCGTTGCAACCGATATTGCTGCCCGCGGTATTGATGTTGACGATTTGGAATATGTGATAAATTTTGAGATGTCGAATGTTGCTGAAACTTATGTTCACCGTATCGGAAGAACAGGCAGAGCCGGAGCTAAGGGAACAGCCTTTTCATTCTGCGATGCCGAAGAAAAGGAATATCTGCGTGATGTGGAAAAATTGATTTCCAAAAAAATCCCGATTATTGATAATCACCCTTTTCCCTTGATGGACCTTAATCCTGAAAAAACACCGAAATTTGAATACATCAAACCGAAATCTTTGCACACAAGACCAAAGACAGCCGAAAGCAGCAATACGAATAAATGGTACGGCAGACATAAATCAATGCGGTAATTTGATCTATTTTTCAAGAAACAATTTGATAACTTTCAAATTGTTTCTGTTTACCGAACATCTTTCTTACAGGAAAAAAAGCGACCAAAGATAAATCAGGCTGAATCCTGTTAAAAATACTATTCCTAACTGACCCAGTATTTTCAGCCATAATTTTGGTTTATAATCCTTTGGAAAATCCGATGCAGTTACTACTTTATAATTTATAAATGCAAATACCGGTGCTGCAAGAAATGAAATGACAGTTGCCAAATCCATCATAGATTTCAAATCTTTAGCAAAAAAACTGACAATAATTATTGATATTACTGCCATAGAAATCATTAATACAACATTGAAATAGATTCTGAATTTATTTATTTTTCTGCTGACTAAAAATAACGCTCCGGTGATAGAACGCGGATAGGCATCTACTACCGTAAGTAAAGAACTCAAAAGTGTAATAAAAGCCGCAGGTGCAATTATCCAGACACTCCATTTTCCGAAAAGGGTGGTATATAATTCAATTACCTGTTTGGAAAATTCCGTTCCATTTGGAGAAAATCCGACTCCGCTGCCATACATCACCATTGCACCGAGTGTAAGAAAGAAAACTGCAAGTATTGTTGTAGTGATATACCCGATATGAAAATCAATTAATGTTTCTCTTAAAGTCGGGATATAATTTTTTTGTTTAATTCTGCCCAGTGTCCATAATGATGTCCAAATTGATGACTCTATAGGTGCAGGCATCCAGCCCATTAGTGCAATCAGAAACAAAATACCTGATTTCTCTAAAATATTCTGCTGTACAAAATCCGGACTGACATTAGTTTCAACGGAAAGTGACATTATAAATGCAATTGTAGTACAGATTCCCAGTATCAATACCATTAGTTTCATAACTTTGTCAAGAAGAGGATATTTCCCGATAATTAGCAATAAAATGCAAAATGTGACCAATCCTATACTTAGATAAAGCGGGTCAACAGGCTGACCGATTATATATCCGAGAAGACCACTCGAACCAAGAGCGAGGGCAGCCATATTTATAATACCGGTAACAAGCGATATTCCAAGAAAGCTCCATATAGCCCAGCCCCCTAAATCGGCATATCCTTCGAGCAGACTTTTTCCTTTTGCTGAAGTATATCTATAGCTGTATTCAAAAAAAGGATATTTAAATAAATTGGCAGCTATTACTACAATCAAGAGAGAAAATCCGTAATCAGCACCAGCACGTGTTGACTGTATGAGATGTGAGCCGCCGATTGCAGCACCCGCAAAAAGGATACCCGGACCTATTGCTTTTAGAAGGTCACTGTATTTTTTATTCATGATAAATATTTTTACTCACTGTTTTCAAGTTCGAGCGGAAGACGCCCTAATCTGTAAAATGACAAAATTTCTGCAAATCCGTATTCTTTTAATACCTCTGAAGCCACATTGTTCTGAGAGCCAAATTGTTTAATATACTCAAGCATTCCCTGCTGCTGCCAGAGAAAATTCTGAGGAATATCCGGAAACTTTCTTGTTAACAGACCATAAATATTCAGGCACGGAGTTGACCAATACCATACAAAAAGACTAATCCTCGCCTCGTCATCAGCAATGGCAAGAGCAATCGGGAGAATGGCATTCAGAATCAGTTCCCTCCTTAGATGCGAACCTTCACCTGCAAGCGGTTTCTTAACCAGAGTAACCATTGAATCCTGCAGACCAGCCGATTTGCCATTTTCAAGATTTGATAAAAACTCATAAGCGTAAGATGTTGTGATACCTTCAACTAATCCGGCAAGCCGCTCTGCATTATATTTATGCCTGTTGCGTTTTCTTTCGTAACGGTCAATATAATTTCCTGTCATTTGCGATAATGTAATCTTCAGATTGTTTTCGAGCAGAATTTTTTTTGCTTCTGATGTCTTTCTCAGTAGTCTGTGAAGAGCAAGATTTTGCAATTCATCGGAAGAAAAGGTGGTATCAAAGTCAGTACTTGCCTTGATGTTATTTGATTTTGTAACTTCCGGATAATTCAGAACAAGTGTTTCAAAACTGCTCTGAATAGTTTTGTCATTATCCAAAACTATATGAAGGATTACGTCCTTATAACGAAAATCATCAGAATGTGAATGACTGAGCCAGTCCGAACTTTTTTTGTGAAACTCTGCAGCGCCTATAATCAAATACCCGTCGAGAAGTATAGCTATATCTTCAAAATCGGGTCCTTCGTGTACATTTAATCTGCCGGGAGAAATAATCTGAAGACGCCGGTCCGACACAGTTTTGAAAATTCGGGAAGGCTCGGAAATATATAGATGTATTTCCTTCTGCAGCTCTAATTCACGTATGTTGAAATTTGCACGCTCCATATATACAAATATAATTTATAATGACAATTAAACAAAATAAAATTTATATCATAACGACTCTACTATATGAATGTTTGGCAATATAATAAAAAGGATTTGTAAATGAAGAAGAATGTAGGCACAGTTGATATGATTATCAGGATTGTATTAGGATTGATTATTGGAATTTGGGGAATTGCGGCAGGAAGCTGGTGGGGATTGATAGGTCTGCTGCCTATATTAACCGGTTTAATAAGTTTTTGCCCGCTATACGCAATCTTAGGAATGAATACTTGTAAATTAAAGGATTTATAGAGTGAAAAATTGTAGGAAGAGAAAAATTGAAATCAATAAAAATTATAAGTTGATTTTATTTCTCTCCTTACAGATTTATCTTTTATCATTATTCAATAAAATATAATTTATTTTAATTGTCCATACGACTATGACGTGTTGAACAGTTTTAGTATAGTTGGAGTAATTCCCTATTAGCCATTTGCGAAACTAAAAAACGACTTTTTAGAATTTCGACTTTTATCTGCTTAACTGTTAGAATGTAGTCATCTAAGTTCATATTTTTCCATTCTTTACAAAAATTTTAATACTCACACCCTGCATAATATCGAAAACGTTTTCATCTTTACCTCCGTCGGGAGTTGTTTCTTCCTTTTTTGAATTGCCATTCTATTGCCATTTCTATTGACATAGTTGTTTTGATTATGTCAATATAACTTGTTGTATTTAATATGTTTACATTTTATACTGCATGTTTTTAAAGACTTTTTATTGACAAATTCTATTATTCTGTCAATAGGTATTTAGTCCACTTTTTATCACCAACTTTTTGTAGAACATTTGAATCTAACATAATTTTCAATTGATTTCTTAGCGTTCTTTCCGGAATTTCCTTTCCGATGCGATGATGAATATCTTGTCTTGAGCTTTTCGGAAATTTACGTAAATCTTCCCGAATTAATTCGCTCAATCTATATGGTTCAATAGATTTTAAATTAGTACGCCCTTTGTAATTTGCTTTCCTCAATAAATTTGGTTCAACGTAATATGTTACTCCTTTAGATTTCCCTTTAGCTTTTAGAATTCCTATTTCAACTAACCTTTGAATCCAGTCTTTAGAAACAATTTGCTCATCTCTTCCTATTTTAGTGCTAAGTTCGATTAATGATAAAGAATTATGTAATGCGATAAAAGATAATGAAATTAATTCCTTCGATGTCAATTGAAATTCAGAATTTATTTTATCAATAAAATTTATTACATCTTTATTTACAATTGCTTTTTTGACAGTTACAATTACTCTATCATCCCTTTCTTCTACTATTGGCACATCTTTACCGGTAGAAAGTAGAGTTTCATAAATTTTATCATATCCACTTCCCTCTCTTTCCATTATCATTAAATCATAGTATAACTTTGCAAAATATGGATTTCTTTGAACCGATTGATGTAATATGTTCTTTGGAGTAACTCCAAATGGCAATAGACCTGGATTATGAACTTCTAATCTGTCATTATATAGATTTATAAAAATATCACCTCGAGTTGTGTAGGGACGATGTACAATAGCATTTGCAATCAATTCACGAATAACTACTTCATCAAAAATAAATATCTTTTTCCTATATATTCCATCCGGGAATTCTAAAAAATCTTGAAATTCTGTAACAGTATTATAAATTGAATGAATAAGTTCTTCGGGATTCAATGAATAGTCATCCCAAATATATTTTTTTACTTTTTGTTGTTTGTCATCATACTTAATAAATTGAATTGTTGGGGAATATAATAATTTTGCCCGATGAATTCTTTTACCAATCCATAATATACCAAGATTAGTTAGATATTCCCCATCAGCGAAAAGATAATAATCAAGAAGTTCGTCATCCTTTTTTTGTTTCACAAAATCACTGACCCTGCTGCTTCTACGAATATTTTGCATTAGTGTACGAAACTTATCAATATCATAATCTGTTCTTGAAACTTTAAGATATTGTTGCATTTCCCAATTAAATGAACTTTTATCAGTCAATAAACGAAGTAATTCATCGGGTAACAACGGCTTACATGTATCTTCGAAACGGATATAATATTTGCCATCGCTAGTTGAAGCAATTGAATTTTTGTTCCTTTTTATTAATATCTCAATTATCTCAGATCCATTTTCGGCAATAATTTTATAAACTTCTACTCCAAGATTAACAGCACGTTGTTCAATATTTTTCCGAATAATAGGTATTAAATTATCATCAATTTTCTGATTTATTGGTGGTATTTCTTCATTATCTTCAATTCCAATAATTATCTTACCACCTAATGAATTGGCAAAACTTATACAATCCTTAGTTAATTCATTCCAATCAGGATTCTTTTTATCAATAAGTTTAAGCGACTTTTTTTCATATTGATTATTTTCAATCATTTCATTTTCCTCTTCTTCACAAATTCATATTATTATGACTCATAAATATTTCTCAAATTTTCTACTCAATTTCAAAATTATCAATCTCTTTCATCAGTCTGTTTGTTTCAGTCAGTGCTACGATGATTTTCTGATAATGCAGAATATCATCAAATTCGAGCTTTCTGCCTTTACGGTCTTTGAGCCATTTTTGTGCAGGCTGGTAGCCGCCGATATAGAAATTCCAGGCAACTTCAGGGACATTCGCAAAATATTGAGATTCATTTATGAAAACTGCTCCTTCTTTAAAAACTGGTTTTGTTACCTCATTATTTCCATCAATCGGATATTGTGTGATGTAATTTTCGGTAACCGGGCTTTCCAATAAATGAATTTGTCGTAATTCGCCGCCAAATTTCACTAATTTCCAAAAAGTCTCTTTATCTTTTGGATAAGGTACTCTCGGAAAATCAATTTTCAGAAACTCTTTGTATTTCTCACGGTATGTCGGCGAGTGCAAAACAGCATAAATATAATCTAATATATGTCTTGTCCTAAAAAAAGTTGACACTTTAGATTCAAAAATACATAAAATAATTGATACTCAAATTAGTAATTTTGAGTATCAATTAACATTTTCATAAAATTTATAATATACAAAATCCGGTGTTTTATAATTCAAACTCATGTGAAGTCTTTTTGAATTATAAATTTTGACTACCTGTTTTACTTTTCCAACAACTTGATCAAAAGTCTTAAACTTTTCATTATCAAGCCATTCGTTTTTAAGAATTCCGTTGACTCTCTCTGCAACCGCGTTTTCATAAGGATTACCTTTAGCTGCCATACTGCTTACAGCATTCATATTATCAAGCATTTCTATATAATCAGAGCAACAATATTGAACACCATGGTCTGAATGATGGATAAGACCATTTAAATCCATTTTAGCAGTTCTTCTTGCCATTTTAAGAGCATCCAAGGCATTCTTTGCTTCAAGTGTATCAGCCACTTTAAAACCTACAATTTTTCTTGTATATAAGTCTGTTATTAAAAATAAATAGCAAAACTTATTTGCATAACGAATATACGTAATGTCGCTCACCCACACTTGATTTGGTCTTTCAACTTTCAGTTCTTTTATCAAATTGTCATACCTATTCAACCAGTGGTAGGACTGGGTTGTAACAACTTTTTTCTTCCTTTGTCTAACCAGCATTCGTCGATCACGCAGAAGGTCAAATAAAGCATCTCTTCCAAAATTAACAATTTCAGGATGATCTTCTGTCAGATGTTCAAATAGCTTTCTGACACCGCATTTAGGCAGTTCTACTCTGTARGCTTTTACTTYTTTAATGATAAAGTCTTCATCAATAACCGGCTTCGTGGAATCGTTCACTGATTTGTAGTATGCCTGTCTTGATTTGCCAAACAGCAAACATAGTGTTGATACACTATATGCACGATTTTCTGATAATTTGCTCACTGTTTGGCTCCAGGCTTTTTTCGTATATCTATACCTAATGTCTCTTCAGCAATTTCTAACATTTTCTTATAGGCAATTGCTGACATTTCGGCATACTCTAACTTTTTCTTTAATGAATCAACTTCGCTGCTGTCCGATTTGGAATGCTCCAAACTTAACTCCAGTTCTGACAGTCGACGTCGTAATTCCTGATTCTCTGCAACTAACAGAGATTTGTCATCAACCGGTTTTTTCATCTTTTCTGCCTTTTTTAATTCGTACAATGGTTCAAAACCAAATTGACGAATCCAATTCAAAATTGCTGAATTACCTTTTATCCGATACTTCATATTGAGTGATGCCTGACTCTCTGTACCCAAAAGATACTCTTCGGCTATCCGCCGTTTTTCCACTAAGCTGCGTCCTTCGCGTGACATAGTTTAATCCTTATTTTAGTTGACAAATTGTTTATTCTATGTGTCAACCAATTTCAGGACACCTCAATATCAATTGGGGCAAAATTCCCCTCCATTGGAGGGGTGTCCGCAGGACGGGGTGGTGGCTGTTCAATTACTGCTTCATCAAGACGTGGCGGCTGTTCATTGACTGCTCTCTCATGGCGTGGTGGCTGTTCAATTTCTGCCACCATCAAAGCCGGATGATTAGAAAGCATATCCATGACACCACTCAAATTATTCTTTACATAAGAATCGTATATATGAATAACACAAAGCCCTAATCCTTCCAGAAATGCATCACGAGAAGCATCATATTCCTCCTTATCATCATGACTGCTACCATCAATTTCAATTACAACATTACAATTAGTGCAATAAAAGTCAACAATATAGTTACCGATAATTTTTTGACGGTCAAAGTCGTATCCTTTGAATTGTTTGTTTTTTACCTGATTCCAAAATAACACTTCCGATAAATTTCCCGATTTACGTAATTCTCTGGCGCGTTCTTTGAGTTTAGGGTTGTAGGGAAGATTCATGTAGTTTAAAGTGTTTCGACTAACATTATTTTTACCACTAAATTCTTCGGATTTATTCCCCTCCTCTGGAGGGGCAGGGGTGATTGGCTTTAATTCAGACAGTTCAGAGGAACCTTTTAGTGAATAGCCGCCATCCTGTACTTCAGAGACAGGAAATGAACAGCCACCACCCCGTCCTTCGGACACCCCTCCAAAGGAGGGGAATTTTTCCGGGATAAATTTTAAGCCTAATTTCTCCGATATTTTATTCACTATTTCCATATTCAAATTCGGTATTCTATCCATTGTCATATTCCCTTCAAGATTTGAGTTTCCTTTAGTCTTATTCCCCTCCTCTGGAGGGGCAGGGGTGGTTGCCTGCTCATTGCTTTGCTGACCGCTGCTTTCGGGGTAGAGATAGAGAGGGAAAAATTTACAATTATCTAATGGCGAAATACCATCTTTATCTACTAATTTATTTGCAATAAAAAAATTTGTAATTTTGTCATTTCTAGAATTTCTAACAAATAATAGTGATATATTTTTATGCAAACAATGATTACTTAAAGGACTTCTTGGATAAGCCATAAACCCTTTACTTCTACCAGTAAAATATGTCATTCTAGTATCAAATGGATGGTATGAAATCTCAGTAATCATACCATCTCTTTTCGCTAAATCTTTTTTCGCAAAATCAATTGTCCAATCACGTCCATCTTCTGGTAAATTATATTTTCTTTGTATAGCTTGATTAGGAAGTTCAATAACATCTTCTATAACAGTTTTGATGGCATTTGTATTGAATTGATAAACTAATCCGTCTCGTTTTGTTTGTATGCCAGTGTTGTTGTGTAAATATATATCCTCAATCATAAACCCTTTCTCATATTCATTTGCATTATCAAAATCCTTCGGTACAAAGAAATTGTATGGCTCTTCGGGGCTAAGTTTATTCCATTCAATAGAATTAATAGACTTTTCGTTCAGGAAATCATATTTTGTTTCACGCTTGCCATATAAGTCAAAATGGAATATTTCAGCGTATTTAATTGTCATTTTTTACTTTCCTAATTTCTTGTAAAAATTCTTCTTTACTTGGAAGTGATTGTTTTAAATTTTCAGGAAGTTCTTTGAAGCGATAACTACTCACTCCAATTGGTGTTGAAATTCCTTTTAATGAAAATTCCACCTCAAAAACATCTTTATTTTTGCAGAGCAAAATTCCAATTGTTGAGTTATCACTTTCATCTTTTACCAGTTCGTCAATAGCATTAATGTAAAAATTAAGTTTGCCAATAAACTCAGGTTCAAACTCTTTAATCTTTAACTCAATAATAACATAGCATTTTAATTTTGTATGATAAAAAAGTAAATCTAAATAATAATCCTTATTTCCAACTTTCAGATTAAACTGTTTGCCCATATAAGCAAATCCTTTCCCAAGTTCAAGTAAAAATTCAGAAATATGATTGACTAACTTATTTTCAAAATCTCTTTCATTTGCTTTTTCCTTCAAACTTAGGAATTCAAAATTATATGGGTCTTTCATTATTTCGATTGCTAAGTCGCTATTTCTCTTTGGCAGAGTATATTCAAAATTTGTTATTGCTTTCCCTTGCCTTGAAAATAAATCAGATTCTATTTGATACTCCAAAACAGAACGGCTCCAATTATTTTCAATAGTTTTGTTGATGTAGAATATTACTTCTTCGTAAGATTTGATTTTTTCAATAATTATTACATTATGCCACCATGGTATTAATGAACATAATTTTATTATTACGGGTATTTGTCCAGCAACTTGCTGTATAAATTCATTGCTTGGCAATTGTCCGGCAGCCTGCTGGATAATTTGTCCACCAGATTGGTGGATAATTTCATATTTGGAATAAAATTCAAAGAATTTCTTCATTGCATATAGGTTAGTTCTTGAAAATCCTTTTAAATCCGGAAATTCACTTATTAAATCTTTGCTAAGTTGCTCAATCAGTTTGCTACCCCAATCAGTAGAGTTAATTTTCTCTTGTATTTCTGAACCTAATTGCCAATACATAAAAATCATTTGACTGTTTACGCTTAGTTTAGCTTTAATTTTACTGCTATGGACTAAGGATTTTAATTCGATTAGCCATATTTTATAATCATTGCTTGTTATAATTTTGTTGCTCATAATTTTCTCTTCTTTACAAATATATTTATACTCACACCCTGCATAATATCGAAAACGTTTTCATCTTTACTGCCGTCTGGTGCGGATTCTTTCTTTTTTGAATTACCGTGCAAATCCAAAATATAAACCTTATCAAATGTTTCCAAAAGATGTTTTCTCATTTGTCTGTGGGTAACACCGTCAATGAAGCTATTATTAGAAATATAAGCTAAAATTCCTTCACCGGTTTTATTGATAAAATGTTCGCCATACCTGATAAATTTAATATAGTCGTCGTCAAGATTAATTTTACGCTCATTCAAATCTTTTTTGTAATCGGCAATTAAATTTTGAATCCAGTCACTTTTATTTGTACTACTTACAGCGTATGGCGGATTTCCCATAACAACCATAACAGGCGAGTCACGTTTTATATGGTTGGCTTCATTTGCTTCCTGACTAAGCCAGTTAGCAAACAGGGTGCCTGTATCGGGATGACTTTCTTCAAGACTGTTTGTGAGATATACTTTGAACCGTTGGTCTTTAGTTGCTTTATATCCTGTTTCCTTCAGAAGTAAATCAAGTTTCAAGTGTGCCATAGCATAACTTGCCATCAGAAGTTCGAAACCGTTAAGCCGCGGCAGGAGATGATTTTCGACATAACTGCTCCAGATTCCCTGCTGTCCGGCAAATTTTTTATGTATAAGCTTTACAGTTTCAGCAAGAAAAGTTCCTGTACCGGTAGCAGGGTCAAGAATCTGTACGCGGTGAACTTCTTTTTCAACGGGCTGAAGCCCGTTGTTACTCACTTTAATTTTTATTTTACTGCTGTCTGCAAGCCCCTGAGCCAGACCGAATTCCGTTTTCAAAATATCATCAACTGCTCTGACAATGAAGCTGACAACAGGTTTAGGTGTGTACCATACTCCACGTGCTTTACGTAATTTAGGGTCATACTCGCTAAGAAAAGTTTCATAAAAGTGAATAATCGGGTCTTCGGTTTTAGTAGATTTACCGTAATTATTCAAAATTTCTTCAATGTTACAGGCAAGGAAAATTTCAATCAGTCCGTCAACAATCCATTTGATTCTGTCATCAATATCAGGTCCGGCAATATAACCGAACAGTTTTCTGAGAAAGGGATTGGATTTGGGGATAAGTTCCGCTGCTTCCTGTCTGCTGAATGTTGGCAGTGTCGGGTCGTGAAGACGCGCAGCAAACATACCGTAAGCTATTGTCTGGGCATACACATCTGCAAAACCTTTCGGTGTAATATCATGTATCAGAATTTGTTTAAAAGCATTCATCTGGTCTTTGAGTGTAGAGTTTTCATTGGTTTCTTCATCCGATACTAAAGATTTTTCAATGATATCTGCGAGTAAACGGGCTTTGCCAGCCATCATTTCTGCTAATTTCTTAGGGATTTTAATTGTTTGTCCTACATAAGAACAAAACTCAATTATCAGATTTTCGAATTGTTTAAAATTCTGTAGAATCGGCACCAACCCCTTATTGGTAATTTCACCGATAGCAATTTTGGTTATAAACTGCCCGTCGCGGTACAAATGAAAATTCAAATAATCGGTAAAAATCAAATTACTTAACGAATCCTTGTAGCGGTCGAACTGTTCTTTATTTCCTGTTTTCTTATTCCCGTCAAGGTCTGAATCTCCAATATCCTTAGCTTCGATAAATCCCAAAGGAATATCCTTTTTAGTAAGAATATAATCAGGAGCTCCGCAGGATTGCCTCTTAGGTTCGTTGGTTGCTCTTATATCCGGCACTAAACTTTCAATCAACTGCTGTAAATCACCGCGAAATGTATGCTCTGTTGCATTCCCTAACTGATAGCGTTTATTTATGCTTTCTACGTATTGCTGTACGGTCATTGTAATTTTTATTTTCAAATGAACAAATAATAAAATTGCATTTATTCGGATTAAAATACAAACGGCAAATATACCTAATTTCAACTTATGTCTTTCAATTTATTTAAATTAAATTGCTATCAATTATGATTTTATTGCGAATTTACCATTGATTTATCTGTAGCTATTAAGCCGGTTGCTGAGAATCTAATTTAAGGCGTATATTTAACCTGTCATTGTTAAATTGCCATTTATCCGGTACTTCATATTGAGTGATGACTGACTCTCAGTACCAACAAGATACTCTTCGGCTATCCACCGTTTTTCCGACAAACTGCGTCCTTCGTGTGATATAGCTTAATCCTTATTTTTAGTTGACAAATTGTTAATTCTATGTGTAAACCAATTTCAGGACACCTCAAAAGTCACAACAAGGTTTATTCTCCTTTTTTCAAAGGGGGTTAGGGGATTTTGTGTTTTAATTGCAATTCAGTTTTTCAAATTCGGTTACTTGGTTTTACATATTTTAGCAGCAATTCAGATGTTAATAAAGAATAGATTTGAAGTAAATTCGTGTCTATTAAATTAGAATATATAAGTTTTTTTAAAATTTTGAGCTTTTTTATATGATAAAAAGTATGACAGGCTTCAGCAAGGCTGAGGTAAGTGAAGGCGGCATACATGCTACCATCGAAGTTAAGTGTCTCAACGGCAGATATTTGGATATTAACTGCAAAATGCCGCGCAATGTTCAGCACAGAGAGTACGAAGTCAGAGATTTGATACGCCGTTCCATCACTCGCGGTACGCTGACTTTAAATATCACAGTAGAATCTGATGCTGAAGTAAATCAGTTCGGATTGAACGAAACAGCAGCAAAAAATATTTATAACTCTTTGAACGATTTGAAAAGGAAACTGAAAATCAAACAACAGGTTTCTATAGAACATCTTCTTCATTTTTCACAGCATTTGATTGTCAACGATAATAATGAAGATGATAATCTCGTGATGAATGTAATCAAAAAAGCAGTTGCAGAATCAATCAAAAACCTTGATATTATGCAGAAAAAAGAAGGTCAGCAGATTATGAAGGATATTTTGAACCGTTTAAAGAATGTTACAGAAATTGTCGAAAAAGTTTCCAAGCTCGGATTGGAGAGAATTCCGGCAGAACGTGAGCGTCTGCGTCAGCGTATTGCCCAGCTTTTCGAAAGTGATGAATATGACGAGCAGAGGCTCCAGACTGAAATGGTTCTTCTTGCCGATAAGCTGGACATCTCAGAAGAAATAGTCAGACTAAATTCTCATTTCAAATTCTTTTACGAGTCGGTTAAATCAATTGAACCTTCCGGCAGAAAAATCAATTTCCTGCTGCAGGAGATGGGCCGCGAGGTAAACACAATCGGTAATAAGGCTAATGATGCCGTAATTTCTCAAATGGTTGTTACTGTTAAGGAAGAATTGGAACGCATCAGGGAGCAGGTTCAGAATATTGAGTAATTCTGCGAAATGACCAGAAATTATTACACATTGCTGCACATAGCCCGCGAGATTAATGATTTGTCGGGATGGGCTGTAGATGATTGCTTTACTCAGGATAAGGACAACCTTGTCATCAGTTTGAATGACGGCAAAAGGGAGTCCTTTATCGTTTTTATTTGTGACGGTAAGTACGATTCAATTTATTTGCAGAAAAGTTTTGGCAAATCCCGTTCAAATGCGGTGTCGCTGCTGCCGGATATTGAAGGAGATGTACTTCAGTCTGCTGAAGTAGTCGGCAAAAGCAGAATAATAAAGATTAAATTTTTGCACAGTACAGTATTCGCCGTACTTTTCGGCGGAATACACAGTAATTTTCTTCTGCTGAATTCAGGCGGTTTGGTTCTTGATTCTTTCAACAGCGGTCAGACAAAATCCGGTAAAAACTTTAAACCTCCGGCTGAGACTTTGATGAATATTAATGAATTTTCGGGAGATACAGAAATAAAATCCGCTCTGGCTCATTCTGATTACTTATTTGGAAATACTTATACAAATGAAGTCCTGAGCAGAATCAATTCTGAAGTTACTGATGAAAATTCTGATAGTACTCAATCATTAAAGATTAATCCAAAGACCAAAATCAGTGAACTGTCAGAGACAGAATTTAAGGTAATTATCAGTCAATCGGATTTGCTTAAATCTCAACTGGAAAACTCGAATAAATATTTTGTACTTGAGGACGGTAGTCACCGAAAGATTATGTCCCCTGTGCAGCTTGTCGGATATAAACTGTTATCTGAGTATGATACTGCTTCTGAAGCAGTGCATAGAAAAACTGTGTCCGATTATATTGATTCAAAGTTTAAAAACGAGTACTCGACAATCAAAAGTTATCTTGAAAAACAGAAACGGAAATATGACAAGGCAATAGAAAATATGCAGGATTTGGATTCTCCAAAAAAGCGGGAGTCCGAATACAGACTCTGGGCTGAAATTCTGATGTCACAGCCGAATGTGAGGGATAAAGCGGGTGAAAAAATCAATTTAACGGATTGGGACGGTTTAGAGCACGTGATAAAACTTGACCCGAAGTTGAAACTGGCTGATAATGCCAAAAAATATTTCGACAAAGCTCATTCTACAAACGAGGATATTCGAATCAGAAAAGAAAGACTGCCCGAAATGCTTAATAAACAGAATGCAATAAACAAAAAATTAGCAGAACTTGAAACAGTCAGACATTTAAAAGAACTTAGTAAATTTGAATCAGGTATTAAAGAAGCCACAGGCAGAAGAGTTAATTCAAAGAAAATGACAATGGAAGAAAAATTCAGAAAATTCGATTTGGGAGAAGGATACTTTTTGTATGCCGGGAAAAATGCGTCGAATAACGACGAACTGACAATGAAATTTGCCAAACCGAATGATGTCTGGCTTCATGCACGCGGTTCGAGCGGCTCGCATACGGTTATCAGAATGGATAAAGAGGAAAAACCTCCTAAATCTGTTCTTCAGAAAGCTGCTGAAATAACTGCATATTATTCAGGTGCAAGAAATGCAAAATATGTTCCCGTAATCTGGACATTCAAGAAATATGTACGCAAACCCAAGGGTGCAAATGTAGGTTCTGTAATAGTTGCAAAAGAAACTGTGATTATGGCTGAACCGAAACTGCCGGAAGGAGAGAAATGAGAAAATAATTATGATTGATAAATATGTTGATTCAGAGATTTTATCAATAATTGAAAAATATCTTTCAGTCCTGGAAGAAAAAGGTTTTCCAATTGAGCATGCCTATTTATTTGGCTCTTATGCTAATGGTACACAAAACGAATGGAGTGATATTGATGTAGCTGTAATTTCAGAATATTTTCAAGGCAATCGTTTTTTAGATAAAGAGAAAATTCGTGGTCTAAATTTTGCGATTGATACAAGGATATCTGTTTTGCCTTTAAACAAAGAATCCTTAGATAGTTTCTTTTATCAGCATGAAATTATAAAAAAAGGAATTAGAATTATTTAAAAATGTGACTAATACTACTTCAAAAGAAGTAAACAACTAAATAATTCAAATCTGAATCCATAAACTTGATAAAAAATTAAAAATCTATGCTAATTGCAGTGTGCGTTTAATTTTTTTAACTCCTTTCAAAAGTTCAGAGTAAGATTTTTCCAATTTAATTTTATCCGATAACTCATCAAGCATAAATTCAAGGTCGAGTTTAGTTTTTTCTTCAAGATATGCTTTTCTGAAAGATAAATCCTTCATTTTTTCTTCTTTATATTCCTGAGCGTAATTCATTTTTTGCTCCTATAATATTTTTTAAATTTAATTGCCTTTTCAATTTCAGAATTCGGTGTTTTTTCAACCTTCTTTATAAACCCATGAGTAAAAATAATATTTTTGTCAGACATAAAAAAATAAAGACTCCGCGATATTTTATTTTTGAGATTCACCCTTAATTCAAATATTCCATCTCTTAAATACTTTGATAATTTTTCATTTGGGAATTGATTTATATTTAACAATTCTACTAATTTATCCATATAAGCTATAATTTTTGCTGACTCTTTCTTATCAAGAGAGTCTAGAAATTCGTTCATTTCAATTTTGCCCATATAATCAGCAAAATCATATTGGTAAAAATTACTATTCATATCTTTCATATATTTTAAAAAATAATCTTATCTTCATATAATTCAATAGTCCTAATAGAACTTTAATAAAAAAATCTAATACTAAAAACAAAAAATACAATATTAAGTAATTAAACAATTTAGAATAAAAAATATTTCAATACTATTTATTTATTTTCAAAATTATACAGCTTCAATAATCAATGGTGTCATATTATTACTATAGTATCGAATATTTTATTTCATCAAAGATATGGATTATTAGGTTTTATGAAATGTTTTAGTTTCATAAGCATAGAAAAATCATCTGTGTAACATAATAATTGATTATTTTTGAACTTTCCAAAATCACAAAATTTGAAAACAACACCTTTAAAAATATGTTTACATTAAATAATCTATCGGTTCATTTTGGAGGCAGACATTTATTCGATGATGTCTCTATTATGATTGGCGATAAAGATAAAATCGGTCTTATCGGTAGAAACGGAACAGGAAAATCAACCCTGCTCAAAATCATTTCAGGCATTGAAGATTCTTCAACAGGTTCGGTTATTTTTCCAAGTGATTATACAGTCGGGTATCTACCGCAGGAAATTGAATCAAATTCCGAACTTTCAGTGCTTGAAGAAACACAATCCGCTTTGAAAGAAATTCAAACCCTTGAAAACGAAGTTCTGAAGTTTACCGACGAGCTTACTTCACGTGAAGATTATGAATCTGAGGAATATCTTAAAATTATCCAAAAACTTACACACCACACCGAAAGGTTGAAAATTCTCGGGAGTGAAACTGTTCAGGGCGAAATTGAGCAGGTATTGACAGGATTAGGATTTACACGCTCTGATTTCTCACGTGCTATGAAAGAATTTAGCGGCGGATGGCAAATGAGAGTCGAACTTGCCAAAATCCTGCTTAGTAAACCGAACTGCATTTTGCTTGATGAGCCTACTAATCACTTAGATATTGAATCCGTTCAATGGCTGGAGTTCTTTCTGAAGAATTATTACGGTGCTATAATGCTGGTTTCCCACGACAGGCGGTTTTTGGATAATGTTACAAACCGTACTTTCGAGCTGACAAACGGCAAAATTGTGGATATGAATTATAATTATACAGCTTTTATCGAGAAGCGGAAAGAGCAGAGAGAGCTTGAGTTGTCTGCATACAAAAATCAACAGCGGGAAATTGAGGCTACTGAAAAATTTATCGAACGTTTTCGCTCTAAAGCTACTCTTGCAACCAGAGTGCAGTCACGTATAAAAGCATTGGACAAAGTAGAGCGGATTGAACTTGAAGAAGTTGATAATTCGTCAATAAAACTGAAATTTCCCGAACCGCTCAGAGCATCAAGATTAATCTGCGAAGCAAAATCATTATCAAAAAGTTACGGCTCTCTTAATGTTCTTAAAAATATTGATTTTGCAATTGAAAGAGAAGAAAAAATTGCTTTTGTAGGAAAAAATGGTGAAGGCAAATCCACCTTAAGCCGAATTATAGCAGGGAAGGAACCTTATGACGGGCAATTGACAATCGGAGCAAATGTCCAGATTGGATATTATGCCCAGCATCAGTCAACCCTGTTTAATCCGGACCAAAATGTGTTTGAAGTTATTGATTCGGAAGCTTCAGGCGATGCACGAGCTAAAGTCAGAAGCATATTAGGTGCCTTTATGTTCAGTGGTGATTCTGTTTACAAAAAAGTGAAAGTCCTGTCGGGAGGCGAAAAGTCCCGTCTATCGCTTGCAAGACTGATGCTTAAACCTGTCAACCTGCTGATACTCGATGAGCCGACAAACCATCTCGATATGGCTGCAAAGGATGTTTTGAAACAGGCACTCATTGAATATCAGGGAAGTTTGATAATTGTATCTCATGACAGGGAATTTCTCGAAGGACTGACAAACAAAACTGTTGAGTTCAAAAACAATAAAATTCGTGAATTTCTTGGTGATATCAATTATTATCTCGAAAAAACACAGCTTGAGAATCTGCAGCAATTGGAAATCAAAACACAGAATGAATCAACCGTAAAAAGTGAATCGTCATCAAAATCGCAGTTAGACCGCGAGTCAAGAAAAGCACTCCAAAGAGATTTAAACAGAGCTCAGAAAGATATAACTGTAATTGAAACGGAAATTGCAGAACTTGAAGCGGAAAATTCGGACCTTGACTTAAAATTTCTAAATGCGGAATTTTATAATGATAAGAACAAACTCAGAAAATCGCAGGAACTGCACAGCCGCAACCAGCAAAAAATTCAAAAACTTTATGATGATTGGGCAGAATTTACTGAGAAAATCGAAAATTTAACGAAAGAATTGTGATTATTAACCGCTAAGTCATTCGGTTAAATACTAAGGGAGTAAGGTCGCCAAGTTTTGATATTCTTTAAGCATAAACAGCATTAGGATTCTCTGATAAAATCGAAATTGCATAACCATAATCTATTAAAATATCAGTTGCTAATTCTGAGGCAAAAAGGGACATTTCGATTTCACGTTCTTCGTCCATATCAGCTATAATATTTATCCAAATATGATTATTATCTTCCGGAGATAATTCCAAATTCCGAAATTCTATTTCAGGATACCGTTCTTTCACTTTTGCAAACAACATATCTACGAGTTGTTGCTGTTTGATATTGATTCTCATTTTAATACCTCAAAAATAATTTCAACTAATTCTTTTGCATATTTCAATTGCTGTTTTGCATCCTTTTTTCCGACCCCATATTTGTAATCAGCATTAATTCGTTTATTATGTAATTCACCTAAATAACCTTTGTAATTAGACGAAAGAATCTTCCTTCTATTAAAAAAATTATCAGAAAAATAGTATGAACGGGTATATGCTCAATTTTCGGTTCAATGCCTATAGAATATATAGCATAAATTGCTGCATGAAAAGCAGCATAGTAAGCTCTGTTAGCTGATGCATTGAAACAATCATTATCATAAGCTAATTCTGCAATTTTTATGTTTTAAGAGATTTGTTTTTAAATATTTCTTTCATTTAATCATCCGGTATTTTTGTAAATTGCGAACCTATTTTAGTATGAAAATTTATTACCAAAAATCTATTGCGGAATTTAACCGCATTCATTAACATGAGAYRYTWKYRTTTGKAWWMKTAWAMMYRTCWAKATKTRTATWWKWGRSGKGAATTATGACTTCTGATTATTTTAGTAGCAGACATTACACTAATAATGTATTAAAAATCACTATGCTTTTTTTATTCCTAATTCCAAATCTTTTGTTAGCTGATACTTTGGATGTAACGAGATATTACAATGTATTTTCAGGATTGACAGGTATCTACGACTCGCCGAAGCACGGTTTAATAATATCCAGTAGTGCCGGAACTTACATTGTTGACAAGGAAAGCGGCAATACAACGCCAATTCTTACAGATGATTTATATATGATTGAATCAGTAGACAAGTTTTTTGAATATGAAGGTAATTTATATCTTCATGATTATCTAGGTTCTTTGTACAAATTCAATGGCACTAATGCAGAACTTTTTAACATTTATGTGGTTTCACATTTTGTAAAAGATACACTACTATATTTGTTGCGTGATGAGGAACCCAGAATTCAGGTTTATAGTGGTGACAAAGTTTACAGCTCAAATCTTGGGAATACTGATGATTCAAATACTTCAGCAATAAAGGAGTATAATGGAATTGTGTATTGTTTAATGGGGCTTAATTGGTCAGGAGACCGCTTCTTTTTTAAAATGGTTGATAATTATCCGGAATATATAATAGACCCGAACAATATTCATTTCTATGATTTCAGAAGTTTTGATGTCGTCTCTGATTTTGTAGTTATTGATGACGAAGTATGGTTTACATCATATCAGGGCTTATTTAAACTTACTAAATCAGGAATAAGCACAGAATTTGACGAAAGTATGACTCAAAATAAACTGATGCATTATTCATTTGATTTGCTTAATAATCAATTAATTGGTTTGACAGACAACTGTTTATATTCATATAATTTAGATACTAAAGAAGAAACAATAATAAAAGAGTTCGGAAAAGTAAGTAAAAGAGCATACAAAATAAATGGAGAATATTATTATCTGATAAATCAAAACATATATAAGTTGAATGAAACAACAATGCAACTTGATTTGGTTCATGAAAGTGAAACCGTGATTAGAACCTTTAGTATTTCACAAAATGGATTATTTAAGTCTTTGCCTAACCAAATTAAATGGCATTCTGATGCAGGGACTAAAACATTTGGCGGGGATGGTCTTTATACGAATATTTTCTTCAGTTTTGCTTATGACCGTATAAAAGACAAGTTGGTTGCACTTGGAAAATCAGATAACAGGTATGTATTGCAGAGTTACGACGGTAAGAACTGGAGTCATAGTTTTATCCCTGATAGTATTGTTAATACATATTACAATGACCAGACAAATCTTGAGATTGATTACGATGGCAGGTATTACTTTTCTTTTAGGAAAACTTTAGCTGTATTTGATGGAGAAAAGTGGACTAAACATTCATTGCTTTTTGACCCTAACAATGAAAATGTAAATCAAAGTGAAAGTTATTCTATTGCATTGACTGACTCAACCGGTTGTGTATGGATAAATGCAAACTTATCTCAGGTTCATCCAACCAATGGGAAATGGAAACAGGAAAGTTCATTCTGGAAGTATGATAATAATAAATTTAATCATATTGTAACATCTGATGCAGGTGTAACTTCACCTCGAATAAACAACAGTATTTGCATGACTGACGGAACAATTTATTTTGATGTATCAGACTGGTATTTTCTCAGATACAGAGACAATGATTATAAATATATTCAAGCTTCTGACGGTATTGATGAGCCGAATCCTAATAATCTTCGCAGGACAGGAAGAGGTGCAGATAATGAGTTGATTGTTACTTATGACGATGCAAACGGCTGGAGATCAGGTTACGGTCAATATAAATTGTATAGCGGAGCATCTGTTCTCATGCCGGATAACAAATGGGACCATACAAAATACAAAGAAATCGCCCTTAAATACTTAAAGAATATCCACAAGACCAGTGTAATAACAGATAAGTACAACAAAACCTGGTTATATAATAATAAACAATGGCTCAGAATGAACGGTAATAATTCATTCAGTTTATTTTATCCAAGTATTAGTTACACTGAATTTAGTTCTGTTGATAACAATGTTATTCAATATAAAGGTGACCTTTGGTTTGTGTCTAGTGGTAGGGGTTTGTTTAAAGTTGAAATTCCGGACCCCGCAACAACGGTAGAGGATTTACCTATTTTTAGTGATAAAATAATATTGAGTATATATGATAATTCAAATATCATACAACTTATGGATAAATTCCCAAAATTCACAATTTGCAGCATTGACGGAAATCCTGTTATAAACGGTGTTAGTACTAATTTGGTTGATATTAGTAGTCTTCCGAGCGGCGGATACTTCATTGTTGTAGAGAAAGGCAATACTTATATCTTTGAAAAATTTATGATTGTGAGATAATTAATAAAATCAACTTTTTAAAATTAATCAAATATTTAATTTGTTTATAAATGTATTAACAATGGGTTTGATAACAATCATTCCATTATCCTATAATTTATTTTGATTTGTGTTTTTCGTCGGGCGGTGCTTTTTCTACTTTCAGGTCACTCATGTGGATTTGGAAGATATTTATCTCGTAGAGATTGAATTATGGTAACATGCGCGATGCCTATTTGATTATTATCTCGTAGAGATTATATTATTTTTCCATAATTCAACCACTACGAGGTAGTGATGTTTATCGGGATTTGTTCTTGTTACCATAATTCAACTCCTAACGGAGTTAACAGACTGATTTATTCCCCTCCTTTTTTCAAGGAGGGGTGTCCGAAGGACGGGGTGGTTATTGATATTCTACAAACAGGGCACTCCTACAGAGCTTCGCAAATTGACAATTAATAATTGACAATTAAAAAACTAAAAACTCAAAACTAAGAACTCAAAACTAAATCATGGTTGATTCTTCAATAAGAAGAAATTATATTGAATTACAGATGCCGAGCCGAAATATCCGATTGCGCCGTCAACACTTGTCAATAGTGGGTCTGCTTCGCCTTTGGTTTGTGCCTGCAGAAACCATCTCAAAAAATTAAAGTCCGGCACATATATCTTGATTTGGTGTTTGCCAAACCAACGGAAAGCAGTCCATAAAACCGGTGTCTTATTACTTGGAATCGGAAATATTGAAATCGGGTCACGGTATGCTCTTTCCCCTCCGCCAAAAGGACGGTATATTCTTCGGTTGAGTTCATCTTTGGGGGGATTCAGATAAATTCCGTAATTCAATGTATCCATATTTTTAATTGAAATCATATAATAAGGAAAGCCCGCTACTGACTGCCATGAAATACTGTCACCCTGTGGTATATTTAAAGTATCAAGCGGGTATTGAACTAACTCATCAGGCAGATAAATCCACGAAGTTGCCGGAGGTGTCGTTGTCTTGCCTGTAATAAATTTTCCGTTATTTAAAGTAATTTCGATTTTATATTCGATACCGGATTTTACAATATAGGTTGTATCGGCAGAGAAATATCCTATGCTGCCGAATTCTTTCGGTCTGAATTTAAGGTCGAACTCCTTTCCGTCGCCGATTATTTTTACGTTTGCATCCTTTACCATCGAAGAATCATAATTAAATATTCCCGAAACAGGCTGCGAACGCATCACGGTAATATTATTTATCGGTTCGCCGACAACCAGTAATGCTTCAACTATAAAATCTTCTTTATAATCCGACAGTGATGAATCTTCACAGGATATAACAAATATACTTATGAACACAATTAAAATTAAATTTTTTATCATATTAACTCCTAAAATTTTACTTCCAGTGAAACAGTCGGAAGAATCGGAATCAGTTTTACATCTTCGTAATATGTTGTCTCTTCGCGTGTATTCCAAAATCTAACCAAAATATCGCGTCTGCTGTAAACATTATAAATATCTATTATAAATTTTGATTCTAATCCCCACATCAGAAATTTATATGAGCCGGTAATATTTAACTGATGTGAGGGCGGAAGCCGCAGACCAAATCTCTGTGACGGCACAATCTTGCCTCTTCCTACTTCCTGCCCCTTCAAACGTGTCTGAAATCTTGATGTTGCTCCTGTATAAGACTGACCTGTCTGAAAGAAAAATGATGCACCCAAATCCCAGTCTTTGTTCAGCTCGTAATTGAGAACTACCTTGAAATCGTGCGTTCGGTCATATTTAGGACGGAAAGGCTCACCTTTATTGATGCTGTCGAACCGTGAAGTTATAAATCCTATTGCATATCCAACCCAGCCGTTTATTCTGCCGAATTTCTTCTGAAGGAATATTTCGGCTCCCCAGGCAGTTGCATTACCGATATAAAAAACATCCCCTACTGTTAAGCCTTTTAATGCATTTGTATTCAGTTCGCTTACGTTTGTAAGTTCTTTGTAATAAATATCAAAATTAAAATTATGTTTGGGAATAGGTTCAGTCTCAAAACTCAGGATATAATGAACAGCACTACTTGCCGGGACCGAATTGTCAGTCGGCAGCCATGTATCAAAAAATGAGAAATTCGGCTGCGAGGCAAGTCTGAGATTCTGATGAAATACACCCCATGCTGCTTTTACAGCAAATTTATCAGAAAATCTGTATCTTGCCGATAATCTTGGGTCATAAGTTATCAGATTGCTTAACTGCCAGTAGTTTACCCGTAATCCTGCCTGAATTGACAGAGGTTCGGATACGGCTAATTTAAACTGTCCGAAAATACTGGTATGTATATCTTCAATAGAAAGATTTGTGCTTGTGCCGCTTGTGTCCTGTGCTGTAGAATCAGTACTGCCGGTAAAATTCTGCAAATATCCGAATGTATAATAAGATGATTCTACACCGAACTTTGTCGTAAGCTCATCTGAAGCAAACCATTCTGCATTGGCTTTGACAGTATAATCGGTAATTGAGTTATCTATCAGAAATTCGTATCCTGTCTGGTCACCGGCAAAGTTGTTATAATACTTGCTGTAACTTGCATTGACTGTCGTAAATAAATTCTCCTGAAAAATATGAGTCCATTTTCCAGCCAGAAGTCTGTTGCCCACATCCATAGCCATTTCCAGCCCGAAACTTGAAAATTGAAGATTATCATTACTCAGAAATCCGCTTAATGAAACGCGGTCGTTTGGTCCGAAATCCTGTGTAATTTTTGCGTTGACATCATAAAATCCAAAATCCGGTATAGGAGCCTCAGGGTCTTCAGGAATCAGCTTTTTTACCAAATCAAAATATGTCCTCCTTCCTGAAATAAACCACGAACCGTTTCCGATTGGTCCCTGAAATCCGGCTCTGGATGATATTGCACCTATTGAAGCTACACCTTCATACTTTTTTCTGTTACCGTCGCTTTGAGTTATATTCAATACAGCAGATAATCTGCCGCCATACTCTGCATCGAAACCTCCCTTAATCAGCTCCACATCTTTTATTGCATCTATATTGAAAGTAGAAATAAATCCGAACAGGTGGGTCGGATTATAAACAGCAGAGCCGTCAAGAAGTACAAGATTCTGATCAGGTGAACCGCCCCTGACAAATAATCCGCTTGAAATCTGGGATGATGTCAGTACACCCGGAAGATACTGCAGACTGCGGAAAATATCGGATTCTCCGCCTATTCTCATATTTTTTATAGTTTGTATCGGTACATTTACTTTACTGATACTGATTTGCCTTTTTTCCAATTCACGTTCAGCGTCAACATAGACCTCTTCCTGCATTACAGAGCCCTGCAAAAGCTCAAACTCCTGACGCAGTGATTGTCCTTTCTTAAATTCTAATTCTTGAACAAATTTTTCATAACCAAGAAAGGAAACCGAAACTTTATATTTTCCGGGCGGAACGTTATTTATTACAAAATATCCTGATTTATTAGTTCTGGCTCCGAACTTAGTGCCATCAAGCATCACAGTTGCGCCAACAAGTGTTTCTCCGGTTTTAGTATCCCTGACATAACCGTTCAATCCCGATTTGTCCTGTTCAACCAAAGCCAGATTCTCGGATAAAATTGCTGTGGTCATCACAAAATTCATTATTAATGCAATTATCAGAAATACCGGCAATCCAAATCTATTTATCAATAAACTATCCATTCGCTTTATACAAATTATTGTTTTTTTGAAATCTAAGTGTTTTATGTTCCATTGACGGTCAGTAACGATATTTTGTATAAATTGCCTGAATTACGGCGAAATAGATTATGGAATCATATTGAATTTTGTTGCTACTTTAGTTGCCTGAAAGAAGATTACTTGAATTTAAAATATTCTCAACAATGCAATAGTATAT
Source organism: Kapaibacterium sp. (SeqCode) (assembly GCA_032027125.1). Lineage (GTDB taxonomy): Bacteria > Bacteroidota > Ignavibacteria > Kapaibacteriales > UBA2268 > JANJTB01. The sequence goes on from JAVSMQ010000001.1 coordinate 1,840,065, forward strand.
TTTATTAAATCACATTGAAATTATTGAGTTTAACGAACTTTTCATACTTCATGTTTAACAATGTCAGGAGGCAACCAGCCTAACTCAAATTCTTTAATGTAACTTTTCAATTCTTCGGTTCTATTCACTCCATCCAAGTCCATGCAGATTATTTTTATATTGTCATAGTCTGCTGTCTCGGGTAAGCAGGTCGCAAAGAAGCATTGCCAAAAGGTGTCTGCAAGAGTTTCGTCATTATGCCAAGTAGTCATTACCCAAATCTCGTTATTATCTTTCATTGTTTCCATTACTACCATTGTTTCGTCAAACAGGTCATGTAGTTTTTCACCAAATATTCCGTGTCCTTTAAATTCCAGAATGTCTTTTGTAATTGCTGTCCGAACGAATTTGTCAAATTTATCTATGTCGGGTGATTGATTTGCAATAGCTAGACATACCCAATCTTTATCAGGAAGTTCCTCGGAAAAATTGTCGTAGTCCAACCAATAAATTTGTCTGTAAAAATATTTTCCTATGCTTTGCATGATATCTCAAAATGTCATAAAAAGTTACAGATACGTGTAGTAGTCGTTTGGTATTGTGTCTCTTGTGCAAGCCTATTGCATATATCGAATGTTAGCACACGTTTTTATTTAATTTTTGTCTAATTCCAATGTTTTGCACACTCTCCACAAATACTCAGTTCGTTAACATTCAAAGTACTAAACATACTTCTAATATTTTCAGCCAACAGTCCTGGATATATTTTTTCGGGTAATTCAGGTTTATATCCAATTGAATGACAAATTAAACATTCATTCAACCATTTTCTTGTTTCTGGAAACTGTTTTAAATAGGTTTCTCTATCTCTACTTTTTGATGACATTGTCTAAATATGTTGAAACTGATGTTTTAATAATCTCAATTAATTCACTGTCCATGTACTGATACTCATCCGGTATATCTAATACGATAATTTGTTTATCATTCGCCAAAATCCGAAAATTTTCAATCAGCCTTTGTTTATGTCTCTTTTCCATTGCAAATATAATATCAGCCCAATCAATCAATTTTGCAGAAACTCTAATACGTGCTGTGGGTTCAGTTCCTGCTGATTTAACATTAAAATCCTGACTATCTTTAAATATGGTTTCAGCGGTTCTACTTCTCCATTTATTTCTACTACAGATAAATAATATGTTCACGTCTGTCATTTAAAATATATGTATCGCACTTATCTACATCCTCTCAATAAATGATTTTACAAAATTAACTGTATTATAATTATTTACCAAACAAAAAATGCCTGATACATTTCTACATCGGGCACTTTATTTAATGCGTTTAATCATTAATTACTTTTTTTCATAACTTTCTACAAATTGTTTTGCACTCATCGTCGGTAACAACGAATTTTTAAAGTCTTTTAAATTTCGGGTTATTATGAAATCTTGTCCGTTTTCCTTTGCAGTAAAATATTGAAGCCCATCCTCAAAATCAGAAAAAGTCTCATCATTCAAAGCCAATTCAACTATTTTATCATCTAACGGTAATATTCTTACTAAAAGTTTAAGTTTTTTGAGAATTGATTTTGACTTATACGTATCCATTTGATGTAATAAAATATAACTTGTATTTGCAATGGTTAATGATGAAATACTCAATTGAATTTGTTTTTTATCTGCCAAAGAAAAAAGTGTTGCAGCATCAAAATAAAATGGTTCTCTTCGTGATAATAAATCAATAACAATATTGGTATCAATAAATAGATTTTTCATTAATACTTTTCTGCCAAATAATTTCCATACTCCTTCTTATAATCAAAATCAGGAGGTAATTTTATAACACCGCTTAAACTCTCTACAAGTGGGGTAATAGAAGTAATTTTCTCTGTATCTTTTGGTTTTGTTATGCTATCAAGATAAGATTCAATCATCTTTGAAAGACTAATCTTATGTTTACGAGAATAAATCTTAGCTCGCTGAATAACATTGTCATTTAATATCAATGTCAGTTTAGTATCCATAACTTCAAAATTATTTACAACAAATACAAATATCTAATACGTAAAACTCAAGTTTTTCGTTTTAAGTTTGCTACCATTTCACTTACCTACATCTTCTCAATAAATGATTTACAAAATTAGGAGATAATAGATTATTAGCAAATCTCAATTTCAATGCCGGTTTTTTCAATTTCGCATGCAAAAGGATTTAGTGAATTAAAATCCTTTAAATTTATTGGGTGAGGTTCGATTCGTAAGTCAATCGTTCTCCTTAATCTCATTAGTTGTCTTTGAGTTACGAAAAAATCTGCCATATTCTCAAGAACTAATGCTATATCAATATCACTTTCTTCTCTTTCCGTACCTTTTGCATAAGACCCGAAGAGATATGCCTTCATAATTCCCAAATCTTCAGGAATATTCAATACATATTCTTTAGCAGTATCTATAATGTCTTTATTAACCATTGCCTTAATTCTTCAATTCGTAAAATCCATATTTCAGCAAATTCTTTTGTACAAAGTTTGTAGAAATTTTGCTTGTAATTGTCGTATCTTGTATTGATGTTAAAAGTAGAAATATCGTCAAGCCATTGTTCATAATCCTTACTCATATCTAAGCCGGCTTTTGTGGCAAGTCTAAGCAAATCATGAGTAAAAATTGGATGTTTTTGAAGGTTTTTAGCATAATGTGCTTTCAACAACTTTTCAATTACCAAATGCCCTATAAACAATGCCCAATTAAAATCGCTTGATTTTATTAGGTTTTGCATAGTCTTATAATCATTTTCTGAAGAATTTCTCCAGTGCTTAACAATGAAATCTATATTTTCAATTTTTTCTTCCATCTCACCAAAGTAAATTTTCTATTAATTAATGCGATATTTTGAATAATATAAAAACGCATATAAAACTATTGGTTGTTTAACGAAACTATAAATTAAATAGTTTAGATATATAAGTACCTTATTGGATAGTTCGCAATTTTGAAGTTGTCGCATTTAAAAAAGAATCAAATTCTTCATTACTCATACATATTCTCAATAAATGATTTACAAAATTATAACAATTCCGTGTATCAACCAAATGAAAATCTAACTGTCAACCTATTGTAAGTCGAGATGCTCATCAAAATTTATAACATCTTTCATTTCTTTTATGCAGAACCATTTACTGAAAAATTGATAACTTTTTTCTTTGTCAAATTTATTTCCAATCTAAAGTAGCATTCACCACCATCACTTACGAATAACATTTCTTTCTTCCAATCAATATTTGAAGCATAACAAAAACAATATATCCAAATTTCTTTCTCTTTAAACTCATTTATGATTGGTTCATATTGCCGGTAATATTGTTCAAGGTTAATTTCTGTACCATATTTTGTGTTATATTCTCTAATACTATTTTCTATTAAAGTATCAATCATTTTAAAATCATTTTCTGATAGTTGGAAGTTTGTACCTTTTGTATTAGCTTTTTTTGAAGAAAATATAGCAATTTTGTTTGTATCTGGGTTAAATTGATTCAAATCTAAGGATTTGGAAGTATTAATTTCCTTAGTATTACAATTTAGAAAAATTGATACAATAATAATAACAATCAATAACTTCACAAATTATTCAAATATAATGATACATAAATATAAATTTTAATACGAAGAATAACAATTTTTATTTATAAATATTACTCTTTCAAAGTCCGATTGCTTTACAAACCACGCTTTTCAAAATGTAACCCGAATGCTTACCAACATCCTCTCAATAAACAATTTACAAAATTAAATAATAATGAGCAGAAAATCAAAGGTACTTAACGGAATAATATTTGTTTATTCTTTATTCATCCGATGACCCCGTGTCATCGGATGAATAATATAAAATCTAAAAATATATTATTGCAGCGAGTAGTACTCGCAAATTTGCAACTTCCTTCGAATCAACAACTTTGCCCATGTTGTCATTTGTTCCATAAGCAGCAGTAGTGTATTCAAATTCTGCAGCAAGCTGAGTCTTACCGGTTCTGTATGAAATTCTTGGTGATGCTCTGTAAACGTAGTCAATATCTTTACCGCGTGAGTAATAGCTGCCGGTAATTTCATCTTCAGCTCCAAGATTTTTTGTATAACCGCCAAAAAAGCCGACAGTTAAATCTTTTCCGTACTGCATATCTATCCATCCTGAACCGGTATTGATAGGTGTATATTCCCACATTCCGTTATCAGGTGATACAGATTTTACGGCATAACCGCCAATCATCAGCAGGTTATGTGTATTTTGCCCGTATAAAGCAGATGCTGTCACAAAAAAGTTAGTCGTAGTATATCTTGCAAGTACATTTGTGACAAATCCTTTTGCTTTGTTTTCATCTATGACTTTAGCAGGGTCAATTGTGCCGCCGTCAGTTATTAGTCTTGGTTTAATCTCTTTATAACTTGCATTTGCAGCAAGAAAAATTGTACCGTCGTCGTAATTTGCACCCAAATTTAACATCGGAAGTCCTGCATTTCGCAGATATGAGGAAGTTTCGCCTGCCGGTCCGGTGCTTTGAAAATCCCGTTCGGATAATGCTGATAAATGAAACTTGAATTTACCGGGTTTGTATGTATATCTGACTTGCGGACTTCTTCCGAAAGCCACGAAAGGAACACCCGTATTAAAAGATATAGTTTTTGCAAAAGCTTCTTCGATAAATAGCGGAGTCCAGTTCTGACCTGCCATAAATTCGTGACTTCCCCAATCGAGTTTGACTACACCTACACGAAGTCTCACTCCTCCAGTAACGGCATTTGATGAACCAAAAAACTCAGCTTCCATTATACCGCTTGATTTTGCACCAAGAAAATCCGGAGCCTTTATTTTTGCACCGAATCTCGACTGAATTGATAAGATATTGAAATTAATCCCTTCATTTGCATCTACGCCGTTTGTTTCCAGTTTATTTGCTGGATAAAGTAAAAGATGTCCTTCGCGTGCCGAAACTGTCTGGCGTGTATCAAGCATAACATCGGTTTTGACATAACCGTAAAGAGTATAACCCCAGTCATCCTGAGACTTTAAAATACTGATTGATAATAAGAAACCGAAAAATAAAAGTAAATAGTAACGCATATATTTTTTCCATCAATGATTAATATAAAAAAAAGACAATAAATTAGTTAAATCAATATTTCAAAAGTAAGAAAATTTTAGGTTCAAACCATAAATTAGTCGTATTTATTTGAAATATCGGAAATTATTCATATTAATACTATAACTTTTGTAATAAATTATAACACCCATTCATTCAACTGCTCTGAGAGCATAAAAGTTAATCAATAATATATAAGTACAATTTCTACTTTTTACTTCCGACTTAGTTCATTATTTTTGTAATATACATTTGACCAAAAGAATTAATTTAGGAGTACAATAGTCATGAATATAGAAACTTTCCCAAATCCTGCACCACAGAGAAATTATGTTATTATTCATGTTAATCCGGAGTTTACATCAGTTTGTCCCAAAACCGGTCTTCCGGATTTCGGCATAGTTACAGTTCGTTACGTTCCGGATGAGTTATGCATCGAACTAAAAGCTTTGAAGTATTATTTCATGGAGTTCCGTAACAAGGGAATATTTTACGAGGCAGTTACCAATCAAATTCTTGACGACCTCGCCGCTTGCTGCTTACCGAGAGAAATGGAAATTACAACTGAATGGAAAGTCAGAGGCGGGATATCATCCATAATTACAGCTTCTTACAAAAAACAGGAACAATTATGAAAACTAAAATAGCTAAAGAATATAAATGGGAAATGAGCCACAGACTTCCGTTTCATGAAGGTCCCTGTAAGAATATACATGGGCACTCATATAAAATGTTCGTTATCCTTGAAGGCGAGCCGGATAAAAATTCAATGGTGATTGATTATTATGATATTGACAGATTTGTAAAACCGCTTCTTGATAAACTTGACCACTCATTCGTATGTGACGAAAACGATTCATTGATGATAGATTTTCTCAAAGAAAACGGATTCAAATATTTAGTAATCCCTTATTTTACAACATCGGAGAATCTTGTTACTTATATTCTGGAGATTGCCGGTCCTCATTTTAAAGCATTTGCAAATTTAGAAAGTCTAAGCATCAGGTTGTACGAAACTGAAGATGCTTATGCCGAACGTAAGATTAAGTTTTCAAAATAATTTATAATTACAATCAATTTCTGATAAATCGTCTATATTGCTATTGAGTAATATATATGTAAATTTAAGGAGTTATGATTATGAAGTTGATTATGTTTGCAATAATATTTACAGCGAGCAGTTTAATAATGCTAAGTGCAACAAATAAAGGAGATAACGCAATGTTTATCGAAAATGAAAGCAAGTACGGATTTAATGAAACGGTTGATAAAATTAATGCCGAGCTTCAAAAAAACGATTGGAGAATATCTGCGACCCACGATTTGCAGGAAACCATGAAAAAAAACGACAAAGTGGTATTACCTGTAAAAGTAATCGAAACCTGTAAACCATCGCACTCTTATAAAATTTTAGTGCTTGATGATGAGCGGGTTGCTGCTTCGATGATGCCGTGCAGAATATCGGTTTATGAGAAATCGGACGGTAAAACCTACATTTCCCGTATGAATGCTAAGATATTGGCAAAACAAATAGGCGGAATAATTGACGAAGTTATGACAGAGGCTTTTGTTGAAATTGAAGATATGATTAATAAATTTGTAAAGTAACAGTCATTCCCGAAGTGAAATATTTTTTCTGAAGGTGTGAATGAGACTCTTTCCGAATGGTTAATCTGAACGGAGCCAAGAGCCTGTGATTTTATTTAATTAACTTCTCGGGCTCTTCGCACTATTAAAAATGTCTAATTTACTTAGACTGCATTTAAAATTAATTATAAAAAATGTAACGATTCATACATTCAAAGTGTCTTATATTATTATTCTAAATCAAAAACTTGAAAAGTATCTAATTATATGTATAAAATATCTTTATTTCTTCTGATATTATGTTCTGTCTCTATACTTAACTCAAATGAGCTATTTGCAAACAACGGCAAAATAACCGGTAAACTGTTCGACAAAGAAAATGGCAAAGCTTTGAAAGGTTCGAGAGTATCAGCCTTGAGTATTCGCGATTCTTCTGTTGTCGGAGGGGCTGTAAGCGATAATTCCGGCTCATTTGTAATTGCAAATTTAAAAAGCGGAACATACTTTGTCAAAGCGTCATATACAGGTTATAAAGATTTTAGTTCAGGGTCGCTTGCGATTGATGATAAACAAAATAATATAGATTTAGGTCAGATTGACCTCGCAGTTTCTTCATTCAACACTTCAGGTGTAAATGTATCCGCCGATAGAGAAGCAATTCAAACAGGAATTGACAAAAAAATTATCAATGTTGACAAAATGGGTGCATCTATTGGCGGCACTGCCATTGATATTTTACAAAATGTACCGTCTGTAACTGTTGATGTTGACGGAAATGTAGCACTTCGGGGAAGCCAGAATGTTCAAATTCTAATTGATGGAAGACCTTCCGGTTTAACAGGTTCTCAGATTCTTGAGCAACTGCCGGCATCGTCAATCGAGACAATTGAATTAATTACCAATCCATCAGCTAAATATGATGCGACCGGACAAGCCGGCATCATCAATATTGTTATGAAGAAAAAATTAGATAATGGTTTGAACGGTTTATTAACATTCAATGCCGGAACAATTGACAGATATATCGGCTCGTTAAATTTGAATTATAGATTTTCCGATGTTAATATATATGCCAATTTTGATACAAGATTTTTCAATATGACCGGTACCGGCAGTCTGAATCAAAACTCAATACTATCTGCTACTGCAGACTCTATCAATTTGGGTTATTTAAATCGTTTTGAAGACTTCAGAAGACACGGCAATTTTAATAATTTCAAGGTTGGGGCTGACTTTAATTTAGCTGCAAATTATACTGCATCATTATCATTAATGTATAATTTCGGCAGTCGTAATGGCAATGAAAATTTCAGATTCAATTCCGGAACATCTAATCAGGCAAAAGAGAATACTTTCTTTCGAGATGTTTACGGAAATAATCCTATGAATACTTATGATATAGCTGGTTCATTCAAAAAAACATTTGACACTAAGAAACATGTTCTGTCTTTGGATTATCTGTACTCCTCATCACAGCGGCAAGGTAGTCAGGAAATGCTCCAAAGACTTACTCCTAATGATTTGCCCTATTCGATGCAGAGGGATTCAAATCTCTCGGACAACAGAGTTTTCAACGTACAGCTTGATTATTTTTTGCCATTTACGGGTGAATCGAAATTTGAAACAGGATTGAAAACTGTAATTCGAAATGTTGATATGAATTATAAATTTTTAGATTTTGATTCTACATCTAACGATTATATTTTGAATACTTTTGTAAGCAACGAGTTCGTATATGATGAAAATATAATCGCAGGATATGCATCGTATTCAGGCGAGATTGATGATTTCGCATATCATGCAGGAGTAAGGGCAGAATATACAAAAGTTTTAGGTGACCAGAAAACAATTAATAAATCATTCCAAAAGGATTATATTGATTTTTTCCCAAGTGCATTTGTGAAGTATAAATTATCACAGTTAAATCAAATTCAGTTAAGTTATACACGAAGAATCAACAGACCGAGCTTCAGACAGTTGAATATTTTTGTAGATTACGAAGACCCTTTAAATTTAGAATCCGGCAATCCTGATTTGAATCCTGAATTTGTTCATTCAATGGAATTTACACACGATATTAAATTTGGTAAAACAAATCTCATCTCTTCATTATTTTACAGAAATACTGAAGGCGAAATTGCTGAAATACGAACAATGACCGATAGTAACACCACATTTACAACTTATCAAAATCTGTTAAGTGGTAAAGAAATAGGCACGGAATTCATTCTGCAGCAAACATTTTCAGATTATTGGAAAGCCGACGGCAGTTTCAGTTATTACTATACATCATTTGACGGCGACACTAAATATATAAGAGACTTAAGCGATAATTACAGTTGGAATGTAAGATTAAATAACAGCATCAAGGTAATGGATGATGTTGATTTGCAGATAACAGGAAATTACAATGCTCCTGAAATTGAAGCTCAGGGCAGAACCAATGAAGTTTACTGGGCTGATTTGTCCCTGAAAATAAATGTATTAAACGGAAACGGTACTATAAATTTCCGTTTCAGCGATATTTTTGATACTATGAAATGGGGTGCAGTCACAAACGGTAATAATTTCAGTTCCGAATTTTCACACAAAAGAATGTCACAGGCTGTGTTCTTAGGATTTACCTACAAAATCAATGATTATAAAAAACAGGCTCCAAAACCAAGAGGCGATGGCAGAGATGCTGAATCCGATATGTAGTTTTGGATTAACTTGATAAATAGTTTAACGCATAAAAATCAGTAACTTATGTGCCTTATGTGTTTAGTTTTTCTTTGAACCATATAAGTCATATAAGAACACATAAGTTTCAATTCCTTATGTGCCTTATGTGGTTAATTATTCTTGAACCATATAAGTCATATAAGAACACATAAGTTTCAATTCCTTATGTACCTAATGTGTTTAGTTTTTTTCTTGAACCATATAAGACATATAAGAACACATAAGATTCAATTCCTTATATGCCTTATGTGTTAGTTTTCTTTGAACCACATAATAAACACAAGAACACATTAGAATTAATAACTTATATGCCTTATATGTTAGTTTTCTTTGAACCATATAAGTCATATAAGAAACATAAGAATACATTAGAATCATTACCTTATGTGCCTTATGTGTTTAGTTTTTTGAACCATATAAGTCATATAAAAACACATAAGTTTCAATTCCTTATGTACCTTATGTGTTAGTTTTCTTGAACCATATAAGTCATATAAGAACACATAAGTTTCAATTCCTTATATGCCTTATGTGTTAGTTTTCTTTGAACCACATAATAAACATAAGAACACATTAGAATTAATAACTTATGTGCCTTATGTGTTTAGTTTTCTTTGAACCATATAAGTCATATAAGTACATATAAGTTTCAATTCCTTATATGCCTTATGTGGTTAGTTTTCTTTGAACCATATAAGAAACATAAGAACACATAAGTTTCAATTCCTAATATGCCTTTTGTGTTATTTTTTTTTGAACCACATAAGAAACATAAGAACACATTAGTTTCAATTCCTTATGTGCCTTATATGTTAGTTTTCTTTGAACCATATAAGAACATATAAGTTTCAATTCCTTAAGTGTCTTAAGTGGTTAGTTATTCTTGAACCATATAAGTTATATAAGAACACATAAGTTTCAATTCCTTATATGCCTTATGTGTTAGTTTTGTATTAATCAGGTAAACCTCTGTATAATTCGTTGACAAAAGTTTTCTGACCCTCATTAAAGATATTGACAGTATTAAAATTTATCATGAGTCCCTTGGGAACATTTAATAATTTCATATAGGTTAAAACTTGTGCTTCATGTATAGGTAATACAAAATCAATTGCTTTTAATTCAACAACCAGGATTTTCTCTACTAAAAAATCACATCTCAAATCGGTTTCAAATTCTAAACCTTTATAACTTACAGGAACAATGAATTCTGAGAAGAAAGATATTCCTCTTAACAGAAATTCCTTTTTAAGACATTTATGATAAACACTTTCTAATAAGCCAGGTCCCAGAGCTTTATGTACTTCAATAGCGGCTCCATTTACATGATAAACAAGATCTTTTAAGTATGATTTTGTAATAAGCATTGCAAACTTTTTCTCAATATTATTGTAAATATAAATTAATTCCTTATATGCCTTATGTGTTAGTTTTCTTGGAACCACATAAGAAACATAAGAACACATAAGTTTCAATTCCATATATGCCTTTGTGGTTAGTTTTCTTGAACCACATAAGAAACATAAGAACACATTAGAATTAATAACTTATGTGCCTTATGTGTTTAGTTTTTTTTTGAACCATATAAGAAACATAATTGATTACTTCCTTTCTCCATTTTCATCAACAAACTGACCTGTAATATCTTCGTAATCATCTTCATCAATTTCATTGACTTCATTATTGAAATTATCGGATTCTGACTTATTTCTGAAACTGCTGAGGATGTCAATTCCTGTAGCATTCTCAAGCATCTCGGCAAGATTAATCACGGCTCCGGGTATTTGATTTACAACTTTGGAAAATGGTGCACCTGTGCCGTTACCTGAATCAATTATGCTGATTTTATCGATTTTGACATCTTTTACTGTTGCCACAAGTTGTTCAATTATCTGTGGAAGCATATTTAACATAAAAATCTTTTCACCGGACCCCTGCGCTGATAAATATGCACCAATTTTCTTTTCAAGGATTGCAATTTGAGCTTCGCCATCTGCTATAATTGATGATGCCTCTCCGCGTGCTTCGAGTTCCATTGCTTCTTTACGTGCTTTTGCCGGTTCGATTACATCAGCCATCAAACGTTTTTTCTGCAGTATGATACGCTCTTCTTCAAGTTCCTGCTCAAACTTTACCTTTGCTTTTGTTCCGGCAACTTCCGCTTCCTTTTCTTTAACGATTGCATCTTTTTCAAGCTCTGCTTTTTTTATTCTGTATTTATTTTTTTCAATTTCAATCTGCTGGTCAGCCTGTGCTTTTGAAATTTGAACATTTCTTTCTGAATCAATCTGGGCTTGTTCAATACTTTGTTTTGCTGATGCTTTTGCTTTTTCGGCTCTCTGGCGTGATAATGAACCGGCTTCTTCAGTTGCGGCTTCTTTATTAGAATTAGCAATAAGAATACCCTGCTGCGCGGCAATTTGTGCCTGCTCAATTTCCTGTTTAGCTGCAGCTTGGGCTATTGAAGAACGTTTTTCGGCAAGTGCCTCGGCTTCACGAGTTTCGGCAGCTTTTATAGCTCTTGACACAAGTACATTTTGTTCGGATTCGATTTGTGCCTGTTCAATGTTCTGACGTGAGAACGCCTTAGCCCGTTCGGAACGTTCCTGAGCTTCGGCTTCAGCCTGCTCTGACTCAGCTTTTTGAGCGGCTTCAACTTTCTTGGCATTAGCGATTACTTCAGCAGTTTTTCCGCGACCTATTGAGTTCAGATAATCATTATCATCTGAAATGTTGGTTATTTTCAGCGTATCAAGCTGAAGACCGAGTTTCTGCAAATCAATATCACACTCGTCCATAAGTGTTTCAGCAAATTTAAGCCTGTCTTCATTAACTTCTTCAGGAGTCAGTGATGCAAGTACACCTCGCAGGTTACCTTCTAAAGTATCTTTTGCAATACCGTGAATTTCTACTTCCTTTCGGGTGAGAAATCTTTCGACTGCATTTCCGAAAAACGGTTCCTGTGAAGAAATTTTGATATTGGCTATAGCTTCAACTCTCAGAGGAATACCGCCCTTTGAGTATGCGTTGCTTACCATCAGTTCGATTGGAATAGTCTCAAGGGACATCCTTGTAGCTTTTTCGAGAAGTGGTATTTTGACAGTTCTACCGCCTCGAATAGTTCTGTAACCGACTGTTTCGCCGCTTTCGAGTTTTCTTTTTCTGCCCGAAAGAATAATTACTTCGTTAGGATGAGCAATAAGCAGCAATTTGCTTATAGTAATTAATATTATTATTATGGCAAAGGCTCCTATGCCGACTAAAGGTAAAATGAATTCCATGATAATCTCCAAATTAATCTTCTAAAATATCAACAACCAGTATATTATCCGATATATCAATAACTATAATTTTATTATTTCTGTGTATGACGTCACATTTCGATGCTTCTGAAAGCATTGCTATAAATTCTCTGCTGTACGAGCCGCTGCTTACTATTACCTTACCCTTTCTTGACTTCGAAATACCAATTTCAACTACACCGGTTTTGCCAATTAACTCCGACAATCTGATTTCTTCACCGGATTCCGAATTTCGCAGATATTTCATCAGACCGAAACCAAATACAAAGCTGAATGCTCCTAAAGCCAGTGATGATATGAAAGTAATAATTGAATTAATATCAAGTACTGTGAATACAGTGCCTGTCAGACCGAAAAAAGCAGTAAAAAAGACAATATTTCGGAAACTGAAAAACTGTGCCGCCTCTTTCATCAGACCCGATTTGGTCACTTCTATTTCGTGATGGTGATTAGTTCCGGTAATTTCCGTATCGTGATGTAAATCGGTACCATGGTCTAAATCAGTGTCGTGGGAGGCATCAAATCCATCTCCTGAATCGGAAACATCGGAATGGGTATCACCAAAGCTGATAAGTGATGCACCGAGAAGTATTCCGCCAAAAATCAAGCAAGCTAAATATAGTGTAAACATTTTTTTTATTTCGTTAAAATAATATCTTCTAATTTAGATAATAAATTTGTCAAATACAAATAATTATGTAATGGTTTTGCATAAAAAAAGAAAAGATATGATTTTTTAATTTTATGTGAAAAAATAAATATGAAGCCTAAAGTACATTCATGATAGTTTGATAAAAAATGCAATATAAAATATTTTCAATTATTTTTGAGTTAACATATAAGATTTAAAGCAGTTATTTATGTTGATATTATTTGATATTATATAAAATTATACAAAAACCCGTTTTATTTCGTCATAGTATTATTATATCAAAATGTAAATTATGAAGCGAGTAATTAATTATGGAAGAGCAGAATTTGAATCAGCAGAAGCCGCTGAAGAGAACGACTAATAAAATTAAAGATATATATGATACTTATGTTAAAAATGACAAAACAAAAAATATTCCAATAATGGATATGGATGACGATATGACAAATATTAGTAAAATTGACGGGCAGCCTGATTTAACCGGCAATCAGGACACTATGGAAACTTCGGATGATGCTGTCATACTGGAGATGCAGACAAGAATCAATGATTTGAGTTATTCTTTAGTCGAAGCTAACGGCAAAATTGAAAGCTTACAGAAAGAGAATGTTGAATTAAAAGAGATGTCTTTACGTAAGATTGCCGAACTTGAGAATTTTCGTAAACGCAGTATAAAAGAAAAGACTGATTTGATTGATTATGCAAACGAAAAACTTCTTTCAAATTTTGTCGAAATACTGGATGATTTGAACTCGGCTGTTTCGGTTTCATCAAATTCAGACGATACGGGTTCACTTAAGAAGGGACTCGAAATTATTTACAACAAAGCAAAGAAAATGTTTGATGATGCAGGTGTGACGCCAATGGCATTTGATGAAGATACGATTTTTGATGTCAATTTCCATGAAGCACTTATGATGATGCCATCTGAAAAACCGGAGGGTACAGTAGTACAGGTTTTGCAAAACGGTTATATGATTAAGGACAAGGTTCTGCGTCATGCAAAAGTTATTACATCATCGGGTCAATTAAATAATTAACAGGATTATATTACAGTTATGTCGAAAAGAGATTATTACGAAATTTTGGGTGTTACAAAAAACGCAACCGTTGATGATTTGAAAACAAGCTATCGCAAAATGGCTTTAAAATATCATCCCGATAAAAACCCCGATAACCCCGAATCTGAAAATATGTTTAAAGAAGCTGCCGAAGCTTATGAGGTACTCAGCAACGAAGATAAACGCGCCCGTTATGACAGATATGGTCACGAAGGATTACGCGGCGGACAGGATTATCACTCTTACTCCAATATTAATGATATTTTCTCTAATTTCGGCGATGTTTTCGGCGGAGGCAGAGGCAGTATTTTTGAGGAATTTTTCAATATGGGAGGTTCCCGCGGCGGAAGACAGAGAAGCACAGGTGAGCAGGGGTCGGATATCAGAATCAAACTTCCTCTTTCTCTTGAAGAAATTGCTGAAGGTGTAACAAAAACTATCAAAATTAAGCATTATATTAGCTGCAGTGAGTGCCAAGGCAGTGGTGCCAAGTCAGGAAGCGGTAAAAAATCATGTGCTACCTGCGGCGGAGCAGGAGAAGTTCGTCAGGTTTCCCGAACTGTTTTCGGTCAGTTTGTAAATATAGCTGCCTGCCCTACATGCCGCGGTACAGGCGAAATAATTGTCGAGAAATGTCACGTCTGCCATGGTGAATCAAGAATTCAAAGTGAAGAAAAAATTCAGGTTACTGTGCCTTCAGGTGTCGAAGAAGGGAATTATATCCCAATGCGAGGTAAAGGTCATGCAGGAAAAATGGGCGGTCCGGCAGGTGATTTGATAGTTATTATCGAAGAAAAACCGCACCAATTCTTGAAACGTGACGGAAACAATGTGATTTTTAATCTTAAAATCAGTTTCCCTTCTGCCGCACTCGGCGATGATATTGAGGTACCTTCATTATTCGGAAACGTGAATGTTAAAGTTGAAGCCGGTACACAAAACGGCTCTGTAATCAGACTCCGTGAAAAAGGATTACCCGTTTTGAATTCTTATCAGAAGGGCGACCAGATTATTATTGTAAACGTTTATGTACCAAAGAAGATGAGCTCAAGAGAAAAAGAACTCATTGAAGAATTATCGGAAATGGAAAATATGCGTCCGGAATCAAAACATCACAAAAAAGAGAAAGATATTTTCGGTAAGATTAAAGATGTATTTTTTTAATTTCGGTTGATGTGTTAGTAAATGATGATACAGACTTTGCCAAAGGTATGACTGTATTGTGTCCATGGTAGCCGAATTGCATAATGTTGATTTGTATAGAATGAAATTTTGTTAGGTTATGTTTGTTTGTCATTCTTTTTGAACTCAATTTTTATTATGAAGTTAATATTTCTACAAAAATGATAATTTTTTTAATTGTAATAAACGGAAATCCGAATCGTAAATAGACAAACATCATTAAAATTTTAGTTTGCAGATGGACAAAAAAGAAAAAATAGAATATTGGTTAGAACTTGCTGAAGATGATTTTATTACAACGGAAATTGTCTTGAAATCAAAAAGATATTTGCATTTCGGATTTCTTTGTCATTTGACAATTGAAAAGTTATTAAAAGCATATTTTTGGAAAAATGTTTCTGCCGAGCCGCCTTATACTCATAGTTTATTGGTTTTATCTGCAAAATCAGGATTAAATGATATTTTAGAGGATAGGTTTAAACAACTGCTTTATAAGCTTATGCCAATGAATATTGAAGCGAGATACCCATCAAACAAAAAAGAGATTTATAAAGTACTGACTCCTGAATATTGTAATGAATTATTTGATGAAACAAAGGAATTATTCGAATGGATGAAGAAATTATTAGTAAGCTGAAAAAACTTTCAAATGAAGCTGAAAAATACTTCGCTTTTGACAAAGTAGTTTTGTATGGTTCTTATTCTAATGGTACATATAAAGTTGACAGTGATATTGATGTTGCCTTTTTTGTAAAGGAAATAAATGAAAATCATTGGCAGCTTTCTGCAAGATTATTTGAATTGGCTGACAAAATTGATTATAGAATTGAGCCTGTTATTATCAAAGCCGCTACAGATAAAAGTGGATTTGCAAAACATATTTTAGAAAGTGGAATTGTCATAAACTGAAGTACACAATCATTTTCGACCAATGTCAGGAAATAATTCATCCTTACATTGAAAATATTTCCATAATTTTGTACTTGTTTTTATGTTACATATAAAGAACAATTAAATATGCTTGAGAGTATTAGATTGCATGAAGTAGGATTACGCGACGGACTTCAAAACGAAAAAGTGATTATTCCTACTGAAAAAAAGATTCAATGGATTGAGACTTTATTAAAATCGGGGTTAGATATAATTCAGCTTGGCTCGTTTGTTCATCCTGAGAAAATGCCCCAAATGGCTGATACTGATTTATTATTCAATCATTTTGCAGGAAGAGAACATAAAGCAGTTCTTTCGGGCTTAGTTCTTAACGAAAAAGGTATGGAACGCGGTATGAAGTGCGGTGTAGGGATGTTCTGTCTGGGTGTATCGGCAAGCCGGGCTCACAGCCTGAAGAATACGGGAATGACAACCGAAGAAGCCGCCAAAAGAATTATATCAATAGCTAAAGAAATTGAGTCAGCAGGAAAAAAAGTACAGGTATCGGTTCAAAGTGCTTTCGGATGCGGATTTGAAGGAAAAATTCCGGAAGAACAGGTACTGAATATTGTCGAATCATATATTGATGCCGGACTGATGAATATTTCACTTGCCGATACAGCAGGTCATGCCTACCCCGAGCAGGTTGCAAGATTGTTTTCTGCTGTAAAGAGAATAAATGAGCATACTATGCTTACAGCACATTTTCATAACACGTATGGCTTAGGTCTTGCTAACTGCTATGCTGCAATGAATGAAGGTGCGAAATATTTTGAAACTTCATTCGGCGGTCTCGGCGGGTGTCCGTTTACAAAAGTCGCTGCCGGTAATGTTTCGACTGAGGATTTCGTACATTCATTAAACCGTAACCACACACGGCTTGATATTGAACTTGACAGAATTTTCGAGGTTTCGCGGGAAGCATCGGAATTATTAAACAAACCAATGCAAAGTTATGTACTTAATGCCGGCACTTTGTCATATTGAGCTATAATTCTGAGCGGAGAGCCGTCTGATTTGATTTTCAGGGGCAGCGCATAAATATCGAAATCGGATATATTTAACAGACTTTCTGTATTCGTAAGATTTTCGACAATTGTAATGCCGGCTCCGAAAAGCACAGGATGAAGCTGATATGGCGGTTTATCTGGTGATGGGGTATCAAGACATACCATTTTCACTTTTCTGCTGATGAGATAATTACATAATTCGATATCCAGACACGGGTAGTCATGATAATATGAATCTTTTCCGAAGTTCCTGTAATATCCGGTACATATAACAACAATTGTTCCCTCCGGGATTTGCTCTGCAGGAATAACAGACATATCAATAACATTCAATCCACGGGCATCCAGCAGACACGCTTTTCCGCATAAATTGCTTAATTCTAACTCGTTTATCCTTATCCCGCCCTCTAAAAAGTGAGCCGGAGAATCAATATGTGTTCCGATATGCAGACCTGTTATAAGCTTATAATTTGAATAGCCGTTAACCGGTATCGAATGTGTCTGCTTTAGCGACAGCGGCTCATCACCTGTAAATGCAGGCATCCCATCGTATATATCATGAGTCAAATCAATAAAATTCATTTAATTTCCTTGTTTAAAATTCAAAAATAACTAAATATTCTGAAAAAATGAAGCAGACATATTTTATAATGCTGAATTTGGAATGCTGAAAGGATTTTAACTCTGTAGGAGTGCCCAGATAGTAGAAGAATTACAGCCCGACGGAAAAAACAATCACCAAATCAGAAGGATTAGACTGCTTTTTGAAGAAAAAAAACAATGTCCAGATTAATCTGGCAATGGAACAACTCTTGAAATATATGCTAATTTTTTTGATATTTTTCTATCAATATCCCCTGTAATTAAAGCGTGCGCCTCATTATCTGGTAGAGGGTTATGATTTGTATTTAAACCCAAATTTTGGACGTCTCCAGCATTTAACCAAAGTAAACGAAATTTTGTTCTATCTTTTACTGATTTATCGTAATTTGTCAAATGCTCAATATCAACTGAAATTCCATCTTCATTTGGCCTTAAATGGTAACATGTCGAACATACTGTCCCGTCTTCTTTTATCATTAAACGGTCAGGAGGATTGGGGTGAACATATCTTCTTAATAAATTATGTTCAGGAAGAATATCAATTAAAATTGGATTTTGACTCATTAAAGTGTTTCAACAGTTGATTAAAGTTTTCTTTGAGCGGTCCTTCAAAAATACATTCATTTTCTTTAAATATTAATAACTCGTCAATATTATCTTTATTAAAATAAACTTCAACTGAAATTTGAGAAGAAAATTTTAATTCTACCAGAACATCACCATTTCTTCCCGGTGCTGTGAAATAAATAATCATACCAAGTTTATCAACAGCACGGATAAAATCTTTTGCATTTTTAATTGCATTTTGTGAAGGTGATTCTGCCCCAAAACTATCCCAATTATTTTCTAAGATTTTGAAAGATTCTATTTTTAAAATAGACAATTTTGCGTGACGACTTATTTCAGGTTTATAGTGAACAGTGGTAGATGATGTTTTAGGTTTTAAACTTAACATATCTGTTAACCAATAAAAACTTGAATTAACACCACTACTGTAAAAATCAGGTAAAGTGATTGTAGAACTCATCTTTACATATCTCCTTAAATAATTTGGATGTTATTGTATGTGAATTTTCTAACCATTTGATTAAATTTTTCTGGTTAAAATTTACCAATTTAATTATACTTGTTTCCCATACTAAAATATCTTCCTGCTTGTCATTTTTGCCATTAATAATGTTTAAATGCAACTCTGAGCTATCGTCTAATTCAAATACCTGACTAAAATTAAATTGTTTGAGTTTCCCTCTGGTATCAAACTTATTTTCAATATTTATATTTAGATTCTTTCTTATAAAACTTAGCCAATCTTTAAAATCATAATCCTTAACATTCACTTTATCAATATACTTCAAACTTGCAAAATTATAATTTAATTCTTTATTATAAGCTTTTTGTAACCAGGTAAGACTTTTTTTTACAAGTGGAAAATAATGTTTAAACCATTGGTAATTCTTTTCTGTTTCATTAACAGTAAATACACCGGGACCCAACTGAAGAACGGGCCACAAATTTTCTCCTGTCCAATACTGATAAATTGTCTGATAATTTAGAAATTCCTGGGGAAATTGAATCCCTTCAGGAAGCTTTTGTTTCAATAATTTGAAGTCTTTTTTTATATTTGAATACATTATCCCAACAGCTATATCAAATTCGGAATCAAACAATTGATTCGTTTCTTTTGATATATCCAAATCCCACCTTACTTCAAAAATCACTTCTTGTAAAGGCGCCTTGGGTAGTTTTATTATTTCTGTATTCACATTCATAATCAAAAAAAACATTATTTTGGATAAATTATTACATTTAGCTTGAACTATATTGACTTTTACCTTTTAAATAACTTTAACTTAAAATATTCAAAAGTATGTTTCAAATATGTTTCATATACGTTTCAAAAGTAATAATTATTTTCTAAATATTGTTATTATAATTAAATATTTGATATTTTGCTTTATCATATATATCATCTATGTGATCATTTAAAGTAAAAATATTGCTCATAAACTCCTTATCATTGCTTGATATTTAACATTACACAACCTTCACTCCCCCTCCACAATCTTTATTTCTTCTTCTGTCAGTTCGTATAATTCATATACGAGGCGGTCTATTTTCTTGTCGGTGTATTTTATAGGTGCTTGTATCTGCTCTTTATGTTCCGGCAGTGTTGTATTCTGTAAGTCCTAGTTTAGTTGTAGCATATTTTCGAATGTAACCAAGAATCGGATTAATTCAGGTTTTATTTGAATATAATAAAACGTAATTGTCATAGATAGCTAACTTTTCCTATATTTTATACAATACATTCAGCGAATCAAAAATCAGTTGCTGGAATTATTTTTTTGCACTTCATATAAGCAAGTATTAATTCTACTTTTTGACATTATATAGTGAATAATTTTACGGGTAAGCCGGGTAATAGCATCTATTTACAAAAAAAGCTGTTAATATTAACTTAACAGCTTTTTTATCTAAAGTAATCCGATTACCATTTAAGCACATTAACTTCATCAACATAAACCGTTCTCTTAGCTCTGAACAAAGCCAGAACTATTGCAAGACCAATTGCAGCTTCCGCAGCCGCAACCGACATTACAAAGAAAACGAATATCTGACCTGTGGTATTTCCGAGATATGTAGAAAAAGCAACCAGAGTCACATTAACTGCATTGAGCATCAGTTCTATTGACATAAAAATAATAATTGCATTTCTGCGGGTAATAACGCCGATTGTACCTATGATGAAAATCACAGCGGAAACAATCAGATAATATTCTAAGGGTATGAATTCCAACATTAAATATTCCTCAACTCAATTTACGTTTTGCTAAAACCAGGGCGCCGACTATAGCAGCCGTTAGAAGGATTCCGATAGCTTCGACCGGAAAAATATAATTAGTATAAAGCTGTCTGCCAAGAGATTCAGCCGTACCGTTATTTGCTGCAACTGAAGCATCAAAACCAGCCGTACCCATGTTTGCTGCATAGATGCCTCCGAGCATAACAAGCAGAGCTCCGCTTAGCACTACTCCCATAACCTGACGCGGATTTATTCTAAATTTAAGAGATTCTTCATCACCGAGATTTAGGAGCATTATTACAAATATTACAAGTACCATTATCGCACCTGCATAAACAAGAACCTGAAGTGCTGCTATAAACTGTGCACTTAAAGTCAGATAAATACCTGCCAGCATAAAGAAATGAAAAACTAAACCCATTGCCGACCGGATGGGATGCTTGCTGAGAATAGTCACCAATGCTGATGCTATTGCAAGAATCGCCAATATGCTAAAAAGAATTACTGTTATCGTCACAATATTTATATCTAAGTTGTTACTAACTGTAAAAATCAAAAATAGTCAAAAAATCTCTAAAGTTCAATTTAAATCTTTTAAAATTTCAATTTCTTTTATTCCTTCAATCTTTTTCAGATGCTCTACTATTAATTCTGCATAAGATAATTGCTGGAAATGCATTCTTAATGTCTCCTGTATATTTGACTCAACTTCGTCATAACTCATTTCAAGAATTTCAGCATCGCTGAAGGATAGGATAGCTGTATTTATTTGTTCGAGCATTGTTGCTCTTTTGAAAGCAGTTATTATCATTGTCAAAGTAACGGAACCGTCCGGTTCGGTCACAATATTATCCGGAAAAATTGATACATTGCCGTGATTATTACCAATCATATTACTGCTTTTTTCGGTATCGCCGTTTTTACGAAGTTGAATTTCTCTATCACTGATTTCAACTTTGTGTCTGAAACCGTCCCGAATCTTAAAATTAATAAAATCGAATGCTTTATCAATAGCAAATTCATTATTTCTTAATGCTTTATAAAACTGCTCAGGGGATTTGAATTTCAGAGATTTAATAAGCATTTCGAACTCCTTTTCATTCAATCGAATTGAATTTTCACGGCTTTTTTCAATCCAAATATTTTTTCCTTCTTCTTCGGTAGTTTTTTCCTGGTCTTTGAGAAATTTTATAATATTTTGTTTTGCTCTGGGTGTGATAACATACTTCAGCCATTCCGAAGTGATAGTCTGCTTCTTTGATGTAATGATTTCTATCTGGTCACCGCTTTGCAGTTTGTAATCAATAGTTACTAATTTTCCGTTTACTTTAGCACCGATGAAATAATCCCCGACTTCGGAATGAATATCATAAGCAAAGTCAAGCGGGGTAGCATCTTTGGGCAAGGTTCGGAATTCGTTTTTAGGAGTATATACATAAATCTCATCAAAAAATAAATTCTGCCGGAAATTTTCAATCAGTTCTTCATTCGAACCGGATTTAGCGTTCTCGAAAATTTCTCTTACTTCGCTTATCCAATCAATAATCTGACGTTTATCGAGTATGGAAGTCTGGTCTAATCTGCCTCCCTTATAAAGGAAATGGGCAGCAAAACCCTGCTCGGCAAGTTCGTGCATTTGACGTGTGCGTATCTGCACCTCGATAATTTTTTTATCCGGACCGACAATAGCAGAATGTAAAGATTGATAACCGTTTTTTTTCGGTGTATTTATATAATCCTTGAATGTTTCGGGAACAGGCTGATTGATTCCCGCAACAATTCCATAAACGTAAAAACACAAATTAGGCTCATCGGATTCTAAAATAATCCTGATTGCAAATAAATCGTGAAGCTCATCCATCGGTTTGCTGCGGGCAATCATTTTATTATAAATCGAATAAATATGTTTTGGTCTTCCGCTTATTTCAAATTTAATTTTCAGTTTCTTTAATATATCATCTTTGCTTAGCTGATCCTGAATCGGTAAAATTAAATCCCTGATGTATTCTTCTCTTTCTTCTCGGGTACTTTTGAGTGCAGATTTTATTTCCGTATAGGCATCACTATTCAGGTATTTGAATGATAAATCTTCAAGTTCCCATTTAATATTTCTTAAACCGAATCTATTGGCAAACGGAGCATAAATATCAAGTGTTTCACGCGAAAGTTTAATTCTGCTTTGTGGAGAAACATATTCGAGCGTCCGCATATTATGAAGTCTGTCAGCAAGTTTGACGAGTATGATTCTTATATCTTTAAAGAGAGAAAGTAATAATTTGCGGTAATTTTCAGCCTGGTCGGCAATTGATGAATTATTGTTTTCGATATGTTCAATTTTATGAACACCTTCAACTATATCTGCTATATCACTGCCGAACTCTGATCTGATGTCCTGTATTGTAAAATTATCTCCTTCATCCAAAACGTCATGAAGTAAAGCTGAAATGACCGATATGTCATCCAGAGGAATTTCGCTCATTACAATGTGCGCTACTTCGACGGGGTGAGTATAATAAGGCTCACCGGATTTTCTCAGTTTATTGGCATGAGCATCCAGGCATAACATAAAAGCTTTACGGATTTTTTGTTCATTATAAACTTTCAAATATTTTTTACAGTCTTTTAGCAATAATGTTAAATCATCCTCGGGTTTTATTCCGGGGATTATCTGTTTATTATCACCTTTTGCAAGAATATTATTTAACTGAAAATTGAACATACCCTATAATCTTGTCTCGACAAAGTGTTTAAACATCTCAACCCATGTTGTGTAATCATGGTCATATTCACTTCCCCATATTTCAATATGATGCCGGATACCTTTTTCTTTGAGTACGTCTGCCAGATTCTGCGAAGATTCCGGGCTTTCATTACATCCGGCTCCTGATGCAAGATATATATGCCGTCTGGAATATAAAAACGATAACCAATAGCTGTCATTTAAATTCGGCAGATAATGCATCGGCGAATTAAAATAACAATTCTCGTCGAAATAATCTCCGGTAAGGTCTGATAAATCGTATTTGCCGCTTATGGCTATGGTACCGAAAAATAAATCAGGTCTGCGGAAAAATGTATTGGCAGCATGAAATGCTCCATTAGCTGCTCCTGCAGTAATTATTGGTACTGCTCCGCCGCACTGTTCGTAAATATACTGGACACATTCATCTTCAACAAATTTATTGAAATTAAAGTGAAGAAGGGATTTCTCCTTAGGTTCAATTGAATTGTTCAGCCACATATCATTATCAACACCTGATATGCAGAACAATTTGCACTTGCCGATTCTAATCAAATGTTCAATCGAATCAATAAATCCTGATTTTTTCCACTCTGTGCTTTCTCCTGTAATTGCAGGAAATACGAGAATCGAAATGCCGTAATGCCCGTAAACTTCAACAGACATTTCGCGATTCAGACTTTGACTAACTATAATATCAGATTTAATTTCCATTTACAAACCTTCTGCAAATTTTTATATACAAAATTATAAAAAAAATGGACACTTAGGTGCTTTTGAATCCAAGAAAAGCATAAAAAATCCTTCATGCAGAATAATTTCTACATTTCCGGCTTCAGATTGATTTCTTGCGCCCTCGTTTTCACCATATTTTAGTGTAGAATTATTTAGCTCCCATTTCAAATTTCTCGTAGTTAGCACAGCCGTCATAAACGGGATTATTGAAATAATCTCTCCGTTTCTGCAATCAAATTCAATGCTTTCAAATATTGGAAGCCCGTATCTTCCGGCATCATAGACACACATATTCAGTCTGCGGGCATAACGGAGCAGAACGCTTTGGTTGTTGAGTGTGTGTTCAAGCTCTCCGCCGTGCATTCCGGTGATGAGCAGATTTTTCCTGTCATTTTCGATACACCAGTTTAGAATTTTTTCAAAATCGTTGCTGTTCTGGTCAGGTAAATTAATAATTTTTTTCTTTTCAAAATGTTCGCTGCGAGGGTCTTTATAAAAAGAATCCATATCACCGATTATATAGTCACAGTTGACACCGATATCCATGAGTTTAAGCGCTGCACCATCTGCGGCTATGATTTCACATTCCGGAAACCTTCCGAAAAAACTTTTCCCCGGAAGTTTGGCATTCAGGCATATAATACTGTCAAATTTTGACTCTTCAAAAATAAGTTTTTTTATTTTCATCATTATCATTCAAAATAATGTTTTCTAAACGTTTTGCAGAATGTATTGTTTTGATTCTCAATTATTTAATGGATGGAATGTTTTTAACAACTGAAAAATGATGTATGTTTATAATTACTGTTTCATTGAATATTGAAATAATACTATTAAATCAATCTGAATTTGCAAATATTTCTTTGAATTAAAAATAAAAAGAATTATTTTCAACATTACAATTATGGAGTAATTAATGATTTATCAAAATATACTGTCCTATCGCAAAGAAATCGGTTTTTATCTGGGTATAGTGTCCTTTGTTTTTCTATTGATATTTCCTGTCAGCCCTGATAATGCAGCCGCATCAATGATGGCTGCTGTTGCTGTGCTGATGGTTGTTTGGTGGATAAGTGAAGCACTGCCATTAGGTGCCACATCGCTTGTGCCGGTTGTCGCAATGCCTTTACTGGGAATTATTAGCGGTAATGATGTTGCAAGAGAGTATTTTAACAGTACAATATTGATTTTTCTCGGCGGATTTCTTATAGCGCTTTCCATGCAGAAATGGATGCTTCACAAAAGAATTTCACTTATTATTATTAAAATATTGGGAACAAGTAACTCAGGTATAGTTTTAGGATTTATGATTGCATCGGCAGTAATATCAATGTTTATTTCAAACATTGCCACAACTGTGATGCTGCTGCCTATAGGTTTGGCATTTATTTATGAACTTGAAGAAGAATTCGGTCAGGAGGCTGTTCATCCCTTATCAATTAGTATAATGCTCGGTATTGCTTACTCAGCCTCGATAGGAGGGATTGCAACTTTAGTCGGCACTGCACCAAATCTCATTTTCAAGCGGATTTATGAAATGAATTTCCCTGAATTAACTCAAATCACATTTGCAAACTGGCTGATATTCGGACTTCCGATTTCAATAATGATGCTTGTGTTTATTTGGATTCTGTTTACAAAATTTTTATTTAAAACTGATAACAGACTTAGGATACACCGCGATATCATCAGCGAGCAGCTAAAAGCTTTGGGAAAAATCAAATACGAAGAAAAAATAATTTTGATTATATTTTTCATTACAGTACTTCTTTGGCTGTTCAGAACACCAATAGATTTGGAATTTGTTACAATACCCGGCTGGTCATCATTATTTAAAAACAAAGATATGATTGATGATGGCACAGTTGCTATTTTTTCAGGATTATTAATGTTCATTCTGCCTTCAAGAAACCTGATAAACGCCAAAAAAGAAAAAATGCTGGATATTGATGTATTATCAAAGGTACCATGGGAAGTAATTTTAATCTTTGGCGGCGGTTTTGCACTGGCAAAAGGTTTTGCTGACTCCGGACTGTCGCTTTTACTTGGTCAGAATTTCAATAATCTGCATGACTTACCGCCTGTAATCATGACCGGTGCGATATGTAGTGCCTTAACATTCCTGACAGAGCTGACCTCGAATACTGCCACAACAAATACTGTATTACCTATTTTGGCATCGGTAGCAAAGGCTAATTCGATAAATCCTTTGATATTGATGCTGCCGGCTACTATATCAGCTTCATTTGCATTTATGCTGCCGGTTGGTACACCGCCTAATGCAGTTGTTTACGGTTCGGGTAAAATCAAAATTCAGGAGATGGTTAAAGCAGGATTTATATTAAATATTGCAGGAATCATAATAGTAACATTCTGGTTCATTTTATCCGGCAGTTTATTTAATCTAATATAATTTTAAATCTGATACGAAAATACATTTGAAAAAGCAATGCTATGAGTTCTAAATAAATCAACGAATTTCGTAATCATTATAACATAAAACGACACTTTTTGGCTTGTCATCCTGAGCCTGCGAAGGATCCAGGCTGTTAATTAATTAAATCATGGACTCTTCACAAACTCTGAGTGACCAATCGCGGAGTTTTATTTTAATAATATTGAAAGTATCTGCCCTGCCTTAGTAAAGAGAGATGTCGCATAGCGACAGAGTGGTGTTATTTAACCTTTTCAAAAATCTTAAAACCTGTATCTCCGAAAATCCTATCGCTAATCAGATTAAGATTTTTTGAATCAGGCAATTTATTTATGGTCCGGTATTCTACAACAATCAGGGAATCTTCAGATAAGAGACCGCTGTCCGGCAAATCAGCCATGAGTCTGGAATAGACATCATTATCATAAGGCGGGTCGGCAAAAACCAAGTTGAATTTATGAGTTAGTTCATGCGGGTTATTCAAATATTTAACAGCATCACCGGCAATCACGGAAAAATCATCTTTCGGGATGTTCAAATCTTGGGCAATATTTTTAATCAATGCGACAGTTCTGCCGTTAATTTCAATAAACTGTGCAAAGGCAGCTCCGCGGCTTAGTGACTCGAACCCAAATGCACCTGTTCCTGCAAATAAGTCCAGCACATATATTGAATCAAAGTCTATAAGATTATTCAATATATTGAACATTGATTCCCTGACACGGTCAGTGGTTGGTCTTACATTCGGCGGTATTTTTGCCTTGATTTTCCTGCTGCCGTACTTACCTCCAATTATGCGCATTATACTGTTATTCTTTTATATTGAGCAGGCAGACATCCGCCGATACATGCTGGAAAAATATGAAATGTCCGCGAGCAGTAATCATTTTCACGTTTTGACAAATTTGTTTGTATCATTCTGAAGGCATTTAGCCTCTTAGCTTCATTAATACCAAGGAAACGTGCCTTTTCAGATAACATCTGACTGACTGATTTCGTAAGACCTGCACCGAAAAAGAAGGATGCATCAACAACCGGTACATAATCAGGAACTATTTTGGCAAATTCCCGCTCAAACAAATCAACTGTCTGATTATTATCCGGCATTCCAACTAAATTATAATATACAGGCTTGCCATTTTGCAAAACACTTACTTCAATAAACTGACTCTGCAAAGAAAAAAATAATACACATTTATCATTTAATTCAGGATAATTATGCAAAAAACCTGTGTGGGCAGTAAGCTGAGAAATTTCATATTTCACAATTGGCTTGTCTAAAACCTTTACTATATTTTCAATTTCTTTGATTATTTCATTTTTTACAATTACAGCCAGCATCTGTTGCAAATTTTGTTTTTCAGGGATTAACGGTACTGCATAAGTAGTAAATTCCGAATTGTCGCGGTCAGGATATATCTGCCTGATTTCGAGATTAAGAAGCTGATTCAGTTCGTCATCTGAAATATCTTCTCTGCCGGGGAACTTAGTTACAAGTACACTTTCAGAAGGCAGTGTTATACTGATTTCATCCGGTTTGAAATTCATATTCAGCAAAATCGTTTCGAGTTCATTCATCCCGTTCTTTGATTCATTCGATTCAATATTTCCAAAATCAATCGGATGAGTTGTGGAATTGATATAATCAAGCGAAATACCGCTTTCTCCGATAGTCAGACCTGTCAGATAAGTCCTGTCAGTGTTAAAAAATACAGAAAGAATTTTCTTCATTTTATTTACAATTTAATCAATTTACAAACATAATCAAAAATATCAAACAAACGGATTTTGTTTTTGCGAAAAAAGCAAAAAAAATGCCTTACTATCGGGGGGATGACAGTAAGGCATGCAGCATAAAGAGGAAGTGACAATTTACATTGTCGAGCGAAAGACGAGACTCGAACTCGCGACCCCAACCTTGGCAAGGTTGTGCTCTACCAACTGAGCTACTTTCGCATAAATTTGTAATCCAAGTTGCATTACAAACGGGATACAAATGTAACAGGTTTTTTTGAATCCTGCAAGTAAAATATTATTTATTCGCAAAATTTCTTACAAATCTGTTTTCAAAGACCTTAATACATACATTCTTCACTTCATCCATATCAACTTTTGTGCCTGTTTCCTGACTAATGGAAGTTACCGCTTTATCAGTGATTCCGCACGGAACTATATACGAAAATTCAAACAAATTATTGATTACATTGAGAGCAAAACCGTGAGATGTTACCCACCTTGAGCAGTGTAGCCCGATAGCTGCAATCTTCCTTTTTTCTTCGAGCCATACACCTGTAAGCCCCGGAACTCTGCCGCCTTTCAAACCCCAGTGGGCAATTATATCAATAAGTGACTCCTCAATTTCTCTCAGAAACCAATGTAAATCTTGTTTAAATGACGATAAATTAAAAATTGGATAACCCACAAGCTGACCGGGATTGTGCATCGTTACGTCGCCACCCCTGTTAATCTCTACAATTTCAACGCCCATTTGTTTCAGAAAGTCGGGTTTCATCAATATATTTTCTGCTCCGCCCGAACGTCCAATTGTCAAAACTGTAGGATGTTCGCACAGAACAAGTACATTTCTGTCCCTTTTTTTCTGGATATCTGCCGAAATTTCTTTTTGTCTTGCCCAGGCTTCATTATAATCAATTAAACCCCAATCTTGTATTTCTATCATTTTCTTTGTTTTTTTGTAAAAAATGTCAACGGCAAAAATAAGGAATTTTTGTGATAATTGATGAATTGAAAAAAGTTTATAAATTTCAGTTAAATAAACTTTTACAAGTTTAATTAAATACTTTTTCAACGGACTTTTATACTATAACTATACAGCAATAGGATTATTCCTTTTAAAAGGTTGAGAAATTAACCGCTCTTGATGTGATGCTTCAATTTTTTTAATTTCATCAATTACCTTTTTAATATCAAAATCTGCATCTTTGAGAATATTCTCGCGATTATTTCTTACTTCTTCAACAATATAATCATTCCACATCCTAAACCTCCATTAGTTCTTGAGGTGTACAAAAAACAGGTATCCAAATATTATTCACATTATTATAATTATTTACTTTTTGTATATTCTTCGCATTAGCAATATGCTTACAATTCCAAGTAACAAGAAAGTCAATATTATACCAAACTGCAAAAGCTAAATGAAAAGCATCAATCTTAGATTTTTCGGGAATATTTAATAATCTAAAATAAACATCTGCTAATTCTGTAATATTATCATTAATTCTCAACACATCAATATCTTTAATACTATCTAATCTTTGCAAGGCGGCTGTAACATCACCTTTAGTTACTTCCAATGTAACAAAATCCGATATATAACAATCGAAAAATATTCTGGAATTATCCCACCAATCAGTTGTAGTTTGTTGTTGACCTGCAACAATAATATCTCTACTTGGTCTGGCAGTCAGGTAGCTTATAACACTAGTTTCAATATAAACTTTTTGTTTTTCCATTAAGAAATAAACGAATCAATTATAGATATTGTGTAAAGTAGCTAATTTAAGCCTGATTATGTCAGAGATTTATATGGTAATCAGTTGATATGTACAATCATTTAAAAAATTGACAACAATTTAAGCCACAGACATATAATGGAATAAAATCCAAAATCAAATTATGTCAGATTTTGCAATAAATTCATCTTTGACTTAATTTCTTATGTACCTTATGTGGTTAATTCTTTGTCTTCAATTCGAGCAAGCCTTAACAATTAATTTCCTTTTGAACCACATAAGAAACATAAGGACACATAATGGAACTAAATCAGAGATCAAATTATGTCAAATTACAGGTTTATTACAAAATATTTACCTTATTCAAATTTTTTCTGCATTTTTTAAACGACAAAGTTTACTTTTGTATTTTATGATTGTATTATACAAGTGATTAATATGGAATTCGGACTAAAAAATATAATTTTTATACCAATTTTTCTCGCTGCATTCATTTTGTTTACCAGAAATGCCGTTAAACTTGTTTCATATCTTAAATTGGCAAAACCTGACAGCAGATTTGGCGATGTTGCCGAGAGAATTAAACAAACTATCATTGTCGCCATTTTCCAAACAAAAATTTTAAGAGATAAAAAAGCCGGACCGATACATGCCGGAATATTCTGGGGATTTTTGATTTTACTTTTTTCTGCCGTCAATGCAATTGTTGCCGGTTTATTCGGTGTTTATGATTTTTTTAGTTTTCTGGGACCTGTTTATAGTATCATTACAGTTTTGACAGATATATTCTGTCTGGCTATTATTATCGCAGTGATATTTGCCTTATGGAGACGGTATGTAGTCAAAGTCGGGCGATTGCAGGTTGAGGCTGAGAAAATGGAGGCAGCAGTCATTCTGATGCTGATTTTCACAATTGTTACCTCATTACTTTTCGAGAATGCTACTGCGACAGTCATGTACGAAGCAGGCTGGTCGGTAAGACCGATCGCCTCAATAATCGGATTGATGATACCTGCCGGTGCCGTGCCAATAATTCATGATATTGCATTCTGGATTCATATTCTTCTCATATTTGCTTTTATGAATTATCTGCCATATTCAAAACATCTACATGTACTTACATCAGTTCCGAACGTATATTTTTCAAATATTGGACCGGTTAATAAACTTGAAAATATAAATTTTGAAGATGAAACTGTTGAAAAATACGGCGTTCAGGATGTTGAAGATTTCAAATGGAAAACCCTGCTTGACGGATACACATGTACTCATTGCGGGAGATGTACGAGTGTTTGTCCGGCAAATATTACAGGCAAGGTTCTCGACCCAAGACAAATAATTATAGCAATCCGCGAAAGAACAATGGACAAAATGCCGATTCTGGCTAAATCCCAAAATGGCAATACAGAGTTAAATGAAGAAGAACAGAAAATTCTTGATAAAAAATTTATTGGTGAATATCAAAACATAGAAGCTCTCTGGCAATGCACAACTTGCGGCGCCTGTATGCAGGAATGTCCGGTTAATATCGAGCATGTTCCGGCAATAGTAGATATGAGACGTTCGCTTGTTATGATGGATTCGGAGTTCCCGCCTCTGCTACAGAATACATTCGGCAATATTGAAACCAACGGTACACCTTGGGCTTTTCCGGCATCTGTACGGGCTGATTGGGCAGATGGAGCTGATATTAGTTTTGCTGCCGAACTCCAGGAGTTTGATATATTATTCTGGGTTGGATGTGCAGGAAGTTTTGACGACAGAGCTAAGAAAGTATCGCTTGCATTTTCCAAATTAATGCAGATTGCCGGAATAAACTTTGCCATTCTCGGTACGGAAGAGCAATGCAACGGAGATGTAGCCCGCAGGACGGGTAATGAATATCTTGCCGATATGATGATTAAAGCCAATGTCGAAACACTAAGCCAGTATAAATTCAAAAAAATTGTTTCAACCTGTCCGCATTGTTTCAATACTTTTAAAAATGAATATCCGACATTTGGAGCAAATTATGAAGTTGTGCATCATTCGCAGTTTATAATGCAGCTCATCAAAGAAGGTAAGCTGAGTCCTGCCGCTCATGGAAGTGCAATTGATGAATTTACTTACCATGACTCATGCTACATGGGACGTTATAACAATGTCTATGACGAGCCTCGTAATGCCCTTTTATCAGTCCCCGGATTGAAAATAAAAGAAACAGTTAGGTCAAAAGATAAGGGATTATGCTGCGGTGCCGGCGGCGGTCAGATGTTTCTTGAAGAGACAGCAGGAAAAAGAGTAAATATTGAACGTACTGAAGAATTGCTTGATACAGGAGCTAAAACTATAGCTGTTAACTGCCCGTTCTGTATGACTATGATTACCGATGGTGTTAAAGCAAAAGAAGCCGTAGGAGTCAAAGTAAAAGATATTTCGGAAGTAATTCTTGAAAATATGGGAACAAAATAATTATGGTTTAATACCAGTTTCTGAATAGTTAAGTATTTATTCCAGGAGCAGAAATCTAAAGAGCTTTTTCAGATTAATACTATATTATTTGAGATTATATAGACTAACAAATAATGAGAACTGATAATGATATTAAGCAAGAGGGTTTTAATGCCCTTGCCGAAAAATTAGATATTGTTGAAGTCGAAAGATTTTTTATGTTAATAAATAAAGAAAAATTTGACTATACAAAATGGCGTAAAAATTTGTTTGAAAACATAAGTGTTGAAGAATTATCTAGTCGGGCTATGGATTTTGTTAATCATTCATAAGGTTATGCACAATATTTTTGGGATTCAAAACCCTTCTACTCCGAAGGGCTTTTTATATCTTTAATACTCCCCAATCACATCCTAAATTGCCTTGGGTACTTACTTTATTGTGTGAACTGCTGGTCATCCGAATTTTCTTCGAATAAACTAAAAAAAAACAATTTTATCCTGATGAATTCTCCGACCACCCTGATGAACCTTCCGACCCGTTTTATGTTCCAACTGTCGCCTCGGAATGACAAAACATGTAGCTTTAATCAAATAATGCGTTTTGACCTGATTATAAAAAATATTCCCGTCAGCACAAAGGGGATACTTAGAATCTGACCCATGTGTAGAGGTAAATCAGACTCGAATCCTGCCTGCAAGGCTTTGAAATATTCGAGGATAAATCTTACACCGAAAATCAAAACAAGGAAAAGTCCGAAATTAAGACCGGCAGGGAGTTTAGACCTGTATTTGCGGTATGTGAGGGTCAAAATGAAATATATTATCAAATATGAAATTGATTCATACATCTGTACTGCATGCCGTGGAATATTGTCAATTCTCTCAAAAATTACAGCCCAGGGGACATTGGTTGGTATTCCGTATATTTCGGAATTGAAAAAATTACCAAGTCTGATAAAAAATCCTGCAAGAGCAATAACTATAACAATTCTGTCTAAAACCCAAAGCGTGGTAATATCTTTGTTTTTACGGGAATAATAAATCAATCCGAGAATTATTGCGATTCCGGCTCCATGACTTGCTAATCCGCCTTCCCATACATAAAGTATCTTTATCGGGTTAGCAAGATAGATTTCAGGTTCATAAAATAAACAATGACCGAGCCTTGCACCTATTATCGTAGTTAGTATCATCACAATTGCGAGAAAATCAAGCTGTTTGATTGTCTTGCCTTCCGATTTATAAATACCAAGCATTATTTGATAACCTATAACAAATCCCAATGCAAAAAGCAACCCGTACCACCTTACTGTAAGTGGTCCAACGCTGATTATATCAGGAGAAACATTCCAATTAATGAAGGAAAGAATGTCCATTACTGATTACTCCTTAATTTGGATTCATTATCAAAAGAATTGGATGCCCACAGCAGTTTGGTTCTCAGTATATCATAATAAGAACTGTCCTGCGGTTTAATTAATTTGACTCTTTCCTTGGACAGTACAAATTTGATTTTTTCATCTGTATCCATTTCGCCTATTGTTATGCCGTCGGCGACAAGGATAACTCCTCCTCCGCTGTCAGATAACTGAAATGTTACTTCATTTGAATCGGGTATAACAAGTGGTCTTAAAGTGAGTGTGTGCGGTGAAATGGGTGTAATGCACAAAACCTTTGCCGATGGAGCAATAATCGGTCCCGAGCATGATAACGAATATGCAGTAGAGCCGGTTGGCGTAGTCAGAACCAATCCATCTGCCCTGTATTCTCCGACGCAGTGTTCATTGGAATAAACTGTAACGGTAATCATTCTTGAAGTATTACGCTTTTCGATAACAAAATCATTAAGTGCGTAATGTTTGGTATCTCTAAAAGTGGTTTCGATTACTGCTCTGTCCACTAATCTGAAATTACCGTTTACTACCTGGGAGATATTTTCTTCAAGTTTATGGACGGAATATTCAGCAAGGAATCCTAATTTCCCGACATTGAAACCCATTATCGGTACGTCGCACATCAGCATTTCTCTTGATGCAGTGAGTAATGTGCCGTCACCACCGAATGAAATTACCATATCGGCAATTTTATCAAAGTCGCACACATCCGATGTTTTGACCGAACCTTCGATATGCGGAGGCAAGAAAGGAGCAAGCGAAGGACGAACTATACATTCCACTCCGAGGTTCACTAAAATCTCAGCCGCCTGACAGGCATATTTTATTGCCTCGTCTTTGTCTGTATTCTCATAAATTGCGACTCTTTTCATTTTATCATTCTCTTTTTTTATCTAAGCAATAATGCTTACAAATAGTTTATTAATAACCAAAAGACCTGAGCCGGTTAGAATCATCACGCCATTTAGAACGAACCTTGACAAATAATTCAAGGAAGACTTCATGTCCGAGATGTTCTTCAATATTTCTGCGTGAGCGTTCGCCGATTTCTTTTATAAGACTACCCTCACTACCGATAATAATTCTTTTCTGCGAGTCCCGTTCGACAATTACCTCAGCATGGATGTACCATTTACCGAATTCCCTTTCCTTGTACTCCAGAATTGATACTTCAGTCGAGTAAGGTAATTCATCTTTAGTCATAATGAAAATATTTTCTCTGATAAGTTCAGATACAAAAAAACGTTCATTCTGAGTTGACAGCATATCCTCGTCGTAAAAAAACTCATGTTCCGGGAGATATTTGATAACAGTCTTGACTATTTCGTCTGTATTCATTCCTTTTAGTGCTGATAACGGCACTATATCACGAAAAATACCCATACCGATAAATTCTGCAATGACAGGAAGAATATCTTTGCGGTCTTTCATGGTATCAACTTTGTTCAATGCAGCAATAACAGGTTTGTTTGCATTTTTGACTATAGCCAGAATGTCTTCGGGCAATCCTTCGCGGGGATACTTTTCCATATCAATCAATACAACCAGAATATCGGCTTCGCTGACTGAGCCGGAGACATATTCCATCATTATTTTCTGCATTGTGTATCTTGGATTCAACACACCGGGTGTATCAAGAAATATTATCTGATTACTATCCTGTGTATATATCCCTAACACTCTTTTTCTGGTAGTTTGGGGTTTGGGGGTAACAATTGACAGTTTGGTGCCAAGTATTGAGTTTAGCAATGTAGATTTGCCTGAATTCGGCTTTCCAATAATTGCCACGTAACCTGCTTTTGTATTCATATCCTAATTTTGCCCGGCAGTTTCATTTTTATTGCCGAAAAATTTGATTATTCCATAAGGGATAATAACGCAATAACCGATGATAAGAAGCGTAGGTGCTACGTATATCGCCATGGAGTTGTTCCATGTGCCGTCAACTGCAGCAGGTGTTTCGGTAATTCCTGTAGCCATGAGACCATAACCAAGAAGAATAGTACCCAAACCTATAAGCAGAATGATAAAATTCTGTTTTTCAAAAGGTAATCTCCATACTACTGATGGTTTTGTCACTTTTTTTACAACTTTAGCCATTTTAACTTGTATCTATTAATATAACATATTTCAAAAATAACGAATTATCACAAACTTTCAAGACGAAATAAAATAAAATAAATGCTATTAAGACTGAAATATCTTTACAGCAGGTAATTCGGGCAGCAGTCTGTGGTAATATAAAAATTCCAAAGTCTGCTCTAAAGCAGATTTTGATTCATCATTCCAACGGGTTAATATAAAACCCTGTCTGTCAATATCGTATTGATTATGACCGGCATGTGGCTTTATTTCGATTTCTTCCGGTAAATCATCAAGAGCGAATTTTTTGGTGAATTCCATTACGTTTGCAGGTTCTTCTTCATTTCGTACCACCCAAAAGCCTATAGGCAGAGGAATATCAAATGTTTCGAACCAATCTTCACTTACGTCCATGGAATGATAATCTTCATCAACACCATAACGTAATGCTGCAGAATGCTGAGCCAGCATTTCAGGCAAACTCCCTTTAATTCCCACCAGCGGTGATTCGATATCATACCTTTCGGAAAGAAGGATTTTTCCGATATTAATAATGAAGTCATCAGGATAATCCGTTGCAATGGATTTTAGAGAACTCATCCCTTCTTTAAAATATAATGATGCTTTTCCTGTATAACCGACCAAACTTGCAGAATATGTCGGAATAATCCTGAAATCCGCTCTGCCTACACCCAAGCCGTAACCAAGCGGACTAAGCAGTGCAAGTGAACCCTTGTTGAGCAGCATGTGTTCAATGCATAGCTTTTCATCAGCCTTTACAAGTTCAAAACTTAGTTCGTGGCAGACATTCTCAATATTTCCGATAATTTCAGGAACAGCAAAATTTTTAGGAATATAAATTTTTTGAATCATTTTTTTAAATTTATCAGATAAACATATACAAATATACTATGTTTTGGACAAATATTTATCAAATCACCTATTTTTCAAATTATGACTTATCAATAATAAATATTCAAAGCTCAATAATATTTACTTACTTACTTTTTGCATCGCCTTTAAGTACAACAACGTCATTTTTTTGATAAAGAACATCCTTATCATTATTATTGTAATTATTATCAAAATTAATGTTGCGGGTCTTAATCGAGCCGCCAATACCAAGAAAGTTTTTTAATACTCTAAGGAATATTGATATTCCTAATAAAAATACTCCGAAAATCACTCCAAGTATAACCAGAATTTTTATCATATTCAGTCTGTATAACCGGTTAATTCAACATATCCAAATCCGCTTACCTTTTTATCTTTTTTTCTGCCGGTAACCTTAATACTACCTTCGTAATATTTTACAGAAAGTTTCATCTCCTGCTCGGGTATTTGTGTTTCTGCCTTAAGCTCAAGCCCGTATTTCATTAATTTAATACTCCATTTTGAAGGATAAACCGAACCGTTTTTTAATTTATTGCTGTCAATTACTCTGAATATAATATCATCGGGATTTATTGATTCATAACTCCCGTCAGCAAAAACATAAGTACCTCTGCTGAAATCAGTTTTGTTCAATGTATCTCTAAGCCTGAAAAACATCAATTCGGTTGTATCATCAAGTTGTATCGAAAACCAATCCCAGCCGGTTTGATTTTTTGACAAAGTTGAAGTACTCCACTCTCTGTCCATCCATGAATTACCAGAAATCTTATAGTTCACGCCATGCAATTTAATAATCCCGTCGGTTCTGAGTCTTGTCAATGAGTAATAATATGATGCAATACCTTCCTCATTGCTTTTACGGCTTAATCCTTTATTGCCGTGCAGAACAACTCCCTTCTTTGGATTTAATGTTATATCCAGACTTATCCCATTATTTACGGCTTTGATATTTATTTGCGGTATTGATGAATCCTGATTAACATATTTGCCTTTAATTGCCCAGTTCTCAACATTAATACTTAACGGATTACCTGCAGCACCCGCTAAACCATCAGCTCCGCGGGCAAATTTCTCGAAACTGTAATGCCTGTCGCCGGCGATATCCGTAATTCCAAAATGAGCAAAATAAAGCTGATTTGCTGCAAGTTCTGACTTTATTGATGATTTGACCGGATTTAAAGCACTACGGAATATTGTGAATTGATAACCGAAGAGCCTGCCGTCATCCGAGATTAAATTTCCGGTAAAATACCACCATTCCAATTTGAAATCATTATGCGGTCCGTGGTCATCAGGAAACGTGAATTCCCTCGACTCAATGGCTTTGGCATAACCTGAATCACGGCTTGATGACATTGCTTTCGATACTGAAATCGCAGGCTGCAGGTTTTCCTCGGTTCCTGTAAATATTAGAATATAAGCAGCTGCAACAATAATTATCAGAAATAAAAGAAATAAAATCTTATTTTTATTCATCATTTAACATATTTAAAAAGAATATAGACGTTTCAAAACAATCAATTGATGTCAAAAAATATTGGAAATTTATAATATGTTTTCAAATCCGGATGGAATTATCTTTCAATTTTCAGCGTTAAAATATCAAATTTTAAATTATTTCATTAATTCGTAAAATAATTCATAAAATTTAAAAATAAAATTTGCAAAAGTCGCTCATATTTATTAGTTTAGTTGCTCAAAACTTAATTGATTTATTAAAGGTAATTTGTAAATAAATTAAGGTAAAAGTTGATTATTATATGCGAGGAATTTGATTTAATTGATTTGATATTCAGTTTTTATGTGATTGATTTAATAAATAAATTGATGATTAGGACAGAATTTGAAAAATTTGATACTAATTTGTTTACTGAACATAATTATAGTTCCCAGCGCCTTTGCACAGCGTGAGTATTCCAATTGGTATTTTGGCGATCATAGCGGAGTTACATTTAATACTGCTGATAATGAACCGGTTTCTCTTTCGGGAAATAATTCAAAACAATTTGAAGGCTGCGCTACAATATCAGACAAAAATGGAAATCTTCTTTTGTATTCAAACGGAGAGTACGTCTTCAACAAATTCGGAGCGATTCTCAATCTCGGAAATCAGCTATACGGACATCAGTCTTCTTCACAATCAGCTATAATAATTGCAAAACCCGGAAGTACAAATCTTTATTATGTTTTTACAGCCGATGCGGGAGAATATACCGGCGACATAAACCGCGGGATAAATTATTCTTTGGTTGATATTGATATTAATCTTGGTCAGGGAGGATTTGTCGAATTTAATGTTCCGCTTGTCAGACCTGCCTGCGAGCAGTTAAGTGCTGTTTATCATGCAAACGGCGAGGATTTATGGGTAGTGGCAAGAGGTTGGAAAAACAATAATTTTTATTCATATCTAGTGACTAAAGACGGTATTGTTGATACGGTAATTACTTCAATCGGTTTTACACGTTCGAACGATTATCATACAATCGGTTGTCTGAAATTTTCTCCTGACAGCAGAATTGCAGTTTGCCCGGTTTATGATGAACAGTTTATCGAATTGTACAGATTTGATGATAAAACCGGAGAATTTTACAACAGACTCCAGATTGACATTTTAGACCACGTTACACTATACGGCTCTGAATTTTCTTCGGACGGAAATGTACTTTATATTTCGAGCAGTAAAAATACTTTTGGATTTTACTCCATCTTTCAATTCAATATTTCTGATTATAATAAGAGCAAAATCGAACAATCTTCTTTCAGAATAGCATATAATGAAGGTCACGCAGGCACTCTTCAGAGAGGTCCTAACAATAAAATTTATGCAGCTCATCTGAACATTCCATTTTTACACTCTATTGAAAGTCCAAACACACTGGGAGTCAATGCGAAATTTGTCCCGAGGAAGATTTCTCTTTTAGACAGTTTAAGCCAGTTGGGATTGCCTCAATCAATTCGTACACCTAATAATTACAAAACATTTTCGGTGTGTGAGGGAACAGATGTAATTCTCGACCCTGAAGACTTCCTGATTGATACTGCACGACATCAGTATTCTTATAAATGGAGCGGTCCAAACAATTTCTTTTCATTAGCTCCCAGACCATTTTTAGAGAATGTTACTGTTCAGGATTCAGGTGATTATGTATTAAGTGTTACCTATACAATTGATGGAATTGATGTCACAACAGAATTTGTATTAAATCTTAAAATCGGAACACACCTTATTTTTGCCATTACAGGGAATGATACAATTTGCAGGGGAGGGCTGACTACCTTGATTTCAGATACATTAAATTCTCAGTTTACATATATCTGGAGTACAGGAAGACGTTCTCCGTTTCTGAATGCAACCGAACCGGGATTATACAAATTATATATCACTACTGCTTATGGCTGCCGCGACAGTGCCGAGTTTAAACTGACTGTACTGAATGCACCGAAAGCTGTAATTAAAGGCAGCAAGTTTCTATGCAAAAATCAACCGGTAGTGTTGTCATCTGAAAATATAGACGGTAATTATACATATTCATGGTCAACAGGTGATACTACTTCATCTATAACTGTAACTGAACCCGGAACTTATAAACTTGTTATTTCAAATCAAATCCAATGTAAAGACTCTGCCTCGGTTAAAGTTGTAAAATATCCTAACCTTGCTGTTAATATTGCAGGGGATACAATATTGTGTGTACCGGGTGCGGCAATTCTTAAATCTAATATTATTCCTTATGATTCAACTCTGACTTATGATTACCTTTGGTCAACAGGAGAAAAAACATCTGACATTTCAATAACCAAACCCGGAACATATAAATTGACTGTTACGATTGAGCAGAGCTGTATATTTTCGGACTCAATCACAATCAAAAAGTCCGATTCTCCGGTTCTTAAAGTAAATGTTCCTGAAATTAATGAACTTTGCGAAGGTGATTTGTTAGAAGTAAATATTATCAATAAAGACCCGAAATTAGTTTATTATTGGTCAGATGGTTTCAAAAGTTTTCCGAGAATGATAAAGGAAGATGGAAATTACCGGGTAATAGCAGAAAACAGTGATGGTTGTCTGACTCAATTTGATTTTATCGCAGTTTTCCTTGATAAACCCGAAGCCGAGATTAGAATTCTTGATGATGTCAATATATGTAATGCCGATTCTATTGTACTTCATGCTTTTCCAAAAGGCAGCAGTTACACTTACCGGTGGCTGATAGACAACAGCATAAACGACAGTCTGATTGTAAGGAAATCAGGTATGTATTTTCTCGTAGTAACTCATGAGAATGCCTGTTCGGATACTGTCAGTATTAATCTGGAATTAGGTAAAGGTCTGCCTGTAAATATTGCCGGAATAACAAATGCATGTCAGGGCGATACTATAGTTCTGACAGCAAATGTCATTTTTTCAGCCGATGAAAACACTCTCAGTTATCTCTGGTCAAACGGGGAAACAACTAAAGTGATAAAGGTAACCGGTCAAGGTCTGTATAAAGTAGAAGTTAATCATATATCAGGATGTTTCGGATTTGATTCAGTTAATGTTAAGATTTTCGATATTCCCGAACTAACCCTGAATTATAAAGAGCCGCAAACATTATGCAAAGGTGTTGAATTATCAGTATTTCCGGACAGCATCAATCCTTCTTGGAATTATTTTTGGAGTGACGGTTCATCACAGATACCGAGAATTATAAAAGAGAGCGGAATTTATAAACTTTATGCAATCAATTCCGGTACATGTAAAGATAGTGCTGAAATTGAAATTAATTTCATAGATGCCCCGGTAGTTCGTATCATTCCCGATGGAGATACAAAACTCTGCATTTATGAAAGTGTTATTCTAAAAGCTTCCGAAATTAATGATAATTATACTTACTCCTGGTCACAAGGCAGTTATGAGAAAGAAATTGAAGTTCAAACCCCCGGTATGTATTACCTGAATGTCGAAAATGAGCTTGGTTGCAAATCAGTTGACAGTATTCTTATAGAGCGAGTAGAACAGCCGAATGTTAAACTTTCATTATCCAAACCCTTTATTTGCCTTGGCGATTCCCTAACAATAAATGCTGCCGGTGATTTTGTTTCAATTTTATGGGAAACAGGTGATACCACATCAGCAATAACTGCCAAAAAAGCGAAGTATTATGTTGTATATGTTTTTTCTGATGACGGCTGTTATGCAGTAGATTCAATAGAAGTCAGCAATTATTCCAAACCTGTACCTGTAACCGCAGATGATGTTTTCTTCGGTGTCTTATGTCCTGGCGTGTCCGACACTTTGAGTTCAGTTATCAAAAACCTGTCGGATATTGATATCAGAATACTTTCGGTTTCATTCCTGAGAAATGAAGAGTTCAAAATTGTTAAAGATGTTACTGGGAATAGAATTTCACCGAATAATTCCGTTGAATTGAAAGTTAGTTTTAATCCGCAAAATCATGGAGATTTCGGTGATAGAATAAAAATCATTTACAAACATTTCTGTCTCGATTCAATAGAAATTTCTCTGTCAGGTTTCAGCAGTTTTGCAAGCACCATAAGTTTGGATGACGCTACGGCTCAGGCTGGAAACAGATTTTGTTTTCCGGTTTATTACAATTTTCATTGTATTGATACTGTTAATCTAAAATCAGGCGCATTTCTAAGATTATCATTCGATGCAGAATATTTTGTACCGGACAGCGTTTCAACAGGAACAATCGCAAGAAATGTCATTATCGGCGGTACAAGATTCCTCGATATAGTGTTCGATAGTTTAGTTTTCACTGAGAAATCAGGTGTATTGACTTATGTCTGCGGAAGGTCGTTATTGGGTAATGATACTGCAACACTACTGAATTTGGAAATCTTTGAATGGGAAATTCCTTTAAAAGTTACCTTGATTGACGGCAGTCTTAAAAATGAAGCATGTGCTATAGACCTGCGACCTGTAAAACATTTTAAATCTACAGTTCTTAAAATTGCTCCAAATCCTGCAGCCGAATTTATGAATATTAATGTTATTTCGGAAGAAAAAGGTATTTTTGCATTAGAGTTGGTTAACTCTACCGGTATAACAGTTATGAAAAATGAATGGAGTCGAACCGAGAGCGATATTGTCACGAGAGATTTTATAATCTCTACTGAAAATCTTCCTTCGGGTGTATATATGTTAAGACTTTTATCTCCTTGGTATGTTAACAGCTTAAGAGTAATTATTGTAAAATAAAACGAAAGAAATGACTAAGACCGTTGTAAGTGTTTTAATTATTATAATTCTTATATCGTCCGAATCCCTGTCTTTTGATAAAAAGATTTGGGACAATTGGTATTTTGGAAGGCGGGCAGGTATTACTTTTAATACTCCAGACAGAATCCCCATACCGATAAATGACAGTCAGATAAATACTCTGGAAGGATGCGCCTCAATATCAGATACAACAGGTAAATTGCTTTTTTACACAAACGGAGTATCTGTCTATAACAGAAACGGCGACACTATGCCGAACGGAATGGAATTAAAAGGGCATTTTTCAAGCACTCAGTCAGCTTTGATTGTCAAAAAACCTAAATCGGGTTCATTGTATTATATTTTTACTGCAGATAAGGGTCCCTACGAAGGTGATTCACATCATGATTTATGTTTTTCAGTTGTTGATATGTCACTTGACAGCGGGAAAGGCGATGTAACAATTAAAAATATGATTCTCCATAATCCCGTTATTGAAAAACTTACAGCAGTTCAACATGCCAACGGAGAAGACTTCTGGATTTTATCCAGAGGAATGAATGACAACAGATTTATTATTGTTTTATTGACTTCAGGCGGTGTCAAAAGTATCAATACTTTCGAAATCGGTCCTACTTATTACCCATATCCGGCGTCACCGGAATTTTCTCTGGGACAATTAAAAGCTAATCCAAAGGGAGATATGCTTGCAACAGTCGTTTATGGAGGGAATAATGTTGAACTTTATAAATTTGACAATCAGAATGGTTTGGTAACTGAGTATTTGGGCATACCGGTTGAT
Source organism: Kapaibacterium sp. (SeqCode) (assembly GCA_032027125.1). GTDB lineage: Bacteria > Bacteroidota > Ignavibacteria > Kapaibacteriales > UBA2268 > JANJTB01. The sequence goes on from JAVSMQ010000001.1 coordinate 1,884,228, forward strand.
GAAGAAGTCACAGCACTCTACGGTGCGGAATTTTCTTCAAATAATAAATTTCTGTATGTAAATAATTTATTCGGCAGAATTTACCAATATGATGTATCAAAATTTGATTCAACCTCAATTTTTAGAAGCATGAAGTTGGTCTATGACAGTCTTGATTTCAACTACCAGCAATTCGGACAATTTCAGTTAGCACCGAATGGTAAAATTTATATGGGCTTGTCTTATGATACGGTTCTTGCTGCTATCCATAAACCAAATGTTCCGTCACCTTTTTGCAGATTTGAAAAAAAATCATTAGGTCTAAATGGGAACTTATCTCTTTTCGGGCTTCCAAATAATGTAACTACAGGTAATTACAGCAGTTTTGATATATATGGCAGAAGTATATGTCTTGGTTTCGGTGATTCTCTTGAACTATTTTCAATAGCCTATCCTGAAGATGATAAATACATATACGATTGGACAGGACCTGACGGATTCCGTTCATCTGAAGCAAATCCAAAAATTCTAAAACCAGGGAAAAAAGCATCAGGACTGTATGTATGCAGAGTATCATTAGACGGAAAATTTTTCGGTGCTGATTCTGCTATCATAAGTGTTTATGATATACCCATTGCTGAAATCACCGGACCTCCGACTATCTGCCCACCTGAAATTATCAAATTGAGTTCAAAATATAAGTCCCCTGAGTATATATATAAATGGTCAACAGGGTCGAACCAAAGTGAAATTATCATAAACAGCCCGGGCAAATATCATCTCGTTGTTACTAATCCTGCGGGCTGCAAAGATTCGGCAGCTTTTGAAATAAAAAGCGATGATGACCTTTCCATTGTGTTTAAAGAAACGGGACCTATTTGTTCAGGTACACCTTTAAAAATCTCTCTTGATACCGACATTTACAGACCCAGAAGTGATTATAAGTTTTTATGGTCAACTGGAGATTCGACTATTTCAACAATAGTTACTAAAGAAGGATATTATTCTGTAACTGTTGTCAGGTCAGGAGGGTGCAGCGGTACTGATTCGGTTTATGTCAATTCAATCCAGCCGCCTGATGTACAGTTGAATGCCCCGGATTCTTTGATTTTGTGTAAGGGTAAGTCAGTTATTCTGGAGCCTGTTACTATTAACAAGGATTGGCAGTACAATTGGTCTGACGGATTTATTGGCTTAAAAAGAGAAGTTGCAGAGACCGGCACCTATATTTTAATAGTCAGTAATCAAGGTTCGTGTCACGACTCGGCTGCGGTATATATTGAGTTTATTGACAATCCCGAATTTAAGATTTTATATGACAATTCTCTTGAATTGTGCTTTGGCGATTCTGTCGTACTGAAATCAAGTATTGCTTCTGCTGATTTCGACTATATTTGGTCTGACGGCTCAAAAAATTCGCAGATAACAGTCCGTGAGTCAGGTACTTATGTGCTGACTGCAACGAATTCGACAGGCTGCAAATTTACTGATGAGGTAACAGTGTTTGTTGCTCCTCTTATTGAGCTTGAAATTAATGCCGATAGAACGTATTTATGCTCCGGTGATTCGGTCACTCTTGTATCAAATTCGAGATATGCTTCATATATCTGGTCAACCGGTGATACAAATGATTTTATAAGAGTTTACGAATCCGGGATTTACAAATTGATTGTCAGAAATCAATACGGCTGTGCAGATACTTCTGAAATAGAAATTAAAGAAATCAACTTTGCTGCAAGTTTCAGTAAAAATGAATTTAGGATAGATTCAATTTGCAGCGGCGAATCAATAACCGATATTCTGGAAATTATTTATAAATCTGAGGATTCAGTTGAAATTGCAGATTTGGAATACCGCGGGGATATTTTTGTTTTTGATTTGAATCAGAATATAATTAGCGGGAATCCCGGGGTTTATAAACATCTCATTGAATTAAATGCCGGTATTAACAAACCAGGGGTTTATAAGGGTGAAATTGTTGTAACTATAAATAAACCATGTTACAATCAGATTTTATTGCCGGTCTATGTTAAAGTTTACTCAGGGTTTGAAATGTCGGTACCTGATATTTTTGCTAAAGCAGGCGATGAAATCTGTATAAAAGTAACAATTATTTCAAATTGCGAGAACAATAAATCATTTTTATTTTCTCCAACATTCAGTATTGATATCCTCAGTCAGTATTTCTATCCCGATACGGTTTTGGGAGGGAAATTAATTGAAAATATCACAAAAGGCAGTAATAGAATCCTAACTATAAAAATGGATGAACAGAACTTTCCGAAAGGTATGGAGAAATATGTCGAAATATGCGGTAAAGTTTTGCTCGGACAGCAGGAAAGTTCGCCGATAAAACTATCTGATGCAGATTGGGGCAGTGACTATTTATATACAAATTTTAAAAACGGCTCGCTATATATTGAGGGTTGTTCACAGGATTTACGTACAATAAAAATGTTCAAGCCCATCACTATGACTATATCACCAAATCCGGTTTCCGAAATTGGAAATATAATCATAAATTCTCAGGAAGTTGGCAGGCATTTTGTTGATATTTATTCAGTAGATGGCAGAATTGTAAAAACTTATGAATTAACGAACTTTGAAAAGGAGAATATGCAGATAATTACTATAGATGCAGTTAATTTTGAACAGGGACTTTATCAGGTTATTTTAAGGTCACCATGGAATTTATTAAAAGGTAAAATTATGATAATAAAGAATTAATAATTGAAAAAATTATTCACAATATTAACAATTCTAATATGGATACCTTTTGTTTCCATTATCAGTAAAGAGACCTTTAACTGGTATTTCGGAGACAAATGTGCAATTTCATTTAATACACCTGACGGTGAGCCGATAGCAGTACCCGGTTCAGAAATAAACACACTTGAAGGCTGCTCGTCAATTTCCGATGCAAATGGCAATCTTCTTTTTTACACCGACGGGGTAAAAGTATGGAATAAAAAAAATACATTGATGAATCAGTCTCAGGATTTGAAAGGTCACTATTCCTCAACGCAAAGTGTATTGATTGTTCGTAAACCCCAATCAAATTATTTGTATTATATATTCACCACAGATGCAGGAGAATATATCGAAAATATTGACCCGTCTCTTTATAAAAACCGGGGACTGCAATATTCTGTAGTTGACATGAGACTAAATAATGGTTTAGGCGGGATAATCGAATTAAATACATTACTGACAAAACCAATTACTGAAAAACTTGCAGCACTCTTTCATGCTAATGGTTCGGATATCTGGATTGTCAGTCACGAAGGCGGTACAAAAAATGTGATTTCATACCTTCTTACTGCTGAAGGAATAAAAGATACTGTTATCAGTCAGGGCTCGATTTCGCACTCCGGAGACAAAGACAGATATATAGGTTATCTGAAGCCATCACCCAAAGGAGACAAAATTGCTTATGTTGTTCAGGGCTTTAACTTTATCGAACTTCAGAATTTTGATAATCAAACCGGAATTATATCCAATTCAACCAGAATCTACACCGAAAAAAGGGTAAACAATTATGGTCTGGAGTTTTCTCCAAACGGGAAGTTAATATATGTTTCTGATTATAAATCAAATACCATTTATCAGTACGATATTTCAGTCAGCGATACTGCCCAAATACAATCCTCTCAATATATGGTAGTAAGGGATACGGTAACACATTCAATCGGAGCTTTGCAGATTGGTCCGAACGGGAAAATATATGTTGCTCTTAATGGCAGAAAATGTCTTGGTGTCATAAGAAATCCAAATTTACAAGGTGAAGATTGCAATTACCAGCAGGATGGAATTTTCCTCGGAAATGATATAGAAACTAAATCACGTCTCGGCTTGCCAAATCTTAATGTAAGCTTTTTTGATTTTCAGGTTAAGATAGATTACAATAAAACCTGTCAGTATGAAAATTTGGTCCTAAAGGCAAGAATAGAATCTGATTTTGAAGAAACTCAATATGAATGGTACGGTCCAAACGAATTTTATTCAAATAGCAGGGATTTAATTTTTACAAATGCATCATCTGCCCTGAACGGCAAGTATTATTTGTCTGCAAAATACCGTGAATACTTATCATCTGACAGCATAGAAGTAAAGATTAAGGATGCTCCGATAGTAAAAATCATCGGTGATACATTGATTTGTGTGAATTCATTTTCAGTTTTGGAAACAGGGATTAAAAATGATTCCTTAACTTTTATTTGGTCAACAGGTGAAATTGCAGATAGAATTATCATTTCATCCCCGGGCTCATATACTCTTCAGACACTTTATCCGAACGGATGTTCAGCGTATGACACGATAAATGTTAACGGATTGATGACCAATGCCTCATTTACTGACGTTAATTCCGGTTTATTTGGTAAAATCCCAATAAATAAGCAGCATATTCTGCAGATTGATTTTATTAATAACGGTACTGAGGAATTGACAATAAATTCGGTTTATCTGATAAAACAAAAATCTTTTTGCAGACTGACCGAAGAAGATAAAGGTACTTTGCAGCCAAAATCAAAACGCAGGTTTTTAATATCATTATTCAGCAAATCACCGGTCTTTGTAGATGATTCCCTGGTTGTAGAAATCGTTTCTCCGTATTGTAAAATATATTTTTATCTTGATGTCAAGGGTGATATTGTTGTCCCGGTGATTGTAAGTATTCCAAATCTCAAGGGAGAACCGGCAGATATACTTGAGATACCGATATTGGCAAAAATTAATACTCCTTCAGATACTACATTTAATCTTCATTATAAAGCCAATATTTCATTGCCTTCTGCATATTTCCAGCCTGATTCATGTCATAACGGAGTCATTACATCAAACGAGATTATTAACGGTATCAGATTTTTGACTATAGAGGGTGAGAAGTCTTCTTTATCGGTTTCAGAAAGCGAAATTGCAAAATTATCGGGGAGAGTTCTTGTTGGAAATGTTGAATCGGCGTTGATAAACATTGTCGAAATTGAATGGGAAAATCCTTTCTTTATTAATGAAATTATTGACGGCAAGCTGAATATTGAAAGCTGCTCGCTGGCAATAAGACCTATTAAGTTATTCAAACCTACTGTGATGAAATTGTTCCCTAATCCTGTAAATAATGTTAACCTCAATGTTACTATTGAATCTGAAGAAAAAGGTGATTTCGAGCTTTATATAATCAGCCTTGAAGGAGATAAACAAGTATTGAATTCCTGGACAAGACAAAAAGATGATGCCGTTGAAGTAAATCAAAATTATAATTTGGATAATCTCGGCAGCGGGACTTATTTCCTTATTCTAAAATCCCCATGGAACAGAATCACGCATCAAATAAGTATAGTGAGATAAATTGGTTAAATCACATTTTTTCATCTTTTAATTCACTGCTGCTTTTTTTATTCTTAGATTCCCTGTTCTTTTTTTTATCTTTTGATTCATTGTCTTTTTTTTCTTTTAATCCTCTGCCGGTTTTTATAACCAGACCCTCACTCGTTAGTGAAACCAGCATTGCATCCAAAATACCATTTATAAAATTACCGCTTTTGTCGGTAGAATATTTCTTAGCAATATCAATAGCTTCATTTATACTTACTTTAGGTGGAATATCCTCAAAATTTACGAACTCTGTACAAGCCATTTGTATCAGAATAAGGTCAATTAATGTAATTCTGTCCAAATCCCAGTTACTGGAAGTTGTTTTCATTTTTTCGTCAATGAGGGGAGCAGTTTTGATTGTACTTGAAAGTAGTTTGGAAGCGAACTGTTTTTCGGCTTCTCCCCAATTTATCGGAATGTCGGCTTCAATTTCCCATACTTCGTCAGGTCTTAAAATTTTATCCTTAAGCAGCGGTAATTCTTCATCGCCGAAATTGAAATCCCTGCTGAAAATGTGTTCAAAAAGGATATCAATGTCCGTTCCGGATTTGTGATAAGCAAATAATGTCTGAAGCACTTTTTCTCGTGCGATTCTACGGTTGCCTCTCAGGACTTTCGTCTTGCTAAGCGGAAATGTATTTGAAAGATCGTCTTGCACTAAAGCCTATTAAAGTCTTTTATAAAGAAATGTTAACGTTTATAAATCAATTATAGTTTGTATGATTCACTACAATTTATATAAGAATATGTACAAAAAAAAACGCATATTTTCCACTTGCGAAAACTTGACAAATACTTTGTTTTTGATATATTAAAATCATTTACAAAACATTACAAACAGCCGTATTTTTGAAAATAATAAAGAATTGTTTTAATTAATGCGGATAATTTAGTAATTTTGCGTTATTATGCAAAAACTAATTGATATATTTTATATGGACGGAGAAAACAGGATACTGACCGACAGCGAGTTGGAGCAGGTGGCAGTGCGTTTCAAGATTTTATCTGAAGGTTCGAGACTAAAAATCCTCAGGTCACTTTTTGATGGTGAAAAATCTGTTTCCGAAATAATCGAAAGGACAGGTCTGCTCCAGGCAAATGTTTCCAAGCAGCTCAGAATACTGCTGAATCACGGCATATTAAGCTGCCGCCCTGATGGATTGATGAGATACTATAAACTAACTGATTTTACTGTACAGAAAATTTGTCATGCTGTTTGCGGAAGTATAAATAATTAATATAATTCGTAAAATATGGTCTGCTATAATTGTAACCTACATCGCAGTATTGTCGGTTATGTTTTCTCTGCTTGCTATTGTTGGAATTGTCATAGCCGGGAAAAAAGTATTTTTCGGGCTGGCAAGACATTGGGCAAGACATATCATGTTTGTCAGCAGGGTTAAGCTGAAATTACGAGGAGAAGAATTTATCAATCCCGATGAATCTTATATATTTTGTGCCAACCATTCAAGTATAATTGATATACCTGTAATGCTGTCCGCAATTGACCATGATTTCAGAATAATTTATAAAAGAGAGCTTCATAAAATTCCGGTTTTCGGCTGGGCACTTGCATTATCGCCATTTATTTCAATTAAAAGGGAAAATCCAAGGGACTCGATGATTGGTATTGAGCAGGCTGTCGAATCAATACGTACAGGAGAATCAGTTGTTATTTTCCCCGAAGGCACCCGTTCAACCGACGGTAATATCGGCAAATTTAAAAGGGGTGCTTTTATGCTTGCATCAAGAAGCGGGAAAAAAATCGTTCCTGTTACAATTATTGGTTCGGCTAAGGTATTACCAAACAAAAAATTCCTTATTCAAAGCGGTGAAATAATTCTGCAATTCTCGGCCCCGATTGAATATACATGTACATCAAAAGTTGAAGAGGTGAAATTAATGAACGATGTATATAATGTTCTCAAAAATAATTTGTCTGAAATGCCTAAATCATGAAAAAATAACCTGTTAACAGGATTTTATTTTGGAAAGTATAACCGGCAATATTTATGAGATCTAAACGTTAAATCCAAATTAATTTTATGATTTTACAAAAAAGGAAGTTCAAAGTGTCACATCTGAATATAATCGGTTTAGACAACTTAAAAGCATCTGAACTCGCAGACAAACTAAATAATCTACTTGCCAATTATCAAATCTTTTATTCAAATTTACGCGGTTATCATTGGAATATAAAAGGTGAAAAATTCTTTGAACTTCATCTTAAATTTGAAGAACTCTATAATGACGCTTTTCTGAAAATTGATGAGATTGCAGAACGCATCCTTACTTTGGGATTTACACCACTGCATACATATTCTGATTATATGGCATCTTCTGAAATCAAAACAACCAAAGATGTCACTGACGGTAAAACTGCTGTTAAGCATGTCATTTCAAGTTTTGCGGTTTTGATTAAATTAGAAAGAGAAATTCTTGATTTATCCAATACTGCGGGTGATGAAGGTACTAATGCTCTGATGAGTGATTATATCCGCCAGCAGGAAAAATCAGTATGGATGTATAACGCATTTTTAGGTTAGAAATAATTATTTTTCTATATATCGTCATTACTAATGAGTAAATTATGAGCAGACTAAATAAAGTTTTATTAAAAATTTTAGTTGGTAAATCTGATAATAATATACATTTTGATGACGTTTGCAATTTATTGTTAAGTATGGGGTTTGAGTTTCGAATCAAAGGAAGTCATCATATTTTTAGAAAAGAAGGGATTAATATAAAAATAAACTTGCAAAGGGATGGAAATATGGCAAAAACTTATCAGATAAAACAAGTTCGTAATATGATTTTAGAAAATAATTTAGGAGATTTGTAAAATGTATAATTATGAAATTATTTTACATTGGAGTAAATCTGACAATTGTTTTATTGCCGAAATTCCAGAATTAGCCGGTTGTATTGCACATGGAGAAACAGAATTTATTGCTTTGGAAAATATAAATCAGGCAAAAGAATTATGGATTGAAACATCCCGGGAATTTGGAGATAAAATTCCTGAACCAAAAGGCAGATTAATGTTTGCCTGATATTTTTTTAAATTTTAGGATATATAATCTTGAAAACAGTATTTTACCTGATTCCTTGAGTATATTCTGTATATAGGTTATAGCAGTCAATATCATAGCATTTTGTAGTCAATTTCGAATATTTTCTGTTTTAAATCATTCTATCTGAATAATTTTCATCCTTAAATATAAAGAACCTTATATTATTAATGATTGATTTTAAATATGAAGTATTTTCAGGCTGTATTTGTTTTTTTGTTAAGCCAATAAATTACTCCATCGGGCAAAAAAACATGAAAACCGTTCTTTTAAAGTAATATTAATTTGCCTGTCTTTCAGACAACTCATTATTTTCAGTTTATTTACGGTATAATCCGCAAAAACTGAAAACATTTAGCACAGACAATAAATAAATAAAGTAATATATCCAATCAAATGATAAGATATTTGAAAGTTAGGCGATTTTTCCGTATTTTTGTAACTTTATTTGCAAACATTTTTAAAAAAGACTAAAATAGCATTTATAAAATAATTTAGGTTAAAAAAAAGTATGAATGAAGGCTCTATAGTTCAGGTAATTGGACCCGTAGTTGATATTCAGTTTCCTGAGGGCAAAATCCCGGCAGTATTAAATGCAATTCACATCCCAAGGAAATCTGTTGAAGACGGTACAGACAGTCTGCTTGTCTGCGAAGTTCAGCAGCATCTTGGTCAGGACAGGGTTCGTACAGTAGCAATGGATGCAACTGACGGCTTGGTTCGCGGAATGAAAGCTGTGGATACCGGTTCCCCTATTATGGTTTCAGTTGGTCCGGAAACACTCGGAAGAATGGTAAATGTCATTGGAGCTGCTATTGACGGCAAGCCTGAAATTGTAAGCAAGATTAAATATCCAATACACAGACCATCACCCAAATTTGAAAATCTTACTACTACAAAAGAAATGTTTGAAACCGGAATAAAGGTTATTGACCTTATTCAGCCCTTTACTAAAGGCGGTAAAACAGGACTTTTCGGTGGTGCCGGTGTAGGTAAAACCGTAATTATTCAAGAGCTGATTCATAATATCGCCAAACATCACGGCGGTTATTCTTGTTTTGCAGGTGTTGGAGAGCGTACACGTGAAGGTAACGACCTTTATCTCGAGATGCAGGAATCAGGAGTTATTGATAAAACAGCCCTGATTTTCGGACAAATGAACGAACCTCCCGGAGCACGTTCGAGAGTTGCCCTGACAGCACTTACTATTGCAGAGTATTTTCGCGATGAAGAGGGCAAGGACGTACTTTTATTCGTAGATAATATATTCAGATTTATTCAAGCAGGCTCTGAGGTTTCGGCATTATTAGGACGTATGCCTTCTGCAGTGGGCTACCAGCCTACTCTTGCTACCGAGCTTGGCGCACTTGAAGAGCGTATTGCCTCTACAAATCTCGGCTCCATTACTTCAGTTCAGGCTGTTTACGTTCCTGCAGATGACTTGACAGATCCGGCACCGGCAAACACTTTTGCACATCTTGATGCCAAAACAGTATTGTCGCGTCAGATTTCCGAGCTTGGATTATATCCTGCGGTTGACCCCTTAGATTCAAGTTCAAGAATTATGGATCCTTTAGTTCTTGGTGAAGAGCATTACAGAACATCAATCAATTGTATCAGATTACTTCAGACATATAAAGACTTACAGGATATTATCAGCATTCTTGGAATGGACGAACTTTCGGATGAAGATAAACAGACTGTTTACCGTGCCCGTAAAATTCAAAGATTTTTCTCACAACCGTTTTCAGTTGCCGAGCAGTTTACAGGTTTCGAAGGCAGATATGTTAAAGTTGCTGATACTATTGCAGGATTTAAGGCTATTCTTAGCGGTGAATGTGACGAAATTCCTGAAACTCAGTTTGAATACAAGGGAACAATAGACGAAGTCTTTGATTCCTGGAAAAAGCATAATCAAAGATAATAAAAATGGCAGATAAATTTTTAAAAGTTGAAATAATTACACCACAAAGCATCGTTTTCTCAGGCGATGCTTTAGGGGTAAATCTTCCGGGTGCTCTGTCCCCGTTTGAGGTTTTAATTAATCACGCTCCTATTGTTTCATCTTTGGAAAGCGGAGTTATTAGAATCAGAGATTTGAATAAACAGCCTTCATATTTTGCAACAGGCACAGGATTTGTTGAAGTTAAGCATAATGTTGTTTCGATTCTCGTTGAGTCGGCAGTAAAAGGTTCGGATATAAATAAAAGTGTTGTAGAATCAAATATTGAATCTTTGAAATCTGAACTTCATAATACAACCAACATTACTGAAAAACAAGTGATTACCACACGTTTGGATTTTGAAACGGCTAAATTGAAAGCCGCTGAGAAAAGCGGACTTCGTTAGTTATTTTGATTTGATGCTTTTTGTTGTTTATGGTTTTTATACTAAGTTGAATGGGTTGCATTTTTTGTAAATTCATTGTAGAGAATTACATAAGATTACTGAATCGGGTACATATTTTTTTCACAGGTTATTGTAAGAATAATAATGTTCAAACAAATACCAAAAATATTGAATACAATGAAAGAAGGAAAAGTTCTTTATGAAGGTATAACTTACGATGACGTACTGTTAGTACCCTCATACTCTGAGGTTTTGCCGCGGGAGACAAATATCTCAACGCGATTGACAAAAAGTATTACTCTGAATATTCCAATTCTAAGTGCCGCGATGGATTCTGTAACCGAGTCCAATATGGCTATTGCTATTGCACGCGAAGGCGGAATGGGTGTCATTCACAAAAATCTTTCTATTGCCAAACAGGCTGAACAAATTGACAAGGTCAAGCGTTCTGAAAGCGGAATGATACGAAATCCAATTACTCTTACCGGTGATAAAAAAGTATCGGATGCTTTACATCTCATGGCAATGTATCATATTTCCGGCATACCGATAATTGATGAAAATCACAAATTGATTGGTATAGTTACAAACCGTGATTTGCGTTTTAAACCGAATCCGAATCAGCTAATCAGTGAAATAATGACTACTGAAAATCTTGTTACCCTGCCTGTCGGTGCTACTCTTGAAGATGCAGAGAAAGTACTTCAGATGCAGAGAATCGAGAAACTTCCGGTTGTAGATGATTCAAATACACTCCGCGGTCTGATAACATTTAAAGATATTGATAAAAAGAAAAGACATCCCAATGCTTGCAAAGACGAAACTGGAAGACTGAGAGTAGCAGCAGCACTTGGTGTTACTGCCGATACGCTGGACAGAGTTGCCGCCTTAGTTGAAAAAGGAGTTGACGCCGTTTTTGTTGATACGGCTCACGGTCATTCCTCCGGTGTCCTCAATATGGTAAAAAGAATCAAAATTTTATACCCCGCACTTCAGGTTATCGGTGGTAACATTGCTACTGCAGAAGCTGCACTGGCATTAATTGACCATGGAGCAGACGGGCTTAAAGTCGGTATAGGTCCTGGTTCAATCTGCACGACAAGAATAATTGCGGGTGTCGGAGTGCCTCAGTTGACTGCCATAATGGACGTCGCAGAAGCTGCTGCCAAACACGGAATACCAATAATTGCCGACGGCGGTATTAAACAAACCGGGGATATGGCAAAAGCCATTGCATCCGGTGCAGATTCAGTTATGATTGGTAATATGCTCGCAGGTCATGAAGAAAGTCCGGGTGAGAAAATAATTTACGAACGGCGTGCTTACAAACTTTACCGCGGGATGGGTTCACTGGGAGCAATGAGCCAAGGGTCTGCAGACAGATATTTTCAGGATGTCGAAGACGAAATCAATAAATTTGTTCCCGAAGGAATCGAAGGTAGAGTACCTTACAAAGGTTCTGTCAGCGACACTATCTATCAGTTAATAGGCGGTTTGCGTTCTGCTATGGGTTACTGCGGCTGCAGGGATATTGATACAATGAAAACAAATGCAAAATTTATAAGAATTACGAATGCAGGATTGAGAGAATCTCATCCTCATAATGTTTCAATTACAAAAGAATCTCCTAATTACTTTGTATAATTAATAAACGGCATAAACGGTATGGCAAAGAAACCAACAACTCAGGAAACTCACCTGTATCCCAAAATAGTGGATAGAAGACTTGATCAACTTAGATTTTCACTTGAAGAACAAAAGTCTGAAGCAATTGCTGTCAGTTTTACTCCTAATATCAGATATTTAACAAATTTTTCAGGCTCTAATGCTTTGTTTTTCATCATGGCTAATGAATTACATTTTGTTACTGATGATACTTATGAAGAGCAAATCAAAGATGAGCTTTATCCACTGCCGAATTTGAAAATTCATATTACACGCGATCCATGGATTTATCTGGTTGAAAAAAAGGTATTAAAGGGGGTTGAGGGTATAAGTTTTGAAGCCGATACTATGCCTTATTCGGAAGCAGTCGAAATTCGTAATAAAATAAGACCTGTAAAATTCAAGCCGGCAGATAATCTGGTTTCAAGATTTACACAGCCGAAAGACTCAGATGAACTTGAGTTCTTAAAAAAAGCTCTTGAACTGACTAATAATGTTTATGAATATATGCTTGGTTTTATTCAGGTTGGAATGTCGGAAATCGAAGTTGCTACAGAAATTGCACATCAGTGCAGACTTCAGGGTTCCGAAGGCGACCCTCAGGATATAATTGTTGTTTCAGGCAACAGATGTGCTCAGGTTAACGGCAATCCATCAGATAAAAAGATTAAAAAATTAGAATTAGTCATCATGGACTTTGGTGTAAAGATTAACGGATATGGTTCGGCTGTATCACGTACTGTTGCTATGGGAAGAGTTACTAAAGAACAGAAATCCATTTATGATTCACTTGCCAAAGCCCGTAAACTTGCTTTGAAGGAAGTACGCCCGGGTATGTTTGCAAAAAATCTTGATTCGAAATGCAGAGAATCTATTAAAAAAGATGGATTTGGAGAATATTTCCGTCATGGTTTCGGACATGGAATAGGTCTGCAGCCAATCGAGCAGCCGATTATTTCATACGAAGTCAGTGAACAGATGATTCCTGAAGATTGTATTCTCGGTGTTGAGCCCGGGATTTATATGGGTGACAAATTCGGAATCAGAGCTGAAGATGTTTTCCTTGTTACAAAAAACGGCGGTCAAATGCTGCTTGCTGCACCTGAACAAATTGCAGTAATTTAATTTCAGCCGGGGATTACATATAAAATGGATGACAATTCAGTCCAAAATAATCTGAATGTACTTGTTATTGCCTATTATTTCCCGCCTATGGGATTAAGCGGTGTTCAGCGTACTCTTAAATTCGTAAAATATCTGCCGGATTTCGGTTGGAATCCGGTGGTACTTACTACCGACAACAAGTCTTATTATGCTTATGATGAAACCCTGATGAATGATATTGCGGAAGGGACTCTTGTTTACAGGGCATCCGAAAACAAGAAACAAAGTAAAATAAAGTCAAAACCGCGTAAGTTTCCTAATTATCTGAAACAAAAAGCCGGAAGATATTTCCTTCAGATTTTCAAACAGCCTGATACAAAAATTCATTGGAAAAAATATGCTTTAGCAAAAGCCGAAGAAATTATCAGACAGCATGATATAAAAGCAATATTTGCTACAGCGCCGCCTTTTACGGATTTTTTAATCGGAAAAGAATTATCTGAAAAATTTGATATACCGCTGCTTATTGATTACCGCGACAGTTGGGTGGACAATCCATTCCATTTTTTCCCTACAATGTGGCATAAGAATTATAATATTAATCTTGAGAAAGCAGTTCTGACAATGGCTGAAAAAGCGTTCGTAACTACAAGAGCGGCAAAAGAACAACTGCTGATGCGATACAGATTTCTGTCCCATGATGATATTATTATTCTGCCTCACGGCTACGACCCTGATGATTTCAAGGATTCTAAAGTCAGTACAGGTAACAGGAAATTAACTTTTACACACAGCGGACTTTTTCAGGACGACCGGACTCCTAAGTATTTTCTTAAAGCTATGAATCTTTTTTTGAAAGAGAATAAAGATGCTCGTCAGAATATCGAAATCAGATTTATCGGACTGATGAGAACAAGCCACTTAAGATTGATTAAGAGATACAAGCTCAATGATGTGTCATTTCTGCCGGGTTACCTTGAGCATCAGGAGGCTGTTAATCATTTGATTGAATCTGATGTGCTCTGGATGACTGTCAATGATACAATCCGCACACCGGGTAAACTCTATGAGTACATTGGAGCAATGAAACCTATATTGTATATCGGTCCAAAGGGACCTATGTCTAATTTAGTAAGTGATACAAAAGCAGGATTTATCGCCGATACAAAGAACGTTAAAGAGATTAAATCAATAATTGAAAATATTTATAAATTATGGAGAACCGGCACACTGCCTGCTGCCGATAAAACAAATGCAGAAAATTACAACCGTAAAAATCTAACCGGCTCACTGGCAAGATTCCTGTCGCTGCACTCTAAAATGTGAAGTTCCTGGTGCCGGTTTCCGGGGTTTTAACTCCAAATGAGTGAAATATCGGCAGAAAAAAATACGAATTTCAACTGTCCCAGATTATGGGACAGTTCACTCCCTTCTGTTTTCAACTTTGTTTTTAAAGCATTCCAGTATTTTCTTGGTCTTGGACTATCGGTTAAAATTCAATTACATCTATAACTGACAAATACCATATTTCCCGGTCTGCATCCCATAGGGTTCTTACTTTTTTGTCTTCAAAAATTTTAATTGCTTCTTGTTTTTTCATAATTCATCCAAATTTAATTAGTATTGAAATATTTAGTTGACAATAATATTTATAATTGGAAAACTGCATTTTCAGTTGACTACAATTTGTAGTCAACTGACTTCCTTCATTTTTAAGCCGGGTTTTATGCACACTCCAATACTTACGTTGATTTGGGCTGCCTGTTAGAATAGCTATTACATCTACTATAGTTATATACCATTTTTCAAGGTCTGCATCCCATAGGGTTCTTACTTTTTTGTCTTCAAAAATTTTAATTGCTTCTTGTTTTTTCATAATTCATCCATATCAAATAGGTGTTGAAATATTTAGTTGTCTATAAAATTTTCCATTTCGGTTTCCATATTTCAAAACTTAAAAATATATTTAGCAGAAAAATTGCTTGCTCATTTTAATTCAAAATATTGGTTTATTTTTTTTATTATTTCTTTGTCATTGGGCAAAAGTTCTTTGTATTTAAGTGGTAATTTATTACTCGTAATATAGGTAGAAACTCCTATCGGCATATTACTTGTTTTTAGTGAATATTCAACAATAGTTCTATCTTTATCCTTGCAAATAATTATTCCTATCGAATCATTTTCATGAGGAAGCTTTACGGTTTCATTTAGTATTGAGAGATAAAATTCCATTTTCCCTTTGTATTCCGGGATAAACTCACCAACTTTTAACTCAATTGCAACAAGACATTGCAGTTGGCGGTGAAACAATAATAAATCAATAAAATATTCTTTTGACCCTGCTTGAATTTTAAATTGATTGCCTACAAAAGTAAATTGACAACCTATTTCAACAAGAAAATTTCTGATATTTTGAACCAAAGCACTTTCCAACTCTCTTTCTGAATGTTCTTCAGATAATTCCAAAAAATCGAATGTATATTCATCTTTTACAGCTAAGTACGCCTGATTCTTTATTGATTCAGATAATGCATAATCAAAATTTGTTTGATTGAGCAGATATTTTTCATAAGTCTTATTTTCAATCTGATGAATTAAAACATTCTTTGTCCATCCGAATTTCTTGGTTGCTAATATATAAAACTGACGCTCCAAATTATCCTTGCATTTATTTAAAATGACTACATGTTTTGTCCAACTAATTTCTCCAACCAATGGTTGGAGATTTTCAACCCCCTGATATTCCGAATAAAACTGTGCCATAAGCCAGAGGTTGGTAGTTGAAAATCCTCCAACACCCGGAAATTCCAATTGTAATTCCTGTGACAGCTTTGATACAATTGATTTTCCCCAACTCTCCGATTGTTTCTCAGAAATGGATTTTCCGATTTCCCAATACAAATTGATTAGCTCTACATTTACAGCTTTTAATGCCTCGTACTGAGCTTGACGTATCTTTTGTTTAATTTCGCTTATAAAACTTATCTGAATTATTTCTGCTTTATTCATTGCTTACTCCACATTGTGTATATCACTATTTATAAATTATTGGTTTCACAAATATTATACTATTTACTTTATTTATTATTTACAAACTTACTTATTATCTCCCTTTTTTAGACTTCCTTTTTTCAAAACTTAGAAAATGCTGAAAGAGTGGAAATTTTATTTATCTTATGATTGCAATTACTTCTTAATACAACTTTACTTTTTGAATTATTTCGCTTAAACTTTTTTCAAATTGATTCATGTCATCTCGGGTCATATTAATTTCATAAGTCCAGTCATTTGTACCGGCAAGTCTTGTAAACAGAAGTCTGCCAGTATATAATTCCCTGTCTCTGTAAAGTTTTGATATGAGATATAAATACAATTTAATTTGCGGCTCGTAGTGCATTCCCAGATTGATAACATCTTCGCGTGTGGCGGCATAATTTGATTTCCAATCCCATACTTCAACCAGAGAAGAATCATGATTTTTGAGCAGCAGGTCAATATTTCCTGTAATAATTGAGCCTTCCAACGGTAAATTAAGAGTTTTTTCAAATTCAGAAAATTTCAAATTGGTCAGATTCTCTCTGATGATATCGCTTTTTGCAACAGCCATACATTCGTTGTAAACTCTATCATGCAATTCTTTCTCACCTAAGCGGTAGTTCTCAAACAAGGTCTGTACGACTATTTCTGATAAACCGTCATATTTACCGGTTAAGACTTCCGGAATCCATTCATTGATCCGTTCAAGAACTCTGTGTAAAATCGTTCCCGATTCAGCACCGTCGGTACCTGTGTCGGTATAATCCTCA
This sequence comes from Kapaibacterium sp. (SeqCode), assembly GCA_032027125.1. GTDB lineage: Bacteria > Bacteroidota > Ignavibacteria > Kapaibacteriales > UBA2268 > JANJTB01. The sequence goes on from JAVSMQ010000001.1 coordinate 1,901,575, forward strand.
TCACGTGATGATATAATTATATTGTCTGTATCAGGCAAACCAAGAACATATCGGTTAGTAAAAGAATTATAATCAGTCAGAAAAGCTGTATATTTTGTAGCTGAAACAATATCAAATCTGTTGTCAGGTTCGATTGTACGTGAAAAATATTCCCAGTCTGCTTTCAAAGGTTTAGCTTCAGATTTATCTGCTTCAAACGGCAAATCCACCATTGATTCATCGTTAAGAATGATATTTAAGTTCAAATCGAGCGAATATTCACCTTTTCCTGTAAATTTTAATTTATCGGAAATTTTTACATTGTTACGGTTTATCATGCCGTCAATATTAATATTCAGAGAGTTAAGAATCATTCCCAAAAAAGAATTTGATGTTAAACTGTAACTATCTTTCGTTTCTTTGATAGCTGCCGAAATTATCAAATGGTCTTTTGCCCGTGTCATAGCAACATAAAGCAGTCTTGCTTCCTCCGCTTTATCATCTTCGGTTTTCTTTCGCTTAATTACATATTGTGGGATGGTTGCAGCCGCTTCGAGGTATGACTTGTTGTCATCGAAAGATTTAACGGGCATTTTCATCGGAAGTGAGAGCCCGTAGTTCTTGCTTTTTATCATTCCTTTATCACTGCTTCCAATCGAATTAGTATCAAAAAGAATGACAACCGGAAATTCCAATCCTTTCGCGGCATGGGTAGTCATAATGCTGACTACATTTTCGCCGGATATAAATGCTGCTTCTGCTTCGTTGGAGTTGCTGCCAAGTGATTTTGCTCTGGCAACAAATTCATAGAGACTTTTGTAACCTTTACTTTCAAATTCTCTTGCTGTCTGGACAAACATCTTAATATTTGATTTAATCTGCTCGCTTGCATCAAATTTTTCAATAGCACCGTAATAATCGCTTATCTCAATGATTTTTAGTAATAATTCGGTTATTGATGCTCTGCCGGCAAAATCAATTAAATAAGTCGAAATTTTCTTAGCTCTATCAATAAAATACAGTGAATCTCCATTTGAAGGGCTGTAAACCGTTAACTTGTCATAAAGGCTGCTTCCGCTCTGCAGGGCAATGTTGTAAAGTTCTCCGTCATCAACATTGAATAAAGGCGACTTAAGGGCTCCAGCAAGACTTATGTCGTCATTTTGATTAACAATAAAGTTAAGAAGTGATGTAAAATCCATAACTTCCTGCGATTGATAAAATCCCTTCCCTGAAACAACCGCAAAATGAATTTTGGATTCTATTAAAACAGGACTTAACTTCTGAATACTGCCTTTTTTTCGGGTTAGAATCGCGATATCTTTATATTGGGGAACAACATAATTTGCCCCGTCATATATCCTGATATCGGTTTCCCCGGCGACGATACGCTTTATGTAATTACAAATCAGATGAGCCTCGGTCATAAAATCTGCTGATTCTGCCGGTTCATCGGAATCATCTTCGATTATCTGTCCGGCATCTTTCGGCTTTACGGAGAAAACAAATCTGACAGTACCGTCATCAGGCGAAAGTTCTCTGTCGCCTGATATTTCGCTGATTAACTTCCTGCCGCAAACTAACGGTTCATAAGCAATACCTGATTTTTTTTCATCAAAGAGCTCTGCACAAACTGCATTGACAAAAAGTGCAGTAGCAGGCAGCAGTCTGAAAGTATCAGCCAGTGAAATATTGCCGAGTGATTCATTTCGAGTTGTTTGTATCCTGCTGCCGCTTATCAAAGGATTATCAGTTAAGAGTTTCTTGTCTATCAATAGAGAATTTTGAGATTTAATGTCTTCTTTGGCTTTATTAAATACTGATACATCCGCTGAACGAAACCCGTAGATTGACTGTTTGGAATCACCCACGATAAATAAAATCGGGGATTTGACAACAGATGAATCTGTCAATCCGGGTACAAGATTTCTTACCAAATCATATTGTATCTGATTAGTATCCTGAAATTCATCTACAAGAAGATATTCATAACCGGAAATAATTTTATCTCTGACCTCAGGTTGTTTTAACAGTTCTAAGGCTAAAATAAGTAAATCATCAAAGGTGTAAGCAGTTAGTTCGTTTTTGGCTTCCAAATAACTTTGATTAGCTTTATCGGCAAGATTCACAAAGGTCTTAACTAGTTCAATATAACCGATACTTTCATCCTTAAGCGGCATCAATCTGCCGGAATCAGCAATTAAATTTGTGAATAATTTTTGATTTGATTTATATTCCGGTGAGTCTCTAACAAATTCCAAATCAAGAAGTATATTTACTATTTTAGAGTTACCTTTTGCTTTTATCTGTGATAATGATGAAAACATATTAGTAATTTCATTAATGTCAGGATTAGAATTATTCAATAATAATTCAATCTCATTTATGATTGAGAATGCTTCATCATAATTTTTTGTTGAAGAATCCAGAATGTTTATTTGTCCTGAGAAAATTTCGCAAAACTTTCTGAAATTTTCCAATAAGACCTTCTCAAATTCATTGTGATAAAACTCGACTAAATCAATTTCTTCGTTATTATAAAACTCAATAAGATTTTTTAAAAGAACAGGTTCTCTGATTATATCAAGCATCATTTGACGAAGAGAATTAATTCCGGTATAATCAAGTAATTTGGAAAATATTTCGAGTTCATCCGGTTTTATTATACTTGTATCATTATTAATCAGTGCTTCAGAGTACTCTTCAAGAATTGTATCAACGGCGAGAGCAGAGTTTATTTCGGCTTCATATTCATCCATATCCCTAAATACAGGTGAAATACCTGCTTCAATTGGATAATCCTTAAGCAGACTATTACAAAAGCTGTGAATTGTCGAAACTTTAGCTGACGAAATATTTTCTCTTAAAATTTTCAGCTTTTTTAATTCTGCGGAAGTTAGTGTCGGAGCAAGCATCCTTTCACTTATTTTTCGTGTTATTTTGGCTTTCATATCGGATGCCGCCTGACGGGTAAAAGTAATTGCCACGATTGAACGGATTGATTCCACAGGATTCTTATGTTTCGATGTCATAAGTAAATCAAGATACTTTTCAACCAAAACACTGGTCTTCCCGCTGCCCGCATTTGCTGTTACTGCCAGATGTCTGTCCTTCATCAGGGCAAGCGTCTGCTCTCTGGTAAAATTTAAATTACTTGAATACATATTTGATTTATGGTACTGATTAAAATTTAATTTAAGTAAATGTTTTGTTATTCCAAAATAATTGTGTATTTTTGTATTCTAAACACCGCGGGGTGGAGCAATTGGTAGCTCGTCGGGCTCATAACCCGAAGGTTCTAGGTTCGAGTCCTAGCCCCGCTACAAAACTAAAGTGCCTATATTTTTATAAGCACTTTTTTTTATTATACTTACAAATTACAGGATATTGAGAGCTAACAAGGCAAAGATTACTATGCCGACTCCAATTCTGTAATATATGAATAAGAAAGTTGAATTTTTCTTCAAATAATTTATCAGAAAATGAATTGCCCAATATCCGCTTAATGCCGATACAATTGCTGCTATTACAATATTCAGAGTGTCCGCAGAAGTTACATACTCCATTGCTTCCTTAACCCCAAGCAAACCGCTTGCAAGAATTGCGGGTATACTGAGAAGGAAAGAAAACCGTGCTGCTGTTTCGCGGGTCATCCCCAGAAATAATCCTGCGGTAATTGTGGTCCCGGAACGTGATGACCCGGGAATCAATGCGACACATTGAGCAAGTCCGACGATGATTGAGTCCCAAATTGTAATTTTTGTCAAATCCTTTTTGAAATTGGCTGTTTTTTCTGCTATAAACAAAATTATACCAAGTACAATCAGACTTGTAGCAATAACACTCAATTCTTTTGTAAAACTTCCCTCGATAAAATCCTTGAAAGCCAGACCGACAATGACAATAGGAATTGTTCCGAGAATTATCATCCATCCCATCCTCGAATCCAGTGATTGGCTTGAAATTGCTTTACGTCCCCGTGTTAAATTCTCTTTGAAAAAAGCTATAGGAATGCTGACAATTTCCCTCTTAAAATATACCAAAACGGCGGCAAGAGTACCAAGTTGAATCATGGCAATGAATGAAGTCCACCGCTCGGGATTTTCAGTTGAAATAAGTCCCATAAGCTGTCCTGCAATTGTCAGGTGAGCTGTACTGCTTATAGGAATGAACTCAGTAAGTCCCTGAATAATACCTAAAATAATTGCTTCAATAATAGTCAAAAAAATATTTTCCTAAATTGTTGTTGTAAAAAATATAGTGAACACTGATTCCAGAATCACAATCAACTCCACGATTTGTAATACTGAACGAAGTGAAGCATCAAGGTTGTTAATTAGTGTCTGAACGAAAACATCCCAAATCTCATATTTAAAAAGATGTTATTTATGTTGCAATTTTTGAAATATCACTTATTTTAATCAGACCCCACCCCAACCCNGAACAGACAACTCCCTCCCCTTGGGGAGGGTTGGGGTGGGGTCTGATTCTTTATGGGATAAAGTCTTTGAAAGTCTATACAATCTGAATATTTACTACTTTCCGTTCAGACACTGATTAACGAGTACATTGACTGATTGCAATCTCAGAGTGAATAATTCTGAAGTTTCAGTTTTAAATTCAAAGAACATATCAGCTCCTCTCCTTAGTAAGGAGAGGAGCTGGGGTGAGATTGATTTCTCTTTTTTTCAAGTCAAAATTAGCCCAAATAGTTTCAGAATTCTGTTTCAAATTGAAAATAATTTTACTCAAATGTTACATTGAAGCAAGTTTCTTTAAATCAATTTTTTTTGCAACATCTTTTACAAAATCTGTTCCGGTTGCTTCATTTTCTTCTATTGTAAGAAGAAATCTGTAGCCTACGGCATAACTGATTTTTGCTGTTCGGGCGCTTTTTGAGTATTCCTCAAATCCGGCAACGTCTGTAATATCACTCTTCACTGATTTAGTGAATCCATCATTGGTTTCGGTTGACATACCGAGTGCTGTCCAGTAAGTAACACCGGCAAACATTGCATAAGACTCATTATAGTCCATAAGCACAATTTTTACTCTGCGGTTTGAACCGTTTTCTGCAACATAATCCCGTTCAATAGTTGACATCGAAAAACCGGTAACATTGGTTGTCTGTCCTTTTGGTTCCTCGCTTTTCAGACCTGAAAGAGATTCCGGCAGATATTTCTGAAGCTCGGAAAAGTGGAGTGCAAGTGTATCACCTTTTGCTCGGCGTTCCTCGCGTTTTTTTTCGGCTAAGTCCACCGATTTACTCATTTCTTCGGCAGCCTCGGGGGCATTTTTAATAACTTCGGCAGCGTTTTTAAGCTCTTCGTATTTTTCGCCGCAGGAAACTATTAATATTACAGAAACAGCAACTAAATACAGGAACAAATTTTTCATAAAACATTTTCCAAAAATATTAAACAATATTTAAATCGAATATAACTCATTTATTTCAGATAAAAAAAGTTTTTTTAGTGATTCATACTGTTCAGTCGTAAGATTTCTCTCTGCATAAGAAAGTTCACAGGTTGCCAGTCCAATCAGAACGTATCCTTTAAGTTCGGTAATATTATCCTTTAATGCAGATATATGACGGGACACAGCTTCTATATCTCCTCTTGCAATCGGACCTGTCAAAGCAAAAACCTTATTTCCGGTTTTATAATCTATGAACGTATTCTGCAGTGTCGTCCGGGATATTTTGGGGATAAATATTTCCGGATTTATTCCGCTCAATACAGCACAACGGGTTGCAAATCTTAACGATGATGCAGGATAGTTTGATGCAAAAACAGCAGACAAGTGATATTGGTCTCTGTTAAATTCAGAAATATCATCAGCAAATGTTATAGTTCCATTCATTTTTTTGACGAGTTCGGATAGAAAGGGTTTGATTTTCTCATCACAATCAGCCATCCATCCTACATTATCAAATACATCGTCGTGTGCATGGTAAAACGTTTGGTATGGGTGAAGCGAAGCTGTTGATTTTACAAATTTAGCAAGTGAATGAAATACATCAATTCCCAAAAAACCGGAGCAGTGAACAACAATTGTATTTTTTAATTTATTTGGGAAAAGAATAGCAATCTCATCGGCAATATCTTTTAATTTAATGTCAGGAACAGTAATAAAAAGAAGCTGCGGAAATATATCTATTTCATTTATATGATTCAAAATTCTAAAATCTTTTCCCAAAGCCTTTTTTAAATCATCCGACTTCATTTTACTGCCTGAAACGGCGAAACTGAAAATATCATGCTTTTGAAAGGACTTGACCAAAGCCAATCCGAGCTTACCAATTCCAATAACACCTGCAGACATATCCATTTTCTTATTTCCGGATTAACTCATAAGAATCTTTTGCATCTTTAATTATCCAGCCTAAATCATCAATGCTTTTGCGTAATTCATCTGATTTTGAGTAATCGCGTTCTCTTCTGGCTTGCAGTCTTGCTTCAGCTAATTGAACAACTTCTTCAGGAATTTCATTTAATTCTTTTGGCTGCGGCTCGAAACTGAATGCTTCAAAAATCAGGTTTACTTCATTAAAAAATGCCAGCAGATTCAGTTTTGTATCACTGTTAAGTGATGCAGGTTCAACCGAATTTATAAATGTAAATAAATGTGCAAGTGCCTTTGGGGTATGCAGGTCATTAGCCAATTCTGAAAACACATCATGTCTGAGTTTATCAGTGTCATAACTGATTACACCATCCTGAACTGAATCATCAAGAAGCATCCAAATGAACTCCTGAATCCTTCTCCGTGCTTTTTTCTGTGCCTCAACACCTGAGAAAGTAAAATTATATTTTGTTCTGTAATGTGCTGAAAGCATTGCAAACCTAATATCAATCGGATCTAACCCTTTTTCAAGAAGTTCTCTGACAGTAAAAAAGTTACCTGCAGATTTAGACATTTTTTGACCTTCAACTTCAAGGAAATCGTTATGAAGCCAATAATTGGTAGGCTCGCAGCCATAGCCTGCTTTACTTTGAGCAATCTCGTCCTCGTGGTGCGGGAACTTGAGGTCAACACCTCCTGTATGTATATCAAAAGGCAGTCCGAGCAGTTCATATTCCATTGCCGAACATTCTATATGCCAGCCCGGACGTCCAGGACAGTTTATGCCGTCAATTTCAAAATCCCAAAATGGTTCGCCGGCTTTCTTTTCTTTCCATAATACAAAGTCACTGACGCTTTCCTTTTCATACTCATCAGCATCAACCCTTTCACCGGCACGGAAATTATCAAAATCAATTTTGAAGAGTTTACCGTAAACATCATCTTTCCGCCATTTGGTAACATCAAAATATACCGATCCACCCGATATATATGCATAACCACGCTCTTTAATGAGTTTTATAAGTTCCTGCATCTCTTCGATAAAGTCCGTAGCAGCAGGAAGTGCATAAAAATGCTCGACATCAATACCGAGTTTAGAAATATCATCAAGAAACGAATCCTGATAAAACTCTGTCAATTTATGTAAATTATCAAGGGGCGAGTCAGTCTGTTCTCCCATTTCAGGAAGCCATGCTTCAGAACCCAGACGGCTGTCGCGGATTGTTTTGTCGTCAATATCGGTAATATTCATTACCCATTTTATATCGTATTTTCCAACAACACGCAGAACTCTCTGAAGTAAATCTGCAAATAAAAAAGCCCGCATGTTGCCTATATGTGCATAATTATATACAGTAGGACCGCATGAGTACATGCTGACTTCATTCTCATGAAGAGGAGTAAAAATTTCAACTTTTTTAGAAAGTGAATTATTTAAATATATTTCCATCTTTAAATCTACCAAGGTTATTCTTTCCAAACATAATCAAATAAGTAGTATGACGCCAGAACCATCAAACCGGAATAAGAAAACAGCAACTGAAAATCGCTTCTGGCTTTTTCAAAATCAGCTCCTTCAAAAGAAAGTACAGTTGTCTGAATTCCCAATACAATTACCGGTAAAATGATTGGAAAAGACAAAACAGGGAAAAGAGCATTTTTGGAATTGGCTTTTGCAATCAAAGCCGAAATAATTGTTGTTGATGCTGCTATCGCTATACTTCCCATTAGAATTGAAAATACAAATATCTCAGGGCTTGCGAGCTTGATATTACCGATAAACATAAAAAACAGAACCACTGCCACAGCATTTAAAGATATACTTAGTATGATATTAAATGCAAGTTTACCGAAATATATTGCCGATGAACCTGCAACCAGTTTCAAATACAGTGATGTCCCTCTCTCTTCCTCGCTTACAAATGATTTGGACAGACCCGTCATTGCTCCGAAAAACATAACAATCCAAAGTACACCAGCAGCCACATCCGATGTCAGAACCGCACCGGAGGTTGCAAAAACAATCATGGTAATTGTTGTCAATACAAAAAGCAATATGGCTGAAATCGCATATCTGGTGCGAAATTCGCTCAATAATTCCTTTTTCAGAACAGCATAAGAACGCTGCAATACTGCCATAGTCAATTTACCTGATTATAATTGATATTTTAAACCGAGAAGAAACGACAAATTGTTGATTGTCCATGAACCGTCATTAATTATATCAAAAGGATATATATTATAATTTGTCTCAATAAATCCGGACAGTTTATCAATAACCGGGATGCTGGCACCAAGCCCTCCGAAAAAGCCGAATCTCATTGTATTCAGGGAATTCAACTTGTCATATTCAGTCAGAACAATTTCTTTTTCTCCGTTTGAATACACAAAATCATCAGGGATTGTGATTCCGCGTCTCAATTCAACCGAATTATTAATCATAAATGATAAATTTATTCCTGCAATTCCATATAGATAGCCGGAAAATAAATATTCACCCGCCAGTGATAATGACAGATAAGTACTGTTTAAATCAAGGTAATGAGTCTCCTGAAAAGGAATAAGTGCGCCGGAAATTGTGTCTCTTCTATGAGACATAATACTGTCGGGAGCTGCAATTGTTCCGCCGTACTGTTCTATTGACAGTCTCGAAGTCAGATTGACATTGTAAAGAACTTTTTTGCTTATATACAAACCGCCGTAACCGCCTGAACCTACTGCTGATGAAAAATTGCCGGGAACAGCAATATTGCCTGATTTCGAGAAATCGGCTGTTTGGAATACGGCAGAATATTTACCGAACGCCCCAACAACAAAACCCGGCTCGGGGATACATGATTTGTTATGACCCGGACTCAGAATAAATTCGAGACTGCCGTTTGACGGATTGAATGTATAACATAGAGTAAATTCCGCGGAATTATCAGCCGCATCGGTAACAAAGAAATGAAGCGAACCTGGAACTATTGGGTCTGCCGGCATAATATCAACCGGAAGCTGAAGCATTCCTTCGCTTATCTGCGGATATTTTAAGGAGATACCCATACTGTCAATAATTTTGAATGACTTCAATCCCATGTCATCAACGCGGTCATCTCTGAGTATCATAGTTGTTTTGTCACCGGTAACTTTCAATTCAGCAGTTGGTGGGATAGTATCAGAAATCTGGACGTATTCAAGAAAAGACTGCCCGCCCATGTTGCCGTAAGCATCATAAGCATCAACATCACCAAAACCAAATCCATAAGAATACAGACCGAACGGCTCTTTTGCCTTAATAAAGTGAGTACCGAACGGTACCTGTAAGTATGCTATTGAATAACGGCTGATTCCGAGAGGTTTAAATATTTTCGGGTCAATTTTTCTGCCGTTAAGTTCTAAAGTACCAATAGTCCTTGTTGGAACTACAACATTTGCATAATGATTCCAACTTCCGTTGACAGGAGTTGCGAATCTGTATTGTGACAGGAACTGCTGAGTCGGGCTTATTAGAAGCATCATAGGGTCGCCTATCGCATCACCGTTTTCATAACCCTGTGAATACTGGGAAACAAGTACAGGTTTATCTGCTGTAATCTGTAAGTCTTCCCTTGTATTGCGCTCTACAAAATCACCTGCCTTCAGTGTTGCAATCAATTTTGAATTTTCAAATACACGGGTACTATCCTGATGTGCCAGCACGCGGTATGTGTATGTAGAACGTCCCTGAAGACGACCGACATAAAAATGCTTGCCCCACGAACTTATAGGCGGCAATTGCTCAACTATATGATTACATGCTTTTATTTTGGGAGGACCTACAGGAACATAGGTACATTCATGACCGCTGAATACAGCAATTTTATTGTTGGCTTTAATGTAGGTACCGGTTAAATCAATTTCCCGTTCACTGATTTTCAATTGTCTAAGCTGCATACGGTTAGTTTCTGACCTTAACTGATAGACATCGCCTTTATTCAATGTAACAGTATATGTTTTTTCCCTGTCCTTTCCTTTATATGTCAAGGCTTTTGGAGTAATGTTGACAATAGTATTGTTTTCAGTGGCGACAATTGCGATAAGCGGTGAAAGTTCTTCAGCAACATGATAACACATTGCTCTGTATTCATCGCCCAGCACTTGTACCGGAAGACCAAGATATGTGTCTGTTGTCTGGTATCTTCTGTTAAGACCGTAAACAGAAACAGGGGTGTCGGAAGTAAGTTTAACTGCAAGCCCGCGTTCAATGATTTCAAAACTTTTTATCATAACCCTGTCGGTCAAAACCAAACTTCTGACAGTTCCCGCAGGTACAAATAATTTTTCTTTATAATTTAATGCCTGACATTCGATAACAACATTTGCATCGTTATCACTCGTAACAAAAAGTTCGAGTGTAAGAGCATTTTTAGGTGTTGATGGGTCTTCTCTGAAATTCATCATAAAAGTAAGCCAGAATTCGGTACCAACAGGCTGCTTAAGTTTCAGTTCCAAATTCCCTTCAAGCGTTTCCTGTGAAATTAAGGATATTTTGCCTGAGAGAATCAGAATTAATAATAACAGATAATAAAATTTGATTTTCAATTTATTGTCTTATTTAATATACATAAAATTTGTCTTGTAAGTACCGGACTCAGTTTTCATAACAATGAAATAGGTTCCTGAAGCAAGCTGCCAGGAAAATGGCTCAAGAGATAATTCATAATTGCCTCTTTTGAAAACCTTGTCTTTATAATCATAGGTAATTTCGCCGTTTTCATTTGATATACTCACCTTAAATATTTCGGTGATATTATCATCATCAAGTATTTTTCTTCCGCCCAGACCATATACTGAGAAACTTATACCTGAATCAACGTTTAATCCAAATGGAAATATTGTACTGCTAAAAAACGGATTTGGTCTGTTCTGACCGAGTCCCTCAATTATTCCCGGGACAACAGACGAACTGCGAACAATAATTTTACCCGCACGGGTGTTCTGAAGATTAATATCCGTGCTGTCAAGTGATGCTTTAACAGGAGTAAGCATGGTAATCGTATCTGAACCGGCAAGTCCTTCAATCTCAATAATAAAATAGCTTTTGAGAATAACTTCCTGTTTGAATTTAATTTTAACTTTCAGAATTGCATTTTTTAAATCACTAAGGTCAGTTGTTAATTCAATGTACTCCACAAATTCGTTTTTTGGTAAATCGGGATTCCAGGGTTTAATGTCAATAACATTTGCATTGAAAGTATATTCGGAATAAAAAATTCCTCCAAAAGTTATATCGGAGTCAAAGTTAATATTTATCCTGTTAACACCGCCGCGATTGATTGTGGTATCACTGATGTTTATTTTAATACTTTGCGATTGAGCCGCAACAGAAAAAATTGTGAAAGCGATTATGTATGATATTAAATTTTTTATAAGTTTCATATTGCAATGTTTTATAAATAAATAAGCACAAAAATAACATATATTAAGCTAAATTACCAATTTTACTATAAAATTGTTGAATAATCAGGTTTTTTGCTTCTTTTTCTTAGCTGCCGGAAAAAGAACATTGTTCAAAATTAAGCGATACCCGGGTGAATTTTTAAACAAATTCAAATCGGTCGGGGGGTCTCCGATTCGGTGAACATAATCCTCGGGGTCGTGACCGCCGTACCATGTAAAAGTACCTCTGCCTACATTTCCGTGAATATAACGTACTTCGTTTGAGCCGTCCTTAATTGCTAAAATAGTAACTGAATTTTTTATAAATTGTTTATCAAAGGCTGTTGTCTGACCGAGAAAACCTTTTATGACATTGACGTGGTCCTGTGTAAGCATTGTCGGAACAGGATCATACTTAGCAGAAAAGTCAAACAAAGTAAACCAATCGGCTTCAGGATTATTTATATTCTGGGCACCAACATCAATCGTCGAAAATTCAACTTCGGTCGGGTCCATAATAAGGCTGAATTTTTCAAAAGCAAATGTATTATCAAAATTCATCTTTTCATTGGCATTATAATCAGCAGGGTTGCCGTCGAACATAGACTCACAAATATCTGTTCCTTCCGTAGCAAGTGCTATATCAAATGAATCGGTCGCGGTACACATTGCAAAAAGGAAACCACCAGAAGCAACATACTGTCTGATTTTTTCGGCAACAGCTTTTTTTAGAAGACAGACATCTGCGAATCCGAGTTTCTTTGCCATACTTTCGCTTAATGCAACCTGTTGTATATACCAGGGAGCATTTCGGTAACTAACCCAGAACTTGCCCTGCTGTCCGGTAAAATCTTCGTGATGAAGATGCAGCCAGTCATAATCTTTCAGTTTGTCGGTCATCACTTCTTCATCCCAGATAATGTCATGCTTAATTTCCGCGTATTCCATTGCCATTCGGACAGCATCGTCCCAAGGCTGCACGCCGGGGGGAGCATATACGGCAATTTTAGGTGCTTTTTCGAGTTTTACGGCTTCCATATTCACGCCTTCCTGACGCACTTCACTAAGAATTGATTCTCCTGCGGCATCACTTATTCTTTCGAAAAACACTCCCCTTATGCGGCATTCAGCAGCAAGATTATCTGTATATTCAAATAAAAACGACCCGCCGCGGTAGTTAAGAAGCCACTCTGCTGTCTGGCCGTTTGTAAGATGCCAGTATGTAATTCCATAAGCTTTCAGGTGGTCGGTTTGTGCCAAATCCATCGGTATCAACAGTTTTTGTGCCGTCGCCGGCACAATGCCGCTTATCAAAAGTGCTGCCGTAACTATAAATTGAAAAAAAATTATTTTTATTCTTCCTGACATTATTTTTCCATTTAATTTATTTTAATACCCTTAAAACGAATCAATTCATTACTTGTTAATATCTTACGTTAACGAATAACTACCATGAAAATTCTTAATTTATATAAAATATCATTAAAAAGCAAATATTTTAATATTTTTGCAGTATGACAAATTCAAATTATATATTATCCTTAGAAAGTTCGGATGAAACCTGCGGAGCAGCTGTCTCACAAAACGGAATAATTCTGGGTGCCGTAAATTACTACAAACGAAATCTGCATGACAAACTGCTTGCCGGATTATCCCGAAATATTATGTCAGATTTAAACATTACTTTTGATGAATTGAGTGCCGTAGCCGTATCGGCAGGTCCCGGTTCTTTTACAGGACTTAGAATTTCTGCTGCAATTGCCAAGGGTTTGTGCTTTGACGGAAATATCAGATTTATCTCAGTATCTAATTCCGAAGCTTATGCTTACGCTGCTTTAAAATATGCAGAATCACTGAAATTAAAATCTGTGGTATCACTCATAAAATCTAATGCTAAACTTATTTATGCTCAGGAATTTAAAGTATCGGATTTTTCATCCGATGAAATTCAAATTATCACTATTGAAGACACAAATAAATGGGATAAATCTGGCACACTATTCGTCGGGACCGGCAGTGTTGGATTAACTCAAAATTATGATGTCAGAGATTTTACAAAATCCAAAGTTGAATTTATAGCATATTTAGCAGAAAAAAAATTACAAACAAATGATTTTGCCGATTCCGGTATGTATGAACCGATGTATATTCAGGATTTTATACCAAAGCAAAGCAGCAAAGTATTGAATATATAAGCGGTATTTAAATGCTTAATATATTTTTTAACAGGTAATTATTCTATTATAAATCTATTGTTTGCGATTAAGTTCTTTCATTATACTTTCACTGATTTCTATAATTGACATGTGGCACTGTCTTCCATTTTCACTTGCCATAGCATCAATCTGGACATAAATCGGTGAATTGCTGCCAATTTTAAGAGCTATATGGCAAGTTTCGTGATTCCGGCTTTCAAATGCTTTTGTTATAAATTCTCTAAATACCGGTTTTGAATCTTCTGCAACAAAAAAATCAAAATTATAGTTAAATAACAGAGAACGTTCCTTGCCAAGCATACGTGCTCCGCGAAGGGTTATCCTGTCAATTTTGCCCCTTGAAGAAATTGTTACAAATACGGAAGGAGCAAAGTCATATAATTCGATATATTTATCGGTAGCAATTACTGCCTGCTCATTAGCTTTCCTTAGCTCCTCGTTCTGCATTTCAAGTTCGATCTGATGAACCTCAAGTTCGTGAATGAGCTTAAGCATATCAGCTTCAGAATTTAATAGAATCTTTTTTTGTGTCTGATTCTTTTTCAACAATTTTTCTGCCTTTTGGCGTAGGATTACGGCTTCCGGATTAACTGTTTTTTTCATTATTGTCTAACCTGAAATAATTCGTGATAGTACAAAAACATTCTTACAAATTCAAAAATATTCACAATGAATATCTGCCATTTACGAATTAAATTCTATCCAAAAATCAGAAAGGAAGCACATACCGGTTTGAACAGAATTGAATTATCGACCTCTTTCCTTTTCTTCAATATGTTTTGAGAGTTCTTCGTTAATTAAAATCAGTTCCTGAGCTCTTTTTTCCTTTTCCCGGTTTTGGAACGCAAGCTCTTTGTTTGCAATAATTAATTCTGCAGCTCTTTTTTCCTTTTCTTCATTTTGGAATGCAAGCTCCTTGTTTGCAATAATTAATTCTGCAGCTCTTTTTTCCTTTTCCTGATTTTGATATGCAAGCTCTTTATTTGCAATAATTAATTCTGCAGCTCTTTTTTCTTTCTCTACAATATGCATAGCCAGAACTTTATTAGCTTCCGCAAGTTCCTGAGCTCTTTTTTCTTTTTCCTGATTTTGAAAAGCGAGTTCTTTATTGGCAATTACAAGAGCCCGTTCAGCCAAAATTCTTTCTGTAATTTCTAAAAGCGACATATAGCATTGTTTACCATTTTCGGAAATTATTCCGTCAATTTGGACATATAAAGGTGAATTATCCGACGTTATTAGAGCAACATCGCAGGTCTCGTGCAT
Source organism: Kapaibacterium sp. (SeqCode) (assembly GCA_032027125.1). Classification (GTDB taxonomy): domain Bacteria; phylum Bacteroidota; class Ignavibacteria; order Kapaibacteriales; family UBA2268; genus JANJTB01. The sequence goes on from JAVSMQ010000001.1 coordinate 1,916,781, forward strand.
TCCGCTTTCAAATATTCTTTTGAAAAATTCTTTAAAAACGTGCTTTGTTTCAGTAGTGACAAATGATTCGAAATCAAAGTAAAACAACTTGGTTCTTTCCTTCCCAAGTAATTTGGAACCTCTTTGTGTAATCCTTGAAATTTGTCCTGTAGATGAAAGAGTTATATATACAGCGGGTGCAAAATCATATAATTCAATATATCTGTCAGTTGCAATTACAGCTTGTTCTTTAGCCAGAACAAGTTCTTCGTTCTGCATTTCAAGTTCTATCTGGTGAACTTCAAGTTCCTGAATTAGTTTTAGTGAATCAGCTTCGCTTAATATTGACCATGTTTTGGGGAGTTGTTTTTTGTGGAACTTCTCAGCTTTTTTCCGCAGAATTTGAGCATCTGCCTTACTGTCATATCTCATCATTTGAATACTTTAATCCTAATAGTATTTAATTTTCTTGTAAAGACGTTACCATAGTAAATTCATTATTTTTAAATACTTATTATTTTTTTTATCAATTTAGTCCTATAACCGGAAATTATTGTTTGTAATATGTCAACGCCCAGTTTTTCGGACTCCCCTCCTTACCAAGGAGGGGTTGGGGGTGGTAGATTAGTTCTATTTCCTCCGCCGGCGGAGGTGTCACGGAGTGACGGAGATGGATGGATTTAATCAGATGAAATCAACCAGAATTAAACCTTCCGATGGTTGAAAAAAATGTGTTTTCCTTCGTACTGTGCTTTTTCTACTATCAGGGCACTCATTCAGAGTTCAAATCAATTCAGAATTCATCATTAGCTTCGCTGGTCTTCGACTTCAGAAGTCAGAATTCAAAAACCTTTTTTTACCGATATTTATTCCCTACGGGAAAATTAAATCAGCCGAGAATTGCCTGTTACCAAAATTTAATCTCTACGAGATAAGAAACCATTTGGATGTTCCATGCCTATGCCATTTCAGGATGTGCTACACTTCCAAAGTGTGATACATTAGAAACCAATATTATTATTTCGCTTTTCTGCTGAATAATCTGAAGGGTAGTGAAATTTTGAAATTCATGGATTCGTTATTGACCCGCAGTGTCAGAAAAATACCAATCAATCCTACTACAATGTTTGCTACCCACATTGCAAGCCATGGCGCCAGAACCCCTCGGTCTGCAAGCTTTTCACCGCCAATCAGACAAGCCCAGTAGAATATATAAAATCCAAGACTTATACCGGCACTTATTCCAAAATTGCCGCCTTTTGTAATTACTCCAAGCGGTGCACCTACAAATACAAAAATAAGGCAGGCAAAAGGTATTGCATATTTTTTGTAAATCTCGACTTTATATTGTTCCGACCTTGAATGAAAATAAGTTATATTGTTTATATCCGGCTGAATCATGGATTTGGTCAGATTTGCCTGCTGGAGAACGCGGTTCAGAACTTCATTGTATGATGTATCGCGGGAAACGGCATCTGAAATTATAACTTCTTTTTTGACAGATTTATTAGTATCTGTACTCTTTTTAGTTCTTAAATCAGATTTGGATTTTTCGACGTTGATTTTAGTTGCAAAAGCACGGTTAATAGCGGCAGCCTTTAACGAATCCTCGATAAGCCTTTTTTTCTCTTTTGCCATTGTTTCAAGCATCTCTTGCTTTGATTTATCGGACAGTACTGTATCCTTATTGATGTCGGTCCTGCCTTCACTGACTGCTTTTGCAAATTTCTTTTTTACTTTTTCGAGATATGTCAAACCCGAATCCGAATCAATCTTTTTACTTTTCTTTTTCGTTATCTCAAGAATTTCAGGTTTCTTAACAGTATCGGTAATATTCTTTTCTAAAGGCAGCTTTTTAACAGCAGTTTTTTGAGCCGGCATTTTAGCTTTTGCTAAATCCGTTTCATTTTTAACAACAACAGGCTTATCGGTCGAAACAATCTGATTAGTATCTTTTTTAATTTCCGGTTTTCCGTAAACAATATCGTTGACGGCTTTTTTCATTAACGAATCTACCCTTACAAGTATATTGCTTTTATTTGTCTCTGCTGTATCAACAATAGCAGTCATATCGGATACATTCATTTCTCTGTCGCCTTTTGACACCATATCTGCTCTTGACTGTTCAAAAGCAAAACCGAAGGCGTTCATTGCAATTCTATAATCAGTAAAGTTGATAATTTTATAATTATCAACAGTATTGGCATTAAACTGATGAATTTCACCGTTTTTTAAATCAAGTACCAGCTTTTTATAATCGGGAGTAAAGGTAATCCAGCCTGAATCGGACGAAATAATATTACGGTTCTGAAATTTTGTCATATCATAGATTGTCACTCCGCTAAGCACGCCGGTTAATGAATCAACATGCCGGGCGAGAATAGTATAGCCATCTAATTGCGTAGAAAACAAACCTGACTCAAGAGCAAATGTAGGTTTTTTCCTCTGAATGTCGTTCATCATTATTTTTACCTGATGATTCGATTCAGGAAGAATTCTATCATTGAACCAAAACAGTACCAGATAAAGTATTGCAGCACTTACAAGTACAGGTGCCATCATCCTTATAAGCGAGCCGCCGGATGCCTTTACAATTGTGACCTCATGAGCCATAGACATGCTGCCGAAAGTCATTAATGTCGAAAACAGCACACCCATCGGCACAGCAAGAATAACCATCCACGACATATTATATACTATCAGTTTGATTATCAGCCATTCGCTTAAACCTTTACCGACGAGTTGTTCAAGCGAAATCATCAGAAACTGCATAAGAAAAATAAACATTACTGTCCCCGTTCCGAAGATAAACGGGGCAATATGAGAACGAATTATATATCTGTCTATAAGGTTCAAAACTTTACTTAAATACTTCAATTTTAATACAACGAAAATAACTATATTTTGTATCACAAAAAACTTATCGTTTAATTTATTATATTTGTACTTTATAAATTTATCAATATTAAAAATGCTAACAGACAGAACAAAAATACCTTATAACGAATCCGGGATTATTTTAAATATTCCTGAAATTAAGATTCAGACTTTGGGTAATATCAAAATCTATAAATATCAGGATAATTCGCAGCCTTTAGTTAACTTTAAAGTAAATTTTAAGAACGGTGCTGCTGCAGACTCAATTCCCGGACTTGCCAATTTTACAATGACTATGCTTCAGAGCGGCACAAAGAGTCATACAAGTTCCGAAATTTCTGAAATATTTGAATCTTTGGGAGCAACTTACTTTTTTAATGCTTATTGGGATGAGTGTGCTGCCGGTTTTACAAGTCTTGGGGACTTTTTTAATCCATGTTTTGAAATATTAACCGAGTGCTTATTTACTCCTGCTTTTTCAGAATCCGAAATAAGCAGACAAAGAGACAGAATTTCAGCAGGGATTATGCAAAACTGTGCCGACCCGTCATATACTGCTCAGGTTGCTTTGAATATTGGCATATACAGGAATCATCCTTACGGACATGAAAGAACCGGCAATCTATCTGATGTAGACAAAATCAAAAAGGACGACATTTTAAATTTTTATGATATATTAATTTCAAATTCTGATATCAGCATAATTGTAACAGGAAATTTTGACGAAAATGAAATTGACATAATGATTGAAAAATCTTTTTCGCAACTTCAAAATAATATTGGTAGTATTATTATACCTCAATTCATTCCCGTTAAATCGAAAAATATAATCACAGGCAAGGATGATGCCCTGCAGACCAATTTGAGAATAGGCAAATCTTCAATTAACCGGAAAAATCCTGATTATCCGGCTTTTCAAATTATAAACACGATTTTCGGAGGATATTTTTTATCTAAACTAAATCATGTATTACGAGAAATAAAAGGGCTGACTTACGGAATTCATTCATATCTCGATACCAGAAAATTCAGCAGCCTGTTTGTCATTTCCACAAGTATAAATGCCGATAAAACTTCAGAATCAATAAAAGATATATTTGAAATATCACTTGAAATGTCAAAATCAAAATTAGAGCAGGAAGAAATTAACCGAAGTGTAGAATACATGACCGGCTCATTTGCACGCTCTCTCGAGACTCCAAAGCAAATTACCGGACTGATTCAAACCCTTGACAGTTTCAATCTTGACAGGTCTTTTCTCGTTGATTTCTACTCAAAAATCAGAAATATTGACAGAGATGAAATATTTGATATTCAGAAAAAATATTTTTCAGATACCGATTATCTTATTGCAGCCTCTGGCAATACAGAGTTATTAGCAACTGCTTTATCTGAATTCGGAGAATATGAAATAATTGATTTATGACGAATTTCGAACTGGTGAAATATTAAAAGCGATTTAAATTATAATATAATGAATATTAGACGGAAAAAAAAGTAATGTCAAATAGTTTGAACAATGAAAAAACAATTGCAACTTTATTGGAAAACACTGAAGATTTCGAATTGATAGGTTTGCCTTCACAGTCTGTTACATCTGTTGCATACAACTCTAAAAAAGTCATTAAGGGTACATGTTTTGTTGCAATTAAGGGGGAAAAGTTTGATGGCCACGATTTCATCGCTGATGCCGTCTGGAATGGCGCAAGTGTTGTTGTCTGCGAAAAACTTCCTGAAAGAAATCTCATTACACCCGAAACAGCATTTGTACTTACTAAAAACAGCAGGAAATGTCTCGCAGAAATATCAAACGCATTTTATGATTACCCTTCAAGAAAATTAAAAATAATCGGCATTACCGGAACAAACGGGAAAACAACATGTACATATCTGATGAAATCAATTATTGAATCAGATAATAAAACATGCGGAATAATCGGTACCACAGGTATTTTTTCGGGTAGCAGAAAAATTGAGGCAACGCACACAACTCCGGAATCGCTCGAATTAGCCGAAATTTTATCTTTAATGGTTGATGACGGCATCGAATATGTTGTAATGGAAGTATCATCCCACTCTCTTGTTCAGCACAGGGTTGATTGTATTGATTTTGAAGCTGCACTGTTTACAAATCTCACACACGACCATCTTGATTTTCATAAGACAATGGAAAATTATGCCGATTCAAAGAAAATACTTTTCGATAAATTATCCAAAAATAACTTTGCTGTAATTAATACCGATTCAGATTGGGCTGAATATATGGTCGGCAGCACAAAAAGCAGGAAAATCATACGTGTCGGGAGAAAAATCGGCAATGATTTCAGAATAATGCGTGAGAAGTCTGATTTGAAGGGTGTAGAATTTATATTATTCAGCGGTGTAAAGTTAATTGATGTGATTACGAAACTTGCAGGACAGTTTAATATTGATAACGCTGCACTTTGTGCAGCAGCATGTCAGTCGCTCGGCATTTCCAAGCAGGCAATTCAGCATGGATTATCCGTTACCGGCGGTGCTCCCGGGAGAATGCAGAGAATTAATCTCGAGAATGGTACCATTGCACTTGTTGACTATGCCCATACTCCGGATGCGCTCGAAAAATCTTTAAAATCGTGCAGATATATTATAGAAAACTCCTCTTCCAAATCTTCAAGGATTATCTGTGTATTCGGCTGTGGCGGCGACCGTGACAAAACCAAACGACCGGTTATGGGTAAAATCTCAGGCGAAAATGCCGATATTACAATCATAACCTCTGATAACCCCCGCACTGAAGACCCGATGACGATAATTGAAGATATCAAATCAGGAGTGATTTCATCAAACATTATAGAAATTATTCCGGACAGGTCTGAAGCTATAAAGCATGCGGTCAAAATTTCCCGTGCAAATGATTTGATTCTCGTTGCCGGAAAGGGACACGAGAATTATCAAATTACAGGTACGGAAAAAATTCATTTTGACGATTCTGAGGAATTATCAAAATATAGTTGATTAATTAAACAGTTCATATCTGCTTATGGCAATTCGGTTATTTTGAGTTCATTTAAAAAAATATTACGAATTAAATAATAAAATCGGAAATGAATTGTAATAACCAATAATATAAGCTATTTTTGTGATTATTGATATTTATTATGTTGGTAAAATATGTTTAGAACACGCGGATTAACTTTTCAACTTTCACTGCTTATTCTTAGCTCAGCAGGAATAATATCAATATTACTATACGGCTACAATTTCTTTATTACAGGTACAATTGTATATAAAGAAGTTGATAAGAACGCAAATTCGATTGTTGAGAAATATTCTTACCGTATCGAATCAGTAATAAGAAATGTAGAAAAAATTGCATACATTAGCAGTAATTTCCTTGATGCATCAGAGTTTAAACGCGAAGAACTTGAACAGTTTCTGATAAAAACCGTAGAGACAAGTGACGAAATTTACGGCTCAAGTATATGTTTTGAGCCTTATCAGTTTGATTCTACAACTAAACTTTTCTCTCTGTATTATTACAAGGACGGCGGGACAGTCAAATATGCTGACTTAAGTACAGATGAGTATAATTATCCCGAGCAGCCATGGTACAAGGTAACAAAAGAATCCGACTCGCCGAATTGGAGCGAACCGTATATGGATGAAGGCGGCGGCAATATAATGATGACTACTTTTACAGTACCTTTTTATACCACAACAACTTCCGGTAAAAAATTCAGGGGAGTAATTACATGTGATTTTTCTCTCGAATGGTTAAAAGAAATGATTTCGGGAATGAAAATCTATCAAAGCGGTTACGGATTTCTTTTGTCAAAACAAGGTACATTTCTTGCTCATCCTGATTCCAATTTTGTAATGAGAAAAACAATTTTTGATATTGCAGCCGAAGCTAACCACCCCGAACTAAACGAACTTGGTAAAAGGATGATTGCAGGTGAAACAGGTTTCGTAAAGACAAAATCTCTCGTATTGAAAAAAAATGCTTTAGTAAGATTTTATCCTTTAAAAATTAACGGGTGGTCATTGGGATTACTTTTCCCGAATGAAGAAATATATGAAGATTTAATTGATTTGGGGATTGAGGTTTCAATATTAGGAATCTTAGGATTCATAATACTTTTCATCGTCATAGTCTGGATATCGGGACGTCTGTCAAAACCGCTTAACACTATCACCACTGCTGCCGAATATATAGCTGCAGGAGATTTGAAAACTGCTTCGGAATTATCCTCCGGTTACTGGTCAAAATATCATGAGATTATCGAAAAAAGCAATTCCAAAAATCGTGGCATAAAAAATGAAATTATAAGATTATTTGCCTCCGTTAACCAAATGAGCAGTAATCTAAATACTCTTATAAATGAAGTACAAAAATCAGGTGTTCAGGTTGGAAGTTCTGCAAATGAGATTACAGCTTCATCACGCGAACTTGAGGCGAATGCCACTGAGCAGGCAGCCTCGACACGAGAAGTAAGTGCAACGAGTCTGCAGATTTCACAGACTTCCTCAATGCTGTCGAATTCTATACATGACATCAATAAAAAAACCGAATATACACTCGGGATTGCCCGTCAGGGTAAATCAAGTCTTGACAGTTTGGACGAAGCTTTGCAAAACCTGAACAGGTCCACACAATCAATTACCGGAAAATTATCGGTTATCAGTGAGCGTGCAAATAAAATCAGCAGCGTTGTCACGGCAATAAATAAAATTTCAGAGCAGACGAATCTTTTGTCATTTAATGCAGCTATAGAAGCAGAGAAAGCCGGAGAATACGGAAGAGGATTCTCCGTTGTGGCAAGGGAAATAAGCAGACTTGCTGACCAGACAGCCGTTGCAACCGAGGATATAGAAAAAATGGTAAGAGAGATGCAGTCGTCTGTATCATCCGGTGTAATGGAAATGGATAAATTCAGCGACGAAGTTAGAAAAGGCGCAGGACATATTTATTCTGTGGCGAATCAACTTGGCTCGGTTATCGAAGAAGTAAATGAATTTGCACCGAGCTTTAAGCTCTTTGCCGAAGGTATGGAGCAGCAGACTGAAGCAGCCGGTCAGATAAGCGAAACAATGATTCAGCTTGCAAAAGCCTCCTCGCAGTCTAAAGATGCACTTTCTGAATTCCGCAGGGCAAGTCTGCAGCTTAACGACGCTGTGATGACTTTACAAAGAGAAGTCAGGAAATTTGCGGTTTGATTGTAACCTTTTGCTTGCTTTGGTTTTTATATAGTTTATTAAATGGTATTTTTTTAAAAGGTTGGGTTATGAAATATATTTTTGCATTTTTGATTTTATCAGCAGCATTATTTTCAGCATGTTCATCTGAGGAAAAAGTCATTAATCCTGTTAGTACTTCCGAAAAAATTCTTGTTGCTACCGATGAACTGCAACCTAAACTTAAGGTATTTGAATTGCCCGAACTTAAAGAACTTTCTTCAGATTTGATGAAAAATGATTTCGGACTGGATATAAAAACGCCTATTGAATATATTGCAGATTTTGGAGGTCATTATTATATTCTCGTACCCGGAGATTTCAAAATATTTGTTGTAAGAAAAATTGATATGAGCCTCATTACTACGATTGATTTTACTGCAGACCAGTACCAGCCGAATGGAATAGTGTTTGTTGAAAATGACGCCGATGCTTATATTATCCACAAAAATTCTGTTTATGCTACTCTTCTTGACTTAACAAACTTCGTTGCCTCAAAAAATATTACAGTCGGCAACCCGCCGCATTCAATTGCTATCAGCGGTAATCAGATTTATGTTACAAATTATCCTGATAATACTGTTTCGGTTATTGATATCAGAGACAGAAAAGTTGTTGCAGTAATTAATACCGAGCCAAAACCTGCCTTTGTCAAAATGACTGCAGACGGCAAAACTGCTGTATGTTTAACTATAGGTTTAGGTAAATCGGAAATACCTGAAATAAAAACACCTGCTTTTATTCAATATATTGACATTGCCACAAGAGTGATTTTCGAAAGCCATGAATTAGGTTTTGCACAAATTCTGTCCACCGAACAGATTCCGATGGGTCTTGCCGTTACTCAGAAAGACTGGGGATTCGTACCCACTCAGGATAATTTACTGAGGTTTGATCTTCGGTTAAGGGACAGGATAAATCTGGTTATAAAACGAAATTTTTATTTTATCTCAAATGATGTGAAAAATAATAGATTGCTGCTTCTGCGAACTAACGGTGACGGAACCGAAATCATGTTTGCTGATGATAAAAGCGGCGCAATAAAGGAATTATACACTTTACCTTACAAAGTCAAATTTGTTCATCCTTATTAAATTATGATACAAAATAATACTATTATAAATATAAATTCTCTGTTGAATCTTACTGCCCGGCTTTACGAGTCTGACAATGATTTTTATATATTGAATGCAACATTACTGAGCCTGATGGGCAAACTAAAAATTTTAAGAGCAATTGTACTCATTCCTGATGGTGAAAATGATTTTACACCATTAATAATAAAGGGTAATATCTCAATAGGTTCGGTGCAGGGTTTTGAATTAAATGATTTTACACTTACCGGCAGCGATGACAGATTTTCGTATCTGAGAAAGAGCGGAATTGAATATCTGATTCCCGTCAAAAATTTAAATTCTTTCTATGCTGTAATTTGTCTCGGGAAAAGTCTTTCTGAAATTGACCTGACTGATGAGGAAATTGATTATATTAACCTTATATCGGCTATAGCGGCAAATTCAATTAACAATGCCCGAACGGTTGTATCATACAAAAATGCAAAAAATAAAGTTGAACAAAGAAATCAATTACTTTCTACACTTTTTGAAATTTCCAAAGATTTCAGCCAGAATTTCTCGGGTGAGAAAATAATAAAAATGCTTGCTCTCAATTTGATGGGACAGCTTACTGTGTCAAGATTTGCGGTTATATCAATTTCTGATTCCGGAGAGATTAAACAAATAGTAAACAGATTCGGCGAGATGATTGATAATGAAATTCTGCTTATACTTTCCGAATGTGATTTTGCTCAGGATATTTCAAAATTTCATAATTATTCAAAAATCGAGAGTTCTGTGCTGCAGTTACATTTACAGGTAGTAGCACCGATGATTGTGCAGGGTGCAAGAAGGGGTCTTCTGATTATCGGCAGGAAAATGAACGGGACCGAATTTACTGACGAAAATCTACTTTTTATTGAAGCTGTCGGCAATGCTGCAATGGCGGCTCTCGAAAATGAAAGATTATTCGGGGAGGAATTAGAAAAAAAGCGTCTTGAAAGCGAATTGTCTATTGCTCTCGAAATTCAGAAAAATCTTCTACCCGATAAAAGTCCTGTAATGCAAAACTTCCATATTACAGGAACAAGTCTGCCGTCAAGACATGTTGCCGGAGACCTTTTTGATTATATCAGATTAGACGACCAAAGATATTTGATAGCTATTGCTGATGTCTCAGGTAAGGGAATTCCTGCATCGCTGATTATGGCAAATTTTCAGGCAGCATTACGTGTGCTGGCAATGTCGGGTATTTCACTTGCTGATATAGTCATAAAAATCAACAATTTATTATATCATAATACTGCTGCCGATAAATTCGTTACTTCATTTTTTTGTATCATTGACGATTCGAACGGGAAAGTATCCTATATAAACGCAGGACATAATCCTCCATTTGTGAAAAGAAATTACGGCGATATTGAGAAACTGACAAACGGCGGATTAATACTTGGATTTATGGAGCATCCATTTGAATATCAGGAAGGTGAAATTTACTTGAATAAGGGAGATTTGATGATATTATATACTGATGGTGTAACCGAAGCCGAGAATAAAAACGGTGAAGATTACGGCGAGAACCGTCTTGAACAATTTATGCACAACGTACGGACAGATGATTCGGAAATAATTATGAACGAATTAATTGGTTCGGTGAAATCATATATTTGTGAATCCCATCAGAATGATGATATTACTCTTGTCGTTATAAACAGGTACGGATAAAAATGCCGGAATTTTTGCAAAATATTGATACTGTTATTTTTTACTGGATAAATCACGGATTGTCAAATTCTTTTTTTGACCGGTTGATGCCGTTTATAACTGAAGTTGACAGTTGGATTCTTATATATCTGCTAGGTTTTTATGTACTGTTTTTTAAAACCGGAAAAACAGGCAGAATAGCGGGAATTGTTTTGATATTAACAATAGTGGCAACCGACCAGTTAAACAGTTCGGTCATTAAGGAATTAGTCGGAAGGCTGCGTCCCTGTCATACTCTGCAGGACGTGAATCTGCTTGTTGACTGCGGCGGCGGAAAATCATTTCCGTCATCCCATGCTGCAAATAATTTCGCGGCGGCAACAGTTATTACATATTTTTTCAGAAAGAATTATATCTTTTTCTTTTCTGTTGCGGGGTTGGTTGCGTTGTCAAGGGTTTATGTAGGGGTTCATTATCCTGTTGATATAATGGCAGGTGCGGTTGTTGGAATGATTACGGGATTTTGCATATCGTACTTGGTAGAAAAAAGCTTCGAATTTGTTCCGAAACTTTCAAAAGATAAAATCAAATAATTACTCATAATCTCTTTCCGTTATTTACAAATATCATTCTGCATAATCACTGATTAATGTTCACCAACACTTTTGATAATAATTGGTTTGTTGTCGTTTATTTTATTAATTTTCGCGATAGTATAATCAGGCAGGGAGGCGGTTCTAAGAATCCAATTTGTTTAGATGCCTGAAAATAGCTATATTTAGGTTTCGATTATAGACAAATTTGAAATAATATATTTTGAATACGGATATGAAATAAACGCGGTTGATGAACTGAAATGGAATCATACAAGAGAAATAAATTTATAAAATTAATAAGGTATTCCAAATATCTTCCATTTATTATATCAGTTTCATTCTTAGCTGCATTTATAATTGCAATTATTAAATATACCGAGTTCAGTGAGAGTCTTCAGGAAAAAGACGAGAAAAGCAAGGTATTGGATATGCTTGTTTCAAAAAAATCCCAACTTGAGAAGTCACTTTATTCCAGAATTTTTTATACAAGAGGAATAGCGGCTTACGTATCCTATAATCCGGAAATTACAAGTACTGATTTTCAAAAATTAGCCAGAGAAACAATAAAAAACGATTCTGTGATAAGCACAATGTCTTTATCTAAAAATTGTATTATTGGAGCAATTTATCCGATTAAAGGACACGAGGCAGCAATCGGTCTTAATTTACTCGAACATCCAGCCCGAAAACTAATAGTTGAAAACACCATTGTTACAAGAAAAACATTTGTTGCAGGTCCATTAGAACTTGTGGAAGGCGGTATTGCATTTATAAGCTACACTCCTATTTTTACCCGTACTGATACAGATTCTACGCATTTTTGGGGTGTTACTGATATTGTAATACTTAAGCAGCAGCTATTTAATGAAGCAGGATTAATCCCAAAAGACAACGAATATTTTTTCGCTTTAAAAGGTGAGGATGGCAGCGGTAAATCAGGAAATTGCTTTTGGGGAGATTCAACTATATTTGACAAAAATCCTGTAACGGTTAATGTATCGCTTCCGACAGGAGAATGGTACTTTGCAGCTTTACCGATAAATGGATGGGAAAATAACAATAATGCAAACAGCAGATTTAAAAGTTTTTTGTTTATAAATGCTCTGATTATAAGTATATTGATTTGGCTGCTGACAAATTCAATGATAAAAATAAGTAATAATGAATTACAGCTTAAAGCACTGCTGGGTTCGATGGAGGACTTAATCATTGAATTTAACCGCGAAGGCAGATATATTAAAATTGTATCCTCCAACGAACAATTACTCATAAAACCCAAAAAAGAACTTACCGGTAAAACACTTTATGAGGCATTTGATTCAGCAACTGCCGATTATTTCTTTAATGCGTTGACAGAATGTTTCGTTACCAAAAAATTAGTTACTATTGAATATCCTCTTGAAATCAATTCCACACATTACTGGTTTCTTGCAAGATTATCTTATATTTCTGAAAATACTGTTATTTATGTTGCTCATGATATTACAAAAAGAAAAAAAGCTGAAGAAGAACTGAAGAAAACAGCAAATAAACTTGCAGAGTTAAACATTACAAAAGACAAATTCTTTTCGATTATTGCCCATGACCTTAGGTCGCCATTATCGGGTTTTCTTGTTTTAACAAAATTAATGTCGGAACAACTTCAAAGCTTCACCACTGAGGAGTTACAGGAAAATAGTAAATTAATGCAGGAATCTGCAAATAATTTATATGAATTACTTGAAAATCTTCTCGAATGGTCACGCATGAAAAGAGGGCTTATAGAATTTAATCCCGATATTTGCATCCTGCATTATATAGTAAATCAGAATATTGATATTATCAGAGAATCTGCAAGACAAAAAGAAATTCAATTAATTACTACTGTACAGCCTGATATTGAAGTTAATGCAGATATACCAATGCTCAATACGATTTTCAGAAATTTGATTTCAAATGCAGTTAAGTTTACTCCGAGAGGAGGTACGGTTGAGATTGGTGTTGTCAGAAATAATCCCGAAGATTCAAAACTAACAGGTGGATTTTTAGAGGTTTATATCCGTGATAATGGTATCGGCATCAGTAGTGAATCTATTAGTAAATTGTTTAAAATTGACCAAAAAATTTCACAACCTGGAACAGAGGGAGAACCCAGCACAGGATTGGGACTGCTTTTGTGTAAAGAATTTGTCGAGAAACACGGTGGTAAAATTTGGGTGGAAAGTGAAGTCGGTAAAGGCAGCACATTTTATTTTATACTGCCAATAGATTAGATTATGAAATTTTTCAAAGAATTAACTGAAATAGTATGCATGATATAGAATTAACAAATCAGCAGCTTCAAAGGGACCTTCTGAAATTAAAGTCGGAGTACGAATCCCTGAAAATTGATTTTCAAAATGATATTGCAGAACGAAAGCATGCCCAGAATGCTTTGAGGGAAAGTGAAGAAAAATACAAATACATTGCTGAACAATTGGAGGCAATTTTGGACCATATCCCAGGGCTGGTATTTTATAAAGATAAGCATAATCATTTTATCCGAGTTAATAAATATGTAGCCGATGCTTATAACAAAAGTAAAGAAGAGCTGGAAGGAGTAAATCTTTCGGTAATTCATCCAAAAGAGGATGCAGAAAAATATTATAAGGATGATTTAAAAGTTATTAATTCAGGCGAAGCTGAATTGAATATTGAAGAACACTGGGAAACCGAAGACGGACTTAAATGGGTGAACACAAGCAAAATACCATTCGTTGATTCCAATAAAAATATTATCGGTATTATTGGTATTTCGATGGATATAACAAACAGGAAAATTGCAGAGCAGGAAATTCATAAAAAAAATATTGAACTTAACGAACTAAGCCGGACAAAAGACAAATTCTTCTCGATTATTGCCCATGACCTTAAATCGCCTCTTGCCGGTTTTCTCGGATTGACAAAAATAATTGCTGAAGACTACCGAAATCTAAATATTACGGAAATTCAGGATTTCAGTAAGAAAATGCAGGAATCTGCAGCTAATTTATACAAATTACTTGAAAATCTTCTCGAATGGTCGCTTATGCAAAGAGGTATGATAAATTTTAATCCCGATATCTGCATTCTGAATTATATAGTAAATATGAACATTGATATAATCAGGGAATCTGCAAGACAAAAGGAAATTCAATTAATTAATAATGTCCAGCCGGATATTGAAGTTAAAGCTGATATACCAATGCTGAATACGATTTTCAGAAATTTGATTTCAAATGCTGTAAAATTTACTCCGAGAGGAGGAAAGGTTGAGATTGGTGTTGTCAGAAACAATGCCGAAGATTCAAAACTCACAGGTGGATTTTTGGAGATATATATCCGTGATAATGGAATCGGAATCAGCAGTGAAATCATTGACAAGTTATTTAAAATTGACCAAAAAATATCACGACCGGGAACTGAGGGAGAATCCAGCACAGGTTTGGGACTGCTTTTATGCAAGGATTTTGTTGAGAAACACGGTGGTAAAATTTGGGTGGAAAGCGCAGAAGACAAAGGCAGCACATTTTATTTTACATTGTCAAAATCATAAAACACAATTTAAACTGATACTAAAGACTTAGCTGCCGATTGACTATAATTTTTCTGTCATAAGTTAATGATTGGCAGGCAGCATAAGATTTGTTATTAAAGGAAATGCACAGTAATTGTCTTGCGAAATAGTAAATTTTCAAAATTTTTCCTTATAAGACTAATTCAAAAGTATTAAATTATTCTAATGCCTTTTTTTTGTACTTCATTTAAAAAGAACAAATCTTCATACGTATCTTGCATTCTAAATGCTATCGGCTCAATCGAACGGTCAATTTTCAGAATAGAAGAAATAAATTTATCATAATCATTAAATCTTATTCCTGAAAAATCATCAGAAACAACAGCAAGGTCAATATCACTGAATTTACCATTTTCACTTTTTGCATAACTGCCAAAAAGGTATAACTGTTGAACACGAATATTTTCCTTCTCAAGTTCTAAAGCAAAATTTTTAATTTTTTCAATTATTTTAGAATCAACTTCAGACATTGATAAACCTCGTTAATCATTTTGAATTTTTCGTGAGCATACTCACTTGTGCACAATTTATAAAATTCCTGTTTATATTGCGGATATCTTGATTCTATATGAAATTTATTTGCTTCAACTAAAAATCTTGCATAATTTTCATTGAGAGATACACTGGACAATTCTTTAAGTCTTATGAGGTTATGCAATTTAGGCGGCACTTCATTATTACATTCTTTTACATAAATTGCTTTTAGAGTTTTTTCTAAAACCAGATGCCCAAGAAATAATGCCCAATCATAATTTTTAGAAACCATCATATTTGAAGCGGCATTTAAATCATTTTCTGCACTTTCAAGCCAGTAATTTATATGTTCATCAATTGTCATTAATAATCCTTGAAAATTATAACTAGTGACACGATTTGTAAATATTTTTATTACAAAGAAAGCATAAGCATAATTTAAATAGTCATAATGATTAAGAAAGTTGGAGAAACTATAAATGGAGAAGAACCATTATTTATGTAAAATATGTGAAAAATAAATGTTGCAAAATATAATTGAATTAGCTATTTTTATATTGTTGAAATGCTGGTGTTGTTAATCTAATTGTTTTTGTTTTACAATTTAAAGAATAGCGTATGCAGATTTTCATTTACTCTTCTCCTTTTATACCCGAATTCATTGCAATAATTGAACTTTATAATCACTTTATTTAGTACTCTTATTTTATATTTCGTCAAATTTAGAATTGTAGTTAATCAATAGTATGTCAACCTGAAATTTCATTATCGGATTAAATTGTGTTTTAAAACAGTAATTAATTTTAAGAATAATATATTTTGAGGTATTTTATGCCGCATTTCATATTAAACAGGGAAATGGAAGAAAGTATCCAGGAATCTTATATTTTGCTTTCGTATGCCATGCAGAAAGGATTTGAAGTTGACGAACAGATAATAGCTGTGATAGCCGAATTTAAAAACTATTTCACCATAGATGATGCTGATAAAAAACAACTGTTATTAAGGGAAAAGGATTTTTGGATAGCTTATAATAAAATATCCGGAATTGTAGATGAAAAAACTAAAAGAGAAGTGACTATAGAATCAATAAAAAATTCTATGGATTATTACCGAAAACCAAGCAGCAAACTTGAAAGAATAAAATTAAAATTATTGGGTTTCATAAAAAAAGTCGAGCATGAACAATCATATTCACTGATTGATTCAATTTTATTCTGGTATATATTCAGCACCGGCTTTATGATGTGCATTTTCCTGATTTTACAAATTTACTGGTCTATAGGTTCGAGTTTTATACAAAAAGGTTATGAAACAGATGTACCTCTTAGAGAAAATATCCAGAGAATTGATAATTTCAACAGATTATTTACCAGTAAAATGGATAGCGGCGGGAAATTAAATACTCCCGACAGTCTGCCGTTATTTATCGAATATTCTTCGTTATTAAAAGAGGCGAATGAACCGGTTTATAAATTGATTAATAATACACGGCAAATTAATTATTGGAATAATATATGGCGTGATGGTTTGTATATCTTCAGAGATAATACAAATTTAAATAAAATTAATTCTTTGAGAAAATCAATTTTTAAACGTAATCAGGAAACCAGAGCATTATCAATGTCTGATATTATGACCAAGGACAGTATCTTCCGCAGAAATTATATTGATTTTAAGCGAATTGAATCAATCAAAATCAGGGAATCCCAGAGTGCAATATTTGTCGGGCAAATCATCCAAAATTATCTACTTCCCATATTAGCCGGTGTACTCGGAACCTTAGCATTTATTCTAAGAGGCATTAACAGAAAAGTCAAAAGCGATTCTTTTTCAAAAGTTTCGCATACCGATTATCAGTTAAGAATAACTTTAGGGGCTCTTGCCGGAGTTTCTGCAAGTTGGATATTCCCATCAAAAGGTTTGGATAGTTCATATTCACCTCTTTTGATTTCATTCATAGTCGGTTACAACATTGAAGTGTTTTTTACTGCTGTTGACAATGTAATACACAAATATTTATCGAAGGATAAGGATACCCTGGATTCAAAAAAGCCTGATAATGAATCCGGTAAACAAACTAAATCTGAGGGTTGAAAATTAGATGAATAAGTGAAGAAAATCAATCTGAAAAAATCGAAGATTGATTTATGATTTATTGCGATGTATAATTGCCAAATCGTAAATTATTCTATATTTTTGTATTTTATATTTGTAAATTATTGAGATTGGAAATGAAGAAAATGACTGTTAATATTATCAAATCAACCAGCCCTGAAAAAAAAGAAAAAACTACTAAAGAAAAAGTGATACCATATAGTCACCGACCGGATGATATGACAATTGACGAATGGCAGGCAGGATTAAGACGCCAGTTTGCAATTAATCAGAATTTTACTATTGAAAATCTCGGTGAGAATCCAGTGTTCTCTGATTTCAATGTTTTTAATCCATTATCTGAAAAATCTTATAAAGTAGCTTTACGTTCGGAAGTCCCGGGTTTGAATTTTTGTTCCTGCCCTGATTTCAAAGTCAATTTATTAGGTACATGCAAGCATATTGAATTTGTTTTGCATCAATTAAAAAGCAATGATCAGAATGAACAATTTTTCAAGAATGGCAATACCCAATTCTATTCATCCATCAGCTTGAAATATGGTGCCGAAAGAAAAGTATATCTGCGGATTGGTGAAAATAATCATAATGAAATTAAAGATTTGGCAAAAAAGTATTTTGATGAGGATAATTATCTTAAACCTGAATCCTACGATAGTTTTGAGAATTTTTATTTAAAGGCATTATCGTTAGACCAGGAATTTAAATGTTATCCTGATGCAGTGGATTATATTATTGATCTCCGAAGCAGGCACAAAAGGATTAAGCATATTGAAAGCAGATTTTCTGATGGAATAGACAGCTCTGCTCTCGACAATCTGATAAAAGCCAATCTTTATTCTTATCAAAAGGAAGGAATACTTTTTGCTGCCAAAGCCGGAAGATGTCTGATAGCCGATGATATGGGGCTCGGTAAAACAATTCAGGCTATTGCAGTAACAGAAATTTTTGCTAATGAATTTAACATCGAAAAAGTCTTGATTATATGCCCTACATCGCTAAAATATCAGTGGAAAACAGAAATAGAAAAATTTACCGACAGAAAAGTACAGGTTATCGAAGGATTACATCAAAAAAGAGAAGAGCTGTATAAATCAGATGCTTTTTACAAAATTGCAAGTTATAATTCAATTCGTAACGATTTGAAAAGTATATATAATCTTTCACCTGACTTGGTGATTTTGGATGAGGCACAACGAATCAAAAACTGGAAAACCAAAACCGCACAAAGCGTTAAGAAAATTACTTCGGAATTTGCATTGGTTTTGACTGGTACTCCTCTCGAAAACCGGCTTGATGAGTTACATTCTTTAGTGGAATTTGTTGACAGATATAAATTAGGTGCTTTATTCAGATTTTTAAACAACCATCAGGTTTTGGGAGAAAATGGGAAAGTTGTAGGATATACAAATCTCAATGAGATTTCCAAAACTCTTAGTTCGGTTTTAATCCGCAGAAAAAAAAGCGATGTTTTGCTGCAACTACCTGAAAGAATTGATACAAACTTTTTTGTAACGGCAACTCCCGAGCAAATGAGTATTCATTCCGAATTTGCCGATATTGTTGCAAAATTAGTTTATAAATGGCGACGTAACAAATTTTTGTCCGAACCGGACAGAAAAAAGCTTATGTTATCGCTGAGTTGTATGCGTATGGTTTGTGACAGTACATATATTTTAGACCAAAAAACAAGATTTGATACTAAAATTGATGAACTGATGATTTTGCTAAATGATATTTTTGAGGGCGGTGATGAAAAAGTTGTTATTTTCAGCCAGTGGGAAAGAATGACAAGATTAGTAGCTGCAGAGTTAGATAATATTAATGTTAAATATGAATATCTGCACGGCGGAATTCCGAGTGCTAAAAGAAAAGACTTATTAACAAATTTTGCAAATATTCCGGAAAGCAAGGTTTTTCTTTCTACAGATGCAGGCGGAGTCGGTCTTAATCTCCAATCTGCCAATGTAATCATCAATCTTGACATCCCTTGGAATCCTGCTGTTCTTGAGCAGCGTATTGCGCGAGTTTACAGGCTCGGTCAGGGACGACACGTACGGGTATATAATTTTGTTACTATGAATAGTATCGAAGAAAGAATACTACACCTCCTCAGTTTCAAACAGTCAGTATTTGACGGCGTACTTGATAACGGTGAAGACCAGGTATTTTTGGATAATGATAAATTCAAGAAAATTATGGATGTGGTTGAAAATATCTCAGAACCTGCTTTCGAGGCAATTGCAGAAAAATCAGACGAAATATCCGAAAAAGAAACTTATGGTGAAACTGATTCAATAGACATTGATTTAACTTCCTCATCTACTGATTTGGAGAATTCGGAATCAATTCAGAATGAATCACCTGAACCGCATACCGAAAGAATATCAACAACCGGTTCGCAAAATATTCAGGATTTATTTGTATCGGGCATTGATTTTCTACAAAAACTCAGCAGCACACTTTCGGATAAAAACACAACGAAAGAACTTGTTTCAAATTTGGTACAAAAAGATGAAAAAACGGGGAAAATGAGCATTAATATTCCAATTCAGGATGAAAAAATAGTTGAAAAAGCAGTTGACCTTTTTGATTCATTTTTGCAAATGTTCAGGAAGAATTAACGAAAAAGAGAGAAGATTTTATTATCTTCTCTCTTTTAAATTTATAAGCGGAAATATAATACTGAATTTCATCAGTCAAGTAAAACTGATTTTCAATAATAGTATTACAAAAGCAGAGATACAATTAAGGCTTCCTATTTCTGAGCCTTCTTTTCCTGTTTTTCTTTTCTTTTTTCAATCAAGGTCTTTGTTGCCTTTTTCTTTGTTTCGGGTTTCGGTTCTTTTCCCTTTGCCATGCTCGCACCTTTTATAAATGTTACAGAAAAATTATCTCATATAAAGACAAAACCGCACAAAAAATATTGTTGCAAATATCAGCGCAAACCAATAGTATAGCCAATTATGATTCTAAAAATTAAATTTGTGTTTCTGTCTGAAAAGAGATTTCCAATTAAGCAAAAAGTTGTTTCTAATTTCAATGCACTGGAATCGAATTTGTAATTTTCATAAGGCTAAAACCGTATGTTGCGAAACTCTTTGGCTGAGTAGTTAAAAATATTGTTTTAATAAAGTCAGATTATGATAATATATTTTGCTGGTAATTTCAATAATCCTGATGCAATAACCAAAAATAAAATAGTTAGGTATATTGATACGTAAATTACATTTTTGCTGTGAAAAGAAGTAATTCCCCTTAATCCTACTTTTTCAAACGGGGAAAAGTGAGTGCACTGAGCAGGGAGATTTTAATTTCAACGGTTAGAGTTTTTAATTTACATTTTTTTTAAAGAAATACGATATTACTTAAATAAATTTTCGGAATCGGTAAATGGCATTAATTATTCATAACACGACATATCTTAAAAATGAGCACTGCCAAGATTCAGCAGAGCTTATTAATAGGTCAATAAATGCAGAAACCATTGACGACTTTATTCTAATCGTACCAACCGGCAAACTTACAAGAAATCTTAAATACAGAACTATTGAAGATTATTACAGGAAAAATGGAAAACCAAGCAGCGAAATAAATATTTTCAATTTCGGTAAATTTGCAGAATACTGTTTCAAACTTATTCTGCCAAACAGCAGTTTCCGTATATTATCGGAATCATATAGAATGACTTTGACTGAAGAAGCTGTTCAGAATGCCGATTTGGAGTTTTACAGCACAAAGGGCAAATCCATTAATTATCATATTCTCGAAAGGCTTTCCAATATTATTTACGGACTGCGTGAGGACGGGATAAATCATAACTCAATGTTTGAAGAACTTAGCCGAATTGAGGCTGACAGTTCCGGAATAAAAGACTATAAAAAATATTCCGATATTGCAAAGATACTTATCGAATACGAAAAACTATTATCAGACCGCTATCTTGACCCTCCGGCTCTACTCAATCTGCTGATTAAATATGCAGAAAGTGAAAGTCTTGCCGATGCTGATTCAAAAAAAACAATTTTTGATGATGTGTTGAATTCACATTCGAAAATCAAACAAATTCTTGTTTACGGATTCAGCGAATTTAAAAATCCTGAAGTAGAATTTTTATCAAAATTTGCCCGCAGTACAATTCCGGTTTCTGTACATCTTGATTTTTCCGAAATAAACGGACCGCTTTTTGGAAATTTGAAGGAAATGAAGGATACATTGCTGACCGCAGGCTTTGATTTCTTTTATACAGAGGATGAAATACCAAACCCCGAATCTGCTGAGCCTGAAGCCGACCTTGACAGGAATAACAAATACTTCCTGAGACGCTGGCTGTTCAATGTAGAGCGTGAAATAAAATATACCGGTTTATCTGATAATTTAAAGATTTTCGAATTTGAAAATACAGACCATGAAGTAAGACAAATCTGCAAATTAGTTAATCATCTGATTTTAGATAAGGGTTATAAGCCAAGTGAGATTGCTGTTGTCAGCCGTGATACAGGCAGATATTCACCGCTTTTCAGGGAGATGTTTAATCTTGAGAAGATTCCTGCAAATTTCTCGGACCGTTATCCGCTTGCCGAATCTCAGATTGCAATTGCAGTTCTGTCGGTTCTGGATACAATTGCTTATGGGTTCCGCAGAAACGATGTGATTAAGACACTTGAAAGCAGATTTATAAATATTATAAACGGCAGCGGGCAGCCGCTGGATTTATCCAACCTGATTCAATCTGCAAAAGACCTTCGCTTTCCTCAAAGTAATTACAGACTCAGCAGTGAATTTTGGAAAAAACGTATTTCCAATGCTATTGAATATCTGAAATCTTTACAAGCAGTTATGATAGATGAATCTGCAGGCAGTCTGGATTTGAAAAATATTGACAGAAGGCTCAAATCTTATCAGCGGGCCTTGGAAGATTTTACCGCTTTTTCAGATTCTCTTCCTGAAAGAAAAAGCTTATTTTCGCCTGATGAATTTAAAACACTGATTATAAAGCAAATAATTGAAAAGTTCGGTATTGTTACTACAATAAGAGAACTTTATGAGGAGATAAACTCCAAATTCACCGGCAGCAGAGGATATGAATATAATATCCAAATTGAATCCGTTGAAAAATTTTCCCGTTCATTAGCCGAATTTTTGCGAATACTCGAAGAAATGACTTTTATATTGAAAGACCGTTCAAACAAAAAATATAAACTCATTGAATTGATTGAAAAGCTTAAACTGTCTGTTTCGGCTGCAAGATATCAGACACGCGAGAAACAAAACTATGGGGTTACTGTTACTGCAATCGAACAAATACGGGAAATTCCTTATAAGGTAACCATTCTCTGCGGTTTAAATGACGGGATATTTCCTATGCCTTATAAACCGGAATCTTTTCTTGGGAAAGAACTTGCCGAAACAGAACTCAGACATTTACACTCCGAACAGATTCAATTTTACAGATTTCTGATTAACGGCTCCGATGAAATTGCTGCCGCTGATAAAAGGATTTATCTCAGCTACTCAAAATATCACAGCCAGTACGAAGTCGCCCGCTCTTCATTCATTGATTCATTGCTTAAAGTTACTAATTTGTCGGAAAAGGGCAACCCTGTAGTAATTCCGGTGTCAGGAATTTCAGAAGATATAATAAATCAATTCCCATGGATTAACTCCATCAGCAACCGGTCAGAAATTGCTGAAATGTTCGGCAGATATTACTTTAATAATCGCAGCAGAATGTCCGAATTTATCAAAAATATTCCGGAGGCAGCCAAAACCCTCGAAATTATTGACATCGCTGATTACACCGATAAGTTTTCTCTTAGAATGAATTCTGCTGCCGAAAACGGTTTGTCATTTCTTGAAGAAACGGCAAAAATACGATTGTCTGAAATGGATAAAATTACATATTCTGCTACAGATTTTGAAACTTATGCTAAATGCGGATTTAAATATTTTTCAAAAAAACTTCTGTCACTTCAGGAATCTGATGAAGAAAGTATGACAATAAATGCTCTTGAATTCGGCAATTTAATGCACACTGCCCTTTATAAATTCTATATTGGTCTGCAGAAAGAATCTACTGAGCAGTGGCTTGAAGGCAGTCAAAATTCTGTTAATTTACTGCCTGTAATAAAACCTGTTAATATTAAAGGACTTGACAAATCTGCACTTGCAATGCATTTGATTGAAATAATAATTAAGGAATTTGAAGATATAAAGTTCGACCACCCGTTTATAAAACTTGCCCAGCGTGAGATTCTCGGTGGCGATGACATGCTTGGATGGGCAGAACATTTTATAGAGTCCGAATATGACAGGCTTGAACGTTTCGAGTCATTTCCCGCTGGTTTTGAATTTGAATTCGGCTCTCGTAACGGAGTTCCGGCGGTCAATATCGGCAATGGAATTTTTCTGAGGGGTAAAATTGACAGAGTTGAAATGGCTCCTTCAAAAATCGCAGGAGACAAATCCAAATTTACAATTGTTGATTACAAAACTTCCATGCGCGGAACTGCTTCAAATAACGATATTGAAAAAGGGCGAAGCTTTCAGATGCCGCTGTATTCACTTGCATTGAAAAACATACTAAAAGATTATTACGGAATTGATGCCAAACTTCAGGGTTCTGCCTATTATATCCTCAAACCGGTTATTGAAAAGGGCAACAAGAAAGATACAAAGACTGTTCTGATGCCAAACTTTCTTACCGGAGAATCCAAACGGAGTAATAAAATTGACAGTTTTGAGATACAGGAAAACTATCTCGAAAAATCTGTGCAGAATGCAAAAAATATTATTGAAAAAATAACCGCAGGAATCTTTAAAGTTGAGCCGCTAAACGCCGGCGTGTGTCAATACTGCTCCTACAAGCCTGTCTGCAGAATTAATGAAAGGTCAATACTGACACAATTTGAAGAAAATGAAGATACGGGGGATTCTGAGGAGTAATTTAAATCTATTCCACCAATATCTTCTCGCTTACTTCAGCAATGTTCTTTTCTTTTTTCTTGACATATCTTTTCGGATGAATTATGAAATCATTATATTTTGCTTCATTTGTCATAAAAAATACTTTTTTACCAAGGTCGGCATATTTCTGAATCTGACTATAAAGTTCATTACTCATTTTTATCCGAATATTCGTATTCGTTTCTCTTGCATTCAAAAGATTTTTCTGTAAAATCATAGCTTCTTCATACGATTTAATCATATTTTCAAAATTATCCAGAATTTCCTGTGTTAAACCATAAACAGACAGCTCCGATAGATTTTCCGACATCGCAGAATGCACGAGGTTTGCCGTAAAAAATAGATTTTCATCTGTAAAACCTGCCATTCCCTTAATTCCCAGCGACTTTTCCTGAGTTGAGCCGTTTCCCCATTTCAACCTGCATCGAATCGCCATCATACGGATTTCTTCCTTAATATTTTCCTTCAATTTATCCCTGTTATCCGAAGCACTGTAAATATCCAATCGGCTTTCTTTATCTTTTATAACACGCATATAGTCTTCACTTAATGCCAATAACGCATCTATATCAGCCTGTGAAATTCCAAAAGACATTAAATCCGCAAGATGCATTCTCATAGAGCCGCTTATACTTATAGTTAACTCGATTAAATCACCATCCGAAAACCTATGAATCCTTTTTTCCTTAATTAAAGCCATTTTTCCCGTCCTTAATAATTAAAAATATACTTTTAAAACTTAATTCTAACAAATTTTATAAAGTTTCGAAGACCTTTAATTTGCCATAGAACACTTTTACAACCATTTCGACATCTTCCAATTTGCCATTGTACACTTTTACAATCGTTTCACCTTTCTTTTATTTGTAATAGAATACTTTAAAAAACATTTCGACGCCTTTAAAAGTAATTTATTTCAATATGCTATATGATAAATGATAGATGCGTAATATTATATTATAGTTGCGTTATATTAAATTAAAGTTGCGTAATACATATTTATAATTGCTAAAAGTCATATTAATGTTGCGTAAAGAGAATTCATAGTTGCATTATATAAAATCGTAATTGCATCATACAAAATTATAATTGCGTAATATAGAATTAAAGTTGCGTAATGATAATTTAATTAATATTATAATAAGCAAATTTAGTTT
>JAVSMQ010000001.1:1942503-2032465 GCA_032027125.1 Kapaibacterium sp. (SeqCode)
AAGGTCCTATAAATGTAATAAAAGCTTCTCTAAGGATAATTTAAGACAATCAAATTATTATAAATTGAAGGAAAAATTACTGGGAATCTGTTAAAAATGTCTGTGAAAATGTTACTTTCTAATAAGTAGAAGTTCCCGGTGCTGTTTAAGAATAGAAAATTATGATAATAAGTCTTCGCATCGAATGAGAAATTCAGGGAATTGTCTTTTAAGTGCGAGAAAGGGGGTGGTAAATTAATAAATAACAGCTTTTTAGAAAATCTGATGATTCTTAAAAATAAAAATTTAGCAAATTTGTTAATATCACTATTTGAATATTAATAATCGGATAAATAAATGACAGACCAGTTTGAAGGCGATTTTGACTGCATGGTAATCGGGGCGCACCCCGATGATGCAGAACTTTCCTGCGGAGGTACAATTGCTAAACTCACAAAAGAAGGCAAAAAAGTCGTGCTTGTGGACTTAACCAGAGGCGAAATGGGAACACGCGGAAATTCTGAAATTCGTAAGAATGAGGCATTGGAAGCTGCCAAAATACTGGGAGCCAAAGAAAGAGTGAATCTCGAATTGCGGGACGGATTTATCAGAAATGATGAGCCGAGCATTTATAAAGTTGTTTCAGCAGTTCGGAAATACAGACCTAAAATAATACTTATGCATCCATGGTTTGAGCGTCATCCCGACCATGAAAATACACATAAATTAGTACGCGACGCGCTGTTCAAATGCGGTCTCAAAATGTATGAAACCGAAGACGGCGGAAGCAGTCAGGCTATTTACCGCACAAGAAGAATTTTCTGCTATATGCAGGCATATCAGTTTCCCAGACCTTCTGATTTTTTTGTAGATATTTCGGATGTCCATGATACAAAAATCGAAGCCATCAAGGCATTCTCTTCACAGGTATTTGTTGAAGGAAAATATGAAAACGAACCTCGGACAAGACTTTCAACACCTGAATTTATGGAAGAATTGATTTCGAGAGCCAGATATTTAGGAGGATTGAACGGCGTAAAATATGCTGAAGGCTTTTTAAGTATAGAGCCTGTAATCCTTAGCAGCCTGTCCAAGTTTTTGTAATCGGTCAGTTATTCGGGAATAAGCGAAATTGCAGCATAATCATTGGTAGTTATGAGATTCTAAGACCATAATGCAATAATTATCCCGCAAATAAATGTATATTTGCACTTTGTTTTTATTAGAAATTTTGTTTTATGGTTGAATTCGTTATAATTAATTACAATACCGGTGAACTGACATGCCAATGTATCGAATCAATTTTTGATACATACAGCAGAAACGCACTTATTAATATAGTTGATAATGCATCCGCCGATGATTCAGTCAAATATATTTCCGATAGATACCCGCAGCTTGCAATTATCAGGAATGAGCAGAATTACGGTTATGCAAAAGCTGTAAATATAGGTGTAAGAACAACTTCTTCGGAATTAGTACTGGTGAGTAATTCGGATGTAACTTTTCACCCAAATTCAATTAATATCGCAGCCCAAATGCTTAAAGATGATGCCGGTATTGGTGTATCAGGTTTTTTCCAATATTTCCCGGATGGCAGACCACAGAGAAGTTACGGCAGTTTTCCCGGTTATAAACTCGGATTGATGGATATGCTTCTCCTGACCAACATTCAAGAACAGCTAAGCGGATTAGTAAGGAAAATACGTGTAAATTCAAACAAAATAAAAGAAGTCGAATATGCAGACGGTGCTGCTTTGATGATTAGAAGAGAAATATTTGACAAATTAAACGGTTTTGATGAGAACTTTTTTTTCTATACAGAAGAAACTGATTTTTGCAAAAGGGTAAAGAATCTTGGATATAGAGTTGTATTAAATTCCAGGGCTGTAATTACCCATATACGCGGTGCAGGTTCGGGCAGCCAAAAGTATAATGAAAAAGCTGAATTAATGCTCATCAGAACCAAAATTCAGTATATTTTGAAACACGGCAGCAGAATAGAAGCAGGATTTTTCAAATATGCCGAAAGTTTTCATTTTCTAATGATTTCGATAATTGAACGAGTGTTTTCTTTTTTAAAATTCAAAAATAGATTGAAATATAAAAACGGAATCTATTATCAAATTTTTAAATTGTGGCTGAGGACTAAAATTGATTAAGAAGTACGACATAGCAATTGCTTACAGGATTTATCCCAAGATATCGAAAGTGCCGCCGGTTTATCCTGACGATAAATACAAACTTTCGGAATTATGCCTCGCATCACTTGTGAAATCGCTTGGTGATTTAAAAGTAAAATGGTTTATGATACTTGATGACTGCCCTCCTGAATATCATTTGATGTTCCAAAAATATCTTTTAGAAGAAGACACTGATTATATTCATACAAAAGTAAAAAGCAACGGAAAAACATTCGGAATGCAGATGGATTTGCTGCTTAAACAGGATTTCAGTGAAAAAATCTATTTCGCTGAAGATGACTACTTTTATTTAAATGACAGCTTTAAGGAACTGACAGATGCAATTGACGAGCCGGATTTCGATTTTATAAGTCCGTACGACCATCTTGATTTATACAGAAGTGAATTTCATAACAGAAAATATTACATAAAATTCTCGGGTAAAAGACATTGGAGGTCGTGCGGCTCGACAACAATGACATTTTTAACTACAAAAAAAACTTTAAGAAAAACAGAAAGTGTTTTCAGGACATATATTCATAAAAACTATGACAGTAGTCTTTGGATGACTTTAACAAGAGATAATGTAAACAATCCGTTCAGATTTTTTAAACTGCTCGGAAAGGATTCGCATACTTTGAAAATTTTTGCAAAAGCCTGGATATATACTTCATTAAGGGTAATATTCGGGAAAAAGTACAGTCTTTTTACACCTATTCCATCAATGGCGCAGCATTTAGACAATCAATGTATGGCTCCGGGAATAGATTGGAACGTCAAATTTGAGGAAGGTAAATCATGGCTTATCAAATAAATCTGGGATGTATTATCTGCGGAAAATGTGCAAGACACTGCCCGGTTGATGCAATATATCTTGGGGTCGATATTTTCGAAATCAATCCTAAAAAATGCGTAAGCTGCAAGGGCTATCACTCCGAGCCGCAATGCGTTGCCGTATGTCCCGTAGATGTAGTAACAAAAGCTAAGAAACATGAAAAACGTTAGAATAATTACCGACAACGGATTGATAACCGGAATTGATAATTGCGGCGGAATAGAAATTATCACCGACGGTGCCATCGAACGTTTCGATAACTGTGAAATACTGCCGGGCTTGACTGATTCTCATTGTCATGTATGGGGTCTGGGAATGATGAACTCTGGTATGGATATATCAGGAAAAAATAATGCCCGTGACACAATTGCTCTTGCCCGGCAAAATAATTTTATGCGCGGTAATTGGGTAGTCGGTCGCGGCTGGAATAATGAATCATGGGAAAATAAATCCCTTCCCGACAAATCCGCAACAGATGAAATCTTTCCTCTTAATCCTCTTGCACTGACAAGAGTTGACGGTCATGCTATGTGGTGCAATTCAAAAGCTCTTGAAGCTGCCGGTATCAATCATACAACAATAGAGCCTGACGGAGGAAAAATTTTAAAGGATGGCAGCGGCAATCCGACGGGTATTTTGATTGACAATGCAATGAATTTGATTGAAAAACTCATTCCTGCTTATTCAGCACAACAACTTGAAGAATTTATATTCAAAGGGCTTGATATTTCAATGAAAGCAGGGCTCACTGCAGTTCATGATATGGATGTCAGCCCTGAAATGATTGATATTTATCATAGATTGAACAATCAGGGGAAGCTTCCAATCAGGGTATATGCTTATGCATCGTGTCAGAATAATGAAGCATTTGAATATAATATTAATCACTATAAATCGGAAATGTTTACGGTTCAGGGAATTAAACTTTTTGCAGACGGAGCACTCGGTTCTTACGGTGCGGCTATGCTTGATGAATATAACGATAAACCCGGTGAGCGGGGCTTATTAATTCTTGATTCAGAAATGATGCTCCAAAAGATACTTAAAGCTGATGATTCGGGTCTTGATACAGCAATTCATGCAATTGGCGACAGAGCAAACCACGAAGTATTGGATGCCTGTCAAAAATTAAGAGAATTAAGACCCGAAACAAAATCCAAACTTAGAATCGAACATGCTCAGATAGTTGACAAAACAGATTTAAAAAGATTTAAAGAACTGGGTGTAATTGCATCGGTGCAGCCGATTCATTTTGTCAGTGATTCTGAAATGGCATTGAAACGGCTTGGGAGTAATCGTCTGGCTAATTCAGGTTACCCGTGGCAATCACTTTGGGATGCCGGGGCGATGATGATTGGCGGCTCTGACTTCCCGATTGAATCGCACAATCCTTTCAAAGGGATAAACGCATTTACCGGCAGAGAAAACAGTCTTGATATTTCGGAGGATTTACTTTCTGAAAAATTGGATATTGATTCAGCATTAAAATGTTATACATCAAATCCCTACCGTGCTCTCGGAATAAATAACATTGGAGAATTGCGGATTGGATACAAAGCGGATTTTATAATATTTGAAGGCAGCTATCATGATTCAATTCCCGAAATTAAAGCATCATTTATAAATGGAAAAAGAATTTATTAGTTATAACTCATTGAAATAAAATCAAGTTGCTTTTAAAAGTAAAACAAAACAAATTAACCACCCCTAACCCCTCCTTAGCAAGGAGGGGGATAAGTTGTTGTTATATAACGATTTACGATTCTCTCCTTACTAAGGGGAGATATCGCGGAGCGACAGAGGGTAATATATCTTTGAAATCAACTTTGTATAAAAATAAATTTACATTATTGTTATATGCTATTTGAAACCAAAATTCCTTATATTTGTATGTTGAAAATTGAAAATTTGTAATAAAAAAAAGAATTGTTTAACTTTTAAAAAATATTGGAGTAGAGTCATCATGAAGAAATTAACTATGTTACTTATGTTAACCGCTCTGGCAGGAATTATCCTGATATCATGCGGAAAAAGCGGAGGCGACCCCGTTCCGGTCGAAAGCCTTGCAACATTTACAGATGATGCAACCGGTTTTTCAATCAAATATCCTTCAAACTGGATTAAAAACAGCGCCCAGGGTCTCAGATTTGTTGTGTTTTCGAGTGAACAAGGCAAAAAGCGTTTCAACAAATACGACACAGAAGGTTTTCCGGTAGCAAAAATTGATATCATTGCTACGGATATGAAAGACGGTATGACACTTGATTCAATTATCAAAATGTCAAAAATTTTCGGTGCTGAAGTTTATGAAACTGCGGATGCAACTATTGACGGTGTGCAGGGTAAAAAACTGCTTTACTCATTTCCGCTCAGCGATGGAATGTTTAACGGTATGATGTTCTTTGCTGCAAAAGATACAGCAAAGGCAACAGTTGTCACAATCGAATGTTTTGGCGACAGCTACGAAACTTACAAATCATCATTTGATGAAATAATCGCATCTATTAAACTTGCAAAAGCGCCCGCACCAAAGAAAATTGATACTGTATTCCAGACAGAAGAAGCTCTTCCGCCATCTAATGTTCTTGAGCCTCGCGGCGGAGACGGATTCACGATTAATATTCCCGATAATTTCAAGGCTGAGAATATCGGCAAGGCTGCTACAGCTTTGCGTGCATGGAGCTTCCTCGGCGACCGCCGCGGCGACAGTTTCATCAAAGTAGAAACTTTCGATGCTTCAAATCAAAAGGATTTGAAAAAAATCGTTGACGAAAACAAAGCCAGCTTTGGTAATGCAACTCCAAAACAAACTACTCTCGGCGGACAGTCTGCATATCTGCTTGAATATTCACCTTCGAAATCTGTCAGGGGAAAAGTTTGGTTTGCTCTTAAAGGTACAAAAATGTACCGCGTAACAATAAACTGGTTTACAGGAGAAGAAAAAGACTTCAAGCCGGTATTTGATAAATCCGTTGCTTCTTTTAAATTCGAATAATCATTATTTTTGACTAAATATCAACCCTCATATAATTAGTTTTGTATGAGGGTTTTTTTAATGCTGAATGATGAGTTCTGAATGATGAATGCTGAGTTCTGAATGATGAGTTCATCTTTCAGCATTCAGAATTCAGCATTCAGAATTGTTTCCCAACTCTGTAAGAGTGCCCAGTTTGTAGAATAACAATCCCACCCCAGAAACCAAAATACCCAACTCCGTTAGGAGTGAACTGATAGTAGAAAAAGTATAGCCGACGGAAACCACAAATCTTCAACCCCGGCTCAATAGCCATTGATTTAAAAATAAATGTGGGATTAAGCAATAAGTTTACATTTCAATAAGCTATATTGTATAATTATCAATGAAAATTAATTTTGTAATATTAAAAATAATAATTTAACGTGAGTTCGATATAAGAGCTTAAATTAACAATAAATTTGAATCAAATTTGCACTGAATTTTCAGAGACGGTTTTTTAGGCAAGAACATATAAGCTGTTAATCCGGAAAAGAGGTTCATTATCAGTTTACAGGACTACGGTGTCTTGTATGGTCTATTTGACAGATGTTTTTCAGTTCATCATTGACCGATTCAATTAATGCTCTTTTCCTCAGCATTAATCTGTCAAAAAAGGTCATCACCTTTCCTTTCATGTTTTTTTTCAATTTTGTTATCAATTCTTTTCCGTCTTCAAACAGAAACTCAAATAAAGTCTGACTGATATAGCCTTTATCTGCATGAATTTTACCTAATATATCCTTAGTCATATCTTTGAGCAGGTCGATGTTCCTATCGTCAACATTTCCTTTTTTGATACCAAAAGACAGCAGTTCTCCTTTTTCATTGATTATCAGATGAAGTTTAAATCCATAAAACCATCCGATAGTTGTTTTGCCGCGTTCGGCCAGTCCCTTGAAAACTTTATTTTGATGAATCCTTTTATTGTGGCAAACAGCCAGGTGCGTTGAATCTAAAAACGATATACCTGTGACTTTTTCTTTGCATTCCAATTTCAAAAAAAGTATCATTGGAATCAATGCTTGACGCATTAGTTCAACCATTCTGTTGTAACTGACACAACGAGGGAAGGCAGGGCGCATAACCTGACAGATTTGGAATAAATAAAAATGTTTGAAATCTCTGTAGTTTGATAAATGAAACAGAACCATGATTGTCATTATTTCACTTAAACTTAACCTCGAAGGCTTTTGACGGTGTTTTTTGCTGTCAGATAAATTTTTGCCTCTGACAAATAATAATGAAATTTCTTTGCAAAAATCATCTATTTTGCTGTATATTTGTAATACATGCAAGTCATTATGTTGCATGGAAAATCTCCTCTTTTTTATTTTT
Organism: Kapaibacterium sp. (SeqCode); assembly: GCA_032027125.1. Classification (GTDB taxonomy): domain Bacteria; phylum Bacteroidota; class Ignavibacteria; order Kapaibacteriales; family UBA2268; genus JANJTB01. The sequence continues at coordinate 1,949,852 of JAVSMQ010000001.1, forward strand.
ATGCTGCAACACAAAATTAAGGGAGATTTTTTTTATTCCAAATAATTCTTATATCGAACTCACGTTAATTAAGAAAAGTCTAAAATTAATTTCGTATTACTCAGCCATGATTCTCAAGTAGTTTCGGATTCATCCAACTTCTCTGTATTGACAATCTGCATAGCTTTGCTTAAACCAAATGTTATAAGAGTCTCAACAGCATCTGCGGCTTTCGCAATCATTTTATTTACTTCAAATGTTTGATTCGAATGAAATTCACTAAGGACAAAATCCACCATATTTCCGGATTCAAAATCTTTGTCTATGCCGCATCGCAATCTCAGGAAATGTATAGTATCCAATTTCTCGATTATTGAACCGATTCCGTTATGACCACCGTCCGAACCGCCGGCACGCAAATGTACTTTTCCAATCGGAAAATTGATTTCATCATGAATTACAAGAAGCCTTTCTGTAGGAATGTCATATTTATCCAATATGCGTTTAATCGGCTCGCCTGAGTTATTCATGAAAATATTCGGTTTTATCACAACAAGATTACTATCATGAATATTCATCTGAAAGGAATTGAAATACATGCTGTGAGTAAACTCTTTATTAAATTTCTCTGCTATTTGGTCCAGCACCATCCAGCCTATATTGTGTCTTGTTTTTTCGTAAACCGGTCCGGGATTTCCCAAACCTGCAATCAACCAATCAATTTTATTGCTGCCAAGCATTTCATTCTCGAATTAGTTTTATAAATTATCAAAAATATATACATATTGTTTATCAAACTTTGCTACAATTACAAATATAGATAATATTTTCATATAACAAATAAAAAATGGATAATAATGTAATAATTAATTATTTTTTAAAACTCACAATTTTGGGTTAATATTATAAACACATGATGTAATCTGTACAAAAGAAATATTTACAAAACATAATGATTAATATATATTCATCATTTTCTTATATATTATGCCTTATTAAATTAATATTCAAGTTAAAAAAAGTTATATTATTACAAATTATTTTAGGGTGTATTCAAGTTTGATTTTTGCTGTTATATTTTTATAAGAAGTTATCAATAAAATCTCAATTTTAAACAGTTAAAAATCCTTTCAGTTAAAATCGGATATTATTTTCAAAAACGGCATAATTTTGAGCATTTTAGAAAAATAATATTTTGAAATAAATAGAAAAAATATTAAATTACATCTTGGGACTTAAATAGACAGTAAAAAAGAATTATGAACGGGCTGATTAAATATATTGACTATGATGAGGATTCACAGAACCCTTTTAGGATAGTGATTTTCATTCTGATATACAGTCCGGTTTTTAAGCATTCTCTTAAATATTTTACTAATAAAAAATGGTATCAAAAGGAGTTCAATAATGAAAGTTTTTTACATAATTTTTTTATTGCTTTTTGCAACATCAACTGCTTATGCTCAAAAGCATTTCAATAACTGGTATTTCGGGGATAGTGCCGGTGTTACTTTTAATACGGCAAGCGGGGAGCCAGAAGCTCTTTTAGATGGACAAATATTTACTTTAGAAGGTTGTTCTTCGATTTCGGACAGCAGCGGAAATCTGCTGTTTTATACTGATGGTGTAACAGTTTGGAATCGTTTGCATAAAGTAATGAAAAATGGAACCGGATTATTTGGTCATTTTTCATCTATGCAATCTGCTTTAATAGTACCTAAACCAAAATCAAATGGTATTTATTATATTTTTACCAATGATGCATGGGAAAATAATTTTGCTAAAGGCTTGAATTATTCTTTAGTTGATATGACTTTAGAAAATGGTTCTGGTGATGTCACTCAAAAAAATGTACATTTATTAGACAATAAATGTGAAAGTGTCACTGCGATTTCCCAAAAGAACGGCGATACAGTTTGGATTTTGAGTATGTATATAGAAAACCAGTGCTTTGCAGCTTATCTGCTTACAGAAAACGGACTAAACATCACACCAATCATAACACAGTTTGAAACCGGAGAAATGTTGTTTTATGGTTTATTAAAATTTTCACCATTAGGTAATAAAGTTGCAGCTATAAACAGTAAAGAAGAAATATTACTATTTGATTTTAGTATTTCTTCGGGAAAGATTAAAAATAAGATAATTATAAAACCTCATTTATTAGCTACTTTGATAAATGGTGGTCTTGAATTTTCTGATAATGGAACATTTCTTTATTTTACATCAAGAGGTTCTGAAGGTAACATTAGATATGTTCATCAGGTTGATATTTCTTCAAATAATGCTGAAGATATTATTCAATCAGAAAAACTAATTTTTCAAATTGATGAAAAACAATTATTTGGAAATTTACAAATCGGACCAAATAAAAAAATATATCTTGCAGTTCTGGGAAAAAATCTTTCTGTAATCCATAATCCGAATTTATCAGGAAGTGCATGTAATTTTGAATATGATGGATGCAAATTAAATGGAAAGATTTCAATGGCGGGATTACCTTCTGTAGTTCAGAATTCTATATTAGAAATTGATAAACAGGACTCAATTATAGTATGTGAAAAAGATTCGGTCTTTCTTTATTCACCATACTATGAAAATGCCGAATATGAATGGTCAGGTCCGAACGGCTTTATTTCATCTGCGAACAATCCGGTACTCCCAATTTCCAATCTTTCGATGAGCGGAGAATATAAGTATATTATCAGCAAAAATGGCAGTTCAATTTCAAGCGGTTCAATTATTGTTGTAATAAATCCGCGTGAAAATATCCTGTTTTCGGATTTGACTGAAATTGTTTATTGCAATGATTCATTAGAACTTAAAGCAGTTGAGAAACCGGAAAAATGTGAGATTACATGGGTGGGGATTGATTCAAAAGAAAATACCGTAATTATCAGGAAAAGCGGAATTTATACGGTTTATGTAAAAAATGAATTCGGATGTATTGATTCAGCAAGTGTATATGTTTATAAATTTGGAAGTAATATTTCAATTTACGAAAAAAGTCATAATTTCGGTTTAGTAAAAGCAGGGCAAATTGCAGAATTTAAATTTACTATCGAAAATAATGAATCAAGCGATATAACAGTGAAAGACATATTTATAAAAAATGAACCTGTTCATTTTGAATTGCTCCACAACACATTACCGTTTGTAATTAAATCAAAAGAAAAAACTGAAATTAAAGTTAATTTTATTCCAAAATATGATATAAATATCTCAGACAGTATTGTTATAATATTTTCAGAACCATGTAATTTTACTGATTTTACAACACTTTCCGGCAGGGGAAAAGGCGAAATAATTGTGGATTTCTGGCTTCCTGATACTACTGCCGGTATAGGTACAGATAATTATTTACTTCCGGTAAATGTTCGATTGCGGGATAGCAGTAATTACAGCTTTAAGACAAATATCACTGCACGAATCAAATTTTTAAGAACTTTATATAATGTTAATAATTTGACTTACGGTCAGTATTCTGTTGAAAAGCTAAAAGATTCGGCAGCATTTAATATTGAATTTAATGATGTGATAATATCGGATGAGTTAAATAATATTTCTGATTTTGCCGGAAAAATATTATTTACGAATGATGGATTTACGAAAGTCAGAATCGAAAGTTTAGAATTTAGTACTCCGTATTTAATTCCTATTGCTAAAGACGGTTCAATAAAAACAAATGAAATCTGCAATCCCGACTTAAAAGGAATTAAAATCAGAGAAGGCACATTTCTGAGTTTGAAATATGATAATAATCAGGGTAATTCGGCAATTGCATACTGCGGCAGTGCAGGTGAATACAAATTCTCAATATATTCGATTGCCGGCGAATTGCTGTATTCAACAAATTGGAATACTGATTTAAAAACTGAAAAGCATTTTGTTTTATCCGATATTATTACAAATTCAGGATTATATTTCGTAGTTTTGAACTCAGTTGATGGTATAGATTTGCAGAAAGTTACTGTAATTAAATGATGGTGAATAAATGAAATATTATTACATGCTAATCTTATTGATGATTTTAATTGGAAGCAGTAATTTGTCAGCTCAAAAGCATTTCAATAACTGGTATTTCGGAGATAAAGCCGGAATTACTTTTAATACCGCAACCGGAGAGCCTGAAGCACTTATTGACGGTGTTATGGATACAAATGAGGGATGTTCGGTATTATCCGACAGCAACGGCGCTCTGTTATTCTATACAGACGGCAGAACTGTTTGGAATAAATTTCATCAGGTGATGAAAAACGGTACAGGTTTACCCGGTCACTCATCATCAACACAGTCGGCATTGATTGTCCCCAAGCCCGGTTCAGAATATATTTATTTTATATTTACAAATGATGCAAGTGAGAATCAATTTGCTTATGGATTCAATTACTCAATAGTTGATTTAAATTTAGAAAATGGTTTGGGTGCAGTTACTCAAAAAAATGTTCATTTATTAAATAACGAATGTGAAAGATTAGCTGCTGTTACACATAGCAATGGAAGGGATATATGGGTTGTGATACAGGATATTGACAAACAGATTTTTGCAGCTTATTTACTTACTGATAAAGGATTAGATATAATTCCGGTTAATAGTCCTACGAAAATTGCAATCCAGCAAAGTCAGGCAGGTGTACTTAAATTTTCTCCGGACGGTAAGAAACTCGTTTGCACTCATTATAAAATTGGAAATATTCTTTTGTATGATTTTGATAAAAACAACGGTCTTATCAGTAATGAAGTGTCAATTCTTGTTGACACAAAATTAAATCCTGAAATTTATGGAGCTGAATTTTCTGATAACGGACAGTTTTTATATATAAGTTCAAATTTAAGCCTGTTTCAATTCGATATTTCTTCAAATAATAAAAATACTATACAAAATTCACGGCAAATAATCTTTAGTCCAAAATTGAATAATCATTTGTGGGCAATGGAAATGGGACCCAACAAAAAGATTTATATTGCAACTCAGAAGGCTTTTCTTTCAGTTATACACGAACCGAATAAAGCGGGGTTGGCATGTAATCTTAAAATTGATGATGTGGATTTACTCGGCAGGAAGTCTATCTATGGATTGCCGGATATTATAAAAAATTATGTACGTTCAATTGTTACTAATGACAGTTTAACAGCATGTCAGGGAGATAGTGTATTCTTTAATCCGCCGTATATCGAAGGAGCAGAGTATGAATGGTCAGGTCCTGAAGGATTTACTTCGACTGCTCAGAATCCAATACTGATTTCACCGGATGTTAAGATGGGCGGGGAATATAAATATATAATCAAAAAAGCCGGTGCATTTATTTCAAGCGGTTCAGTGCATGTAAAAATACTTCCGCGGAGAAAAATCCTATTTTCCGATTTGAAAGATATTATGGTTTGTCAGGATTCATTAGAACTTAGTGCAGTTGAGTTTCCGGTCGGATGTGATATTTCATGGACAGGAATTAATTCTAAAGAAAATACAGTAATTATCAGAAAAAGCGGCAAATATTCGGTTTATATCGTAAATGAGAACGGATGCCGCGATTCTGCAGCAATAAATGTTAGGATTAAAGAATCTCCCAAATTACAGATAATCGGGAAAAATTCATTATGCAAAGACGATATTATTATTCTATCGGCAAATTATGATTTCCCTGAATATTTTTGGTCAACAGGCGATACAACTAAAGAAATTTCTGTTAATAAAAAGGGATATTATTACCTTCTGAGCACAGATTCAAACGGATGTAAGGATTCAACGGGAAAATTTATTTCGTCTTTTGGAAGCAGTATTATATTTTCAGATAAATTGAATAATTACGGTTTGGTCAAGTCCGGCAATCTTGCAGAATTTACTTTTACTATCGAAAATAAGGAACTGCAGGATGTGACAATTCAGGAAATTTATATCAAAAATAATCCTTTGCATTTCGATTTGGTTCATCCCGTATTGCCATTCATGATTAATTCAAAAGGAAAAATAAATATCACGGTTAATTTCATTCCTAAATTTGAAACGAATTTTGCCGATAGTCTGGTTATCGTTTACTCAGAACCCTGCAATATTACCGAATATGTTAAGCTTACCGCACGAAGCGAAGGCGAAATTCTTGTTGATTTCTGGCTTCCGGATACCACTGCCGGTATAGGTGCAGATAATTTTTTACTACCTGTAAATGTTCGATTGCGTGATAGCAGTAATCATAGCTTTAAAACAAATATCACTGCACGAATCAAATTTTTAAGAAATTTATATAATGTTGATAATTTAACTTTCGGTCAGTATTCTGTTGAAAAACTAAAAGATTCGGCGGCATTTAATATTGAATTTAATGATGTTATAATATCTGATGAGTTAAATAAAATTTCTGATTTTACCGGAAAGATATTATTTACGAATGAAGGATTTACTAAAGTCAGAATAGAAAGTTTAGAATTTAGTACTCCGTATTTAATTCCAAATGCTAAAGACGGTTCAATAAAAACTAATGAAATCTGCAATCCTGACTTAAAAGGTATTAAAATCAGAGAAGGTACATTTCTGAGTTTGAAATATGACAGAATTCAGGGCAATTCGGCAATTGCTTACTGCGGCAGTGCAGGTAATTACAAATTCTCAATTTTTACAATTGCAGGTGAAATGCTGTATTCAACAAATTGGCAAACAGATTCAAAAACTGAAAAGCATTTTGAATTATCAGAAATAATTACAAATTCCGGATTATATTTTATAGTTTTGAACTCCGTTGATGGAATTGATTTGCAGAAAGTTACTTTAATAAAATAAAGGTGAAAAAATGAAAAACTTATTAGTCTTTATCATTGTGCTATTCAGCACTTCGACAGTTTACTGCCAAAAGGAAAATTTTAATTGGGAAATGGGACAACATTATTATGGTTATGATTCTTTAAGTACAATTATGACATTTGACACTCCTGACGGTGAACCGATTTTTGTTAGAAAAGGTATAATGCCTGCATTTAATGCATTTTCATCCATATCTTCTCCTGAAGGCAAATTACTTTTGTCGTCAAATGGAACTTATGCCTATTCTTATGCCGGTAATCCCCAACTTTTAAGTACAAAAGACGGAATATCAAAATTGAAAAGCGGTCCTGGTGGATGGAATGGTTGGGGTGGCTGGGGCGGCTGGGGCGGTGATTATGAGAAATACAAGGATTCGGCAAGCGGAGTTGTACAGGCAACAATAATTCTTAAACAGCCCGGGCAAAATAATAATTACTATATTTTTACTACCGATAAGCCCTTCCCTACAATGAAAAATGATGAAGTCATACTTCCGCCGAGCAGGGGATTAAACTATTCGGTTGTTGATTTAAACTTAAATGAGGGGAACGGTCAATATTCGTCAATTAATACAAGATTAGGCAAGTTTGCTACCATTGGACAAATGACCGCCGTAAGACATGCCAATAAAAAAGACATCTGGATATTAGCAGTCGAAGATTCTTCATTAAATATTTTTGCCTATCTTTTGACTGAGAATGGAATTGAAAACAATGCTGTTATCAGCACAGTCAATTGTATTTCCGCATCATGGTGGATAGGTGTAATGAAAGCAAATATCTTTGGGGATATGATAGCCATTACGCGGAATGATCCGTGGAATCTTTCGCAGGAATCTATAGGAAAATTAGAAATTTGTAAATTTGATAACTTGAACGGCAGAATAGAATCTCTGGTAACACTGAAGATTGGAACATATTATAGTTATCCGTTCGGACTTGAGTTTTCACCTGACGGAAAAATGATTTATTTGTCCGGTTGGGATGGGACAGGGGATGGAAATTGGTCCGGTCATTTTTTGCATCAAATGGATATTTCAACACTTGACGAGAATTATATTAAAAAGAATACTATTGATATTACCCAAAGACATGCAGGATATCTACAGTTAGCACCCAATGGAAAAATTTATGTTGGTTCCGACAGTTTAAGGGTTATTAATAAACCTAATCTAAAAGGAAATTTATGTGAATATACTGTTTCAAAATTGGATTCAACATACTATTGGTGGTGGGGATGGAACTGGGGTTTACCCAATATATTGATTGACCAACTTGATTTTCAGGTTAATCCTGTTCAAGGTTCATTTTGTGATGGGCAGCCGTTAATTCTGACAGCAAAACCCTGGCCCGATTATACAGGTAATCAATATGTCTGGACTGCTCCCGACGGGAAGCAATATAACGGCAAAACAGTCATAATTCCCGATGCTGAAATGTCGGATGAAGGACTTTACAAAGTTAAAATGGAATTTAACAGCAATATTATTTATGATTCGGTATATATAAAAGTTCTGGAATCTCCGAAAGCAGTAATTAAGAGCGATTGTATATTTTGTTATGGAGAAACATTCCTGAGTGCTGAAACAAAAGCCGGATATAAATATTTATGGTCAACAGGTGATACCACCGAAAGTATAGACATAAAGAAACCCGGGAGTTATCAATTAATAGTAACAAATGAAAATCTCTGCTCTGATACTGCTTCAATAGAAATCTCTTCTCAGGCAGATTTAGCGTTGGAAATCGCTTCCGATAAGACGCATCTCTGTTTTGATGATTCAACCAGAATTTATCCAAAAGCAAAATATCATGACTATCTCTGGTCAACAGGTGAAACTACCGAATCTATCACGGTTCACGATGCGGGAACATACCAATTAATTGTAAAAAATGAATTCGGATGCTCTGATTCTGCTGAAATTGAGATTTTCAAAAATAATACAGATATCGAACTTAATAAGGGGATTTTAATTTATGAAGGACCACTTTGCGTTGGTGATTCTCAAATTTTAAGATTACAAATGACAATAAAAACCAGTACAGATTTAACAATTTCAAGCATTACTACGAAAAGTAATTCATTTGAAATTGTCAATTACAGTTCGTATATCAGAACATTTAAGAACGGTGAAGTTGTAAATCTCGAAATAATATTTAAGCCGCAGGATGCCGGTATTTATGATGATGAATTAGTGTTCCATTCGACTGAACCTTGTGAATTTGTAAAATCAATTCCAATTTCTGCATCAGCGAAACAAGTGATTGAATTGTCTTTTGGTGAGCATTATTCCGTAGCCGGTCAGATACTTGAAATTCCAATTTTAGGTGAGATAATATGTCCTGAACCGCAGAATCTAACTACAGAATATGAAATTGAAGTCTCATTTGATAAAGAATATTTTTTGCCTGATGATGTGAAATTTGGCGGCATAATTTCAAATGCAATTGTTGGTAATGAGAGAATTATAAAAATCAAGGCTGATGGTGATTTCAGTCAAACAAAGTCTGAAATAAATGTGATTTTCGGCAGAGCACTTTTGGGTAGGTCTGAAACCTCTCAAATCAAAATCGAAGATGCGAAACTTACAAAAGACCGCTATTTCGCAGGATTTACCGGCGGCACGTTAAATGTTGACGGCTGCGTAAATGATTTAAGCGGTTTGCAGATGTTCAAACAAACTTCTATGAAAGTCGCACCTAATCCCGCGGACGGAGACCTGAAAGTTACGGTTGGCACTCAGGAGGAAGGCAGTTTCTCAATCGTAATCTATGATTATCAGGGACGTAAAGTTGCAAAATCCGAATTCAGCAGACTAAATAAAATCTATGAAGAAAATGACTACACATTCAATATCAGCGGACTGGGAACAGGTGTGTATTCTGTTCATCTGACTGCACCGTGGACTTTGAAAAGAGAGCAGTTATTGATAGTGAAGTAGGAAAAGATGGGAATTCTATTTTAAAAAATAGTAAATTATTTTTACATAATGTTCTATTAATTTATTATATTGCATTTTGTTCCAATAAACTTTTTAAATTTTACATGAAAATAATAATTTTAGCTATCGGCATTTTAATTTTAACTCAGTTTCATCTTCTTTGTGAAGAAGATCCGGCATTTGAAAATTTAAACTTCATTTCATACGTTTATGAAAATGATACACTTAAAATTCATTGTGATAACAGCAATTTTTCTATAATTCCATTTACACCGGAAATTATTAAAGTTAATCTCCATACAGATTTTACATATAATTCTGATACTTCTTATGTTGTTATATTAAAACCACAAAAAGTAAAAGCTGTTTTTAAAGATAATGGCGATTACTTAACACTTTCGACGGATAGTCTTGAAATTCGAATACAAAAAACACCTATAAAAATGCAGTATTATAAAAAATCCGATCTGTTAATTGAAGATCAATCAGGCTTTTTTGCAAAACAAGGTTATAGAGGTATAAGGATGCAATTAGCTGATGACGAAGCAATGTTTGGTGGTGGTTCGAGAGCAATTCCTTTAAATCGTTCAGGTAAAATGCTTATGTATTTTAATCAAAATAAGTTTGGTTATGAATTAGGAGAAGATTGGTTAAATACTTGTATCCCTTTATTAATTTCTTCTAAACATTATGGTATTTATATTGATAACTCAAGCCTTGCCTTTAATCCAATTAATGAAAATAATTCAAAAATACTTCAATATAATTCACTAACGGGGACTTTTTCATATTTTCTATTTATTGGTAATTCTTATAGTGCTATTTTACAAAAATATTTAAATCTCACTGGCTACCAGCCTTTACCTCCAAGATGGGCTTTGGGTTATTTACAATCAAAAGCTTATTATAACAATACTGAAGAGTTATATAAGGTTCTGGATGATATGCAATCTGGAGAATTTCCATTAGATGCAATAATTTTTGATTTATCATGGCTTGGATCACCTGCAGATTTTGGTAATTATCAATGGAATTATGAAAAATGGGGAGATCATAAAGCAGTAATAAATAAGCTGCAAAATTTAGGAATAAAAACAGTTCTTATTACAGAACCATATATTGCAAAAAAGTCATTTAATTATAAGGAAGTTATTGAAAAAAATTTATTTGCTAAAGATACTAATAATAATGTACCTATTATGAATATTATTTACGAAGATCAATCACTTCTTGACTTTTTTAGAAAAGATACTAAAGAATGGGTTTGGAATAAATATAAAAATTTAATGAATGATGGAATTAGTGGTTGGTGGTGTGATATGGGTGAACCAGATGTTCATCCCTGGGATTTAACATTTCAACCGGGCTTTTATTTGCAATTTCATAATTTGTTTGCAAATGAATGGTTAAGTATGTTATCAAATGGTTACGACAAAGATTTCCCTGATATTAGAAAATTTTTTATGACAAGAGCAGGTTGGGCAGGTATTCAAAGATATTCTCCATTCCCATTGTGCGGTGATGCGTCGAGAAGTTATTCTCAAATATTAGCTCAAATATATATTATGCTTGGTGGCGGTCTTAGTGGAATTGGTTATCTTCATTCTGATATCGGAGGATTTACCGGTCCTTTTGAAGTTGATTCTGAGCTTTATACAAGATGGATGCAATTTGGAACATTTTCTCCTATAATGAGAGCTCATGTTTGTGGTCCATCTCCTCAAGCCGAACCAGTATATTATGATGAAAGTGTTCAGCCTATTTTGAGAAAATATATGAATTTGAGATATCAGTTATTACCTTATAATTATAATCTTTCATATCAAAATACAGTATTTGGTTATCCTCTTGCAAGACCAATGTTTTGGTATTATGATAAGCCAGAGTTTTACAGTTCAGATGACCAATATTATTGGGGTGAATCGTTTTTAGTTGCCCCTATTTATGATTCTGCATCGGTTGGCAGAAATGTTATTTTACCAGATGGAAATTGGATTGATTTTTGGTCAAATGAAACTATTTCAGGCAATAAAACTATTTTTTATCCGGTAGATATTTCAAAAATACCTGTATTTGTGAAAGCAGGAAGTATTATTCCTTTTGCACCTATAATGATGAATACTTCAAAATTTAATTATGATACTCTTATTTTTAATTATTACCCGGATAAATCAGTTTCAAAAAGTAGTTATGACTTATATGAAGATGACGGCATTTCACCCACTTCAATATCAAACAATAAATATTTTATAACAAAAATCAGTGCTGAAAACAAAACAAATTACATTAATTTGAATTTTGAAATTGACGGAAATGAATATGCTGGTATGTCTAAAAGCAGAACAATATTTGTTAAAGTAATAAAACCGGATTTTATTCCTGACAGTATCAGTATTGATAATCATCTGATTAATTATTATAAAGATTCAAATGAAATTGATAAAGTAACCGAAGGTTATTTTTATAAAGATTCAATTTTAACCTGCAAATTTAACTGGACTATAAAACCTTTAAATTTACAGATTTTTCAAACAGGAAATTTAGCTGATATGGTTTTGCAGTCTGAAAATGATTTACTAATAAATATATTTCCAAATCCTTTTTCCGAAAAAATTCAGATTGAATTAAATTTAGATAAATTTTCCAAAGCAAAAATTGAAATATTGGATTTGTCAGGTTCAGTAGTAAGTTCAAACCTTAAATCTGAAATAAATGAAAACAAAATAATTTATGAATGGAATTCCAAGGCATTTTCAAAAGGGGTTTATTTTGTAAAAATCAATAATGGAATCAATGTCTTTGTAAGAAAAATTTTAAAGTTATAATGATTAAGCAAAGATCTGCCACACTTTAAAGTTTATTTTGTGAAAAAAATGGATATGTATTAAAGTCGAAAGTAGATTCTTATTTTCAACAATTACAATCATAATTATAATAATTATTATAGTTTTAACTACTTTTGTATTAATAAATATGTAAAATTTAATTTTTAGGTTTAATAAAATGCTTGATTTAAAATTTATTCGTGAAAACATTGGTTTAGTCAGAGAGAATATAAAAAATAAAAACGAATCTACTCAGGTAGATTCAATATTGGAACTTGACGAAAAAAGAAGAAAAGTTATACAGGAAGTAGAGTCTCTTAAAAATATTAGAAATGTAGTTTCAAAAGAAATCGCCGAATTAAAGAAAAATAAGCAGGATGCTGATGATAAAATTGCGTCCATGAAGGACGTGTCAGACAAAATAAAACTTCTTGATGAAGAACTGCGGCTTATTGAGGCAGAAATTGAACAGGTAGTGCTTAGAATCCCAAATATGACCGGTCCTGATGTTCCGGTAGGTAAGTCTGCAGCAGATAATAAAATTGTTCGTCAATGGGGTAATCCCAAAATTCAGGCAATTAAGAAAAATCATATCGAAATAGCACGTAATCTTGATATAATTGATTTTGAAAGAGGCGGCAAAGTATCCGGCTCTGGATTTGCCTTTTATAAAGGCAAAGGAGCCAAACTCGAACGTGCCTTAATCAATTTTATGATTGATTTTCATACCGACAATCATGGATACACCGAGCTTCTCCCTCCATTTTTGGTAAACAGAAATTCGATGCTTGGCACAGGACAGCTTCCTAAAATGGCAGAAGATATGTATCATGCAACCGAAGATGATATGTTTCTGATACCTACTGCCGAAGTACCTCTGACCAATTTCCATAGTGACGAGATGCTATCAACACCTGATTTGCCTATTAAATACTGCGGTTATTCACCATGTTTCCGTCGTGAAGCAGGAAGTTACGGTAAAGATGTACGCGGTTTTTTGAGAGTTCACCAATTCAATAAAGTAGAAATGGTTAATTTTGTCCGTCCGGAAGATTCATGGCAGAGACTTGAGGATTTGACAAATGAAGCCGAAGATATTGTCAAGGCTCTCGGACTTCATTACAGATTACTGCTTTTATGCTCAGGAGATACAAGTTTTTCATCTTCTATGACTTATGATATAGAAGTCTGGTCGCCTGGAGAAGAAAACTGGCTTGAAGTGTCGAGCTGCTCAAATTTTACCGATTTTCAGGCACGAAGAGCAAATATCAGATTCCGCCCCGAGCCATCTGCCAAACCGGAGTTTGTTCATACACTTAATGGCAGCGGGCTTGCTACATCACGTATTATGGTTGCATTGCTCGAGACTTATCTCAACGAAGACGGTTCTGTATCGGTTCCTTCATGTCTGGTTCCATATACCGGTTTCGACAAAATATAATTATTAACATATTTCTATTTTTTGATTTTGCTTAAATAAGATTATGTTTATTACTTTTATACACTGTTGATAAGTTAGTTTTTTATTTAGTGAAGTCAGTAAAATATTGTAAAATATAAAATTTATGTACTGTGAAAATTGAAAAATGAGTGTTGATAAGTGTGTTGACAACTTTTATTTATCAACACGAATGTTGATAAGAAATTAAATTTTAGAATTACATAATTTTTCCACAAATTGCTAATTGATTTTAAGTTAAGAAACTGTTAAGTTCTTAACAGAATGTGGAAAAAAAAATGATAAATATTGAATAGTTTTATAAGTTGTTATTGTTAATAAGGTTAAAAAATACAAACGGAGAATATTATGAAAATAGCTTTAGCGTCCGACCACGCGGGATTCGAGATAAAAGAGAAGGTCAAAAATTTCCTCAATGAACATAAATATCAGGTAGTTGACTTTGGTACATTTTCAAATGATTCGTTCGATTATCCTGATAGTGCATATCCGGCTTCAAAATCAGTAGCAACCGCAGATTCTGATTTTGGAATATTAATATGCGGAACAGGTACAGGTATGGCAATTACTGCAAATAAAGTCACCGGAATCAGAGCAGCAAACTGTATTAATGTCCAAATGGCAGAAATGGCAAGAAGCCATAATAATGCTAATATTCTGACAATGGGCTCAAGATTAATTAGTCCGGAACTTGCTCTTGATATAGTGAAGAAATTTCTTGAGACTGATTTTGAGGGAGGCAGACATTCAACAAGAATTAATAAAATTCACACATTAACCGGAGGCTGACAAATTTTGCTTTATTCGGGTATAACAGCTTTGTTTATATTCCTGTTCGGAGGTGTATCAGGATTAAATTATTTGTGGGGAATTAATTTATGGGGATTTTTCGGAATTCCACTGGCTGTCTGCTTTGCTTTAGCAGGCGGAATTTTACTGACAAAAAATTCTTATTTTGCATTTGATACCGGATTAAGTAAAGTTAAATTCGGAAATAAAGAACTGCTTATCACTCTTGCTGCTTCATTCATTCTATTCTTAGTATTTAGCCAGTCGGTATTCTTTCTCGGTGACGGTTATCTCAGACTTCGTAATACCGAAGCGCTGCAATATTACTCATCCGGTTCGCCGTTGGGGAATTATCTCACAATTGCTTTTTATGATAAAATTGCAAAACCTATAGGTTTCACTGCATTATTTGTCTGGAGGTTAATAAGTTATCTAAGCGGCATAATTTCAATACTTATCTTCTATTTCATCGGCAGAAAACTTTTCACAGATACAAAACAGTTCATTTTAGCAGGCTTATTTGTATTTTCAAGCGGATTATCTCAGATATACTTTGGATATGTCGAATCATATCCATTTTATTATACATTCCTTCTTGGGTACTTTTTGAGTACACTATTGATGTTAAAAACATCAAAATATTCACTCTATCCTGCGGTATGGCTTGTATCAGCTTTTTTTATATCACCAACGGCCATCATATTCTCCCCTGCAATACTGTTTGCTTACTACAAATTAACACTTCAAAAAGGATTTGCCGGCAGGGATTTATTTAAATTCATTCAGCCGGTATTATTAGTTATAGGGTTAGTCATTTTTGTTTCAGCATTTTTATATATTTTGGGATTCACACCTGATAAATACATAGGCGGACTAACAAAAGTCAATCACATTCTAAGTCTTTTCTCGTCAAAAGCCGGTTACGGAATAATAGATTTGCTCCACTGGAATGACATTATCAATCAGATATTTTTAGTTGTTCCTGCTGTAGTATTATTACCTTTTGTAAATTGGAAAGCTGTAATAAAAAGTGAAAACAGCAGGATTATATTTCTGCTTATAATTGTAATATCGGCTTTATTATTTATGCTTGTTTTCAAAGCCGATATAAGTTTTGTGCGAGATTGGGACTTGTTTTCGATTATTGCATATCCATTGATATTTTTAATAATAACTGTTTTGCTTTCTGATATGGTTAAAAGCACTTATGGGATTTATGCAGCAATAATCATATCTATTATTCAAACAGCCCCCTGGATTTATATAAATTCAAATGAGAAAATGTCATTAGACAGAATGATAAGTATATCTGAAATTAAGTATCTGCCCGATTATGCAAAAAGCAATAATTACGACATTCTCCGGCAATACTTTAAAAAAGATATAGAAATTACAAATCCGTCAACATTTGTTCTGACTGATGATAATAAGGAAAAACTTGATAAATCATTTTATTATACAGAATTGGCATATAAATACGAAAAAAATGAAAGATATTTATATAATTTGGCACTTTATGCTTATGTACTGAAAAGAAAAGACGATGCAAAAAAATATCTGAATCTTTTGTCAAATTCAGGCTCTGAGAATAAACATCTCGGATATGCTATGCTTTCAAAGATTTATATTGATGAAGGTGATATCAAATCTGCTGCCGCCGAAATGAAAAAGATAGAAGACATTTTCCATGAAAGCGAAACTGTTAAGCTTGATTTGGCAAATTTGTATTATAACTCAGGAGAGCCGCGAAATTCATACACTTATTTTCAAAAAGCTTATGAAATAAATCCCGATAATGAAACAACACTTGATTATCTGATTGAATTGAGCTATATAACCGACACCCGCGATAAGACTATTGAGTATTACAGAAAATATGAGAAATTAAAACCCGGCAACCCTGCCACATATTATAATCTTGCTGTATGCTTTAAGGAATTAGGAAATAAAGATTCTATTATGTATTATTATCATAAAGCAAAAAAAGCAGGAATATCGGAAGAAGTGTTAAGCAAAATTTATGAGAAGTAAACGGGATGTCCTTAATGTATAGAAGATAATAATGATATTATTATAAGCATTCAAAAATATCCATTATAGTCCTATTCAACAAACATAAGAAATTCAAAAATGTCCGATATAGCGGACAAAAAAGTACAATAAATGTCCGTTGTGACGGACAAAAAAGAACAATAAATATCCGTTGTAATAGGAAAATAATAATCAGTATATTAAATTATAAGTAACAAAAACTATTATCCTCTAAAGTTGCATAATTTGAAAGGAAATGAAAATCCTTCCGCAAGTCGCGAAACCGTCGGAAGTGTAGATTTGATGACATTAAATTTGTCAGAATCACGGATTAGACGGATTAAAGGATTTCACTGATTATAAATCCGTGGAATCAGTGTAATCTGTTAAATCCGTGGTTCTGACATACTCTTTAATATCTTAAATTATATCAGTCTTAACCCTCTTAATATTAGCTCCGAGAGTGTTGAGTTTTTTCTCAAGGTCTTCATATCCTCTGTCAAGATGATATACACGGAATAATTCAGTATTGCCTTCGGCAGCCATCGCAGCAAGAACCAGACAGGCACTTCCTCTTAAGTCCGACGACATAACCTGAGCTCCCTTTAAAGCTTTACCGCCTTTTACGATTGCAGCATTATCAATTATATCAATATCGGCACCTAAACGAATAAGTTCAGGTACGTGTTTGAATCGGTCTCTGTAAACGTTGTCGGTTATTTTGGAATTGCCTTCAGCCATAAGCATATATGCTGTCCACTGCGCCTGTATATCTGTAGGAATACCTGAATATACTGCGGTAATGATATCGGTTGGAATGGGCGGCTGATTCATCTCAAGAGTAATTGTATCCGAATTTACATCAATCTCGGCACCTGATTCTTCCAATTTCGCAATTACTGAAGTAAGATGGTAAGGATTGGTTTTTCTCAGTTCGATTTTACCCTGGGTCATAGCTGCTGCAATAAGGAATGTTGCCGCTTCAATTCTATCGGGAATTGTCTCTTCGTCAACCGGTCTCAGCGAGTCAACGCCTTCAATCTCAAGTTCCGAGGTGCCGATACCGTTAATCTTTGCCCCCATTTTGACAAGCATACGTGCAAGAGCAGTAATCTCCGGTTCAAGTGCAGCGTTAGTAATCAGTGTTGAGCCTTTTGCAAGCGTGGCAGCCATCAGGACATTTCCTGTTGCACCGACACTTGAAATATCAAAATGCACCTTGCCGCCGTGCAGCTTTGCAGATTTAGCAATTACATAACCCTGCTCAAGTTCGATTTCTGCACCTAATTTCTCTAATCCTTTCAGATGAAGGTCAACCGGTCTTGGTCCCCAGGCACAACCACCCGGAAGAGAAACTTTTGCAATTCCGTACCGTGCAACCAGTGGACCCAGAACATAAAATGAAGCACGCATTTTTTTGACGTGTTCGTAAGGAGCCTCAAAATGAGTGATTTCACGTGTGTCTATAAAAAGATGGTTATCATTCAACTCGCAAAAGGCACCCAAAGAGCCCATCAGACGGGACATAGTCCATACATCACGCAGATTCGGTGTATTGCCTAAGTGATATGTTCCCGGAGCAAGAAGTGTTGCCGGCATTAATGCAAGTGAACCGTTTTTGGCACCTGAAACATTTACAGTTCCCTGAAGTTTAGTGCCGCCTTGTATTACAAATTTATCCATTTCAATTTAGTTTTAATTATTTGCCTAAAAATTATATACAAATAAAATCACCTTATACCAATAAAACAAAATAAATAACACTCTGATACAATTAATGATATAAAATTGATATTATTTTGCAGATTGAATCAATTTGATTGTAACTTCATAAAGAAATAATACTGTAATATATTCAAAATTCATTATATTTGATTTTTTAATAAATTAATATAGAAAAATGACTTTACAGGATTTGCGTGGTGATTCGAGGGTGGACGCAATAGAGTTCAAGAACGGCTATTTGCAGTTCTATTTCGAGGATTATTTTAACGACCGTATTTTTGAAATCAAAATCAAGACCGACTTAGCGTATATAAATTTTAAACTGGATGAGATAGCATACGAATTCTGTCACTTTCGGAAATATAATTTATCAGACCACCTTCTGATAGATGAGAAATCAAAACTTTATCTGATGCCTGAAAGTTTCATAAAACAGATGAAAGCCGCACGCCAGAAGTTCAATCTTGCAATTGGACTGAATTCCGAAGAATGGAAACATTTTATTCAGGTATATGGTGACGGGCTGATAATTGCCTGTCCGGTTAAATCATGGGAGAATATTGACATCGAGGATGTAGGAACAATTGTCAATATAAGCCCGAATTAATATTTGCAGTAAAATACATATATTTTAAAAAACCTCCGTTTATAAACGAATAAATGGAGGTTTATGATAATTATACCGCCCCTTCACACTTTAGAACAGTTGGTATTGTCAGAAGCAGAATTTTTAAATCAAGATATAAACTCAGATTATCAATATATTCCATATCATAATCCATCATATCCAATATAGTAGCTGAGTTACCTCTGTTTTTTATTTGCCAGTATCCTGTTAATCCGGGTTTTACGACAGAACGCATCTCCTTTTCCATAGGATATGAAGAGAAATAAAATTGAATAGTCGGACGTGGACCTACTAAACTCATATCGCCAATCAGTATGTTGAACAGTTGAGGAAGTTCATCTATGCTGGTTTTTCGTAAGTATCTGCCGAAAGGTGTTATTCTCGGGTCATTATCAGTTTTTTTATAAACACTTTGTTTCAATTGGTCTTCCGAGACGAAATTCTCAAGAGCGTTATGGTCACCCACATACATGGTTCTGAATTTATACATTATAAATTCTTCTCCAAACAAACCTACTCTAATCTGCTTAAAAACTGCAGGTCCGGGCGAAGCTAACTTGATAATAATGCAGACAACAGCCATTAATGGCAGAAAAAGGATGATTAGCAGGAGGGAAAAGGATAAATCGAAGAGCCGTTTAAATGCAAGATAAACTTCCTTGCTTTCTACATTCTGCCTAAGCTCCAGAACTCTTTCAGGTGCAACACCATGTACTATATTCATAAAAAGCTCCATAAATAAACAAGAGTTAAATAGTCACGATGTACATCTATGTAATAGGCAGATTACCAATTATAAACAAAATAATTAGGTATTATATTTATCTAAACAACACTCCAAAAAAAGTTTTTAAAAATTTGTAATTTCTTACACTTAGACTGACACATTAAAATGAAAAAAGTTTGCAAAAAAATAATTAATTTATTTTAATTCTGTAATAATAGCTCCAGTTCTTGCCTGTCAGGTATATTTCCTTTGTAATTTTATTATACGCTATCCCATTTAGAACTTCCGCGTGTGGGTTTCCCCTTTCAAAATCCCGCAGTTCACTAAAATCAATTATGTTTTCGATATTGCCTGTAACAGGATTAATTACAGCAATTCTATCTTCGTTATATATATTTGCCCAAATTTTTCCATCAATATATTCCAATTCGTTTAATTGGGATACAGGTCTTGAATTGAATGATACTGGAACTGTTTTTGTCACAGTTCGTGATGATGGGTCAATAAACTTCAGAAAATTGGTTCCATCGCTCATAATCAATGAAGTGCCGTCATCGGTCAGACCCCATCCTTCTCCTGAATATGAAAATGTATTCTCAATTTTAAATGTTTCTAAATTTATTATCATGCACTGACGTGATTGCCAGGTCAGCATATAAATTGTATTTTCAAATATCGCTATGCCTTCTCCAAAATATGCATCGGGAATACTTGCTTTTTTGAGAACGTCTCCGGTTGCAGGGTTTACTTTTCTTATTGATGACTCAAAGTACTGCCCTGTACTTTCATAAAGATAATCATTAAAATAAATGAGACCCTGTGTATAAGCACTTATGTCGTGCGGTATTTTATCTATAATCTTATATGTTAACCCCGGAGGAGCAATAGTAGCAGTTGCCTTTTTGTATAAATTCAAATCCATTTTAGGATTTGGTTTATCTGATGCCTTGTTTCCGCATGAATTAATCAGCATAAAAAATATCCCAATAACAATCATAAAACTACTTAGTCTGCCGGAATTATTTTTCATTATATTATTTCTTTAGTTTGTCAATGATTAAAGTAGTTGATTTACCTTCAACATAATTTATTACAACCACTTTGCCTCCACCGGCTCTGACAATATCTGCTCCGACTATATTATCGGGATTGTAGTCTCCGCCTTTGGTCAGTATATCCGGCAAAATAGCTGTTATTAACTCAAGCGGAGTATCTTCCTCAAAGACAGAAACATAATCAACCGGTTTAAGAGCTGATAAAACCACTGCTCTGTCATTTATGTTATTATAGGGTCTGGACGGTCCTTTCAGACGTTTGACAGAATCATCCGAATTAAGTCCTATCACTAAAATATCTCCAAGCTTTTTAGAATCGTTAAGATATGCAATGTGACCTGCATGAATGATATCGAAACACCCGTTTGTAAATACAATGGTTTTACCTTCGGATTTAGCCTCTCTGCAGAGCTCTGCCAATGTTTGACGTGATATTAGCATTTATTTGTTATTCCTGATACAATCAATTAATTCATCTACTTCGATTGATACAATGCCAGGTTTTTCACATACAATTCCCGACGCGAAATTTGCCATTACAGATGCCTCGCCAATAGAAGCACCTCCTGATATGGATGCTGCCAGAGTTGCTATAGCTGTATCACCCGCTCCTGATACGTCTGAGACATGACGGGCATTTGTCATAACAGAGGATATTTTGCCATTTTTCTCAAAAAGCATCATACCCTGGGCGCCAAGTGTAATAAGTACATTTTCACATTCTAAAAGATTGAGCAGCTTTTTACCGGCATTTACAACATCTTCATCGTTAATAAGAGGTAAATTCAGAGCTTGCTGAGCCTCTTTACGATTTGGTTTGAACACCGTAACACCCTTAAAAGAAAAGAAGTTAGCTTTTTTTGGGTCAACATATACCGGAATATTACGCGAAACTGCATAAGAAATAACTGAGTCAATCAATTTTTCTGTAACTGTTCCCTTGTTATAATCTTCAATTATAATACCCGATAAATCATCTATTTTGCTTAATAAATTGATTATATGAGCTAATCCCTCTTGTGAAATGTCATGTCGTACTTCTCTGTCAATTCTGGCAATCTGCTGATTATTGCCGATTATTCTTGTTTTTACTGTTGTTGGACGTCCATCATCAATAAACAAACCATCTGGATTGATTCCGAGTTGATTTGCAATCTCAATAAAATTTTTGCCTGAATTGTCATTACCCAGTACACCGCACAAAAGCGGTTCTAAGCCGAGTGATTTTAAATTTTGGGCAACATTTGCCGCCCCGCCCAGATGCAGACTTTCATCTTCAACATCTATAACCGGAACGGGTGCTTCAGGTGAAATTCTTGTTACCGAACCCCAAAAATACCTGTCGAGCATTACATCTCCGATTACGGCAATTACTTTATTTTTGGCTGCCGATAAGATAACATCTGCTCTGTTAAAACTTATACTGTTCATAAATTTCTGTTTTTACTGTTTATAAATTGCATTATATAAAAATTGCAAATAATTTTTGCTTGATTTTGCTTTTTCAATTATGAAAGAGCCTAATTTATTGTTGAAAAATACATCGTCGGAAATCTTTAATCCAAAGGAAAAGTCTTTTTGCTTTAGATATTCAGCAGCAGGATGGTCTTTAGGAAATCCTGATAATCGGGTGAGCGGTTTCTGAGATGAGAAAGTATCAGGAAAATTCTTTCTAAAAGATTTATCATTTACAATTATCAGAAATTCTTCATAGTTATCGGCAATCTGATTCCGCAGACTTTTCAGAGTTTGGGTATCAGGACTGTGCAAACCGGAAGCTATAAAAGATTTGCCTTTCTCAAAATGAATATAGAGTCCGAGGGAAAATTCTTTAGATACCAGTGAAGGATTTTCACTATAAGGGAAGAATACACCCAGATTAGTTTTATAAGGGTCTTTATTTGCAGAGAATCGTATATCACGGTTAATCCTGAACAGACTTAATTTTGAATCTGATATAAACGGCAGATTATTATCAAAAAAATGCTTTGCCATCAATTCAACAAATAACTTTGACTTATCCTTAATTTCTTTCTCATAAAACTTTCTGTTTTCATCAAACCATAATTTGTTGTTATTATGGGTCAGATTTTCAAAAAAATTACTTATTTCAGGAGAAAAACCGTCAAAAGCTGCAATAATTTTCATAGATATTTCCTTCTTAAGAATTATAATTTATCTGAAAACGAACTGTTGTCAGACCGGAATGAAGATTGACGAATTTCATGTTCAAATCAGTTTCAGTTCTTAAATTAATTAATCCGCCGCGTAATAGCATCCTCGCCTTATCCTTCTGCGGACTGTATGTATAAGGTTCGAGCAGCTGCTTGTCCAATCCGAGAT
Organism: Kapaibacterium sp. (SeqCode); assembly: GCA_032027125.1. Taxonomy (GTDB): domain Bacteria; phylum Bacteroidota; class Ignavibacteria; order Kapaibacteriales; family UBA2268; genus JANJTB01. The sequence goes on from JAVSMQ010000001.1 coordinate 1,973,150, forward strand.
ACTCTGCTATTTTCATCCCGTATTCATACTGGCTGATATAGTCAGGTCCGGCAAGATTAAAAAAGCCGCTTCTCTCTTTATCAATCATTTTAATTACTGCTAATGCAATGTCGTCAAGCAGAACAGGTGTTGTAAACGAATTTACAGCCAGCTCAACATGCTCTTTATTTATAAGTCTGTAAAAAATATTACTACCGATACTGTTATTGTTGCCATAATATTCAGGAATTCTGACAGATATAAATGAGGCATTGCTCGAAATACAGAAGTTCTCACATCCGAGTTTTGTCTTGCCGAAATAATTTGCCGGGTCAGGTAAATGTTCCTCGTTATAAGGACCATTCAAACCATTGTATATATTATCTGTAGAAAACAGGATTAGTTTTGATTCTGTCATAAATGCAGCTTTTGCGAGTGCCTCAATCGTACCGACATTAAAATCCCATGCTTCTTTTTTATTATGTTCGCAATTATCTGGGTCGTCAAAACTTATACAATTTATTATGTAATTAGGACCGTATTCAAGTACTACCTTTCGCAAAGTTTTTTTATCATATAAAATTAGTTTTGGAATGATTTCACCGTTTGTTACAATAGAATCATAGTTATCCAGTTCCAAATTTACTTTCCAGTCTGTTTCTCTGAGAATAAATTCGTAAATAGCAACAGCAATCGGACTTTGTTTACCTAAAATCAATATTTTTTTCATCATAAGAATGTTCCACGTGAAACATTTATTAAATTGTTACAAAATTATTATACTAAAATAAACTTATTTCAGATATAAAGAAAGAATAGATACATCTGATGCTGAAACACCTGAAATTCTTGATGCCTGCCCAAGAGATGCAGGTCTAATCTTGATTAACTTTTCCATTGCTTCTTTCGATAGTGATGTAAGACGATTGTAATCAAATGAATCAGGAATACGTTTGTTCTCATTTTGTATAAAGTACTCGATTTCCTTAAGCTGTCGGGTTATATAGCCTTCATACTTGATATTTATCTCTATTCTTTCAAGTATATCCTTGTTGTTTTGTATTTTATCAAATGTAAAGTCATTATAATCAGATAATCCGAATAAAATAGACAAGTCAGTTTTAGAGCGTCTTGCAAGATTATGGATGTCGCTTGTAGCCGTAATTTCCGATTCTCCGATTGAACCGAAATAACCGTTTACGGAATCAGGTTTGAGTTTTAATTGTTTTGCAAAATCAATACCTTTAGTCACCATATCATTTCTTGTCAATACTTTTTGATATACAGAATCAGGAATCAAACCTAAATCAAGACCGTATTTCATAAGTCTTTCGTCAGCATTGTCCTGCCGAAGAAGTAAACGGTATTCTGCAAGCGAAGTAAATATGCGGTAAGGTTCTTCAGTACTCTTATTTACCAGGTCATCAATCATTACACCAATATAAGCTTCGCTTCTTTTTAGAATAAGTGGTTCAATCCCATTTATTTTTAGAGAAGCATTGATACCCGCTATCAGTCCTTGTGCAGCGGCTTCTTCATATCCTGATGTACCATTTATCTGACCGGCGAAATATAGACCGCTGACAGCTTTGGTCTCAAGTGTAAATCTAAGCTGATAGGGAAAAAAGAAGTCGTATTCCACCGCGTAGCCCTGACGCAGCATCTCAGCCTGCTCTAGTCCGGGGATTGATTTCAGTCCGCGTAATTGAATATCCACCGGCAGACTTGTCGAAAAACCGTTTACATAGACAGAATTTGTATGCAGTCCTTCGGGTTCGAGAAGAATTTTATGTGAGTTACGTTCTGAAAAGCGGTTTATCTTATCTTCTATAGATGGACAGTATCTGGGTCCGGTACCTTTTATTCGTCCTGTAAACATTGGAGACTTTTCAAATCCTTCTTTTAAAATTTCGTGTGTTATAGAATTAGTATCCGTGCCGTAACATACAATTTGATTCTTAACTTCCGATGTTCGGAATGAAAATGGTTTTGGGTCATCGTCGCCCGGTTCAATTGCTACTTTTGTATAATCAATAGATTCAGACTTTATTCTCGGAGGTGTACCTGTCTTCAGTCTGCCGCGAACTAATCCGTAATATTCAAGCATATCAGATATTCTTTCAGATGACTTCTCCCCTACTCTGCCGCCTTTTGTAACCTGTTCTCCGGTATAAAGTATTCCGTTTAGAAAAGTTCCGGCACAAAGTATTACAGCTTTTGCATTCAGAACATCGCCTGCATCGGTAATTATTCCTTTAATTTTATCTTTTTCTACCAAAATTTCTACGGCAGTTCCTTTAATCAGTGTTAAGTTCTTCTGATTTATAAGGAGCCTTTTAACGTATAATGGGTATAAATCTTTATCAATCTGAGCTCGGGGCGACCATATTGCCGGTCCTTTTGATTTATTAAGCATTTTAAAATGCAAACCGGCAGAGTCAGCAAGCATTCCCATTACCCCGCCTAAGGCATCAATTTCCTTGACAAGATGTCCCTTTGCACTTCCGCCGATTGATGGGTTGCATGATGGACGACCCATTACATCCAAATCCATAGAAAGTATTGCAACATTATGCCCCATTTTTGCTCCGGCAACAGCCGCTTCAATTCCGGCGTGCCCGCCTCCTATCACTATTATATCAAATCTATTTGTCATTTATTCTATTTCTTTTGATATATGTTCCACGTGGAACATTATTTCCCTATACAAAATCTTGAAAAAATATTTGCCAGAACTTCTTCATTCCATGTCTCACCTGTTAATTCTCCCAATATCTTGGTTGCATTCCGCAAATCTATTGATATTATCTCATTATCCATCCCTGAATCAAGAGCAGAAACAGCAGTCATCAGGCTGTCTCGGGCTTGCGTAAGCAACTGTCTGTGCCGGCTGTTGATTAAAATATCGCTCATTGAATTGATACTGCCGACAGCTTTATCGTATATCAATTGTCTAAGTTTGTCAGTTCCTTCCCCGCTTTTTGCAGATACACCAATATAATTAGAATTATCTAAACCGGAAATATCAATTTTATTCTGCACAAGAAGTACTTCTTTGTTCACGTATTTTTGTTCAATGCTTCCGGAAAGTTTATGAGAATGGTCTTCAGAAATCTGTGAATCATTTAACACAATAACAAGATTGGCTTTTTCAATAACACTTTCTACCATCCTGATACCTTCAATTTCAATTGAATCTACAGTATCTCTTATACCGGCGGTATCAGCAATAATAATGCGCATTCCGTTAATATAGATATTTTCTTCAAGATAATCTCTTGTCGTTCCTGCTATTTCGCTTACAATTGAGCGGCTTCGACCCAATAAAGTATTGAAAAGTGTAGATTTTCCGCTATTTGGATATCCTGCAATACCTACATAATAACCCGAACGGCAAATCTCAGACGCAGTAAATGAGTCAATCAACGATTTGCAAAACGATTCTGCTTCCTGAATTTTTTCTCTGATAATTGATTTTTGAATAAGGTCTATACCTTCATCTGCAAAATCAAGTTCAAGCTCAAGCAATGATGATATATCAAGAAGCTGCTGACGCATAACTTTTAATCTTACTGTGAAGTTCCCGTCCAATTGCCGTGCAGCAGTTTCAATTCCAGGAACTGACACAGAATGTATTAAATCAGCTACAGCTTCTGCCTGAGTCAGGTCAATTTTGCCATTTAGAAATGCACGTTTTGTGAATTCGCCCGGTTCGGCATAAAATGCACCGCATTCGACAATAATATCCACAATTCGGGATGTAAGAATTGTATTTCCGTGACAGCCGATTTCAACGGTATTTTCTCCTGTATAAGATTTTGGAGCAATAAAAATTGATACTGTCACAGAATCAATCAATTCATTTTTATAAATAATTTTTCCATAGTAAATTCTATTTCTTAAAGTAAAATCAATTTTTTGATTTGATACAAAACAATTGCTGATAACTTCGAAAGCACTTTCCCCCGAAATTCTTATAACGGATAGTCCTCCAATTCCCGGAGGTGTAGCAACGGCAACAATCGTTTTATTCATTTAACAAATTTAAATTATCTATAATTAATTGTTAACGATTTTTGATATTTATTGTTTTATTAAATATTTTGCTATAATCATCAAAGCACTTGATTAATGAACACTATTTTTGAGCGTTTAGAGGCTGTATATTGAAATCGCAGGTGTAGGGCATAAAACATGTCTTGATTGAATCTAAAATGCCAATATAGAGCGTTTATAAAAGCCGACTTTATAAGTCGCATATCACTTATTTTGACAATTAATTTTGGATTATAATAATATTTATAGTATATTTATAGAATCGAAATTTTAATACTTATTTAGTTTAAATAACTATATAATTGACATTATTTATTTGAACCAAAAATATTTAACGGTTTCATAGAGTTTTTGCAATCCATAAAATTTAATTAATTTTTTCAATAAATCATCAAATATTTTAATACGGACAAAATAATTAAAATCATCAGAAAAATATAAGAAAAAGGAAGTATCTTTTACGTTAAATTTATTAACCATTTTGTATTAAATCAAGTAAATATTAAATAATTAAACAAAGTTAATATTTTGTAGAATTATCGTCAAATTATAAAAAATAAATGAATTATTATAACAATTATTAGGAAAAAACAAAATAATTGTTTGTCATGTAAAATAATTTTGTTAATTTACAAACCGAATTCGGTCAAAGTATGGGTAACGTTATGAGATATATTATACTTAGTTTTATACTTCTGATGTCCTCAGCAGGTGTCAACTCACAGACTCTGGATGTATTTGATATTGATGCCTCCGAATTCCCGATTATGAAAGCTAAATTTTTTGCATTTGATTCAGTTGGAAAGCAAATTACTGACGTTAGTGTTCAGGATTTTAATATTCAGGAAGAGAGTTATACCAGAAAAATATTATCCGTAAAATGTTTTACCAAAACTACATTAAATCCGGTTTCTACTATACTTGTGATGGATGCATCAGGCTCTATGAGAGGAAGGAATCTGCTCTATGCAAAAGCTGCTGCCAGAGCATGGATTATTGCAATGCCGGACGGCGAATCAGAGAGTGCGATAACTGCATTTGATGATGTTAATTACTTGATTCAGGATTTTACCTCAAACAAACCGCAGTTATTATTAAAAGTTGAAGACTTATTTATAGGAAGGGGTACTAACTATGATGCAGCATTTATTGATGAAATGTATGGTGGTTTGATTATATCAAAAAATGCGAAAAACAAAAAAATATTAGTACTTCTGACTGACGGAAGACCAAATTTCCCGCCTTCCGAAGCACTTATTATAAATGAAGCAATGAAGCAAGAAGTTACAATTTTTGCTGTAACTTTGGGTATGAACTGTCCTCAGGTACTAAAAGATATTACCGAACTTACCGGCGGGCAATGGTTTGAGAATGTCAGTACATCCGATGAAGTTACTTCGATTTATAATCAAATTCTAAAAATAGTACAGGGTGTTCAACCTTGCGAAATTATTTGGGAAAGTGACTATACCTGTTCCGGCAGTGAAAGAGTAATGAGTATTGATTATTATCCGACATCCTTAAATAAATATTATAGTTATACAACGCCCGGTGGTTCCGTAAATGGTGTTGGTGTCAGCCCTGAATCGGTATTCTTTCGAAACGTTCTGCCCGGAACTAGCAAAGACTCAATAATAACAATAACAGCCAATAACGGCAATATGAATGTCATAGATATAGTTGGAACAAATCCCGCTTTTGAAATAATGCCAAATTCGTTTAAATTGAATAAGGGTGAAAGTAAAAAGGTAAGAATGACATATACTGCTCCTTTGGATGTCAGTTATGTCTGGACAAGGTTTGATGTAATAAATACACTATGCCCGACACAAATATTTGCAAGTGCAGGATTTGCAGGCAAGAAACCAAATGTGAAAACCCTAAGACTAACCAATCCTAACGGCGGAGATAAATTTGTCGTTGGTTCGGATACGGTTGTAAGCTGGGTAGGAATCCCTAATACTGATACAGTAAGGCTCGAATACAGCTATGACAATGGTTCTTCATGGAATGTAGTTAATCAAAAAGCTACTGACGGTTCATTTGACTGGGCAAAAATTCCCAAAACCCCAAGTGTCAATTGTCTGATGAAAGTAACCCAGCTTAAACCCGATACAGGGAATAATACCGAATGGGCAAAAAATATGGGAAGCGACTTTTTTAATGCCTGGGAGGATAAACATTCGGGGATTGCTCTTGATAATTCAGGTAATATTTATATAACCGGACAGTACGATGGCACATTAAAGGTTGATGGCTTCGAATTAAATTCCAGAGGTGAAGAAGATATTTTCGTAGCCAAAATAAATACTAAGGGTAAAGTTGAATGGATAAGCAGTGTCGGCGGAACAAGTCAGGATATAGCAGCAGGATTGGCTGTTGATACTTGGGGTAACATATTTGTTACCGGAAGATTCAGCCAGAGTATTGAGTTTGACACAAGAGCCTTGTACAGTCTTGGTAAAAGCGATGTATTTTTAGCTAAATTCCTGCCGGATGGTTCGGTGGAATGGGCTAAAAACCCCGGTGGTACCGGAGATGATTTCGGCAATAGTGTTTGTGTGGATACTAAGGGCGATATCATCGTAACCGGCGGTTTTAGTCAAACGAGCCAGTTTGATAATGTGAATCTTACAAGTGCCGGACAGGTTGATATATTTATCGCAAAATATACTCCCGAAGGTAAAATGCAATGGGTAAAACAAAACGGCGGCGAGTTTCATGATGAAGGTACATCAGTTACATCTGATTTGACTGACAGAATATTTGTTACGGGAAAGTTCAGCAGAAAAGCGTCTTTCGGAACGACAATCCTAAACAGCGGCGGAACTCAGGTTGAATATGCAGATTTTGATATATTTGTTGCTAAATATTTTCCGGGCGGTTCAATGGACTGGGCTGTCAGAGCCGGTGGAGAAGGTGATGACGAAGGATTTGCAATAGCTGCCGATACACGTGGAAATGCGTTTCTAACCGGTAGTTTTGAGAAAAAGGCAATCTTCGGCGATAAAGAAATTACAGCGAATAAATCCGATACTTTTGGCGAAGTATCCGATATTTTTGTAGCTAACATAATGTCTGACGGAAAATTTTACTGGGCGAAACGTGCCGGAGGCAATGATATTGACGTCGGTTACGGTATTGCAGTTGATGTCTCCGATAATGCGATTGTTACAGGTGCATTTATCGGCGATGCAGATTTTGATAATACAGTAATTACAAGTAAAGGATTTTACGATGTATTTGCAGCCAAATATGACATGGACGGAATTCTGAAATGGGCGCGCCGTGCTGGTGGAAATTACGGTGATTACGGAATGTCTGTTGCTCTTGATTCATGGGGCAATGCATATATTGCAGGTACATTTATTTTTGTGGCTGACTTTGGAAAAAAAGTATTGTCAACGGAATTTGGAAACGGCGATATGTTTATCTGGGGTGCCGGCGGCGGTGATGACGGGCTGCAGGAGGATATTTCGGATTCAGTCTGGGCAATAGTCGCCCCAAAGGCAGTATCTTATGATATTGATATGGGAAAAGTATTCATCGGCTCATACCGCGATTCACTGATTACTGATTATATCTATAATTCCGGTCTGTATAAATTCAGAATTGATTCTATCATTTTTGACGGACCTGATAAAAATGCTTTCTCGGTAGTTTCAGGCGAAACACCATACATTCTTGAAAATACTTCCGGTATGGATGTGGAATTTAAGTTCAGACCTGTTAAAACAGGATTAAATCAGGCAAATATCAAAATTTATACCCAGGCAGATACTTTGATTTATAAGATTACAGGTACCGGTATGCTGCCCGACCTTCAGATAGTCAATTCGGTAATAGATTTTGGGAAAGTACTGGTTGGAAATTTGAAAGATACACTGAAAGCCGTTACTATAACAAATAATGGCAAAACACCGATTGAAATAAAGCGTACGAATCATAACAAACCAAATGAAATAGATTTTACAACTTTAGGCGGAGCAGGTCCATTTATCCTGAATACCGGAGATACTGCAAAGCTTGATTTAAGATTCAAACCTTCCGGCAAGGGCAGAACAAACGGAGTACTAGAATTTCATTTCGAGGGCATTGGCAGTCCTGCTGTTGTCCAGCTTGCAGGTGAAGGAATAAATCCCAATCCTTCAATATTAGTATCAAATAATGTATTTGAAGAGCTATTTTGTGAGAAATCTACAGAAGCAGAAATACTTGTTTCAAACATTGGAGGTTCAAAACTTGAAATTGGAAATATTGAATTTTATGGAAATAACGCTGCGGAATTCTCCATAGATGAAAGTTTTCCAATTATTGTTGATGTGGACAAGACCTATCGTTTGAAAGTTAATTTCAATACAGATTCTCCCGGATTAAAAACCGCTGAGATGAAAGTAACCAGTAATTCAACGCCTGATACTATTCATTCTGTACCGTTATTAGTGAAAATTAACGGAGCATACGGACTTCCCGATAAATCAGATATTGATTACGGTATTTTGGATTTGGACGAACCCGCATCCGAAATAATTAAAATTAAAAATACAGGCAATTATGCAAGTCAGTTTAGATTTAATATAACAGGAGTAATCAGTCTTGATATAGATTCCGTCTATTTAAATCCTTCGCAGTCCGTGGATTTGACAGTTTCCTTTAACGGCTCTGGGCAGGCGGCAGTCATTGACGACAAAATAACAATATTTGATTCTCTCTGCAAAACTTCAGCAATAATTCCTGTGAAAGGAATTGTAAGCAAGCGTGACAAACCATTGATTACCGTCAGTTCGGGCGAATTTGATGAGATTGTCTGCAATACAGAGACTGCTTCCGAATTTTCGATAAATAACATCGGCAAAGAAATATTAGTTGTTTCATCATTAGAAATAAAAGGAAATGACAAAAATGATTTTGAACTTGCGGCGCCAGGCGGATTCAGTTTAAATCAGGGAGATTCCAAATCAATAACCGTCATTTTTAAACCTTCAGGCACAGGTGTCAAAAATGCCGAACTTGTGATAAACAGCAATTCAGAGATAAACAGCGATCTTTCTATAAATATTACGGCAAATTCAGAAAATGCAGGTTTCGCTATCGTAGAAAAATCAATTAATTTAGGAAATCTACTGACAGGAACTTCCGGCAATATCAAGTTTAAAGTTACAAATTCGGGAACCGTGGCAAATAAATTCGCATTATCATACAGCAGCAGTTTCGATTTCAATGTTCCGGAAATGCAGCTTAATTCAAGCCAAAGTTATGAATTTGAAGGTATATATTCAGCCGCACAGAATCCGATTGATATACTTGAGTCAATAACTGTAACAGACAGTATCTGTCAGCAGTCTGCATCTGTTGAAATAACAGGAAAGGTCACAGCAGGTGTATCTTATACTTTAAAAGCCGGTTCCGGTGAAGGAAATGCAGGAGATAGAATCAATATACCGGTCAGGATTAACAATCTGACAAATACAGATAATCCCGAACTGACATCAATCAATTTCGATTTATCATTTAATTCTACTTTATTAGCACCGGACTTCGGGGTTAAATCCGAAATCTCGGAGAATAACAAACGTACACTGACTTTTGAAAATGTTCCTGTCAATGTCTCGGAAAATGATTTAGCTCTTAATCTGCCGTTTATAGTCGGATTGGGTAATAAGCAGACATCAGAGCTGATTATATCAAACGTTAAATCAAATAATAACTCAATAATCTATACTGAAAATGGACTGTTTACATTTCTTGGAATATGCACTGAAGGCGGAGCAAGACTTGTGAATCCAAACGGTGCTGCCGAATTGATGCAGATTAATCCTAACCCGGCTGATAAAGATATAATATTATCTGTCAATCTGATTGAAAAGGGTTTTACTAGTGTGGTAATCTATAATTCAGAAGGATTAAAATGTGATTCTTATGAATTTAACGGTGAAATAGGACTGAAAAATATCAATCTGAAAGTATCTGATTATGTTGACGGTTTATATTTTGTTCATCTTCATACACCAACAGTAAGCGAAGTTCAAAAATTTATAATTGTTAAATAATGCTGCATTGGCAGAAAAAAGCACAACCGACTGAAAACCACAAATGATTTTAACCTTCCGAAGGTTTCGAACTGGTTTGTTTATTTTGTTGGATTTTTAATGTTAAAATTTCCTGCATCTTCTTAAATTATCACGTAGTGATTGCATTATGGTAACACATAACGATAAAAATAGTCATTTATCACATAGTGATTATATTATAGTAATAATCTTGTTTCTAAAATTTAATCACTACGTGATAAAGATTCAAAAAGTAATTAACTTGTTACCATAATTCAATCACTATGTGATAAAGATTCAAAACATGCAGGAACAATAATTCGCGGTTTTCCCATAAAATAAACATACCAGTTTCGAACCTTCGGAATGTTGATTCTGGTTGATTCCATCAGATTAATTCAATCCACCTCCGTCACTCCGTGACACCTCCGCCAGCGGAGGACAAAAGCCAAATACACTTTGTCAGAATCACAGATTACACGGATTTAAGGATTTCACTGATTAAAATAAATTCCAATCAATTAAATCATAACACTCTTGTTCAATCAAAGGTTCAGACAAATTCCAATCAATTCAATCTTAACAATCAGGTTCAATCAAATTTCACTGTCATAATTAAACCTAATGGGTAGTCATTATCCTTATGGGATTATTCAGATGAAATAATGATTCTTTATCACAAATTCTCCACTTCATCATCCTTTCCTGAGTTCTAATAGCATAATAGAGTCTGCTGTAACCATGATTTTCGTTCATTTCGGAATTTGACCGGTTACGGTTAATACCGGTTAATTCATCTTCGAAGAGCGAGTTTAGGAAAGCATGTAATTTTGCATTGCTTTTCATAATCCTCCTCACTAATTTTCTCAATAAAATTTATCTTTCAAAGTTCAAAAACATGTAATTGTATAGTAAAACCTTGTAATATTCTTCCCTTTCTGACATTTATATTGATTCCAAAATTTTCCAATATTTGTTTTGCCATTAATATTCTGAGTTAATTGCGGAATTCAACTAATCGGTCTTTATTTGAATATCTGTTTTAGCGATATCTGTCGGAGGTACTTTGCCCGGAAACAAATCAGCATAAGCGCGTGTAAATTCGGCACCGTAGAAAACAATCATTGAAGAATAGGAAACCCAGAGCATAATTAAAATGATAGAGCCTGCAGTACCATATCCGATACCGGGGCTTGCTTTTGCGAAATATAATCCTAAAGCGAACTTTCCGATATTAAACAGAAAAGCAGTAACCAATGAGCCAATCCATACATGCTTCCATTCTACTTTTGCATCGGGTAAAACTTTAAAAAACAGCGAAAATAATACTGTGAGGACAACCAAAGATAAAATGTAATTAACTACCTGAATGACAATTAGTAATGATTCGGGAAAATTACCTGATACCCAGTCGTTTAAAGCCGAAATACCCGCAGACATTGCAAGAGAAACAATCAGTAAAAAAGCGACGGAAACTATCAGCCCGAAAGAAAACAAACGTACCCTGATTACATGCCAGATTTCCGATCTGGTTTCATCGGCTTTAACCTCCCATATCTTGTTTAATGATTCCTGAAACTGTGCAAACACACCTGTAGCACCGACCAATATTGTAATCACTCCGATTAAAACTGCCCAAAAAGTTTTTTCTGTTTCACTTGACTGTATAATCATGCTTCGAATCTGTTCAGCAGTATCGGCTCCCATGGTAGATGTAAATTGTTCAGTCATATAATCATTTGCAGCCCCGTTTCCAAAAAAATATCCTGCAATTGACAGAATTAACACGAGCAATCCGGGTAGTGAAAATATTGAATAATAGGAAATAACTGCACTTTCCCGAAAAAAGTCTTTTGACCACCATCTATTAAAGGCGGTTTTTAGAACGGCATAAATACTCTTCAATCGTATTTTCATAGCTGGTCATAAATGTTAGTATTGCAAATCAATTTGTAAGTAATCCATAATGTTGCTTTTATCTCACATTGCCTAAACTTAATGAGCGTAATTTGAATCATCAGGATTAACCTTCAGTTTGGTTAACCAGATAATTCTCCAGTCCCATTTGCTCAATCTGCGCACGTTGAATTTCAGCCCAATCTACATGTCCTTCCTCCATTTTGAGTATCTTTGTCAGCAGTTCAACAGTTCCCTGGTCTTCAACATCACGGGCAAGTTTGATTGCAATATTATAAGCTTCCACTGCATCAAGCTCATCGTCGTTGTCATTAATTATCATTTCCGGTACTGTTTTGCCAATCTTCATAGCATGAAGTTTGGATACTGTCGGAGTTCCTTCTAAAAAGATGATTCGTTCGATAAGCCATTCGGCATGGTGCATTTCATCCATAGCCTGACTTCTTATAGCCTTATGAAGTTTTCCGTAACCCCAGTTTTCACACATTTCGGAATGTACCATATACTGGTTAATAGCTGTAAGTTCATCAGCCAGAAGCGAGTTCAGGACGACTAATAATTTTTCATTGCCTTTCATAATTCTCCTCTATTATTTTGTCAATAAAATTTATTTTTCAAAGTTCAAAAACATGTGTAACTACTCAGCCGGATATTGAAAATTCTGTAAATTATGTACGTGTATCATTTACCCCAAACATTCAAAATCCCCCTAACCCCCTTTGAAAAGGGGGAGTTCAGTTTCCCCCTTGTTAAGGGGGTTAGGGGGATTTCTTGATTTTTATTGTTAAAAGTTAACATTTTACTTAATAATTATGCTATTTTAAATTAAATATACTCATTGTAACAAATTCTCAACAACCATCTGAGTAGTAACTATAATTTCCATGTCTGATATTTAGTTAACCCTGGCTATCCAACCATGCCAGACATTCGGTTATGCTTCCGGTTGCAAGAGCCATACTTGTATCGGCAGCACCATAATATAAATTAATAGTATCTCCGTCAGGAGCAATAGTATATCCGCATGGAAAAACTACTTTATTTACGTCACCTACTACTTCATAAGGTTCGATAGGTCCGAATATCCATTCATTACCACGCTTAATACATATTTCGGGTGATTTCAAATCAAATAGTGCCAGCCCAAGCCTGTAAATACATCCTGAAGCATTTAGCTTCACTCCATGATAAATCATCAGCCATCCGCGGGAAGTTTCGATTAAAGGTGATGATAATCCGATTTTTGTTGCATCCCACCATCCGCCGCGTCTTGCTTCCAAAATTACTTTGTGGCTGCCCCAGTGGCGTAAATCAGGTGAATAAGAAATCCATATATGTGCTCTCGGCGAACTGACCGGTCTGTGAATTAAAGCCCAAAAATCGCCTATTCGATGCGGAAGCAGAGTAGCATCTTTATCTTCCGGCGACATAATTAATCCGTACCGCTCAAATGTTCTGAAATCTTCCGTAAAAGCTAAAGAAACGCCGGGACCATCATAGGTATAGGCTGTATAAACGATGGCATATTTTTGCAATTCGGGTATAAATGTTATCCTCGGGTCTTCAATTCCCCATATTTCCTCAGGAAAATTTTCAGGGTCATGCATTAATGTCGGCTTTTTATCAATAATCCAACCATCAATTCCATTAGCCGAACGTGCAGCACTCAAGTGTGACAATCCGGTTTTTTCTTCGACACGGCACAAAAGCACAGTTGTTCCATCCTTTAAAATGGCAGCACCGGCATTAAATACACTGTTAATGGGATAGGGCCAATCTGAAGCAGAAAGTATCGGATTCAACTTATGGCGTCTGAAAAGTTCGGAGGTTTGAATATTCATATTGATTTTGTCTCCATTGATAAAATCGGATTTTCTAAAAATTTAAGCTCAAGAAGTGAATGTAAAAATGCAAGTGTAGATTCTGCTCCCTGATTTTCATTTAAACGGTCAGGATGTAAACCATCGCGGCAGCCGCCGGTAACAGGGTCATAAATTGAAAGATTCAAATCATTTCGACCGAGGAACCATTCGAAGGAGCGTCGGGCTTCTTTTATCCATTTTTCGTCATTTGTAATTCTGTAAGCTTCAAGACAGGCTGATACCATTGCTTGTGCTTCAATAGGCTGCTGGTCAAATCTTGCTCTTTTTCCGTTCTTTTCATAAAACCCATTCGAACCGATAGGAACAAAATGTCTGCCGGCAGAATCAGATTTTTGTATTTCTGTTATCCAGCATAATGATTCAAGTCCGGCATCAACCATTTCTTTATTCGGGATTGACTTTCCTGAGACGAGCAGTGAATGTGACAAGGCGGCATTACAATAACTAAGGCTGTTTTCAAACCATTGCCAGTCATCACTGCGGTTAGATTTGTAAAGTTCCATCAGACGTCCTGCCAATTCAGCTCTTATGTGACTTACTTTGCTGTCACCGGCAAATTTTTGTGAATATTCATCAATGCCAAGCAAAGCAAATGACCATGCCCTCGGACTTGTCATACTTATTATGTTCGGCAGTGCCTGCTCAAATAGTTTTCCTGCGAGATTTTTGAGCGATGGTGAATTTGACCTTCCCAAAACGGTTCCCAATGCCCAGATTGCTCTGCCGTGACTGTCGTCCGAGCCGCTCGATTCAAGCCATGCCCGCTGAAAATTCAGAAAGTTTCTGAATTGCCCGTTCTCAGGATTTAATGCAAACATAACAAATGCTAAATATCGGGTTGAAAGTTTGGTTGATTCACCATTCATGACAGATTCCAGGTATATACCTACAATCAATGCGCGTGCATTGTCATCAATAGTATAACCCTCTTCATAATTAGGTATTGTAAAAACCGCATGTTGAAACATCCCTGTATCGTCTGTCATCGAAATTAGATGGTCAAGTTTTAGTGGTGGAAGTTCACCTGACCTCTCATTCAGACTTTTAACAATTACCGGCAGCGATGTTGACAATGAGCGTTCTGACCGTGCTTTATTAAAGCTATTCATATAATATTTGGCTGCATTGGACCAAACCATTTCCCTTCCGAACATATAAGCCCTTTTGCGCATTGCATGACGGGTTATTTCGTCATCAAGTAATCTGATAACCTGCGTTGCAATTGCATCAGGGTCACGAAATGGTACCAGTACACCGCGCTGGTCAGAAAGCATTTCTTCAGCATACCAGTATGGTGTGGATATTATGGCTTTTCCTGCACCAAGTGTATAGGCTAATGTTCCGGAAGTGATTTGTGCTTCATTATTATAGGTAGTCAGATATATATCGGCAGCACCTATAAATTCATTTAATTCATCTAAACTTACAAATCTGTTATAAAAAATAACCTGACTCTCTACACCCTTTTCCTGAGCAAGCCATTGAAGAGATAAACGGTATGTTTCGCCATCGTTTCTTATTACATTCGGGTGGGTTTCCCCAAGCACGATATAAACTACATTAGGATGTTTTTCCAAAATTTTCGGCAGAGCAGAAATGACATTCTCTAAACCTTTATTTGCTGATAATAAACCAAAACTTAACAGTACAATTTTACCTTCCACACCGAATAATTCTTTATGAAAACTCGGGTCAACAAAAGGTACATCCGGGATGCCGTGATGAATAAGGTCGATTTTTTCAGCAGGAATATTATATATTTCCTGAAGAAATTTAACACCTTTTTCACTCATTACAACCAATCTATCCGATAATGCAGCTACTTTTTCCAATACTAATCTCTGTTCGGTACTCGGGTCTTTCAGAACAGTGTGCAGTGTTGTTATAACAGGCATACGTAATTCGCGTAAAAGTGCAATTATATGGCTGCCTTCCCTGCCGCCGAATATCCCGTACTCAAATTGAAGACAAACAATATCTACATTATTTATATTCAAAAAATCAGATGCCCGGCGATACGACTCAATATCCCTCTCTGTCAGTTCAAATCTAACTCTGGACGGATAATCATAACCTTCTTTAATATCATTGACAGGTAATGCTATACAGGTTACATCCGGATATTCTGCTGCTATTGCTTCACTCAGGTCTGTTGTGAATGTGGCTATCCCGCATTGACGCGGCATATAATTGCCAATGAAAGCAATTCTGCTGACATCTGTATTTGATTTCGGTTTTTGTTTTTTTGAAATTTCCAATTGATTATCTCTCTTATTGTATATGCTTTTCACAGATTATCCTGAAATGGTATCCATAAATAGCGAATGTTATAGACAGGCTCATTAATGCGGGTTTTCGCAGTAAAGTCCATATAAATAAATTCCAGTATGGAATACGGTGTTTATCCAAAATGCCTAATATATAAATTGTACGCAGAAACGCTTGTATGTTTGTATAGAAATCTACGAACCCATGTTTAATTTTCAAATCCGGAGCTTTGTAATGCTTTAAAAATGTTTTGATTCTTGTATTAAAAAGTTTTGGAGAATAAAGCTGATTCATCACATTCTTGTAACCGGATATGAGTGTTTCAATATTCATAACCGGAATAATATTTGTAGTTCCGTCAACATTATCGCCTGCCATGTTTTCTGTAATTCGTCCTTCCTTCATAAGCCTTTTGTAAAGCTGTGTATCATTGGGAGCCTGCAGCAAACCTACCATGGCGGTTACTATCCCGCTTTTCTGAATAAAATCCGTAAGTCTTTGGAATGTTTGATGAGTGTCATTGTCAAAACCAAGAATAAATCCACCCTGAACCTGAAGTCCTGCTTGCTGCAGCTTTTTAATACAGTGAATTAAATCACGGTTCAGATTCTGCTTTTTATTACATTCGGCAAGGCTCAGTTCATCAGGAGTTTCAATACCGATAAATACAGTATCAAATCCTGCGGATACCATCATTTTTATAAGTTCATCATCATCAGCAAGATTTATAGATACTTCGGTATTAAAGGAAATTCCCTTTTTACCTTTTCTCCACTTTATAAGAGCTGGCAGCAGCTCATTTTTTAGTATGTTTTTATTTCCGATGAAATTATCATCAACAAAAAATACATTCTTGCGCCATCCGGTATTATACAGGGCGTTAAGCTCATCAATAATTTGAACTGTCGTTTTTGTACGTGGTTTGTGACCGAATAATGTTGTGACGTTGCAGAACTCGCAGTTAAACGGGCACCCTCTTGAGTATTGTATGTTCATAGTTGCATAACTGTTGAAATCCAGCAAATCCCATAATGGTGCCGGTGTATTTTTTATATCCGGAAATTCATCCGAACTGTAAATTCGTTTAGGTTTGCCCTTTTCTAAATCCCGTAAATAATCAACAAGTGTTATTTCGGCTTCATTTAAGACAAAATAGTCAACTGTATCAAACAGTTCATATTCTGCTGTAAATAAAGGTCCTCCGGCGACGATTTTTGTACCTGAATCATTACAAAGTTTGATAATTTCTATTGCTGATTTTTTTTGAATACTCATTGCGCTTAAATAGACATAGTCTGCCCAGTCCAAATCTTTCTGCATAAGCTCCTGACAATTAAGGTCAACCAAACGCTTGTTCCATTCTTTTGGCAGCATGGCTGCCACAGTCAAAAGGCCAAGCGGTTGAGAAGATACTTTTTTACGAATGAATCTAAGTGCGTGTTTAAAACTCCAGAAAGTATCGGGAAATTCGGGGTAAACCAGCAAAATATTCATAACATAACCTTTTCATTGGAGCTTCAATTCTAAACCTTCCAATAATTGGCTTATTGATTTGAAAACTTATTTGGATAATTTCCTTCAAATAATATCTCAATTGTTTTAAATCATAAGCACACTTAAGTATCAGATATTTTCATTTTATCATTGTGTAGTTAGTTTGTAGTCTGTGATATCTCTTTTCTTGTGTTTTCGATTGCAGTTTGCAAATTTATCAATAAATATGCGAGCTCGCCGCCGTCATTTACAACTTTTTTCGATAATGGAGCCAGTGTCTCAATACCCTTTGGTGTCAGGTCGTTCGAAAGGTAATTCTGTATTTCGGATGCATTAATAACATAATTCTTCAAAGAGTCATAAATTCCGATACTGTTTTGAGCAATAAGCCTGTATATATCATCAAGTTCAACCCATCGCTGAAAACTGAGTATTTGAATCTGCCGGTTCTTGTATTTTTTGATTTCTTTCTGCCATTCTTCAAAATAAGTCTTTGTACTATCCTTCATTTTTGAAGTATGTTTATTAAAATCAACTTCAATTTTATTGATTACAGCAATGCAGTCCGAATATATATCAAATGCTTCTACTGCATCAATTTGTTCTGAGCGGGTCAGCTTATCGAGAGAAATATTTGCAGCTTCTAACACAGGGAAAAGCTCTTTTATGTCTTCGATAACATTATGCATAGTATTTTCAGCTTTTTCTGCTCTCTGTCTGCCGCTTTTTCTAAATTTGATTAAACTGATAGCAGCAAAAGACAGCAGATAAAAAATCCAGGCGACTTTTCTCTTTGTAAATTTCATTCTAATCTCCACCGATAATAAAGCGAACTATTTATTATCTTTTTTTCCATAAATCACCCAGCCCAGTATTAATGACAAAGTCAGAAAAAGTAATGCCGGAATCCACATCCAGCTGATTCCGCTTTCAATACCGAAACCCATCATTCCGCCGTCGGATATTGTTACTGATAATGCTCCGCCGGCAAAAGCCAGAAACAAAATCACCAAAACAGCAAAGACTATAATGAGAGGTTTATTCCGGTTGGTAATAACATCATTCATAATATCTCCGTTTTATCTTCATTAAATTAAATTCAAAGTACTTTTCGACCCTGAATAAGTCTGACAAGTATGACAACTACTGCTATAACAATCAGTATATGAATAAAGCCGCCCATTGTATAAGCGCTGACCATTCCGAGTAACCATAGTACCAATAGTACCATTGCAATAAAATATAACATTTTACACCATTTTTAAATGAACAAAAGATTTCTTTAGAATATTCTTCCCCGCTTAAATTGAAAACGGAGAGAATTTTTTTTATAATTTACATTTCGTAGTATATTTCAATATCGTCCTAATTTAATTAAAAAAATTTTCTTCATCTGCCTGACAAGTATTTTATAATTTCCTGTCATAAACTTCTAATTATTCGTATCCGCTTTTAATTACTGTTAAAATCATTTTAAACCGTTCATTAGCATTTATTTTATTGGGAACATGCGCCGGTATTATTATAGATTGTCCTGTATCAAGCAGATGCGACTTATCCTCAATAATAATTTCCGCTCTGCCGTCAATTATTTGGGCAAAAGAATCAAAAGGAGATATTCTTTCAACCAAAGTTTCTCCTTCATCAAGAGACAGTACGCTTACATTGCCGGTAGTTTTTTTAATAATAGTTTTGATAACAACCGAGTTTAATTCATATTCTATGATTTCTACCAATATAAGTGGTTCTGAATTTTTTACTTCTATATTTTTCATTGTATCTTCTTCTCCGGTATTATCAAAACAGCATTAAACAAGCAGTTTCAAAATATAAGTCTAATTAATTCTTAAAACTCAAGTAGTATTTCCTTTGTTTTAGTTATTGTCATTTTAATATGTATAAATAGTTTGCTGATAAACATTTCAACATTTTTCTTTCAGAACACAAATCAACTTATGAAAAAATGATTCATTAGATTTCAAAAGTGATTTAGTATTCCAACGATTATCAAAAAGAACAGATGCCCGAATCGGATGCTCAAATGTTACAAATTTCTTATGTTTTGTATCCTTCTTTTTTACACAAATTTACATTACAAAGATAAAGCTATACCCAATAATTTGTGTTATACAACTTTAAAAAAAAGTTATATATTTCACACATTTGAAATCGCTCTGCCTGATAATATTGAGTTTGAAGAACAATCATATTACATTCCGGCTTTACAAATGTTGTTATATAAATGTACAATGGCGGTATGCGGTCAATCCTTAAGCTTTCAAACATCCAGGAGTAAAAACCGGATTGCCCGCAAATTCGCCTTTGAATAATATCAGTATTTCAATAAAATAAAGTTATGATTATCAGTGACAAAAGAATAAATATATTTTATTTGAAATCAGTCAATTATTTAAATATTTATCCTGCCTTGCGGCTGTCACTTTTTATTCACTTTTAAAAAAATTCGTTATTGAATTACCAATATCATCCATATTTCTGTTAAACTTTATCTTGAATTCAGTCCAGTTATCCTTCCCGTCTTCTTTGTATTCCTGTAAGTCTTCCTTCAGTTCTGCTGTTTTAAGTTCTAAATCGGCTATCATTTTCTCATATTTAGTTTTATTAGCCTTTTTTTCAGCAGAGATTCTCAATTTTAATTCAGCAATATTCTTTTCATAATTGCTTATACGTTCCTGCGACAGTCTTTGGAATCTGTGAAAATCTTCCGTAGAATCCTTTATTGCCTGCTGCAGGTCTTTTTTGGCATCTAATACATCTTCTTTTGTCGCCTGAACATCTTCCCTTGCATCTTTTACGTCCTCGGATGAATTATTGCAGCCGAATATTACAGCGCCTGCAAAGATTGAAACAGCAGCAGCAATTAAAACACTTTTTTTCATAATTTTTACCAAATAATTTGTAAAACAATTTTTAATATTTCTATAACCCGAACAATTTGCGGTTATACCTGAATTATAAAGATTCGATAAATTTAAGTAAATCGTCCTTAGTTTTACCGAATATTTTACCGACCTTTGCATGAAGCTTATTGACCATATCTTCAAGTTTACCTTCCTGATAACTCAGGTCAGTATCGGATAGGTGAGGAAA
Organism: Kapaibacterium sp. (SeqCode); assembly: GCA_032027125.1. Classification (GTDB taxonomy): domain Bacteria; phylum Bacteroidota; class Ignavibacteria; order Kapaibacteriales; family UBA2268; genus JANJTB01. The sequence continues at coordinate 1,993,908 of JAVSMQ010000001.1, forward strand.
ATTTTCCATTAACTTTTTCTTTTTATCTTTCCAGTTATCTTTAGTTATGGTTGATTCACTCGTGTGCTTTAACAATTTCGATGACATAACAATTCCTGCATAATTTGTGAGTTAATTTTATAATACAAAAGTACGGCTGTGCAAGAAAAAAGCCGTTACGTAATTCTGTAAATATGTTATATAATTCACATATATAGGATGTTACGGAAAAATCGTAAGAATTTTCAATTAGAAATGATAATTAGCGGTCGAAGTGATAACGTTTTGTAAAAATCAAACGTTCTGATTCATCATCAATATATAAATATGTTTGAAAAATTGATTCGCAAATTCCATTTTCTTAGTAAATTGAAGAGAACACGATGAATACCACTATTTCAATGTGATAAAGAGTGCGAAATATACAAACGGATTTAAATAATACGAAATGCTTTTTCTAAATAAACAAGGAGTACTGCCAATTTTTCCGGAAATCTATGTGATTTTTACGTTAATCTTTATCATATCCTTAATAAATAATACTATATCCTTAATAAATAATATCATATCCTTAATAAATAATATTATATCCTTAATAAATATCGCTATATCCTTAATAAATAATATCATATCCTTAATAAATAATACTATATCCCTGTCTCTTATACACATCTAGATGTGAGAATTATTGAAATTATAAATAATATATTTGTTATTATATTGTCATAATTATTATATTTATTGACTATTATATATTAAATAAATTCTTGATGGAGAATTAATATGCCGATAATAAGAAATAACAATTTCTCGAAAGATTCTTATGGAGCGAGAGCTGAAAGGTTGAATGGTATTCAGGGAAGCTTTGCAAATATACAGCCGGAACTGCAGGCTCCGGCTCATATCGCTGAATGGGCAGTTGATTGCTATGATGTTTATATGCATCTTTGGGCAAGTTCGGGAGGGGACAGAAACAGTATTAGAGGACGCACTATGGATTCGGTTCAAAAGTGTGCACTTATGGAAAAGGAGTACCAGAATCTGAGGACTTTAGCCGGAACGATTTACCGTGATTATCCGGTTTTTTATAAGGATTTCGGGTTTGCGACGGTTTTTCCAAAGTCGAAGAACAATAAGATTGCTCATGTTGAAATATTGCTCGAAACTCATGCCCGACTGATTGCAGAGGGGTTAACTCCCTTGCTGCCGGAGCTGTTTATCAACAGGCTGATTGCTGCGAAAGAAGCTTATACAGCAGCTTTGCTCACTCAGGTAAGTTATAAATTTACAGCGAGGCACTCAAAAGCAGAATTTGACGGGCTTTTTGCCAGAGATACCGCAATTTTGCAGGAAATTCGCGGCTGGTGGTATGTAACTCTTGGAAAAAATGATGAAAGAATTACGATGCTTGAAATGGTAAATCCGGATTCCGGCGGTCGCAAAAGGAAAAAGAAGATTGCGAAAACAGAAGAGTTAGGTTAAATTTGGGTTTATTTGTAAAATATAAACATAATTGTAACTACTCAGCCGGTTTTATGATGACCATGAATCCATTTGAAATATCTTTAATCCAATCATTCCAAATCCCCCTAACCCCCTTGAAAAGCAGGGCTGATACGTTCTCAAAAATTTCAATGTTTATCATCAACTTTATAACATAAAACGGCACTTTTTGGCTGGTCATGTTGAGCGAAGCGAAACATCCAGGCTGCTAATCAATGAATACATGGATTCTTCGCTTCGCTCAGAATGACTCATTACTAAGTTTTATTTTTAAAAATAATAGAACATATCAACCCTGCCCTTGAAAAGGCGGAATTCAGTTTCCCCCTTTTCAAGGGGGTTAGGGGGATTTGAATTTTATAAATAACAACGAATATTCAGTTTATACCAATTCAGGAGGCAGAATTTATAATCGTGAGTCTGATAAAAAGATTAATTTAATCTTGGATTAGCTTGCAATGCTCATTTTTGTGAATGAATAATTTCCAGCCGTCTTTTAACACTTTTGTTTTTGAAAAATGTAGGGGTTAAGCCGGTCACTTTTTTAAATTGTGTAGATAGATGCTGGACACTGCTGTAATGGAGCTTCCATGCTATTTCGGATAGATTTAGTTCATCATAAACAAGTAATTCTTTTACGCGTTCGATTTTCTGGTGAATGATGAACTGCTCGATTGTAGTACCGTTAAATTCAGAAAACAAATTTGAGAGATATGTATAATCATAGTTGAGGTGCTGGCTGAGATAATTTGAAAAATTAATTTTCAATTCTTCATCCGAGTAGTGTATCAATTCAATGATTGTGTTTTTAATTTTTTCAATTAAAGCCGCACGTTTGTCCTGTATTAGTTCCAATCCGTAATTTTTCAGACCTTCATTAAAACTGTCCAACTGTTCCTGCGACATACTCTGAGTTACTTCAACTTCACCTAAAACTAAATTTATATGGCTTATACCAAGTTTTTCCAACTCTGATTTCACAATCATCTTGCAGCGTATGCAGACCATATTTTTAATGAATAGAATCAAATTTAACTTCTAATATTTATTTAACATTATAATAAATTTTACTGTTTTAAAGCCGGTTATTGATAACACAAACAATGATTCTGTCCTTAGAGTAATTACACATCATTATACCAACTTGCAAAAATACTAAACAATAAATAAATTTCATTTAGCACCAATATACAACTTATACAATTTTAACGAAATTAACAAAGAATATTTAATAATTTCATATCAAATACCTGTTAAATTAAGTATAATTTTGAAATTAGCCAATAAGAATTTTCGACTTCGGGCATTAGAACGTTTATCCATACAATAAGTTTCTCATTACATTTGTTAAAGTAAAATTTTATGTTGAAATTGATAAATAAATTTAGCAGAAAAATATTTCAGATTACAAAAAAATATAACCCGAAAAAGAGAGTTTTTTGGTATGTTTGTAAAATATGAATTTGAGAGAATAATAATTTAAATTACAGGCTTATGCCCAACTTAAACAATAATATTTTCAATCGTAAAAAATTAGCTTATCTGATTTCAAAACATGACTTCTCCGGGCTTGACAGCAATACAGAGAAGTTTCAAATTATTAACCAATGGTTAAAATTAGTCCGCAGCCAGTCTTTTATAACTACTAAAGAAACTGCTCTGCAAGGCGGGTTTCTGAATGATATTTTTGGAACATTGCTTGGATATACCACACAAACCCAAAATCCGGAATTATGGAATCTAAATCACGAACAGGTAACTTCGATTGACGGTAAATTTGCCGACGGTGCTTTAGGTTTTATTAGTAAAGAAAGTTCTACAATTCGCGCAGTTATCGAACTGAAAGACCCAAGGACAAACTTGGATGAAAAACAGCACAGATTCAACGACTTGCGTACACCTGTCGAACAGGCTTTCTCATATCAGCATAAAATAGGCAGAGAATGCCGGTGGGTGATTGTTTCAAACTTTCGAGAGATAAGATTGTATCATGCTTCCTCCTCTACCGAATACGAAATATTTTATATTGATGAACTTGACAATTCCGCAAACCTCAAAAAGTTTTACTACCTGATGAATTTTGAGAATCTGGTTTCACTTGGCAGTGAAAGTGTTATTGACAGTTTTTATAAAACAAATCAGCAGGATGAGCAGGATATATCCAAGCAGTTTTATACTGTATTTAAGCAGGTCAGGATAAATCTTTTCAATCATCTGAAGGAAAATAATCCTGAGATTGATGAATTGATTCTGTTAGAAAAAACACAAAAACTTTTGGATAGATTTATTTTCGTTTGTTTTTGTGAGGACAATCATTTACTGCCGGATTCAATATTCAAACAAATAGTTCAGAATGCAGAAAAATCTTTCAGTTTTTCGAATACAAAAGTTTGGAATGAAGTTCGGGGTCTATTCCACGCAATTAATGAGGGTTCTCCTGCACATAATATAAATAAATTCAACGGCGGATTATTTTTCCGGGATGAAACTTTAGACGGATTAGTAATCAAAGACAGTATTTTGAAGGAAATGTCAAGAATTACAGATTACGATTTTGATTCTGATATTGATGTAAATATTCTCGGGCATATTTTTGAGCAGTCTATTAACGACATTGAAGAACTTAAATCACGCATCTCAGGCGATGAATTCGACAAAAAGGCAAGCAAACGCAAGAAAGACGGAATATATTATACTCCGGAATATATTACTAAATATATTGTAGAAAATGCAATCGGCGGGTGGCTCGAAGACAGAAAACAAGAGATTGGGTATTTCGCATTGCCGGAACTTAAGGATTCAGATTATAAATCAATTTCAACAGAAAAAGGTAAAACAATTTCAAGTGAGAATGTTAAGAGGCATTTGAACTTCTGGAATCAGTATAAAGAGTATTTGATGAGTATAAAAGTGCTTGACCCGGCATGTGGCTCGGGTGCATTTCTTAATCAGGCATTCAATTATCTATTTGCGGAAGGACGCAAAGTTAATGAAACAATAGCGGCTTTAACCGGAGGACAAAGAGAAGTATTCCAGCTTGACAGGCACATCTTATCTAATAACCTGTATGGTGTTGATTTGAATAATGAATCCGTTGAGATAACGAAATTATCACTCTGGCTTAAAACGGCTAACAAATATTCCGAACTTACAGCTCTTGATAACAATATCAAATGCGGAAACTCTCTGATAGACGACCCTGCTGTTGCAGGATTTAAAGCATTTAACTGGTTTACGGAATTTCCATCTGTTTTCCCGGGTTACAGGGACTATTCCAAAAAATACACTGTGCCAAAGTTTGAGCATGTAACTTGGGATGAAATCAAAGAAAGAATGCTGCAGGAGCCGGAGGTGCAATACAATGCCGGTACAAGTCAAAACAGCTTTGAAAAAGTAAATGCAAAAACTGATGAATTTGTAGTTCAGGATTCAGCATATTCTTATGGACCAGGCAGTAAGGGTTACGAGAAACACGGTTTTGATGTAATTATTGGGAATCCGCCTTATGGAGCAGATTCAAAAGAACTACTTGAAGATAGTTATATTATGTTTTATAAATTAGGCTTTAGCAAAATAAAAAGTCAAGGTTATATAGGATTTATAACTCCGGATACTTGGACAATAAATATTAGAAATTCAGACTTTAGAAAATTAATCAGAAAGAAATATTCATTAGTTGATATTTATGATGTTTACAAACCTTTTGAAGATGCTAAAGATGTTTGGTGTCATATAGTGATTATTAAAAACAAAGAGCCTGACATTAAGACTATTTATAAAGTTCATAGAGAATTTCCTTATAATCAGGCAAATTATCAGTTTTTTGCACATCAACATGATTTACCGGAAACAGGAAAATCATGGTCAATATATTTGAATTTGAATTTGTATAATGATATAATAAAAAAAATAACTTTAAATTCAATTATCACAAAACTCGAATGGCACAGAGGATTCAGTTTTACACCAAACAATATGAACATAACAGTTGAAGAAACCATCAGACCTGTAATTGGTGGTGAGGATATTGGAAAATATAAATATAATTGGAATAAAAAGTATTTAATAAATTCATATATTAAAAGTCAAAGCAGTATTCATATTGTTTTAAATTCAACAAAATTAGTTATGCAAAGAATTAGAACTAATTCTTCTGATTATAATTCTAAATGGATTATTGCAACCTATATTGAAAAAGGATTAATTCCCAATGATTCATTAAGTTATTTAATTGACAGTGATTCGGAAATTAATATAAAGGCAGTTCTGGCAATTATCAACTCTAATTTGATAAATTTTTATTATAAGTTGAATTATACTGACAAGAATGTAAAACCGATTTATTTGAATAAGATACCAATCCCAAAAATTTCTCTTAAGGCGCAACTCCCTTTCATAGAACTTGCCGATATAATGCTCGAAAAGAATAAGGAACTGCAGCAAATTAAAAATAAATTTCTTGACTTATTGCAAGCTGATTTCAATTTAGAGAAAATCAGTAATAAGCTGCAAAACTGGCACGAACTAAAATGGTCAGAACTCACATCCGAACTAAAAAAGCAGAAGATAGAACTGAAAGGCGAATTGAAAGAAGATTGGAAGGAACGTTTTGACAGATTAAAAGTCAAAGCTGTTGAGATAATGAATCTGATAAATACTACAGACAGAAAAATTGACTTAATGGTTTATGAACTTTATGGACTGACAGAAGAAGAAATAAGAATTGTGGAGGGGGTAGAGTAGTTAATTATAAATTCTGAATGATGAATTCTGGATGATGAATTCTGGATGATGAATTCTGAATGGTGAAATAGGAAATCGGAATTAGGAATGGATGTATATTTTTTATATCCGAATCTTGTTCCTTAAAAATTTCAAAAAAAACCTTCCGAGGACAATCAGCCGTCGGAAGGTTTTGGGGAAATAACAACCAGTTTAGAAAAATAATACTATTTCTGTTTTATTTTCAAAGTCAGAACAAACCATGCAAATCCTATTGCACCGACTGCAAAAATTGTATCTCCGAAAATACGCATCCACTTAAAAAACCCGACGGTAGAAGTCTGCATAAATTCTGCTGAGCGTGCATACCACAATCCATGATTTACACTTGCTATTGACTGAAGCAAGCCTACCGGAAGCAGACTGAGTAATGCCATAAGAGCCAATCCAATATTTATAGCCCAGAATGAAAATTTTAATAATTTTTCGTTCCAGACAGCTTCCGTGTTCATTGCTCTGAGTACAAACAGTATCAAACCGATGCCGAGCATTCCATAAACACCGAACAATGCTGTATGCCCGTGAAGAGGTGTAGTATTCAGTCCCTGCATATAATATAATGCAATAGGCGGATTGATTAAGAATCCGAAGATACCTGCACCGACAAGATTCCAAAATGCTACTGATATAAAGCAGTAAATTGCCCATTTATATTTCAGAAGCCAGTCAGTCGCCTTGCTTATCTGCATATTATGGAAAGCTTCAAAACCCATCAATACCAGCGGAACAACTTCAAGGGCGCTGAATGTTGCTCCTAATGCAATTACTGAAGTAGGTGTACCGGAAAAATATAAATGATGAAATGTTCCGAGAATACCGCCTGATAAAAAGACTATTGTTGAAGTCAGTGCAGCAGTAGTCGCTGTCTTTATTTTGAGCAGTCCCAGTTTAACGAACAAAAAGGCAATCACAACTGTTGCAAATACCTCAAAAAATCCTTCAACCCAAAGATGAACTACCCACCAGCGCCAGTATTCTGCAATTGCGAGGTGAGTACGCTGTCCCCACATCAATCCGGCACCATAAAACAGTGCAATAGCTATAATTGAGACTGCAAATAATACCAGAAGAGGTTTATTTTCATCAGCTTTTTTAAGTGCAGGAATAAGCGGTCTGAACATTAATACAAGCCATATTAATAATCCAACAAACAAGAAAGCCTGCCAGAATCTTCCTAAATCAACATATTCATATCCCTGATGACCGAACCAGAAATTTGTCTCGTAACCCATTTTCTGCATTATACCTGCCCATTGCCCGGCAAGAGAGCCTATGACGATAATTAATAAGGCAACAAACAGAAAATTCACTCCGAATCTTTGATACTTCGGCTCGTAGCCTGATATTGCAGGAGCTATAAACATACCTGTTGCAAGCCATGAAGTTGCAATCCAGAAAATACCCAGTTGTACATGCCATGTACGTGTCAGACTATAAGGAAGAAAATCAGCAATAGGTAAAGTGTAGAATTCCTGACCTTCGACACCATAATGAGCCGTGATAATTCCTGAAATTATCTGAACAACAATCAATAGAACAACCACCCAGAGATACTTTTTAATAGCATTCATCGAGGGTGTAATTTTCAGTCCGAACATAGGATTAGTAACCGGATATGAACTTACTTTATCCTCTTTGCTTGTTGCGTGAAAGAATATCATGCCACCAATACCTGCAATCAGCATTATAACACTGAAACCGGTCCAGAGAAGCAAATCACCCGAAGGTTTATTATCAACAAGCTCCTCGGGGGGCCAGTTGTTTGTATATGAAATTTCCTGGTCAGGTCTTTGTGTAACTGCAGCCCAAGATGTCCAAAAGAAAAAAGCATTTAGTTTTGGCATCCTTTCAGGGTCTTTAATGGTATTGTCCTTCATAGCATAAGCGGAACGCAACTGCTTATAAGCCGGGTCGTTCATAAAGAGCTTTGTGTAGTGATTGCTTATTGCTTTATATGCCTTAGCTCTTGCAATTGAAATCGTCAGAATCTGAGTCTGCGGATTGTATGAATTGTATCGCACATCTTTTTTGAGACGTGCTTTCAAAACAGCCTGCTGTTCGACATCTAATTTGTCGTATTCAGAATTATAATCCGCCTTGCTCCATTGGTTTAAAATGTTAACAGCTTCCCTGTGAAGCCAGTCGGCTGTCCAGTCCGGTGCAATGTATGCTCCATGACCCCAAATAGAGCCAAGCTGCTGACCGCCTGTTGACTGCCAAACATTTTGACCGTCTTTTATGTCTTCATCAGTAGCAATTAGATTACCTTCTGTATCCACAATTTTCACAGGTATCGGCGGTGCCTCACGGTAAATCTCGCTGCCATAATAAAGCAGTACAGCAAAAGAGATAACAATGACCCCTGTCAATGCTAACCAAAGTTTACGATATTCCATATTTTTTCCTCAATATTTAAAAAAGTATTCTAAATCAGATAATAAATTCTGATTTAAAATTACAATATTTTTTTTATTTATCAAAGAAAAAAGTGTTAAATTATCAAACATCATTATATTTTTAATTACTTTTGTACTTTCAGAACTCCTTATTTACTGAAAATCAAGAGTTCGCAAAAAAATAGTAAACAATAAAATCCCCCGACCCCCATTGAAAAAGGTGGAGAAATTAAATATATGATAATTATGGATTTATAGAATTTCCCCTTTTTCAAAGCAGGGCAGATTAGTTCTAAATTAACTCATCGAATTTCGTTAACAATACAACATAAAACAGCACTTTTTAGTTGGTCATGCTGAACGGAGTGAACCATCCAGTACTGCTAATTAATGAATACATGGATCCTTCGCAGGCTCAGGATGACGCGACATTAAGTATTATGTTTATTAACATTAAAAATCAGAAGATAGTTGGGAACTTATCTGCCCCGCTATTTTAATAGGTGAATAATAAAAAAATAAATCTGACCAAAATATATTCCATCATTAGTTTCATAAAAATTTTAATTTATCAATTATGTGAGTTATTTTTGAATAATGTTTTATTTAAATATTTAAATAATTAATAAGATTGAAATAATTACAAATATTTCTGACTTAAAAGGTATGAAAATGAAAATATTATTGGAAGGAATAAAAGTTCTGGATTTGACAAATGTATTGTCAGGACCCTTTGCCACACTGCATCTTGCTCTTTTGGGTGCTGAAGTAATAAAAATCGAAAATCCCAAAGGCGGTGATTTAGCACGTAATCTGGGATGTGTTCCGGAGTTTAACAAAAAATTGATGGGAACCAGCTTTACTGCCCAAAATGCAAATAAAAAGTCCTTAACACTGAATCTGAAAGAAGCAAAAGCAAAAGAGATTTTTCTTAAAATGGTTGAAACTGCCGATGTGGTTGTCGAAAACTTCAGACCGGGTGTCATGGATAGATTAGGATTAGGTTATGAAAAATTAAGCAGCTTAAATCCGGGTATTATTTTTGCCGCTATTTCCGGTTTCGGACAGACCGGACCTGATGCTTTCAAACCTGCTTATGACCAGATTATCCAAGGATTGAGCGGTGTGATGGCAATTAATGGCGATGCTACGCTTAATCCTCTCAGGACAGGTTTCCCGGTTTGTGATACCGTTGGAGGTTTGAATGCTGCATTTGCCATTATGGCAGCACTGTTCTATCGCCAGCGCACCGGTGAAGGGCAATTCATAGATATTGCTCTGCTTGATTCCATAATGCCGTCAATGGGCTGGGTAGCGGCTAATTTGATGATTGGCAGCCAGCAGCCCGAACTTTTAGGGAATGATAATTTCAGTTCGGCTCCGTCAGGCACATTTGAAACATCGGACGGATATATAAATATTGCAGCTAACAAGCAGGAACAATGGGAGAATCTGGCTGATATTTTAGGACTTCAGGAACTTAAAGAGGATGCCAGATTTAAAATACGTGATGACCGAAAACGCAACAGATTTGCTCTTACGCCATACATTAATGATAAGTTAAGACTTAATACCACTGAATATTGGGTAGATACTTTAAATAATGCCGGCATTCCATCCGGTGCAATTTTGAAACTTGACGAGGCACTTTCGCAGCCTCAAACACAGCATCGAAATACATTCACAACCATTGAAGTTGAGGGAGTCGGTGAAATTCAACTGTTTAATCTTACTGCAAAATTCAGTAAAACACCGGGTTTAGTCGAAACTCCGCCGCCTGTTTTATCACAGCATACGGTAGAAATATTAACTGAATTAGGTTATTCTGAGGAAGATATTGATTCATTAAAACAAGAGGGAATTATTTAGAGTTCCGATAAATAAATTTATCTTAATGTAAATTTAAATATCATTTTACACTTCACCTTGATCAGAGGTTCGATTTGTATTCATGGTTATGAACTCCTGATATAATTATTGAATATTTTTTGTTAGTAAAATAAATAGTAACTTTAACAAATAATATTCTGTTATTATTTAGTATTTTTGTTAACATAATCTTGCTGAAATTATAATTGTACTAGGAAATGAAATGCTTAGAGTTTACGTAGATACATCAGTAATAGGTGGTTGTTATGACCATGAATTCAAAGAAGAATCATGCCGTTTTTTTGATTACGTAGATAAAAATATTTTACGTCTTTTAGTAAGTCCTATTATTTTTGAAGAACTTGAATATGCTCCTCCGCAAGTTCAACAGGTTTTAAAAGACGTAAAGTTAGAATGTATTGAATATCTGGAACTTACTGATGAAGTAATTGCACTGCGAAACTCATATATTAAAAATGGTATATTATCAAAAAAATGGGTTGACGATGCTACACATGTTGCGTTAGCGACAATCAACAGAGCAGATGCAATTGTGTCATGGAATTTTCGTCACATTGTTAGATTAGATAAAATTAAATTGTTTAATCAAATTAATCTATTAAATGGTTATGGAATATTGACAATAATTACGCCCAGAGAGGTATATTATGAATAAACAAATAGAAATGAAAGAATTTGATTGCTTAGAATATAAATATCGAGTTCAGAAAATAATATTTAAAAATATTCAAAATTTAACTATTGATGAAGAAAAATCTTATTTTAATTCAAAAATCTTCGATGGTTCTTTTAAAGATTTAATAAAAAATTTGGGTATTTCTGTTTGACCTGCAATTTTATAATTAGTATGATAACTTAATAATTATTCAAAACAATCCATATCTAAATAGTCTCCTGAAATAGTATTTAATTATTCATATTCTACAAGAAAGTCACACTGAGCGAAGTCGAAGTGTAATTTAAACGTTAATTGAAAGTTATTATAACAGTCTTCGACTAAGTTAATCATGAGCTTGCCGATGGGCTCAGACTGACATAACAAACATTATTTTTTAATCAACATACTGATATAATAAAAGTCTTTAAGTATTTTGAAGTCTTCAAAACAAATTTCATTTTATAATTTCCTTTCCTGAAAATCTCCTATAAAACAATATTAATTTGGTTAGGCTAAAATATAAATATTTAGTTGTTTTATTTTCTGAATAATTTAGTATATTTGTTTATTAGTCTTATGCAAACTGTGAATTTGTGTTATATTTTAAATTTCAACATTTTGGAGGTTTTGTTATGAGTCTTTCTAAAACATTTCTATTGGTCTTGCTTTTCATATCATTTTCACAAATTCTCATGGCACAGGAGAATGTATTGAAGCCGAAAACTCCTGCAAAAGAAGTAGCCCGCGATGATGCCGAATATGATTATTATCCGATTGGTTTTGGTATCGAAGCCGGTATCAACTATAATATGTTTTCACAAACATTGTCTTGGGAATCAGAAGTTCCGCAGTCAATCTTTAATGTTTTCAAAAGTGCTTCGGGAATTTCTCCCTATTTTGCTGTAGCAGCCGATTTCCCGATTAATGGTCAGATGGGTATTCAGGCAAAAATTGCTTACGATGGAAGAAGTTATTCCAATACTTATACCGGTGTTGCAGAATATTACGACTTTGTCAATCTTGTATATTTGGATGGTGACGAAGAACAAAAACTGGAGATTACAGGTGCTGATATTTCGATATCGGCGTTGTTCAGATATAATTTTGCCCGAAATTTAGTACTTACTGTCGGACCAATGATTTCACTGCCTGCGGGAGATTACACTCAGAAATGGACACAAACAAGTTTAAGCGAAGGTCGTTATTTCTATGATGAGGAAGGTAATGCTTTCAAAGTAAATGTAAGTACAGATAAAATTACTGGCATTAAAACCCGCTTTGGTTTGGATTTGGGTTTAGGTTATAAAATACCATTATCATCAAGCATGACACTTATACCTCAGGTAAGATTCAATTTTATGCTGTCAAACATAACAGATGATCAAACCCGTGAGGATGATTCCAGAGCCTTTCAATATGGGTTACCTTCTCTGTTGGCTAAAGACGCTAAACTTCAAACGCTGAAGTTTGGAATCGGATTATGGTTCTAATTCATTACAAATTACAGGAGAATAAAATGAAACCAATTATTTACTTATTAATATTTTTATTTATGCTTAACCTGAGTTTTTCACAAAAGGTTCAGGTATCACCGGTTGAATTTAATTCCACAGGAGATGATTTTAATTCAAATATTACTCAAAACGGAAGGGTAATTTACTTTACTTCCGACCGTAAAGGCGGCAAACAAAGAGTCTTTATAGTTGAACAAGTGGGCGGTGAGTGGAATTATCCATCTGAAGTACGTGGGGATATAAATGAAGGACAGGAAAGCGGGGCGGTTGCTCTGACTTCCGACGGTCAGTATATGCTGTTTGCTGCTTTTGACCACGAAACAGGAGGATTTGGCAGAACAGACATTTACAGTGCTGAAAAAGTTGACGGGAAATGGACAAATGTCAAAAATCTGGGAGCAAATGTAAACTCAGATTCATGGGACTCGCAGCCGATGATATCCAATGACGGAAATATATTGTTCTTTGTCAGCGACAGAGAAGGCGGATTCGGCGGAACTGATATTTACATTTCGGTAAAATCAAGAGACGGCTGGTCGAAAGCAGTGAATGCAGGAAAAACTATTAATTCCGAATCTGATGAAATGACTCCAGTAATCGGAGTTGATAATGTAAATTTTACTTTCTCGTCAAATCGCCGCGGAGGTTACGGTGAGTCGGACATTTATGTATCCAAGTACCGCGCCGGCAGCTTTTCAAAACCTGAAAATGCCGGAGAGCCAATTAATTCATCTGCTGACGAGTATTATTATTATTCCATGCCAAATACCGATAAAGCATATTTTTCATCTTCCCGTTCCGGTGGAGACGGTAAACTTGATATTTATCAGGCTGTTCCGAATCCATTCCAATCCGATGCCGTTTTTCTGCTGAATGGTGTTGTTAAGGATGCAAAATCCGGCGAACCGCTTGGGGCAAATATCATTATTACTGACCTGACCACAGGCACAAAGGTTGCAGACCTCAAAAGTGATGACAAAACAGGCGAGTATTATGTAATTCTTCAGCAGGCACGAACGTATTCTATTACTGCTGATAAAAAAAGTTATTTGTTTTTCAGCGAGCGATACGAAGTGCCAAAGTCTGACAAAGGCAAGGAGCAAACAAAGGATATTTTGCTGTCTCCAATTGCAGGCGGCTATACCAGACTTTTAATTTTCTTTGATTTTGACAAAGCTACCCTGAAAAATGAATCAATTCCCGAACTCGACAGAGTAGCTGAATTTCTAAAGGAAAATCCGGATATTAGAATTATGCTCGAAGGTCATACCGATGATGTCGGCAATGCAGATTATAACGATAAACTTTCTGATAACAGAGCCAAATCTGTGAAGGACTATTTAATAAAAAACGGTATTCAGGAGCATAGAATACAAACAATCGGTTACGGGCTGCGGAAACCTCTGATAAAAGAAAAAACGGATGAAGCCCGTTCAACAAACAGAAGAGTAGAAATGAAGATTCTTGAATCATAGAGTCAAATTCAAGTTAGAATATATTGATTGAATATCTGAATCACGGATTAAAGGATTAAAGGATTTCACTGATTATAAATCCGTGGAATTAGTGTAATCCCTAAAATTCGTGATTCAGTATATTTCAAAGATGGACTCTTCGCTTTGCTCTGAGTGACCAATCCCCTGGAGTTTTGTATTTGCCCTCCGCCGGCAGAAGACATAAATAATTTATTCTCCACAAGAGTAGAATTTAAAAATATTTTGCGACTTTTTTGATGTTTATGTGTTAGTCTTTGTATAAGATTTGTATATTTGTAAAGACTTTAAAATCATATTCTATATATTTATAAACAAAATATCTTTGGAAAATATTATGACTACTCAAAATTCAATTGAAATTCTGCTACTTGTCAGTACTTCACTTACTACTGGTTTTGTAGTGTTTGCTACCGGTGTATATCAGAAAATTATGAACGGAGTGGATGAAGCCACTTTCAAAATTCTTTTGGCTGAACTTAGTAAAAATGCACTCAAATCACCTTTTATTATCGGTTTATCGCTGGTAACTATGTTAGGAATGGTACCGTATTTTTATTATAGCGGTTTAAGTAATATATGGTTCACTGCCGGTCTTGCTTTGTGGATAATAACTTCAATCATAGCAAAGATGACCCGTCTTCCGATATACAAAAGAGTCGGAGATTTGGATAGTTCGGAAACAATTCAACTTCGGGCAGAAAGAGAAAGACTGAACCGTACAAGCATTCTCAACGCCGGACTATCAATTACAATTGTTTTGTTAATGGTAATCGGACTATTATTCTAAAGAGCAATGATAATGTTAAAATTTGCTGAGTATATAAATTCCGGAGAAAAGTTTTATTGCTGAAGTTCTGGCAGTTCGTAATCTCAGATTACACGGATTAAAGGATTACACTGATTTAAAACCACCTTTTGAGATTGACTTATTTTGAGTTTATTTGGGTTCTCTTCTCCATAGGAGATAAATTATGGTAACAAAAACCTATCCCGATGAACATGACTACCTCGTAGAGGTTGAATTTTTGTAGTATAATATAATCTCTACGAGATAATACTAAATCAGGTATTGCTCATGTTACCACAATTCAATCTCTATGAGATAAAATCAATTACATTATCGTATTTGGGAACGGTTTGTAAAATGACAAATAACATTATAAATCTGCGAAATCAGTGTAATCGGTTCAATTAGTGATTCTGAATATTCCAAATTACTTTCGGAATTGCTACATTCTGATAATGCCGTATTTAGGTTCGGGTATCGGACGGTTCAGTGACATAGAAATACCGAGAGCAATCACGCTTCTTGTATCGAGAGGGTCAATAATCCCATCGTCCCAAAGCCTTGCAGAACTATAATAAGGGCTTGCTTCTTCTTCATACTTGCGCAATATCGGCTCATGAATTTTGAGAATATCCTCTTCCGATAATTTTATGCCTTCTTTTTCAAGCTGCTTAATTTTTACAGTCGAAAGTACATTAGCAGCCTGCTCGCCGCCCATAACTGAAATCTTGCTGTTGGGATACATGAAAAGCAGCCTCGGTTTGTAGCCGCGTCCGCACATCGCATAGTTTCCGGCACCGTAAGAGCCGCCGACTATCAGAGTAAATTTGGGTACAGGGGCGTTTGCTACGGCATGAACAAGTTTTGCCCCATCCCGTGCAATTCCTCCGTGTTCATATTTTTTCCCTACCATAAATCCGGTAATGTTCTGGAGAAAGAGCAGCGGAATTTTTCTTTTTGAGCATAATTCAATGAAATGAGCACCTTTCAGACTCGACTCTGAGAATAGTACGCCGTTATTTGCAATTATTCCGACAGGCATTCCCATAATTCTTGCAAATCCTGTTATCAAAGTCTTTCCGTATTCCGCTTTAAAGGGCTGGAATCTGCTCCCGTCAACAAAACGGGCAATTACCTCAATCATATCAAATTGTTGTTTCAGATTTGCGGGAATTATTCCGTATATATCTCTTGGGTCATAATAAGGTTCTTCTGGCTCGGCGATATCCAGCTCGAATTTCCTCTGTTTATCAAAATTTTCAACTATATTTCTGACAATTTCGATTGCATGTGCATCATTTTGTGCATAATGGTCGGATACTCCAGAAATTTTGCAGTGGACGTCGGCTCCGCCAAGTTCTTCATCAGTTACTATTTCGCCGGTAGCAGCTTTCACAAGCGGAGGACCACCGATAAATATTGTAGCCTGATTTCTTACCATAATTGTTTCATCGCTCATTGCAGGTACATAAGCCCCGCCTGCTGTACATGAGCCCATAACACATGCAATCTGCGGAATGCCTTCTGCAGACATCTGAGCCTGATTATAGAAAATATTTCCAAAATGCTCTTTATCGGCAAATGTTTCGGATTGATACGGCAGGAATATTCCGCCGGAATCTACAAGATAAATACATGGAAGTTTGTTTTCAAGTGCTACGGTCTGGGCACGGATATGTTTTTTAATAGTCAGTGGGAAATAGGTGCCTCCTTTGACTGTAGCGTCATTGGCAACTATCATGCACTCTCTGCCCCTGATAACTCCAACACCTGTCACTATGCCAGCCGAAGGTGCTTCATTGTCGTATATATCGTAAGCTGCAAGAGCATTAAGTTCGAGAAAAGGAGTATCGGGGTCGCAAAGAAGTTTTATTCGGTCGCGGACAAGTAGTTTGCCTCTTTCAGTATGACGTTTTCTGGCACTTTCTGTACCTCCTTTTTTTACTTCATCCAATCTTTCTTTCAAACGGTTTGTCAGTTTTATTGAATTATCGAAGTTCTCTTTAAATTCCGGAGATTTTGTATTAAGTTTTGAATTTATTCTGTACATTTAATTTACTCGCTTTTCTAAAGTAGTGCTTAATTTGGGTAAAGATTAATTGCTTATTTCCTTGATTTCGAAAAGAGACTGGTCATTGACCGATAATATATATTCATCAAATATTTTCACGGCTTCGCGGTGTGAAGGCAAACCCAATCTCTCGATTGCAGGGTCAAGATGCAGCCACTCGTATGAGTCATGCTCATCGGATAAAATTATTTTACTTTCGGGACTTATCAGCATTCCGAATACCGGTGAAAGATGAATCGAATTGTTCACAGCATCAAAAAATCTTGTGATATAAGGTAAAGTCCATAATCTTAGTGGCTGAGTCCCGGTTTCTTCCATTGTTTCCCTTAACGCAGTCTTAACAGCATTTTCGCCCGACTCAATTGTTCCGGTGATAGTCTGCCAGATACCTGGATATACTTTTACAAGAGGACTGCGTTTTAAAAGAAGATGTTTATATCCCTTGTAATCTTCAAAATATGCGGCTATATGCACCTGTACTGTATTCGAAATAAAGCTAATCATATATCACCCTTTCTTTTCTAATGCCCATTTAAAAACTTTTAAGTAATCAAGAGCTGATTTTCCTGATGAAAAATTATTTGTCATTGCATTTTTTCTAACCAAATCCCAATGCGGGCTGTTATTATAAACTGACAATCCCCGCCGAATTGAAAAAGCAAAATCATCGGCATTATACTGCCAGAATAAAAACCCGCATCCCTGCCCAGAATCAAAATTGTATTCTTTGATGGTATCAGCAAGACCGCCTGTAATTCTGGCTATTGGAATCGTACCGTATTTCATGGCATACATCTGGGTAAGACCGCAGGGCTCAAATCTCGACGGCATCAAAAAGTAGTCCGCTGCTGCAAACATCCTGTGAGACAGTTGGTGATTATAACCTATATTTATTAAAGCAAGCTTCGGATATTTCCATTTGATATACTGAAAGAAGTCAGTATATTTACTCTCACCAGTGCCGAGCAGAGCAATTCTGAACATATTATTTTCAAGATAATATTCAAGTTTTGCCATTAATAAATCTATACCCTTCTGCTCAGTCAGTCTTGTTACCATTCCAATAAGCGGTAGTTCCAAATTGTCATCATCAGTCAGACCGTGGTCATACAAAAACTGTATTTTGTTTATTTTCTTTACTTCAAGATTTTCATAAGAATATTTTTCATAGATATAATCATCAATCTCGGGATTCCATTCATCATAATATACACCATTGAGAACTCCGACCAAATCTGCTCCGCGTAGATTAAGTTCGTCCTGCAGACCTTCGCTGTAATAAGGGTATCTAATTTCTTTTGCATAAGTAGGGCTGACTGTTGTAATTTTATCGGCAAACATTATACCTGTTTTCATGGCATTTACTGAACCGTATTTCTCAAACCATGAGCCCGGATAAAACTCCTTCATTCCAAAGCCTGAGTACAGCATTGCATTATCGGGATTAAATTTGCCCTGATACGCAAGATTGTGTATTGTATAGACACCTGCTGTTTCGCTGAAAAGCGGTTCCTTATAATAATAGGATTTCAAAAAAGCCATAGTAAAAGCAGTGTGAAAATCATGGGCATGAATAATGTCAGGTTTGAAATTTAGAGCTTTTGCTGTTTCGAAAATTGCACGGCTGAAGAAAATGAATCGCCTGTCGTTGTCTCCATACTCGTTTGGGTCGCCGTAAATTCCGCTTCGGTCAAAATAATGATGATGTTCAATCATATAAACCGGTACTGTGCTGTTGGGCAGAAAGCCGTGCCAGAGACGTGCATATTCAACCCAGTAACCCATTGGAACAACTAAAGTCAGTTCTGTTGGAGTAATTCCATACTTGTATGTATCAATAAAACCGTATTTGGGCATTATTATAATTGGGTTCTGTCCGTATTTTGCCCATTCAAGTGAAAGTGATGATGCAATGTCCGCTAATCCGCCTGCTTTGGCATACGGGTCAACTTCTGATGATGCAATAAGTATATTCATTCAATAAATTTTTATAAATGTCACTAATTAAAATTTAAAGATAAACATATAATTGTTAGTATGAAATTAAAAATTATTAAATTGTGTTTTGAAATTGATATTATTTCAAAAATGTTTTTTTAATTGTGAAAAAAAATAAGAAAAATATTGAGTTTTTAAGCATTGTTGAGGGCAAAAATTCCTTGACGATAATTCCTGTTGAACCTTTAACATATTATAATGCAAAAGGATTTAGAATTATAACCGATAAGTTGTCGGAATTTGAAAATCCCGGCACAATCATACTTGATTTTTCAAAACAGACTAATTTTGATACTTATCTGATTGTTTTTAAAGGTATTATTGAATCCTACTGTTTAGAAAATAAACTTAACTTTAATATTCAAAATTCAAACGATAATATTGATTCAGTAATCGAGCTTCTTAAATCACCTGCACAGGCTGTACCTGAATTAAAATCGGAAAAGTCGGTAGTTTATAAACATTTTGAGCTGGTTGGCAGTAAGGTGATTCAGATATCACAGGATATATTTAATTTTATATCTTTTTTCGGCGAAATATTTACAAAAATTCTGAAACTTTTTATCCACCCTTCAGCTATGCGCTGGCATGATGTACCGCTTCATTTCACTCAATCGGGTGTTTTTGCACTTCCGATTACTTTTATGATAGTTTTTCTTTTGGGATTAATTACAGGTTATCAGGGAGCGATACAGCTTAAGCAGTTCGGAGCCGACTCATTCATTTCCGCACTTATCGGAATATCGCTTACACGAGAATTATCACCCCTGATGGTTGCAATACTTGTAGCCGGTCGTTCAGGCTCTGCATTTGCTGCGGAAATCGGTACTATGAAAGTTTCGGAAGAGATTGATGCACTCACCACCATGGGATTTGACAAACTTGAATTTCTGGTACTGCCGAGAGTATTTTCCGTTACACTGGCTATGCCTTTTTTGGTAATAATCTGCAACATCATCGGCATGATAGGCGGAATGATAGCTGCTATCACTACACTTGATGTGACCATCACGGGCTATATATTGCAGATGCAGATGGCTCTTTCGCTATGGGATATTGGTACCGGTATGATAAAAAGTGTTGTGTTCGGTTTTTTGATAGCCTCGCTTGGATGCTATAAAGGACTTAATGTACAGGGCGGTGCCGATGCTGTGGGCAGATATACAACTTCATCAGTAGTCGCGGGTGTATTCCTGATAATTCTTACAGATGCTGTTTTTACATTTGTATTTCAGTCATTGGGTATATGATGATTAATGACCCAATCATAAAAGTAGAGAATCTGTCAGTCAGTTACGGCTCATTAGATGTGCTGAGCAACGTTAGTTTTAATGTCGAAAGAGGGGAGATATTTGTTATTGTAGGCGGCAGCGGATGCGGCAAAAGTACACTTCTGAGACAGCTTATCGGTCTTGAAATTCCAAATGAAGGCAACATTTTTATAGACGGAATGGATTTCATTGAATCACAAAAAAAAGAAAGAAAAGGAATACTTCGTAAATTCGGAGTGCTATTTCAGTCGTCCGGTCTTTTTGCATCAATGACACTTGCTGAAAATATCAGGTTAGTACTCGAATCATATACTGATTTGAATGATGATGAAATGGATGAAATTGTAGATATCAAACTTTCATCAGTCGGTCTCAACGGATTTAGAGAATATTATCCTTCCGAGATTAGCGGAGGTATGAAGAAACGTGCTGCCTTAGCCCGTGCTATGGCATTAGACCCCGCTATATTATTCTTTGATGAACCTTCTTCAGGTTTAGACCCTGTAACAGCAGCATCGCTTGATAAGCTCATCACAGAAATCAATAAAATCTTTAAGACAACTATGATTATTGTTACGCATGATCTATCAAGCATACTTTCAATATCACACAGAATTATTATGCTTGATAAATCTGTTAAGGGTATAATAGCTCAGGGGACCCCTGATTATCTTGTAAATTTAAAAGAAAATTCGTATGTTTACGACTTCTTTAATAGAATTCCCGGTGTTTAATATGAAAGGGATATTGATATGAGTAGAAAAAGAAGAAGCGCCAATCCATTCCTTATAGGATTGTTCGTTATAACAGGTACATTAATTATAATTGCCGTTATTATCTGGCTGGGTGCAAGCCAGATACTAAAACAGCAGGTATATTATGTAACATATTTCGATTCCTCAGTAGAAGGACTTGATGTTGGTTCTGCTGTAAAATATCAGGGTGTATCATGCGGCAGAATTACAAATATTACGGTTGCCCCTGACGGTAAGCTGGTCGAGGTTATCTTTCAGATTGACAAAACAATCTCCATTGACGACAGCCTTCGCGTGCAGCCTGCCATGGCAGGTATTGCCGGAGGTAAATTTTTGCAGCTTCATTATCCGACAAATCCTGAGATGGCTCGCAAATTTCCCGTAATCAGTTTCGAACCGCCTTACAAAATGGTCAAGTCAGCACCATCCGGACTTGAAGAAATGGCAATTGCTGCACAGGCTGTGATGAATAACCTCATGGAATTGGATGTTCATGAACTCAATCGTCAGACAATTGAATTTCTTGTAACATCTACAAATTTTTTCAAAAAGAAAGAACTTCAGGAAATTATGACAAATTTACAGTCGTCAACTGCTCACCTGAATTCAATAATGGAAAAAGCAAACAACTCGCCTGCTGTAGATAATTTAAACGAAACTTCCGCTATCTTTAAAAGGTCTGCACTCAGAATGGAAGACATGATAGCAGAACTGAACTCTCAAATTGAGCAGATGCAGCTTCATACTTACATGGATAAATTCTATTTTAAATTTGATTCATCATTGACCCGAACTGTTGATATTATCGGAAATGTCGGATTCAGGGCTGAGGCTTCGGTTTTCTCGCTTCAGGAACTTATGAACGAAATGGTAAGAACAAATAAAGATTTGCAAAATACTCTGCGTTCTCTATCCGATAATCCTTCTACAATGTTTTTTAGTTTACCACCCCCGCCGGAGAAATAATTTATGTATAAATGCCTTTTATATTCGTTGCTGTTCCTACTATTTATAACCGGAGAATCTTCTGCCGGAGATATTATTATTGATTCTGATATGACTTTTGAAGAATCTATTGCCGGAACTAAAGCTCCAAAAGATTTAATTGATTCATTATGTCTGCTTAATGTTGAATATTACAGTTTTGACGGCAAGTTACACCGCGGACAGATTGTTATAAACAAAGTTATAAAAGATGAATTGACTGAGGCTTTTATGATTCTTAAAAAAGAAAAATTTCCTGTTCATAAAGTTATTCCGATTGTAAAATATAACTGGGATGATGATGAATCTATGAAAAGCAACAATACTTCAGCTTTTAATTACAGATTTATTGCCGGGACTCAAAGATTATCAAATCACGCGACAGGAAGGGCTGTTGATATAAATCCGCGACAGAATCCCGTGATTTACAGTGACGGTAAAATTTCTCCAAAAGGTGCAAAATACCAGCCGGGTCAGGAAGGAACATTTACCGGTGATACTGAATTTGTTAAATTCCTGAAATCAAAAGGCTGGCGTTGGGGCGGAGACTGGGTCTCCTTAAAAGACAATCATCATTTCGATAAACCCTGATTACTGCATTATTGGTCTAAGAATAATGAACTCATAACTTCCTTAAAAAATGACCAAACCCTGTAGTTTTGATTTGTCCCCCGCTGGAGCGGGTTAGGGGGTGGAAATTAATTCATGGACTCTTCAATTCCACTCTTGAGGGGTGTCTGCGACAGCAGACGGGGTGGATGGTTTTGATATTTTGGGGTTTAGCGACAGAATTAAATCCTTCCACCCCGCCTTCCGGGCACCCCGCCAGTGTAATGTCACTAAGATAAGTATTTAATTATTTATATTTTCGATATTTCCTAATTTTTGTTCGTCGGGTGAAATGCCTGCCAGGTCGTTTAGGTATTATATGCTTAAGTATTTCATCATTCAGTCTTTTTTGGTCGTCCTGTTGACAATTTGTTGTAAACCCGACCCAGCTTATCAGTAAATATAGGTTTATCAGACGAATAGAATTTTTCATAGATATCTCTTTCGGGGGAAAAATCGCTTTGAGCAGCGATTTCAGCTATATAATTTCTAATATAATTATATGCTATTAAACCTGCAAGTAATTCTTTTAATGCCATTTCCGGTGTCTTACTTCGCAGTATATTCAAACCGAATATTGTTTTTATTTCTCTTATATTTATTTCTATATCCCAACGAGTTGTGTATTTAAGAATAATATCTTCTTTGCTTATATTTTCATCTAATATTGAGGTATATAATACTGAAATTTCATCTTTCGTATTGGGAGTTTTATATTCAATCCGACGCAATATTATAAATTCATCTTTTATATCATAAAGTTTAGCTATTTTAGAACTATCCTGAATTAGCTTTATCTTTACGATTTCATCTCCATTGCCGATTGTTTTTACTACTTCATATTTCCTGATTCGCTTGCCAGGCACAATTATATCTACATTTTTTTGTTTCAAGAGACTGAATATTGCAAAACAATTATATAGATCATCGGCTAATAGTAGGCTTCCGCTTTCAAGCTCGCAAATCATTTCAGCAAAATATTCCAATTCGCTTTTATTATCACTTCCCATTCTGAAATTTGAGATTAAACCATTACCTTGTTGAACAACTATGCTTAATAATCCCCGTGGATAGCCGCCATCAGCTGCATTCTTATATACTTGTTTTACCTTCTCTGTATCCTGCATTTGAAGATAAGTGCCATCGGTCATATAAACAGGACGTCCAAAAAACAGTTGTGAATAATCTGCATTCTTTGGTTTGCCGGAAGACTTGAATACTTTTTTTACAAATGACAAATTCAAACGATTACGTGCCTGTGCATAAGCTGATGTATTGCTTGATATACTTTTTAACTTGCTTTTGGCTAATGGTATAAAATTCTTACGGGGGCGACCCGAACTACGCTTGGGATTTGCATTTACCGATTCTATTGATGATTGTTCAATTAACTTAATATGTTTTATATTTTCTTCATGAATCAGAGAATATGTATTTACTGAATTTTGTAAACTTTTATCTGCTTGTGTTGAAGTGCCTATCATCGTCAACAATGTGTTGGAAGGACTAAACACACGATCTCTAAGTTTTTTCTCTGTGATTGCTTCGTTGTTTGATAACATAAATTTGTTATAAAACAAGGGAAGTAGATTTTTACTAAACTCTTCTTTAAAAAGATGTGACAACTTCAATGAATCATTGCTTTTCATAACTTTTGCCATATTTGTAATTTAAACTTATACAAATATAACAAAATATTTTATATTTCTCTTATCTTAGTGACATTACCCGCCAGCGGGGGCAGGGGGTGGGAAATTAATTCAAGGATATTTCGCTTTGATATTTATGACAAACCAAGATATAATAATTCCAATTTTAGTAATTAACAAAAATCGCAATACAACTCATTCACCTTTAAAATCGGGTTTCCTTTTCTCTATAAAGGCCTGTATTCCTTCCTGATAATCATTGCTGTCATAAACCTGTCTTCTCAATCCCTGAATTCTCTCAAACGTGTTCGGAGTGATTGGATGCGACCCGCCCAATATTCTCAACTGCTCTTTTATTACAGCAATACTTAGCGGCGAATTTTGAATAATTTGTTCGGCGGTAAAGTCAGTAAGGAATTGCAGATCTTCTTCATTATGGACAAGATGATTTAGTATTCCGTGATGCTTTGCCTGAATTGCATTCACCGGTAAAGCTGTAAAAAACATCTCTTTAGCCAAATGCATACCGACCATATTTATAAAATGCAGTATTCCGCTCGGGTTGTACGGAACGCCGATTTTAGCAGGAGTAATAGCAAATGATGCAGTATTTGTACCTATGAGAATGTCGCAGACAAATGCCAAATCGCACGCTCCGCCCCAAACTCCGCCTTCAATCATTGCTATTACAGGAGCAGGAAAAGTTTGAATTGTTCTGATAACTTCTTCCAACGGGTCGAAATATGATAATGGGTCTCTTCCTGACCTTGGAAGTTCCATTATATCAAATCCTGCAGACCATACCTTAACCCCTTTATTTGCCCTGATGATAACAACTCTTGCCTTTTGCTTACGGAAATCTTCAAAAGCTTCAAGAATTTCATTCAACATATCTAAACTCAATGAATTTCTTTTTTTATCATTGTCAAAAGTTATTGTGGCAATATAATTTTTACAATCAGTTTTTATCAGGTTCATAAATAATCTCTATTAAATTTAAAATCTGTTACAAAAATACGAAATATAATTGCTTTTTTTTATTTGTTATTTTACAAACTGTTCACAATTCTGCTATTGAAATTGATTTTATCTCTTGGAGATTGAATTATGGTAACTTGAGCTATGCCAGATTGATTTATATCTCGTAGAGATTATATTTTTTTACCATAATTTAATCTACGAGGTAGTCATGTTCATCGTGATATGTTCTTGTTAACATAATTCAACTCCTAACGGAGTTGGGATTGTGGTTTTTGTCGGGAGTTTCCAGTTACCATAATTTAATCTCTACGAGATATAATCAATTACGAAATACGATTAACTAACTCATAACTAAAAACCCTTACGTATATTCCTGACATTCGGAAGGGTTTGTTTTAGAGTAAATACAATGGGAGAACAGAAATACTACATTCCCAAAGCATCCATAATAAATCGCCATTCAAGCTCTATATCATCAATTTGATGTGAAGTTGATTTGCCGGAGCCGTGGCCGGACTCGAAATCTACATAAAGCATAATCGGATTTGTCTGTCCGGGATTATTCTGAAGAGCAGCGGCAAATTTCTTTGCATGGAGCGGGTCAACACGAGCGTCGTTTTCACCTGCTTTTATAAGCATTGCGGGATAATTGAAGCCCTCACGTATGTTGTGCTGTGGTGAATATTTAATGATATTCATAAAATCATCGTATATATCTGGGTCGCCGTATTCCGGTATCCAGTATCGGGCAATCAGAAACTTATGATACCTGACCATATCAAGAAGCGGAACGGCACAAACAGCAACTTTATAAAGGTCGGGTCTCTGAGTTACTACGGCTCCAATCAGCAGCCCTCCGTTACTTCCGCCGCGGCAGGCAAGTTTTTCTGATGTCGTATATTTTTCCTTTATCAGATATTCGGCAGCACCAATAAAATCATCGAATGTATTTTGTTTTTTGAACATCATACCGTCATGATGCCAGCTTTCACCATATTCATCACCGCCTCTCAGATTAACCATTGCATAAACGCCGCCACGGTTAATAAATGAAGCAGTTGTACCGATAAATCCAGGCTCAATACTTATATTAAAACCGCCGTAACCATAAACAAGTGTAGGGTTACTGCCATCTAATAACAAATCCTTCCGGTGAATTATGAACATCGGTATTTTTGTGCCGTCTTTAGATTCAAAAAAGACTTGTTTTGAAGTTATATTATCTGTATTAATCGGTGATTTATCCTGATAAACAAATTCCCATTTGAGCGATTTACCATCGAATTTGTATAGTTTAGTCGGTGATGTAAAGGTAGCAAGATTAACATAAACAGCATTACTTTCCTTATGATAACTCAATGAAGCAACGTTACCTATTTCAGGGATTTCGAGTGTTTTGACTTTTTTGCCGGTCAGGTCATAGACAATCAATCTTGACAGTACATCCTTTTTGTCCTGCACAATAATATAATCGCTTGTAACGACAAATCCTGAAATTACTGTCTCTGATTCCGGTATCAAATCTTTCCAGTATTTGAATTCCGGTTTATCAATAGTTGTTGCCATGATTCTGTAATTTGGTGCTTCGTGGTTTGTATATATAAACATCCTGCCATCTTTGACTATAGGATTGGCAGTGTACTTTGTTTTTTCATATATCAATTCAGCATCGCCATAAAAACCGGGTTTGCGTACTTTAAGACTGTTCGCCCAGAAATCACCTTCTGAAATAAATGAAAAAGTGCCGTCATCTGTATCCCATGTACTGGCAAAATTCTTTGCATCGGTCGGTGCAACGAGGAATTTGTCATTTTTTCGGTCATCGCCAATTTTATGAAGATAAGTACGGATAGGTTCCTGTTTTTCAATCATTTCTTTTGTTCTGATTGTAATATAGGCATGTTTTTCGTCATGGGTCCAACCGAAAGAATTTAGGTCAGTGATTGGCTCGCCGATAACTTTTCCGTTCTTTGTATCAATAATTCTGTAAGTAGAAATTTCGTTCCCTTGATACTGCATTCCAATTGCCGCTTTATTGCCGTCAAGAGTCATATCAACTCCCGTAACTGCCGATTTTCCTGAAGGGTCTATACTCATCGGATCGAAAATCAGAATTTCTTTTTTATCAATTATTGTATAAAGTTTAGATTGAGCCCCTCCCTTCTTCTTAAGATAGAAAAATTCGCGGTTCCCTTTATAAAATGGCGCCCCACGCTGGTCACGGTCAAGATGTGATTCAATTTCCTGCCTTAATCCTTCGATTGGCTTTGTGCTGCTGCGAAGATAATTAACTGTGTAGTTATGCTGCGCCTTCGACCATTCAATGGTTTCAGGATTGGTTTTATCTTCCAGCCAGCGATAAAAATCAGTAAATTGGTAATTATGAATTTTTTCCGCAACAGGTATCATTTTAGCCTTAGGCGGGTCAAAATCCTTTGAAAATATACTCATATATGTCAGGAATAATAATCCAAAAAAAAGAAAATACTTCATCAAATCCTCATATTATTTAATTACAGAAACTTTTTGCACTAATATATCTCTACCGCTATGCACTTTTACTAAATATACGCCTGCGGGCACAAATTGTTTCATGTTATTTTTCAAATCCCAACGGGTGTTGTGGCAGCCAGCAGACAAATATCCGCTGAAAAGTTGAATTACTACATTCCCGTTGATATCTACAACTTCAATATCTACATTAGAATTATCAGCAACGGTAAAATTAACTTCAGCGTTTTCAGAAGCAGGATTCGGGCTGACACTTAAAGTGGCAGCAAATTTTTCATTATCATTAACTTCTGATACAGTAAGGTGGTTTATTTCTCCGCGGCTGATATTGTAATATCTGCCGGAATTATTGGTTTCGAGCATTACGGTACGAACCATATAGTATAATTCACCGTCGAATTTATAAAAATCTTCTCCTGCTAAATCATCAATAAATTGTTCAGTTGTCACTGGTGATTGATTTATTTTTTTATAATTGCCGAATTCGGTAAATGAGCGGTAAACGTTATAATGTAAATTTTCATTAGTTTCAGCAGGTGACCAGCTAATTTTAACGTATGCCTTACCGTCATTATCAAGCAGTTGAATGGCATTTACATTTGCAGGGGAAGGAACTTTATATGGATTCATACGTAAAGTAGGGTCCCCCATAAGAGCGGAGTGAGTTTGCTTTACACCTTCAGTATATACAACTCCGTTTGGAAATTGAGAAGTATAAACGATATTAGGTTTATATAAATCAGTATTGTTTTGAGATATAAGTGCTGAGTAACCGATAGGATAACCATAAGCCATGTGATGAATATACCATTGAGGTCTTCCTGCCCATGCACACATAAGAGCCATTGGGTCTGATGCAAGAGGAGCTCTCAGAAAATTATTGTCAGCATCCCAATCACCGAAATACGAACCAAACAGAAAGGTAAATACAGCGTTTACAGGTTTGGTAACAAAATCGGATGTATTGCCGATTCCACCGGCACTTGTGTATGAACCGCCGCCACAGCCGTAAGCAAATAGATGGCTTTCGGTACCTAATGCAGTAAACCAGTCAGCCTTTTTGACATTACCGGCACCCACGAGTGGACCGAAATTTCTCCAGCCAAATGAACCAAGTGCCTCAATATTACTGCTTGCAGGGAAATTATCATCAATTATTCCTGAATATGTATAAGACATTTCACCGTTACGATATTTATGATTTTTATCAAGATATTTCTTTATTAAGTCCGTTTCAGTTTTATACTCTCCGACAAGAAATAGTTTCATGCCATACATATCAACCCTGCCAACAGCGATTTTAGCATTATCAGTAGTAATTGTATTATTATCAAACTTTCCGTCTCCCGGAATATTCCGATTGGCTTCACGGCTCGCTGTGGAGTTGTTTACCAATATATCCGACCATGACATTTCATTAATAGTATAACCGTAATAAATATCTGCGGGCCAGGCGCCTTTATGGTCGGCGTGAACATCAGGATTCATATTGCCCGAATAGGGGACAGCAACTCTCCCTAATATATAAATTGATTTTAAATTTTCGGAATCTTTTGAATATTCATCCATAATAATCTGTTTAACTTTTTTAACGGCAGCTTTATCAAAAGCTTCTGTACGAGGTACATATTTTTCAATAATTCCCCAGCCTTCTGCTCTCAAATCCTGTTTTAATCTGATAATTTCATTACTTAAGGGCACTTGAAGTGTTGAATCAATCAGCAGCATTACATTTCCCTGTTGGTCATACTCTGCTACATCAATACCGGTAAGAATATATCCAAAACCCCAGAAATTAAATAGTCCGCCTGCAGAGCCTAATGAAAAAGCCCATATTTCGTATTCATAAGCTACTCCGACCTGTACATTATGGTCGGTAAACTCAAAAGTATTACTGTCGAGAGTTGCAATCAAACCAAAGTCCCAGTTATTATCAGTTATCTTCTTTTTGAAAATTCTATACTGACTTGCCAGTTCATTTTTTGCCCATTTAATTTTGATTTCCGGTGGATCAACCTGCACCTGAGCACTAAGCATTACAGCATAATCCCTTGAATCAACATTTCGTGGAGTCTGGGCGATAACCGAAACAGTAACAAAGAAAAACAGAGCAAAAAAAGTAGAAATCTTTCTCATCATATTTACCTTTTATAATAATTATACTATCATAACCCGCAAATTTAACAAAATAAATCTAAATAGCGTTGAAAAATATAAAGTTAATTCCCTTGAAATAACAAAGTACCGGAATCCTTAGTTAATTGAATCAACACTTCAGTTTATGTCAAATCGTTATATGATTCGTAAATTTACATAGAAATGGAATATTTATGACATTATTTATAAAAGAATACCAGAAAAAAGTCGGTCTGCCTCCGGGTACGCTCATTCATATCGGTCATAAAAAAACAGATAAAAGCAAAATTTCTTTAATAACATATAATGCAGAGAATTTTGAAGAAAAAGAGATAACAAAAATTGAAGACAGCTATACCAAAAAAGAGAAAACTTCCATATATTGGATTAATATAGACGGCATTCACCAAACGGAACTAATCGAAAGCGTCGGCAAGCATTTCAATATTCATCCGCTTGTACTTGCCGATATCGTCAACACACGACATCATCCTAAAATTGAAGATTATGAAGACTATCTTTTTATCGTTTTGAAAATGATTTTTTTTGATGATAAAACAAAAGAAAATGTATCTGAGCAGGTTAGTTTAATTCTTGGACCGGATTATGTCATAACATTTCAGGAGCAGCAAGGAGATGTATTCGACCCAATAAGAGACAGACTCCGAACCGCAAGCGGACGCATACGTAAAATGGGTGCGGATTATCTTGCGTATTGCCTGATTGATACGATCATAGATAATTATTTTGTAATAGTTGAGAAAATGGGAGAAAAGGTTGAAGATTTAGAGGAAGAGCTGCTAAACAATCCTACGCAGAACACTGTTAAGAAAATCCATAAATTAAAAAGAAATATGATATTTCTGAGAAGGTCTGTTTGGCCCCTCAGGGAAGTTACAAGCAGTTTGGAAAGAGGTGAGTCCAAACTAATTCAGGAGTCCACGAAAATATATCTCAAAGATGTTTATGACCATACAATTCAGGTGATTGATACTATTGAATCTTCGAGGGATATGCTGGCGGGTATGCTGGATATATATCTTTCGAGTGTAAGCAACAAAATGAACGGCATAATGAAAGTATTGACAATAATTGCTACCATTTTTATGCCGCTGACGTTTATTGCCGGAGTTTATGGGATGAATTTCCACAACATGCCCGAACTTTCATGGAGTTTCGGATATCCTGCGGTATTGATTTTGATGCTTGGAATAGCAATTTGGATGCTGGCATTTTTCAAAAGAAAAGATTGGTTATAATATTTATTTTTATAATTGTTTAACAAACTTTAATAAAGGGTACTGACTATGAAAAAATGGTACGAAACTTTATTCGAAAATTACGGATTAATGTATGACCTCGAGATTTTCACTCAGGGTACAAGGGGTGAATGTGATTTTATTGAAACGGAAATCGGTTTTAATAAACAGGCGAGAATCCTTGATATCGGGTGCGGAACCGGACGGCATTCTATTGAACTTACAAAAAGAGGTTATAAGATTACCGGTATTGATTTATCCGATTCTATGTTGAAACGTGCAAAGGAAAAGGCTTCGCAGCAAGGATTGGTTATTGATTTTCAGAAACATGATGCCAGAAATCTGCCTTTTCAAGGTGAATTTGATTTAGCAATCATGCTTTGTGAAGGTTCTTTTCCATTAATGGAAACCGATGAGATGAATTATCAGATTTTACAAAGTGCGGCAAATTCTCTTAATGACAAAGGAAAACTTATTTTCACTACTTTAAACGGACTTTTTCCATTATTTCATTCCGTAAAGGATTTCCTTGCATCGAATAAAGTAGATGGAAATGTGGAGTACTCTGAAAATACTTTCGATTTAATGACATTTAGAGATATAAGTAAAACTACAATTGAGGATGATTCCGGCAACAAAAAAGAATTGGAAAGTAATGAAAGATATTATGTCCCCTCTGAAATTTCGTGGCTTCTAAAGTCGCTTCAATTTTGCAGGATTGATATTTTCGGTGCAAAGTTAGGTGCTTTCAGCAGAAATGATAAACTGACAACCGAGGATTTCGAGATGTTAATTATAGCTGAGAAATAAATATTTGTTCCGGCAAATTGTAAGTCTGAACAAAGTGAAGAAAGCGAATCCTATTGACAAAACTGAAATATTTTACTATTTCAACAAATTGTTATCCAGGAGTGCCCGAAGGTAGGGATTGATGTTTTTATTTATGAAATATTCAGAAAATCAAGCCGCACACCTAAAAATTCAATTATCAGGATAGAAACAAGCATTTCGGAATCATTTAATATTACAGTTTCAGGTCGAAATAGTGTTCACTTGGGGCAAAATACCATTCATTTGTGTCAGCTAATCGTTCACTTGGGTCAGCTAACCGTTCACTTGAGTCGGAAAACAGTTGACTTGAATCAAAATAGTGTTCACTTGGGTCGGCAAACAGTTCACTTGAGTCGGCAAAGTACTAAGATGACATAAGTCAACGCTTTTTTGGGGCAAGTCAACGCTTTTTTGAGGCAAGTCAACGCTTTTTTGAGACAAGTCAACGCTTTTTTGGAGCAAGTCAACGCTTTTTTGAGACAAGTCAACGCTTTTATGAGACAAGTCAACGCTTTTATGAGACAAGTCAACGCTTTTTTGAAGCAAGTCAACGCTTTTTTGAGATAATTCAACTGTTAGATTACATAAGTCTTGAGAGCATGATTATTTTCTACTAACAAGGCATTCCTACGGAATTGGAAATCAAATTTCAAAATCACATTAATCACATTAATCCCAAAAATCATGGTTCAGACAAATATTCTTCGGAATTAAACATTTAGTTTGACAAGATTTGTGGCATAATAGTTGCATTATCGAAAATTCGTATTAGAACAATTAGAGTGAGGTTTGTATTTATAGTGTCGAAAATGACTCTTAAAGAAATATCAGCATGTTTTACAATTAGTATATTGAATTTTGCATAAAGAAAGATTTGTTATTTTTCATTTTAACTGATTCAGGTTTAATTCATGGAATATAAATTAGAAAATTTAATTGACATAAGACTACTCCAAGAATTACAGGAGAAATTGAATGCAATTTATTCGTTCCCGTCAGCCATCATTGATATTGACGGGAAAATACTTACGGCTGTAGCCTGGCAGGATATTTGCACCAAATTTCACAGAATTCACTCTGAATCAGAAAAGGAATGTATAAAAAGCGACTTATACATAAGAGAACATCTGCATGAAGCTAATCCTGCAGTCAGTTATCAGTGTCCGCATGGTATGATAGACAATGCCTCGCCAATTATTATTGATGGAAAACATTTAGGAAATTTCTTTACCGGACAGTTTTTTCTTGATAAGCCGGATATGGAATTCTTTAGAAAACAGGCTGCGGTTTATGGTTTTGATGAAGAAGAGTATCTCGAAGCGGTCAGTAAGGTACCGGTATGGACAAAAGAAAAACTTGCTCAATATCTTGATTTTATAAAAGGATTTATAGAAATAATTGCAGGATTGGGTCTTAAGAACCTGAAAGAGATAAAGATTAACGAAGATTTAAAAGAAATTGAAAATCGTTACAAATCATTGTTTTTCATGGCTGTAGAAGGTATTTCAATTGTGACTGTGGACGGTAGATTAGTTGAAGTAAACGAGTCATTTGCCAAAATGCACGGCTACAGTTTAGAAGAAATCAAAGGCATGAGTTTAAAGGATTTCGAAACACCCGAATCATCGGTAATATTACCCGAAAGAATGAGATTACTGCTTAACGGTGAAAAAATCAGCTTTGAGGCAAATCATTTCCACAAGGATGGGCATCTAATTAATCTTGAGATTTCCGCATGTATAATTCATTATGGAAGCGATTCCTATATTCAATGCTTTAACCGCGATATTACAAAACGCAAAAAGGTTGAAGCAGCTTTAAGAGATTCTGAAAATAAATACAGGAGCCTGTACAACTCTATTCGTGATGCTATTCTGGTTGCAGATATAGATAGAAAAATAATTGACTGTAACAATGCATTTACCTCATTGTTCGGCTATTCATTGGATGAAATTAAAGGTCTGCACACAGTTTCCATTTATGAAAATGAAGAAGAGTTTGTTCGTTTGGGGCAGGCATTAAAAAAACATTCAAGCGACACATCGCCATTCCAGTTTAGAGTTAATTACAGGAAAAAAAATGGAGATGTTTTCCCCGGTGAAACAGGAGTTTATTATTTAAACGATAATAAAGGTGATACACAAGGATTTATAGGATGGATAAGGGATATCACCAAAAGGCTTAAAGCAGAGGATGAGATAAAAGAAAGCCGTGATTTATTGTCTAATCTGGCGAGTTTAGTGCCGGGTGTCGTTTATCAGTACCGGTTATATCCTGACGGAAGTTCAGCGTTTCCATATTCAAGCCCGGGAATGTATGATATTTATGGATATTATCCCGAAGATGTTCGTGAAGACGCCACGCCGGTTTTCAGTCGGGTGCATCCTGATGATTTGCAGCATGTATCAGATTTAATTTTTGAATCAGCAGCGACATTAAATACATTTTACAGTGAATTCAGAGTTGTTCTTCCCGGTCAGGGTCTTCGCTGGCGGTGGTCACAGGCTCAACCTCAGCGTATGCCGGACGGCAGCACACTCTGGCATGGAATTATATCGGATATTACTGAACGTAAAAAGGCTGAAGAGGAGATTAAGGAAAGTGAATACAGATTAGTACGTGCCGAAAAAACTGCTAAAATCGGAAATTGGAAATTATTGTTAAATTCAAAGGAAGTCATTTCTTCAGAGGGTGCAGGAATTATTTATGGTATTGAGAATTTAGCGATTTCACTCAATGATATCCAAGATATCCCACTGCCGGAATACAGACCAATACTTGACAAAGCCCTGGATGACCTGACAACGAAGGATATTCCTTATGATTTGGAATTTAAAATCAAACGGCAAAATGATGGTAGTATTATTGACATTCATTCCATAGCGGATTATGATAAACAAAGCAATATAATTTACGGCGTTATTCATGATATCACAGAACGAAAACAGGCAGAAAATGCGTTAAGAGAAAGTGAAGAACGCTATAGAAGCATGGTCAAAATTTTACCCGATGGGATTGTGATTCATATTGACGGGAAAATTGTGTATGCCAATGATTCTGCCTGCAAAATAATGAAAGCAAAAAGTATAGGAGACATAATCGGTCGTTATGCTCTTGATTTTGTTCATCCTGATTACAAGGATATTGCAATTCAGAGGATTAAAAAAAGTTTAACAGAGCAGGAAATAACCGAATCAATTGATGAAATCTTTATTACTTTCGACGGACAGACTATTTTTGTCAATGTAATTGCAATTCCATTCAATTATTTGGGCAAATCAGCAATGATGGTTGTTTTCAATGATATATCAGAAAGGAAATATGCAGCCGACCTATTAATTCAACAAAACAAGGAACTCGAATCTCAGTATGAAGAATATATGCAGCTTAATGAAGTTCTGCGACAGACCAATCATGAATTGAAATTAGCAAAATCAAAAGCTGAAGAAAGCGATAAATTGAAAACCGCCTTCCTGCAAAATATGTCGCACGAAATAAGGACACCGCTTAACGGAATTATAGGTTTTTCCAAATTGCTGCTTAAAGAAAATATATCAAAAGATGAAATTGAAGAATTTACAACCAATATGCAGAAAAGCGGAAACAGGCTTATTGATATTGTCAATAATGTACTTGACATATCAAAGATTGAAACCGGGCAGGTTGAGATTAACTACAAAACATTTTCTCTTGATTCACTGATGGTGGATTTGTATCAGATTTTCAGTCCTATGGCAGAATTAAAAGATTTAACCTTTTCTGTTCATTTCGGACCGGCATACGATAATTTAACTATCATTTCAGATCAACTTAAGTTAAATCAAATACTCAATAATTTAATTGACAATGCGATAAAATTTACAAAATCAGGTAGTATAGATTTTGGATATAATATTATTGAAGGCAGCCTGCAATTATTTGTAAAAGATACAGGTATTGGTTTGTCTCTCGAAAATCAGGAAATTATATTCGACAGGTTCAGCCAGGTTGAAACTTCACTATCGAGGGGATTTGAAGGAGCCGGATTAGGTCTGGCAATCTGCAAAGGATTAGTTGAATTGCTCGGCGGCAGTATTCGTGTAGAATCGCAGCTTAATATAGGGTCATGCTTCTATGTTACAATTCCATATATCTCCCAAACTGAAGGATTAAAAACCAAACAAAATGCATTAATTAATCCTGTAATATCAAGAAAATCAACAATACTGATAGTTGATGATGACGATACGAGTATTAAATATCTTTGGAATCTGCTTAAAAAATATAATCCTGTCATATTAAAAGCTGAAAATGGGCTGCAGGCAGTAGAAATTTTCAAAAGCAACCCTGACATTGATTTGGTTCTGATGGATATCAAAATGCCGGTTATGGATGGATATGAAGCAACAAGACAAATCAAGAAAATCAAACCTGAAATTCCGATTATTGCCCAGACTGCTTATGCTTTTGTCGAAGAAAAGGAAAGAATACTTGCTGTCGGATGCGACGATTACATTTCAAAACCGATAGACAGTGTTTTATTAATCAAATTAATTGAAAAGTATGTTAAAAGTAAGATTTAAAACTGAATAACTGCATTTTTTAATTATTTAAGAATTGATGATGAGAAATTGATATGAATGACTTTGAAAATGAAAAGGAAGTCAAATCATCAGATATGACAAAAGATTTTTTAAATATTGCCGGAAAAAATCCGGTTGAAGAAGATTTGATAAAAAGTGAAAGTCGGTACCGCGGACTTGTTGAACTTGCTGTTGACGGTATATTGCTCGGTTCGCACGATGGTTATGTAATTGAAGCAAATGATTGTATATGTCAAATATTTGGCAGGGCGAGAAGTGAAATCATTGGAAAACATATCAGCCAGTTGAATTTTAAACCCGAAAGTGTTCAAAAATATCCATTTCAATTTCAATTACTTCAACAGGGCGAGACGGTTATCAGCGAGAGAACGATAGTCAAACCCAATGGTACAGAGGTTGAGGTCGAAATGAGAACAAAGATGATGCCCGACGGTACCTATCAATCAATTTACCGCGATATTACAAGACGTAAAAAATATGAATCCGAAATGAAACTACACTCACTTGAAATGGAAAGTATCAATAGTGAATTGAATAACTCAAAATTATTATTAGAATCAGTATTGCTGCAAAAAAATCTGCTGATTGAAGAATTAACGGAAACAAAATACAGACTTGAAAAGATTAATTTAGAAAAAGACAAATTATTTTCGATAATTGCGCATGACCTGCGTTCTCCTTTCACCGGTTTTATCGGACTAACGGCTCTTATGTCCGATGGAAATACAAAATTCACTGTTGAAGAAATGCAAAGTATTGCCCACAGTTTGAGTAAT
This sequence comes from Kapaibacterium sp. (SeqCode), assembly GCA_032027125.1. GTDB lineage: Bacteria > Bacteroidota > Ignavibacteria > Kapaibacteriales > UBA2268 > JANJTB01. Next base: position 2,031,327 of record JAVSMQ010000001.1, read on the forward strand.
TCGGCTTCAAACTTATTTAAACTTTTGGAAAATCTTCTTCAATGGTCAAGAATGCAGCGCGGATATATTGAGAATCAACTCGAATTCTTGAATTTGAAAACATTAGTAGATGCTAATATTGAACTCCAAAATTCTGCCGTAAGGCAAAAAGACATTGAGATTGTCACCAGTATTGATGATGATATTTCAATTCAATCCGATGCAATGATGCTTAATACCATTATTAGAAATTTATTGTCCAATGCTATTAAATTTACTCCAAGGGGAGGCAGGATTGAGATTGGCGTCGAAGTTATTCCTCCTAAAGATTTTGGTTCTTCGGCGGGATATATTCAAATATATTTTAAAGACAGCGGTATAGGTATGAATGATGATTCAATCGCAAAATTATTCAGAATTGACCAAAAAGTTTCCAGCCCGGGTACCGATAATGAGCCAAGCACGGGTCTTGGATTACTGTTATGCAAGGAATTTGTAGAAAATCTGGGCGGGAAAATTTGGGTAGAAAGCAGAGAAAACCATGGGAGTAAGTTTTATTTTACTTTGCCGGCAGAAAGTCAGAAAGGATAAAGCAGTCTCGACTGATAATATTAAAAATATAATTTTATAAACTTATTTTCGGAACTTTTTCCGACCCTTCGAATTTGAAATCAACTATTTTATGAATTATTTTTGATTTTGAAGTATTATCAACCGAGTCTTTGTACGCATAATAAACCGGAATATCCACTTTTAAGTTAGTATCATTTATGACAGATATTTCAAACTTATTCAGGAAATCGGGAAGCTCCATCTGTCCCATAAAGTAATAAGCTGCAAATTTATCGTTTACTTTTTCAACAGCACCTTTATAGTACCTTGTACCTTTCCATCTGATTAATCTGTCTGAATCCCAATCTTTATCAATCTGCATTTTAATAATATTTATTATACTGTCCAATTTTATTGATTTATTATCGGTTACCAAATAAAACGGCTCATCAAAGTCTGTTGTAGCACCTGACATAGTTCCGATATAACGGAAGTTCCACCTGCGTATGGTTGCAATAATCCTGACAAGTATTTGATATAGAATAAGCTTAACCCATTCTTTTCAGTTTCTTCCTAGTGCCTACATTTACATTCACCTTCGGAAAAAT
>JAVSMQ010000001.1:2034593-2086876 GCA_032027125.1 Kapaibacterium sp. (SeqCode)
GACATACCGTGAGTACGATGGGACAAACTTACGATAAAACGATATAACCGCTTACTATTTTTACTAATACCTGATGTAAACACGCTTGGATGGGAAATAAGATCCTATAAACCAGTAGTGATTTTGCATATATTGGTAGTAATCTTAGGGTTTGTTAGTGTAAAATTGAAGCAATCAATAGTAATTCACTTCAATTCAGTAGTACTTTAAAGCATTGATTTGATAGGAAAGGATAAACCATCGCTTACCTGCCTGTTAATTGGTGTAAGATTAAGTTTATCCCCGGTTCTGGAATTGCAAATTTATGATGCTTCTGATTGCTCTATAACAGGTTCTGCTTTTATCAGTTGTTCGAGTGTAATGCGTTTTTTCTTTTTAAGAGTTTTAAAGAATACCGGAGAAAGTCCTGTTATTTTTTTGAACTGATTTGAAAAATGTGCCATGCTGCTGTAATGCAATTTGAAAGCAATTTCTTTAAGGCTGAGTTCATTGTAAATTATCAGTTCTTTTGCTCTTTCAATCTTGTGAATGATAATATACTGCTGAATGGTGGAACCGGTAACTTCCGAAAACAGATTGGCTAAATACGTATAATCGTATTCAAGTTTTGAACTTAAATATTCTGAATATTTAATTTCAAGTTCTTCATCAGAATAATGAATCATTTCAATAATTGTATTTTTAATTTTTTCAATCTGAATTGACCTTTTATCCTCTAACAGCTCGTGTCCGTTCTTAGCCAATGCAGTTCTAATCAGATGGAATTGCTCCATGGTTATATTCTCATCAATTTCGACCTCGCCTAAGTCAATATTGTTTACTTTTAAACCAAGTAAACTGAGCTCTTGTTTAACCATCAGCTTGCAGCAATGGCTTACCATATACTTTACGTATAGTTTCATCTTGTCCTATGTATTTGTTTTTGCCGAAATTATGGGAATCATTCGGATTATGTTTTTAGAAAATTGATTATTTATAAAAATTCTTCTACTATAAGTGCGGGACACCATAATAATATTTTGCAGATTTGTCTGTTTTAAATCAAAGTAATGAATCATATAGCGATGGACACGTAATTCCGGACAGGATATTGTAATTAGTTATTGGATGCGGGATTTGGGGTATTGAATATGATACTGCTAAATTACTCATTATAGGTTTTGTCTTTCCAATACCACCAATTCAATTTTTCTTTATCGTGGTCTTTTTCTGTTGCATAGTAAACTGCACAGCGGAAAGTATAAAGCATGCAGATGTCGTGAGTCATAGCGGTAACGGTATTTAATCTGCGATACAGTTCCTGCGGATTTTGCCCGGACAGGTCTTCAATTTTTCTGATACCTATATTCCACAAATCAAGTGAACAGGCTTTTCCAATGCCCGGAATTGTCTGAAGCTCTTTTAATATTTTGATTTTGTCTGAGTCCGATAGTACAGTATTCATTAGTTTTTCCGTTTAGTATCTATATAAATATTATTTTGCCCAATCGGCAATACGGTCAAGATTCGGTTTATTAAAAATGGAATTTGCAATTTTATGGTAGGGAATTGTAACATTTATAAGTTTGTATATATAAAGCCAGTCGAGAATTAATTTGATATTTGCTGAGCCTTCCCTTTCACATAAAACAATACCGCGATTTAATGAATTATCAAAATTGTAACTTAAGTGAATTGTATCCGATTTTGTGTAAATAAAATATTCTAATTCGTATTCAGTACAATCGCTGCAATTATTAAAACAAGTGCTTTCATTAATTTTATTACTCATATCAATTGTAATGAGACTGTCACCGTCGGGAATCTGAACAATCATTTTATTTAAATATATATCATTAATTATCTGAGCTACCTGAGATTCATCAAAAGAATATAAAATATTATCAAAAAATACGGAATCTTTATTATCTTTGGTTCTGACTATTTTAGGTCTGTCAGCGAAAAGTGTCGAACCGTCAAGTTTGAAATCTAACGTTTCAACTTGTTTACCCTGCCCCCAGCTATATTTAGCATTCAAAACAATTTTCATCCCGGAAATCTTTTCAGGCTTGCTTTTGATTGTTGAATTTAACAAGTGCCAGTTCACCATGTTTTTCGGCAGACAATTCTGAAAGAAGGATTTGCAGTTCATATTCTGAAATTGTACCGGCATCATATCAATACGAATTGGGTTGTCGCGATAATTCAGAAATTCAAGACTTTTCGGAAGCTCGGGTATATAAGTCATTTGATTATTCCCAAAACTCAAAAATTTTAGTGTTGTGGGTAGATTATTGATTAAAGATATTTTGTTGGTGTCGCAGAATAATTGCTCTAAACTTTCAGGCAGGCTCTCTATTTTTGAAATTTTATTATTCTCAATAAATAAATATCTAAGTTGTTTGAAATGTTGAATACCTTCAATGTTTTCAATTTTTTTACCGGAGAGCTTTAAACTCACTTTACCTTTAATTTTTTGAATATCAAGTGAATCATTAACAGTAAAACCTAATTTTGTGAGTTCATTCCTTAAGTTAACATCCGGAATATATTTCAATTGTTGAGCAGAAACGTTAATTGACAGTAATAATAATATAACAAATAATTTCATCAGGGATCCTTTTATAATCATGATTTCACTACAAATTATTAAACGTAAACAGTTCATAATTAATTTGCATTTGTTTAGTTTTATTGATATAAGACTCATATAATTCATGTTAAAATCAAGAAAATTATGTTTTGATTAATGAACAGATAGAACATGAAGAAAATAATTACATTTAATTCCGAATTTCTTTCAAGGCTGAAACTCCGGACTAAATCAGGTAGAATTGAGATATTCGATTATTAAATAATCAGTCAGAAATATTTAATGTGATAATAATATCAAAAAAAACCGAACTTTTTTAAAATCCTATCGTATGTCATTTTGTAACAAAATTTTTAGTAATTTAATTTGATTTAGGATTTTTAAAAAATGAAAAGTACATTCAAAAATAGTATTTTTTTATTAATTATGGTATTGTGCCTGCTTCCATTGCAGACCTATTCTGAAAATTTAACCATGCTGGGTGAAAACGCAGCTCTGAACGGTTATGTTAAAGATATGGTAAATGATGAGACTTTAATCGGCGCAACAGTTGTGATTAAGAATACGAAATACGGAGCAAATACAAACAAACAGGGGTATTACATAATCAAAAACGTACCGGAGGGTGAATATACTGTCAGGATTTCGATGATTGGTTATGATGCAGTAGAGCAGAAAATACTTCTTGTAAAAGGTAATGTCCAAAGGCTGGACATAAAAATCAGTCCCGATGAAATTACGACAGAAGGTGTATCTGTAGTAGCTGACAGAGAGGTTGAGTCACGTCAGATTTCAATCAGCAAAGTTAATATACCGATTCAGCAGATTAAGGAAATAAGAATTGGAGGTGAGTCGGATGTATTTCGTGCAATCCAGATGCTTCCGGGTGTTCTTACTTCATCGCAAATTTCAAGCGGTTTGTATATACGCGGCGGTTCGCCTGACCAAAATTTGGTATTATTGGACGGAACAACGGTTTACAATCCTTCGCATCTCTTCGGATTTATCTCGACTTTCAATTCAGATGCAATAAAGGATGTTGAATTAATAAAAGGCGGTTATCCGTCAGAATACGGCAGCCGCTTATCATCGGTTTTGAATATCACTCAGAAAGACGGCAACAGGAATGACTATCAGGGTGTCGCATCATTTGGGCTTATTTCTTCAAAAATTTCACTCGAAGGACCTATCGGTAAAGGCTCATGGTTTATCGGCGGCAGAAGAACATATTTTGATTTGATAAAATCAGCTATTGATAACGACCCCAAAAATCCTATTCCCGATTTTGGATTTTATGATGTTAATGCTAAAATTACTCAGGATTTCGGCAGTTCAGATAAAATTTCAGTAAGCGGATTTATCAGTAATGACGATTTTAATTTATCAACGAGCGGTATAGATATGAATATGTATTTGGGTAACCGTTCGGGTGGGGTTAAATGGACCCATATTTTCGGAGAGGATTTTTTCACAAATGTAAATGTCAGCGGTAGTTATTACCGCAACGGATTTGAGCAGGATTTGTCGGGCTATATAATGACAGTATCAAACTCAATAACTGATTACACATTCAGGGGAATGTCGGAATGGTTTATTTCGGATATGACAACCTTATCATCGGGAATTGAATTTACAAACTTTATATTTAAGTATTCGCAGAATTTCTCAGGTGATGGTGCTGAAGTCAATCAGGGTACAAACAACGGTGGTAAAACCAATCTGCTTTATCATGACTGGGTTTACAGTACTTTTGCCCAGCTTAACCACAAGTTTACAGACTTACTTACATTACAGGCAGGATTGAGAGCAAACTACTGGGATTATGCAATGATTTCCACCTTCGACCCCCGCGCGGCACTTCGCTGGCAGATTCAGGATAATTATGCTATCAAAGCGTCGTGGGGAATTTTCCATCAGTATCTTAGATTAGCCGGAGATGAGAATTTCTCGTTATTCGATACATGGCTGCCAACCGACCACACAGTTGACCCAAGCCAGGCTGTTCATTATATTCTAAGTCTGGAAACTGAACCGGTTGATGGTTACAACATGAATTTTGATGTTTATTATAAAGATTTACAGAATATTTCCGAAATTAAACGTACTGCTCTAAGTGTTAAAGATGTCAAAGACATATTTTTTACCGGAAAAGGCGAAGCCTACGGTGCCGAAATATTTCTTCAGAAAAAATTCGGTAAGCTTGCCGGATGGATTGGATATGGTCTTGGATGGGTAAAAGCAAATTTTGACAGTATAAACGGCGGAAGAGATTTCAGACCGAAATACGACAGACGTCATGATTTGAAAGTTGTCGCCCAATATCAGTACAGCGAAGCCTGGTCATTCGGAGCAACTTTTATGTTCCAAAGCGGACAATCCTATACCGCTGCTGTCTCAAGAGTACAGGTTGGATTAGACGGTGATAATTACGGATACGGAAAGATTATTCCTTCGGACAGATATGGTTTGAGAATGCCTCCGTCGCATCAGTTGAATGTCAATATCGGGTACAACACGACTATGTTCAAACTGCCTTTAAGAATAAATCTTGACATTTTCAACGTTTACAGCAGACGCGACATCTTAATGAGAGTTTACAAAACCGAAAACGAAGAAACTGTAGTGGAAGATGTTCAGCTTCTGCCGATTATTCCTACTTTTTCTTTTGAATTAAAATTTTAAATTTAGATAATTAAGGAAATAACAAAATGAAAAATATAAATAAAATTATCATGCTTCTGACATTAACACTATCTCTTGTATTTCTAAATTCATGCGAGGATAAACCGCCTGTGGATTACGTTCAGAGTAAATATCTCGAAGGCTATCTGATAGTGGATTCACTTGTCGAAGGGATTGTTGTGATGAATTCGCAGCCGGTAAATATGCCATTTGACCGTGAAAAAGCAATGATAAAGGATGCTGATGTAAAATTGGTTTTCGGAGGCACTGCTCATACTCTAATTTACAGAGAGGGTGAGAAATCAGGTTATTATCTACCGGATATGAACATCAAAGTTCTGCCTGAAACAAAATACGAAATTATCATCAATACACCCGACGGCAGTTTGATTACAAGCGAAACTACAACACCTAAAAGAATGACCGGCTGGATTAAAGCACCGAGACCTGACATTTATTATCCGCAGGATACCTTGAAACTGCCGAAGAATGATTCGCTTGTAATTCAGTGGGATTCAATCGCCGGAGTTCATCACTATCTAATCAGGACTCTTGCAAGGGATACAGTTGATTACGGCAGGTATCTTAATCCGCCTGTGAATGAGCAAAACAGAAGAACTTATAATGTTATCAGTAATGCTGCAGATGACCGCGGCTGGTATAGAAACCGTACTAACTGGGCATTGATTGCAAACAGTTCGACGCCTACAGTTTGGCTGGCTTTCAAATGGTTCGGCTATCATGATGTCAGTGTATATAATCCTGACCCGAATATGCTGAATTGGTTTGTAAATATTCACTTTACAGGTACATCCGAGAATAACCCGCTGCTTAACAGTGTGAAAGGCGGTTACGGTGTTTTTGGTTCTGCTTCCGTTATAAGTAAAGAAATATTCCTCTACAAAAATCAACCTTGAATATAATCAACACAGATTTTCACGGGAAAATGAGATACGTAGTTTATGAATACGTAGCTCCCTTGAAAATTATTTTTTTGTTACCAAGCCAAGCATATTTCAAATTATTAAATTGGTTCATAGATTCGAGTAAAAGAGGTAGATTTCTTTTCTTTTTCAGATTAACGATAATRCKTTCTTTTTCAATCTGAATATCTGCRCTATTGAGTAAAAACTTTTCATACAAATTCTGAATAGACAATTTCTCAWATCTCGGCAAATCTCYGGCTAATAATCTGTAAATATTATGCGTAAGAATYGACATCGTYAAATCAAAATCAACTTTTATAACCATTGAWGAAGATACATTATTAAGATGRAAAAATGAAATTTGYTCAGAAATTTCTTTTTCAACTAACCATCTTCTTGCRTATTTTCTAACYAAACTTTCAACTGAAGAWTCGAAATCATTTGTAATWATRATWGCAGGTTTTATYTTCCCGTTTCCTGTAATCACWATTTGYCTGACCTCRCCCTCRTAWCCTCTDAGYTTRACCCTTTGRTCACWAACTTTTAWYGTYCTTTTTTTATTTGAWGARCCATCAATTCTAATAGTTTTCCATTTCGATTGTGGCAKATTTTCAATCTCTTCAACTATATTTTTGCCTCGTCTGCGAATCGTTAAAAACTTTATTCCATCTTTATTTAAGCGGTTGAGATTTTCRTAATTTGTGAATTTRCTGTCAAAAACTAAATATTTYAAATCCWTTTTRYCGTCAGAACWTTCTTTGTAAAAATCAAGGAATTCCAATATAACAGCACTTTCATCTTTGTGCATTATATTSGTATCCCCATAATCAACTATRCCGCTGTCCTGATCCTGAGCCAGMACCGCCAGCATACTTGGAAGSGCTTTGTTACGTTTRCCRGACCAATTATTCTCTAAATGCYCGGAATCTCCCCAGTAAGGAATAGTMGTAAAATCAAGGTTAACCGTATCACTGATAAGTCCTAATTCAATCCATTTTTTACTTAATTTRATSAGRAAATCTTTATTMATATCCGACGTTACTCTATGCGAGTACGAAGTAAACCAAGCTGCCTTCGGCAATACATTTAATCCGGCAAARAGTCCCGAACCCCTGTCCATRCACCAAATATTGTCAGCRGTATAWCGCCTGRCAYCWGATGCTTTTAGTGCCACAAAAGAYAATATTGAACTTAATTTACTGATTTGTTTAGTCCCCGGATAATTGGATTCTTCAATAATTTGTCGAATATCAAGCGACTCAATTAAAGGAAGCAAACATAAAATACCGGCTGAATCACTTTTGAATTCGTCTGTTTTTTGAATGTCAACAGATGCACTTTTTTCGGCTTCAATCTTTGGAAATACTAATTGTTGTTTAGTCTCTTTGCTTCGTCTCGGCAATCTTTTGAAACCGGCTTCATGCTGAATATTATAGATGGTTTTCTCAGAAAAATCGTACCCTTTGCTGTCAAGAATCGTTTTGATTTCAGGAACAGAATGATTAGTCAACCTGAGTTGAATAATCAAATTTTCCGCGGAAGCAATATTCTCTGGTCTTTTTCTGCCAGGTTTTTTATCAAGAAAGAAGATATCGGAATCACCACTTTTCCTTTTTTTTCTGAACCAGGTAACTAAGGTAGTGAATCCACGATAAGTATAACCGAACTTTTTAGCAACTTCGACAGCAGGAACACCATCAACAAAATACATTCTAAGAGCTTCATATTTCTTTTGAGAAATAGAAGTCGTATTTAAAAAATAGTCTTTGTCATTCATAAAAAACCTTTTTAAAAACGTGCAATAATTACCGTGATAAAAGTAATAAAAAATCATTAAACAACCAAATAAAAAATGTAAAAAAGCCATTAAGTGTGTATTTATTGGCTTTTAGAGGGTATTAGATATGTTGATAACTGGATTAACGATTTAATAATATTGCTATAAAAGCATATATAATACGTAATGCATTGTGTTACTGAACTGTTGATATTTCTATAACTGATTAATATTTAAAGACTTATATCTACATTTTTTATTTAGTTCGATGTTTCAAATACTACAATTATTACCGTGAAAATCTGTGATCAATAATTTCCAAAGAAGTCCAACACTTCAATAGTGTTGGACTTCTTTGCTATATGATGAGACACATAAGTCACGAAGCAAACAGGACATTATCGTATTTGCGGATTGAAAAGTGCAAATCAGTATCAGATTATTTACCAATGAGCAGTGGTATAATCCTGCTTATATTTTCTGAGTGGATTATTACTGAATATTTTCCGGCTGCCAGAAATCCGGTGTTGATAATATTTGTACCCTGCTCAATATTTGACACAAATTCAAAACATAAACCGCCGGAGATATTATAAATCTCAATTTTGGCATTGAACATTGATAAACCGGATTCGAGAAACATCATGCCGGAACTTACCGGATTAGGAAATATTTGAAGTTTACTGTCAAATTGATAATTATTTACAGAAAGCGGCGTTTTGGGAAAAACCCGTAATCTGAGATTTCTGATTCTCCAGCCTGCTCTGTTATTCCCGCCGTCAGTACGCAGATTGAAAGCTATTTCGGTGATGGGTTCGCCGGGTTCATTCAGATAAATTGTCTGGGGCATCCAGTATTTAAATGCTCCGTGAAAGCCCTGCAGCGAATCCTTTTGAGTTCCGCCCTGCCTGTTGCTCGGGGTAACAAGATATTCACCCAGCTTGGGATTTTTGTAATTATTATTCAAATACTTTGTCCAAATCAAGCCGTAATCATAGTTTGATTCAATTTCTATCCAATGGTCAAATTTGAGCAAATATCTTGAAACCGAATCCTGAAAATCGGGTAGAACAAATTTAGCCAAAGAGTTCAAATCCGGTCTATATAAAAACGGATTATTACTTTGGAGAATGATTCCGGTATTTGTGCCGGAAGTAAAATTCCAATCATTTTCCAGATTCCAGTTATGAATATTTTTACTGTCAAACAACTCATATTCCTGATATTCAAAAACCGGCAACTCAAAATCAATTCTTTTTACAAAATCGAGATTGATTTCCAATTCAAACTCAGCCATCTCGCCATTAGTAATTCCGGCTGGCGAATATTCTATCAGATAATCGTTAGACTGACTACGCGAAAGACTGCCGCCATCGTACAATTTATCTTCGACAATAATGCCGGCGGTTTTACTCAACAGTTTAAACGAAAATTCTTCAATTGGCTCATAGCCGATATTCTGCAATTTGATTTTAAGAAAATATTTGCCGTCAATTTTTAATATGTCTTTTTCGGCAAGAGCAATATTTTTATCGGCTGAAAGAATAACATTATCAATAAATGAAATATTTTTTCCTGCATTTTCGAGCATAATATCAATCGGCTGCCAAAAGCCGAGGCTGCCGTTTCCTACTTCGCAGGTCATTGATAAAATACTCTTAAAATCATCACTTCCGATATACAAAAAATCATCGGCGCTGCCTCGGGTCGGATAATTTATGACATCATTATCCAAACCGAACAGGTATCGGTTGTTTCTGTAATTTTCAGATAAAAATCCGCGATACCATAGGGAATCAGCACATACAGATGTCAAATATGAATATGGATAAAATACGGAATTTCCTGTAGTGTGGAAATTTACAGCAATTTTAATTTGTTTATCTTTAACAAAATCTCTTACCCGCTGTGTTTCTGGCTCAGAAAAAGGAGCCGTACCGCGGTAAGTTTCGATTTTACCGACTGTTGATGAACCGTTATTGGGAGAATTCCATGCATAATCCGGTCCGTAATTCCTGTTAATATCCACGCCGATACTGCTGTCGGTATTGATTCTTCGGTTTTTTCTCCATAAACCGCCTCCATTTGGTTTAGTCTGTTCATTATAGATAACACCGTCCGGATTAACAACAGGTATAATATAAATATGGCGGGTATTCAAAATATATTGTGAAATATTGTCGTTAAGGTCAAATCTTTTGAATAAATCCCAAAAATAATATAAAACAGTAAATACTGAACCCGGCTCACGGGCATGATGAAGAGCTGTAATTAATACCTGCGGAAATATGTTGTCACTGAAACAGGCTCTGTTTCCGATACAATATGAATAAATCTCACGACCTTCGATTGATTTTCCTATTGGGAATTTAGAAATGTAATCAGGATATTTTTCCATCATTCTGTCAAACTCGGAGTAAATTTCCTCTACAAGAAAATATCCGCCGATAGAGCCTGTTCTGAAATAGTCTCCCGATTGCAGCTCCGGTAAGGGCTTGGTATCAGAAAGAATCTTAGCATAGTAATTTTCAAGGTCATTAACTAAAATTTCATGTTTGAATGCCGGTTTAATAATATTGTTGTATTCAAAATCATTGGTTATCAAATCTATTACATTATTGCCTGATTTCGACCCTGAAAAATCAATTCCTGATTCATATAAACTTTTTAAATCAGCTTCTGAGGATAAATATACTCTTACTAAACGATAATCCTGAGATAAACCGGTGAATTGTATTAAAAAAAGTAATATCAGGATTGTTTTTGTCATATGAGGACTAATATAAATTACATTCTTATTTCAAATCTTCAAATTTTTCTAAATTAAAATTAAGGTCATTGCTAAGTGAATAAACCAATCGGCGTTTACCGTTTTCAGTTCTTACCGGACTGCCGGAAAAGATAGGGAACTCATGAAACAATTGGGATTTGCTGATATAAAAATGGTCTTTACCTTCGTATCCATAAGATAAGTCATCCTGTGGCTGCGGCAGTTCGAATCTTTTGAACTGTTTGCCATTAAGTTCAAATCCCACAATATATGCACTGCCGGCTATTCCGTTTTTCAATACAATCAATAAAACTTCAGGCTTGTCATTAGCGTTTAAATCATTAACCATTGCACCGTAAATCATTCCTTCCAGTTCATCATTATATTTCACAAGCATAACACCGTCTCTGCTCTTCCTAATATCAAGGTATCTTATACTTCCGAGACCGCCCACAGCAATAGAAAAAATATCACCGGAGTAATTGATATTTTTTGAAAAACTTATCTCCTCACCATTTACGGAATTTACTTCAGTAGCAGTATCATCAAGCGAACGGAGTTTGTCGCTGCACGAAATTATACCCAATATCAGAAAAAATGCAATTAATGCCGTTGATTTCATAATGTATCGGAGTTTCAATTAATATATTTATAAAACACGCTTTATACTAAACTTCAAAATTATGCAATTAATAGTTCTGTTGCAAGAACGAATTTGATTTTATGTACTACTTTTTAACTTTTTGGGGATTTTGTTTCAAAAAGTAAAATATATTCAAAAATGTGCTGCGTATTTATTGCCGGTTTTCCTGTCAATATTTAATACTAAAACTGTTATTCAGTGTAAAACAAATCATAAAATATTCAAACAAATAAATGGATTTAGAGACAAATAACTGCTGAATAATTTATGTAATAAAAAATATTTGAACAATTTTGTTTAATAATATAAAATAATCATGTTATTTTTGATAAAAATTTTGATATTTTTACTTAATGAGTTATTTTAGTCAATAGAGTTGAATAAAAAAATATATTTTTATTATACGGCAAGAAATGAGTTTTAAAATCAGCGAAGCAGAAGTAAAGAAAATCAATTCGACACTCGGGTCTGAAGCCAAAGAGTTCGATGGTGCCCGGACATGGACGTTAAAAAGTCCGGACAATGTCAAACCCTTGGTTTTCAGCATCTATAATGATATTGATTTGGGCGGTCAGGACGGCTCGATGGTGTCGGTACAAACCCGTCACGGATATTATGAACTGCACGGAATTACATCAATTATGTTTTTTGAGCCTGATGAAATTATTCTGATACGTGAAGAATCAGAAACATTGTCATGTTTGATTATAGGCAGCGGATGTACTTGTTCTTTATATTCAAATATAAACCGCAGCCTTCTTAAAGCTGATTTCGCAGAACTTCACCCTGCTGTTTTACTCGCAGCAATGCAGCTTTCAATCACTGAGAGCGTTATGGAATGAATTTACAGCATCAATTAATGTTTGGATGCTGAAAAAGAATTCCATTTTTAGTTGACTTTAGAAAATCGTCTTTTTGTTATTTTAGTTCTGATTCTGTTCTACTTCTCTTTTTTATTCAATTCTATCGGCATATTTTCTTATGTGACTGTTCATTGAAAAAAGTCATTTTGATATGTCTGACATTCTGACTGATGTGAAACACTGCAATTCCTGTCATTTACACTTTCGTTTCACTCAGGTTTACAATATCACATTTTTTTTCCGACTTACTTTTAGCCTAAATTCAAAAAAAACAATTTCGGAGTGAAAATGTGTGAAATATATAACAATTTTCTAAAGTTGTGTAACACTAATGATATTGGATAACCTTACCTTTGTAATGTGATTTGTGATACTTTTAAGGAAGCCTGTAAATGTCTTCAAATCGAATTGACTATCGGAATTATTCATTTATAAACTCTGATAGGAAGTTGACAAGAAATTTACAATTTCGTTTATCCTTATTTTGGCGTTAGTTTTTTATTTGTCATAACAATTTAAAGAAAAGAAAATGACAGTTCGAAGCAAGTCTCGGTATTTTAGTAGCAATAAATTTTTTTCAATTTTTTTAGAGGTTTTTGTATGAAAATGATTACAAAAATAGGTGTCTTCCTGACTTTAGCCATGACAGTTTTATTATTACCATCAAGTGCTTTTAGTCAAAGCGAAGGCGGTACTCTCTCTTTTGGATTTAATGCAGGCGGATCCAAATATTGGGGAGATTTTACAGACAACCAATTCTGGTTGGCAGGCGATGTCTTCTTCAGATATAACATGATTCCAGAGTTATCACTTACAGCAACTGTCGGACTGGCTCAAATTCGCTGGAAAAACAGTGCGGCATCAATTAGCAAATACCCCGGATATTTTGGTGACAATGCAACAGTTGGTAACCCATATCCTTTTCAAGTAAACAACCAGCCGACAATACAGGAAAAAAGCTCAGCCAGATTGAGTACTTATGAAGTAACGGCTTCCTGGAATTTATATCCCAGCGAAAAATTTGTTCCTTATCTTTTTGCCGGTGTAGGATACCTGAATTTTGAACCTCAGTCAGGTGATACCGGTTATGACGGACCTCTGCCAAACAATTTGAAAGCTGCTGTGTATGATAAAGGAGTACTTGTATTCCCGGTCGGAATCGGATTTGAATTTTATATAGCTGAAGGATTTGTTGTAAATGCAAAAGCATCTTACAGGTTTTCCACCAGCGACTATCTCGACGACCTTGGCGGCAAGGACGAGAATGGAGCATTATGGGATCCGGCAGCAGCCGATAATGGTAATGATGACTTTATGACTTTCGGTGCGGGTTTTTCTTATTACATTCTTGGTAACAATGATTGGGATGATGATGGTCTGACTAATTCAAAAGAAAGAGAAATCGGAACAGACCCATATAATCCTGATACAGACGGAGACGGCTTGAAAGACGGTGAGGAAGTCCTGACCTATTTAACTAATCCGCTTAATGCCGATACCGATATGGACGGCTTGAAAGACGGCGAGGAAGTATTCTCATACAAAACAGACCCGCTTAATGCCGACACTGACAATGACGGCTTGAAAGACGGCGAGGAAGTTTTGAGATACAAAACTAATCCGTTGAAAATTGATACCGATGGTGATGGTTTGACTGACGGTGAAGAAATCATCAGACACAAAACAGACCCTTTGAAAGCTGATACAGATGCTGACGGGCTCAGTGACGGCGATGAAATTAACAAACACAGAACTGATCCTCTTAAAGCCGACACTGACAATGACGGGCTTAATGATGGTGATGAAGTAAACAGATTTAAGACTGACCCCCTGAAAACAGATACAGACGGTGACGGGCTTAGTGATGGTGATGAAGTCAATAAATATAAATCTGACCCGTTAAAAGTTGATACTGATGATGACAGCTTGACCGATGGCGATGAAGTGAAAAATTATCGGACTAATCCTACCAATCGTGATACTGATAATGATAAGTTAACTGATGGTAAAGAAGTTAAAGAAACCAGAACTGACCCTTTGAATCCTGATACTGACGGTGATAGAGTCATTGACGGCGAAGATGACTGCCCTCATACTCCGGGCGAGAAAAGTACAATCCCGGGTCGTAACGGCTGCCCATTACCTCCAAAAATCGGAACTAAGACTGACTTCCCTGATATTCTGTTCATTGTAAATACCGATGAGTTTAATTATGAATATCCTGGTACAAACTCAAGTCTTGTTAAGCTGCTTGATTATATCAAGCAATGCCCCGGACTTCAAGTCATAGTTGAAGGTCATGCTTCTGCCGAGGGTGATGCTAAGAGAAATCAGGAATTATCCGATATGAGAGCAAAAAGAGTTCGTTCATGGTTGATTGACCAGGGTGCAAATCCGGGAACTATCAAATCCACTATCGGTTATGGTTCAAGACAGCAGAAAATCAAAGAACCAACCGGTTCAGCATTGAAAAAGATTTCTGCCGCCGATTTAGAAGCTATCCGTAAACAAAACCGCAGAATGACAATTGAAGTTGTACGCTCATGCGATTACGGTAAATAATTTCTCTGAATTCAAAAACTTAAATGTTTACAAACCCTGCACCGTTCTAAAAACCGGTGCAGGGTTTTTTATTATTCAATTTTCTGATTTTCAATCAAAACTAAATCGTAATTTCATAACCGGTTGAGTTTTGTAAAAGGCTAAAGTCTTTGTTGCCTTAGAAATCAATATACTACTTTTCGCCAAATGCAAAATTATCATTTAAAAAATAATCTATTTTTATGATTTTTGAAACTTTACTTATATTCTAAAATATAACAGAAAATTGTTAGTCTTAATTAAAATAAATATTGATATTTCTTTATCCTGACATGTATGGATAAGTATGCCGAAAGAAAAGAGATGAACATAACGATATTATCAGCCTATTAACACTATTTATTTATATATTTGAAGGTTTGTATATGAAAATTATTACAAAATTAACAGCATCAATTATTTTTGCATTGGTAATGTTTAGCATATTACCGCAAATTTCCCATGCCCAGAGTGAGGGGCAGAGATTAGCGTTTGGATTTAACGGCGGTGGTGTCAAGTATTGGGGAGAATTTACTGACAACCAGTTTTGGCTGGGCGGTGATTTATTCTTCAGATATAATATAATACCTCAAATTTCAGTTCATGCAACTTTTGGATTGGCGCAAATGCGTTGGAAAACCGATGAGGCTGCATTATTAAAATATCCCGGGTATTTTGGACAAAATGCCAAGCAGAATGATTCCTATCCCGGATTTAACGGAAGTCCGCGAATACAGGAAAAAAATCAAACAAGATTGAACACTTATGAGTTAACTGTTTCATATAATTTTTTCCCTTCACAGAAATTTGTTCCTTATATCTTTGGCGGTGTGGGTTTGCTAAATTTCGAACCCCGTGCAGGCGATACAGGTTTTGACGGACCATTACCGAATAATTCTTTAGTGATGTATGACAAACAGCAGGTTATTTTTCCTGTAGGTGTCGGGTATGAATTCTATGTAACCGATAATCTTGTTTTTAATGGTAAGGGAACACTTCGATTTACAGGAACAGATTATCTTGATGACCTCTCAGGAACACAAAAAACAAATGCAGACGGCGTTGCGGCTCTTTGGGATAAAGATGCTACAACTGCCGATGATATGTTTCTGACATTTGGTGTCGGATTTTCCTACTATATTTTAGGTGATGCCGATTATGACAAAGACGGGCTTACTAACGGTCGCGAGAAAGAAATCGGTACTGATCCTTACAATCCTGATACCGACGGAGACGGTCTGAAAGACGGCGAAGAAGTTCATTCATATTTTACAAATCCGCTAAAACCTGACACAGATGATGACGGATTAAATGATTATGATGAAATCTTTACCTACAGAACCTCACCGGTAAAACCGGATTCTGATAATGACGGCTTAAATGACGGCGAAGAAATTGCCCGCAAGACAGACCCTAATGTTGCCGATACAGACGGTGACGGTCTAATTGACGGCGATGAGGTCAAGACACATTTAACTGACCCGCTCAACACAGACAGCGACAGCGACGGACTCAGTGACGGCGATGAAGTCAATAAATACGGCACTAATCCAAAGGCGAAAGATAGCGACAACGACGGACTTGAAGACGGACCTGAAGTTAATACCTATAAAACCAATCCAAGCAATCCTGATACAGATGGCGATGGTTTGAAAGACGGATTGGAAATACTTACTCATAAAACTGACCCTTTGAAGCCTGATACGGATACTGACGGTCTGAGTGACGGCGATGAAGTACTGACTCAAAAGACGAATCCGTTAAAGCCGGATTCTGACGGAGACGGACTCAGTGACGGTGATGAAGTAAATAAATACAAAACAAATCCTCTGAATATTGATACCGATAAGGACGGTTTGTCTGACGGCGATGAAGTATTGAAGTATAAAACTGACCCGCTTAAACCTGATACAGATGAAGATGGTCTCAATGACGGTGATGAAGTAAACAAATACAAAACCAATCCGATAAACCGTGATTCTGATAGTGATAAATTAACTGACGGTAAGGAAGTATTGGAAACCAGAACTAATCCATTGAATCCTGATACTGACGGCGATACTGTTATTGACGGTGATGACGACTGTCCGCTTACTCCTGGAGTTAAAAGTGATGAAAAAGGACGTAACGGCTGCCCTCCTGCACCAAAAATCGGTACTAAGACTGACTTCCCTGATATCTTATTCATTGTCAATACAGATAACTTTAATTATGATTTGCCCGGAACATCTGAAAGTCTTTCAAAACTGCTTGATTATGTAGGACAATGCGACGGTCTGCAGATTAAAATTGAAGGTCATGCATCTGCTGAGGGTAATGCAAAGAGAAATCAGGAATTATCTGATATGAGAGCTAAAAAAGTCCGTGAGTGGCTGATTCAGCAAGGTGTTAAAGCCGATAAACTTAAGGGTGCAATTGGCTTTGGCTCAAGACAGCAGAAAGTTCAGGAACCAACAGGTGCTGCTTTGAAAGCTATGCCTCCGGCAGAATTGGAAGCTATCCGTAAACAAAACAGAAGGATAACTGTTGAAGTTGTCCGCACTTGTGACGAAGGCAAATAATCATTCAAGGTTTTAAATTCCAAAGGTTCTTCCTGTTAATTCAGGGAGAACCTTTTTGATTAATGCTGATATGATTTTATGAAGATACTTCGTAAATTGCTCTAAAATCAAATAAAAATCATTTTAACACTTCTTTACAATTTATTTTAGATTCATATTGTAAATATTTTATTCAGGAAAATGGGAACTACAGCAGATTTAAGACCCGGTGCATTTATCAGATATAATGGAGAACTCTGTCAGGTATTGGAGTCGCAGCACCGTACTCCGGGCAACTTAAGAGCATTTTATCAGGTTAAGATGCGTAATACACGCTCAGGTAAATTACTCGAAAACAGATTTCGTGCAGGCGAAACAATAGAATTTGTCAGAGTGGATAAGAAATCTTACCAATTTCTATATAGAGACGGCACAACAATGTATTTTATGGATCAGGAAACATACGACCAAATCCCTGTTCATGACGATACAGTCGGAGATGCTGTAAAATTATTGAAGGAAAATCAGGAAGTCAGTATAAATTTCGAAGGAGATCTTGTTCTTGGTGTTGAAATGCCGCCTTCCGTAAATCTAAGAATTATTCATACTGAACCGGGAGTAAAAGGCGATACTGCAACAAATGTTGTAAAGCCTGCAACTGTCGAGACAGGAGCTATGGTCAACGTTCCTTTATTTATCAATGAAGGCGATATGATTAGAGTTGATACAAGCAACGGCTCTTATATGGATAGAGTTAAAGAATAATTTCCCCTTAATATTTGAAAATTTCTGTGATGCTGTAAAATACTTTTTATACAAATTGCTTTTGCAGAATTGATGCAGCCTGTTATAACTCAAAATATTACTTAATAATTAACCGGAAAACATATATACTAAAGGGTTTCCGGTTATTTTTTTTTACATTTCATTATTTAATTCATTTTTCCAAAAGTAATAAAAATACTATTTTACGTAACAAATTACACAAACAATACGTAAAACTACGTATTGTTTGCCTCATTCAATAGTATTAAGTTTACACTAAGATTAATTGTCATTAAGGAAAAATATTTTTAAAAATAATTTGCATAAAAATAAAATACATTATATATTTGTAATAGATAATTTTAGTTAATTTTATACAGTTTAGAAGGAAATATTATAGAAAATTTTATATACTTTTTGATAGTATATATGGAAAGTCTCCTACCCATACCCTATCCACAGCTAAATACCTCGTTTAGCGAATTCCTTTGGCTGTTTACGGCGCCCAACCCTAAACAGCCTGTTTTATTTTTTTTATCAGGTATATCATTAGTCTTGGGCTGATTTAAATCGTAAAAGTTAAGAATACAATTATTTCTGATTAGCGTGATTTATAACGCTAATCTATTAATAGTAGAATAGAATTATACTAAAATATTAACCTGTTTCAGCAGTGTTTATAAAAACAAAATTGATTAGTAACCGGAAAATTTTAAATGAAGTATATTTTATCATTCTTTGCTGCTATTTTCACATATTTTAATGCAGGTGCAATGACAAATCTCAGTCAACACGAACAATTTAAAAAAAGCGAAATCTTAATAATTGATGTAAGGACATTGGATGAATTCAAATCAGGAAATATAAAAGGCTCTATTCTGATTCCTTATAATGAAATTCATCAACACATTTCAACCATAACGAAGTCAAAGGATGCCCCGATTGCAGTATATTGCCGCAGTGGCAGCCGCTCAGGTATTGCTCTCAGGATACTTCAGTCAATGGGATATACTAATGTAATTAACTACGGCAGTTTCTCCTCTGCAAAAAAAATACTTGATAATAAAGTATAGTTTTTATGAAGACAGATTTTGATAATTTATTTTGATTGAAATTTCAATAATCCTGATGCAGTAACCTAAAATAAAATAGTTAGGTATATTGATACGTAAATTTCAGTTTCGATGTGAAAAGAAGTAATTCCCCTTAATCACACTTTTTCAAACGGGGTTATGGGGATTTTGAATGTATGGTCAAAAGTAATACTTACAAAATCTATTGAATTTATAACATCCACCTGAATAGTTAGATATATTTTAACTTTTTAAAGTTATTGTTTTTATATTCCCAAAATATGATTACTTTTGCTATATGAAAGTATAGCAATATAAAAAAAGACTTTTAGGAGATTGAATGAAAAACATCGTTCTGATAATAGCTTTCTTAGGTTTGGTTGTTGTAATAGCAATAGGTACCTTATCTCAAAAAGATATCGAACCAACCGGACTGATGAAGCTGAAGGAAAAATATTCCCAAAAACAAGTATCGTCTGTTGACCACAGTAAATTTGAAGTTCTTCAACAAAACTTCACTTCGCCGCAGCAGGTTACGGCAACTTGTATAACCTGCCACAATATGCGTCATACTGAAGTAATGAACTCAAATCACTGGAATTGGGAAAGGGAAGAATTTATTGAAGGTCGCGGAGTGGTATATCTGGGTAAGAAAAATGCAATTAATAATTTTTGCATAGGTACTCAGGGTAATGAAAAAAGTTGCGCCAAATGTCACATCGGTTATGGAATGGGTTCGGACGGAAAAGTATTTACAGATTCAACCAATGTTGACTGTCTGGTTTGTCACGACAAATCCGAAACTTATACAAAAGCAAGCGAAATGGGCGGTGCTCCGCCGGCAAACTTAAACTTTAATGTTATTGCCCAAAGTGTCGGCAAACCTGATAGAACAAATTGCGGAGTCTGTCACTTCTACGGCGGCGGAGGCAACAATGTTAAACACGGCGATTTGGATATGGCAATGTTCGAGCCGTCTAAAGAACTTGATGTACACATGGGTACTGACGGAATGAATCTAACGTGTGTGGAATGTCACACAACAGAAAAACATAACATTTCCGGTAAAGTATATTCTTTGTCATCTATGAACAGAAACAGAAATACCTGTGAGCAGTGTCACGGAAATACTCCTCACGAAAATGAGATTCTCAACGAACATACTATGAAGGTTGCCTGCCAGACCTGTCATATCCCGACTTATGCAAAAGCAAATTCTACAAAAATGTACTGGGACTGGTCAACTGCCGGCAAACTTAAAAATGGCGAGCCGTACTCTGAAGAAGATAGTCTTGGCAATCATACTTATCTGTCAATAAAAGGCAGTTTTGTTTGGAAAAATAATATCAAACCCGATTATGTATGGTTCAATGGCACTGCATCGCATTATCTTGAGGGTGACAAAATCAGGGATACGGTTAATGATTTGGTATTAAACCAATTACACGGCTCTTATGCCGACGGTGATTCCAAAATTGTACCTGTTAAGATTCATATTGCCAAACAGCCTTATGACCCGATAAACAGAATTCTGATTCAACCGAAATTGTATTCAGATGAAAAAGGTACCGGTGCCTTCTGGAAAGATTTCGACTGGCAAAAAGCTTCCGAAGTTGGTATGAAAGAAGCTAATCTTCCTTTCAGCGGGAAAATATCATTTATAGAAACAAAAATGTATTGGCCCATCAATCATCAGGTAAGCTCAAAAGAAAACAGTGTTCAGTGCAATGAATGTCATACACGCAATAACAGCAGACTTGCCGGTTTGAAAGATTTTTATATGCCGGGTCGTGATTTTTCTCCTTTGCTGGATACTTCTGCAATATGGCTTATGGTACTCGCTGTTCTGGGAGTATTCTCACACGGTGCTGTAAGATTATTTTCATTTTTAAAAGCAAAAAAAGGAAAAACCAATGACTAAAATTAATGTATATATTTACAGAAGTTTCGAGAGATTTTGGCATTGGATGCAGGCTATGCTCATTTTCTTCCTTGCGTTTACAGGATTTGAAATTCACGGTTCATATCAGTTTCTTGGATATGCCGATGCAGTCAGATATCATAATGTTGCTGCTTATATGTTCCTTATATTAATAATTTTCGCAATATTCTGGCATCTTACAACAGGAGAATGGAGGCAGTATATACCTACTATTCATAATATTAAGTCGCAGCTTAATTACTACATTTTCGGTATATTCAAAAATGCACCGCATCCAACTAAAAAGACTGTACTTAAAAAATTAAATCCCTTACAGAAACTGACTTATTTCGGACTGAAAATGATGGTAATTCCAATTTCTGTTACTTCAGGATTGCTTTATATGCTTTACCGATACCCTTCAACTCAGGGTATTGAAGCCATAAATATCGGGACTCTCCAAATAATAGCTATTGCTCATACAATCGGTGCATTTATGCTGATTATTTTCATAATTGTACATTTGTATTTGATAACAACCGGCGAAACAGTTACATCAAATCTAAAAGCAATGCTTACCGGTTATGAGGAATTGGAAGAGGAATCAATCGAAAATAATAACGAACAGGTTGTACATAAATTAACAGAAATAAAGGAGTAATTATAATGCAGCAGACAAAATATATGAATCCTTACCTTGCCGGCGTTCTTTTGGGATTATTGCTTATAGCTACGATATACATAACAGGCAGAGGTTTGGGTGCAAGCGGTGCTGTAAAAAGTGCAGTGGTGGCAACAGTTGAATCAATTGCTCCGGCTCATACTGCCGAAACACATTTCTATAAGGAATATTCCGGCGAGCACACAGGAAGTCCGCTTATGAACTGGCTTGTGTTTGAAGTTGTAGGTGTGGTTATCGGTGCATTTTTATCAGGATTGATTTCGAACAGATTGGATTTTAAATTAGAAAAAGGACCAAGGTCGAAAGTATCATTCAGGGTTGCAGGAGCACTAATCGGCGGTATTCTCTGGGGTATAGGTTCGCAGCTCGGCAGAGGATGCACGAGCGGGGCAGCCCTGAGCGGAATGGCTGTGATGTCAACAGGCGGTATCTTTACAATGTTTGCAATTTTTGCAGGTGCATATATCTTTGCATATTTCTTTAGAAAACTTTGGTTATAATTAGGGAGAAAATGATATGGGACCGTTAGTTCCTGATTTAGTAAGTAATAATCTTAACTTTATAGTTGCTCTCGTCATCGGGGTTTTCTTCGGTGCAATTTTAGAGCAGGCAGGATTCTCGACATCAAAAAAATTAGTCGGTCTGTTCTACGGATATGATTTCACGGTTTTGAGAGTATTCTTTACTGCCGGAATCACAGCTATGATTGGCATAATGGGTTTGAATTACTATGGATTGATTGATATTAATCTCGTTTATGTTAACCCAACATTTCTGTGGTCGGCATTAGTCGGAGGTGTGATTATGGGATTAGGGTTCGTCATCGGCGGATTCTGCCCGGGAACAAGTGTGTGTGCAGCCGCAATAGGCAAAATTGATGCAATGATATTTATTGGCGGTTCATTCATTGGTGTTTTGATTTTTGCCGAAGGTTACCCGTTATTTGAAGGTTTGTATAAATCTGCAAACTGGGGTAATCCGCGTTTGTTCGAGACACTCGGAATTTCGCAAAACATATTTGCATTCATTATGGTTGCATTTGCATTGTTTGTTTTTTGGGTCACATCAATTATCGAAAATAAAGTTAACGGGATAAAAAAAGCAACAGTACGTCTGACACCATATTACATCGGATTGGCTTCAATCGGCGTCCTGATGATGATTTCAGCTTTTATTTTTCCTGATAGAAAAGCATCTGTAATGCAGGCTGCAAATGACAGCGGGTATGTCCAATCTTTCAAAGTACCGGTTATGACTTCCGATGAACTTGCTTACAGATTGATAGACAAGCAGGATAAGCAGCTTCAGATACTCGATTTTCGGACAGAAAAAGAATATACAAAATTCAATCTTCCAAAATCAACCTTGTTTACGATTGACAATTTATTCGAAAAAGAACCGAATAAAATTATTTCCATAAAACACAAAATCAATCTGATTGTGGCTAATGATGAGCTTACCGAAAGAAAGATTGCTGTGATTGCCGATGAACTCGGATATAAAAGAATCAAAATTCTTCAGGGCGGACTGTCGGGATTCACCGGTACAATCCTAAATTTCAATAATTCCGATTCGACACTTGCCACTCAGAATCCTGATACATACCGTTTCAGAACAAAAGCACACCGGTTGGTTCCGGTTATGATTATGCAGAACAAAACTGCCGGACCTGTCAAGAAAGTTCAGAAAAGAGTATTGGGCGGCTGTTAAAACATCGCAAATCCAATACCTTTAGTTTCCAATACGAAAAATGTCCGACAATTTAAGAGTTGCCGGACATTTTTGCCTTTAAATCTCCCCTCCTTTGAAATATGTCTGAATCACAGATTTGACAGATTACACCGATTCCACTGATTTTAAATCCGTGAAATCCTTTAATCCGTGTAATCAGTGATTCAGACAAGTGGTGGATTTGATTTATGTCCTCCGCTGGCGGAGGTGTCACGGAGTGACGGAGGTGGAATGATTTAATCAGATGCAAATGGACTCCACCTATTTTATAACATAATATCAGGTGGAGTCCATTTAAGAAAGGCAGGTGGTTTCAGGGAGTGGGGTTGTTATTCTACAAACAGGGCACTCCTACAGAGTTGGAAGCAATGCTGAATTCTGTGTTATTAAGAAGATTTCAAAACTAAGAGCTTAGAACTCAAAACTAAGAACTAAAAATTAATCAAATTTATTTAGTGAATTCAAAAGTTTAATTCCTTGTATAACTTGTTAAAATAATGTACTTTTGCAGTAAGAATGTTTTGTTGAAATTTATTATTTTACGATTGACTAAATACTAATAATCTCAATAGAATATAAGAATGATGCCGGAAATTGTCATTAACTGAAAAAGAAGAAGATTATGTCAGGATATATAAGTAAGGATTTTGTTCACAGAGGCTGCGGACTTCTGCTGAAACCTGAAGAAGTTTGGGAGGAGATTCCCTATTCCGTTCAAAAAAATATTAAAAAAGCTCAGACCAATAATGTGAAAATTGAAAAAGTATCGGGTGCACAATCCGATATCGAAGTGCTGAAATCAATGTGGTACGATCCCGAAGACCCGAATATGCCAAACCGGTTAAGTGGTAATGAGTTTATGTTTATTGCATATAATTCCCGGAATATTCCTGTTGGTGCCGTTATTCTGCTGCCTGTCGGGAATCATTTATTTTTGAATAATCTTGCAGGAAATGAAGAAGGTAAAGCATTGAGGGTGCAGGATTATTTGCTTTGGCATTGTGTAAATTATTTTCAGGACTCAAATTTCAAATATATTGATGTGGGTGTATCTTACCGTCAGACTCTTTATGATTTTTTCCGTAAATGGCAGACCATCAGCTATCCTGTGATATTTAATGTTCCGACATACAGTTATGATACAGCACTGAATCCGTTTAATCTCAATCATTACAATTCAGAGATTAATGAAGATAATATCCAAAAAACGCAAGAGCTGCTTACTTCAATATTAAAAGGCAAGAAATTTACTTTCGTGCCTGATTTGGATGAAGCCGGCAAAATTATGACAAGACTCGGGTATGAATTCGTAGAAAATACTTTTAATTTTACTGACAGTACATCAGAAAAGCCTTATGCAGTTGACCTAACAAAACTATTTTCCGTGCAGTTCGGCGTATTGATTGTAAATCTGAGCATAGATGATAAATCGCTTTGGAATCAGCACCGCGCACTTGACCCATTTAAAAGAGACCTGGTCTATACAAATATAACAGGCGAACTTGAAGAACTGAATGTGCTGATTGCTCTTAGAAAGAGAAATATTGATATTTTAGATAATTATTTTGATTTGGAAGGAATTAAATCATATCGAAAAGATGAAATAATTCCGTCTGCCTATTATTTTACCAATGATTTTAACAGCCGCTACCACACCAAACTTCAGGAATTCGGAATAAGTCATTATTTCGACAGCGTCAGTAATGAAATTGGTCTTCCGGTACATCAAAATTTAAGTAAATTTCAACTTGAATATTTGTACGCAATATTCCGCGGTGTGCTTAATTTGTGCAGCGAATGGGTTCATACAGATGTTTATTCCGATTTAAGTTGATAATTTGAAAATAATTCGTCTTACTTGTGAAAGTTTAAAAATATGATTTAAGGAATGTTAAATGAAACTATATAATATGAATACTAAAATCAGCATCTTTGCAATATTGATTCTGATGACTGTACAAAATGCGGTATGTCAATTTACTCCATCGAAAGACAGGATGCGGGATGCTGTCAAATATCTTGCCGGTGACGAACTGAAAGGCAGATTTCCCGGAACTGAAGGAATGGAAAAAGCTGCTGCATTTATAATTGACCAATACAAAGCAGCCGGTGTAAAAAGCTGGGGCGATTCATACAAACAGGAATTTAGTGTAACAACCGCACTCGAAGCCGGAACCGGCAACAATGTTGTTTTCGAGACTGTCATACAGCGCCCGGGTATTCCGAAAGAAAAACTGCCGAGGGCAAAACAAAACTGGATTATGAAAAATGATTTTGTGCCTCTTGCTTTTAGTGATAACGGAACAGTAACCGGTGAACTGGCTTTTGTCGGATTTGGAATAAGTGCTCCTGAGCTTAAATATGATGACTACGAAGGAATTGATGTTAAGGACAAAATAGTAATATTTATTTCCGATAATCCAGATATGGCAAAAAAAGACAGCCCTTTCAATCAATATTCATCTCTGCGTTACAAGGCAACCAATGCACGCAACAAAGGTGCAATCGGAATCATTATGGTGAAAATACAAGGTGATTCGATGAATGTATTTGAAAGGCTTGATTATGTTAATATCGGAAAAAATTCCGGTATTAAAGCAATTCAGGCATGGAGACAATCACTTTCCAAATTTTTCCCCAAAAAGCAATCTCTAATCGAATCAGAAACCATTATTGTAAATACTAAGAAACCAAACAGTTTTATTTTACCAAACTGTTATGTTAATATAACTGTTGACCTGAAAGATATAACATCAACTACTTCCAATATTAACGGGTATATTGCAGGCACCGACCCGTCGCTTAAGGACGAATATATTGTTGTTGGTGCGCATTACGACCATCTTGGTTACGGCGGACCGACTTCTATGAGTACATCAACCGGCAAGCCTCAAATTCATAACGGTGCCGATGATAATGCTTCCGGCGTTGCCGCTTTACTTGAACTTGCCTATAAAATTGCTGGTAGTCCATTAAAAAGAACAGTCATTTTCAGCACATTTTCAGGTGAGGAAATGGGTTTGCTTGGTTCTTCATATTTTGTAAATAATCCTCCGGTCCCACTTGAAAATATAGTCACAATGATAAATCTTGATATGGTCGGCAGAATGAACAAAAATGAACTGACTGTGTTCGGTACTGCAACATCAGCCATTTTCCCTGCAATGATTGACTCCCTTGATTTAATTGATTCGTTATCAATTACCAAAGCATCGGACGCTTACGGACCAAGCGACCATGCATCCTTTGTGACAAAGAATATTCCTGTATTGATGTTCTTCACAGGTTTGCACGAAGATTACCACAAACCTTCCGATGACTGGGACCATCTAAATTATCCGGGAATGGAAATGACTGCCGGTTTCATATACTCAACATTAGAAACCATTGCCAATAAAGCAGAAAAACTCACTTTTCAGAAACCGGACATTGAGGCTCCAAAACGCAGAACCGACCGCGAGCAGGGTTACGGAGAACTATGGTTCGGAATTATTCCTAACTTTGAAGAGAGTAAACTCGGCTGTAAAATTTCTGGTTCCTCCCCGGGCAGTCCTGCCGATAAAGCAGGTTTGATAGCTGATGATATAATTGTTAAAATTGACGACTCGGATATTAAAAATCTATATGATTTCATGTACAAAATCAAAGGTCACAAAGCAGGTGATGTTCTGAATGTGCACGTATTACGCGGAAAGGATTACTCGGAAAAAGTAGAAATGAAAGTTACTTTAGTTCCAAAAGTAAAATGAAACGACATTATTTTGAGTTCTTAAATCAAAATGGTAATAAAATAAAGGGGGATTTGCGAATCCCTCTTTTGCAGGAGAAAGCTCCGGTTCTAATCTTTTCCCATGGATTCAAAGGATTCAGGAATTGGGGTTTTATACCGTTCGTATGTGATGAATTTGCACGCCGCGGTTACATTTCAATAAATTTTGATTTTTCGCTTAATGGTATTATTGATGATATTGAACAAATATACGACGATGAAATCTTCCGCCGGAATAAAGTTTCTGTCGAAGTAAGCGATTTAACCTTTTTAATTGAGCGTATTATTGATTCACAACTAAACAACGCAGACTTTCGCGATAAATGGAACGGCATAATTTATCTTGCAGGGCATTCATTAGGAGGTGCAATATCAGTCTTTACTGCCGGAAAATTTAATCAGATTCAAAAAATGTCGCTCTGGGCATCGGTTTCCGAACTTGACAGAAATACGCCGAGACAGAAAGAAATTTGGAATGAAAAAGGCTTTACTGAAATAGTTATCCAAAATACAGGGCAGAAACTCCATCTTGATTACTCATATATCGAAGATAAGGATACATCATTTCAGCATAATGCAATCATCAATGCAATGGAGCATCTGACAATTCCTGTACAAATAATTCATCCCCAAAATGATATGACAGTGAAGTTGAAGGAAGCGGTTGAATTAGCGTCAACGGGAAATAATATCATAAAGCGTGAATTAAACGTCATTGCAAAAGCCGGGCATACATTTAATTGCAGGCACCCTTTTGACCAGCCGTCAAAAGCATTGGAAAAAGCATTGGAATCAACTTTTATGTTTTTTGAAAGTTAATATGGAAAAGATTGTAATTATCATATTGTTTTCGATTTATGTCTCAGGATGCGAATTAATAGTAATCGGGACTAAAGCTGATATTAACATGCCCGAACTGGTTTCATTCGACCAAAACTCAGCGCTCGGAGCCATCTATTTATTTAAGGCAGAACTTGACAGCAATAACGTCCCGGCAGCAACACAACTGATAGCCAAACCGGAAGGCACTGCTTATCTGGCTCTTGAAAGATATGAAAAATATTTTGATATCTACCGTATAAAAAGAATGATTTCATCACGGGAGATTACGTATATAAACAGCGACACACTTACCGGCGGCAGAATGAAATACAATCTTGAATTCGGATATCTCAGGAAAATGTACTTTACAGCACTTAAGATAGATAACAATTGGTATATAACGGAGATGGGAAGCTATGAATAAAGTAATAATTTCAATTATTTTGCTCGTGATTTTTACAAGTTGTATAAATTTACGTGAGCCATATCCTCAAATCGAATTTTATACTCTTACTCAGGAGCCGTCATTACTCCATGACCTGCCAAAAAAGCAGTCTAAGGTTATGGTGAGAAATATAATCGTAAATGAGTCCATCAATACACCTCACCTGCTGATTAACTGGGATGCTTCGAGAGTCCAGAAATTGTTCTATCACAGATGGATAAGCGATTTATCATCTTTGAGTACAGATTTTTTTATAACAAGATTAAATCAATGCGGCTTGTTAAATTACGGTGTTATACGTTCCGGTTCGATTGCGACACCCGAATACATCATAGAACCTCATTTGATTGATTTTGCAGCTTATAATACTGAAATGCCAAACTCCGGAGAAAATTATGTTGAGATTGAATTAAAAGTTGATGTGCTGAAACGTATGCCCAATAACAATCTTGATATTGTATTCAGCAATATTTACAAACAAAAATTTATCAGAAAAAAGACTGAGATAAAATATATACCTGACTCTTACAGCAAAATATTTTCAATTGCTGTTGATAATGTTATTTCTGATTTGTCAAATTTATTAAACTAGAATTGCCGGTATGGTTAAAAAAGAATCCTTGCTGTTTGCCGATATTGGAAATTCAAGAACGAAACTGTTTAAGGACGGTATAAAAACTCCGTTTAATTACAAGCACAGCGATTTTGCAGAAAGCCTGTCGTCATATCTGTCTTTAGAATCATTTACCAAAGTAATTTATTCATCCGTTAATGTTAATGCCGAGAATATCTTTTTATCTATAGTGCGTAATAAAAAAGTTTATGAATTTGTTAATGTCAGAGACTTACTTCCTGCACAGAATTTAATTGACCTAAGCCAGGTAGAAGGAATGGGAAATGACCGCTGGCTCGGCATGATGGGGGCAACTTCTTTCGGTGCTCCTCCGCTTATAACGGTGGATTGCGGCACAGCAGTAACTGTAAATGTTATTGATTATAAATACACAGTCATCGGCGGGGCAATTTTTGCAGGTATTTATACACAAAAAAATGCTCTTGCTTCAATTTCCGAAAAACTTGGATTCCCCAAACTGAATTTCAGCCCATCCGGTGCAGGCAGAGATACTGCGTCTGCCCTTAGTCTCGGTATGGTTGGAGGCGTTGCCGGAGGTATCAGACTGATAATTGAGCATATTACCGAGACCAGCCGGCTTGAAAAACCGTCAATTTATTTTACAGGCGGTTACGGCGGTAAGATTCTCAAAATGTTGGAAAAAATATTCCCTGATGCTATTTATGACGAGAACCTCGTTTTCCGGGGAATGGCAAAGATATACGAAAACACCCGCAATCATAATCAGGTTTAGTTTGTGATTTTGAATTTCATTATCACAATTTAGAAATATCATTTTGCTGATTTGAAATATTTATTTATTTTTGATTATTAGAAAAACAAAGGAAAGAATATATTAGCCGGTAATTACTAAAATTAGTATTTTGTTCAAAAAATAAGGACAGTGTTTATGAAACACCTGATATTAGTAATCGCTATATTAATTAATGTTTGTTCCGCTTATTCCGATTTAAGGGATATCAAATCTGCTTCAGATTATCTGATTATTTATCACAGCGAATTTAAAGATGAAATTCAGCAGTTTGCTGACTGGAGAGAATCGAAAGGTTTGAAGGTTCTGGCTGTTGATTTGTCAACTGTTTATAACGAATTTTCCAATAACGGGCAGTTGGATACTTCAAAATCAATTTTAGAATATACCAACTTCATCATAGAAAATTGGAAAAGTCATAAGCTCAAATATTTGCTTCTTGTCGGTTCAATTAATCACATTCCTTCTAATACAATCAAATCACATTTTTATGGTAATCCAGTTTTTGACGAAGATTCAGTTAATACCGATATTCTTTATGCAGCACTGAAAGATAACGCTGAGAAAAAATCATATTTTGCTGTCGGGAGATTCCCAGCAAGGAACGTCGCTGAACTTTCATCAATGATATACAAAACATATCAGTATGAAGATAATTTTTATTCAATGGATTACAAATCAGATGTTGTATTTTTAACCGATATTGAAGATTCATCTCTGTTTAACACTATTGCAAGAGACAACATGACATTTTATGCAAATCAGGAACGATGCAAAATATTGAATTTTACAAAAGAAAAACCGGTTTCTGATTTTCGAAATGATATGGCAAAAGAGTTATCAGAAGGTACTGCTATGTTTTCATATATCGGGCACGGTCATCCGAAAAAATGGTCAAGAAGCATAATTGTTGATACTGATTATCTTGACACTTTACACCTTTCATCAAAACCATTCCTTTTTTACAGTATAACTTGTTCTCAAGCTTTTGACGACCCGGAAGAAAAAGGTATTGTCGAATATCTTGTCAGTATGGAATACCAGGGAGCTGTTGCATCAGTTGCAAGTTCGGGAATAACATTTTTAAGTGAATCAAATATATTTAACAGGTTTTTTCTAATAGGGTTAATTGAAAATGACAACCATACAATTGGAAATGCAATGTTGTATACTGCAGAAAAGCAAGATTACGATTACGGGGCAAATTTATTCAATTTATTAGGTGACCCTGCCCTGAAAGTACCTTTTGATGTAATCGCATCGGCTTATGAAAATGAATATTCGGAAAAGTTGTCTGTTTATCCTAATCCTGCAAATGATTTTATAACAATTGATTTGTCAGCATTTACCGGAGATATTGATATTTCAGTTTTTGATATCAGGGGAAGCCGCCTGATTCAAAAATCTGTTTATCAAAATGTTCCATATACATTCAATCTTAACAGCATTTCTGCCGGAAATTATTTTCTGGTAATAAAGTGCGGTGATAATACTGTTGTTAAGTCGTTTATAAAATATTAACTAACAATTTAAGTTCTAATCCGTCTTTAGCATAATTGAACATTATTTTAAGATGACGCTATGAACTTAGTTAAAACATTGAAAATCAAATCACTGGTATTGGTTTTTCTATCGGTGATATTTATGAATTACGGCTGCTCGGATGGAGTGAGCTTAGGCGGTATTAACCTTTTCAGCATTAGTGATGATGTTAAGTTAGGTGCAGAGGTTGTCGCAGAAATGCGCCAGGATCAGACGAATTACCCTGTTTATAATAATGCTGAAGCAACTGCTTATGTACAGGCAATTGTTGATGAGATTATTCAATCCCCGCTTGTAAAATACAGGGACGATTTTAATTATAAAATTACCATAATTGATACAGAAACCATCAATGCATTTGCTTTGCCGGGCGGGTATATTCACGTCTATAAAGGTTTGTTGAAATATATGGATAATGAAGCTTCTCTTGCTGCTGTACTGGCTCACGAAATAGGACATGCAGAGCTGCGTCATGCTACAAAAAGATTAACCAAAGCTTACGGTGCACAGTTACTGCTTGGATTGCTGATTGGTCAGAATCCCTCACAACTGGAAGAAATTGCAGGAAATCTTGTAACAGGACTCGGATTTCTCTATAACAGCCGCGAAGATGAGTATGAATCCGATGAATATTCTTTCAAGTATCTGCAGTCAACACGTTGGTATCCGGGAGCAGGAAAATACTTTTTCGAGAAATTGAAAAGCGAGACAAATAATAGTGCTTTCGAGGAATTGTTCTCTACTCACCCACAGGACCAAAAAAGAATTGATGAAATTAACAGATATATTACTGAAGCAAATTTGGCTCCACCATCGGAAAGTAATCTTTTTGCACAAAAATATTTGCAGTTCAAGCAAATACTGAATTGATGATGTGACCGATTTAGCTTTAAAAACAATCAAAAGAGTTACTGCCATTAAGAATGTCAATTAACAGCAAAAAAGTCCAACACAATAGATGTTGGACTTTTTCATAATAATTGCAAAATAAGGTATTTCGGTTAAACATTAAACAATTAATAATATCACATTTTAATGTTTATGAATATTCCTGTGCATTATTCTTCGTGATTCGTTAAACTTCTCATCATCAGGCATTGCCATCAGTCTTTTATTCAGATTTTTATCATTCTCTTTCTGAAGTACTTCTGAAATAAAATCTATTACAGATGAAGGGAAAATTTTATCCCTTTCGAAAAGGATTCTGTGCTGAAGAAGCATCTCGGAAGATTCGACACAACTGGTTGCAAGTTCCGACAATTCCTGCAAATTAGGATTATTATGAATATTTACCGAAACGTAACTATTTTCGGCAAGTGTAGTTGAATCGCTCTGATTAGTCAGCCCCCACTCGGCAGCCATCGTAATACCTGCGAGTAACAAATGTACATTTGCACTTCCGTCGGGACTTCTAAGTTCGACAGTCTGGAGACTCTCATCATGAATCAAAGGTTCCTTTTGGGCTGAATTCAGTTGCATAGCAAGATTTTTTTGTTTACTCCATGCCAATGGCACCCTAATCAATGCACTGCGGTTAGACTCGCTCCAGCATACTTTAGTCGGTGCTTCATGATGAGGCACTAATCTGAGATAAGATGATGAACACATATTTCCGAATGCTGTTAACGAAGGAGCATAGTAACACAGTCCTCCAATCAATTGTTTGGCTTCGGCTGAAAGTTCGCCGGAGGGGTCAGTCATTATATTTTTACCGTCACGCATCAGAGCATTATGGAAATGCAGACCATTACCTGCATGTTCAAAATCAATTTTCGGGAAGAATGTAGCCACAAATCCATGGCGGTATGCCACATTGCGGACAAGCCAGCTTGCCAGAACCATAATGTCGGCTGTTTCGTCAACGGGAGTCGGCAGAAATTCAATTTCAACCTGTTCGGCTGTTTTACCTTTTAATTCTGCATAGTCACTTTCTACTGATTGAATATAACCGACTTCGCTGTGAGCATACTTAATCTTACCTGTTATCTGAGACATATATTTAACCATTTCGTTCAGGATTTCACCTGTTTTGGTAAATGGAGATGTAGCATGATACCCCTGCTGTTTCGGCATAGCATAAGTATGGTTATCAACGTTGCCGATAAGATAAAATTCCAACTCGCCTAATGAATATAGTTCTAATCCTGTTTTTTGAGTAAGACTTTTTGCAGCATTTGCAAGTATGTTATCGGGAGCAAATTCGGCAGGTTTACCGGTTCTGTCTAAAAACCGGCATATTATGTTTAAACTTTTATCATCAAAAGGATTCAGAAAAGCTGTTTTGTAAACAGGGACAACATACAAATCCGATTTGCCTGTATCAACCATTCCTTTAAAAAGCGATGAACCGTCACAGCGTTCGCCTTCAGCCAAAATAAGTTCTGCCTGACGTCTGCTTGTAATTGGGATTTTAAGTTCTTTTAATTTTCCGTCTATTCCGGTATAATTAAAAGTAATTCTTTCAATTTTTCTTGCTAAAATAACTTTAATCAAGTCTTCACGAGTCCATTCACTTTTATTTTTGCCCGTTATCAACTCTATCGGGCTTGTTAATGCGAAATTTTCAATTTCCTGAGCCATAATTTCTCCTTTATTGTTATAATTTTCCTTTTAATACTTAAATAATTACATTTTAAGTAAAAAAATAAGTGTTGTACAATCACAATATTCAAAGATAACAAAACATATTCATATTTAAAAAACTAAGTTGATTTTTATTACTTTATATTTATTTATTTTTAGATATATTTGTAAATATTAATTTTTAGGTCAATTAAAATGAAAAATGAGATAAAGTCTTATCAAACCGAAAAGAATATTGGAGCAGTATTGATAGCAATTTTTGGTTTTTTTATGCTTTTTGGGGTGCTTGGAAGTATATTTATGGTGCAGGGAATTAATCTTTTGCTCGGTTCTCTTTTACTTTTTGGAGCCCCGCTGGCTTTAGGAGTATATATTTACAAAAAAGCAGCAAAGAAAATCAGACATGCCATTGGAAATACAAATGAAAATATTGTTATCAATCTTGCTACCAAAAATAATGGAGTAATCACTCAGTTATATCTTGCAAAAAACAGTAATATTCCACTTGATGAATCGGGTGATATTTTAAATAATTTTGTTTTAAAAGGATTGGCAAGTGTTGATGTTGACGATAATGGTATTATGGTCTATCATCTCAATATTAAGAATTCTTAGTGTAAACTTATTAAATTAAACAGTTGTTCGGGCTAAATATTAATTTTGACTTTCATGATGGAAAAATCATCTTCAAGAGCTTCATCGAAATTAATTTTTTGAATATATTCAAAAAGATTATCAAATAAATTTTCATTTTCATGATTAGTCTGCAAATAATCTTTTAGTTCATTTATGGTTATGTACTCATGTTCCGACTTCCGGACTTCATAAGCTCCGTCGGAATAGATGAAGAAGCAGTCACCCTGACTAAGCTTGTGTGAGCTTTCTTCATAACGGTAATTTGGAACTCCCCCGATAAAAAAGTTGCCGGATTCCAATAATATACATTTTGAATCTTTAGAAACAAGGATTGCAGGGGGATGACCGGCTGATGCATAAGTTAATAATTTGGTTTGAACATTGTAAACACCATACCACATTGTAAAGTAAAGGTCATTATGCTGCCTCATGTCAAATATTTTATTAAGTCCTGTAAATACACTAGCAGGACTGTAGAAATCAACCCCAGGCAGACTTTTATAATTAATTGCATTTACAACCGAAACAGAATATAAAGCTGAACGAACACCATGTCCGCAAACATCAAGCAGATAAATAGCAAGATTATCGTCATCAAGCATTTTATAACCGAACATATCACCACCTAATTTAGAAGAAGGGACAAATTTCCAGTCAATAAATACTTTATGATCTGCCTCAATAATTGGATTTGGCAGAATTGACTTCACATAATCGGATGCCCGTGAAAGTTCCCTGTTAATTACATCCAGCAAATGTTCCTGAACATCATTTGCTTTAAGAAGTTCATCATTTTGTATAGCAATTTTTTCGTTTTGTTCTTTTAATTTAATTTGTGTATTTCTTAGTTTCAATTGTGTAGAATCGGATATTTTTACAAGTTTCCCTGCCTGGTCGAGTAATTTCAAATACTCATCAGCTAAATAATTTAATTTGCTTCTTAGAATATCTGAATCAACGGACTCGCTCAGAGTACCTATAACATGATTATAAATTTTGTATTCTTTAAGAAATACTTTTTCCGATTCTGCCAGTTTATCTATATCAATCATATTTAAATCTTAAACAGTATATGAAACAATTTTGCTCGGCATTTTTAGATTTTCGGTAAATTCCATACCGCTTTCCATAATATCTTCGTCATCCTCTTCGTAATGCCAGATGAGTTCGACTTGTCCGTTATTTTTATAATAGTTTTCAAGCAAATCTATTATGTCTAAAATAGCCTTAGATGAGCTTGTATTGAAATAAACCATTTTGAAATGGAAGACAAATGAACCTTTTGATTCAATATATTTGTTTAACCATGCAAAAACAGGTGCATAGAAATCGGCTGAATTTTCCGGATAAGATTCACCTGATATAGTTAAAACTCCTATTGCTGGGTCAAAATTTACAGCAGGTGTTGTTTTAGTTGCTCTAATAATAAATTTATCCATTTTGTACATCCTTAGAAATTTTTACAACAAGTGAAAAGAAATATAATTTTTCATTAAACGGGTAGAATTTATAGTCAATGTTCGAGCCCGATTTTCTGCAAATTTCAATAAAACCCAGTCCGGCTCCCTTACTATTGGATTCCCTTCTGTTTCTGATTTGTTCTGTATAAAGATTTTTGAGTTCTTCATAAGGTAGTGATTTTAAATATTCCAATCTATTTTTTAAAAATGCTACTTTTGAATTCTCAACCAGATTACCTGAGATTACCTTGAAATACTCCTCAGTTTCAGTAAACAGGACAATTCCGACTCCCTTTTCGCTCCCTGCAATGAATTCCTTTTCGTCAGAGTAATGCATAATATTTTGAGCAAGTTCGATGAACACTGAAAATATTTTTTTCAATTTATTGCTCAAGCCAAGATGGCTTTTTAATTGATTACCCATTTCTACAAGGATTTCCTGACTCAAAGCTCCCTTAAAAGAAAAGACAATGTTCTTTTCTTTCATAAGCTTATAAATATTCAATAAATCCATTTAATTCCTACTTAATTATAAACAATCAAAATAATCCTGCAAAAATCTTACCATAAAGACAAAATAATTAAAAATAAATTTTGTAAAAAGAAAATTTCTCCCTATTTTTGAATATAATCTTTTGATTATACTTAAAAATGTCTCGTAGTGTAACTGGCAACACGTCTGATTCTGGATCAGAAGAGTCTAGGTTCGAGCCCTAGCGAGACAGCTCCCCTTATTGATTTATAAAGACTTAACAATTCTTATTGACACTTTTTGTTGACACTTGACACTTTTTTCGCTTTTTCGGTGCTGATTATAATATAATTATTCCGGTATAAAAAAAACTCTGCAAAATAAATTACAGAGTTTTATTGTTTTGATTATCAGCAATACAGTTATTTTGGTATATACGGTTCGGGTTCGGTGTCCCAAACTATTTTATAACCTAAAACACGTCCAAAATCTTCAAAATCAGCTCTAATTTCCTTTTCAGATTTATTTGATTCTTTTGTAGAAACAATTGATATTTGTTTTTCAGACGGTTTCAAATATTCGTTTAGCTTACTGACTATATATTGAAACTCTGTATCCGATTTGATTTCAGTTGCAATTTTTTCAATGTCCAAAACTTTGGTATATGAATTTAATAAAGTGCTGATTGTCTTTGCTTTGGTGTCCGGTATTAAGTCATTATTGTAGTCATTAATAACAGACTGCAAAAACCTTTTGACGTGCCGTGACGTGTCTAATCGTACCTTTTTTTTGTCATTTTCGTTAAGTTCGTTATTCATAATTATTTACTCAATATTCGTTGTACAAATATTGTCAATATCTACAAAGAATATTTGTATTTGTGGTTTTAATATTTCAAGTCCGACGGCACAAATTACAATGGTTTCCAATGATTCTAAGTCACCGTTTTGTAATATTGTTTGAAATAACATTGCTTTGCACTTGTAATATTCTAATTTAGGTTTTTTCGGTTCTGGTAACAAGTGACGTTCAAAGAAATTCCAAGAAAAATCCTTAAGTCCAAAAATTTGACTTCTTTTCATAATAGTAATCCTTTATTGATAAATTTTGAAAATTTTACGTTTTACGTTAAGATTATAGAATATATTGCACTTAATACAATACCAACAAATCCAATTCCTTTATATGTTTTGGTATTGTTGGTATTATGAATTTATGAATATTTTTATTGAAAAAAAGATTATACCAACAAATCCAATTTATATAGGGTTTTGGAAACGTTGGTATTATCATAGTAGTTCTAAAAATTGTTTTCATTATCTACATTTTCCAAATGATATAAAACACTTTTTCCGCTTTTAGTTGCTTTGATAATGTATCCGTTATATTTTCCGTTTATCAAATGTTTTAGTTTGTCAATAATGGTATTTCTTGACAAATTGCATAATGGTTTCAATTCGTTAACTATTTCAGTTTGACTTTTTGAATTGCCGTCCTTTAATATTTCAAGTAATCCACTAATAAACTGTTTTTGTTCTGCATGCAAATATTCCGGCACGGTCTCGTTATCTACAATTTCAAGTCCATTGATAATTTCGTCATACCTTACAAAAATCTTTTCGTCTGGGAGCTTATTACTTCTTAAATGTAAGTAGTTTATTGAAATTAAATCGGCTGTTTTTTCTTTTGATACTTGAATAACGCAACTTGCTTTATTAATTGATTCCGTCCCCAAATGTCCCCTTGCTTTTCCGTCATTTGTCGGTGACGGGTTTTGATGTATGATTCCAATGATACTACAATCAAAATCATTTATAAGCTGATTCAAATAGTCTGTTAAGTTAAGTGATTCCGTAACGTCATTAAACGAGCTTATAAGGTCTGTCAAAATATCAATAGCAATGATAAAATGTTTGTCAGGATAAGCATTTCTTTTGTCAATTAAATATTGTTTGAATGTCTCCAAACGTTCACTTCTATTTATTCCGATGTTTGAAGTGAATAGGAAATTATCAATACTTTCACTTATTAAGTAACCGGCACGGGTTTTAATTCTTTGAATTGCATAAGGGAGTTGTTCTTTAATACTTCTTTCGGTATCTAATAAAATAACAAAGTAGTTGTTTGGCATTAAATCCATTCCGGCAATTTGTTTGCTTGTTTTATTCAAAAAAGCACTTAAGATTGTTTCGACAAATCTACTTTTATGACTGCCTTTTGAGCCTTGTATTGCCGTTGTTGACTTTGGATAAATTAAGGGTATTCCGCAAAATGTCAATAGTGGTTTTTGAAACTCAATTGTTTGCATACTTAATTCATTGACTATTTGATATATGGTATCATAATCATTTTTTCCGTTTACCTTTTCCAATAAATCCGATGTTTGCATTATTTCGGGTTTGATGTCAATTTTGTTATTCATTAATCAGCTCCCCGTTATGAAATTGCAATATTGCACCGTTTTGAATATCATAAATTGTAGTATTGTTATTTCCATAATAAGCACGTGCAAAATCTTTGCAACTTTTATCAGCACCGTACAAATTGATATAAAATTCCAATAGCTCCGTTATTGCCGATTTTTCGTTTAATCCAATAGTTGCACCAATAGGAAAAACGATTCTAAATTTGTTTTTAGTTTCGGTATGTGAACACGTCGTATAAATCAAAAGTGCTTTTCGGGTTTCCGGTATTGTCAACGCTTTTTCAAGGCTGATTCCATTGTCAACGTCAACGGCAAAACAATTGCTTTTTAAGAAGTTTTCATTTTTTCGGATATATTTTCCGTTTCCATTATCTTTTAAAAAACAAGTGCTGATTGTATAACCTTTTCCAATGACATTAATCAGCTCCGAGACAGTCAATATTTCGGGTTCAAATCCGTTTGTCAATTCATAATAATTTTGATACGGTTCTTTTGTCTTTGGATTACAATTTTTATTCAGGACGTGTTTATTAACGGATATATAGTAAGCACGTTCTTTTTGTATTGTTTTTAAATCAAAAATTGTTAATGAAGTTGCTTCAATTTTTGATAAACCGTCATTCATATAAATTTCAATAACTTCTTTAATAAATTCCGGTAACAATTCAGGATTTACGGGTTTGAATAGTGGTTTGGATTGTTTGATAAACTTTAAATCTAATTTTTGTCTTTTCGGTTCTGAATAGGGTTTCATTATTAAGTCATAGTTTATCATTGCTTTGCTGTTAAAATACCCGTCACGCTTGTTTATGACGTTCTTATCAGCATTGTAACCGTGTTGTTTGGCATAATAAACCAAAGTAGCAATACTAATATTTGGGAGTCTCTTTTTAATCTTTATAAGAGTCTCGTTTGGTTTTTCGTCTCGGAAACGGGTATGCAATATATTCAAAGAAGTTGTTTCGTCAAATTCATTAGATATTGCACTAATAACTTTAATCCACAAACTATATTCAGGACGTGCCGGAATGTAACTAAGCAATTCAATTGCTTTTCTTGGTTCTGTCTTTTTGTATTCCATTAGTTACCACGCAAAAATTTAGGTAACAAAATTGAAATTCCAAATCTGTAATACAATAACATACAGATATTTACTAAGATTGTTTTCATTTTGCACCTATCTTTGTAAATTTCTTAAGTTATCAATTGATTTCATTACTTCGGATTTGTCATAAAATATCCGTCTCCCTATCTGTCTGAATGGTATCCGTCCGTCTTTTTTCCAATTGTGAATTGTCAGTTTAGAAACTTTGAAAAGCTCCGCAACGTCACCGATTTTTAAAAGGGTTTCGTTTTCCGGTTCGGATTGTATTCTACTCATTTGAGTATTGAGAATTTCCGTAATTGTTTCACGGATTAAAGACTGCAAATCGTTTGGATTAATAACGATTACACGGTTTTGCAGGTCGCAATTTGATGCATTCATAGATGTCTCCTAAAAAAAGAAACCGTGAATTTTGGTTCACGTTTGCATCAATAAATTTTTTGGCATCAATTATTGCAGTAACGAAACTGAATATAACTTATTGTAATTTATTTGAAATATATTTTTTATAATATCAATTATTTATAAGTTATTGTATTTTTTATTACTTAGTTATTACAGTCCCCCCGAAACTACTTTCAAATTATTTTCAGGTTTCCAAATATTTTTTAAAGCATTTTTAACAGATTTTTCAGAGTAGTTAATATATTTCTGAAATTCTGTCATTGTTTTATGTCCCGTCAATTTCATTACAAATGGTATTGGTAAACCTTTTTCAACTAATAATGACGCTCCGCTCCGCCTTGCTGAATGTGATGTTATCATTTCGTATTTGGGTTTGATTAGTGATTCTTTTTTTCCGCCTTTAAAAACGTGGATTGTTACCATTTCGTCAATTCCGGCAATTTTGCAAATTTGTTTGATGTAATCATTAAATTTTTGATTTGACAATACCGGTAAACAGTAATCATATTTGCTGATTATTTGTTTTGCAAGTGGTGACAATGGAATTGAAACAACGGTATCCGTTTTTTGCTGTCTTAAGGTTAATATTTCGTCACCGTCATTGTCTAAGCTGAAATTTCCTTTATTCAGGTTCTTAATGTCGGAATGACGTTGACAAATTTCAGTTTGGAATATAAACAAGTCACGTGTTTTGTTTAGTCTGTCACTTTCAAAATCAAAGT
Source organism: Kapaibacterium sp. (SeqCode) (assembly GCA_032027125.1). Taxonomy (GTDB): domain Bacteria; phylum Bacteroidota; class Ignavibacteria; order Kapaibacteriales; family UBA2268; genus JANJTB01. The sequence goes on from JAVSMQ010000001.1 coordinate 2,075,890, forward strand.
TATAAAGCTGATTCAATTCCGATTCTGTCAATGTGAAAATATCAGCTCTGTTTGTGGATTTGGTAACATATTTGTAATCCAAATTTGTATGATATTTTTTTCTAAATGCAAAATACATAAACTGTCTGACAATTGACATAATTTTTGAAATGTAATTATCACTTAAATTTTTCTTACTTAAGTATGATTCAAATTTAACTTTGAAAGTCTCGTTAATTGATTCAAAAGTCATTTCAATTCCGGTATGCTTTTGATATTCTAAAAGAATATTTTTGTTTAGTTCCAAACGTTGTATTGATTTGGCTGTAATACTGTTAAATTTTGATTCAATAAATTCATTATAAGCAGTCCAAAATTTATTTTGTATATTTTTTTTAGGTTCTTTTTTTTGCTTATAAATTTCTACAAATTCCGTTTTAATATCGGTGACGGGTTCGTTTTCAATATTTGCATATTTGCTTTTAAGCTCTGTCACCACTTCATTGCAAATTATATCAATTTTATCTAATTGAATATTAAATTTACTGTAATCAGCATATTGACTTTTAGGTCTCCCTTTTTTCACGTCCCAAAATGCTTTTTCAATTTTAAGTTCGGTATTGATACGGACACGCTTTTCACGTCCTTTTAAGAATGTGATGTATGCAAAGATTGAATTTCCTATCACATAAAACTTGCAAATCTCTTTTTTCATAATCAGCACCGCAAAAAATAGTCAAAAATATATGTTTATTGACACTTTCATTGACACTTCATTGTAATTAAGTATAATTTTTTATAATTCAGTATATTTATAATCTTTGTAAGTTCTTAATAATCAGCATATATTTAATAGAGTTAATTAGAAACTTGTAAATTGAGTTATATATCGGAATGTCCTAGCGAGACAGCTCCTAAACTCTTTAAAATCAAGCACTTAGATGTGCTTTTTTTATTTCTTGCAAATTAATTTATAATAAGTCATCTTTAGATTTTACAAATAATAATTCCCAAAAATGATTTTCTGATTCGCGTCTTTTGTGAAATTTTGTCAGATACCTTGCTGTTACTATGGTTTTATCCTGCTCTAAGTTGATAAAAATCTCAGGCTCTTTGTTTAAAAACATAATATCGGTACTTGATTCAATTAACTCTCTTATCTGGTCTTCGGTGAATTTGTATGAAATATCGTGTAAAATGCTCATTAAAGTCAATTTTAGAGAATTTATATCAGCAGTTCGTTTTACATTAAAAGTTATTTCGTTCCAAATTACTCCGGCTCCTTTTGAAAAATTCCAAATTGGTTTGTAAAGAACAAAACTATTAGGAACCTTAACAATCCTTCCTGTTGATGAATCTCCATGCAACCGGCTGCCAAGCTCTGATAATGTGATATACATAGGACCTGTTTCAATTACATCACCCGTAATACCATCTATTTCAATCCTGTCTCCAACCTGTAAAATACCCCGCCATATAATAACACCGTTTGCCATAAGATTTAGCACAGCTTCTTTCGAAACTATCACAAATGCACCGAAAACAAGACTGAGCAGTGTAATCACAGACATGAACCATTCAACCCAGATTACAATCAAAGTTAAAATCAACAAAAACCAAAACAGATAATTCAGAGTTTGTCTAAGAAAATATCTTCTCCTGAAATGGTCTATGCGTTTGTCAATTATTTTTGAAGCAATAAATTTTATGAGAAAAAGAATCAAAAGTGAAAGTAATGAAGTCAATACTTTCCAACTTGTATTATCAAGCAGTCCGGTTAAATTGTCCATATAATTTTTTGTCTGTTTATGAAAATGCTGAATAATAATGATTAATCATTTAAACTGACGAATATAACGGGTTTGTAATTTTCAGTTGGTTTAAAAAATTGAATTACAACCGGATTTCAAATCAGGGTAATCAATTTCATTGATTAATTAGTTAATTCATCAAGGGACTGAATCAACGGATTTGCAGAATATAATTTAAATCATAACTGTTACAAGTAACCTCTCTTTTTATAAGAAGTACCTATAAAGTATTGATAATGCCGGAAAAATCTATTTAATCAGACCTAACTCTTTGCCTGTAATTTCAAAAGCATCAAGAATTCTGTCTAAATGTACCTTTTCATGAGAAGACATATAGCTTGTACGCATCATACTCATGTTTGGAGGCACGCCCGGTGGTATAAACGCATTGACAAATATACCTCTGTCAAAAAGTTTCCGCCATGTCAGGAATGCGGCTTCAACTTCACCGACAACAACACCGACAATAGCAGTACGGCTGTCAAGTACATTAAAACCAAGTTCATTAAAACCTTTACGCATATAGTCCGCGTTTGCAATGAGTTTATCAACCAGTTCAGGCTGTTTCTCAAGTATTGTCAAAGCTGCAAGTGCTGAAGCACACGATGCAGGTGTAGGACTAGCAGAAAATATAATTGCCGGAGAATTGTGCTTTAAAAAGTTAATGACTCTTTCAGGACCGGCAACAAAACCGCCTAATGAAGCAAATGTTTTAGAAAATGTACCCATAACCAAATCTGTTTGGTCAGTTACTCCGAAATGACTTGCCGTACCTCTTCCGCCTTCGCCTATAACACCGACTGAATGAGCGTCGTCAACCAGAACCCTGGCATTATATTTTTTGGCAACTTCGATAATTCCCGGAAGGTTGGCAATCTCGCCCGAAACTGAGAATACGCCGTCAGTGACAACTAATTTGCCTGCTTTTTCAGGAATGGATTTAAGTACATGTTCCAAATCCTGCATATCGTTATGCATATATCTTTTGAATTCTGCAAAACCGCCTTTAGCAAGCAGTGCACCATTCATAATACAAGCATGATTTTCCTTATCTGAAATAATATAATCACCGCGTAAAACTAATGCAGATATAACTCCCAGAGCTGTCTGGTAGCCTGTACTGAATAATAATACCGATTCGAATCCCAAAAATTTTGCAAGACGCTCTTCGAGTTCTATATGAAGGTCTAAAGTTCCGGTAAGATATCTGGAGCCGGAGCAGCCCGTACCATACTTTTCAATAGCTTTCAAAGCAGCTTCTTTGACATCCGGATGAGCAGTTAATCCAAGATAATTATTGGAGCCTGCCATTACCATTTCCCTGCCCTCAACTCTGACAACAGGTCCCTCGTTTTCCTCTATCGGATGGAAATAAGGATATAATCCGGCTGCTTTAACATCATCTGCTCTTGTAAACGAAAAACATTTTTCAAATAAATCCACTGACTGACTCCAACTTTACAAATAATAAACAATCATTAAACCACTTTAATATAATTATAAATAAGATTATTTCAAAATGGCAATTTGCAAGACTGTAAAATAACAATTTATTATGAATTTTTTGGTAAGAATTTTTAATTACGACTAAATTATTTAAGGTTTCCAAAGAAAATTTTTCATGTCAACGGCATCATCTATAAATTTTATGCCCTCTGATTCAAGCAATTCCCTCATCATTTGCGGTGACGGGAAATACCTCGCGCCCGACAATTCCCCTAATCTGTTCACTACTCTATGATAAGGCATATCAAGATTATATTTGTCGGAATTCAGTGCCCAGCCTACCATTCTTGCTGATGATTTCATACCCAAATGTTCAGCAATTACACCATAAGTAGTTACTTTGCCGTAAGGTATTTGCCGGACAATCTCATAAACACGCGAAAAAAAGTTTTCTTTATCTTTATCCATAAAATTCAATTAATAGAAAATTTATATAATTGTGACGCATTAACTGTGTGTTTATGTTTGAATTAATAAGATTTTCAGTAAATTTATTGTTAATGCAAACTTTAGTAACACAACAAACCGTCATAAGAATAATTTGTAATTCTAGTTGAAATTATATAGTTTGTAATATTGACCTAAACAAAAATAAGGATTGATTTTATGTCAAAAATTGATAAAAAATTCTACGAAGAGGAACTAATAAGACTTCAGCTTGAGCTTGTAAAACTGCAGTATTGGGTAAAAGCGAAAAATCTGAGAGTTTGCATTGTTTTCGAGGGGCGGGATGCTGCCGGCAAGGGAGGCACAATCAAACGGATACACAGCCCGTTGAATCCGAGAGGTGCCAGTGTGGTAGCACTAACTAAGCCAAGCGATACTGAAGCTACTCAGTGGTATTTCCAGCGGTATATAGAGCATTTACCTGCCGCCGGTGAGATAGTTATATTTGACAGAAGCTGGTACAACCGTGCCGGAGTCGAGAAAGTGATGGGTTTCTGCAGTAAAAATGAGTATGATGAGTTTATAAGGGCATGTCCCGAATTTGAAAAAATGTTGGTCCGGTCTGGAATTATACTGATTAAGTATTGGATTACCGTTGATGAGGACGAACAAGAGGCAAGATTCAGAGACAGAGCATCAAATCCTGCTAAAAGATGGAAATTATCGGATATAGACATTGCATCATGGGACAAATGGGAAGAATATTCACGTGCAAAAGATGAAATGATGAGATTAACCGATATTCCGGAAGCACCATGGTGGAATGTTGACTGCAATGAGAAAAAACGCGGACATTTAAACTGCATTACTCATTTGCTCGGACAAATCCCTTATGAAGATATTATTCCTCCGCTGATTGAACTTCCCAAAAGAAAAATTGATTCGACTTATGAAAGACCGCCGAAAGACAGAATCAAATATATTAAAGAGGTTTATTGATTTAATTAATCTTGGTCTGTCTGTTAATTCCAAATTCCGTATAATATAATATAGCGGTAATTTCTGAAAAATATTCAAGCAGTTATAAGATTGAAATTGTACCCATAAAAAACTGCTGTTGTCCTATTTATAAGAACAGCCGCTGAAAAATTTTATGGATTCTTTGCCAAACCGAATAATCTTCTTGCTGCTCTGCCGACATGTTCTAAAAATACCATTCGGCTGTCGTCAGTAAATTTTTCATTCTCAGATTTGAGCAGAATCAGACCGTCTTTTTCTATTGAGTACAAACTTACAGTCAAATCAGCACCTTCAGCAGTTCTTGTGATACTCCCCGCTACATAATAGTCAACCGCCATCTGATATAAAGCCCTGATTTCGTGAATAGACGGGGGCGAATAATTCTCAACGACATTAAATCCGAAAATTTTATAGACGCTGTCACGGGTATCTGTATCATAAAATACGTAATCAGTGGATTTATTAGCAGCTTCAAATATAGTTTCAACCGCTGCATAAGAGGCAACGACCTTGTCTGTATATAAATCCCATTCATTTTTGCTCTCGCCAAGAAAAGCAATCGAACCGATTACAAGAGTCGGCAAAGGTCTGACATTTATCCCCATTTCAGGATTTACAAACATATTTGAATCATTCAAAGCCACAGCCAAAGCTCTTTGTAATGATGAAAGAAGTGACGGGTCATAAACCTTTTCACCTGAACCGGCATCTATATAATTAACGGCGCTGTAGCCTGCACCTGTAAAACGTTTTTCCGGCTCATTGACATTGCTGAGAACAATTTGTGTCCTTATGATGTTTTTAAGAGTGTTAACTTGAGCAGTAGCAATATAATCAGCACCTGCTTCATCAGCAATTTCAGTAATTTTAATCTGACGGGAGGAATCACCGCCTAAAAGTTCCTGCGATTTGTCAAGAGAGATATAATCAAACTTTTTTGACAGTTTAATTGATAGTGCCAGAGCAGCATCAAATTTCCGGGGATTTATGCCTACTGTATCTCCTTTTATATCAACCCTGCCGAATATTATTACAGGTTTATCCTTTACTGATTTGGTCGTACCGGCACAAGAGTTAATAAATAATGAAATAACTAAAAATAAAGGTAAAAAAGCCGCAGAAAATATTTTTATTATAACTGCATTATTGTATCTGGTCAAAATCAATTTTTCTTTCCTTGTAACTGTCATTTGATTTAAATGCATCAATCGAATCTATTATTTTATTGACACCGGCGGATGTAAATCCCTTTAGCTTTGCAAGCGCACCGGAATTAATAACATCCTCCAATTCAGTAACGGTTTTGACGTTTAACTCGTTAAATACTTGAAAAACTTTCTTTGGACCAAATCCCTCAATTTTCAATAATTCAATTAACGACTCAGGATATTCTGCTGTAAGTAATTCATAATACAACATGTTGCCGTTCATAACGTAGTCGGTGATTTTTTCAGTAAGTGCTTTTCCAATTCCTTTTATCTCAGACAGTTTGCCGGTAATAACTAATTCAACTATATTATAATCACCTTTTCTCAGTATCTCTGCAGCATTTGAGTATGCAGAAAACTTGAAAAAAGATTCACCTTTGATTTCAAGAAGTTTCGAAATATTTTCGAGAATTTTGATGATTTGTTCGTTCATTTGCTATATTTTCAATTAATGATGGAAAATTGGAGAATCCAGTGTAAGTACAGACGGAATTTCATCCTGCCAAAAAACACGCATTATGTTGTAGCCGATACCCGATAATCCCAGGAATAATCCAATGAGTGAATACTGCTGATTATTTAGTCCTGTAATCCAGTTTTCATGTCTTCCGGACATTGAAATGACTTTTTTATATAACTCATTTCGGACAACATTTTTTAACTCATCATTTTTCAAAAGCTCTGCCATAGATACCAATACCTCAAAATTACCTAACGAACCGTGACACAAACAGTCCTGACCGCCCATCCCATTTTGGATAATATCATTAAATGCCGCGACAATATAAGGACTTGTCAAATCTCTATCAAGTAATTTTGAACATTTGATATAAGACAGAATAATGCCTGATGCTCCATGACACCATGTAGCGTCGGCTTCAGACGGAACTTCAGACCTTAAATCAAGCCATTTGAAACTTACTGAACTGTAGAAATGTTTATTATAATTTAGTGCTTTTTCGATTAATTCTAAGGCTTCTTCATTTTTGGTTACATTATAATATTTGGATAAGGCTAAAATAAATCCTGCATTTCCATGAGCATATCCTACTAAACTTTTGAAATTTTTGCCATTCCATGTCGTACCATGTTCAGTTAACTGACCGCCTTTTGCAATATGGTTATAAACTTTCTGCATTGATTGTTCCAATTCAACTGATTTGATATGATTGTTTAAATCTGCCATAAAAGTCAGTAAACCTGCTGAACCGTTTACCATATCATAATATATATCATAATCAATCAGTGATGAAATCAGAGGTATCATGTGTTGATGAACTAAATTATTAAGATTTTCAAAAGAACTATTTGTAACAGTATTAAAATGCCATAAAAAATATGGAGTTCCGAACGGAAAATTATAAGGCGACATCAAATGATATGTTGAATTTAATTTCACAGATTTAAAAGCGGCAATAGATTTTTTTAAAAGATTTTCCGATATTTCCAGAAATTCACTATTTCCGGTGATTTTATATAAATACAAATAAAAAATACCTATACCGTCTGTGCCGTCATAAATTCCGGGAGTTTTAGGCAGAATTTCCCAATGTCCCGACCTGCCGACGGAAATTTCAAGCCAATTGACAGAATCATCTGTTTTAATGCTTCCGGCTTTTATAAAGTAACCGATTTCTTCCAGAATTTCAATCAATTTTGTCTTATCTGTTATATCTTCTTTAGTTGGTGTAGTAAAAGGAAGTTGCTTTTCAGATGATTGAATTAATTTGTTTTTATATTCAATTTCACCAAAACATATCAATGATTTCTCTATTAAATCGAACTGATTTTCAATTTCTTTTTGATTTAATGAGCCAAGTCTTCTTAAGACAGACTCAATTCCTGTTTCTTCAATAACAGGTGAATTAATTCCTGAACTTTTTGAAAAAAGCAAGTTTGAATCAGGATATGTATAATAATGCGGTATATCGGAATTTTTTATCTGTCTAATCTCAGATAATACTAATTCATCGGGAAAATTATTTTCATCAGCAGCATTGTACAGAGAATTTAATATTTTTTCACCCTGATTAATATCTTGCAGAAGGGTCGGATGTGTACTTTCTCTCAACACGGTTTCATAAACATAAGTATGTCTCAATAATACGCGGGATTCGACAGAATAATTTTGAATCAGTTCAAGAAATATATTCCTTACAGCATTACGTTCGAAAATAAAAAATTCTAAAGCTGATTTAAAACCCTGCTCAAAATCACTAAAATAATCACTGATTTCGATTGATTTATCCTCACCTTCAAGATAAGGCAGGTAGTGCTTGTTATGGCTTGTACCGATATCTGCACGACCTAATTTTCCGTCATCTCTGATTACTAAAGCAGGCTTAACCTGCAAGATTGTATTGTTTTTTATTATCCCGCCCATACTCCCGACTTCATCGGCATTTATCGGTGCCCAGAAAGGGAGAATCCCGGAGCTTACGACAGATTCCTGAAAGTAATTATATAAATCAGGATAGGCGGCTGATTTTGACTTTTTTAATCCCGGCTTTAAAATACACTCCAAATCAATTAATACCGGACATGTGCCGTAAGCTATAATATTATCAAATATAATATCGGAAATTCCGAATATATAGCATACTGCCAGATAACTTCCGGTGTTATGATAAAATCTTTTGGCATCATCCCTTTTGTCAACCGGCAAAGAATTAATATATTCCTCCCAATAATAATCAGACCGAATCAATAGTTTTGGCGATATAATATCAATATCAAGCCCTGTTTTCTTTAAAGAATTGACCAGTCTGTTGAAAAACAGAATATTATCACCGCATTTTGGTTTGTAGATTAATTTTTCTCCGCTGTCAAATATCAGGGCGGCATTGCATCTGTTATTATTATGAAAATCTCCGAGGGGCCATTCTATATTTTCGATAATGCCGGTATTTCCGAAAATATCTTCAATTTCTTTTCTGTCAGTTTTATAAGATTTATTAATCTCATCAAAATATTCAAGATAATTTGATAAGGCGTTTAATACTTTTTCAATTAATACAGGGTAGTTTTCAAAAGTCCTTCTAATCAGCCACTGACTGCCGTAAATTTTGATTATATCGTTAAAGCTGTATTTATTAATTTCATCATCCTGATTACAGGTATAGAGCAGAGGGTCTCTGATAAAATCAAATATTTTTCGGGATATTAATTTTGATGATAATTCAGCAATCTTCAGTTCGAATTTGTAGTGCTGTTCAATAATATTTAATATATATAAATCAGTACCGGGGAAAATTTCAGTTAAATCCAAAGCACCTTCAATGCTGAAAATAATTTGTTTAGAATTTTCAATTGATGATAAATAATCATTTACTTCTATTGATAACAATTTTTAATTATCCTTTAAATTTACATATTTGAAAAAAAGGGTATATCGTTTTGAGGGATACACCCTGAACGAATAATAAGTCATTGCACATTGATGCCAAATGAGCAGGCACCTATCACAATCTTATAAGGGCATCCATCAGACGACTGAGCAGCCATTATTTGGATATAAGGAGTTGATGTACCTGAAGCTTGAATGCAGCAGTGCATTAATGCAGAATTGCGTGGATGATTGGGGTCATCAGGGCAGCTTGGGCTATTTGTAAAACTGCCTGTAGAGCCAACAGTGCTATTTGGATTAGCAGTAATATAATCCAAATCAGGCTGGCTCATTGTCATTATCACTACAAGAGGTGTACCGGGATCCATGGACATAAAGTTACTCCGAAATATTGAAAAATATAATTCAAATATACGAAATAATTTTTAATTGCAAATTTTATTTTAGCTGCAACTTAAAATATTATAAGTTAGATAAAATTATGTTTGCAACCAAATAATTTGACTAACTTTTCCATATATATTTATTTTATGTAATGAGAATTAAGTAAAAAAATAAAGGGTATATCGTTTGAGGATATACCCTTAAAGATTATAAAGATTAATGCAGCCCAACACCAAATTCAGCGTTACCAATCACGATCTTGTAAGGGAACAAGTCTCCTGCTGGACACTGTTCAATCTTGATTAACTGAGGTGCTGCATTATGAATCCTGCACTCCATCAATAGGTGAGGATGAGCAGTATTATTGGGACAAGTTACATAACCTGAAAAACTGCCGACAGCACCAACGTTGCCGCCATTTACTTGTGTGATGTAATCAAGATCCGGCTGACTCATAGTCATGATTTCTACTAAAGGCCTTCCTTTAGCCATAATTTATACTCCCAAATTATTAAACATAACACACAAAATAATGCAAGAAACAATTTAAGTATCAAATTCATCAACAGAGTAAAATAAAGGGTATAACACTAAAGCTATATCCTGATTAAAATAAAGATTAATGCAGCCCTACACCAAATACATAATTTCCAATAATTATCTTATAAGGACTACCATCAACTATAAGATTTGCCGGTAAGATTTGAATAGGCGAATGATTTGGAGAATCAAACCTGCATTCCATTAGACCACGTGGATTACCTGTTGCATCCGGGCAACTTATATCACCCGTAAAACTACCAATAGCACCAACATTGCTGCCATTTAGTTGTGTGATGTAATCAAGGTCATGCTGACTCATTGTCATGATTACCGGCAAAGGACTTGCCTGTATTTTTACTTCTGGCATATCAAAAACTCCAATAGAATTGAACAAAAAATTATACTAAAAATCAATTCAAAGATAAAAACAGTTGGCAGAGTAAAATTAGTCAAAATAAAAAGAAATATGTTTGGAAAATACCCTGAATTCAAATTTCTTTAATGCGGATTGATACCAAATTCAGCGTTACCAATTACAATTTTATACAGGCACCCGTCAATCACCGGATCAGCCTGCAGTATTTGTATATATGGCGGTGTCCCCGGAGGAGTGCCGGGAGGTAATGGTACATTCCTGCATTGCATAAATTGCGCCCCACGAGGATAGGCAATTTTATTGGGACAAGTTGCATCACCTGTAAAACTGCCTACAGCACCTACGTTACCGCCATTTCCTAATGTGATGTAATCAAGGTCCGGCTGACTCATAGTCATAATAACTAATAAACCCATAAACTAAACTC
>JAVSMQ010000001.1:2088622-2138272 GCA_032027125.1 Kapaibacterium sp. (SeqCode)
TCTTTTGATTTTGATTTCATATCCGGCATTTAGTACCGACCTAAGGGTAGGACGGCTGCTGAGTCCGGCGCTGTTCGTTGATGTAAATGATACATTAGGAATAAGTTATCAGGTATTGAATACGAACGTACTGAAAGCAAACTATTATACGGGTACCATAACAGTCAGATATAATCAAACCAATGAGACAGTACTTGAATATATAGGTGAATATACAGAACTCGAACCTTTCGATTCAGTAAGCATTACTATACCTGAAAAATGGACTCCAACAAAAATCGGTTCATACACCATCAGTATTAATATTGGATTTAGCGAAGATATTGATACATCAAATAATTCCGGAAATTTCATAATTGATGTCGGCGGAGGTGAATGTACTTCCGGTTACGAATGGAATGAGGGAATTGGCTTTACTATCAGGCGCAGTCTGACTCATTTTCCGGATGCTGAAGCTTTGGACGGAAAAATGAAGCCCGGAGATATTATCGGTATTTACTGTATCGTTGAGGATTTTGATGATTTAATAGCACATTGCGGCTGTGAGGAAGGTATTAACAGTAAAATTATGAGCTATTTTCCTGATGAGGTTGTATATGACTGGTCATTAGTCGGTGAAGGGACATTATACCAGCCGGCTGCAGGAGACAAGAATGCTGTATTTTACAAAATTCCGATTTGTCCTAAAAATGCTGTGGGTAAGGAAAAGACTATAACGGAAGAAATTCTGATAACGGCAAGGAATAAACCAACCGGCTTAAAACCTGACAAGCCGATTTCAGGAAAAGTGACTCTGACAATCACTTACTGCCCTGAAAGATATTTCCCTGAGACGGGCGAAGCAAGCTGGGACCCCACTGCTATGAAAATTACTGCTGCCATTCAGCCGCTGGAACCAGGAGAAAGTATTGATTATACCGAATCTGACAATGGAAGCTGCGAGCCGCAGCCCCTTGCTTATGATAAATATACACCAATCAGCGTAATCAATAATATTACCGAAACTTCCGTTGAAGGTGTCTGCCCTGATTATGCAGTAATATTGTCGGCTTTGGCTGCAGATGAAGACCAGGTGATTATTGAATGTACTCCGGAAACGGAATCGCCGGTTTGTACCGAAAAATCAAATAAAACTGTTATAGCTAAAGATAATTTGAGTTATACCTGGTTTGTTGATGCAGGTAAAGGTGAATTCCCGCTTGGAAATAAAGGTTCGTCTGTTGTTTTTAGAAAATCACAATCTGAAGATGCTGATATAACCTGCGAAATAAAAAATGAATTTTCTATGGCTGAAGACCCGAAAGTCACAATCAAATATAAGGTAACAAAAGCCAAAAAGCCTAAAGCATTTGTCGGACTCGGTGATGACGAGGATACCGGAGATTTTGTAAAACTATATCATCAGATAGTTCATGATGCCGATGATATCTACGGAGGCAAAAGTTCAGGTTTTTATGCCGTCGCTGAATCTATGAAAAATAAATATGCCGCCGCAGGTTATGATGTTACTTTTGCTGAATACACTTCTGTCGGGTTATTAAACAGTATTCTTGAAGACCCGTGTTATCAGGCGTTTTGTGTAGTTAGTCACGGAACAGGCGGCAATGTACTGTTATCAGGCGGTACTACCAGAGACTATCTTGATGAATATACAAGTTATATGGCAAGGAAGCATAATGAAGCATTCTGGGGCTGTGAAAGGAATCCTTCAATTCGCGATGTACAGCTTTTAGCATGTAACGCACTTGATTCGCCATGGGATGACGCATTTAACTGCAATGCCAGAATACACGGATATAAGGAAGCTAAGTTATTATTAACACTTAGAATTTATGCATTCGTTCAGTTCCGTCCATACAAACCCTTAACACTTGCTTTACCATAATTCAGGAGGAAATATTATGAAAAATTTTGAAAATATATTTGTAAAAAGTTCTCCTGCTGGTCATTTTGGTGTTTCACAGGAGACTAATCCATATCTCATTTCAAAAAAGAACATGATTAGTTTTGCATTCATGTTTTTATTGATTCTGACAACATTAAATGTATCGGTTCTCCAATCACAGGAGATTGAACTCTTTTCTCCCTCTGAATACGGAATAAGGAACTTAACTGATATTGAAAAATCAGGAAATACCATATTTATATGCGGAGACGGAGGTTTATTACTGAATGTGGATGCCGCGACCAATTCAGTCGGAAAAATTGAATTGGATATTGATGATGAAATGATTATTGACCTGGCTTTTAATTCACAGAATCAGGGTGTAGCTGTTTGCACCGGAGGAATTGTATTATATACTCCTGATAATGGTCAAACCTGGTCAAAAAAGAAAGTTGATACAACTGACTTTTTAACAAGTGTTAATTATATCTCAGACGGCATGGCAATTATTACAGCAATGAACGGCACTATTTACAAATCATCAAACTCAGGAATCCAGTGGGAAAGAATTAAATTAAATACAGATATTAATATCAGGTCGTCTGCCGGTATGAATAATAATATCATAATTTGCGGTGATATCGGTATGACCGGTGTGGCTAATGTCGGCGGAAATACATGGAGTATCTCGTCAAGAGCATATATGGGTAATATTCTATCGGCAGCATCAACCGGAAATTCTATTGTCATCGGTACTGATGACGGTTTTTATTATTCGGAAGATGCCGGAAATTCATGGGTAAGACCAATTCAACCGGAAGGATTAAGAGCAAAGCTTATCAAAACTTTCGGTACCAAAGCTTATGCAGCTACCGATTCAGGGAAAATATATGTTTCTGCTGATGAAGGCAAAAGCTGGACTCTTAAATCATCATCGGGAATGTCAATTAATGGAATGTTGATATTATCCGATGTATCATGGCTGATTGCCGGCGAAAACTCACAGACAAAAATAACTGTAAATGATGGGCAAAGTTATTCCGATATCTTACCAAATACCATTAATAATTATGTGTCTGTTAATCACCTGTATGACGGTTCGGGATTTATTCTATCTACTGCCGGAGAAGCCAAAATTGTAATAACAAATGATATGCTGGATTTATCAATACTTCCTTCAGGATTTTACAGAAAAAGTCTGGCAGTTGGCAACAGTATTTATGCCTTGGAAGAAACCGGAAAAATATATATTTCATCAGATGTTGGTTCAACGTGGGAATTAAAGACACAAATACCCGGCAGTCAAATCTGCAATGATTTTTCATTCAGAGATGATTTTATTTTTGCCGCATGTACTAACGGTGAAGTTTTGAAATATAATAATACCGCTTGGACTGCAATGAAGGTACAGGATTCCTTGAATTTGACAACCATCCGATTTTTTGATAATAACAACGGATTTGTCTGCGGAAGTCTCGGGAAAATTTATTTCACTACAAATTCCGGAAGTTCTTGGGCTCCGGCTTCAACTCCTTCAACAGCAATGATAACCGATGCAGTTGTATTAAATTCTGATGTGGCTTTTGCCTGCGGATTCAAGGGTGAATTTTTCATGACTAGCGATAAAGGTGCTACCTGGGAGGCAGCTTCCGATAATTCTGCCAATGACAATATTTTGACTCTCGACATTCACCCCGATATGATGCGCGGTATAGCCGGAACTGCTTCGGGTAAACTGCTTTATACCGATGACGCTTTCCGAACATGGAATACTATTTACGATTATGGGCATTTGATTACTGATGTTTCAATTTATGGGAATAATTTCATAGCTGCCGGACAGAATGCCTTAGTCTTAAGAGGCGAATTGCTGCCTTTATCGGTTGAAGAAACTAATGACGGCAGCATAATAATGATTCACCCAAATCCGGGCAGCGGGCGCTTCACTTTAACAATCTCAAATAATGGTCAATCGCCATTAATTACATTTAATAACCCGGTTATTGAAATTACAGATATTTCGGGAAAGATTGTTTACGAAAAAAAGGTTCCTGAGCTAAACGATAAGAGTGCTTCAATAATTGACTTGGGAAATATGCCTTCGGGTGTATATTTATTGAATTTAAAATCAGAGTCAAAGACTTATTCCAAAAAACTGATTATAAACAAATAATTTGTTTATAATATTCCCCCTCCTTTTTTCAAGGAGGGGATTAACTCTATGTGAATATCAGAAGTCCAACATTTTAAAAGTGTCGGACTTCTTTGCTATATGATGAGGAGTATCTGAAATACTCAGCTTCGCATTAGTGACCAGTTTCTATTAATAGCTCGCCTTCATTAATTTGATATACCACATCTTCAACTTATAAAAAATTGATAAAATAAAATCTTATTACAAATTCAGTATTATTACTTAATCATATTTTAAAAAATTTGATTGTACTTTGAAATATATTGTTTAAGTTTGCTTTTTTAAAAATGACTTTGAGAAATATGTAAATTGTAATTTGAAAATTTATTTGTAAGCGTAGTCTTACTTTCGTTCTAAATTTGAAATCGCCAATTTTTTTATGTACAAGAACAAAGTAAAGGCAATGCCCCGATTGGGGCGTTCCTTTGTTGCTTTTGTACAGGGCGTTTGGCGATGCCTAAATTTAGAGCAAATTTTGGGAACGCTCTTTTTTTATTAATTTTGGTTAAGTTAATCTTTCTTGTATCTTTTTTAAGTTTTCAAGTGTTAAAGTCAGTATAAGTTTTATCGTTTAAATAATGGATTAAAGGCAGAAAATATGGAAAATTAAAAGGCAGATTGCAGACTCCTAATGCAATGTGAACAGGTTTTGCTCTTTAAATCAAAAGAGCCGATATAATCGAATTTATAATTAATTATTGGAGTTATATTCTATGAAAAAGTTTTTTGTTTTATTAGGCGTATTATTTATAATGCAGACACTTTTTTTGATCGCAGACAGTGCTAAAGATACCGTGTGGAAGATGAGAACACACAATGTCATTAATCTGGAGTTTGAGCCTGATGGTAATTTATTACTAATACACGGTCAAAGCAATGGAAGTGACAACAGAAGAGGTATAATTATTATTAATACTTCAGGTGATACTATTAAACAGATTTACAACAGTGAAGGATTAGAGTTTAGCGAACACGGAGGACAAGGTATGTGGGATGCACATTTCAGTCAGGACGGTAGATATTTGGTAGCTTTCTGGGAATATGAAGATGTCAATTTATCAAAAGGCATGCTTGAAATTTTCGAAAGTGAAACTTGGAAATCAATAAAAAAAATTGAAGTACCCGGAGATGTTTTTTCACTACTTGGGAGTTCTGTCCTATTGTCACCGGACAATAATACAATTGTCGGTACAACACAAGATGGGTTTTATTTTTACAATGCATTGAGCGGAGCACTAATAAAACATTTGCAGATTATTGTTGACAATAAAAATGTCATGCCTGTTTACTCCTTGTATTCAAAAGACGGTAATCATATTTACTTTACATCATCAGATGGGAAACTCAGGTTTTTAAATACTCAAACTTTTGAAGTCGATTATAGCTATAATTCTGGATATGGCAATTTAGCTTTGAGCAGGAACGGAAGAATGATTGCTTTCAAAACAGGATTAAGTGGAAAAGCAGCACAAGTGATGAATGTAGAAACAAAAGAGATTATTCAATCTATACCTGGGTTTGCAACAAGTGTTAGAGGCATTACTTTTTCGCCTGATAATCAGTATTTAGCCGTTGTATTTGAGTATGCAGGAAACCTTAATATTTACAATATCCAAAATGGAGATAGTATTTACAATTATACAACCGTTCCTCCTGGATTTGCTTTAGTTGGGGTAAGCATTTCAAGTGACCAAAAATACATCGTTTCTACATCAGGAAATCTTTATCTTTATAGATTTTTACCAACCACAGGTGTGATTGATAATCCATTTAGCGAAGAAATTATTTACCCTAACCCAGCAACAAATTTAGTAAATATTAGGTTTAATCTCATTATTCCGGGATTTACTAATATTATTATATACGACAATACAGGCAGAGAGGCAAAGCAGGTTTTTCAGGGGTATTTAGAAGTAGGTGAGCAAAATATAAAATCGGATATACGGGGATTGAAAGCAGGAAATTACTTTATAAAAGTAAGTGCACCGGAAACTGATATTTCATTCAAACTAATTATTAACAAATAAGGAATTTGAACATGAAAAGGTTAAAATATTTTCCACTATTCATTTTACTATCAATTTCTGCTTATTCTCAAAATATTATTGACCCTCCAGTTTTGCCTATTGGGTTTGACAGTACCGCCCTATTTGACAGGACCTTTAATGATACGACTTTTATCCGTGCATGGAATTGGGGTAGTCCTGGGCGAGCTTTGGACGAAGCCTTGCGAATCAATTTCTATCATGACGGTTATGAGCCTGGAGTAACAACACAGGCTCAATATACAGGTGATACATTAACCGCTGATTCATTATTATATATACCTAATCACAGAAAGGCAGTACAGGTTACGGGGGTAAGTGGAGGCAGAGATAGTAAATTTATTCTCAATGCACACTCTCAAATTATTTATCCGGTTATTGAAGTTGATTCAACTTCCGACTTTGTTCCAAGAGCATTTGACAGAACCGGTTCAGTATTCGGATTTACGAATAAGAGCAAAGTAAGGATATTAAATTCGTCGCAGAATACAAGTAAAGATTATCATTTTGCTTTGCTGGACAAAGACAGTGTTACATCGCCTGAAATAGTTTTATCAAATATTTGGAAAAATAATAAGTTTACTTCTTCCTCCATCATTTTCATGAAAATGACAAAGAAAGAAGTAAATGAAAATATTAGAAGTATTCAATTTATTTCTTAAGTTTGAAATAAACTATAATACTGAAAATAAAAAAGGAGGCGAGAATATAGAAAATTAAAATCAGATTGCAGACTCCTAATGCAATGAAAACAGGTTTTGCTCCTTATTTAACATAAGAGCCGAAATAATAAAATTTGTAATTTATTAATGGAGTTTTAAAATGAAAAAGTTCTTGATTTCTTTAGGCGCATTATTTATAATGCAGACTGTGTTTTTAATTGCTGGTGAAGATGAGATTATTTGGATGAAAGAAACTCATAGTAATAATTATGTTGAGTTTTCACCAAACAAAGACTTATTTCTTACACAAGGAAGACAAGGAGGAAGTGATGCAAGACTAGGTATTATATTATTTAATACCGCTGGTGATACGATAAAGCAGATTTACAATAGTGAAGGGCTAAATTTCATACTTGGACAAGGTTTATTAGATGCACATTTCAGTCAGGACGGTAGGTTTTTGGTTGCTATATGGGAATACGAAGAAGACAATTTATCAAAAGGTATGATTGAAATTTTCGAAACTGATTCTTGGAATTCTTTGAAAAAAATCTCTATTCCTGGTGATGCCTTTTCTCTTCTTGGGAGTTCTGTTATTATGTCTCCAGACAATAATACTATCGTAGGTACAACGCAGGATGGTTTTTATTTTTACAACTCTTTGAGCGGAGAACTAATAAAAAATTTGCAGATTATTGTTGACAATAAATATGTTATACCTGCTTATTCGGTTTATTCAAAAGATGGCAGTCACATTTATTTTACATCATCTGATGGGAAACTAAGGTTTTTAAATACTCAAACTTTTGAAGTTGATTATAGCTATAACGCAGGCTATGGATATTTGACATGCAGTAATAACGGCAGAATGCTCGCTTTCAAGACTGGATTAAGTGAACAAGCGGTACAGATTATGGATATTGAGACAAAAGTTATTATTCGTTCTATACCCGGTATAGTACAAGCAGTAAGCGGTATTGCATTTTCTAATGATAATACACATTTGGGTGTTGCTTTTCAAAATCAAGCCATATTAAATATTTATAATATTAATAGTGGTGAAATAGTTAAGAATTTATTAGGTACTTCATATGGTACTTTAAGTTATTCTTTTGATGACAAGTATATTATTTCTCATGCTTCTCGTTATTTAATTCTACTATCTAACAAAGCAACAAGTGTGAAAAGTGAAAATGATAATGAACTGAACATTCTGTACCCAAACCCCACAAACAATACAATCAACATCAAGTTTAATTTACAAAACTCAGGGATAGTAAGAATTTCACTTTACGATGAAATAGGTAAATTAACAAAGAATTTATTTACAGGGCATTTAGACAAAGGGGAACAAAATGTTCAAGCAGAGGTAAGTAATTTGAAGTCAGGAATATATTTTGTAAAAGTCAGTTCATTGCAAACTGAAATTACTTTCAAACTTATGATTAATAGGTAGGAGAAAAAAATGAAAACGTTAAAATATTTTTCACTATTCTTCTTACTATCAATTTCTGTTTATTCACAAAACATAATTGACCCACCTATTTTACCTATAGGATTTGACAGTACAGCCTTATTTGACCGAAATTTCAACGACACTACTTTTATTCGTGGTTGGAATTGGGGAAGCCCTGGCAGAGCTTTAGACGAAGCAATGCGTATCAATTTTTATCACGACGGTTATGTCCCTGGTGATACTGACTCGAGTGATTATACATCAGATACATTGTATATCCCGAATCATCGCAAAGCAGTTCAGGTAACTGGGGTGAGTGGTGGCAGAAATAGTAAATTTATTCTCAATGCACACTCTCAAATTCTATATCCTGTTATCGAAGTTGATTCTACTTCTAATTTTGTTCCAAGAGCGTTTGACAGCACAGGCTCCGTATTTGGTTTCATGAATAAAAATAAAGTAAGAATTTTGAATTCGACACAAGATACAAGTAAGGATTATCATTTTGTCATGCTTGATAAAGACAGTATATCATCTCCGGAAATTGTTTTATCAAATATCTGGAAAAACAATATACTCCGTTTTTTGAATTACGACACAACACGTCTTGATAGTTATAACCATCTCAATTTAAGACAGATGTATTTTGCAATCAATCTTAAAAGTTTTCAGTCTATCCCTGATAGTCTTTTAGATGATACAGTTCTAACTATTAAACTGCCATACAGGAAGGTAATAATCACACATGACCCGATTGGAGATACGCTTATTTATACTTATTCAGATTCACTAATCAAGTTTAACCAAATATCTAATTCATCATTGGGAGCCATACAAAGTATAACTTCGAACTACGGACAGTACCGAGGTAAATTTAAGTCAATTATAAGTCATACATCTCAGGTTTTTGCCATAACGGGAGCAATGTTAAAGTTTTCTGCGGCTAATCCAGCCGATAGTAGCCTGACTTTATATTCTTACTTTGAGTGTAATGGGGTTAAAGTTGGCGGACAATTTGTAGATAACCCTTTTTTAGAGCCTGATTGGTGGTTACACCCTGATATAACAGAATACATTACAAATTTGGATGTTGAGGTTAAATACCACGGCAAACTGGATTTAGGTATCAGATACTGTAAATTTGAAACATTACAAAATCAAAGGTTAACACACGGTTTATTCGATTTAGAAATTAAAAACAGAACCGACACTCTTCTTTCACTTGTAAGAGGAAACAACAACGGTGTCAGAATTAACCGCTTCTATGCTGATGACGAAATGCTTCCGGCTCAATGGGCTTCAAACAGATATTACAATATGCTTGTTGATACAATGGCAGGACTTGAATCATTTGTTCACGAAGTTAATCTTCCATCTCATTATCTTCACGCAACCGCATTTAAAGAATATTGGAACGGAACCAATATAAGATACAATGCAGATAATGCAATTCCATTTATAAGAAAAGGAATATTTCAAGGTGGTGTTGGTCCCAGCCCAACGGTTTTCAATTATCAGTTCGGATATGCAGGAAATAATAATGCAGAAGTTTTTAACGATACTCTTAATTCACATTATGAAACATTTCTTAGCGGCTCTTACACTACAATTCCAATAACCGACCCCCAAATTTATGAATATAAATATGGAGACTCATATTTTAATTACCCTTTCGGTCTTTTATTTAATGTAGAATGGTATATGTATCATGGATATTATAAAAACCGCAGTATGTTATATAATAATAAAAGCTGGTGGGCAAATTTATGGGTAAATTCCGAGCCTTGGATTTTAGACCCAACAACAAATTCTTTTTCATTGGGTGAAAGAGCCGGAAGACCAAAAACAGGTGAAGAAATAAGACTTGAGACATTCATGCCGGTTTTGCTTGGCGCCAAAGGTAATATTTATTATATGAAATCAACAGGAGATTACATTTCGGATACAACCAATATGTGGTTGGGTTTACAACCCTGGAATCGCAATTACGGAGGTCTGACCGGTGATTCACTTCTTCGTTCTAATATTATAGGTGGGGACTTTATAAATGTGAATAACGACCCTAATGGATTTCATAATTGTTATAATTCTTCTGCATACAGATGGGATTTGATGAATATTGCTGA
The DNA here is from genome assembly GCA_032027125.1 of Kapaibacterium sp. (SeqCode). Taxonomy (GTDB): domain Bacteria; phylum Bacteroidota; class Ignavibacteria; order Kapaibacteriales; family UBA2268; genus JANJTB01. The sequence goes on from JAVSMQ010000001.1 coordinate 2,098,991, forward strand.
AGACCGAATTTATATTGGTCTCGCAAGCATCAGAACCCAGATAGCTAATCTTAATAAATGGATAGAGCATAACAATTCGCTCCTGATGTCGCTGAAACTTCAGGCATGGAATGGTAAAGGATTCCTTCCCTGGTACAGTCAGGCACCGGGGCTTCAGGACAGCATAATGAAGAAATTTATTAATATCAGCGAAACGCAGGTAAGGCGGTTTTCCGATACACTACCTGAGGCATCAGATTCGGTTTTTTATGATATCGCAATTCACAAAAAAAATGGAATATCCCTTGACAAGGAGCAATATTGGGCTGTGCAGAACAGAAGAACTGACCCTTTAATATGTGTTGTCGATACTTTACTTTATGATATAAATGATGAAGAAGCCGGTATTATTACCGGTAATATAGTAAACTATTCATCAATGAAATTCTATTCTACTGCAGAACTTGAAGAATATGCCGAAAATGGCGGGAATGTTCTCCTTCCTCCTGATTATTTTGAATATTTTGAACCCGATTCAAGCAGATGGAATTATTATCACTATTATACAAATCACTGCGACACTTCTTACTGGAGGAATTTATACTGGCGACGTCAGGGCTGCCGTGAAATAAAAATAAAAACCGCTGTAATTGATACGGCTAAAGACATATCTTTTAAAATTGAAGAACTCACAGACGGCACTGAATATGATGACAACCTGCCTTGGTGGAAAAAAGAGGAGATACACAATCAGGTAAAAACCGTTTTCAAACAGGGAGAATATTTAACGTTAAAGATGCTGCCGGGAATGGGCCGTATGTTTAAGGTTAATATAATAACTGATAATACAAATATAATAAACGGTGAGCTTGCCCAGAGTAATCAAACAAAAATGGTAGCTTATCCGGCAGGGCAGAGTTCAAACTATGATTTTTGGAAAGATACTTCAACTCAGGTTCTCCATTTTCATAAAGATAGTTTGTTGTATTATCATATTGTTTACGACCGAAAACAGCCTAATGGTCTTTCAAGAGTTTATTACCGCCGCTCGGCAGTACCCTATAATAGAGATATAAATACAAAAATAATTAACTGGGATTCTGAACGATTGATTTCAGATACTTTGGTTTATACAAGAGCCGACCATTTATCTCAAATGGATCCGAATCAAGACTCAATATTAGCAATTGCAGGCAGTAATATTTCCTGTAGGTATCCTTCGATTGTGGTGAGATATAATGAAGCAGCGCAAAAAGCATTTACTTATATAGTTTTTAGCTGCACAAATGTTGATTATCCTGATACACCGAGAGTATTTCTTGTTGAAAGTGCCTTCCCGCATGATGTTAGTACACAGGCTCAGATTCCGAATTTTCTAAAACCGATTGCTTACGGATATACCGGAGGAAGTTCAAATACAGATTTGGAAAAATTTGGCGGTGTTTCTATCAATGCAAGTTTTTCAGGAAATTATTATGCCTGGTGCGATTCGATTTATGGTATTGGAGTAGGTTGGAAAGCACCTAATAACAGAGGCTTTATAACAAACAAGAGGTTTGTCAAATTCGGTAGTCCGGCTGTTTGTACGCAGCCATCCTTGAATACTTATTCAAGAATGAATATAAATGAGGAGAACTGCGCATTGGTATATCGTGAATTTGACCTTTCCTTCCATAAAATTATCTATACCAGACTTCATAATCCGGGAGGTCAGATAGATAATTATGTACAGCCTCAAATCTGCGGTGGAGGAAACGGATTTAATAATAACTGTACGTATTCAGGTAATAATAAATCAGTTACACTAAATCCCTCGTTCTTCTCATATTCTTATAATCAGGCGGAATTTCCTGTTGTTTACCGACCTGTAGATTTTGCAAGACGTCCGGGTTTTGAATTTGCCGATTCTATGATGTTTGTTGATGCAAAGTGGGACAGGGTATATTGGCAGGCTAAAACGGATTTTTACCCTTCGGGTTCGAAAAGTATTTTTCTTAAAAATATAGATATTTCCGAACCATTAAATTGCTGGACTCTTCTTCCTCCTCTCAGACTTTTTTCAACAGATGCAAGTTTAGTACATCCGAGTCCCGGACCCGGTGCACCATCAAGTAAGACTGACGGGATTTTTAGTCAGTATGCATTATCAGATAGTTCGTTCATATTAAGTTTTATCCGCTATCCAACAAGCGGGTCGCCTGATTATAATTCAGATATACATCAAATAAACCATAACGCATGGCTTAGTTATATTGAAAGGTGGACTGCAAATGCTCCTTTTGATGACATGATTGATATGAACTGGTCACTTGTAAGTATTGGTAAAGGAAAATATCCTCATACTGCTCATTCACCGGTGATTACAAAGAATCAAGATTGGTATTTTCAAAACAGAATATTTCAAACCACAGGTGAAACAATTAAAACAAGCGCTTGGTGGTTTTTGAAAGGACCGGAAGAAGAATTAACAATTTACCCGATGCTTAGTCTTTCGGATTCATTAAAAAATGTCCAGTTGTCTGAAATATTTATGATAGATAATAATAAGTCTATCGGATTGAAAGCATTTGACAGTCCAGAAAAAGGACAATTTACTCCTTTAGATACTATTAAAAGCGAATGGTTCAGAGTTGATGAAATCAAGGAATTAGGATTTTTCTCAATTGTGGGCGATACTTCACTTTACCGCATTGAACTTGAAAGCAGTAGAGGTAAAATTGATATTCCTGTTAGAAAAGATTATTCAAAATTCTTAACATCAAGAAAAATCACTTTGTTAAACGGTAAAAATAACCTTTACAGAATTAAACTTATCAAAAGAGATAAAAATATAAATGTCTGGGTTGACCTTTTGTTTGATACTAAACGTGATTTGGCTGAAATGTCCAACGACACGAGAGATTTGAATAAATCATCAAGTCAGGATAATTCAAATCATCAGATAATTGATTTAGGTACCGGAGGTTTAAGTGCGGATATGGATTTGCGAATATTCCCGAATCCTGCCAGTGAATTTATTTATGCCACCGGTGAATTGCTTGGTTCTGAAAATCAGCTAATTGTTTACAGTTTGTACAACTCGGCAGGTTTGGAAGTTTTCAAATCGGAAGGTATTTCAGGTCGTCCGATAATGATACCAACTTCTGATTTAACAACAGGTGCTTACTTCTTAAAAGCAGAAGAAAAAAACTGTGATGCCTATGAGGTGAAACATATAATCTCAAAATCAGTAATAATTCAGAGATAAAATTATTGACTCATAATCCAATCAACCCTTCCGAAAAATCAAAGCTTTCGGAAGGGTTTTTCATATCACATAAAATAATTCAAATAAAAATTGAATTTAATTTCAAACTTTTATTTTTTTTATTTGCAATTGTCAGATATTTATTATTTTTACTTTTGAATGTTTGCATTATTAAGTATCATTTATCTCGTGCAAACAAAATTTGGGACTTATTAATAGATTTATTGATTCTAATAGAGTTTTTTTAGTTAATTCGTATGTTCAGACGGCAATTGACTGTTGTTCTTTGATAATTGAATATGATTTATGGTTTCTTTTACCTCTGACAAGACGAGGGATATAACAAATACTTTCTAATTTACTGATGTCCGACACGGAACAACACACACTACAACATAAACCCTTATTAATAAGGCAGATACAGGCTTAACCAAATGAAATTTGTGCTGTAAATAGCTAAAATTTACCACTGCGTACAGAGTTTTTGCCACCGCGTACAGAGTTTTTACCATCGCGTACGGAGTTTTTACCATAGCGTACGGAGTTTTTGCCACCGCGTACAGAGTTTTTGTCACCGCGTATAGAGTTTTTACCTCCACGTACAGAGTTTTTGTCATCGCGTACAGAGTTTTTACCTCCGCGTACAGAGTTTTTACCTCCGCGTACAGAGTTTTTACCTCCGCGAAGTAGTTCGCTATGATAAAAATTCTATCAGTTTAAGTAAAAACTTTGTCAGTTTAAGTAAAAACTTTGTCAGTTTAAGTAAAAACTTTATCAGTTTAAGTAAAAACTTTATCAGTTTAAGTAAAATCTTTGTCAGTTTAAGTAAAATCTTTGTCAGTTAAGGTAACAACTTTGTCAGTTTAGATAAAAACTTTGTCAGTTTAGATAAAAACTTTGTCAGTTAAGATAACAACTATATACGTCGTGGATATAAATGCTTCTTTCAATAAAATAACAATTTTATCCGAAATATTTTTAAACTTTGAATTTAAACAATTTGTCAGTTTTCTAAATTATTAGTTTTTCATTCAAGAAAATTCAATCAATAAATAATATAACATGGTTGAATATTTAATTATTATTAACTTTTAAATGAGGGCTTCTATGACTGGAAATGAAATTCCACGCAGAAATTACAAAATGTCAGATGCGGATTTGTGCATGTTTGCATCAAATCTGGTTAATGACATGAATCTTGACAGTGAGATGCTAGCACCATTTGGTGTGTCGGCACCCGGTATTTTGGCTTTTAAGGCAATTGGCGATGCTTTTGAAAATTTGCCCACAGATATTGAAACTGAAGGGGCTGTTATGGAAACTACTTTGAGTAAAAATAACCTTATTACTCAAGTCAAGGAATCAATCCGGAATCTTGCTCTGAGGGTTGAGATGAAATGGGGTCTTGATTCGATTAAATACAGGAGTTTGATGTTTACCGGCATAAATAATATTGCAGATAACGACCTGCTTTTTGTAGCAAGACGTGTCAAACGTGTGGTAACAGGCTGTCTCGCGGATTTATCTGCTGAGGGACTTACTCAGGAGATACTGGATAATTTTGGAGATTTGGTTGATGCATACGAAGAAGCCAAAAATGTTAGTCATGACACAATGGATGCCAGATTGGAAGCCACAAAAGTACGAATTGAAAACGGAAATACGCTGTATGCCAATGTTACAAAATACTGCGAAATTGGAAAAAGGGTTTTTGCGAATTCTAATCCAGTCAGATATAATTGTTATGTAATCTATGACAGTTTTTCAGCCGGAACTTTAATTGCTCCAACAGATCTTTCGGTGGATGTAAGTACTATGACATTCTCCGTTTCTCCGGTGCCGAATGCGGTTTCATATCAATTCGAAATGGCAGTAGCAGGCAGTCAGGATTTTGAGGTCATTTATACGGGACCTGATAATTTCTTCATCTATACTCCGCCAGTTTCTGGTTTGGCCAGTTACCGCGCCAGATGTCATAATTCCGGAGGCTACTCTGATTACTCAAATCTGATGGTTTATAACTATGTTGAACCTGTTTTACCGGCGCCTGGGTATATTAGTCTGACTGTAATTAATGCGTCCACGGGAGCTATTGCAATCAATTGGGAGTCGGTAGAAGGGGCTTTGTTTTTCCGCTTGTTTTCTTCACAAGTTGCAATCGGGGCTGAGGAACCGGCAGCAGGTTTGTACACGTTGGTCGGCGAGTACACAACAGCTTCCTATTCAGGAACTGTTTCTACCGGCTATAGATATTGGTTTTATGTGATTAGTGGTTCAAGCGAAGAAATGTTATCGGTCCCATCTCAAAGTATCTATGTTGACATGCAGCTAATTCCTTAAAATCAGCAAGCGAATTCCTCCGATGACCGGAAGTCATCGGAGGAGTTGATTACCATATAAAAATATTTATTTCCTTGAATGCAGCGCTATTCTGTTGCCTTCCGAATCTATAAATACACCCATATAGCCAATGTCTTCACTTATCTGAGTTTTTGGTATTATGATTCTCCCTCCTGCAGATTCGACCCTTCCCAACTCATCATTGAGGTCATCTGACTGACTTGAGAAATAAACCAAAGTACCTTCTATGGATGGTTTGTAAAATTCAGGATTGTAAACTAAAGAGCCTGACGAACCCTGTATATTGGTGTCAATATTCCATGGGAACCATGCCATCTCTACAGTCTCAAATTTGTTTCTTGATAACTCTAATAAAAATACCTCCTGATAAAACCTGATAGCTCTATCCATATCTGCAACAGGTATCTCGAACCAGATTACTACATTTTTTGATATTCCCATAATATCACCTTTTTAAAAAAAATTATTTACACAAAAATATAATCAATGACAGTTATACAATTATTCTCTGAATTTACTTTTTTATTTGAAGTTCTTTTTTTGAATTTTTTTATGCTGACTGGTGACATCCATAAGTGCTGCAGAGCCGTACCAATTATAATATTCGGCGGCAAGCAAGTCCGATTTTACCGCAGGGTCGGTACTGACAAGCTCGACAGCCTCATCCATTGAAGTAGTATTGAAAATATATAATCCGCGGTAACTGTTTACATTTTTGCCGAAAGGTCCTGCAAGAACAAGTTTGCCGGCATCTGCCAGACGCGTGATATTATTCAGATGCTCCTTAAATATTGAATCCCGCATTGATTTTTCAATATTTGTATTAGTTCCGGTTTTGAGAATCACGAAAATGTAACTTTTCATACCGTAATCATCACCGCCGAGCCTGCCGGCAAGTGTCGAATCATAGAGCGAGTGCTCTTGCGAGTATATGTTTAAGGTAGAAATAAACAAAAAAAGCGAAAAACATATAAAGTATTTCATAAATATCTCCAATTAAATAAAAATTTTAATTATTTAAGAATTTCCTCAGGATTTATTGTAAATATAAATATTGTAATTTGTCTTGATTAAGCTAATTATTTATTTTCAACTATTTACTGATTTTGATTAACTTAATTTTTTGAAACATACATACAACTCTATCGTCTCTGTGATTGTATTAGAGTTTTATTTAGTTTTTAAAGGTGTTTATATGAAAAGAATCATTATTTTGATGTTTGCAGCAATATTTGCAGTCTCTTGCTCAGACAGCACAAGTCCCGACGGTAACAATGTAAAGATAAGTTCAGGTATTTCTCAAAGTTCTATACGTTCATCCGTAGCTAAGAATGATGTTTCAATACAAAGTGCCGAATTTGCCGATTCATTGTTTATAACTGATTTCAAAATGCTCATCTCCCGTGTTAAATTTCACGGCAGTGACATTGTATCAAACGATACGTTGTTTGATGACTCTAAAAGTCTTAATTTTGTTACAGGTGCATTTATTGTCCGCTCAGACTCAGTCAACAGTACTGTTGTAATAGCTGATGCTGCACTTAAAGCCGGTACTTACAATAAAATCAAAGTCGAAATGCATAGATTAACCCCTTCGGATATTCCTAATTATCTTACAAAACCATATTTTGAAGATTTTGTGACTGCATACAGACCTACATTTGTAATCAGAGGCATATTCTATCAGGAAGGAGTAGCTCATAATTTTACATTCTTATCGAATGTTGTTTTGAATTATACCACCAATTTAAATCCTCCGGTAGTAATCGGTGAAACAGGTGTCTATAATTTTGCATTTGAATTAGACCCGACCTTATTGTTCCTTGACGGCAGCGGTAAAATACTTGTACCAAATTACGGTGACAATAACAAGCAGCTAGAAAAGAATATCAAAGTTACTATGAAGATGAAAAAGAAGTAAATATCTCTTTTATTTCAGTAATGATATCTTGTAATATTTAATGACTCTGTTATTTAATGAAATAAATAACAGAGTTTATTTTTTACCCTGATTATTCACCGGCACCTAAAGAATCAATAAAACTGATTTTTATATATAAAGCAAAGGCCAACTAAAAAGAAGAAAAGCGAATGAAGCGAGCAAGTGGATTATTGAGCAAAATTTAGAGATATTTTATTTCTTTCAAATGAAATAATCAGATATAACATACTATTGAGCCGGTAAAATATCATTATTACCATAATTTACTTTATACAGCTGCCAGTTAGTTCCCCAAGTCGTAATATTTGGAATAGTTTTAATTTTCACTAAATCACCTTCCCGATAATTTGCCGAGTTGTTTTTAATAAATTTTATATTTATTTCCCAGCCTATAATGTATTGAATATTTTCGGAACGGATATATTCAATATTGCGTTTATTTACAAGTGATTTATAACAAGCTTCGTTTACTACACCGTCAAGATTGACAACTTTGAGATTTTCGGCAAAATAACCGATAGCACCTGATTGTGAGCAGCCAATTACGGTGCTGTCGGGGAAAGCAGTTTGTGCCCAGCGACCGATATTTATATAACCCTTTTTATTATTAACATTTTCATAAAATATACCTTTATTGTAGAAACCGGTTGATTCAATTATTATGAATAAAATTAATATTGATATAACAATAAATTTATCACCAGGAGTATCAAATTTTGATATAATTAGAGAAGTAATTAATATTGACAAAAATGCGAAAGGGAATAAATATCTCGGGTAAAACCAAGACGCCGGTACGTAAAAAATATATGCCGTTGCTAAGATAATACAAAATATAGTCAATATAATTATGACATTATTTTGGTAAATAAATTTCAGAGAAGGCTTGAAAATCCCTTTTAAAATTAATATTATCAATGGAATTATTAAACTTACCCAGACAGCAAGGTTGTTTATCAATATGATATTGACAGCATGTCTTATCTTATAATAATAATAAATAAATCCTGCTGCAAAATCCGTTATATGATAAGTTGTCTGAAATCTTACAGCTTTACCGCTTATCGGATAAATCAAACCGGTGTAAATATAGGAATAAAACAGCCAGGGAGAATAGATTGTGAGGAATCCCGCCAGAATAATTAAAGTAGTCTTCAGGAATAGCTTATAATCCTTTCTTTTTATTAACAGATTATATGTAATTGCAAGATATATAATAAACAAAAGAATTGAATTGTCAATACGAGCAAATGTTGCAGCGCCGCCAAGTAAACCAAAAAGAAATAATTTTGCAGGTTTGATATTATCAACTTCCGGCAAGGAATTTTCAATACAGTAATATATAATCCATACAAGAAAAAATAACGAAATCATTGTTTCGAGACCATTCATAGTTATTGATATTATATAGGAATTAAATATCCAGAAAATAGATGCAAATACCGCAGCCAATCCGGAACGCGTCAAACTGAGTATGATTTTGAGCAGAAGCAGTAATGTCAGTGTATCAAAAATCGAATTTAATATCAATGCAATTTTAAGCGGAATAATCAAATCGTGTGGATACATAATATAAACAGGTACCATCATAAATACAAACATGGGCTGAAATCCGTTTGTATATGAATTTCCGTAAAGCGGTCCTTTACCTTCTGCTATATTTTTAGCAATCTTAAGAGAAAGAAAAGTATCATCGGGCATATATGTATCAAGACTTTCGACGGACCGGTTAACTATTGCGATTCTAAAAAGAAAATTTACTGCTAAAATGATAAATAGTAATTTTCCGCTGATTTTTATTGCTGACATTGAATATACTAATTGATTATTTTTATTATTTGAAATTACATAACGCTGAGACAAATCTTAAATTTTAATATTATGATGAAAATGATATTTGTTGAATCTCAGAAATCCTTATCCACATAAAACTCTTATTCGCGATAATAAAATCCCCCTTAATCCCACTTCTCAAAGACTGGTCTGATACGTTCTATTTTTTTAGCTTAATCTCCGTGAATTGTCTCTCTGAAGCGGAGCGAAGAGTCCATGATTTCATTAATTAACAGCCTGGATGCTTCACTTCGTTCAGCATGACAAGCCAAAAAGTGCAGTTGTATGTTGAAACATTTACGAAATTCGTTGAATTTTTAAGAACGTATCAGCTCTGCTTTTCAAGAGGGAATATGGGGGATTTCTACTTTTACTGCGAAAATATATTTTTCGAAACAATATATCTTACTATTGTATTTTTGGTAATAACATCAGGTCTTATGAATTTCCCGTTACTTATTCCGAAAAAAGAATGTACGTTATAACATCTATAACTATCATACATTTACAATAGTTGTAGTATCATAATTTGTAACAATCAAATTTCTAATACGTCAATGTTATTGAATTTGTTTTTATTTAGTTTTTAAGGTATTTAAGATGAAAAGAATCATTATTTTGATGTTTGCGTTAATTTTCGCAGCTTCATGTTCAGACAGTACAAATCCTGATACAAATAGCGTACAGGTTAGTTCAGGACTTACTCAAAGTTCTGTACGCTCATCAGTATCCAAAAATGATGTTTCAATTCAGGCTTCTGAATTTGCAGATTCATTGATGATTACTGATTTCAAAATGCTTATCTCCCGTGTAAAGTTTCATGGCGGAACCGCGTCATCTACTGATACTACATTTGATGACAGTAAAGGTCTGCAGCTTGTAACCGGTGCTTTTGTTGTTCGGTCGGACTCAAACAACAGTTCTGTTATTTTTGCCGACGCTTCAATTACAGCCGGAACTTATAACAAAATCAAAATTGAGATGCATAGATTTACTCCTTCCGAAATTGTCAATTATCTCAACAAAGCTTTTTTCGGTGATTTTATCACAACCGAAAGACCTACTTTCGTTGTCAGAGGCAAATATTACAAAGATGGAGTAATGCACAATTTTACTTTCTATTCTGATGTTGTGTTAAATTACACATTCAATCTGAATCCGCCGGTAGTAATCGGCGCAACCGGAGAGTACAGATTTGCATTTGAATTAGACCCTGCTGTGCTTTTTGTTGATGGAAGCGGTAACATTCTTGTTCCTGATAATACCGTACACCAAAAAATCATTGAAAGCAACATAAAAGTGACTATGAAATTGAAAAAGAAGTAAAATGATTTTTGTTGAATTTATTTCAACAATATTCAATTCTTTACTCTGAATCAATACAAGTAGTCAGAGAGATTAAAGGCACCTCAATTATTAAACAATACATAATTGAGGTGCTTTTTTATATGTTAATCCACAAATTTTGTAAATGAATATGTAATAAATTAGGATAAATTCTCAGAAAGTCAGAAAAGTCGGGCTGCAGTGAAATAATTTTATTACATTTACAAATCTTTACATTTACTTTTTGATATAAATATAAAAATTTGGCTGCAGAAGAAAAAAATATTTTTACTGAAGAAGAAAAAAAGCTTATTGAAAGACTTCAATTTATAAAAGGAGTCGGTCCGAAGCGTGCCGAAGCATTTATAAAAGAAGGATTGAAAACATCTTATGACCTGCTTACTTATTTTCCGAGGGCTTATATTGACAGAAGCGGTGCCAATTCAATAAAGCAGGCTTCAATAAAATTAATGCGTCAGAATTCCCCGGAAAATGAAAATACCATATCTGATTTTACTTTATCACCCGAAATCACAATAATCGGCAGAGTAATAGCAGTCAACGAACATTCATTCGGTAAAAGCAAACAGATGCTCAAATTGATTATTAATGACGGCAGCGGAGTATCAGCAAGTGTTGTGTTCTGGAACAGGATTAATATTTTCAAAAGTTTGTACAAACCGGATATGATTCTCGCAGTGAGCGGCAAGCCGCAGCAGGATAAGTTTAATTCGATAGCTTATGCTCACCCCGAAATTGATATTATTGATGAAGAAGACGAGGATGTATATAAAGCCGGTGGAATTTTGCCGAAATACAGAATCAGCGAAAATATGGCGATGCATTATATAGCACTCAGGACACTGCGTATTATAATGCAGAACGTTATCGCATCCGATTTGAAATATGTTATCGAAACTCTTCCAAACGATATTCTTGTTTCGCTTGGTTTGCCTGATATAAGAGAAACAATAAAAAATCTGCATTTTCCCGAATCATCCGAAAAACTTGAAAGAGCAAGATTCAGGATTAAGTTTGAAGAGATATTCTACTTCCTGCTGAGAGTTGAACTTGGCAGGATGAAAATTAAGTCTGTTGAGCAGGGATTAATTATCAATTCGAAAAGTGTCCTGGCTCGCAGTCTGTATGATTCACTTCCATTCGAACTGACTGCCGACCAAAAGAAATTTCTCCGTGATGCTGCCGATGATATGTTAAACGGTACGCCAATGAACCGTCTGCTGCAAGGGGATGTCGGCTCGGGGAAAACAATTGTTGCTTTACTGACCATACTTATGGTAGTTGATAACGGGTATCAATGTGCATTTATGGCTCCGACAGAACTACTCGCCGAACAGCATTTCAAAACATTGAAAGATTATCTCGAGCCGCTTGGAGTAAAAGTTGTTCTGCTTGTAGGCGGTCAGAAAACAAAGCTGAGAACTTCAATTCTGCTTCAAATCAGGTCCGGTGAAGCTCAGATAATTGTCGGAACTCATGCACTATTTCAAAGTGAGATTGAATATTGCAAACTCGGGTTGCTCGTAATTGATGAGCAGCACCGATTTGGTGTTGAGCAGCGTGCAGACTTAATCAAACTCAGCAGAATTTCTCACGGGGATGTTAAAGTCACTCCGCATGTCCTTGTTATGTCCGCCACTCCGATTCCCCGCACACTCACAATGACTGTTTACGGAGACCTCGACGTATCTATTATCAAAACCATGCCGGCTAACCGTAAACCGATTATCACAAAAGTAGCATTTGACAGCCACCGTAATGAAATATATGATTTTCTTCGTAAAGAAATCAGCGCCGGTCGGCAGGCATATATTGTTTTTCCACTGGTTGAGAAATCCGAGAAATTGGAACTGAAAGCTGCGACAGAACATTTTGAACAACTCAGTACCGAAGTTTTTCCTGATTTGAAATGCGGTTTGATTCACGGGCAGTTATTCTGGTATGAAAAGGAAGACGCCATGGCTGCTTTCTTAGCACAGCAGTATGATATTTTAATCGCCACTACTGTCATTGAAGTCGGTATTGATGTATCAAATGCCACTGTAATGATTATTGAGGATGCCGAAAGATTCGGTTTGTCACAGCTTCATCAGCTTCGCGGGCGTGTCGGTCGGGGAGCAGAACAGTCATACTGCTTTTTGATGACTAAGGATAAATTCAAGTTTAAAATTAAATCAGGCGGTGACGAATCTTCGGAGCGTACCGCTGCAATTGTCAGATTAAAAACGATGCAGGAAACAACCGATGGATTTAAAATTGCAGAAGTTGACCTGAAACTACGTGGACCCGGCGACATTCTCGGCACAAAGCAATCAGGATTACCCGATTTTAAATATCTTGATTTGATAAATGATGCTGATATTATATCCGAAGCAAAACGCTCGGCAAATGAACTTTTAAAAAGCGACCCAAAGCTATTGATGAAAAAAAATGAAATCATAAAACACGAATTGTACAAAAGATTCGGCAGAGACAAATCTTTTTTCCAGATAGCTTAGAATTGGAAATATGTCCCCTCAGTTAACATAGAAATCCCTCTTAATTCCCATTGAAAATCAGTGCTGATATCTTCCTTTTTTTTAGCTAAATCTCCTTGAAAAGTCATTCTGAGCGGAGCGAAGAATCCAGACTGTTAATTAATGAAATCATGGACTCTTCGCTCCGCTTCAGAGTGACAATTCCCGGAGGTTGAGCTGAAATAAATAGAACGTATCAGTCCTGCCTCAAGAGGGGAATAAATAAAGGGATTATATAAAACAGATAAAAATATTGAACAAATTCTGTAAATTTCTGATTATTCAAGCAAATATTCCGATACATTATTGATTTTAAAATTCGCCGGTACAAATTAATTAAGTTGTAACTACTCAGGCTATTCTAATTGAGCAATTAAATTCATAGTTGTCATAACATCACCATCATTTTTTTTGCAGGTGTCTATTATTGAGCGCAACACACAAAATACCTGTCCCCCTGTTTTAAACTGTCCGGATATTTTTTGTTTTACTTTTGCATTTCTAATCGCTCGTTCAGAGCCATTATTGTCTGCCGGCACATCTTTGTGATAAAGATATGTCAAAATGCTATCCCGGTTTTTAATCAGAGATTTTTGAAACTTGTATGTGTTTCGGTAAATATCTTTTGGGATATTCTCCTTTAATAATTTGTCTAACTCCTCTTCTAATTGAATTGCCAGAGGATTGTCCCTGCTATATTCTAATTGCTGATTTTTAAGTTCCAGACCTTTTTTTAAGAATTCTTTGAATCTTGTAGCCCAATCTATTTTATCAACTTCTTCTATAAATTTTAATTCTCTTAATAAATGTGCAACACACAACTGATGTCCGGCTGCTTTTGTTTTCAATTGTGCTGCCCATCTGTCTGTATTTAAAATAGCGTTTTCAAGACCTGATGGAAATACACTATCAATTGCTTTCATGCCTCGGCTCTCTGATAGTGTTAAATATGTTAAAATTTTTGACTGCCACACCCAAATCCAAAATTTTATTCCGTTTACTATTACCGAGGTTTCATCTGAACCTGCTTGTTTCAGTTGTAATATCAATTCTCTGATTTTCTCATAAAACGGCTGGGCTTTGACTGACATCCGTTTTAATACATTATCAATTGTGCCTTCGCTTAATTCTAAATTGAATATGTGGGAGAATAATTCTTTTAATCGCTTAAAAGGCACATATTGATATACTGAAAAATATGATATTAATGATGTTACATTTGGACCATATTGGATATTATTGGTTATGTGTTTCGGAAATGAACTTTTCTGATGATGACCACATTGAGGACATCTTTTACTATATTGTCTGTATTCATTTACTATTGTTTGTATTGGAGGAATATCTACTTCCTGCCTTTTGGCTACTAAGTGTGATTCAGCGTTTTCTAAACAGCACCCGCATTCATTACAGAAATTTGGTGCTAAGTCTATTATCAAATCCGGGGTATCTGACATTTTTAAAGTTGTTCCTTTATGACCGACTTGACCACCTGTTTTTTTTCCGCTTGACTGCCTTAAACTCTGATTCCTTTTAGGGTTTGCAATATCTGATGAGGGAGGTTTGCTGCTATTACTGCTGTTTTTAGACAATCTTGACTTACGTAGTTCTTCTTCAAGCTCTGATATACGTCTTCCTTGAATTTGAATTTGTTTATCTTGAGCAACTATATGTTTCTCTAAAATAACGATTATTTCACGTAATTTCTTGTTCTCTTCAATTAAGAGTATTACTTGTTCTTCTAAAGTCATATTTTCCCCCCAGAAAACATCCTTTTTAAACTGCTCAAATATTTCTTTTTAATTAAACGTTTCTATTTTATTTTTATTAGTATTGTTAGGCTGAGTAGTTACATTAAGTTAAGAAACAGAATTTTTGCTAAATTTGTAAATAGTATTTGAAATATATTTAAAAAGTGAAATTATGTTAAGGCAAATTAAATATTCAATCTTGTTAATCTCATTATTGTTATCAATATTTCCTGCCGGTTTGTTATCTCAATATATGGAAAAGATTAAGGGCGGCTATACAAATTGTATAATTTATGAGTATAGATACAAATCCGGAGAAGTTGATATCAAATCAAAAAGCAAAGACGAGGAATACAAATATAATGAGAGAGGTAACCAGATTGAATATTTAAATTATTACTCTGGTAGAATTTATTCAAAGACAACTCACAAATATGATGAGAAAGATAATCTGATTGAGATGGTGAATTATAAATCTGATGGTAGTATTGATTATAAGACTACTCTCAAATATGATGAGAAGGGTAATAGGATTGAACAAATAGGTTCTAAGTATAAGAGTACATACAAATACGATGAGAAAGGTAATGAGATTGAGGAGATAACATATAATTCTGATGGAAGTATTGAGAAAAAGAGAACGTGCAAATACGATGAGAAAGATAGTTTGATTGAAACGATAGTTTATAATTCTAAAGGTAGTATTGAGGAAAATTGGAAATCCTTTTACGATGAGAAAGGTAATAGGTTTGATGAGTATATACGGTATAATTCTGATGGTAGTATTGAGGAAAATTGGAAATCCAAATATGATGAGAAAAGAAATCTGATAGAGGAAATAAGTTATAAGTCTGATGGAAAAATTTATGGTAAATCAAATTATAAATATGATGAACTGGGTAATATGATTGAGTTGATACATTATGACGAATTGAATGAACCGGAAACTAAAAGGGAATATATCTATTCTAAATAAGTTGGTGCATTAAAGTAGGAATACGATATTTAGTATTTTAGGTATTTTTCATTGGGCAGTTCTAATACTCAGCCGCTACTTCGCGGTCTTCGAGATTGCTCAGACTGACAAAATTGAAATATTTTACTTTTTCAACGGACTCCGGAAATATAAGTTGAATCACGGTTTCAGACAATACCCTGCAATTCAGGCATTCTCATAAACTGATTTAGTGAATCGGGATTTATCAGCGAAGCTTTATTTTTGACTTCTTCACCAAGCAGGGTTTTAAGTACCGCAATTTCGACCTTTTTGCCGTTTAGTGTGTGAGGAACTTCATTGATTTGAAATATTTTTTCCGGTACATGACGCGGAGTTAATTCTTTTCGGATGCTGCTCTTTATTTTGTCTGTCAATTCCCCGGAAAACTCAAAGCCATCCCTAATTACGACAAACAGAATAACGCTGACATCATTATTTTTCGGATAACCGATTACAATTGAATCCAAAATTTCATTCATAGATTCGACTACCCGGTAAATTTCAGATGTGCCGATTCTTACACCGCCCGGATTCAAAGTAGCGTCGCTTCTGCCATAAACAGTAATACCGCCCCTGCTGGTGATGGAAATATAATCTCCGTGCCGCCAGATTCCGGGATAGACATCAAAATATGCAGATTTATATTTGGAATTATCCTCATCATCCCAGAAATAAACAGGCATCGAAGGAAACGGAGCCGTGCATACAAGTTCGCCTTTTAGTTCTGTCACAGGATTTGCATCATCATCAAAAGCCAGAACTTTCATTGCAAGACCGCGGCATTGAATTTCTTCGGAATAAACAGGCAGAGTAGGATTGCCCAGCATAAAGCAGGAAATAATGTCGGTTCCGCCCGATATGGATGAAAGCTGTAAATCACTTTTTACATTTTCATAGACCCACGAGAAGTTTTCTCCGCTTAGTGGAGAACCTGTGGAAAGTATAGTTTTTAAAGAAGACAAATCAAAATGGTCTTTGGGTATGATACCTGATTTCTGGCATGATGAAAGGAATTTAGGACTTGTACCGAAAATTGTTATTTTCTCATCTTCAACCGTTTTCCAGAGTTTATTAATGTCAGGATATGCAGGACTGCCATCATAGAGGAAAACTGTAGCACCTGCCGCTAAAGAAGATACAAGCCAGTTCCACATCATCCAGCCGCAGGTTGTGAAATACATGATAGTGTCCATATCAGTCAGATTTGTATGCAGCACAAGTTCTTTCAGATGCTGAAGCAAAGTGCCGCCTCCGCCGTGAACGATGCACTTTGGAACTCCGGTGGTGCCGGAGGAATACATAATATAAACAGGATGGTCAAAATCAACCTGCTCAAACTCAATATTTTCTTCATCATTGTCAGTAAAAGATTTATAGCTTTCATATACAGAGTCAAGGGGTATTTCCAATCCGATTTGGCTGACAATAATAATTTTCTCGATTGAATTAATTGAATTTCTGATTTCATTGACAACTTTCAGAGATTCAAATACCTTGCCGCCATATTGATAGCCGTCAACTGCAAAAAGTATCTTAGGCTGAACCTGTGAGAATCTGTCCAAAACCCCCTGAACACCAAAATCCGGCGAGGATGAAGTCCACACAGCACCGATGGATACAGCAGCCAGCATTGCAATTACAGCTTCGGGACGGTTTGTAATAAAACCGGCTACACGGTCACCCTTTACTACACCCGCCTGACGAAGTGCTTTTGCACATTTTGCAACTGCCGAATTTAACTGTTTATAAGTCAGTCGCACAGGTTCGGCATTTTCGCTGTAATATATTATTGCAGGTTCATCATCTGCAAATCTCAGTAAATTTTCAGCAAAATTCAGCTTCGAGCCTTTGAACCATTTATAATTTGTTATATCATTCTGCGATACGTTTTTGTCTTTTAACGACAAAACAGTATCGAACTTTTTTGAATAAATAATGTCAAAAAATTCCCAAAGACACTGCCAAAAGTTTGCTATATAATCTACTGACCATTTATATAATTCATTATAATCCGATAAATTCAAAGAATACTTCTTATTGATGAAATATCTGAATTTTGTCATATTGGAATTATTAACAGACTTTTCGTCCGGCGTCCAGAGCGGTTGTTTAAGCATTTATATGAATCTGTAGTTTATTTTGATAATTGGATAATAATATCAAACTCATCGGGAGTCAGAGGCATAACAGAAAGTCTGCTGTTCCTGATGAGTGCAATGTCTTCAAGTCCGGGAGTGGTTTTAACAGCATCTAATGAAACAGGCATTTTGAAACTTTTTACGGCAGTCAGTTCAACAGCAACCCAATTTTCCTCATCGGTTGTAGGGTCCTGAAAAAATGGTTTGGTCACCTCTGCAATACCGGCAATATATTTGGAATTCTGACTTTCGTAAACCAGTACTTTGTCGCCTTTTTCCATAAGTCTAAGATTATTGCGAGCCTGATAATTACGTACACCGTCCCATACTGTCTTTTTATCTTTTAGCAAGTTATCCCAAGAATATGAATCAGGGTCACTTTTTACCAACCAAAAAGCCATATCAACTCCCTATTTTTCTAATCCTAAAAGTAAGGCTTGCTCAACTTTAAGACTTGCATTCGGATTATAAACAACACTTTTGTTTACAGTATCAGATACTGAATAGACAGGCATATCACCATTCATAACAATAATAGCAGGGAGTTCATTTATTTTAATTATGTCCATGTATGGGTGCAGATTAGTAGCTGATGACATTGAGAATATTTCACACTTTTCAATTGGAATGCCTGCATTTTCAAGTGTTTTGACAAAACCCGGAGATTGCAGATGTTTGCCCGGACATGAACATGATGGTTTAACAAAAAGGATAAATCTATGTTTGGAAGGGTCAAATTTTTCTTTAATGTCAAGTACAACATTGTTTTCAGGTTCGTATTTGTCTATTTCGAAACTAAACCATGTATAGCCCGGTGTCTTCTCCAGTTCTTCAAAAGTCATTTTTTCAGCATTAATATTGGTGTTCTCATCCGAACAGGATATAAAAACAACTGCAAAAAGTACAGCAAAAACCGCCTTAAATATATTCTTCATAATATGCCTCATTGTTTGAATAAATTATTTTTTCAAATTTAACAAAATAATTGTAAATAATAAACTATTATTTTCAAAATCTATTTTATTTAAGACTTATATAAGCGTATTTCATTTTGAATTTCAAAACCGGTTGATTAAATATAACTATAACCGTAACATTGGAATTCATTTCCAGGGATTTTAAAAAAAATATAAAAATTAAAGTTGAACTGAAATTGAATGATTGATTTCGATTTTTAGAAGCTCAGGATACTTAAAAATACATTTTATTATTGATTTGATTATATTATTTTTGAAAATGAAAGATTATCATATCCATATTTTTTACAGTGAAGATGACAAAGGTTATATAGCAGATATTCCCGACTTAGCTTTTTGTTCTGCTTTCGGCAATACTCAGGAAGAAGCATTAACAGAAGTTTTGAAGTCAAAGGCATTATGGCTGGAATCATCGAAAGCAAACAATACCCATATCCCCAAACCAAGATATAAACCAATAAAATATCAATTGGCTTAATTTTTATAAAATATCTTATAGAAAGGTAATTCCAAATCCTAATGATGTATTATTTACAGAGTTAAAATAATGATTCATTTAATTCTTCTAGTAATTCAATTATGAGGAGCTTGAGATATTTATGAATTATTATGATTATATTGAAATTAATTCCGAAATCAGGTTTGGAAAACCGGTCATAAAGGGTACGAGAATTGCAGTATCTGATATTTTAAGTATGCTTGCAAATGATATGAGTATAACCGATATACTTGAAGATTATCCACAGCTAAATCCTGATGATATAAAAGCCTGTCTTCATTTTGCAAGTGCTAATGAACGAATAATTGCATACGCTGTATGAAGTTACTTCTTGATGAGAATATTTCTTGGCGGATAGCAAAGTATATTGAAAATTACTTTGATGAAATAATTCATGTAACTTCAGTACATAATCATAGATTGAACGACTTAGAAATTTGGCAGTATGCAAAAGAAAACAACTTGACAATTTTGACTTTTGATGAAGATTTTCGAAGTTTTGCTTCATATTTTGGTTTTCCTCCTAAGGTCATATTACTTAAAACCGGCAATGTAAGCAAATTAGTACTAAAAGATAAATTAATATTAAATATTGATTTAATAATAGAATTCAATAAAAATAATGAATTTGGTATTTTACAAATAAATTAATTTGAAATCTAATTTACAAATGACGTGTGCAAGAATGTATGACAACGAGACAGGCAGATTTGCCAACTGCGACCATTTTTGGGCTACCTTTCCTACACAGTCACCATATGCGCGGCATTACTCGTCTGGACTTGTACCGGAGTGATGGTCGAAAAATGAGTGTCCTACTTAATAGGTAAACGATTAACATAAGAAATATAAGATATTGAATGTACTTATGATTTTGATTGATGAAATTGCGAAAATCAAGTCTTAAGAATCAATTCAAAACAATAAGTATTAAATGAATTTGTCATTTATTATTATTATCTATGAATAATGGCAAGAAAAATGGATGAGATAATTTTTTATATTGAAGATGATATTGAAAGCGGCTACAATGCCAGAGCAATCAATCATAGTATATTTACCCAGGGTGATACAATTGAAGATTTGAAAAAAAACATCAAAGATGCACTGAATTGCCATTTTGAAAGTGGTAAGATTCCTCATATAATCAAACTTCATTTTGTTCATCAGGAAATGTTGGAAATGGCATGAAATTGCCAAGAGATATCAATGGCAGTGATTTAGTAAATGTATTAAAACGACTTGACTATTATCCAGTACGCCAAACCGGAAGTCATATAAGATTAACTTCTTTTTTATCAGGGGAACATCATATTACGATTCCTGCTCATAATCCACTGAAAATTGGTACTTTAAGTGCTATTCTAACTGATATCGCTTCTCATTTCGGAAAGACAAAAAGTGAAATTATTTCATTATTGTTTGATTAAATTTTCGACGGATGTGTTTACAAACTTGTGTCTGGGCTAAGTATGAGAGGATACCGAATGTACGTTATCGAAACAGGACGCTTTACTACCTGCGACTCGCTTTGGGCTGCCTTTCCTGCACAGTCGCCTTACTTGTATTCGTATAACTCACCATTTCAATTGAGGAAATTATGAAAGTATTGATTTTAATTTGCTTTGTATTATTTGGCACTATAAGTTATGTCGGTAGTCCTGATAATGATGAGTTTAACCCATATTTCTTTAGAAATAATTTTTATGATGATATTCATGAAGCAGGTATATATTTCTACTCATTATTTAGTATCGGTGATAGATATGGTGTCAACAGAGATATAGTGTTCAAGAATTTAGATTCAAATCTTTATAAAAATAAAAATCTTGGTTTTGTTTTGGAGGATTTATCCAATAAATATAAATTCTTAGAAGGGATAGCTTTCAATGGAGTTCCGGCTTTGGATGAAATTGATTTTTCTCACCGAACACATTTTGCATTCTCATTTAAGTACAATGATACACTAAGTTTGAGTATTACCGGAAAGCTTGCAAAATCCGAAAGATTTTATGAAGAATCAGACTCAGCAGCCTTCAACAGATTACTTGAAATTGAAAAGTATGTTTTACTGCCTGTAATGCGCAATAAGAAAGAACAGTATAGGCAAATTATTGAGTTTATGAAAGAAAATAATAACCCAAGGTTAAAAAGAACACTCGAAGATTTATTAAAGGATTATCCGGAAGTAGCAAAATAAGCTATTCTTTAATAGATTTGATGAATTCGTCCAACATGTAGCGGCTTTTGGTTTTAATTTGGAACGGGTATCAGGTAGTCATCATATTTTCAAAGAAGACGGAATTACGGAAAGGACATGAAATTGCCAAGAGATGTCAATGGCAATGATTTAGTAAATGTATTAAAACGACGTGACTATTACCTGGTACGCCAAACCGGAAGTCATATAAAATTAACTTCCTATTTGTCAGAGGAACAGAACAATTTTTCGCATCTTTCAATCAGCAACTTACTGCGGTCTGAGGACCGTAATTCCGGTATCTTTGTTTATGCGGGATAAATATCGGGATAAATATGTATCCAGTGTCACTTCCTTTTTTGCAGAGGATGCGTGCAGGAATTGAATTTCATCATCTTCATTTTTATATGCAAAACCTGTATGGGAATAATCTAACCCGCCAATCGAAGTTGTAATGGCAATTATATCGCAGGATTGGATACCTGGTATGTTTTTTTCAAGTTTATCTTTTGGAATATAGTAATAATCTCTGCTGTTAATTTCTTTTTCCTGAGCCTTTATTATCGGGATAAATTCGGGATGTTTAGTTAAAGCATTGTATTTATCAGGATTGGCGCTCATGAAATATGTATTGAATTTAATCTTCTCGCCGCCTAAATCCTTTGTAATATCTTTTATAATTTTATTTTTTACATTATAATATATCCAGTCGGCAGTATAATGCAGCCGGGAAGTATAATTCTCAATTATACTGTCGCGGTATCTTGTTTTCTGAACCTGAGCAACTAAACTTTCAAAATCAAATTTGCCGGCTCTGAAACAGAATGCAATAGCAATTACAGTCTCAAAATAGGTGACACAATCGAGTTTGTCGAGATATACAGTGCATGTTTCCTGCTCACTTATATCTAAAGTTCCGCCAATATATGGCACATCAATAAACTCGAATGCGATTTTTTCCATAAGCTGATTTATTGGAAGCTTTATCCAGCCTTCAGTTTTAGCTTTTTGAGCGATTTCGTAATAGCGGGTATTTCCGCTGTTTTGATTAGATAGTAAATAAGAAGCCGGAGATATTATCATTAATGCTCCGAGCAATTTGACCATTTCGCGTCTTGTAATGTTCATTCTGCAGTCTCTCTGTTAATTATATAACCAACGTCCTCTAATAAATCATCACCCATTGCTGCTTCTTTACCAAGCTCGTCACAACGTTCGTTTTCCTTTATGCCGACATGAGCCTCGACCCATCTCAACTCAACGTTATGCTGCGAGAGTTCTTCAGCCAGCATTTTCCATAAATCCTGATTCAGAACCGGTTTCTTGTTACTCTTTTTCCAGCCGTTTTTAATCCATGACTTCAGCCAAAATTTATTTACTGCGTCAACAATAAGCCGTGAATCCGAAAAAACGGTAATATTATACTTTTTATGTTTTTTTACTGCTTTCAGTGCCTCAACAACAGCCATTATCTCCATACGGTTATTTGTTGTCAGTTTGAAGCCCTGAGAAAGTTCTTTCCTGAGTTTACCGCTCAACATTACCGCAGCATAACCGCCTCGTCCGGGATTTCCCAGACAGGCACCGTCAGTATAAATTATAATATCAGGTTTAGTTTTAATAATCATCTTCCATTACAATAATTATACTTATTTGCCTTTTTGAGCATCATCATAAACGGCAGTATTTGTTGGGTCGAGATAAATCAAATCCTTGAAAACGCTTGGGTGTTTGGTATATCCTTTGAAAGTCTCTGCCAGTTCCAAAGATTTAGCTTCGAAAAATGCCTGGATAATTATACTTTGCTCAACTAACTTATTCCTCTTAAAATCTGCCATTTCCTGAATAACAAACGCAAGATTATCAAGTGCCTGCTCGCGGTCTTTATTCATCAGGTCCAAGCCGTCAACATAATAACTTGTAATTAATTTTCTGAATCCGTCGAATCTGAAACTTGTCAGCTCATTGATAAAATTGTATCTTGTGAACTCTCCGGGATTCGAAATTGTTTCCCATCCGTCGGCATTGTAAGTTGATGCCATGGCTGTAAGAAGTTTTGCTTTTTCATATACTAATGTACCGTCGAGTTCATTGTAGGTATCAAGGTCAAATCCAATAATCAGAAGCATATAAAAATCGAGAAGTGTTGTGAATGGGTCATATCTTTGCGGGTTATAAGAATGATTAGCACCCATATTATACTCAAAAGACCATGTTTTGTCCAACAGTCTGAGGGTTATTGACTGCCCGCCTTCAGTACCGGCTATAAAGCGTTTGGACGCAATAAACAACTGGGCTGAATAAACATTGCGAGAACCGCCTGTCAGAGCAATACTTAAATCTACAGGAATTTTCGGACCTTCCCATTCAATACTTGTAAAACGCTGGCTGTTGAGATATCTTTCAATATCACCGGCAATTGAATTGACACTTACCCTGAATTCCTGAGGGATTTGCTCCATATTGACAGATACATGGGCTTCAATTTCCTGAGCCCGTGATTCGACAGCAATTAACCCTGCAATCAAAAATGTAATGAATATAACATACTTTACCATGACTTTTCCCGAAATTTATTTTTTTATATCAAAAATTATTTCTAAATTCGCTTTTTTATGAAACACATAAATTAATTATATTTTGAAGACGAATAAGTTTCTATTATTGGTGCAGTTAATTGTGATTTTTTCTACAACCGGCGTATTTCCCCAAAATTACGGAACGGCAGGTTATTTAAATATCCATCACTCAGTAGGTCAGGCTTCACTTGAATCATCTTCGCCAATCAATCCTGCAGCGATGATTCTTGATACTTCAAATTACATTTTACTCGGTGCTAAACCTTCAAGATTCGGTATCAGCGAGTTAAATCCGTGTATGATTTCTGCTCAATATAAATTGGACAGCAGCAGAGTAATGGGAGTGAATATATATGGATTAGGCGGTGATTTATATTCTGAAATTTCGGGTGAACTCCGGTTTGCAAATCAAATAAACGATATTGTAACGGTAGGTGCTTCAATCGAGTTCAACAGACTGATGATAAAAAACTATGAAAATATTTCATATACTACTATAAATATCGGTGCTGTAATTAACTTATCAGAAAGTCTTAAAGCAGGATTTGCTCTTAGAAATCTGTTACGCAGCAATGCCGGTCAGGATGATAAAACTACTTATCAGGAATCTGTTGCCGGACTGTCATACAGGATTAATTCCGAAATATTTATTGATGCTGATATAGCTGTAATAATTAACTCGGTTTCGTCATTCGGATTTGCATTAAAATATATTCCACAGAAAAATTTTGCAATTAGAACTGCATTCAAAACCAATCCGAATATTTTAGAAATTGCTGCAATGTTAAACATCTATTCGGATATCAGCTTTTCAGCAGGTATTGATTATAACGAAATCTTTGGAATCAGCCCTGAGTTGACCATAAAATTTATAATGTAATTTTTTGACTTTGAGAATCGGATAAATATAAAAATAATGTTAAGTTAAAATCGTATTTTTGTGTATAAAATAATAATTATTTATGGAGAATAATGATTCGTGAAAATCCATATAAAGAAGCTATGCGTTATATTGATAATGCAAGACTGCAGCTAAAACAAGCAGGCAAGGAAGATAAGTTTTATATTGACGAAAAATATGTAAAATCAGCAAGCGGTATTGCTTATTCAGGAATGCTGAAAGCTCTTGATTTTCTGTTTGACATTAAAGGTGTCCCTAAGAAAAGAGGAAGAAAGTCAATTGAGTATTACAAATCAATACTTTCAGGTATGGACAAAAAATTATCGAAACATCTGAATAATGGTTATGAAGTTTTGCATCTTTACGGATATTATGAAGGCGGCTTGAGAGTTGATTCTATTGAGATAGGTTTTGATGATGCAATTTCCATCGTAAATGCGCTTAAACCATATTCAAAGAATGGTGTTAGTTAATAATATGGAATTGTAAATATATATTGTTAATTCATTTGATTTTAACTATGTATTGAAGAGTTTGATTCAATAGCAGAAGCCGGAAGAGAAAAAGAAAGAAATTATGTTGAAGATATATTTATTTGTAAGTGAAATAGAATCAAATAATATTCAACAAATTACGTATTTTAAAAAAATTATAATTTTTTATAAGCATATAAATGAAACACGAAGACCCATACAAAGAAGCAATGCGCTATATTGAAAACGCTGAAGAAGATTTAAAACTTGCCGGTAAAGACGGTAAGTTTTATGTTGATGAAAAATATGTCAAATACGCAAGTGGAATAGCTTATTCAGGTTTATTGAAAGGATTGGATTTCTTCTTCGAGATCAAGGGCGTACCAAAAAGAAGTGGCAGAAAATCAATAGAATATTATAAAAATAATCTGGGAAAACTTGACAGAAAACTACTAAAAGAGTTAAATGCCGCTTATGAATTATTACATCTTGCCGGATATTATGAAGGTCAGCTAAAAATTGATGCTATTCAATCGGGTTTTGATAGTGCTATTTCTATAATTGAAGCAATAAAGCCTTATTCAAAGAATGGTGTTAATTAATATTTTCATAAGTAAATAAATATTGTTGTTAAGAATTATTGACTTTATCAACATACTCTTAATTTATAACTATTTTAATTCTATATATTTAAGAGGGTCTTTTTGTCCGGCTGTACTAAAGCCTCTAAGCCTCAAAAGGCATGATTCGCATGTACCGCAGGCTTTTTCAAGACTTTGATAACAGCTCCAGGTATGTCCGAATTGAACGCCTAATCTAATACCTTCATTAATTATGTCAGCTTTAGTCATATCAATTATCGGTGTAATAATTTTAATATCGCTATCCGGCTTTGTACCCAAATTGATTGTGGACTGAAATGCAGCAAAAAAGGACTTTCTGCAATCAGGATAGCCGCTTGAATCCTGTTCCATAGCACCTATATAAATTGCTCGTGCAGAAATAACTTCAGCCCAGCTTGTTGCAATAGTAAGAATATTCGCATTTCTGAAAGGAACGTAGGTGTTGGGTATTTCGCCAGAATCAAGATTTGATTGGGTGAGCTCCATGTTAAAATCTGTAAGCGACGACCCGCCGATTTGAGATAAATAACTGATATCAACAATCAATTGCTTTTTAATCTTGAAATCTTTACATAAAAATTTGAAACATTCCAATTCGCGGGTTTGAGTACGTTGTCCGTAATTTAAATGCAAAGCTGCAAGTTCGTATCCTGCTTCAAATGCTATTGCAGCACATATTGCAGAATCCATACCTCCCGAGAGGAGTATAACAGCAATATCTTTTTTAGCAGACTTCATCAGTAATTAATACTTGCAAGGAAGGATTGAAACACATCATCGAGGTCTTTTAATGAAGGCTGAATATTATATTTGACATTGATAGGAACTAAAGAGAACTCATAAAATTCGCCTGTTGAGGAAATATAAACTGCACTTTTGGCAAGTAATGCGCCTCCGGTATTTGAATACTCATACTTGACAAATTCCTGATTACCCATGTTTATATTCTGAAATTTGCCGATTTGTTTTACATAGCTAACCGTTTTGCTTTCTCTTCGTTCCAGTGAAATTCTTGCAAGTCCGAACAAACCTTCCTTGTTAATTGTTTCCTTAATTAACTCATTATTCCGAACATTGGAAAAAACAGCAGAGAGAGTGTAATCAGGATTGACCGCTACAGCAATTATATCAGGGGATACTTTAGATTCAACATTCACAAGAAACCAGCCTGCAGGCAGAAATGCAATCATATCTCCTTTTTCGGAACGGATTAGATTATCCGACATTTGCAGTACAGGTTTCGGGCTAAGTGTTATTTCGGGTTCAATTTCATATTTTTTTTCTTCATTTATAACTACAATACATGAACTGACAGTAATCATCAGAACCAATACTGTCAAATATCTTTGACAGCCGGAAAGAAAAGATTTTATAAAACCGGTTTTAATATTCTTCAACATGCAATGACCCGCATTGTGAATCACAATGCTTTGTATAATTATACTTATTTAGAAAATTTGTAACTGATTCGACCATTTTTGGATTACCGCAAAGGAAAAAATGTGTTTTATCAGGGTCAACTATTATGCTTGTCTCATTCTGCAAAAGATTTGCTTCAAGGTGCTTTTCTATATAACCTGTCAGTCCTGTCCACGAACTGTCGGCTTTCAGCAATGTAGGAAAATAGTAAAAATTTTCAAAATTATTCTGTATAAATTTAAGTTCGCTGTAATAACCAAGGTCCCAGGGGTAACCTGCACCATGTATAATTGCTAATTTTGTATTTTTATGTTCCTGAAGGTGCGACCTCAGAAAACTCATATATGGTGCTAAACCTGTTCCGGTAGCAATCATAACAATATTTGAATCTTCGGGTACATCATTTAGTCTGAAAATGCCGTGTATATGAGTATCAATCCAAATTCTGCGCCCCTGTGTCAAATTAAACAAACGCGGAGTCAGCTGACCGGATTTTACCTGACTGATATAAAACTCAAATTCCGATACTTCATGCTTGGCAGATGCAATTGAATATGCACGCTTTATAAGAACATTTTCATTAAACGTTTCCATTGTTACTACGGAATTAGCAGACCTTTGTTCGTTGGAATATAATCCTATTGAAGTATATTGCCCTGCTAAAAATTCATTCCTTGGTTCGTCAGTCTTGAGACGTAGTACCATCAAATCCGGTGTCAGTAAAATTTTGCCGATAACTGTCGCATTGTATTGTGATGAATTCATGGTTTTGTATCTTTATAATAACATATTTAAAATTGTCACAGAATCTAAAAACTAAACTATTAATTAATTATAATATATGCAAATAATAATTGACGTATTATAATCATTTTTAATGAATTTTATTATTTCAGCTTTTAAAGGGGAATATTATGTTTATAGAATTAGTTCCGTTAAATCAATTATAATCAATTAATAAGCATTTAAAATCTCAACCAAATTTACATTTATTGATTTTCTGATTGAATTTGTTTTTCCGGTTGGTTTAAATTTTAAAATTTTATCTCCGGAATATAACTCGACAGCCAATTCATCATGCGAAAAAAAAGCAAGAAAAGCATCGGAATTAAATTTACATGTACTTCTGATATGATAATCATCACCCTTTTTTTCGACAAACATCTTCTGAATATCGGATATAACAAATTTATTTTTTGATGTAATGATTTTTAAAGTATCAAATTTATTTATGATTTGTTCGGAAATTACAGAAAAATTAGCTGATGCCCCGTCCGATTTAAATTCAAAATCACGAACTGTAAAATCTATATTGAAAATAAAGTCGTCAGATTCAAACTCCATTGGTTTAATGAAATACTGGTTTTTGCCTTCTCCCAGATAAAAGGATTCAAAATCACCACCGGAACTGCTCGAATTACCCGGTTTTATTCCAAAACATGAGCTTAAAAATGAAATTAATATTATTAAAAAGATTTTACTTGCTGAATTCAATTTTATTACCTGTATAATCTTCGTTGTATAATTTTGCAGTTAATATTGAGTCTGAACTGATTAAAGTCAAAACATATTTCCGACCGGAAACATTATCATCACTAAGCATCCTGTAAATATAGTTTTCGCCTGATTTGGAAAAAGATTTTTGACTTTGGTTATCTTGAGTGAATAATAAATCTTTAAGCTGTTTTGTTGTGATATTAATCGGTAAACCAATAAAAATATCATAATTATTTCCTTTTATCACCTTGTGCAGGGGAATACTTAAGGAATCGAAGTCATCAGTAATTGCTTTGTAGGTTTTGTGAATCTCGGGAGTTATGATAATTTGAGATTCATTTACCGGGTCAATTTTGAAATAATCTTTACCGCCTATTAATAACCGATTATCGTCTGATGAATTTGAACATGCAGTAAAAAGAAATAAAATTATTATAAATCCAAAGAAACCGTCAATTATTTTCATAAATTAAATTTGCAATATTGTATAAAAGGGTTGATTTAAAATATTATTAATAAACCAACCCGTCTGAAGAATCGAGTGATTAGTCGCCTGTTACGATTGTTTCGTAGCTAACGATAATACCAAGGATATTTGACATCTTAACATCAACGGTTGATATTTTGCTGATACCGCCATTTTTGGCAGCAGTTTGGATGCTTGCATCCGCATCAAAGAAAAGAATACCAAGATATCCGGTAGCTGTAGCGGTTCCAACTTTAGAACCTACTGCATTAGATGTTGCAGCTACAGGCAATGTGAGAGAGCAAGAGGACAAAAAGGCTACTATTGATAGCACAACTGCAGAAACTAAAATTTTTAGCTTCATAATCAAAAACTCCTAATATATTATACCTACTCTTTTATTTTTAGGCTTTTCGGTAAACGCCTCATTACAAATATAAAATAATTCTATCTAAAAAAAAATATATTTTACTAAAGAAATTAAAAAAAAGACAAACAATACTGTAAACAGGCATTATTGTACTTCTAATATTAGGATATTCTGAATATATCTAAGTTTGAAACATTAATAAATACTTTAGTTATACTGCTCCCTGTGATTTGTTTTTCTGAAATAATATTTAAGGCTTAAATATATCATCAACCCATTGAATGCCAGAATCAAAGCTCCCCAAAACCAATACGGCAGCAGTAAAATCTCGGCAATTGCCTGTGTATCACTGACATTTTGAGTGCCGCCAACCATTGCACCGCTTGAAAATAAATATCCTATACTCAAATAAACACTTATAAATGCCTGTACAGCAAGGAATTGCAAAGTTAGCACCTTAAAATTGTCATTTGCCTTGAGTGAAATCAGTGTTGCAATTGCAGATAACAAAATTACAATCAGAAAACCCCAGCTAATAAGAGGACGAACCCAAATAAGTGATGAAACAATCAGCAGAAAACTGAAAATATATAAAGTCCATTCGGTAGTTTTTTTATTCACTGAAGCCAATATAAAAACTGCACCTGCAATTGATGGTCCAATCGGTCCTGCAGCAGCTATTATTGCTTTACTGAAACTGCCGAGAAATAATGACGAATATTCAAATTGGGCATATCCTGAACCGTTCGGGAAAATCACGAGTTCTTTGAAATCACCGCCAAGCAGCATAGCAGTAATCCCGTGTGCCATTTCGTGGAACCAGGTCCCCAGAATTGTGAAAGGATAAAGAATTAATCCTCCGCCGGGAATATTCCATAAAATTATTGTCAATAATCCAAAACCAAACAATCCGTAAGTTTGAATTTTCTTCGATTTATTTTCAGACATAGCCGTCTTTATATTGTTGAAAAATTATTTGTTATAAAAAGAATGTGATTTGAATTTATTGTTGTTTACTTAAGAATATTTATGACTGACCACAAATTTAAATTGGTTTCGACATACAAACCTGCAGGCGACCAGCCAAAAGCTATTGCCGATCTCGTAAACCGATTAGAAACAGGGGAAAAGTTTCAGACGTTGCTTGGTGTAACCGGCAGCGGCAAAACTTTTACGATTTCGAATGTAATAGAGCAGGTGCAGAGACCGGCGCTTGTAATTACACCTAATAAAACTCTTGCAGCACAACTTTATGCTGAGTTCAAAACATTTTTCCCTGAAAACAGGGTCGAATTTTTTATATCATATTATGATTATTATCAGCCCGAAGCTTATATTATCAAGTCGGATACGTACATTGAAAAGGACTTTTCGATTAATGATGAGATTGACAGGTTGCGGCTGAAAGCAACGAGTGCATTGGTCGAAGGCAGACACGATGTTATAATAGTAGCATCGGTGAGCTGCATCTATTCTATAGGTAAAAAAGAAGATTTTGCTTCGTTTCTATTCCCTCTGAATGTAGGATTGAAGATTACACGTCAGCAAATTCTTTACAAACTACTTGATATGCACTATGAGCGTAATGATTATGAATTTAAAAGAGGTTCTTTCAGAGTTCGCGGTGATGTTGTAGATGTAATACCTGCTTATGAAGATAAAACCGGTGTGAGGATTGAACTTTTCGGCGATGAGATTGACAAACTAAGTATCATTGATGCCGTTACAGGAAAGACTATTGAAGTAATTCAGGAATCAATGATTCACCCTGCCAAATTATTCGTTACTCCTGAAGACCGTATGCAGAAGGCTATGGTGGATATACGTGAAGAATTATATGAACGGCTTAAAGTTTTAAGAGCTGAAGACAGACTCGTCGAAGCTCAGAGATTGGAACAGCGTACTTTGTTCGACCTTGAAATGATGCGCGAAATAGGTTACTGTTCAGGCGTTGAGAATTATTCAATGCATCTGACCGGCAGAACTTTTGGCGACAGACCACACTGCATATTCGACTTTTTCCCAAAAGATTATCTGTTGATAGTTGATGAAAGCCACGCAACTATTCCTCAGGTAAGAGCTATGTATAACGGTGACCGTTCAAGAAAGATGAGCCTTGTCGAACACGGCTTCCGTCTGCCATCGGCACTCGAAAACCGTCCTTTAACTTTTGTTGAATTTGAATCGCTTGTCAATCAGACAATTTATATGAGTGCTACACCGGGTCCGTATGAACTTGAGAAATGCAAAGGAGTGGTTGTTGAGCAGGTTATCCGTCCGACAGGACTTCTTGACCCGCTGATAAGTGTACGTCCTCTTGTTAACCAGATTGATGATTTGCTCAATGAAATTCGTATCAGAGTCGTAAAAAAACAGCGTGTTCTTGTAACTACACTTACAAAGAGAATGGCAGAAGATTTGGCTGATTATTTGAGTAATCTGAATATAAAAGTAGCATATATTCACTCGGACGTTGATTCGCTTGAAAGGGTAGAAATAATAAGGGATTTGAGAATTGGTGAGTATGATGTTCTTGTCGGTGTAAATCTTCTTAGGGAAGGCTTGGATTTGCCTGAAGTATCGCTTGTGGCTGTTCTTGACGCAGATAAGGAAGGTTTTCTTCGCAGTGAGCGTTCGCTACTTCAGATTGCAGGCAGAACTGCCAGAAACGTTGAGGGATTGGTTATTCTTTATGCCGCACGAATTACAAATTCGATGAATGTGCTGATTAGTGAAACAAACCGCCGCCGTGAAATTCAGGAGAAATACAATACTGATAACGGAATCAATCCGCAGACTATTTATAAATCTATTGAAGAAATTCTAAGTTCAACCTCAATTGCCGATATGCACGCTTCGATGAGCAAACGCAGAAGCGACGCCCGTAAATCATTTACCGATATTGCTGCCGAACCTGTTCTGAAATATATGAACAAACCGCAGCTTAAAGAATTGATTGACCAGATGTTTATCGAAATGAAAAATGCCGCCCGCGATTTGGATTTCGAACGTGCCGCTGAACTAAGAGATGAATTAGGCACTTTGAAAGAAAAATTTGATAAAATGGGGGGATAGAGGAAGTTTATAAATATATAATATTTAAATTCATATCTTAAAACGAAAAATTATTTAAACAAGATATACAAATAAATATATCAAAAATTCTTTGCTGTTTCTGCATATTCATAATTCGATCTACTATTTAGCCGAACCATTTTTAGAATAAGGCTTCAAGCTGTTAATTATTGAATTCATGGACTCTTCGCTCCGCATCAGAGTGACTATTCCTGGAGATTAACCTAAAAAAATAGAATGTATCAGCCCTGCTATTTTCCGACTGACTCGACGACCCTTTTTATTATATCGTTAGCCGATACATTGTCGGCTTCTGCATTAAAGTTTGTTACAATTCTGTGTCTCAGTACCGGAAGAGCGGCAGCCTTAACATCATCAATATCAGGAGTGAACTTGCCATGGAAAGCTGCACG
Source organism: Kapaibacterium sp. (SeqCode) (assembly GCA_032027125.1). Classification (GTDB taxonomy): domain Bacteria; phylum Bacteroidota; class Ignavibacteria; order Kapaibacteriales; family UBA2268; genus JANJTB01. The sequence goes on from JAVSMQ010000001.1 coordinate 2,132,594, forward strand.
GGATTTAGCTCCGAGAATAATATACTGCGAAGCGCGGGGTCCGGCTCCATAACTTAGAAAGTCCTTGACAAACTGGAGATTTGTAGATTCGGGTCTTGTTGAGCGAACCAATTTCACAGCAAAATCAATTACATTATCGCTTACAGGTACTTTACGAACCAAGTCCTGAAAATCAATAATTTGTTCGCCTGTAAGTACTTTGTTAATTTCAGGTTTATTAAGCGAAGTAGTTGACTTTACAATTTCAACTTCTTCGTCAAATTCGGGATAATCAAGCCAGATATTAAACATAAATCTGTCAAGCTGTGCTTCGGGCAGGGGATATGTTCCTTCCTGCTCAATAGGATTCTGTGTGGCAAGAACAAAGAAAGGTTCGCCAAGAATATATGTTGTTCCTGCTGCAGTAACTGAATGTTCTTCCATAGATTCAAGCAATGCAGCTTGAGTTTTGGGCGGTGTACGGTTAATTTCGTCAGCAAGTACAATATTTGCAAAAATCGGTCCCTTGACAAATCTGAATTTTTTTTGTCCGCTTGAAATGTCATCTTCAATAATTTCGGTACCGGAAATATCCCCGGGCATCAAATCAGGTGTAAACTGTATTCTCGAAAATTTCAAATCCAATGCTTTTGCTAATGTGCGTATGAGCAAAGTTTTTGCCAGTCCGGGTACACCTATTAACAGCACATGTCCGCGTGCAAAAAGAGCAATCAACAATTGTTCAATAATATCATTCTGTCCGATTATTACTTTACCTATTTCAGATTTAACTTTGTGAATAGATTCTGATAATAGTTTTATCTTTTCAGTATCCTGCATAATACTCTCAATTTAATAGTTTGTTGATTAAAAGATACTATGACGAGTATCTTATAACATCATTGACAATGAAAATGATACAAGTATTATTTTGAATTCTTAAAACTGTAAAAAAGAGTAAAGTTATTAAGCAGCTTCATTATTGAGTTTAACTGCTACAACCTTAGAGACTCCGTCTTCCTGCATTGTGACACCATAGAGTGTATCAGCAGCTTCCATAGTTTTTTTATTATGGGTAACAATCAAAAATTGAGTGTCAATACTGAATTCCTTAATCAGGTTGACAAATTTATCTATGTTTGCATCATCAAGCGGTGCATCAACTTCGTCCAAAATACAGAAAGGACTTGGCTTTACAAGATAAATAGCAAACAAAAGTGCAATTGCAGTCAGTGTTTTCTCTCCACCGGAAAGCATCTCTATTGAGTGCGGTCTTTTATTAGGCGGTTTGGCAGTTATAACTATATCGGATTCGAGTAAGTCATCACTTTCGAGATGAATATCTGCTTCTGCATCCGGACCGAATAATTTTACAAATAAATTTCGGAAATTAATTTGAATTTTGTCAAAGGTTTCTCTGAAATTGCGTTCCGCTGTAGCATTAATTTCATCAATAGTTTCTTTCAAAAACTTCTGAGATTCAGTCAGGTCTGACATTTGCTTATCATAAAATTCAAGTCTTTCGTTCTGAATTTCATACTCTTCAAGTGCCATAAAATTTACATTTCCAATCTGTGAGAGTTTATCCCGCAGACTTAGAATTTCGGATTTTGCAGTGCTGATATCAAATTCAGGATTATCTTCAATCGTAAGTGACCGAATATCGGCATCATACTGCTCAGTTAACCGGTCAGTAATATTCTGTATATGGGAGTTTGCCTCGGTTTCCTGTAATTCTAACTGATGGATACTTTCCTTTAATTTGTCATAATCTCTGCGAAGAATGTTGAATTCGTTTGTCTGCTGTTCAAATCTGTCCTGAGCCTCTTTTTTAAGACTTGTCAGAATATCTCTTTTGGATTTTGTACTTTCAAGTTCTGCTTCCGAGATGGCAAGTTTTTCGGTCAGGTTATCAATTTTGACAGCTAATTCTTCTTTTTGCAAATCGAATGAATCAATTTCCTTTTTTCTTGATTCAATTTTAAGTACAATCTGATTTATATCACCATTGATTCTTGATTTATCATTTTCCAATGATTTATACGATGATTCAATTTCAACTGCATTAAGTTCTGCATTTCGCAAAATATCCTGCTTCCCGGAAAGTTGATTTTGCTGCAATAAAAGTTCTTCACGTAAAATTAATACCGCAGACTGCTTTTCATTCAGCGAAAGAGTAATTTGTTCAATTTCCTGAACAGATATTGAATCATCGCTTGTCAGTTCGCTAAGCTCCTCCTGCAACCTTGCAGAGTTGTCATCAATAAAGTTCATATTATTAATAAGTGATTCCAGTTTCAGTTCAAATTGACCGGCTTTCTTTCTGTTTTCTGTTACTGCAGATTCGGCTGATTTGATTTCTTTTTGGAAATTTGCAATATCAATCAAAGCAAGTTCCAGTGAAATATCATTTTGTTTGTTCTGCAGCTCATCAATTTCTGACTTGAGCTTTGTGATTTCATTATTCAGCTTAGTTATACGCTCTTTCTTGCCAACCCACTGACCTTCTTTCTGTGAAACAGAGCCCCCTGAAACAAATCCTGCTGAATGCCATAACTGACCGTCAAGTGTTACACAAATATCTGCTGAACCTTCACTAAGTATCTTTATTGCAGTCTGCTCATTCTCAACAAGCAGAGTTTTACCAAGTAACCCGCGAAGCAAAGAACGGATATTATCGTCAACCCTTACAATTTCACTAAGCCAGCCCTTCACACCATTACCGGAAGGCAGATTAGCGGGAGCCGAAACGTTCGGGATACTGTCAAGACATATAAAACCGGATTTGCCCTTACCATTATTTCTTAATGCCGTAATGGCATTAAGAGCAGATTCCCTTGAATCGGTTATATAACTGTGAGCAGATTCTCCTAATGCCGTAAGTACTGCTATCCTGTATTCGTCATCAGTACCTATGACTTCTCCCAGAAGGACTTTATCTGATTTAGTCTGCCAATTTTTTGAATCCGAAAGAAATTTTGCCGCTTCACCGGTATCTACCAGTGAATTTAGAAAATCGAGCGATGCTTTTTTACCGCCTAAAACGTTTTTCTTATCATTTATCTGCAGCTTAATTTGTTCGATTCCTGATTCGAAAGCTAATTTCTTCTCAGTGGCAAGTTTAAGCTCTTTTTCTGCAAAACCTAATTCATTTTGTAATTCGGGCAATAACTTGTCATTTTGTCGTTTATCAGCTTCAAGCTCTTCAATTTGTTTGCCATAGCGGAATTTATCCTCTGCGAACTGTTGAATTTTTCTTGCTATTCCTGCTTTTTTCTCTTTACTGCGATTTATAATATTATTCAGGGAATCAATTCTGTTTTTTAATGATATTATTTCAGTGTTGGCTGCTGATACTATAGATTCGGCATCACGCACCTTTTTTCCGGCAGCATCTCGCTCATCAGCGAGTAATTTGACGTTATTTGATGACTCACTTAGTCTGCTTTTTGCTGTTTCAATTCCTGCCTGAATTTCTTTAAGATATTCCTGACTTGCTTTCAGGTTTTGCTCAGACTCTGCTATTTCCGATGTTATTCTGTTTCGGGAGGAATCAAAGGAAAGAATTTTTTCATTTGTAACAGCTATACTTTGTTTGAAATCGGAGATAATATTCAGAAGATTTTTCTCTTTATCAATTGCCGTGCTTAATTCCGATTCGATAGATGCAAGATTTTCTTTTTGAAGTGAAATATCTTTTTCACTTTCACCCAAAGATATTTCCAATGAAATCTTTTTTGCTGATAGCTCTGCAAGTTTGACAGAAAGATTTTTTAAATTTGAATTAAAGTGTGCATATTCTCTGGCAAAAAGTTCTATTTCGAGTGTTTTGAGTTCGGTCAGATATTGATTATAACGTTTTGTTTTGGCAGCCTGTCTTGATAGAGAATTTACGTTTTTTCTGACTTCCTGAAGAATATCCTGAATGCGTTCCATATCTGCTTTTACAGATTCAAGCTTTTTCAGTGACTCTTTTCTTCTTGCTTTATATTTTTTTATACCTGCAGCTTCTTCAAACATCGCTCTGCGGTCGTCAACTTTACCACTCAAAATCGCATCAACCATTTTGAGTTCTATTACTGAATACGAATCCGAACCGATACCGGTATCCATAAACAGGTCTAAGATGTCCTTCAGACGGCACTGGGTTTTGTTAAGAAGATATTCGCTGTCGCCGTTTCGGTACAATCTGCGTGTTACTACAATCTCATTATACTCTGTTGGCAGTAGATTTTTCGTATTGTCAAAAGTTATCGAAACCTCTGCAAGGCTTAATGGTTTGCGGTCGCGTGTACCATTGAATATTACATTCTCCATCACATCCGAACGCAAGGTAGATGCTTTCTTCTCACCTAATACCCAGCGGATAGCATCCACAACGTTGGTTTTTCCGCAGCCGTTAGGTCCGACAACAGCCGATAAACCCGACGTAAACTTAAGCTTGGTTTTTTGTGCAAAAGATTTAAATCCGACTATTTCTATATCCGATAAATACATTTATTCAATTTTAATAATTTGTTTGCGAAAACTGTAAATGAAACAATCATAAAAATATAACTATTTTATGTATATCGCAAAAATTAGTTCGATAAATATTTGATGTTTCAATCTTATTCAATTATCTTAACATTGGTGAGCAGCAAAGTCCTGAAAATCCCAATTCTAAAACCAATCTTTATTTTGTAACATTAACTTCTTTCATAATCAGTTTTATATTTATTGCATTACTCTTGTCTATAGTCAGAGATTGGCGGCCTAACAAATATTTTTTTGACATATTTGTTTCGGACAGAAGTTTTCTTGCAATTATTTCACCACTTTCACCGTAAGAAAATTGACCAAGTACCTGACCATTTTCAGCTATTCTGAAAAAATGAGTAAATTCCTGAAACCATTTCCAATCTATTTCAAATTTTCCATTTTTATCTGTTTTTATTACATGCAGAGGAATTTTACAGTCGGTTTCTTTAAATTTAAAATTAAGTATCATATCTAAAGTCATTGTGGTATCTACTGTAGCAATTTTAACTGTATATACACCCGGACGTAGAACAATTGAATCTTCATCATTTGGATACAGAAAGGGTTGCCAATAAAAAGAATAATTTCCTGCTTTCTGTTCTAATTGATTTAATTTAAGATATTCTGTACCGGTACATTTTTCTGATATATTTATATCAATAAATCCTGATTTGGCTAAAGTATATGATATTACTGTATTGAAATAAAATGGATTCGGATAATTTGTAAATAATTCATATTTTTCTTCTTCATTTACAAATCTAATATTATTGGACTCCCTCATGCTCTTATCCCTATCAACTATATTTAATTTGTATAAGTATGTCAAATTTTTTTGAACAGAACTGTCTATGACAGAATATAATTGGGTAGTTACGGAATTACCTTTAGCTTTAACAGTTGCAATTATTTCGTAAATACCGGGTTTAAAATCCTTTTCATCGGCTCGTAAAAGCTCGAAATAATCACTATTAGCCTCACTTAATGTTGTCCACTTCAATAATGCAAATTCATCTTTCTTCTCTGCCATAAAATTTTGAAGTTCAACAACCTGCAATTCGGGTATATCGGAATTTTTATTTAAATCAATAATGCCTATTATCTTTCCGGAAGGAATATCAGGAATAATACAAACCTCAGCATCGGCAACCGGATTTCCGTTTTTATCAACTATAGTTC
>JAVSMQ010000001.1:2142998-2188667 GCA_032027125.1 Kapaibacterium sp. (SeqCode)
TAGGCACTAGGAAGAAACTGAAAAGAATGGGTTAAGCTTATTCTATATCAAATACTTATCAGGATTATTGTAACCATACGCAGGTGGAACTTCCGTTAAAACTGAAATCCTGGACACTTCGCAAGCTCAGTGTGACAAATTCCGGGATTTGGTATTTGTCCCCCGCTGGCGGGGGCAGGGGGTGGAAAATTAAATCCTGTCCTTCGAGATTGCTCAAGATGATCAATCGTTCAGGAATTAGAGAAAACTCTATTTTCTTAGGAAATATTTGATTAATATTTCAAAGTCTAATGAAACAGAGTAGTTCTTCAGATAATATTCATTAAGTTCGGTTCGGGCTTTTTCGGGCAGTGGGGAAACCGAGCTCAAATCTGCAAGACTGATTAAACCCTGTTTAATATTTGTAAAATCTGTTTTGCCTGATTTTATGCCGACAATAGTTTTCCTTCCAACTAAAACATTCCCCAACTCTTTTATTCCGAAAATTCTTTTTGCAGAAATGAACATCGGGAAAATTGTGATTATCATAATGGAAGAAATAAAAATATCAAATGTCCTTTTGATAATCTTATATCTGAGTATATTGATATTATATCGCGGCAGACTGTTTCGGGAAAAAGTAATATTATTAATAAGCTGCGAAGCAACGAAATCTTCATATTTGTGGGCTAAATGATATTTTGCTGTTCTAATGGATGAGTTGGAAAGGATATCCATAATTCTTTCGCCGGTCATTTCCGGGTCGGTAATGATAATATTATTAATCTTCTGGGCTTTGATAATCGAATCAAGATGTCTTACTTTTCCGAGCCATGGGATAGAAGATTTCTCCTTAAATTCAGCGGAATCACTGACATATCCGGTCAGATAAATGTCAAGGGGATTGCTTACTCTGAAATCATCAAGTAATTGGCTGAAATCATCGGGATTACCCACAAATAAAGCCCTGACACTTTCCAATTTGCCGTTCTTCGAAAATACATTCAGGAAAATTCTGAAAAGTGTAGAGAATATAATTGAAAGTCCTATGGTGCTTAAAAGAGCCCCGCGGCTGAATCTGTATGAAGTAAAAAAATATGTCAGGGTTGACAATGCCAGAAATGCAAGTGTATAACCAAAGACCGAGCTTGCAATAGAACCGGATTCCTCGAAATACTCCCCTGCTAATATCATACTGATGATAAGAACAATTATCGGCACGATATATACTGTCGGATAGGCATAATCAGGAAAACCAAAAAATTCATTGAAAACAATATATGTCCCTATAAACAAACTCAATATCAGAAATACAGAATCTGCTGCCATCAGCAGCACATCACGGCGGTATTTAATTGCATAAGCCAAAACGGAACGTAACCTGATACCAATTTTCATAAATTTAAGAAAAATCATCGAGCCGGTATAATGTTTCTTTGCAAAAATTTCCATAGCATCGTAGAAGATTTTTATATCATCCATACTGCTACGTTTGGAGCTTTCTCCCTTGTAATGGATGATAGATGTAGTGTGGACGTAAGCATTTTTATATCCTGCCTTATAGACTCTGTAACAAAGGTCTAAATCTTCCCCGTACATAAAGAAGTCGGTATCGAATCCCCCGGCTTCACGAATTACATCAGCACGTGAAAACATAAATGCCCCGCTGACAGCTTCGGTATAATAAGTCTCGTCAACCGGCATAAATGTTTGATTATACTGCCCGAATATTCTGGATTTTGGGAACAAAGACTGAAGTCCGAAAAGTTTGCAGAAAGATGCCCATGGTGTTGGGAATCCCCGCCGACATGCACTTTGGAATGAACCGTCTGCATTCAGCATCTTACAAACCGATATTCCGACTTCCGGATGATTTTCCATATAGTCATACATTTCGGTCAATGTATTTTCCTGAAGAATGGTATCGGGATTTAAAATCAAAAAATATTTACCCGAAGAGTAAGTAAATCCGAGATTGTTTGCTTTGCCGAATCCAAGATTTTCCGGTGATTCAATAAATATTACTTCCGGGAAATGATTCCGCAGATATGGAACTGAACCGTCCTGAGAATTATTATCAACAACAATAATCTGAACCCGAAGTTTCTGTATTGCATCTTCAATAGATTTGAGACATTTATACAGATAGTCGCGAACATTATAATTGACAATGATTATCGAAACGTCATATTCATACATTCAGGAATTATCCCTTCAATTTCTTTTTATTTTTAAAATGACTTCTTAAAAATTTGAGTTTCCAAACCAGAAAAATTGCTTCATAAATAATGCTCTTATTCATTTTAGATACTCCGCTTCTTCTGTCAACAAAGATTATCGGTATTTCTTTGATTCTTGCACCGTTTACCCACATTCGGTAGTTCATTTCAATCTGAAAACCATAACCGTTGGTTTTAACTGAGTTCAAATCTATTTCGCGTAATTTGGAGGCTCTGAAGCATTTGAAACCACCGGTTGCATCCATAATCGGCATACCTGTTATCACCCGCGAGTACATATTTGCACCATAGCTGAGAATCAATCTGCTGAGGGGCCAGTTAATAACATTTACACCCTTGATATATCTTGAGCCGATTACAAGGTCATTATCTTCAAGTGCTTCAAGAAATCTCGGAAGTTCGTTGGGGTCGTGGGAAAAATCGGCATCCATCTCAAAAACAGCTTCATAATCCCGCGCCAAAGCATACCTGAATCCGTCACAATATGCTGTGCCAAGCCCCATTTTTCCGGGTCGTTCAAGTAAATGAATTCTGTCGTCAGATGCCATCATCTTTTTGACCTGTGCAGCAGTCCCGTCAGGAGAATTATCATCAACAACCAGCACATGAATCCCGTCAACTTTAGTCAGAACCTCATTGATAAGATGCTCAATATTCTCAATTTCATTATAAGTCGGTATTACAATAATAGATTTCATATCTTTCCCATATTTTTTATGCCTGCCCATGCCCGGTAATAACACAATAAAGAGTTCTGATTACAATTTCAATATCAAGTTTGATACTCATATTTTCGATATAATAAAAATCGTCTTTTATTCTGGTTTTAACCTCATCCAGATTCAGTTCATATCCCATCGAAGTTACCTGCCACCAACCGGTTATACCGGGACGTACCTTATGTCTGCGGTTGTAATAAGGAAGCTGTTTTGCAAATTCTTCGACAAATTTCGGCTGTTCCGGACGAGGACCCACAACACTCATATCACCCAAAAGTACATTGAGGAACTGTGGAATTTCGTCAATATGTGTTTTTCTAATGAATTTACCGAATGTGGTTACTCGCGGGTCATTCTTTTTTGTCCATTGCTGGTCTAATGGTACAGGCTCGAAACTCATAGAACGAAATTTAAATATTTTAAATATTTTACCGTTTTTCCCAACGCGTGGTTGCGAGTAAAAAATCGGTCCTTGTGAGTCAAGTTTGACTATTAAACCAACTAAAACCCATAAAGGTAAACCTATCAATATCACTAAAGAACTAAAAATAATATCAATAATTCTTTTAATAACTTCCTGCCATGGTTTCATCAGCTGCGTTCTTATTTCAATAAGAGGAATTCCGTAAAGCATTTGAGTTTTTGCCTGCCCTGTAAAAATATCATATAAATCCGGGTCAATTTTTACTCTGATGTCTCTATCGGATGCAAAAGAAACAATTTCGACTACTTTATTATGGTCTGTAATGTCAGTAGCTATAATAATTTCCTCCGGTAAATAAGTCTCTACTACTTCATTCAGATTATTTAGCGAACCGATAACCGGAACGATGCTTTTAAGATTAACATTTTCAGAATTATGAAATTCCGACAAATCAAATAATACAATACCAAAAGGATTATAACCCCATGAAGGACTTTTTTGACATTTGTTATAAAAAACTGATGCTCTTTTATAAGTACCGACAATAATGGATGGTATAGTAAGAATTCTATTTCGCCTTAGACGTTTTTCGATGATTCGTGCAGATGTTCTGCCTGTTAGTGTGCAAAGAGAAATGATGACAACATTAATAACAAATAGCTGTCTTGGCGATGAGCTGCTGTCTATCTTTACAGCAAAAACAATCAATGCGCAGCCTACAAGTACTGTTTTGATAACTTTCCAAATTTCATTAAACGGTGAACGTTCGTACCAGTTTTTGTACATTCCGGAAAAGAAAAACAATGTAAGCCAGAAAATCTCAAAAATTATTACACCTAAAATTATTTCGACCTGCCCGGGTTTGATAGCACTTGAATAGAGCGAAGACTCAAATCTTATATAATAAATTATAAAATATGCAATAAATATTACACCAATATCAAAAAGCAATTGAATTAATATCTGAGAATGACTGCTTTTCATCATAGGCTTCTGATGCATGACTTCCTGTGTGGAATTGCTAAAATCTGTATAAGCGGTACTTTGGCTTATCATTATAATACTTTATAACATTTAGAAAATACAAATGTAATTATTTATCATCAAATCCCAAATTATTCCACAATGAATTTTGTTGTTTCTTAATATATCTCAAAAGTCCGGCTAATGCACTGTTATTTACAGAGACAAAAAACACGAATATCTGAAAAAACCTTATATTAATTCCAATTTTCTCAAACAGCCAGCCAATGAAAGCACTACCGTACAAAAACAGCTGAGTTCCAAGAATAATCTTAAAAGTTAAAGTATCATAATCTGCAAAAATTGTTGCTAATATTAATAAAATAAAAAATAAAGGCGACATCCATCTGCACATTTTGTGAGACCATATAAAAAATGAATTTATTCCATATTTGAAAATATTAAGCAAATTAGAAAATTTGCTGATTGTTGACAATCCACCTGCAACAGTTCTGATTCTTCTGTTATATTCGTTTTTCAGACTTCTTGAACGAATTTCATATCCTCTGGAATCTCTTGCAAAAAGAACACGTTTATTATTATTTATAATTGAATAAACAACAAATAAATCATCACAGACATTATCATTGGGTATAGGTATAAATAAATCTTTTCTAATACAATATAAAGCACCCATTGCATTAACATTTGAAGAAATGACAGCTTCATAAACCCTTAAATTTTCTTCATATTTATGATAGAGTGTACCGCCTTTTATTCCTGCATTATTTTCTTCAGAACCGTTAATTGTGTCCAAAGATGCTATTGTACAGCCGGTTTGTTCATCAACCATATATTTTAATAAATTTCGAATGGCGCTCCTTCTGATTACTACATCAGCATCCATCAAAATAACAAATTCTGTTTCAACTTTAGGTAACAAATGATTCAAAACCTGATTTTTACCCATTCTCTCAAATTCGGTAAAATATATTCTTGAATCATTTTGAGAAATTTTTGTTATTATTTCATTTGTTCTGTCTATTGAGCCGTCGGAGCCTATAAATATTTTGATTTTTTCTGATGGATAATCAGAATCAATGATTGATTTTATTGTTTCCTCAATATATTCTTCTTCGTTATACGCCGAAATTACTATTGTAATTGCAGGGCAAAACGCTTCATCCGACTTAGCCGGATTTGGGAAAGCCTTAGCTATGACAAATAATATCATAGGGTAGAATATGTAAGTATAAGATGCCAAAAAGGCACTCATAATCAATAATATATCACTTACGCTCAATCAATTTCCTAAATTTCATAAAAAAATTATTCAAATATATCAAAATTCATCGAATCTCAGCACTAATCTTACATAATGATTAATGTCGCTATTTATTGCAAATAATCTGTAATGAATCTGAAAATTAAATCCTCTTACTAACTCATAGCCGGTTTTTATATCCATACTTGTTACAAATTCGGCGTCTCCATCCAGAAATATATACCCTTCCGTCGGGTCGCCGGCACTATGAGTCTGGAGCGCTGAACCGCCTACATTTTTTACAAGATTTCCTTCATCATCATAAATATTATTCCCATGCCGCTGATAAGACAAAGCAAATTCAAGCGGATAGCGGCTTCCCCACCAGTAATTGCCGAACAATGTCCACCTGTCGGAGTTCGGCTGCAAGTATGAACTTACAATATATCCGTCATTAGTCATAGAATTCTGAACATTAAAATGCGAAAAAGTAAACGGTTCTACACGTGAATATTCTGCCCCCAAATCAAAGGACATATCAGAACTCCACATAAATCCGATATTCCACGCTGCTTTATTACCCCAAAAGCCGTCACCGATTTTTGAAAAAATTATATCATCAAGAAAATATGTTCCTTTAAGCTGAAATCCGTTTACAATTCTTATGGTTGCATCAAGTCCCATACCGGAATTATCACGGTCGCGAAGAGAATGTTCTACAGATTTGAGGAAACTCAGAGGATTTAAATATCCAAGGTCATAAAATCTGTCAGAATATATAATATTTTCCCAAAACGACACTTCTCCCCATTCAGGTCGTATTGACAACCTGTGATTTACCATATATTTCGGTACAAACGATACATTCGGTCCTGTTTCCCAGCCGTAATATGTCTGAGGAAGCGACAAAAGTGATGAGTGCATAAACTTGTATTCAATCCCCGGCAGTCTTGCTCCAATCATCAACGCATCAAAAGCCGGAGGATTATCAGACATAATCAGACGCTGTTTATATCCGGCACCTGTCAAACGGGATTCCCTCCCAACTCCTGCATAAAACCAGCCGTTTTGATAACGGATATGAGATTCTGTATAATCAATATCACTTTTTAATACTGCAAATTTTATGTTCTGTGCATATTTATGTTCTGTTAGAGCTATTTCTCTGTTACCGGCAAATAATGAGCCGTTTGTTACCTGAAGATTATAACCGAGCGAGCCGCCGAGAGTACCGAACAATCTGAATCCGAGATGACCCAGTACAGCTTTATCGAATCCGTTATCATTAAATCTTGTAATTACTTCCGCAGCAGCAAGCGGCAAAAAGCTGACTGAATGAACCGAATCTTTATATCGGTAAATCAATTTTTCGTCTGAACTGATAATTCCGTCAAAAAGTATTTGACTGCTGTCTGTAGAGCTTGCGAACAGTACACGCGAATTCTGATTAATTAATCCAAATTCAATCAGGAAATTATTTAAAGTTTTCTTCTCGGAATTGCTCAATTCATATTCATTATTCCTAATCATTTCAAGAGCTGTAATTACCTGATTACGCTGAAGCGGCAAATCATTCAGCGACATTTTAGGTAAAAAACCGCGTGCTTCGGCTCTTTCCAAAAATTGATAAACAGGATGAGCAATCTGAAGATTTTCAACCTGAGATTCAACTTTCAGAATAAACAGAAAAAATATGAATATGATTGATAATTTTAATCTCATAAAGCCGTAACGAAAATATTTTTAGAATTGTCAGCAATCAAGAATTTTGTTATTAATACCGTTAGTACGAATTGTTTGAAAACGATGTTATTCTGCGAAAAATATTGATTCCAAATTATTTCATTACAGCAGCTTACAAAAGTCATAGACACTTCATTCCGCTCTGAGTAACAGTTCGGAACGAGTGTCATTTTACTACTAATAAATGTATATACAGCCCCATCTGAATGACCTAATTTAACTTTTTTGTTCTTCAACAGTACCACCAGGTTATCTTAATAATATGAAAGCAATTGTATTAATCAACAAACCAACAGTTGCAGCAATACTTGAATAAACAGCATATTTTTGCAGTTTTACTGTTGTAGGTTCGTCCGGAATTCTCGGTACATAAATCTGGTCGCCAGCAAAGACAAAAACTTCTTCAGTTCCTTCGAGCCAAACCTGAGTTCTTCCTCTGATAATTCTTGCACGGTGGCTTTCCGAACCTTCAGCATAGCCTCCTGCCCGTTCGACATACCAATCCATTGTTTTATCAGGCTGGAATTCTACAAAACCCGGATTCTTCACTTGTCCGAAAACACGCACTTTGCCGGGATTATTCGGCACTTCAATAACATCACCGTCATATAGAAGTACATTATGTATATCCGAGTTTTTCTCAAACACTGCAAGAAAATCAGTAGAAACAAGCGGCTGTTTATATTTCATATCCATAAAATAACGAACTGTATCATCCATTTTCAAATCGGAATACTGCATAGTCTCGAATGTTTCCTGACGCGGGTCACTGAGTGACTGCTGTTTAAAGTCTCTTCTGATAATTCTGGCGAGAGGCAGATAAGCATCTTCGGTGAATCCGCCCGCCATTTCAATAATATCTTTTAATCTGGTTTCACCAAGATTAATAAGATAATTCCCTGGAGAATTTACGAAACCTTTTACTGCAACTGTACCGAAATCACTTTTCTTATAACTCAGGCTCTGCCCGATAATAATTGATGTACCCTGCTCAATTTCGAAATCTTCACTAAGCAGATTCAGTGATTTATCAATAGTGAGCTTTACTCTCTTTTTTGTTTCAGGCATAAAAATATAAACATTATTCAAATCGGCTTCATCAGTAAGTCCGTAACCGTATTTCAACAGTTCGGATACTTTATCTCCCTTTTTATATGGAAGGACTATCGGTCTTGTTACCGCACCGGATATTGAAATTTGATTAAAATAGGGCTGGTCAAAAGGAACGATAATCTGGTCGCCTTCCCTAAGATAGGGGTCATTGGCTACATCATCTTCAAATACTGCCTTTTCAAGGTCAATCTGAATTGAAGAACCGTCATTACGCAGCAGAGTAACGTTACGGCTCCAGTAAACCGGCTTGGAAGGAATACCTGTTTCTGAAAACAATCTTTCTGCTTCACGCTGCTTTTCCTGAACCTGCACCATAGCTTCGACTGCCACAATAGGAACACCAGCGAGTTTGCCAAGTTGATTAGCAAAGGCAATTGCTGTTGAAACCTGATAAGACGAAGGCAGTGTATAGATAGCAGGAGACAATACATTCCCCTTGATACTTACAATACACTTTCTTGCTTCTTTTAGGCTTATGAACGCTTTCGTCGCGGTACTGCGTGACTGATATAATTTATTCACTGTATCCCGAACCTGCGTGAGAGTCAAATTCTTAAGCATAACCTCGCCTATTCTGGGAAGGAGTACTGAATAATCAGGTGAAACAACCAAATTTTTCGGTAAAGTTTGAAATGGGAAAATTTGCAGAGAGAGCATATCTCCGGGTCCAATATAATAAGAGTCAGGATTAATGGCATTACCTACAGGCATACCATCAAGAGTCTTGCCTTCACTGCCAAGTTGATTATCCATCTCAGCCTGCAGAAGTTCCTTTGTATCAATACCGGAGACTCCTGTTACCTGACAAATAAGCTGCATATTTGCAAGAATTGCAACGAAGACTGTAAATATTATTATTTTAAATTTCATCAATTACAAACCTGAATTTTTTTTCTAAAACATCAATAATCAAGTGAATTTTCTCTACCTGACAGCATTACTACCGAAGCTGCAAGCGATGAAAAAGAATCCGAATAAGTTAAGACGAATAAGTCTGCATTTAAATAATCAATAATGAAAGGATTTCCGCATAATAATATTATTCTTTTCTTTCCATGCGATAATTCATCCATAATTTCATTGATTCTATCCATTTTTTCAGCAAGTTCATCTTTTGGTAAGCCTCGGTAAAAGAGTGTAAAAAGAATGATTTCTGCATTTTTTATACCCAATTTCATTTCATCAATTTCATTTGAACCGATATTAGTATTTATGTAACCAAAATCGCAGTCATTTTCGGTAGCCTGAGCCATCATTGTAAAAAATCTTGATGCCGAACGGAACTCGCTGTCTTTATCAACAAAAGCAAAACCTGCAAATGTTATGTTCTCCTTAATCGGTATTAGCAATTCGTCACCTTTTTTGCTCAAAGCTTCATACGCATATTTTAGTGCCATTTTGGAGTGATTCATGAAAAGATTCTTGCTGCTTTCAAGAAGCTGGAATTGCGGTATCAATCCGAATTTCCGTTTATACAGAATTACTTTTCTGGCAGACTCGTCTAATTTTTCATGAAGTAAGATATCTTTTTCTGCTGCTCCGGCAAGCGCTATGATTGTTTCAGAAGGCATCAGGGGCATTAGAGCTATATTGTTGCCCGCAGAAATTGCTTTTATAACAGCTTCATCAGGAGCATAATTATCACTTATTGCCTTCATTTCAAGTGCGTCGGTAACAATCAGACCTCTGAAATTCAACTCTTCCCTGAGAATTTGCACAACTTTCGGTGATAATGAAGCAGGTGTACCTGAAGCATCTATAGCCGGAACAGAGAGATGACCGAGCATTATGGATGCCACGTTTGCCGAAATTGCCTCCCGAAATGGTTCGAATTCAACATAAGAAAGTCTTTCATAATCATGATTTAAAACCGGAAGTTCCTTATGGGAATCCTTGCCTGTATCTCCATGACCGGGGAAATGTTTGGCGCAGGCAAGAACTTTTTCTACCTGAGTGCCTTCGACATAAGATTTGACACTTTGTGCTACTTCGTCCTGATTTTCGCCAAATGACCTTATATTAATTACAGGATTATCGCGGTTTGTATTTACATCTGCAACAGGAGCAAGATTCCACTTTATACCCAGTCCGCTTGCTTCTTTTGCGATAGCCTGTGCGATTTTGAATACAGATTCATAACTTAGTTTACCCATACCGAGAGCATGGGGAAAATCAGTTCCTTCGGTAAGTCTCATTTGAATACCGTTTTCGAAATCAGCGGACATTAACAAGGGTGTTTTTGTCCGTGCCTGAAGAGTATGAACCATCTGCTCTACCTGGTCAAGATTCCCTCCAAAAATGCAGAAACCGCCGATATTCAAATCAACTAATTTAATTATACTTTCCGCGTAACTTTTGTCCCCGAAATATTTGTCTGTATCAAGTCTCGGGAAAATGCACTGTGCGGCTTTTTCCGTGACTGTCCATTGTGCAGGATTACTCATATTCTCTCTTTAACAATACAAAATTTCCATTTAGTTCCGTAATAATCACTCGTTCTCCACCATACATCTTTATAAACCACCTTGTTTTTTTCTTTACTTAAAAATGAGTATTCTGTTTTCCCCGATTCGCCTGCAATTATAACAGTTGTAGCAGTATGCAGGGTCGGAAATTCTTTATATAAAGTATCTGTATAAATATTTCTGCCGATTTGAGTTTCATCAGTATCATAAATGATTAATGCGTTGGCATCCATAACCCAGAAATCATCAACACCTGTTGCATGAATTTCAGTTATTAACGAGCCGATAAGGTCATGAGGTTTGAAAATCGGGCTGAATGACCCCTTGCATTTTCCATCCTTCAAAATAGGAGATTCCATTACAACAGCATGATAACCCTCTACTAATTTGAAAATATTACTCAGAACCCTTTGTTTGGTTGCAAATAGTTTTATTACATGCGACTGCGAACTGATATCCGTTCCTTCAGAATATCTGTATTCCTCAGGCTCAATATATTTCAAAATTCCGAGACTGTCAACATAAGCCATCTCATAAATCTCTGAGAATTTTATCAGAGCAGCTTTCATTAAAGTTCTTATAACATCTTCATTAAAATCAGCAGCAGCAATTGCTCCGGCAGATAAATCACCCTGCTCCCAAATAGCATACAGAAGTGAATCAATGCTAACCTTCGCATTTTCCAACAACCTGATTTCGTTTGAATCAGACGGCGAATCGCTTGATGAGCAGCCTGCAATAATCAGGATGACAATTATAGTTATTATACTAATAAATTTTTTCATAATTTTCTCATAAATAAATTAATTTTACTTTTTAGATATTTATTGACGGATTAATATAATAAATCAATTCTGTAGTTTTATCTTCAAACAAAATAATACCATGTTCTATTAGACCGTACATCCATTCCTGTTGTATTGTTTTTGTATCCTGCCCGATTATTTTGGAAATATCTTTTAAACTTGTTGATTTTTTCTGAGCAATTAATCCTAATGCAATTAATTCTTTTGATTTAAGATTATATTTTTTATTTATTTTGTCAATAAAATTAATAACTTCCTGATTAACAATATTTTTTCTGACAGTAACAACAACCCTGTCATTTTTTTCTTCAACTACAGGAACATTCTTGCCGTTTGCAAGCAATACTTCGTATATAGTATCATATCCGCTTCCTTCTTTTTCCATAAGCATCAAATCAAAAAACACTTTAGAGAGTAACGGGTTTCTTTGAACGGAAGTATGCAGAATATTTTCAGGGCTTACACCTAATGGCAGCAAACCGGGATTATGAATTTCCAGTCTGTCAAGATACAAATTTATAAAAATATCGCCTCTTGTAGTATAAGGACGGTGAACAAGTGCATTAACAAGCAATTCTCTTACAACAACTTCATCATAATTATAAATGTTTTTTCTAAAAATTCCATCGGGGTATTCCAATGATTCCTTAAATTCAGGAATACTTTCCCATACTGACTGGAGCAATTCTTTAGGATTCATTGAAAATTCATCCCAAACAATTTTATTTACCTTCCGGTCTAATTCATCATATTTTATATATTGTACAGTAGGAGAATATAATAAATTCGCTCTGTCATGACGTTTACCAATCCATAAAATACCAAGATTAGTCAGATAATCTCCAATTGCAAAAAAATAATAATCAATAAGTTCATCATCAGTTTTTGATTTAACAAAATTGCTGATTCGGGAACTTTTGATTATATCTTTTTTGAATTGTTCAAACTTTTCAATGTCATAATCTTTTCTGCTTATTTTCTGTAATTGCTGTGTTTCCCAGTTATATGCCTGACGGTCGTTCATAAGTCTTGTTAATTCATAGGGAAGAACCGGTTTGCAGACATCATTGACCCGCAGATAATATCTTCCGTTTGTAGTTGAAGCAATTGATGAAAGACTACGTTGGATATTAATATCAATATATTCCGATTTATTTTCCGATTCAATAACGGATGCAGTTATATTCACACTTATAGTTCGGTTTTGAATCTGTTTGAGAATTTTTGCAGTCAAATCGTTTGAAATTTTCTGATTTTCAGGAGGTTCTGAATCGCTGTCTTCAATACCAACATAAATATGACCACCCTGTGCATTTGCAAAACATACACAGTCTTTAGCCAATTCGTCCCAATCCGGATTTTTTTTCAGAAATCCTAAAATAGATTTTTTTTCGATAAGAGAATTTTCAATCATAAATTATTTTCAGCGTTTTGTTTCATAATGTAATTAAATCCATTCTTCAGCAATTTCATCAATTTTTTCCATTGTCTTTATAGTATAATCTATAACGTCAACAACGCTTATGAAGTGCAGAATGTCTTCGGTTTCAAGCGTTACTTCATGTTTTTTACGTTCTTTCAGCCATTTATCCAATACCTGATATCCGCCTATATGGAAATCCCAGACTTCATCCGATATTCCTTCAAAATATCTCTCTTTATTAAACCAAACTTTACCTTCTGCTCTTTCAACTTTTTCAACAAGATAATTACTGCCTTCACCGGATAATTTACATAAACCGATTTTTGTGGTTTCATTTAGGAGGTGATGCTGAATAAGTTCCCAGCCAAGTTCGGACATTTTCTCGAATATTTCTGCAGAATCTGCAAAAGGTATTCTCGGAAAATCAATTTTCAGAAATTCTATATATTTTTCACGGTATATTTTGCTGTGAAGTACAGCATAAATATATCCCAGAATCTGCTCGGGAGTAAAATCAACATATCTTTTGTATGTTTTAAAGATATATTTTCTAAATTCCGGTTTAATATTTTCAGTTTTTACCAAACCGCTTTTAGTTAATTCTCCATATTCAGAAGTTGGTTCGCTAACACCGAAAAATATCTTTTCTTCACCGTTTTTCATAATATATAGAGGGTATGCGTAAGCAATACCTTTATTGCTTAATGTCATTCTACTTTCAATTATATTTTTAGCAATAAAAGTATGATTAAAAATTGTTTCTGCTACTTGTCTTACAGAAATTAATGCTATATTTTGCTCTTGCATATTCAGCATAATATCTTTTCTTGGCATACAATGAAATCCTCTTGACCTACCTGTAAAATATGTATATCTTGAATCAAATGGTCTATAAGCAATATTTATTATTTTATTTGAATCTAGACCAGAATCCAATAAATCTTTTTTAGCAAATTCTACTTTCCAATCACGAACGTCTTTACCTAAATTATATCTAATTCTTGCTTCTTCTGTATTAAGTTTGACAAAATCGTTAATCCTTCTCCATAATTTATCTTTCTTAAAATCAATTGTAAAATTATCTCTTGCCGTTACAATTCCTACGCTGCTTTTACCGAAAATTTCAGTCAGTGAAATACCTTTATTATATTTTTTAAGTAAATCAATATTTCTTGGTCTGAATAAATAAAACGGTGTATCCGGATTAATTTCTTCCCAATCGGTGGTACTTTTCACAATAGTATTGAGATAAGCTTTCTTTGCTTCACGATGTCCATAAACATCATGATAGAAAATTCTGCAGCTTTTTGGTTTTAATTGCTTCTTGACAAAAATTGCTATTGCAACTCCCTGCTGAATATCAAAAACATTCTGGTCAAGGCTGCCATCCGGTGATTTTTCCTTTTTCTTGGCATTCCCGTGCAAATCAATAATATAGATTTCATCATAAGAATTCATCAAAGACTGTCTCATACCGCGAAAAGTAGGATTGTCCAAATAGCTGTGATTTGTAATTACACCAACAACCCCTTGCTGAAGTTTCTCCATTTTCCATTGAGCAAAACGCAGGAATTTCACATAATCATCATTCAGCCATTTTGGATTTCTTTCATTCAGAGGTTTTCCGTCAACAACGAAATAATCTTTCATAAAGTCATCAATCCAAGCACCTTTATTTGCTGAATGTCCCGAATACGGCGGATTACCCATTACAACCAGAACATCTTCGTTCTTTATGCGGTTTGCTTCCTTACCTTCTCGTGATAGGTGAGGCATAAATCCGAATGGTTTAGGTTCATTATTGCTTAAAGTATTTGTAAGATAGACGCTTAATCTTTTTCCGTCCCAAAGGCTGTAACCCTGCTCTTTGAGATATTCCGAAATCTTGAGATGTGCAACGACATACGGTGCAACCAAAAGCTCAAAACCGTAATATCTGTTAATCAGCCTCTCGTTAAGCATCTTGTTTACAAAACCTTTGTCTCCGTATCGGTGGGCGCTTCCTATTGCTTGTTTGAAAACATTCAGCAGAAAAGTACCTGTTCCGCACGCAAAGTCAAGAACCGTTACTTTATCATTTACATAGCCTTCAGGCATTCCAAATGTATCTTTTAATACTTCTTCAACCGAACGGACAATGTACGAAACCACAGGTTCAGGCGTGTAATAAACACCTCTCAGTTCTCTTTGGTTTTTATCATACTGCTTCAGAAAATCTTCATAGAAATATATGAAAGGGTCATGGAAACCCTGCTCTCGGTTTCTATATTCGGCAAATTCATGTTTAATGGCGGAATAATCCGTAACTTTCAGAATTGTCAGAATTTCGTCAATAGCCCAAACCACTTCCGTAGGGAAATCATCAAGATTATGGAATAATTCCTTTATCAACGGAAAAGAATTTGGCATTAGCGAAAATGCCGTAAACCTGTTTAATTGTTCTTTAGCCGAATCACAGTTCAGACCTCCTAAAAATAGACCATAGCAGATTGTCTGTGCATAAATATCGGAAAAATAATCAGTTTCAAGACCAGGCAGCAGAGTTTCCCGAAAAACATTATACATCGAATATAATTTGTTATCATCATCAGGATTTTCAGCTAAATTGATTTTACTGAATTCACGCAGAAAAATTGCTTTTCGTGACAGCTTTTTCGCAAGGTCATCAACAGTTACTATAGGCTCGGGTTCTGCAGAGAAAAATTCAAGCAAAAGTTCTTTAATCTGTATTATATTTGTTTCGGCTACTTTAAATTTCTTCTTATCCAAATCAAATTCAGTAAATAGCCAACTATGTAGAATTACTTCTCCGTTTCTGATAAGATAGAAATCAAGATAATCAGTAAGAATAATATTATCCGAGAGTTCGGAATATTTTTTAATTTGTTCTGATTTCAGGACATCTTTAAGATTGTCACCTATTTTTTTTGTCTCAATTAATCCAATGGTTAGATGGTAATCAGTAGTAACCTTAAAGTCCGGTCTGCCGTAATTTCCTACATTCAGCGGCTCGTGTTTAATCAGCAGATTGCGGTGCGAGTATTGCTGCTCGAATTCGCGAAGGAAGTTCTGAAAATGAGTACGGAAAGTATGCTCTGAATTTTCATTCTGAGATTCATACTCTGCTTTAATACTGTCATAATACTTTTGAAACATAATAAAACTAATTTTTTTACGGTTGAATGGCAATCTCAAAAATACAAAAATAAGTATTTAAAACAATAATTATGATTATTTTACCTTAATGTAAATTGTATTATGTAATTTTAATAAAAATCATTTTACTAATTGTTACTTATTTGTAAATAAATCGTCAATTTGATATGGAACTAAAAGAGTTCACCGCGAATGTTCTGCCGCTGAAAGATAAGTTGTTTAGATATGCGAAAAGACTTTTGCAGAATCACGAAGAGGCTGAAGATTTGCTTCAGGAAGTGATGATGCGGCTGTGGGTCAATCGTGAGGAGCTAAGCAGGAAGTCCAGTATTGAAGCGTTCGCGATGGCTGTAACTAAAAATTTGTGCATTGACAGATTCAGGTCTAAGCAGTTTCAGGCTTCTAATATGGGTATTGATGCCGCCGATCTCGACATGAGCGACATGGGAATTTCTCCCCATAAAAGAGCAGAGCAGTTAGAGGCTGTTGAAATGGTTATGAAGGTGATGGATATGCTCCCTATTAATCTTAAACAGGTGGTCCAGTTGCGTGATATTGAAGGCTTGAGCTATCAGGAGATTGCTGAAATTATGAGTATGAATATTAATACCTTAAAAGTTAATTTATCACGTGCAAGGAAGAAAATTAGAGAATTATTAAGTACTAAGTATAATTTTAATTATTATGAAAAATGACATAACAACCATCAGGGAACTGCTTGGTAGGTTTTATGAAGCTGAAACCGACGAGCAGGACGAAGAAATACTCAAAGAGTATTTCCGCGGAGATGTTGCTCCTGAATTGATGGCTTATAAACCTCAATTTCAGTTCTATGACACAGGATTTGATGACGGCAAACCGTTAAGCAAAGATTTCGACGATAAATTCCTGAATGCTGTCAGACAAATGGACAGCAAACCGGTTATCAAAAAATCTCAGCCATATTTGTGGTATGCCGGAATTGCAGCAACTTTTCTTATAGCTGTCGGATACTTTTTTTTAAGCCGGGATACTGATAACTTTACAGAGCAGGAATATTCCCAGACAGTCAATGCATTTATTCTGATTTCAGAAAAAATGGATTTGGCATCCGGTCAGCTTCAACATCTCGGAGCATTCGAGAATGAATTTAATCAATTCGATGCTTTTAAAGCATTAGAAAATTATGGAAAGCATTTAACAACAAACAGGGGATTATATGAATAGATTTTTATACATAGTTATTGTTTTTCTTTTCTGTTCCATAGGATTATCGGCACAAAACAGGGTCATAGACGGTTTTATGGCAAAATACTCCAATACAGCAGGATTCTCATCTGTTTCGATGAACGAACCTTCAATAATCATGCAAAATGAAACAGGCGACGAAGCCGAAATTGGCAAAGATATGCTTAAAGGTATTGAAACCATTAAATCACTTACATACAAACCTGTGCAAGGGAAAGTATCTGATGAAGGCAAAAACTTTAGCTCAGAAATTGCCAAAATAAATGCCGGTGAAGGATTTATTGAAATAATGTCGCTAAACGAAGGACGGTCTAAAGTTAAAAGTCTGATTCGTAAGTCCGGTGATAAAGTTGTCGAATTTATTATGGTGGTTGCCGGTGAAAACGAATCCACACTTATTTGGATGAACGGCGACATAAATCTTCAAAATGTGACTAATATCGGCAGAATTCTGCAATTACGCGGTTTTGATAAATCCGGTACGAAAAGTAAAAGAAAATAATTCCGACTCAAAATGATAACAATCAGCCATAACTAAAATATGGCTGATTATTTGGCATTTGAAATTTGTAAAAACTAAAACATCAAATATCCCCCAACACTATCATCAGGATTTAAAAGCATACATTCTTAATATTAATTATAATTACACTACAGTTGCTTTTGCTTCCAGTCTCTCTGCCAACCAAACTTTTATGACCGATTGACGGGTTACTCCAGGTTTTCCGGCTTAATTGTCAATTTTTTCGAACAATTTCTATTATCAACAAAAACACAAAATGGACTCCATCTTAAATAATTTATCTTATCAGATGGCGTCCATCCGTTAATAGACAGTGTTCAGATGATTACTTAATCATTATCTCTTGTTTTGACTTTTCTGTTTTTAGGGTCGAGTTCCATCTTGCGGATTCTGATATTGACCGGTGTAATTTCGATTAATTCGTCATCAGAGATGTATTCAATTGCCTGGTCGAGTGTCATAAGTCTTGGCGGACGCATAACAACAGTATTGTCCGAGCCTGAAGCCCTCATATTCGACAGCTTTTTCTCTCTTGTAATATTTAGATCCAAATCGCCGACTTTATTCCGCTCTCCTATTACCATACCCATATAAACCTGAATACCGACCGGTATGAACAGGTCTCCGCGGTCTTCCATACCGAAGCAGGCATAAGCGGTTACTCTGCCTGACCTGTCGGCAACTAATGCTCCCAGACTGCGATGTGGTATGTTGCCTGCCCATTCACTGTAGCCGTCGAACAAGGTATTCATGATGCCTGAGCCTTTTGTATCTGTCAGGAACTGGCTGCGGTAACCTATTAATCCGCGTCCGGGAATTCTGAATTCAAGGTCAACCCTGCCGTGTCCGTGATTAATCATATTCTGCATTAATCCTTTACGGATAGAAAGTTTTTCAGTTACTATTCCTGTAAACTCTTCCGGCACATCAATAAATACATGCTCGTATGGTTCGTGGATTTTGCCGTCAACCAATTTGGTAATTACATGAGGTTTTGAGACCATAAATTCGAATCCTTCGCGGCGCATTGTTTCAATAAGTACAGCCATCTGAAGTTCGCCTCTGCCCTTAACCTCGAAAGCATCAACTCTTTCGGTTGGACTAAGCTGTATTGACACATTTTTAAGAAGCTCTTTTTCCAATCTGTTTTTTAAATGACGGGTAGTCAGATATTGTCCTTCTGAACCTGCAAAAGGGCTGTTATTGACATAGAATATCATTGAAACGGTCGGCTCGTCAACATGGATACGTTCCAAAGGTTTCGGATTCTCGACAGAAGTAATCGTGTCGCCGATTTTTGCATTCTCAACACCTGCAAGTGCTATAATATCACCGGCTTCGACAGAGTCAACCATTTTTTTCTGAAGTCCCTTGAATGTATATAATGCCGAGAACTTAACTACAGCCCTGCTGTCATTTTCACCGCATAACATATACTGTTTATTCATTGCAAGACTACCGTGAGATAATCTGCCAATCAGTATCTGTCCGACATAAGAATCATAATCCAAACTTGTGACAAGAAATTGAGGTACTTCATTATCGGATGCAATAGGACCTTTGATTGTATTGATAATTGTCTCAAAAAGCAGTATCAGGTCTTCGGATTCATCTCCTATATTCTTAAATGCTCTGCCTTCCTTGGCAATTGTGTAGATAATCGGAAATTCTATCTGGGCATCATCCGCATCCAAATCAATGAACAAATCATAAATTTCATTGATAACTTCCTGAATTCTTGCATCAGGACGGTCAATTTTATTAATGACAACAATAATCGGCAGACTTCTCGCCAATGCTTTTTTTAGTACAAATCTTGTCTGAGGCAGCGGTCCTTCACTTGCATCAACCAATAACAGCGCCCCGTCAACAAGATTAAGACTGCGTTCGACTTCGCCTCCGAAATCGGCGTGACCCGGTGTATCCATAATGTTGATTTTGATGCCTTTATATTCAACGGATGTGTTTTTTGCAGAAATTGTAATTCCGCGTTCTCTTTCGAGGTCCATAGAGTCCATAACGCGGTCAACCTCCTGCTGATTTGCTCTGAAAGTGCCGCTTTGGCGTAGCATATAATCTACTAAAGTAGTCTTGCCATGGTCAACGTGTGCAATGATGGCAATATTTCTAAAATTCTCTTTTCTCATTCTAAGATACCTTATATTTAAAATATTATTTTGCTGATTTGGGGTTGTTACCGAAATTCATTTACATTATTGTCTTCAATTTGGTGATTTTCTCATTAAGCACTTCTATCATAAATGCAAAAAACATCAACTGACTATATTAAATGTGGCGATTAGAACTTTTGAGATTTGATAGATAAATTCAAATTCGCAAATAAATAACCGTAGAATTATTTTATAATTTCAATACACGACTTGTGTAAATTGAAAAATAAATTAATATGTACAAACAAAAACCTCTTATTAGACGGATTACTTGGTATTTATTAGAAATAAAATTGTAAATTCCTTATTTTAATAAATTTTACTTAGAATAATCCAATTTATCGAATTAAAATTATTANTTATTTTAGTTTTGTAAGCAATTCATTTTAAAAATAAATGGATATTTAATATGAAAACAATAATTTTTATTTTAATTTTATCGGCAAACTTTTTATATGCTGATGAATATGAAGGAAATATTCTTTATACTTGGGGTGATAATTCTAAAGGTCAATTAGGAATCGGCTCATCAGATTTAGTACCCAGGTTATCAGCAAATCATGATTATGATTGGGAGCAAATATCATCTAATTATGATTATACTATTGCAATAAAAAAGAATGGTACACTCTGGAGCTGGGGTAATAATTTGGACGGACAACTTGGAGATGGTACCAAAGTTAATAAAATAAATCCTATCCAAATTGGTTCAGATTCTGACTGGTTGATGATTTCTACCGGTCGTGGTCATTCTGTTGCGATCAAAAAAAACGGAACGCTTTGGGGATGGGGTGCAAATTCGAGTGGACAACTCGGAGATGGTACTAAAAATTCTGTATTAAATCCTAAACAAATTGGAAATGAAACAAATTGGGCGATTATTTCTGCAGGTCCTGACCGTACTATGGCAATTAAAAAAGACGGGACGCTTTGGG
The DNA here is from genome assembly GCA_032027125.1 of Kapaibacterium sp. (SeqCode). Taxonomy (GTDB): domain Bacteria; phylum Bacteroidota; class Ignavibacteria; order Kapaibacteriales; family UBA2268; genus JANJTB01. The sequence goes on from JAVSMQ010000001.1 coordinate 2,164,150, forward strand.
CTTGGGGAGGAAATTCATTCGGCCAGCTTGGTGATGGAACATATATTCAAAGATTAAGACCTGTACAAATAGGTCTGAATTCAGATTGGGCTAAAGTATCTACAGGTTCATACCTGACTATAGCCTTAAAATCTAATGGAAGTCTTTGGTATTGGGGTCTAGAATTTGGACAATCAGATGATACGCCAATTAATATTCCTGTACAAATTGATTCAGGTAATGAGTGGTTAAATATATCAGCCGGATTTACCAATTATAATGCAATTAAAAATGACGGTACTCTTTGGACAGGTAGGGGTTATAACTTTAGTCAAATTGGAATAGATAAAAATTGGAAAGAAGTATTTACATTTGATTTGCATTCATTGGGATTAAAAAACGACGGAACTATTTGGGCTTGGGGTGGTAATCAAGCTGGTCAACTTGGAGATGGAACAAAATCATCAACTGATGTACCCATACAAGTCGGAACAACTTCTAATTGGAAAAATGTTTCTGGTGGTTATGGCTATTCTTTAGCTTTAAATAATGATGGTTCAATTTGGGCGTGGGGTCTTAATTCAAGTGGACAGCTTGGGGAAGAAACAATTAAATCAAAATCAAACCCTGTCAAGGTTGATAATAGCACAGATTGGGAAATAGTTTCCGCAGGTACCGATCATGCTATGGCAATCAAGAAAAATGGTACTCTTTGGGGATGGGGAAACAATTCTTCGGGCCAACTCGGAGATGGAACGACTTCCATGAAATCAATTCCTTCTAAAATTGGAACTGATACTGACTGGAATCAAGTTGCTGCCGGCGACTATTATTCACTTGCCATAAAAAAAGACGGTACTCTTTGGGCATGGGGTAGTAATTATACTGGAAATTTAGGTGACGGTACAACTGTTTCAAGCTATAAACCAATTAAAATCAGTGTAAGTAATGATTGGGCGAAAGTATCTGCGGGGGATTATCTGTCTGTTGCCTTAAAAACTGACGGAACACTGTGGGCATGGGGTTACAGCACTGACGGGTTTACCGGTGGGGGTAATGATACAATTATTCGAAATCCTGTCCAAATGGGTACAGATAATGACTGGAATTCAATATCTTCAGGATATCGATATGCTTTAGCAATTAAAAACGATAAAACTCTCTGGAAATTTGGTAGTGGAAGTTTTATTCCAGTTAAATTTGGAAAAGGAAATGATTGGTCTATAGCAGCGGCAAGTGCAGTATCGTATGAGCCCATATCCCAATTTTCATTTGCAGTAGAGAAAATTGGCTGGCTATGGATAATTGACCTGAAAAGTCAGTCAAAAATTGGAACTTTTAGAGTTTGGAAAGATGTAGCTTCAAGAAATAGTTCTGCAATTATGATTGATAGTGAAGGCTGGTTATGGTCCTCTTTGAATGGTGTTACTCTATTAGATTCAACCGGAATATGGACACAAATATCAACAAGCAATATTTTTTCTGTAGGTTTGAAAAAGAATTCACCGTTGAAAGTAAATGAAGTTTCAATTACTAAAAATTTCAAAGTCATTTATAATTCTGAAGGCATAAATATTCTAACCAATTCAGAAAATGAATTATTATATCAGGAGTCGGAATTAAGAATATATAATTCAATAGGTCAGATTATAACTACTCAAAATATAAATATCATCAAGGGCAATAATAGAATAGAACTACCGGGTTTGGTTACCGGTGTTTATATTGTTCAGTTATCATTTTTAGGAGGTAAATTGGAAAATCACAAGATATTAATATATTGAAAATAAAGGATATAAAAACTACTCAATAAAATATATTCCATTTAATGAAAAGCTGAGGAATAATATTATCAGTGCAAAAACTCCGATTGCCATTCTCATAGGATTAAGCGGTGAGTTATCATCCACCGGCGGGTGTTTAAGTTTTATGGCATATTTTGCAAGTACTGCCCACAATAGCCAACCTGACCAGCCTTTGTAAAGTATTGGCAGATGGTCGTTTATAAAACTTAATGGCGGATAAAATATACCTTTTGCGAAATAGAAAACATTACTGTCTATATCTGTCTGAAAGAATATGAACAATGCACCCAAAGCAGCAAAAATTCCTATAATCAGCAAAATTTGAAAAATCGAACGTGATATGATATAATGTACTTTACTGCCAAACATCGAATAGGTTGTATGACCGCCGTCCAACTGCCCCATGGGAAGCATGTTAAGTGATGTAACGAATAATCCGAACCAGCCTACATTCAAAAACGGATAATGGTATATTTCATTCATCGGAGGAAGAAATCCATTGGGATTTGCAAATATATCTGATAACAAATGAAAATATAATGTATCTCCGAAATATAATCCCGGACGTGGTATTGCTCCTCCCAGATTTGTAATATAATCAGGATGGATATGATATATAAAATCAATACCGGGTAAAGTACTTAATCCGTAAATCAAATATAAAGTGCAAACTATAAATCCGGCAATCGGTCCCGAAACACCAATATCAAATAATGCTTTTCTGCTCGGAATGGGAGTTTTTGTCTTGATAACAGCTCCGAAAGTTCCGAAATTGATTGTAAAAGTGAATGGAAACGGAATATAATACGGCAGAGATGCATCAACCTTGTGCAACCGTGCAGCGAAATAATGACCGAATTCGTGTGCACTCAGGAAAAACATAATCAGCACTGCATATTCAAATCCATAATGCCAGTTACTTACTTCGTAGAAATTTTTGAAAGCCCACTGGGTACCGGAAATCATACTTGTGACAAATGTGAAAACAAGTAAGGAAATAAACACTATTATTGGTTTACTTCTTTTAAAGAAATTGTGAGAGTAAGTATTGTTTGCAAATTGCATTATAGTTATATTCAGATTTTAGTTTCAATCAATTTTGATACGTCTGTAGTTTTAAAGTCAAGTGTACGGATTGGGAATGGTATGGTAATGCTGTTATCGTCAAATGCGGACTTGATATTAATAATGGCATTGCTCACTGCATCAAGATATTGTGTCTGGTCGTTAAATTGAATCCAGAATCGTGAAATAAAATTAATCGAACTGCTGTCAAATTTTGTGAAAAAACATTCAATTGCTTCATCTGTTAATACATATTTTTGCCGGGAAATTGTTTGAATCACAAGCTCTTTTACCATTTGTAAATTCTCGGAATATGATACTCCGACTTCAAGTGTAATCCTCCTTTTTCCTAAAACTGTATAATTTGTAATAGGATTTTGGAGAACAAGTCTGCTTGGAATAACCACTATCTGCCCGTTTAAATTATGAATATCTACTGTTCGCAAACCGATTTTTGTAACCGTACCGAAAATAGTATTGGTTTCAATAATATCGCCAATCTTTACTATGCCTTTAAGAGCTATTATAGCTCCGGAGAATAGATTGGCAATTATATCCTGAAACGCAAATGAAATACCAAGTCCTATAATTCCTGCCCCTGCCAGAAGTTTGTTTACTGTCCCTTCAAGATTAAGAGTACTAAGTGCTACCATTATACCGATAATGATAACTGTTATATAGATAATATTTGAAATTAGACTGGTGGCTACATCTGCCGATGAAGTCCTTGCAAGAACTTTATGTGTAAGTTTTCTGATATACTTGGCAAGAATGACGAAAAACAGTAGAGTTATAATCGCAACAATTAAGCTTGGAAAAGCTCGCACTGACCCGACATACCAACTATGGAGTTCATCGAAAATTATATCAAATGGATTTTCAAACAAGTTCAATCTTCCGATTTCTGTGATTTTTCAGGTTTCATTTGCGGGAAAAAGAGTACATCGCGAATTGAAGTTTCACCGGTCATCATCATAACCAATCTGTCAATACCGATACCGAGTCCTGCTGTGGGAGGCATCCCTATTTCGAGAGCATTCAGGAAATCTTCATCAAGTATCATAGCTTCGTCATCCCCTCCGGCACGTATGACTGCCTGCTCTTCGAGCCTTTCTCTCTGGTCGCGGGCATCATTTAGCTCTGAGAATGAATTTGCGATTTCGCTGCCGTTGAGATATAACTCAAATCGTTCTACCAAACCGGTTTCTGTACGGTGTTTTTTGGCAAGTGGCGACATTTCAACAGGATAATCTATTACAAAAGTCGGCTGAATCAAGTTATGTTCAACCTTTTCGGAGAATATTTCATCTAATATTTTCATACTGCTGTACGAAGAATCAACTTCGATACCTAATGAAACTGCAACCGCAGCCAGCTCATCTCTCGAAAGTCCGCGTAAATCTTTTCCGGTGTATTCTTTGAATAAATCAAACATCGGAACACGTCTGAATGGTGCTGTAAGTGAAATTTGTGTTTCTGCAAATTCAATATCGGTAGTTCCGTTAACCTCATAACATATACTGCTTATAAGTGTTTCCGTCATTTCCATCATCCAGTTGTAGTCTTTATAAGCTACATATATTTCCATTGAAGTAAATTCCGGGTTGTGCATTTTGTCCATACCCTCATTCCGGAAATTTTTGGATATTTCATAAACACCGTCAAAACCGCCTACTATCAGTCTCTTAAGATACAGTTCATCTGCAATTCTTAGATATAAAGGCATATCAAGTGCATTATGATGAGTCACAAACGGGCGTGCTGTTGCTCCGCCGTAAATTGGCTGAAGCACCGGAGTCTCAACTTCAATCCAGCCGTTGGAATCGAAATATCTTCTCATAGCCGATATAATTTTTGCTCTTTTGATAAAAGTCGTTCTGATATCAGGATTTACAATCAAATCTATATATCTTTTTCTGTATCTTGATTCCTTGTCAGTAAAAGCATCGTGAACAATTTTATTACCTTCTTCATCAACTTCTTCCTTTGCAACAGGCAATGGATTCAGAGACTTGCAAAGAAGCTCGGCAGATGCGGCATGAACGGATATTTCGCCTGTTCTGGTTCGGAAAGCATAGCCTTTGACACCAATGATATCACCGATGTCGAGCAATTTCAGATGCTCATAAAATTCAGGCAAATCATCTTTTTTGAGATAAATCTGAATTTTTCCGGCTTGGTCGAGCAAATGTAAAAAAGTAGCTTTTCCCATACGGCGGATTGCCATAATTCTGCCGGCTACTGACACATTCGAAAGATTTTCCGGCGACGATTCATCATACTGCTCTAATATTTCAGTACTTGTGTGAGTTTTGTCGAAACTGTATGGATATGCGTTTAAGCCCGCAGATTCGAGTAATTCCAATTCCTCGAATCTTCTTCTGCTCTGTTCACTTCTATTATCTAACATGGGTAAAAATATTTACTTGTACAAACTACATAACATTACTTAAACGAAAATAATTGATTTTATTTTGATTACTAAAATTAATATTTCTGATTTGGATAATTCCGCCGATTCAGAAGGCTGATTTATGTGTATTTATCCAAGCGGTTTGGTTATTGGTGTTTAAAATGAGATGAGAAATATATACTGCATCAAAATGTTGAATGTTGTGAATTGAAAACAGGAAAATAATGCATTATATTAAAATCGGGGATAAAAAAGTAGAGAAGTTTTTGAAGATGTATGAATTGTCCGAACCCTTGATTGTACCTGATTTTCTTGATTAATCTGATTAAATATTAAATTAATTAATCAAAGTAATCATTTTAATCAGGTACAATCAAAGGTTCAGACAGTTCAATCAAAAGAATCAGATTAATCAAGAGTTCGGACAATATTATTCTCAATAACTCATCTTATCAAGTTTCACTTTTCCTCTGAATACCCAGTAAATACTGATTGTATATGCCAGTACAAATGGAATACCGATGAGAGCCATAGTCAGCATTACCTCAAGTGTTTTGCGTGATGATGAAGCGTTATAAGCTGTCAGACTGTTGGCGGCATCAATTGTTGACGGTACAAGATTCGGAAACATCCCAAGTGCGAACAAACCAAGAAGTGCCGCTATACTTAAGCTCGAGGATATAAATGCAAACAGTTCCCTTTTTTTGAAAATCTCACGAGGTATATTCGCCACGGCAAGCATATTCAGCAGAGCAAGAATGAAAAACTCCGGATGCATTTTAAATACGGTTGTCATGTGCGGAACATAAATAAGTGTAGCCATTGTCGTTGTAATATAGCATATTACAAAAAAGATAATTGTATTATTTACCCATGAGCGAACAGTAGCCTGAAGCTCGCCTTCGGTTTTCATTACAGCATATATTGCACCGTGCATCATAAATAATGCTACTGTTGTCACCCCGACAAGCAAAGCGTATGGATTAACAAGGCTGAAAAAAGATATGTACGCTTCTTTTTCGGCATTTACGGGTAACCCCTGAATTACATTTCCTAAAGCAACACCAAAAAGAAGTGCTATAATTATACTTGATATACTGAATGCTATATCCCAATACTTTCTCCAGATAAGAGATTCATTTTTGCTTCTGAATTCTATCGCTACCGCCCTGAAAATAATACCTACTAAAATCAGCATTATTGCCGGGTAAAATGATGAAAATACAGTTGCATAAACATCAGGGAAAGCAGCAAACAGAGCACCTCCGCCTGTTACAAGCCATACTTCGTTCCCATCCCAGACCGGACCTATTGAATTTATCATAATTCTGCGGTTATCATCACCTTTGACAAATAAATGAAGTGCACCGACTCCGAGGTCAAAACCATCAAGAATAGCATATCCTGTAAGAAGTACACCTACCAAAATAAACCAAATCAAATTTAAATCAAATCCTTCGTACATTACTGCCCCCTACCTGCTTATTACATTTAATTGTTTATCGGAATAAACATCATTATCCGAATCAGATTCTTCAGGACCATGCTGTATTTTGTGATTTAAAAGAAAAATGAAAAGCACAAAAAGCAGTGCATATATGAGTGTGAATAATATCAATGAAAACAGTACATTATCAGCAGATACCACTTTCGACAAGCCGTCTTTGGTTCTCATTAAATTGTAAACTATCCAAGGCTGCCTTCCGACTTCTGCAGATACCCAGCCCACCTGATTGCCGATATGCGGTAATAATACCGTAATAACCGATATTTTAAGAAACCATTTATTATCAAACAGTTTTCCTCTCCATAAAAGAAAAACTCCAAAAAGAGTGAATGCTATAAAAAACATTCCGATTGCAATCATAATATGATATGTCTGAAATACCAAATTGACAGGCGGTCTGTCCTCCTTAGCAAACTCATTCAGACCCGTAACGGGTTTGGAGGCATCAAAATACAAAAGGAAAGACAGCATCCCGGGAATTTTGACACCAACCACCTTTTGTTCATCATCAAAAACCCATCCTGCAATATATAAATCACCCGGCTCAGTATTATAATGACCTTCGAAAGCTGCAATTTTTGCAGGCTGATATTCAGCAACTTCAACCGCACTACTGTGCCCGGTAAACAATTGCAATAAAGAGGCAAAAGCGGCAAACATCAGAGCAATTTTAAAAGCTGATTTAGACATATCAATGTGTCTGCCCTTTATCAAATACCATGCACTTACACTTATAACCAAAAAAGCTCCTGTTAGCCATGCACCGCCGATCGTATGGCTTAGTCTTTCGACACTGGAGGGATTGAATACCATTGCCCAGAAGTCAGTTATTTCAGCCCTTGCATTCAATCCTTCACCGACAATATGATAACCGGCAGGTGTCTGCATCCATGAATTTGCTACAACAATCCAAACCGCACTCATGTGAGCACCGAGAGCAACCATGATTGTCGAGAAAAAGTGCATTTTTGGTCCCACTTTGTTCCAACCGAAAAGCAGGATTGCTAAAAAGCCTGATTCCAGAAAGAATGCAAAAATACCTTCCGCCGCCAAAGCACTGCCGAATACATCGCCTACAAACCGTGAATAAGTTGACCAGTTGGTACCGAATTCAAACTCCATAACAATTCCGGTAGCAACACCCATGGCAAAAGTTAACGCAAAAATTTTAACCCAGAATTTGGTCATTCGTTCATACATTGGATTTTTTGTTTTGAGATACATACCTTCCATAAAAATCAAAAGTATGCCGATGCCAATGCTCATTGGCGGGTATATATAATGAAACATTATAGTAAACGCGAACTGAATCCGAGATAATATCTCTACATCCATAAATACTCCAAAAGAATTTCACCAAATATTACTCGAAAGTAATATCGTCAAAAAACAATTTACAAACATAAAAATATATATTCACCTGAACAAATTGTTTCGGCTTTTTAGTTATTTTTATCACAAAACAGGAATTATATTTGTTTAATTATGAGGAAATGGCAATTGATTTATATCCCCCCGCCATCGGAAAGGTTTGATTCATTCTATTATTATTAAAATAATACTCCATGATGGGTCATTCTGAGCCTGCGAAGAGTCCATGTATTCATTAATTAACAGCCTGGATCCTTCGCAAGCTCAGGATGACAAGTCAAAAAGTAGCTTTATATATTGTAAAGATTACGAAATTCCTTGAATTTATTTAGAACTTATCTGTCCTTCCTGTGCCGGAGAGTATTATTCCCTCATTTATATAATTTTCAATTTACTGCGGAAATTTATTGACATCTCCGGTAGAGTTCAGTAATAAAAAAAAATCTAATTACTTATAAATTAATTCGTCACTTGTGCATTATTGAATTTAGTGATGTAGAAAATTGAAATATTTATTGATTTTGTCTTTATTTATGTGGCTAACGGGCGTTTCATTATTTGCACAGTTAATACCTGTTGTTGAAGGAAAGAAACTCGGTTATATAAATCCAAACGGCGATTTAGCTATACCTTTTGATTATACAACTGAAATCAGTTATATTAATTTAAAATATCAGGGCAAAACTTTCAAAACATTTACCATTCCTACATCTGCATATTTTGAAAATGGAATTGCAACTGTTCAGAGAGAAAATTTTCTGTGGTTTATTTATTTGAGTTCAGATTTCTTGCTGATTAATGAAAAAGGCAGTATTGTGCTTGACGCAGGCGCCCGAAATCTTGGGAAATACAACTGCGGACTGGTTCCTATTGCAACACGGAATAAGGTTATTGATGTTTATATTGAATATTATACTTATTGCGATATCAACGGCAATTTGTTGGATGCTCCGTTTAATTATGCCGGAACATTTTATGAAGATTTAGCAGTTGTGATGAATAATGGCAACTATTATCACGTAAATAAATTCGGCAGTCCTATAAATAATTTGGCATTTGAGCATGCGAACAGATTTTCTGAAGGACGTGCTGCCTTTATGACCGACAAAAAATGGGGTTATATTGATAATACTGGCATTATTATTATAAATCCGGTTTTCGACCTTGCTTGGGATTTTCACGACGGAATGGCAAAAGTACTTGAGGGTGACCGGTACGGATTTATTGAAAGAAGCGGCAATTACGCAATCAGACCAAGATACTTCGCAGCGAACGGTTTTAGTGAAGGGCTTGCTTCCGTCCAGCACGAAAGCGGTTACTGGGGTTACATAGATAAAGCCGGCGAATTCAAAATTAAGCCGGAATATATTTCTGCCGGGAACTTTTCGTCAGGATTGGCGCCGGTTGATGTAAACGGGAAATTCGGATTTATAGACACAAAAGGAAATCTTGTTATTAATCCCCAGTTCGATTATGCACGTGAATTTAACAATGGCATTGCTGAAGTTTGGAAAGATGAAAAGATGTTTTATATGGACAAATCAGGCAAAATCATCTGGACATTTGAAATTGAATAGCGGCGTTCGGTGAGTTATTAAGGATTAGTTTGTTAACGAGTTGAAATGTTTTAAATATAAAACAATTTCCAACGGTGTCATGCTGAACGAAGTGAAGAATCCAGGCTGTTAATTAATGAATACATGGACTCTTCGCAAGCTCAGAGTGACACGCCAAAAAGTGTGGTCCTATGTGGAGTATGATTATCCGTTTTAAATTTCAGCCATCATCTTTTAATAACACAAACTATTCATATCCGTAAAAATATACTTCAACCGTATAATTATGGATATGTTTTTTAATCAATTCGAATATAACCTTGTTCTCATTAATTATTTTATCGAACTGCACGGAATAGCCGAGAGCTTTTTTCATTGACGAGAAAAATCTGGCTGACTCAAGGATATAATTGAACGCAGAATTCAGAACATCAACCGGCATACTGTTTTCCCCTACCACTGAAATATCTTCGAGAATAACTCCGAATTTTGATAAATCCACACTTTCAAATCCTGAATCGTTTACTTTTAATCCCAGCTTTTTTTCCTGATTAAGTAAATCATTAAAAAAATTTCTGTTAAATACTTTGGATTTGGCAAAGGTTTCCATACTGTTTTTCAATTCACTGATTCGATAGAATTTGCGTGCTGCATTTGAAAAGAAGTAAATGCCGCTTTCTTCTAACCGTACCGCAGTTTCTAACGATTTAATTACCTTCTCATTCATAATATTTATCTTTATATTTATTGATAAATAATTTTTGTCAAATATATTTTGAGTTACGCAATATCCATAATTATAGTCTAAAGAATTGTGATAAATAATATTGGAAATTCGCAATTTTGAACTATTTTTGAATATAAGTTTTCAAACATTTTGCAATTATATCATGAAATTCGCTGACGCAGATTATACAACCATCATATCGGAAGAACGGTTATCCAAACTTAAAAAAGTACTGTCGCAGCGGCAGCCGGATTTGACTATCGTACTTGAGAACATTGCAGACCCGCATAATTTATCTGCTTGTCTGAGGTCATGCGATGCCGTTGGTATCCTCGAAGTTTGTCTGATTTATGACGGAAGCCAGCCGTTTCCGAAACTTGGCGAAAAAAGTTCTGCAAGCGCCCGTAAGTGGATTGACTACAAAAGATTTCATTCTGTTGATGAATGTTATGCTTATCTCAAAGATAAAGGTGCAGCAATTTATACTACTCACATGGCATCGGACTCAGTTTCACTTTACGATTTAAATCTAACCGAATCTGCGGCATTAGTCTTCGGCAACGAACACTCGGGAGTAAGCGGTAAGGCAGTTGAAATGGCTGACGGCAACTTTCTGATTCCGCAGGTGGGAATGATTCAGAGTCTGAACATATCGGTTGCATGTGCCGTTAGCGTTTATGAAGCATACCGTCAGAGAAAAGCTGCCGGGCTTTATGATAAAAGCCGGTTCACAGAGGCTGAATTTACCGAAAAACTCAAAGATTGGGCTAAAAGGTAAAATTAAGTTAAGATTAAGAGAATATTTTTCAACAAAATTTGAGACTTTTTTCAATCTGATGTGTCAGTCTAATTATAAGATTTACATTTTTGAAAATACTTTTTAAATTATGGTATAAATCAATGAAACACAAAATGTTTTTAACGGCGGCGGCGGTTTTAGTGCTGCTATTCTTGAATCTTAGTCCGGCTTTGTGCCAGACGGGTGTGCTGGAGGAGCTTGACCCGAATATTCTTTGGGTGGCTGATTCTTCAATCGGTATTATTGATGGATTTGCAGTCCATCCGAACGGAAATGTATTTGCTTACAGAAATGGTGCCAAGGGCGGCTTAGGCGAGGGAAAAAGAGAACTTAAGGTTATTGAGATTAACGGCAAAACCGGAAAACTTATCAGGGAATTACCTAAATTTTCCGATAAATTCGATATTGAATCTATCGACATATCTGATGACGGGAGGTATCTTGCGACTTCTTATGATGGTGTCATAATCACAGATTTAACAATTGGTATATCAAAAGTTGTTGGATTGGGTAATCTTGTTACATTTTTACCTAATTCTCATAAAGTTGCATATAGAAGTCTGTATGATGGTGGTACAATTGGTAGTGATTCTTCCATAGTAATTCTTGATTTGGAAACTGAACAACGTGCATACATCAGAACAGAAGAGTTGATTTACAAAATCGCCTTCTCTCATGACGGACGTTTCTTTGCTACAGGAGGAAGTCTCTATACAGGTAATTCTCCTTCTTATACTACATTAAAGTTATGGGATGCCCAAACCAATAAACTAATTAAAGAATTAGAAAAAATGGAAAACACAAATTACAACTTTCAAAATATAGAATTTAGTAATAACAGTAAATTACTAGCTTTTCTTCCTTATAATGGAAAAGTATATATGTTTAATACTGTTAGTTCTTCATTATTCAGAAAATATGATGAAAATATTTATCCGATTAAAGGAATTGGTAAATTTTGTTTTATAAATGATTCTTTAATAACTTTTAGTACTCTTGGACCAAGTACTCTCATTTGGAATTATGAAAAGGATGAAAAAGCTTATAATGTTGCGAATTATATGTCTCCTCGTGGTTTAAATTATAGTAATGAATTATATGCTATAATACTAGGTACAACTACACATTTGTATGCATATAGTTTAAATAGTATTATGACTTCAGTACAAGAAGATGTAAATCAAACTACAATTATTGCTATGTATTCGAAAGGAACTTTGACTGTAAAAGGCATTCATTCAATTGGTAATCAAATTAATATCGAAATATTTGATATTAATGGAAAAATTGTACATCAACTCAAATCACAAGCAAACAACTCTGAAATTCGGGTACCGCTTATTTTACCAAGGGGAACATTCCTGCTAACAATTACAGAAGGCCTAAATCAGTATTTCTCAAAATTTTTAGTAACTGAGTAGGGATTAATGAAATGAAGATAATAGCAATTTTCTTTTTAGCAATTACAGTAGCTTTTTCCCAAAATGTGGAACCTACTCAAAAATCATTTGATTATAAGGTTATAGAACGTAATTCTGTATGAGTATATTAAGTTAAAGTTTATTTCTGGAAAGAAGTTCAGTATTATCAGGTGGTGAGAGGGGAGTAAAGAGTTAAATAATTTGATTCAAACTAAATATAAATTATAGTCGTTTTAAATGCAAATACTTAATAATTAATTCCGGTGTTGAAATGAGTTATGAACTAAATTATGTTACTGATTCGGCAGGTAAAAAGACGTCTGTGTTGGTACCATTAGAAGTATGGAAAACACTGCTAAGTGAGAATGATTTGCTTAATAATAAATTGCAGGTTATGAACTCTATTATTGAAGGATTCGATGAAATTGACGATGCAAAGAAAACAGGCAAAAAGCTAACTTCACTTTCGGAATTTCTTGATGAATGTAACAATTAATGTAACTGAAACATTCAAACGACTCGCAAAACCATTGCTCAAAAAATATCCTTCTCTAAAATCAGAATTGTCAGAACTTGAAAATGAACTCTTAAATTCTCCAAGACTTGGTGAGCAATTAGGAAATGATGCATATAAAATTAGAGTAGCTGTGCAAAGCAAGGGAAAAGGAAAAAGGGGTGGAATGAGGGTTATAAGCTATGTTGAAACAATAATATTCATCTCAAACAATCAAAAATCGGAGCAGATTGAAGTAAATTTGATTTCAATTTACGATAAAGGCAAAACAGCTACTTTAAGTAATCAAGAAATAAAGAATTTGATTTATAATATTCGATTAAGAAAATTGAAATTTTAAAAGTCCATTTTCTTTTGATGTGTTATTATTAGTATAGAGTATGCAATTTTGAAAATACTTTTTAAATTATGGTATAAATCAATGAAACAAAAAATGTTTTTAACGGCGGCGGCTTTGGTGCTGCTATTCTTGAATCTTAGTCCGGCTAGGAGCCAGACGGGTGTGCTGGAGGAGCTTGACCCGAATATTCTTTGGGTAGCTGACTCTTCTATTGGGCGTATAGATGGATTTGCAGTCCATCCGAGCGGAAATATTTTTGCTTACAGAAATGGTTCGAATGATGGTCTCGGACAACCTGTTATCGAATTAAAGGTTTTTGAGATTGACGGTAATACCGGAAAAATTATCAGAGAATTGCCTAAATTTTCAGAAAAGTATGACATCGAATCAATTGATATTTCGGATGACGGCAAGTATCTTGCTACCTCATATAGTGGAGTTATTGTTACAGATTTATTGACTGGGGAGTCAAAAAAAGTTGGTCTTGGAGGTGGTGTCAATTTTATACCTAATTCAAGCAAAATTGCTTATGCTGCAATTAGCTATCCTCCGATTCCTAATAAGGGTCACGATTCCTCTATAGTAATTTTTGATATTACAACAGGAGAACGTCAAAAAATCAAAACAGAAGAAATGATAACTAAAATCGCCTTTTCCCCCGACGGGAGATTTTTTGCAACAGGCGGCAGCGGACAGGATATATTTGGTAAAACTTATGTTTCACTAAAACTGTGGGATGCACACACCAATAAACTAATAAAAGAATTGGAAAGAATCGGAAATACTACTGATGAAACACAAAAAATTCATTTTTCTTCAAATAGCCAATTAGTAGGATTTAAATTGTATTGGGATGATTTAAAAATATACAATACTGAAAACTACACATTGTTTAAGAACTATAATCATCAAAATATTAATTTGGAAATAAGTGATTTTGTATTTATATCTCAAGAATATATCGGTACACAATCTTATAAAACATCAATCATTAGATTATCTGATGATAAATTATGGAATCTGATAGATTTTCCATCGAGAGGATTTATGAATATCAACAAATCAAATGATGTACTTTATGGAGGTACTGGTTATCCGGATTTTGGTGGCTCTATCATTGCCTGGGATTTGAATAAGGTATTTACAAGTGTTGAAAATAAATCTGAAAATACAACAATAGAGACAGATTATCATAAGGGAACCCTTACAATATCAGGTATTCAGGATTTTGGCAGCAAAGTTAAACTTGAAATCTTTGATATTAACGGAAAGTTAGTCAGACAACTTGATTCTCAGCTAATCGGCACTGAAATGCATATACCTCTAATTCTGACTAATGGAACATATCTAATACAAATAATTGACGGCAGCCAAACACACTCAGGTAAGCTTTTGGTTGTGGAGTAATCAAAATATAATCCCAATGGGATAACGCATCAAAAGGGGTTAAGTTTGTTACCAATATTTAATCTCTACGAGATAAAAATGAATTCCATGATTGGTCATGCTGAACGGAGTGAAGCATCCAGGCTGTTGATTAATGAAAACATGGACTCTTCGCCTGCGGCGTCAGAGTTACGAATCGTGGAACTTTAGAAATACAACCACTCATTTGTCAGAATCACTGATTACACGGATTAAAGGATTTCACTGATTTTAAATCCGTGGAATCGGTGTAATCAGTTCAATCCGTGATTCAGACAGAGTTCAAACGTGTGGTTTTTTAAAAAATGGATGTGAAAATATAAATCACAGCCCCAAACCAATAAATCTTAGTTTGGGGCTGAATTTTATCAACACATTTTTTAGAGGGCAGGGAACAAATTCCGTCAGGATTTTCTAATAAAATTAATTATTGAAAAATGGAGACGGTTCGACTTTACCAAAACCATTTATAACCAATTCGGGAATTTCCACATTATTAGTTTTGATACTTACTCTTGCACTCAAATTTCCGCTCTTTCCGGGTTTAATCTTTGCAATAAGTTCAACTTCCTGTCCGGGTTTCAGCAGCAGGTCATTCTTCAGATTAACCTTAAGCTCAGGCAGATTTGTCTTAATTTCAGTCAAAGTAATACTTCCTTCAGATGTATTTTTGATTTTAAGTTTGGCTTGCGATTCGACTCCAACCTGAAGATTACTGAACGGCAGATAAGTAGTAGGACTGACTGTAAGAGGCAGCACCACCTCAGCCATGAGCATATAATTAACATAAGGTTTAGCAGGGTCATTAGTTTCAATTGCGATTTGTTTGTGCAATTTTCCGGAATTTCCCTGAATGCTCAAAGAAACTTCAACAGTTGTAGATTCGCCCGGTTTCAGTTCGTTAGTTTTAAGCGGAGCAGTCGTGCATCCGCATGTTGGTTTAAGTCTTGTAATTTTCAACTCCTGATTGCCGGAATTTTTTAAAACGAGATTAAATTTCAGCGGGCTTTGTTTGAGAGTAACCCTACCCCAGTTCTTTGTATCACCGCCGACAAGTTCCAATTTAGGCTGCGCCTGTAATCCGAACGGCAAAATAATCAAACCCAAAATTATGATTATGTTTCTCAACATTTTTAGAATCCCTTAATTTAAAATAAAAAACATCTATCAAACTCTATAATTAACGTAAAATTGTACGATTATATTTCAAATATTTTAATATTATCTACATTTTAGTTACTTTTAAGACTGTTTAGAAAGGAATTTGTTACAATATTAAATTGATTTTGGGACAAAATGCTGATGATATTTTTAGAAATGTCTGCTAAATATAGATTTTTATGTGATTTGGGTAGTGTTAAGGTATTTTTCACTATTTGGCTGATTAGTATCTGTCTTGGTTTAAACCTGTATTCCGAAGAGTATGCAGGCAAATTTACTTCTGTAGTTCCGCATGAATCGCCCGTTATCAATTATGGTCCCTGCTTTTTGAACGACACACTGCAAATTAAATTTACAGTCAAAAATACAGGTGAAAAGCCATTATGGATGACTAACTCAGTTCCGGCATTTTATCTCGGTCTCAGCCCTAATGGAACTACAAACGAACAGTGGACACTTTTCAGCCGATTGTCCGACCTCAGAAAATCCTTTCAGCCCGGTCAGGAAGATACAATCAGAATAAATTTCCTTGCTAAAGATACTTTAATAACTAAGCCCGGCTGGCATGAAGCACTTCTGGCTATGTCTTTGCTTCCGAGTGATGAGTTGGGAGCCCAGCCCATTTCAAAAATTGATACTTTTTTTCTGAGAGTCAAAAAAACAATTTATTTTGTTTCCGGTTTTGAAGATGATATTGATTTTGACTCAGTTTACATTTTCCCGAATATCACCCCTCATAAAACCTGGCGGGTAAAAAATGTCTGGACAAAAAATCAGCCGGTTATTAAACTTGAACCTATACTGATTACTCAACCAGTTACACCGCCGGAAATAATAGTACAGGATTTACCCCAAAATACAATTGATATTTATCCAGACAGCATCATTTATTTAGATGTTCAGTACAATCCTCAAGACCGTGGTATGGATTCTATGTTTCTTAAACTGCTGTATCATCCTTTAAAAGCTGAGTTCCCGGATTCTGTGGATTATGCCTGGACCCGAATTAAAGGTACCGGAGTAGAACAAAAACTTTCGATAGCGTATTCAACACACGCTACGCATAATGATACAATTTATTTAGATGACATCAAGTTAGATAATATACTAAATATTGAAGTGAGTTTAAAGAATGACGGAAACCTGCCGTTTGGAGTAAAATCACAGGTTGTATTGAATGATACTGATGATAATGAGCATCCTGATATTAAATTTGTTAACAAATTCCAGACAAACGGTCTGCATCTTAACCCTCAGCAGCAGATGGTAGCATCGCTCGAATTGAAACCAAGTGATATTGGATACTTTGCTGCACGAATCAGAATCGAAAGCGATATTTTCGACAGAAATATTCAAGGCGTTCAGCCGGACAAAAGATATAAATATATTTATCTTAAAGGTTTTGTAAGAAGCCCGAGATTAGAAGTTCGTTATGATGAAATTGACATGGGCAATGTTATTGTCAGCAGCACTGAATGTCCATCGAACAGAGATACTGTAATCAAGATTTATAATACAGGTAATGAAATACTTAGTGTTTCAATTACCATAAGCCCGACAGGAAAGTTTTTTGCATCCCAGGTTTTTATGGATATAAATCCAAATTCGAGTGATACTTTACTTGTCAGTTTTATTGCCGATGGCGGTGATTTTGATTCTTATGAGGCTAATATCAAATTTAAGTCAAATACGATTACTGCCAAAGAAGCAAATATAAAACTTAAAGCCAGAAGCATACCGCCTATTGCTGCAACACTCGGCATACCGCAAAACCTGAGAACAAGACCCGGCACTTTGATTGAAGTCCCCGTAACATTAATTAGCAACGGCACCAGACCTGCTCAATTTGCAAAATCGTTTAAGACTACCCTTTTCTATAACCGTTCTCTGCTCGAATTTGCAGGCATCAGAACAATTGGAACAGCTGCTCAGGGGGCTGTTTATAACGGAGATAGTATTGAAAATCCTGAAACTCAGGAACTTAAGCTCGACATCAGAACTCTTGGCACCGGCTTTTTTATGGCTCGGGATACATTGATTTTTCTGAAATTCCGTACTTATCTCGGTGATGCAATTGCTACGGAAATATCATTTATCGAACCTAAATTCGGCGATGGTAATTGTGACAATATTTTCACTCTACTTAAAACAAACGGTGTTTATTATACTGATTCTGTCTGCGGAATTGCTTACAAAGCACTGCCGTCAATCAACGGCAAGTTCAATTTGAAAGTAGTAAACAATATTGTCAGCGGAAGAGATGATATTGAATTTGAACTGCCTTATTCAACATCTGCCCAAGTTAGAATATTGGATATATTCGGTCAGGAAGTCAAAACCCTTATCAGAAGCGAAATGACATCCGGTAAATATCAGATAGAGGCAGATGTAACAGGATTTCTTTCAGGAATGTATTTGATTGAACTCACAACTCCTGCTATCAGATTAATTCAACCATTTCCGGTAAGCAAATGATACAAATCAAAAGCCGGATAAATGAGTTTTTCAAAATTGAAAAGTCGCTGATGATATTGGTAAACAATTTTTCTGTATTCATAACTCCTTGCTTACATAAAAATTCTTATTCGCGAAATCAAAAATCCCCCTGCTCGCTACGCTCACTTTCCCCCTTTTCAAGGGGGATTAAGGGGGATTTCTTCCTTTTATTGCGAAAATGTATTTTACGAATCAATTTACTTAACTCTTTTATTTTAGATAACAAGTCAGGAATTCTGATATTGCTGCTTTCAGTAATTTTGTTTTCTTCTATGTCATCTCTCAGCAAAGCTCAGGGATTCGACTGGCAGACCGGCGGCAGAATGCCGTATAAAATACCTGTAATATTTATCGGTATTAATGCAGGGCTCTCGGATGTCTCACATAAGGGTGAATTTAATCTTGAAGAAGACATGATTGAATGCTGCAAATTTAAAGACGGCACTGGCAGCAGCAGTCAATTCGGGCTTTCGGCAGAATATTGGCCCGACGGATATACTGCGGTCAATACCTCTTTGTCATACACCACAATTAAAGGCAGCTTTACCGTACGGAATTCATTGCCGACACGTAACGGAGACTTTATTACAGATTTTGGATTTAATTCAACTATATCCTATATCGAATTTGAAATTGGAGCTAAAAGACGGCTTTTTGAAACTCATGTAAGCATCGGTGCAGCCCTGAAATTTGATGTTCTTCTAAGCGGAAAAAGTGAATATACCGAGCAAGCTGTATCTGATAATGTCCCATTTGAGAAGCGTACCATTTTAACAGGACAAATTCAGAATTTACAAACTGTCGTAATTTCTCCTTCCGTTTTCGCTGCTTATGATGCAAGCCTCGCGTTAGGTTATTATGCGAGTCCGTATCTATCAGCGTCTTACAGTCTGAACAGTATTATTGAGGACGAACCATGGCGGCGGTTTTCGCTGTCAATCGGAATCAGAATTTTCAGAAATTTGTAGTAATTCCGTATAAAAATATTACAAAATTGTTATATTAAATTAACTACATTCTTATTATTTTTGCTATATTTAAAATTGACGGAAGTGTTTTATAAATGAAACTTTGAGATTGAGAGGCTGACTTGATGAAATATTTGATACTTATTATTTTTATGATGTTTAACACGGGATTAAACTCGCAGACACCGCAGATAAAATGGTGGTTTGATACTTTTGATTCATCTTACGGGCAATCAGCCGCCGGCGATATTGATAATGACGGGAAAGATGAAATTGTTTTCGGATGTTACCGAAACGACAGCAATGTTTATGCTTTAAATGCTGAAGACGGATCATTATTGTGGAAATACAATACATCAGACATTCAGGAAGGATGCAACGATGCTGCTCCGCTAATTTTTGATGTTGATAATGACGGCAGGCTGGATGTTGTTGTGGCAAGTTCCTGCAATCCATTTACCTACTGTTTTGACGGATTAACAGGTGCTGTAAAGTGGAAGACCGATTCGAGGGGCAGCGATTCTCCGCCAACAGTTGCCGATATTGACGGTGATGGACAAAATGAAATTTTGCATGGTGAAATGGGTGGTTACATTCTATGTCTAAACGCCATGGACGGCTCGGTAAAATGGGAATTACTTGTTGACCCGAATTCATGGGTACAGACAGCACCAACAATCGTTGACCTCGACGGTGACGGTATGCTTGATTTTTTGGCTGGAACTTGGAGCTTTAACGAAAACAGTAAATTATATGCTTATAAAGGCATTGACAATTCGCTGCTTTGGTCTATTGAATTGAAGGGTCTTGTTTATCACGGTACTGCTGCCTCGGATATTGACAATGACGGCAAAATGGATTTGATGCTCGGTGATTACAACGGTACATTGTGGGCTGTCAATGCCGCTGACGGCTCAGTCAAATGGACTTTTAAGTCAGCAACTTATATCGGGTCACCGGTTGTGACAGGAGATTTGGATGATGACGGCTTCTGCGATATTGTGTTTACAAGTGCATCAAAGGTATATGCTTTAAAATATGACGGCAACATTCTGTGGCAGTATGATATACCAAACTTCAAACAGTCATTTCGCGGTGCTGCGCTATCGGATATTGATAATGACGGATTGCCCGATGTAATCTTCGGTACTCAGGGCGGGCTGCTAATTTCGCTTAAAGGAACAAACGGAAGTGAAATCAGCAGAGTTGATTTGGAAACGCATTACGGTGATGTATTCTCAATTGACCACGCGCCGGTTATAGCTGATTTTGATAATGATGGAATATTGGATGCATTTGTTGTTGGCGGACATACCGATTATCCTGATTTCAGTACTAATTACGGACGCGGTTATGCTGTATCACTCGGCATTGGAAAGGGTCCTGAATGGAAAATGTTTCAGTATGATATTCATCGTACAGGCAGTATTTGCGGAATTCCTTCAGATGTTCGAAAAACTCTTGAAATTGATAACATTAATGTCAGGATGGATAACAAAAGCGGCAGGTTATTTATCACCGGTAACAAATTGCTCAATCAAATCTATATCTATGATTTAAAAGGCAGTATATTAGGTATAACCAATCCGCAGAATGAAAATTGTGATATAAAATTATCTCAATATACATCAGGAGTTTATATCATCAAAATCGGAGAAAAGTCATACAAAATCATGAAAGAGTAAATATACTTCAGATGTATTTATTTACTAACAGTTGAAAGAGCATCTGAGTGTCTTGTCCTAAAAAAAGTTGACACTTTAGATTCAAAAATACATAAAATAATTGATACTCAAATTAGTAATTTTGAGTATCAATTAACATTTTCATAAAATTTATAATATACAAAATCCGGTGTTTTATAATTCAAACTCATGTGAAGTCTTTTTGAATTATAAATTTTGACTACCTGTTTTACTTTTCCAACAACTTGATCAAAAGTCTTAAACTTTTCATTATCAAGCCATTCGTTTTTAAGAATTCCGTTGACTCTCTCTGCAACCGCGTTTTCATAAGGATTACCTTTAGCTGCCATACTGCTTACAGCATTCATATTATCAAGCATTTCTATATAATCAGAGCAACAATATTGAACACCATGGTCTGAATGATGGATAAGACCATTTAAATCCATTTTAGCAGTTCTTCTTGCCATTTTAAGAGCATCCAAGGCATTCTTTGCTTCAAGTGTATCAGCCACTTTAAAACCTACAATTTTTCTTGTATATAAGTCTGTTATTAAAAATAAATAGCAAAACTTATTTGCATAACGAATATACGTAATGTCGCTCACCCACACTTGATTTGGTCTTTCAACTTTCAGTTCTTTTATCAAATTGTCATACCTATTCAACCAGTGGTAGGACTGGGTTGTAACAACTTTTTTCTTCCTTTGTCTAACCAGCATTCGTCGATCACGCAGAAGGTCAAATAAAGCATCTCTTCCAAAATTAACAATTTCAGGATGATCTTCTGTCAGATGTTCAAATAGCTTTCTGACACCGCATTTAGGCAGTTCTACTCTGTARGCTTTTACTTYTTTAATGATAAAGTCTTCATCAATAACCGGCTTCGTGGAATCGTTCACTGATTTGTAGTATGCCTGTCTTGATTTGCCAAACAGCAAACATAGTGTTGATACACTATATGCACGATTTTCTGATAATTTGCTCACTGTTTGGCTCCAGGCTTTTTTCGTATATCTATACCTAATGTCTCTTCAGCAATTTCTAACATTTTCTTATAGGCAATTGCTGACATTTCGGCATACTCTAACTTTTTCTTTAATGAATCAACTTCGCTGCTGTCCGATTTGGAATGCTCCAAACTTAACTCCAGTTCTGACAGTCGACGTCGTAATTCCTGATTCTCTGCAACTAACAGAGATTTGTCATCAACCGGTTTTTTCATCTTTTCTGCCTTTTTTAATTCGTACAATGGTTCAAAACCAAATTGACGAATCCAATTCAAAATTGCTGAATTACCTTTTATCCGATACTTCATATTGAGTGATGCCTGACTCTCTGTACCCAAAAGATACTCTTCGGCTATCCGCCGTTTTTCCACTAAGCTGCGTCCTTCGCGTGACATAGTTTAATCCTTATTTTAGTTGACAAATTGTTTATTCTATGTGTCAACCAATTTCAGGACACCTCAGAGTGACTAATTCCTGTGTTTTTTGTATTTGTCCCCCGCCGGCGGGGGCAGGGGGTGGAGAATTAATTCAAGTACTCTTAACTTCCTTTCCGATTAACAAAATCTAAATCTTTACTTTTTCAAAAAACTGTACTCGAACACATCATTATTATTTTTGAAACAAGTATTCATATATAGCGTATTATTGAATAGATATAAAAAAAAACGTTGATAAAAGGTGATGAAATGACTAAACAATTATACAGATCAAATACAAGTAAGGTTTTTGGCGGAGTGGCAGGGGGTCTTGGAGAATATTTTGATGTTGACCCCGTAATTATCAGAGTGATATTTGTGGTTTCGGTTTTTGCTTGGGGATTAAGCCTCTTAGTTTATTTAGGCTTATGGATATTCGTCCCTCAAAATGATGAGGATGCCGAATGTATATATCCCGAACCGGACTTAGAAAATATATCGGATGATGTTGAAATCTTAGATAATAACAGCAAATTAAACAGAAGAATGATTGCAGGATATGTACTTATAGTTTTCGGAGTAATAATTATGCTTGATAAATTTATGCCTGAGATAGATTTAATAAAATTTTGGCCCGTCTTTTTAGTTGGAATGGGTGCATATATTATTTACAAATCTTCATATAAAAGAAAGGGGTAATTTATGAAAAGCGGTGTATTCTTTTGGGGAACCTTTCTAATATTTTTGGGATTATTTCTACTACTTGACAATCTTGGAGTTATGACCATCGGTTTTGAGGAAGTGTTTGACTGGTGGCCCCTGATATTGATTTTTTGGGGAATTTCATTTCTCAAAATACCGGAAATTATGCGCAACATTATAATGGCACTTTCGGGAGTGCTGCTGGCACTAATTTTAATATCATTCATTGCAGGTTATTGTAATTTGTTCGACCATGTCAGTACAAAAATTAATATAATGGACGATGCAAAAATTAACTGTACAAGCTACGATGACAAATCAGGACCGGAAATAAAGAATGCTGTTTTAATTTTTTCAGGCGGTGCCGGCAAATTTGACTTTGCCGGCACAGATGATTATCTTTATCATCTAAACTCCGGTTCAGGATATTGTCAGGTGGTTACAGAGAATCCGAACGATTCTACAGTTGTTATAAATTACAGCCACGGAGAAGGAGATAATATCAGTTCATCATCAAGATATACAAAATTTCAACTGTTTAAGAATCCTGTCTGGGATTTGGAAATCAGTGCCGGAGCATCTAAAATCAATATGGATTTAAACAATTTGAAAATTGCCAATCTTGATATTGATGCAGGTGCTATTGACGCAGATATTAAACTTGGTGCTTTGGTACCGATGACAAAGGTAACCATCAACTGCGGTGCTGCAAAACTCAAAATCGAAGTTCCGGAATCTGCGGGGTGTTCCGTGCAGGGCGATATGGCTCTTTCAAAAACACAGTTCAAAGGTTTGACTCGCAACAGTACCGGAGTTTATATTTCTGAAAATTACTACAAAAGCGTCAACAAAATTGACTTCTATATTGACGGCGCCTTATCGAAAATAGATATTCAAAGGAAGTGATGACATCTGCTTACTGCTGAAATGGCACTTTGGCTGGAAGGGTTGATATGTTCTCAAAAAATCAACGAATTTTATAATCGTAACAATATAAAACCACTCTTTTTGGCTGGTCATGTTGAGCGAAGCGAAACATTCAGGCTGTTAATTAATGAAATCATGGATTCTTCACTTCGTTCCTAATGACATCTCTAGTGGCTATACCACCGTAAGTTGCTGAATCACAAGCATTTATTTGTTTTCAAGAATCCAACC
>JAVSMQ010000001.1:2195688-2233718 GCA_032027125.1 Kapaibacterium sp. (SeqCode)
TGAACATCTAAACGAACTTTCATAAACGGAGTATTTTCATTATGTTCTAAAACAGTATCCTTGAAAATCTTATAAATATAATCATTACCGTTGATATATTTATAATAAAATACGTTGTCAGTTGTTCTGATATAAAGTATTGAATCAATTGGTCCAGCAGAATTGAAATACAAATTAAGCTCAATTTTAAAATACTCCTTACCATTGAATGTTGTTTTGTTTGTGACTTTGAAATATAAGTCGAAAGTATCGTCAAATGATGTATAGCATTTATAACGCCATTCATTACCAATTTCAAGAGGCAGGTAACTATTGGATAAATTGGTAATTTTAGTCGGCTGCTCTTGTTCGCATGCTGCCATAAGCATCATTAATAATACTACGGAAAAAAAATTTAGTATTTTCATAACATTACTCCTTTTTAATACTTATAATTTTCTTTATTTAAATTTGATTTCACTTTTTTCTTTTTCTCAATTGTTTATAGTGAAAAATGTTCTTTATATTTAGAACGTAGTATGCTGTCCAGGCTTCTGATAACATAGTATTCAGCAAAATTATCTTCATATTTTACTGTTTTAGTTTGCTTAGCAGTTTTGATATCTATATAAAAAGAACTATAATCCTGAAGCATCGTATCCTGCATCAAATATTCATTATCCAATTGCATGAATGCTTCTAAATTAACAGAACTTATAATTTCATTCCAGACAGATTTGTTCAAGATAATTGAATCTCTTTTGTCTATCAAAGGTGCAGTATTGTAAAGAATTTTATGAAGACACTTAATCTCATTTTGGTAAACAATCATTGTTATATAAGGTACCGGGGACATAAGGTTCTCTTCTCTCCATGTAATGCTGATAATATCATCATTATTAACAGGTTGAGTTGTAGTTCCTTCGTTACAGGCGATTGTAAACATCAATATTGATGCTAATAGCAAAACGATAGACTTTTTCATTTTTTTACTCCTTTTTTAGATTTCCGTAATGTCAATTGTAAAAACTGAAGGTACAGGAAATCTTGGAATATCCACCCCCACCACTCTGCCACAAGCGGCGGTGGAGATAAATAAAATAAAACTAGTAATTATAGTAAGCTTGTTTCATTAAATCGAACCTACCATCTGTTATCACAACAGAATCTCCGTTCTTATTTTTTAATGTCATTTCAAATTTGCCGCTTATATAAGAACCCATTGTATAATATCCCCAATTATCTTCACCCTCAACATGCGACTTATAATCACGATGAATTTTAGTTATGTTTACAAAATTTGAATTTGATAAAGATTCAACAATATTATAATTTTGATTGAACCCCTTTGAAAACAATGCTTCTTTTATACTATACTTTCCTTCAAATAAAACACTATCAATTTCAATAGAAAAATAATTATTTTTATCAATATTTCTTGCTCCTATATGAAATAAGATTAACTCGTTTGCCTTATTTCCATTGTTAGTATCATATTGAATTACAGAAATTTCCATGCCATGAGATGCGGGAGTAACAGGAATATAAAATTCTGTTTTAGGTCTCCAAACTTCACCATCAAGAAGAAAAGAAAGTGTTCCTTTCCCATCTGTTGTAGGTGCAGTAAGAGAATTTTCATCTTCCTTTCCACAACTGAAAAGCATTAAAATTGATGCTAATAGCAAAACGATAGATTTTTTCATAACACTTGTCCCTTTATTTATTCAACAATCCGCTGTTTGGGCGGCTATTATTTTTCAGTCAAATCTATATTAAATTTCTTATTTGCTAGTTTCCTGATTCAAACTTAACAAATATTTTTGAAATGCAAACTATTTTTTTCAAAAAATATTATTTTCCGCTAAAAAATTTATAATTCATTTTCGGAACTTTATTAATAATAAAAATATTAGTCAATCAAACCTGTTTTAACAACTTAAAAATTGTTACATTTGTAGTTGCTGTATTTCACATTTTCAAAATGGTTTTTTTTGATTAAGAATTGGGAAACTCTCGAAGACAATTTTGTAACAGACTTGAGGATATTCAAAGTCAGGATGAAAAAGCGGAAAAACCCGGAAACAGGTTTGACAAGCCAATTCGTAATGCTTGATTCGCCTGACTGGGTCAATATAATTCCTGTTACTGTTGAAAACAAAATCGTAATGATTGAGCAGTACCGGCACGGAACCGACAGCATTACTCTCGAATTGCCGGGTGGAATGGTCGAGCAGGGAGAAATGTTTATTGATGCAGCACGACGCGAATGTCTTGAAGAAACAGGTTTTGAGGGAAACGGAATACCTGAAAAAATCGGCGAGGTTTTTCCCAATCCCGCATTTATGAATAACAAATGCACGACCTTTCTTTGGCGGGAATGTGTAAAAGTAAGCGAGCAGAATCTTGACCATGATGAATTGATAAAAATAAAAGAATTTTCTTTTAAAGAAGTGAAAAGTTTAATTGAAAATGGTGTAATCAGACATGCTATTATATTGAATGCTTTTTTCTTTCTTTTTTTAAAAAATGAGTATAAATTTGATTAGTTGGTTAAATGGGTAAAATAATAGCGATTGCGAACCAAAAAGGCGGTGTCGGCAAGACAACGACATCCATAAATTTAGCTGCTTCTTTAGCGGCATCAGAGCTTCCTGTTTTACTTGTGGACATTGACCCTCAGGCGAACGCCTCAGGCGGTGTGGGTATTGATTCTAAACGCTCCGATAAAACAATTTACGAAGTGCTTGTCAATAAACACAGTATTCGTGATGCCGTCATTAAAACAGAAATGCCCTATCTTTCTCTTGTGCCGTCACATATTAATCTTGTGGGTGCGGAAATCGAAATGGTTGGTATCAAGCACCGCGAACTGATTTTAAAGAAAATTTTAGATGAAGTCAGGGATGATTATTCTTTTATTCTGATAGACTGTCCGCCTTCACTCGGCTTGTTAACACTTAATGCTTTATCTGCCGCTGATTCTGTATTGATACCGGTTCAATGCGAGTATTATGCTCTCGAAGGTTTGGGTCAGCTTTTGAATACAATTTCAATAGTCCAGTATCAGCTTAATCACGACCTTGAGATTGAGGGAGTGCTGCTTACGATGTTTGATTCCCGCTTAAGGTTATCGAATCAGGTAGTTGCAGAAGTCAGAAAGCATTTCGGCAAAAAAGTATTCTCAACACTGATAACAAGAAATGTGCGTCTGTCAGAGGCGCCAAGTCACGGCAAACCCGTAATTCTATATGACGCATTATGCTCGGGTGCACAGAATTATCTTGAATTGGCAAAAGAAGTTATTGAAAATAATAAGGATTTGTTGAAAATAAAATGACAAAATCCACAAAAATAAAACCCGGTCTCGGAAAAGGTCTCGGTGCCCTTATTCCATCTGTAGAATTTAGTACGGAAAGAGGTTTTACCGTCTCTAAAGATGATGAAGACAATTCAATAGGCATAATTGCAAATATTGAAATATCCAAAATACGTGCAAATCCCTATCAGCCGCGTCAGGATTTTGATGCGGATGCTCTTGACGGACTGAAAAAATCTATTTTGAAGCACGGTGTAATTTCGCCCATAACTGTCAGGCGTTCAATCAACGGATTCGAACTTATTTCCGGCGAAAGGAGAATGAGAGCATCTATCGAAGCAGGATTGGATACAATTCCGGCTTATGTACTGGATGTAAATACTTCAACAGAAATGCTCGAAATAGCTTTGATTGAAAATATTCAAAGAGAAGACCTCAACCCGATTGAAACTGCTCACGGTTATAAAAGACTGATTGAGGAGTATAATTACACTCAGGAGCAGGTTGCAGAGCGTGTAGGTAAAGACCGTTCGACTGTTACAAATTTTCTCAGGCTGCTCAAATTACCCGAAAATCTTCAGGAAGCTCTCAGAGCTAAAGAAATTTCAATGGGTCATGCACGGGCGCTTCTTGCTCTGAGTGATGTTGCGAAAATGATTTGGGCTGGCGGACAAATCATTGAAAAGCAACTGTCGGTTCGTGATACCGAAGCATTGGTTAAACAGATAGAATCCGGCTCTGTCAATGTCGGAACTAAACCGAAACAAAGCATTAAAAAACCGATTATCAGCGAAGAAGTAAAAGCGGTTTTAACGGATAAAGCAAATAATCTCAGACAATCATTTGGTACACAGGTTAGAATTACTCCCAAAACCAAAGAAAGCGGTACCATTGAATTTGAATTTTATTCTGCTGACGACCTCGAAAGATTACTTGAATTATTTGAAATAGTCGAAAAGAGAATGTCCTGATGGATATAAATATTATTCATTCTGCTTTTTTAAGAGTAAGATATGCCGATACCGACCGTATGGGCTATCTTTATAACGGAAACTATTTTGCATTTTTCGAAGTTGGCAGGACAGAAACAATGCGTATCAGGGGTCTTAAATATAAAGAACTTGAGGATGCAGGTTATCTTCTGCCGCTCAGGGATGCTTATGCTAAATACTTAACACCTGCATATTATGATGATTATCTTGAAATCAAAACAACTTTAAATTATACCGGAGGCGCTATAATCAAATTTAATTACGAAATTTACAGAGAAGATGAAAAAATTGCAGAAGGCTATACAACCCACATGTTTGTGACCCGGGAATCGAGAAAAACCGTAAAGCCTCCCAAAATTTTTTTAGAATCTCTATCGTCATTATAATTTTAGCAATAACAAGTAAAGGCAATGCTTATGTCCGGAATAAGAATCTCAGCCTTAATGGCAGTATTATTGATAACTGCAACTGTAAATTCATTTGCAGTTGATACTCCGTTTAATTTCCTGCGTTATGTATCAGGCGCCAGAGCAGCAGGTCTCTCAGGTGCTTTTATGACCGTTACGGGCGACCCGACGGCTGTTTACCTTAATCCGGCTACAGTTTCGACTGTTGACAGCAAACAGGCTTCAGTTACTTTTCTGAAACATGTTCTGGATATTAATTCCGGTAATATCAACTATGTCCATTCTCTTAAAGGCACCGGAACACTTGCTGCCAACATCGGATTTACTTCTTACGGAAGTTTTGATTATGCGGATAATAACGGCACACTTAACGGCGGGACATTCGGAGCTAATGACTTGTCTTTCGGAGTAACGTATTCAGATGAACTTGACACAAATTTCTTTTACGGTGTAACACTGAAATATATTTATGCCGGTATTGAGGAGGTTTCGACCTCGGCGATTGCTGTTGATGCCGGATTACTTTACCGGATTAAGGACGACAGAACCAACATCGGTATATCAGTGCTTCATGCCGGCACTCAGTTGTCTAAAATATCAAACCAAAGTGAAACTTTGCCTCTGGATTTACGTCTTGGAGTTAATCACAGACTAAGAGGATTACCTTTGTTATTTAATTTTTCATTTCACCACTTAGCCGACGAAACAGACAGTTTTGTTGATAAATTTAGAAGTTTTTCGCTTGGCGGAGAGCTTTATCTTGGTGAAATTATTCAGGTAAGATTAGGATATGATAATCAAATCCGTTCTATGACTGCAGCAGAATCCGATAAAGGTCTTACCGGATTTTCGGGAGGACTGGGATTAGTATTTGATGATTTCAATTTTGATTACGGATTCTCACGTTATGGTTCTAATGCGAATTTACACAGATTTTCAGTAAGTTTAAATGTTAATAAATTAATTAATTAATCAGGAAGTTTTATGAAAGCTTTATTTGTTTTGATTTTATTTGTTTTTAGTTTTGCAATAACTATTCCGGTAGCTAATGCACAAAATACTCCGGCACAGCAGCCGGCTGCAAAGATTTTAAAACCTAAGGTTTATGCAGCAGACTTAATATTTGCTTTCCAACTCCTTAATACTATTGAATTACGCGGTTCGGAAGTAGATGCACTTTTAGAAGTTAAAAATGCTTTAAAACCATATATCGAAAAAATACAAAAAGAAAACCTTCAGCTAAATGCTGTTGTAACATTTGATATCAGCGCCCCGTTAGCCTATAATTTACTTCAGTTTATGGAACGCGGCAAATTTACAGGCAGTGATGCAGAGAAATACAAAAGATTTGTCGAAGCGATGTCTGAAGCAGCCAAAGCAATCGAAAGCAGTACCAAGTAAGTCAAATTGAAAACAGTGTTGTAAAAAATGAAAGCCAAAGATTCGGACCAAAAAGTTGTTCTGAGAGTTGAGGAACTTTTAAAAAAGACAAAAGGAAAAGTATCGCCTGCAGATTTATCAGCCGAGACAGGATTTCCTTTACATCAGATTAATGATGCTCTTGCACGTTTAATTGAATTATACGAAGCACGGGTTTCGATGGATTCAGCAAGCGGCAGATTAGTATTTCTTTTCAATTATCCCCTTTTCAAACGCGGTAAAAAAACATTTAAAGAAATAATGTTTGTTATCCTTGAAGCATTTTGGAAAGTATTTAAGATAATTTACAAAGCTTCAATAGGTATTGTTCTTGTCGCATATACTGTGATTTTCGTACTGGTATTGATTGGAATAATGCTGGCAAGCAGGAGCGGTAACAACGATGACCGCGGCGGCGGATTTGATATAGGTCCTATTATAGGAGGAATTTTCAGGGGACTCATGGATGCATTTACATTTTCCTACATCATGCGTTCAATGAATTACAATACCGATAATTACGGCAATCGTTACCGCACTTATGCTCCTGAAAAAAACAAGGGACGCGGATTTATTAATTCAGTATTCAGTTTTGTGTTTGGACCCGACCGTCCAGAATACGATGCCTTAGAAGACCATAAGGAAGCTGCTGCATTTATCAGAAAGAACAACGGCAAGATTACCGCAGGTCATCTTGTTGCTCTGACAGGTGTCAGCTATGAAGATGCTGAATCTCGTCTTGCAGAATATGCCTCACGTTTCGGCGGAGAACTTTACGTTAATAATGACGGCGTTTTAGTTGGTGATTTTTTCGATATGCTCAATAAAGCAAGCAGTGAACTTGATGGCGGAAAAATTGTATTTTATGAGGATGAGGTAGAAGCACCATACGAATTTACCGGAAATACGACAGGCAGAAATCTCGGCATATCTGTTATGAATGGTTTTAATCTTATTATGTCATCTTATCTGATAAGCGTCTTTTCCGGAGCAAATCAATTAAGTTATATGAATGAGCAAGGCGAAATTATCACATCCGAATTTCTTGTAAGCCCTTTTCTTTCTATAGGACTTGGTTATTTCCCGTTAGTTTTTTCAGTATTATTCTTTCTGATTCCTGCAATACGTTATTTTGTTGTTAAAGGTAAGAACAGAAAACGTACTGAAAACATTTTAAGGAAAAAGCTGATTGGCGCCTTTGTACGCAATCACACATTCAACGTTCCTTTGCAGCAGATTATGAATCTTGCCCGGATTGAATCTGAAAATAAAAGTTCTGTTCAAAGAATTTTGGAAAGACTTGTCATAGAACTCAAGGGTGAAATTAATATTGATACATCGGGAAATCCTGTGTATTCATTCCCCAGATTATCATCTGAGCTTGGATTAAGATAATAAAAACAGGTTGATATTTTATTGAATTTCATCAGTAAAATATCAACCTTATTTTTATAAAA
Source organism: Kapaibacterium sp. (SeqCode) (assembly GCA_032027125.1). Classification (GTDB taxonomy): domain Bacteria; phylum Bacteroidota; class Ignavibacteria; order Kapaibacteriales; family UBA2268; genus JANJTB01. Next base: position 2,203,259 of record JAVSMQ010000001.1, read on the forward strand.
AGCTAATACCAATTATACTATTTACCTACTACAATCAGTGATTTATTCTGATAAACATTCCCTGAATCATTATCCGAAGCCTCGAGTATAAGAATATACTGACCGGCTTGAACAATATAACCTTCTGAATTTTTTCCGTCCCATACTAATGAACCAACCGCACCTGAATATCTGTTGTTTGCAAGCTGATTAACTCTGTAGCCGCTTTTATCATAAACACCGGCGCTGATTTTAGCCCTGATAAATGGCAATTCATAACTTATAACAGCGTTTGCATCTTGTCCGCCGGATGATGGTGCAAAAGGATTAGGGTTTATTGCCAGCGAGCCGCTTGATGATATCAGTCCGGTCAGACTGTTCTTTCTGCCCGGCGACCCTCCGCCGATTTCAGTACAACTGCTCCATGATTCAGGAAGATTACTCAAAAGTCCGGGACTTATTTTCTCCAAACTGCGGTTTTTTGTCTCTTTAACCGATTCATTATGCCACGTATTGAAATATGTGAGTGAATCATATACTTTGCCGTTTAAATCAGCGAGCACTATCAAATCGGAACTCTGATTCAGATTAAATGATGATTTATAAAAATGGACCTTATCACTGCCGCACAAATCGGAATATTTATTAAAAAATGTACTGTCCCATGTTACAACTCCATAGTTATCGGGAGCAATTTTACATTTATCGGATAAGATTTTTATATTTCCTTTTGTTAAAGAACCGGCCGCATCCCATATTAGAAAACCGTCCAGAAGCAGGGTGTCTTTACCGCCGTTCCACAGTTCTATGTATTCGACATTACCTGTTGATACATCATACATAATTTCATTTATCCTGACAACCGGAGTTTCTATCCTGAAGTATATTCTGCTGCGGGCAGTATCATTGAGCCTCCTTTGGTCAGTTGCCGAATATACAGCCCCAAGAACTGAATACTCCGAGTTTTTTGGAACCACTTTTTTCAAACTTTCCATAGAAATTTCAATAACTGTATCTCTTTCGGCAATAATAAGATTCTCAATTTCAAGCACTATTTCATCAATATCAACTATTCCGTTTTTGTTTAAATCCACCGCTAATGTAAAATTAAAACTATTAGATTTGGTTTTACCCTCATCGCGTACTGATATAGATAAATTCTCATAACTGCCATTCAACGAAATGGATTTGCATAGAATGTCATAATTAATTATTGCTATGCTGTTCATTTCGCCTGCTGTAGCACCGCATTGTTCAAGAGACTTACCCCAGTTGTCCTGATTTACTGCCGGAGCATTACAATCAGCCCTTTCAAGCGATACACCTTTTTCTCCCCAGTTCATATCATAATAAACGGAATCTATTATCCTGCCATCTGGTGCTTTAAGTATTACAGCATCAAAAGTATTATTAAGTGAGGGTATTGTGCATTGTACCAAAACGGAGGAATTAGGTATTTCACGGTAAGATTTAAGTAAGTTGGTATCCTTGACTAATATTGCGTAACAACCTTGCTTTAGTTCAAATTCCGGCATATTTTTAACTGATACTAAATCGGAAATTGTATAATCGAACATAACAACGGCAGCCGTACCGGCATTGAATAACTCTATCCACTCGGGTTCACCGTCAACCGGGGCAGTCATTAATTCATTTATGACAATTTTTGAATAAAGTAGATTACATTGAACCGCTATCAAACAAAACAAAAATAATTTAAGTATTGTAATAATCATAAATTTTATCCATATTGGTGTTATCAAGTAAAGTATTCAGCATATCTTCAAATAATATTTTATCATCTTCTTTGAATCTTGATTTAAGCGGACTGTCTATATCCAAAACGCCGTAAAGTTTACCCAAAATAATCATTGGTAATACAATTTCAGAGTTAGAAGCAGAGTCGCATGCGATATGCCCCGGAAAATCATGTACATCTTCAACGATTATTGTTTTCCGGTTCTTAGCAGAAGTGCCGCAAACACCCTTACCTAACTGTATTCTGATACAAGCCGGCTTACCCTGAAATGGTCCAAGCAGCAGTTCGTTATTTTTGAGCATATAAAAACCGACCCAGTTCAAATCCGGCACTTTATCGAAAACTAACGCCGAAAAATTTGCTGCATTCGTAATAAAGTCATCTTCATCACGCAGGAGTTCTTTTAATTCATCATTTAAAGTCATTTAATCCGCCAATTGCAATTTAAGAATATTTAAAAAAACATATTATTTTGCATATACCAAAGAAATAATTCAATATTTTTTTTTTATTTCGTTATTAATCAATATATTAGATATGTCTAATATATATATTAGTTATTATTATTTTTGGTAAAAAGAATGCAAACCTATATACATACATGCAACACTTGCGGCGACGCAAAAGAAATATATCTGCTGCCGGATGAAAAACCTGAAGATTTGAGCGGATGTGTTTGTGACAGAACGGTTTCCAAAGTCAGAAAAACAATGTCGGCGGATTCACTTTTGAAAAATCTGCGAAAGAATGAGAATTAATCTCAAAGTATAATAGAGATAAATTCTTTTACGGAATAAAACCAAATGTAAAAAACCTTTCGGCATTACAGCAGAAAGGTTTTTTATTAAGTCTCTTATTTTCAGTTTCAAATAATAATATAATTATTATCCCAAAACATAACAAGCGGTTATCGTGAATAGAACTCAACAACCAGAGGCAATTCACACTGAATCGGCACTTCCTCTTTGTGAGGTATATATGCATATTTAGCAGTAAAATCGGCTTTCGACACTTCAAGGTAAGCAGGAGCATTTGTGTTGCGGATAGAATCCTGAATGGTATCTATTTTTCTACTTTTTTCCTTTACTGAGATTACATCATTTACTTTTACATGATAAGAAGGTATAGTAACTCTCTTACCATTTACAAAGATGTGACCGTGTCCGATAAACTGTCTGGATGAATAGATAGTCGGAGCAAAGCCGGAGCGATAAACCAAAGCATCAAGCCTTGATTCAATCAACTGAACCAGCAAATCTGCAGTGTTACCGGTCTGTGAAGCTGCTTTCTTATAGAAATTAGCCATCTGTTTTTCAGATAGGTTGTACTGTAAACGCAATCTCTGTTTTTCTAATAATTGACGACCGTAGTCTGATTGCTTCGCACGTCTTTTTGTTCCGCCATGCTGACCTGGAGGATAAGGCTTACGTGTTGACACTTTTCCTGCTTTAGGAGTCAACTGTATCCCGATTTTTCTCGATATTCTTACTTTAGGTCCGGTATAATTCATTCTTTCCTGCTGTATAAAGTTGTAAAATACTTTATTTCAACTTATAAAATTTAGAACTACAAATATATGGATTATTTTGCATTCAGCAAAAAATTATTTTAAATTTTGAACATATTTTTGTATTTATGTATAATATAAAATTGTAATTATCAAAAAGGTCTAAACGTTTATGGAGATAAATCAGTATAATTTGGCTAAATCAATTGACAGCACAATATTAAAACCTGACTCCTCAAACTTGGATATTGAGAAACTATGCTCAGACGCTGCAAAGTACGGTTTTGCTTCGGTCTGCATACTGCCGCATTATACATCTTATGCTGCAAATCTGCTTAATGGCTCAGGTGTTAAAATTTGCAGTGTAGTGGGTTTTCCATTAGGAGCTAATTTTATAAGTACAAAACTCGAAGAAGCTGAATCACTTTTAGAGCATAATTGCAACGAACTTGATATGGTTATAAATATTGCCGCAATGATAAACGGTGATACGGCTTATATTAAAGAAGAAATTGAGGCTTTGTCCGAGCTTTGCCATACTAATGATGCAATCTTAAAAGTAATAATAGAAACATGTCTTCTGACCGATGAACAAAAAATTACAATGTGTAAAATTATCGGAGAATCGGGTGCTGACTTTATTAAAACCTCCACAGGGTTTTCAAAATCCGGTGCAAATCTTAATGATATTTTACTTTTTAAAAAATTTATCGGTGATAAGGTTAGGATTAAAGCATCCGGCGGCATTCGCGACCTCAGTCAGACATTGCAGTTTATAGAAGCAGGTGCCGATAGAATCGGAACAAGCGCCGGTGAATTTATAATGAAAGAATTTATTTCAAATGAAGTCAGGTAAAAATTTTAATGGTTATGTTTTATTTATTTCCGAACTCCTGACACACATAAAAACTCTTACCGGAGATATTAAAATCCTTCTGCTCGTTGACGCTCACTTTCCCCCTTTGAAAAAGCAGGGCTGATACGTTAAAAAACCAACAAATTTCGTAATCATTATAATATAAAACAGCACTTTTTGGCTTGTCATCGTATATTTGAATTTTGTCTTACTAATCAAAGTTGAAATTATTTTATGTTGATGTAACTTTTTCTTTTTTTGCTTCTTTTTTTCTTTTTGTTGAAATGTTAACAACTCAGCAAGTGCTATATAAATCAAGCACAAGTTATTAACAATTTGTTTAATTAAACATTATTTATTAATTTTGAAAAATGAAGTTATGGATTGGATAAAAATCGAGCTTGTCATAGGCACATTGAGTCCGTTCAGAATGTTGATTCCCAGTCCATATTTCATGCAAACTTGGACAGTTCGTTGAGCATTAAAGCTCGCATTTGCGATGATAAGAGCATGAAATATAACTTCTAATTGTATCATAATAATATTTGGAGATTAGATTTATGAAATTTATATCAGGTATAGATGTATCCAAAAAATACTTTGATATTGAGATATCGGACAAAGTATTTCGTTTTAACATGGATAAAAAAGATATAAAGAAATTATTAAAACAGTTGCCTGCAGGTTCTCATTGTATCTTGGAATCAACCGGAACTTACGGCAATAAATTAATGTGGGAATTACATGATGCCGGTCATATAGTTTATATGGTAAATCCATTACAGATAAGTAACTTCTCAAAGATGAAACTTTCAAAAGTGAAGACAGATAAGTCCGATGCAAAATTAATTACAGAATATGGCAGAATGAATATAGAAAGCTTAAAACCGTATGATTTTCCGGATGCCGGTATTCAATCAGTCAATCAATTGGAGGCGGTTATCAGTCAATTGATAAAGCAGCGTACGGCTTTAACAAATCAGTTGGAAGCCCTTGAGCAGTACAAAGATATATGTAAAGAAGCAGCTGTAGCATTACAGAAAACAATTACTTTTTTATCCGCCAAAATTACTGAGCTTGAAAAAAAACAACAGGATTATATTGACAAAGACAATAAGTCCTTACGTGAAAAAATAAGCAGTGTCATAGGTATAGGTAATTCAACTGCTTGTATGTTGATTGCTGTAACAAATGGTTTTAATAACTTTGAGAACAATAAGCAGGTATCTTCATATTTTGGCTGCTGTCCAAGAGTATTTCAATCAGGCAGCAGTGTTAAACGACGAGGAAGTATAAGTAAAATAGGTATGGCTTCAGTAAGAACCAGATTGTATTTATGTGCATTATCAGCGAAAAAGTATAATCCAAAATGTAAGGAATTATTTGAAAGATTAATCGAAAAAGGTAAACCATTTAAAGTTGCAATGATGGCAGTTGTTAATAAATTAATAAAGCAAGTTTTTGCCATTGTGAGAAAAAATGAAAAATTTGATAAAAATTACAATATTTCTTTTGGTTTTTAACACAGTTCATTCTGAGGCGACATCAAAAAATTTTAACTAATAATGGAATGACAAAAAAGTGTTAATTTTGTATAGTTGTAAGAACGTGATCGGCACTTTTCTGGAGTAAAGTACCCGTTTCTGAGGCTGATTCCGAAAGTCAACACTGATAATTTGGAGAAACTGGTTTATAGCTTAGTTATCCCGCTTAGGAGCATTTGATTTGCACTATACTTTCGGCTTACAATATTTTGTAAATATATATAAGGATAAATTCAAATGTCAATATCTGGTTTACCTATAATCCGTAGTAATGCAGCCGGAATAGATATAGGCACAGAAAAGATGCACGTATCAGTAGATGGTGAAACTGTAAAAGTATTTTCAACATATACTGAATCATTAGCAGAATTGGTGAAGTATTTACAATCTTCAAAAATTACTAGCGTAGCAATGGAAGCAACCGGTGTATTATGGTTACCCTTGCATGATATGATAGAGTCTGTAGGTATAGAAATATATCTTGTAAATGGACTCCACGCCAAGAACATAGGTGATCATAAAACAGATTTTCGGGATAGTCGCTGGCTTCAAAAGATACATAGTTGCGGCTTGCTTCGGGCCTCATTTGTACCTAAGGATGCAATTCGTGAATTACGTACATACATGAGACAGCGAGAAAATCATGTAGATTCGTCATCAACCTGTATCCAAAGAATGCAACGTGCATTTGAATTAATGAATATCAAATTGCATAATGTAATAAGCGATATAAAAGGTGTCAGCGGAATAAAAATCATAGAGGCAATCCTTTCCGGTGAGCGTGATGCTAAGAAATTATCGAATTTATGTGATACAAGAATCAAAAGCAAGAAACAGTTAGAAGTAATATCCTCCCTAATCGGAAATTATAAAAGCGAATATATTTTTTTATTAGAGCAATCATATGAAGAATACAAATTCTTCCAAAAACAGATATTAGATTGTGATAAACGAATCGAAATTTTGTTATCAGAAATAACCAGGCAACTACCGGCTCCCCCTGAAAGTAATCCTAATCCGGCTCGTCATAATCAACCTAAAATACAAAATTTACATTCACAACTTGTTCAATTAAACGGTGGAAAGAATGCAGTAATATTGCCGGGTTTTTGTGATAAGACAATCTTAAAACTCGTTTCTGAGTTAGGAACTGATTTGAGTAGATGGCCAACATATAAACATTTTGTAAGCTATTTAGGTTTATCTCCACGAATGAATCAGTCAGGTAAAAGCAAAAAGAGAGGAAAATGGAAAATCAAGACATTGGCAGGTCAAATATTTAGGGAATCAGCTTTAAGTATTGCCAATAGTAAACATTTAGCCTTGAAAGGTTTTTATAACCGACTTAAAAGTAAACATGGTCATAAAGTCGCAATAAAAGCAACCGCAAGAAAGCTTGCAGTTCTTTATTATTTGTTTCTAACAAAGGGTCTAGAATATGTAGAAATAGGATTAAAACAATATGAAGAAAGTTATAAGAAAAATTTGATACGCATATTAAATAAAAAAGCAAGCAATTTAGGTATGAAACTTGTATCAGCTTAGTAAATATAAAAGAAACAATACAAGCATTTATTATTTTACAAATGAAAACCTGATTCTTATTCTTCGGCAGCATTTGATTAATTGGTTGGATTCTTGAAAACAAATAAATGCTTGTGATTCAGCAACTTACGGTGGTATAGCCACTAGAGATGTCATTAGGAACGAAGTGAAGAATCCAGGCTGTTAATTAATGAAATCATGGATTCTTCGCTCCGCTCAGAATGACGCTTCAACAAGTATTGTGTGAATTAATGCTTTACATTAGTAGATATTTTAAAATGTATCAGCCCTTATTTTTCAAAGGGGGACAGGGGCTTTTGAATGTTTGGGTTAAGAAATACTTACATAACTTACAGAAATAATGACTAACGGATGGATAGGCGCATATAATTTAATCCCATTCCTTTACTTATTAAATTAAATTTTTGATATTAAAGAAGTTACATAAACGTTTATAAGCTTTTGAAAATTCGGGATAATTAGATGAAAAATCTAATGTTTTATATTTGTTTGATGAGTGCGGTGCTAAGTACTGATTTCCTGTATGCACAGGAGGTTCAGGTACCCATGGATGTTGACGGGAAGGTAAGTTTTATTGATTCGGTCATGAATAATAAAATTGAAGTATTCGACACCTATCCCGGCTTTATTGAAGCAAGATTATTCCAACTGACTGATTCTACTTATTCAATGGAAATTTATTATATGATTGATGATAAATTCAACAGACACAGGACAAATATGAGCCGTGCCGAGGTAGATACTTTCAGACAGGAAGTCAGCCGGAAATTGAAAGATACCCAATCAACCACTATTGACCAGAACGGAAGGGCAGAACTTTTATGGGGGCTGACTATAACAGGACTGTCAGTTTATGGTCCCGGAACCGTCATCATGACAGGTGCAGACAATTCTGTAGCTATAGGCTTATATATGTTATCTTCGGCAGCAAGTTTTCTGATACCTTATGTACTAACCGACAATGCACCTGTATCCGACGGTGCTTCAAGATTTAGTCTGTGGGGTGCTGCTTCCGGTGTTGGGCATGGCTGGTTTTTTTATGAATTATTTGATTTGGATCAGCAGGTTAACGACCCTTATGGATATTCATATATGGCAACAGATGAGAAAGCACTATGGGGATTAATGACGTTTACAAGTATGGCTGAGGCATATATTGCTTATAGAATCGCACAGGATTATCATTTCTCAGCCGGCAAATCCGATATGATGATAAACACATCAGTAGCTGCTACAGCAACACTGCCCGCGTTGTTATATATTGGCGGAGTTGAAGACAAAAAAGCTCTCTTCGGGTCTGCTATTCTCGGAACATTCGGGGGATATGCACTTGGCAATTATATTTCAAATACCCAAAATTATTCCAGAGGAGATGCAATGTGCTTTACAAATGTCTGGGTTCTGGGTGCTGCTGTACCGGTATCCATTTTGATGGCTGCTAAATCTGAGAATGAAAAAGCATATATGGGTTTGGCTGTACTTGGAGCCGGATTAGGTATGGGTGTGGGAAATTATTTAGTCAAAGGAAAAGACTTTTCAACAAGTCAGGGTGTTTATATGACACTTGGTTCGTTTGGCGGTGCATTTGTTGCCGGAGGACTTGCCTTTCTGGCAGCAGGTGACAGTGATAACTGGCATATTATACCACCGGTTATTTCGCTTGGTGCTGTCGGCGGATTTGCACTTACTTATCTGGCATTTGCCGACAATCCGAAAATTCAGGAGAAAAATTTATCAGGTGATTTGAAAGTGGACTTTAATCCAATGGCACTGACAACTGCATTCTCAAAAGTAAATGAATACAGCCCCATGAATTATTACAGTCCTTTCTTAAGTGTAACCTATAAATTTTAGAATCAGTAAGGAAATATATTAAATTATGTATAATATTTCTTGCTGATGTAAGAATTATTCATTAGTTTGCATTTGGTTTTTTTGCGAAATTAATAGTAGTGAATATGCAATCTTCGGAAGGTTCATTTAAGAAAATAGGTAAAAAATGAAAAGATTCATTATACTTTTTACACTTTTTTTTATACCTTTTTTATGCAATTCGGAAGGTTGGAAATATATAAGCAGACTATCAAAATTTAATGTTACTTCAAAGTATATTGAAAGAATGAATTTTCTTGCAGACGATTATATTCTTGCATTTACAGGCAATAGAAACATTTATAAATCCTCAGACCAAGGAAAGTCGTGGGATTCAGTATATAATTTTACAAACTATTATTTTGATACTTTTTATCCTGATATAGATTGTCAGTATTATTTTTTTAATAGTGATGACTTCAGCGGCATACCGGGTTCCAAAAAAGTGATACTTAAAACCAGCGATGATTTCAAGAAAATTGAAATAGTTAATCATATTGATACTACCTCAAATATCGTTGTAATATCATCGGTGTTTATGTTTGATACTGATACAGGCTTATTTATTAGTTATGAAGTTGTTAACGGTAAAGAACCTAAAAACGGTAATATAACTTATTTTATGCTCGTAACCCATGACGGTTGGAGAACATTCGAGCGACGTGAAATTCCATTATTTTTTTGGAGCCCCGGATATACATATAACAGAGTTGATAATGAGAATATAATTTGTAGTTCAATAGGCCCTTATACAAATATAAAAGGTAAAGATACAATAAGAAGAGGAGGAATTATTGCCAATTACAATTTTTCAAAAAATGAATGGACTTTGCTCTATGCTTTTCCTATACCGAAAGATGGATATGATGGACCTTTTTCATATGGTCCGCATTTTCTTCAAATGGTGAATGACTCAGTTGGATATGGAATTAATGCCCGTCATATATCATATCATATAGACAGTAGTTTTTTATATTATGATGTTATTTACCGTACTAGAGATGGAAATAAAACTTGGGAAAAAATATTGGATACATTCAGAATTGATGCACCAAATGATATTCAGGATATGAGATTTTATGATGAGAGGAATGGTGTTATAGTCGGTCGTAACGGCAAAGTGCTTATGACAAACGACGGAGGTGATTCCTGGCACATTGAAGACCCGAAACAGTTTGATAAATCACCATTTATTGCTGTTATGTTTGTTGTCTGGGCAGGGCAGTATCCTATTATCGGAACACGTCTCGACGGTGATATATATCGTTACGAAGGTAATTTCTTCAAATTTGATTTTAAATCCCCTGATTTGTTTTTCCCAAGAAAAGATGCAGTCAGTCAGAATACAAACATACTTTTCAGATGGGAAGAATTGCGCGACGCCACAAATTATACATTTCATTTATCCAAAGATGCCGGATTTAGCAATATCCTTCAAGAAAGTACTGCAAAACAAATGCAATTCCCATATAACAATCTTGAACCATTCACCGGATACTGGTGGCGTGTATCATCAACAAACGGCACCGAAACGCTTTGGTCTGAGCCGCATTATTTCAGAACAAAAATGTCTGAAATAAGTACAATTTCACCGGATTGCAATGCAATAGAGCAGCCTGACAGTACAATAATTAAATGGTCGGCAGTTAAGGGAGCCGAGAAATACAGAATCCGATTGTCAGATACCCCAACTTTTGACACAATAGTTTTTGAATTTGAAAATATAACATCAACTGAATTCAAACTTAAAGCCCTTGAATATCTGAAAAAATATTATTGGCAGGTTCAGGCATACCGTTCTGATGAAACAGGCGATTGGTCTGAAATATGCTCATTTACTGTTGAAGATAATCCGGCAAGTGTATCTGATGATAATAGTTTTCGTATAATTTACCCCAATCCGGCAGGAAACTTCATCACTCTTTCCGAATCCGATACTAAGTTCTATACTGATTACGAGATTTATGATATTAGCGGAAGACTGCTGCAAAAATCTGCACTCGGTAGTTTCAGGATTGATATTTCGCAGCTTGAGCGTGGCTCGTATTATCTTAGATTGCTCAGTCCGTCCGGCATAGCCACCGCCGGCTTTTTGAAGATGGAGTAAAGCAAACCCACACAATATATTAACCCACGGCTTAAGCCGTGGGTTGATGGAAAGTTCTAAAATTTGTGAAGATGTAAGTCTTGCAAACATTAATAATAAAATTAAATTATCTACGTATCAAATCAAAAATTCAGGTGATTATTATGATTATTCCTATTGATGCTGAGTATATTGTTGACAAAGATAATAACAAAACAAAGGTACTTTTGTCCATTGACGAGTTTGATAAAATACTTGTTATTTTAAAAAAATATGATATTACTTTTTCAAACGAGGAATCAATATTAAGTTTTGAAAATAATTCTAATGATTCGAAAAATGGTAACAGAGTATTTGGAAGTGCTAAAGGTAAATATAACTTATCCCCGGACTTTGATGCCCCTTTTGAAGATTTTGATATGTTGAAATGTTGAAATATTTGATTGATACTCAAGCTTTAATCAGCTAAAATTTGCCATTGCGTACGAAGTTTTTTCCACCGCGTACGGAGTTTTTGTCATTGCGTACGAAGTTTTTTCCACCGCGTACGGAGTTTTTACCTTCGCGTACAGAGTTTTTACCTCCGCGTACAGAGTTTTTGTCATCGCGTACAGAGTTTTTGTCATCGCATAGGGAGTTTTTACCTTCGCGTACAGAGTTTTTGTCATTGCGTACGATGTTTTTGCTATCGCGAAGTACTTCAACGAGACAAAAAGTTCTTTCACACAGGTAAAAAGTTCTTTCACACAGGTAAAAAGTTCTTTCACACAGGTAAAAAGTTCTTTCACACAGGTAAAAAGTTCTTTCACACAGACAAAAAGTTCTTTCACACAGGTAAAAAGTTCTTTAACACAGACAAAAAGTTCTTTAACACAGACAAAAAGTTCTTTAACACAGACAAAAAGTTCTTTCACTTGGTTAAAAACTAAGTAAAATAGCCAATAAATACTTTAGTCGATACAAAAAATGAGGTGTTAAGTGGTAAAAAAGTAAGTTATATACATAAACCAGTCAATATTTTTCATAAAACATCCGATTTTTAAAAATGAATTAATGGTTCTATTTGTCCAATTTCCCCGAAATGATGCATTTTTCCAAATAGTAATATTAGATTTATACTTATGGTTTATGCTTATTCAATATGAAAGAGTATTCAAAATCATATTATTTTAGATAATTCTTTTGATAATTCTAATCTTAGACTTACTTTTGTATTTTATAATTAAGTGCATTTATAAAAACAATAGAAGTGCATATAACCTCGGAGATTTATAATGAATTTAAAAAATGTGTCAATTGATACCAAATGCGTTCATGCCGGAACAAAAGAAAACAAAGAAGGCGCTGTTGTAACACCTATTTACCAGACATCAACATTCAGATTTCAGTCGGCAGAGCATGGTGCAAGATTGTTTAGAGGCGAGGAAGACGGCTATATTTATACCCGTATGCGTAACCCTACTGTCGAAGCTATGGAAGATGCCGTCGCTATTCTTGAAGGCGGCGCAAAAGCAATTGGCTGTGCCAGCGGAATGGCTGCTATTCATCTGATTGTTGCCGCTGTTGTCAAATCCGGTGACCACGTTATCTGCTCTGAATCTGTTTATGGTCCTACAGTCACTATATTAAAAGACCTTTTTGCCGATTACGGTGTGGAAACAACTTTCGTTGATACTTCTAATCTTGAATCAGTAAGAGCTGCTTTCAAACCTAATACCAAACTTGTCCATATCGAAACTCCGGGCAATCCGACACTTGTAATGGCTGATATTGCCGAAATTGCAGATTATACACATAATCACGGGGCAAAATTGTCGGTTGACAATACATTTATGAGTCCGGTATATCAGAGACCATTTGAATTAGGTGCAGATTATATCATGCATTCAATGACAAAATTTCTTAACGGTCATGCCGATGTTGTGGCAGGAATTGTCGTAATCAAGGAAGAATCTGAATACAAGCATTTTCGTAAAACTTCTAATCTCGTCGGCGGAGTAATAGACCCGTTCAATTCATTTCTGGTTCACCGCGGGTTGAAAACACTTACTTTACGTGTCAGAAAGCAGGCTGAGAATGCTATGAAACTGGCTGAGTATCTTGAGCAGCATCCTAAAGTAAAATGGGTCATGTACCCTGGTCTCAAATCTCATCCTCAATACGAAATTGGTTTAAAACAAATGCACGGTCATGGCTCGATGATTTCAATTGAATTAAAAGGCGGTATCGAAGCAGGAGTTAAACTGATGGACAATATTGAACTATTTGTACTTGCAGTAAGTCTCGGCGGAGTTGAATCGTTGATACAGCACCCTGCTTCAATGACACACTCCTCAATGGGCAAACCGGCTCGTGAGCAGGCACAAATTACAGACGGCTTAGTTCGTATAGCAGTCGGTATCGAAGACGCTGACGACATCATCAGGGCTATGGAAAAAGGTTTGGAATCTGTGTAAAGTTAATTAGGAGTCTGTAGATTAAGCAATAATATTAGTATGTCAGTCTGAGCGAAGTCGAAGACTGATATAATAACCACCAATAAACGTATATATTACACTACGACTAAGTTTATCCTGAGCTTGTCGATGGGCTTAGTGTGACATTCATGTTGAATAGGAATTTCATAATATATTTTTTAAAAACATAATTTAAATATTTCTGATAATTTTAAATAGATTGAAGTACTGAAACAAGTTCTATCAACCAACGTAACATAATTACAGTCTTTTTTTTATTTTTTTAACAAAAGGAATTTATGGCAAAGATATTATTTAGATCAAGTACGAGAAAAATCTTTGGCGGTGTAGCAGCAGGTCTCGGTGAATATTTTGATATCGACCCTGTTATTATAAGAGTATTATTTGCTGTATCAGCTTTTGCAGGCGGATTAAGTGTTTTCGTTTATTTAGGTTTGTGGATGTATCTCCCCTCCGAATACTTTGTTTTGCATGAGAATCGGAGAAAAGTAAATTTTGAAAAAACAAACTGATATTTTATAAATTCATTATGTATAACTAATTAGATAGTAAAATATTTATGGAAAACTATCTAAATACTGATTTCGATTTTAATTCGGATGAATTGTTGGAAGTATTCGATGAACTGCCGATTTGGTCAGCTCCATTCGGATTGAAACTACTTGAAAATATCAAATACCGGAAAAATATTACAGCTCTTGATATTGGATTTGGAGCCGGTTTCCCATTGACAGAAATAGCAATGAGATTGGGAGAAACATCTAAAGTTTACGGTATTGACCCATGGGAAGCTGCAATCCGAAGAACGATGAAGAAAATTGATTTTTATAAGATTAAAAATATCGAAATATTACACGGTTTTGCAGAAAATATAAAGATTGATGATAATTCGATAAATTTGATAACCAGCAATAACGGTTTGAATAATGTGTCGGATTTAGAAAAGTCTTTAAGTGAATGTTCCCGTGTATTGAAGAAAGACGGGCAGTTTATTCAGACATTAAATCTTGATGGTTCATTGATTGAGTTCTATTCCATTATGGAGTCTGTTTTAACCGATTTAAATATGGATTCTGAAATTGAACTGATGAAACAGCATATTTATAAAAAGAGAAAGCCTCTTCAGGAATATTTACTATTATTAGAAAAGCATAATTTTACAATTGAAAAGGTTATACATGATAAATTTGAATATACTTTTGCCGATGGTACTGCCATGCTGAATCATTTTTTCATAAGGCTCGCATTCCTTAACGGATGGAAAAGTATAATTCCCGTAGCGAGACAGACAGAAATTTTTAAACGTATAGAATATTTGATGAATCTTCAAGCTGATATTGAAGGATTCTTTAAATTAAGCGTACCTTTTGTATTGATAGATTGTACAAAGTCATGAAACTACCTTTATTAACCAAATAATATCATTATGAAAAAACATCGAAAATTAATTCTGATAATACTTCTTATACTAAATGCGGTAGTATTATTAGGTCAGATATTGCCCGAAGCAGCACCACCGTTTGCCGTAACGGTAAATATAATATTTCTATCAATCAGCTTTGTATTTTTTCTTTCGTTATTCAGAGAAAACCAAGGTTGAACAATTAACATTAAGCCTTGAAGAATGAGACTTACTACTCAGGGCTTAAAATGACAATTACTGCGTTTTCGTTTGCCAAAAACACCTTATTTCAATATTGAAGCACTAAACAAAAAGTCAAACCAAAGAGTTGCTCATATTGTAGAAAATACATTGTTCCAATCCGCAGGAGCGGTTACGCAATGAAAAAGTGCACAATGGTTCGGACTTTTGAAGATTTAAAGCAAAATGGTCGTTGAGATAATCAATAGCCGAAAGTAATGAAAAATAGGTATCTCGTTTGCAGCAGCGTGGTCCACCGTGCTCGGCAATCCTTTTCAAAGCATCTGCTATAATATGATTACTAAGTGACCATGCATCATCATGGACATGCTCTCTGTTCAGAAACATACTCAGGAAAACTCCGGTACCCATAGCGGCACCGCAAATTCCCAAATGATGAGTACAAACATCGGATGTCTCATTTGCTGCTCTTTTCTCTGCTTTATCCAGTTTTTCCTGAAGATTTCCCGGCGGTAATTCCAGATTATTAATGCAGGTCAGCAATACCGCAGGTACTATAAAATGATGCTCCGAGCCATGCATTTTAATCACCGGTGCATTCATTATTTCTACAGCTAATGCAATTGGGTCGGTTCCTTTATATTTGAGGCAGGTTGATTTTATATATTCTGTTACAGGAATATTATAACAATCATCGCACAGGAAGTGTGAACTTTCACATTCGTGCGTAGTTAATTTCACCTTGCCGCAAAAATCGCAATGTGTATTGATTGGCTCTTTGAGAGTCTTAACTGCATCACCGCATAAAATACAGTCATTATTTGTCAATATGTTCAGAAGTTCTATCTTTGCCATAATTATCTTTTCTAAATATTTTTAATACGTAAAACTACATTCAATCTTTTAATATTTCAAATATAACTAATATGATTTATAATCACAATTAAAATTCAATATTTTTTAGAAAATATTTGTTTTTTTTAAATTATATCTCTGCAGGTTAATGTAAATATATCTACAAGTAAGTTTTTTTCAAATCTAAATCTAATCTATAAATAAAAACGCCCTGCCTTTTGAGGGACAGAGCGTCTTATTTTTCACGTCCGGATTTCTTGTTTCAGAATCCGAATTTCATTATTTTACTACATTGATACTGCGTGTAAGCATAATGTCACCGTTGCGTAATACTACCTGATATACTCCGCTCGGAATATTCTTTGCATTGATATTCAGATTGTGTGTGCCTGCGGTCTGGTTACCGCTGTAAAGACCTGCAACTACCTTACCGCTTGCATCTACAAGACTGATTTCGATATTGCCGCTTTCACTGAGGTAATATTCCATTACGCTTTCTAAGCTTACAGGATTCGGATATGCCTGCTCCAAACGAGCCGAGCCGTTAAGTCCGGTAAGAGTTACTGTACGTTCATCGCTGTAGCTGTAATCACCGTTTCTGTCGTAAGTCTTCAAACGATAGATATATGTATTGCCGTATTCTACCGCATTGTCAACTACCGGTCCGTAGTTAAGCAATACTGCGCTGTTGCCGGCTGCTTCCATTTCTGCTATCTTGATGAAGATTCCGCTGTTTGCCGATGATTTCTCTACTTCAAAACGTGCACTGTTAAGTTCACTTGCAGTTGTCCAGTTAATATCAACACGTTTGCCTGCTGCTACTGCATCAAAGCTGAGTAATTCTACAGGGATAACTGTACCGCCACTGCCTTCGATAAAGTCAAAACTTGCTCTAAGGACTGTTTCAATATCACCGAAGTGACGCCAGTCTAATCCAAGATATACAAGATTTGAAGTCATAGTAGTGGTAGCAATACCGCCGATTCTGGCTTCATCTGGCCATTCAGGGTTCTGAACGCTGTTGTAACGGAATGCCATACGGCTGATACCATTACCTATGTGAATGATGTTCATTAAGCCCGGCTGTGGATACATATCGCCTGCAACACCTGTTGACATAACATCAAACACTAGTTCGCGTCCTACTGCTACACCGGTTAATGTGTTTCCGCTGTAATCGGCGCCTGCACCAAGTGGATTGCCCGGATGGCGGTATTCGCCGCGTAAGATGTCGGTGACAAATACTTCGTCAGCATCTGCGATGTTTACATTATTWCGTACCATCTCCTCGCTGCCGATGATTAAGTTCTTCTTCTCTACTACATTACCTGCTTCTATGAATGAGGTCATGTTGAGTTTTTCCAAACGGCTGAGCGTCTTGTCGTTGCCGTCTGACCACAACAATGTACGGTACATGGAATAATCCACGTTACGCGGTTCCCAGCCTGCACGGTTGAATAAATCATAATCGTAGCGGTCTTTCAGAAGATCTATCTCCCAGTCAAGTTTATTCATACCGGTTTCGATTGTTGAATAGTTCAAACCGTATGCAAGGTCATCTGTAGTCGGAATTGCAGCACCGAAGTTTGCCTGATTGCTGACTAAGAAACGGACTGCACTGCGCTGGATRTAGAATCTGCTTATCTTTTCTGTGCTGTTATTRCCGTTGACTTCATCAGGGTCTGTGCTGACAACTATTCTGTAACGAGGGGTTACATTGGCTTCCATACCTGTAAATAATGCAGGTACTGTATAGCCGCTGCTGCGTAAGTCATTATATGTCTGAGGAACGAAGTCRTTGCCGAGACCGTCGCCTACATTGAAGGYTACTTCAAGATAGTCTGTAGCATCTATRTCAACACTGCGTTCTACAGGTCCGAATGCAAGACCGAATGTACCGTTTGGAAGTTCACGGTAAACATTTACATAGAGTTTCTTGCTGAATACAGGCATGTTACCGCTGTTGCGGACAATTGCCTTGATTTCTATCGGTGCGGTTGTCATCAGATATTCTGCATCATTGAACATGCCGTCTGTCGAGCGGTARGTTCCSGGTGCTGTGATWACAAGCATTTCWGCATCGTGGTTGTAAAGAGCGCCGTTGAATTCTACTGCGCCGATGTCATAACGACCGCCCGCTGCACCGCGGATATTGCCGTAAATATCATGAGTAACTTCAGGAAGTCTGTCACCGCGGCGGGTTAAGATTGAACCCTTCGTATTGCTGCGAAGTCTGATTTCTTCAGGATARGTRCCCATAAAGTAATGGTCATTCAGGAAGTTGCCGGTWGAAACTGAATTCAGTTCTGWCYTGGACTCCATCTGCCATTGTGATAATGAGCGGTATTCGTTGCGGCTGCCGGTTTCGATTATACGGGTTTTCCAATCTGTATATATGTGGCGGTAAGCCGATACGTTTGCAGTACCGAACCAGAAGGCATTCTTGTCAGCTGTTAATCCTACATTGGCTGGATAGTCGCCGTGATAGAATATACCCGCTGATACATCGTTGGCTGCACTGATTGTGCCGTCGCTTACAGCTATTGCATTATTCTGTATGCGCAAGCCTTTTACCTGCTGTATGCCGAGACCTGCAATATTTGCGTTATTTGTAATGCCGTCTTCTGTCAGCAGAATTGTATTATTAGCAATTACAGAGTTGCGGATAAAGTAATCTGTATAATTTGGAGTCAGTGAGCGAAGTACAGGGTCGCCTATACGTAAGTCACGCTGTGTAAGCATGTGAATACCCGCACGCATGGTATTGCTGTTCTGTGCTCTCAAATTCCACATTGCATTGTTCATTACGTTGATATCATCATTGACAGGAGGGAATACACGGAATTCTGTGCCGCCTACCTGGAACTTGTTGGCATCCTGTTCTACAAGAATACCATAAACTGCATCCTTGCCGCGTACATTGCTGATTGCGTTGCCGTCAAGATTTAGCATATAGTTGTTATAGCCGAGTTTCGACTGACTTGCATTACCGCCGGCTATGATACCTGCTGCATAGCTGCCTGCGTCACCCTTGACATCAAAGATTACGTTGTTTTTGACTGTGGCTGACTTCTCGTTGCCTACAACTACACCGGCACCCGATACATTATATATCTTGTTGCCTTCGATAAGTGTGTTATCGTTGTAGAAAGGAGCAAAGTCAGATAGCTGTGGTACACGTAAAGGACCGATACCGAGTGATACAACGCCATAACCGAAACCGCTTATGTCGTTGCCTATGAATTTATTATTCATATTAGGCAGTGTATCAAAAGCTATGGACATAATTTCATTACTTAATGCCATTAATTCGCAGCGGTTGACTATACCTGCCGAATAACCGACCCAGCCTGTTTCTGTGATTTCTGTGTTCGGAGTAAACACAAATCCGTCAACTATGCTGTAGTGTGCATTTGGCAGACGTACTTTGTTAGCTATGGAAAGCTTGTTGTTTTCCATTATGACGTTCTTGATATTGATATTGCTTGAGCCGGCTCCAAGATAGAATACTGCTCCGAATGCATCCTGATCTGAATTAAGAACGAATCTGAAGGACTTATTGGCTCCGCCGTCGAATGTAATATAACCGCCGTTGTTAGAGAATTTAGTATAGTAAGAGTTATTCATGTTTTCTAACTGAATAGCGTTTGGAATTGTTGAAGCAAGGCTTTGTCCGAACATTACACCTTTTCCATTTGTACTGTTAAGATTTATCTTAACAGAGGCACGTGTCACAAGTCTGTCTTCGGATGGTTTGAACGTAAGTGTCCAGTATTCGCCTGTAGCCTTATTATATCCTAAACCCATAATTGCTGTGGATAAATCCCATGCAGGAGCATTATTATCACGACTATTTACAGTATATTCTGCATCTGTAAATTCGAATGAAACCGAACCGTTCATGCCGCGAAGATAAAGCATATCCATAGCTTCATCAATATTTTTGAAGTTGCGGGTATTGCCTAAGAATTTACTGCCTATTGTGTATTTTCCAATCAAACCGCTTGAAACTGTAAAGAAGATAGTTATAGTGTTGTTTTCAGATTCAAGGTCATCGGGATGTGATACTGTCATTGTTGCGGAATAATTACCCGGTTTAAGTATCGCTGTCTGTGGGAAATATACCTGTTTAAGATTGTAACGTCCTTGAGGTATATCTTCAACCATTACCAGTTCGTTATAAACGATTGTAAGTGACGGAAGTTCACGGATAACAAGACGGGTAGGTGCATTTGAAATATCACCCACACCTTCGTTGCTGAGTGTTCCCATTGGTATAAATGGTCTGCCGGCAATATAGTCGCTGCCCGGGGCAGGAACGTCAATTGACTTGGCTGCTGCTTCGATTTCATCTTTTACAGCAAATTGATACACAGGGTCACCAGGACGGCGGAACTTGTTATTAAAAGGCTCCATATCGGTAGCACTTAGAAGGTCAACTCTGAGATAAGCAGAATAAATATCGGTTACATCAGTTCTCCATGTTCCGAAATCAAGATTGACTTTTTGTTTTGCAGCTACGACATACCGACCGAAGTCTGCAGTATCCCATTTGATTTCTTTAGTAATCTGCAGATTACCCTTTGAATCGTAAACATCAAAGTATGCATTAAATTTTGCAATACCGCGGAGACCAACGTTTTGCACTACACCGCGGAGATCCAAACTAAGACCTCTTGGGTATTTGTGGAAACGCGGAGGACCGCTCGAAAGTGGCAGAGTTATATCTACTGCTGAAAGATCCCATTCCCATGAAACAGTAAATACTTTTTTCATGTATTTCATATTATTGATATCTTTGCCAAGACCAAGCACAAGCTGATATTCACCGCCGTTTGCCCATTGAAATCCATAAATTGGACTGGTTGTTGCAGCAGGTCCGGTTGCTTTCTGTATATTGTAAAGAAGATTTTGTCCAATAATATCACTTCCTACTCTGATTTCTGATGAATTGGTTACAGGATCTACACCGGTATAAATTACATTCAGATTCGGAAGTGGTCCTAAAATCTGGTAAGTCAAAATAGTACCCGAAGCCAATGGACTACCAAATGTTACGGATGGTCTTTTAAATTCGGTTGGAACTCCGCTTTTAATTCTTGTTGTTCCGTCATATTTTTCTCCGGCTAAAAGAATATCATCAGGAGCTTTGGTGTCGGGGAATGAAGACTTAAACGGAAGTGCGAAATCAAGCAGATAATCCTCAATTTCACCGTAGTTCATTCCATACCAGCCGCCGTAATATGAAGTATAATCATACAAATAACCATTCCAGCAAGGGTCGCCGCCCATACCGCGGGTATTATTTGCAGGCATACCATAGTAACTCCAGCCCTGATGCATTATACGCATTCTGGTTGTACCGGTTTTCTGGTTATCCGGAATTGATACCTGATATTCATAAGGCACATTAAGTTGACATCCTCCATAGAATGACCAATCAGATGTTGCTCCAATTTTCTTAGTTGTTCCTGCAGCAATATTTGTTGGGCTGTTTACCCATTCACCTGCATCAACAAAGTCACCGTCCATATTAAAATCAATAAATATTCTAAAATACCAATATGTATAATAGCCATACATTAAACAATAGTCAGTACCGTTATAAGAATAGTAATTTCTGTCAACAAAGGTTTTGATGTTGTAAGTTTCACCGGGAGATACTTCACCCCTGACATTTGTGAAAACATAACAATGTTCCCAGGGACCCCAATTAGCCGCAGCTCTTGAAATTCTCTTGAGTTTTGTTTCATTGTTTTCGAAAGGATTATATACCTCTACCTCAAGGATAGGACAGGTATAAAAATAATCATAACCATAACCTTTGTAACCCCAGATAATCATCTGTTCAGGGTAACAAGCAGTTGTATAACCCCATTGCTGATTTACAATAACATCATCAATACTGGGAATACAGTAATTAGTAGGACCCGGGTCCTGTTGCGATTGCAAGTCAATTGATGCAACCGAAAACAATACAAAAAGCATTGCTAAAGTGGCTGTCATTCTTTTGACTAAGCGTAATGAATTTTTCATTTTAAAAACCTTTAAACATTTAATTAAAAAAAAATAATTATAAAATATTTTGTAACCATTTTTAAATATCTTCATTGACTATAAACAGTAACACTAAAATAAACAAATTGTTACAAAGTTACTTTAATTATTTGAATATTTTTTTTTTCACCTTATTTATTATACATTAACTTTAAACAAACTAACATATTTAATGCCAAATTTATAATTACTTTCTTGATATTGTTCCATTTTCGAACAATATTTGTTTATTTTGGATTCATGATATGGTATATTACACCTTGGGCATTTATAATCAGAAAATAATTTATAAATTTCAAAATAATATCTTCTAATGATGAAATACTTATTTTTATACGAAAATAATATTTCATCCGAAATAAATAATTTCATATTTTTGTTTTTTAAAATGTTGTTTCTATTAATTGATAATCAAAGGGATAGTCGTTTATGAAAAAGCTTTTTAGTCTTATTTTTGTTATATTCATTTTTGCATCTGATGCTTACCCGCAAAATAGCGGTATAATTATCAATTTGAATGATTCAAAAAAAGCATTAAGAGATTATTACTCGTCCGGTAAATATGAACTTGAGCTTGAGAAGAATATTAACGATGCACTTCTTAATCTTGCACAATTAGATATACCTGATAATGCGGCATTTGTTTTTGATGTTGATGAGACGGCACTTTCAAACTGGAGTTATGAAACTGCTTTTGACTTCGGTTATGTCAAAAAATATTGGGATGAATGGGTGGACTCTGCTAAAGCTCCGGCAATTGTTCAGGTGAAACGTTTTTATGATTCACTAGTCTCAAAAAATGTAAAAATTATTTTTATAACCGGAAGAAGCCATGTTTATTACCAAAAAACTTATGACAATCTTGTTAATGAAGGATATAAGCGAATTGATACATTAATTTGTAAACCTGCTGAATTTTCAGGGAAAAAAGCCGTTGAGTATAAATCTGCTAAAAGACGGGAATTATCCGTTAAGTATAAAATTATCGGCTCAATCGGTGACCAGTGGAGTGATTTGGAAGGTGGATGGACAATATTAAAAGTTAAAATACCTAATTATATGTATTTTATTGAATAGACTATTATGATTGATAAAAACCTGTCGGTTGTCAGGCAACACAATTGAATTGGAATCTATTTTCGATTGATTTCTTTAATATCTCAACATTTTATCATATTAAATCGTCAAATGTTCTTTTTAGATTGCGAGAATATTATGTTCCCCGGATTAAATGAACAAATGGATGTTATAAGGCAGGGTGTTGTTGATTTGCTGCCAGAAAATGAATTAGTCCATAAAATTGAAAAGTCAATTAAACAAAATAAACCGCTTAATATTAAACTGGGTGCAGACCCAAGCCGACCTGACCTGCATATCGGTCATGCAGTTGTTCTGCATAAAATGAGACAATTTCAGGATTTGGGACATGAAGCAACTCTAATCATCGGTGATTTTACTGGTATGATTGGAGACCCAACAGGTAAATCCAAAACCCGCCCGCAATTGACACTTGAAGAAACCAAAATTAATGGTCAATCTTATATCGAGCAGGCAACTATCATTCTGCGTGCGGATAGATTAATCGTAAAATATAATTCTGAATGGCTTAATTCTATGAATTTTGTAGATGTGATTAAACTTGCTTCAAATTATACAGTCGCTCAGATGCTCGAACGTGATGATTTCAGCAACCGTTACAAATCAGGCACACCAATAAGTATTCATGAACTGCTTTATCCTCTTGCTCAGGGAATGGATTCGGTAGTGATAAAATCCGATGTAGAGCTTGGAGGAACTGACCAAAAATTCAATCTGCTTGTCGGCAGGGAGCTTCAAAAACAGTATGGAGTCGAGCCGCAGTGCATTTTGACTATGCCGATTCTTGCAGGAACTGACGGAATTCAGAAAATGTCTAAATCTCTTGACAATTATATTGCTCTGACTGATTCCCCAAAAGAAATGTTCGGCAAAACTATGTCAATTCCCGATAATCTTATCACACTTTATATGCTCCATGCTGCGTTTATGGATTCAGCCAAAATCAAAGCAACTGAAGAAGGATTAAAGGACGGCTCAGTTCACCCGAGAAATGCAAAAGTAGAAACCGCTATGAAAATTGTTGAAGTATATCACGGTGCCGATTCTGCAAAATCTGCTTTTGAAGAGTTTGAAAGAATATTTGTAAATAAAGATATCCCCGACGTTATTGATGAAATGGTAATTGAATGTGACGGCGGAAAAATTGGTCTTGCAGATTTGCTCATGACCGCATTACTCACTCCATCAAAAAAGGAATCAAGAAGATTAATTGAACAGGGCGGCGTAACAGTTGACGGTGAAAAATGCACTGACCCGTTCACTCATATTGATATCAGTACCAAAAGGCTTCTTAAAGTTGGCAAGAGAAAGTTCTTATATGTAATTTCTAATTGAACGTTTTAATAACAAATTTTTATATCTTAACGAGGATTTTATGGAGCTTTTTCTTCTGCCCGAAACCTGGATTGCACTCCTGACTCTTACTTTTCTGGAAATTGTATTAGGGGTTGATAATATAATATTTATTTCTATTATTTCTAACAAACTGCCAAAGGATGACCGACAAAAAGCCAGAGTTATAGGTCTGTCATTTGCAATAATCGTCCGTGTTTTGATGCTACTTGCAATCAGCTGGCTTGTACATTTTACTGAGCCGCTTATGACAGTTTTTAATTTTGCATTGAGCGGCAGAGATATTATTTTATTCTTAGGAGGGTTGTTCCTGCTGGCAAAGAGTACATCGGAAATTCATCACAAAGTTACTCATGAAGAAGAACTCATAAATGTCAAAGCCAAAACTACGGTTAAATCAGCGATAATTCAGATTATTTTACTTGATATAATTTTTTCGTTCGATTCAATTTTAACTGCTGTCGGACTGACAAATCATGTGATTTTGATGATAATTGCCGTTATTATTTCAATGATAATAATGATGGTATTTGCAGGTAAAATTGCAGATTTTATATCAAAATATCCAACTCTTCAGATGCTTGCTCTCTCATTTTTAATCCTTATCGGGTTTATGCTTGTACTTGAAGGATTCCATACTCACGTTCCAAAAGGATATATTTATTTCGCCGTATTTTTCTCCTTGCTTGTAGAATTTTTGAATATCAAAATCCGGGATAAAAAGTAGGTCTGATATGTTCTGAATAATTACAAGTTATTTTGAAATCGTTACAAAATCGCAACCACTTTTTGGTTCGTCATTCTGAACGAAGTGAAGAATCCAGGCTGTTAATTAATGAAATCATGGATTCTTCGCTCCGCTCTGAATGCCCAATTCTTGGAGTTTTGTATTTGTCCCCCGCCGGCGGGGGCAGGGGGTGGAAATTAATTCATAAATTGGCTACGTCGTGGTCTTCACTTCGTTTATCATGATTGCACCCCAAGTTCGTCATTTGGTTTAAATCTACACATTAACTTCTATCTTCCCGCAGAATTTGCCGTATCCGTTTGCGTTTCGGGCGCGGCAGCGGAAATAAATATTTGAAGTTAATTCAGCCGGATAAATAAATGAATTTTCCGGTCCGGCATATATTTCGACAAAATTCTCGCCGTCATTGCTGCTTTCGAGCTGATAACTCGTGGCATTTTTTGTAATTTCCCAACTGATTTCACGTGTTAACGGATTAAATTTCAAGTAACTACTCAGCCTAACAATACTAATAAAAATAAAATAGAAACGTTTAATTAAAAAGAAATATTTGAGCAGTTTAAAAAGGATGTTTTCTGGGGGGAAAATATGACTTTAGAAGAACAAGTAATACTCTTAATTGAAGAGAACAAGAAATTACGTGAAATAATCGTTATTTTAGAGAAACATATAGTTGCTCAAGATAAACAAATTCAAATTCAAGGAAGACGTATATCAGAGCTTGAAGAAGAACTACGTAAGTCAAGATTGTCTAAAAACAGCAGTAATAGCAGCAAACCTCCCTCATCAGATATTGCAAACCCTAAAAGGAATCAGAGTTTAAGGCAGTCAAGCGGAAAAAAAACAGGTGGTCAAGTCGGTCATAAAGGAACAACTTTAAAAATGTCAGATACCCCGGATTTGATAATAGACTTAGCACCAAATTTCTGTAATGAATGCGGGTGCTGTTTAGAAAACGCTGAATCACACTTAGTAGCCAAAAGGCAGGAAGTAGATATTCCTCCAATACAAACAATAGTAAATGAATACAGACAATATAGTAAAAGATGTCCTCAATGTGGTCATCATCAGAAAAGTTCATTTCCGAAACACATAACCAATAATATCCAATATGGTCCAAATGTAACATCATTAATATCATATTTTTCAGTATATCAATATGTGCCTTTTAAGCGATTAAACACAGATTTTCACGGGAAAATGAGATACGTAGTTTATGAATACGTAGCTCCCTTGAAAATTATTTTTTTGTTACCAAGCCAAGCATATTTCAAATTATTAAATTGGTTCATAGATTCGAGTAAAAGAGGTAGATTTCTTTTCTTTTTCAGATTAACGATAATRCKTTCTTTTTCAATCTGAATATCTGCRCTATTGAGTAAAAACTTTTCATACAAATTCTGAATAGACAATTTCTCAWATCTCGGCAAATCTCYGGCTAATAATCTGTAAATATTATGCGTAAGAATYGACATCGTYAAATCAAAATCAACTTTTATAACCATTGAWGAAGATACATTATTAAGATGRAAAAATGAAATTTGYTCAGAAATTTCTTTTTCAACTAACCATCTTCTTGCRTATTTTCTAACYAAACTTTCAACTGAAGAWTCGAAATCATTTGTAATWATRATWGCAGGTTTTATYTTCCCGTTTCCTGTAATCACWATTTGYCTGACCTCRCCCTCRTAWCCTCTDAGYTTRACCCTTTGRTCACWAACTTTTAWYGTYCTTTTTTTATTTGAWGARCCATCAATTCTAATAGTTTTCCATTTCGATTGTGGCAKATTTTCAATCTCTTCAACTATATTTTTGCCTCGTCTGCGAATCGTTAAAAACTTTATTCCATCTTTATTTAAGCGGTTGAGATTTTCRTAATTTGTGAATTTRCTGTCAAAAACTAAATATTTYAAATCCWTTTTRYCGTCAGAACWTTCTTTGTAAAAATCAAGGAATTCCAATATAACAGCACTTTCATCTTTGTGCATTATATTSGTATCCCCATAATCAACTATRCCGCTGTCCTGATCCTGAGCCAGMACCGCCAGCATACTTGGAAGSGCTTTGTTACGTTTRCCRGACCAATTATTCTCTAAATGCYCGGAATCTCCCCAGTAAGGAATAGTMGTAAAATCAAGGTTAACCGTATCACTGATAAGTCCTAATTCAATCCATTTTTTACTTAATTTRATSAGRAAATCTTTATTMATATCCGACGTTACTCTATGCGAGTACGAAGTAAACCAAGCTGCCTTCGGCAATACATTTAATCCGGCAAARAGTCCCGAACCCCTGTCCATRCACCAAATATTGTCAGCRGTATAWCGCCTGRCAYCWGATGCTTTTAGTGCCACAAAAGAYAATATTGAACTTAATTTACTGATTTGTTTAGTCCCCGGATAATTGGATTCTTCAATAATTTGTCGAATATCAAGCGACTCAATTAAAGGAAGCAAACATAAAATACCGGCTGAATCACTTTTGAATTCGTCTGTTTTTTGAATGTCAACAGATGCACTTTTTTCGGCTTCAATCTTTGGAAATACTAATTGTTGTTTAGTCTCTTTGCTTCGTCTCGGCAATCTTTTGAAACCGGCTTCATGCTGAATATTATAGATGGTTTTCTCAGAAAAATCGTACCCTTTGCTGTCAAGAATCGTTTTGATTTCAGGAACAGAATGATTAGTCAACCTGAGTTGAATAATCAAATTTTCCGCGGAAGCAATATTCTCTGGTCTTTTTCTGCCAGGTTTTTTATCAAGAAAGAAGATATCGGAATCACCACTTTTCCTTTTTTTTCTGAACCAGGTAACTAAGGTAGTGAATCCACGATAAGTATAACCGAACTTTTTAGCAACTTCGACAGCAGGAACACCATCAACAAAATACATTCTAAGAGCTTCATATTTCTTTTGAGAAATAGAAGTCGTATTTAAAAAATAGTCTTTGTCATTCATAAAAAACCTTTTTAAAAACGTGCAATAATTACCGTGATAAAAGTAATAAAAAATCATTAAACAACCAAATAAAAAATGTAAAAAAGCCATTAAGTGTGTATTTATTGGCTTTTAGAGGGTATTAGATATGTTGATAACTGGATTAACGATTTAATAATATTGCTATAAAAGCATATATAATACGTAATGCATTGTGTTACTGAACTGTTGATATTTCTATAACTGATTAATATTTAAAGACTTATATCTACATTTTTTATTTAGTTCGATGTTTCAAATACTACAATTATTACCGTGAAAATCTGTGTTAAAAGAATTATTCTCCCACATATTCAATTTAGAATTAAGCGAAGGCACAATTGATAATGTATTAAAACGGATGTCAGTCAAAGCCCAGCCGTTTTATGAGAAAATCAGAGAATTGATATTACAACTGAAACAAGCAGGTTCAGATGAAACCTCGGTAATAGTAAACGGAATAAAATTTTGGATTTGGGTGTGGCAGTCAAAAATTTTAACATATTTAACACTATCAGAGAGCCGAGGCATGAAAGCAATTGATAGTGTATTTCCATCAGGTCTTGAAAACGCTATTTTAAATACAGACAGATGGGCAGCACAATTGAAAACAAAAGCAGCCGGACATCAGTTGTGTGTTGCACATTTATTAAGAGAATTAAAATTTATAGAAGAAGTTGATAAAATAGATTGGGCTACAAGATTCAAAGAATTCTTAAAAAAAGGTCTGGAACTTAAAAATCAGCAATTAGAATATAGCAGGGACAATCCTCTGGCAATTCAATTAGAAGAGGAGTTAGACAAATTATTAAAGGAGAATATCCCAAAAGATATTTACCGAAACACATACAAGTTTCAAAAATCTCTGATTAAAAACCGGGATAGCATTTTGACATATCTTTATCACAAAGATGTGCCGGCAGACAATAATGGCTCTGAACGAGCGATTAGAAATGCAAAAGTAAAACAAAAAATATCCGGACAGTTTAAAACAGGGGGACAGGTATTTTGTGTGTTGCGCTCAATAATAGACACCTGCAAAAAAAATGATGGTGATGTTATGACAACTATGAATTTAATTGCTCAATTAGAATAGCCTGAGTAGTTACAATTTCAAACCTTCGGGAACTTTTATTGAACCCGGTGTAGGACTATAAATTATAAAATCATTATAATGTGCCGGACTTCTGCCTGAGTAAACCCTTTTGCCGATGTCGCAGTATTTCGATACAAGTCTGTACAGTTCATTGCCCATCGTAATGCGTTCGGAAGTTTTGACCCGACGCTCGTTAATCCTATCTTTTTGTAAATTTATAGCGAATTCAAATGAGTTGTTCAGCGTCTCAAAATTATCCAAAATTTCGGCTGTCAATCCTGTATCAGCCAGCTCACTCAGAAATCCCGTCATCTTTTCATGAACACGTCTTGATGCATTCAGCAGCGTATCATCAATAAATTTATTCATTCCGGCAATTCCCAGCGTATCCTCCTGCCACGAACCAGAACCCCACTTCATCTGACAACGCAGAGCCATATTGCGAAGTGTATTTTTGATACTTTCTGTAGCAATTTTTTTCTGCTCTGTTGCATCCACAATCAGATAAAGCAAAATCTGGTCCTGACTAAATACCTTAAACTCGTCGTTTTGAGCCTTCAACTGACTTATTTTTTCCTCAGTAATGGCGAAAACCTCAAGGTCAGCCAAATTTCGGGTCAATGTGCTGCATAGTTGATTAGTGAACAGACATAAATCACCATCTGTCATCTTATATTCTCTAAATTCAGAACTTACCGCCATAAAAAATCCTTTTAAGTGATTATAAATTTACCTTTTTTAAATAATTATCCTTCTTCTAAATACATTGCTTTTCTATTTTGGACAATTAATTTTATTACTTTGAAATAATTCCTCATTACTTTGATATATTTCTTCATTACTTTGGAATAATTCCTCATTACTTTGTAGTAAATCCTCAATACTTTGATATAAATCCTTTTTACTTTGATATAATTCCTTACTACTTTGAAGTAATTCCTCATTACTTTGAAGTAAATCCTCAATACTTTGAAGTATTTCTTCATTACTTAGAAGTATTTCCTCATTACTTTGGAATAAATCCTCATG
>JAVSMQ010000001.1:2233744-2312956 GCA_032027125.1 Kapaibacterium sp. (SeqCode)
ATGATATTTTATATCAACACAAAAGAAATTATTATTAATTAAGTAGTATTCAGGAATTTAGTAAAAGAAATCATACATAAATAGGATAAATCGGAAGGATTTTAATCAAAGGAAGTATGTATTGAAGAAATAATTTTGAATAATTACGGAAGGTCTTATTCCGGATTGCTCAGTACCTATAACAGGATTGAGGTCAACAAGAACAATGTCTCCCCGACAGATTTCTACCATATAATTTTTCCTTCTGAAAGCAATAGTTCGTAATCATTAAGATTACTTAAATATCCGTTCATATCGCTTTCAGCCAAACTAAGTTCAACTTCATCATTATGCAGATTTATTCTATGCTTTGAATATAGAAAATCAATAAATTCATTGACTTCATATATTAAATTCAGTGGCAAAGAATTTATTTTGCTAATTGTATTTAGTTGTATATTCATAAATGAACCTTTTTTAAAAATACACGAATTTTGAATTTTAATATTTTATAATGAGAAAAGACTATGAAAAAAATCATTTTATTACTGCTGATATTCGCTAATAGTTTAGTATATGCCCAAATTGAAAAAGGGAGAAAGTGTTTATGACGGTCTGAGCGAAGTCGAAGACAGAATAGGGTCCATTTTGAAAGCAAAAGTCATTGTTTTGCTGTTGAACCTAAATATCCTTATATATCATCTTAATTGAGGAAGGCAAGCTAGAGAAGAACCGATTTTATGTTTTTCATAATCATTTTTTCTCGCTTAATCTAAATAGTTCAATTTTATTAGTAAAAGGTAATTTGGAAGATGGAACTATTGTCTTATTATCTATGATAATGAAAGTAAATATATTAACATTATCATCATCTGCTAACTGAACTTTCCCTTGATTTAATTGCCATGTGCCCTCTGATATTTCAAATTTTACAGAATTATTTTTAAGATAAATTTCATATTGATTATTTTTTAACTCTATATAAAATCCAGATTTATCAAAATTTAAATCCTGATAATTTTTATCAGAATATTTGCCGGTTAAAACACTGTCAGTTGTGTTTTTTGTAAATTCAGGAACGGTATATTCTTTGTCCCATTCAAGATATTTGATCAGACCATCCCATATAATTGAAGTTGATTTACCATAGTTCTTCATTACTTTATTATTTAAATATTTTATTCCGTGTTTAAGAATAATAGAATCTTTTGTAATGGAACCTAAGAATATTAAAGAACTATTTTTATCGGTTAATTTAATTTGATCATTGTTTATTTCACAATAACATTGTGAAACTATATTAAAGAAACCCATATCAGATACCTCTAACATATTATAAATTTGATAACGGTTATTTTCCATATCTAATATGAGAAAGTTAGAATTTGAACCTATAGAACCGCTTATAACTGTAGATTCTTTAAAATAATAAATCATAAATGCTCCGCCATTATCTTCAGTTGGTTCTCCGAATAAATTAATTATACTCATAATAAGTACACCTATGATTATATAAAATACTTTCGACATGATATCTCTCCTATTATTTAATTTTTTGAAGTGCTTTTTTTTTTACTTCAAAATTTTATTCATATTTTACTCCACCAGATGCTTCATTAATAATCTATCAGGTTTTTGAAAAAGTAATGATATTTTTTTATTTTGCATCATAATGACTTTCTCACAGTCTTTTTCAACAAACAGGTTTAAACTCTTTTAATCTTTCGGGTAATATATTTCTGATTTAACCAATCCTTTTTTGTTCAGAAAATGAAGAAACGATACCTTCAGAACGCCAAGCCCGTATTTAATACTTCTTCTGAAATTGATTGAAGATGCTTCAGGGAAATATTTTGTAGGGCATGTTATCTCTGCTATTTCAAATCCGGCATAAAATATCTGCGAAAGCATTTGATTATCGAATACAAAATCATCCGAATTGGCTTTATAATTTATACTTTTCAAAACCTCACCGGAAAAAGCTCGGTAACCGGTGTGATATTCCGAAAGTTTCTGACTCAGCAGAATATTTTGTGCAAGTGTCAGGAAACGGTTTGCAATGTATTTATAAACAGGCATTCCGCCTTTTAATGCACCCTTTCCGAGGATTCTCGAACCCAGCACAACCGGATAAACACCATTTGCAATCAGATACGACATTGATTGAATCAACTGGGGCGTGTACTGATAATCAGGATGAAGCATAATCACAATATCTGCACCCAACTCCAAAGCCTTATTATAACAGGTTTTCTGATTGCCGCCGTAACCTTTATTATTTTCATGTCTGATTATATGTTTAATGCCAAGCTTTGCGGCAACTTCAAAAGTTTTGTCAATGCTGTGGTCGTCAACCAGCACAACTTCATCAACTATATCAAAAGGAATTTCGGAGTAAGTAATTTCGAGAGTGGATGCCGCATTATAAGCAGGCAGTACTACAACGATTTTTTGGTTATTTATCATTTTTCAAATAAAGATAATAAAATATGAACAGCATTGATTTTTAAAAACTGAGTAACGGCTTTAAATTTCATTTGTTTTAATATTTGGATGTTTGATTGCCGGGGCGATGATTAAACAGTACCTTTTTTTTCAATGCAGACAGCTAAATCTGTCGGTTGTAACATTGGGCTTCAGCCCATTGTAACTTTGAGGAGATTAGGCTAATTTGTACTTATAGATAGTACCACTTTTATCTAAACTCAATTTTTGAGATTGTTACTTTATTATTTATATATGAAATCGAATCTTTTTTCCAGCTTACCCTGACAAATAACGGGAATTTTGCAGTATCCGAAATTCCTAAATCTGCAGGAATATTTGAAATTAAATAAAATTCTCCTTTATATGACTCGGTTTCATTCAGGAAATTTATCATTAAGCCACCGCAGCAGGCACATTCCCTTAAGTCGTATCCGGTAATTACACCATCATCCATTTCCGGCTGTACGGGATTTGAACATGAAATATTCAGAAATAAAGTTACAAGAAGCAACAGCATAATTATTTTCAAATAATGATTCATTGATTTCTCCATTTTTATCAATTCAACAAAATACTATTTCATACAGATATTAATTCTTTTTCCCATACTGCTTTTTCAATCTCTTTAAATATTGGGAAAATGTCCTTACTGTGTTTCTTTACAAAGTATAGTATTTCCAGACCTACTATTTTATTTTCGCTGTCAAAGTCAACAACAACATTTCTTTCCTTTTCTTCGCTTTCAACAATCTTGTTATCAGATAATTTTATATATAAAACATCTGCTTCTTTATCATAACTTATTTTCATAACAACCCTCTTTTAGTTTTACTTCTATCAAAATGAGCAGTAACAATTATTTTAAAAACAGGATTCACAACTACTTTCAAACACTTATCAAAGAATTCAGGTATAAATTTATAATAGTGAATTTCATCGTCATCAATTTCATCAGTTCTATCCGGTTTGTCTATTGTATTAATTATCCAATCCACTTCTAAATTTCTTTGATTCAACCTCTCTAAAAGATGATTTGAAAATTTATAATCGCTAACTTTCATAATTATATATCCTTAAAAAGTATATTTTATCACGTTTAAATTTGAAATAAATTATGTTTTTGATTAAATTTTAAAAAGAACACAAACTTACATATTTATAATTTTGTTTTAGTGACAACTGCAAAATACTTGTTTCAATACTCGTTCAGAACTTTCAGCTCAAAGCAACGTCAAGAACCATCATAGTTGCAAATCCAAGCATAGCTCCGATTGTTGAAAAATCAGTTTCGTCACCATGCTGCGATTCGGGAATCAGTTCCTCAACAACCACAAAAATCATTGCACCGGCTGCAAACGATAAAGCATAAGGCAGCACGGGACTAATCATGATTACGAGATAAGCGCCGATTACGCCTGCAATAGGCTCGACGATACCGGATAACTGACCGTAATTAAATGCTTTCAAACGCGAAAATCCTTCCCTTCTCAGAGGTATTGAAACTGCAGCACCCTCCGGAAAATTCTGAAGACCTATACCAAACGCCAAAGCCATTGCTCCGGCTAAAGCAGTAGGGTCATTCGAGGCTGCAACAGCACCGAAAGCAACACCTACAGCAAGACCTTCGGGAATATTATGAAGGGTAATGGCTAAAATCAGGAGTACACTTCTCTGCCATCTGGTTTTTATTCCTTCCGCTTTGTCAATTGACAGCCCAAGATGAAGATGAGGCAGGATTTTATCAATTATCAGCAGGAATGCCCCTCCTGAAAGAAATCCCACGAGTGCGGGAATCCATGGCATGCCCCCGCTGCTTTCTGCCATAGATATAGCAGGTATAAGCAGAGACCATATACTTGCAGCTATCATTACTCCGGCAGCAAAACCAAGCATAGAATTCAGGATTTTGGCGTTAATTGTTCTGAAAAAGAAGACCATAGCCGAACCTAATGCGGTAACACCCCAGGTAAACATGGTTGCGATTAACGCCATCATTACAGGATTTATCTCTTTAGCCCATTCGAAATTCATTTCTTTAACTCAATTACAAAATAACATAATATTTAACTGTTAACTAACTATTCAATCTCTCAAGCACTTCTTTTATTAGTATGCTTTATCCAACCAACATTCTCAAAAGCAACTTTTTTAAAATTCTTAATAATTCCAAATCAAAAATACATAAAGTTATTACAATATTAAATTAACTAAACTGACAAAATTACAAAAATTCTTTAAATATTAACACATAATATTTTCATATTTAAAAATAATTCTTTATTTTTGCTATTCTGTATCAGTAGCAGAAAAAAAATTATTTTCAAAAATGGTTAAATGATGGATATTTCTAAGATAAGAAACATAGGTATTGCCGCACATATAGATTCAGGCAAAACTACTCTCAGTGAGAGAATTCTATTTTATACGGGTAAAATTCACCAGATTATAGAGATTAGAAGCAAGACGGGTGCCGGTCCTACAATGGACTCAATGGATTTGGAAAGAGAGAAAGGTATTACTATTCAGTCTGCTGCAACTTTTTGCGAATGGGATGGATATAATATCAATCTGATTGATACTCCCGGTCATATTGACTTTACAGTTGAAGTTGAAAGAGCTTTACGCGTACTTGATGGTGCTGTTATGGTTCTTTGCGGTGTTGCAGGTGTGCAGTCGCAGTCCATTACTGTTGACCGTCAGATGCGACGCTATAATGTACCCCGTATCGCTTTTATAAACAAGGTTGACCGTGCAGGTGCAAACCCTGACCGTGTTATAGACCAGCTTCAGGAAAAACTTCATCACAAAACCGTACTGCTTACAATGCCTATTGGCATCGAAGATAGATTTGAAGGAGTTGTTGACCTGATTGCTATGCAGGCGATTTATTACAAAGGCGCTCACGGCGAAGATATAGTTAAGACAGAAATTCCAGAGCATTTATTAGAAGAAGCAAAAAGACGCCGCGGCGAAATGATTGAGGCTCTAAGCGACCACGATGATTCGATTGCCGAAAAATTTCTCGGCGAGGAAGAAGTTTCAGTTGATGAATTAGTTGCTTCAATCCGCAGACAGACTATTGCTCTTCACATTACACCTGTTCTGGTCGGAACAGCAAAGATGAACAAAGGAATTCAGACTCTGCTTGATGCTGTTATTGCATACCTGCCTGCACCGGCTGAAATTCACAACTTTGCTCTTGACCGTGACAATAACGAAGAAAAAATTGAACTTTATTCCGATTCCGATAAGCCTTCTGTTGCTCTTGCTTTCAAACTCGAAGACGGCAGATACGGTCAGCTTACATATATGAGATTATATCAGGGCACTTTGAAGAAAGGCGATACAATCATCAATTCTTCAAACGGCAAGAAAATGAAAGTACCACGTCTTGTCAGGATGCACTCAAGCGAAATGCACGAAATCGAACAAGTTGGTTCAGGTGAAATT
Organism: Kapaibacterium sp. (SeqCode); assembly: GCA_032027125.1. Lineage (GTDB taxonomy): Bacteria > Bacteroidota > Ignavibacteria > Kapaibacteriales > UBA2268 > JANJTB01. The sequence goes on from JAVSMQ010000001.1 coordinate 2,239,661, forward strand.
TTTGCTATGTTTGGTGTTGATTGTGCATCAGGTGATACTTTCACCGATAGTGCCGTCAATTACTCAATGACTTCAATGTTTATTGCAAATCCTGTTATTGAACTTGCAGTAGCTCCAAAAGAAAAAGCCGGTCAGGTTAATTTCTCTAAAGCAATGAACAGATTTCAGAAAGAAGACCCTACATTTAAAGTTTACCGCGATGAAGACAGCGGTGAAACAATTATCAAAGGTATGGGCGAGCTTCATCTCGAGATTTACATTGAAAGAATTAAACGTGAATATAATTGCGAAGTTATTGTCGGTAAGCCGAAAGTTGCTTACCGTGAAGCAATTACTAAAACTGCAAATTTTGACTATACACATAAAAAACAAACCGGCGGTTCAGGTCAATACGGTCGTGTTGCCGGAATTCTCGAGCCTCTTACTTTAGATAGCCCTAATCATTATGAATTTGTAAACAGTATAGTCGGCGGCGCAATTCCTAAAGAATATATCCCCGCCTGCGACAAAGGTTTCAATGAGCAGTTACACGAAGGTTTCCTCATAAACCAGCCTATCGTAAACGCTAAGGTGACTTTGAATGACGGTTCGTTCCATGCAGTTGACTCATCGGAATTGGCATTCAAGCAGGCTGCTAAACAGGCTATGCGTGATTCGCTCGGCAAAGCCGGAACTGTGATTCTCGAACCATTTATGAAACTCGAAACATCAGCACCCGAAGAATTTCAGGGTGTGATAATCGGGCAGATTAACCAGAGACGCGGACTTATCATAAATACAAGCGTTGATGCTACTTATGTAGTGGTTGAAGCTGAAGTGCCTCTAAAGGAAATGTTCGGGTATTCATCCGACCTGCGCTCTGCAACTCAGGGCAAAGGCGAATTTACAATGGAATTTTTGAGATACTCACAGGTACCGAAATCCATTCAGGATGATATTATAAAAGAATATAACGAAAGACAAGGCAAGTAATATAAAGCCTGAATTAAATTCAAACAGCCCTGAATCAGTAATGACTCAGGGCTGTTTTTAGTTTAGAATGGATGACTCCATTTACTGACTTATAACAATTTAAACCTGCATTACTTCATGTGGTTGTCTTTAACAGACTATTCCACTATCCAGCCTTGTTAGTATGTTCTAACCCTATTGTAACTCTCCACGCCGGGCAAACTAAAAAAAGCCCCTAATCAAATAAATTGATTAGGGGCTGATAAATTGTCTGCAAATATAATTAATTGCTTCTAAAGAATTCCACTCTGCGGTTTTTCTGTCTGTTGGCTTCAGTATTATTTGGTAATAATGGTTCATCAGGACCTGCACCTCGTGTTGTAAGTCTTGATTCGGCAATACCACGGTCAACAAGCCATTTTTTAACTGCTTCTGCTCTTTCGGTCGAAAGTTTGATGTTATCTTCACGCTCACCAACATCATCAGTGTGCCCGACAATGTCAAAAGTAGTTCCGGGAATCTTCTTCATAGCAACCAAAGCATTATTGAGAATTTTTTCAGAAGTCGGGTTAATATCAGATTTACCGGTAGCAAATTCAATATTTTTCATAATGATTTTCTCACCAACTCCGATATTCAGAATATCATCATCTGCATCAAGTGGATTGGCTCCGTATTTAACTTCGACACCGTCTCTAATACCGCCGCCGTCTGTATCAGGGTCACGTGGATTGGTTTTGTATTCATTTACTTCTTCACCATCAAGTAATCCATCACCGTCAGTATCGGGATTGTAAGGGTCAGTTCCGAGCTTAGTTTCTTCTTCATCACTCAATCCGTCACTATCAGAATCTTTTGCAAAACGAGCAACAACATAATGCACACCGAGTCTTGAAACCCAGTTACCGTCATTAATGTCATCATAAACAGGATTAAGATTATCAGTAAGAGTGAAATGAACACCTGCACTTAATTCAACACCCCAGTTGTAATCAATCTGGTAATTCACACCCAGACCAACAGGAAATGTTACAGTTGTACCGCTATTTTCCTTATAATCTCTATTGAGGGCATAAGGTGATTCAATACTGTACATCATTGCACCTATGCCGCCAAAAACATAAGGCTGCCAAACAAGATTATTGCCAAAGGCATATCTTAATTTTAATTCGGGTACAATGTATGAAGTAGTGTACTGTGAAAAAGCCTGGGGATTTGATTTCGAACTGTTGGTATAATAAGAAAATGACAATTCAGGGCTTAATCCCCATAATAAACCATTATTAAATACACCAAAAGCAGAAAATAACGGACCGATTTCTCTGTCCCCCGGGATAGCTTCATTAACTCCGCGAGTTAAACCAACACCAACACCTACAACTATATTACGTTCCTGAGAAAGTAATTCGGTTGTTATTAAGGTGGACAATACTAATAGAAATAGACACTTTTTAAACATATAATATTTTCCTAAAGTAAAACAAAAAATATTTGACGAAACTAAATTAATATAGTTTCAAAATTTATTCTCATTGCTTTTAGCACATCTGTTGCATTTATTGATGCCACTTCAAAATTACCAACAGTTTCAACTATTATTGCTTTAATTCCCGGTTGTTCAAGTTTAATTTGCCTAAACAAATTATTATGAATTTCATTTAAGGCATAATTACTTAATAATACTACAATTAAAAAAATTCAGTAATTTAAATAATCGAATTAAATCAAACAAAATTTATATGATATTATTTTGAGATTATAACTTTACAGAAAGATTCAATCCTAAATACTCTTTCACAAATTTTTCACCATAAGTATGAGACCTTTCTATTTGCGAAATTGAAAACGTAAGGTCAGCTTGATTATAAAAATCTCTAAAAAAAATATCATCTGAGTAATAATATATTATTTTTGCAAGACCTTTGAAACTAAATTCAAATCCGCTTGTTTTCATATCATTCATTATTAAAACATTACTTCCTATTGAATAACTGAAGGTTTCGAAAAATGAAAAACGGAATCCATGATGCGATTCAACATAACCTGAATGATTTAATAATATCAAATTATCAATTATATTTAAATCGCCGAACATTCCGGTATAACTGAATCCGTTTATATCCCTTCTAACCAGCATTGAAGAAGCTGATGCCGACCAATCAATATTCAAATATTTAATTTGAAAATTTTCGTTAATATTTTTAATACCCACAGAAATTGAATAGCCTAATGAATTCATCCGTGGAAGCGGGTCTTCCTTTTCTCCGACTATCAAATCTTCCCCAACATTTAATAAAGCCATTCCAAGTGAACAATCTAAATCAGCAGCCAATTTATCTGCCAACTTATAGTCCTGAACAACAGGGATTTTTGCCAAAATACCAATGTCAAGTGCATTAGTATTTCCGGTATTTGAAGAACGACTGCCGGTTATTTCACTTAATTCTGAATTGATTAATTTATAAGTTAATCCGAATGACAACAAAGCATAATATTCATAAGATGCTCCTATAGAAAATTCATTGGATGATTCATTCATAGTAAAATCACCTATTACTTTACCACTATCATTATATCTCGTAAATTGAATATCACTGGCTGATCTTCTTATATAAGAAACTCCTGCTAACAATGGAATATTATTAATACTATCAAGTTCATAACCAAGATTAATTCCAAAATTTCTTAATGGAATTGGGTTTTTAAATGAATTACTAGCAGGAGTTTCGTTAAAATTATAAGAAATCAAGAAATTATTACTTCTAACATTGAACCCTAAATGAGCAGGATTATATATTATTGATGTAGCATCATTAACGGGTAAAGCAACTCCGGCATCCCCCATAGCAACTAATACCGGAGATGATCCATTCATTAACAAAGTTGCACCATAGCCTCCTCCTTGAGACCATAATAAATTTGCTGAAAAGACTAGGAATACCAAACAAATTCCAAAAAACTTCATAACTGTTACCTTTTTATGTTAAAAAACTATTCTTATTTTATAAATTACATCTATTAAAATATCTGAATTTGAAATATCAATTTAATTTTAAAAATACTTTAGATTCTTGTTTTGTTGATATCATTTAAATGAAATAAACATCGTCGTATTCCAGAATACAAATATAATCATTTTTGATTTTTTAAATATTTTTTATTTTACAGAAAACTCAACCTGAATTACTCCTCTGCTGTCAAGATTTGAGTTAATCTGTTCATAGCCGCTGCCAAGTTTATCAGTATCGTTTTTAATAGTTGCCAGATAATTCACATAAATTTTCATAAAGTCGAATGGTTTATATTCGCAGCCGAAAATTACACGCGAGCCTCTGCCGTATAAAGCAGATGACATCATAATACCCGGCATAGAATATTCATACTGATAAATTGCAGATGAAAAATTATCTGTCGAGAAAAGTGTATATCTTGCTGATAATTTCAAATTCTCTAGCACTTTCCATCGCAAGTCAAGAAATGACAAAAAGCCTTCGCCGGTACCGACATTAAATTCATTTGTATAATTCGCATATTCAGTTCTGAGTCTGAATGTCAAGTCCGCTATCGGTTCGTTTGTAAATTCTAACCTTATTGAACTTTTCGTGCCGGTACCTACCAATCTTTCTGTATTTTCATTTGTAATTGCATCGGTTTTTGAATCACGTCTTAATCTAATCGTAAAACTGCTTTTTCTTTCCGGTTTATAAACAGCTTCAACAAATAAATCCATACCTCTGACCACAGCAGGAACCGTATAAGTACTACCGATTGATGAAAATATATCTGCAAAAAATGAAACGTTCAGCTTTTTTGATGCTTTAATTGTAAATGCGGTATAAATTCCACGCTCATTTGCTGGAGAGGAAAATTCGCCGAAATGTGAACCGTAAGGCGACCTAAAATCCTTATCAATATATCGTCCCGCAAAGGCAAATTCAATTTCTGGAGTGGAATGGACAAATCCGGCTCTGAAAAATTTGTTAGAATTTGCATCAAGAGCAAATTCACCTCCGAGCATATTTGTACCAAGCATATAACCGAAGTATGAGGATAAAAGATTCCCCTGTTTTCCTTTGAAAGATGATGAAGATTCTGAAATAACCGGATGTGAATAATTCAATCTTAATGCGCTAACTCCAAATTTCAGACCATCCATAGTGCTTAACTCAAAATTTGCACCGATTGCTTCTTCGTTCAGTAAATCTTTCTTGGCAAGTTCATTTTCTGTGCGGTAGTAACCTGATGTATAAATTGATGTTACTTCCATTAATGCAGAATCAACCGTAGCAGACTTTTTATGATTAGAATAAAATCCTGAAATACGTAAATCAATATCTTTTCTTAAATTGAGAGAAGTTTGGGCAGATATTCCTCTGAAATGGGCAAAATCAAGACTTGAACGATATGGAGAAATACCCGAACCATAATTAAGAACAGGCGAGATTACTTCCGAACCTTTGCGATTGGCAAACTGCCGCCAGAGTAATGAACCCATACCGTAATCTGCATAAAAATCTCCAGCAATAATTCTGCTTTTGCCGTTATCATATCGCGCATAACCGGCAGTAAACTCATTGAAATCCGGCTCTCCTGCATTTTTATTGATGACTGCTCCTACTTCGATATCCGAATAAAAGCCTGTAATCCGGTTATATATATCAATTCCATTGCCCAAATATTTATTCTCCGAAATACCCCGCACATCTTCAAATCTATGGTTATATCTTGAACGGTAGTTAAATCCTTTTCGGATAATTTCCCCACTAAACGGTAAATTTACAGTACAGACATCAAGCAGAATTTCAGCTTCGGGACTCAATCCTATAATATCAGCAATCCTGTTATTTTTGATTTCAGGTTCTTTCATTACAAGGTCAATAATTCCCCGAGCATTCATTATGGAAATTCCGGGGAGGCTTGCAAGCTCGTCTGCGTCAATATCGCGAAGATTCATCGGATAGTCGCGATAGTACTCAATTAAATCAAGTTCAGGCGAGGAATATGTCTCTTCACCGATATTTTCAATTAAGTTTTCGATTGTAACGTCATCTTGAGCAACTGCCGACGTCTTAATGACAAGCAGACAGAAAATTGACAAATATATAAATCTTGCAAATGAAAACATATATAATTGATGCTTTAAATGTAATACATATCAGTCCAAATCTGAGACAGCTTCTGAACAACTCGAAAGAGAACGCTGTTTCGGCTCTTTGCAGTGAGATTTCAGGCTACCTGAAGCGATATCCTTCATACAAGGCGATGATTATTATTGACGGTGCTGCCGGCAATCTAAATAAATATAATCAAAATATATCACTCATCGAATCGCAAAATAACACAGCCGACAATAAAATCAAAGAAATAATTGAAAAAAGTCAAAATAAATCTTCATTTATAGTTGTAAGCAATGATACGGAGGTTTATAATTATGCAAAAATGAATGTTGTAACTGTAATGACATCAACCGATTTTATAAAAATAATCTCGGAATATTCCCCAAATGTGCCTATTAATTCAAAAGGAAATTCATCGGGAAAGCGAAACAAAAAGGAAAAACCAAATTCCCCAACAAAAAAAGAAATGCTCGAATTTAAAGAACTTTTCAGCCATAAAGATAATTTGGATATTGGTTATTGAGTAGTAATATTTAAATCGGTTTTTCACCATTTTGAATCAAAATATTATTTAATAATTTTTTTGAAAAATATCGTTCATTTTCAAGCCATTTTTTAAAAACAGGTTCTAAGTTATTAAGAAATCCTTTTTGTTTTGCTTGAATAAGTAATCCTATTGAACCAATACAGTTTACATTAAAAGATTCAGCAATTATTCGTGCTTTGTTATCATCAATTAATAAATAATCAGCGTTCAATTCTTCATAAAGAATGACCGATTCGGATTCACCATAGTCCATAATTACTGAAAGATAATTTCTGGATTTTATATTAACAATATGCTCCTTCAAACTAATAAGCAACTTTTTATCAAATTCAGTGTTTTCATATTCCTGAAGTTCTTCCCAAACTGCATTAGGAATAAAATAATCATCAAATAATTTGCCTATTAAGTCAATATGCCCAGCAATACCAAGTGATATTAATGCACCTGTATCTGCTATAATAATTTTCATTTATTTTAAATCCATCAATTTTTTGGCATCCAACATTATTTGAGATGTGTTAAGCTGCGAAACGGGAATTTTATTTTTTGCAAGTGCCTTTTCAAATTCGTATCTCGTCAGACCTGATAATTGTATAGCTTTTCCAATTGTCAGCTTACCTTTTTGAAACAGCATTAAAGCAATTGCAGTTTGAAAATCAGATTTCAAATCCTGTTCAGTCTCATTCAAAGCAACGAGAAAATCTGAAGGTATATCAATCGGTATTGTAATTGTACTCATTTTTATAGCATTTTTATTTAAGAATTAATTATATTATAAAATCGAAATTGGTTAAATTAAATTGCATAAACAGTTGATAATTCAATTACTTTTTTAGCTTTCAAACTGTCTCCTGTTACTCCGGCGATTAGAAATTAAGTTATCAGTCAGTTCACTGAAAATATCGGCATCCATTTTATTCCAGGTACCCGCATAAGAAAGAATTTTTTCTTTACGGCTTGATTTTTTTTCAAGTTTTGAGACAAATTCACTCAATTCATCCAGTTTTTCAGATGGAATTAGTTTTATTCTTTTTAGAATTTGACTGCGTATTTGAGTTTCAGCTATCATTCTCCTGCCTTTTATCTAACTTTAAATGCTATTATAATATCTTGATAAACGCATAATTCTTGCATTTAGTATTATTTAATACTGTAAGAATTACAACATTTTACTTAATAAATCTTTTCAGTTTTAAAGATGATTTGGAAATTGACTATTAAGAGTATTATTTAAAAAAATGCCATCGGAATATATTCCCGACGGCATTTATTTATAAACATTAAATATAAAATAAACCAACCAATTATTTAATTGAATAATCTTCAATTTCCTGCGAACCCAAAACACCATAATCCGCTTTAATCAAGCCAATACCTTTAGAAAAATAGGCTCTGCTTGTCAACATTGGAAACCAATCGTCAGAACCGGGTATCATCTCGACCTCGTCAATAATCTTCAAAACTAAAACATTCTGAAAAGTTTTACCCTTAATCACATAAGTTCCGTTGGTTTCAAGTATCTCATTTACGTACCTGTTAGGTGTTGTGCCAACTAATACAGGCGGTGTTGTCCATTTTTCACCGACAGGCTTATCTTCTTTGAGAATACAAACTTCATTTTCCTTTTTTGCAATCTCATTTTGTTTAAGTCCGATATTGAAATACTCATGATTCTGCACTCTAATGTAAGATATGCTTGTAGCACCATTACTTCCAACTGCTGTCATTGTAGCATAATACGAGCCGTCAATCAGCTTTTCATCACTACATGTTATGACCTGTGAAAGAAATTTTCCCTGAAGAATTCCTGAATATTTCCACCATGAGCCTTTAGAGGTCGGGTAATAAGAATTTTCGGCTTCTGAATTACCGTTTTGAGATTGATTGCCGTTGTTGCCAACCGGATTGCTTTCTTCTTTTTGACAAGAAATAAGAGCAACCATCATTAATAAAGCTAATAAAATATTCCGCATAATACTGTTTATATTAATTTTACAAAAATAATTACCACAAATTAACGGTTTTTTCTTAAAATAAAAAAATATTTGTATATCTATATTTTAAAAAATGAAAAGATTGTAAAAAAAAAGTAGTTCTAAACAAATTGAACAAATTTTTACTTTATCAACCGACTCTTAAATTTAAATATACCGGTCAAATTTTTAAAAACAGACATTCCTGCTATATAAAAGTTACTCAACCATATTCAATATACTATTTGCTAATTTTTGGGCTGTATCCTGGTCTTTTGCTTCAGCAATTGCCCTAACAATATGTTCGGTATTTGACGCTCTCAGCTGCACCCATTTGTCATCAAAATCAATTCTTATTCCATCAGTACGGGTAATTTTATTCTCTGAATATTTTTCGCTGATTTCATTAAATAATTTATTCAGATTACCTGTGTATGGCTTTTTTAATTTTATCATATTAAGTTTTGGCAGGTCATCAGCAAGCTGCGACAACGATTTATCTTTTTTCGCAAGAAGATTAAGCGTTAGAGCTATACCGACTAATGAATCCCTTCCGTAATGACATTCAGGATATATCACTCCTCCGCTGCCCTCACCTCCGATTACAGCTCCGACTTCTTTCATTAACTTAACGACATTAATTTCTCCTACGGGTGAGCGGAAAGTCTTAAAACCGTAATTATTTGCTACATATTCGGTCATAGATGAAGTTGAAAGATTGACAACAACATTCCCAGGTTTGGCAAGCGAACTGATAACAGATTCAACCGATAATGCAATTGTTTTTTCTTCACCGATAGGATTTCCGTTTTCGTCAATCATCACTAATCTGTCGGCATCGGGGTCAACTGCTATACCCAAATCTGCCTTGACTGCCTTGACTGTTTGGGCAAGTTCCTTCAAATTAACGGGAAGCGGCTCAGGATTGTGGGGGAATAAACCTGACCCGTCGCAAAATATATCAATAACTTCGCAGCCGAAATGTCTCAACAGCTCCGGTACGACATAAGAACCCGATGAATTTACTGCATCAACAACCACTTTGTAACGGCGCTTTTTAATTTTGTTAAAATTCTCCTTAACAACTTTTAAATCCAGAACTCTTTTTAAATGTCTGTGAATTGCTTCGTGGTCGTGCAAAACTTCGTAAAAATATCCGTTTACATGCAATTTCATTAAATTATTGTCAAGGATGTTCCATAACTTTTCGTTTTCGTCGGCATCAAGAAAAACACCATCCTGATTAATAAATTTCAGTCCGTTCCATTCTCCGGGATTATGAGATGCCGTTATTGCAATTCCGCCTACTGCATCAGAGAATTCTACTTCTAACTGAACGGTAGGAGTCGGGGCAATACCTATTAACCTGACTTCGCATCCTGCAGCTGTTAATGCACCGGCAATTACATTCTCAATCCATTTGCCTGAGGGTCTGCCATCCCTTCCGATAACAACCTTGCTGCCGGGTAGAATTCTTGCAAAGGCTGTAGCATAAGAAGCCAGCAAAGATGGTATCAATCCGTCTCCGAGTGTGGCTCTTAGTCCTGATATTGACCTTATAAACGGCATTGTGATTTTTCCTCTGATTGTTATAGCAACATAAATCTTAATTCCAAAAAATAGAGAATGTAAATGTAATAAAATAAAACTAATATTCAATAAAATTTATATCAATTTTTGATTAAAAATTGCAAGCATTCAATTTCTATTGAATTTATTTAAAATTTTATAGGCAAGAAATTACTAAACCTTTGTGATACTTCTAATTTGCCCCTTGCTATTAAATATTTAAAGCTTTTAAAATTGCACCGGGCTAAAATACAACTTTTAGTTATTAACTAAATTTGCCGCCTGAATATCATTATTCAAAGTCTTTCCGCATATTAATCTATATACAGGAATATTCTTCAGGTTGCAAAAATTTTCTTTATTTGTAGCCGGGAAATTCCATTCTTCCGGATTATGAATTTCACGGAGATTGAATTTCCCGAATTTTTTCAGAACTTTTTGGTGATACTCATGAACATAATCAACATCGGTAGCAAGGAATAAATTACCATCCGGTTTCAATACACGGAAACATTCTTCAAGAAAAACTGCATTGAATGCACGCCTTCTGAAATGTTTTCTTTTGGGCCATGGGTCAGGAAAAAGATAAAATATTCTATCAATGGATGAATCTTCGATAAAAGGGAGATTGTTGGCGACTGTATAATGCAATGCTCTGCAATTCGGAATCTTTTCTCCGTCAACAACCTGATTAATCCAATCAATTGCCTCAGTTCGTATTTCTATACCCAGAACATTTGAATCAGGATTGTTTAGAGCATAAGTAATCAAAAAGACACCCTTTCCGCAGCCGATATCCAGCACAGAAGGCGGTTCGGCATTATCGAACACATTATTCCAGCTAATCTGTGTGACAGGTTCGGGATAGCCTTCCGGCTGCAGGTTTAACTCAGTAATCGGCAGATAATTATTCGCAGAAACATGATGCCTTATTTTCGATGAAAAAGGATACTTTTTATAATTTATGGGAATCATTTATAATCCTGGTAATTACCTGATTTTATAATCATAAGATTGTATTTACTGTTTGCCTGAGCATTTGCGTTAAATTTCAGTTCCGAAAACATTCCTGTGTAAATCAAATTTTTATAATCACTATATACAGTTTGTCTGTCAAAACCTTTAGTATTTATAAAGTTGTAAATAGTTGCTGCAAGGTCGTAACCCTCGGCAACAAAAGATGAAGGCTTCCTGCCGTATTTGACGTTGTATTTGGTATATGCCGGAAAATTTTCATTTAAATCCGGATAAGAAAATACTAATCCTTCTGCAGCAGGTTCTTTTAAAAGAGCTTCGGTAAGTATCGGACGGTTGCCGAGAAGTTTCGCTGTTAATCCGATTTCATTTGCCTGTTTTGTTATTTTGACTGCTTCGATAGTGCTGATGAGTACAATAATCTCAGGCTCGGCAGTTTTCATGTCGCTTAAAATCGGAATGAAATTTGTATCTGAATCCTTATATGATTTTTTCAAAATAAGTCTTGAACCTAAAGCATTGCTCAGACTCGTATCCCAGCCTCTGCCGTAATCATTGTCGAAATACATTAAACCGATTTTCTGAAAATCTTTAAGATATTCAATTAAATAAATGGTTTCGTCCTTAACATCACCGGTAAATCTGACTGTATTTCCGTTATCGGGATAATCGAAAACAGCACTGCCGACAGCAAAATGCAGAATATTTTTTTGTTTGGCAGCAGGTGCAACGGCATTGCTTATCCAGCTTGCCAGTGTAACTGTCATCTTAACGTTGGTATCCAATGAAGAAGTATTAAACAAATCCAAAGCAGTCAAAGCATTCCCTTTGCTGTCTAAGTATGATATTTCGTATTTTGCGTCGGGATAATCATCAAGGAATAAATTCATGCCCTGCCTTACTTCCTCTCCAAACTGACTGTAATGACCCGACAAATCAAGTATAGCCGCAACCTTAATTCTGCTTCTCGGAGGAGTTAAGCCATCATCACCGCAGGATACAAAAAATACGGCTGCCGATATAAATAATATCAAGAATTTCCTAATCATTCAACAATCCTTTAAAAAAAAGTATATTTAATTTTTGCATTTATGAGTAATGCAAATATACTAAATAGTAAGGAATTATCTGAAAATGGTGTTTATTATAGCTTGTTTATGCCTCCATTAGTTTGATAAATTTCAAAATATTTAAAATGAAATATTCATCATTTCCGCTGATATAACAAATTCCATAATTAATCATAATATCAAACTAATTAATATATTAATGCGTTTACCTCATTGCTGCTTGCAATAGCAATTTATTATAACCTAAGAATTTGCGGTATTTTCAATCTTGTTCAATAATAAACGGTTGTGAATTATGTTACATTCAGAGCAAAAAGCTGACGAATACATCAATCCTAATTTAATTGGTTTAGCTGAATCCGCAACTCTTGCAATAAATGCCAAATCAAAAAAACTTATGTCGAAAGGGAAAAAAGTTTACAGATTTGGCTTGGGTCAATCTCCTTTTCCGGTACCTGACAGCGTAGTTGAAACTTTGCGTTTGTATGCACCCCAAAAAGATTATCAGCCTGTAAAAGGTCTGCAATTACTGCGCGATGCCGTTGCAGATTTCCACAGAAGAAAAGACGGAGTTGATATTCATCCGAATTGTGTTCTTATCGGACCGGGTTCTAAAGAACTTGTATTTTTACTTCAGCTTGTATTTAATGCTGAAATAATTATTGTGAGCCCTTGCTGGGTTTCTTATATACCACAGGCGAAAATTCTCGGAAAGGAAATATCTGTCATCCATAGTTTGTATCGTGACAAATGGCATTTAACACCAAAGCTGTTCAAAGATTTTCTTGAAAAAAGGAATGGAAAGACTAAACCGGGACTTCTGATTCTCAATTATCCCGGCAATCCCGATGGTGGTTCAATAAGTGAAAGAGATTTGAAAGAAATTGCAGACTTAGCAAGAGAGCATCACATTTTTATATTATCCGATGAGATTTACGGGCAAATTCATCATACCGGGAAGCATATTTCAATTGGCAGATATTATCCGGAAGGAACAATTATTAGTTCAGGTTTGTCTAAATGGTGTGGTGCCGGCGGGTGGCGTCTCGGAACATTCGCTTTCCCCAAAAATCTGGAGTGGCTGCTTGATAAAATGGCAGTTGTAGCAAGTGAAACATATACTGCTGTAAGTGCACCTATTCAATATGCGGCAGTACAGGCTTTCAAAGGCGGCAATGATATTGAGGAATATCTTTGGCACGTTCGTAAAATACTTTCTCATCTGGGCAAAGAATGTGTACAGATTTTAAAAAGAGGCGGTGTAAAAGTTTATGAACCGACCGGCGGATTTTATCTGTTTTTAGATTTTTCCGATTATACCAAAAAGCTCCATTCAAAAGGAATAACAACATCTCAGGAGCTTTGTTCGCAGCTCCTTGACGATACCGGAGTTGCAATTCTTCACGGAAGTTCGTTCAGCAGACCTGAGGAAGAATTTACTGCACGAATGGCGTATGTTGATTTTGACGGTGCAGGTGCTCTTGCCACTTCAAGAACCATTCCGCTTCATACAAGACTCCCCTTAGATTTCAATAAAGTTAACTGCCCGAAAGTTATTGAAGGTGTAACTGAGATTGTCAAGTGGTTAAAAGGATTGTAAACTGAAAAGATGGAAATCCTCCTGCTCGTTACGCTCACTTTCCCCGTTTGAAAAAGCAAGGCTGATACATTTTAAAATATCTACTAATGTAAAGCATTAATCCACACAATACTTGTTGAAGCGTCATTCTGAGCTAAGCGAAGAATCCATAGAATTTCAATGAGTTAACAAATCCTGGATTCTTCGCTTCGCTCAGAATGACCAATCCTTTGGGTTTAGGTATTTGTCCCCCGCCAGTGTAATGTCACTAAGATAAGTATTTAATTATTTATATTTTCGATATTTCCTAATTTTTGTTCGTCGGGTGAAATGCCTGCCAGGTCGTTTAGGTATTATATGCTTAAGTATTTCATCATTCAGTCTTTTTTGGTCGTCCTGTTGACAATTTGTTGTAAACCCGACCCAGCTTATCAGTAAATATAGGTTTATCAGACGAATAGAATTTTTCATAGATATCTCTTTCGGGGGAAAAATCGCTTTGAGCAGCGATTTCAGCTATATAATTTCTAATATAATTATATGCTATTAAACCTGCAAGTAATTCTTTTAATGCCATTTCCGGTGTCTTACTTCGCAGTATATTCAAACCGAATATTGTTTTTATTTCTCTTATATTTATTTCTATATCCCAACGAGTTGTGTATTTAAGAATAATATCTTCTTTGCTTATATTTTCATCTAATATTGAGGTATATAATACTGAAATTTCATCTTTCGTATTGGGAGTTTTATATTCAATCCGACGCAATATTATAAATTCATCTTTTATATCATAAAGTTTAGCTATTTTAGAACTATCCTGAATTAGCTTTATCTTTACGATTTCATCTCCATTGCCGATTGTTTTTACTACTTCATATTTCCTGATTCGCTTGCCAGGCACAATTATATCTACATTTTTTTGTTTCAAGAGACTGAATATTGCAAAACAATTATATAGATCATCGGCTAATAGTAGGCTTCCGCTTTCAAGCTCGCAAATCATTTCAGCAAAATATTCCAATTCGCTTTTATTATCACTTCCCATTCTGAAATTTGAGATTAAACCATTACCTTGTTGAACAACTATGCTTAATAATCCCCGTGGATAGCCGCCATCAGCTGCATTCTTATATACTTGTTTTACCTTCTCTGTATCCTGCATTTGAAGATAAGTGCCATCGGTCATATAAACAGGACGTCCAAAAAACAGTTGTGAATAATCTGCATTCTTTGGTTTGCCGGAAGACTTGAATACTTTTTTTACAAATGACAAATTCAAACGATTACGTGCCTGTGCATAAGCTGATGTATTGCTTGATATACTTTTTAACTTGCTTTTGGCTAATGGTATAAAATTCTTACGGGGGCGACCCGAACTACGCTTGGGATTTGCATTTACCGATTCTATTGATGATTGTTCAATTAACTTAATATGTTTTATATTTTCTTCATGAATCAGAGAATATGTATTTACTGAATTTTGTAAACTTTTATCTGCTTGTGTTGAAGTGCCTATCATCGTCAACAATGTGTTGGAAGGACTAAACACACGATCTCTAAGTTTTTTCTCTGTGATTGCTTCGTTGTTTGATAACATAAATTTGTTATAAAACAAGGGAAGTAGATTTTTACTAAACTCTTCTTTAAAAAGATGTGACAACTTCAATGAATCATTGCTTTTCATAACTTTTGCCATATTTGTAATTTAAACTTATACAAATATAACAAAATATTTTATATTTCTCTTATCTTAGTGACATTACCCTCAAGAGGGGAATAATTAAACCATAGACTCATAACTTCGTTCAGAATGAACTGTGTTAAAAACCAAAAGAAATATTGTAATTTTTATCAAATTTTTCATTTTTTCTCACAATGGCAAAAACTTGCTTTATTAATTTATTAACAACTGCCATCATTGCAACTTTAAATGGTTTACCTTTTTCGATTAATCTTTCAAATAATTCCTTACATTTTGGATTATACTTTTTCGCTGATAATGCACATAAATACAATCTGGTTCTTACTGAAGCCATACCTATTTTACTTATACTTCCTCGTCGTTTAACACTGCTGCCTGATTGAAATACTCTTGGACAGCAGCCAAAATATGAAGATACCTGCTTATTGTTCTCAAAGTTATTAAAACCATTTGTTACAGCAATCAACATACAAGCAGTTGAATTACCTATACCTATGACACTGCTTATTTTTTCACGTAAGGACTTATTGTCTTTGTCAATATAATCCTGTTGTTTTTTTTCAAGCTCAGTAATTTTGGCGGATAAAAAAGTAATTGTTTTCTGTAATGCTACAGCTGCTTCTTTACATATATCTTTGTACTGCTCAAGGGCTTCCAACTGATTTGTTAAAGCCGTACGCTGCTTTATCAATTGACTGATAACCGCCTCCAATTGATTGACTGATTGAATACCGGCATCCGGAAAATCATACGGTTTTAAGCTTTCTATATTCATTCTGCCATATTCTGTAATTAATTTTGCATCGGACTTATCTGTCTTCACTTTTGAAAGTTTCATCTTTGAGAAGTTACTTATCTGTAATGGATTTACCATATAAACTATATGACCGGCATCATGTAATTCCCACATTAATTTATTGCCGTAAGTTCCGGTTGATTCCAAGATACAATGAGAACCTGCAGGCAACTGTTTTAATAATTTCTTTATATCTTTTTTATCCATGTTAAAACGAAATACTTTGTCCGATATCTCAATATCAAAGTATTTTTTGGATACATCTATACCTGATATAAATTTCATAAATCTAATCTCCAAATATTATTATGATACAATTAGAAGTTATATTTCATGCTCTTATCATCGCAAATGCGAGCTTTAATGCTCAACGAACTGTCCAAGTTTGCATGAAATATGGACTGGGAATCAACATTCTGAACGGACTCAATGTGCCTATGACAAGCTCGATTTTTATCCAATCCATAACTTCATTTTTCAAAATTAATAAATAATGTTTAATTAAACAAATTGTTAATAACTTGTGCTTGATTTATATAGCACTTGCTGAGTTGTTAACATTTCAACAAAAAGAAAAAAAGAAGCAAAAAAAGAAAAAGTTACATCAACATAAAATAATTTCAACTTTGATTAGTAAGACAAAATTCAAATATACGATGACGAATCTCTGTAGCTTGGTATTTGTCCCCCGCTGGCGGGGGTAGGGGGTGGAAAATTGAATCTTATATCCTTCGACTTCGCTCAGAGTGACAAAAAATACTTTTTCAACAGTCTCTTAGTCATTTCCAGAATTTATCCACTTAAATCATCATCAAAAATTAAGCAGATATTTCAATATGAATATCTGCTGATTTTACACCGTGAGTCAGCGACCCGACTGAAACTGCATCAATTCCTGTCCGTACATAATCCTGAAGATTATCAAGATTAATACCTCCTGAAGATTCGATAAACAAATCGTAACCGCCAACGGACGAACGGATTAATTCAACTGCCTCGAATGTTCTTGCCGGACTCATATTGTCAAGCAGAAAACCGTCAACACCTGATTTAATTGCTTCACGAATCTGGTCTAAACTCTCGACTTCAATCTCTATCGGCAGATGCAGCCCCAAATCTTTAATTTTTCCAAGAGCCTTACTTATAGAGCCGGCAGCCGCAATGTGATTATCTTTTATCAATATCCCTGATGACAGGTCAAGTCTGTGATTATAAGCACCGCCGACCGAAACGGCATATTTTTCAAAAAGTCTCAATCCGGGAGTTGTTTTTCGGGTATCAAGTATTTTAACATTAAATGGACTTGCAATTTCTACATACTTAGATGTAAGTGTTGCTATTGCCGAAAGTCTTTGTATCAAATTCAGTATAATCCTTTCCTTAGTCAGGATTTCTCCGGCATTTCCGTAAATTTCCGCTATTATTGTACCGCTCTTTATAACCAGCCCGTCTTTAACCAGCATCTTGACTTCGGTATTTTCATCAAAAAAAGCGGGAACAATGGATTCACCTGCAAAGCAAATCTGCTCCTGTGATTCGATAAAAGCATGGCATTTTGCATCAGCCGGAATAGTTCCGATGGATGTAAAGTCTCCTTTTGGAGCATCTTCTGCAAGAAATTCCGTAATTTTTGATTTCAGATATTCTTCAGGGAGTGTCAGATATCTTGGATATTCAATCATATTTTCCTTTATTTGCTTAGTTCGAGCATACGTTCAAGCGGCAAAAGTGCTCTACTGATAAGTTCAGGTTTCATTATAATCTGCGGCTGAAGATTTTCGAGCGCATTGACCATTTTCTCTAATGTGTTTAGCCGCATGTGAGGACATTCATTGCATGCGCAGCCGCCGATACTGCCGACAGGTATAAACTCCTTATCGGGAGCAGCTTTTTTCATCTGATGAATAACGCCCGGTTCAGTCAGAATAATAAATCTTTTTTCGGTTCTTGTAATTGCTTCCTTTATTATGCCGGTTGTTGAACCGATAAAATCTGCATAAGCAAGGATATTGTCAGGACATTCCGGATGAGCAAGAACAACGGCATCGGGATATTTGTTCATCAGATTTATGACCTCGGTTTCTGAAAAAATCTCATGCACCTGACAAGAACCATTCCAAATTACCATATCCCTGCCTGTTTTTTTTGCAATATATCTTCCCAGATACTTATCCGGAGCAAAACAAATCGGTGTATCTTTTGGAATTGAAGCAATTATTCTTTCCGCATTTGAAGATGTGCATATTATATCCGACATTGCCTTGACTTCTGCCGAGCAGTTAATATACGAAACTACAGTATGCCCGGGATGCTCGTCAACCCATTTTCTGAACTCCGGAGCAGGAGCCGAATCAGCCAAAGAGCAGCCTGCGTTCATATCAGGAACGAGTACGATTTTATTTGGATTTAGGATTTTGGCAGTTTCTGCCATAAAATGAACACCGCAAAAAAGTATAACTTCGGCTGTTGTAGTCTTTGCTGCCTGAGCCAATGCAAGTGAATCACCCATAAAATCGGCGACATCCTGAATCATCGGGTCCTGGTAATAGTGGGCAAGTATTACAGCGTTACGTTCTTTTTTGAGTCTAAATAATTTATCAGTCAGTTTTTCCATTTATTTCTCATTTACTTTTCAAGAATCTAAAATTATGTAAGAATAATATTGATTTTACATAAGAATATAATTCCACATTCATTTCCATCAATTAAGACGAAATAATTTGAAAAGATATTTAAAAAAACAGAGATTAATCATAATCATATATCTGATTTTTATTATACCATTCATGACAAAGTAAGTTAACTAAAACAAAACAATATTCAAATTAATTTGGAAACAAAAATTATTATAATTAATTTGCATTTAAGATTCTTACAAATATTGAAAAAGAGTGGAAACATGAAAATAATAGGGTTAATCTTGGCATTGTTGTTTTCAGTAAGTCTGTCTTTCGGACAGAGTTTGAGTGTATTTGATCTTGATACAACAAATTTCCCAACTATTAAGGCAAAGTTTTATGCTTTTGATAAAGATGGAAAGCAGATTACTAATTTGAGTACTTCGGATTTTGAAGTTAAGGAGAATGGACGGCCACGAACAGTAACTTATGTCTCTTGCCCTCCATCTAAACCAGCTGTTGCATTATCAAGTGTGTTGGTAATGGATGCTTCTGGTTCAATGTCAGATGGACCGCCACGAATCCAATCGGCAAAGAATGCGGCAAATGCATGGATAGATGGCTTGCCGCTTGGGTTATCCGAATGTGCACTTGTTGACTTTGATGATAAAAGTAATATTGTTCAGGATTTTACAACAAGCAGGGATAAACTAAAAGTTGCCATTGATAAACTCATTCCCAGAGGTGGTACAAACTATAATCAGGCTTTGATTGATTTACCTGCAGGAGGGCTACAAATAGCTAAAAGCGGAAAATACAAAAGGGTGATTATATTCCTCACTGACGGTTTACCAAATTCAGAGCCAAATACTACAGAAATAATAAAATTTGCTAATGATAATGATATTACAATTTATGCAGTAACTTTGGAAATGCCGACTCCTCAAAGTATCAAAGATATGACTTCGCAAACAGGTGGTCAGTATTTTGAGAATATCACCACTCAAAAAGAAGCCGAAGAAACGTATAGGAAATTATTACAATCTGCCCAGGGCGGTGACCCCTGTGAAATAGAATGGCAGAGTGAATTTACCTGCCTTACCGGAACTATGAATGTAGAAATAGGAATTACAAATTTGGGTATATCCGCAAATACGAATTATACTATATCGAATTCATTAGTAGCAAAATTAGAATTTAATCCATCATCAGTGAAATTTTATAGTCCTGAAATAGGAGTAAAAGTTGAAGAAAAGGTTACTGTTACAGCTCGTAATGCAAATTTTAATATAACCAACATAACTTGTAATAATGAGTCTTTTGAAATTACCCCAAATAGTTTTACTTTGAATTCAGGTGAATCTAAGGAACTTACGATAAGCTATATAGTTGCTGATAGTTCTTATGTATATGCCGGATTTGATATAGAAAATGATGTATGCAAAACAAAATATTATGCGAGTGTTGTTTGGAAAGGGAAAAAGCCAACAATAAGTACGATAAAGTTAATTCATCCGAATGGTGGTGAAATATTTGTCGCCGGTAGTGATACTATTATCACATGGGAAGGAATTCCTCCGGATGAGTTAGTCAAACTTGAATACAGCACTAATAACGGTATAAATTGGACTACAATTGCTGATTATGTAAGCGGATTGCAATATATATGGAAGAACTTACCCAAGCCCCCAAGCACTCTTTGCAAAGTCCGTATTAAGCATGTTTCTACTCTTATTGGCACCAAAAAACCAGGAAACTTGATACATACGTTAACTGGTTTTATCTATGATGTCAACTGGAGTCCCGACGGCTCCCGAGTTGCTACTGCGAGCTGGAGTATAGCCTCAAGAATCTGGGACTCGGAGACCGGCGAGGTGTTACACAGTATATTTGGTCTTACCGGTACTACAAATACTATCCGGTGGAGTCCCGACGGCTCACATTTAGCAACAACAGGTGGTGTGTATAACGCAGCGTATATCTCTGACTCAGGAACCGGCATAACTTTGGATACATTATTCGGGCATACCGGTTATGTAGTAGATGTTAACTGGAGTCCCGACGGAAACTACGTAGCCACAGCTAGCAATGATTCCACAGCAAGAATTTGGGACATTGGAAGTGGTGAAACGCTTCACACTTTAATCGGTCATACTGATAAGGTTTTCTCTGTTAAATGGTGTCCTGATGGTTCACGCATTGCTACTGTGAGCGATGATAAAACCGTGAGAATTTGGGACGTGAAGACCGGAGACATATTACATACATTATCCGGTACTATAAAACATGTCTTTGAAGTCAATTGGAGCCCTGACGGTACACGTGTCGCAACTGCGAACTGGGAGAATACAGCAGCTATCTGGGACGCAGAGAGCGGTGTTAAGCTACATACGTTAAACGGGCATACTGATAATGTTCTGGGTGTCAGATGGAGTCCGGACGGCTCCCGTATTGCTACTTCGAGCGAAGATAGGACTATAAAAATCTGGGATGCTGAAAACGGTAGCACACTACATACATTAGGCTGGCATGCATCGACTATCTTGGATGTTAACTGGAGTCCTGACGGCTCTCTTATCGCCTCCTCAAGCAAGGACCAAACAGCAAGAATATGGGACTCGGAGACCGGCGAGGCGTTACATATGTTAAGTGGGCATGATAATAGAGTAAATATTGTCAGGTGGAGTCCCGACGGTTCCCGTGTGGTCACCGCGAGCCGAAACGCTGCAAAAATCTGGGCTGTAGGTGGATTTGAGGTTTTGCAGGAAGACGAATCCGACAATGTGTTCAGCATTGTCGCACCTTCTGTCTCAGCTAATGATATTGATATGTTGCAATGCCTGGTCGGTACTAACATGGATTCGGTAGTTGTTGATTTTGTCAAAAATACCGGTTCCTGGAAATTTAGAGTTGACTCCATTTATTTTCAGGGTGCAGATGCAGATGCTTTTTCATTGGTTTCGGGTCTCCCAAAATATGTCGTTGATGCAAATCAGGTTCGCCATGCTGAATTTCGATTTATACCCAATAGAGTTGGAATCCATAGTGCAGAAATTGTTATCATCACTCAAGCTGAAACCCTTACACAAAGTATTCGGGGTGAAGGAGTGTCGCCAAGTCTGGAAGTTGTAAGTGATTTCATTGACTTTGGATTAGTAGATATTCCAAATTATAAAGATACTTTGCAGGTTGCAACAATCAAGAATATTGGAAAATCTCCAATACAAATTACAAATACTAAACACAATTTTCCAAATGAATTTGATTTTACTACTTTATCAGGTGGAGGTAATTTCATCCTTCAATCCGGTGAAGAAGCTAAGATGGATTTAAGATTTACGCCAAGTGATGTCGGGAGAACCAGCGGTACACTTGAATTCCATTACGTTGGATTCGGCAGTCCTGCCGTGATTCAACTATTCGGTGAAGGTGTTAATCGAAAACCAATAATTCAAACAAATATCAATGATTTCCAAGTTTTGATTTGTGAACAATCAACAAAAAATGAGATTAATGTTGAAAATACCGGAGGAAATCCACTTGTTATAAGTGAGTTAAATATTAATGGATTAGACCAAAATGATTTCAAAATCAATACAGCACTTCCAATAACTATCGACCCAAAAGAAAACAGTATAATTGAAATTGAATTTAGACCTCAAACAGCCGGAAATAAATCTGCTGAATTGGAAATAAAATCAAATGCTGACCCTGACTCATTATTAATAATTTATTTGAATGCTAACAAAGAATCAACGGATTATACATTAAATAAAACAGAGCTTGATTTTGGCTACATAAGATTGAATGAACTTTCAGAATTAGAATTTGAAATTAAAAATAGTGGCACAATAAAAAATTCATATAACTTATCCACTCCAGCAAAAATTACAATACCGGAAATTGATTTTGCACTTAATCCAAATGAAACGAAAATCATCAAAGCCACATATTTAAGAAGCTCAACATCAGAAGAAATTTCAGGTTTAATATCAATAAATGAAAATACCTGCAATAAATCAAGAACAATTAATTTATCAGGGAAAGTATTTACAGCTTATGCATCCATTAAAACTATAGAAATATCTGCTTATGCAGGCGATCAAATAGAATTGCCGATAATACTAAATGATAAGGAAAGCCTTGATATATCTGGTGTAACATCACTATCAGCAGAATTGATATTCAATCCAACTCTTCTTTATCCGATTGGATATAATGTTATTAAAATAAATGAAAAAGAAGCAAAAATAAAAATTGAAAATATCAATCCAAATGTAAATGCAAATCAAGTATTAACAACAATACAATTTATAGCAGCACTTGGTAATGCTGAAAGCTGTAAACTTACACTATCAAATGCTGAATCTGTCGGAGGTGAAGCAGAAATACAAGTTATAGACGGCACTTTCAAACTTCTCGGTATCTGCTACGAAGGCGGTGCGAGATTGATAAATCCGAATAATAAAGTGGAACTTCTGCAAATATCTCCGAATCCGAATGACGGAAATCTTGCAGTTGAACTTAATTTGATTGAGGAAGGATTTTCAACATTGAGTATTTATAATTCAAACGGGCAATTGATGTATGAGCAGAACATTACAGGCACAACCGGAAAAATTGATTTGAATATTGATACCAAAGAGTACGGCAACGGACTCTATTTTGTAAGTCTGCAAACTCCTACAATCAGGAAAGTAAAGCAGATGGTGGTGTTTAAATGATGAAATAAAAAAACAGTCCGACACATTCGATGTATTGGACTGTTTAGTTCAAAAGCATTTTAAAATCAAAAAACTTATTTATAAGTATCTTTTGACCGGCTTACTTATATGGAACGTTATATCTGTTAAAAACAATAAATTGTAAATGTTTAGACTCATATAAACCCGAGTTCGAGTTTAGCAAAAGCTGCTGCAATCTTCAGAGTTGAAGCATCCGTATCCAATGTTAATTTTGCCTGTAAATCGCGTGTTCCGAAATCGGGATTCTTCTTGATACAGGACTTTACTTTTGAATATATGGTATCAGGAACTAATTCTTTTCTTGGAAGCGGATGTCCTGCTTCGATTATTTCGACAATATAATTTGCTGCCATTGTCATATTACCGGCAAAAAGCCTGGTTTTAATTGTTTCAAAGTTCTCTCCCTGTGCTAAAAGTTTGAGTGCATCCTGAGCAACTTTTGAGACCTTCTGTTCTTTAGGATTCAGCTTGATTTTTGCCAATTCCTGAAGAAACAACTTCGCAAATTTCTGTACGAATAGCTGGCTGACTCCGGATACATTTTTCAAATCATATTCTGTTTCGGGCATAACATCGGCGATTTTTCTCATTGCCACATCGCTTATAATCCCTCTTGGTACCACACCGGCATGTTCGGCAATTTCCCGCCTTAATGTTACCAGTTTGCAGAAAATTATGTCACTTCTGCTTTTATCTTTTTCATTTCTTGCCATGATTCCTGATTGCTCCGGTAAATGCTTTAAATACTCAATACCCGTTTGGGTAATTGAAATTTTGTTTTTATATTTATTATCAAATTCAATTAATCTGTTAATATTTAAATTATAGATTTCATTATTTATTAATGGTATAATATTTCCATTTTTTATATCAATTTTTTCCAACAGAAAATCACTGTTTTTGATTTCGCCTGCAATGGTTTTCTGAAATTCTTTTGTATCAACCGGTTCAGAATTTCCTTCTAATCCATCTAAGATAATATATTTCAAAAATCTATAACTTGACGTAGATACATTATTTTTAATTTGAACCGTTTTGCAGGAAGTACAGTAGCTGCATTTCCCGCTATACTGCGAATCATTAAAATAATCTAATATGAAATTACGCTTACATTCATTGGTCATTGAATACTCAAGAACATAATCCAGTTTATGCAGTGCCAAAGCGCAGCGTCTTGATAATTCCAAAGTGTTAAACTTTATTTCAGACGGATTTTCGGAAATTTTATTTAAATAATATCCCGACATTTGATTTTCGCTGTAGAATTGAATCAAATTAAGCATCTGCATAGATTTAATCAAATCATCAATATCTTTTTTGGAAATTGAATGTTTCATAATCAAATCTTTAGTGCTGATTGGCACCATACGTTCAAAAACATCCGGGCTGACACTGCGTAGAAGTGCTTCGAGTGCTTCCTGTCGCTCCGGAACAGAATTGTTGAAATACTCGGTTATTCTTTCCCTGCTTGTGGAGATTCTGATTTTAGCTTGTGATTGAATACTGCCTTTTCCCAGAATTGCGGCTCTCTCAAGTAAACCGTAAACAGATTCTGTAGTACGGTAATCTATACCCAACGTGTTAGCCATAACCAGCGGTTCGGGCACCGAATTGTTGTCGTCATCTGAAAATCTCTGCTGCCGCGAATAGGCTATGAGTTCCGACAGTATAAGGTCAATAGATTTCCTGTCAGGGTAAGTTGATTTAATAAAAAATTCGGGTAATGCGCGGTCAGTATCATTGAAAAGCAGATAACAGCCGGATATTTTACCGTCTCTGCCTGCTCTGCCTGCTTCCTGATAATATGATTCAAGAGTTAAGGGATAATCAACATGAAATACATTCCTGACATCATATTTGTCAATGCCCATTCCGAAAGCATTGGTAGCAACAATGACACGTGTTTTGCCGGTTATGAATCTTTCCTGTACGGCATTTCTGAGAAGTACTCTCATTCCGGCATGATACGACTCAGCCTTAACGCCGAGTGAATGTAACTCCGATGTAAATTGTTCAACCCTTTTTCGTGAACCGGCATAAACTATGGTTGAGCCGGTTGGAGTACTTGAATATATATCGGCAATATATGCTGCTTTTTTGTCGGAGTATTCTGTATAATATCTGAGGTTTTTTCTGTCAAATCCTTTTACAATTCTATTAGGATTGTTCAATTTAAGGGATTTCACAATATCCTCCTGAACTTCATCAGTAGCGGTAGCTGTAAGTGCTAAAACCGGACATCTTGGTATGAAATCGAAAATTTTATTGATATTCAAATATGAAGGTCTGAAATCATGACCCCACTCAGATATACAATGGGCTTCGTCAACAGCGATAAATGGAATTTCCAAAGTTCTGAGCAACTCTAAAAAGCTGCGGCTTGCGAGCCTTTCGGGAGCTACATACAGCATTTTATATTTTCCGTCGGCAGCATTAGCCAGCCTTTGGTATATATCTGCATACGACATTGTACTGTTAATAGACGTTGCCGGTATTCCGCCATGCTCAAGACTGTCCACCTGATCTTTCATCAGTGCAATCAACGGTGATATTACAATCACAGTCCCTTGCAGCAGCATTGCAGGCAATTGATAACACAGTGATTTGCCGCCGCCGGTAGGCATTACGGCAAGAGTATCAACACAATTCAAAACCGAACGTATTACCTCTTCCTGACCCGATTTAAATTCATCGTATCCGAAATATTTTTGTAATACTATTTTCAGTTTATTCATATTATTTTGAATATTGCATTTTGAAAGAGTACAAAAATACGGAATTTTTGGATACGTTAAGCATCAATCAATAAAATAAATTATGCTAACCAATATTATTATTTGGTATTATGATTAGTAGAAATCAATTTTAAAAAATACTAATTATGATTTATCAACATTATAAATCAGGAGTTTTCATCAAAAACAAGTTGTCAATAAATAAATTTTTTTGACTAAATCTAAAATAAATCAAAATATATTTTATTATTTCCATAAAAAGTAGTATTTTTGTTGTTCTAAACTTTGTGTGGAGAAAAAGAGAGTTATGACGACATTAGAATTTGTAAACAGTTTAGCGATTGAAAGAGCTAATACGGTCAGAAAAAATAAAGACGGTGACAATTTTAAGGAAGTGCCAGGCTTCCGTGAAGGTGATACAGTTATTGTTGCTGTAAGAGTAGTTGAGGGCGAAAAAGAACGTGTACAGAATTTCAAAGGTATCGTTATCAGTGTTCGCGGTGCAGGTATCAACAAAACTTTCACTATCAGAAAAATATCAAACGGTGTTGGAGTCGAAAGAGTATTTCCTGTTTCGTCACCGATGATTCAATCAATTTCGATTGAGAAAAACGGACATGTAAGACGTGCAAAATTGTACTACTTACGTGGTATGTCAGAAAGAAAGATTCGCCAGAAACTTAGCTGATATTTCTGTTTTATTGAAAAATTCAAAAAAAGCTGCTGACCCTCAAGTTAGCGGCTTTTTCTATTGATATATGGTTTTGCTGCTGATGCTTACAGCATTCTTCTTGCTAATGAAAATCAATTCAAACACTTGACTTGTGACATTAGTACAATTACAAATACAGCAGCAGAAACAGTAAGGGTATTAGTATTCCGATTGCTGTCAGTATTGCCCCCCGCCATATTAATCCGAATTTCCCTTTTAATATAAACAAACCCGACACTGCAAGAAAAGCAAGAGCAACACAAAATATATCCGAAAACCAAACCCAGATTTTTCCGGGATTATAATGCAGAAAGTTTACTTCTTTAAAAATCGGGCGGTTTCGTATTGTTTCGAGCTGGCAGTCTCCGGTTTCCATATTAACAGTAATATTTCCGCCGTTAAGAAATATTCTGAGTGTATTTTCGTTGGGAAAATAGTGGTTTTTGTACTGACCGCTTTCGCCTAACTTATCCATAATTGAATTGATTAAAATCAAATCTACTTTACTCCGGTCAACTTTTCTGCCTAATCCATAATCTTTATTTTTTATTATATAGTTCGGATTCCAGTCCGCTTTATGATTGACGGCAATTCCCGAAATAGCATATATTAGTATCATTCCTACAAAGAAATAACCGAAATCCCGATGCAGTGTTTTATTTAATTTATATAAGTTCATCTCATTCCTTTCAAAAAAATTGCGGTGACTAAATCTTTTGCAGATTAATTATCACCGCAGATTATTACAAATCGGTTCAAATGTTATTAAATTGTCTTGACTTCAAAACCAGTCATTGTATATTTTGAAATATAACCTTTCTTGCTTTTGACAACTTTATCCTTTATAATATTAATTTTTTTCATACTTTCTTCAAATTCACAGGATTTTTCACCTTCGCCTTCTTTGGCAATTTCGCTTTCCCATTCTTTGATATAATTCATATCAATTTTTTCTTCTTCGAGAGTGCCGGTTACCTGAAGATTACTTCCTTCATAATTCTTATCAAAAACTGATATGTCGGCAGATGTAAATATTTGAAGCTTGTTTTCGGGGTCCTTGCCGGTTATAAACATCTTTTTGCCGCTATGGGCGCAAACATGTACGCATAATCCCGAAACGGTAATTTTACCCTCTTTATACTCAAAATCCCCGCTGTTTAATTCATCAATTGTATAAACTTTTTCGCTTTTAGCAGGAGCTTTTTCAGCTGCATCCTTACTGCAAGATGACAAAAGCAGTAATCCCGAGATTATTATCATCAATAATTTTTTCATATTAAATATATCCTTTTTTAAAAAATACTAATTTACAACTACAAAACTATGATTTTAAATCTAAATAACAAAATTATCAATGATACAACACAATATGAGACAAAAAAAGTTATTAAAATTCCCAATCAAGATAAAATTCATTCTACCTGAGTAATCGGGGGATTTGGAAAACTCGAACGAAGTACTGTTTAAAATGGAGATTTCACTAAGTGACTGTCTTGTCCTAAAAAAAGTTGACACTTTAGATTCAAAAATACATAAAATAATTGATACTCAAATTAGTAATTTTGAGTATCAATTAACATTTTCATAAAATTTATAATATACAAAATCCGGTGTTTTATAATTCAAACTCATGTGAAGTCTTTTTGAATTATAAATTTTGACTACCTGTTTTACTTTTCCAACAACTTGATCAAAAGTCTTAAACTTTTCATTATCAAGCCATTCGTTTTTAAGAATTCCGTTGACTCTCTCTGCAACCGCGTTTTCATAAGGATTACCTTTAGCTGCCATACTGCTTACAGCATTCATATTATCAAGCATTTCTATATAATCAGAGCAACAATATTGAACACCATGGTCTGAATGATGGATAAGACCATTTAAATCCATTTTAGCAGTTCTTCTTGCCATTTTAAGAGCATCCAAGGCATTCTTTGCTTCAAGTGTATCAGCCACTTTAAAACCTACAATTTTTCTTGTATATAAGTCTGTTATTAAAAATAAATAGCAAAACTTATTTGCATAACGAATATACGTAATGTCGCTCACCCACACTTGATTTGGTCTTTCAACTTTCAGTTCTTTTATCAAATTGTCATACCTATTCAACCAGTGGTAGGACTGGGTTGTAACAACTTTTTTCTTCCTTTGTCTAACCAGCATTCGTCGATCACGCAGAAGGTCAAATAAAGCATCTCTTCCAAAATTAACAATTTCAGGATGATCTTCTGTCAGATGTTCAAATAGCTTTCTGACACCGCATTTAGGCAGTTCTACTCTGTAGGCTTTTACTTYTTTAATGATAAAGTCTTCATCAATAACCGGCTTCGTGGAATCGTTCACTGATTTGTAGTATGCCTGTCTTGATTTGCCAAACAGCAAACATAGTGTTGATACACTATATGCACGATTTTCTGATAATTTGCTCACTGTTTGGCTCCAGGCTTTTTTCGTATATCTATACCTAATGTCTCTTCAGCAATTTCTAACATTTTCTTATAGGCAATTGCTGACATTTCGGCATACTCTAACTTTTTCTTTAATGAATCAACTTCGCTGCTGTCCGATTTGGAATGCTCCAAACTTAACTCCAGTTCTGACAGTCGACGTCGTAATTCCTGATTCTCTGCAACTAACAGAGATTTGTCATCAACCGGTTTTTTCATCTTTTCTGCCTTTTTTAATTCGTACAATGGTTCAAAACCAAATTGACGAATCCAATTCAAAATTGCTGAATTACCTTTTATCCGATACTTCATATTGAGTGATGCCTGACTCTCTGTACCCAAAAGATACTCTTCGGCTATCCGCCGTTTTTCCACTAAGCTGCGTCCTTCGCGTGACATAGTTTAATCCTTATTTTAGTTGACAAATTGTTTATTCTATGTGTCAACCAATTTCAGGACACCTCAGACAGCGGGATTTGATTAGTATCCTCCGCCGGCGGAGTTGACGGAGGTGGATTTGTACTTCTCTACAAACAGTCCACTCTTATGGAGTTGGGGTTGTGGTTTCCAAGTGGTTATACTTTTTCTACCGATATTCCACTTCTTTGGAGTTGGGATTTGTGTTTTCGTCGGACTATGCTTTTTCTACAAACAGTTTACTCTTATGGAGTTGGGGTTGTGGTATCCAAGTGGTTATGCTTTTTCTACAAAGAGTACGCTCCTAACGGAGTTGGGATTGTGTTTTCGTCGGTCTGTGATTTTTCTACATACAGATCACTCCTACGGAGTTGGGATTTGCGTTTTCCGTCGGTTGTGATTTTTCTACTAATAGGGCACTCCTTCAGAGTTAAAATCAATAACGAACTCAAAACTCATAACTCAAAATTCATAACTCAAAACTAAAAACTCATTACCCATTTATTGGTAGAGTGAAGTAAAATGTGCTGCCTTTGCCTTCCTGACTTTCCACCCGGATTTTCCCGCCGTGCCTCTCAACAAATTCTTTACATAACAGCAATCCCAAGCCGGTACTTGGTTCGCCTTCAGTACCCGGGCGGGTTGCCTTTTTGTCAATTTTGAATAACTTTTTGATTGTTTCATTATTCATACCGATTCCGTTGTCTTTGATATAGAACTGAGTATATCCTTCCAATAGATTATCAGATGCACCGATTTCAATTTTGCCTCCACGCGGTGTGAATTTAACGGCATTTGAAATTAAATTCCTCAATACTGTATTAAGCATCGGAATGTCTGCAGTTACAACAGAATTATCGGATACTTTATTGATAAACTGAATGCTTTTTTGTTTCGCAAATTCATTTACTATATCAATATTCAGCTCAACCAAATATTTTAGAGGGCATGTTTCGGGATTAAAACGGGTTGAGCCTCTCTGCATGCTCGACCACTCGAGAAGATTCTCAAGTAATTTGTATAAATTATTAGCAGAATCCTGCATATTCTTACCAAACTCCTGTACTTCCTTGATTGTCAAATTTTGGTATTCTTCAGCGATGATTTTTGTCAGACCCAGAAAACCTGTAAAAGGGGTTTTGATATCGTGTGCTATGATTGAGAAAAATTTATCCTTTTCGGAATTGAGCTGCTCCAGATTTTCTTTTATTTCAATCAGTTCTTTTTCTTTGTTTTTTAATTCCGAAACATCAGTTGATATTCCAAGTATGCACGGTTTATTCCATCCCGGATAGTCGTAAGGCAGTTTTGTTGTCTGAATATAATATTTTTCATTAGTTTCAGCATTAACTAATTCTGAGTTAAATAAAATTGAAGTATTTTTTGCTAATACTTCCAAATCATCATCATGATACATGCTTAATTCTTTCTTATTTAAAATCAGTTCATCATCTTTTTTAAACAGAATTTCATCCGGGGTGAGTTTAAACAAATTAGCAAATGCATTATTCGCCATTAAATATGTACCGTCAATATCTTTAACAAAAATATAATTCGGCAGTTTATCTATGATTGTCTGCAATTTTTTGCGGTGAAGCATATTTATTTCATCTGCCTTTTTACGTTCCGAAATATCTCTCTGAACAGCTAAAAAGCCGATGATATTCTGATTTTCGTCTAAAATCGAATTGGCAGAACTTTCAATATCCAGTTTCTTGCCATCCTTGGTTCTGTTGATTATTTCATATTTAACTACGTGATTTTTAAACAGTGTATTCCAAAACAAGTTATAAAAATCTTTATCAAATTCACCGCTTTTAAGAATCCGCGGCGTTGTTTTTCCTATAACTTCCTCGGCATAATAATCATAAAGTTTAGTAAATTCAGGATTTACATAAGTGATTATACCGTTTTCATCAGTCAGGAAAATTGCTTCACCGGAAGTTTCCACAGCTCTTCTGAATTTTAGGATTTCATTTTCCTTCTGCTTCTTTTCAGTTATATCCTGTATTACACCAAAAGCAATATTATTAATTCGGTCATATTCCTTTTTTGAATTGATATCTACGATTTTTCCATCCGATTTTCTTTTTATTTTATAATCAACATTATAAGGGATGTTGTTTACAATCAATTCCTTCAAAGCTTTATCCAGCATACGGCGGTATTCCGGAAGTGCCAGAGACTGTATATCATCAATCGGATTTATGCTGCTGTCCAATCCGTAAATAATTTTAGCTCCTTCAGATGCCTGAACAACATTATCATCAAAATAAAAGTTCCAGTTACCGAATTTTGCAAATTCTTCAGCCCTGTGCATATCACTCATACTTTGCTTTGATTCTTTCTCAAGTTTTTTGCGGTCGGAAATATCCAGAAAAGTGACAACAGCACCTGTAATAATGCCATTTTCAAAAATGGGCATACTTGTAAAATCAATATAGAAACCTGAACCGTCTTTTCTCCACACGTAACTTTCGTCATGATGCGTTTTGCCGTCTTTAAGTGTTTCATATATTGGGCAGTCTTCACATTCAAAGCGTGTTCCGTCAGGATGTGATTGATGCCAGAGTGCATGACTTTTAGCTCCGGTCAGCTCATCAATTGTGTAGCCGAGTAAATTTGCAGCTTTGGGGTTTACAAAAGTATGATTGCCATGAATATCAATACCAAATATTCCCTCACCGGCACATTCGAGAATCAATTTGAAATTATTCATTAATTTGGATGTATCATCCGTTGTTTTGGGCGTTTCCTGCTCTGCGGGAAGCCCTGGTGACTGCTCATGAGTCTGCTTACTCAATTTATCGTAGTCGAACATATCAATAAAGTTGATTACTTTATAAAATAATATTATTTAAGTTTTAAATAATGTGCATGAAACGTACTATATTTGTTTTCCTTGTATTTAGCAATTATTTTTTTTATTGGGATTTTTAAATACAGAAATCCTTATGCTATAAACTAAAATAAAATATTTGGGTAAATTGCATTTTCGCAGTGCAGCGAAGAATTTCACCATATTCAAAGCAAGGGCTGTAACGTACTAAAAATATCTAATGATACTTACTGTTAAAATGAACACAATATTGAAGGGAGCGTCACTCTGAGCCTGCGAAGAGTCCATGTATTCATTAATTAACAGCCTGGATTCTTCACTTCGTTCAGAATGACCAGTCAAAAAGTCTCGTTTTACATTATTACGATTGGGAAATTCAATGAATTTGTTTAGAACTTATCAACCCTGCCTTCTCAATAAATGAATCAAATAACAACTTGGGAAAATTACTATATGGTTATATTTAGAATAAATGCAATTTACTTCTTTCTGTTTTTAAACCAGTTTACGGTTCTTTTTATTGATTCGTCAAAACTGACTTTGGGCTCGTAACCTAATACCCTGCGGGCTTTCTCGATTGAAAAAGTATAATCCGAACCGCCGTTATATATTCTGTAACGTGTCAGCAGCGGCGGCTCTTTGCTGTCGAAGGCGCTGTAAATAAATTCCATCAGATAAGCGGCTGCAAAAGCAAGCATAAACGGAAAAGATGATTTCGGTCTCTTTATTTCCATTTCATCTGAAAGCTTTTCAGTGAATTCTCTCCATGTAATATCGAGCCCGTCAGTAATAAAAAATGTTTCGCCGATTGCTTCTTCTTTTTCGGATGCAAGCATTATACCGTCAACTAAGTTTTCAATATATACAGGACAAGTTTTACGTTTGCCGCTGTCAACATATCCTGCTTTACCGGAAATTAACGCATCAAGATATTTCTCGATAAATGTATGGTCTTTTATGCCGAATACATTACCGGGTTTAACGGCTGTAAGTCTTAATCCGCTTGCTTTGGCATAAGCAAAAACCTGTTCTTCGGCAATTTTCTTTGTTTGGCAATATGGAAATTCAGTATGGCGTTTTTCGTCGGATTCACTGACATTAAGTCTTCCAAATCCGTACATCGCGACTGTGCTGATGTACACCATTCTCTCTACGCCTGCTTTATAAGCGGCGCGGGCTACATTCATTGTCCCATCAACATTGATTTTATAGAATTTTTCATAATGCCCCCAATCTGAAGAAAGTGCTGCAACATGAAAAACTTTATCTACTCCTGTCATAGGCAGCGTTAGTGATTCGGGTTCAGTAATATCACCATAAAAATATTCTATATCCATACCTTCCAAAAATTTCAAATCCGATGTTTTGCGGACTAATCCCCTCACCTGCCAGCCTTCACTTAACAGCCGCTCTGCAAGGTTACTTCCGATAAATCCGTTAATTCCTGTTACTAAAGCCGTTTTCATAATGCTCCGTGAAAATAAATAATATATAAATCAGTTGACAAACCCATTATGATATGCAGTATGAATACATACCATATCGAGCGGGTTCTGTAAGCAAAAATTCCGAATAATATTCCGATGAATAACGCACCTATAGTTTCGCTTGCAGGTTTGCCAAGATGAATCAGGCAGGACAAAATGGATTGAATCAAAATGGAATAAAAAACGCCGAATCTGTCTTTCAAACCGTACAGCAAAAAACCGCGAAAGAAAAATTCCCATGCTGTATAATACAAAAATACATAAGCAAGATGATACCAGATAATCATTTCTCTTTGTGTATGCAGACTTTTTGCAAGGGGATACTCTGTCCGGACATCAACGGCATCAGTGCCGAAGTACAAAACTACTAAGATTATCGGTACACATACAGCTACTAATTTCAGTCCGGCTTTGACATTTCCAAGTCCTAAACCGTAATCACCAAAATCAGCTTTCATTTTGAATTTAAGATACAGAGCAGGAATTATAAACATCAACACAAAAAATACGGCAAACTGAGTCATATATGCATAAGCATCGCCATACTGAGCTTCGTTAAAATATGCAAATTTCTGCTTTAAAAAAGAGCCGTAACCAAAGTAATAATAAAGAGATAACAAAAGAGGTGCAGCGATAAGCATAAAATATATATCGAAATCCTTTTTGTCATATTCTAATTCTTCCTTTAAAGTTCTCATTTTAAATCCTGAATGATTTTTTTAAATGATGTAAAAATACTAAAAAATAACTCTACACAATTATGAATAATGAAAATTTGGGTGATAATCAGATAAGTATTTCAAAAAGTCAATGCAGCCATCTATTGTGTTGGAATAAGATTGTGAGTTAAAAGCAGGGGTATTTATCTTTTTATCAAAAGAGAAAAGCTTGCTATCAACTTATCAACCAATCCATTCCTAATCACAAAAACCGGCAGTCAGACTGCAGAGCTTTTTTCAGCATAAACAAATACAGGCTTTTACTAATCTCAATAGCCCCAAGCTGCTCTGTGAAAGGATTCAAATACTGCGAGTCGAGCAGTATAAAGCCCTGATTACGCAAATGTTCGACAAGGTAATAAAATGCTGCTTTGGATGCATTCGGAACTATATTGAACATTGACTCACCGAAAAAAGCACCGTTAATAGATACGCCGTATAAGCCGCCTGCAAGTTCGCCTTCGGAGTATGTTTCAATCGAATGAGCATAACCATTTTCGTACAAATCAATATATGTACTGATAATCTCATCATTAATCCATGTATCATCCCGCTCAGCACACTGATAAATTATTTCTGAAAATCGTTGGTCAATCGAAAATGTAAAATTCTGTTTTCTGAGTGTCTGCCTGACTTTACGTGAAGGGTAAATATCTTTTAGGGGAAAAATTGCACGGGGGTCAGGCGAGTGCCAGTATATATCTCCATCGCGGCTGTCAGCCATAGGGAAAAAACCATCCATATATGCACGTAAAACTACATCGGCACTAAACAAACTGTTCAATTATACTCTTTTAATAAAAATAAAACTACAAGATTGTCAATATGACGGTTAAATTCGATTTTTATATGAATTATAAACTTTATCATGTTTGGCGGCAAATAAAGTTGATTAAAACTTAATTGAAATGGATTATAGATTTTTATCTGAAAGAGAACATACGGATGAGCAACTGAATTTGATTATGACTTGATTTTGCATTTCGAGTTAAAAAAAGGTGAAAAATAATACTTTTTACCTTATTTTGTCAACTGGATTGCTTTTTAAGTCAACTGGATTGCTTTTTAAGTCAACTGGATTGCTTTTTAAGTCAACTGAATTGCTTTTTAAGTCAACTGAATTGCTTTTTAAGTCAACTGGATTGCTTTTTAAGTCAACTGGATTGCATTTTAGGTCAACTGGATTGCTTTTTAAGTCAACTGGATTGCTTTTTAAGTCAACTGGATTGCTTCTTAGGTCAACTGGATTGCTTTTTAGGTCAACTGGAATGCTTTTCAAATCTTCTGAATTCTTAGTTAAGATGATTTTGAAGGCAGAAATGTCTTGGTTGGAGGCAGAAACGCTTTGGTTTGAGGTAGAAACGCTTTAGTTTGAGGCAGAAACGCTCTGGTATGAGCAAAAAACGCTTTGGTTTGAGGCAGAAACGCTTTGGTTTGAGGCAGAAACGCTTTGGTTTGAGGCAGAAACGCTTTGGTTTGAGGTAGAAACGCTTTGGTTTGAGGTAGAAACGCTTTGGTTTGAGGTAGAAACGCTTTGGTTTGAGTCAGAAACGCTTTGGTTTGAGGTAGAAACGCTCTGGTACAACCAAAAAACGTACGATTTTTATGCTAACCTACTCGTTTTAAATAAAGTTTTTTCAAAAGATTATATTCTTTATTACTTAGATTTTTTATGTTTCTTATTCTTTTTAACCAATTATTAACAAATTTTTGGGAGTTTTTATTTGACATTCGTAGGCGATAATAATTTTCCGAATACTCATCCGATGACTTCGAGTCATCGGATGAATATAATAGTTATGATAGCAACGATAAACAAGATTTAAAAATCTTTTTTGATGAATCTTTTCATTGAGAAAATTACAGGAACAACAAACCAAATCATCAGCATAATTGCTGCCAGAACTAATCCTTTGTCGGTACCCAGTACACTTTTGTAAACAGCTCCGGTATATCCCATCATCGCCGAGACGTCAAGTTTCAACGTTATGAGCAATCGGGCAAGGTCGTTTGGATTGAGTATGCTTAGAAGTAATGCCGGTGTTTCGATCGGATAATCCCTGAAAAAGTACAAAACACCGAGAAGAAAACCGTCATAGAGAAAGCAGAGAAAGAACCAGCTTATTAATGCAACTCCAAGCCCTTTAGCTTTGTCATCAAATAAATTTGCTATAAAAAATCCGATTGACAAAAATATTCCGCTCAATGCACCGCCTGAAACAAGTAGAATTATAACCGGAACCATATCGCGGCTGTACTCGTGGATTATCAGCGGTATTCCGGCACCAACAATAAAACTGCCTACAACTGCAGCAAATGATGATATGAATGAACTTATAAAAATATCTCTTCTTCGGAGCGGCTGAGCCAGCAGAAACTGCATAAATTCTCTTGAATTATAGAAGTACTGGGTGCCGTAAATCACACTTACGAGCGGCATTACAATCAATATTATATTCAGCAGGCTTATGAAAACTTTTACCGAATCGGAATTAAAATAATATAAACTTTCGGTCAGCAAAAAAAAGAATCCCGTATAGGCAATAAGCCATTTAGCTTTCAAAACAAGTTTTAATTCAAATATTATTAACGGTTTCAGCATTTGTTAACTCGCGGTGTAGATTTTGATGATTGAATCCTCAAGCGTTTGAGAGCCTGTTTGTGAAATCAGTTCATTTTTATTTCCCGAATAAACGATTTTGCCGTCAATCAAAACATTTAATTTATCCGAAAGCTCCTCAACATCCTGCAAAATGTGCGATGTCAGCAGTATTGTCTTTCCCAGACTTCTTTCCTTTATAAGCAGGTCTTTCAGAATTCTTGAACTTTGCGGGTCAAGTCCAACTGTCGGCTCGTCAAGCACGAGAATCGGACAGTCGAACATCAATGCAATGACTGCATTTACTTTCTGCTTTGTTCCGCCTGAAAGATGTTTCAAAGGTTTCTTTAACGAGTCCTCAAGTTTGAAAAGTGAAATGAGTTCATCCTTCATTACGGGTTTTCTTGACCTGACGGCAATGACTAATGACATCAAATCCGATGCTGTCAGATTATCGGGATAGTTTGCAATTTGTGTCATATACCCGATATTCTCTTTATAAATATAGTTTTCAAGTATATTTTCATCTTTATCGGTAATATTTCCTGTATCAGGCTTAACTAATCCGAGAAATATTTTAATTAATGTGGTTTTACCGGAACCGTTTGGACCAAGAAAGGAATTTAATGATGAAGGCTCAAGATTGATATTTACATCAGTAAGTACCTGATTTTGACCAAATTTTTTTGATATATTATTAAACTTTATCATAATCGGCTTTCATAAGTGGTGCAGAATCTATGATAGAATCGGGTACTATCGAAGGCATAAGATTTTCTGCAATTTCCAAAACATATACAAAAAAGCTGTGAAGCAGAATAATCAGGGGCGGGTCTTTTTCAACTAAATATGCGAATAATCTGACAGGATGATACGGCACATCTCCGATACCATCACGGTTAACATCATACCCGTTATATTTATCCCAGTAATTTTCTACAAATTCATTCGGATTAAATGTACTGTTAGTTGTAACATCAAAAGAATTACCAATTAGCATATTACGCGTAAATGTATTTCCGGACGAACTTGAGTAAATTCTTAAAGCCCAGGCATTTTTTCTCAAAATATTATTTTTGATTAAATTTCTCCCGCCGCCTTCTATATAAATTCCGGTTGTGTTTGATTCAAATTTGTTATTCAGAATTTTGCTGTCTGAAATTTCTTTTAGAAGTAGTCCATAAGATGAGCTCCCGACACTTTTTTCAAAAATATTGTCCTTCATCAGTACTTCTTTTGTGTACATCACTGCAACACCTGAGCCGTTATTGCTGAATTTATTTCTTAAATATTCAGCCTTGTGTGAGAACATAAAGTGCAGCCCGTATCTGGCGTTTCCGTGACTGAAGTTGTCGGTAATGGAAATTTGTTTGACAAATTCAAGATATATACCGTCGCGGTGTTTGGTAATCGTGTTTTTATGAAGTGTAACATCTGTGCAGTACCAAAGATGAATGCCGTTACCCGAGCCGGATTCACTTTTTGCATTTCCTGAGAATTGATTATTGCTGACATCTAAATAGCCGGAAGCCGTTGAATAGATGCCAAACATACAGTTATCTATAATATTATTTTCGATTCTGCAGTAGTCCGAACTGTCAATTCTAATAGCCGTACGGTCCTGAACATAACTTTTACCCGAATTCTTAAGTAAGAGCCCTTTAATTGTAACAGAATCTGACCTTATTTTAAGAATATGGTCTTTATTATTACCTTCGATTACAGGATGGTTTTGACCGATAATTGTAAGAGGAATATTTATGAAAATCCCGGCTGTTTTGGTATATCCTTTCAATATTCTGATTGTGTCATTCGGTACGCATTTGCTGATTATCAATTTTAGGTCAGTATTTGACAAATCATCTATGACAAACTCAGTCCCAAACAAATTGAGATTTAGGAAAAACCATATCAAAATGATGGTCTTCATTAATCCCACTCATTTGCGACAGTTTTAATTATACCGTGCCAGTCAAGAATTTCCCCATTATGAACTTCTTTTACTTCTTCAAGTTTGCGGTTATCCGAAAAACTTGTTAGAAACATAGCCATAGGACTCGGCAGTGATTTGCTTCGCAGATAACCGGCAGATTGAACGTTTATCAGTTTTGTCGGATTGCTGTAATCAACAGTCCACATTGAATGTGTGTCATTCGTGTCAATGTTACCTTCAATAATATACTTAGCCATACATTCAAGTGCGTCAAATTTATAAATCCTGCCCTTTTTTGTAACAATTTCTGCGCCGTATTTCGTATCGGATATTGTCATTTTGCATAAAGTACATTCATCGTGTCCGAAATTTATGGGTTCGGGTTCGTGGCTGCAAGAGACTAAAGCAAGTACCATAAATATTAATAACAAATTTATTATTTTCATTTTACTGCTCTCCTTTTCAGAATCCAATCAATCAATATATATCCCCAGCCTATTGTTAATCCTGCAAATAAAATAATTCCGCCGGTTCCGGGAAGTGATACAACTCGGAAATTCATTATCTGTTTTGCACCAATGAGAGGCGGTTGATAGGATACACCGGCTGTTTTAATAATAGCATTCGGTGCGAGATTCTGGGCAAAATCCGTTTCCCAGAGATAGAAGTCGTAAAGACCAAGCAAGCCGAGTATTGAAAATACTGCCAGCCAAATTAATAATAAGTGTTTT
Source organism: Kapaibacterium sp. (SeqCode) (assembly GCA_032027125.1). Taxonomy (GTDB): domain Bacteria; phylum Bacteroidota; class Ignavibacteria; order Kapaibacteriales; family UBA2268; genus JANJTB01. Next base: position 2,279,925 of record JAVSMQ010000001.1, read on the forward strand.
TTATAGAACAAAGATAAAATTATACCTGCAACAATCATAAACAGATTAATTGCAGGCATATATTTTAGTTCGGCAATGCTGTCGGGTTCTATATTTTTCATTCCAATATAATGATTCAGTCTGTTGATGCTCTCAAGGCTGTGTTCATCATCACCGGTTACTTCATTCAGAAATATTCTCATTTGCAAGCCTTCAGGAAACTGTGGTGCCTCGAGGTCAATAGTCCACATTGGCAGCTTGAATAAAAATATCGGCAAAAGTGCGATAAGGAGAAACAAATAATTTACTTTAAAATTTTTCATAAATAACTCTTTTAATTAAATCTACAAGAGAGCATCAAGCCGCAATCATCATTTTGGAGCATTGAATTTAATCTCAACATTCGAGTTTGCCGGCGATACTCTGATATAGCCCTGCATCTCCTGATGTAAAGCTGAACAAAAATCAGTACAGTAGAATGGATGAATTCCTTCTTTTTTTGGAATCCATTTAATTGTTGCTGTTTCTCCGGGCATTAACAGTAACTCGGAATTTAATGCACCGATTATTGCAAAACCGTGCGGTACATCCCAGTCCTGTTCGAGATTAGTCACGTGAAAATATACTTCATCGCCTACTTTAATACCTTCAATCATATCGGGTATAAAGTGCGAACGAATAGTAGTCATATAAACTCTTACGATTTTACCTTCTCTGACAACTTTGGCATCCTTTTCGGATTTAGTAACATAAGGATGTTTATTATCCTCAAGTTTATAAATCTTTTTGGAATTTTTAGCAATGAGTTCTGCCGGTATTGCCTGTGCATAATGAGGCTCGCCTGTTGTCGGGAAATCCAGCAGAAGTTTCATTTTGTTGCCTGTGATATCATAGAGCTGAGCTGCGTGAGTAAGCTCGGGACCTGTCGGCAGATATCTGTCTTTTGTTATTTTGTTCAAAGCAATTACATATTTACCGTAAGGCTTTTTACTTCCTCCGCCGGGGATCATAAGATGTCCGATTGAATAATAAGTAGGAATTCTGTCAACAACTTCCCAGGTACCAATCTTCCATTTTACAATCTCTGATGAAAGAAACATTGACGTATAAGCAAATCCTTCACCGTCAAATTGGGTATGCAAAGGTCCCAGACCGGGTTTCTCAACTTCACCGGCTAAAACGGCATCGTAATTCAGGACTGGTATTCCGTCAATATTATTGTCAAATTTCTTGGCTTCAATAGCCTTTATCATTTTGGAATATGAAAAGACAGGAATCAATGCAGCAAGTTTACCACTGCCGACAATATACTCGCCGGATGGGTCAACATCACAGCCGTGAGGTGATTTAGGTGTCGGTAAAAGATATACTAATCCCGGACAGTCCGCAGGATTAAGCATTTTGACAGTATTATATTCGGTTGAAGTAGCAGAATGAGTTTCTTCATTCCAAACATTATGTCTGTAAGTCCCCGGGACTTCCTTAAATTTGCCTTCTGCAATGTACTTTTCAGCGAGTTTCCAATTAATTGCAGCTATATAATCCTTGTCATTTTGAGAAGCATTTACTTCAAGAAGTGTATTTGCCATCTCGGAATTATAACAGGTAAAGAATGCCCAGTCTTTAGAAACTCCTCTGCCGCCGCTGCTTAAGTCATAGTCAAACCCGGGCATTAAAATTTGAAAACCAATACTCATTCTTCCGTTTTTGCTGTCAACTTTGACAAATGAAATGGCACCCTTGAAATTTTCTTTGTAAGTTTCGATGCTGACATCTTTGTTAGGAATCGGGACGCTGAATCTTGTTCCGGCTATTACATACTCAGTATTCTCGGTTGCAAACGGCGAACTGTGGTTACCCGATGAGTTTGGAATCTCAATTATTTCGGTTGTTTTGAAAGTCGTCAGGTCAATTCTGGCTATTCGCGGTGTATTATTACCGTTGATGAATGCCCATCTGCCGTCGTGCACACCGTCAGTCATAGAAAGTTCAGGATGATGTGCATCATCCCAGGGGACAAACCCGTGCGATGTCTCAAGCATAGGTTTAGTTTCTTCGGAATATCCCCAGCCATTCTCTGCGTGCTGCGAGAAAACGGGAATTATTCTAAGCAATCTTCCGCTTGGCAAGCCGTAAATAGACATCTGCCCGTTAAAGCCGCCGGAAAAAATTCCATATAATTCATCGTGCTCACCCGGTGCTACATACACCTTTGAAGCAGCATCACTGTCATTAGCAAATTCATCTTTGGATGAACAGGAGTAGAAGTACAGCACAAAAGCCATAGAGGCTAATATACCAATAATCAAAGTACTCTTTTTCATAAAAAACCCATATTTATTGGAAAAAAAATAGTTATTTATCAAGACTTAAGAAATACTCAAGAATTGAACGTGCTTCATCCTGAGTTATATTCTGGTTAGCCATCGGGGTCATAAATTGAGCGAAAAGAGCTTTAGCAGTCTCATTTTCTTTAATCATCTGCTCGGGATTCATTACCATATTCATAATCCATTCGGGAGCACGTCTTTTTGTTACACCTATCAGAGCAGGTCCGATATATTTGACGTCAATTTTGTGGCAGGCTGTGCATTTAGCATCAAATATTTTCTTTCCTTCGGCTGCTTTAATTTCGTCCAACGCGCCGATAAAAACACTTTTTACAGGTCCAATACCTTTGTCAACAGGAGCAGAACCGGCGTCATCCTTACCGCCACCGCATGAATATGAGAATAATCCCATAGCAGTTATTGCAATTACCAACATCATTTTTTTCATTTCAACAAACCTTTTTATAATCAGACAAATAAATCTGATTTAAAAATAAGACTATTTTATCTTATTTCCAAATTTTATTTTTAATATTTCAATTATTTTTTAAATATTTAAAAATAAATGTAGTTAAAGAAATATATAAGTTGATATCAAAGATAAAATATTCTTTGTTGCTATGAGGTATTTCAACTTTCTAATCCGGTCTGACACATTCTAAATAAATAAAACGTATATTTTAATCGTTATAACATAGAACTACACTTTTTGGCTGGTCATGTTGAGCGAAGCGAAACATCCAGGCTGTTAATTAATGAATACATGGATTGGCTCCGCCGCTACTTCGTGGTCTTCGCTCCGCTCCTAATGACGTTCCCACTAGTTTTTTCAACAGGCTGTGATTGAGAATTATCAATTTATTGAAACAACCAAAAGATTATTATGTGAAATATTATTGATAATCTGTTTTTAAAAAAATACTTACTGCAATTTCAAATTTTTTCCGTGAAGTGTTACCTTACTTACTGTAAGCAGAACCACCGAAACCGAACTGACCGGCATAAGAATAGCAGCAATAAGCGGGGATAACATTCCCTGAGTTGCGAAGTAAAATCCAACACCGTGATATATAACAGAAATTAAATAACTCCAATAAATTGTGTTGACACATTTTTTTGATAAAGTAATAAATTTGTCAAGATTTTTCATTTCATCAGCTATCAGAATTGCATCCGAACCCGGGGTAAAATTTGCAGTATTTTCAGTTACAGCTATTCCGACATCACTTTGACTCAATGCTCCCGCATCGTTTAGCCCGTCGCCTATCATCATCACCTTTTCGCCGCCTGACTGTAAATTTTTGATAAAATTTAATTTATCCTGAGGAAGCATATTAAATTTCATCTCAATATCACTGCCGAGTGAGTTGGACAGCGATTCCTTTTCCGCAGCATTGTCTCCAGAAAGAATAATTACTTTGTGGCTGTTTTTAATTTGACCGATAATATTTTCAATTCCATTTCTCATTTTTGATTTAATGACAAACGTACCTCTGAATTCACCGTCAATAATCAGATAAACTCTGCTTTCAGGTGAGAATATACTATGGCTTTTTGTAGAAATTCCCAAAGTATCCACCCATTTGGCGCTGCCGAGTTTGTAAACATGACCATTAATAATTGCTTCAATGCCTTTGCCGGGTACTTCCTCAAAATCTTTTATTTCGATATATGGTGATTCAATACTGTCAAAAATCATTCTGCTGACCGGATGTGTAGAGTTACGTGTCATAGATTTCAAGACAATCAATTCGTCTGAAGATAATTTTCGTCCGTCGAATTCCGGTATATTTGAATTAAGCTCTGTAATTGTTCCGGTTTTATCAAACACAACTGTTTTGATGCTGCTTAAATATTCAACGATTTTATCATTTTTGAGATAGAATTTATTCCTGCCCATTATTCGTAATCCCGTACCGTAAGTAAACGGCATACTCAGTGCAATCGCACACGGACAGGCAATTATCAGCACGGTAGTAAATGCATCCATAGCAATCGAAAAATCTCTCGGCAGCCAGTAAGCAAGTGTACCTGCCCCAACAAGAAAAATTACCATAGTAAAATATTTAGCAGCTTTATTTGAAATATTGGAAATATAACTTTCCTCAAATTTATTGAAAGCGTCGCTGTTCCAAAGTTCTGTCAGATAGCTTTGATTAAATGGTTTGATTGTTTCAACTGTAATGGAGTTTCCGGTTTGTCTGCCTCCTGCAAATATTTTATCTCCGGAGTTTATTCCAACCGGCTTTGACTCACCTGTTACGAAGCTGTAATCAATCATTCCGGAACCTGACTGCAGAATTGCATCTGTCGGAATAATCTCATTATTTCGGATAAACAGGCGGTCGCCGACATGTATTTCTGAGATAGCTGCATATTCCTCAGCATCACCGTGAAGTCTGATTACAGAAAGTGGAAAGTATGATTTATAGTCACGGGAAAATGACAAATTGTGATAGGTCTTCTGCTGGAAAATCTTTCCGATTAAGAGAAAAAACACGAGACCTGATAATGAATCAACAAATCCCGAACCGAATCCGAACCAAATATCAACTATACTCCTTACAAAAAGTACAAGTATTCCAATGCTCAGCGGAACATCAATATTTACATGTCTGAGCTTAAGACTTGTAAATGCTGATTTGAAATAATCTGATGCAGCATACATAACCGGAAGTGAGAGCAGCATCGTCAAATAACCCATGAACACTTTGATATCAGGTTCGAGATTGCCTCCTGATAAATACTCGGGCAGTGCCATTAACATCACATTGCCAAATCCAAAACCTGCAATACCCAATTTCAGATATAAATTTTTATTATAGTTTGATTTCTTCGGCTTTTCTATATCTGCATAATTAAGCTGCGGGCGGTAGCCTATTGCTGTTAGCAGTTCGACAATTTTTCGCAGTGAAGTATGATTTTCATCAAATAACACAGCAGTTTCTTTTTTCAGAAAGTTGACTTTTGACTCAATAATACCCTTGTCAAGTTTATTTAGATTTTCTATCAGATACAGACAGGCACTGCAATAAATCTGAGGGAGATAAAGAGTAACTTTAGCCCGCCCGTCAATTGAAAAATGGAGAATTTTATCAATAATCTTTTTGTCATCAAGAAACTCGAATTCCCTCTCTTTAAATTTCGACGATTTAATACCAAAGGATTTTGCTTCCTCAAAAGCAGTTCCTAAATCCATATCCGAAAGCAGTTGATGAACAGTCTTGCAGCCGTTACAGCAAAACAGTTTTTCATCAATTCTGATTGTATCATCCGGACAATCATCCCCGCAGTGAAAACAAACGAAGTGTTCTTTATCAATACTCAAATCTAAAATTCCAATTATTAAGCCGCGTTAGAGACGAATGATTATAGAAAATCTGAAAACAGTATATTATGAATCACGGATTGTAATTACACACAATCTCAAAAATAAAACCTGACATTAAATATATTTACCGTCAAATTTCTTCGGGCATGCAAAAAACTTTTTTGAATGTGTTTTCTACATTACTTTTATACTCAGATTCAGAAGAAGAATGTCATCAATCTTTGGAGATTTACGGTTGAACTGTGTATCAAAAATATATCCTAAAGTTAGTTTAAATACTTTTGCAATTTTATTACTGACTTCTACACTATATCTTGCCTTGTCAATTCTTTCAATACCGGTCTCGTAAAATATTTCACCGGAAACTCCAATTGCAGAATTTCCCATAAAATCGTAATCTAAACTAAGTTTCTCTCTCAATACTTCCTTTAGTCTATTAATATTATCTTTGTTCTGGTATCTTGTACGTAATTTTACAGTAAAATCCTTTATCGGTATTTGGAACAGAAAAAAAGCAGAATATTCAGTAAGCCAGTCCGGTTGGTTTTCTATAATCCTTAATGCGGCTGATACCTTAAAATAATCAAGAAATTCGTATGCACTTCCAATTTCTGTAAAAGAATTTTCAATAATTTCATTTGTTAAATCATAACGCAAATCATGAGATAATTCAATATCAAAATTATCGGCAACTTCAAATTTAAATTCATTTTCGAGCCAAATCTGATACGTCTTTTCTTCAGGTTTCTGACTATATAATCCGATGTTTGAGATTATAATAATTAATAATATGTATATTATTTTTGTCATCTGTCTTTAAAGAAAATTCTTATCATAGCAGTATCGTTCAAAAAATCAATTTTGCCTATATCAACCCTGATAATATGAAGACCTGTTCTTAATGTCAAATCTTTTATTAATCCTTCTCGGTTTTCAGGTTTTATAAGCTCAATTTTTTCATATCTGATTATTTTTTTATATTCACGCGAAATCCAGCTTCTGTCGGTAATATACACCAAAAGGACGATAAAAAGATTTATAAACAAAAGATGAACCAAGGCTATATTTGCTGCAGCCAGAGCGTTCAATACTGCAAGAGCAATTGAAACAAACATATAGGTCATGTCTCGTATCGGCACTGTATAAGTCCGGTAGCGTAGAATTGAAAATATTGCGAAAATACCGAATGCAAAACCGACACTCAGACTGGCACTGTTAAGAACGAAGCATATTATAAATATTACAACATTGAAAATAAACATTGTAAACATGTAATCCCGGTTGCCGCTTCTGAACAGGTAAATTTTACGGGCAATAAAATAAATACTAAGGACATTAATAATTAACCTTAATAAAAATTCAGCCTGAAAAACCATTGACTGTTGAATTCCAAGCATATTGAGAAAATTCTGAATTGTATCCATTGCATATCTTTTTGATTGTGAGTAATTTGGATTTATAAGGATTATATTTAAGATGCTGTTTTGTCATTATTGAACTAAGGCAATACTTGCTCAGATTCAATGAGGTTGATTGAATTGATTTTAGTGTTTCATTAAGCACTTTGCAGCTAGAATGTTTAACGGATTTATGTTCAATGATTACTAAATTGTTGAGACTTATATGTCCGCCATCAGAAGTTAGGGTTAAAATATCAAAATCAATTGTTATTTTATCGAAAATATCCGGTTTTAAAAGTGTTATTCTTTTGTAATTATTGTAAACCGCAGGCTTTAACTTATCGATTGTAAATGGAATAATTAAAGAAATATCATCGTAATGTTCACCTATACAATCTTTATCAAATTCAGGTACCCTGATGCGATGTTTCATCGTTTCCTTTCGATTGTTCTTATGCTTGATTTCAATGTAATTTTCATCAGTTTCGTGATAGTGTCTCAACCTTACCTTATATCTTCCTAATTTTCCGTTTATATGACTTATGAAAAATACTGAATCTTTTGTATCGAAATATATATTTGAATATTTAAAATTGCGATTACCTTGTATATCCAACACATTGTAATGATATAACAATGCACTTAATAACTTTGGCAGTTCAGCTTTGTGGCAGATATACTTTTTGTCAATTCTTCTTAACGGAGTAAGTTTATTCAGTTCGTTAAGACTGATACTGTCGAAGGTATCCAAAAGTTCTGAAACATCTCCCGGTTTTGCTATATTTAATGATTTTGTGTAAATCTCAAAAATTCCTTTTAGTTTTTGCAAATCTTATACCAAGACTGACACATCAAATTCAAAAAAGTTTTCTGATTATTAAATATTTCACAAATTATTTTCAAAAATTTACACTTTTATTTAAAAAAGAGGGTATTTAAAGATACAATGCGGATTAAACAAAGCAATATACGATTCTTAAAATTTAAAAAAACTGAATATAAAGGGATTTTTATCTAACCGGAAATAATGCCCTTCCACTGATTATAATGTGGAAGGGCATTTAAAATTTAAAAAAGCACTTAATTACTTTCCAATTCAATTTTTTGTTTGAAAATAATGCTGCCTGTTACGTTGTCTTTCACATCAATTCCGCCGAATGTTCTAAATCCGTCCGGAGGCTGAATGATGCCTGATGTACTTGAAAAATTTACATCGTTCCATGTTCCCGGGTACAGCTTCTGTTCGGCACTTTCAAACTTAAGTGTATTTGAATTTTTGTAAAAATATTTCTCATCAAGCGTGAATTTCCATGGTTCGGATTCGAATTTGATATCGGTAAATCCGGCTTCAATCTCAATTCTGTAAGTTCCGGCTTTTGCAGGTACAAACACAAACTCATCCGACTTTCTTTCAAAACCGTTATTATAAACTGATTTTCCGGTTTCATCAAAAATATTGAATGCTATATCAGTTGATTTGTTATATTCTTTGTTGCTCATCTTCACTTCAAATTCACATTTACCTATGTCATCACCGATTTTAAAACTTTTAACATAAACTGATGTTCCGGTTGAACTGACTTCTTTTTCAGATTTATAACCGTCAATTTTTCCGGATAATGAGGAATAAATTACTCTGTTGCCGTAACTCATAATTTTAAATCCGCCTTTTGGAGAATCACCTGCAGAATGGCTCAGGGATTCGATGATTTCATTATCGCTGTTTATAACGAAAAACTGAATACTGACATCATAATACGAATCATTCAACGACAGATAACCCGATGCAGGCATAAGTTCCCAGATGCCGTGCATCATATTGTCATTTTTAATTGTCATAGTGATTTCCTTCCTTAGATTTTCATCAGTTGATGAAGCCGAGCCGCTGTTTCTTCCTTCGGGATTGAATAAGTAACTCATAATTCCGAAATTTTTCCCTTCAACCGGAGTAATTTTTATTACGGCTGATGATGCTCCGACAGGTGTTTCAAAAAATATGCGGTTTAAATCACCTATACCGAGTTTTTCCCCTTTGAGAGATAAGGAATAGTTGTTGTCGGGACTGAATCTGTAAGGAATAACTATATTTGCCTGCACATCAAAGTCGGCAAATTCACTGCCAGGTTCGCCTTTGGCTTTTGCTAGGATGCGTCCGCAGTAAATACCGGGTTTGTTTATTTTAGAACTGTCAAAAATCATAGAGAATGCAGTACCCATATCACCGCGCATATAAATTTCGTCTTTATCTGTCTTAAGCCATGGAGAGTCGCTTGATAATGTATATGCTCTGTAGAAGTTATGTTTTGTTTCCGCAGGCAGTTTATCATAAAAAACAGGTTTCACGGAAATGCTTTGTTTTTCATTCCCACGTGGGAAATATCCGCCTGATTTCCAGAATGCAGTGTTACCTTTTCTGTCGCTGAAGAAACTGTTGCCTGTTTCGATAGTGTAATCAGCAGCCTTGTTATATTCTTTTCTTTCAGACAGTTCTTTCAAATAATTGAAGGAATTTTGAATATTGACTAACCCCATCCCCTGGTCAATCTGCAGATAACCATTGAGTGGGACAGCACCGTATTTGACAGCCTTTTTAATCATCGAGCCGTTTACTTCGTAGTTGAAATGTTCTGCTGCACTAAATAGTATTGCTGCTGCTCCGGCAACCTGCGGGCAAGCCATACTTGTGCCCCAAAAAGCCTCGCCTTTTTCAAATGCAGGCACTGATGACATTGCTCCGCCGGGAGAAATAACATCGGGTTTGCTGCATTCACCGCCGCGTGAACTGAAATTTGTAACCCAGGGGCGTGTGCGAAGTGAGCCGTACAGATTTTTAAGTACATCAACAGGAAGCATAGCACCTGCTGAGATTATATTGTTTGCACCTGCAGGATTTCCGGTTGAATTAATTCCCGGTCCGTTGTTGCCGTTTGCTGTTACAACCACAATATTAGGATTTTTCAATACAAAGTCGTTTAGGAATTTTTCTATCTCGCTTCTGCCCGGAGTTTCTGCACCTATTCCGTAACTCATTGAAAAAACGCCATATTTAATTCCCGATTCCTTCAAAAATTCGATACCGTACTCATAAGCCTTTTTCATTGATGATGTAGTTGTCGCACCGCCTGAAAGCAGGTTCGAACCGATTTTCAGCGATACAATATAAGCTCCGGGAGCCACACCGTTATTTCCCTTTGAATTATAGATTTCATAACCGCAGGCAATACCGCCGCAATGTGTTCCGTGTGAGCCGTCGCATGTGTTGATTACCATCTTTTTGGAATCGGCATCAATATTTGCCGACAGTACAACCATCGGTCTTTTGCCTTTTTCACCGGCGTAAAAGTTGAAATAGTCAAGATTATATTTATAGTTAAATCTCGGCGTTTCGTCATCAATATTATTATCGGAGTCCTCATCTACAAAATATACCCACTGCTTCGAGCCGGCGATGGGTTTGATTACACCTTTGAAATCATTTCGCATGGTTTCGGATATTTCGATTTTGAAGGCTATCACACCGAATTTATCATCCATACTGCTGTTTGAATTAAGGTCTTTCACGGGAGAATTTTTGAAGTGTGCTTTTTCGTCAATTATACCGTAATAAAATTTTCCGTCCTCTGGCTTATATTTTAGATTCTCATATCCGGAAAATCTGATTCCGCCGGCATTAAGATATTCCATTTCTCCGTTCTTCTCAAACTCGGTTTCTTTGAGATTCAGTACCAATTGATTTGAGAAATCCTGCATATCAATTACTTTATTCTTACCGGTGGATGTTTTTAACAAACCCGGTACAGATGGGTCAACTGAATTATCAAGTATAAAAATAACGACACCCCTTCCGTCACAATCCGGATTAGATTTAATAAAATCATAAGCACCCATTGATTTTATATCAAGAAAGGGAAAAGTTACATCCTGAGCATAAGAATCACAAACGAAAGCCAGTAATAGAACGAAAAACAACTTTTTCATCAAAACTCCAAAAAAGATAAAATGCAAATAATCATACTACGAAAATATTGAAAAATAGTTAGATTGCGTGTGATTTAATTGATTCTTGATTGTCTGAACCGATATTACATTGGTTTACATGATATTTAAGGTTTATAAATTTCTGTTTTTATATTAAATCAGTTAAAAACCTGCGAAGTCATTAAAAATAATTTGTAAAAAAAATAAAAAATGCCTAATTTGCATTTAAGATTCTTACAAATATTGAAAATGAGTGGAAACATGAAAACAACATGTATTATATTTGTTTTATTTTGGTCAATCAATTTGTCGTTTGGGCAGAGCTTGAGTGTATTTGATGTGGATGCATCGAATTTTCCGACAATCAAAGCAAAGTTTTATGCTTTTGATGCAAATGGAAATCTGATGTTGAATTTTAATTCTTCAGATTTTGAAGTTAAGGAGAATGGACAGCCGCGAACTGTAACAAGTGTGTCCTGTCCTGCTCCTCAGCCGGCTGTTGCATTGTCAAGTGTTTTAGTTTTTGATGTCTCCGGTTCAATGTCAGATGGACCGCCACGAATCCAATCTGCAAAGGATGCTGCAAATGCATGGATTGATGGCTTACCACTTGGAAAATCCGAATGTGCTCTAATCTCATTTAGTGATTATGGTCATATAGTACAGGATTTTACAACAAGCAGAGATAAACTCAAAGTTGCTGTAAATAAACTTTCACCCGGAGGCGGTACAAATTATGATCAGGCATTAATTGATTTGCCTTCAGGTGGGCTACAAGTAGCGAAAAGCGGTAAATACAAAAAAGTAATTGTATTTTTGACCGACGGAATTTCATATACATCAAGAGTTAATGAAATCATACAGTTTGCTAATGATAATCAAATTACTATTTACGCCGTCACTTTAGATATGCCGGCACCCCAAAGTATAAAAGATATGACTTTGCAAACAGGTGGGCAATATTTTGAGAATATCACCACTCAAAAAGAAGCCGAAGATACTTATAGAAAATTATTGCAATCTGCTCAAGGGGGCGACCCCTGCGAAATTGAATGGCAGAGCGGCATTTCCTGCATTGCAGAAGTAACGAATGTCGAATTAGGAATTACAAATTTAGGTGTAAAAGCAACAACAAGTTACCAAAACCCGAATACATCAATAGCAAAATTAGAATTTAATCCGATTAAAATGAAATTTCGCAATCCTGAAATAGGTGTAAAAGCAGAAGAAAAAGTAACGGTAACGGCTCGTAATACAGATTTCAATGTAACAAATATCACAAGCAATAATGCGGCATTTACGATAACACCTGCAAGCTTTGTATTGAATGCCGGGCAGAGTCTTGAACTGACAGTAAGCTATTTGCCTACAGACAGCAGCTATGTATTTGCAGGATTTGATTTTGAAACTGATATATGCCCAACGAAGTATTATGCATCAGGAGGCTTTTCGGGCATCAAGCCAAAAATTAAATCAATTAAGCTTCTGCACCCTAACGGTCGCGAAGAATTTGTTATTGGCAGTGATACTGTAATTATCTGGGAAGGGATACCGGAATCGGATACGGTTCAATTGGAATATACAATTGACAACGGCGTGACATGGAAAATAATAACAGACAAAGCGAGTGGACTGCAATATATATGGAATAACATCCCAAAGCCTTCAAGTACTCAATGCAAAGTGCGCATTAATCCTAGCGACAACAAAAACGCAGGAGACTTGATACATACATTAAGTGGGCATAATAGTTATGTCGTGGATATCAACTGGAGTTCCGAAGGCAAACGCATTGTTACCGCGAGTTGGGATGGAACCGCTAGAATCTGGGACGCAGAAATCGGCACGACATTACATACGTTAAACGGACATACTGATGATGTTTGGGAAGTCGGTTGGAGTCCTGATGGTTCCCGCGTCGCCACCGCGAGCTTTGATAAAACCGCAAGAATCTGGGATGCGGCGAGTGGTGCCACGCTTTATACGTTAACCGGTCATACTAAAACTGTCTTGGATGTCAGTTGGAGTCCCGACGGTACCCGTGTCGCCACTGCGAGCTATGATAGCACTGCAAGAATCTGGAACGCAGAAACCGGCGTCACACTGCATACGTTAAGCGGGCATAATGGTCCTGTCAAGAATGTCAGCTGGAGTCCCGACGGCTCCCGTGTAGCTACTGCGAGCGGTGATATGATGGCAAGAATCTGGGACGCGGCGAGTGGTGCTATGTTACGTACGTTAAGCGGGCATTTGAAAGAAGTTAGGGCTGTCAGTTGGAGTCCGGACGGTTCCCGCGTCGCTACAGCGGGAGGTGATAATTACAATGCAAGAATCTGGGACGCGGAGAGCGGTGCTACGCTACATACGTTAAATGGGCATAAACATTTTGTCTATACTGCCAGTTGGAGTCCCGATGGCTCCCGCATCGCCACTGCGAGTGATGATAAAACTGCAAAAATCTGGGACGTTGAGAGCGGAGTTATGATACTTACATTAATTGGGCATATAAGCTCCGTAATTGATGCCAGCTGGAGTCCCGACGGCTCACTCATTGCCACTGCTAGCGGAGATAGCACTGTAAAAATCTGGGATGCTGAGAACGGCGCTATGTTACATACATTAAGAGGGCATCAATTTGGAGTCGAAGATGTCCGATGGAGCCTGGACGGTTCCCGTGTCGCCACAGCAAGTTGGGATAAAACCGCAAAAATCTGGGACGTAAGCGGATTAAGGGAACTGCAAAATGACGAATCCGATGATGTGTTCAGCATAGTTGCACCTTCGCCCTCAACTATAGACATAGACATGGGGCAATGCCTAGTCGGTACTACCAAGGATTCGGTCATAAATGCATTTATAACTAACAACGGAACGTATAAATTCAGAGTTGATTCGATTTATTTCCGTGGTACTGATGCAGATGCTTTTTCAGTGGTCTCGGGTTTTCCAAAATATGTCGTTGAAGCAAATCAGGTGTACCATGCTGAATTTCGATTTATACCCAATAGGGTTGGAGTTCATTCAGCGGAAATTGTAATTGTTACTCAGGCGGAAACTCTCACCCAAAAAATTCGTGGTGTAGGCGTAAAGCCTTTTCTTTCCATTGAGAATAATTCGATTGATTTTGGAGAAGTTTATTTGGGATATTATAAAGATAGTATTAAAGTAACTACAATCAAGAATATTGGCAATTCTCCAATACAAATAACAAATACCAAACACAATATGCCAAATGATGTTGATTTTACTACTCTATCCGGTGGAGGTAATTTCATTCTCCAATCCGGTGAAGTAGCTCAGATGAATTTAAGATTTAAACCAAGTGATGTTGGGAGAACAAGTGGAACACTGGAATTTCATTATAATGGCTTTGGAACTCCTTTGATTTTGAATTTATTTGGCGATGGTATTGATAGAAAATTAAGTATTATGAATGAATTTGCTGATTTTCCAACTTTACTTTGTAATGGATATGAAAGTAAGCAATTGATACTAAAAAATACCGGTCAGACTACATTAACGATTAATGATATTAAAATAATCAATGATAATGAAAGTAACTTTTCAACAGATGCAACTTTTCCTTTTGAAATTCAGACAAATGATGAAATTGCTTTGAACATCTATTTTAAAGCAGAAAATTCGGGTGAAAAAACTGCTTTGTTAGAATTAATTTCTAATTCATATCCAAATCCTGTAATTCAAATTCCATTAAAAGGAAAGAAAGAAATTGTAAGTTATGAATCTGATGTAAGTGTTGTTGATTATAAGGTTTTGATGTATAACACTCCCGGAAGCAAATCATTCATCTTAACAAATACCGGTACTATTCAAAATACCTATTCAATATTACTTGAAGGAAATTATGAGATAAGTCAGAATATTGTTACACTTAATCCTAATGAACATATATCCATTGAGGTTACCTATAAAGGAAGTGTTAATAACATAAGTTTTAATGACAATCTTTTTATAAAGGATGATTTATGCGGGATTGAAAAACAAATCATTCTTACAGGTAGTGTTTCTACATCTTCAGCAGTAATTCAGGTTCCAAAAATTGAAGCAAATGTTAGTGATGAAATAATTATTCCTTTAATTTTGCAAAATCAGCAAAATCTAATTTATTCAGGTGCTTCTTCAATAAAAGTTGATTTGAAATTCAATCCAACGATTCTAAGTCCCATAGATTATCCAATTCAAAAGATAGATGAAAAAAATGCAAAAATGTCAATTGAGAATCTGCCAATTGATAAATTAGATGGTCAGGTTCTTACTAATATCCGTTTCAGAGTAGGACTTGGTAATGCTGAAAGTTGTAAACTTACTCTCTCAAACGCCGAAGCAGTCGGCGGTACAGCAGAAATACAAGTTATAGACGGCACCTTCAAACTTCTCGGAATTTGTTATGAAGGCGGCAAACGACTAATAAATCCGAATAATAAAGTAGAACTGCTGCAAATTTCTCCGAATCCTAACGACGGAAATCTTGCTGTTGAACTAAATTTGATTGAAGAAGGACTATCAACACTGAGTATTTATAATTCAAACGGGCAATTGATGTATGAACAGAATATATCAGGCTCAACCGGAAAAATTGATTTGAATATTGATACCAAAGGGTACGGCAACGGACTCTATTTTGTAAGTCTGCAAACTCCGACAATCAGGAAAGTAAAGCAGATGGTGGTGTTTAAGTGATAATATGTGTAAAGGTGTCTAAAATTAAAAAATGGTAGAATCAAATAAAATGCAAACTGAATACAGCAAAGCAATAACGGATATAAAAAATGCTGTGTTGCAAAGCAGATACAAAGCGGCTTCATTGGCAAACCGTGAGTTATTATTGCTTTATTTCGGTATTGGAGAATATATTTCAGAAAATACCAGAAATAAGAATTGGGGAAAGGGTGCTATTGAAATTATTTCTAACCGTTTACAGCAGGAACTGCCCGGCTTACGTGGCTTTTCTGCTACTAATCTTAAAAATATGCGTATATTTTTTGAAGAGTGGAAGGATTATATTCCAATTCATTTATTGACTCAACCAATTGGTAATATTAGGCGTTATACCGATATTGAAATTCGGCAGTTAGCGACTGACGATTTAATTGAACCTAATCAATCTCAATATCCAAATCGGCAGTTATCAACTGCCGAAATAGGCTTGTTAAATAATTCTATGTTAATTCGGCAGTTATCAACTGCCGATTTATATCCGGAAGTTATAGAAAAGTTTTTAAAAATAGGATTTACATTGCACCGGGAAATAATACGGTATTGTGATAATATCGAGGAGCGATTATTTTATATTGAAAAATCGGTATCAGGTAATTGGAATGTAGAAAAGCTAAAGTATAACTTAAAAAGTAATCTCTTTTTTCACAAAGGTAAACTTCAAAACAATTTTAATAAAACTATTGAGAACGATACTTTTCGTAATAAAGCCATAAATTCATTCAAAGATGAACTATTACTTGATTTTATCAATATTACTGACCCCGATGAAGAACCGGATGAAAGAGTCCTTGAGCAATCAATAGTAAACAACATCAAGAAATTTATAATGGCTCTTGGTAATGATTTTTGCTTTATGGGTAATCAATACCGCCTGATAATTGATGAAGATGAATTTTTTATTGATTTACTGTTTTTTAACAGAAAATTACAATCTTTAGTAGCAATTGAACTTAAAAAAGGAAAATTCAAAGCAGAGTATGTCGGAAAGATGAACTTGTATCTATCAGCACTTGATGAATATGTAAAGCAGCCTTACGAAAATTCTTCCGTTGGAATAATTTTATGCAAAGAAAAAAACAACAAAATTGTAGAATTTGCATTCCGGGATACAAGTAAGCCGATGGGAGTGATGATATATAACAATGCTAAGGAATTACCGGAAAAATACAAAGATATTCTACCGAATGCAGAAGAACTTAAAAAATTATTAGGATGATATATTTGAATAATTAGTATTTATATCATAAATATCAGATTATTCATTGGTTTAGAAAATATTTTTAAATAATTTAAGAGATTTTTATAATGAAAAAATTGATTTTAATATTAACAATGTTACCGATATTGATGTATTCGCAGCAGGATACAAACAGATTAAGCTTTGGCATATTCGGCGGATTCGGATTGAATTTCCATTCTGCTGATTTTAAAAAGATTCCCGACTGCCCAAGCTGTTCGCCGGGTTATAAAGATGGTTTCGGTTCAGGAATAAATGGGGGACTGATACTCGATATACCACTATTTGACCAATTTGTTTTATCAAATAAGTTTATGTATAAAGACATCAGCGGAAAACTTGTCAGCACTGAAACGACACAAATTATTGTTGAAAGTGTAATTCAGGATGGGGAGTTCGAACACAGTCTTGATGCCGATTTAAGTGTTATAGGTTTCGAGCCTTCAATCAAATATTCGATTTATAAAAATCTTAGATTGAATGTTGGGATTTTAGTCTCTTTTCTGATGTCCAAAAATTACTCTCAGGTTGAAAGAATTACTAAACCAACGGATTTTGCTACTTTTTTAGATGCAGACGGTAATGATACAAAGTCAAGAGAACGTAATAAATTTTCCGGTGAAATGAAGGCAGCAAACTCAATCTTTATCGCACCTATGCTTTCGGTTTCCTATAAAATGCCGATGGACCGCAGCGGTGAATTATTCCTCGAACCGGAAGCAATGTTCCATTACGGACTCACAAATATAGTTAATGATGAACTTGTAAACAAATGGGCTGTAAACAGTCTTAGTTTTTGCCTTGCACTTAAATACTCTCCATTATCCAAACCTGACAATATTGAAGAATACAAAAGAATCGAACATATTGATACTATAAAAATTAATACCGATTTAATTACTGAAAGCAAATTAATTGCAGGCAAAGAAACTGTCCGTACTACTTCAACGCAATCAGGAAATGTAATGCTGACAACTGATTTTGTATCAAGAACCGATACGATATTTTCTCCTGTGATTTCAATATTAGATGCATCAATATCTGCTTTTGGTGTTAGTCAGGATGGTGTTGAAATCAAAAATCCTGTGTTCAAAATAGAGGAATTTGTTCTCAATAGGTTAGATCCCCTGCTGAATTATATATTCTTTGAAGAGAATTCATCTGAGATGTCAAAAAAATATAAGATGCTCCGCTCCGAAGATATAGATGATTTTAATATTGACAGCCTGTATCAAATTTCCACTCTGGATATTTACTATAACATATTGAATATTATCGGAGTGAGATTAAATAAATTCCCTGATGCCGGATTAACTATAATCGGTTGTAATTCTGATTTGTCAATAGAAAAGGGCAACACCGCATTATCGCAAAAAAGAGCTGAATTTATTAAGCAGTATCTCGTTAATGTTTGGAATATTTCAGATAAAAGAATTGCAGTTAAAGCACAAAATCTGTCTGATAAAGCTTCTACACCATATACCGAACCCGACAAAATACAGGAAAACCGCAGGGCTGAAATTTACTCGGATGATTACAGGATATTGGAGCCTGTATTTATTGAGAATATTCAGCGCACATCAAATCCTCCGATAGCAAGGTTCAAATCAACAAGTAATTCGAATGTCGGGCTCAAAAACTGGGAAATTAAGGCATATCAGGATGAATCCAAAGAATTGGACACATTCAAAATTAACGGAACAAATAATCCGCCGGTTAAATATGACTGGCAGCTCGAAAATGACCAGTTAACAGTCCCAAAACTCAAAAATCCAATCAAATATATACTGACTGTTACCGATAATAAGGGCAAAACATTTACAACCGATAATCAGGAATTGGCTGTTGAAGTCATCAAAATCAGCGAAAAAAGAGTGCAGAGAATAGATGATTATGAGATTGAAAAGTTCAGTCTGATTCTGTTTGATTTTGACAAATCAAATATTGAAAGTAACAACAAAAAAATCATTGATTATATCAGTAAACGTATAAAACCTGAATCAATTATCGAAATAAAAGGTTATACAGACCGCACGGGTGATGCCCAGTATAATATGAAACTGTCGGAAAAAAGAGCCGGAAGCGTAAAATCTGCCTTAAATAGAGATGATGCCAAATCTATAGGTATCGGTGAGCAGGAATTTATTTACAATAATGACATTCCCGAAGGTCGTTTTTATTCCAGAACAGTTGAAGTTACGGTAAAAAATAAAGTGAAGTAAAATTTTGAATATTAGGTAATTAAATATGATTATGAAAAATAAAATATTCCAAATATTTGCACTTATCATTATTGGATTATTATCAGCTGTCGATTTAGTTACATCAGAACTCAATGAAGTTAGTGAAAATACAGTAGATAAAGAAAAAACTGAAAAATTTGAGTTCTTAGTTAGAAGAGGCGATAGTTATTTTGAGTGGCATTTGCCTTACTCATTAGAAGCAATAGTAAGCTATAAAAAAGCTCTTGAAATTGATTCTTTGAATCAGGAAGTTTTATTTAGAATTGCATATTTTTATGATATGCTTGAT
This sequence comes from Kapaibacterium sp. (SeqCode), assembly GCA_032027125.1. GTDB lineage: Bacteria > Bacteroidota > Ignavibacteria > Kapaibacteriales > UBA2268 > JANJTB01. The sequence goes on from JAVSMQ010000001.1 coordinate 2,299,452, forward strand.
TCTGTGCATATTGCTAAACAATATTATCAAAAATTATTTACAGAATACTTGAAAATATATGATAGAAGCAGAGAAATTACATATCCTGAAATTAATGTAAAAAATGTTGTAAATAATTTCAATAATGAAAATTCATTTGTTGAAACTTTCAGAAAATACAGTAAGAGAAGTTCTATTACATTGGATTATTACTATTCAAACAATCATCAGTGGATTAGACATCGGGACTGGTTTGATTACTATATCAGAAAGATATTTCATAAAAAGATCTATTTTACAATTTACGGCAATGGTGAATTTGATGCCAGAACTTATGATTTCAAATCAGATTCAAAAAAATATATGTCCGGAACATTTCCCGATAGTATTCTAATCAAAATCCTTAAAACAATCGAAAATGGGAGATTATTATCACTTAAAAAATTGTTTGTTGAAGAAGAATCTGAAATTAATAGGTTTTATGGTATTGATGATAATATTCCACCTAATGACTTTAATTTATATCCGAGATTTTTCGAAAGAATTTCTATCAAGACGCCTGAATTTAACCATTGTATAAAAGCAACAAATCTTGTAGATAGAAAAGAGGATAAAATATTTAGTCCAAGAAGTGACTCAACTATTAATTTAAATTATAATAACACTTTAGAGGATAAACAAGAGGCAAAATTACAACTACTTTCTGAATTATGGAAATATATTTTCTGGATGGATTTGTCAAAATATGAAACAGATTGAGAAATAACTATGAAACAAATTAAGGAAATATCTATGAGAAATATTGCTTTAATTACGATTCTATTCTTCATTCCAATATCATTATTTAATTATAATGCAAATGACAAATTAAATACCGAGGATTCCAATCGTGAAAGTATTGAGTCCTTAATTAAAAGAGGAGACGGTTATTTTTCGTATTCTTATGAAGCAATTGTATGCTATAAAAAAGCATTAGAAATTGATTCAACTAATCAGGAGGTAATATTCAGAATTGCATATTTTTATGACCTTCAGGATTCAGTAGATTTAGCTAAACATTATTATCATAAATTAAATACAAAATATTTGAAAATACAAGATAGATGGAGTAAAATTATATATCCTGAAATAGATATAAACAAAATAAAAATGAATTTACTATATAATGATTCTTTGGAAATATTATTTAAAAAATATGGAAAAGAAAGTTCAATTACTTTTGATTATGATATATCAGCTTCTGCATTTCCTACTTATAATGATAATGATATAGGAATATTTTTTTATAAATTATTTAATAAAAGAATTTTCATCACTATATATGGAAACGGAGAATTTGAAGCAAGGAAATATGAAAAATATTATTCCAAAGTATTTTTTGAAGGTAAATTACCGGATTCTACTTTAAGTGTAATACTAAATGCATTACAAAATGGTAGAATTTTATCTATGAAAAGTTTATTCCATGAAGAAAAAAATAGTGTAAATCATTTTGAGGGAGATTACTTAAAGTACTTAATTTTAATTCCCGATAATTTGGAGAATTCATGGTTTGAACGAATTAAAATTGAAACCCCTTTAATTTCTAATTCTGTTAGCATAATGTACCTTGTTGATAGAATTGAATGTTCTTATATGTTTGGAGAATGCTGCAACGATATAAATCTGGAATATATGAATTCAATTGAAAATAGAACTAAGGCTAAAATAAAATTGCTTGAAGAATTATGGAAGTATATTTATTGTTTGGATTTAACAAAATACAGCACAGAATGAGAAAACAACTTCTTTTAAATTCCCAAATTCCTGAAACTAATTATTTTATGTTACGTAAAATATATTAGGTATAACTAATTTGGATTGCGATTATGAAGAAGATATTTATAATTTTGATATATATAGTTTCTTATTGTGGAATTTTATATTCTGTTAAAAGCGATGAAGACAATTTGATTCCACGAAAAATCCTGTTTACCGGTGAGCAGAGAACTGTATTTAAATTATCGCCGGATGGCAGTAAACTATACTTTTCAAACAGTAATTCAAATTCCATATCATTTTGCGAAACTTCCGAACCGGACATAATTACTGAAATTAAGATGCCAACTGGAATGACTATCTGGGAGCCGGTTAGTTCAGGACTGCTGACAATTATACAGGATTCAACTGCAAAAATTGAACTTCAGAAAAGCGATGGCAGTAACGAAAATATTACTTTGCCTGTTATAGCAAGAAACGTCTCTATTGTTGCAAAAAACAGACAAAATCACGATTTGTTAATTCTGTCTGTAAATACTGCCGATTCAAAAGAATCAGGCTTTTACTCCTTGAATATTAAAACAAAATTATTTAAAAAACTTTACGAACCGATGCCGGGGATTACACCTTTTTTTGATGATAATTTTAATATCATTGCCGGAAACAGTAATAATGATTTAGGCGGTATTTCTATAAATATTTATAACAAAAATGACAATTCGTGGAATGAGCTTATAAAACACGAATTTGCCGAAGATATTTTTCTCGGCGGATTTTCAAAAATATTATCCGTTTCATCTGATGGTAAAACGGTTTGGTTTACATCTAATAAAGATTCCGATAAGACAAAACTATTTGCATATAACACAGACAGTCAAAAATCTGAAATGATAGTGGAACATAATCAGGTAGATTTGCTGCCTATGGGAGTATCTACCGGAATTGACGGCAACGTGAGTTCGATACTCGGATTATTTGCCAAAACAATAAGGATTGTTACCGACTCCGGAATGAAAGAAGATTTTGAATATCTGGAAAATAATATTTCGGGCGATATTAGTTTCGGAGGACAAAGTCAGGATGGCAAAAAGTGGCTGATTCGTGAATTTACAGGAGGTCCTGCTAAATATTATCTATATGACCGCAATTTGAAAAAACTTTCATATTTGTTGAATGATTTTCCCGAACTGGATGATTATAAAATGGCGAATCGAAAAGCATTTTCAGTTACCACGAGAGACGGTATCATTTTGCCGGTTCATATCTATCTACCTGACGGGAGCGATATAAATAATGACGGAATTCCTGATTCACCTCTGCCAACTATTTTATATGTACACGGTGGACCCTGGGTTGGAATAGCTCACTGGAACCAGTATTTTCATTGGAGAAATTTTCAGCTTCTTGCAAATCGCGGTTATGCTGTGATTAATTGTGAATTTCGCGGAGCAACAGGCTTAGGAAAAGAATTTACGGCAAAATCCAATAAAACCTGGGGAACCGATATGACAAACGATAAAGCAGATATTGCAGCATGGGCAGTGAAAAATAAAATAGCAAAGAAAGACAAAGTAGGTATATGGGGGTGGTCTTATGGCGGATATGCAGCTTTTGCAGGTCTGGCTTTCCATCCGGATGTTTATGCCTGCGGTATTTCAATGTATGGTATTTCGGACATTGAGTCTTTCGGAAAAATTGGTTTTGCAAATAATGATTTTTGGAAAACGCGAGTTGGTGACCCTTTTGATGATGATGAAGCAAAAATGCTCAGAGATTTTTCTCCGATTAATTATATTGAAAAAATTAAATCACCGCTGCTGCTGACAACAGGCAGTAAAGATGAACGAATTCCACAGCTTCAGATGGATTCGATGGCATCTGTTTTGAAAAATGCCGGAAAGGATGTGATTTATTTCTACTATCCCGAAGAAGTTCACGATTACCGTTCTTCTCAAAGTTGGATGTCGTTCTGGGCGGTTGGAGAGCAGTTTTTAGCAGGTATTTTAGGCGGCAGGTACGAAAAAAAGAATAATGATATAATTGAAAGTGATATGGTAGTTGTTGAAGGAAAGAAAATCATTGAGGAGATGAATTAATCATCGCAATTTTTCATTATATATTTCTTATATGTTTGAAAGATAATATATTAACCACATAAGGCATATAAGAATCAAAAGAATCAGTATTCCTTAAGTGTTTCCTTTTGTGCCTTATATGATTAAAGAAACTAATTATTACCACATAAGGCATATAAGAATCAAAAGATTCTGTATTTCTTATGTGTTCCCTTATGTGTCTTATATGGTTGAAAAAAATAACCACATAAGGCATATAAGAATCAAAAAGATTCCGTATTCCTTTTATGCTTCCTTATGTGTCTTATATGGTTAAAGAAATTAAAATAAACCACATAAGGCATATAAGAATCAAAAGAATCTGTATTCCTTTTATGTTTCCTTATGTGTCTTATATGGTTAAAGAAATTAAAATAAACCACATAAGGCATATAAGAATCAAATGATTCCATAATTCTTATGTGTTCCCTTATGTGTCTTATATGGTTGAAAAAAAATAACCACATAAGGCATATAAGAACAATAATTCCATATTCCTTATGTGTTTCCTTATGTGCCTTATATGGTTAATGGTTTATTTTTCTTAAGTCTGACATATAAATCTTAAATAGATATCTGAATCATTCAAAATATCACAAAAAAAGTATATTATTCGACTATTTTCATTAATTTTGTAACTTATGAAATATTATGGTTTTATTACAAAGTGTATTGTTTTGATTATTGATTATTGCAGGGTGTTTATATGAAAATTTATGACAATAATTTCCAAAATAAAAGTAAATATTTATTTTTTATACTGATTATATTGTTAGTTCAGTTGCAGCCAAATCCCGTCAAATCTCAGGATTTATTCGGAACACTTCCTTCTTCTCCGACAAGTTATGTGACAAAAAGTAAAGTGGCTTCCAATGGTCATATTTACATTACTGTCTGGGGTTCGGGTGTTTTCCGCTCTACTGACAAGGGGAAATCCTGGAATCCAATAAATACAGGTTTGACAAATTTAAATTTAACGGATATTGAATTTATTTCATCAACAGAGTTGTTGGTTTCTACGATGGGTTCAGGAATTTTTAAAACTACTTCTCTGACAAATATCAATTGGGTAGAATGTAATGCAGGCTTGACAAATCTGAACGTAAAATCCATAAAATCGTACTCTGCCGGCATTGTATTAATTGGAACTTACGGCAGCGGCATATTTTTATCAAAGGACAAAGGTGCAAACTGGACATCATCAAATAAAGGATTATTTTATAAGGATGTAACATCTATCGAATCTGCTGATAACGGCTGGGTTGTTGCCGGAACTTACGGCGGCGGTATATACATTTCACGTGATACCGCAAAAACATGGAGCCGTCAGAGTATAGGTCTGACAAATCAATTTATTCACGATGTAAAACGAAATAAACTTGGTTATTTATATGCGGCTTCAAATGGACGCGGAGTATATATGTCCGGTAATGACGGTATTGCATGGGTGGAACTTGATACATTTATGACGAGAACACAGGGGCTTGACCCTGTTCCTCTTCCAGATTTAAACACAACCTGTATTACTTTCAACAAAAATTTAAGTCCTGTTTTCGGCTCTCGTTACGGTGGTATTTATGCCGATGATAAAGAACAGGATTTTACATGGATACCTACTCGGTTGAGGGGAATCGGTGTCAATACAATGTGTCAGAATATGGACAGCATGTATAGTTTCTTTCCAAATTACGAACCTCATTCGAGCAATAGTGTAGGAGAAGAATGGACAACCCTTGAATCTGAACCTCTTGCATCATTAGCAAAATATACACAACTCATTGCTTTAGATGAAAAAGAGATTGTAGCTTATTACGACAAATTTGTCAAAAAAACTACCGACGATGGGAAAACCTGGATTATGTCGGCACCGACACCCGCACTAATCAACAAAATTGCAATAGACTCTACGGGCAATTACTATGCAGCGACCACGAATGGACTGTTTGGAAGCGATGCTTCATTGTCAAATTGGAATCCCCTCATAATAACTACTTTAGATAAGGCCAATCTTAATATTTATGATGTGGAAGTGGCACCTAATGGAACAGTCTATGCTACTACACGTCTTCTTGGTGAGAGTGTTGATACAAGCATAGTGCAGTATTCAACTGACGGTATCAACTGGCTGGCGGCTCCTATTCTATTGAAATTGGGTACTTTGCCGCCTCAGGACATAGGGATTAATTACAACGGGAATGTATATATTGCAGCCGGAACTACAGTATTTTATACAGTTAATAACGGCACTACCTGGTCTATGACACCGCCGTTTTCCAGCGATGTTAATACTTTCGGTTTCTTTCGCGACAATACAGTGATTGTCGGGACATTAGGAAGCGGACTTTATAAGTCATTAACAACAAATACTTTTCAAAAATTGGATTCATATCCCGCAAAGGCTATTGAGAAAGTTTTTGTTGGTAAAAATGATTACATTTATGCCTCGGGAAGAAATGTTCTTGTTGATGTGTTGTTCGGCATGGTTGAAGCTACATATATGTCAAGCGACCGCGGCAGCAAGTTTGTAAATATAAATAAGGATTTTAACGGTGAAGTTGTAGGCGGTTTTGCTGTAAGTAATTCCGGCGATATGTATATGTCAACTTCATCGGGTATGATTTACAGAGCAATTGACAAAAAGAATCTGACTGTTCCAAATCTTGTTGATATTGCTGATAAAGCCTTAGATGTAGATGTTGATGCTTTATTCAGATGGACTTCATCAAAAAGAGCGGAACTTTACCAGCTTCAGATTTCTTATGAAGAAGACTTCTCTTACCCGTGGGAATATGTAACACAACTTGATACTGCACATAGTCTGACCGGAAAGTTAGACCCTAATCATACATATTACTGGAGAGTCCGTTCAAAAAATCATGATGCGGTCAGCAGTTGGTCAGAAGTTCGTACTTTTATGTCTAAACTTAAAACACCGGTACTGATTTCTCCCGTTGATAAAGCAGTTAATGTGCCTGTTTATGCTGATTTGGTTTGGGAGGATGTTGACGGTGCCACTGTTTATACAATCCAAATTTCAAAAGAGTCGAATTTTAATACCCCCGCTTTTGAATGGACTTCTGATACAGCGACTACAGTTACTCCATTACTTGAAGGAAAAACTAAATATTACTGGAGAGTTAAAGCATCCAATGCCATATCAACAAGCAACTGGTCTGCACCATGGTCATTTGAAACTGTATTCGGACCGCCGCTGCTTATATCACCTGTGGACAAATCCATTGGTAAAGACATTGCACAGTTAATGGTTTGGTCAAAAGCTATAGAAGTAAACGATTATGATATTCAAATTTCAGAATTTGAAGATTTCTCGACATTGGTTATGGACTCAGCAGCTATAAGCAATTTGTCTGTCATATCTGATGTTTTGGAATATGATAAAACATATTACTGGAGAGTCCGCTCAAGAAAAATTGACGTCGTTAGTAGCTGGTCATTGGTCTGGAGTTTCAGGACAGGTTATTCGCCTGTTGTTCTGACTGCACCTGTCAATGATGCAGTAAATATTGCAATAAATACCAAATTTATTTGGGAAAAACATATTTCGCAGAATAAATATCAAATCGAAGCAGCAAAATCATCTGATTTTACAAATAATGTGATATTTGAAGAAATTGATAACATGCTGACTTATACTGCTGATAATCTTGAATCCTATCAGCAATATTACTGGAGAGTCAGAGCTGTATCCGATGAGAATAACGGTGTGTGGTCGGAATCGTTTAAATTTAAAACTCAGGTTGATAAGATTACTTTAAGATTTCCTGACAGCAATTCTACAAACCATCCTGTCTCAATCAGTTTATTATGGTTCGGAACTAAAGGGGCGACATCATACCACTTACAGATTGCCAATGATGATTTGTTTAACGACCTGATTTTCAGCCAGGATACTATTAGAAACGTTTCACACAAATACAGCCAGTTGAACCCCGGTTCGAAATATTACTGGAGAGTACGCGCGGTATCACCTGAAGGTGTCGGCGATTGGTCTGAAGTTTGGGTATTTACTACCGGAAGTAATATTCCGATATTGGAACTGCCCGAAAATGGGAATGAAAAAGTAGTTAATCCGATTACATTCCAATGGCAGCCCGTCACCGGAGCTTTACGATATGAATTGAACGTATCCGAAAGTACAGAATTTGCACAAACAGTCATTAACAAAACGGATATTACAGTCAATCAATTAATTACATCCGAACTTAGATTCCCCAAAACCTACTACTGGAGATTAAGGGCTGTTACTGCCGATGGACCGACAAGCTGGTCGCAGGTATGGAGTTTCGGAACAAAAGACCCCTCAGGTGTTGATGATATTATATTTTTAAGCCAAACCGAAATATATCCTAATCCGGCAGATAAATCAATTAATATAAAACTGATGGAATCTGCAGGAACTGATGTAAATTTGAAAATTCTTGATATGACCGGACGAATAATTTATAGTGAAAACGTGTTCAATAATGATAATCAGATAAATTGGGATTGTTCAGCCGTTAGTCCGGGATTGTACTTTTTTACAATTCAATCTTCGGACAAAGTGTTTAAAGGTGAAATTATCATAAACCGATAGACCATATGCTTCTGAATTCTGAGTTCTGAATTCTGAATGATGAATATGCATTATTATCTTATGTGCCTTATGTGTTAGAAATTCTTTCGGGAAACCACATTAGGCATATAAGATTCAAAATAAATTTCTTATATGTTTCCTTATGTGACTTATGTGGTAGAAATTCTTTCGTGGAATCACATAAGGCATATAAGTTTCACAATAGATTTCTTATACGTTCACTTATGTGTTAAAAATTCTTTCGCGGAACCACATAAGGCATATAAGTTTTAAAATAGATTTCTTATACGTTCACTTATGTGACTAATGTGTTAAAAATTCTTTCGTGGAACCACATAAGGCATATAAGTTTTAAAAWAYWWYWSYTMTAYRTHMRSWTWTRYSWYYTRWSTKYTAMWWWTTMKKWYKSRKARMMWYATRRRRMMTRYMRGWWTWMWRAYWWMTWTCWWWWRYGWTMAMKTMKRWKMMWTATGTRYKAAAWMYKMYWWMRTSRWWYYWMWWMMKRYATATRAKWWTWWWAMTMYWASASCWYWMTWKMRRKATKYAMMYWYWKMCWTYKASTTKKYARGWWWRAWRKAWWWWKSKMWAMKKCCWRAAWWYKSAMWWMTATYWRWWGTRWWAARKWYKAWYSRRTMTKTWSRWAWWCCGAMAAWMKCAKKTWTAKAMYYAWWTRYRAWMAYMWWAYYCSWARRCYMWAYYWSAGMWATRCAARCMWRYMMAKKRRKTKSRMWAGTWWWWMSKWTAAYKYTYKWRRWSMWWWWRYYGCMRWYRTATTKRWTGKATAMAGKRWTWWYRKRTYTTWTKAWWTWSMRARWMYMGYWRKYWKARAAWYMWTYGSRAMCWYCAAWTYYRKAARMTSWMTYWMWKCMWKMMWAKMMWRMWAMSRMRYYRMAAWAKWTYWKSMKTKRAYTYWKKWKWASARWYWSYCSMMRTMRYATYRWTTSKRKAMRRKRWKTAWRYWYTWTWWWMMWKWSAMMGKYMARWWWKMWRAWWRMYCTYMGRRMMMTWSMAYYKWWKAWAMYSYMKTWWWWMMYKYWWWKMWKRAWWYYWYRCSRWAMWWTRWMARRRYTGRATWYRRTWWYAMAKACAMWMMRAWTAWCWWCMKWWMKSGAWKWYWYRWMARMWYWWKYRRCMAGRYAYYGSKAWRWMTKMWRMYWKCCSTMAKWWSMATAKMWMMRATWWKAMMMMMSYAWWRMWMYWKWWRYYSRRAYWWTWGYSSWRMTTWRWRMMWSSYGWRWRYKAWYWYWAWKASRAWWWKWWTWWMWWMYRMMARSRWYTWMWMRMMRMAWTAYSMRRMMWRSTRYKSYGAWRWCYWMWRSMAKMMKWWWYTYRYWYATAYAWAAWMYRAWARAMMMAATRMWAYMRWMATMCMRAMMWTWSTMYARAYKWWWGSCWMRSGWKWKYWMWYTTWWTKAKKWWWWTTAWTAWWWATAMMWMRATYWWAWWKMWRMWWTRYCWWAAMWRSWKYRSTKRAAAYYRARASMWSMWKAYTYKMMWTMAWMYRWAWAYYMGTTGTTTTATTGAAATCAATTTATTGTAAAATAACTCTTTTTGGTTGGTCATGCTGAACGAAGTGAAGCATCCAGGCTGTTAATTAATGAAATCATGGACTCTTCGCAAGCTCAGGGAGACAAATCATAGGGTTTTATTTGAAAAATAAGAGAACATATCAGCCCTGCTTTTTCAAATGGAGACTAAGGTTTTTTTTGCTTTTTGTAAATTAAATCAAACAAAAAATACAATATAGTTAACTGCTTATCAAATAATACCGCTATTTTATTTTCGATACAATTCAATTTTTTCCATTCTAACTTAATTTATACTTATCTTTGATTTCGTTATAAACATGCTCAAATACATGGCAGGCATACTCAGTCTGTTTTGGTGTGCCGGTCGAAATTCTGATTCCCTTTGAAATTCCGAAAGGTCTGCAATTACGGACAGCAACACCGTGTTCCAATGAGTGTCTGATAAATTCCTCTACAAACTCGTCGCTGCTTAGTAAAATCATAATGAAGTTAGCTCTCGGATAAATAAATTTAATATCCAATTTAAGGAAAGTGTTGATAAGCATATCAATTCCGATTTTATTTATTCTGATAGTTTCAGTCAGGAATTCATAATCATTTAGAGCGGCAACTGCTGCTTTTTGGGCAATCAGACTCGGCTCGAATGGTAATTTTACTTTATAAAGTACATCAATCAGGTTTTCAGGTCCAATTGCATAACCAATTCTTAGCCCTGCCAAGCCATGAGTTTTTGAAAGTGTCTGGAGAACAATCAAATTAGGCAGATTATATGAAAGACCGTCAACATAGCCTTCGTGCTGGGCTCCATAAACCGAGTATGCCTCGTCGAGAACGACAACGATATTATCAGGAACCTTGCTTATAAACCAGTCGAATTCATCTTTATATATCATAGAACCTGTTGGATTATTAGGATTTGATATATAGATAATCCTTGTATTGCTATGAATACGGCTCAGCAGTCTTTCGAGGTCGTAACCCCAGTCTTTAAGCGGCACGCGATTAAGCTTTCTGCCGATTTTGTGAGTTTTCACATAAATACCTGCAAAAGTACCCATTGAAGTCAGTACGCGGGTATTAATATCCGAAAAAGCATTGACTATATGTGCAATCAATGATTCCGAGCCGTGACCGCACACAATCTGCGAAGGCTGTTTCCCAAACTTTTCAGCAAGCATGCTGACGAGTTCAGCAGATGCAGGGTCGGGATATAAGCCGAGATGTCCGGCAGCATCCATAACAGCCTGAATGACTTTTGGCGAAGTCCCAAGAGGATTTTCATTTGATGCAAGACTAAAAATTTCTGTGACATTCTCACGCAGATTGACAGCCTGACGCTGATTCCCCGGTTTGTACGGGTCTAATGCTCTTACGTATTCGGGAATCTCTATTTGCGACATTTCAACCTTAGATTAATCATTATAAAAAGTAACACCTTTCTCTGCCATCTTTCTGATTAGCGGGCTCGGGCGGTAACGTTCTTCCAAATATACATTATAAAGTGATTTCAAATGAGAATATATTTTATCAATACCAATTTCATCAGCCCATCGGAATAATCCTTTTGGATAATTAACACCTTTCGTAACAGCCAAATCAATGTCCTCTTTGGTTGCAATTCCGCGATGAAGAGTGTCGGCTGCTTCATTGATGAGCATTGAAAGAATTCTGTCAAATATTATATGTGCCGTAGAATTTTCAAGATGTGATTCAGCAATTGCAGGGTCAATCGGATAATCATAAAAACCTCTGCCGGTTTTTCTGCCTAACAATCCGGCTTCGACATACCTTTTTTGAGTAATTGAAGGTCTGTATCTTGCATCGAAATAAAATTCTTTAAAGACTGTTTCAGTTACTTTGTAATTGACATCATTGCCAATTAAGTCCATCAACTCGAACGGACCCATCCTAAAGCCGCCTAAAGATTTCATAGCATTATCAATTGCAGCAAAATCTGCAATACCCTCTTCGTAAATTCTTAGAGCTTCTCCATAGAAAGGCCGGGCAACTTTGTTTACTATAAATCCCGGGGTATCCTTAGCAATAACAGGAACTTTTTTCCACTCTTTCATCAATTCGTAAAGAATCGGTGCAATTTCCTTACCTGTCAATATTGAGGGTATAATTTCAACTAATGGAAGAATACCGGCAGGATTGAAAAAATGTAATCCAATAACCCTTTCAGGATAACTGCATGCTGATGCAATAGAGCATATTGATAGTGAAGATGTATTTGATGCTAAAAAACAAGTTTCCCTGACAATATTTTCCAAATTGGCAAATACTTGTTTTTTTACAGAAATATCTTCTATTATTGCCTCTATGACCAAACCGCAGGGGGCAAAATCTTCAATCTTGTCAGTTGTAATAATTCTTTCAATAATATCATTGACATCATGATTTTCAATTTTTCCTTTTTCAACTAATCTCATCAAATCTGCAGTAATCTTGTTTACTGCTTCTTTTGCTGCTTTGGTATCTACATCGCAAATTACAACATTATGCCCTGCCTGCGCAGCTACCTGAGCAATTCCGGCACCCATTGTCCCGGCGCCGAGTATGCCGATGTTTACATGTTTGTTAAAGTTTATCATTTTAAGTCTCCTTTAATAAATATGATTATTCTCCGGTAAAAATTGGTTTTCTTTTTTCAAGAAAAGCATTCACGCCTTCCCTATAGTCATGAGATTCACCTGCCCTGCTTTGAATTTCTGATTCCAACCGCAATTGTTCAGATAAGGTATTGTCAAATGTACTGTTTAAAGCTTTTTTTGTCAGTGCCAAACCAACTGTCGGCATTGAAGCAAGTTTAAATGTCAAAGATTTTGCTGTATTTTCAAATTCTTCATGGGTTTCACATTTGTAAATCATTCCAATTTCTTCAGCCTGTTTTGCAGTTATCTTTTCACCCAGCATCATCATTGCCGCTGCACGGGGAAGACCTACAAGTCTCGGAAGAAAATAAGTTCCTCCGCTGTCCGGTATTAATCCGATTGACGAAAATGACTGAACAAATGAAGCTTTTTCCGAAGCAATGACAATATCGCAAGCAAGAGCAATGTTGGCACCTGCACCTGCTGCAATGCCATTAACAGCCGCTATGACAGGTTTCTCCAATTGACGGAGCTTCAATATTATCGGATTATAATGACCAAGCACTATTTCCTTAATCGAATATTCTCCGCTGATTGCTTCCGATAAATCCTGACCTGCACAAAATGCTCTGCCTTCTCCTGTGAGATATACCGCCCTGATTCTGCCGTCATCTGCAATTACATCAAGTATATCCTGCAATTCGCGGGACATCTGATAATTGAAACTGTTCAGTACGTCCGGTCTGTCCAGTCTAATTACGGCTGTATTATGCTCAATCTCATATTTTACATACTGATAACTCATCGAATCAATCCCTGAAAAATATAATTCCTTCTCAAAAAATTAGACGAATTATTATTAGCAAAGTTTTGAAAAAAAAATAAGTTTTTTTTGTAAATTGCGGGAAATAAATGAATAAATTTCATAACCTTAAAT